>OY821326.1:0-2412968 GCA_963682045.1 Synergistaceae bacterium
ATCCCTGCTGTTCTATTCTGTATCTGCCTAAAAAGAGGCGGATTACGGCAGCTGTATTCTCGCCTATTTTCTCAGCCCATTTGATGAAACGTTCCGAATCCCACGCAATATAATGCTTATGATCAGGAGGCATATGTCCTTCATTGGTGCTATATTGGTTAGTATGGCCATATAATCTGTGATGGGACGCTATACGGTTCCCCTCGAAGAATATCTCGACCATATTCTTCGTAAGGCGTACATCTACTTTACGTTTGATGTACTCATACGGGACAGAATAGTTCTGGAAATCCGTGCTGATATGGTAGTTATACTGAACGGTTGCTATTTTCCAGGTCGCAAGTTCATATGGACGCGGCGGCAGTGGCAGCAGGAATATCTTTTCATCGGAGAATGCGGCTGCCCTGCTGCCTTCTTTCTTCTGGAAGGGTTTGTTGTTGAATTCAATGAGTTTGCTTGCTATTGCCTCATTCAGTTCATGCATGGAGAGAAACTGGATGTTACGCAGGGATGCAAGTATCCATGTTGAGATAATTCCAACCGAACATTCCACGGTGGCCTTGTCACGCGGAGCTTTTGGACGGGCCGGAATCACCGCTGTGCCATAATGTTCAGCAAGCTCAAGATATGTCTTGTTAATGATGGTTTCACTTTTGGATACATGTGTGACGCCGGTTTTAAGGTTGTCCGGCCTAAGGATGCGCGTTACTCCGCCAAAATATTTGTAGGCGTTGACATGGGCGGTCGTCCAAATTTCCTGATTCTGCGACAGGAAAGCTTCAACGTAAGCATAACCGCTGTATGGAAGTACTGCTACAAACACATAAGACTTTATAGGCATGCCTGTGTCAGTATCAATTATGTAAGCATTCTGACCTGCCCAGTCCACTTCCATTATTTCTCCAGGCTTGTGATCCAGATGCATCGTTGCGTTGTTTTTCTGAACATAATCACTATAGTATTTGTAGAATTGCGTGGATTGATATGGAAGTTCGTTTGTTTCCCTACACTGATCGCAGTATTCAGCCCAGAGTAGGCTAAGAGTCACGCCATTTTTGGCCATTTCCTTATGGATTTGATTGTAATCCGGTATTTTGTAGCTTGGTTTTATAAACCCTGGCGGGAAAAGCCTGTCTGTGATTTCCTTGTCGCTCAAATCCTTTGCAGATTCCCACATAAACTTGATTTCCACAGCACGTTTGAGCACGTCTATGACTGTTGTCCGTGAGCAGTTACATGCTGCAGAAATCTGTTTGTTGCTGATTCCAAGGCTGTTCAGCCGTAGAATCTCCCTATAATTGGTCATCTCCAATGACCCCCCTCAAATAATGTATTTGCATCTTCTAGATGCTGAATTCATTATATTGAGTTTGATGATTATGGAGTCATAGAACTACAGGAGGGTGTTCAACTTGGACGGTAAGGGTGTTCAACTTTACGCGGAAAGGGTGTTCAATTCAAGCGGACGATGTGTTCAATTTGACACGGCATATTCAGCATAGACAAAAGAGTCCATTGCGATCCTCCCTTCAAACACATATCCTCTGGTTATCTGACGACCTGAGGAGGAAAGAAAGGATGCTCACAATGGACGATATTAAGTATATCAGGAGAATGTACGAAAAAGAAGGATGCAGTATTCGTGAAATTATGAAGAGGACCAGCTATCACTACGAAACTGTCTCCAAATATCTGGACATGGAAGATTTCAACCTGCCTATCTACAGGACAGACAAAAAGCCTTCCAGGCTTGACCCACTTAAGCCAGTAATAGACCAATGGCTCGAGGATGACATGAAAGCTCCACGCAAACAGAGGCATACGGCAAAACGAGTATATGACCGTCTGGTTGCGGAATATCCCAAAGAAATTGGAGTAAGACTTAGAACAGTACAATATTATGTAAACGAAAAGAAGAAAGAGCTTTACTCAAACAGATCCGAAGGTTATCTTCCGCTTGAACATCCGGCAGGAGAAGCACAGGCTGATTTCTGCGAATTTGCATACTATGATGAATGCGACCGGCAGAGGACAGGACACAAACTTACACTGTCATTTCCGCAGAGCAACGCGGCGTACTGCCAGATATTCAAAGGGGAAAACCAAGAATGCCTGCTTCAGGGAATAAAGAACATAATAGAATATATGGACCAGGTTCCTTACAGGATCTTATTCGACAATCTTTCAGCAGCAATAGTATCATTGGGGAAAGGTCACGACCGAAAGCAGACAGAGGGATTCAAACGTTTTATGGAACATTACGGTATGGACTCTGCATTTTGTAATCCTTCATCCGGGAATGAAAAAGGAAATGTTGAGAACAAAGTAGGCTATGAAAGAAGGAACATGTTTGTTCCTGTACCTCATATAACAGACTTCGCGGAATTCAATAGGCAACTTTTCAGTGCTTCAGAAAAGGACATGTACAGGAAACACTACATTAAGGAAATACCCATAAAAGAACTTTTTGCCAGTGACAGAAAAGCTATGCTGCGCCTCAATCCCATTCCTTACAACGTTTTGAGATTTGAGACAGTGAAAACTGATAAATACGGCAAAGTCATGTTTGAAACAAACAGATACTCATCATCTCCGAGGCACGCATTGACCCAAGTGTACATTGAAGTAACAAGTGATTCCGTAGCAGTAATGGATAAAGAATATAAAAAGATAGCGTCTCACAACAGATTGTACGGACATGGACAGGAATCCATGGAATGGCTGCCTTATATAGACCTGATATCCAAACGTCCGGCTGCGCTGAAATATACAGCTTTCTACAGCCAGATGCCTGAGATATGGAAGAATTATCTTGAAGAACTGGACAACAAAGAAAAACGCAATGCATTGCTTCTGCTGCATTCGATACTTGAAAAAAGTGATATTGCGCACGCAGCGGACGCACTCAAGACTGCACTTACAAGTGGCAGGAAGGACACGCAAAGCGTAACCGCAGCATGCAGGACAGCACTTGCATATGACAATGCACCAAGCCCCATGAAAATACGTGACAACACATCAGGAACACTTATAACGCCACCAATGCTTCCCGACATGGGGAAATACGATGCGCTTATAAAAGCAGAGGTTGGGATATGAGTAACCCAGGTAAAGAAATAGCAACCTCATGCCGCTTGCTCAGGCTGGGAGCGAGCTTTGTAAAGAATGCTCTTACGTTTACAGGTGATTCGCATCAGGAATATATGTTAAAAGTACTGTCGGCCGAGGTTGAATACCGGGAACTAAAAAGAAGGGACCTGAACCTTAAAAAAGCCGGTTTCGGGAACGTTAAAACCTTTGAGAATTACCACTTTGAGGACATAGAGCTTCCTGCAGCAATAGACCGAGAACTGTTAATTAAGGCAGATTTT
The DNA here is from genome assembly GCA_963682045.1 of Synergistaceae bacterium. GTDB lineage: Bacteria > Synergistota > Synergistia > Synergistales > Synergistaceae > Caenicola. The sequence continues at coordinate 3,372 of OY821326.1, forward strand.
CTTAACCGTACAGAAAACCTCATTCTATACGGCAGAAACGGAACAGGTAAGTCTCATATGGCTACAGCAATAGGTGTTGAAGCATGTATGCAGGGAAAGAAAGTAGGGTTTTATAAAACCGCCACTCTTGTAAATGAGATCGTTACGGCAAAGGCAGATGGCAAGCTGTTGCAGTACCTTAAGAAACTTGAAAAACTAGATCTTCTTATATGCGATGAGTGGGGATACATCCCGTTTGACGCAGAAGGCTCACAGCTTCTATTTCAGGTTATAGCTGACTGTTATGAAAAACGTAGCATTATCATTACAACGAACCTTGAATTTAGCCGGTGGAACGGGATATTCTATGATGACCAGCTCACGACATCATTGATTGACAGGCTTGTTCATCATAGCCATCTGATAATCTTTGACAGGGAAAGCTGGAGATTTAAACATTCTTTAATGCAGCAGAAATAACGTAACCCGGTTATTTGACCCGGTAGCCCAGGGGGAGGTGTTACACTTTTCTTTGCGTTTCGTTACACTTTGCTATTGCAAAAAACATTCAGGTGCGTGTATTGAAAATATTGAATATCATCCAGACAGGAAGCTGGATAAAACTCAAATAGCAAGGTTGGCCACATGCACTTATATTGAGGAAAATCATAATCTGCGTGTTCTTGGCGCAACCGGCAGCGGAAAGACTTTCATTGGTTGTGCTCTTGGCATGGCGGCTAATCGTAATTTCTATTCCTCAAAATATATACGCTTGCCAGAACTGTTCGCAGAGCTGGCTATAGCAAGAGGTGACGGCTCATATCGCAAGGTTATTAAACAATACAAGCAGGTAAAGCTTCTTATCATGGACGAATGGCTGCTGTTCCCTCTGAAAGAAAACGAGGCGAGAGATCTGCTTGAAATTGTAGAAGCACGGCACAAAAGGGCGTCGACTATATTTTGTTCCCAATTTGATGTAGCGGGATGGCATCTCAAAATCGGCGAACCAACTTTGGCCGATGCTATATGTGACAGGATAGTACATGATTCATATACAATCATGATCGAAGGCGAATCAATGCGTAAGAAGAAAGGGATAAAGACCAAAAAGTAAAGTTACTGGCCCGGGGGATTTTCCTCCGGGCAATTTTGCCATGTTCAATTGACACGGACGGGGTGTTCAATTTCACCCGGAGATGGTGTTCAACTCCTAACGGACAAGGTGTCTATTTTGAGTGGAATATGCAGTAAGGGTAGCAAAAGATTTATGCAGCTCGTCAAGAGTTTCTTGAAGCGAGTCTTGGTCAATATCATCTTGGCGCAGTACTTTAAGATATTTTTCAAAACGTGAGTTCATGTAATTAGTATCAATTCTGCCTGTGTCGATGGCTACTAAATGGCCATCACTATAAATGGAATGCAACAATGTTTATATTTCTTGCCGCTTTGACACGGGCAAGGATCGTTTCTTCCTATTTTTTCTTTGATCTCATCATGAAGAGATTTTGAATCTTTGTTGGATATTTTTTCTATATCAGGAACATCCGGTGATGATACAGGCTGACTATCCTGGATAATGGGCAGTACTTCATCCCAAAGGAAATAATCAACATCAAGCAGGTCTGCATCTTTTATCCCGTTTGAAACGATCAGTTTTAATATTTCTTTAGCGTAGCCGCAGATCTCGACAAATTTTTTGCCGGTGCGCTGATAGTCATATTTAGGTAATCCCTTAACTCCTAAATATGATAAAGAACGTACAGTGTTTTTATTGAAAAGGATGTATTCCTTGGGATTAACATAGGCTAAAAGCTCGCTCATGCTTGCCGGTTCAAGTCCTTTAAATTCTTTGCGGAAAATATCCCAGCGGGTTTCAATCGGATTTGTACCGAAAAGGAGATATGCAAGCTGTTTTTTAATGTTTTCAAAACCATTATTTTCTATCATCCGGTTCACCACATATTCCTTGTTGCCCCATATGAGCATGGACCAGAGCTTACTGATGTATTCATATAAATCATCTTCGGACATTGAAAGTGTTTTTTCTTTTGTAAATGATTGGTAATATGCTCTGCGGTTCCTGCGGTCACGCAGGTCTTCGGAATACAGTTCTGGATTAGCTTTTTGTTTTTTTAGGAACTCAGAAACAAGTGCCTGCAGTTCAGAAATGTCCATTATCTCTTGCTCCTTTTTAAGTGGTAAAATCAGCTAATATTAATCCACTCCATAGCTTTGACTTCGCCATCTTCGATTGCAATTTCAATGGCCCGTTTAGCTTTTTCAAGTAAAGATTTACTTTCTTCCCGTAGTTTAAAACTTTCTTGTATTTTTTTTGTAATTTGACTTTGTATCCCTGTTTGGAGGGTCGGAATAGGCAGATTCAATATATCTTTATCCTTAATCACAGGGTAAGATGAGCCTACATTCCACTTTAGCAGCCAATCTTTATATAAGTAAGATCGTAGCAAAACAAACAGGACTTCTATACTCATTCCAGATTTTTCCTTTAGCACAGTAAAAGCACCACTTGCTACTAAATTATTTAATTTAGAATCTATAATAGCTACCGCCCCTCTATTAGGGCGAACTTTGGAAATTAGCATGTTTTTATAGCTAATTTTGATTTTTGCATTTGCTGGCAAATCTTGTGTTTCTATATAATTAGAATTTGCAACTCCAGCCGCAATATCGATGTCGCTTATTTCAATGTAGTTATATCCATTCCTAGATTTGGTGAACGTATTTTTCACTTGCTTAAATTCTCCTCCTACGGTTGTGTGTCCATAGGGATAGCTTTCAATAATTGTTTTGTAGTCATCATATTTTTGTTGGTAATGTTCAGCATCAAACCGTCCAGTCAATTCAAAGCTTTTTGAAAGATTTTTAATAGAGATATTAGATGTACGTGATTTAAAACTAACAAAGCCTAATTCGTTAAGAATTATTTGTTCAGCTTCGTCATAAATTAAATTGGACATACTAAGGCTGTTCATGTATTTTTTACAAATTTGAGCAATTTTATCTTGAAATTGATCTGAGGGTACATAAACGTCGGTTTTATTTACTCTACTTAGAGTAAGTTGATATTGTATTGTAAGTTCTCTCTGACGATATAGCTGGCTAAAACCATATTGACAACGTAAAAATATCATAAGTAATATGGATTGATGTTTTTTACGTTGGTTAATCCTAATACTGTTCGCGATAACGCTAATCTACTATAGCCATCAATTATGCTCGTGTAGCATGGGGTACCAACTTTCGTAATTACAATATCGTTATTTTTAAGAATGGAAATTCCACTACTTTTTTCTGCAAATGCAAGAGGAATTTTCTCAAAATTGCTATCTTGTTCTGGCGTTATAATTGGATAATCAATACAATCAACACATCTTACAAAAGGAAAATCTCCAAACTCATATAAGTGTGTTGCTGCAGGGTAAAATGCACTAGCAGTAGTTTTGCATAACTGACTAATTTTTTCTGTTTTGCAGTGTGAAAGTATTTGATCATTCATTAAATAGTCTTTTGTGTAGTATTCTGAATCGCACCTATCACTTAAATCAATATCTGATAGCATTACTTCGCTACATTCCAGCCCATCCATTAAAACCTTGAATCTATCTTCGTCAAAAGGTTCAATGGATGGGCCTATTGAAAAAAACTTAGACCTTCCTTTTTTGCAAATTCAATAAATGCTTCTGCAATACCATCCTGGGTAAGTCCATCATGGTTGTATAGGTCATGTTTTACTATTAAGTGTCCATGTCTATCAAGCCTTAGTGTCCCATTTTCATTTTGCACATATATTTTATCTCCAGAGCTATCTTTGCTTAGTTCACACATGGTAGCAAAGAAAATTGGATAGTCATCTTTTTTAGGACATAGCTCTTTATCCCATTTCTGCAAAAATAATACAGAAGTTTTTGTGCCGGTATGAGGCTTAAACACATTACCGTGCAATCCTACTACTGCTAATATTCGGCAGTGGTCAGAAATATATTCACGAATATATTTGTCGGTAGAATTATTAAATCTTCCTTGAGGCAGAACAATTGCCATTCTACCGCCATCTTTCAGCAAGCTTAAATTACGCTCAATAAACAAAATATCTCTGCCGACAGCGGATTTATATTTACCATTCTCTTTTCTACCAAGGTCGTACCTTGCGATTATTCTGCTTTCTTTTATATCGCCTGCAAACGGAGGATTTGCCATGCATATATCAAATTGAAAATCTTGATTTGAATCCTTGTTTTTTCTTAATTTCTTAAGCTTTTTCCAGCCCTCAAAATACGTGTCCCGCCAATCTTCATTTTTGACTGTTTCATCCCATCGATCAAAATCGAGAGTGTTTAGGTGAAGGACGTTTGTCTGTCCATCACCAGCGATAAGATTAAGAGTTCTTGCAACACGCACGCATCTCTCGTCAAAATCTATAGCGAAAACGTGGTCATTAACATAATCAACGCATCCGGGCAATTTTTCTTCAGTAGTAAAAAGGTCCGTGCGAGCCTTGCATTCGTCGTCATAAATACTATTCCAGACATAAAATATAGTATGTATTGGGAATCCGCAGCTTCCAGCAGCAGGGTCTATCATTGTTTCGTTCTGCTTGGGGTTTAACATGCGGACGCACATGTCAATTACATATCTAGGGGTGAAATATTGCCCTTTCTCTCCTTTGCTGCTCTTGCTCATTAAATATTCAAAAGCATCATCCACGACATCAAGGTTAGAGTTAAAGAGTTTTACGTCTTGCAGGGATGACACACATATTGATAAATGAGAGCTTGTTAATTCGATTTTGCTATCAGGAGAAAAAACTCCGTCCCATTTTGCTTTTGCTGCATTGAAAAGAAATTGGATTTTCGTTTTTAACTCTGTTTCTGTATCGCCATAATTTCTAAATTCAAGAAAACGCGAACGATTGCGCCCACTTTCAAGTTCATCATAAAGCTTTATGAATATAAGTTTAAACATCTCTTCAAAAACATCCACACCAGCATTTGCGAGCACCTCATCCTCCATTTCAAGAATAAGATCCTTCAGGGATTTCTTTTCAGTTATAAGCTTATCTTTGGCTACCAGATCATCAATTGTCCAGCGCTCCGTAAGAATGTCTGAAAGCTTTTGCAGAGCGGTTGGTATATTAGAAATATCTTCGAAATAATTTGGGTCTTTGCGGTTATAGTAAGAAATCTGATCGCCGTTTGTCCATACACCAATAGGCGCGCCTGTAGCATTACAGTATGACTTAAGTTGCTCTTTGCCTTCCTTGAGTGTTGGCTTTTTCAGTTCAACAACAATAAATGGGGTGGTTTGTTTATCCTTATCAAAAACAACTATATCGGCACGTTTGATTTCGCGGCCAAAATTAACAGAATACTCAACATTCATGCGCTTCAGCGGGTATTTATATTCATTGACAAGTTCATAAATATACAGCTGGCGAACTACTTCTTCAGGTGTCAGTCTTATTTCTTTTTTACGGACAATACACTCAGCATAAAAAAGAATGTTGCCTTTCTTATCTGGTTTAGAAATGATCCGTTCTTCTAATGCAGATACATTTTCAGTGGAAAACTGTGAAAAATTATATTTTGTGCCCTTTAAAATATCAGTAAACAAATTGACCATATTTAAATTCTCCTTTTAGTTGAACATAATTTAGAAATTCTTTCTTGTAACTTGTAAGAAAAGCCTCATGGCAATCAATGCTGTTCAATATAACCTGAAAGTCAAAATGCCTTACTGTGATATCAAGGTTTTATTGATCTTTTTTGAGCGCAATGAAACCCTGGTTGTGCTTCATGCATTACCTCGTGTTTTTCATTTACCCGTCTTTGGCTCTCCATACCTCAGTCAAATATCATCCGTTGTCCCGGCTCTTTGACGGTAGGCAGGGTTTAGCATGGTCTGTATAGCCTCTCTGGCATGGGTCAATATGTAAACAAATCAAGCTTTAACATCGCACTAGTTACGGATAACGATCATTTCATTTTTATATGATTGAAATAATGAACCAATATATGTCTCCTTAAGGCGATTGTTTATTAGAGCAGTTGTTTTTGCACGTAAAAATATCTGGAACAGATATTTCGTTTGGTGCAAATCGGCATATCGATAAGTATAAATTGACATCGGGTTCTTTCTTCCTGAACTATTGTATCTTATTACCGCAGTAATGGTTAACGATCTATCCTGATAAATCAATCGTTTTTTTTGTTTTAAAATGACGCGGACCCTTTTTTGAATTCTATTTGGAGGATCTGTTGTTTTTTTGATTCAAATTTCTTCTTTGAAAAAGCCTAGAAAAAACTTTCTTCAGAAATTTGCATCTGCCGTTTGTTATTTTCGGCCCTGATTTTTGCTTGTCAAGAAATTTTCTGTTTTTCGCATGCCGCAATCAATGATTCTTTGTTTTTGAGGGAAAAAATATTTTCAACATTTGTTTATTTTATTGCGAAAGCGTATATCGATAAGTGTAAATAGTCACAGGGTTCTTATTTCCATGAACTATTGTATCTTATTATCTCAGCAATGGATAACAATCTTTCCGGATATATCAATCGTTTTTGGTCTTAACATGACTCGGATTTTGTCCTGAAGCCTGTTCCGGGGATATTTGTTTTCTTCTTGCAATTCATACTTTTTCTAAAAAAAGCCCCATAAAAACTATCTTTCAGATATTTTCCTCTTTCGTTTGTTATTTTCGACCCTCCTGCGCACTATTAATAGTATCAGGCACGAAAGGAGGAAACCTAATGGCAAGTATCAATCCTGTTTCAACGTCGATCCGCATGACCCTTGATTTGGGTGTGGTCGATGGCAAAGCGGTCGAGAAGAGCGTAAACATCAGCAATCTGGATAACGAAGTTACAGCAGAGAAGGTTGACGCCGTTGTAACCGCGCTGGAATCACTTCTCGAGTATCCGGTAATTGAAACAAAGCAGTATGAGACCGGCCTTCTCGTAGAGTAAGGGTGAACGGACGAATTGGTTAGAGAAAGGAGGGTGGTATTTTGAAGACTATCAAACTTAAGTTTATTACTGATGCAGGGAAAGATTTCAGCGTCAGTATGAATTACGCGGACCCCGCGCTTCTTGAGGAGGGCGGAGCTGCCCTGGTGCAGTCCGCAATGGACGCGCTTATTGCTCAGCAGCCTTTTGGCGTTACTTTGGCAGCTGCTGACGGCGCAGAGCTGATCGACCGCACAGTAGTAGACGTGATATAACCCCCTTGGGCGCGCTTAACGGCGCGCCTTATCAATATTTTTTTGGAGAATAAATAATTCTGCCGGCCCATATTGGACGGTTTTTGGAAGGAGGAAAGCTAGAAAATGGAAGATCTAATGGCAAGTATTCTGCAGAATGGTTTTTCGGTTGCAGTGGCTTCTTATCTGCTGATACGAATGGATCGCAGGATGGAGGAACTGACGCGGGCTGTTATCCAGCTCGGAACGGTTATTGAGCGAAAGGAGGTGTAGGAACGGTGAATAGGTCGCTTTTGTTTAAAATAAGGAGTATCCTAGTTTTTGTACTGATGCATTTAAGGTTATTTGAACAGAAAGAGCCTGAAAAATGAGGTTGAATGATTTTCAGCTCACGGAAAACTTCAACCTGAAAGAGTTCGAGTGTCCCTGCTGTCACACTGTCCTGCTGCACCCGCTGCTTGTTTTGAAGCTGCAGAATTTGAGGGAGAAATGGGGGAGTGCGTTGATCATCAACAGCGGTTACAGATGTGAAGTCCACAACAGGGAAGTGGGGGGTGTTGTACGGAGCCTGCATAAAGTCGGGCAGGCGGCGGATGTGAGAGTTCCGAATGCGGAACATGAGCGATTTCGGGCATTGGCTTTGGAGTATGGGTTTACCAAAGTGCTCTGTTACGGCTCGAAAAATTTTGTCCACATACAGATAGGAGACTAAATGAAAAATATACCAGATGCAACATTAACGAACGAAGAGCTTATCGTTAAATACGAACCTTTGGTCAAGGCAACTGCCAGGCGTTACGCTGGCAGAGGCGCGGAATATGAAGATCTGGTCCAGGAAGGTTATCTCGCTCTGCTGATCCTCAATGAAAAATGCACAGACAAAGAATGGCTTACGGCCTTTATAGCAAGACGACTTCCCGGTTATGTGAGGACAGCCGCCCAAAGACTCAGGGGACTGAGAAGAGTGACAAATTTAGCAGATTTTGATACAGCTGCCGATATTGTTTTAGATCCTTCGGAAATAGAGAGAAGGGTCCTTGTTGAAATTTTGGAGACCCTCAGAAGGAAACTTTCACCCGATGAATTCATTATGGTGTGCGATGTTATGGATGGCTGGTCACAGAACGATCTTGCGGGGAAGCACAATATTACCCAGCAGGCTGTCTGCGCCAGATTAAAAAAGATCCGAGCAAAACTCGAGCCAATTTTTGTAGATAGAAATTAGCAGCGGCGCGGCGTTAAGCCGCGTAGGCAACCGTGCAGGACAATTGTCAAACAGTAGTCAAACGATCGGTAATGCCTTAAGTCAAACCCCCTTCCTTTATTCTCATTCCATATTTTTTCTTCTTATGCCGAGCGATTGTAATAGCTGACGGAGAGTGTGTCCGCTGGGGAGTTTGTCGCGTCTGCGCGACGGTGAATTTGGCGGAAAAACATCTGGCGGAGAATTAATGATCAAAGCCCCAATTCTTCGCGGTTTAAAAAGCCGCACTTCAAGCTGCGGTTCTTCCGGCAGCTTATCTATTTCCCCTTTGAAGTTATGGGGAAGATCACAGACAGGAACATTTTGAATTTCTCCTGCGCGAAGACTGCATGGGGTTTTCCTGCAGGCATGAGGATGCTTTCTCCTTTGTGAAGGACAAAGGCTGTCCCGTCTATGGTTATTCTGCCTTCTCCATCGAGGACGGTTATCAGCGCGTCACCATGTGAGGAATGTGAGCTTATTTCCTCTCCCTTGTCAAATGCGAATATCGTAAGGTTCTGGGCATCGTTTTGTGAAATAGTCCTGCTGACCACCTGACCGGGGAGGTATTCCACCTGATCTGCAAGCGTAAAAATTTCTTCCACAGGTATGTTTTTGATGTATCTGACCATTTATCTCACTCCTTGTGGTTGTTTAGTCATTACATGCTATTTGGGTGAATAACTTTACCTTTACATAATTATATCTTTATATCAGCTTTAATCACATGTCTCATTTTACTGACTGAAAATTAGGTATGGAATTTATTTCAGAGATGTGATAATCTTCGCAAACGGAGATGGTATTGTTTGTATAGATTCAGTAATATTATGAAAAAGTACGCATATATCTTTCTGACGTCTCTGATCATTTTCCAGACGGCCGTTGTTGTTTTGTCCGGACACAATATCCGGTACAGCCTTGGTCCGAGCTCCGCAAAAATTATGATGAACAGTATCGAAACATCTTCTGCCGCAGTAAACCCAACATACAGGCAGACGCTTTCAAGATTTTACAGATCCATGAATTCACTTTTAAATGCGAACCAGTCGTTTTATACATTAAAAAGAGATCTGTTCGACCACTCCTCATTTCGTTCCTTGCCCAACATTCTTGATAAAGGCAGCCTTACCGCGGAGATGGAACACCTCTTTCTGCCTGTTTTGGATCTTGTTCTTCTGATTTAGACCGAATTCTCCTTTTTAAGCTTTCAAAACTTCAGATAAGTTTCAAACGTTAGGGCTGTCTTGCACAGCTCTTGTTCTGACAGGAAAGTTAGGGGGAAGCAACTGATGCCGCATTTGCACATGGGGCTCGATATAGGTTCAACTACGGCAAAAGCTGTACTATTGGACGAAAGAGACAGACTCGTCCACAGCAAATACTGCCGGCATTTTTCAGATGTCCGGACAACTGTCTGTGAAATTTTTAACGAAATAAGGCTTGGTTTTAAAAATTCAAGGATAACGCTGGAGATAGCCGGTTCCGGAGGCATGGGGATCGCGGAGGAGATGAGGCTTCCTTTCACCCAGGAGCTTATAGCCTGTTCAGTATCAGTGAACAGGTTTATCCCTCAGGCTAACGTCTGCATAGAGCTTGGCGGGGAAGATGCCAAACTTACATATTTTGACGAAAGCGGCGCGGACCAGAGGATGAACGAGACCTGTGCAGGCGGTACAGGCGCTTTTCTTGACCATATGGCCCTCCTTATGGGGACTGATGCAGCAGGACTGAACGAGCTTGCGGCGAGATCCAGGATGGTTTACCCTATTGCGTCGCGCTGCGGTGTTTTTGCAAAGACCGATGTCCAGTCTCTGATGAAAGAGGGGGCGGAAAGGGCCGACATCGCAGCCTCGATATTCCAGGCTGTTGTAAATCAGACTATAAGCGGTCTTGCCTGCGGAAGGAGGATTGTAGGGAATGTTGCATTCCTTGGAGGTCCTCTCTATTTTCTCCCGGAACTGAGGAAGAGGTTTTCAGAAACGCTCAGGCTTCTGCCGATGCAATCCATATCGCCTGAAAACTCCCATCTTTTTGTGGCTCTTGGCGCCGCACTGCTTGGAAAAAAAAATGATGAAGTGACCGTCTCGGAGCTGGACCGCAGGACATCGACCTATTCCTCACCTTCGAGGATGGGCTGCGGTTCTTCCCTTTCGCCGCTCTTTTCAGATCCTGGTGAAAAAAAGGAGTTCGAGCAGAGACACAGCAAGGTTTCGACTCAAAGAAAGCAGATAGGATCCGCTGTCGGAGGTGCCTATCTTGGCATAGACGTGGGATCGACTACGACTAAGGCCGTACTGACGGACAGTGAGGGAAATTTGCTTTTTTCCGATTACAGGATGCGTGGCGGAAGTGAACCGATAAATACGGTCAGGGAGATCATTCTTGATCTCTATTCCCGGATGCCTGAGGGACTTTTCATAAAGAACAGCTGTGTGACAGGCTACGGAGAAAAACTGATCCAGTCGGCATTCGGGATAGATATCGGAGAGATAGAGACTGTTGCCCATACACGGGCGGCAAAGCAAATCGACCCGGATGTGGATTTTATAATCGACATCGGCGGACAGGATATGAAATGTCTGAAGATAGAGAAGGGAAGCATCAGGCAGATATTTCTGAATGAAGCCTGTTCTTCCGGATGCGGCTCATTCCTCCAGAATTTTGCTGAATCTCTGGGTATGGGAATGGATGAGTTCGTGGCGAGCGCGGAAAGATCCCGCTCTCCGGTAGATCTCGGCTCAAGATGCACGGTCTTCATGAACTCCAGGGTGAGGCAGGCGCAGAAAGAGGGAGCTGCTGTCGAAGATATCGCAGCGGGTTTGGTATATTCCGTAGTCCGCAACGCTCTCTATAAGGTATTGAAGATACGGAGGATGGAAGAGATCGGCCGGCACATAGTCGTTCAGGGCGGGACATTCAAAAACAACGCCTTATTGAGGGCCTTCGAAAAAATTACGGGGCGCAATGTGCTGAGGCCCGATATATCAGAGTTCATGGGTGCATACGGGGCTGCGCTTGTATCAACAGACCGTGAAAGCGGCGCGAAAAGCTCGATAATTTCAAGAGAGGCCCTTCTATCCTTCGATTCGAAGTCTGAGACAAGACGCTGCTCAGGCTGCGGGAACAATTGTCTTCTGACCGTGACCACCTTCAGCGGAGAGCGCAGCCATGTAACGGGCAACATGTGCTCGAAAGGGGAGAACGCAGGGCAGGCAAGCCCTGATCTTCCTCCTAATCTTTACAGCGAAAAATATAAACGGCTCTTTGATTATTATGTGCCAATAGAGGAAGGGCATGCTCCAAGGGGTACCGTCAGCATCCCAAGGGTACTCAACATGTATGAGAATTACCCCTTCTGGTTCACCCTTTTCACCGATCTGGGCTTCAGGGTCGAACTCTCCTCCGAGCGCCCTGACGGGTCGCTTGCGATTGACACTATTCCATCCCAGACACTTTGTTTCCCTGCCAAGCTGGTCCACCGCCACCTGCAGGAACTGATAGACAGGGGGACTGAACTTATTTTTTACCCGGGCATACAGCAGGAAAAAAAGGAGTACAGGGACGCAGACGACTCCTTCAACTGTCCGGTGGTGGCAGGCTATCCCGATGTCGCCGGACTAAATGTCGACGGGTTAAGCTCAGGTAAGGTAAGCTACATCCACAGCTTCTTTCCGATCGATTCACCGGGGAAAATGGCCGGACACATAGTAAAAGAGTTCAGGCGTCAGGGCGTGACCCATGCTGAAGCAGCGAAGGCCCTCAAAAAAGCATATAAGGCGCAGGAGGAATTTAAAAAAGATATCGGAGCGATGGGGGAGAGGGTTGTCAGGTACGTTAAGGAGAAGGGGATTGTAGGTATAGTCCTTGCCGGACACCCCTATCACCTGGACCCCGAAGTGAATCACGGCATACCCGAACTTATCAACGGGTACAACGTCGCAGTTCTTACAGAGGACTCAGTAGCAGGGAGATCAATCGGTGCGGAGGCTGGCAAAGGGCTGAAAGTAATCGATCAGTGGGTATACCATTCACGGCTTTACAGGGCGGCATATGTTGTGGCTAACGATCCTGATTTCAGGATGATAGAAATGGTGCAGCTGAACTCGTTCGGCTGCGGACTGGATGCAATAAGCGCAGACCAGGCTGCGAAGATTCTTGAAAAAGAGGGACGTCTCCACACTCTCCTGAAGATAGATGAAAGCAAAAATAACGGGGCAGTGAGGATAAGGATACGCTCGCTCCTTGCCGCGGTAAAAGCGAAAGATTCTTTTCCGGGAGAGGCCGGCAGGACTGAAATTCCAAACACTGCTAATATCAGCCGTCCTTCAGGGAAGAGGACGATACTTTGTCCGCCGCTTTCGCAGTATCATTTCCAGTTCCTTGAATCCATAATGAGGGCGGAGGGGCATGATTTCAGGGTCCTTGCCGAGGGCGGCAGGGAATCGGTAGAACTGGGGCTGAATTATGTCAACAACGATGCATGTTACCCCGCGATGATAGTGGTAGGGCAATTTCTGAATGCACTCAGGAGCGGACAATATGATCCCAAAAAGACTGATTGTTTCTATGCGCAGACAGGCGGTTCCTGCAGGGCGAGCAATTATGTTCCGCTTTTGAGGAGGGCGCTTGACGATGCAGGGTTTGAAGAGGTAAGGGTGCTGGCAGTCAACTCACAGGGCAAAAATTCAGTAAGCTTTCCTTTGCCCCCGAGGGTTATATTTCGGACCGCGAAAGCAATGGTCTACGGTGATCTGCTTATGAGGCTCCTGCTGAGAACCAGACCATATGAACTGAGGCCCGGAGAAGCAACGAAAGTCTACAATGCATGGTCATCCAAATATAAATATGCGATCGCAAATGGATGCGGACCGGGCTTCAGTTCGATTGTGAGTGAGACTGTGTCCTATTTTAACGGGATCCCGGTAAGCGGAACAGAAAAGCCCAAAGTTGGAATAGTGGGTGAGATACTGGTCAAATACCACTCAGGCGCGAACGAGCGTCTTGTTGACCTTATAGAGTCAAGCGGGGGAGAGGCTGTTCTGACTGACATAGCTTCATTTTTGCTTTACTGTCTCTTTGATCCGGTCTACAGGTACAGATCTCTTTCTGGAAGTGTTTGTTCCGCTGTAGCGGGAAGAGCTGCCATCGCAGCGATTGAGATCATCCGGAAACCTGTCAGGGACGCTCTAAGGGGTACCAGGTTCGGGTGCCTCCACGACATATACGCAATGGCCGATAAGGCTTCATCTGTTGTTTCCTGTGCGAACCAGGCAGGCGAAGGATGGCTTCTGACTGCTGAAATGATCTCGTTGATAGAGAGCGGTGTCAAAAAAATTATATGTGTCCAGCCTTTTGCATGCCTTCCCAACCACATTACGGGAAAGGGCGTGATAAAAGAACTGAGGCGCCGCTACAGCGGGGCCAGCATCCTTGCCCTGGACTATGACGCAGGAACAAGTTCCGTAAACCAGATGAACAGGATAAAGCTGCTGATGTCCTGAGAAGGTGCGTTGAGTTGATCCTGTACAGAGGCCCCTAGCAGTAGACCGAGCTGTCTGTCCAGTTCCTCTCCAGCTCTTCAAGCCTTTTGAGCGCCTTCGGCCCAAGCTGTTCGGCAACCTGTATGAGCAGGGTGTTGATGAGCCCTATCGGTATGAGAAGCGAGTCTATGTGGGCGATGTGGGCACACGGAGATACGATGCACAGATCGGCCGCCTTTGCGAGAGGGCTGAACGGGGAGTCTGTTATAGCCGCTGTAAGGAATTTTCTCTTTTTCGCCAGGGCGATGCATTCAACGGTCTGCCTTGTATAACGCGGATAGCTTATGCCTATGACAATGCTGTTTTGGGGGGCCGCCACAAGGTGGTTCCCTATTGTGTCTGTGGTGGGAAGAAATACATTTGAAAAAAACCAGGAGAGGTAATATTCCATATATACTGCCAGTGACCTGGTGCTTCTGAGTCCGATTATATAGATGGCCTCTGAAGAGCATATTTTTGCGGCAAGGTTTTTTATGGATCCGTCATCTACAGTTGAGAGGGATTCCCGTGCCTGTTCAAGGTCGCAGTTGATGATCCTGGCGATCAATCCTCCTGTTTGAGGCTGAAGCTTGTGTGTCTGAAGACGGCCAAGGGTCGAAAGCTGATCTTTTGCTTCTTCCTGCAGTGACTTAATGAAATCGGGAAAACTTGAGAACCCCAGATTTGATGCCATCCTTATAACTGAAGCTTCGCTTGATCCCGCGTTTTTGCCAAGCTGGAGCGCGGTTAAAAATATCGATTCCAGTTTATTCTTTAACATATATTCTGCGATCTTCCTTTGAGCAGGCGAAAGACTGCCCAGGTTATTCTCAACGTTTCTCCAGCCCATGTTTGTTCCCCCTAAAGTTTTGAAGATTATACATTATAAACTGCCATAATTCCGGCCCGAAAATAAAACATCCTAACTTTATCACAAAAAATGCCGAATTTGATGCTGTTGGTGTGCAGCTTTAGCAAAAAATATAAAATTGATTAATGGTTGACAAAAAAAATGTTATAAGGTATAAAAAATTGAAGGAAATCCTTCATATGCAAAAAACGTTATCGCAGGTGAATACTGTGAGAAATTAAAGTTATTGCAATCATTATTCATTTTTTACCCTGTATTTTTTTATTGCCTTACCTTTTCTATTTAAAAGTATTATGATTTATTTCCTTCAATTTTATGGCAGGAGGTAGAACACAGGATGTTACAGCACGCATTTCCTCGAAGTTTCAAAACAAATTACATCGAAGCGGATCATGGAGAGGGTATCTATATATATGATACCGAAGGCAAAAAGTATCTTGACGGATGCTGCGGAGCTCTGATCTCAAACCTTGGTCACTGCAATAAGGAAGTCATTGATGCGGTCAAAGCGCAGTATGAGAAGATCGAATTTGCCCATCCTTCACGCTGGCGCTGTTCAATAGTTGAAGAGGCGGCATCTGCTGTTGCAGAAACAGCTCCCGGTGACCTGGACCAGGTCTGGTTTGTAAGCGGCGGCAGCGAAGCGATAGAGTCCGCAGTCAAATTGGCGAGACAGTACTTTGTTGAAAGGGACGGACCTGCCACAAGCAAACATCTGACGATCGGCCGCTGGAATTCTTACCATGGCAGTACGATCGGTACTATGGCCATAGCCGGATCCATGGCGCGCCGCAGGGTATTTTCGCCGCTATTCAGGGAATCTCCCAAAATCGCTGCCGCATATTGTTACCGTTGTGAGTTCGGGGCTGAATATCCCTCCTGCGGCATGATGTGTGCAAAGCATCTTGAAAAAATGATAAAGATCATAGGTCCCCAGTATGTTTCGTCCTTCATAGCGGAGCCTCTTGTGGGTTCAACAGTCGGTGCGATCACGCCGCCGGATGAATATTGGCCCATGATAAGAGATATCTGCACCAAATACGACGTTCTTCTTATCTCTGATGAAGTAATGACGGGATGCGGAAGGACAGGAAAGAATTTTGCGGTCGATCACTGGAATGTGGTGCCGGATATAATCGCGACTGCGAAGGGTCTTGCCGCGGGCTATGTGCCGACAGGCGGGATAATCGCAAGAAACTGTCTTGTTGAAGAGATAAAAAACGGAAGCGGATCTTTTATGCATGGCCACACCTATAACGGAAACCCGATAAGCGCTGCCGCTGTATGTGCAGTTTTCAAGTACATGAAGGAACACAAGCTGGTCGAGAACGCTGCCGCAATGGGGGAGATACTTGGGGCAGGAGTAAAAAAGATAGCAGCAGGAAACCCGATAGTGGGCGATGTTCGCGGCAAAGGCCTTATGTGGGGATTCGAACTGGTAAAGGACAAAGCTGCCAGAGAGCCCTTTGAAAAAACCGGAGCAGCAAATGTTGCCACGAAGGAATGTGCGGACAGGGGCCTGATCATTTACCCCGGTTCAGGTCAGGTGGACGGACTTCTGGGAGACAATTTCATTGTCGCGCCTCCTCTTATCATCAACGAGCAGCAGGTGGGCGAACTGCTTGAAAAACTGGCAGCAGGCCTTGATGCCGCGGCGAAAAAGTTAGTGTGATAACTGGGCTTCACTGTCATAAAGACAGGTAATTCATAGCATATCGTCAAAACTATTTTCTAAGGAGGTACAAGTTTCATGAAGAAGAGGAATATTATCGCACTCGGAATTATCACAGTTATGCTTTTTGCAGGGATCGCGTCTGCAATGACCTTCATCACGATCGGATCAGGCGGAGTCGGAGGAACATACTACCCGTTGGGCGGAGTAATGGCTGAACTGCTGACCAAGGGCGGTATGGACATCAAGGCAACATCGCGCTCTACAGCGGCATCCAAAGAGAACTGCCGTCTTGTCGCATCAAATAAGGCCCAGATCGGTATGACCATGGGTTCTACTCTCTATCAGGCCTACACGGGAACTGAGGCTTTCCAGCAGGACGGAAAACTCCCGCTCCTTACACTCATGAACATGTATGCCGCGCCCCAGCACCTTGTGACGACAACGAGAACAGGTATCAAGACATTTGCTGATCTCAAGGGGAAGAAAATCTCTCTCGGCGCCCCCGGCGGCGGAGACCAGCTTCTTTCTTTGATGATCCTGGAGGCAGCAGGATGGGATCCCGACAAGGACATCAACAAGCAGCAGCTTACTCAGCCCGAAGCCGTAACGGCCCTTAAGGATGGGAATATCGATGCAGCCTTCTTCAACTTTGCAGCTCCCGGATCAGCGATCATGGAGATTGCCGCTGTACGTGACGTAGTCATGATATCTCTTCCCGATGACGTTATCGATAAGGTTACTAAGAAGCACCAGTTCCTTTTGAAATACACTATTGAAAAGGGGACTTACACAAAGCAGGATCAGCCCTGCAAGACTGTGGCTGACGCCAACTTCCTCGTCGTCAACGGAAAAATGACAGAAAAGGTAGCATACGACTGCCTGAAGACTTTCATTGACAAAAAAGATGAACTTATGAAAGTAACTCCGCATGCGGTCAACTTTGTTCCTCAGAAGGCATCCGTAGGTATCATTCCTTTCCACCCGGGAGCGATCAAGTACTTCAAGGAACAGGGAATAACAGTTAAGTAGGATACCTCGGCTTATAGTTGGATCTCAACGGGGGGCATCTGCTCCCCGTTGACTTTAGAAGCGTTAGATCACAGGAGGTTTGTTTGATGGCTGATGAATTTGATCTGCATACAGCAGAAAACATGAAAAAGATCGATATTATCCCTGAGATAGTTGAAGATCCTGATGAAAGTAAAAAACGGAGATTATCCGGCTGGCAGTTTTACCTTGTTGCTGGGATAGCAATAATAGCTTCCTGTTTCCATCTTTATACAGCGGCTTTCGGGCTTTTTGCGGCAATGACACAGAGGGCGTGGCACTGGATGTTCATGGGGACGCTCCTCTTTCTTATGTATCCTGTATCACAGAAAAAATGCAACAAATTAAAGATAGACATCTGGGACTGGATCCCGGCAGCATTGATGATCATTGGCTGCGCCAATATCTTGCTGAATTACGATGCGATAGCCGCGCGTGAAGGATCAGCTATACCATCTGATATTTATCTGGGTGTAATCATGATCGTGCTGGTAATAGAAGGAGCGCGCAGGGCTATGGGCTGGCCGCTTCCTATTATGGCTATCCTTGCTCTGTCTTATGGTGTATTTGGGCCTTATATGCCGGGCATTCTTGCCCATGCAGGATTTTCTTTTGAAGAGCTCGCTCCGTTCATGTACCTCCGTACTGACGGTATTTTCGGTGTGCCGTTGGGAGTTTCAGCTTCGTTCATATTCCTTTTCGTCCTTTTTGGGGCTTTCCTGAGCACTTCAGGAGCAGGTCAGTTCTTTATTGACCTTGCGGTAGGGCTTGCGGGAAAAAGTCAGGGAGGACCCGGAAAGGCTGCCGTAACGGCGAGCGGATTCATGGGCATGGTCTCCGGAAGCTCATGCGGTAATGCAGTTACAACAGGAGCCTTCACTATTCCTCTTATGAAGCAGTCAGGCTACTCTCCTGAATTTGCAGGGGCGATAGTCGCGGCCGCTTCGACAGGAGGCCAGGTCATGCCCCCTGTAATGGGAGCGGCTGCCTTCATCATGGCGCAGTTCCTCGGAGTATCCTACTGGGAAATAGTCGTTGGAGCAGCCATACCTGCAACGCTCTATTTTATTTCAATAGGCGCAATGGTCCATTTCAGGGCCGGTAAAAAGCGTATGCCAAGGCTTACAGATGAACAGCTTCCAAAAGTCAAAAACGTTATCCGTCGTGGATGGCATCTTCTGCTTCCGATAGTTCTGCTCGTCGCATTGCTCGCTTTCGGGTATTCTCCGACAATGGCGGTCTTCTGGTCCATTGTCTCGCTAGTTGTTGCTTCATGGCTCGGAGACAAAGAGCACCGTATGACGCCCAGGAGGATCATAGACGCCATGATAGCAGGAGGTACCGGAGCTGTTGATGTTGCCGCAGCATGTGCCTGTTCAGGCATAGTTATTGGTGTTATTGCCATTACGGGAGTAGGACTCGCATTCTCATCCTTCGTTCTTAGCATGTCACAGGGCATCCTGCCATTTGCCCTGATTCTTACAATGATAGGGTCCATAATCCTGGGCATGGGAGTGCCTACAACTGCCCAGTATATCATAACATCGACACTGGCAGCCCCGGCGCTCTCTCAGATGGGGGTCCCGATGTTTTCAGCCCACCTTTTCTGTCTATACTTTGGAGTGCTTGCTGACGTAACTCCTCCGGTCGCCCTGGCTACATACGCCTCTGCCGGGATAGCTAAATCGGAACCGCTGAAAACAGGATTTACAGCTCTTCTGGTGGCAGCTGCAGGATTTATAGTGCCCTATATGTTCATATACAATCCGGGATTGC
Organism: Synergistaceae bacterium; assembly: GCA_963682045.1. Classification (GTDB taxonomy): domain Bacteria; phylum Synergistota; class Synergistia; order Synergistales; family Synergistaceae; genus Caenicola. The sequence continues at coordinate 22,701 of OY821326.1, forward strand.
TGCTTAAGGGGAGCATTTTTGAGATCGTTTTTGCAAGCGTGACCGCCCTCATAGCAGTCATTGGACTCTCAGCTGCAGTGCAGGGATATTTTGCTGATGACCTGAATCCGATAGAGAGGCTGCTGCTTATCGCGGTACCTTTCCTGATAATATACCCCACTATGATAAGCAATCTGTTGGGAGCTGCAATAGTCGCTGCGGTTTACGCAAAACAGAAGGGGTCCGGAAAGAAAAAAAATAAACTTGAAGGAGGGACCGTATGATGACCAAGAAAATTATCAAACCGGTTGTCTCTGCGCAAGAAGCAGTTAAATGCATCAAACAGGGCGACACAATAATGGTGGGAGGATTCAATTACGGAGGTATACCCTACACCCTTATCGACGCGCTCTTTGAAGCCGGAACAGATCAGCTGACCATGATCGCGAACGATACCGCATATGAGAATGTGGGGCATGGAAAACTTGTCGCTGCAGGCAGGATAAAAAAAGTGATCGCTTCACACGTAGGACTCAACAAAAAAACCGGCGAATATTTCAATTCTGGAAAAATGGAACTTGAACTTTCACCTCAAGGAACGTTCGTTGAGCGTATAAGGGCAGGCGGATTCGGTCTCGGTGGTTTTCTGACTCCGACAGGAGTGGGAACTATTGTTGAAGAGGGCAAGCAGGTGCTTGAAGTCAACGGCAGGAAATACATACTGGAGCTGCCGCTCAGAGCAGACGTATCCATGGTGAGGGCATATAAGGCGGATCGCATGGGCAATCTGATATACAAAGGCACCAACCAGAACTTCAACCCGGCTATGGCCACTGCCGGGGAGATCGTTATAGCCGAGGTTGATTCAGTGCTGGACGTGGGGGAGCTTGATCCGAATGAAATAGTAACACAAGGGATCCTTGTGGACATGATAGTTGTGAAAGGAGGTTCATACTATGCTTCCAGAACTTGATGAATGCATTATAAAGGAAAGAATAGCCAAACGGATAGCACTGGAATTTTCAGAAGGACAGGTAGTGAACCTTGGAATAGGCATACCGACACTTGTTTCAGACTATATTCCCGAAGGTGTCCACATAATCTTTCAGGCTGAAAACGGAGCTATCGGAATAGGCCCTGCTCCTGCTGAACCAGACTTGAGGTGCATAGGAGCCGGCGGGCGCATAATATCGATGCTTCCCGGAGGCAGCTTTTTTGCAAGCGATACCAGCTTCGGCCTTATAAGAGGCGGGCACGTCGATGCCACAGTACTTGGCACGCTCGAAGTAAGCCAGACGGGCGACATAGCCAACTGGGTCATACCAGGCAAGAGTGTTCCGGGAATGGGCGGCGCCATGGACCTTGTCGTAGGAGCGAAAAAAGTGTATATAGCGACGACACACACCACTAAAAAGGGTGGGGCCAAGATACTGAAACAATGCAGACTTCCCCTTACTGCTGTTGGAGTGGCAAGTATGGTAATTACAGAATTCGCAGTTTTTTCAGTATCCGAGGGCAGGATGACGCTGATCGAAAAAGCGCCGGAAGTAACACTTGAGCAGATCAGGGAGCATACCGAAGCTGAATTTAACGTAGCCGATCCGCTGCTCCCAATAAAGGGAATGGAGGTGTCGCAGAATGCCTAAAGCGGTAATATTGAGCGCCTGCAGAACGGCAGGAGGGAAGTTCGGAGGACAGTTCCTTAAACTTTCTGCAGTGGATCTTGGAGCGGCTGCCTTAAGAGAGGCTATTATCCGTTCAGGCGCTTCCGCTGATACAGTTGAGGAAGTAATTATGGGAAATGGCTGGCAGGCCGGTGTCGGAGCTAATCCGGCGAGGAATGCCATGTTCAGGGCGGGGATAGATCAGTCTGTTCCGGCGTTTACGGTAAATATTCGCTGCGGTTCCGGGCTGCGCACAATAATGCTTGCAGCTGACAGGGTGCGTCTCGGAGACGCCCGCACGATACTGGCAGGAGGAATGGAAAGCGCGACCAACACTCCCTACATACTGAGGGATGCCCGCTGGGGCATGAGAATGGGCGAGAAAAAGGCCGAAGACGTTCTTCATGCGGACGGATTTATCTGTCCTCTGGCAGGCCGCCTCATGGGTGAGATCACAGAGGATGTCGTGATCCCGGAATTTTCGATCACACGCCGGGAACAGGATGAATTCTCATACCACAGCCACATGAAAGCTGTCGATGCTGTAGAAAAAGGACTTTTTAAGGACGAGATAGTGCCGGTGTTCGTAAAGGATAAGAAGAAGGGAGAGCTTATTTTAGACACAGATGAGATTCCCAGGAAAGATACTTCGATAGAGTCGCTTGCAAAACTGCCCGTGATTTTTAAAAAGGACGGTACTGTCACAGCAGGCTCAAGCTCCGCACTATGTGATGCGGGAAGTGCCGTAATGGTCGCCGGTGACGATTGGGCGAAAGCGAAGGGTCTAAATCCCATCGCTGAGATATTAAGTTACTCGGCTGTCGCAGTCGACGCTGAACATTTTCCGATCGCGCCGGTCAAGGCTATGGACATTGCGTTGAAAAAAGCAGGCATGACCATGGATGACATGGATCTGATAGAGATAAATGAAGCATTTGCGGCACAGGTAATAGCATGTCACCGTAAGATGCCCTTTGATATGGACCGCCTGAATGTCCACGGAGGAGCGATAGCTCTGGGACATCCGATAGGTGCAAGCGGTGCCAAGATACTGACGACCCTTCTGTATGCTCTGAAACAGCAGGGCAAAAGTGTCGGCATAGCCAGCGCCTGCATAGGCGGGGGCCAGGGTGTGGCAATGGTGGTAAAGCTCATCTAGAAAATAGGGAAATTGCAGATTCGATTTGCATGCAATGTACATCTGAAAGAATAGCTTAAAAGATCAAAATACAGGTTTAAATAGCACAGGAAAATGCCCCGCCTGCTTTGTGCCGGCGGGGCGGTTTCCTGTGGTCAGTTTCGGCAGACAGTAAACTTACCGCTGTTGCTTTTGATATGCATGCTGTTTTGGCTAATCGATCAGTCTTCCGCCTTCTGCATATATTGTCTGTCCTGTAATGTATGAGCCGCCGGGGGATGCAAGAAAAAGTATGACGGCTGCAATTTCTTCAGGTTTTCCAAAACGCCCAAGCGGTATCCGGGCAAGAAGTTCCTTTTTTTTCTTTTTGTTATTTATAAGGTCAGATGTCTGTGCGCTCGGCACGTAGCCCGGGGCGACAGCGTTTACCGTGACCCCTTCCGCTGCCCATTCATTAGCCAGGACCTTAGTCATCTGGCTGATCCCCCCCTTTGCCGAGGCGTATATGGAGAGATTTCTGTGCCCCCTTGCGGAAGAGACAGAAGCGGTATTTATTATTCTGCCCCATTTGTTCTCTTTCATTACTTTCGCAGTTTCGCAGGCAATGAAAAAGGGAGCTTTCAGGTCTATTTCGATCAGCCTGTCCCAATCTTCTTCAGTGCACTCGACCGCCGGTTTGCGTATGGAAAAGCCTGCGTGGTTGCAGAGTATATCGATCCCGTCGAGGATACCTGACGTTCGCTCCACCATATCCGCTATTTTTGAAACATCTGAAAGGTCACATTGTATAAATTCCGACATGTTGCCATGAGATATGCATCTTTTTAAAACATTTTCAGCTTTTTGCCTGTCTCTTCCGGTGATGACCACATCAGCCCCGCATGATGCAAATGCGTATGCGAACTCGGCTCCCAATGTTCCTGTCCCTCCGGTAACAAGGACTTTTTTGCCGGTGAAATCAAATAAATTTTTGTAGTCCATATTATCAGGCCGCCTTTCCTTATCCTTAAGATCACTTTAATGCCGGACAAAATTCTTTTCTCTATTCCCTGATACTGTTATTATATCTGAGTAAATGGCTATAATGATAATGGGGAAATGGCTGTTCGTATAATTGTTCTGACGTGGGAGGGAATAAAAAATGAGAGTTGAATACTATGTTTTTTCCGAGACCGGCAATACTCTTACGATAGCGAAGGAAGTGGGCAGAATGCTTGAAGAAAAAGGGCACGAGGTCAACTTCCATATGATCGGCAAGCTTAATTCCTTCAGGGTGTCGGGTGAGAGTGTTATCGGCCTTGCTTTCCCGATCGCTTTTTTTTCATCCTATCCTCTTGTTCTGAGATTTATTGCTTCACTTCCTGAGGGTAAGGGGAGAAGCATATTTATGACTGCGACGATGGGCGGTTCCGCTCTTGGAGCGGAGGGGAAGTTCAGAAAACTTGTCAGACAAAAAGGCTATAAGCCGATAGGTTCAGAGTTGTTTGTGATGCCGGGCAACTACAACAACGGAGTTATCCCTGTTGAAAAAAACCAGGAATTGATTTCTGCGGCACTTGAGAAAGCGAGGTCGTTTGCCGATAAGCTGTCAGAAGGAAAAGCATCCTGGAACCGCGGCATACCTTTGATCCCCTCTATATGGTACAAACTGGTCTCAAGCGGGAGATCACTGAGGTTCTTTTACAGGATGTTCCCGATAACGGTGGATAATGATAAGTGCATGAAATGCAATAGGTGTCTGGAAAACTGCCCTGTAGGAGCTATCGACAAGAAAGGGGAGTATCCATTTATCAACAAAAACCTCTGTGAGTCATGCCAGAGGTGTGTGGCGTTCTGCCCTGCCCATGCCATAGTAGTTCCGGGAAAACCGGCGGAGCAGTACAGAGCTGTGGAGTTTGAAGACTTCAAGGCATGACCATCGGGTTATAAAGAAGATCCTGCGGCAGAGGATCCCGCTTAAACAGCCGGCCGGAACTGAGGCTGTAAAGAGCGGGAATATGCTCTCTGCTGCGAGGGGCATAAAGAGCATTATTCCAGGCCCATAGAGGGAAATGATAAAAAATCCCTGAATTTTTACTTTTCTTCTATCTCAGGCTCAAACTGCAGGTCGTTTTCTATTGCACAGTCGTTGCAGACAACTACTGTGTCCCCGTCTGGCGTGACAGCCTCGTGAAAAAGGTCGCAGCACTCTTTCAGCGCTTTTCCGCATATAGCGCAAACCAGCATCTCTATTCCTCCCTTTATGAACGGATTTTTTATAAAAATAATTTTAAAGCGGATTAGATGATCCCGGAGTCATTTTTTATTTTTTTTCTTAACAGAGTAGCCGAAAGTACCGAGCTGTTTTCCTAGTGAGAAATATTTACCGTGGCTTGTTGCAACTAAGCGGGCTTTTTCAAGGTGAAGTCTGCCATTGCTGTCGATAAGCTTTTCATCTGCGTTTACCGCAACAATTTTTGAAAGGAACATGTCATGAGTGCCTAGCCTGAGTATGCGGTCTACACGGCATTCCAGGCTGAGCGGACTTTCTTCTATCATGGGCGCGCTTACCTCAGACGCCGGGATCGCGGTTATTGACGGCAGTGCAAATTTGTCTATGTCTCTTCCGGACTTTACACCGCAGTAATCGGCGGTCCATATCAGCGCTTCTGTGGTGAGGTTTATTACAAACTCTGAAGAAGCCGTTATCAGTCCGTGCGAGTAACGCTCCGGTCTGACTGATATGTAGGTCATTGCCGGATCGGAATTTACGATGCCGGTCCAGGCTACTGTTATGACATTAGGTCTTTCCATCGTACCGCACGAGACCATGACGGGCGGGATAGGATAAAGCATAGTCCCGGGTTTCCATGTCACTTTTCCCAATTTATCTGCCCCCTTCCGATGATTTCTGAGTTCTGTCCGCAGTATGATATTTTGGCGCTGCGGATGCTCGTAATAATAATAGATTAACATAAACCAGGCTTATTTACTGTGCTTATCAGCTAAAAAAATGTACAATATAACGGGAGCGTGAGGGAATGAAATTCGAAAAAGAGAATTTGCTGGAAAGCGGCCTTATATTGCCTGTACTGTTGCTGTTCCTTTGGTGGGCAGGTTCAAACGCAGGCTGGTGGAATGCTTTTCTTCTCCCTTCCCCGGAAAAAGTCATTGATTCTTTCGTCCTGTCGATTCAGAACGGCGAGCTGCAAAAGCACGTCTGGGCCAGCCTTGAGAGGATCATAAAAGGATTCGGGCTCTCTGCGTCCATTGCGATTTCACTTGCACTTCTCTGCTCATGGTTTCCGCCCCTGCTGGTACAGCTTGAGCCCACACTGGAATTTTTGAGGCATATACCGCCCATGTCGGTCATTCCCATGCTTATCCTCTGGTTTGGTATAGGAGAGGCTCCGAAGATAATTCTTATAATCCTTGCTACATTTTTTCCTGTGTTCATGAACGCGCTTCAGGGCATAAGGGACTGTGATCCCAAATTGATCGAGGTAGCGACGGTATTTGGCTACAAAAAATGGCATCAGTTCAAGTTTGTCATACTGCCTTCGGCGATCCCCTCGATACTCACCGGACTCAGACTTGGCCTTGGTTACAGCTGGCGCTCACTCGTGGCTGCGGAGCTTGTTGCGGCATCTTCAGGGCTGGGGTATATGATACTTGATGCGGAACAGCTTTCCCGTTCAGACGTCGTCCTCATGGGCATATTTGTAATCGGGGCTCTGGGAGCTTTTCTGGACTATGGTTTCCTATGGGCGATGAAGCACTATCTGAAGAGAGGTATCGAAGCGTGAGCTGGCTCCGTATTGTAGACCTGAAAAAAAAGTATGCACTTGAAGATATGAATGTCGATGCCCTGAGTGGTATCGATCTGGAAATAGAGCAAGGCGGCTTCATTGTAATAGTAGGAAGAAGCGGTTCAGGCAAGACCACACTGCTCAGGATACTGGCAGGTCTTGAACAGCAGACAGATGGCAGGATAATATTTAAAGGCAGGGTCTGCGATCAGGAACATCCGCTTCCCGTAGGGATGGTCTTTCAGGAGCCCCGCCTCCTTCCCTGGCTTTCTGTCGAAAACAATATCCTCTTTCCATTTCACCCGGAAGACAGGGCTAAAGATCTGCATTCAAAGGCAACCGGCCTGTTGAAGATGCTTGGGCTTGAGGAATATGGGAATGCGATGCCGCACCAGCTTTCTGGAGGGATGGCACAGAGGGTCGCCCTAGGGAGGGCTCTGTCGTGTGATCCTGAGATAGTCCTTCTGGATGAACCTCTAGGGGCACTGGATTATTTTACCAGAAGGGCACTGCAGCGTGAACTTGCAAGGATATATTTGGAGGGAGGCAAAACCTTCCTCATGGTGACGCATGACGTAGGGGAGGCTCTCAGGCTTGGAACACGTGTTATCGTGCTGAAAAAGGGAAAGATTGAGGCATCCGTCCCGATAGAGCTTGAATATCCAAGGGACCGTCACTGTGAAACTTTCCAGACCCTGCTTGATGAAGTACTGTCGGCGCTGGATGACGCATAGAGGCAGAGCGGCCAAAAATGCGGGCAAGCAGTCGGCAAGCGGTTGTGAAAAGCGGGCGGCGTGGGTAATGCCGCGAGGAAATTCAGCCTTTGACTGCGGAGAATTCGCGTCCTTCGGCCGCTGGAGAATTTGCCGGAAGGCCCGTCCGGCGGGGAATTGGACCCAAGGCATTGCTAAGCAATTGCTGAGCCGTCGCTAAGCGGTTGCTAAGCAGTTGTAGGGGCAAGGGGCAAGTTCGGGGAATTGCGGCCAAAGGCCGCGGAGGTTCAAAATCACCGTCGTTCCCGAATGCATAGATCGGGAGAGCACCGTTTTCCGTCAGGAAAATTTATAAATAATCCATAGTGCTTGAACCATTTCGAGTGCGTTCCGAGATCGGGAATCCAGCGGCTTAGGTTTAAAGGTTTTTTAGGTCTCACGACTGCTTGCCAATTGCTTGCCCACGCTTGCCAATTGCTTGCCAGTCTTGACAACGGCTTCACGCGACCGTATTTGTCGCAGTTTCACAATTATCTAGAGGTGGAAAAGTTGAGTAAATAAAAGGGGAGATCCAAATGAACACAAAAGAAATCATCAAGGGACTTACGGAGATAATACTGCCTGTTCCAAGGGGCGGTTTTGAATCTTTTATCATAGGATGGCACATTGACGACAAAACCAGGGGAAGGTCGATCCTGATGGAGACGGGACCGGCTTCTTCAGTTCCTCAGCTTATAGAGGACCTGAAGCAGATGAATGCCGGCGAACCTGATTACCTTCTCTATACACATATCCATCTTGACCATTCAGGAGGAGCAGGACAGTTCCATCAGAAATTCCCCGGCACAAAGATCATCGCCCCGCTCAAAGGCCGTCCCCACCTTGTGGACCCGGAAAGGCTTATACAGGGAAGCAGGGAGAATTTGGGGGACCTCTGCGATGTGTACGGAATGCCGATACCCCTCCCTGAAGAGGCGCTTGCTGATCCAAATATTGAACTGGACGGACTTAAGATAATAGACACGCCGGGGCATGCTCCCCATCACAGCTCATACCTCTATGACCTCGACGGAGTAAGGATACTCTTCCCTGGAGAGGCTGCCGGCTGTTATTTTGAGCTTCCTGACGGGTCTGTCTTCATGAGGCCGGCGACTCCGCATAAATTTTTCTATGAAACTGCGATGGGTTCACTCCAGAAGCTGATAGATCTTGGGGACGCGGATCTCATATGCTATCCGCATTCGGGCTGCAGCCGCGATCCGAAGGGACTGCTTGTTATGGCGAAGGAACAGATGGCTTTCTGGAAGGATATTATTTCAGCACTTCCTGCTGGTGCAGGAACGGAAGATGGAGTCAAGGCGCTGCTTAAACATGATCCGGCCCTTGCGCAGATCGGCAAGCTTCCCGAAAAGGACAGGGAAAGGGAGGCTTTTTTCCTGCGTCAGAGTGTAGACGGATATCTTGGTTATGTGAGAAGAAATGCCCATAGTTGAAACTTATTACAACATATCAGAGAAAGAAGAGAGGCTTTCCCGGCTCTATAAGGACGGCGGAAACAAGACTGTTTTTATAGTGCCGTCAGGGCTGGACAAAGACGCCATCCTGCACCTTATTTCCCGCAGGGGTTCATTTTTCGGGGCCAGGCCTGTCGTATGGACATGGAGCGACCTCTACGGAGAGGTCTCCCAAATGTCGCAGTCCAGGCCAAAGCGTGTAATAGATCCGCCTGACCATGACCTGATCCTCTCCTGCCTATTGAAAAGGTTTCTGGAAGAAGAGGGAGACCTCAGAAAAGACCTGCCCGAAGGAGTCTTTCACAGGGGATTTTCAGAGGTGCTCGGTAATAACATAAGAGAACTTCTGACAGAGGGTATATCACCGGACGACCTCAGAGAAAGGCTTTTCCAGGAAAACGGTCCGCCGGAAGCATCTCCCGGATACATACTTCTGAGGCTCTACTCCGATTATGTAGGATACCTTAAAGAAAACGAAATAGCAGACAGCGCGCAGACAGCAGAGCTTACAGAAGAATGTCTCTCCAGTGAATCATCCAGCGAAAAGGCTGTTTCAGATCTCACCTTTGTATTAGTCGGCTTCCTGACTTTCACTGGCAGCCAGTCAAAACTTATTAAAAAACTTCAAGAGCTTACTAAAACTATATTTATACTGCCCGAAACCGGTCTGGATTCATTACATGATTCGATCGTTCAGGTTGGAGCAGAGTATAGGGAGAGGCCTAAATGGCACTCAAGGATATTTGAGCTGAAAGCGGGAGACTGCCAGATGCAGTTTGATGCGGCAGCAAGGGAGACAGCCCTCTGGGCGCATGGCATAGGGGCCTTTTCGGCATTGGGATCTATAAATGATTTCGGTGATATCGGAATAATGGTGACCACGCAGCACCTCTCCCTGATCGAAAATTCTCTTCAGAGGTATAAAATTCCATTTAATGTTCAGCTAAGGGGTACTGTTGCAGATACACTATTAGGAGAACTGCCCAAAGCAATATGGAACGCCTTCGCTTCCGGCTGGGAAAGAGAGAGTACGGCATTCCTGCTTGCGAACCCCCTGTTAAGATCCCCCGGGTTTGACCTCTCTTCAGCCCTTTCAGCCTTTCCAGAAGGCAGCAGGGCGTGGAAGGCTCTGCTCAGGGGAAGGTCCCTGCTTACATTTGAAAATCTTGAAAAGCTGTGCAGGCAGTTTTCAGCGGGAGGCACCCCTCCCGAGATACTGAAGATGTGGCTTGAATTTATCAATGGCCTTGATCTCCAGAATGCCATAGGCAGCTTTATTGATGCAACACCAAGCCTGGATGAAATTTTGAAAGACACATCATCTTCGGTCAAAGAGCTCAAGCAAAAGATAGAAATACTCGAAGACATGAGCAAGGATATCGGCCCTGCTTCAAAGGTGCTGCTGAAGGGCTTGGAAGCTGTCAGCTACATACATGAGTGGGGAAAGAGTGCCACCCTTCCGATAAGGCTGCCGCAAAGCCGTTCCCTGACGGTATACGCAGGACTTCCTCCTGTGCTTACGACTCACAGGTACTGGATAATGACGGACGCGGACTACAGCACATGGCCGGGGAAGCTCCGGGAATCCCCCCTCCTTGATAACGAAAGCAAGATCAGGTTCAATGAAAACCAGCCTTCTGAGGATGGCGCCGGAGAACGTCTTTCTCATATCCCCGAGCTGCATGAAGAAAGAGAGCAGAAGGAAGGCCTCTTCAGGAGGCTTATAGCAACTTCCCTTGAAGGGACTGTCATAACACGTTCCCTTACTGATCAGAGCGGACGTCCTCTTGGAGGATCACAGTTTATAGATCCTCTTTTCATTCCTCAAAAGGGACCGGGCGGATGGGAGAGGGTAGGAAGCATAGAATATAACCCCTCTGATGTAATCCCCCCTGACGGCTGTTTTTGGTTCAGCGGAGCTGAAATTCCTCTTTCTGCCGGGAAAAAAGAGAGGGGCGACTTTCCCAGAACGGGGGAGGGATCAGCCTCTGACGTTCTTGCTGTCTCATTGAGCAACATCGATGAATGGAAGGAATGCCCTTACAGATACTGGTGCAGGATCAACATAAGGCTTCAGGACCACGACATTGAACTATTTGACCCGCTTAGGGCCGGTTCCCTTCTTCATACAGTGTGGGAGCGTTCTTGGAGAGAGTACCTTTCATCACCGCGGAGCTTTACTCTGCTTTCAAAAGAAGAGTGGAAAAAAGCTTCATCCGACCATTATCCCGAGCTGCTGACTGATCCGAGGCTGGAAAGGCATGCTGACAGCCTGATGAAGCAGATGGGCTCTGTCGCGGAACTTCTGGATAGTATCGAATGCTCTGAGGAGCTTAAAAAACGGACAGGAACAGAGCTTGAATACAAACTTCCTGAATACGCGGCAGATGGTGTCATATTCAAAGGGCGGGCTGACAGGGTGGATTTTTTCAATGATGGTTTTGTTGTGATCGACTACAAGTCCAACAGATCATATGACCACCGAAACGAACTGCAGCTGGCGGCATACTCTGTAATAATAAGCAAAACGACGGGAGAAAGGCCTCTCGGCTACGGGTGGATAGGACACAAAGACGCATCTTTTTATGGATATTTTGCCTCTGATGCAATGCGAAGTGCCTACCGCTCCAGAAAGCCGAGAAAGCGAATTGAAGAATTTCTTGACCTTGCAGAAAAGACTATGGAAGATATGGCTGAGTCGTTAAAAGCCGGTCTCTTTCCTGCAAACTATGAATCTGCCATGTGCAGGTTCTGTGAATTCTTTGTTATATGCCGGAAAAGGGAAGGACACAGAGACGATCCGGAGAATGAAGATGTCAGGGGGTACGGGGATGATTCCTGATAGAGAAGATCCTCTTTTCACCATGTACGGCAACCTGAAAGGGCTGCCTGAGCAGATAGAGGCTGTTACGAGCATGAGCCCGCTCACAGTTGTAAGCGCCGGTGCGGGAACGGGTAAGACCCAGACCCTTTCCCAGCGCTTTGCATGGCTTTTGGCGACAGACGAAAAATGCACGGTGGATCAGATACTGGTCCTGACTTTTACCGAAAAAGCAGCACGAGAGATGCACGAGAGGATAAAAGAGACACTGGTGCAATGGCACAGCAGGTCCGAAAAGGAACTTTCGCATCTCAAAAACAGGATACAGAGGATCGATGACGCTTATATTTCGACCATTCACTCTTTTGCAATGAAGATCATCAGGGAATCGGGACTGGTTCTCAACATAGACCCAGGAGCCTCAATAGTTTCAAAACCTGTGGAAGAGCTCTGGTGGAAAACATTTTCCGAGACCATAGGTACGCTTTCGCTTCGCAGGGTAAAGATGACAGTTACAGAAAAATGGGCTGAGAGGGCTGAAAACCTTTTCAGCGAGGAACATTTCAAAGACTTTGTGAATTATTACGGTCCGGAAAAACTGGCAGAAATATCCAGGAACGCCTCGGAGAAGCTCGGCAGCTTCGGAAGAACCCCCGACGACCTTTGGAACCGGTCGACGGACGAACTCCTTTCAGATGTTGAAAGCCGGGATCAGATATATGCCGAGATATGGGAGACATGGCAGGAGAGAGTCTTTCCCGCTATAAGGAAAGAGCTCAGTGAAAAGCCCGGCAAGAGCCTGACAAGACTGAGCGAGATAGAGTATGAGTATCGTGGAGCCCTGCCTGACATGGAAAAGTGCAGGCGGTTTGCTTCTGCCCTCCTTGAAGAGGGAATATCCAACCTCCAGTCCTGCCCCAGAAAAATAATAGCGTCTGCCAACGAGGCACTTTGTATGCCTTTGAAGGACTGGCGGGATGAAAAGAAAAAGGCTGCTGCGATGGCTCAGCCTCCTTCGGAAAGGGAAACAGAACTGATGATGCTGCTCTGCCGTACAAGCGCCCTCGGCTGGCAGTGCTGGGAGTCCAAAAGGCAAAAAGAGGGGATTCTCACAAACAATGATCTCATAAAATATGCCGGTGAGGTGCTTAGGAAGAGTCCTGACTACGGTAATAAATTCAAGCACATACTGGTGGACGAGTTCCAGGATACGGACGGTCTGCAGGATGAACTGCTGAAAGGGATATGGAAAGAGGATGTCAACACCCTTTTTATCGTGGGCGACATCAAGCAGTCCATCTACCGTTTCCGTCATGCCAACCTGAAGATATTCCAGGAATACATAGATAAAGCCAGGCATCTTCACGGAGGCTGCAGCAAATATATTACGCTCGACAAAAACTTCAGGACAAGGGACAAACTTGTAGAAAAGATCAACTCCGTCTTTGGTTCGGTATGGGCTGAAGGAATTGAAAAAGGATCGTCCATGGAATATGAGCCGCTGAGTTCTCCATCATCCGAGGAATGGTGGAAAGAGAGAAATGCCAACCCGATAGCTCCGGAGTTTGAGGTATTGATCTCGAGACAGAAAAGAAGCTTTGATGAGGAGAAGAAAAAGTATGTCAAAGAAGAGAAAATATTTGACACAAGGGTGAGGCTCTACAGGGAACTGGCTTCAAGGATCAAAGATATCCACGCATCAGGAAAACTGATATGGGATAAGAAGAGAGATGACGAAGAGAGGTTCAGGCCTGTAAAGTGGAGCGATTTTGCCCTGCTCGTTCCAAAAAGGACCTTCTATGAGGCCATCGAAGATGCTTTCGAGTCGGAGGGTATCCCATACGTTCTCTGCACACGGAGGGATTACTTCACGAGAGGGGAGATCGCGGATCTGGTGAATTTGATCTCGCTTCTTGCTGAACCGGATGATCCTTCATATCTTGCGGGCTGGATGGCTTCTCCTCTGAGCGGGATGCCCCCCGGACTCGCAGAAGAACTTCTTGCCAGGTCAAAGGCCGGCAGGGAAAGCGGAGATCTCCTTTTGCTTAGTGATATTATAAGGAAGGAACATCCTGAACTGATCTCTTATCTGGAAGAGATGAAAAAAAGAGCTGAACTAAGGGGCGTTTCTGCAATCATCAGGGAACTGCTCTGTTCACCTGAATTTCTGACCTCATACGAACCGGAGCAGAGACGCCGTGTAAGAGCCAATATCTCTTACATGGCAGAGATAGCCACTGAGTACGAAGTTTCACAGGGCCGTTCACTCGCGGGATGCGCAGAATATATGCGTTTTTCTGTCAAAGAATCAAAGCAGCAGGAGGAACCCGAAATAACGGACGAAGATAACGACGCGGTCAATGTCCTTACCATACACTCAGCAAAAGGGCTGGAATATCCTGTCGTTGCGCTGGGCGGAGCTGAGGATCGGCCCAAAGGGCCGCCCTCTGTAGACACATCTGTGAGATATGGCGTGATCGCAAAACAGATGCCGGATTTCCTTAAGTATCCCGAAAAAAAAGAGGTGCTGACGGTCGCCGGCATGTGGCACGAAGAAAGAGAAACCAGGGCACTGCTGGAAGAGGATGAGCGTTTCTGGTATGTGGCATCTACAAGGGCGAGAGACAAACTGATTATTTGCGGTCTTACAAAAACCGACAGCAGCAGCGGAGAAGAATTGCCTCCAGCAAAGGAGAGCTTCCTCGGTATGATAAGCAGTTCGCGGGAAGCCGGGGATAAATGGACGTTATGCTCCGAAGAGGAGATTGCCCCTTCTTACAGGGATAAAAAAAGAGCGTGCGGCGGGTCAACAGGGTCAGCTTACATGCTCTGTCCGAAAATAGTATCTCCTGCAAAGCTTGCCAGATTGTCGGCCTCCGCCTATGCGATGCTTTCATGGTGCCCGACAGCATACAGGTTAGCCTACAGGCAGGGGAGGACAATGCAGTGGACATTGAGGGGCGGCGAGGGAGCCGGAGGTTCAGAGTTCGGAAGCCTTGCGCACTGGGTGCTCTCAAAGTGGGATTTCTCCAATGATACTTTGTCAGATTGGCTTCCTGGCGGTGAGAATGACAGCGCATACGAAAAGGTTCTGAAAAATGTTCCGTACGAAGTCAGGGAAGAATTCAGATCAGCCCTTTCAAGGAAGCAGATAAGAGAAATTCTCTGTGATTACGCAATGAGTGAAGAAGGCAAAAGACTCTCGGCGTTTTTATCCCGGAAGGGAGAGACCAGATTATGGAGAGAGACTCCCTTCAGGGTCCTCGACGACGGTCTGCTGATGGTGGGATCTACGGACATTTTCTGGGAAGAAGCTGACCGCATATGTCTCAGGGACTGGAAAACTACCACTGAAGAGATTGCTCCTGGCGAATACTATGAGGAACAGCTGAAATTTTATGCCTATGCAATGTACGTTTTCAGGAAAGAAAAGGGACTTCCTGAGAAAATGATCGAGATAGGGATAAATTATCTCAGAAGTACTTCTGAAAAAAAGAAAATAATTGAAATGTCCGAAGAGGCACTTGGAAGCACAGGTGAAAAAATACATGGAGCAGCTGTCTCAGCACTTTCGGATATTTTCGACGCAAGATATGAACTTTGTTCAAGATGTCCGTGGGGGGATATTTGTTCAAAAAAACATGTTTAGCATTACTATAAACTGATAAAATTGATGCAGCGATTTAATTTATAACGAAATTATCGCCCAAGTATTTAATTTATTCTAATGTGTGAAAATTGACGCAATTAATTGCAGAGGTTAAAATCACTTGGTATTTGTCTTAAAGTAAGGCCCATATATTATGAGGGGAGGTGAGTTTGTTGACAGAAAATTTGGCACAGGAAATACGTGAACAAGAGTCTCTGGCAAAGTCAATTATTGCTGAAGCTAAGGCTGAGGCGGCAAAGATCATTGCGTCGGCTCAGGCAGAAGCAGAACAATCAATAAAGAACACTAAACAGCAATGCCACAGGCAGTGGCGCGAATCTGTCGCAAATGCTGAAAAAGTTGCAGAACTGAAAGCCAGGGAGATACTGGAAAAAGGTCAGAAGGAAGCGCAGGAATGCTATGAGGATAGAAAGGCTTCCGCTGCAGAAGTGGCCGATTGGCTGGTGAAAGAGGTGATGACGACTTATGGCTCTTGCTGAAATGAGTAAGGCGCGGATAGCTGTTCATAGATCTGTTGCAGATGTGCTTGTAGAAAAATTGCAGGCACTGGGCTGCTGCGAGTTTACAGGAGAGGGCAGCGGTGCGATAGACAGCTCGGCAATGCTCCAGCTTCGGGCCAGGCAGCGTCAGATAGACGAGCTTCTCAGCGATGTAAGATTTGCTGTGCGCCTTCTTGAACCATTTGAAGTAAACAAGGGCAGTTCGATTGCCAGGATGTTGGGCGATATTCCTACCATTGGATTTTCTGAGCTTGCGGCAAAAGCTGACGAAGGCAAATTCAGGGCATTTGTTGCGGAACTCAGGGAAAAAGAAAGGAAAGCAACAGAGACCAGAGCGGAAATTTCCAGGCTCAAGGGTCTTCTTACACAGTCAATGCTCCTTAATTCGATCAAATATCCTCTGGAATTTTTTACAACAGGTACAGAAATGATAGGCGGGGCTGTTTACACAATACCAAAGTCATCTGTTGCCGGGTTTGTCTCAAGGCTTGGATCGGAACTTGGTGATTTTGTCGAATTTCAGAAGCTCCCCGAAAATGAAAAAGATCCTGTTTCAACATTTGCATTGCTTTTCAAAAAAACTGACTTTGAAAAAATTCAAACCATTTCTTCTGAGTTTTCTGGAGGAAGGCTCGACGTACCTAAAGATTTTGAACTGACTGCCGAAGAAGAACGTGTAAAGCTGACTTCGGAAATTGAAAAAGCAGAGAAGGATGAAGCAGTCCTCTGCGCGGAGATTGCATCAAAGGCCGATGAAGGTCTTGATATGGCACGTTACTACGGGGATTACTGGAGCATTCTCAGTGACAGGATAGAATCCATGATCTCTGGCGTACCGACAGATGATGTTTTTATCTGGTCCTTCTGGATGCCCAGGGATTGCCGGGACATGGTAGAGAAAACTGTCAGCCCCTATGAGTCACTCTCTGAATTTTCACTCATAGAACCTGATGAAGGGGAGCTGCCCCCGACGCTGCTCAAAAATCCGGGCTGGTCATCTTCCATGGAACCCCTTACCCTTATGTACGGCACTCCTACTTACGGCGGAGTTGATCCGACCTCTCTGATGGCGCCGTTCTTTTTTCTCTTCCTGGGAATGTGTTTCGGTGATGCGGGTTACGGTCTGCTGCTAAGCGGGGTATTCGGGTACTTTATTGTAAAACACCAGCTTTCACCTACCCTGCGCAAATTTTTTATCATGCTTACCATAGGCATGGTTTTCTCCGTCATTGTAGGAGCTCTTACAGGCTCCTGGTTCGGCGACAGCATTACTGCATTCCCGTTCCTCAGCTCACTCGTGCCGATAAAGAATGCATTGCAGTTCCTGGATCCGATGAACGATCCTATGACGCTGCTTACGATCTCGCTGGGACTTGGGTTCATACAGGTCATCTTTGGTCTTTTGATAGCCTTTAAGAACAGCTGGACAAACGGAGAACACTTTGAGGCTCTGGCCGACCACGGCGGATGGATCCTGTTTTTGTGCGGTCTTCTGCTGACAGGGCTCAGTTCTTACGGAATGCTGACAGGTACAGTGGCTTCCGTCTCAAAATATGTTGCCATTGCCGGAGCGCTGGTCCTTGTGGCTACGCAGGGAAGGACCAAATCAAACATAGCAGGTAAGCTCTTCTCTGGTGTTTTGAGTCTCTACAACGTAACAGGTTATCTCGGAGATGTGCTCAGCTACAGCAGACTGCTGGCCCTCGGTCTCGGATCTGCGGCCGTCGGAATGGTTATTAACCTGCTTGCGAAACTTGTAGCAGGAACTCCTTATGTCGGAATACCGCTGGCCATACTGATATTTGTACTTGGGCACCTTTTCAGTATAGCGGTCAACCTTCTTGGAGCTTTCATCCACTCCCTGAGACTTCAGTATGTGGAGTTCTTTGGGAAGTTTTACGACGCGAACGGGAAGGATTTTGCCCCGCTGCGAAATGTTACGACGTTTGCCCGTTTGTCAGAAGAAAAACAATAAGTTCAATTTTAGAACAAATAAACAACAAAAATTAGTATTCATTAACTGAGGAGGTAATAGTTCACTATGGAAACAATGCTCTCAACGATTTCCGAACAGCTGGGCCCGATGCTTGTAATACTTGGGGCAGCACTGGCAGTAGGTTTTGCAGGCTCAGGATCTGCATGGGGAATAGGCATAGCCAATGAAGCTGCTGCCGGGATCATGACTGAGGATCCAAAGAAATTCGGTTATGCGCTCGTCCTTCTTGCTCTTCCCGGAACACAGGGTATATACGGCCTGCTTGTAGCAGTCCTCTCCCTTCAGAAAGCAGGGCTTCTCGGTGCAGGCGACGTTACCCTCACCGTCTGGCAGGGACTGGGTATCTGTTTTGCATGCCTTCCCATCGCTATCTCCGGTTTCTATTCTGCTATCTGGCAGGGTAAATCTTCAGCCGCTTCGATCTTGATGATATCCAAGCGTCCGGAACAGATAGGCAAAGCTGTTATCCTCCCGGCTATGTGTGAAACGTATGCAGTCTTTGGGCTTCTTGTCAGTATTTTGATGCTCAACGGCATAAAGCTTTAAAAAGAACGGGGGAAGACCATGTCTTTGGCCCAGATAACAGAAAAGATCAGAAGCGACGCCCAGCGCGAGGCCGATGAAATACTGGCTAAGGCCAGGGCCAAGGCTGAGCTTACAGCACAGAGAGCGGAAGAGGAAATCGACTCCATAAAATCTGGCTTTATTCGCCGTTTTGAAGTTGAGCGTCCTGAGATTTTCCGTCGCCGTGAAATAGTCGCGAATCTGGATGTCAAAAGGATGATGCTTCAATCCAGCCGTAATCTGATACAGGATGTTTATGACCTGTCCCTTGGAAAAATGAGGATGATCGATAGGGATGATTACGTAAAACTCTGTGAAGCGCTTCTTAAATGCGCAGTAACAACTAAAAAAGAAGAGATACAGATCTCAAGTGAAGAAAAATACCTGGATCAGGCATGGCTTGACAGTTTCAATAAGGAAAATGGAACGGAACTGGTCTTTTCCGAGAATAAACCTGATATTGCCGGGGGATTCATACTCACGAGAGGAAAGATAAGTACAAACTGCTCATGGGACATGCTTATTCAGATAGCTCAGGAAAAGCAGGAATCCGACGTCGTAAAACGTTTGTTCCCGTCAGCAGCGGAATGAGGGAGGTGGCCTGATGTCAAGTCAAGGGGCATACGGTTATGCTGTTGCACGTATCCGTGCGATGGAGCATCGCCTTCTTGATTCCGGAGTTCTGCAGAGAATGATCGACGCTGAAGATTTTGCGTCCATCCTCAAGATACTTGGGGAGACATCATATTCCTCCGCGCTTACTTCCCAGACAAACGGGTCTGACTTTGACAAAGTTCTTGAAGCAGACCTGCACAGCGTATATGAAGAGATTCGTACCTTCGTTCCTGACAAGGCAATTGTTGATATTATGAGACTGCAGTATGACTTCCACAATGTGAAAGTTCTGCTGAAAAGCATGTTCAATGTCAGGACCGGGGGCAAAAAGAGGTGGGATCTGCTTACATCGCTGGGATCTTATCCTTTGGACGATCTTATCATGAACGTCGAAGCGGAAGAATACAGACTTCTTCCATTCGGCCTCAACACTCTGATCCCCAAATGCATAACGGTCTGGGAACAGAGCAGGGACGTTCTCGAAGTTGAGAGACTTATCGACAGGAGAATGTTCGAAGTGATGCTTGAAAAAGCTCATGGGCTGGATATGCCTGGGATAATAAGCTGGATCCGGACAAGGACTGACGGAGAAAATATACGGACCCTGCTGAGGCTCAAAAGGTTCAATTACGATGCGTCAAAAGCGTTTCCATTCCTTCACGCTGGCGGCACCATTGATGTCAGCATGCTGGCATCCCTTATATCTGAACCGTTTGAAACCTGGGGCAGGGCAATTGAGTTCTCCGATTTCGGAAAAATTATAGGGAGTATTGATGCGTCAGGCGGTTATTCAGACCTCATCCTTTCACTGGAGAGGGTTCTGGATGACTGTTACATGGAGAAGATTGCCGCAGGAAGATACAGCCCTTCTGCTCCTGAGAACATTCCGGCCTACCTTTGGGCCAAGGAAATGGAAATAAAAAACATCAGGGTAATCACGGTCTCCAAAAGAAACAAAGGGGACAAGGACCATCTAAGGAGGCTTATGCGCCATGGCTACGTCTAATCAGGGTTCACCGATGGCAGCAGTCGGAAGCTATGACAGCATACTTCCATTTAAGGCTATAGGACTTGATGTTGTTGAAATAACAGATGAGAACAGGGATTCTATCGGGGAGATTATGAACAGGTTTGCCATTAAGGGATACGCTGCCCTCTTTGTTGAGGAAGCCCTTTTCTCCAAGTACCAGCAGGCTGTTGATGAAGTCAACGAATCTACAGATATGTGCATAATTCCAGTACCCAACCAAAGCGGATCCATGGGAGTCGGTCTCAGCTCTATCAGACGCAACGTAGAGCGTGCTGTTGGCATGGATATCTTTGGTGTGAAATGATGAAAATGGAGGCGATGTGAGTGGCTACTCCTAATGCCATAGCAGGATTCATCGCAAAGATCTCCGGTCCGCTTGTCATTGCTAAAGGCATGGCCGGAGCCTGCATGTTCGACGTTGTAAGAGTCGGAGACGCAGGCCTTGTCGGTGAAATTATTGAACTGAAAGATGATACGGCTTCTGTTCAGGTATATGAAGAAACTTCCGGACTGAAGCCCGGAGAACCTGTTGTCAGCACGGGGGAACCTTTAAGTGTTGAACTTGCACCCGGACTGATAGAAGAGTTTTTCGACGGCATCCAGCGTCCGCTTGAAAGCATCGAAAAAACGGCTAACAGCCCGTACATACTTCGCGGAATAAGTGTTCCCGCAGTGAGCAGGACTAAAAAATGGAGTTTTGTTCCATGTGTTGAAGCCGGAGCTGAAGTTGCTGTCGGAGATTTCCTTGGTTCTGTACAGGAGACCGTCCTTGTGGATCACAAGGTCATGGTTCCGCACGGAGTCAAAGGAAAGGTTAAAGAGATCAAACAGGGAGAGTTCACAGTAGAAGAGACCATCGCTGTCATTACAGACGCAAAGGGTGATGACCACGAGATCAAACTTCTGCAGAGATGGCCTGTACGTAAATCACGTCCTGTAGTAAAGAGACTTCCGCCGGAGATTCCGCTTACGACCGGACAGAGGGTTGTAGATACATTTTTTCCGATAGCCAGGGGAGGAACGGCATGCGTGCCAGGACCTTTCGGTTCAGGAAAGACTGTTATACAGCATCAGCTTGCAAAGTGGGCTGACGCAGAAATAGTTGTTTACATCGGATGCGGAGAACGCGGAAATGAGATGACGGATGTTCTCCTTGAATTCCCTGAACTTGAGGATCCCCGTTCGGGACAGCCTCTTATGAAGAGGACCCTTCTTATAGCAAATACTTCCAACATGCCTGTCGCTGCCCGTGAAGCTTCAATATACACGGGTATCACGATAGCGGAATATTTCCGTGACATGGGCTATTCCGTAGCTCTGATGGCCGACTCGACATCGCGCTGGGCGGAGGCTCTGCGTGAAATGTCAGGACGTCTTGAAGAGATGCCCGGAGAGGAAGGATACCCCGCTTACCTCGGAACAAGACTTGCATCATTCTACGAAAGAGCAGGAAGGGCTATCTGTTTCGGAAGCGACGGAAGAGAAGGGGCCATCTCTGTTATCGGAGCGGTCTCACCTCCGGGAGGAGACCTTTCGGAGCCTGTCACACAGAACACTCTGCGCGTTACAAAGGTTTTCTGGGGACTGGACGCACAGCTGGCTTACCAGAGACATTTCCCTGCTATCAACTGGCTTTCGAGCTACTCCCTCTACGCCCATACTCTGGGTGAATACTGGGATGCCATATATGACGGAGAATGGAGCACATACAGGACTGAAGCGATGAGCCTGCTCGAAGACGAGGACAAGCTGAAGGAAATAGTTCGCCTTGTCGGTCTGGATGCCCTTTCCAAGGAAGAAAGAATGGTGCTTGAGACCTCAAAATCAATAAGGGAAGACTTTCTGCACCAGAACTCATTCCACGAGATAGACACCTACGCATCTATGGACAAACAGTTCAAAATGCTCAGAAACATCCTCACTTTCCATTGTCTTGGAATGCAGGTACTCGTCCGCGGAGGAATGCTTCGCTCTGTTATTGACCTTCCTATCAGAGAAGATATCGCGCGTATGAGATATATTGAAGAGAGTGATCTGGAGAACTTAGACGTTCTTGAGACTGCAATAAAGACTGAACTCGGGAAACTGAGCGCTGCTGGAGGTGGCCTTGATGATGTTGCCTAAGGAGTATAAAACGATCTCCAACCTCTCCGGTCCGCTTATGGTGGTTGAAAAGATCGAAGATGTCAGCTATGACGAACTGGCGGAGATCCGTCTCGCCAATGGTGAGCGCAGGCGCGGAAGGGTACTGGAGATTTCAGAGACTAAAGCGCTTGTTCAGGTTTATGAAGGAAGCACCGGCATAGACGTCAACACCACCCAGATAAGGTTTCTGGGCGATGTCCTCAAGCTGCCTGTCTCAAAGGACATGCTTGGACGAATATTCAACGGAAGGGGAGACCCCATAGACGGCGGTGCCCCTATAATTCCCGAAGCATACCTTGATGTCAACGGAGACCCTATCAACCCGTTCTCACGTGACTTCCCGTCAGAGTTCATCCAGACAGGCATCTCGACGATCGACGGAATGAACCCCCTTGTCAGGGGCCAAAAGCTGCCGATATTCTCCGGAAGCGGTATGCCTCATAACCAGATAGCAGCCCAGATAGCACGCCAGGCTACTGTTATCAGCGGCCACGCTAATTTTGCTGTTGTATTCGCTGCCATGGGCATCACCTTTGAAGAAGCATCTTTCTTCATGGAAGACTTCAGGAAGACGGGAGCTCTCGAACGTACGGTAATGTTTGTAAACCTTGCAGACGACCCTGCGATCGAGCGTATTTCTACCCCGCGCCTTGCTCTTACAGCAGCTGAGTATCTCGCTTTTGAACAGGGCATGCACGTACTGGTAATACTGACTGACCTTACGAACTACTGTGAAGCGCTGCGAGAGATCTCAGCCGCACGTAAAGAGGTCCCGGGCCGTCGCGGCTACCCAGGCTATCTATATACAGACCTTGCCACCATGTACGAGAGGGCAGGAAGGCTTCGCGGCAAAGAGGGATCAATTACGCAGCTACCGATACTCACAATGCCTGAAGACGACAAGACACATCCCATCCCGGACCTTACGGGATACATCACTGAGGGGCAGATCATCCTGGCAAGAGGACTCCACCGCAAAGGGATATATCCGCCTGTCGATGTCATGCCCTCCCTTTCCCGTCTCAAGGACAAGGGAATAGGAAAAGGCAAAACCCGCGAGGACCATGCGGACCTGATGAACCAGCTCTTTGCTGCGTATTCTAGGGGTAAGGAAGCCAAAGAACTTGCAGTCATCCTCGGAGAGGGAGCCCTCTCCGAGGATGACAAGGCATTCGCCAAGTTTGCAGACCTCTTTGAAGACAAATATGTACGTCAGGGAGAATATGAAAACAGGACCGTAGAGGAAACCCTGCTTCTTGGATGGGAACTCCTGACCATCGTTCCTACCAAGGAACTTAAGCGTGTGAGGGACGAGTATATCGATAAATATCTGAAGCCGCTGGTCGAAGCAAAAAAAGACGAGACGCTTGAGATCAAAGAAGCATAGGAGGGGGTGACCTCTAATGGCGAAGGCACTGAACGTTAACCCCAACCGGATGGAGCTTTCAAAGCTCAAAAGACAGCTTGTCGTAGCCAAGAGGGGGCACAAACTGCTGAAAGATAAGCAGGACGCACTCGTTAAGGCCTTTCTTGCGAAAGCGAAATTTGTCTGGGAACTAAGGCAGGAGATCGAAAAGGAGCTCAGTTCCTGCTATGCTGGTTTCCTGCTTGCGAGAGCCCAGACTCTGCCGGAAATGCTGGAACAGACCCTCATGAACGCAGGCGGAAACATGAGAGTAAATGTACATTTTGTAAATATAATGAGTGTACGCGCCCCTTCGTTTGAGCTGCCTGAACAGAAAATTGAGCTCAACTATGGCCTGGGTACCTCACCTGGAAGCCTTGATATTGCACTTGAGCAGTTTTTGAAACTGATGCCCAGGCTCGTTAAGCTTGCCGCTGAAGAGAAAGCCCTGAGGTCAATGGCCCTGGAGATAGAGAGGACAAGGAGAAGGGTAAACGCACTGGAGCACGTAATGATCCCTTCGTTTGTTGAAGCAATTCACTCTATCTCAATGAAGCTTGAGGAAATGGAACGATCAACCCTTTCGAGGCTGATGGTCATAAAGGAGATAGTCCGTTCCCACTAGCAAATATTATCTGCTATACTTGTGTCGGGAGTACAAGATCCAGCCGCCGGCGCTATGCGCGGGAGGAAAGTCCGGGCTCCGCAGGGCGGGATGCAGGATAAAATCCTGCGGGTGCGAACTCAGGGAAAGTGCCACAGAAATATACCGCCTGCGAAAGCGGGTAAGGGTGAAAAGGTGGGGTAAGGGCCCACCGGCCGAAAGGGTGACCTTCGGGCCAGGCAAACCCCATCCGGAGCAAGGTCGAATAGGGGAGTATGAAGCTGCCCGCTGACTCCCGGGTACGACCGCTAGAGTCCGTCTGCAAGGGCGGAATTAGATAAATGGCTGGAGAGGATTTAGTCCTTTACAAAACCCGGCTTATTGAGTGCTCCCGTTTAAAGAGTGGCGACAGGTTTTAAAACCTGTCGCCACTCTTTTTTAATTAAAAATTGAAATTAATTTAAAATATTAAGTTTTAGGATTTTTCTTGTATGCATACACAGAGGAACCAATACGCGTTTTTATAATAAAAAAGCTATCAAAACTCTGTCATAATCAAATAATTTTAAGATTTTGATCCTATAGGACTAATTTAGATTATAGGATTAAATTTTAAGGTCTTGCATTGTGATATCATTGGGGTTAATGTGGGACAAAGTGGTACAAAGTGGAGTAAAGTGGGTGAGTTATCTATGCTGGTGGGAAGCTATAACCATAAACTGGACAGTAAGGGCAGAACGGTATTGCCCGCTCGCTTCAGGGGAGAGCTGGGTTCTTCCATCGTTGCCACTATCGGCATAGACCGCTGCATAGCGCTTTATCCTGTCAGCAGGTGGGAAGAGCTGATACTGAAGCTTAAAGATCTCTCTTCTTTCAAAAAAAAGACCCGCGATTTCAGAAGAGTTTTGCTCTCTATGGCTACAGAACTGGAAATAGACGGTTCAGGGAGGGTTTTGATCCCTTCAGGGCTCAGGGAGTATGCCGGAGTAGATCAGGAAGTGACGCTTATCGGCCTTGAAGATCATCTTGAAATATGGGACAGCATCAGATGGGAAGAACAGCGCAGCGGAGTCCTTATGGATTTTAGTGATCTCGCTGAGGATCTTGAAGGAATATGAAAGAACATGTCCCGGTAATGGTGAATGAGGTGCTTGAAGCACTCATGCCCTGGGAAGAAGTCAGGATAACGGTCGACGCGACATTGGGGCTGGGAGGGCATACCGGATTCATTCTTAATAAATGCACCGGTGCCTATGTAATAGGATTCGACCAGGACCCATACGCAAGAAAAATAGCTCAGGACAACCTGTCGCGGTTTTCGGAAAGATTTGAAATTGAAGCTGACAACTTCAGGCATGTTGAAAAGCTAAAAGAGAGGCCGGGATGGGCAGGTGCGTCAGCCGTTCTGTTTGATCTGGGGGTCTCGAACATGCAAATCACAGAGTCAGACAGGGGTTTTTCTTTTCAGGAGGACGGTCCGCTGGATATGAGGATGGACGCAGCCGAGGAGACGAATAGCAAACTGACTGCGAAGGAAATACTTGACTTCTGGTCAATAAAAGAGCTTACGGAAGTTTTCAGGAAATATGGAGAAGAGCAGTATGCGTATCAGATCGCCAGAGGCATCGTCAGAAACAGGGAAGCAGGAGGAAGCATCAGTACTACCGGAGATCTGGTTGAACTGATAAGGAAGATATTGCCTGCCCCGGTCCAGAGAAAAATGGGAGGGCATCCCGCAAGAAAGATATTTCAGGCACTAAGGATAGCGGTAAACGATGAAATGAATGCTCTTGAAGAAGCTCTGGATGGATCACTGAAAATACTTTCCCCTGGCGGGAAGATCATAACGATATCGTATCATTCGCTCGAAGACAGAATAGTTAAAACCAGATTCAGAAAGTGGCAGGAGGAAGGTTTGGGCCAGGCGAGGCCAAGGAAGGCCATAACTCCCTCCGAGACCGAAATAGAAAGCAATCATAAATCACGAAGCGCAAAACTCAGGATCTTTGAATCAGAAAGAGAAATTTCCAGGAAAGGTGAGAAAGCCGATGCAATACACAGAATGCCGACATGAAAATGAAAGACCGCATTCATCACTTTTCGTAATTTGCTTTTTATCTGTTTTTATATGCGCAGCTGCGCTTGGGACCCTGCGTCTTTATGGCTTGTATCTTGAACATCGCATTTCTGAGACTGCAGGAAGGATCGAAGTATGCAGGGAATCCAATCTCGACATGTCGAAAAAATATTCGGAACTGCTTTCACCGGCAAGAATATACAGCTATGCCCGCGAAGAGCTTGGCATGGTGAATGCTGAGGACATTAGGACAGTCAAAGTAGATAATTCTGATATCATGGTGGCTCAGGCGGTTGTATATCCTATGGAAGAAAAAACAGGTTTTCTTGATTATATCAATCCTTTCGTAAGGAAGGCACATGCCAAGAATTAAAAAAAATGAGCCTGAGAACATCAGACGATCAAAGTCTGTGTGGAAGGCAGTATATTTAGTGCTGATAGTCCTTGCGGCAGGTACGGCATGGATCCAGCTTAAACCCGACACAAGAGTCGTAAGACAATCGCAGAGACAATACTGGGCAAGCGTGGCAGTCAGCGCCTCCAGAGGGGAAATAAAAGACCGTAACGGGATCCCGCTGGCAGTCTCTGTACCTGCCACAAGTTTTTTTATAGACCCAAAGTACTGGGATCCTAAAAGCGCTGATCTGCTTTCAAAACCATTTGGCAAAAACATAGCAAAGAAATTCTCCAAAGATCTTCCGGGCCGATTCCATTGGATCATAAGGAATGTTCCAAAAGAAAAAGCGGATGCATTTTTAAAAAAAGAGATCCCGGGACTCTATACGATAAGCGAGAGAATCAGAGTCTATCCCCATGGAGAGCTAGCATCACATGTTCTTGGTTATTGTGATATTGATAATTACGGACAGGCCGGAGTCGAGCTTGCCTGGAACCATATACTTTTCTCGCCTCCCAGGACAAGATTTATGACAAGGGATTCCAAAGGAAAAACATTGGATATCATGGGTGGAAAATCAGGAGTCCTGAAAAACACTTCCGGCTCGATAAGACTGACAATAGATTCACGAATTCAGCAGATAATGGAGTGGCGTTTGAGCGAGGGTGCAAAAGCCGCAAAAGCTTCATGGGGCGCTGGTGTCTGTGTAGATCCTAATACCGGTGAAGTTCTTGCTCTTGCAAGCTATCCTTCGTTGAACCCAAATGACAGGAAGAATCTTAAGGATCAAAATGCAGTAAGGAATAATGTAGTAGGAAGGGTGTTCGAACCCGGATCGATCTTTAAGCCTATTACAATGTCGATAGCTATAGAAACTGCTGCTGCCAATAAGGACAGTATTTATAACTGCAGGGGCACGATGAAGCTGGCCGACAAGACTATAAGCGACGTCAACAAAAAAGCGCATGGGATCCAGGATCTTACGCACGTGTTGATGAATTCGTGCAATATCGGGATGGCCATAATGTCGATGGGGGTTCCTAGACATCAGGCATACGGAATGCTTAAGCAGTTCGGATTCGGTGAAAAAACAGAGATCGAGCTTGCGGGTGAAGAGTCAGGGCTTATCAAATCCCCTGAAGAGTGGCTTGGGACTGTTCCGGCAAACATTTTTATCGGACAGGGGATCGCGGTTACTCCGCTGCAGGCGGTCATGGCGATCGGAAGTATAGCCAACGGCGGATCGCTGTTGAAACCTTATCTGATAGCAGAGGTACAGGACAGCGATGGCAAGGTAATACATAAAGGCGGACGCAGGGTCCGTTATCAGGTCATGTCACCCAAGACTGCCGAGTTTATGAGGACAGCGATGAAGAGGGTTGTCAGTGAAGGCGGGGGCAAACTGGCATTTACGGAAAAAGTTTCAATTGCCGGAAAGACAGGAACTGCCCAGATCGCATCAGGCGGCGAATATAGAAAGGGACACTATGTTGCATCTTTTGTTGGTTTCTGGCCGGCTGAAAAACCCAGGTATGTGATGATGATCAGTCTCGGTGAGCCCCAGGGAGCAAGGTATTACGGCGGCCAGATAGCTGCGCCTATATTCAAAGCGATCGTTGAAGACATCGTACAGGTATCTCCCCCGGAAAAGGATCTGATGAAAACCGAATTAAACTGAGAGATCGGTGGGTATTAGCTGATAATTGATTTCTTGACCCTTTGAATATATTGGTAATAAAATTGCGCTTTGGATCTGTTGGAGGTGTATTTGTATGAAGTTTAGCTCTCTGGTTTCATTGTTGAAAAAAAGCCCTCTCGATGTTGGGATCCACAGCACTTCAGATCCCGGATATCTCTCGCTGACTGAGGTTGATAATTTGGTTTCGGACAGCAGGAAAGTCACAAAGGGTTCTATTTTTGCCTGTGTGGAAGGCGAGCATTCAGATGGACATGACTTCGCGCAGGCCGCACTTTCTTCAGGAGCGGCCGCTCTGCTTTGTGAACACCCCTTAAATGATATCGATATTCCGCAGCTGATCTGCCCTGACGTCAGGAGAAACATGGGCAGGGTCGCCTCCATACTATATGATGAACCTGTTTCCAGGCTTAAGATGATTGGCATAACAGGGACCAACGGCAAAACAACCTCGACCTTCATGACAAAGTCTATTCTGGAGAATTCCGGAATAAAGACAGGTCTGCTTGGGACAGTCTGGTGTGACGACGGGAGACTGAAGGAGGATGCCGAGCATACGACACCGGAAGGCTCCGACCTCCAGGCCTGGCTCCACAGAATGGTCTTAAACGGATGCAGTACCTGCATAATGGAAGCTTCATCCCACGCCATAAGCCAGGGGCGCATAGACGGGGTGCTCTATGACAGGGCAGGTTTTACCAATCTGACTGTAGATCATCTCAACTACCACATTGACATGGAATCCTACTTCGAAGTAAAAAGCTGCCTCTTCAAAAACTACATGCGCGGTGACTGGCGTGCGGCCGTTAACCTTGATGACCCGTACGGAGAGCGTATTTACCGGGAACTTGGAAAACGCTGCGTTGGATACAGTTTTATGAACAGCGGGGCGGATTTTTGCGCATGTGTAAAAAAAGTTTCGGTTGAAGGCATGGATGTAGAGATAAAAACACCCGACCTAAAAAAACCCACAGAGAGAAAATTTCCGCTTCTTGGCGTCTACAATGTTATGAACGCCCTTCAGGCCCTCTCTCTTTCCTGGACACTTGGCATAGGATGTGAAGCCGCGCTTGAGGGACTTGTCAAAATGAGGCAGGTGCCGGGCCGCCTTGAAAGATATCTTATTGAAGAGAGCGGAACATGTGTAATAGATTTTGCGCATAACCCGGATGGTCTTGAAAAGATCCTTACTGCGCTGAGGACAATATGCGAGGGAAAACTGACAGTTGTTTTCGGCGCAAGCGGAGAGAGCGATATAAGTAAGCGCCCTCTTATGGGAGAGACTGCATCCAGAATTGCTGACCAAGTGATCATAAGCTCTGATAATCCTAAAAGCGAGGACCCTGCAGCTATTGCTGCAGAGATACTTGAGGGAGCAAAAAAACATGCGGCTGAATGCAGTGTTATTATCGACAGAAACGAAGCAGTTGATTTTGGCCTTGAAAACCTGAAGAGCGGAGATATACTGCTGCTTGCCGGCAAAGGTCCCGAATCTTATCAGATACTGAAGGAAGGGCCTGTCCCATATTCTGATAAGAATGCAATGGATGCATGGTGCAGTAAAAGGGGCAGAAATTATGTCTGATAATATTTGTATTTCCAACTCTCCTCATTAAATATTAAAATTTGAAAACTGGACTGTAAGCGGGGGTGTTTTTGTGAAAATAAGAGAATTGCTTGCAAAACTTGAGAAAAGCGATCTGAAATACAGATTGTGGCTGCCTGAGAACCGGAGCCCGGAAAATGACCCCGAAATTTCCCAATTGGTTTCAGACAGCAGAAAGGTTCTTCCCGGGTCGATATTTGCCTGCGTTAAGGGAGATCACAGCGACGGGCATGACTATGCTGAAAAAGCTTTCACATCGGGAGCTTCTGCACTGCTGTGCGAACGGAAGCTCGACCTTCAGGTACCGCAGATTATTTCCGAGGATATCAGGCGCAACATGGGGATAGTAGCATCGGTCCTTTATGACGAACCGGTAAAGAAACTGACGATGATAGCCCTGACCGGTACAAACGGAAAGACTACATCTACTTTTATGACAAAATCGATCCTTGATCACGCAGGGATCAAAACAGGCCTGTTGGGTACTATATACTACGATGACGGAGATCAGTTCGTGGATGCCGAACATACCACCCCCGAAGGCTCCGATCTTCAGTACTGGCTCAGCAGGATGGTCAATAACGGCTGCAGCGCATGTGTAATGGAGACCTCTTCCCACGCGATAGTTCAGGGAAGGATAGAAGGAGTCTCCTTTGACCGGGCAGGCTTTACGAATCTGACAGTAGACCACCTAGACTTCCATAAAGACATGGAATCCTACTTTACGGCCAAAAAGACCCTTTTTGAAAAATATATGCGAAACAACTGGATGGCTGCAGTAAACAGTGATGACAGCTATGGCAGGCGTCTGATAAACGACCTTGGCAGCAGGGCGATAAGTTATGGCACAAATGAAAAAGATTCAAAATTCTTCGCTGAGGTCAAGGGTATTTCGATCGAAGGCATGGATGTGGAAATAAGCACACCGGATTCAAAGATACCGGTTGCTTCAAGGCTTCCTCTGCTGGGTGAGTACAATATCATGAATGCTCTTCAAGCTCTTTCAATATGCTGGTCACTTGGAGTCCGCGATAAGACTGCAATGGAGGGGCTGCTGCTGATGAAACAGGTCCCAGGCAGGCTTGAACGCTACATAATATCAGGTTCTGGCACATGTGTGATCGACTTCGCCCACAGCCCGGACAGCCTTGAAAAAGTGCTTATGTCCCTCAGAAGTGTCTGCAAAGGAAGACTCTTCGTTGTCTTTGGTGCCGGAGGAGACAGGGATAAGACAAAACGCCCCATCATGGGTGAGATAGCAGCAAGGCTTGCTGATTCCGTCATAATTACTTCTGATAATCCAAGAAGCGAAGATCCTGACGTCATAGTTTCCGAAATAGAAGAGGGAGCTAAAAAACACTCTCTCGAATACACAATTATAGTTGACAGGAAATCGGCGATATTTGAAGGGCTTAGCAGGACAGGTCCGGATGATATTCTCCTGATAGCGGGGAAGGGACCTGAACCATACCAGATACTCAAAGAGGGGCCTATACCATTCCTGGATAAAAACGTCATGTTCGAGTGGTGCAGGGAAAAGGGCAAAGAGGTGATCTGATGTCACAGTCCTGGGTTTCAGATGCTGCTTTATGGTCCGGAGGAATACATTACGGGCCTGATATCCAGCTGTGCCGTTCATGGAAGAACGACAGCAGGGACGT
The DNA here is from genome assembly GCA_963682045.1 of Synergistaceae bacterium. Lineage (GTDB taxonomy): Bacteria > Synergistota > Synergistia > Synergistales > Synergistaceae > Caenicola. The sequence goes on from OY821326.1 coordinate 54,284, forward strand.
AGGTCCGGGAGATGCATTTGTTGCATTGAAGGGTGAAAAGACAGACGGGCATAATTTTGTGCACAGAGCAGTGGAAAGAGGAGCAAAGCTTCTGCTTGTTAATTCAGACAAGATAGAAGAACTTATGCTCATGGAACCCGAATATGGAGGGATTGCAGTCATAGCTGTTCCCGATACTGAAAAAGCGCTTGCGGAGATCGCCCGCGAATATCTCAAAGTCCAGGCGCCTAAGGTAATAGGGATAACGGGAAGCGTTGGGAAAACGACCACCAGGGAGCTTACAGCTAGTCTCCTGCAGTCCGGCAATAAGGTGCACAGCGCTTTAAGAAGCTTTAATACTGTCATCGGATGCAGCCTGACCATCCTTGCCATGCCTGAAGGTACGGAAATATTGATACTTGAGTTCGGAACGAACCATTTTGGAGAGATAAGGGATATGGTATCCCTCTTTCCTCCACATCTGGCAATTATTACTGAGGTTGCCCCCGCACACCTGGAGGGCTTCAAGGACATTGAGGGTGTATTAAGTGCAAAAATGGAAATATGCGGATCGGAAAAACTTGAAACGATAATATATAACTCAGACAATGAACTTCTAAAAAAAGAATTGTCTTATAATTATAATAACATTAAAAAAATTGGAGTCGGAAAAAAAGAAGAGAGCGGATTAAAGATTCTTGATTCTGCTGTCTCGTTAGCAGGAGAAGGGGCTCAGCTTATTTCTGCCTATTGCCTCTGTGGAAAACGCTTTGAACTGAAGACCGTCCTTTTCGGGTCGCAGCATTCGTATAACGTTGGATATGCCTTTCTTGCAGCAAAGAGTTTCGGAGTCGATATACCAGAGGCGGCAGAAATACTTTCAAAATTTATGCCAATTTCCGGCAGAGGTATATGTAAAAAAATGCCCCAAAATCAATGGGTGATAGACGAGGCATACAATGCCAATCCTCGTTCCATGATGGCCGCGATCGAAAACACCATTAACGTGGCGGAGAGTTCAGGATTGGTAGCATACGCAGTACTTGGCGGGATGAGGGAACTCGGCGGGGCTTCGGCTCACTGGCACCGGGAGATTCTCAGGTCGGTCTCTGCATTCAGCAAGGTCATTCTTTTGGGAGAGGAATGGTTTGACTCAACTGTCGAAATGCCGGACAATGCACAAAGGCACAGATCTTTCGAAGAGATAACAGGACTTACCCAGACCGTAACCTTTCCAGATTCCGTGGTCTTAATCAAGGGTTCAAACTCATACGGACTTAAGAGGCTTGTGGCGCTTTTAACGGAGGGTTGATATGTATACTGAATTTGTAATGGTCCTTGCTTTATCTCTTTTTGCTGAAATATTTTTTCAGCAGTTTTGGATAAAGAAAATGCACAGGCTGAAAATAGAGCAGGTAACAAAGCTCTATGGGCCGTCATGGCATGAAAAAACCAAAACGGGTACTCCGACTATGGGCGGTATAGTCTTTGTCCCCGTTTTTCTGATTTCCATCTATGCAGGATCGTTCTTAAGCCCGTTTACGGAGATAGACACACTTTTGAAAATAGCACTTTACCCTGTCCTCGCGGCAGTGGTAGGTATTTGGGACGACTGGCTCAAATATTCCAGAAGTTCAAGCGACGGACTCAAGAGCATGGAAAAACTTGTCCTTCAGATAATAGTTACCATTCCATGGGCTGTGTGGGTCACGCCTGGCTCGATGATGCTTTTTCCGACGATCCTGATACCCAGGTATGTGGGAATCGGGCTTATCACTTTCACGGGTGTTGGACTCCAGAACGCGGTCAATGTAACCGACGGCCTTGACGGACTTGCTGCCGGGTCTGTATTGATCTCGCTCCTTGGAGCACTTTCTTTTCTTGGCGCGGATCCTTCCGTGATAATCTCAATAGGTTCAGCGGCAGGCATATGTTTAGGTTTTTTATGGCATAATTCATGCCCGGCCAGTGTTTTTATGGGTGATGTAGGGGCTCACTTTTTTGCCGGACTGCTTCTTTCTCTCTGTGTAGTATCAGGAGCTTTTATTTTTATTATTCCTATTTCGTTCATATTCGGACTGGAGATAATTTCCGTCGTGCTCCAGATAATTTCAATAAGATCATTCAACAAAAAAATATTCCTCATGAGTCCTGTTCATCACCATTTTGAAATGCTGGGGTGGAAAGAGACCCAGATAGTCACGCGTTTCTGGATAGTTCATGCAGCAGGTATGCTTATTTTGATGTTGCTGTTGTTTTTATTGATATTTATGGTATAAGTAGTGGTTTGGCATTCAGCAAATTTTTTCGGTTGGAGGCTTCAAGATGGAGAACAATACTGTATATATGGGCAAAAGGATCTCTGTGATCGGCGCCGGAGTGAGCGGCAGATCACTGGCTGAACTTGCCAGAAAACTGGGAGCTGAAGTATTCGTCTCCGATCTCAAAAAGATCACCGAAGAGAGTGTAAAAGCTTTTGAAGTTATGGGAATAGATTGGGAAGAGGAAGGAAATACAGAAAGGGTTCTTGCCTGTGACGAGATCCTCCTCAGTTCAGGAGTATCGCAGGATATACCCATTTTAAAGCTTGCAGTCTCCAAAGGGATCCCTGTGACAGGCGAGCTGGATTTTGTCTATCCTTACATGTCTGGCAGAATAATAGCGGTAACAGGAAGCAACGGGAAGACTACAACAGCCTCCATGACGGGGTTTTTCCTGGAAAGGTCAGGAGCGGTTTCGATGACAGGCGGCAACATTGGAAACCCCGCAGCGAATGCAGCTTATGAGAAGAATGACTTTCTGGTGCTTGAACTCAGCAGTTTCCAGCTGAACAAGGTAAATAAATTCAAATGCGATATTGCTGTTGTGACCAACCTTGCACCGGATCACATCGACTGGCACGGTTCTTACGAAAAATATGTGGAAGCAAAGGCCAACGTTATACGGTCACTAGCTCCGAACGGACATGCGATCTATCAGGATAGGGATTCGAAAGAACTCAACGTGCCGGAGGGTATGGGGTACCCGTTAAGCTGGGGAAAACCCGACAACAGCAAGAAGGGGATATACATAGACAGAGAAAGTGTTGCTGCTTTTATCTGTGTTAAAGAGGAAGAGGAGCCGATCAGGCTATTTGATTTCGACGCAGTTAAACTGCTGGGATCCCATAATATAGAGAATACTGCAATGGCATCGGCGGTCCTTGTGCTGCTGGGGCATGGACCTGCAGATCCTGCAATTATCTCTGATTACCTGCCGCCCAAACATCGCTGTGCCTTTGCGGGCTCTTTTAAAGGAATTACATTTGTTGACGATTCGAAGGGCACTAACGTCGCGGCAACTGTGACGGCGATGAGTTCCCTGAAAGGCAGTAAAGTGATAATTCTGGGAGGACAGGGCAAAGGTGAGAATTATGCGCCCCTTGCTGAAGCGGTTCTAAAATATGCCAAAAGCGCTGTCCTGGTTGGCGAAGAAAAGGGAAAAATAGCATCGGCACTTGATGCGGCCGGTTATAAAAGCTATACCATAGTATCAAACATGGAAGAGGCGGTAGAAAAGGCATACATGAACGCAATGACCGGAGACACAGTCCTGCTCTCGCCCGCATGTACGAGCTGGGATATGTATCCTAACTACGGGGCGAGGGGAGACCATTTTTGTGAGCTGGCAAAAGGAATAATAGAGAGAGATTCTTAAGTCATGAACGGCATGGAAGAAGTTAGGGAGAATAAAAAGAAATTCAGGATCAACCCATTTATTTGGCTCATCCCCCTGATTTTGAGCGGGGTAGGAATCCTTATGATAACTTCGACAACGAGCCCGAATTCTTTTAATCTTACAGGGACTCCCTTTCAGATGGGAATAAAACAGGCACAATGGCTTCTTATTGCGCTCACGGGAATGTTTGTGGTTTTTGCCATACCTCTGCGCTTCTGGTTCAAATTGAGCGTTCCTATACTGATATTGACGTGGGTGATGTGCTGGCTGCCCCTTATTCCGGGGGTAGGCATGAACGTAGGAGGGGCCAGCCGATGGATAAATGTTCCAGGATCATCTGTCTCTATCCAGCCAGGGGAGCTGCTCTGCCTTGCGGTAGCACTCCACCTTGCAAAGTTGCTTTCAAGATGGGACAAAGACCCTGGAAAAGCATTTTTATCTACGATAATACTTGTGGTGCTTGCTGCAGTACCGCTTTCACTGCAGCCTGATCTCGGAACGATAATATTGATATTTTTAGTCTCCATGGGTATGTACGTGGAAAGGATAGGATGGAAGTGGCCTGTTATCGCAGGCGGGCTGCTTGGCGGCTGTATTTTCCCGATGCTGATTTTTTTTGAGCCTTACAGGATGAGAAGAATATCTGCGTTCCTGGATCCTTGGAGCGACCCGCTTGATAAAGGATTTCAGGCGATACAGGGGCTCATTGCATTTTCCAACGGAGGATTTTGGGGCGCCGGGCTGGGACATGGTTTTCAGAAACTCAACTACCTGCCTGCGGCATACACCGATTTTATTTATGCTGCGATAGGAGAAGAGCTTGGCCTTATGGGTACGTTGGGTGTTATAGGACTTTTCGCATTCTGGGTAAGCCAGACGAAAATGATCTATTACAGGGTCCCTGACGGCTTTAAGACATCACTTACATGGGGAGTCACTCTTACAGTGGTGATTCCGCTGGTAATAAACGTGGCGGGAGTGACAAAGCTCATCCCATTGACCGGGATGCCGCTTCCTTTTATCAGTTACGGCGGCACTTCACTTTTGACAATGTGGTCCAGGATAGGAATAATGCTTCGCCTGGAAAAAGAGAGCTATCTGAGAGAGGGATAGTGGATGACAACCAGATTGCTTCTTGTAGCAGGGGGAACAGGCGGCCATATATGGCCGGCGATATCTTTCGGACAATGGATCGGGAAAAACAAGCCCGACGTATCTGTTTCATATATTTGCGGAAGGCGCCCCATGGAACTTGAGATTTACAGTTCTGCGGGTATAGAGCCATATAAACTGCAGATAGAAGGCTCTCCCTTTTCAGGGCATGGGCTGGATAAGCTCAAAAGAACATACAGCCAGCTTTCATCTGTAAAAGGATCGATAAACTTTCTGAGGTTTTCTGCCCCGGACTGTGTACTGCTCTTTGGGGGCTATGTATCTTTTCCTATGCTTCTGGCCTGCAAGATACTCAGGGTACCTTTCGCGGTGCACGAACAGAATGCCTACGCAGGAAAGGTTTCGAGGATAGCATCAAAAATGGGAGCTGAGATTTTTTCAGGCTGGCGCGAATGTATGCCTCTTCCCTCTTCGAAATACACAAGGATAGGAGTGCCTGTGAGGGACTTTCCCCAAGTTTCTCCGAAGGATGCATGGAATGAACTTGGATTGCCGGGAGAGCTCCCGAATGGTCCAAGGCTTCTGGTATTTTCAGGCTCGCTTGGCAGTACTTCTATAAAAGATCTTGTAATGGATATATCCTCGGAGGAAGATTTTGCAGGCTGGACATTCATTCTCCCTGCCGTCTCTGAAATAGCGGAGAAAGTAAAAGAGAATGTATTCCTTCTTCCCAGGGTCTGGAAGACAGAACTTCTATACAGCCTGGCGGACATGGCGGCAGTCAGAGGCGGAGGATCTACTCTCACAGAGGTCTCTGTCCTTGGAATACCATCCCTTGTGATACCCTGGGGAGGTGCTGCTGATAATCATCAGTATCACAACGCGGTCTCTTTTTCCTCCGAAAACAGGGCGATACTCTGGGACGGCCGGGGAACAGACAAGGATTTTGCCAAAAGCCTGACCAGACTGTATGATATCCACTTGGATAAAAACAACAATGGACTAGAAAAACAGTATAATAGCGCAGGGCAGATATGCCAGGACCTATGGCTTGCGCTTTCTTCCTGTTATTGAAAGGAGAGTTATTTTTGGTGCTTGTTACTGACAAAGATCTAAAGACGAAGAATATTCACCTGATGGGGATAGGCGGGGCAGGAATGAGCGGCCTGGCCATCCTGCTTGATCAGATCGGCGCCAGAGTCTCAGGGTGTGACATGATACAGACCTCATATATGAAGGGTCTGAAGAAAAGGAACATTCCTATAGAGATGGGGCACGACGCAAAACATATAGATGACTTTATGCCAAATATTCTTGTCTATTCAAGCGCCATCCCCCAGGACCACTCTGAAATATTGAAGGCGTGGCAGCAGGGTATAACTGTTTCCCGCAGGGCAGAAATACTCAGCCTCATATTTAACTCAAGGAGAGGTGTAGGGATAGCAGGTACACATGGCAAGACAACGACTTCTTCAATGATCTCGCTCATTGCAGAACTTGCAGATATAGACCCAACTGTGGCAATCGGGGGAGAATTGGCTGACATAGGCACCAACGCCAAACTCGGACAGGGTGAATACATGGTCGCTGAACTTGATGAAAGTGACCGCTCCTTCGTATATTTCCATCCGGAGATAGCAGTGGTGACAAATATTGACTGGGATCACAGGGATCACTATATGACATTCAAATCTGTAACAGACGCTTTCGCTGAATTTTTAGCCCACAGAAAAGAGGGCGGCAAAAACATAATCTGTATGGAAGATCCCGGTGTAAACACCCTCTGTTCCGATTACGGCATTTCTGACGGAGTGATCACATACGGATGGGGAACAGGTTGGGATTGGGGAGCGACAGAGGTACAGCACAACGACGGCGGAGGTGTCTCCTATACCCTCAACATGAAGGGTGAGAGGATAGAAAGGATGATCCTTTCTGTTTCCGGGGAACACAATGTGCTTAACTCGCTTGCGGCATGTGCTGCCGCTCATGAGATGGGGATCCCCATTGAAAAGGTGAAAAGCGCCCTCTTAGGATTCAAAGGGGCAAAACGCCGCCTGCAGAAGATGGGAGAAGTAAGCGACATCCTTGTATACGATGACTATGGCCACCATCCTAGTGAGATCTGTGCTACCCTTAGCACTGTGCGTAAAATATTCCCCAAAAGAAGGATAGTTACCGTCTTTCAACCCCATCGTTTCAGCAGGACAGCAGCACTATACAAAGAATTTGCAGAGGCGCTTTCACTTGCAGACAGAGCATTTATACTCCCAGTGTACGGTTCCGACGAGATGCCAATCGAAGGTGTGACTTCCAAGATGATCTTCGATGCTGCATCAGAGGACAACAGGGCACATTATGAACTCTCCGGCAATTTTGACGACCTCGTCCGTTCCGTTTGTGTGGCCGCCAGGAGCGGCGATGTTATCCTCACCATAGGAGCCGGGAGCGTAGGGACACTCGGTAAAAAAATATGCGAGACACTTGAACTGATGAGCAAAGAAGAGGGGATAGAGTGATTTGCAGAGGGACCATCCTCTAAAGGATCTGAATACATGGGGAGTAGGAGGTGCCTGCAGGACATTTGACTCGCCAAGGACAGCGGAAGAAGCCTCTGAGTCTGTTGCTGCAGCGTTAAATCAAGGTCTCCGGCTCTATGTGCTTGGAGGTGGGTCCAACGTGCTTGTATCCGATGAGACGATCAAAGCTGCGGTGGTCCATACCGAGAAATTAGATTTGATAAAGCTAACAAGGTCAGGAAACGGTGAAAGCATTGAAATAGAGGCAGGAGCCGGAGTATCTGTGAAAAAACTTCTTGCTCTCACAATTGAAGAACGACTGAGTGGCCTGGAATTTTTGACCGGTATCCCGGGTACACTGGGTGGAGCTTTGTGGGGCAATGCCGGCGCTGGCGGATGCGGATTCAGCGGTCTTATCAAAGAGGTTTCTGCTGTTGACTGGAATGCGCGCACGATCAGGTTTGGCGAAGATCTGTTTGAATGGAGATATCGCTCATGTCCTGTAGACGAAAGTATCGTAGCACTTATAACCTCATGTGTGATCTCATTGAAAACCACACCGAAGGAAATGATCTTTAAAAATATCAAAAGGTTTGCCGGAATGAAAAAGGGCCAGCCCCTGGGAAGAAAGACAGCCGGATGTGTGTTCAAAAACCCTCCGGGAATGTCTGCAGGCCGCCTGCTTGATGAATGTGGCTGCAAAGGTATGAGAATAGGCGGGGCCGTGGTTTCGGGTTATCATGCTAATTTTATTGAAAATGACAGGGATGCTTCATCCCGGGACATATATAAACTTTGTGAGCTTTGCAGGGAGATGGTCCTGAAGCTGCATGGGGTAGATCTGGAATATGAAATTAAATTTCTGGGCAATTTCAAGAAGGACTAAAAAGAGGCTGAAAGTCCTTTTGCTTGTCTTATCCCTAGCCGGAGGTATGCTTGCAGCTGCGGAGTCAAGGTATGCTATTTTCAGGCTTTATGGGATCGATATCGATCCGGTCGAGATTCTCTCCGAACAGGTTGTCTGGGGCACTGTAAAACCGCACCATGAAAAGGTCTGGATGCTGCTGTGGCTCTCCAAGGAAGAATACTGCAAAAATATCGAAGCATATTATCCTGTCAACCTCAGGATGGAACTCTCGGGATGGGGAAAATTCAGACTTGAGGTACTGCCTCTTGAGCCTGTGTTCAGAATGTACTGGGGCGGCAAATTCTGGTATGTTGCAGCTGATGGGAGGACATGGCTGAGTTCGCTCAGGGAGAACACCTTCATAAGGTCTGAGAAGGCAGATGATCTCCCGATGCTCTCATGGAGCACCGACAGAGCGACTCCGCTGGATCTTTCGGGGGATCACGGAAACGTTTTTTTCTCCAGCATGCCGATAGAGAAAGTATTACTATGGTACGACAACCTCAAAGCGCTGGGGTGGTCCGAAAAGGTAAAATTCATCCAGGCCGGGTTCAGAGAGGGCAAAGATGTTGTCAATCTGATTTTTTATGATCAGGAAAGGAACAACGGCGCGAACATAATGCTTCTGGACGATCCAAAGGAATGGCAGACAGCCGGACTGGCTATCAAAAAAATATATCCTGATATTTCTAAAATTTCATCCAACGTCTTTATAGATACTACATACAGGGGTAAAATTCTTGTGAAAAATAAGGTACAATAAGAGTCGAAAATGTTTCTCATCAAGAAGAGAGGGGGCTATTTGATTGTTTAAGAAAGCCTCAGGTTATTCATCGGATCGGGAGCCCGAACTCCTTGCAGGACTTGACCTTGGTACCAGCAAGGTCACAGTTGTTGTTGCTGAAAGGGAGCATGGGAGTGAGGAAGCCCAGATCATCGGTGTTGGACAGGCTCCGTCAAATGGTATAAGGAAGGGACTGATCGTTAATCTTGACCAGGCTGTTCGCTCTGTAAGACAGGCAGTGAGCGATGCGCAGAATATGGTAGGTCAGGATATTACCGAAGTTACTGTGGCTTTTGGCGGAGGTGAAGTGACCAGCATTCGCACAAAAGGTATGGTCTCCCTTGGCCGTACTCCACGTCCTGTTATGCAGCTTGACATTGAAAGAGTTATTGAAGCTGCTCAGGCCGATGTAGCGGTACCGGCGAACCAAAGTATACTGCACACGATCCCGGTCGAGTATTCACTTGACGGGAATGTAGGTATAGATGACCCGTTGGGCATGACGGCTATCAGGCTGGACATCCAGCTGCAGTCTGTGATAGTTCCGACATCGACGATCCAGAACGTTTTGAACTGCGTAGATAAGGCAGGACTTGATGTTTCGGGACTTGTGCTCAAGCCTCTTGCAGCGGCACTGGGAGTAATCTCCCCTGAAGAAGCCCTTGCCGGCGCTGTTGTTATTGATATAGGCGGCGGTACAACCGGAGTTGCGGTTTTCTCTGACGGAAGGCCGAAACATCTTGGTCTGATATCAGTGGGCGGCGACCACATAACCAACGACATCGGAAGCGTACTTAAACTGCCGCTGAATAAATCTGAAGAACTGAAAAGGGAAATATCTGTTTTCACCGGGCCGGAAGATCCGGAGGAGACAGTTGATTTCGTTTACAACAGCAGAAACTACAGCATTGCCAAGAAGGACCTGCATGAGATAGTAAGGTGCAGGATGGAGGAGCTCTGTGAAGTCCTTATCCGCCCCCAGATAAAAGCAGCGGGCATTTCAATGCTGCCTGCCGGGATAATATTGACTGGCGGGGTCTCGAAAACAGAGGGCATAGACGCTTTTGTTCTGGATGTAATGGACCTTCCTTCAAGAGTATCCTCGCCGCTTGATGCCAACAGGATGCCTCCCGGAAGGAACAGTCAGGAATATTCAGCCGCGGCAGGTATCATACGATACATAGCGGAAAGAGAGAGGGATCCGTTCCGCTACCTTGACAATCCGCTGATCCGCGGGGTATCCGGAGAAGATGCCGGCAGACCTTCCATAGTACCTGAAACAAGAGTCAGGATAAAGCTGGATGAAAACAACAAAGCTTCAGGTTCCGGCTTCAATCCGCTTGAAGGTCTGAAAAATGCCTTCAAGGACCTGTTTTAGATATGACCCTGAATAATTAAAAGGGGGATTTTTTGTGGTCGATATGACTGAAATATTTCAGTTGGATAAATCAAATTACCCAACAAGGGAAGTAATAAAGGTCATTGGTGTCGGCGGCGCCGGCAACAATGCGTTAAATCATATAATAAGGGGCGGACTCAACGGAGTTGAGTTTATAGCTGCAAACACTGATATGGCTCATCTTGAACTCTCTGAGGCACAGAACAGAATCATTCTGGGCAAAGAACTGACAAAAGGTCTTGGCGCAGGCTCTGACCCTGAGATCGGTTTCAAATCTGCCCAGGAATCAAGGGAAGAGATCAGAGCAGCAATTGAAGGTTCAGATATGGTTTTCATCGCTGCAGGTATGGGCGGTGGAACAGGTACCGGAGCTGCTCCTGTTATAGCTTCTATTGCCAAGGAAGCCGACGCCCTCGTTGTGGCGGTGATTACCCTTCCGTTTTCGTTCGAGGGAAAACGCCGCATAGCACAGGCTGCGCAGGGTGTGTCACAGCTGCGGGACAAAGTGGACGCGCTGATAATAATCCCCAACGATAGGCTGCTCAGCATAACGGAGAAAAAGACAACGATAAATGATGCGTTCAGGATAGCTGACGGAGTGCTGCACCAAGCTGTGCAGGGGGTTACAGACCTTATCCTGCGTCCTGGACTTGTCAATGTTGACTTTGCTGATGTGAGGACGATAATGTCCAACGCGGGTTCCGCGATAATGGGCATTGGAGAGGGTTACGGGGAGAAGCGCGCCGCAACGGCTGCCTACAATGCGATCAACAGCCCGCTAATGGACACCAACATGAACGGGGCAAAGGGTATTCTCTTCAACATCACAGGCGGAGCGAATGTCGGCATACACGAGATCAACGAAGCGACAAGGATCATTACCGAAGCTGCGGACGATAATGCCTTCATAATCTGGGGACATGTATTCGACCCCGAAATGGATGATTCCATACAGATAACAGTTATTGCAACCGGTTTTGACAATCATGAGAAAAAAGAAGTGTCAGCTGATCCCGGTTTCTCAAGAAAGGTCGACATTTCAGCTGTAAGACACCTCAACGCTTTTAGCTCAACCAGAAACATGCCTCAGCCTCATGTCCAGCAGTCTGCTGACCAAGCTGAGAAAAGATCCGCTCTAAAATCCTTTTCTGTTCCGGTAACCAAAGAAAGTGTGACCGAGCAGCCTGCTGAAACAAGAAAAGAGTGTTTCTATGGCGACCTCAAGAAAACAGCTGCAGAGGAAAATAAACAGCCTCAGCCATCTATCTCTGCACAGGAACAGGACACGCCCACTGTAATAAGAGTAGCAAGGACAACACCAACACAACCCACCCATACCCAGGACGAGGACATGTTCAAGGGAAGCGGTGCCCCTGTAGATCAATTTGATATTCCTGCTTATTTAAGGCGGAGGCGTGAATCCTGAAAACGAAAAGAGAAGCAGGCTCTTGCACAGGTAAGATCACCGCATGGCAGAGCTGGAAAGAATTTCGCATGGATGAAGAGTGCGTAACAGAGCTGCCCAGGGGAGGAGACCTTCCTTGGGCACTCTTTTACCCGGCAGATTACTCCGTTGCGTCATCAAGCCTGGGATATCATTATATTTACAGGTCATTAAAGGAACTTGGCGTTGCTGCGGAGCGTTTTTGCAATGACCCTGTGCCATTCCGATCAGTAGAAGGGGATACTCTTCTGGAGCGTTTTCCTGTTATCACAGCAAGCGTTGCATACGAAGGAAATGCGGAGATTTTTTTCAAGTGGCTTAACTCTGCCAATATACCGCTTCATTTTGAGGACAGGCTCTCAGGAAGCTACCCAATTATCGGGGCCGGGGGTGCAATGTCATACATCAATCCGCTCCTTCTTTCCGCTGTCTGCGACTTTATTATTTTAGGAGATGCCCTAGATGCACTGCCATACGCCGTCAAGTCTCTGCGCAGGTATCTGGCCTCGGGGAACAAGGAAAAACTTTTCGATGAACTTGCGGAACATCCGTCGATATTAGTCCCGCCGCGACATATAAGAAATGGCAGCGTAGCAGTAAAGAGAGTCCTTGCTAACGATCAGCCGCTTGATGCAGTCCACCCTATGAACAGCACCTGGCTGACCCCCAGAAGCTCATTTGGCAAGACACTGCTTGTGGAACTACAGAGAGGCTGTGTCCGAAACTGCAGTTACTGCACCCTCCCAGGATGCTTTGGAAAAATGAGGTACAGGGATTCAGGAATGATAAAAGAGAGGCTTGAAGAAATATTCTCACTATGCGAGGTCGACCAGGTCGGACTTGTGACACCTGAGGCGGGTGATCATCCTCAGATCGAAGATCTGCTGGATTTTCTTGAAAGCAAAAACAAGGGAGTCTCTTTCGCATCCCTGAGGATCGACCGGCTGACAGAGAAAATGCTCTACGCCCTTAAAAGGGGAGGAAGGCACAGCGTGACTGTCGCACCGGAAACAGGCAGCGATGAACTGCGTTTTTCGTGCGGCAAGAAATTCAGCAACGATATTATCCTGGAAAAACTGGGTCTTGCAGCATCTCTTGGAATAGATCAGGCAAAACTGTATTTTATGACAGGGCTGCCGGGTGAGACCGATGAAGATATCAAAGCCATAGCGGAGCTGTCCGGGAGGATAATTGCAGAGACAGGACTTAATCTGATACTTTCAGTAAATCCTTTCGTGCCTAAGCCCGGTACGGTATGGAGCGCGATGGCGTTTGAAGGAACAGCGGGGATAAAAAAGAAATATGAGATCCTGATTCAGGCACTCACAAAAATTAAGAAGAAAAGACCTCAGTTGAGGATGACGAGTCCAAAAGAAGCAGAAAGCGAGTTTTCTCTTGCCTGGTGCGGGTATAATGAGAGCGTGGCATTGGCTAAAAATAATGGAATTTCAAAAAAAGTACGTTTTGATCCTGCCGCCAGAGCGAAAACGCTGTTAGAATTAGAACATCTATGGTAGTTTAATGGGGGTGACTGCATGGTTACAAGAAGAACGCGGAACTATAAGGAAAAAAAACCAATGGCTACGTTTGGTCAGTTCATACTGCCGTTAACTGTAATAATGGCGGTCGCACTGCTTTTTTTCAGCGTAAAACTCTTTTTCTTCAATTCAAACGAGACAGACGATATTGTCTTCAACGAGCAGGAAACTGCAAAGCAGGAGTCAGTTCAGCCGGCACAGGAAGAGAATGTTACTGCTCAGGGTCCGGTTGACCCGGCAGGACAGAAAAAAGTTTCGATAAAGCCTGCCCAGCCTGTAGATGTCAAAAAGGAAGGGCAGCAGAAAAAAGTATCAACTGAAACACCGCAAGTAAAAACGACAGCAAAACCGGCCGCCCCAGCCAAAGAAACCACAGCCCAAAACGAGAAAGTCCAGGCTGCCGCTGTTAAGGAGCCCAGATGGGACGTCCAAGTAGGAGCATTCGCATCAAAAGAAAACGCGCTCCAGCTAATACAAGATGTGAAGGCTAAGGGATATACGGCCTACCTGACTGAAGATAAGAAAAACGGAGCCCCTTTTTACAAAGTGCGTGTAAAAAACCCGGAGATTGGAAGAGAAGCGGGCGCAGTTTTATCAAAGAAACTGGAGAAAGACGGATATCCCTTTTTTCTTGTTGAGATAAAGTAGTCTTTGTTAAAAATATAAAGATACGAAAGGTCGCTGTTTTGATGTCTGGTTTTGTTAAAGAGGTCACGCCTCGCATGCAGGCCCTGCAGCATGTCGCTGAAGGACTTTCTTTTCCTTGGCATGTGAGGACTGTCGATATGCCTATTGATTCTGCCCTGGGGAAAAGGATATCCGGGGACATTGAAGCCGAAGAACAGTACCCACCGCACACAAAAAGCCTCAGGGATGGTTTTGCAGTACAAAGTTCTGATGTAGTGGCTGCGACTCCGGGTACTCCCACATTTTTAAATAAGACCGGAGATATTCCGATGGGTATCCTGCCTGACATTTCCATAAGACCGGGAGAGGCAGCAGGCATCCCTACAGGCGGCGTGCTCCCAGATGGGTCTGATGCTGTTGTCATGCTTGAAAACACCGCTTTTACAGGGGGATGGGTGGAGGTAAGGAGCGCTGTACAGTCCGGAGAGAATGTAATACTTGCAGGAGAAGAGTTTCCCGCGGGACAAAAGATCCTCTCAAGGGGCGACATGGTAGATTTCAGAACAATGAGCATTCTTGCTACTTTGGGCATTAAAGCCGTTCCTTTGATAGATCTTAAAATAAGCATCCTGAGTACAGGTGATGAGATAGTTCCGGTCGAGACGGACCCTCTCCCGCCCGGAAAAATAAGGGATGTAAACGGATGGTCTGTCAGATCGCTTCTTTCCCGATATGGTTTTGATTCAGAATACAGGGGAATACTCTCTGATGAGGGAGATCTTTTTGAGAAGACCGTAAAGGAAGAGGCAGCACGATGTGATGTTTTGATATTGAGCGGCGGTTCCTCGGTGGGTATCAGGGATCATTGCTCGAGGGTCCTTGAAAAATTTCCTGCGCCGGGACTGATGGTCCGCGGCATCAATATAATCCCCGGAAAACCGACGCTGATTTCCGGCAGCCTCCAAGACAAAAAGCTTGTCGTCAGTCTTCCCGGACATCCTCTTTCCTGTTTTACCGTAGCATATGTTCTGCTGATCCCGTTGCTGCTGGGACTTATAGGCGCGGCCAACACAGGATACGGGATAAAAATGCAGCTGCCGATGTCCAGAGACATTACAGCGAGGACTGGACCTGAAGAGTTTGTCCCATGCAGGATGACCCCCGACGGGAGGGTAGCTCCGATCCTTGCCAAGTCAGGCTACGTCTCTTCACTTGCATCTGCAGACGGATTTATAAGGATACCCGAGGACCGTGAGACTATAAGAGCCGGAGAGACGGCGGAGGTATGGTTATGGTAGCCAGATACAGCGAACACATAGAGCTGCGAACAGCCATCGAAATGCTTAAAAAAGCATTTAGAGAACGGGCTGAAAAAAATATAACTGAAAAAAACATATCAGAGGCGCTTGGCTGTCTCCTGACTAAAGATATAACGGCACACAGGAACGTTCCGCATTATGCTGCCTCCGCTGTTGACGGATACGCAGTGGATGCATCCTCTACTATCGGCGCGTCACAGGCTACTCCGGTATCGCTGGAGCCTTCACGATATCAGTGGATGAACACAGGGGCTGACGTCCCTTACTGGGCAAACGCCGTCCTTATGGTAGAGGATTCTTCAATGGAGGGCGACGATCTTTTGATCTTTAAAAGCCTTACTCCTTCTGCCAATGTAAGGCCGCTTGGCGAAGATGTGATGGCAGGCCAGATCATAGCAAGAGAGGGCGATACTGTTACACCCGCTCTGATCTCGCTCTTTTTATGCGCAGGAATAGAAAAAGTCACGGTCTTTAAAAAGCCCAGGACGCTCTACATCCCGACGGGTGATGAGGTCATATCAAGGGGAAAATGGCTTTCAGATCCGAACCCCAAGTCCGGCACAGTAGCAGAGAGCAATTCTCTCTTTATCGAAGCATCTTTCCGGGAATGGGGATTTGATGTGGAAGTATCCCCTGTAGTTCCGGACGATCCTGCCCTTCTGAAGGAAAAGGTTTCAGAGGGAGTGGATAATTATGATGTGGTGCTTGTTGGTGCCGGTTCAGCAAAAGGCCGCAGGGACCATACCCTGGAGGTCTTTGAAGATCTTGGAAAGGTGATCTTCAGGTGGATACGAATGAAACCCGGCAGACCTGCAATGGCTGCAGAGATAAAGGGCAAGCCTGTGATATGCCTTCCGGGGTTTCCCATGTCGACCACAGTGGTCCTATGGAGTCTCGTATTTCCATTGCTCAACCTTCTTTCAGCGAGGGATGAAGATCCGGATCACCTGATAAAAGAAGCTGTCGGATGCAGGGAAACCTGGAATACCAAACTTCTTGTGCAGCATTCTTCGCCGGCAGGGATAGAGGAATGGCTTAGGGTCAAAACGGCCAAAGTAGGTGATACGTTATATTCCTGGGTGCTTACTTCCGGAGCGAGCGTTCTTTGGGCGCTGGCAGAGGCAGACGGGGTGGCTCTTCTTCCTGCTTCGGCCCTTGAATGTGAGAAGGGGACAGATGTCACCGTCTGGATGAAAAGAAAAGTTAACCTGGATAAGAGAATACTTTTCCAGGGTTCTGACGACCCGGCTATACAGCTTTTGGTCACCCCGATCAGACGCAGGGGCGGGGATTTTGTCTCACGCGCGGTAGGCAGTATGGGCGGACTTGCCGCCCTGAGCAGGGGAGAATGCCACATGGCTGCCGCACACCTCCTTGACGACAGGGACGGGACATACAACGACAGCTTCATCGAACGTTTTGCCAACGGAGCAAAATGGGAGCGGATCCTCGTCTTCTACAGAACACAGGGAATAATAGTGCAGCAGGGTAACCCTAAAAAGATAAAAACCTTCGAAGAACTATGTGCCGGCGATAATGTATTTTCAAACAGACAGCCTGGAGCAGGAACAAGGGTTCTCTTTGACCACCTCTTGAAAATGGCAGGGAGATCTCCTTCCGAGATAAAGGGTTATGAACAGCAGTGTACGACGCATATGGAAGCTGCAAACCGCGTCTTTACCGGTCTGGCAGATGCAACACTGGGGATAAAATCAGCGGCGGATGCACTGGGGCTTGACTTTATACCGCTTGCAGAAGAGCCCTATGAACTTGTCATCCCTTCGATATACATGAGCCATCCGGCAGTACAGGCCCTTATGGACAGCCTCGGTGACAGGGAATGGAGAGAGACTGTTGAAGTTATGGGAGGCTACAGATGGACAGACTGATAGACGACTTCGGAAGAGACCTGAATTATGTCCGTATTTCGGTGACAGACAGATGCAATTACAGGTGTAAATACTGCATGCCCGCTGAGGGTGTGGAATTTCTGGAACACAATGAGATAATGAGATACGAGGAAATATCCTTCCTCTGCAGGGTACTATGGGAGCTGGGGGTCAGGAAAGTACGGTTTACAGGAGGAGAACCTCTTGTGCGAAGAGGGCTTGTCAGCTTCCTTAAGGATCTCAATAAAGAGTTTCCGGAGATGAAGACGGCCCTGACAACTAACGCTTCTTTGCTTGGGCAGTATGCGGAAGATTTGGTGCAGGCGAACCTCCACTCACTCAACATAAGTCTTGATACACTTGACCCTGTAAAGTTTGCCGATGTGACAAGGCTTGGCAACATTGACGATGTCATATCAGGCATCAGGGCCGCTGTAAGGGTGGGAGTAAGAAACATAAAACTGAACACTGTGCTGATAAGGGGTTTCAACGACGGCGAGATCGGGAACCTGATGGTTTTCGCCAAAAGAGAGAAAGTCCTTCTTCGATTGATAGAATTTATGCCTCTTGAAGACGATGTATGGAACGAAGATGCATTTATCAGCGGTGAAGAGATACTAAAGATGCTTCCTGAGGGTGATTCGTGGATCGCCGAGAAACCAGCTTCAGCCCAGGCTGGCCCGGCAAGATACTACAGAAATGAGAAAACAGGTGATTCAATAGGGATAATCACTGCTGTTTCAAACCATTTCTGTAAATACTGCAACCGCCTAAGGGTCTCAGCAACGGGAAAGCTGAGGACATGTCTCTTTGCGCCAGATGAGATCTCTATGAGGCCGCTGATACTCAACTCAGATAGTAAAGGACTCAAAAAACTGATACTTGAAAGCATAAAAAACAAGCCGAGATGCTGGAGCGACGTCCGGGCCGGACACCAGCATATGTCCGGAATAGGGGGATAAATTAACATGGCAGAATATACACACTTTGACAGTGACGGCAGGCCGGTGCTGGTAGATGTGAGCAATAAAAAAATAACTTCGCGTACTGCCTGGGCTGAAGGATGGATAGACCTTCCGGATGCGATATACGAAAAAATATCCGCAGGAAGCGTTAAGAAGGGAGATCCCTTCCTTATTGCCGAGCTTGCGGGTATCATGGGAGCAAAGAAGACTCCCGAGCTCATCCCCTTGTGCCACACGATAAGGCTTGATAATGTAGTGGTCAAATGTGATCTGGCTGAAGGGACGAAGTCTGTCAGGATAACATGTGAAGCGACTGCGAACGAAGTGACAGGCGTTGAGATGGAGGCTTTGACCGGAGTTTCTGCTGCGGCTCTCTGTTTCTATGACATGTGCAAAGGGATAGATAAGGGCATGGTCATCAGGGACATCAGGCTGATAAGGAAGACAGGCGGAAAAAGCGGCGAATGGAATGCTGAAGGAGTGTACAAAATATGAGGATACTGAGACTTTACGCACCATCGCTTATAGGAGACCACACGCTTTGTTATGTCCATGTAAATTCTGCTGGTGAGAGCTGCGTGAACGAGGTTCCGATAGATATAACATACGAGTCAGCAGGGGTTGATTTAACTTCAGAATATCACGCTGATAAAATGACGATAGTTCTTCCTCCGGATTCAGTGCCCCGGGAGGGCGATTTTCTTGCTGCAGGAAAAGGCGATACTCTTCTCAAATGGAGCAGTGCGGGCAAAAAATTTCAAGTCTGTACCCCAGGTTTTCTGAGCGTTTCATCCAGGGTAAGCATCTGGAAAGCTATAAGGGCTGCTATCCTTACTGTTAGCGATAAGGGGAGCAAAGGTGATAGAATTGACACAGCGGGACCTGAGCTAGAAAGACTAATAACTGCCCAGGGTGCTATTGTTGAAGATAAAAAGATAGTCCCGGACGAAAAAGATGAAATTGCCGTCACAGTAAGATCCTGGTGCGATGAGGGATATGACCTGGTGCTGACGACAGGCGGAACAGGACTGTCGCCAAGGGATGTTACGCCTGAGGCTCTAATGGGCATAGCAGATAAGGTCGTACCCGGTTTCGGCGAGATGATGCGGATGAAGACCCTTGAATTTACAGAAAGAGCTTTTCTCACAAGAAGTGTTGCCGTGATCTGCAAAAAAACACTTGTGATCGCTTTTCCGGGAAGTCAGAGGGGAGCAAGGCAGTGTTTTGAGGCTATCGTGCCTGCCCTCAGACATGGTGTTGAGACACTGGCAGGATGGGACAGCGAATGCGGAGGCCACTCACACGGGCATTAAGGCAAATGGTTCGGATCATTTAGGTGATCCATTAATAAACAGACTGTTTAAACAGTAATCAGGAGGGGGTAGGGTATATGCATGATCCTTGCGTCTCAGGCAAGATCAAAAGATGTGTGATAATCACAGGGATGTCCGGCGGAGGAAAATCTTCTGCTCTCAATGTGTTCGAGGATCAGGGTTTTTACGTTATAGACAACCTTCCTCCGACCCTCCTTCCACAGCTTCTTGACGTCCTTGAAGGACACCAGTCCGCTGCAAACCACGGAGTTGCCGCAGTGGTAGACGTGAGGGGTGAAGAGCTGCTAAACGATTTGGAGAAAGTGGTTTTGAGACTTCGTGAAAAGGTCGAAAAGCTGGAGATCCTTTTTGTTGACGCGACCGATGAGACGTTGGTGAGAAGATTTGAAACAACAAGAAGAAGGCATCCGCTCTCACAAAACAAAACTATACTTGGCGGGCTTACATTGGAAAGAAAGCTTCTGGGTCCGATAAGGAAGAACGCCGACATAGTCATAGACACATCAGGGATGAAAGCAAACGAATTCAGGATAAAGCTGCTTGAGATCATGGGGATGTCATCAGACAAAACTTCTGTGATATTAAGCTCATTCGGCTTTAAATACGGCATACCCCAGGACTCCGATTATGTGCTTGATGTACGTTTCCTGCCAAATCCCAATTACATTGAAGACCTTCACACCCTTTCGGGAAAAGATTACGAAGTGCAGAAATATCTTTCCGGTTTCGAAAATCTGGATACTTTTATTGAAAAGGCTGAAAACCTGCTTGATTTTGTCTCATCAGTTTATAACAGCACAGGAAAGCAGCAGGTCCACATCGCCATTGGCTGTACAGGCGGCAGGCACAGATCTGTTGCAGTTTCCGAGATGCTTGCAGTTCACCTGAAAAAAAGAGGGAACAATGTGATCATTGACCACAGGGATATAGACAAGGGGAATTTGCTGTGAGTTCATTTTCAGCCATACTGATAATAATGGTGATCGCTGCTTCCGCACTCTCTTTTTATGTGCTTTCAGGAAGAAGCAAACATCAAAACATAACAGCGTCCGGCCGCCATGGAATAATGACAAACGCTGTTGAATACAGGCTTTCACTGGGGCCTAGAATAGTCACGATCGGAGGAGGTACAGGGCTTTCAACTCTGTTGTCCGGTCTTAAAGGATTTTCGCGAAATATAACTGCAGTGGTTGCCGTAACTGATGAAGGAGGCAGCTCCGGTCGTCTCCGGCAGGAGTGGGGCATGCTTCCTCCTGGAGATATTAGGAACTGTATCGTGGCCCTTGCGGAAAATGACAGCTCTTTGAACAGACTGCTCAATTTCAGGTTCGACAGGGGAGAGCTGAAGGGACATAATCTTGGAAACCTGATCCTGCTGGCTACGACAGAGATGATGGGGGATTTTCAGCGCGCCGTCGAAGAACTTAATAAAATGCTTGCTATAAGAGGCCAGGTACTGCCCGTAACAACAGAAAACGTCACCCTTAAAGGTGAAACAAAGGATGGCCGCATCGTAAAAGGCGAACTTGAAGTCTCCGATAACGGCAGTAATCTTGCCAAACTCTGGATAGAACCTTGTAATGCACCTCCGCTTGAAGGAGTTAAAAAGGCACTGAATTCAGCGGATATAATAGTGCTCGGACCGGGAAGCCTCTTTACAAGTGTACTTCCAAACCTGTTACTCAAAGAAATATCAGACCTTCTGAAAGATTCTCCTGTGCCCATAGTATATGTCGCCAACCTTGTAACACAGCCCAAAGAGACCGAGGGCATGAACATCCTTGCACACGTGGACTGGGTGGCTGGTGTTCTTGGCACTGTCCCGGATTATCTTCTGGCAAATCAGGCGCCGATACCGGAAGAATTTTTGAACAGGTACAGCAAAATAGGAGCAGAACCGTTATATCTTTCAAACGAAGAGGAAAAATATCTGGAGTCCCTTGGGACGACTGTTATATACGGAGATTTTGTCACGATCAAAAACGGAGCTTACCTCAGGCATAACGCACAGAGCCTCTCTGAGGCGATAATAAGACTGGCACGGGAAAACAGGGAGATCAGGGACTAACAGGTATGGAACATTTAAGCTACAAGATCTGGGATGAATGGACTTCATTTCCGATCATTCTCCCTGTTGAAGATGAGATAGCCGGTGTCCTGGATGGTTCAAACTGCAGGAAGACCGGAAGCGAATATGAGTTTACTTCAGGAAGGATTTTTGCTTTAAGAAGACTTTTGAAGCTATGGACAGATTCAGAATACCAGAGCGTTGAAACGATCAGGATAATCTATGGAGAACAGCAGAAGAGCAGGCTTCGTTTCTCACTCAATGCGGAACTTGCCGAAAAGATATTTGGCAGGATCTCAAAATCATCCCGTAAAAAAAGAAACTGGAACTGGGTCAGGGGGATGTGGGGCAGCTGCGGCGCTCTTTATGTGCCCAAAACAGGCTATCACCTCGTCCTCAGACCTCCGGTACGAAACGGAAGCGCTGAGAGGCTCCAGAGCATACTGAAATCAGCCGGTTTCAGCGTAGGGATAAGGAAAAAAAGCCAGATGCGTGAGCTTATGCTGAGAGATCAGCAGCAGATTGTGACTTTTCTTTCAAGAATGGGATTTGTAAAGACAGTCCTGGCTCTTGAGGAGACGGCAATATACAGATCAATGAGAAGCCGCGCCAATAAACTTGTAAACTGTGATTCTGCCAATATCAATAAAACACTTGAAGCGGCGGAAAGACAAATGAAATTGATAAGAGAGATGGAAGAGGCAGGTATTCTGGAGGAACTTCCTGATGAGCTCAGGGAGCTTGTGTTTGCAAGGAAAAAAAATCCGAGCATTTCTTTAAAAGAACTTGGACAAAATCTACCGAGACCTATTAGCAAAAGTACGGTAGAATATAGGTGGAGGAAATGCGAAAATATACTGCATAAGCTGTTGAAGGGGGATGGTGCCCATGTATTTGGGAAAGGCAGACGTTAACACCTATGATAAAGGGGCGGGCAGGGAGTATCTTGTTTCAAACGGCCGCGGAGGTTATGGATTCTCGACGGTCATTGGAGCAAACACAAGAAGAGAGCACGGGCTCCTTGTGGTCCGCCCAGAGGGAAAAACGCAGCACTCTGTGCTGGTAAGCAAGATTGAAGAGACGATCTTCCACGAAAAGAAAAAGTACCAGCTTTCCACAAACCGATACAAAGACCTGGTCTATCCGGACGGATACAGATACCTTCAGGAATATCAAGGCAACCCATTTCCAAGCATGCTGTTTGTAATACACAGCATCCTCCTCAAAAAATCAATTTTCATGCCTCAGGGAAAAGCATGTACGATAGTCAAGTACGAACTTCTGGCTGCGCCGGATAAAATTCGGATAGACCTTCGTCCGCTGTTTGCACATAGGATCAATTCTGAAGTATGCCCGGAACCCGGCAAGGGAGAATTTGACCTCTTTTACAGGGAAAACTCCGCAATAGGAGTTGAGGGCAAAGGACATAAAAGCTATTTCAAAGCAACGTCAGGCACATGGGCAGCAAAACCTCTATGGTACGAAAATCTTATATACGAGCAGGATGACATCCCTGAAACGCCATCAGTCGATCATCTCTGGTCTCCTGGCTATGTAAGCAATGACATAGCTGAGGGGGACGTGCTCTATGTGATCCTCTCCGATGAACCGATAACGATGTCTATAGAAGAGATAATCTCTATTGAAACAGAGTGCTCCGAAAGATTTGAAAACATACTGGAACAGGCCAACCTTCCTGCTCTCAGCAGCGCTGAGCAGGACATGATCGCTGCTTCATACCACCTCATAGATGACAGGGACGATCCTGTTTCTCCTGTCTATACCGGCTATCCATCTGTGGAGTTCAAGGCAAGAGATACCTTTGTATCTCTGCCTGGACTTACCCTTGCCACAGGAAGGGAAAAGATAGCTGCGAGAGCCCTCCGTATCTGGGCAGATATATGCAAAGAAAATGACTGGGTAATGCCTGAGCGCATAGCTCCCGACAAAAAATGCGTATTTGAAGCCGCTGACAACGGCCTCTGGTTCGTATATGCCGCAGATAAATACACGAAGCACGTCGGAATCAGGGAAGAAGACGCGGATATCAGGGACGCAGCTAAAAAGATAACAGACCGTTACAAACCCGGTATCAATACTCTTGACCTTACCTGCGAAAAAAATCTGCTGCTTAAAGTGGACTCGGATGATCCGCTGAGGCACTGGATGGACGCTGTTGCAGCAGGAGAGACGGTAGTACACAGAAGAGGGTATCTCGTAGAAGTTAACGCGCTGTGGTACAACGCGCTGAAAGTCTCTGAAAAATTTGCCGAGGCGGACAATGATATTTCTGCAAAAGAAAAATACGCAGAAATGGCTGAAAAATGCGCGGACTCTTTCCGTGAGATCTTCTGGAACAACGAGAGAAAATGTCTCTATGACTGGATCGACCCCGCAGTTTTGGCCAAAGATACTGCGATTCGTCCAAATCAGATCTTAGCGGTTTCACTTTCTTTCAGCCCACTGACAGACGATATGGCCAGGGGCGTGATAAGGATCTGCTGGGACGAGCTCTACACGACCTACGGTCTGCGCACCCTTGATCCGAGACATGATAAATTCAAGGGCAGGTCAGAGGGAAGGCTCGACCAGAGGATGAAGGCCCGCTTCCGCGGCATGGCATGGCCGTGGCTCCTTGGAGAGTTCATTTCGGCATTCCTTAAATATAACCCGACTAGAACAGATCTGGGATGGATCTTTATGCGTCCCTTCAATTCACACCTCAGGCACAGATGCCTTGGAGGCATTGCAGAGTGTTTTGACGGAATGATGCCGTACAAGCCTCATGGTGATGTGCTCAGTGCTATGGCTCTCGGCGAACTTTTGAGAGTTTTGCACGAAAATCTGCAATTTGATGAGTAAAACGGATTAAATCTATTTGACTTTAAAGCTATAAGATAGCACAATCAAATTAGAGCAAAAATTAATCTATGCTCTAATTTTCACAAGTATTTGTGATAAAAAATTAAGGGGGCAATATTCATGGCAAAGTACAAGGTTGCAATCAACGGTTTTGGACGAATTGGGCGTCTTTCGCTCCGTTCTTTCTTCATGAACGGAAAGGACAATCTCTTTGAGGTCGTGGCAGTAAACGATCTTACACCGCCGGCATCCCTTGCATATCTCCTGAAATATGACTCAGTTTTTCGCCGCTTCCCCGGTGAAGTTTCCGTTGAAGGAGACTATCTCGTCGTAAACGGACATAAGATCAAGGCAGTGGCAGAGCCGGATCCGGCAAAGCTTCCCTGGAAAGAGCTTGGTGTAGACCTCGTTATTGAAAGCACCGGCCGCTTTACTGATGCAAATGCGGCAAAGGCACACATAACGGCAGGAGCTAAAAAAGTAATAATCTCAGCACCTGCTAAAAACCAGGATGCCACGATAGTCATGGGAGTTAATGAAGGGGTTTATGATCCGGCAAAGCATAATATTGTCTCAAATGCTTCCTGCACGACGAACTGCCTTGCCCCTGTCTGCAAAGTGCTTCAGGAGAAATTCGGCATAGTCGAGGGACTCATGAACACTATCCATTCCTATACAAACGATCAGGTAACATTGGATTTCCCGCACAAGACCCCTTCCAGAGGCAGGGCCGCGGCGCTTTCGATTATCCCTACAACGACAGGTGCAGCAAAGGCTATTTCAGAAGTTATGCCTGAACTTAAAGGCAAACTGAACGGATTCGCCCTGCGTGTACCGACTCCCGACGTCTCTGTGGTGGACCTCACAGTCACGCTTGAAAAGGCAGTTACAGTCGAAGATGTTAACGCAGCAATGAAAGAATACGCTGATGGCTCCCTTAAGGGTATCCTTGGATATGAACCGGAAGATCTTGTATCTATGGACTTTGTTGGAGATTCGCGCTCCTCGATCTTTGCTCCCAGGCACACACTGGTCATGGGTGGCAAAATGGTCAAGGTCCTCTCCTGGTATGATAATGAATGGGCTTACAGCAACAGGGTAATAGATCTGGCAGACTATATTTTCTCAAAGGGAGTTTAAACCCCATGAAGCTAAAAACTTTTTTACCAGGTGATATCACCGGAAAAAAGGTTTTGGTGAGGGTCGACTTCAATGTCCCACTTACTGATGGCAAGGTTGCTGATTCTACACGAATCTGTGCGCATCTTCCGACCCTGAGGGCTCTCAAGGCAGCCGGGGCCAAAGTCGCCCTTATTTCCCATCTTGGCAGACCAAAGGGTAAAATAGATATGAAGTATTCGCTTGAACCTGTTGGTAAGGAACTTGCAAAGATAACAGGCTGGAATGTGCGTTTTGTCCATGAATGTATTGGTCCCGAAGTTCAAAAGGCATCCTCGGAATGGGGCAACGAAGTCCTTCTTCTCGAAAACGTCAGGTTTCATCCTGAAGAAGAGAAAAACGACATGGAATTTGCTAAAAAACTTGCAGAGAACTTTGACATATTTGTCATGGATGCATTCAGTGCGGCCCACAGGTCCCACTCTTCCACACGAGCTGTTGCTGAGGTACTCCCATCGTTTGCAGGCCTTCTGATCGTCAAGGAAACAGAGATGCTAGGAGCGGTCCGTGATGATCCTCAAAAACCATTTGTGCTTATACTTGGCGGCGCGAAGGTGTCCGATAAGATCGCAGTAGTCGAAAATTTAGTGAAAAAAGTCGACACGATCCTGATAGGCGGAGGTATGGCATTTACTTTTTTCAAAGCAAAGGGCCTTGAAATAGGGACTTCTCTCTGTGAGGCAGATAAGATCGATTTTGCGTATAAAATGATAACAAAAGCAGAAGAACTGGGAGTCAAGCTGCTCTTGCCTCTGGATATCCTGGCAGCGGACGAGTTTAAAGCAGATTCTCCATATTCCCTGGTAGCTTCTGATGCAATACCGCCTGGGAAAATGGGTCTTGATATCGGTCCTGAGACGATCAAAGCTTTTACGGAGGTCATCCTCTCTTCCAGAACTGTACTTTGGAACGGGCCTATGGGAGTATTCGAGATGCCTGCATTTTCAAAAGGCACAGAGGCTGTTGCCCAGGCACTTGTGAAGGCTACAGAAATTGGTTCATTCACTGTTGTTGGGGGAGGGGATTCCGCAGCTGCAATAGCGCAGTTCGGATATGAAGATCAGGTCTCCCATGTTTCAACAGGCGGCGGGGCAAGTCTTGAGTTCTTTGAAGGTAAAATACTGCCCGGAATAGAACCGTACAATATCACTGAGTAAAAAATATAAGCGGTTTCGGGAAAGCAAAGTCGCCGGAGCCGCTTTTTTATTTATTTAAGGAGGATCAGAAAACATGCGCAGGAAATTTATTGCAGGAAACTGGAAAATGTTCAACGGACCGGCAGCGACCTCAGAGTTCATGTCAGCCTTTGTGCCTAAGCTGGTCTCGTCTGAGGATATCGTCTCAAATATAAATAAGGAAATGATGGAAGTAGCGATCTTTGCCCCGTTTGTATCACTTGATGCGGCAATAAAAGGAAAAGATGGTTCACCGCTCATTATTGGTGCTCAGAATATGCATTGGGAAAAAAGCGGAGCCTTTACCGGAGAAGTTTCAGCGCAGATGATTAAAGAACTGGGCTGTACCCATGTGATAATAGGACACAGTGAACGCCGGCACATATTCCGTGAAACAAGTGAAGAACTTCACAAAAAGCTGTTGGCGGCACTGGAAGAGCACCTCACACCTGTTTTCTGTGTAGGAGAACTGTTGGAGGAACGTGAATCCGGCAGCACTTTTGATGTGATCAGAAAGCAGCTTATAGCCGGCCTCAAGGCAATGGCCGGCAATGATGTTGCGGAAAAGATTATAGTTGCGTATGAGCCGGTCTGGGCTATTGGTACAGGCAAGACCGCAAGCAGCGAAGATGCCCAGGAAGTCTGCGCATTCATCAGAAAACTTCTTGCCGATACATTCGGCGAAGGGGCTGCAGAAAAAACTATAATATTATACGGCGGAAGCGTAAAACCTGAAAACACGGCGTCAATACTCTCAATGAAAGATATTGACGGCGTGCTTGTAGGCGGTGCTTCCCTAAAACCCGACAGCTTCCTTGGAATCGTAAAGGCGGCTGTCCAATAAGCGGATCTTTTTTTCTTATCCCTTTCTGTGCAAATATTGACCAATACAAAGTAATAAATTGGCCGGAAACCTGAATCAAGCTTTTTTAGGTCTTTGGCCTTTTTATTTAAAGAAAGCGAAAAAAGAAGCACTTCCAGGATCGACGGAGAGGGGCCTGACTTATCTAAACAGGTATGTTTATACCTCCGAAAAAACTTAAAAAATGAATAGAGTATAAAAATATGTCCTAAACTGTTTCAGGATAACTTTTTGGAACTGCAGCTAAATATATAAAATTATTCAGAGGAAAAAAGTGAAAAAACTAAACGTTATAGATTTATAAGACAATAACTGAAATTCAACAATTTTATTAAGGTCACATAAGATATATTATAGGACATTATAGAATTAAATTTATATATACTTCATTTTTTCCGGAATGACGCCTCGGACACCGCCGTTCGGAGACGCAGTATCCCCCGCGTATCTCGGGATGAGGTGAACGTGGACATGCATGACAGATTGTCCTGATGTTTTCCCGCAGTTCACACCGATATTGTAGCCTTCGGGCGAGTATATCTGATCAAGCATCGGCTTAGCCTCGTCAATTAGGTCAAAGATAGCTTCACGTTCTTCCTTCGTGATATCAAAAAAGCTTTCAACGTGCCTTTTTGTTACGAATAACATGTGGCCTTTATTGACAGGCATTTTGTCGAAGATCGCGTAAACCAGTTCATTGTCCAGTATATAGTCGTTGATTTCACAGAATATACATCTCATCTTCTTATTTTCCTTTATTATTCGTCCTGATCCTGGAACTTAAGAGCAGGAGCGTCGCCCCAGAGCGAATCAAGCCTGTAGTAGTCACGGCCTTCCCTGCTGAGGATGTTTACTACTAAGTGTCCTGCGTCCATAAGGCACCAGCGGCTGCTTCCTTCTCCCTCCACTTTGTGCGGGAGCTTCATTTCATCCAGCATTTCGCTTGCTGTATCAAGGAGTGTCTTTGCGTGGAGGTCGGAGCGTGCTATTGCTACTATGAATGCCTCAGTGAAACCTGAAACTTCACTCAGGTTGTGTACCGTGACTTCCAGTGCGTGTTTTTCGATCAGCGCATCTACAATTGGCTTGTAGGGCTCATAGAACTCTTCGATAGTTTTTGATGATGTTATCATAAAAATATCCACCTCGCCTTCTTTGGAGTTTAATCTAATTAAAGCAATTGAGTCTTTGCGACAACTATTGTGAGCTTATCTCTATCAGTTTGTCAATGCGGCTGATAAGTTGCTTGCCGTCATGTCCTATAATAATCGAAGGGTAAAATGCCTGATTGTTTGACCTCACCAGGTTATTGGGTATACCAAGAAGCTTGCCGAGTGTTTGGGCAGTTTTTATAACTTCAGGCTTGGCATTCAGAGGATATACGACGTTGCTGCTTCTGTAGTCAAAGTGCTTGGCGTTTGCTGACATTACAACATCTATGCCTATCTTCTGGAGTTTTGACGCTACTTCTGTACTCAACCCGGACTTCCCTGTGCCATTGAGGACAGCTATGGATTCAGACATTGATCTGATAAGGCCAAGCAGATCTTCATTGGACATAAGGGGCACTGCTTTTTTCTCTTCCGGTTTTTCTGCTCCCAGCAATTCTCCGTTTACTTTTGTCTCATCAGCTGCCGAAGAATATGACAAAGAGAGTCCCCCAAAATTACTTGTGTTTTTGTTCTCCGTAATATCTCCTGAGATAAGCATTTCGATAGGAGTGTCCAGAAATTCATTCGCTGACTTGGTGTCGCCTACCCAGTAGCTTAGATTGTTGATGGTCGCAGCCTGTCCATGTAGGGTAGAAAAGAATATGCGTTCTCTTCCGAGCTCGTTCTGTGCGAATCCTGCAAGCTGGATCGAGAGCGCAGGAGACATGTCAGTCTTAAAGAGTTTCATTGTCTGTGCTGTAAGTTCAGGTATTTTGACCAGGATCCTTGGGTCGTAGACTTTCTTTAAGATCGCTTTGATGAACTGCTGCTGTCTGTGTACCCTTCCGATGTCACCAAGCGCGTCCATTCTGAAACGGACATAGTGCAGAGCGGTCTTTCCGTCCATTACCTGCAGTCCGGGCTGTATATTGATGTTAAGTTTTCCTGCCCTGTCGACGTACCGCATCCTTTTCTGGACGTCTATCTCTACTCCGCCCAGTATGTCTACTACTGCCGGAAAGCTTACATAGTCGATGATTACATAATAAAGTATCGGCTGTCCCAGATATTTTTCAACGGTGGCTTTAAGCAGGTCCGGGCCTCCGTAGGCGAACGCGTGGTTAAGTTTCTGCACGCCATGTCCCGGTATCTGTACTCTTGTATCCCTTGGAAGGGAAAGTATTCTCATGTTTTTATCATCTATGTCAATAGTTGCGAATAATACCGTATCTGACCTTCTGGAACCCTCTACATCATCCTCACCCATTATAAGGATGTTGAATCTCCCCTGTTCTTTTAGGGCTGCATACTGCGCGCTGCCACTGTCAATCGAGCTCTCAATGGTACCAAGGATGTCCTCTGATTTTGTGTGAAGGATAGTGTAGACTTTTAGACCGACGCCTGCAGCGATGCCCAATATTGCCAGCAGCACGATCATGATTATTGATTTAGAATGTTTCAAAGGCGTTTACCTCCATTTGAATATCAAATATCTTTGTATAGGGAATACTTCCTGATAAAATGCTCAACTGAAGGAGGAACAAGGAATCTGATGCTCCTCTCTTTTCCTACCCTCTCTCTGAGCTCTGTACTCGATATTGCCAGAAGCGGTATTTCAAGCGGAATTATTGCAGATCTCAAATCTTCGGGCAGTTCTTCCATTTTAGTATGAGTGTATCCGTGTCTGCTAACTGCAACAAATTTACAGAGGCTCATAATTTCTTCAGGGTTTTTCCATGAGACTATGTCCAATACAGCGTCAAGCCCTGTTATGAAATAGAACTCTGTGTCAAGGTATTCAGGGAGTGATTTGAGCTGTCTGAGAGTATCTATTGTATAGCTTTTGCCGGTCTTATTTATTTCTATCCTTGAAACGGAAAAGTATGGACAGTCAACTGTAGCTAAAACAGTCATCATGAATCTTTTGTCTGCCGAAGACACCCTCTCCCCTGCTTTGTGGGGGGGCTGACCAGTCGGGACAAAAATAACTTCAGAAAGTCCGAATGCTGCGTGAGCTTCGTCTGCAGCTCTGAGATGTCCGTAATGTATCGGGTCGAAGGTACCGCCCATGATACCTATTCTTCTCTTAGAACTGTTTGCCATTTTCCTGCCTCTTTTGTCTTATTGGTTTCGGTTTGTGTCTGTATCTGTGGAAAACTCGTCTTGATCAGGTCCTTCGGATTCCTCGAACTCGGAAGGATAATAATCTGGATAGAAAATGAAATCCTTGGGGCCTATCGTTATCTGATCTCCCTCTTTTGCTCCTGCAGCCTCCAGAAGATCCTCGACTTTATACTTTCTCATTAAAATTGTAAATCTTGCAGCGTTTTCATCCTGGCTGAGGTCATAACGCTCGACAGCTTTCTCAAGACGATTGTGAAGGATCCTGAATCCTCCTCCGTGGAGTGATACCACTTGGATCTTGTTTCTTGTCCTGACCGGTGACTGAATATCTTCTGCGCTGTCAAGAGCATAAAGTCTGACCTCGCTCCTGGGTCTCGGATTCTTTTCTGTAAAGTCTATTATATGCTTTACGAGTTCCGGTATCCCCTCTTCAGTCAAAGCGCTCACTGCACAAAAATTAATCCCGACCGAACCAAAATGTTCGGACAGCCTCCCTATGAGTTCTTCAGGGTTTTCCAGTTCATCAAGCTTGTTTGCGACAACAAAATATGGACGCTTGTCCAGATCCGGGTCATAGGATCTCATCTCATTGCGTACAGTATCCAGCTCTTCGGTAAGTTTATCAAATTCCTGGCACTC
The DNA here is from genome assembly GCA_963682045.1 of Synergistaceae bacterium. Lineage (GTDB taxonomy): Bacteria > Synergistota > Synergistia > Synergistales > Synergistaceae > Caenicola. The sequence goes on from OY821326.1 coordinate 85,878, forward strand.
AAGACCCAAAACGTGTAAAAGGAGCCTACTGCGTGCTATGTGTCTCAGGAACTGTATCCCAAGCCCTCTATTCATGTGCGCACCCTCAATAAGTCCGGGGATGTCTGCTATTACTATCCTCTCATACCCTGTTGTAAGAACTCCCAGGTTCGGGGAAAGGGTGGTGAAAGGATAATCTGCGATCTTGGGCTGAGCATTGGAAATAGCTGCCAGGATGCTTGATTTGCCTACGTTGGGAAGCCCGACGAGTCCTACGTCTGCAATAAGCCTCAGTTCAAGCCTTATTTCAGCTTCTTCGCCGAGATCGCCGTTCTCGCAAAACCTCGGGGCTTTTCTGGCAGAACTGGAAAAATAGCGGTTTCCCCTTCCTCCCCTGCCTCCCCTTGCTGCAAGAAAACGGTCACCCGGTTCAACAAGGTCAGCAAGACCTTCGTTTGTCATGGCGTCGTATACGATTGTACCGCAAGGCACCAAAACAACAGTGTCTTCACCTATCGCCCCGTTTCTTGCACTTCCCTTGCCATGGGTTCCGTTGTTTCCCTTTACATTTCTCTGATATTCCAGATCAGCTAGTGTCTGAAGGTTTGTGGTGGCTTCAAAAATAATGCTTCCTCCTCTGCCTCCGTTGCCGCCGTCCGGTCCTCCGTTGGGTCTGCACCTTTCACGAAGGAAACTCATACAGCCGTTTCCTCCTCTGCCTGCCTTAACGGAAAGACGCATTGAATCAATAAATTTCATAATGTTACCCCGTCCCTAAAATACTATAAACGGGGGCCTTATATATAGGCCCCCGGAATCAAACTCAGACTTATTGTTGTTTAGAGCGTTTCAGGCTCAACAGTTACAAATTTGCGGTCTGCTCTGGTTAGGAAACGAACCTTACCTGTCGCAAGAGCGAAAAGTGTATAGTCGCGGCCTACTCCTACGTTCGCCCCGGGGTGGAATTTGGTGCCGCGCTGACGCACTATTATTGTTCCTGCGTTAACGAACTGGCCGTCACTGCGCTTTACACCGAGATATTTGGGCTGACTGTCCCGGCCGTTAGTACTGCTTCCCTGACCTTTTTTATGTGCCATGACTTATAGAATACCTCCTCTTTAACGTGCTGCTCTAGCCTTTGATACCGTCGAACTCGACAAGAGAATACTGTTGACGGTGTCCGCGGAATTTGCGATAGTTCTTCTTTCTGCGGTATTTGAAGACGATGACCTTGTCATCTTTGCCGTGCTCAAGGATCTTGGCTGTTACGACTGCTCCGTCAATATAAGGAGTGCCGATCACGGGTCCTTCATCCTTACCGAGAAGGATCACCTTATCAAAAGATACCTGCTCGCCTTCTTCGGCGTGGATCTTTTCAAGGCGTAGTTTGTCTCCTGCTGCTACTCTGTACTGCTTACCGCCTGTTTCGATAATTGCATACATACTTATTTTTCCTCCCTCCGCTGCGTGTCAGGCAGCCTTATGGCTTTTATAGCCTGCACCAAGCGCGTTCTATAACCTGAGTATTATAGTCAAATTTTATGGTTTAGTCAATAAGTGCTGCCCCATCCTGTCATTCCGGCGCTGATCCATTCTGACTTGTACTTAGCAGGGATCGGGCATGCTCCAGCGCTTCATAGGAATTATCATCGCCGGCAAGCATCCTTGCTATTTCTTTTTCACGTTCTTCATCTCTGATCGTGAAGATACTTGTCTCTTCTCCCTCTCTTTTTACGAGGAAATGCTGATCTGCCATGGAAGCTATTGCGGCCTCATGTGTTATGAGTATCGTCCTGCATCGTTTGGAGAGCTCCCTCAGCTTATGTCCTGCCAGTAACGCAGTTCTTCCTCCAAGTCCTGCCTCGACCTCATCAAAGACAAGTGTCCCGGGAAGCTGTTCATCTCCCAGCGAAAGCTGAAGTGCTATAAGTATCCTGCTGAGTTCTCCGCCGGAAGCTGTTTTGCCGACCGGCAGCGGGGGCTGGTCCGGCATGCTTAGTTTGAAAGAGACTGTTTCTGCGCCGTTTGAACGCAGTTTAACCTGTTCCTCTATGTCAATGGAAAAGAGAGCATGTTCCATGGCAAGGTCACTGAGATGTCTGTTAACTCTTGAAGCAAGCTCAGCTGCAGCGGCTTTTCTCAATTTCCGAAGCTCTATCGCAAGGTTTTTTGTCCGTTTTTTCTTTTCCGCTGCATCCTTTTCGAGTTCTTCCAGTTCAACATGGCTTTTTTTTAACCATGCCATCTCATCTTTTGCTTTTCCGGCATATTCCAGGAGCTGTCTGCAGTTGACCAGATCAAGTGAACGCTTTAGTTTTCTGAGCATGCCTATTTTTTTTTCAAGACGTTCTTTTGCTTCCTCTATATTTCCTTCTGCAGAAAGATCGTGCAGTTCCTTTTGAAGCAGTCGGGCTACTGACTGGGATGAGATGAGCATGTATTCAATGCTGTCCTTCCAGTCTGCTCTCTTTGAAGGAGATGATTCGTACATGTCCCTGCCTATTGATTCAAGTTCTTCTATTATTCCTCCGCAGGCGGTCCCTCCTGAGAGCCTTTCATTTATAGCAGCCAGTGCCTCTTTTACTGTCTCCTTTGATTCGAGTTCTTTCAGTTCAGCCTCCCATTTTCTTTCGCTCTCTTCCTCAATCTCCAGAGCTTTTACCGTATGTAGAACGGTTTCCGCGTTCTGGTAGAGTTCTTCTGTTTCTTCACGCCTTTTTTTCAGCCTGACAATCCGGCGCTCTGTGGCTATAGTTTCGCAGAATGTACTCTCAAGTTCTTTTTTTACCTGATCCAAAATCTCTCCTCCGCAGGAATCAACAAGGTCCAGCTGTATCGCAGAGTCAATGAGTCCAAGCTGTGCAAACTGGCTCTGTATGACAAGTTCTTTTTCCATTGCTGAAGAGAGCAGGTTGAGTGATACCGGGTTGTTTTGAATAAAACTTCTGCCTCTGCCGTTCCGGCTGAACTGACGTCTGACGATGAGAGTACCGTCCTGGGGCTGGCAGTCTTTATCAAGCCCCGGGATTTGGTTGGTTGACAGAGTCATAATAACATCGGCGGATTCTTCCATGGCATGAATGTAGTTTGTCTGGGCACGTTTCCCGGCGATGAATTCCATTGCACGCACAAGGCTGCTCTTGCCTGAGCCGCTTTCTCCGGTTATTACTATGAAGCCGCCTTTAAGTGATAATTCGGCTTCTCTGATGCCGCCGACTCCGCGGACACGGATCTCTTCGATCAATATCAGTCTCCTCCGTCAGTAATACCGTTGAATCCCCAGCGGAGTTTCTCCCTGAGAAGGTCGTAGTAGCTCCTGTCCTTGAGCTGAATTATGTTGATATGAATGTCAGGATCCAGCATGGCTTCCAGATGGTCATCGGGCAGCAGCTCGTAACATAGCTGTCCGTCCTGGGTGAGTATGAGGTTCCTGTTGTCTCCTTTTGGTGTCACATACGCCCTGTCCGTGCCGCTAAGGACTACGGGACGAGCGTAGAGTGTATGTGCGCATATCGGCGCAAGAAGCATACAAGGGACATGGGGCGGGACTATAGGGCCGCCTGCAGAAAGGGCATAAGCTGTAGATCCGGTCGGAGTGGAAAGGATCAGCCCGTCAGCAAGGAAGAGTGAAAGTATCTCATCCCCTACCCGGACTTCAAGGTCGATTACCCGCGCAAGGTTTCCCTTTGAGATAACAAGGTCATTTAGTGCGTGAAGCTCATATACAACACGCTCCCCCCTCCAAACGAGACCCTTGATCAGGTGTCTCTGCTGAAGTGTGAAGTTGTTTTCAAGTATTGATGTGATATCTTCTTTTGCACATTCAGGATCTCCTGTTGCAAGAAAGCCCAGTCTTCCCAGATTGATCCCGTAAAGGGGGATCTGGTACCCGAAAGTATATCTGGCAGCCCTCAGAAAAGTGCCGTCTCCACCAAGTATGACTGCGAATTCAACATCCTCCCTCCAGATATTGTCAGAAGTTTCAGGTATGCTCAGCGCGGATGCTTCATGGGGAGGAAGCATAAAATTGATCCCGCTCTCCCTGCCCCATGCATAGAGTTTAGCGGCCAGGTTTATTGCTTCCGGTTTTTGGGTGTTGAAAAGAAGCCCTATGTTATTTGTCTTCATTTGATGATCCCCTGCCTTTACTGCGTATCCTCGTGTGCCTCTTCAACCAGCTTCATAAAGTCTATATTAGCATGTTTCAATAGTGTATTGTTCTTTGACCCTAAAAGAAACAGAAATTCTATGTTGCCTTCCGGTCCTCTTATCGGAGAATAAGTAGCGTTATAAAGCGCAAGTTCTGTCTCGTTCTCAATAAATGAAGAGAGATTCTTCAGCGTTTCCTCGTGCAGCAGCGGATCGTGGACTACTCCCCTTCCCACTTTTTCCCTTCCCACCTCGAACTGAGGCTTGACCAGAACGACCATCATACCGTTGTTGCTTATTAGTGCCTCAAGCGGTTTCAGGAGAAGCTTCAACGAGATGAAAGAGGCGTCAGATACGACCATATCAACTTTTTCACCGTCAATCATTTCAGATGTAAGATGGCGTGCATTCGTTCTTTCCATGACGATGACCCTTGGGTCGTTTCTCAGTTTCCATGCAAGCTGCCCATATCCGACATCAATAGCGTATACCTTATTTGCCCCCCTGGAAAGGAGTACATCCGTAAATCCGCCTGTTGAAGCACCTATGTCGATGCAAGTCAGGCCAGAAGGGTCGATATCAAAGTGATCCAGCGCCTTGATCAGCTTATGGGCTCCCCTGCTGACCCATTCCTTCTCCGGGGCATCCACGCTTATATTGGAATCAAAAGGTACCATGGACGCAGTTTTCTTTATTGTTATCCCGTCTACTTGTACCCTTCCCTCTTCAATGTAGTTCTGGGCAAGGGTACGTGAAAGGAGCATCTGTCGATCGACGATCAGCTTATCAAGCCTGACAAGTTTTTTTTTCATTTTCTCTCTTAATGGCGCTGACTATGTTTTCCGGTGTAAGTCCGCATTCGGTCCACTGCTCTGATCTTGTCGCATGCGAGATGTATCTGTCCGGTACGCCCATGTTGATGACTGTGCATTTCGGATGGTTGTTGCATGCGTGATCCGATATTGCCTTTCCGGATCCCCCGTTGAGGAAATTTTCTTCAGCTGTGACAATAATACTGTGTTCTCTAAGTATTTCTGAAATGCCGTCCATGTCCAAAGGTTTGATAAACCTAAGATCGACTACAGTGGGCGTTATCCCTTCTTCAGCACGGAGTTTTTCCGCTGTTTTCAGCATGAGCTCAACGGTGCTGCCTACGCCGATAAGGCATACGTTTTCTCCGCCGGACATGAGTTCTATCTTTCCCCATCCAGCAGGGATCCTTTCTTGACTGCCTTTGGCCGGAATGGCTTGTGGTGCTTTCCCTCTGGGGTATCTGACAGCCATCGGGGATCCCCTTTCCAGCCAGCCGTTAACAAAAAACCTCAGATCAGCGGCGTCTCTCGGCGCGGCTATAGTGATTCCGGGCAGTGCTCTTAACCATGGCACATCCAGCAGGCCATGATGGGTCTCTCCGTCCTCGCCGACAAGTCCTGCCCTGTCGATTCCAAGAAGAACGGGCAGTTTTGATAGGCATATATCATGCATTACCTGGTCTGCGGCTCTTTGAAGGAATGTAGAGTATATACAAACTGCGGGTCTCATGCCCCCTGCTGCCATGCCTGCAGCAAAGGTCAGCATATGCTCCTCAGCAATTCCGACATCGAAGAATCTGCCGGGAAATTTGTCTGCGAATCCGTTGAGCTTAGTCCCGTCTGTCATAGCAGCAGTGCAGACAGCAATACGCGGATCGTTACGGGCTGCCTCTGTCAGGGTTTCGGACATCACTTCACTCCATGAAGGCAATGAGGACTGTTTGTGATTTTGTGTTGCGTCCAGAGGAGTGTTCGGACCGATGCCGTGGAAGAATGGTGCGTTGTTCTCTGCTTCACAGCAACCCTTGCCTTTTTTCGTGAGGACATGTATCAGTACGGGTTCTTTATAATGCCTGGCAAGCCGGAAGACTTCCTCCATCTCCTCGATGTTATGTCCGTCAAAAGGCCCCCAATAGCTTATTCCGAGTTCTTCAAATATGTTTGTCGGGAGAAGGAGCGATTTAAGTTTGGACTTGATTTTTTTGAGTGCGTCCTCCAGTGCGTCACCGCGTTTCAATGTATGACACTGGTCCTTTATGAAATCTTTGACCTTAAGGTATGTCGGGTTTACAGAGAGGCGGGCCAGATGTCCTGCCATGCCGCCTATCCTCGGGTTTATGGACATCTTGTTGTCATTAAGGACGATTATTATCTTTGTTTTGGTGCTTTCCACACAGTTGAGAGCCTCGAAAGAAACCCCGTTAAGAAGGGCTCCGTCTCCTATTACAGCTACAACTTCATGGTTCCGGCGGCTTATGTCCCTTGCCTTGGCATACCCCATTGCAGCAGAAATGGACGTGCTGCTGTGCCCAGTCGTGAAAAAATCGTAGGGGCTTTCACCCATCCGGGGAAAGCCGGCGATCCCTCCTTTGGTTCTAAGTGTATGGAAGCGGTCCAGTCTCTTTGTAAGTATTTTATAAGCGTATGACTGGTGCCCCACGTCAAAAATAATTTTATCCTTGTCGGGGTCGAATGCTCTTAATAGGGCTACCGTGAGCTCCACAGCCCCCAGTGATGAGGCAAGGTGTCCCCCGTTCTTAAGTGTTACCTGAAGTATCATTTCCCTTATCTCACAGCTTAGTTTATTCAATTCACTGTAGGTGAGACCATTGAGACCTCTGAAATCCTTTGCTGATCCAAGTATGCTCATTTAGAATCTCTCCAAGTTTGTATTATTGAGATCAGGCAGAAAGCCTGATTTATTGATGTCTGCCACTATCTTAGCATGGCGTCATAATTTTCTTATCAAATTAATGGGTCCGCCTCAGGAGGTATTCCGTGAATTCAGAAAGAAAGTCATCCTCAGGCAGGATCTTCAGTATAGATTTCTTTGCAAGCATTGTCTCTTCTTCTGCCATTTTTGCGGCTGTTTTCATCCCGTATACTGAGACATGGGTTATCTTTCCCTGTTCAGCATCCTTTCCTGGCGTTTTGCCAAGCTCTTCAGCTGTGCTGGATACATCGAGGATATCGTCTATTATCTGGAATGCTGAACCTATATGTGTTCCATACTCGTAGCAGCAGCTGAGGATATTTTCATCGTCTGTTCCAAGTGCTGCGCCTGCTGTTACCGCTGCCCTTATCAACGTGCCGGTCTTGAGCGAGGCTATTTTTCTTACATAGTCGGGGTCAGTGGCTGCAGGGGCCGTGTCCATGTCAAGGACCTGCCCTCCGCATACGCCTGCCGGTCCTATAGCACTGCTGAATATCTGTATCGCCCTCAGGAGCTTGTGATGTTCTATGTTTTTGCTGTGGCAGAGAGGGAATTCAAGCGAAAGTGCAAGCAGGGCATCGCCAGCAAGTACAGCAAGAGTTTCTCCAAAAACAGCATGGTTAGAGGGTTTTCCTCTCCTCATGTCGTCATCGTCCATACATGGAAGGTCGTCATGGATCAGAGTGGCTGTGTGGAGCATCTCAAAACCAAGAGCCAGAGGAAAAGCATCATGGAGATCGCATCCGCATCTTTCTGCGGCAGCAAGGCAGAGTACAGGGCGCAGCCTTTTTCCTCCTGCAAAAAGGGAGTAGTCCATTGCCTGCCGTAGTTTTTCCGGAACGCCTTTGTTTCTCAGTTCTGAAGATACATCGAGATACTCTTCGAAAAGATCCCTGTATTTTTCAAGTTCTTTTTTTACCCTCAGGTCCGCGTCCGTTTTGCCCATTATCAGGAATCCTCTTTCTTATGAGGGTCGAATGGGACTTCCCCTTCATCGGTCAGCAGTGCTACCTTCTGTTTTGCTTCCTCTAAATAAGCCCGACAGTCCCTCACCAGTCCTATCCCCTTCTCAAATTCTGAAAGGGCATCTTCCAGAGGAAGGGCGTCTCCTTCGAGCTTGCGCAATATTTTGTCCAGTTCTGCCATCTTTTCGCTGAAGTTCATCTATTTTCCTCCAATACTTTTAGTTGCAAGATTTTCATATACTGTGATACAATGCACAGGTTGGATGTTCCAAGGTATAAGGGGGGAATAAAAATGTCCAGGTTATGTGATTGTTGCGGTCGCGGACCGACGACGGGAAATGCCGTTAGCCATTCTAACCGTCACACAAGGCGTCGTTGGCTCATAAATCTTCAGAGTGTACGCATTGATGTGGGCGGCGGAGAGTCTCGTAAACTTCATATCTGCACGAAGTGCCTCCGTTCCGGTAAAGTCCAAAGAGCCGTTTAGTAAACGGCTCTTTTTTTTTGTCACTCTTTCCTTATTAGTAGCCATTTTTAGCATCTATTATCATATCCCGTGCCTCATCCTCATCTACAAGGATCTCGCGCGGCTTTGATCCATCTGCCGGACCGACGATACCCATCATTTCCATCATGTCTATCAGGCGTGATGCCCTCGAAAAACCTACCCTGAGCCTTCGCTGAAGACCGCTTGCAGATGCGATGCCTGTTGACATCACAGTATCCACTGCATCTTCAAGGAGGTCGTCGTCAAATGCAGCGGCGTTGTCTATGCCTGATGGTCCGTTTCCCTGTTTGTCTATTTCAATAAAATCAGGAAGGCCGAAAAGATTAACAAGGTAGTTGAGCCAGACGCAAAGCACCTGTTCATCGACCCATGGGGACTGGATCCTTATAGGCTTTGGGTGTCTGGTCGAAAGGAAGAGCATATCTCCCTTTCCGAGCAGTTTTTCTGCTCCTGAGCAGTCTATTATCGTCCTGGAATCGACGGAACTGGGAAGGGTAAAGGCGACCCTTGCCGGTATGTTCGCCTTGATAAGGCCAGTAATAACGTTGACAGAAGGTCTCTGTGTAGCAAGTATGAGATGAATGCCCGTGGCTCTTGCCATCTGGGCGAGGCGGCATATGTATTCTTCAACTTCCTTTGGAGCCGTCATCATAAGGTCTGCAAGCTCATCTACCACTATTACTATGTGCGGGAGCCTCTCTTTGGGTATGACCTTTTTGTTGAAATTTTCGAGATTCCTTACCCTTGCCTTTGCGAACATAGTGTAGCGGGATTCCATCTCTCTTATGGCCCATGCAAGGACATGGACAGCTTTTTTTGCGTCAGTCACCGGAGGTGTAAGAAGGTGTGGAAGCTTATCGTATATAGCCATTTCGACCCTCTTGGGGTCGACCAGTATCATCCTGAGCTCATCAGGTGCCCGCATTGAACAGAGACCGACTATACATGAGTTGATAAAAACGCTTTTCCCGGAGCCTGTCGTTCCTGCAACAAGAAGATGAGGAAGCTCCTCAAGGCCTGTGATGACAGAATCACCGTTTACTGCTACTCCGAACGGCAGAGGCAGTGCTGCGTCTGACTCCTGATAAGCAGGATCCTCAATGATGGTCCTGAGAGGGATGCCCCTGCGCCTGGGGTTAGGGATCTCTATGCCTACGTAGGGTTTTCCCGGTATCGGAGCCTCTATCCTTAAACTTGGCACCGCCATGGCAAGTGCTATGTCATTTGAAAGCACGGCTACTTTATTGACTTTGATGCCCGGAGCAAGCTGAATCCTGAACTGTATAACAGTCGGTCCGACAAGGATCTCTGCGAGTCTTGCATCAATGTTGAACTGTTTGAGGGCTTTTATTATCTTGTCACCCAGGGGCATGGATTTTTCTTCGTCCATCTCTCCCTCATGAGATTCTTCTTTTCCGAATATTTCGATCGGCGGAGGGAAAATTCCCTGCTCCACTCCGTCATATAAGGGATCATCGTCCAGGTTGAACTCAGGGTCCTGGATCTGCTCGCCGGAATACACAGATTCTTCTGATCCCTGCAGGCCCAAACCTGTAACAGTGATCGGAGGCTGATCTATCTCTTCTCCGGCCGGACCGAAGTAGTCAGATCCTTCATATTCAGAAATATTAATTGCGTCATCCAGAGATATTTTTTTAGCTGCATGTTCCCCGGAGCCCTTTTCTTTCTTCCAAAAAAGAGCAAACAACGACGAACCGGGCAGTTTTATGTTAGAAAATATCGGAATATTATAAAGCAACATTGAAATATATATAGAAAGAGCTCCTGCTATGAATGTGCCAAATGCTCCAAGCATGGAGAATGCCTGTTCAGCAAAAGAAGTACCGAAATTTCCCGGAGAAAGCCAGATAGGATAGTTTGTGAGGTCAGATGTCATAGTATTGAGACCCAGAAGCAGGGATGCCGTGAAAAACAAAAGCAGGGTGCCCGCAGACTGCCTGATCAGATTAGGCACCTTCTTTGAAAGGAGCTTTGAAATACTGAAATATTGGGCAAAAAGAATTGGTATTATCGAGGATCCGCCGATCGTTCCAAGGACCGCTGAAGAGATTCTCCTTCCCAGGGTGCCGGTCCAAGGTGTGTAAAAAGATGCTGTAAGGTAAAGGGAAATCAGCACAAGGACAATGTAAGCAAGCTTTGTCCATGCCCCGCCGCCTGTCAGTTTTGTCTTTGTTTTTGGCTGACGTACAGCTGGTTTTTCATTCCTCTTGCTTTTTTTTCCGAAGATCATCTTAGGCCTCACTACCTCCTACAGTCATCCCTTCGATCAGCATCGATGGCTGCCCGTCAGTAACAGGTACTCCCTGCCCTGATTTTCCGCAGACACCGGGATCCATGTAAAGGTCTTTTCCCAGTGAAATTATATTTCGCAGCACATCGGGTCCGTTGCCCGTGAGTATTGCACCCTTTACAGGGTATGACACCTTCCCCTTTTTAATTATATACGCTTCTGAGACATAAAAGACAAAATCCCCGGTAGTAGGGTTGACTTCCCCTCCCCCCATCTTTTTGACCAGAAGTCCTCTGTCGGTCTGAGCCAGCATCGACTCAAAGTTGGAATCCCCCGGAGCGAGAAAGGTGTTGCTCATCCTTGGCACAGGGATGTTCCTGTATGACTGCCTCCTGCCGTTTCCTGTAAGCGGAAGGTCCGACGTACCGGCAGAAAGTATGTCGGTCAGATAAGCCTTTAATATCCCATTTTCGATCAGTACGTTCCTTCTGGCAGGAGTTCCCTCATCATCAAATCTGTATGAGCCGTAGAGGCACGGGATCGTAGGGTCATCTATCATAGTCACCGAATCATGTGCCACTTTTTCTCCGATCTTGTCTCTGTATATTGAATGGTCCTTTTCTACTATATCAGCTTCCAGCCCATGTCCGCACGCTTCGTGGATAACTGTGCCGCCGGCCTCTCCGGCCAGCAGGACTTTCATCTTTCCTGCCGGGCAGGGTTTTGCCTCAAGCATAAGAAGGGCTCTGTCAAGCGCGGAGAAAGCGATCTTCTGCGGGTCCGAACCCGACCAGAAATCAGGGTGCGGAACCGCCATGCAGCGTCTCTCTGAGGCTGTCTGAAGTGTTCCGTCTTTTTCCGCTATTATCTGCGCGGAAAAACTGCAGTATGTCCTTGTGTCCTTGGCGCAGATGCCGTCAGACCTAATTATCAGGACATTCCTCTTTGAGATGCTGTATCTGAAAGCTGCCTGTCTTACATATTTGGAACTTTTTCTGATCTTAAGATCAAGCTCTTTCATATACCCGATCTCCGGAGGCGAGATATGTTCCTCCATCGTCAGGATGGGGTCCCTGCCCTTTTCAGCATTCAGGGCTGATGTGCCGAATGCAGAGGTCTCAGCTTCAGAAATGATTTGTGATATGCCTGATACCGAGGTGCCGGGGGAATGGGAATAAAATGTTTTGTCCCCTGCGATGATCCTTGCTCCTGAACCGTCAGTGTTGGAGGATGAGAGTTCTTCTATCCTGCCGTCTTCATAGTGTGCCGAGTGTGCAGTTCCGGCCTGAATAAAAACGTCAGCGTGCACGGCTCCTTTTTTATGTGTTTCGGCAAGTTTCTGCCTGATAATTTCAATTTGTTTTTCCTGCATTTTCTCTCTCCTGTCGGTCAGCTGACATTGACTATATTTATCTCCAGTCCCTCATTCTTCAGGCCTTCTATGCATCCCAGCATGTCTACCAAAAGTTCTGAAGGCGTGAAGACCGTTACCTCTCCCATTTTGGGGTCGTCTGTCCTCAGGAGTCCAAGGCCTTCGCATGCGTCTATAGTCCAGCTGATATAGTATATATCCTTTTGAGGTACCTTAAGCGAGATCACGCTCAGTTGAGGTTTCACTCGGTCATCTCCCTCTGTTTTTTCAGATGTTCCTCGTATGTCCTGCTGAATATGTGATTTCCTTCTGAAGTAGCAAAGAAAAAAAGGTGGTCTGTCTTTGCAGGCTGCAGTGCGCTTAACCACGAATTCTCCGAAGGTACTGATATAGGTCCCGGAGGCAGTCCGCTGTTCCTGTACGTATTGTATGGTGAATCGATCTCCAGATCTTTGTATGTAAGGCTCTTCTTTTTTATTCCCAGTTCGTCCCAGCAATAGATCACGGTCGCGCAAGACTGGAGGGGTATCCATTTGTCTATCCTGTTTAAGAATATTCCGGCCAATATCGGGCGTTCCTCTTCTATTTTTGCCTCGCCCTCGACTATTGAAGCGAGTATCCCCCTCTGAGCAGTGAACTTTTTGTCCGCATTCTCAGGAAGGAACTTCCCTACTCTTTCCATCCAGAGCCTGGACGCCCTCTTTACTGTCTGCACCCCTACATTGTTGCCTGGAGCCAGGGAATAAGTTTCAGGCAGTAAGAAAACTATCCTGTCCCTTGGGTCATCCGGCAGCAGGTCATGAAGTTCGGAAGGGAAATTCTCCTTATCGGAGAGGGCCCTTAAAAGTCCGTCATCACCCTTAGGCAGTTTCAGAGCGGCGTTAATTGTGCTGTATCTTGTCCCCGGTATTATCATTACGTTGAGGCTCACGGGTCTGGCTGCTTTAAGCTGGTTTGCTACAGAAATTTCATCACCGGGGGCAATAAGGTATGTTCCCGGTCTGAGTGTCCTGTCGATTTCAAGTTTGATCATCCATTTGATGAGTTTATTTGTGTCCCGAACCACGCCGGACTCTTTCAGCGCCCTCGCGGCCTGTCCTGCAGACATGCCTCCTGTTATTGTTACTTCGATTTTTTTTGATGAGTAGGCAAACATGTCAGGATATATTGCGGGAATAACAAAGCAAAGAAAACAGAAAAGTATCAAAGCTGTTACAGACGGTATCAGATCTCTAGTCCTGTTTGTCAAAAAATTCTCTCCTTACTCTCCACGGCTTGCCCAATTATTCGACAGACGGGCACACGTAGGAATTATACCTTTAATGGCGAGAAGGTTAAATAGCGAAATTGCCGGGAAACAATGGCCGAACTGCAGCCTCTGGGCTGCGGGGAATTCGCGACGTTCGTCGCTGGAGAATTCGCGTCCTTCGGCCGCTGGGGAATTTGCCGGAAAACCCATCCGGCGGGGAATGAAAGCCTTTTATATCGTCTCCATCGAGTGCATCAATCGGCGTTCCAGTGTCTTTAGATTCTTGCTATGACTGGATTTATGCTACCAAAATCCAAAGCTGCTGGGTTTCCGATCTCAAAACGCATTCGAAATGGTTCGAGCACTAAGGTCAATTTGATAAGTTTTCCTGACGGAAAACAGTGCTCTTCCGATTGGAGAATTCGGGAAAGACGGTAATTTTGAAACTCCGCGGCCCTTGGCCGCAATTCTCCGCGATGCGAAGCGAGCAAATTCCCCAGCGTCCGCAGGACGCGAATTCACCGTAGCCGTAGGCTGCAAATTCCACGCCTTTGTGTTCAACCATGTCTTAAAGAAATGCTTGACATTTAACCAAAAGGAGAGTATATATGTTAACCATTCAACGGGGACACAGGAAAGGAGCGCTTAAGGTGAAAAGATCAGTATGTTTTGCTTATACCGGCATTTCGTCATCATCTCTCTCTTCCGGCGTTTCTTCCTCATGCGGCGGCTCTGGTTGTCTTTGCCGGTCCCGAAACGTGTACCCGATGAATAGAGAAAATCACTAAAATTTTCTAGAACATCAAGGCGTTTCAGGGACCGGAGGATTTTTTCCGGTCCCTTTTTTGTTACAAAATTTTGATCATCATAATAAGGAGGAAAAATGAGAATGAATACGAAATATCTGCTGACCCCTGGTCCGGTGGAACTGCCGGCAGAAGTGCTGAGGGCTGGTGCACGTCCGCTGATAGGACATAGGTGCCCTGCTTTTTCAGAGCTTTTTACGCGAATCGAGAAGAATCTCCATGAACTGTTAAAAAGTGAAGGTCCGGTAATAATACTTCCATCCTCGGGGACAGGAGCTCTTGAGTGCATGGCGGTCAACTTTCTTGAAAAAGGCGATAAATTCATTTCAATCTCATGCGGAGTTTTTGGCAACAGATTTCGTGAAATTGCATTGAGAACAGGCGCTGAAGGCATCAATATCGATGTGCAGTTCGGTGACCCTGTGACGCCGGCAATTGCGGCTGAAGCAGTTAAAAACAATCCGGGCTGCAAAGTTCTCATGATAACTCAGAATGAGACATCGACAGGCGTTGTTAATCCGATCAAAGAAATAATTGCAGCAATACCTGAAAAAGACCGTCCGCTGATACTTGTTGACGGAGTCAGCTCTGTTGGAGCAATGGAATGCTTTCCGCAGGAATGGGGTATTGACGCAATAGGAACAGCTTCTCAGAAAGGACTTCTTACTCCTCCGGGACTTGGGCTTGTTTGGCTCTCAGAAAAAGCCTGGAATGCTCTTGAAGGAAAAACATGCCCCAGTTACAGCTACGATCTGAAGCTTCACAAAAAAGACCTGGAAGCAAAATCCCCGGCAAATCCCTTTACACCACCGGTGTCACTTTACTATGCCCTCGACGAAGCTCTGGAGGAGATACTGGAGGTAGGTACAGGAGCCTGGTTCAAATCGAGGAGGAAATATGCCGATGCCCTTGCCGCAGGACTCGAAGCAATGGGGTTTGACCTTCTCGTGAAGTGCCCCGAGGCCCGCTCACCTGGAGTTACCGCCTTTAAATATCCAGGAGGTGACACGGAAGCAGTTCGTAAAAAACTTCGTTTGATGGGGATTGAAACAGCAGGCGGACAGGGAAAGCTCAAAGGAGAACTTATCAGAGCCGCACACTACAACAACTGGGGATGGCCAGAACTCTGCATCATCCTTGGATCACTCTACGGAGCTGCGAATATGGCACAGACGCTGAAAAAAGATTTCCTTGCAGAAGCCTGGAATGTCTGGAACAGGGAGGATTAATGACCATGGCTCAAAATAAAAAATGGAAGGTACTTGTGGCGGAGACTGTCGGTGAAGCCGGACTTCAGATGCTCAGAGAAGCTCCTGACATTGATCTGATAGAAGAAGTTGGCATGTCACGTGAAAACCTACTTAAAAAACTGCCCGAAATAGACGCAGTTCTCACTAGAAGCGGTACAAAGATGGATGAAGAAGCGCTGAACGCGGCAGTGAAATTGAAGGTAGTTGCCCGTGCAGGCGTAGGAGTTGACAATGTCAACGTTCCTATTGCGAGCCGTAAGGGGATAGTGGTCATAAATGCACCTACCGGAAACACACTTGCGGCAGCAGAGCTGACAATGGCTCTTATGTTGGGTCTCGTAAGAAAGGTTCCGCAGGCATTTGGTTCCCTCAGGAGCGGTGAATGGGACAGAAAAAGATTCTCCGGCCACCAGCTCAGCGGAAAGAAGGTCCTCGTTCTGGGACTTGGAAGAATAGGTGCAGCAGTAGCTCAGCGCTGCCGCGCTTTTGGGATGGATGTGATAGGATACGATCCCTACATGCCTAAGAAGAAAGCTGAGACACTGGGCATACCAATGAGGGAAGATCTTGCTGACGCTCTCTCGATAGCCGATGTAGTGACGATCCACATGCCACTGACGGCAGACACTGCCAATATGATCGATGAAAAAATGCTGAAAGCGTTCAAAAAAGGAGCCTATCTCATAAACTGCGCCAGGGGCGGCATAGTGGACGAAAAAGCGGCGGCTGATGCGGTAAGGGACGGAAGGCTTTCGGGGATAGCATTTGACGTATATACAGCAGAGCCTCTGTGTGAAGGTCATCCCTTCCTTGCTAAAGACATTGAAGACAGGATCGTCATAACACCACACCTCGGAGCCAGCACTGAAGAGGCACAGACAGAAGTGGCAAAGATCGCCGCAGAAAACATGATAGCGGCACTGCGCGGAGAGCCGTACGAACATGCCGTAAACCTCCCCTTTCTGGAGCAGAAGCTTAACAAGGCCCAGAAGGCATTCCTACAGCTTTCAAGGAAAATGGGAATACTGGGAGCCAAACTTGCGGAAACAGAGTGCGGTGCTGTACAGAGCTGCCACATTATGCTGCGCGGAGATATGTTCAGTGAGGATGAACCAATGCCAAACAGGCTTTGCGCTTACAGCATCGCTGTACTTAAAGGCCTTTTTGAAGTCAGCCGCGGTCCCGAAGTTTCATACATGCTGGCTCCCCTCCTTGCCAAGGACAGCGGTCTGACAGTGGAAGAGAGCATTGGAGATCCTAAAACATATAAAAATACCGTTGAGATAACACTGGACGCCGAAAAGTGCAAAGTGTCGCTTATAGGTACCATCACTGAAGAGGGCCGTATGCGTATCGTAAAGGTAAATGAATACTGGCTCGACTTCGTTCCCAACGGCAAGCTCATACTTTTTCAGAATCACGACAGGCCCGGTGTAATAGGAAAGATAGGAAACATACTTGGAGAAGCTAAGATCAACATTGCTAATTTTGCCCTTGGAAGAAAGGACAACAGCGGTCTTGCCCTTGGCGCGCTTGAGATCGACAGTGATATTGACGAATCGATAAGGAAAAAACTGGAAAAGAGCGGAGACATGCTCTGGCTTACTCTAATAGATTTTACGGAGGCTGAGTAAGAGCTCTGCACTGAGATCTAAGGCTGGTCAGCGGCAGGCGGGAGTGGTAAATGCAGTATATTTGCTCCCCTGCCGCTTTCTTTTTGGAAACCGGCGGGCCTTTTTTGAAATACACAGTTTTTTCCGGTTGATTTAATGGCAGGATCTGATCTATGATAGCCTGGTCCCGGACGAGGGTTTTAAAACTGTTTGACCGGGCGGTGGAGGTTAAGTATCTTCCGGGGAGGATAAGAGAAAAATGCTGAACTACTACTGGCCCATAGGATTTATCGTTTTTTCAAATGTTCTGTATCACATCTGTTCAAAATCATTATCAGGCGGAGCGGACCCTTATTTTTCGCTTCTTGTCACATACCTCATAGCAGCATCTGTCTGTCTGGGCCTCTATCTCTATACCGGCCACTTCAAGGATATTTCCATTGACGTAAGGGGTATAAGGTGGAACAGCATCTTGCTTGGCGCAGCCATAGTCTGTCTTGAGCTTGGATTCATAATGATGTACAAGGTCGGATGGAACATCAGTATCGGATCATTGGTAGCCAATATATGTCTTGCAGTCGCGCTGGTACTGATAGGAGTATTCTTCTACAGGGAAAATCTTACGATGAACAACATCATCGGAATGATACTCTGTATTTCAGGGTTGATATTTATCAACAGATAAAAAGATCGGGCGATAGTAAATTTTTTCTTAATCTGAAAAAGAAAAGGGCTGCCCCTGTCTTGGCCGGGCAGCCCTTTAATTATTAGTTGTTCCGGTCGAAATTACTGCAGTTCCTTGTCAAGGATATCAGTTGTCTTATCTGCGCTAATGCTGAGCTGCAGAAGAGCCTCTGTCATACGGGCTTTGAAATCCGCTGCAAAAGTTTCGTCAGTTATGCCGGGAAGATTTATCTTCACATTGTAAGCTGCCGCTTTTCCGGCTGCTTCTGCTATCAGTGCGGCACTTCCGGCATCACTTATCGTGTTTGTGTTGCCGTTTTTTGCTGCCAAATAAGCCAGCTCAGCCATTTCTACACAGGCTTCCAGTGTAAGAAGAGGGATCTCTGTGGCAAGCTTTGAAGCCTCTCCCATTGCTTTTTTGCGGATACATTTTTCTTCCTCTTTAGCCTTGGGCATTTTCATTGCTGCCATGAAAGT
Source organism: Synergistaceae bacterium (assembly GCA_963682045.1). Classification (GTDB taxonomy): domain Bacteria; phylum Synergistota; class Synergistia; order Synergistales; family Synergistaceae; genus Caenicola. The sequence continues at coordinate 103,926 of OY821326.1, forward strand.
ATTGAAGGATTCGGTGTCCCTGTTCATCAGTTCTACGAACTTGAACCTCAGGGACTCGCTTTTGCCGACGACATCCTCCATCAGCTGCCAGCTCTCTTTGTATTTTTCCTTGCCTATCGTAAGGTTGGCCACCATTGAAACAAGTGCTGAACCAAGAGAGGCACAAAGAGCTGCTACGCTTCCTCCCCCTGGTGCCGGTGAATCCGAGGCAAGCTCGTCGAGAAATGCGCGTATTTCCATTCTTTCAAATTTCATAGATATCCCCCCTCTATCCTTTTACAAGTTTGGTCAGATATTCATCGTCAGCTATAAACGGAACGGTGATGTGACCGTCGCTTCTCTTACGATTGAACTCACCGACAGTCGAAAGCGCATGTTCATTCCTTGCCCATGCGCGTCTGGCAACTCCGCTGATCACGTCCCAGCTCAAAGAAGCTCTGATTATGCTGTCTACCCTCTCGCTTCCGTCAAGCACAAGACCGAATCCTCCGTTGATTGCTTTGCCTGTCCCGACTCCTCCTCCATTATGCAGTGCGACCATGCTCATTCCTCTGGCACAGTTTCCCGCAAAACAGTGTATGGCCATCTCGCCCATGATGTTGCTTCCGTCCTTGATGTTGGAAGTTTCGCGGTAGGGCGAATCGGTTCCGGATACGTCGTGGTGGTCTCTCCCGAGCATTACAGGTCCAATCTCTCCTGTGCGGACCATTTCGTTGAACTTAAGGGCGATACGCACCCTGCCCTCTTCGTCCTGATACAGTATCCTGCACTGTGTGCCAACAACGAGCTTATTTTTTTCTGCATCCCTGATCCATGCCCAGTTGTCGTGATCCTGGAACCTGCGGTTGGGATCGATGCAGTCCATAGCGGCTTTGTCTGTCTTCCTGAGGTCTTCCGGATCGCGGCTGAGACAGCACCAGCGGAAGGGACCGTAGCCGTAGTCGAAAAGGAGCGGACCCATTATGTCCTCTACGTATGAGGGGAAGACGAATCCTTCATATGTATCTACTCCGTTTTTGGCTATTTCGGTGACTCCCGCGTCAAAGACGGCCCTCATAAAGGAGTTGCCATAGTCAAAGAAATAAGTTCCTTTTTCTGTCAGAGCCTTGATCAGTTCATAATGTTTCCTGAGAGTCTTGTCTACGAGCCTGCAGAATTTTTCCTTGTCCTCTGTAAGCAGCCTTGTCCTCTCTTCGAACGAAATGCCCTGCGGGCAGTATCCGCCGTCGTAGACTGCGTGGCATGATGTCTGGTCGGAAAGCAGTTCTATGTTGATGTTATTGTCCAGCGCGAACTGCAGGAGGTCTACGATATTGCCTTCGTAGGCGATCGAAAGTGGCTTGCCCTCATTCATTGCTTCCTTTGCCCATCTGAAGGCTTCAGGAAGATCCCTGGTTCTCTTGCTGACCCATCCCTGGCTGTGCCTTGTATCTATGCGGGAAGGGTCTACCTCTGCGACGATCGACGCGGCTCCTGCGATTTCTGCTGCCTTTGGCTGTGCTCCGCTCATTCCGCCAAGTCCGGAAGATACGAAAAGATGTCCTGCAAGACCTTTGCCTTCAGGAAGGTGAAATTTACTTCTTCCGGCGTTGAGGAGTGTGTTATATGTCCCGTGGACGATTCCCTGAGGACCTATGTACATCCATCCTCCGGCTGTCATCTGTCCGTAATTCGCAACTCCGAGTGCTGCTGCCCTGGTAAAATCCTTTGGGTTGTCGAACATACCCACCATTAGGCCATTGGTCAGTATTACCCTTGGTGCGGAAGGGTCGGAACGGAAGAGGCCAAGAGGATGTCCTGACTGAACGACCAGAGTCTGATCAGGGGTAAGTATTTCAAGGTATTTTTTTATCAGCCGGTACTGCATCCAGTTCTGGCATACCTGTCCCGTCTCTCCGTATGTTACAAGCTCATAAGGATAAAGAGCTACGTCAAAGTCCAGATTGTTGTCGATCATTACCTGGAATGCCCTGCCCTCTGTGCATTTGCCCCTGTATTCATCGATCGGCCTGCCGTAGAGGCGTCCCTGAGGTCTGAAACGGTAACCGTATATGCGTCCGTGCTCGCGGTATTCCTGCAGGAATTCCGGGGCAAGTTCCTTGTGGTACTTTTCAGGTATGTAACGAAGCGCATTTTTAAGAGCCAGTACAGTTTCTTTGTCGTTCAGCACCTGTCCCCTGTTTGGAGCTCTTCTGATCCCCTGCTCGAATTCCGCTTTGGGCGGGAGTCCTTCCTGAAAATCCAGTGTGATCTCGAGTGCTTTTCCTGTCTTTGGATCAAACATGCTAGGTCAACTCCATTCATAATGATTTCTAAATTTTTAGGATATTTTTCTTGACTAAGAAAAATATCTGATTATACTTATTGTAACGCAAAGATTTAGGAATGGAAAGTATTAAAGCTGTGAAATATGATAAATATCTAACAGTAAAATGATTCATCTTAATACCATGATTATAGCACCGCATAACCAGGACATCAGCATCAAAAAAATAAAAGGGGGATTTTGTAATGAACTTAAATTCAGTAATCCTAGACGGAAAATCTCTTACTATCAGCGATATTGTCAACGTTGCAAGAAATGGTTACAAGGTAGAGCTTGACCCCGGGGCAGAAAAACTTATATCAGAATGCGCTGACTCGGTCAAGGAATGGGTGAACGAAGGACGCGTCGTTTATGGCGTGACCACAGGCTTCGGAGACTTGGCATCTGTGGTCATCCCGCGTGACCAAAGCCGCCAGCTCCAGGAAAATCTGCTTATGAGCCATGCATGCGGTTTTGGAGAAGCTCTGCCGGAAGATTACGTCAGGGCAATAATGCTCCTCAGGATCAATACCCTTACAAGGGGATATTCGGGTATCAGCCTTCAGACACTGACCCAGCTTGTCAACTATCTCAACCTGGGCATCCATCCGGTGATTCCGCGCCAGGGATCGGTAGGAGCAAGCGGCGACCTCTGCCCTCTTTCACATCTTGCCATCACACTGATAGGTCTTGGAGATGTTGTTTACAAAGGCAAAAAAATGCCGACCCTTGAGGCGCTCAGCATTAACGGGCTTAAGCCGGTCGATCTGATGCCTAAAGAGGGACTTGCCCTTAACAACGGTACTACTGTCATGACAGGCATAGGAACTCTTTGCCTTTATGATGCAAAGAGACTGATGAAGAATGCTGACATTGCTTCAGCTCTCTCAGCGGAGGCCCTTCACGCTGTCCCATACGCCTTTGACAGACGCACACACGATCTGCGTCCACAAGTCGGACAGGGCATTGTTGCCGAGAACATGAGAAGGCTTACCGAAGGCAGCGAGATAATCGAAACATACAAAAAAGACAGAGTGCAGGACGCTTACTCTCTGCGCTGTCTCCCCCAGGTCCATGGGGCAAGCAGGGACGCTCTTTCGTATGTTGAAACCGTATTAAACATTGAGATCAATTCAGTGACAGACAACCCGATCATTTTCCACCAGGACGGAGAGGCGATCAGCGGAGGCAATTTCCATGGACAGCCCATAGCCATGGCTATGGATTTCTTCGGCATTGCTGTAGCTGAGATAGCTGACATATCAGAGAGACGTGTGGCAAGGCTGGTAGATCACAAACTATCCGATCTTCCACCCTTCCTTGTCGCTGAAAGCGGTGTCAACAGCGGGTTCATGATCCCTCAGTACACTGCTGCTGCAATAGTTTCTGAAAATAAAGTTCTGGCACATCCTTCATGTGTGGACTCCATCCCCACCTCTGCCGGCCAGGAAGACCACGTTTCAATGGGCGGCTACAGCGCAAGAAAAGCACTTACCATATTGAACAACACAACACGCGTGATCTCAATAGAGATGCTGAACGCTGCACAGGGCATCGATTTCAGGGCTCCCCTGAAACCGGGGCGTGGTACATCTGCTGCTTATAAGGCGTTCCGCAGGGAAGTCCAGTTCTACGCGAAGGACCAGTATATGCAGCCACTTATGCTTAAATCTCTTGAACTGGTGACTGATGGCACTATAATTGATGCAGTCGAGAAAGAGATTGGCGAGCTGAAGTAAAAAATATCAAACTTTATCAAATACAGGGAGGAATGAGTATGGCAATGCAGTTGATCGAATGTGTGCCGAACTTCAGTGAAGGAAGGCGCCCGGAAGTCATTGAAAAAATAGTTGATTGCTTTAAGGATAAAAGAGGGGTTTACCTTCTCGACCACCGCGCTGACGAAGACCACAACAGGTTGGTCATAAGCCTTGTCGGAGCTCCTGCGCCCATTCAGGACGCACTGATAGAAGCCGCAAAGACCGCACTTGAAAATATCGACATGAACTCCCATCAGGGTGGACATCCGAGGATCGGAGCAATTGACGTTGTACCCTTTACCCCAATAAAGGGGATATCAATGGAAGAATGCATAAAGCTTGCCCACGATTTCGGGGAGCGTTATTTCAAAGAATGCAGGATCCCTGTCTACTTTTATGAAGATGCAGCCAAGCGACCGGAAAGAAAACGTCTGGAGGTCATCCGCAAGGGACAGTATGAAGTCCTTAAGGAAGAAGCAAAAACGAAAGAAGAAAGAATGCCTGATGTGGGCGGACCCGGACTCCATCCTACGGCCGGAGCCACAGTCATTGGAGCCCGCAAGTTCCTTGTTGCGTTCAACGTCAACCTTGACACAACTGACCTGGATGTTGCCAAAAAGATCGCAAACACAGTAAGGGCATCGTCCGGCGGTTTCTGTCACGTAAAGGGCATAGGACTTGCACTTGAGGAACGCGGTATCACCCAGGTCAGCATGAACCTTGTAGATTATGAAAAGAACTCGCTCTACAGGGTGCTTGAAATGATAAGGATGGAAGCCAGAAGATGGGGCGTACAGGTAATAGAGACCGAGGTATATGGAATGATCCCTGTAAACGCCATACTTGAGAGTGCTGCGTACTACATGCAGATCAACGACTTCGATCCCTCACAGGTGCTGGAGCTCCAGCTTCTTGAACTGATGGGAGAGAGGGCGGAATGACAGTAAAACTATACAGGAACGCAAGGGTATTTACCCCGCTTGATTCAGGACACCCTCTGAGGGGCGAAGAGCAGGGAAAGATAAAGGAGTATAGCCAAGGAGCTATTCTTACCGTAAATGGCCTGATAGAGGCCATTGGAGACGAAAAAGAAGTACTCAACGGGCTGTCTTCCTCGTCTTTTGTCAATGAAGAGAGAGACATGGAAGGAGCCTGTGTGATACCCGGATTTGTAGACCCGCACACTCATCTCTGTTTCGCAAAGAGGCGCGAGGACGAGTTCAAGATGAGACTGGACGGACTCCCCTACCTCGAGATACTCAAGCGCGGGGGCGGCATACTCTCATCCGTAAAGGCAGTAAGATCTGTTACAGAAGAAGAGCTCTTCTGTAACACAAAAAAACTTGCCATGTCAGCTCTTGCAAAGGGTACGACAACGGTTGAGATCAAGAGCGGTTACGGACTTGACCTCGAACTGGAGTTGAAGATGCTCTCGGTAATTAGCAGGATATCAAGAGAGACCCCGCTTGATGTTATCCCGACGTTTATGGGCGCACATGCTGTTCCTGCTGAGTACAAGGAAAGACCTGACGATTTTGTTGATCTCATAATCAACGAGATGCTCCCAAAGGTAAAAGATCAGGGAATAGCGGAGTTCTGCGACATATTCTGCGAAGAGGGCGTTTTTTCGGTAGACCAGAGCAGGAAGATACTCAAAGCAGCGAAGGCTTTGGGTTTTGAAATGAAAATACACGCCGACGAAGTCCACGATTTGGGCGGAGCCGGACTTGCTGCAGAACTTGGAGTAAGGTCTGCAGAGCACCTCCTTGCAGCAAGCGAAGAGAACCTTCGTGCTATGGGACATGCCGGATCTATAGCGGTACTTCTTCCGGCGACTGCCTACAGCCTGAAAAAGCCCTACGCCAGAGGCAGGGAAATGATAGACTGGGATGTCCCGGTAGCACTTGCTACGGACTGCAACCCCGGATCCTGCTTCTGTGAGTCGGTGCCATTCATATTCGGTCTGGGTGTAATGAATATGAACATGACTATAGAAGAAGCTCTTGTCGCCTCAACACTGAATGCGGCATACGCAGTCAACAGGCAGCATAAGGTCGGAAGCCTTGAACCCGGCAAACAGGCGGATTTCCTTGTCCTTGACGGAGAGACACCAACAACACTGGCCTATCATGTGGGAAGCACCTCAGTGCTTGAAGTGCACAAACTGGCTGAACGCGTAGCCTAATAAAAAACTGTCAAATTATAAAATAATGAGTTGGGCCTGAGATAGGCTCAACTCATTATTTTATACACTTATTTACCCAACATTTAAAATTTGATCCCTGTCCCTATTTTTTTGATTTAACTATTGATCTCCCATTGATTTCCAACAGATTTGCAATTGACTCCCGCCGGAATAATTTACCGGCAGCTTCTAAAAACTCTTCAGCAGATGAACATGGAGTCCCCGAACGAGAAGAAGCGGTATTTAAGATCGACAGCTTCGTTGTATGCCTCCATGATCCTGTCATATCCGCCGAAAGCGGAAACCAGCATAAGCAGCGTGCTTTTCGGCAGATGATAATTCGTTATCAGAGCATCAATGACCCTGAAGTTGAACCCGGGCGTGATGAAAAGTCTTGTGTCAAGAATTCCCGGCCTGACTTCCCCGTAGTGCATGGCGAAGGATTCAAGGGTCCTTACGACAGTGGTCCCGACAGCGATCACACGGCCTCCGCTCATTCTTGTTTCTGCAATTTTTCGGGCAGTAATGTTTGATATTTCGCATAGCTCACTGTGCATTATATGTTCAGATAAGTTCTCCGTTTTAACAGGACGGAAAGTGCCCAGTCCGACCTGCAGTGTAACAAAAGCCTCATCTACGCCCATTGTCCTGATTTCTTTCAGTAGTTCCTTCGTGAAATGAAGCCCAGCTGTAGGCGAAGCGACCGAATTTTCCTTTTCCGGTTTGGAATATACAGTCTGGTAGCGCTCAGGCTCCGCATGAGTCTCAGTGATATAGTGCGGCAGCGGTGTCGTGCCGTATTTGTGTATGATCTCAAAAGGGTCGGAAGAGGGAGCGAAATAAATATTTCTTACCCCGTCATCAAGCCTTTCGCCGACTACGACCTCCACATCCTCTCCCAGCTGGACATGCGTTCCCTCTTTAAGTTTTCTGCCTGGTCTTACGAGAGCTGTCCACTTATTTGCTTCAGCTGCCGGAGAGAGGAAAAAGATCTCCACTTCTGCGTTGCCATTTATTTTGATCCCTGTGACACGTGCGGGAAGCACCCTGGTATCGTTGAGTACGAGCAGGTCACCTTTTCTAAGGTGATCCTTGATATCCCTGAATATTTTGTGCTCTCTTATCCCTGAATCTTTATGAAGGACCAGCAGCCTTGATGAATCTCTCGGTTCTACTGGGTCCTGTGCGATAAGTTCTTTGGGAAGATAGTAATCAAATGTAGAAGTCTTTGAGAAATCCGGTCCGGTAATATCCAAAATATCCTTCCTCACTGTCCTATTGTTGTTCCGGGGAAATAATACTCGAGTATCTGTGCGAAGGTCCAGCCTTTTTCGGCCATAGTTTTTGCTCCCCATTGGGACATGCCAACCCCGTGTCCGGAGCCCCTTCCGAATATCCTTACGCTTTGACCAGTGGCAGAAGCCATTGAAAGGTTCGGGGAGTATCTAATATCCTGTATCCCTGTTGTTTCAGCCAGATCTTCATCAGTCCTTTCAGAGGGCTGTTCGGGTATTGGAAGGCGTCCCTCTGCCCTGGCTATCCCTTTTTCTATGGACAGGTCGTAATCATCCGGTTTTGATAGGATCTCCATCAGTTCGAGTGTGGTAAAGATCTTTTTTTTTGTAAGCCAGATTATTTTCTCTTCCTTATCTTCCGGCATTTCGGATAGGTCTATCTTTTCGGTCACTGTTACGGACGGGGACTTATTAATGTTTTTATTCGGTGCCGGTGAAAGAGGCAGTGATCCGCGTTCCTCGTTTATGTAAGGTGAACGGACCCCAAATTCGAACAGAGTACTTTTCACCTTGCCAGCTCCGACAAGATTTCTGAATGTATAGCCCGAAATGGTCTTGGTTCCTCCTGTGCCGTTGATCTCCATTTTCAAAATCCTTCCGGACTCATCCCTTTTGAGAGGTGTGATCGAATTGATAGTTCCAATATTTATTCCATTACTTATAAGCTTTGACTCGATGAATGACATGGGCAAGCTGATCTCCCAGAGAGTGTTTGGGCTCGAATAAGCAAAGGGCTCTGCCTTTGGCTTAAGATAAAGGACATCTCCTCCCCAGACGTTGCCTGAAGAAGTTACCATTCCTCCGCTGTCCGAGTGGTAACAGACACTGGCAGGGCTTCCATTCCACCTGAGTATAAGCCCTGAAGTCTCTTCTATCGCCCTGTCAGCAATCAGGTTTTCACCGGATATGCCTTTGTAAACCTGGCAGTGATATCCGTCACAGAGGTCATCTTCTCCATGTTTGCCTCCTGCACGGACAGCAAAGGTCCTTGCTAGGATAGACTGAGCTTTTAGCGCTTCAATGTGCCACTTGGGATTCATTTCGGCCTTTATCACGCCGCGCAGGTATTGTTCAATATCTACAATGTTGGAGACCTTGACTCCATTGGATGAATTTTTAAATATAAAGGAGCCGTAATAAGCGTTTCCGTTATACTTCATAGGCGAATCCGAGGCTGCCTTTAATGGTGCCCTGAAAATGTTACTGCCGACAGCGAGTTCGCTGCTGCTTCTTTTTTGGATCGTGTATGTTCCTGAAAGGACTATCTCTTTTCCATACGAGTCAGTAAGCTTCATCACGCTACCGGAAAGGGATCCGCCAGAAGTACCCTGTTCAAGGAGAACGGATACTTCTTTTATGACGGGATACGCCTCAGAGGGAAGGAAAAAAAGAGGAATGATAAGAATTAAAAATAAGGGCAGTTTTTTCAATGCTTCCACCTGGATAATATGTTTAATATTATTGTAATTATTAAGCTTATCAAAAGCATTGTGCCGAATGGGGCAAATACTGTGAGGTTTTTCTTTTGGTAAGTTATATCCCCCGGCAGGTTGCCGAACGGCAGATTGAAACGACCTGCCAGGATCAGGACAAATCCTGCGAAAGTTATTATTAGTCCTGCTGCAATAAGCATTTTACCTATTTGTTGCATTCAATCTCTTCCTCTGACAAAAGCTGCATCTGCTGGTACTGAACAAAATGTGGAGAAACTGGTATTCCAAGGTAGTCCCAAGTGTTTCGGGTCGCTTTCCTTCCTCTTGGGGTTCTCTCCAGGAGTCCCTTCTGTATCAGGTAGGGTTCATATATATCTTCGATCGTCTGGGTATCTTCGTTCAGGGCTGCAGCAAGGGTTGAAAGTCCCACCGGCCCACCGTCGAAAAGCTCGACCAGCGCCATGAGAAACTTTCTGTCGCCTTCATCAAGTCCTTCTGAATCAACGCCTAGCATGTCCAGTGCAAACTTGGAAAGCTCCCGTTCCACAATGGCCACTTTCTTCACTTCAGCGACATCCCTCACCCTTTTAAGGAGCCTCAGGGCAACACGAGGCGTTCCACGTGAACGAAGTCCAATTTCGACAGCTGCTTCATCAGATATATTTACACCAAGAACATCTGCTCCGCGTTTTACTATAGAAGTAAGCTCGTCTGGCGAATAAAGGTGAAGCTGTTCAACTATGCCGAATCTTGCTCTTAACGGTGATGTCAGGAGTCCAAGCCTTGTTGTTGCTCCAATGAGGGTGAATTTTGGAAGAGAGAGCCTTATGCTTCTTGCGAGCGGTCCCTTTCCCACTATTATCGAAAGGGAAAAATCTTCCATTGCGGGATAGAGTATCTCCTCAATGTGAGCAGACATCCTGTGTATTTCATCAATAAAGAGGACATCGTTCGGCTGGATGTTGGAAAGAATAGCGGCAAGGTCCCCCGCCCTTTCAAGAGCGGGTCCGGTCGTCACGCGCAGGTTGCCCTTCATTTCCTTCGCGATTATCCCTGCAAGAGTCGTCTTGCCAAGGCCAGGAGGTCCGTAAAACAGCGTGTGGTCAAGAGGCTCGCTTCGCTGGAGGGATGCTGTCATGAAGATCGTAAGTTTGTCCTTCAGTCCGCCCTGTCCGATAAATTCATCAAGCGCCTGAGGGCGCAGTGTGAAGACCTCATCCTCTTTATCATTTTTTATTTTTTCTATGAGTTTATCGTTGTTATCGATCATAATTTGCCCTCATTATCTTTTCTTTCAGTTCCTTCTGAGCAGACTCAGAGAGGCTTTAAGGAGTGCTTCCTCTGTCCATAAGGCTTCGTTGCCTGCCTCGGCCCTGGATCTTGAAATAGCGCGGGCTGCTTCTCCCTGGGTGAAACCAAGTCCTGTGAGGGCTTCCATTACGAAACTGTCCGAGACGTGATCTTTTTGCCCCTGTTCACCAAAGCTTTTGATGTCACTGAATTTCTTCGAGATCTTATTTTTAAGTTCGAAGCATATGCGTTCTGCCCTCTTTGCACCCAGGCCAGGAACTGTAAGCATTGCGCTGCTTCCCGATGCTATCGCCTGCAGGATCTGTTCTGCATCGAGGTGCCGCAGGAGCGTTACGGCAAGCTTGCCCCCTACCGTCTTGACCTGGAGAAGTTCCAGAAAGAGCAGTCGCTCACGCTCGTCAGAAAACCCGAAAAGATTTATCCCAGCATCGCTTACCTGCATGTAGGCGAAGCAGAAAAGATCCTCTAAGAGAGAGGCCTGAGACATGAGAGACCTGGATGAGAACACCTCAAGGCCAAATCCTGAGACCTCAAGTGTTATGCTTTCATCACCTATGGATATAACTTTGCCTCGAAGTGAATTGATCATTTTCAGTATCCCTTCAGTATATTTCTGTCGAATGATGACATAGAAAGTCCTGCAATAGCTACCGCCAATGCATCAGCAGCGTCATCGGGGGTGGGGTTTTTCTCCAGCCCGAGAAGGTTTGCGACCATACCCTGCACCTGTCCCTTCTCTGCAGCGCCGTAACCGCAGACAGCCAGTTTGACTTCGGAAGGCTTTATTTCATAAGGTTCAAGACCCAGCTGGGCCGCAAAAAGCAGGATGACTCCCCTTGCCTGCCAGACCATTTCAGCAGTCGTGATATTCCTTCCGAAAAAAAGTTTTTCCACTGCTATTATATCTGGCGGATATTCACCCGCCTTTTCTTTCAGTCCATCGTAAAGCAAAGAAAGCCTTTTTGTAAGAGAGAGCGTGGAGGGAGTCCTCACTACTCCGTAACTTTCACATACAAGCCTGTCACCGTACTGGGTAACCACTCCGTATCCCATTGTGCCAAGCCCCGGATCTATGCCCAGGGCTCTCACACCATTATTATTTGTATTTTCAGCCGTCGATCTCAGCAAGAATCTCGTCCGGTATGTCGAAGTTGGCGTATACAGCCTGAACGTCGTCGTGTTCTTCGAATCTTTCTACCAATGAAAGGAGTTTGGCTGCATCAGCCTTGTTTGTAATAGAAACGGTATTCTGAGGCACCATTTCAACTTCAATAGATTCAATTTTGTATCCTGAGTTTTTTAGTGCTTCTGCAACACCTGACAAGGCAGAAGGGTCGCATGTTATCTCATATCCGTCCTCTTCCGAAGTTACGTCATCAGCGCCGGCTTCGATCGCGGCCATCATTATCTCTTCTTCGTCGATGCCTTCTCCTGTGACCTCTATTATCCCTTTGCGGTCAAAATTCCATGCAACACATCCAAGTTCACCTATTGAACCGCCTGTTTTCGTAAAAAGCGAACGCATTTCAGGAGCTGTTCTGTTGCGGTTGTCTGTTAACGCCTGAACCATGACTGCTACTCCATTGGGCCCGTATCCTTCGTATAGGATCTCTTCAAATATTGCGCCGTCAAGTTCGCCGGTGCCTCTTTTGATCCCTCTTTCGATGTTGTCGACAGGCACGTTGCCCGCTCTTGCCCTGTCTATTGCAACTTTAAGTCTGAAATTTGCGTTGGGGTCGCCGCCGCCCGCCTTTGCTGCTGCGATGACGTTCTTTACAAGTTTCTGGAAAGCCACCCCTTTCTTTGAATCCTGAGCGGCTTTACGATGCTTGATATTTGCCCACTTTGAATGTCCTGACAAAAAAATCACCTCATAATTTACAAGTTAGACTACCTCTATCAGAGAGTAGTAATTTACTTAATACTTTTTGGCATTGAAGCCATTGGAGCAAATTTTCTTTTATGTTCCGATCTTGAAATGGCATTATCGACCTTTTGTTTCACTCTATCTTCAGCTTCGCCTGTGGCGAGATAATTGTCCAGTTCTTCGTATGTCAGGCCCATTTCTGATTCATCTGTCTGTCCTGCCCAGAGGCCGGCAGTCGGGGGCCTTTTGATTATGTTTGGAGGGACCCCCAGATGCAGTGCAAGGGCTCTAACCTCCCCTTTCAGAAGGTCAGACATCGGCAGGAGATCTACGCCTGAATCACCGTATTTTGTGAAATATCCGTACATTATCTCATCCCTGTTCCCGCCGCCGCATACAAGATAACCGTTTTGCTGTGCTATTGAGTAAAGGGTAGCCATCCTTAGCCGGGGTTTGATATTTGCAGAAGGGAGAGTTCCCAGATCAGACCCTTCTTCCTTTATGGAAGATATCATCTGGTCATAGGTTTTTGTTAAGTCAACTTTGTATTTCCTTATCCCAAATATCGCTGCAAGTTCAAGAGCATATTCTTCGTCAACGGGCTGGCTGTGGCATGGCATAATCACGCCTACAACATTCTCTTTCCCAAGAGAACGGCAGAGGAGACCGGCTAGCACAGCAGAATCTATCCCGCCGCTGATCCCAAGGACTGCACCTTTTGCACCGGCTGCTCTGAAATGCTCTTTTATCCATTCTGTAAGATATTCCGTAACTTTTTGCGGATCCCTGTAGACAGACAAGCGGCAACGCCTCGCTTTGTATTTATGTAATGAGAACTATGACGCGATATATTCTAACATAAAGTATGCATCAAGGTCTAAATGCAAATAGGGCAGAAATAAGCGGAGACCCGGAGTTGTCCGGATCCCCGCTTATTGAGAGATAAAAATTATTTGTTTATAAATTGCCTATACTTGCGACCATTACTGCCTTGATAGTGTGCATACGGTTCTCGGCTTCGTCGAACTGCCTTCCGTAACGGGATTCAAAGACTTCTTCCGTGACCTCATAGCCTTTAACGGCGGGCAGACAGTGCAGGAAAATCATATTGTCATTGCCTGTCGCCTTGATAAGGTCCATATTTACCTGGTAAGGCTGCAGGATAGCCTTTCTCTCTGCAAGCTTTTCTTCTTCGCCCATGGATGCCCATACATCGGTATAGATTACATCTGCGCCCTTGACTGCCGCCTTTGGGTCGTCAGTTATTTCTATCGTGGCTCCTGACTCGCACTCTTCTGCCATTTTTTTGCATTCCTCTACCAGTGCAGGATCAGGGAAGAGTGATTTCGGTGCCCCTATGACAAAATGCATTCCCGTCTTTGCAGCGCCTATCATCAGTGAGTTGGCCATATTATTGCGTCCGTCGCCGACATAGACGAATTTGATCCCCTTGAGTCTGCCGAAATTCTCACGAACTGTAAGGAAATCTGCCAGTATCTGTGTGGGATGGTAGTCGTCCGTAAGTCCGTTCCATACTGGAACACCAGAATATTTGGCAAGGTCTTCCACGACCTTCTGGCTGAATCCGCGGAACTCTATTCCGTCAAACATTCGTCCAAGGACTCTTGCTGTGTCAGCAACATCTTCCTTGTGACCAAGCTGTATGTCATTTTTTCCAAGATACTCTGGGTGTGCCCCCTCATCTGTGGCCCCAACAGTAAATGCACAACGTGTACGGGTGGAGGGTTTTTCAAATATCAGAGCTACGTTCTTGCCTTCCATGAGGTTGCCTTTGATCCCTGCGCGTTTTTTATTTTTGAGATCAGCTGAGAGATCCAAAAGATAATCTATTTCCTGGGGTGTGTGGTGTTTGAGTGATAGCAAGTGTCTGTTGCGAAGATTGATTGCCATGGATATTCCTCCTTGAATTTTAGTTAAATATTAGCGGAAAATATAACCCTGATTGCCTTAAGAAAAATCAGCTATTTTACTGGGTCTCTGTTGAGAGGCATGGTCATACATCTTGGACCGCCTCTGCCCCTCCCGAGCTCAGGGCCGTTTAGCTCAAGGACCTCTATGTTGTTCTCTCTCAAAAGTCTGTTCGACATCAGGTTTCTGTTATATGTGACTACCTTTCCAGGTGCCACTGCCAGTGTGTTGCAGCCGTCATGCCACTGCTCCCTGTCTGTTTCTGCCTGATCCTTCCCCTTCATCTCGATGACTCTTATCTTATCGAACCCGAGTTCTTTTGCTATAGCTTCTTTCCAGTTGTGTGACTGTTTTATGGAGAGAAGTGTTCCGTTATCGTCATAGTCCATCTCCCAGACCTTGAGTACCTTGATGACAGTTGGGAATATTGTGAAAGCGTCTTTGTCTACCATTGTGAATACCGTGTCCAGATGCATGCAGTAACGCTCTCTTGGAATCTCAAAAGCAAAGATCTTTCTTATAGGAGTGTTCAGTGCAAGCTTTTTCCCTATTCTTTGTACAGTTGTAGGTGCAGTTCTCTGGCTTACACCGATAGCCATGGCGCGGTCAGAAAGTACCAGCAGGTCTCCCCCCTCGACTTTGTGCGGCCATATTTCATCAGGAGCATCTCCGAAGAGGATGTTTACGCCTTTGAACCTGGGATGGTGATTTGTAATATATTTCCAGTAAAGGGGCTCTCTTCTGCGAACTTCATAGGTCATCTGGCCTATAACGATGCCGCATCCTACTGTGATAGCCGGGTCTCTCTGGAAATAAAGGTTTGGGATCGGGTGGATTACGAAATCTCCCCCGTTTTCAACTTTAGATATGAGGCTTAATGATGATTTGAATAATGAAGAGGCTTCTTTTTTGCTGTAACCGCTTATGAGGTGTGAGGCAAGATCGATAGAGGGCAGATCCATAAATACTTCGGCAAGTCCTTCGGAAAGGTGGCGGTCCAGACACTCAAGCATAAAAACCGATTTGATCAATGATTCTCTTACGTCTTTGTCTTCAAGCACTTTTGCGAGGCATTCGTTGAAATACAGTACTTCGCATCCCTCTCGTCGAAGTATGTCGGCAAACTCGTCGTGCTCACGCTGAGCCTGCTCAAGCCAGATAAGATCATCAAAGAGAAGGTCGCTCATGTTATTGATGGTAAGTCGGTTAAGTTCATTTCCAGGCCTGTGGAGCATTACCTGTTTAAGCGTCCCGGTTTCGGAGAAAACACAAAATGGTTTATCTTGGCACATAATTACACCCCCTGGTAAATTTTCTAAAATAGCTTCAGCAAAGCTTGACTTAAAAAAAAGCAGCAATAACAGGGTTATGGGTTAATATATGTTGCGAAAATTGAATGGCAGGGCCTAACGTACTAACCACAAAAAAATTATATCACAAATAAAAATCAACTTAAAGCCCCTAGGAGTTCAATTTTTAAGATAAAATGTGTTATTTTGCTGCAAGGCTATCAGAGTCGCTTTATCTCTTCGATAAGGCGCCTTTTAATATTTTCGGAAGTATCGTTGCATATCGCCTTTCCCTTGCGGAAGATCACAAAACCGTCAGGGGTGCCAGCAATGCCGAGGTCGGCACATGCAGCCTCCCTTGGTCCGTTCACCTCACAGCCCATGACTGCTATCGTCGTTCCATCCTTAATGTTTTTAGGCAAAAGGGCTGTCACCTCTTCCACAAGCTTTGCAACGTCGATCCTTTTGCGTCCGCATGTGGGGCAGCTTATCAGGTTGTACCCGCGCTGCCTTATTTCCAAAGAGCCAAGGATACGGTAGGCGACCCTGACTTCTTCGACAGAGGGGCCCGTCAGGCTTACCCGGATGGTGTCCCCTATTCCCTGGGCAAGCATTACTGAGATCCCGGCAGTTCCTTTTATGATACCGGCAGTTCTGGCTCCTGCCTCAGTAATGCCAATGTGCATGGGATATGGATATTTTTGTGATAGGAGGAAGTTAGCTCTTACTGTTTCTGTAACTGAACTGGATTTAGCAGAAATGATGATATCCTCAAAAGAACAGTCTCTCAGGATATTTACCTGTTCATCAACTGCGAAGGCAAGTGCCGCCGGTCTGTCACCATTTGTATGTTCCAGCTGTGCTTTGCTTATGGAACCTCCGTTTGCACCTATGCGTATTACAGCGCCTAAACTTTGGGCCAGACTTATTACATCTTCTGTGCCCTTTCTGTCGCTCATATTCCCGGGGTTAATGCGAATCGATGCACAGCCTGCTTCCAATGCCGCAATAGCAAGCCTGTGGTTGAAATGGATATCTGCCATGATCGGAACAGGCGACCTTGAATTGAGTAATTTCATATTGTCTGCCAAAGCAAGATCTGGAAGCGACACCCTTACCAGTTCGCATCCTTCATTTGCCAGAGCTGCGCACTCCAAGGCGCACTCTTCAAAGTTGGAAAGCGGAGTTTTTATCATGCTTTCAACTCGTACAGTTGAACTGCCGCCAATAGTCAGACCTTTGATTTCGACTTTTTTTCTGCTGCCCATATTTATAGCCCGCCCATTTATTTAATAAACAGCCTGATAATGTCTTTTCCTGTTACAAGGATTATAAGGGAGATGAGTACTATGAATCCGCCGTAATGGATCAGGGATTCCCATTTCTCAGGGACTTTTCTCCCTGTGATCATTTCTGCAAGTATGAATATTATTCTTCCGCCGTCCAGAGCCGGGAAAGGCAATAGGTTTAGAAGTCCGAGATGGAGGTTGATGACTCCGAGGAAGGCTATGAAAGACCATATCCCCTGTTTAAATGCGTCGCCTGCCATTACGGCTATGCCAACAGGCCCTACAACGTCTGACTGGACCTTTCTGGTAAGTATCATCCAAAGGCCCCTGAGTATTTCAACTCCCATGTTCCACGAATAGCCGAGGCTCTTTTGAAGCGCGATGTGAATGGGATAAGTAATCCTTCCGGGCTGTACTCCGAGCAAGCGTCCTCCGTGAGCCGGGTCAACAGGGATGTCGATGTCGAGATCAAGGGTCTGTTCACCCCTCTCCACGGTGACATGAAAATGATCGCCTGTGACATCCTTATTTTGTATGGTCTTCCTGATATCCGACCATTTGCTCAGTTCTTTTCCATTTATCGATTTGATAATGTCTCCGGACTCCATGCCGGCTGAATAGGCAGGGGTCCCTTCCATGATCTTCCCTACCAGCGGCCTTTCAAGATCCATGACGCCATGGCCTGTGAGCAGGGCCGCAGTGAGCAGCCATGCCAGTATCAGGTTCACACAGGCTCCTGAAGCCAACACAAGAAGCCTTTCCCATGGTTTTTTTGCAGAAAGCGAACGTGAAGGGTCATAACCGTCCGGTTTAGGACCTTCTTCTGATGCGTCCTCACCTTCCAGCCTGACAAACCCTCCTATGGGGAAAGCTCTGACAGACCAGAGGGTCTCACCCTTTTGCCTGCTCCACACAGCAGGTCCCATACCGAATGAAAACTCATGGATCAGTACATTTCTCCATCTGGCAGAGAGGTAGTGGCCGCCTTCGTGTGATATCACACAGATCGAAATTACAATTAGAAAAGAGATGATACTTATCAAAAGTGATGCCTCCATTTTTTACACAGTTCCCTGGCGATCCTCTCGCCTGTGCTTACTAATGCTATAGCTTCATCAAGAGTTTCGGGGGAAGCCGAAGCCGATTTGGCAAGAGTCTCCTCAATTACCTGTGAGATTGCCGTGAATGGTATGGTCCTTTCCAGAAAAGCCTGTACTGCGGCTTCGTCGGCTCCCACAAGGAGAGATGGATATGCTCCTCCCATCTCGCCTGCTTTGAAGGCTATACTAAAACATGGAAAAAGGGAACCGTCAATTTCCCTAAACTGCAGATCCCATTTTTCAGGCTCAATAAAATCAAGTCCGGAAGAAACAAGATTCAGTCTGTCCGGCCATGCAAGCGCTGCTGCTGCAGGAAGGCGCATGTCAGGCTGAGAGACGAGCATCTTCATCGTTCCGTCTATGAAAAGGACCGCGCCGTGTACCTGTGACTTTGGATGGATGAGCGCGCTGACCTTATTGGCAGGAAGTCCGAAGAGCTGCATCGCTTCGATACATTCGATTCCCTTGTTCATCAATGTCGCGCTGTCCACCGTTATTTTGGGCCCCATTTTCCACACTGGATGAGACAGAGTCTCTTCAGGTGTGATTTTTTCAAACATTTCTTTTGAGTGATCCCTGAAGGGACCTCCTGATGCGGTAAGCCAGATTTTTGCGATCTGATGTTTTTGATCTTCCCTCAGGCACTGCCAGATGGCACTGTGTTCGCTGTCTACCGGTCTCAGCTGGTCTTTGCGTTTTACGAGGGGCATGACCCATGGACCGGCGACAACAATGCTTTCCTTGTTTGCCAGTGATACGTCCTTGTCTTCTTTTAGCGCTGTCTGAAGTGCTTTTATGGCTGAAACGCCCGATGATGCGAATACAATATGGTCAATATCGGGATCCGAGGCTATCTCGCAAAGGGCATCCGCACCAGTCAGGCAATCAAAGCCCTCTGTCTTGAATTTGCCGAAAAGAGGTTCAGTCAGGCAAAGCTTTTTCGCGTTATGGACCGAAGCCAGTTCCAGCAGTTTATCCTGATTGCTTTGTGCTGCCAAAGCAACGACATCAAAGCGCTCAGGAAACCTTCTGCAAATATCTAAAACTGCCCCACCAACACTTCCTGTGGCTCCTATGACTGCAACTCTTATCTTTGGAAAAGCACTCACCATTTCAACCTATGAGCTCAAATATTACAAATGCAAGAGTGCCGTTCACGAGTATGCTGTCAAATCTGTCCAGGAACCCCCCGTGTCCGGGTATCAGAGATCCGGTGTCCTTTACTCCGGCTTCCCTCTTAAGTACTGATTCTCCGAGATCGCCAAGCTGTCCTGCAATTCCGCAAAGGAGTCCCATCAACAGGAGCGGAAGGGGCGGAAATGAGAATATCAGTGCCAGCAGGCCTCCGCATAAGAGGCTGGCTGCTGTTCCGCCGAAAAACCCCTCCCATGTTTTTTTGGGGCTGATTTTTTTACAAAGGAGGTTCCTTCCGAGGCGGCTTCCAACAATATATGCAGCCACATCGCAGCTCCAAGTACAGAAAAAGAGGGTGATCAAAAAGAGGGCCCCCAGTTCTCTGGAACGTATAAGTATCATAAAGGACCAGGGCAGGATAACATATGCTATCCCGACGATCGTTGCCCCCATGTTTTCAAGCGCGAAACTCTCAGCGCTTACCTGGCGGCGTACGATTTCAAGGAAAAGAGCTACAAAGACGATAGATGAAATGGAACATAGTATTGCTGTGAGACTCATATCAGAAGAAGCTCCGATCAGGATGAAAGCTCCTGATACCATGATGAGCCATGGTGAAATGTCGTGCTTCGTGGACAGCAGTTTGTAGAATTCCCATAGCGAAATCATTGCCACGATGAAGACAATGGCATTCCAGACATGCCCTCCTTTCAGTATCCCGCCAAGTATTATAAGTACGATAAAAATACTGCTGAAAGCTCTTAAAGGCAGATCCGGTATAGATGACAGAAAATTATCAGGCTTTGCCATATCTTCTTTCCCTCCTGTAGTAATCGGCTATTGCCATTTCCAGATCCGGCTTGCCGAAGTCGGGCCAGTATTTATCTGTAAAATAAAATTCACTGTAACTGCCCTGCCACAACCAGAAATTACTCATCCTGAGCTCTCCGCTGGTCCTGATAAGAAGGTCAGGATCAGGAAGATCAGGCAGATAAAGGTACTGACGGAAAAGGTCTTCCGTCACCGGCAGCGATACCCCATCCCCGATCATTTTATTCACTGCGTCAAGTATCTCCTGCCTTCCACCGTAGTTCAGGCAGACAACAAGCTGCATTGAATCGTTGTTTCTGGTTTTTTGCTCGGCATCCAGAAGTATTTCCTGAATATCCTCAGAAAGTGCTGAGATGTTGCCTGCGAATCTGATTCTTGCGTTTTCTTGATTCAGCTCCTCAAGTTTTAACTTCAAGTAGTACTTGAGCAATCCCATTAGTCCGAGAACTTCTGATTTTGGCCTTTTCCAGTTTTCTGTGGAAAAGGCATATAGCGAGACACAGGGTATGCCCAGTTCTTTTGCTGCGATAAGTGTCCTTTCGACAGCCTTTACGCCCTCCCTGTGGCCCAGGATGGCAGGGAGCCCCCTGGATCTTGCCCAGCGGCGGTTCCCGTCCATGATTATTCCAATGTGATTCAGTCTGTTCTCTTCCATCTGATTCTACCCGAATTTGATGTGGCTTAAATTACCGGTCTCCCTGACTATGTCCCATGATCTTTTGACTTCCTGTATATCGATCCATGTAAGGTGCTTGGGGCTTCCCTCTTTAGAAGATGCGTTCCTTAAGAGATAGCTCGGGTGAAACATCGGCATCACAGCTTTTCCACGCCATTCAAACCATTTGCCCCTTATTTTTGTTATTCCCTCATTGGTCTTCAATATCCATCTTGTCGGAGTGTTGCCGAGCAGAATGATCAGTTCGGGATTGATCAGCATTATCTGTGTCTGAAGATGCTGATCGCAAATTATCATTTCCTCGGGAGTAGGTACCCTGTTTTCCGGCGGCCTGCATTTTACTATGTTGGTTATATAGACATCTTTCCTGTCTATCCCGCCGGCTGTAAGTATCTGCGTCAAAAGCTGGCCAGCCCTTCCTACAAAAGGGAGCCCCTGTTCGTCTTCATCCGCACCGGGGCCTTCACCTATAAACAGGAGCTTGCTGCGCTCGCTGCCGTCACCGAAGACCACCTTTGTTCTTGTCGCAGCGAGAGAACACCCATTGCACGAGAGCACGCCTGCCTTAGCCTTTTCCCAAAGTATACTCCGTGCATTATCCTTTTCTTCGGCAGTGAGATCCGGAATTTTTTTTATCTCATCCATCAGATAAGCACCTCCGTTATTATTACATCAACATTTTTTACGTTGACCCCTGTAAAATACCTTACGCTTACAGCTGTCCTTTCCTTGACGAGCGTGGCAAGTGTGACGAAGTTCTTTTCACCCAGGCTTGCAGCTATCTTTATCGTAATGGAAAGGCTTTCTTCGTTCTCAGGGCTGACGTTGACTTCTACGACCCTTGCAACCTGTGCCGTTCTTCCTGCTATGAAGGTCACAAGATCTTCTATAGCCTCAGGTTCAATGTGGACTTCCCCGTAAAAACTGAAGGGCGGCCTTACTATTGTTTTCTCACCCTCGTGGTTGTCCTTTGATTTCCAGAAGACCCTAAGCTGACCGACAAGTTTGCCTGCAAAATTCTTTCTTACGAGGACATGAGAGACCGGTATAACGTGTTTTCCTTTAGTAAAGCGCTCTCTCCTGGCCTTGCTGATCTCTTCAGGCGCCGCAATTTCTTCTATCCTTATCACCCTTTCAGGAAGAGGGAGCTTCAGCTTTTTGATGATCCTCATCACCATATCGTCAGATGTCGCGATTATCATAAGCGAGCATGGAGCTGCTTTTGAAAAAAAATCCATGACCTCTTCGCGATGGTCGTCGAATTCAAAAAGGGCCCTCCTGATCGCGCTGATTTGGTTCCTTTCGGATTTTGCGCTTTTGCCGCATACTATGCTGCCCTTGTAAATAACAAGGCCGTCATCAATAATATAATCGGCATCAACAATAGATGCTACCGATTGTGCCCTCTGGCTCTTGCCTGTCCCTGCAGCTCCCACAAAAGCATAGGTTGTGACCTGTTGGAGTTTCTCTTCTCTCTTATGCTGATTCTTGCTCTCTTCCATCTGACCGCCCTCTCAAGAGCTAGGCAATAAGCTCTATGTCAGCTCCGAGGGATCGCAGTTTATCAACGAGCCCCTCATAGCCTCTCCATACATGGTAAAGGTCGTGGACGGTAGTCACTCCCTCGGCCGCCAGACCCATCAGTATAAGCGCGGCACCTGCCCTCAGGTTGGATGCGTGAACCTCGGCCCCGATAAGTTTGCCTACTCCTGTGACTATAGCAGTCGAATCCTGAAGTTCGATCTTGGCCCCCATTTTTTTGAATTCGTTTATGTGAAGAAGCCTTGAATCAAAAACGCTCTCATGTATTACGCTCGTTCCAGAAGCAAGGGCGAGTGCGGCCATCAGCTGGGGCTGAGTGTCTGTCGGAAATCCCGGATAAGGCATGGTCTTGACAGGTATTCCGGTTAAAGTGCCGTTGCATTTGGCTGTGACCTCGTCCAGCATGATCTCTATCGTTGCCCCCGCCTCTTCAAGCTTAAGGAGTATGGCGTCAATGAGCCCTGAATCTATTCCTCTGACAGTCACGGCCCCTTTTGTAATTATCCCTGCTATGAGGTAGGTTGCGGCCTCTATTCTGTCAGGTATTATCTCAGCCTCGGCTGATCCGGCCTCAGGCCTGCCTGTGATCCTTATCGTCGGTGTGCCGTCTCCTTTGACGGGTATTCCCATAAGTCTCAGCACATCTGCCAGGTTTATTATTTCAGGTTCCTGGGCCGCATTTTCAATATAGGTGACTCCATGAGCCAGAGCAGCGGCCATCATAAGATTTTCAGTTGCACCTACCGATGGGTAGTCCAGAGTTATCCTCTCTCCCTTGAGTTTTCCGGCGCTGGCGTAAACAGAACCACGGTTCAGGTCTATCTCCGCTCCCATTTTTGTAAGCCCTTTAAGATGGAAATCTATCGGCCGGCTTCCAAGGACGCACCCTCCCGGCAAAGGAAGGATAGCCTTGCCGCATCTTGCAAGGAGCGGGCCCAAGACCAGAGAGGATGCTCTCATCTTACGGACCAGTTCAGAAGGAGCGTCCCAACTCAGTTCTTCCGGGACATCTATCGTCATAAAATTATTTTTAAATTCTACTGTGATACCTATATGCCTGAGCAGATCAGACATTGTATTAATATCATAGAGGTCAGGGACCTTTTTGAGGGTAAGCTTCTTTCCCTTCAGAAGTATCGATGCAGCCATCACCGGCAGGGCTGCATTCTTAGCTCCCTGCACGTCAACCGTACCGTAAAGAGGGATCCCCCCTTTGATGATCATTTTATCCTCCAACAACAGTCACTCCAGTCCAAACTGATAGAAAATTACTTGCGGTTTTTTTCAAAATATTCCTTTAATGCATCAGCGATCTTTAATGAGGCTGTTCCGTCTCCGAATGGCTGGAACCTGCACTTATTTTCTATCTCCGTGAAATGATCTTTATTCTCAAGAAGCTCGATAGCGTTGGAATATATCTTTTCCCTGTCTACCCCGACAATGACCCCGCTGCCTTTTTCAACAGCTTCCGGGCGTTCTGTAACGTCCCTCAGTATCAGGACAGGCTTTTTGATCGCGGAAGCCTCTTCTTGTACTCCCCCGCTGTCGCTTAATATGAACATGGAAGCGTTCATTGCCCAGACGAAGTCCGGATAATCCAGCGGATCACAGAGTATTACCTTTTCCCTCTCTTCCAGATATTTTCTTATAGTCTCTCTGACAGAGGGGTTCCTGTGCATCGGGATGACCATCCACAGTTCAGGATGAGCGTCCAGAAGCATCGTAAGGGAAGAACATATATCCTCAAGAGGCTTCCCCCAGGACTCTCTCCTGTGTGCGGTCACGAGCAGGAACGGAGCATCTTGGGGAAGTCTTGTGAGCTCAGGGCATAATGGTTTCGATGTGCCTTTTACTGTGTAATAAAGAGCATCTATTACAGTGTTGCCTGTAACAAGGATCATATCTTCCTGAGTCCCCTCACATAGAAGGTTCTCTTTAGCAAGCTCAGTAGGAGCGAATGCCCATGTAGTTATCCTGTCAGTCAGTACCCTGTTCATTTCCTCCGGGAATGGGAGATGCATATTTCCGCTTCTGAGTCCTGCTTCAACGTGCCCGACGGGTATTTTCCTGTAAAAACCTGCAAGGGCTGCGGCGAATGTAGTTGTAGTATCACCGTGTACCAGAACAGCGGCAGGTTCTAGACTGTCATAATACTCTCCGGCTCCTGTGAGTACTGAAGAAGTAATGTGGTCCAGACTCTGTCTTTCCTTCATGATGTGAAGGTTGACATCGGCTGTTAGTTTGAAATGGCCAAGAGCTTGGTCCAGCATCGTAGAATGCTGTCCCGTAGCCAGTATCTTTACGTCAAAATAACCCTGGCTGCGCAGGGCGAGCACAACAGGCGCCATTTTTATAGCCTCGGGTCGGGTCCCAACCACACAGACCACAGTTTTACGGCTCATAGAAACATCCTCCTAAAATCAGTTCTTCCTCTGCTTATGTTAAGTTTACAATATTAACAGATTTGGACCGATACTAAAACAATTTAGTTCCAAGCAGGCGCAGTCCTATAAGTACCAGTGCCAGATGTGCGATTCCCATTATAGACAGCGTCTGAAGTTTTGAAAAACCGCTGTCAAGAAGACGGTGGTGAGCATGTCCCCTGTCAGGAGAAAATGGTGATTTTTTTGTCAAAAGACGCCTTGTCATTGCGACCAGAGTATCTATTACAGGTATCCCTCCTATAAAGAAAAGTACAGCTGCAAGGCTGAAAAATCCTTTTCCGAAGAGGTCCGGGAAAATACTCCACGCAAGATGTGAAGCACATATATATCCTAAGAGGGTACTTCCTCCGTCACCCAGAAATGTCCTCGGATGCGGGAAATTCCATAACAGCACTCCGAATACCAGTCCTGCTACCGGCATCCATACAGCGGGGTTTCCTGCAAATATCGATACAAGGGCGGTTATAAGAGTCATGGTAAGACATAGGCCATCCATTCCGTCTATGAGGTTATAGGCGTTAGTGGTACCTGTTATCCAGAAAATAATCAACATCCTCTGCCATAGCGGAATAGGGAGGGCATAGGAAACCCACGAAGCCGCGGCGAAATGAAAGAAGAGTCTCATGACCGGAGGCAGAGGGTGCATGTCATCCATGTAACCAACTATGAACACTATGGTTGCACCGGTAGCTATATAGGGGACTTCTACCCCGGGGTTACCTACGAAAAGCGCCCAGAGCAGGTAGCCGCTCCACAGAACAATGCCCGCACCGCGCGGCATGATGCTGTGGTGTTTTTTTCTGCCGCCGGGTATGTCCAGAAGTCTGAATTTTTGTGCAAGACCAATAGAAACAGGTGTGGCAATAAGTCCCCACAAAAAAGTTACCAGGGTGAAGAGATATATTGAAAAC
The DNA here is from genome assembly GCA_963682045.1 of Synergistaceae bacterium. GTDB lineage: Bacteria > Synergistota > Synergistia > Synergistales > Synergistaceae > Caenicola. Next base: position 129,227 of record OY821326.1, read on the forward strand.
ACTGGACCAGTCCTAATTTATCTTCATCTATTTTGTACCGAAAAGTCTGTCTCCTGCATCTCCAAGTCCAGGCACGATATAGCCGTGATCGTTCAGATGACTGTCGACCGCTGCGGTATAAATATCGACATCCGGGTGCTCTTCATGGAATCTGGCAATTCCTTCAGGAGCAGACAGCAGGGAAACGAGTGAGATCCTTTTGCCGCCGTAACCCTTTATATGCGCTACCGCTGCAGCGGCTGATCCGCCTGTTGCAAGCATTGGATCTACAACGAAAATGTCTCTTTCAGAAATGTCCTTGGGCAGTTTGCAATAGTAATCTACAGGCATAAGGGTCTCAGGATCCCTGTATAGCCCTATATGTCCGACCTTGGCATTCGGTATTAGTTTAAGGATGCCTTCCACCATTCCTAGCCCGGCTCTCAATACAGGCACGATGGCCAGCTTCTTGCCCGAAAGTGTGAATACTCTTGTTTTTGCGATAGGAGTTTCAATTTCGATCTCTTCAAGGGAGAGGTGCCTTGTTATTTCATATACCATAAGGCCTGCCACTTCTTGGACAAGATCCCTGAAATCCTTTGATGAAGTGTTCTTGTCTCTCATGAGTCCAAGCTTGTGTCTTACAAGAGGATGTTCTACAACAATTGTCCTTCCGCCTGCGGAATTTGATGAACATGTTGCTGAAGCCGTGTCAGAGGCATGGTTCCTCTCAAATGCTGTTATTTTGTCTACTCGGAATGCGTGCCGTCCGCCCTCAAACTCTTCGTTAAGCCATGTGTCAACTATCTCTTTTGCCAGGCCTGAACCAATCACTCTGCTTCCAATGGCCAGCACGTTTGCATTGTTATGCCTGCGGCTCATAGCTGCTGTGAAATGATCATGGCATAAAGCAGCCCTGATACCTGCTACTTTGTTTGCTGTTATGCTCATTCCGATCCCTGTCCCGCAGAAAAGAATCCCAAGATCCGCCTTGTGACTGGCAACCGTCTCCGAAGCTCTGAATCCGCAGTCGGGATAATCTACGCTGAGGTCTCCGGAAGAGGTCCCGCAGTCTATGATCTCGTGTCCTGCAGATGCAAGGTGCTCCTTGATTTCTTCCTTAAGTTCGTATCCGGCATGGTCAGCTCCCAGTGCAATTTTCATATATGATCCTCCCAAGAATAAGGTTTGATAGATTAAAACATTGCTTTGGTGCAATTAATTATTTTACTATATGTGAGATAAGTTCTCCTGCAAGAGTGTAGGGATCAGTTTTTCTGGAAGCCAGATCCTCAAGTACCCCGGTATCCTTGCGTTTCTTCCATATTTTCTCTGTCAGAAGGGATATCTCTCCCCTCAGGACAGCCTCGACTTCCATCTCAAGCTGGATAAGGCGTCTTTTTTTGCCTTCACTGGAAGTGTGGAGATAGTTCCAGTGGTCGTTGAGTGTATTTTTTACTTCTTCCACTCCCGTGTTGTTCTGTGATGACACAAGTGTTACGGGGGGTACCCATTCCTTTTCTTTCAGCATCTTGAGCATGACCTGAACGTCTGCTGCAACCTTGTCTGCCCCCTCTTTGTCTGCCTTGTTCACTACGAATGTATCAGCTATTTCCATAATACCGGCCTTCATTATCTGGACATCGTCTCCCATACCGGGGACAAGGACAAGAACTACAGTGTCAGCTATTTTGATAATATCGACCTCAGACTGCCCTACCCCGACTGTTTCGATGAGAACAACGTCAAAACCGCATGCATCAAGAATAAGGGCAGCTTCATGTGTTGACCTGCTTACTCCGCCAAGGTGTCCCCTTGATCCCATGCTTCTGATAAATACACCCTCGTCAAGCGCATGGCTTTGCATTCTGAGCCTGTCTCCGAGGATCGCACCTCCAGTAAACGGGCTTGATGGATCTATCGCTATTACTCCTACTTTCATGTTATCAGCTTTGAACTGTTCTATCAGCCTGTCGACAAAGGTACTCTTACCTGCGCCTGGGCTTCCTGTTATGCCAATTACCTTGGCTTTTCCTGTCCTGGGATATATCTGTTTCATTATTTCCTTTGCAGAAGGGGTATCAGCTTCAACAAAACTTATTAGGCGGCCAATGGATCTTTGGTCCCCCTTGAACGCGTTATTCAGAAGCTTTTCCATAAATCAACTCTCCTAACTGTTTATAAAAAACTTAACCTACATTTTACAGAGCTTATTTAAAAATAATGTTTATTCCTGCAAAACAGTAAAAACCAAGGCCTATAGATCCTGCAAAAAGAAATCCCAGAAGTACCCTGAGGTACAACACAAACATGGGGCCTCCCGGCCACTTCCCCGACTGGATATTTACGACCATTCGGGCCACTAGGAGGGATGCCCCAAAAAGAACAAGAGCCACCAGTGCCTGGAGGTTTACAGGTGGAATATTTTTGATAAAATCCATCAAATCAGATACATCCTTTCGATCAGCGATAATTCCTCAAAAAAAAGAGAGGATTATCTCCTCTCTAGATAATAACTCCTATCGGCCGGAATGTCATTTGTTATTTGTCTATATTGCTGAAAGCAGCGAGCCGGCCTCAGGTTTTTCTTCATGTATCTGTCTGAGTACCGCAACGCATACTTCGAGTGCCCTTTTGCCGTCTTTGATGCCTACCATGGGCTGGCGTCCTTCCCTGACACATGATACGAAATGCTGCAGTTCCATCTTGAGCGGTTCTGTTTTCGGGAAAACAGGGTGTTCCATCACTTCAACAAGATTTCCGCCGCTCTGTCTCACGCAGCGCTGTACAGAAATATCCTGAGATTCATAATTCACAGTGATGTACCTTTCTGCTTCTGTTATTTCCATCTGGCGTACCCTCTTTTCCGATACGCGGCTGACTAGTATATGAGCCATGGCTCCGTTCGCAAAAGTCAGCTGGGCCGATGCGATATCCTCGTGATCCGTCCTGATGCATCTTCCGATAGCAGATATGGAGACAAGTTCAGAATTGATCAGGGAGAGAATAATATCAACGTCGTGTATCATAAGGTCAAGTACTACGCCAACATCGCTGATCCTTGGTGAGAATGGCCCCATCCTGTGGGTCTGGATGAAATAGGGCTCGTTTATGAATTCCCTGACATGCTGTACCGCGCTGTTGAATCTTTCAATATGCCCAACCTGGAGTATAAGATCTTTTTTCACTGCCAGGTTAAGCAGTTTTTCTGCTTCATTTACGCTTGAAGTGACGGGTTTTTCAATTAGGACATGGATACCGTTTTCCATCGCAATCTTTGCGACTTCGAAGTGGTGGCTGGTAGGAACAACTATGCTGAGAGCGTCAGGGCGAGTCTGTTTGATAAATGTTACCAAGTTGCTGTATGGAATAACTCCGAGAGGATCTGCTACTGAATGGGCCCTTTCTTCGTTTATGTCAACTATGCCTACAAGCTGAGCTCCAAGAATTTCTGTATATACTCTGGCATGATGCATGCCCAAATGTCCAACGCCGATAACTCCGACCTTTATGTTGTCCATTCCATGTTCACCTCACGTGGAGAGTAATTGATTCACGTAACATTAATAATTCTCACCTATCTTGCCTGTTTTGTGGTATTCCCGCCAAGAAGAAATATTCTTGCTCTTTCATCACCGGCACGATAGGAATAATAAAAGTCGTTGTTACAGCATGTACAGCCTTCGGCCTCATAGATATTATCATAAGGCAGGTTGCATTGCATCAACTGCCTTTTTATTTCACCCTTAATGTCAAAATAGACTACTTCGTTTTTTTTGCAGTAGTTATCCGGAGAAAAGGATGTCAATGCATTTTGTGTGGACGGATCTTCCTTTTTTCTTGAGTAACAGCCTTTGCATATGCATGGTCCTATCCAGGCCCGGATCCTTTCGCTCCTCCATCCGGGCTTGTTTTCGGAAAGCCCGGCCAGTGACCTGCCGACGATGTTCTTCACTGTACCGACAAATCCGGAATGAAGAAGGAGCATCCACGGTTCAGGAGAGTCGGAAGCAATGACGACAGGACAGCAGTCAGCGAACCTGAGGCTTGCCATCGAATCTGATGAAGGATCTATCAGTACTCCGTCAGCTTCCGGTCTGAAAGGCAGCGCAAAGGCTGATGATGAAGGAATTACGTGAGTTCCGTGTACCTGGTATGGTGCAACTAACTGAATATTATTAAAATTAGAGGACAAATACCCCCATATCTTTTCAGGACTTCCCTCAGTCTTGTCTATAAGTTCCCCCCTGCAGTAGATAGAAGCGAAAAAATGAGACTGCAGCTCCTCCGGCATTATCAGCCTGAGTTCCTTTTGTCGATCCTCATCCCTGAATTCAAATCCTCTTTTAGTCATCAAAATGCTCCTTAACGAAGCCGCTCAGAAAGAGACTCCCGCAGCATATAGTGTCCATTCCCGTATTCAGGCTCTTTTCAACTGCCAATATCGGATCTTCCCACTTGCCTGCACATCTGATGTTTTTTTCTTCGGCCATCGCCAGAAGTTCTTTCGCAGACAGGCTTCGGTTCATGCCGGGGACCTGTGTGCAGTAAAGGGTAGTTCCCATTTTTTTTATTATATCAAGGCTTTTCGGGATGTCCTTGTCCTTCATCATAGCGACCACCAGGTTGAAGGCTTCACTGCCGTATATGATCCCTGTGTTTTCAGCAAGCCTTTTAAGTGCGTGCGGGTTGTGAGCCCCGTCAACAATCAGAAGCGGATTTTCCTTTTTTATTATTTCAAATCTTCCCGGCCATTTTACGGAAATGACTCCGTTATAAAGGGCAGGAAAGGTGATATTCTCAAATTTCGTCTTTGAAGAGGACTTGAGTGCGCATGCGCCCGCAAGGGCAAGAGCAGCATTCTCTGTTTGGTGGGTTCCGATCAGAGGAGTGTGGTAGTCGGTGCAAAGACACTCTGACTCAACAAAAAAATCTGTGCCTTCGAAAGAGATATGTATGGTCCCGTAGCTGCACAGTCTTCGGAGGACCTGTGCCGGTGTACCTTTTTTAAATGCAGTATCAAAAAAAATACTTTCTATCTCTTCTTCTCCGCCGGAAAATATCGCAGGGATTTCCGGTCTCATCACTGCGAATTTTTCTTTCGCAACAGAGGCAAGTGAATTGCCAAGATATTCAGAATGGTCTATGCCGATCGGGGTTATAAGGGTGAGTACGACATCAGAGAGTATATTTGTAGCATCGAGTCTTCCCCCGAGTCCTGCCTCAATAACCGCTATGTCGATATCTTCTTCTGCAATTATCATGAAGGCAGCTGCTGTGATCAGCTCAAAATATGTGGGAGGGTCAGATCTCAGACGATCTGATGATACTATCTCCTTTTCAATTATCCCAAGTGCTCTTTCCCACATTTCGGGAAGCGCCTCTTCCCCGCCAATGTTAAGTCTCTCACCGAAAGAGACAAGATGGGGGCTTGTATAGAGGGCAGTCTTATATCCTGATTCTTTCAGTATGGAAGAGAGCGTGGAAGCTGTTGAGCCCTTGCCGTTTGTACCTACTACATGGACAGCCTTGAATTTTCTTTCAGGGTTTCCGAGAAGAAGGAGCAGGTGTGAAAGCCTGGCAAGTCCGGGCCTTATCCCCGGGCTTGCCAGCTGCTGAAGTCTTTTTTCTATTTTCTGGAATTTGTTAAAGTCATGCATTATCAGTTGTTTAGGCTTGAAAGGTTCTCTTTGATCCTGTTCCTTTTTGCCTCGTTGTCAGAAAGGGATGCCTTTTCCTTCAATATGACTTCTTCTGGCGCTCTCTCTACAAACTGCGGGTTTGAAAGTTTGACTAAGCCTTTTTCAATGTCCTTTTCGATCTTTGAAAGATCATTATTAAGGCGCTGGATCTCCTTTTCCACGTCAAGAAGATCTCCTACGGGCAGATATACCTGCACGTCGTCGAGGACGGACGCAAGGCTCCTCTGCGGTTTCTGAGCATCCCTGTCGATAATCTCAATCCTATCAACCTTGGTTAGGAGTGTTATCTGAGATTCGGATGACCTTATCAGTGCCAATTTTTCGGCGTTGTGAACAGAGATAACCGCCCTGGGGATCACCTGCTGAGGAGCTATGTGTGCTTCGGCCCTGAGATTTCGTACAGACCTGATGACTTCGCGGATCAGATCCATCTCTTCAATGACAGCTTCATCTATTTTTTCAATCCTTGGTTCAGGCCATTCAGTGTGCTCAATTATCCCGTTTCCAAACGGGAAAGCCTGCCACAGTTCCTCTGTTACAAACGGTATGTAAGGATGCAGGAGCTTCAGAACGTCTTCGAATACCGCAAGGAGGACGGCCTGGGTCGTCTTTCTCCTGGACTCGCCCTCTTCCCCTCTGAGTGCAGGCTTGGAAAGTTCCAGATACCAGTCGCAGAGTTCGCCCCAGACGAAATCATACATGAGCCTGGCAGATTCCCCGAAGAAATATCCGTCAATGAGCCGGGTCATCTCAGTTGAGACCTGTGATATCCTGTTGAGTATCCATTTGTCGTGCAGCCGGAGTTCATTGTCGTTCCATTTCATTCCGGCTTCGGCGTCCTCAAGGTTCATAAGGGCGAATCGGCTGGCGTTCCAGAGTTTGTTCATGAAGAGCCTGTAGGTCGCGATCCTTTCTGTAGAGAGGAATATGTCGCGTCCCTGTACTGTGAGCGCTGCGATTGTGAACCTCAGTGCGTCAGCGCCGTATTCACGGACTATCGTAAGAGGGTCGATAACATTGCCTTTGGACTTGCTCATTTTCTGTCCTTTTTCATCACGGACGAGGGCATGGATATATACGTCATGAAAGGGGACTTCTCCCTTCATGCCCTCAAGTCCGAACATTATCATTCTGGCAACCCAGAAGAAGATGATGTCGAACCCTGTTACGAGGACTGATGTCGGATAGAACTTCTTAAGCAGATCTGTCTCTTCCGGCCATCCCATTGTTGAGAAGGGCCAAAGAGCACTGGAGAACCATGTATCAAGGACATCCTCATCCTGCCTGAGTTCGGTATTGCCGCACTTCGGGCAAGATTTGGGCTCTTCCGTTTCCACTATGATCTCGCCGCACTTGTCGCAGTACCATGCAGGGATCCTGTGCCCCCACCAGAGCTGCCTTGAAATGCACCAGTCCCGGATGTTTTCCATCCATTGATAATAGACGTTGGTCCACTGGTCAGGCACAAAACGGATATTTCCGGCTTTGACCGACGCGACACCGGCGTCTGCGAGGGGTTTCGCTCTTACGAACCACTGTTCTGAAAGATATGGCTCGATAACTGTGTGACAGCGGTAGCATTCGCCCACAGAATGTCTTATATCTTCTATCCTAAGGAGGGAACCGTTGTTTTTCAGATCTTCAACTATAGCCTTTCTTGCTTCGAAACGGTCCATGCCGGCATACCTGCCGGATTCTTCTCCGCACATGATACCGTTGTCGTCAATAACCTGTATCTGCTCAAGTCCGTGTCTCTGTCCCACAAGGAAGTCATTGGGGTCATGTGCAGGTGTTATCTTGACGCAGCCTGATCCAAACTCAGGGTCTACCATGTTGTCTTCGATCACAGGGATTACTCTGCCAATGATCGGTACGACCACATTTTTACCTACAAGATGGCGGTTCTTCTCATCCCTGGGATGTATCGCTATTGCAGTATCTCCGAGGATAGTTTCGGGGCGGGTCGTCATTACCTTAAGGCATCCGTCTCCGTCTGCGAATTTATAAGCTACCTCATAGAACTTGCCGTCCCTGTCCTCATGTTCAACTTCGAGGTCTGAAAGTGCGGTGTGGCATCTCGGACACCAGTTGATAAGATATTTGCCTCTGTAGATGAGATCCTTTTTATAAAGATCAACAAAAATTTTTCGAACAGCTACGGACAGTCCCTCGTCCATTGTAAAGCGTTCCCTGTCCCAGTCGCATGAAGCTCCGAGTTTTTTCAGCTGATTGATTATTGTGCTTCCGTACTCTTCTTTCCATTCCCACACCCTTGATACGAACTCCTCACGACCCAGGTCGTGGCGAGATATGCCTTTTGCTGCAAGAGAGCGTTCAACTACGTTCTGAGTAGCGATACCGGCGTGGTCTGTTCCCGGGAGCCAAAGCACCTCGAAACCCTGCATCCTTTTGGTCCTGCAGAGAATGTCCTGCAGCGTGTTGTCCAGTGCATGCCCCACGTGCAGGGAGCCAGTTACGTTGGGAGGAGGGATAACTATCGAGTAATGCGGTTTTGAAGAAGATGGGTCAGCTTTAAAGAGCCCTTCTTCTACCCATTTCATGTACCACTTGTCTTCAATCGGTGCTGGTTCATAACCTTTGCCTAACACGGTCTTCTCGGATTCCATCCGGTTTTCCTCCTCGTTGGATACGCCTGGTGGCTGTATCCGGATCTATTTGCCCATCCCGACGGCCCGGCCGTTCCGGATCCTCGGGTATACAGGTCACTTTTTTTCTTTTTTTGCTGCTGCCCGGTCCAGTTTAGCGATCTCTTTGATGATATTTTTGATACCTTCCCTCAGGGCTTGCATCTCTTTGTCATTTGTCCCTGAAGTTATAAAGGGAGGCATTATAGAGTCAAGGCCTTCCCGCATGTACTGCTGGTAAAGGCCTTTTCTTTTCCCGGGAGATATTTTATCCCCTTTTGTGAAAACAACAAGTCTTGGCATGTCCATCCCATCCAGCCAGCCGGTAAGTTCGTTGTCATTGGCAAGCGGGCCGTGCCTGAAATCCATAAGGTGTATGACGTAGCTTATTGGCCTATCAGAATTGAAATAGTCCTCTATGAGCCTCCACCATGTCCTGCGTTCATCAAGCCCTCTGGCGGCATAACCGTAACCCGGGATGTCGACCAGCGTGAAATCGTCGTCCCCAGCTGAGACTTTGTAAAAGTTTATGCTTCTCGTCTTTCCTGGTTTTGAGCTTACTTTGGCTATTTTTTTTTCAAGAAGTGAATTTATAAGGGTCGATTTGCCAACGTTAGAACGGCCGACAAAAACGATCTCATTCTTCTCAGGGGCAGGTATCTGATCCTTGGTAAAGGCTGTGCAGTAAAGCTCTGATTTCCAGGCCGTCATTTCGTTTTCCCCTTACTTCAGCGCCAGTTGGAAAACGCCGGTTATCTTAGATACGTAATGTATCTTCATGCCTGTCTTGATCCAATCGCCAAGCTCCCCGACATCTGATTTGTTATCTTCGGGCAGTATAAGTTTTTTAATGCCAAGTCTCTTAGCGGCAAGCATTTTTTCTCTGATCCCACCGATAGGCAGCACGTCTCCGTGAAGAGTCATCTCCCCGGTCATTGCATAGGAGACGTCAACTCTCCTGCCGGTAAGTGCGGAACAGAGCGAAAGGGCAAGTGTTATGCCCGCGGACGGTCCGTCTTTGGGTACTGCGCCTTCAGGGACATGTATATGGATGTCTTTTTTCTTCCAGTCAAAGTTTTCAAGGCCGAAAGATGAAGCGTTGGATCTCAAATAGGCAAGAGCTGTCTGAGCAGATTCCTGCATAATATCTCCAAGGTTTCCCGTGTAGGATACGTTTCCGTTGCCCTCCATAACAGCTGATTCAATAAGGATGACAGAACCGCCTGATTCAGTCCAGGCAAGGCCAAGAGCCGTCCCCATGGGATCTTCCTTTGGTATCTTTGTCGTATGGAGCTTTGGTGCTCCAAGCATTTTCTTCATAAGATCCTTTGTTACGCTTATGGTCTTTTCATTTTCTTCTGGAGCCGAAGAATTTGCCATTTCTGCTGCAACTTTCCTTGCTATCTTGGAAAGTTGCCTGTCAAGGTTTCTTACGCCTGCTTCCATTGTGTAGGCAGTAATTATATTCCTTAAGGTAACATCGGGGATCGTAAGATCCCTTTTTGTAAGGCCGTGCTCCTTTAGTATCCTGGGCAGAAGGTGTTTTTTCGCTATCTTGACCTTCTCCTCGGCAACGTAGCCGGGCAGAGGGATAATCTCCATCCTGTCAAGCAGCGGCTTGGGTATTGTGCCTGTGCTGTTTGCAGTTGTTATGAACATGACCTTGCTCAGGTCAAAGGATATTTCAAGAAAATTATCAGTGAAACTGCAGTTTTGTTCCGGATCGAGGACCTCAAGCAGGGCTGCTGCAGGATCGCCCCTGAAATCATTGCCTATTTTGTCTATCTCGTCCATCAGGAGCACGGGGTTGTTGGTACCAGCTGCTTTGATTTTCTGAATTATCCTTCCCGGAAGAGCTCCGACATAGGTCCTTCTGTGGCCGCGTATCTCAGCTTCATCACGCATTCCCCCGAGAGACATGTTTACAAATTTCCTGCCCATTGTCCTTGCTATTGATCTTCCCAGGGAGGTTTTTCCGACTCCGGGGGGTCCTACAAAGCATAGCACCTGTGCCCTCATGTTGTCGGCTGCAAGTTTCCTTACGGCCAGGAACTCAAGTATGCGTTCCTTTACCTCTTCGAGGCCGTAATGATCTTCTTCCAGGACCTTGCGGGCGTCTTTCAGATTGAGATGGTCTTCAGAGCAGATGTTCCATGGAATGTCCAGAAGCCATTCTATATATGTCCTTGCGACAGTGGCTTCCGGTGAGATTGGAGCCATCCTTGCATACCGGTCCAGTTCACGCATTACCTTATCTCTGGCTTCATCCGGCATCTCGGTCTTATCTGTCCTGGCACGCAGTTCCTCAATCTCTGAAAGGGGGCTGTCGTCGCCCAGTTCCTGCTGGATGATCTTTAGCTGTTCTCTCAGGTAGTACTGCTTCTGCCCTTTGTCCATCTCGTTTCTTACCTTTTCCTGAATGACATGCTCCATTTTTAGAAATTCGTTTTCCTTCATAAGTACAGCAAGCAGCCTGCGAAGGCGCTCGATAAGGTCTGAGGTTTCCAGGAGCATTTGTTTGTCTTCATGTTTAAAAAGGCTGTGAGATGCGACGATATCAGCGAACAGGTCTATGTCGCCAATATTTTCTGCCGAATGGGTCACTTCGTCAGGCAGTTTAAGGTTCAGTTTCACGTATGATTCAAACTCAGAAAGTACTGCCCTGCGCAGAGCTTCTGCCTGGTTTGTGTGGGCCGTATTAGTAGAAGGCATCTTCTCAATTTCTGCCTCAAGAAAACTGTCTCCAGATATAAAGTGTACCGCCCTGCACCTCCATTCTCCCTCAAGTACAGCCTTTATGGTGCCGTCGGGCATGCGCAGAGTCTGGAGGACCTTGCAGAGTGTCCCTGTCGTGTTGAGGTCGTCAGGTTCGGGGTTATCTATCATAGAATTTTTCTGAGCTGTGATAAAGACGAGGTGTCCCCTCCCATTCGCCTCTTCAAGTGCCCGCGACGAACGGGGCCTTCCCACGAATAGAGGAGCTATGACCCCGGGGAAAACTACCATATCTCTTACAGGGACAACAGGATGGATGTGCATGGATCAGACAGCCTCTTTTTCATCTTTGGAAGACTGAACAGGTTTCTCCAGCCCGGTTACTACATCCTTTGTGACAGTAAGCCTGTTGATCCCGGATGACTTGTCCGGTAGCTCATACAGCATGTCGAGCATAAGGGATTCAAGGATAGTCCTCAGTCCCCTTGCGCCTGTATTCAGTTTTGCTCCTTTTTTCGCTATGGTGTGGACAGCATCATCCGTAAATACCAGATCTATCCCTTCCAGGGAGAATAGCTTCTTGTACTGCTTTAGCGGGGCATTTCTGGGCTCAAGCAGGATCCTTATCAGAGCTTCTTCTGTAAGGGCCTCGAGAGCCACAAGCACAGGCAGTCTCCCTATAAACTCAGGTATGAATCCATAGGAACGCAGGTCATCGGGCTGAAGCTTCTTCAACAGCTCATAGGAAGAATTTTTATTTAGATTTTTGGTAAGGTCGCCGCCAAAGCCCAGTGACTTTTCACTTGTCCTTTTGGCGATCAACTTCTCAAGTCCGTCAAATGCGCCTCCGCATATGAAGAGGATGTTGCTAGTGTCCATCGGGATCATTTCCTGGCTTGGATGCTTGCGGCCTCCTTTAGGAGGTATGTTGGCGACGGTGCCCTCGATTATCTTAAGCAGGGCCTGCTGGACTCCCTCGCCTGAGACGTCACGAGTAATAGAAACTGATTCCGATTTTCGTGATATTTTGTCAATTTCATCGATGTAAATGATCCCCCGCTGTGCAGCATCAATGTCAAAATCAGCTGCCTGCAAAAGCCTCAGCAGTATGTTTTCCACGTCCTCACCGACATAACCGGCTTCAGTAAGGGTTGTCGCATCGGTCATGGCAAATGGCACATTGAGCATCTTGGCCAGTGTCTGAGCAAGCAGCGTTTTACCGCATCCTGTCGGACCGACCAGGAGAACATTACTCTTAGGCAGTTCTACTTCGTCATCTTCAGTACAGATGCTGGTTATTCTCTGATAATGGTTGTAAACAGCCACAGACAGTACCTTCTTGGCGTGGTCCTGGCCGATCACATACTGGTCAAGGAACTCCTTGATCTCCTTTGGTTTTGGCAGCTTTTCCAAAACAGGGACTGAAGTGTAATCGGGCTTTGCTTTGGTCATTGCATTATCTTTGAAAGAAGGAGCCCCTTTTTCGTCCCTCAGTATGACATTGCAGAGCTGGATGCAGTCTGAGCATATAAATGTATTGGCAGGACCGGCTATCAGTTTTGATACCTCGTCCTGACTCTTGCCGCAGAATGAGCATCTGGGCTTTCTGCGGTTATTGTTTTCCTTGTTTTGATTTTTGTCGTACAAGCGAATGCACCTCGATCAAATTGCGCTCTTCGGTAAAGAGCATCTGTGTAGATTAGAATCAGGGGACTCCTGACGGAATCCCCTAAAAATTGATTATTTCGGTCACCGTTTTTCGATTATCTTGTCGACGATACCGTATTTTAGCGCTTCTTCCGCCGACATGAAGAAATCTCTGTCCGTATCTTTATCTATCACTTTCAGGGGCTGTTTGGTATGCTTTGAAAGCAGGTCGTTCAGCCTCTTTCTTGTATACAAAATCTCCTCAGCATGTATCTTGACATCCGAAGCCTGTCCCCTTGCGCCTCCTGTAGGTTGGTGGATCATCACCCGCGAGTTTGGAAGGGCTATCCTCTTTCCTTCTGCGCCTGCGGCAAGAAGGAACGCGCCCATGCTGGCGGCCAGGCCAGTGCATATGGTTGACACGGGAGGTTTGATGTACTGCATTGTGTCGTAGATAGCAAAGCCTGCGGAAACAGACCCCCCAGGGCTATTGATGTACAGAAAAACATCTTTCTCCGGATCCTCGCTCTCAAGGAAAAGGAGCTGAGCAACGATGAGGTTTGCCATCTCATCAGTCACCTCTGTACCCAGAAATATTATCCTGTCCTTCAAAAGCCTGCTGTATATATCGTAAGAACGCTCCCCTCTTCCGGATTGTTCTACTACCATTGGAATTAGATAAGACAAGTTATCCACTCCCCTTTCCTCTTAAAATTGGTCTGGACAATACTATTATTTCTCTTCCGATGACTTCTCTTGTTCAGCTTTCTTTTCATCCTTTTCGGTAACTTTTACCTTTGTTATCAGGAAGTCCACCGTTTTGCGGTTGCGGATCTTTTCAGCCATTTCAAAAAGTCTGTCCCTGTCCTCATAGATGTAATCATGGAGTTTCTTCGGATCGATGCGCGAGCTGATGGCTATACGATGTATTTCAGCGTTCAGCTCTTCAGGAGTCCACTCAATATCGTTGGCGTCTGCGAGTGCCTCAAGAACAAGTGCTCTTTTGACAACCACCCTGGTAGCTTCGTCAAGTTCCTTTTCATATTCCTCTTTGTCCATCCCGCTCTTTTCAAAGAACTCTTCTATTTCCATGCCTGAGTCTTTCTTGATCTTCTGTGCCTGGTCAGCTCTCATCGCCTGTTTCTGTCTTTCAACAAGTGTATCGGGAAGCTCGACCTCTGAAAGGCTGCAAAGCTTCTCTACTGCCGAATCTTTAAGGCTGTCCTGGCTGTGCTGCTCGGCAGCTGCTTTAAGCTGTGACATTACCTCTTCTTTGAATTCATCAATCGTCTTATGCTTTGACTTGGTTATCTCCACGACTGTTTCATCTGTCAGCTCAGGGGTGACTTTTTTCATAATTCCAAGTATCTCTATCTCGTAACGCATTTTTTTACCGGCAAGTTCTTTATTCTGGGGGTCATCCTCCACAGAGAACTCAACTGCAGAAGTATCGCCGGGTTTTTTGCCTATGATAGAATCTACGACCTCAGGCCTCATGTTTTCCTGGCTGAGATCTATCTCAGTTTTCTGGTCGTTTTCCACAGGGCTGGCATTCCCGTCCTGATCGACCACAGCGGACGTATATTTTACCGATACAAAATCTTCCTTTGTGATCTCCCTTTCCTCGTATGTAGGAACGATCTCGCTGTGAGCTTCGAGAAGGCGGGTGATGTTCTCGTCTCTCATTTCTTCTGTCGGTATATATACAGTCTTATCAGCTTCGATCGTATCTATTTCAGGAAGGGTCACTTCTGGTGTGACTTCAAAAGTTACCTGCAGGGTGAATGGTTCACCTTCCGTGAGATCACCGGGTTCAAGCTTAGGTTCAGCTATCAGGCTGAGTTCATATTCTTCGATCATTTTATCTATGGCTTCGGGCACAATCTTTTCTATTGTTTCGACGCAAATGCCTTTCATGCCGAAATAAAGTTCGATCGTCTTGCGCGGTACGTGCCCTTTACGGAATCCTTTGATATTAGTCTTCTTAGAAAGATCCTTTATCGTCATATCTATTGCCTTATTGACCTGTTCAGCATCGAACTCGGCCTTTACAACGATAATATTTTTTTCCTGTGAAACTACTTCAGTTTTCAATTCATACTTCCCCTTTCGGTTTGCCTTTTGCTGACAATAACCGTAATATTTTATCACAGAGAGATAGATGGCACAACCTGATCAGGGTCGGTATGCCTTTGAACAGCATAACACCTTCACATGTTAAAGTGAAGGTGTTATATGCGTTCAATCAATATCCTGAACGTTGGTTAATGATTTTACCTGTATATTTTTATTCTCTCTTCAAGAGGCATTACTTCCTTTTCTGCCGGTTCGTCAATCGGTTTGCCGAAGGGCATCTGTGCGAGCAACTTCCATTTTTCCGGGATATTCCACTCTTTTTTTACCGCGCTGTCAATGACCGGATTGTAATGCTGAAGCGATGCCCCCAGCTCCTCTGCGGACAATGCTGTCCATATTACGAACTGGTGCATCCCCGCCGATTGATTTGACCATATCGGGAAATTGTCACTGTAGGTGGAAAATTTTTCCTGAAGCCCTTCGATGACCTTCATGTCCTCGAAAAAAAGAATTGTACCGTAACCGCTTTTAAATGATCCGTCTACTTTTTCTTCTGTCTTTTTGAAAGCTTCTGCAGATACGATCTTCTTCAGCTCTTCTTTTACTATTTCCCAAAGCCTTTCGCTCTGTCCGTCAAAAAGAACAACAACCCGTGCGCTCTGTGAATTGAATGCTGAAGGCGTATGAGTCACTGCCTCTCTCACTATCTCCAGTATCTTATCTTCGCTGACGATTTTTTCTTTAGTAAGCCCGTAATGAGTCCTTCTCGTTTTTACTGCTTCAAAAAATTTTTTCCCCACGTGTATCCCTCCCGTATAATTTTTAGCATAATTTGTATATTGCCGGATGAAAACTGGCGAGGATTTCTTATCTTCAACATTACAAATATATCATTATTAAAAAATTAAAACACTTGTAAATTTACTTATTGTAGGAATACATTAGCTGCTATTTTTAAAGAAAAGCAATTGATAAACGTGACATACTGGCCAGGCAACAATAAAAACAGGATGAGCATCAGCTTCCCAAGCTAAGGTGCACTGTAATCTTGACATAAAAAAAGGATCTCCGGCAAAAGCAGGAGATCCGTAATTTTTGGAGCGGACAACGGGATTCGGACCCGCGACCCTCAGCTTGGGAAGCTGATGCTCTACCAACTGAGCTATGTCCGCATTGTCTGGTGAACGAGGGATATTATAGCCTTCACATTTTTATTTGGCAACATGGCAGGTTCAGATAAATACTACTTTGAAAACTTTTCCTTGTTGACCCAGGGTTTTTGCAGATCGCGTTTTTCGAGGTCATTGGCAGCCCGCCATGCCCATCCGCTTCCAAGAGCTGTATAAAGGTCGACGATGGAATTTAGTCTGTCTGCCCTGCTGCTCTCAAGCTGAAGCTGAACGGATAGAAGTTCTCTCTCTGCGTCCAGCAGATCTATCTGGCTTGCCATGCCATCGGTGTAGCGTATATTCGCAAGTTCATACGCCCTCTTCTGAACTTTCTGCTGTTCTTCAAGAAGAAGAAGTATCTCTTCGGTTTTTGCCTGTGTATTGATGGAGTTCATAGTCTCTTCAAAGGCTGTCTGGACAGTCTTGTAATAAGCAGACCATGCCTGCTGTGCTGCGGCTTCTGCCTGTGCTGCCCTTGCAGAGAGTTTCCCTGCATTGAATATCGGCACAAAGACTTGTGCAGCAAGTGACCAGCCTGTAGCTCCCGTGAAAAGGTCAGAAGGATCATTAATTGCCCTGCCGGGATTGCCTATCAGTCCGTCAAATGAGAGGGTGGGGTACTGTCCTGCCCTTGCCGATCCAATGTTGGCGAGTGCTGTTCTGTAATTCTGTTCTGCCGTTTTTACATCGGGCCTGCAGCGAAGCATATTTGCAGGTATACCAAGCGGGACATCGGGAGGCGCCGGCAGTTCATCAAGTGTCAGGCCCCTGGGGATATCTCTTGTTATGAACTCCTTAGGTTCCCTGCCCATAAGGACCAGCAAGCTGTTTTCGTATTTTCCAAGAGCTATCTCAAGCTGACGGACCTGTACTGCTGAAGATGCTGCGATAGATTCGCTCCTTCTAAGTTCAAGTTCGCTGATCTTGCCGTTATCATAAAGTATCTTATTGAGTGCGATTGTCTTTTCCTGGGTCTTCAGCGTCTCTCTGGCAACTATCAGCTGTTTGTCGGTGCCTCTGAGTGAAAAATATGTCTTTGCCACTTGAGATGCCAGTGCCAGTCTGACAGTGTTTTTGGCGGATTCAGTGGCAAGGATGCTTTCTTTTGCGGCTCTGGTAGCCTTCTGGAGTTTTCCCCACAGATCAGCTTCGTAGTTTGCCGCGCCCAGTCCGTATAATATGTTTTGCTCGTTAAGAGTGTCTGTTGTGCCAACCTTTGTGTATGCACGGGTGGCGTCGATCTCAACCCCTATGTTGGGTCTCTGGTTGCCTCTTGTCTCTTTGAAAACTGCCCTTGCCTGCTGTACTCTTGCAAGTGCGGATTCAAGATCCCTGTTTTGTGAGAATGCCTCGCTGATGCATTTTTCAAGGACAGGTTCGCTGAAGGAAGTCCACCATGCGTAGTCGGGCCTGACTCCATCAATCATCTGTTCCTTCCCGACATCGTCTGAGATGGTGATAACGTAGGCTGCTGGAATATCATAGGGATCAGGAGCCTTTACCTCCGGGCCCAGGTTGATATGGAAAAAAGAGCCTACAAAAAGAGCAGCTAGCAGTGCACTGGCAGTCATTTACTTCACTCCCCATCATTGGTCGGAGAGAGAGCTGTTTTTTCATCTTCCGACAGGGTGTTGTCATCTTTTCCGTGAGGGCCGTCCTCTTTTGAAGTAAGCCTCATAATCATAGAGAAAAAGCTGGGTACAAAGAAGATCGCTATGCCTGTCGCTGCTAGCATTCCTCCGACTATGCCCGTTCCTATCGAATGCCGACTGGCAGCTCCAGCCCCGACGCTCAATGCCAGCGGCAGACATCCGAGTATGAAGGCGAGGGATGTCATGACGATAGGGCGGAACCTCAGATGAGCTGCAGTTGAAGCAGCCTCTCCTATGCTCATACCGCCTTCATGCTGCATGACAGCGAATTCGACTATAAGTATTGCATTTTTGGCAGCAAGTCCGATAAGTGTCACAAGGGCGACCTGGAAGTAAAGGTCGTTGGACAGACCTCTAAGCATTACAGCAAGGAAAGCTCCAAAAAGAGCGAAGGGAACGGCCAGGACGACTGCAAACGGGAGGCTCCATCTTTCGTACTGGGCAGCCAGTATCAGGAATACCATTATGATACCAAGCGCAAAAGCAATCGCAGTTGCAGCGCCGGTTTGCTTTTCCTGATATGCAGATCCTGTCCAGGCTAAGGTGTAACCTTCAGGAAGCGATTTGCGTGCCGCGTCCTCCATCGCCTTTATTGCCTGTCCGGAAGTAAAGCCTGAAGATGGAGTCCCCGTCACCTTCGCAGCAGGGAATACATTGAACCTCTCCATCGTCTCAGGTCCTGTTATCAGACGCATGTCTATCAGGGAGAGAAGTGGTATCATATCTCCCGTATTTGAGCGAACGTAAGTATACCGGAGGTCTTCAGGGCGGTTTCTGTAGCTTGATTCAGCCGAGATCAGGACTTGGAAGGTACGTCCGCTTTTGTCAAAATCGTTTACATAGTAATTCCTGAAAACGCTTCCCATTGTTGAAAAAACGTCGTTCAGATCAACACCGAGCGCTTTGGCACGGTTCCTGTCCAAATTGGCGTAGTACTGCGGGACCTTTGCAGAGAAGGTTGTTGTCACGCTTGATATTTCATTTTTTGCATCAGTAGCTGCGATATATTCTGCAAGCACTTTCTCCATCTGCTCGGGCGTATCTGAACCCCTGTTCTGTATGTAAGCTTCGATTCCTCCCGTAGTACTCATTCCAATTATTGCAGGCGGGTTGAATACAAATACCTGTCCTTCCGGTATATTCCATGTCTTGCCCATAAGTTCCCTGGCAGTTGAGAATGAATCTTTGCCCGGAGCCTCCCTCTCTTTCCAGTCTTTCAGGGTAATAAATGCAGCTCCGTAGTTGGACTGGTTCGATGAGTTCAGCAGATTATATCCTGTGAATACCAATGCGGTCTTGACCTGGTCCATCCCCTGGGTGATCTTTATTACTTTATTAGTCAGCTTTTCGGACATATTGAGTGAAGATCCGTCAGGGAGGGACATTGATGACATAATTATCCCCTGGTCTTCGTCTGGTACCAGCGATGCAGGGATAACTGACGCTATCCTGACCGTGGCTGCTAATAATACGGCAAAGAGTATGATCACGATTATTGTTCGCTTGAGTAAAAATCTTACTCCTGCGGAATATGCGTTCGTTATCGAATCAAAAAATGAGTTGAACCAGCGGAAGATGAAGAATTTCTCCCTATCTTTCTTTGGTTTAAGTATCAGTGCACACATTGCAGGTGTAAGGGTCAGTGCTACAAACCCTGAAATTACTACAGATGTTGCAATGGTTATTGCAAACTGTTTATATAGCTCACCTGTCAGCCCTCCAAGGAACGCAATTGGTATAAATACCGAAGAAAGTACGAGTACTATTGCAATAACAGGGCCAGTGACCTCTTCCATTGCTTTGAAAGCAGCTTCCTTCGGGGGCAGCCCTTCCTCCATGTGTCTGTCAACGTTTTCAAGCACGACGATCGCGTCATCAACGACGATACCTATTGCAAGGACCAGGCCAAAAAGTGTAAGCGTGTTGATAGAAAAACCAAAGAGCTTAAGTCCGGCGAATGTTCCTATTATTGAGACAGGAACTGCCAGGCATGGGATCAGCGTTGCCCTCCAGTTTTGCAGAAAGAGGAAGACGACGAGGAAGACAAGCAGGACAGCTTCAAAAAGTGTCTTTACGACTTCTTGGATAGAGATCCTGACAAAAGTTGTTGTGTCATAAGGGATGTCGTACTTAATTCCGTCCGGAAAATGTTTGCTTGCTTCTTCAAACTGACTTTTTACCTGATCGCAGACCTTGATGGCATTTGCCCCGGGGGCAAGAGTTATTCCTATCGGGACTGCCGGTATGCTGTCCTGTTTTCCGATAAAGCTGTATGTCTTGGCACCCAGTTCCACCCTTGCAACGTCTTTAAGGTAAATGCTGGTTCCGTCAGGGTTCGTCTTTATGATGACTTCTTCAAACTCCTCAGGCGTTGTCAGGCGGCCTTTTGTAGTAATAATGTATGTTTTTTCGAGATCAGCGTCTGTCGGGTAATCACCGAACCTTCCAAGTGCGTACTGGCTGTTCTGGTCGCTGACCGCAGCAGCGATGTCTGCAGGAGTAATCCCAAGCTGTGCAAGTTTGTCCGGTTTGATCCATATCCTCATTGCGTAATCCTGTGAAGTATAGATAAGTGCGTCACTGACCCCCGGGATCCTTTTCAGGTTATCTACAACATTAAGAAGGGCGTAGTTGCTCATGTATATCGTATCATAACGTCCGTCAGGGGAAAGGAGAGTCGCTATCAGAAGGAGGTTTGGAGAGGATTTTTGGACAACAATGCCGTATTTACGTACCTCTTCCGGGATAGACGAGGATGCCATCTGGACTCTGTTGTTTACGTTTATAGTAGCCATGTCCGGGTCAGTTCCCAGCTCAAAGGTTACAGTGAGAGTCATGCTTCCCTGTCCTGTACTGACAGAGTTCATATAGATCATGTTGTCGACGCCGTTTATCTGACTTTCAAGCGGTGATGCTACGACCTGGGCAATGACCTCAGGGGTAGCTCCCGGATACTTGGCAGTCACAGTCACCTCAGGCGGCACAAGTTCCGGAAACTGCGCTATGGGAAGCGTGAAAATAGATACGAGTCCAAGCAGTATTATTACGATCGAACAGACAGTAGCTAATATTGGCCTTTTAATAAAGATAGCAGAGAACATTAGCCAGGGCCTCAGTTCTTGGAGCTGTCGCCTTCGGTTTTATCCTCCGAGGCAGTTTTCTGTTCCTGTTTTTCTGCTGTTTTGACTGCTTTTCCTGGAAGCACTTTTGAGACCCCGTCGACTACTATCCTATCTCCGTCTTCGAGCCCTTCCTGTATCAGACATGTATTTTTGATCGTCTTTATTATTTTAATGTTCCTTACCGCCGGGACATTAGTTTCATCCAGCACATAAACGATAGGTCCGGACGATGTCTGCAGCACTGACCTCAGCGGTATGTTTATTACATTGTGTATATAACTTCCGTAAACATAGACCCGTACAAACTGACCTGGATACAATTGGTTTCCGGGGTTCTCAAAAACTGCCCGTGCTCTTATGTCAGCGGTTGAAGGGTCAACAAACTGATCCTGGAAGTCGATCTTTCCCTTTTTGTCGTAATATGAACCATCCCCAAGGGCGACCTTTACAGAGATCCCCTCAGGATACAGTTTCAGATGTCCTGCTGATTTAAGTTTTTCGTTTGTACTGTGTTCATCGGCCGGAACTGCGAATTCAACATATACAGGATCTGCCTGCACGATAGTCGTAAGGAGGCTGCCTTGAGCATCAAGGGTTATCAGGTTGCCGACAGAGCGTTCTTCTTTGCTGCTCAGACCGGAAATAGGAGCCCTGACAACAGTCCAGTTGAGATCGATCTGTGACTGTCTGACAGCGGCTCTGGCAGAATCAACTGCAGCATTTGAGGCTTTGAGGGATGCATCTGCGTTGTCAAAGTCATTCTTGCTAACAGCGTTTTTGGAATAAAGCGAAGAGATCCTGTCGAATTCTATTTTTGCCAGGTTGGCTTGAACTTGCGCCTGTTTCAGATTTGCGCTGTTTCTGTTAAGAGTTGCCCTGTAGGGAGCGGGGTCTATACGGAAAAGGACCTGTCCGGCTTTTACAGGCTGGCCTTCCTTGTATTCCTTGCTTTTGAGGACTCCGTTCACCTGAGCCCTTACCTCGGCTTCTTTATAGCCTTTTGTCTGTCCGGTGTATTCAAATATCACAGGGAAGTCTCCGGCTTCAACAAGCATGTCGCTGACGACAACGGGGGGTGCCTCTGTTGTTTTTGAAGCAGCCTCTTTTTTTGCCTCTTCTTTCTTCCAGAACCAGAACCCGCCGCCTGCTACGATGAGCAGTATGATCAAAATAAAGATAAGGTTATTGTTTTTCTTGGGCGGAGCTGTGTCCGGGGATATAGAATTGTCCTCTTCTTTGATTTCGGGAGCTTCAGTTATTTCTTCGTATCTTTCTTTTTCGTTTTCCATAAACTGACTCGACTCCTTATAAAGACATATTTTTACACAAAAATTATATCATGTTAAAGTGATGATCTTAATTAGGAAGATTTATTGATCGACAGTAAAGTCAGAATCTATTATAGCGCAGAAACGTTTAACGTTTTAAAAAATTGAGTCTTATCTTTACAATTTCTGAGGAGCTTCCCGTCCTTATAGGGTATTTCCAGGTGCCCGCGCCTGAGCTTATTACAGCCTTGAACCCCCCTTCTTCGTGAAGTCCGTAATGGGTGTGGTTCGCAAGGCCAGTGATATAGTTGAAAGGAAATAACTGTCCGTTATGAGTGTGTCCGGAAAGCTGAAAATCAACATGATTTTCAATGGCTTCATCGATCGCGTTGGGTTGGTGGTCCAGGACGATGATCGGCCTTGATCTATCTGCGCCGTACAATATCTGAGAAAGCGGAGCACGGTCACCCACTCCGATATCTTTTCTTCCTGCAAGGTATATGTCTCCTATGGAGAGCATTTCATCCTGAATGACCCTGATTCCGGTACCGTCGAAATATGAGAGCAACTCAGAGATGTCTCCGAGGTAGTATTCGTGGTTTCCAGTTACAAAATAAGTTCCGCAGGGAGTTTTTATGCTTCCAAGAGTCTCTGCCGAGAACCTCATTATCTCATCATAAGAGGCATGGTCGAAAATGTCCCCGCATATCAAAAATATATCAGGAGACAATTCCTCTACCATTTCCCTGATCCTCACAAGCTGCTTTTTTGTAACTGAGGTCCCGACGTGGAGGTCTGATACCATAACGATTTCAAGGGAGGGGACGGAGGATATCTTGTTTATCGATATTTCATAGGATGTTACCTTGTAGTCGACTGCATTGTAAAAAGCATAAAAAGTTATCAGAACAGCCGCGATCGGGACTATCAGGCCTTTGGCATAAATTCTTGAAAAAAAATTTATTATTTTATTGTCCCGTATAAAAAAACTGCCCAGGAATGCAAAAATATCCCCTGCGATAAAAAATAAAAAGGAGTATATGAGAGTGCCTAGATAAAACGAGGAAAAGTATCTGACCGGCAAGGTCAGCCACCGGTACCGGTAGACCCACTCCTGAAAGAACAGAGAAGAGAGGAATATCAAAAGCCCCGAAAAAAGGATCAGTGTTGCAGCATATTCAGGTATGTTTGCCTCATAACTCTTGGCCAGCTTTTTATACTTTCTGCCCAGGTAAATATTTATAATGACCAGCAAAAGGGTGCTGACAAGCAAGAATATCCTGAAACGTCCCATCGGTCCATCCTGACTGCCTATGTATCATGGCTTTATTTTATGATCAGGTAGTTTTCTGCTGATCCGCTTTTTGAATAACTCTTATAAATGCATCGACAACTAATTTATCAAACCTAGTCCCTGATAGGTTTCTGATCTCATCTATAGCTTCTTTATGGGATTTAGATCTGTTATTACAGTCATTAGTCATGGCATCGTATGTTTCCGCTACTGCAATTATCCTGCTTGAAATTGTAATATCTTCTCCCTTTATGCCTTTGGGATAACCTGTCCCATCCCAATGTTCATGATGGCTCAGGACGCCTTCAGCAAGATCTATCGTTTCGTCAAAAAGATTGAGAATGCGGTATCCGACGACGGAATGCTGCTGCATCTTCCTGTACTCTTCTTCGCTATAGTCCCTGTGTTTATTGAGGATCCCATCTTCAAGGATTATTTTCCCAATATCGAGGCATGACAATTGATTTTACATTATCTATCTTGCATTGAATATAGTTGAATCAGCATTTTGGGGGATAAATTAAAAATTAGTTTTAAGTAAAATTTGTTTTCCAATAATAATTTTTCTACTCTACAGTAAAAAATACAGAGAGGCGGTGAGCAATAAAGCTCCCCGCCTCTCTGTCACAGTCTGTTATGCTAGATAACTTAGTTGCCGCACTCATCGTGGTGCGCATGCTCATGGCATACAGACCCGGTAGATTTAAGTTCGCCCGCAAGATATGATTTGGCTGCTTCTTCTGACGAACCGGCAGCTCCAACTATGACCTCTATGTTGTGCTGGTTGAAAATATCTATCGCTCCCCCGCCCATACCGCCTGATATAATTACGTTTACTCCCATTTCGTTTAAGAAATTTGGGAGGAATCCCGGCTTGTGTCCAGGATTCGGAACGGTTTCTGTACCGGTGATCTTCTCATTCTCAGTGTTGAATATCATAAAGTTCTCACAATGTCCGAAATGACCTGTAACCATACCTTTTTCACTTGCTACTGCAATTTTCATCATTACTCATTCCTCCGTAATTTTTAGTCTCGGGCCAACGCTATCCCGTGTGTTAAATTATCTCAATTATGCTTCCTGCGGAAATTTTGCTGATCATTTGCCCCATAGTTCTTTTCAAGATATTAAAGGCTTCGTCCCCGGTGCAGTGACCTGTGTAATATTCTGCAGCTGAATCCAGCAGATACCTTCCTGTCTCAAAGACTGTTCGGGGATCTTCGCTTTTTCCCGAAGAATGGCTGTAGAGATGGAATCCGCCGATAACATGCGTGGGCAGTGCTCCATATTTTTCTACATAATGCTCAAGTATGTTTACGATCCCGTTGTGAGAGCATCCTGAAAGGAGGATAGTATTGCCTTCTTCTCTGATTATGAGATTCTGTTCGTGTCTGAAGTCGTCAGCTCTTGATTTCTCATCCCCCTCTTTCCTCATAAAAAGTGAAGAGTTGCATGAAGGAGACAAAATTTTCTGCTGAACGCCGGAAAAAATTTCAAGTCCGTCGTCTATTTTTGCATCGCCGTCAATAAATACAAACCTTTCCCGTTGAAGCAGTTTTTTATCAAGTCCTATGTACTTCTCTTTACCCTCCTTCACTGAATAGTAATTTCCAAAGGCATATTTATTTAAATATACCAATGCTTTTTTGTTCACTTCAAGAAAATAGGGTAACCCTCCTCCATGGTCATAGTGTCCGTGAGAAATGATCACTTTGTCCACCGATGGAATATCTATACCGAGTTTCTCTGCATTCTCAAGAAAGATCGAGCTGGCTCCGGTGTCAAACAAGATGCTCTCTCTCTTTGTTTTTACGTGGATCGATATTCCATGTTCACTTTTTATCTCAGGTGACAGGGATGTGTTTTCAGAAAGAATGGTAATTATCATTTTAGTCAGCGCTCCCCGTCCGGAAATAGTATCTGCATCGTATTATTAAAAACTTGCTTAACTGCGGTCCCTGATGGACAATCTATATCAGCTATGCTCATTCCTTTATTAACAGCCTTAACTGCCATAGGGTCAAAAGGAATACTACCGGCATAAGGTATCCCCTCAGGTTCGCAGAGATCCTTGATCCTTTCGGTGTTGACGAAATTCGTATTATATTTGTTGACGCAGGCTGCTATGTTTATTCCAAATATTCGGGCAGTTTTGATTATTCTTTCCATGTCGCTTATACCAGAAAGAGAAGGTTCTGCAACTATTAAAACCATATCAGCACCACTGAGAGAAGCTATTACAGGGCACCCTATGCCGGGAGAACCGTCTACTATAGCCAGCTCAATATCGCCCGAAGCCTCTTTCATCTGTTTCTTTACTTGTGAGACAAGCATTCCCGTTGTTCCGCTTCCCATTTTCAGCTGGGCCGTTGAAAATGTTACAGGGCCTTCCTTAAAAAGCATAAGATCTCCCGCAACAGAAGGATGAAGCGATACTGCATTTACAGGGCAAACAAATTCGCATACTCCGCATCCTTCACATCCAAAGGGATCAACAAAGTGAGATCTTTCATTTACTCTAATAGCATCAAATCTGCAGTTCTCCATGCATTTGCCGCAGTTTATGCAAATGTCAGGATCGATCTCTGCCTTTGGCATCCCATAATAGTCTTTCCTTGATGGTGTTTTGGAATGTTTCGTTATCAGATGCAGGTTAGGTGCGTCAACATCACAGTCAGCGTATGCTTTGGCTTCTGAAAGCCTGATGAAAGCACTGGCAACAGTTGTTTTTCCTGTGCCGCCCTTACCGCTCAGAATTAACAGCTGTTTCATGAGACACCTCCCTGTAGATTTTTTCCAGCAGGGAAGAGAAAAGATCCCGATATTTTTTGCTCTCTCTTACTGCTATCTTCCCATTTGAGTTAAGTGTGCCAAGTTCAACGTCAAAAGGAATTTTATCCAGGATCCTTATTCCGTTTTCCTTGCAGAACTCCTCTGTTGGGTCACTTTGATCAACACACTTGTTGATAACGACAGAGTGGGGTTTTTTAAAGAGCTTCACCAGCGACCAGACCATCTCAAGGTTATGTCTCCCGAATATCGTCGGTTCCGCAGCTAAAAGACAGTAGTCTGCATCTTTTATGCTTTCCATAACGATACAGGCGCTTCCGGGAGGACAGTCTATGAATATCGGAAGATCATCTTTGTAAGATCCGCATTGATAAAGGAGCTCCTTTATTATTGGAATCCCCGAAGCTATTCCGGTTTGCATCATTCCTGAGAGAACGTGTACTCCCTCTGAATCGCCGATTGAAAGTGTTCCCACTGTCTTGTCCTTTTCGGTAATAGCCCCCTGTGGACAGATAATCTGGCATCCTCCGCAGGAATGGCATACATCATCAAAAATTTTCAGTTTCCTGCTTATGTATGCTAAGGCGTTGAACTTGCAGAATTCAACACATCTTTTGCATCCGTCGCATTTCTGAGGGTCAGCCTCTGGGATCTTTACAGATATCTCTTTTTCGATGTTCCAGTAGGGTTTAAAAAAGAGATGACCGTTTGGTTCTTCAACATCACAATCCACGTAGACAGAATCTAATGCAGCTGATGCCAGATTGACCGAGAGCAGTGTTTTTCCTGTGCCGCCCTTGCCGCTTAATATCGCTATTTTAAATTTATTAGCCGCCATGTCCGTGAAATCCGGCATGGATCTCTTGAAGCTGCTCCAGACGATTTTCTTTGAAAGCGGCAATATTTTCTTTGATAGATGGGCTTTCTGTCTTGTAAATCAAAATACCGGCTGCGGTAAGCACTTCGGCAGCATTCTGACCGCATCTGGGTGTCAGGATTGCGGATACTTTTGAGTCTACTATTGCCTGAGCAGCTTTTATGCCTGCACCCCCCTGGCTGGAAGCTGCAGAATTGTCAATATACTCAGCAGTCTCTGTTTCTGTGTCGTAAGTAAGAAAATATGGTGTCCTGCCAAAAGATTGGCAGACTGTAGAATCAATGTTTTTGTCATCTGCAGGGATCGCTATCTTCATTTTGTATCCTCCGTCAGTTCAATATTATTTTTGGTGCAATAGTTTTTTAAAGCGCCTCGAAGGGCACTGACCCCAAGGAGAGAGCAGTGGATCTTGCTTTCAGGAAGTCCGTCAAGTGCATTGACAACATCATCCTCTGTTATCTTCATTGCCCCTTTGATCGTCTTACCTTTGGCAAGCACTGATGTTGCGCTCGATGTAGCTATTGCTGCACAGCAGCCGAATACCAAATAGCTAATATCGCTGATTACTCCGTCAGTGACCTTGAGGTAAAATGTCAAGGCATCCCCGCATTCAGGATCACCAACGCTTCCTTCAGCGTCAGCGTCAGGCATGTTTCCTGCGTTTTGAGGGCACATAAGATGTTCGATCACTTTATCTGAATAAATGTTGATCCACTCCCTATCTTAAAAATTGTCAGATCAATTATCACTGCCGTGTTTTCTCCTGTGACATCCGGGATGTCCGCATTCACTTTCAGATCCGTCACAAAGTCTGTACTCGCCTCCTTCAATAAATAGCACCTTCCCGTTTACAAGGGATTCAGCCAGTTTTTTTCTGGCTTCGTTGTAGATTCCCTGAACAGTGGTCCTTGCAACATTCATATGGGCGGCGCATTCTTCCTGTGTAAACTGTTCGAGGTCGATAAGTCTTATGGTCTCGTACTCATCGATAGTCATGTTTACAGATTCTCTGGACTCAGCCTCCATATCGAGCGGTCCGAACTGATTGCTTTCAGGCATACAGCAGACTTTTCTCCATTTCACCGGTCTTGGCATATGAGCCTCTCCTTTTTATCAGGGAAAGAAAAATGGATACTTCTTTCCCTGATCTTTTAATTCATCTTTTCAAGCTTTTCTTCAAGCAATTCAAGGTGTTTTTGCAGTATTTTTTTTTCGTTTTCGAGTATTTCCTTTTCTGACTCAGGTGCGACAGGGATAGTTGCGCATCCCCGGCCAAACAAGCATCTGAAACCTCTCCTGATGCTTCCTCCGATGTAAGAGGTCTCTCCGGTCTCAAATGTTCTGACGCAGAACCCCATACCTCTTCCTGTCATCGGGCCGCGCCCCTTTGGACCTGTACCGTCTCCTCTTGGCATGATAATCCCTCCTTTATTATTGACATATGTCATTTACTAGTTAATTATATAACATTTGTGACATATGTCAATAATTCCGGACATAAAGAATGTGCAGCGGTGTAAAATTACTTCCCGCTGCACATTCTTTATGATTCTCCGTTAGTACTGATCATGCCTCAGTTTATTTTCTGTTTTTCTTTTTTTCGGACTTGTCAGCGTACATAAGTTCATCAGCTTTCTGCATCAGATAGTCGAAATTGCTGTCTTTCTCTTCTGATATCACATACCCAATTGAAATTCTTATCTCAAAGTATTCTGATTTTGACTCGTTATATTTTCTGATCTGATCTTTAACCCTGTCAAGAGCCCCTTCTGCCTTTTTCCCCATACACTTTCTGACGATCACAATAAATTCATCTCCGCCTATCCTTGCTGTGATATCTTCATTCCCGAAAGCTTTCTTGATTATTTCCGCTGATTCGAGAATAAGCTTGTCTCCCTGGAGGTGTCCGTATGTATCGTTGACGATTTTGAGTCCGTCGATGTCAAACACGAAGAGTCCAATGTCTTTGAAATCCCTTATCTCTTTCATTTTCAGAGTTAGGTAGGACCGGTTATACAAACCTGTCAGCTGGTCATGGTACATCAGATAATAATTTCTATCTTCAGTCTCTTTGCGATCTGTAATATCGATAAGGAAATGGAGAGTTGCAAGGCTTCCCTGCCAGTTTATCCGAATAGAGTTCATTTCTATCCATCTTACAGTACCATCTTTTTTCAACATCATAAAGTTGAATATTTTTTCAGTTGGTTCGCCTTTCATATGTTTGATGTTTTTCTTGACAAGCATCTGTCTCTGCTCCGGATGGATAAATTCAGTGAATGGCATATTCTTTATTGCTTCCGCTGAATAGCCGGTCAGTGTCTCTGTCATAGGATTGCAGATCTTTATATAACCGTCCTGAATAACGACAATGGCTTCAACGGCGTTTTCAAAGAGCAATCTGTATTTTTCCTCGCTTACCTTAAGCATTTCTTCAGACTTTTTCCTTGCCTCCACGTCTACTGCAAGCTGCCGGCTTAAGCCTGTCAGTTCAATTTCCCTCTTGGCAAGTTCCCTGTTTAGTTTTGCGAGCTGTCTGTTCCAGATAAGGGCAAGGATCAGGAGCAGGATGAAGGAGGCAACAATCCTGGTTACAAGAACATAATCAATCCTGGTGGACGCCTCGATGGATACGTACTTGTTAATTACCGACTGTACCTCCATGGGTGTTATTGT
Organism: Synergistaceae bacterium; assembly: GCA_963682045.1. Lineage (GTDB taxonomy): Bacteria > Synergistota > Synergistia > Synergistales > Synergistaceae > Caenicola. Next base: position 158,839 of record OY821326.1, read on the forward strand.
ATCTATTCCCTTGTCGAGGATATCCCTTAACGTCTTTTCTCCTTTGGATACACCGATGCGGAGATAATTCTTGTAGGCAGGGATCTCACCTGCTATTTTTAGGTTGAAAAGCCCTTCTTTTCGAATAGTATAAGCGGCCACGGTCAACGAGCGAAGCGTCATGTCAGCTTTTTTGCCAGTTACCATTTCTACCGCTTCGTTTTCGCTTGCCACGATAAATATTTTGAGATCTGGATAGTCTCTTGTCACCTTCTCCTCAATGCTCGTACCTTCAGGCAAAACCATGCTCTCGTCAGTGAATTGCTTGAGATCGGAGATGTAGGCGTGTTCGTTTCTTGTTATGAGAACGTTGGGATCAGTGAAATATGGTTTTGTGAAAATTAGCCATTTTTCCCTCTCCGGAGTTTGGTTCAGGAAACTCAGTATGTGACATCTTTCGGCTTTCGATGCTTCAATGCTTTCCTTCCAGTCTTTTGTAGGGATAAGCTCTATAGTAAGACCTGTCCTTTCGGCTATCAGTTTTATCAGATCTGCTGAGATACCTTCGTGCTGACCTTTGTTGTTTATTTTTTCATAAGGTTCCCAGTCAGGGTCTACGCACATCTTTATCGTTCCAAGTTTCTGAATGTACTCTTTCTCTTCATCAGTAAGCGTTGCCAAAGGTTGCGAAAATGCGTCCGCCTGCAGTGCAAAACCTAAAGAAGCGGTATAGAAGGAAAGGATCGAAAAGATGGCAAAAGCGGTAAACAAAAGAATTATTCGTGATCCTGATCTCATACAGGGTCCGCTCCTTTTAGGTTGTTAGGTTCAGTGGGTGTTTAACAAGAATAGATTTGTAAATTATAACATTCATATCGGATGATCAAAACCGGAAAAAAGGGACACCGGAAATCTACAAAAATGCAGCCCAGGGGTACGGGGCTGCATAGAGCTGGGGCGTTGATGCGTCTTTATAAGGATTTAGATTACCAGACCTTCGTTTAGATGCCTGCAGTTCTGGGCGATGGCGTTCATTGAGGCAGCGTTGATAGGATATGCGATCGGCGATGCCGAGAGAAGCGGATGCGTTGCTACCTGGAAAGTGTTGAGTTCTGTCGCCGTTAGCCCCTTCTGTATTGCCAGGCTGAGTATGTTGATCATCTCGCCCACTGTGTCTCCCCCGGAGATCTGAGCTCCGAGGATCACCCCCGAGCACTTTGAGAATATGAGCTTGATCTGTATAGTGCTTGTTCCCGGTAGGGATCCTGGATGACGGTCCATTGTGGTGAACTCTCCGACATTGATCGTAAAGCCTTCCTGCCTTGCCCTTGTCTCCGTCAGCCCCGCAGCGGCAAATGTCTTGCCGAATATCTGCGTAGAAAACGCGCTGATCGTACCCTTGTTGGCTCTGATAAGCCTAAGCTGGAAAGCATTGCTTCCTGCGATCTTTGCTTCCATTGCAGCAGTTGAAGCAAGGAGTACTGGGACATCCTTGTTTGTGAAGAAACACTTCTTCTCAGCACAGTCTCCTACAGCAAAGATGTCGGGGTCGCTGGTTCTGGTGTACTGGTCAACGATAATCGCGCCCTTCGCGTTGACATCAAGCCCTGCTTCTTTCGCAAGCAGGCCGTTTGGCCTTACTCCAAGTCCAAGAATTACTAACTCTACAGGGATCTTGTCACCGTTATCAAGTTCAAGCGCTTCGGCCTTTTTATCACCGGTTATTTTTTTGACTTTTGTATTAGTGAGGATATTGATGCCTTTTTCCTTCATCATCTTCTCTATGTCATCTGTATAACTCTTGTCAAAAGCCTGCCAGAGACATGCATCAGCCATTTCCACGAGAGTTACCTTTTTGCCTGTCATGCTGATCTGCTCAGCAAATTCCACTCCTATAAACCCGCCGCCGATAACAGCAACATTATCTACTGTCTCCAGCTTCTCCAGGATAGTGTTCAGATAATCCTGGTTCTTGTAGATCGGGAATACATTTTCGAGTTCATGTCCCGGAATAAATGTAGGGATGATTGGAAGTGAACCTGTTGCGATAACGAGCTTCTTATAGCGGTACGTGTCATTATTTTTTGTGGTTACTGTTTTGTTGTCCTTATCTATCTTCACAACTGCCCCAACTACAAGGTTGATTTTGGCATCTGCCAGCATCTTGTCAGGGATGACATTTTTGCTTGTGCAGTGAAGAGTACCATAAATGTATGGAATACCGCAGGGTACCATTACAGCGTCTGTATCCCTGATAATTGTAATGTCGATATCGCCGTATGCCTTACGTGCCATGGTCGCGCTCAGGATACCGCCTGCGCTTCCGCCAATTACCAGCAGATCTGTTTTCTTCATTTATAAATTTCCCCCTTCGATGATTTACTTCCTATGGCGCATTATTTCATCATGGATGTCATCTGTCTGTGACAATGTCACTCCTTTGAAGAATGGAAAAGGAGAAAATAGAAAAGAAGAGAGGTCACAGGTTGAATTCAGGGGCAAAATTGACTGTTCCTGAGACACCTTCAAGGCCGTTCTTGGTCAGTTCAGAGGCCATGAAGACACCGGGAGGAAGTTCAAGGTAGGTCTTGATCCCAAAAACTTCCGCGGGCCTGTATCCAAAACGGGGATAATATTCCGGATGGCCGACAAGCAGGACTGATCTGTATCCAAGGCATCGGGCCGCATCATGACCCTCCTCTATCAGCCTGCTTCCTATGCCCTTCTTCTGATATTCAGGCAATACTGAGACGGGACCGAGGGTCAAAGTCTGATGATTTTTTTCACCTTCCCTGATCACAGCCTCTGTGAACATTATGTGTCCTATGATCTCTCCGTTAAACTCAGCAACAAGGGAGAGTTCCGGTAAGAAGGAGCTGCTGCCTCTAAGTCTGATCACGAGATCCTGTTCATCTCCGCTTGTGTACTCCGTGCCTTCGAATGCAGCCGTTACGATTCTATATATGTTCACGTAGTCATCTTTTCTTTCTTCTCTGATGATCAGGCCGTCCATGAGGCACACTCCCCTTTGAGATATTAAAAAGATCGTCGTAAGTTTCCTTGTCCTGTACCATCGTTATGCCTTTGCTCAGAGATATCTTCATTTCTTCTCTTTCTGAACATAGTTAATCAGCTGCTCACATTTTTCAATGATATAAGCAGGATCAATATTATTTTTTCGGAAATAATCAGCCTCTAAGATTCAATCAGTCTGAGCGCCTTGTCTTCATCCAGCGGTCTGCTGATGAGATATCCCTGGATCTTGTCGCATCCGCAGTGCTGCAGATATTCTCTCTGTTCTCCGTACTCAACGCCTTCCGCTATGGCACAGTGCCCAAACTTGTGCGCCATTGAGACTATATCTACGGCGATAGTCCTTTCTTTATCTGTTGCTAAAATATCGTCAATAAAAGCCTTGTCTATCTTAAGGCAGTTGATGTTGAGTTCCCTTTCAAGTGCAAGAGAGGAATAGCCAGTGCCAAAGTCGTCAAGGGCAATTTTTAACCCCGCCTTTTTCAGCTCTCCAAGGATACGGTTGATACCCTCATAATTTGAAGAGAAGACCGACTCTGTAAGCTCAAGCCCTATGTTTTCTGGACTGACAGCCATCTCATCGATCATCTCAAACAAATAATCGGAAAAATCTTTTTTTAAAAGCTGCATAACAGATATGTTGATCGACACAGAAATTTTATCGTGTCCATTCTTCCTCAGTTTGTTCAGAAATCTGAATGCATGACGGATGATCTTTTTGCCGATCGGTATGATCAGCTTTGTCTTCTCTGCTATCGGGATGAATTCAAGTGGCGGGACCAGCCCAAGTTTTTCGCTCTTTAATCTTGCCAAAGCCTCAAAGCCGCTTATCTGATCTGATTTGAGATCAAGGATCGGCTGATATTGTAAAAAGAGTCCGCCATCGTTTTCATCAGATGCAATTGCAGCAAGCTCACGAATTATTTCTTGTTCACGGACTATCTGTTCTTCCAGTTCAGTATCATAAAAGCAGATTCCGAAGTCCCTGTCATCAATATTGATCGCTCTTTCTGACGCTATCAGGAGGTTTTTAAAAATCTGATCTGTGTCGCATCCATCAGTTGGGTCGATCTCTATGATCCCTATACCGCCACTTACTCTTTCAGATGCCAGCAAAGATCCCAGTGTATCTGCCACTGCTTCACAGAATCCGACCAATTCATTTTTGTCTTCGTAGTCTTTCAGATAGAAAACAAAGCGATTTTCATATGTATTGAACAGTTGATGTTTCGCTGAACAGTGGATCTTTAGGGCTTCAATAATATTTTTTATCAGGTCCTGGGTGTAATGGAATCCATAATCCATGGTCAATGACTGGATGGCAGTAAGGTTGATGCCTACAGCAGCTTTTTTAGCAGTGGTTTCTCTTTTCATGAGATTTTCCAGATAGTTGCGGTTGTATAGACCAGTAGAACTGTCATGCTCGTTGTTGTATCTTAGCATATTCTCAATCTCTTTACGATCAGAGATGTCGAGGATGATTCCCTCAAGCGTCTCGACTTCCTCCTCTTCGCTGTAGACCCCCTGCCCCATTTCCAGTACCCATTTTCGAACTCCTCCTGCTGTAATTATCTCATATTCATAATTGAAAAGCAGATGATGAGGAAGGATGCGTTCCCATTCCTTTCGGAGGGAGTCACGGTATTCAGGTGCTATGATATCTTTAAATGAGGTCTCTTTATTGTTTATGATATTTTCCGGCATATAGCCGGTCAGTTCAAAGCATCCTTCTGATACGTAGTTCATGGTCCAATCGGGATCAGTTCTTCTTTTGACCTTCCTGTTATTTTCTCGAAGAGCGGATTGATACTGTAATACCTGTTCCATTCAGTGAGCATAGCTTCTTTGCTGAAGGATATTGCAATGCCTACTGGAGCCTGGTTGAAGATCATATCAAAGGTCAGTCCCTGTTCATGCAGTTTTTGTTCAAGTTTCTGCTGGGTTTTTAGCAGTTCAACATGAACCTCTATCCTGGCTTTCAGGGAAAGCATGTGGATAGGTTTCCTGATATAGTCTACTGCGCCAAGCTTTAAGCCTTTTATCTCATTATCAATTTCATCATAGTTTGTCAGTATGATCGTTCGCAGTCTTTTGTATCGGTCATCTGACAACATATTTTTGATTATGAAAAGATCGGACTCGGAATCGTCAGCTACTATTATTTTGAATGACAAAGCATATCCCCCTTTATCAGAACAAAATCATGCCGGACAATATTCCCGGGGTATTTGAATTATTTTTTGAGAAATAGCACAGATCAAAGTATGTGGCATGGATTAACAATTCTAACTCTGTGAACAGTTTATGAAAGCCTAAAGATATGATATCAAATATTTGTGAAAAATACTCAAATGTATTTAAAGGTTGAACGTTACAGATTGAACCTCTCCATTCTGGTCCTTATCGCTTCAATTAGTTCCTTGGACGTTTCGCAGGCAAATCACTGGAATCAATCCCTAATAAACGTTCGAGCCTATTTTCCATGTTCCTGTATATCGCCTTCATCTCAAGGATTAGATTTTTCAGGTCTTGATTTTGTCCGTCTTGCTCAAGAATTTGATAAAACTCAGATATTTTTTTAATAAAAGCTATAACCTCATCGGGTGCATGCTTCCAGCAACTGAATTCACCATATTCCCGTGTAAGCTTCAGAAATGCGGCACGCAGGTTTTTAGTATTCGCGGCGCCGAGTATTCTTTCCACATGCTCAAGCGTTATTCTGCCCGTATCATAGCATGTGTCAAGCAAATGGCTAGCTTCACACTCAATATACTGTTCCATTTTCTTCTTATAATTTACAATATGCATAATTTTCTTTTGTTTGAACAATCGACGAGCATCTGAAGCAAGAGCTTTTTCAACCTTTATTGTTCGTCTTAGCGAACGATCAAAATCATTAAATGCCGGACTCCTCCGGTATGGGTTCAGTTCTTCATAAAAAATTCGGTCATCACCATAATACCCGGTCAATTGTGCTTCAATTTTTGATTCAAGTCGATCAACTGCAGTATTGTTTATAACATGCACAAATGACCTGACAGGCTGGCCCAGTGAAAGTGGAAACCGTGAGAAGCGGTAGGGTGATTGAGAACTTGTCAATCGTCTATACGCTACCAGTTCGGTGCATAAGCATGGAACAGCTTGAAAGGTTTCCCGTGCCCTTTCAAAAACATCCAACGGCATAGTATATATTATGCTCGATTCATGCAAATGATCCCCATAATACCCACTTGCCTGCAGAATTCTTTCGACATAATCCGCACAATTTGATTTTTTGGCATTATACTTACATTCTCCCATGCTGAACTCTTCCTCAATTTTTGCTGCCTCCGCCTCCATTCTTTGAATAGCTTCCCTGGAAACTCCTCTAACACGTAACCCCAAAGTATCGCGGCCATATGCCATCCCATATGTACTTGTATGTTCTTGGTTCTCCGATGCCGGATAAACACCGAATAGATAATTTGTCAGGTTCATATGTTGGAGCAAAAGTGTTTCTTTTGCCGGATCCGCATGATGGTTAGAGCTATATACGGTATCAGCAATCCGAATTGCAATATGTCCGAAAGGATTTTCCATGGCAATGTGCTCATCTTCTTTTGATGAAGAATAGGAAAGCAGGATTTCCACATCAACAGGCACGTCGTTTTCCAACTGAGCCAGCGCACTTTGAATATTGCGTGCAGAGTGTCCATTCTCCAAACCAAATTCCGGACCTAAACTTCGCGGCACAACTTTCGGATTTAGAAGGAAATCCGCGATCTTACTAATGTTTACGTTTTCCCGGAATATCTGTTGTGCTTTAAGCATCGAAGTTTGTTTGGCATCATCCTTAAGAAGCAATTGTGTCTGACTGCCAATTTCCTCCACTGCGTAATTTATTTCAGCTAGTCCGAGTCTCGCGAAGAATTCTGCATTTTCTTTTTCGTGCCCGCTGATCACACTCAATAATATCGTTGGTTTTCCTAATACAAAGGCTTCTGATGGAGCTAGGCCTCCAGCCTTGGTTATAAACAGGTCACAAGCACTAACGAACGAAACCAATTCAGCCTGCGGGATAAATCCCATAATTTCCAACTTAATATGCTTAGGCATCTGTTGCTCAATTTGGTGCAATGCTTCAAATTGTTTTTTATTGCGGCCGCAAACAGCAATAATTTGCAGCGGTTGCTCTGTTGCATTAGCCAAACTCATGACAATTCCCGGGAAATCTCCTATCCCTTCCTTTCCGCTGGCAAGTACAATTGTTTTAATTGATGATTCGAATCCAATTCGGCTCAGGCATTCTTTTGAAACACCGGAGCCGGCGTCCTGAACATTTACCGGCATGCCGGAAGTCTCAACCAAATCCGGGAACACACCAGACTCCAGCCAGCTTGTTTCTAATGCGGGATGTGCTAAAAAAGTCCGATCTATCCTTTTGGATATACGAGGGAAGTACCCGACAAAATAATCGGTATGAAGCCAACCAATTTTGATGTTTGGCATCAGGGCTTTTTCTCTTAAATTGCCTAATACTTGGGCTGCACCATAGTGTGTTGCAAAAACAGCATCGGGGGCTTCTTCCAAAAGGTATTCGTGTACTCTCTGTTCTGAATATTCGCTGGGTAAGCAAGTTAATGAACCTACACACTTTCCCCGTTCCTGCATGGATTGAAACAAATTGTCAAACAAAAATGGTAAATTTTGGGCGATAAACCAATAGAGTTTTTCATCAAGCATTCTTGCTATCGGGTCCATAAATTCACGAATATCTTTTTGCAAAACGATGGTACAGGGGTCATTTTTTAGAATTTCTTTCTCAATGGAACAAGCGGCGCTAATGTGTCCCTGTCCGATTGAAGAGTAGAATATAATCACTTTCATTTTCTCATATCCTCTGATGTGCAGAATTGTTATGGAGTAATTTGCGGCATAATCATTTGACTAAAGTCAGTCAATTGGATAAAAAAGGCTGCTCTTATATTGCTGAGTCTTTTATGGTCCCGACGCACTAGATCGGTATTTGCAAATCCCCCTCGATCAATCCCAGTGCATTTTTGATAAGGTCCTTTGCAAGCTTATTTTGGTATTCCAAAAGATCCACGGCTTCTTTCTCATATAAGGCTTCAATATAGCATTGAATAATCGACATAATCGAGTCTGCAACCGCTTTGGGATAAGAAACAGAAAAAATTTGTTTTCTTTTTCCTTCTTTAATGACACTTAATAAATTTGGAACAAGTATTTTTTTTGTCTGTCGGAATACCTTATCCATAAGATGAAGATATCGGTCATTGTACAAAAATTCCAGTAACAATCCTTGTTTCCCCTGAATTGTTGCAAGCATGATATTTGCCATTAACTCTATTTTACGGGAAAGGGAAATGTCGGCAGAGTTTGTGACCTCATCAATAGCTGCCTTAAATTTCGATAAATGCCGATTAATGAGAGCATCTACAATTTCTTCTTTGGAAGAAAAATAGTAATAGAATGTGCCTTGGGCCACACCGATTTTTTTTACAATATCGCTAATCATTGTAGGGTGATAACCATGTTCATAAAAGAGTGCCTCTGCAGCATCCAGAATTTCATTTATTCTAATTTGCGGGTCCTGTGGCGGTCGGGCCATGTTATCCGCTCCAATTATTTGACTTGAGTCATATTATAAATCTGATTACAACCTTGTATCAAGCATTCTGTATGAAATGTTTATAACACAAGCAATCCTGCAGAAAAGAGTAAAATGCACACTTATAATTATTGTGCCCCAGTGTTTTGGAAAATTCTTTCGTACACAACTTAATGTTAATCTAGTTATGAAGTTTTGTTGTTTTATTCTCTCGTACTCCTGTTGTATTTGATAATATAATTAATTTAAAACAAAGTTATGTTGTAAATTAATTTAATATAAATCGATTTATATGATATTTAATGCATCAAAATATTATTTTTGAGGCATATAAAGTTTTTCCTCTGTTTTGTCTTTCAGAGGCATTCCTCTAAAGTGCTAAAATTATAGCTGATAAATATTATTAGCTTAATAAATCTCCAGCAGTGTCTTCGAGTCTTCTATCCTAAAGCCCTTGCCACGGATTTTAGACCTATGAGCCGTAAGAGAAATTTTGCGACTTACCGTATTTGTGAAGAGGACGCGCCAACGGATGTTTTTATTGACGCCGCCCTTCTTTCGGGCGGCGTTTTGTTATTGTCCCGCCATGCAGAGTGAAAGGAGGTTCAATAACTTCAAGTTCAAATTTTATCAACGATCAAAAATTACACTAATAACAAATTGAGAGGAGAAATCACGATGAAAAAAGCTGAAATTATGGACAAATATCAACTGTTTATCAATGGCAAATGGAAAGATGCGTCGGACGGCGCAACTTTTAATACTTACTGCCCCGCCAATGGAGAAAAACTTGCCGCCTGTGCAGAAGCGACAAAAGTCGATGTTGACGAGGCCGTTAAAGCGGCTTGGAAAGCGTTTGAAGGCTGGAAAAAAGTAGAACCTATCAAGCGGGCAGATATCCTAATGAAGATTGCCGATGTTATCGACGCAAACGCAGAGCATCTTGCAATGATAGAAAGTATGGATAACGGCAAGCCGATCCGTGAAACAATGGCTATCGATATTCCATTCAGCTCGGATCATTTCAGGTATTTTGCAGGCGCAATACGTACAGAAGAAGGCAGTGCCGTTATGCTGGACAACAATACCCTGTCGCTTATACTGCGTGAGCCCATAGGTGTCGTAGGACAGATAGTGCCATGGAACTTTCCTTTTCTGATGGCGGCATGGAAACTGGCTCCTGTACTTGCTGCAGGCTGCTGCACGGTTTTCAAACCGTCAAGCTATACGCCGCTGAGTGTTCTTGAGCTTGCCCGTCTGACAAAAGATATCCTTCCTGCCGGTGTGTTCAATGTAATTACGGGCAAAGGCTCAAAGTCCGGGCAGTATATCCTTGATCACCCTGATTTCCGCAAGCTTGCATTTACAGGATCTACGGATGTCGGTGGCTGCGTGGCGGCTGCAGCGGCGGCGAAGATTATTCCATCCACGCTGGAGCTTGGCGGTAAATCGGCTAATATCTATTTCCCTGACTGCAAATGGGATATGGCCATGGACGGACTGCAGCTGGGAATACTATTTAATCAGGGACAGGTGTGCTGCGCAGGTTCGCGCGTATTCGTCCACGAAGATATTTATGATAAGTTTGTAGCTGACGCAGTTAAGGCGTTCGAGAGAGTCAAAGTCGGTATGCCTTGGGAACAGGATACGCAAATGGGTGCGCAGATATATGAAGCACATTTGAATGATATTCTCAAGTGCATAGAAGAGGGTAAAAAAGAAGGGGCAAAAGTTGCCTGCGGCGGCGAGCGCCTTATCGACGGAGAACTGGCAAAGGGCTATTTCATGAAACCAACACTTCTCGTCAACGTCACTAACGATATGAAGGTTGCACAGGAAGAAATTTTCGGTCCTGTAGCAGTAGTGATAAAGTTCAAGACGGAAGAAGAAGTTATCGCTATGGCCAATAAAAACGCATACGGTCTCGGGGGTGCTGTGTGGACACGTGATATAAACAGAGCCATACGCGTATGCCGCGGTATCGAAACCGGTCGTATGTGGGTAAACTCTTATAACAGCATCCCCGCCGGAGCGCCTTTTGGTGGATATAAGGCCTCAGGCATCGGTCGCGAGACTCACAAGGTTATACTTGATCATTACACGCAGATGAAAAACATAATGATCAATTTGTCGGAAGCTCCTTCGGGATTTTATCCGGCAAAGTAAACAGAGATAAAAGAAAAAGAGCGTGGCTCTCCAAAAAACCACGCTCTTTTTTATGCAGCATCCTTATACAAATTCGAAACGTACTTTCTTAAGGTAAAATATATCCTTCCTGTGTTATGGTTTGTTTCAGCGTCTTTCAATTATATCGGCAGGTGAGATGCAAGTCAGCTCCAGCTCTGAAGTTCTATGATGTTCCCCTCAATGTCAGATGCATAGACAAAAGTGGCTTTGCGTCCGTCTGGATAATCCGCATTGACCACTTCCCCAACCATGCTGCCGCCGTTCTGAAGCAGTTTATCGAGAGTATCAAGAACACTATCTACTTCAAAAGCGAGGTGCACTATGCCGTACTGGTTGATCTTATGGGTAAGTTCGCCTTCCATACTTCAGCATCTTTGGCGATGATATTAGTGTGTACGTAGCGAATCATGTTACCTGGCTTTCTGTTTTCTTGCGATCAATTCAATTTCTATTGACGCGCCAAGGGGCAATTCGACTACTGCTACCGTAGTTCTTGCCGGATAAGGGTCAGAAAAATGTTCAGCGTATACGGAGTTCATTTCCTGAAAATAGCTCATGCTCGTTAAAAATACATTTACTTTTACAACATCATCTGAAGTTAAGCCCGCACTCTCCAAAAACGCTGAAAAGATTTTTAAAGCATTGCTTTGTCTGGGCGGCAATATCGCCTTCAACCATTTTCCCTGTTGATGGATCAATGGGTGTCTGTCCTGACAGAAAGACAAACTCCCCTGATTCAACCGCATGGGAATAGGGGCCAACAGTGACTCCATCTTTTGCTGTGATTGCTTTTTTCAGCATATAAATTCCTCCTTAGCAGATTTATCAACTTAAAAGTATTACGTATATATTGATGTTAATAGGAGATCTCCGTTTGTAAGAAAGTTCCGTTTTTCAGGTCATCATAAGCCCTGCTCAAATCTTCCATTGTGTTCATTACTATTGAACCTCTCCAGGCAACAGGTTCATTCAGAAGCAGGCAGTTTTTCTTCATGTAAAATGCCGGAACCTGATGTCATCCATTGGACTTCTCCCTCGGCTATAGTCTCTTCATTTCCTAAACTGTCCCTGTGGGTTATCTGCCCTCGATAGACATAAGTGATCGTTTCAATTCCTCTGTGCGGATGCATCGGAAATCCCGCCGTATAATCATCGGGATTTGTGCTGTCAAATGAATCAAGCATCAAAATGGGATCAAATTCCTCTACAGTCCCGTGTCCCAGAACTCTGACCAGGTTGACTCCGGCACCGTCCTGAGTACTAAATCCACTAACTTGGTTTTTGATTTTTCGCTCCATTTGTTTACCCTCCCTCAAATACTGTATTGCACTTGTGTCCAAGATAGGAAAATGAAATAGAAAAGCCTCCGTTATTGGGATATCATTTAGTTGCGACACCAAAAATTCCCAATGAAAACACGGAGGCAAGATAATGATAAAGTGCATGAGCTTATTCAGTCAAATAATATCTGAGATCTCGCTATCTTCAGTAAGCTTTGAACAGCTAGTGATGAAACACGGAAATGATAGGAAGGCGAAGGATTAACATCAAAAGCCCAGTTGGTTGCGATGATTTTTTCTCACCTTGCATGGGTTGATTCGCTCAGGGAAATATCAAACGGACTCTTATGCTGTAACGGTAAAGTAAAGCACCTTGGAATAAAAGCGGCTCCGAAACGTTCAACACCTGCATACGCAAACGAACACTGATCCCATGGTTGCTTCTTAGGATACTGCTAATATTTAAATGTATCTATAGATGGCAGCAATACCTGTAGTGCTGGGCATCATGTCCTTTTTCAGGACGAAGACATCGCCTCCGTTTAATAATACTAACTCAGCCAAATCGTCCATTATGTCATCGTAATCCGGACTGTCTATATCACCAAATTTGATTTCCCCGGTTTTATAATCAATTTTTCCCGGTATAATTTTATCTTCTTCGATTAAAATTGCCGCAACTCGACTTTCATATGCTGCTTTGGCTACTTGCACTAAATCAGATGATCCCGATAATTCAGCTTCGGCCTTTGCATATGCTTCGGCTAGTTTTTGTATCTTTTCCACATTGATGGCTTGTATAATAGTACGGGAGCTATTCTGTATTTCATCCAAATCCAGGGATTCAATGGATTTATTGATGCCATCTTCAAGCAAATAAGGATTGTTGCTTATTCTCTTGAATTTTGAACGGTGTTCGGTTAGCGAAACCAAAATAAGCGGAAGTTTCGATGTTTTTGAATAGTTTTCTAAAACAAATGAATCTACGTATCTAAAATACTTCTCGGTATCTTTATCTGTCTCACTCTTGACATCACCGTGGCCATAATATATTGCGGGATTACCTGTGCCGGCATGTGATGCATGTGATAAATATGGTTCGGATAATTCCTCTCCTAAAACTTCCTTCATGGTTCTCGGTGTGTTTTGATCTATCTCTATCTCTTCAAAACCATATCGATTACCCTGATAAAGGGTAAAGTTCTCACGGCTTAACCCCAATAAATGATAATTTTCAGTGGACTGAAAAGCCTTTATTATCGGTTTGATATGATAACTATTGGCCACTACTGCGAATTCTTTAACCGGAGTTTGAAGATTATAGACAATACAGTTATTTTTACTGGCAAAGACAGCTATCCCATCAGAAGTATGGTCCCAAAAATCCTTATTTTCCTTGAGCTCATAAAACGGTTTCATGATCGTATCAATTAAGTCAATATTAGGCAGCTGCTCCAACGAATTTTCAATAACCCGAAGTAAATTTTTGAACACAATGGGGTCTTGTTTATTATCAGGGAAAGACCTATGGGTAGGTTGATAAAGCGAGATAAGCGGACCATCCTCTTTAAAATTCATATCATTTGGAAAATAATGTACAATTTTGTATAACATAATGAATTTTCTCCTTTTTGATGTGGCTTCTACTTCAGTATATACATTTTGGTTAGGAAGTAAATGGAGAATTACATGAAAATTCAGAATATATGCGATTTATCGCTTTTTTATGATTATATTTGTTGTGTATATGTCTTTATCATGGTTAGAACCGCCGTGAACTTAAGCCGTATGACCATCCGAAACATCAAGCAGAATCTGTTTTGGGCATTCTTCTACAATATAATAGGTATTCCCGTTGCTGCTGGTATATTATATTCGGCTTTCCATGTGTTGCTGTCGCCGATGATCGGTGCTTTGTCAATGAGCCTGAGTTCCGTTTTCGTAGTATCGAATGCTTTAAGATTGCGAGGGGAAAAATTATGACAGGTATGAAGAAGCACCGCGGAGAAGAAGAATTTAAATCCCTTATCAATCGCCTGAGTCGGATAGAGGGACAGGTTCGCGGAGTGAGAAATATGGTTGAAACCGAAGCCTATTGTGTGGATATACTGACACAGGTATCCGCAATTCAGGCGGCTCTTAACGCTTTTAATAAAGAACTGCTCGGAAACCATATTAAAACATGCGTTGCCGATGGCATCCGTGCCGGCAACGACAGTGTGATTGATGAACTGGTAAAAACATTACAGAAAATGATGAAATAGCATGCGTTACCAATACTGGACATAAATCGCGGAAGTTATTTTCCTGTGTCCCGCCTCTCCGTTTCGTAAGGATGCGGGTGATATTGCGTACCCATTTATAATTTGGTATATAGGTATATATGGGCCAGGCTTACTTTTACATTGCTGAAGCTACAGTTATTTTATTTATCAGGATCCGTTTGGGGACGAAATTTTTCTGCTTCGCAAATTAGTGCAAGCTATAAAAACACAAAAAAAGGGACACGCTCACGCATGCCCCAAGACTTTTATTTATTCATCGAAGGCGTCTTTAACGCTCCACTCTTTCCAGATATTGCCTACCAGGCCAATGCCCGGGGAGAGCACCTTTTTACCCGGCTGCCAGCCACTGGGCGTGACATTTTTCCCCTTGGTTTCACGAACAAGCTGGTAAGCCTTGATTTGACGCAATGCTTCACTTACGTTTCTGCCGACAGGCGGAGTAAGCACTTCAAATGCCTGGATCACACCATCAGGATCAATGATGAAGCGACCCCGAGTTTCAGTGCCTGCCTCTTCATTGTAAACACCGTACATTGTACCTATTTTACCGCCTTGATCCGAAAGCATGGGGAAAGGGATATCCTTATTGATCATTTTTGACAGTTCATGATCATTCCACATTTTATGAACAAATGGGGAATCAACAGAAATGGACAGGACTGTGACGCCTAATTTTTCAAATTCGCTGTATTTTTCAGCAACTGCTGAAACTTCTGTACCTCAGACAAATGTGAAGTCACCCGGATAAAAACATAACATTACCCATTTACCGGCATAATCAGCCAGATCCACTTTTGTAAACTTTCCCTGATGAAATGCAGACGCAGTAAATGTCGGTGCTTTGCTTCCAGCTTTAATCATTTTCTTACCTCCTCAAAATTTTTACTTCACTTACAAAGATGTGGGGCTCGACCTGCTAACCTACAGTTTCAAACCTTTTACATCCAACCTATATTTCTTTAAATATTGAATATTTTTTATTATGGTATCTGAAATAGATGTTGCTGAGTATTGTATCAAAAAATCTAACAATTCGCTGGCAAGGTAAGCCATCCAGCCTTTTGTGCAATTTGCAAAGCCATTAATTATGAATTAAGTTGTTGTCACTGTTTGAGCATTGAATGGTGCTTGGAAACCAAATCATTTCTGAACGTTTGTCAATTATAAAAACAATAGTATCTCCGAATATAACCTCTCTGGCTTAGTCTACACTTTTACACCTTCGACATCAATACTACTGTTTCCACATGCCCTGTCTGGGGGAACATGTCGAACGGCTGGATGGTTTTGATGGCGTAACCGTTTGATATCAGGTTCTTTATGTCACGGGCAAGTGTTGCAGGGCCGCATGAGACGTATACTATTTTTTGCGGTGATATCTTCACTATTGAGGCAATGACTCTGGGGTCGCATCCTGTTCTTGGAGGATCAAGCACTACTGTATCAAATCTTTTGCCTGAAAGAGCCTCTGAAATATCTTCAGCTGACCCCGAATGGCCTGTTATGTTGTCAAGTTCGTTCAGTTCCGCGTTGATCTTTAGATATTTCGAAGCCTGGGACCACGCCTCCACTGCTGTTACATGTTTTGCTCCTTCAGAGAGGAATGCAGTCAGAGTTCCTGCTCCTGAATATAGTTCAAGGATATTTTCTGGAGACTCCCCTGCCGCCATCGTTGAAGCGTATTTGTAAAGCGCAAGAGCCTGCTCTGAATTGATCTGGAAGAAGGAGGATATTTCGAAGTTGAATCTGTACTTTCCGAGCACTTCCTGCATAACTGTCTCGCCATAGATGGAAGAAAACTCATCTCCCCAGATGAAGTTGCCTTTTGAGAAGTTTTTGTTGAAGACCATGCCCATGAGATCATCTGAATGTGCGGCAGCTATATTTTTAAGCTTACGCGCTTCATCCCTGTCGGCAGATCGGCCTGCGACAACTCCGCATAAGCTGTGATCTGAGAATTTTGCGGTTCGAAACACAAGGTGTCTTATAAAACCCATAAGATGGTTGGGCTTGTAATTCCATCCCTCAAGCCCCGCTTCTTTCAAGTCCTTGATAAGTGAAATGACGTTTGACTCCAGCTTTGGAATCAGGACAGGACAGCCTATAAACGGAACAATATCGTGGCTTCGGTTTTTATAGAAGCCGGCAAGGAATTTTTCACGGTGATCAGTCTGTACCGGTAGGGATGCCTTGTTTCTGTAGCCCCACTCGGACGGTGACGGAATGCATTTATTAACTGAAGGATCCGATACTCCCCCGATCCTTTTGATGGCATCGCAGACAGTTTTTGTCTTAAGCTTAAGCTGTGACTCGTAATCTATGTGCTGCAGCTGACAGCCTCCGCACTTTCCGTAAACCGGGCAAAGCGGTTTTATTCTTATCGGTGAGTCATTATGTCTCTCGATAACTTTTGCGGTCGCGTAATTCTTCTTTGCCTGGACTATACGGCACGTAACCTCTTCTTCAGGAAGCGCATCGGGAACAAAGACAACGAAGCGTTCATCTCCGAGCCTGACTATGCCCTCTCCTTCGTTGTTTATCTCTGTAATTTTAAATTTCTTAATTTCACCCTGAAGCATGTTCTCCCTCCAAAAAGTCCGTATAGAAAAAGGGGCAGGGAAATCTCCCCGCCCCCTCTGACAGATTATATCAGATGTGTTTCTACTTTCTTGCAGCCATTGCCTCGTCCATCATTTGATATCCGTAGTCAAAAGCTTTAGAGTTAAGTTCCTCTGTTCCTTTTGGAACTCTGGCAAGGATGGCCTTTTTGATCGCTTCCGGCTTTGTAAGGTTCTTGACTTCAAGGACCTTCGCAGCTGTGCCGAGTGCAACCATGTTGACCACGAGTTCACGGCCAAGCTTCTCTCTTGCAGTTCTTACTATCGGGAGAAGGTATACATCGGCATCAAGCTTCGGGGGCTCTGTTACAAAGAAGTCATCAAGGATGACGGTTGCGCCCTTTGCTGTGTCGTGGCTGTACTGGTCACATGCCTTCTGAGTAAGGATGACCTGAAGGTTGGGATGTGCTGCCTTCGGGTAATCTATCTCGGCGCGGTCATATACGACTTCTGACTTGGAAGCTCCGCCGCGGGCTTCAGGACCGTATGCCTGACTCTGAACAGAATTGAGGCCCTCGGTATTAAGTGCGGCAGCCTCACCCAGGATCACTGCGGCGAGGATGACTCCCTGCCCGCCGGATCCAGCAACGCGAATTTCAAAACGTTCGCTCATGATCCGTTACCCCCTATGCCTTCTGAGCGCGTGCAATGACTTCATCATAGCGCTCAGTGTATTCGCGGGCATCTTCGATATTGACGAATTCGCCAATGATGATCTTGCCCTTGAGTTCTTCAGCAGTCATTGTATCGGCCTTGGCCTTCATGACTGAGTTATCCTTAAGAAAATTGAAATTATCCATCGGACGGCTGCGCTTGTTCTTACGGCCAAACTGAGTGTGACAGAAGGAAACGAGTTCGACTACTGCAAACCCCTTTTTCTGGTGCAGGATGGCCTTTTTGAGTATCTGCTCGCACATTGCGGGCTGAGCAACTGTTGCACGTGCAACGAACGTGGCTCCTGCGCCTTCAGCCAGTTTGCAGATGTCAAATGTCGGGTCGACTGCACCGTAAGGTGCTGTTGATGCAAATGCGCCTTCAGGTGTTGTCGGTGAAGCCTGTCCGCCGGTCATGCCATAGATGTTGTTGTTCATTACTACAGCGGTGATGCCTATGTTGCGGCGGCATGCGTGGATAAAGTGGTTTCCTCCGATAGCGGTTCCGTCACCGTCTCCCATTACGTTGACGATGGTGAGACCGGGATTTGCCATCTTAACTCCTGTTGCAAAGGCGAGCGAACGTCCGTGCGCCGTGTGGAGTGTGCATGCGTCGATGTATCCGGGCATACGGCTGGAGCATCCGATACCTGAAGAAATGCATATCTGATCCTGGGGGATCTTAAGGTCTGCAAGTGCGCGGAGTATTGCGTGCATAATTATTCCATGTCCGCATCCGGGGCACCAGATGTGTGGCATAAATTTAGTACGTAGGAGTTTTTTTACATCTTCGCGGGGCATAATTACGCCACCTCCTTGATGAAGGACATGATCTGATCCGGTTTGTAAAGTTCGCCGTTAATGAGGTTCTTGCGATGTACTTCGCATCTGCCTGCAACGGCTCTCTCTACTTCGTTCACCATCTGTCCAGCGTTGAGTTCGGGTACGATTATATGTTTGACTCTCTTTGAGAGTTCTGTGATCTCTTTGTCAGGGAAGGGCCAGAGTGTGATAGGACGGAAATGTCCAACTTTGACGCCCTCAAGACGAAGTTCGCGGATTGCACGGAGTGCTGAGCGTGAGACGCTGCCGTAGGAAATCACTACGACTTCTGCGTCATCCATGCTCTCTTCCTTGAATTCCACGATGTCGTCACGGAAACGGTCTACCTTGCGGATTATGCGGTTTGCCTTCTTGTCGATCTCGTCAGCTTCGTTTGTCGGGAATCCCCAGTCGTTACTGGTAAGACCTGTAACATGCCAGCGGTATCCGTCACCGAATGCAGCCATCGGAGGGATGTCATCATCGTCTGCCTTGTAGGGAATAAATTCTTCCGGGCATACGGTCGGCTTTTTGCGGTTTACGATCTCAAATGAGCCGGGTTCGGGGATGACGATCTTTTCGCGCATGTGGCCGATGATTTCGTCAGCCATTACAAGGACAGGCTGGCGGAAACGCTCCGCCATATTGAAAGCTTTAACTGTGATTTCATAGCATTCCTGGATCGAGGAGGGGGCATAGGCTATCGTTCCATGGTCACCGTGTGTTCCCCATTTGGCCTGCATTACGTCAGCCTGTGAAACTTTTGTGGGAAGTCCTGTCGAGGGACCTCCGCGCTGTACGTCAGCAACTACAATAGGAATTTCCGCTATATATGCATAGCCCAGCAGCTCCTGCTTAAGTGAAATACCAGGACCTGAGCTTCCTGTCATAGATTTAAGTCCGGCTATTGAAGCACCTATTGCCGAAGCGATACCGCCGATCTCATCTTCCATCTGAACGAACTTTCCGCCGAGTATCGGAAGTTCTTCAGACATAACTTCCATGATCTCTGTTGAAGGGGTTATCGGATAACCGCCAAAAAATCTGCATCCGGCGGCAATTGCACCCATAGCGAGAGCTTTGTTGCCCTGCCAGAATTCAACCTGAGCCATATTTAGTCACGCTCCTTAACTGTTATTGCCATATCAGGGCAGACGTTGTCGCACTGGTGGCAGCCAATGCAATCGTCAGGACGTACAGGCACACATTTAACCTGTTCGTTTAGTTCAAGAACTTTCTTAGGGCATATAGCGATACAGAGACCACATCCTTTGCACCATTTGCTAAAGACATCGATGTCGAACTTCTTCGCCAAAAAACCCACCTTCCTTCCCCACATCTAATCAGTATTTGTTTGTCAACCATTAACAGTATCGATTGGCATAACCTTGGGTATTATGACAAACATTTCACATTTATTCAAGGAAAAGATTAAATTCTTTATATTCTGACAATAATACTCATATATATGAAGTTGGACCTATATCCGGTTCACGAAGATAGGCACCCTGTATCGTATCAGGTGAAATTGAAAGTTCTTTGTAATATTCTCCCATCAAAGCCGTTTGACCCGGTCTTCCGACAGTTCTTGGCAAAACATTGTTAGGCAAAGCTGAAAATTCATTGAATAAATTCACGTCTTTGCCTACCAGCATGGCATCAGGATAAAGAAAAAGGAAATCAGCAAATTCTGCAGCAGTGCAAAACTTTGGATATACAAATGGCTTTAGTTCAATTCCATCAGAAAAATAGAGAGCACAGTATATACAGTTTTGTCTGGCTTTTATAACCGGAGCCAGAGGGATCCCCATAGTCCTTAGATCGTGGACGAAGACATCAAGTGAGGATACAGGGAGTATCCTTATTTCAAGCGCTTTAGCAAGTGCGGCAGAATAAGCTATTCCGGTCCTGATGCCGGTGTAATACCCCGGGCCGTTTGCCGCGGCAATAAGATCCAGCTCTGAAATATCAATTGAGAGATCAGAAAGCATCTCATCTACAAGAAGGGGAAGGCGCGAGGATTGCTGCCGTCCGAGTTCAAGGCTTATTTCGGAAAGAACAGCTCCTTCGGAGGTAATTCCGATGTTTGTAAATTTAGTTGTGCAGTCTATTCCCAGTACCTTCATAATTTCCCTCTTTTTCACAGGCTGATCCCAGGATATCGTCCGAAAGTGCACTTAGAAGATCCTCCGCAGTTTTGCCCAGAGCCCTTATGGCGATAGACCTTGAATTATCATCCTCGCCGTATTGGTTTATCACAATGTCAAGAGTATCTTTTAAAGGTGGTGTGTGCCATCTTTCAGCCCACTCCACCACAAGAACGCAGCCGTTATCGATGTAATTTTCGAAATCAAGCGCATCTGCCTCAACATGTGAATCCAGTCTGTAGAGGTCAGCGTGTATCAGCTGGATCTTCCCTTCATGTTCCGCGATGAGGATGAAAGTAGGGCTCTTTATCTTACCGCAGCCCAGAGCTTTGCCTATTCCCTGTGTAAGAAGGGTTTTTCCCATGCCAAGTCCGCCATGCAAAAGTATGGTAAGCCCGTGGAAAGAATGTTTTCCTATAGACATTCCAAGGGAGCATGTCTCATCTTCAGAAAGGGTTACTATTTGCAGTTTTCTAGTTGAGTGTGAAAGGCAGTGCATCTGCTATCTCTCTTGCCAGTATTCCGCGGAGACCTGATCTTTTCTCTATAAATGACCCTGCCGCAGCATGTGCGGCAGCTCCTGTTATCACAGCATCGCATATTGGCATCCCGCATGCCATAAATGCGCCCACAGAGCCGCTAAGTACATCTCCTGAACCCGGGACAGCAAGAGATGGAGAACCTTTCTTAATAATTGTTATGCCCTTTCCTTTTGAATATACAACAGTATCCATACCTTTCAGCAGTACCGTTCCGGCTGCACACGACATTGAAACCGCTGCCCCGATCCTGTCTTTATTAATATCTTCCGGTGTTACTCCAAGCAAATTTGCAGCTTCACCAACGTGAGGAGTTATTACAGCATTGGCTCTGAAAGCAGGCCTGTATTTATCAAAAGAAAGAAAATGGAGACCGTCTCCGTCCACAAGCAGTGGTTTCTTCCACTTTTTCCAAAACCAGTCTATTGTGAGCTCAGAACCTTCGTTTCTTCCAAGCCCAGGACCAACAATGGCCGCGTCGCATCTCTTTTCCCACGGTTCTATAGCTTCCGCAAGGCTCTCAGGCAACACAGCTTCTCCCCTTGTTCTCAACGGCACGAAAATAGCTTCGGGCAGGAAAAGAGATGCACTGTCTACCATGAAATCCGGTATAGCAATAACGACCAGACCCGCACCCGAACGCAACGCGCCAAGTCCGGCGAGCAAAGGCGCTCCCCTGTAGTTGACGCTTCCTCCGACTACCAGCAATCCTCCCTTTTTACCCTTATGTATGTCTCTTGGGATAGCAGGCAGCAGTTTTGGTATGTCTTCCTTCTCGAAAGAGAGGATGTTCTTACTCTCATCAAGGACCTTGTCAGAAGATATACCAATGTCAGCGATCACAACTCTTCCGCACATATCATATGCGGGAGAAAAACACATCCCCCTTTTTGCTGCAAGGAATGTGACAGTAACGTCAGCCTTTACACAGGGATCATATACATTACCAGACAAAGGGTCAATGCCACTTGGTATATCAAAGGCTACAACTGCCCTGGTATTGTGACAATGTCTTATAAGGCGTTCAACTTCGCCCCTGGGAGCACCTTTGGATCCCGTTCCGAGAAGTGAATCGATTATGCAGTCAGCCTTGTTTGCCTCTTCACTTATCTCTCTGTCTGAGAGATTTTTGGAATATTTCACCGTGCAGTTCGGAGCTTTTAATTTGATAAGGGCATCAAGATTTATTTTGGCGTCACCCGTGTATGTTTCTAAGTCAGCTGACAACATCAGTGTGACCCTGAGAGCTTTTTTCAAAAGGACTCTTGCTGCTACGAAGCCATCACCGCCGTTGTTTCCCGGACCTGCAAAAATAAGGAAGCTTTTTGAATCAGGATATATCATTAATACCTCACGGGCAGCGTTAGTTCCTGCGTTTTCCATAAGCTCAAGCGAAGCCACGCCGTACTTTTTCACTGCAAGGGTATCAGCATTCCTGATATCTTCAGGATCATAGTATCTTATCATTGGCTTTTCTCCATGATCACTACTGCAACAGCGATCCCCGCTTCATGCGAAATTGAAAGGAAGATGTTGTCGATCCCCTCATTTGAGAACTTTGAAAGTGTATTTTCGTCAAATACAAATCGGGGTCCGGATGCAGTCCGTTCTATTGAACAGGAATTAATGCCAAGCCCGGCTATTCCCCATCCGGTCGCTTTGGATAAGGCCTCACGCGCAGCAAATGCTGCGGCGTAATGAGCAGCCGGGTCCGCGTTTGATTCCGCATAAGCTATCTCCTCTTTGGAAAAGACACGCTTGCAAAATCCTTCTTTGGAAACAGCTTTGCGCATTCTGGATATATCACATACGTCTATTCCAATTCCGCGTATCATTTTATACACCTACTTTATTGATCTTAGATATTGATATCATCAGTACATGGGGAAAAGTCTTTCTACAGTACGTTGGCTTTTTTTAACTCGTTGCGAATAATGTCCCTCTGCCAGTTTTCAAGAGAATTTCTCCTTGCAGCGATTTTAAAATCTTTTATAAGTTTGTGTTCCCATTTGGAACCGTAAATTTCAGGTGCAAGTTTGATTGCTTTAACAGCCAGCTTTTCGTAATATTTGTGGTCTGTTGCCCATTTGCCTTTTCTTCCAGCATAAAGCCCTGAGAAATAACCCCATATATTGTCATGGTTTTTTGCGCATCTGGGATAGTCCTGTCGGATCTTTTTTTCATAATCCTTCAGAAACTCACTCGGCGATCTGTATTTTCTAAATTTGGAAGCCTCATTGCCATAAACGCCATTCCGGCTCTCGACGCTATTCTTGGTTATATATGGTTTTCCTTCATTGAGCCATTCTGATGAAACCTTGATTCCTGCACCGTTATAACCAAGTTCCCATAGTTCACTGGACCAATAAGCCGTTTCGCAGGCGCTCTGGACAGTTACAGCGAAAGGCTGGATATGCTTCTGTTTTCTTGCGAGCCTGTAAAACTCGATCGTGGTCATCGCATGGGCGCTCTGGAAAGAGAGCAACGCGGCAAGTATGGCCAGTGTCAGCACGCTTAAAAATTTTCTTGTCATTTATATGTCCTCCGCATTGTAGTTGCATCTTTAATAATAGCATAACAAACATCACTGACCAAGGTACGAACGTAAAAAAGCGCCGCTTTGATTAACGCGGCGCCTTTGCTGATGTGTTGGAAAAATTATTTAAACGGAAAAAACCGGAAGTTTCTGAAGATAGATCAGATCCTCTCCGCTGTATCCTCCCTCTTCAAGCAGCACGGCAACCTTGCAAATTACAGTGCATCCTGTTTTTGCAAGAACATCTTCAACTGAGCGGAGGGAACCGCCGGTGGAAACAACGTCATCCACTATGCAGACTCGCTTCCCTTCCAGCTTTGCTGCATCTGTCTCATCAATTACGATGATCTGTTTTTCATTCGTCGTTATTGATCTGACTTCAGAAGTGATCGGGTTTTCCATGTATCCCTTGATCGATTTTCTGGCGACTACATAGTCAACACCCAGGCGAACAGCCAGCGCATGTGTAAGCGGGATACCTTTGGCTTCAGGGCATACAAGCATGTCTATCTCTTTAATCTCCTTCATCTTATTGAAGAGGGCGTCAGCGCTTTTTTCTATCATCTGTGTGTCACCCAGCATGACAAAAGATGCTATCACAAGGTTTGGGGCAACTTGGACTTTTTTGAGGTTTCTGATAAGACCGCATATCTTTAGTTCGTAATGTTCGTTCATCGCTTGCTCCTAAAGTGAGAATATCATTTTGATCAGGACTCCTGCGAGAAGTCCAAAGAATGGGTTCCACCTGGCTGAAACAAGTACTGTAGCACCGATGACCATGCCCCAGGGAGAAAATCCAAACGGTCCGTTTGCCGCGGGTACTGTAGCTATTGCTCCCTGTATGTTGGAAGCAAAGGTCACAAATGTTCCAAGAACGAAGAGGAATCCAGCTATCGAAGCGCTGTGGACATATTTGCCTATCGTAGGAAGCAGTTTGAAAAGCAGTATGGCTGCCATGATGAGCATCATGATCACTGAAGATCTCAATGGATTCGGCGCTGTTGCAGTTCCGGATATTATTGCTTCGACCGGGCCGCCTCCGAAGAAAGAAGAACCCAGGTCAGCAAGGGATGAGTATATTGCAAGGTGGTCGATGTTTGAATCAACACCGGCTATGCTGCCGGTGATCTTTCCAAAACTTATGTTAGCTCCTATGTTGAGACATGCAAGAGCAAGAGCGTGCACGATAAGCATAGGATTTTCCCATATTTTCCACTCGATGTTTCCCAATGTAAATTTTTCTCTGTCCATATCCATTACAAGGCTGTGAGGTTCAACTTTTCCCATTTTCATCAGTATGTTGTAGACGATCGTGGAAACAAGTACGGAGATGATTATCGTCTTTGCCAGGTCAAGGGTCATAAACCATACTGCAATACCGGTTATCATAGAAATCGTTCCTGATATCTTTTCGGAACTGAAAAGTTCCATAGCGACATAGGCAAGCATAATGCCGACGCCCGCCATCATAGAATTAACGATGGTTGGTCCGATAAATGCAACTATGGTCTCATTCAGGCCGAGTATGGATGGAGCAAGCAAAAACAAAGCGCCCCAGAAAACAATACTCAGTCTTTCTCTGACATTCCGACCCATCTTTCCGGCCAGGGTGATCGTTTCTGCCTGGAAAGAAATTGTGGCCACCGAATTGAACGCCAGTGATCCGGCAGCTCCGATGAGGAAGGCAATGCTTGTCGGGAAGGCGGCAAATCCGAAGCTTAGCGCAAGAAGTCCCTGTGGTATGCCGTTTATGACAACGGCGAATGAAGTTAGCAGATCAGTCATAAAAGTGTCCATGATACATCCCCCTGAAAAGTGATATTGCAGTTTCAATGCCTGATAAAATACCCTTCTGTGAATTATTTGTCAAGGCAACGCTTATCTAATGTTGAAGATATGGGCATATTGTAAAGTAAGATAGCGTGCAGCAATGATGCAGCAAGAAATTATATTGGAGAAAATGGAGCCAGGTGATTTAGTTCTTGCAGCAGTAGTTTTTATTTCTTTTCCCAGGGCAGTTGGTTCCTATCACTCCTAATATGATGCATATTGAGCCAATTATATGGTAATAGTATATTTTTTCATTCAGGAAGACGACACCTGCCGTTATTGATATAACTGTGCTTAAATTTCTAAAGACACACATCTTGGACGCCTCTATCCTGGAGAGGATGTAGTTGGTCAATAAAGATGTGACCAGTGAAGAAAGCACTCCCAGGTACAGTGCTGAAATAATAAACCTGTAGTCTTTCAATGGCGTAAAAAAACTGCTCAGAGTGCCGTTTAAAAGGTGATTTGTTACAGACATTGTATTAAAGCATAAAAAGCTGATGATTATCATCATACAGCTCATTTCTGTCACAGAGAAAATTTTTGTCAGTTTTCTCGCCACAATGCTGTAACAGGAGAAAGACAAGGCAGACAAAAGAAGAAGCACTATTCCCTTCATGTTTGTGAATCCGACAGCGGAACCCTTGTTAAGTATGATGTATATGACACCCAGTACCGAGAGGATTATTGACATCTTCTGCAGCAGAGTTGTCTCTTCTTTCAGTAAAAATGAAGCCAGGATCAACGTGAAGACAGGGATCATCGCAAGAAGGATACCTGATTCGGAGGAAGTCATATACTGCAGCCCAAAGGTCTGGAAAGTAAAGGATGACAAGGGATAGAAGATAGCCAAAGGCAGCATATTCTTTATTTTTTCTTTGCTGAGGTCCAGTTTGATCCATTTGAATAGGATCGGGATCAAGATAACCAGAAATGAAGCAGTAAATCTGTAAGCCAGCAGATCCCACGGGTTGCTAAGGTTCAGTCCCATCTTTGAAAACAAATAGGACAGGCCGGTAATTAAGGAATGAAGCATGGCAGCAGCGTATATAAGGCTTTGCTTGCCGTCTTCCATAAAAATGCCCTCCCCTGCCGTCAGTTTTGGGTTCTGTCTTTTTTTATCCAGGAAAATCCTGCTAAGTAAATTATAAAGGCAGACCGGCCTAGAAAGGGACAAACACAAAATCAGCTCAGTAATATTGACCTGAGAACACCGTATTATTCGGGCAATATTGAATTTATTGGCTTATTGGAAGGAAGCAGATTACTTAATTGGGGATATCTCTACATCTGCTTAAAATGGTTTGGTGCGAGAGAGGGGATTTGAACCCCTACGTCTGGGACACGGGATCCTAAGTCCCGCGCGTCTACCAATTCCGCCACTCTCGCATTCGCCTGAAATCAGAACAGAGTAGATTTTACCCTGCTTTTATTTAAAGTGCAAGGAAGAGCTATCTTTTTTCAAAAGGCTGTAAAAATGAGCTCTTTCTGTAACAAAAGAAAGATAATATCAAATATGATCTTCCTTTTTGTACAGGACATCTTTATATCCATCTTCCCTGTTCATTACCTTTTCGGCATAAGAACATTCGGGGATTATTTTTGATCCCTCTCCACGGGCCTTTGAAACGACCTTCTCCAGAAGCTTGGCGGCCACGCTATGCCCTCTCAGTTCTTCTGACACAAAGGTACGTTCAATGACCATGATGCCGCTCTTTTTGTAGCAAAAAACTATTTCAGCAAGCGGGTTTTTCTCACTTTCTCCTATGTAAAACCTGTTGTCTCCCTCTTTTATATCCATCAAGACAAATACCCCCTAAAGCGACATGTAAACTTACCTGCATGTTCAGAATAACAAGCTATGCAAACGGTGTAAAGAGCATTGTAATAATTATACAGGTGAAGTTCGGGTTATTTAGGTCGTTTAAATGGAATAATTTTTGAAAGGTTAATAGAATTTGGTGGATCGTACAGGAATCGAACCTGTAACCCCCTGATTAAGAGTCAGGTGCTCTGCCAGTTGAGCTAACGATCCACACCAAAAAGTGCGGGGAAAAGCAGGATGATAAAGACAAAAAAATGGTGGATCGTACAGGAATCGAACCTGTAACCCCCTGATTAAGAGTCAGGTGCTCTGCCAGTTGAGCTAACGATCCACGCCAAAAAAGTGGGGTGAGCAACGGGAATTGAACCCGCAACCTCTGGAGCCACAGTCCAGTGCTCTAACCAATTGAGCTATGCTCACCATGTTGACGATGTTTTTTTCAAATAATGGCGCGTCTGAAGGGACTCGAACCCCCGGCCTACTGCTTAGAAGGCAGTTGCTCTATCCAGCTGAGCTACAGACGCACGCCCGACACTGCCTCTGCCGAAGCACGAGAGACATTATAACTAATACACCGGCGCTGTCAAGTCATTTGAGTTTTGTAAAAATAGCGTTTTATCATCCCGCAGACGGGAAAATTCGGAGCGGATGCCTTTTGAGCGATTTTTCTCAATTCTGGTACTTTTTGTGCGCAGGCAGAGCAACCTTATTTCTGATATTATAAACTGTGTACCACGCAATAGAAAAATATTAGCACATCAGGAGGTAATAAGGATGAATTGTTTCCAGATCATGGCTGTAAAAGTTGAACAGAGGGATACAGCAGCAGTCGAAGTCCAAAAGATCCTTACTGAATATGGATGCTCCATAAGGACCAGGCTCGGCCTCCATGACCAGGCTGATGACAAAACCTGCTCACCGTCAGGCATACTTATCCTCCAGCTGGCTTGCGGAGAAGAAATTGCGGAAGGGCTCAACAAGAAGCTGAATGCCGTTTCAGGCGTAAAGGCAAAGCTGGTAAACCTGTCCTAAAAATTGTTTCAGGCAGAATATCAGCCATTTAAAACGGGCGTGGTCTTTTAGACCGCGCCTTTATAATATTTTTTGCTTATGGCAAATAACCCGGGCCAAAGCGAAGGGAGATCCTGTTCAGGATAATCTTCAAGCTTCTTGCCTGCTGCAGCCCTTAAGAAGTTTTCGACCCACCAGAACACATCCTGCCTTCTTATAGATTCCCTCATCGACCTCATCCTTATTTTTTTCTCATGCTCATCCATCGAAAAAGCACGATAGATGGAATCAGAAATGTCATTTACATCGAACGGGTTGACCAACAGGGCACCCCTGGAAAGCTGTAATGCGGCTCCAGCGAACTCACTCAGAATAAGGACACCACTCTCTTTTCCTTTGCTTGCACAGTACTCTTTGCAAACAAGATTCATTCCGTCTTTCAGGGATGTAACAAGAGCGACATCTGATGCCCTGTATATCGCATAGAGTTCTGATTCCGGAAGAGTGCCGTGACGCCATATTATCGGGGTCCACCTTGTTGTGGAATACCTTCCGTTTATCTCGCTGATAAGAAGTTCAATTTCATGTTTCAGCTCTTTATACTCAGAAATGGTGTCCCTGCTTGGGACTACAAGCTGGTATAAAGTGATCCTCTCCCTGATCTCCGGATGAAATGCAAGGCATTTCTCAAACCCCCGAAGCTTCTCCGGTATTCCCTTTGAGTAATCCAGGCGGTCAACCCCAACAATGATCTTTTCTGCGTATATCTCTTCTCTGATTTGCTTTGCTCTTTTCGTTACATTTGACGTACTGCTAAGTGAAGAATAATATTTATAATCTATGCTTATAGGTAAACTGCCCGCAAGAAAGACTCTGTCACCGATATTTACCTTGACAACATGTCCTCTGCCGTAGATCACAGCCTTAGGATAAAAGGTCCTTATGCAGTCAATAAAGTTTCTTCTGTCCCTCAATGTCTGAAAACAGACAAGCGAGTAGCATGTTAGCTGGTGAAGTATTTCTTTCCGCCACGGGAGTTTCATAAAAACATCCACGCTTGGAAAAGGTATATGAAGGAAGAAAGAAGAATTCAATTTTGGGTTTTTCTCCAGAAGCATTGATCCCAGCGGAATTAACTGATAGTCATTCACCCATATGAAATCATTTTCTGAAGAGTGTCCAAGAACGACCTTTGCAAATTTTTCATTCGCGGCAATATAACCATCCCAATATGCCGGCAAGAAATTGCAGCGTGACTGAAAATCATGGAAAAGGGGCCATAGAACGGAATTTGAAAAACCGTTGTAATAGGTTTCTATGTCCTCTTTTGTCAACAGAACGGGCAAAAACCTATAGCCGGATTCTTTAGAGAGCGGCCCCAGTATCTCCTTCATCGTAGAGATCTTAAGGTTTTCGAATGCCCCGGGCCAGCCAATCCAGAAACCGCCCCTGTTTTTGAGAACAGGGTTAAGTGCGTTGACAAGTCCTCCTGAAGAAGATTTTGCTTCCCATTTTTTCTCTTTGCAGGCAAGGGTAACGGGCAGCCTGTTCGATACTACCAAAAAACGTCCTTTATCTTCTGACATGTCCGCTCCCTCCTTTTGGTGTTAGTTTATTGAGCCAGAAATCAAGGAAACTATCAACCTCTTTCCTGGATATATACACGTTTGCAGCACTCTCTTTTTCATCATTCGAAACCAGTACCCCCACACCTGATTTTATATTTCTGATTTTCCTAAATGCGTCTTCGTCAGTGGTATCGTCTCCCAGATAACACAAAGGGCTGGCTTTCTGATAAATAATACTGATGTCAGAGAGAGCGGTTCCTTTCGAAAAATAGGGCAGCATAAACTCAACCCCGCCGTTGAAGGGCATCACCTTTAAAGAGTGGGCAGAGGCTTCAGAGAGCAGTTTACCGGAGACTTCCATGTACATATCGAAGATTTCTGCCCTCTCTCTCCAATGAAGTGCTATCCCTGAGGTTTTTTTTTCAACTGATCCACGGGGAAAATAAGCAAGCTGTGATGAAAAGTCATCCAGTTTTTTAAGTTCTTCTTCAGGAACTTTTCCTCTGGTGTATCTGCCATTTTTATCTATTTTTTCCATTCCGTGGCTGCCCCATATTTCTAAGGGAAGTCCTACAAAGTCTAATATTTCTTCAGGTTTCCTGCCGGAAACAATAATTACCTCTCCCCCGGCTTCACATATTGATTTCAGAAGAGACCTGGTCTTTGGCGTAAGGAAGGCCTTCTCCCTCTCTTTTACAAAGGGCGCCAGAGTTCCGTCATAATCTGTCACAAGCAAGGGCGATGCTTTCTTGTATGAAGAAAAAAAGGATAAATATTTGTCCGGTCCCAGTCGGATCGGGGTCATACCCATCTCTCCCACGTTCCACCCTCGGTTTCCAGAGATATCAGCATGGTCATATACCTCCTGAGATGCCCTGTTATAAGAAAATTCTCAAGCACATATTCCCTTGCGTTCCTTCCCATCTTTTCCCTTTTCCATGGATGTGAAAGCAGGTAACGGGTCCTTATCGCAGCGCCCTCAGGAGTCCTTACTCTAAATCCGTTGAATCGGTTGATGACTTGAAGCCTTATCCCTCCGACGTTGCCGCCTATAACAGCCTTCCTCTTCCACATTGCTTCTGTTACAGTCAGACCGAAGCCCTCCTTCAGCGATTTTTGCATAACGACATCTGCACCAGTCTGGAGTGCGTTTATCTCCCGATGAGAATCTGAAGGCAGCAGGAGTACAGAAATATCTTCGTCGCCATTAACGGCTGCTCTGACCTCACTCAATATCCCTGAGGCCTCCGGGTCATCGTCAGCTTCTCCGCCTGCAAGCACAAGTCTTACATCCACATGTTCCTTGATTATTCTGTAACTCTCTATCACACCAAGGGGGTCCTTAAATTTGTCAAACCTTGAAACCTGCAGAATTATCGGCTTATCCATCGGGACTCCAAGATCTTTATATGTTTTTTCAACCTCGGATCTCTCAAGAGGGATATTTTTCTCTGCCAGCGGATCAATGCTAGGCGTTATCAGAAATTGCGGATGAGGCAGTTTCTGTGCAAAATCCGGCAACGAAAAGATGGAAGCATCGTATCCGGATACCTGTTTCTTAATAAACTGCCAGACACCTTTGTTAGGTGAGCTTACGTCTATGTGACATCTCCATACCCATTTGCCCTTCCTTTGCGGGAAGCTTTTGATAAGAGCTGCAGGCTGCGGATCATGTATAAATACATAATCTGCATCTTGAAGAATGTTCTTTAGCCTTTCCGCATTTCTTGCGTTTGTCTCTGCATAGATTTCCATCTGCCGCTCAGTAAGCGTGCCTGGCGTTCCCTGCAGTGTGTTGTGCAGCATTTTTGTGCAGTTAAAGAAAGACTCATCTCCTTCGATGACCTCCCATGTGACATCAAGACCAAGCTCCATAGACAGGGGGATCATTGATGAAAGAATCTCGGCAACCCCTCCGCCTGCACGGGTAGAATTAACATGTACGATTTTTTTGCCTCTAAGCCTTTTTGCTATATGTATAATGCTGTCCATAGCAGGCTGACCAATTACTTCCGCGTATTTGCTTATCATTTCGGACATCAGCATGCACCTCCTTTGCTGCTCTGCCAGTTGTCAAAAATTGAGAAGACCTGGCGCTGAAGCTCAGTTAGGGAGAAAAGGTATGAATCAACATTCTTCAGTTTCTTTCTTAATTCTGCCGTTTTGTCAGAACACTGCTCAAGCCAGATCGTAAAATCATCCTTGCATTCAGGCGAACGTCTTCTTCCGTCTATAAAGTGATAGAAAAAGCTCTCCCTGCTGATATTTTTGACCGCATCAGGGAAATCATCAAGCCCTTTTGCCTCTTTTTCAGTCTCAAACATAAGTTTTTTGCATGCAATGAAGTGAAAGTCCCGGTCTGACTTTTTCCAACTGAGAAAATCTTCATTTTCGAGCCGCTTTTCCAGAATATTCAAAATAACAGCTCTTATGTTGTCAAAATTTTGGAATTTGACAGGGTTTATGCCGCCCAATGCCTCTGCCAGCATGAAATCCCTAAGGCTGCTGTTAACCCATGATGCGAAGTCATTGTTGAATTCAGATTCTGAAATGTGGGGCCTTACCATACGTCCCCAGAAATGAAAGTAGATAGAACTGTCCGGGACCTGTGAAAGCCCTGAAAGTAATTCACTAAGATTTTGCGCCCTGATTCCCGTCGCAAGTGGTAGAACAGCGCATTCCATAAACTTGAATGGTTTGATGTTTATGCTTTTCATTTATCTTTTTCCCCCTTTAATTAATTTATTCATCTCCCTCAAAATTTAATGAATAGCTAAATAAGTATAACATAAAGTGAGCTAATTTTAAAATTATGCTCATTTTGTGATCTTTAATGTCCTAAAACGTGAAAATTATGAGACGATAAAAATATTGCCGCAGACCATGTAAATATGGGGTCTGCGGCAGCCTGCAGTCGACAAAATTTGAGGAGTGACAGGGGAAATGATCAATTCTTTTTTTGATAACTTGTCGGACCTTTTTCATAACCTGCCTCTTTAAGCCACCATGATGGATAAAAGAGGGGCTGTCCGATCTCTTCTTCTGTGTTCAGATAACCGTCGTTGTATCTGACGTAAAGATTTTCTGCGAGCTTGTGCCACGAATTCAGGACTTCAAGTGTGTTCTTTTCGCTGTAGTTGGTAAGCAATTTCTTTGCTTCTGCTGTTTTTCCGCTCTTACACAGTGCAAGAGCATTTGCCTCAATAAGACTCTGAAGATCGAATACAGTATTCTCTAATCTCGCCCTTTCTTCCCTTATATCATTGATCATGTAGGAATATTTTATCGTGCAGAAATTTGCGACAAAATTGAATGCGGACCATACGCTGTCCCTGCTGAGATCAAGTATGCTTGCCTGCTGTATTTGTTTTGGAAGGTCTGTTGCACCTGAGTAAAACGGCATAAGCACATTTGTAGACGGCCTGTCCGAACCGTACCAGAGAAGACCTCCTATTGTATCAGGCAGCCAGCTTCTGGACTGGACAACATAAGAATATACGCAGCGGTAGATATCCAGAGGTCTTTCAAATTCTCCGATCAATGGTGTGAGCTTTCCCTCAGCATCA
The DNA here is from genome assembly GCA_963682045.1 of Synergistaceae bacterium. Taxonomy (GTDB): domain Bacteria; phylum Synergistota; class Synergistia; order Synergistales; family Synergistaceae; genus Caenicola. The sequence goes on from OY821326.1 coordinate 192,329, forward strand.
GCGACTGATTCCGCATTTCCCTCGTACCTTGTGGGATTTCCGAAAGGCCCTGCCGCAAGCCCCACTGTCAGATCAAATTCAGTACCTTCATAGTTGTCCCTGTGGATGGAAGCTATATCCTCTACAGATATTTTTTTATCCGGTTTGACTGCAAATGGGTAATCTTTTGTCAATCCATCCTTGACCCATGGTGAAAAATTCATGGACGGAGCAAGCAGGGATATTACCCTCCATACTCTTCGCAATGAATAATAAGGGTGATGAAACTCTCCGTCGCCGTAGACCTTTGTAAAGTCAAGTGGACCTTCGGATGGTTTCCACCATCCCTTCTGCTCAGCTACCTCGAAAATATTTTTTGAGAAGATCATATCCGGGTTTTTGAGGCTGATCTCCCTAATGCGGAACTGGTTGGCGGCTACAAATATCTTTTCGTCTGGGACGCGCTGTGCGACCCAGACTCCCCCGGTTCCATTCATATCGTAACCAGCCATCTCCATTACCCAGCCTTCGTATGGATCACCAACAAGCAAGGTTTCACCGGTTCCGTAATAACCATACTTGTCGATCATCTCTCCCATAAGCATTACAGCTTCCCGGGCAGTCTTTGTTCTTTCCAAAGCAACTCTTGATAGTTCAGAAGAATAAAATATTCTCTTCCCGGGTTCGGGTTCCGGATGTATTTTTGCTTTGTCTGTGCACTCACCTATCGTTAGCTGATGTTCGTTCATGATCCCATAGTTCGCATCGAAATAGGCATAAGTATGGGCGACCTGGGGAATAAACCCAAGCGGAACACTTGCAGGAAGTCCCTTCTTGTCATACGCAGGCGCCCTGCCTTTTGTAATGATCCTGTGGGTCTGTGTTCCACCCCACTCAGGCTTGAATCCTATAGATTCGTGTGAATAAAAGACTGGCCGCATTGAACCGGGAGTATGGTCCATTGCAGGAACATAGACAAGGCTGGCATCACCTAATCCGTCATCCGAATGCGATACCATTACAGATCCATCGATCGTTGCGCCCTTCCCGGCTATAGTTGTTGTACAGGAGAAAGCGGGCACAGTGATCATTGTAAAAAGAATAAACAGAATAAAAAAACAAAATTTATTCATTGAATATTGACCTCCCGTCTTATTATTAATGATATTTTACTACCATAAAGCAATAAAGATTGTTTTAATGATAAAAGAATAATATGAAATTATTAAGATAGTTTTACTGAAAAATAGCAGAATGACCCGTCAGCAAGTATTGGATGGTTAAAATTTTACATATGATCATAAAAAATCCCGGGTGTGTATTGCCATGCCCGGGATTTTTTAAGTAGACTGGTCCTCTTTTAATATCTACAGCAACAGAACGAAGAACAGATATGCTACTTGTGACTGTTGATAAAATCGTCGTACTCTTTTTGAGCCTTATCTTTTTCGTAGCCATACTTTGTCTGAAGGAAACCAAGAAGTTTTTCACTTTCTCCGTTGATCACCATCACATCATCATCCGTAAGTTTCCCCCATGTCTTTTTGACATCTCCCTGGATTTCGTGCCATTTTCCTTTGAGAATATCTTCGTTCATGATTTATCCACCTAACCTTTCATTCAGCTGACCTTTAAAAGCGCAGCTAACTAATGTTTACATTATAACATAAAATTATTTATATTTTATAAAATATAAATAATATTCAGAATTTTCTAAAATGTGGTATAATACACACAGAGGAGAGAATCCTGTTTTGGGAAGTTGGCTAATTTTGGTTTAATTATCTGAATTTAAAAATCGATTTTCTATGTTTAAAAAAATGATTTTTTGAAAGCAGAATACATGATCAAATTAAAATAATACTTCCTAAAACAAAATTGATACGCAAAAAAATAATATTCGCTGAATTCTAATTTATTGCGTTATCAGTGCGCTTACTTTCAATTAACCTATTTTCCGGGTTAGTACGCTTTTTGAGAAACAAAGGGAGTTTTTGCACCCTTTTTGAATGGAGGAATAATTATGGTAATTAATAAAAGATCAGGAATAAAAATTGCAATTACCTGCGTTGTTTTACTAGTTGTTTGTATGTTCTCTGCAGTAGCGCAGGCTGAGACTAAAAATGCAGGAGACTACAACGGGACATTTTTAGGCGAGTTTGATTATGGATGGTTCGCCTTGAATATTCAGCCTGACGGAATTATCACGGGCAACGGAAGATCTACTGCGCGAGACGTCTATCTTGAGTATAGGGGGACATGCCAGCCTAACGGTACCTTGCAGTTTACGTCAACAGACGGATCACTCCGATTCACTGGACATATTGACTGGATGAGCCGAATATTCGGTCGTTGGGAAAGGTTAGACGTATCAGCCGGTGGTTCTTTCACTGCTGTCAGCGCAAGATGGGCACAGTAAGGAGATAGCTTATACAAATTTGATTTAGTTAGTTGCGGTTCGATTTGTATCGGCCGTTCAATTTAGATCGATACAAAAGTATTGAAGGGAGAACGATAGTATGAAAAATACATTTTTAAGTTCAATAGCGGTGTTAATTGTGGCCGCCATGATTTCAGTTCCTTCGGCAGCCTTTGCGTTGACGCCCCAAGAACGGATTACATCATCTACAAATGCTGTTCAGGAGATATCCGCTCAAGAAGATGTCGAAACAATGGCGTACCTTGTAAAAAAATCCTACGGAGTGGTAATAATACCTAATTTTTACAAAGCTGCAATAGGGGTAGGGGGTTCATACGGAGAGGGCATTGTCCTAAGACATAACCCTGCTAATAACCGTTGGTACGGCCCTAGTTTCATGAATATTACAGGAGCTTCTTACGGACTTCAGATCGGAGTCCAGTCGACAGCTCTATTGCTTGTGATTACAAACGAAGCAGGGATGAAGCATTTTTATGGAGATACCGTTAAACTTGGTGCAAATGTTGATATTGCCGCCGGCCCAGTTGGACGAAGCGCGGGAGCAGCTACTGACGTCAATCTAAAAGCTTCCATATACAGCTATTCGATCAGCAAGGGACTTTTTGCCGGCTTATCCCTTGGAGGTTCTGTAATGAGCACGGACGTTAAAGCAAACAATTCTTTCTGGGGTTCAAAGTATAATTCCAGAACTATCCTGAAGAAACGTGCCACCAGCAATTCTGTTAAACCGTTACTGGCTGCACTTAACAAACTGTCACTCAAGTCAACAGACTAAATGGATCTTGCAGAACGTTGTGATGTTTTGCCCTAGGGCAAAACATCACGATCGTAAGGGGTGAATTTAAATGCTAAGCACAGTGGCAATAATAATGATTATTTTGTGGTTCTTGGGAATTATTACATCAAACACTATGGGTGGTTTTATACACATCCTGTTAGTAATAGCCGCGGTCGTACTATTGGTCCGTATAATTCAGGGACGACGAGTACTATAGGAAAACGTTGGATCGGTGCCTAATTATTCTTAACAATGTAGGCAATTAAAAAAGAAGTACGGTTTGCCTCAGCATTGAAAGCACCAGGTCATAGTGGCTTACGGCAGGCCACATGATCGAAAGGAGAGATCAACAAATGAGTTTTATAAAAATTGCGGCAATTGTTCTGATATTGGGCGGGATATTTTCATTGGCAAACAACGGATTCACATACACAAAGGATACTGAGTCCGCGAAAATCGGTCCGCTTCAAATATCAGTAGAAGAAAAAAAGAAGGTTAATATTCCGATGTGGGCAGGAGTCGGCATGATAGCTCTTGGCAGCGGCATCCTCTTTCTTGAGACCCGCAAACAGTAAGTCGAAACAATTAGGTATTTGACCATGAGTGAGAATACATTATACAGACAGATAAAAGATGAAATGAAGGAAAACGAGGAAGTACTTACAACGGTCTTTGAGCAGACGTTGAAATGTATAGCTTTGATAGACCGAGTAACAGGCAACAAGTCAGATAAAGTGCCTAAATCATTGAATGCAACAAGCAGAATGGTTAAAAAGGATGCATAAAATTTTTAATCAAAATTCTTTCAGAGCAGCATGCAGTATTAAAATGCAGGAATAAAAAGCAGCTGATCCAGTTTGATCCTCTCATGGGTAACGCATTATGAGATCGATCAGACTGGATCTACTCTATCGTAGATAGATATCGATTTATTATGACAGAGAGATGATATAATAACTGTGTGAAATATTACAAACAGTAGCACGATATTGCGGGGAGGTGGTTCTTATTGGCGAAATTAAACATAATTGAAGGTATTGGCGGTTCATACGAAGTAAAATTAAATGAGGCAGGCGTAGCTTCAATAGAAAAACTTTTGGAAGAATGTTCCACCAAAAGAGGCAGGACAAAGCTTGCTGAAAAGTCGGGAATAGCAGAGAAACTGATATTGAAATGGGCAAACCATGCAGATCTATTCCGCATCAAGGGTGTTGGCAGTGAATATGCCGAACTTCTTGAAGCTGCCGGTGTCGATACAGTTCCTGAGCTTGCAAAGAGAAAAACCAATAACCTTGTTGCAAAAATGGCTGAAGTAAACCAGGCGATGAAACTTGTCAGAAGGGTTCCCACCATTAGGCAGGCAGGAAACTGGATCGATCAGGCAGGCAAATTGCCGAAAGTGATCAAGTACTGATCTCCGAAAACGGTCAACCCGGGTGAAGTAAGCAGTGATCACTGAGAGTTTTTCTATGAGGAAAGGAGAGATGATCATGGCTATCGTAAAGATAATCGAAGTTCTTGCTGAATCGAGCGAGAGCTGGGAGGCAGCGGCACAGGCAGCTGTAACAGAAGCTGCGAAGACAGTCCACAATATCGAAAACGTCTACATTAAACATATGCAGGCGATAGTTGAGGGAGACAAAATCACGAAGTACCGCGTCAATGCAAAGATCTCCTTTGTCGTAAAGGGCTGAGGACAATAAATATTTATCAAATATCTAAAGCAAAGGCCGCCGGTCTCACAACGGCGGCCTTTGCTTAGACAAAAAATTTAAAGCTATTTAACACAATTTTCCTTTTTCATGGTCAATGACAAAATTAGCAAACCCTTTAAAGGTATAATCCTGTTTCCTGTCCATATTGGGCTCAATTTTACGGTAGAAGCATACGGGTATCTCGTTTTCCGCCAGACATTTTGCAATACACGGCGTGCATCCATACGGATGGTTTACGGGGTTGCAGCGGCATTCATGATCAACACATGTACAGAACGGCACCTTCATAACATTAACCTCCTTGGATAACTTTCCTTCCACTCTTACAAATTAAATAGCATTCATAATATTCAACAAGGTTTTCTTGTGCATTAACGACCTTAAACTATGATATCATAACTGTATCAATAACAGATACTTAATTTTTAAAGTTAAAATGTATGGCGCTAATTTTTATAAAAAGAAGATGCTTCTCTGCCGCGCCTATTGGTTTCTCGCTTGTACTGCACAAAGAGACCGGAACTCCCCCGGCGGCATTGATCAGCCCCCATGGCGTGAAAGTACAATACGTTCCTATTATAGGAATGTCTTTCTCGCTTATCTCCTTTATACGGGCAGGTTCCATTGCAACTTCTTCTTTCCTCATTTCAAAAATTGGTCCGATCTCGTGCATTTCGTTATATCCCCTCAAAAAAATGTGATCCTGAAATTTATTTGATATAAACTGTCAGAAAACAGTTAAAGAAGGTCGGTCATTGCTTTCTCCGCCTCTTTACCTTCCGGGAACTCCTCTTTTGAGAATGAAGCTGCTGCAGTGCCATTTTTAAGCAACACAAAATAGCTTCCAAGCTTTACCGCCTGTCTTACGCTGTGAGATACCATCACTATGGAATATTTGTTTTTAAGGGAGAGCAAATGGTCCTCGATCAGTTCCGAAGACCTCTTATCCAGTGAGGCAGTGGGTTCATCAAGTAGCAGCATCTCGGGTTCAAGAGCCAGAGCCCTTGCAAGACAGAGTCTTTGCTGCTGTCCCCCGGATAACCGGTTCGCAGGTGTGTCAAGCCTGTCTCTGACTTCATTCCACAAACCTGTTGTTTTTAGTGTCGTTTGCATTTTTTCTTCAGCAACGGATTTCCCTGATCCCAACATGAGCTCCAACGGCAGCATAATGTTCCTTCGTATGCTCAGCGGAAGAGGATTAGGTGTCTGAAAGACCATCCCTACTTTTCTCCGCAACTCAGTCGGGGTCAATGTACCTGAAGAATATATGTCCTTCATTTGGCCTCCCAGAAGCAAACGTATGCTCCGGATCCTTCGTATCCGTCAAAAGTTTCATTGAGCCTGTTCAAAGCCCTTAAAAATGTCGTCTTCCCGGAACCGGAGCGGCCGATAAGAACGGTTATGCCTTCTGACGGCAAGCTGGCATTTATTTTGGTGACAGCTTTTCTGCCGTGAAATGATACTGATAAATTGTGTATTTCTGCGCAAAGATCCATTATTTTGCTCCTCTCCAGCGTTTTTCCATCGTTCGTTGAAGTTTTGATGCAGCATAAAGGAGTCCTGCAGAAAGGACGAGGAGGACCATTGCAGCTCCAAATCCTCTAAGGAGTTCATTCTGGTCTACATATTGAGCGGCAGTATAGAAAATAAGGAAAGGCAAAGCTTCGAACTTGGAACCGAGTCCGGCAGACAGTCCGGAGTTGACAACTACTCCTGTAAGCATGATAACGGCTGTATCCTCTGCTGCCCGTCCCATCGCAAGCATGATCCCGCCAAGTATCCCCCTGCCGGCCGCCGGGATCAGAATATGCCGAAGCAGCTGATGCTCCGTAAATCCAAGTGCTGTTCCTGTAATTACAAGAGATTCCGGCAGGCTCTCTATTGATGTCCGTGTGGTTACGACTAGTGCAGGCATCACAAGCAAAGCAAGACAGAATGCCGCAAGACTGATGCATGTGGTCGCGTCAGGTGCAAAAGTTCGTCTGAGTAAGAGGATCAGCACAAACCCAAAAAGGCCCATAACAATGGAAGGGACACTGGCCAAAAGATCCACTGCCATAGAAAGCATCTCTTTCTTTTTCCCCTTTGCGTAGCGGGCAAGGTATATTCCGCACCCTATCCCGGGAATAAGTGAAACAGCCATTGTAAGAGCTATAAGATACAAAGTTCCGGCAAAAGCCGGCCATATACCGTCCCAGACAGGGCGCGCGCCGATTATCGCATCAATTGGATCTGTCTCCCCGAAAAAGAGCCCTGCGTCAAGAACAGGCGTACCGTGGTAGAAAAGAAATCCAATCAGGATAATAAAAGAACTTATAACAAAAAATGCAGATATAAAGGCAAGAAGCCGCAGCAGTTTTACCCTCATCATAGTGACTTCCTACTCAGCAGGCGGAACAGTATGTTGGCAGAAATGCTGACAAACAGCAGTATCCCGCCTGCTACAAAAAGCGAAAGATATGCCGTTCCCCCAACATCGGAAGAGAGGACGAGCCCGATGTGGGCCGTAAGGGTTCTCATTGCGTCCAGCGGCGTATTTGCGTACTGAACCGCATTTCCTGCAAGCATAGTTGGAATGAGGGTGTCACCTGCAGCCCGGCCGAAACCGAGAAGTGCGGAAGACAATATCCACTGTCTGGAAGCAGGAAGGACGACCATCGCGATGTTTTGTTCCCTGGTGAATCCAAGTGCTGCCGATGTCAGCCTGGTCTCAGATTCTATAGTCCGGAAGGCACTGTCCATTGAAAGCACCATAGTAGGTATTATAAGAAGGCTTAGCACAAGGGAGGCTGTCAGCCAGGAAAACCCTGAGCCTCCAAGGCCGTTTCTGATGAGTGGGACAAGTAGGAAAACAGATGCGAAACCATAAACAACCGTTGGTATTGCCGTCATGATCCTCAATATCCTGGCCAATAACCTTGCTGTCCATTTGGGTCCATAACCATGAATAAAACAACAGCATCCGACTGAAAATGCCCAACCAATGACCAGTGATGAAACGGAAAGAAGTCCGCTTGCCCAGATCATTGGCATGATCCCGAATTGTCCTCCTTCAGGATCCCATACAGAACCGAACAGTGAAGGACCGCTCTTGAACAATCCATCTAGAGCGCAAACAGTAATAAAGACAAAAAGGGCTGACATGAGAGAAGAGACATATACAGCCGATGCTTTTAACCAGAGAGGAGTGTTTTTATTTTCGTTCAATTGTCTATCCTGATTTTGTTGGGAGGAGAGGATACTCTCCCCCACTTACACTTTACTTCTTTGCCGGCAGCGGTATGTATCCGCTGTCTTTTGTTATCTCGGTGCCTTCAGGACTGAATATGTAGTCGATAAAGAGTTTCGTAAGTCCCTGGGGCGCACCCTTGGTGTTCATGTAAAGGTTGCGGGTCACTTTGTATTTGCCGTTAGCGGCGTTTTCCTGGGTTGGTACAGTTCCGTCAAATTTAGGAGCTTTCACTGATTTATCAATGTGTCCGATCCCGACATACCCGATTGCACGTTTGTCCTGTGCAACAGCAGTCTTCATGGCTCCGTTGGAACTGACTACGTTTACAGAAGGAGCAAGCTCTCCCTTATTTATCGCTTTCTCTGTGAAGACTTCCCTTGTACCGCTTCCGTCTTCCCGTCCGAAGACATTGATCGCCCCCGGTTCGCCGCCAAGTTCTTTCCAGTCTTTTATTTTTCCGGCATAAATATCAATGACCTGCCGGCTTGTCAGGGCATCAATCTTGTTGCCGGGATTAATTATGACGGCCACACCGTCAATAGCAAAGGCAAAGGAAACCAGTCCATACTTTGATATCTCATCTTCCTTTAAGGCGCGCCCGGTGTTCCCTATCGTCACAAGCCCTTCACCGACCTGTTTGACTCCAACTCCCGAACCTCCCCCGGCAACAGTTATGCGAATGTCCGGGTTAACAGACATGATCCTTTTTGCCGCTTCCTTCATTACAGGTATGTGGGCAGTTCCTCCGGCGATGTCAAGATTACCTTTCTGACCTTTAAAGGCATCAAGGGGTGCCGCTATTGCAGAGGAGGCTGCTATCAGCATTATTGTCAGTGCCATTGAAACGATCATTTTTTTCATAGTTCAGTTACATCTCCTTATTTTTTAGTTAAATTATGGGGATACAGGCAGATCACACATACGCACGTAAATACTCCTGGAGCCACAAAAGGGCTCCGGAAGTACTTTGTCAGTAATCCGCGGCAGGGAATCAGCTTTTTGGGGAATTATGAGTTTGGAAGTTTACTGCCTCGTAAAGGGGAAAAGGCAGCTGACCCGGAGGCTGAATGTGCGGCAAATTGGTAACGCATCCCGTGCATTATTTTATGGGAAACAGATCATGTGTATGCCACAGTACGCCACCGCCTTCCGGGAAAATCTATAATCATTACAGATTTATTAACATCACACCACTCTCCGCTTTTGTCAAGGCGCAGATTGCTGTGTGTATTTAACATGTACTGTCAAAAAATTTTAATGCTGCGCCGCTCCTTCTTAGCTGTAAATACAATATTTTTCAGACTATGTGCCGCTTGGGTTGTGCTTATAAAGCTTCCACGCATTGACAAGCTCATCAGCTGCCGACTTTGGGTCATAAGCACCGGATACAGCGGATACAACGAAAAAACCATCAACTCTGGTTTGTGCCAGTTGCGGAATATCGCCAAGTTTAACTCCGCCACCCACAACGACCGGAATCGGGCTGAGTTGAGAAAGCTTAGAAATATCGGAAAAGCTTCTGGTAAGCACTTTCCCATCCAAATCGAGCTCACAATCAAGTTTTGTCTGTGTTTCATGCAGCGGGCCGGCACCCAAATAGTCAATCTGAGAAACATTTACTGTTCTGATATACTCGAATAATTCATGTGTTCTGGCCGATAAACCAACGATTGAATCTTCGCCCAAGTACTCCCGACAGACGTTTACTGGAATATCCAATTGTCCGATGTGGATTCCATCTACTTTTATTCCTTCTTTTCTTGCAGCAAGGACAACATCAAGGCGATCATCAACCAGCAACGCGACTCTCTCTGACTTGCCGGCTTGTGCAATTACCTCAGAGGCCTGGCGGGTTAATTGAATCAGCTCTTGGACAGAAGCAATTTTCGAACGGATCTGCACACATGTAAACCCGGCTTCAACCGCATCTTCAATGATTGTCGCAACAGGCCGGCCTTTCGTGTTCTCGGGGCCCACAACCAAATATGCTGAAATATCAAAGTTTTCTCTAATGCTCATTTTCTCTTCCCAAAATATCATTGACTATATCGACTTTTGTCTTCATCATTTCTGTAAACCCAGGGCGAACATCGGCCTTATAAACAACTTCCGTTCGGATTCCTTTGTCGGCAAGTACAAACGTTGCATCTTTTACAACTTTCATCACTTCATCCCACTCGCCTTCGATCTCTGTAAACATTGAAGTCGTACGATTCGGCAAGCCTGACTCACGAATTACCTTCACGACTTCGGCTACTTCATGTGCAAGTTCATCGCCTACGCCGCAAGGCGCAATTGCAACAGCAATTAGTACATTCATAGATTAAGCCTCCTCTATTTCAAATGGATTGTTAGCAATATCCAGTGCAGTTGCTTTATAAAGCTCATCAAGAAACTGTACTTGAAAATTCCCAGGGCCATCCGCTTTATTTTCAGCGCGGCTTCCGGCTAAATTGTAAACTGCAGTAGCAGTAAGCGCTGCAATAAACGGCGAGGCAGCCGTTGCGTATACAGCAACGACTCCGCCCAATGAACAGCCTGATCCGGTAATTTTTTTCATAAAGTGTGATCCTCCGTGAGAGAATATGATAATATGACCGTCGGTTATTAAATCTGTTTTGCCGGACACAGCAACTGCCCCACCCGTCCACTTACTCAGTGCAACAGCTGCAGTCTTTGCGGTAATTACCAGATCAGTAGAGTCGACACCTCGGACATTAGATAGATCCGTACCGCCTTCCAATCCCCACAAACCAGCCAATGCAATAATTTCAGAAGCATTTCCCCGGATAACGTCGGGTTTATACTCTTTAAACTCCCGTAACAACTGAGTTCTAAGCGATCCAATTCCAACTGCGACAGGATCCAAAACCCAAGGCTTATCAGTTTCCTGCAAAACTTTTACTATGTGAGGTAAGGTTTGCTCATAAATCGGCAGAAGTGTACCGACATTTATGTAAGTAGCTGCGCCGGATTTCGCCAAAAATTCACCCTCATCGGGCAGATAAACCATAGCAGCTGATCCCCCGATGGCAAGCTGTGCATTTGCCACAAAATTGATCGTTACAGTGTTGGTTACCGACCCTGCTATTGGATTCGTCCGTCTTACAGTCTCAACTGTCTGGATCACTTGGTTTTGAATCTCCTCTTTATTTATCATTCTATCTTTTCTTCCTTTCGTTCATCTGATAATTAATCTCATAAAAATATAGTATGGGTGAGCATGGGCTTTACTTGTAATAAAAAAAGTACTCTCCCTGCAAAGGAAAGTACTTATCCAAATTTAATGATCATGGATTGCTTCCCTACACCAGCGTTAACTGACAGGTTCAAAGGGTCAGGTTTTACCTTCTCAACTCATATGAGTCCCCCTACAATATTTTCCCATATTATCACTTATTACCCTCTGTGTCAGTCCCGTTAATTTTTCGTTTTTCCCGTACTTTGATTTAAGGTGCCCAGGACAATTCTATCATTATGATAATATTTTAGAACAGGACGGATAAACCGGAAAAATTGATAATAAATTGCTGATTTTTCTTAAAGGTTCATAAATTAATAATTGTCAGAGTAAATTGTTAATTTATGAAAATATTTAAAAGTCATTATCGCACTGTAGTATTGTTGAATGTAAAATACCATACTGTGGACAGCTTTAATACATAAATTTGGAGGAACGGCTTTGCAGATTTTATCAGCCCTATTACTGGACGCTTTTCTGGGAGATCCAACATGGTTGCCTCATCCTGTAAGGTTGGTGGGACTCCTTGTTACTTTTTATGAAAAAATATTTTATTCTGAAAAAGATGGTAAGATACGCGGAATTGCTTTTTGCATCTCAGTCATTACGACAGTAGCAGGATTTATAGCGTTAATGATCTTTGTTGCCGGTCACGTAGGAATATACATACAGGCAGCGCTCAATATTTACCTGCTTTACTCAGCAATTGCCTTCAAATCTTTGAAAGATGAATCTCTTCCTGTTGTTAAGGCACTTGTCAGCGGAAACATTGAACAGGCGCGCAAACAGGTGGGACGCATTGTCGGACGAGACACGGAACAGCTGGATCAATGTGGCGTTATCCGCGCGACTGTAGAGACTATAGCCGAAAGCTATATCGACGGCGTCATTTCCGTGCTTTTCTGGATGACTGCGGGATTTCTATTCGGACATGCAGCAATTTTCACCTGGTTTTTTAAAGCTGCAAGCACGATGGATTCTATGGTTGGCTATGACAACGAACGTTACCATGATTTCGGATGGGCAGCGGCTAAACTTGATGATGTTTTAAATTTCATCCCAGCACGCCTTGGTGCTGTTATAGCCATCTGCGCCGGGGCGCTTGCCGGAATGAATTATCGCCGTGCCTGGAAGATATTCCTGAGAGACAGGCTGAACCACAAAAGCCCGAACAGTGCTCACGGCGAAAGCGTCTTCGCCGGATTACTGGGTATACGCTTGGGAGGCGGAGCCTTTTACAGCGGAGAGTGGGAGTCGCGCCCAACGCTTGGCGAAGACCTGCGTAAGCCTGAACCAAACGATATCCTGCGTGCGCATAATATCCTTAATATCTCTGCGGCGCTCTGCGTAGTGATTATTTTTGTCCTGTCATAAATGCATCCGCTGAGGGGCCTGTCTTTATCCGTACATAAAGGCAGCACATAAATTAAGAAAGGTGTTCATGATGACGAAAGAACTTAGGCTTCACGGCGCAAATCCAGAAAAACTATATACGCTGTTTGGTTTACAAATGCCGGGTCTGGTTTTTGATTTCAGCACCAATACGAACGCAGTGGAACAGAGAAAGGGATTCTCTCCTGACATTCGGGCTGCGCTTGAGGATTACCCGGACGATGAATGTATTGCTCTGCGGTCTCTCCTTTCGAGGATAGAGGGAATCTCACAAGAAAATATTCTCGTAACCGGCGGTTCAAACGAATCGATATATCTCATTGCCTCATATGAGTCCTCACGAGAAAACCTAATTTTCCAACCTTGCTATGGAGAATATCTGCGTGCCCTGAATAATTTCGGTTCCCGCCCTCTCAATATTTTTGACCTCAACAGCTCTGATATACCGGCAAACGGTACAGTTTGGCTTTGCAACCCATGCAACCCAACAGGTGAATTTATCCCGGACAGACAGCTCATCGATTTAGTGACACAACACCCTGATACGCTGTTCATTGTTGATGAAGCATACAGAGATTTTATCTGGACCGAAGAGATACAACTCCCCTGCCGAATACTGCGGAATGTAATACGGCTTCGTTCTCTGACCAAAACATACAACCTATGCGGAGCACGCATTGGCTATATCATTGCCAGCGCTGAAACAACAGAACGTCTGAAAAAAAGACAGCCAAGCTGGAGCGTCAGCAACCTCGCACAACAGGCAGCACTCTTTTTCATCGCTGATGAGACTTTACTTAACCGCACAAGGGAATATTACTCACTGGAGATGCCGAGGCTGATTTCCGCGGTTAGAGAAATGGGGTTTACCGTACTGCCAACCAGTGTAAACTATTTTTTAATGAGTACGGATGATGACGAAAAACTTATCCGTTTCCTCCTGGAACATAGCATTGTGGTTCGCCATACAAGAAATTTTCCGGGTCTAGATGGGAAATACGTTCGTATTGCGGCAAGGAGCAGGGGTGAAAATGATCTGTTAATAGCCGCGCTGGGGGCTTATCAGTGAAAATCTGCCTCATCCGTCATGCACAGTCACTTGCCAATGCAGCTAATGTATGGACTGGACAACGTGACATCCCCCTCTCGCCGCAAGGTGCAGAAGAACAGAGAGAGATATGCGCACGTTTTTCATATCCTGGTGCGGAACTGTATTTTTCTTCTCCTCTTTTACGCTGCACGCAGTCGCTTGAAATAATTTACGGGCGATCCCCGGATTATATTTCGGCAGCGTTTTCCGAATGTTCGCTCGGCATTCTTGAGGGGAAACAATATACAAATCTTGATAGCGATCCAAATTACATCGCATGGACCACATATCCAGAAAGGCCAATAGAGAATGGGGAGAGCTTTAATGACTTTACAGAGCGCGTCTGTGATGGTTTTGAAAAATTGCTTATGTGTCTTGAATCGAATAAAATGTCATCGGCTGCAGGAACGATGCATGGCAATGTGATGCGCGCGATATTGCACCGTTTTGCAGACCCACGCATACCTCACGGGCATTGGCGTATACCGAACGGAGGCATGTACATACTGGATTTCGACACAAAAGAAAAGCTTTCTTCTTGGAGTACTGCTCCCTGTTTCATTTTCAGGTAAGAAGACAGATATATTTGTTCTACGTTGTTCTACGTTTATTCTACGTCAAAAATTTCTTGTAGATACTGTCCTCTTGCATTATAATCACTACAAAATTGAATATTGTCTTTCTCTGTGAGGGAAGCCGGTGATGTTTTTTCAATTCCGGTGCGGCCCCGCCACTGTAGCTCTGACGAAAGCGCATGAATGTCACTGGAATTTACTCCGGGAAGACGCGTGATTAGGATGAAGAGAAGCCAGGAGACCTGCTTGAGAAAGATTGAAGGGGGGATTTGTTTGCGAGGGCGAACATCTTCGGGCTAGTTTTGGCGTGCTATTGGCTGAAAGTAAAAAGACCTGAAGGATCACTTCATGGTCTTTTTTTTATTGCAGACAGAGTAATTTTGAATTGGCGATTTACAGAAAGGATGGGAATATTTCTCATGAAATCACTTATTGTAGCTTTAGCAATGATTGCACTTCTTGTAACCGGATCAGCTTATGCCTCGCCCCATGGCGATAAGGCTGACAAAAAAGGTATACTCGTCGTCTCGTTCGGAACTTCAATGCCGGAAGCAAAAAAAGCTATAGACAACCTTGTCGAATCGACTAAAAAAGCCTTCCCCGACACAGAGGTACGCCTTGCCTACACATCCAACATCATTCGCAGAAAAATAATGAAGGAACAGAACATAAACATTCCAACGCCTGCCTCCGCACTCGCACAGATGAATGACGAGGGATTCACCCATGTCTATGTGATGCCTATGCACATCATCCCGGGAGAGGAATTTGACGATATCAAAAACCTTACGGCAGGCTTGGCCTCTGTAAAAGGCAAGTACGGTTTCAAAGAACTCAAACTTGGCAGCCCATATCTCTCATCTACTGCAGACTGCGACATTATGGCCGACATCCTTGTAAAACGCTTTGCAAAGGATATCGCTGACAAAGGGACAGTGGTCGTCCTTATGGGCCACGGCACACCGGAACACATCGCAAATGCGATGTACAGCCAGCTCCAGCTGTCGTTTGACAGGAAGATCCCCGGCCGCTTCATTGTTGGTACAGTAGAAGGGGCACCGACAATAGATGATGTTATCGTAAAACTCAAGCATGATAAAAGAGTAAAGAAACTTGTTCTTTCTCCCCTGATGATCGTAGCAGGTGACCATGCAAACAATGACCTTGCCGATAAAGAGGATCCGGAATCATGGTACAGCGTACTCAAGGCGGCAGGCTACAAGGACATAAAAACATTCCTGGTCGGTCTCGGTGAAGATGAAACTATGGCCCGTATTTATGTCTCCAAAATAAAGGAAATGATGAAATAAAAAATGATAAACGCGGCTGAACTCTCGGCTTACAGGCGGCAGCTTCTTAGAAGACATCTGTATCTTGCAGTGCTGCTCTGTCTGCTTTTGATGATCTCCGCGTTTTGGCGGTTGGGCGCGGGCGAGTGGGATATTCCTCTCGCCCGTGTTATTGCACTTCTAAATCCCTTTCTGGACGAGACTTCACGTGCCTCGCCTGAAGCACTGGTTATCAGGAGTGTTCGACTGCCGCGTTTTCTCGCGGCAGTTGGAACAGGCGGGCTGCTTGCGGTGGCTGGCGTTGTTCTGCAGGGACTGCTGATAAATCCTCTGGCTGAACCATATACGCTCGGAATTGCTGCTGGTGCCGCCTTTGGGGGTGCACTGGGCTTTTTGTTAAGTTCCGCTGCAGTGACACCAATGGCCTTTGCAGGTGCTATGACGGCCCTTTGGCTCGTTAGCTACATTTCTTCGCATAGCGGAGGAGGTGCGACTTCGATTGTTTTTGCAGGCATCATAGCGAATGCGATACTTTCTGCCGGCGTAACCTTTCTCAAGGCAATAGCTGATGACCGTCTCAGCGCAATTGTTCTATGGCTCATGGGTAGTCTGTCAGGAGCATCGCCGCTTGCTGCCGTTTCGGTCTGGAGTGCCGCCGTTCTGCTGTTCGTCCCTGCATTCCTCTGTGCACGTCAGATAGACGCAGTATCTATCTCCGAAGGACAGGGAGCTCTGCTGGGGATCAACGAGAAAAAACTGCGCGGATTGCTTCTTGCAGTCACATCGCTTGCTACCGCTGCCACTGTCAGTTTTTTTGGGATAATCGGCTTTGTCGGCTTGGCCGTTCCGCATCTCATACGTACATTCACCGGCCCATCTACGAAACCGCTGCTGGTATTCAGCTTTCTTGCCGGCGGCTTGCTGCTTGCGTTGGCGGACGGTGCAGCTCAGAGGCTTGGAGAACTTCCCGTAGGTGTCATCACTGCGCTCATCGGCGGACCTTTTTTTTGCTGGATATTAATGGGTAGAAGGCGCAACGTATGAACCTCTACTCTTTCACCGGGCTCTGTGCCGGATACGGCACAAAGAGGATAATAAACAATATCAGCGGCAAAATCGAATGCGGCCGGATAACTGCTCTCATCGGGCCGAATGGAGGCGGCAAAAGTACGCTGCTCCGCACTCTTGGCGGTCTTATTAATTACAGCGGCAGACTTGATCTAGGTGTTCGCGAGGTAAAAAGTATCTCTCGAAGGGATTTCGGACGTGCTGTTGGTTTTCTTCCTCAGAGCATCAGTGTTAAAGCAGCTTTTACTGTTTATGAGATTATATCGATGGGCCGCTTGCCTTTCCTTAGAGTACTTGATCCAATGACCCCGCATGATGACAGAATAATTCTTGAAAGTGCGGAGCTGGCGGAAGTGGGGCACCTGCTCTTCCGTACAGCGACGGAGCTTTCAGGGGGAGAGCGACAGCGTGTTCTTTTAGCGATGATCCTTGCCCAACAGCCTGAACTTTTTCTGCTTGACGAACCGACTTCTGCACTTGACCCCAGCCATTCGCGCCGTATCTTTTCTCTGCTTCGCAAACTTGCATCAGAAGGCAGGAGTGTCATAGCGGCGGCTCATGACATTAACGGTGCTATATACTGCTGCGATGACTTTATAGCGCTGAAAGAAGGGAAAATAATTGCCAGCGGTCCAGTTGGACAGCTGGACGAAAAAATTCTATATGAACTTTATGGCATAAAATTTTGCCGCTACAGATCGGAGGCCGATGACACGGCATGGCATCCAGAATAATATTATTCATCCTTACATTTTTTTTGCTTTGTCCGTTTAATGCTGATGCAGGCGAAATGCGCATAGTTTCGCTCTATCCTGGGCATACAGACAACATTGTTGCGCTTGGCGGACAAAAGAAACTTGTGGCTATCTCAAAAAATGACGACAGAACCATGTTGCCGAGTCTTCCTAGATTTTCCGCGAAGAGCGGTGCTGAGGAGATCCTGGCGCTTAAACCTGATCTTGTTTTGACGCGTGGCCTTGCCGAACGGCAAAATCCACAGCTTCGCAGTGTCCTGGAGCGAGCCGGAGTAAAAGTTGTATCGATAGAGCCGCCAAGCTGGGATGGATTTGCTGCCTATCTGGAAAAAATTGCTGTCCTGACAGGAAGCGACCCTGCAGACGCTGTTGCTGAATTGAACAAGACTCGCGATAAGATTTTTACAGAGTCAGCTAAAAAATCCGGAGGCAGGCATCCATCGATATTCGTTGAAGCTACCTCTAAGGAACTGAATACATGTTCTCCTGATTCATGGGCGGCCAAACTTATCGATCTTGCAGGCGGCAGAAACGCGGCTCATGACGCAAAAGTAATCCGGCGCGGAAGCGCGATAGCCCCTTATGGCCTGGAACGTATACTTAAGGCGGCAGCATCAGGTTTGATAGATATCTATTTGATACAGCAGGGTACTATGAACGCAGCCAATATGAAATCTCTCGCGGCACGCCCTTGGTATCCAGCGATAAAAAACATAAAGATTGTCGCCATGCCGGAGAGAGAGTTAAGCCGCCCCTCCTTGCTCGGACTTGAAGCAGGAGGCAGACATCTGATAAATATATTTTACGGAGAGTGAATTCTTTGAAGTTTACAGTTGTAGGTGTGGGGCCGGGGGATCCCGAGCTTATCACGATCAAGGCGATAAGGATAATTAAGGAAGCGGATGTAGTGCTGACACCCCATTCTCCGTGCGGCAAGTTCTCCGTCGCAGAGCAAATAGTGAGATTAAACATCCCTGATATTAAAACGACACCTATTACATTCCCAATGCTTACGGATTCCAATGAACGTGAAAAATTTCTTCTGAGCGAGCTTAAAAGGACATATGGTTCGTGGCACGGTGCTGATAAAGTTGTGCTGCCGGTTATCGGAGACTCACTGCTCTACGCTACAGGCTCTTATCTCTTCGATGTATGGAAAAAAATACTGCCCGGCCTTGAACTCCTTCTGGTCCCGGGTGTATCTGCACACCAGCTTGCGTCTTCACGCATTGGTGCCTTTCTCGCTGTAGGTGAAGTTATATTTTCAGTGATCCCATGCAGCAAGAACCGCGATGAGGTTGTTGCTGCTCTCCGTAGATCCGATTCCGCTGCACTTTACAAGCCTTGCATGTTAAAAGATGCACTTTTAAGTGTTGTAACGGCGTCAGGGCCATGGCGGCGCATAACACGTATTGATCGTGCCGGTCTTGCAGATGAAAAAATTTACGAAGGGAACGCTGCGCTTGAGCAGGCGGAGGAATACCTATCGATTCTGCTGCTTTGGCGGAAATAATTGGACTGGCGTAGTCTTCCCGCAGGTGAACTGCGACTGCCCTTCAGGGCATACCTGCACTGTCAGCCCTAAGGGAGGGTAATGGCGACCTCTATGACTGTTTGCAGAAACAATCTTCTGTGTGATTTTGTTATTTTACAGTGCAGCCCGTTTCGTTATGATATTTTTTTCATCCTTATGCGTGGCGGCGAAGCATATTAACTATAGGACGGTGAATTGGCATGAGGCCGGATGAAATAGAACAGGCAAGCATGAATATTATTGCTTCTGAGATGGGAACCTGGCTGGGAACTCCTGAAGAACTGCCCGTAGTTAAACGCGTAATACATACAACGGCCGATTTCGACTTTGCAGAAAATATGCGATTCTCAACAGATGCAGTGAAGCTTGTACGCAATGCATTGAAAAGAGGTACGACCATTGTTACTGACACAAACATGGCGGCAGCGGGAATCAACAAAGCTGCCTGCAGATGCTTCAACGTAGAGGTAGTCTGTCGCATGGCTGATCCTGCAATATTTAATGAGGCGGAGATTCGAAGTACGACGCGTGCAGTTGTAAGTATGGAGGCTGCGGCCAGAAGCACACCCAACGCGGTCTTTGCGATTGGAAATGCTCCTACAGCACTTATACGCTTATGCGAATTGATAGGTGAGGGTAAATGTAATCCTGCCCTCGTTATCGGTGTGCCGGTCGGATTTGTTAACGTCATTGAGTCCAAGGAGCTCCTTATGGCAACAATGGTGCCATATATAACCGCGGTCGGACGGAAGGGCGGCTCCCCTGTCGCATCCACGATCGTTAACGCGCTGCTCTATGGAATCGAATAAGAAGAAACTCCGCGAAGGATATTCAACGGGAAGCTGTGCCGCAGCAGCGGCTAAGGCTGCAGCGATACGTGCAATGCTCGGAACATGTCCTCAAGAAGTAGAAATAACCACACCCGAAGATAAAAAATTTATTTTACCAATTATAGGATTTAAGGACGGAAGCTTCGGTGTGATAAAGGATGCAGGAGATGATCCAGATTCGACCAATGGCTTACTTATCAAGGCTTCGGTGAAAACATCAGATTCACGGGGCGAAGTAACCTTTGAAGCCGGAGAGGGGGTCGGGATCGTGACTTTGCCCGGCCTCAAAGTTCCAGTTGGAGAACCAGCAATAAATCCTGTGCCGCGAGCTATGATTGAACGCGCAGTAAGGGAAGTTATTGGTGACAGGAGCGCAGCGGTTACCATCTCCGTCCCACGGGGAGCGGAGGTGGCGAAACGAACCTTCAACCCCAGATTAGGCATCGTCGGAGGTATTTCAATACTCGGAACAACAGGACGTGTTAAACCCATGAACGAGGCATCATTGCTTGAATCTTTGACCCTTGAACTAAATACACATGCTGCTGTGGGGAGAAAAGCCGTAGCTGTCGCATTCGCAGGAACTGGAGAGACTGCTCTGCGCAATGCTTACAGGATAAAAAACCGCGCTGTTGTGCAGTGCGGAAACTACATTGGATATTTACTTGAAGAATCAGCACGTCTCGGACTGAATAAGCTGCTGATCGGGGGACATCCCGGAAAATTGCTCAAGGTCACGGCAGGAACATTCAACACCCACAATCGTATAGGCGGCGGTGCCAGAGAAGCACTCTGCACACAGGCTGCTATAGAAGGAGTTTCCTCTGAAATAATCAGGAATCTCTATGAATCCTCCACTATTGAGGAAGCGATTGGGCTATTGAGTAATAATGAACTTGATTTTCTATGGGACAAACTTGCGCATATTACCGCGAAACGCTGCGAGGAACGTGTCTTTGGAGAGATTGAAGCTGCTGTCTCATTCATAGATAACAGTGGCAGAATACTTGGCGCGACAGAAAATGCGTCATCCATTGCGGAGGAAATAAGAGATGGATACTAAGCTCTATGTATTGGGTGCCGGTCCTGGAAACAGAGAACAGGTTACGCCTGCTGTAAAGGCTGCGATCGCAAATTCCTGTGCCGTTGCATGTGCAGCGCGACATTTTCATATTGTCGAAGGTCATCCGAATATACTGGAGATGAAAAACTTCATGGAAACCTTTGATAAGCTGCGGGAAGAGTTGAAGCATGGCAGCGCAGCGATCCTACTTTCGGGCGACACCGGTATCTTCAGCCTGCTGCCTCTTATAAAGAAAAATTTTCCGGTGGATGATATCGTTGTCCTCCCAGGCATCAGCTCACTGCAATGTCTCTGTGCAAAAGCATGCGAGACATGGCAGGATGCAGTCATTCTTTCCGGACACGGACGTAAAATCTGCGAGACGGAAATTCTGGATGCTGCAGAACATAACCGATTGGTAATTTTTTTCTGCGACACAAATAAGAACCCAGCCTGGCTCTGTGCCTTGCTTGATAACGCCGGACTCGGTAAGGTTGAAGCTTTTATCGGAGAAAAACTTGGTGCAGAGGATGAACGCATAAGCCACGGGAGGGCTTCTGAGCTTGCGAAAAATTCTTTCGATGATCTTTCGATTGTGCTTCTTATTAACGAAAAACATACAGTACACTTGCACCTGCTGCCGGAAGATATTGATTTTTCCCGGTGCAGCAACGTGCCGATGACACACGAGGAAGTACGTGCAGTGATTATGGCGAAACTGCGGCTCACACCGGATTCAGTTGTATGGGATCTTGGTGCTGGAAGCGGTTCTGTATCAGCAGCGGCTGCGCCGTTTTGCCGCGAAGTACATGCAGTCGAAGTAAATAGCAATGCTGCGGCTCTGATTCGTGAAAACACTATGAAGTTTCACCTCCACAACGTCAAAGTATATGAGGATTCGGCACTTAATACCATTGAGAGGCTCCCCGACCCGGACATAGTTTTTATCGGCGGCAGCGGTCAGGAACTTTCTGCAATACTTAAGAAAATAACCTTACTGAAATCGGGAGGCATACGTGTCATCGTTTCAGCTGTCTCACTTAAGACTATTGCGCTCTGCACGCAGGAACTCTCAGGACATAAATTTACAGATTTTGATGCGGTCCAGATTGCAGTAAGCAGAATAAAAACTGTTGGTGAAACGCAGATATGGCAGGCACAAAATCCCGTTATAGTTTTCTCGGCAATGACACGCGATGAAAGAGGGAGTAAACAATGATACATTTTGTTGGAGCAGGACCTGGGGCCCCTGACCTTATAACACTGCGCGGAGCGAGGTTAGTCGAAGGGGCTGGAGTGATAATTTACGCAGGATCGCTCGTTAATCCGGAGCTTTTGAGACACGCCAGGGAAGGCTGCAGGATATACGACAGTTCCTCTATGACGCTTGAAGAAGTTATAGAAAAGCTGAGCGAAGCTTACTGTGCCGGAATCGAAGCTGTACGCCTCCATACGGGGGATTCTTCTATTTATGGTGCTATACGAGAACAGATAGATATCCTGAAAGCACTTGGAATACCTTACGATATCACTCCAGGGGTAAGCTCTTTTTGTGCCGCTGCAGCTGCAGCTGAGGTGGAATATACACTGCCTTCCGTCAGCCAGACGGTGATCATCACGCGGATGGAGGGGCGTACCCCCGTTCCGGACAAAGAGAAAATTTGCCTGCTCGCCTCCCATCAGGCATCGATGGTAATTTTTCTATCAGCAGGGTTGCTTGATGATCTCTGCAAGGAGTTAATTGCGGGGGGCTATTTACCTGACACAAAAACCGCCCTGGTCTACAAAGCATCATGGCCTGAACAAAAGGTTATACGGACCACGCTGTGCAAACTCCCGGAACTTGCGGATGAGGCGGGAATAAATAACACGGCGCTGGTTCTGGTTGGAGATTTCCTTGGTAATAAGTACGAGCTGTCAAAACTATACGATAAACATTTTTCACACGGATTTCGAAAGGCCAGCAAATAAGAGATGAGGCTTCATGCAGTGGCATTCTCACATAGGGGCGCAGGGCTTGCTCTAAAGATAGCACTTTTATTTAACGGGACTGCCTGGACACCGGAACAGTACGCGGGAGGTGAAATTCTTCCATTGAATATACCTCTTCGCAACTGGACGGAGACGCGCTTTGCCGACGCAGATGCGCTGGTTTTTGTGTCTTCATGCGGAATAGCAGTCCGCACCATCGCACCCCATCTTAAAGGAAAAGAGAAAGACCCCGCAGTCATAGTCACAGATGAACTGGGGCTCAATGTAATTTCTCTGCTGTCGGGACATATCGGCGGCGCAAATGAACTAACTCATCTCATAAGCAGAGCTATTGGAGGGAATCCCGTGATTACAACGGCCACCGATGTGAACGGTATCATGCCTCCCGATTCATGGGCGATAGACAACAAATGCACCATAGAGAACCTCCACGCTGCCAAACGAGTCGCCTCGGAACTGCTGGCTGGTCATAATGTAGGTGTAGCTGTTACTGACGAGCTTCAGACTGCACCCTATCCTGTTACGTTGTGGCTGCGACCTAAAAACCTGACCTTGGGTGTTGGCTGCAAACGGGGATGTAATTCTGAATTGCTGCATGAATGTTTTCTGGATTTTATGAAAAGCAGCGGCTTTTCTCCATTATCCGTTGCCTCTGTAGCCTCTGTTGAACAGAAAAAGAATGAAGCCGCGATTATATCGCTCGCTGAATTTTATAAAATACCGTTTGAAACTTTTTGTGCAGAAGAGCTCATGGCATTGCCTGGAAACTTCACAACATCGTCCGCCGCGCTGGCGGCAGTCGGGACAGACAATGTATGTGAACGGGCAGCACTCGCAGCCTCCCATGGAGGCTATATGGTACGCCTCAAGTGCAAATATCAAGGAATAACTTTCGCCCTTGCAAGAAAGAAAAATATAAATCACGAAAATTATAGGGAAGGACGGATATAGATATGGCAAAAGAACGTTACTTTGCTCCCGCAAAGGCGGCAAATAGATGATATATGTTGTAGGACTTGGTCCGGGGGGGGCTGACCAGATTACACCGCGTGCTCACGCTGCACTTGAAAAATGCGATATCATCGTAGGCTATAAAGCCTACATAGAATTGGTGCGCCCTATTTTTAGCGGAAGCAAAGAACTTATTTCATCGTCGATGAAAAATGAGCGTATGCGCTGCGAAGAGGCACTTGCTCTATCTCTCTCCGGACGGGAGGTTGGGCTTATTTCCAGCGGTGACCCCGGAATATACGGAATGGCCGGAATAATGCTTGAAGTGGCACAGGGCAGAACTGAAATTGAAATAATACCGGGTATCACCGCTGCTTCTAGTTCAGCTTCGATACTCGGGGCACCTATTATGCACGATTTCGCCGTGATAAGTCTTAGTGATCTGCTGACACCTTGGGAACTCATAGAAAAAAGGCTTTCTGCAGCTGCGGAAGCTGATTTCGTAATATGTATATATAATCCCGCAAGCCACGGGCGCCCTGATCATCTTGCCCGAGCCGCAGATATTCTCATGAAAAAACTGCCACGCGATCGAATCACCGGATGGGTGAGCAATGCAGGACGGGAGGGAGAAAATTACGGTCTGACTGCCCTCGGCGAACTGAGAAAGGCCCCGGTTGATATGTTCTGCACCGTAATAATAGGAAACTCGGCCACACGTGTTATAGCTGGACGCATGGTTACACCGCGCGGTTACAGTGAAAACTGAAATGTGCCGTCGCATACTAATTTTTGGAGGAACTACAGAAGGTCGGAATCTGACACGCTTCGGTTTTCCAATAATTTATTCAGTCGCTACCCCCTATGGCGCCAAACTGGTAGAAGAAATGGAAAATGTTGAGGTTATAGTCGGGCGAATGACCTCGGAAAAGATGGAAATATTTATTCGTGAATCAAATGTGGCCTGCGTGATTGATGCTACACATCCTTATGCGCGCGAAGCCCATGAGAACATTCGCGCTGCGTGCACCGCTGGAGGTACCCCGTTAGTGCGAGTCCGGAGAAAGGAAAATTTTACAGCAGGAGACGACATCATCCGCGTTAAAAACATAGAAGCTGCAGCCAGTTACATCGAAGGAACAACTGGCAATGTACTGCTGACGACAGGCAGCAAAGACCTTGGAGCTTTTGCGGCCGTCAGCCTGCATTCCCGTCTTTTTGCCAGGGTGCTGCCTGATCCGGATGTGATTAAAAAATGCGCTGAGTGTGGTTTTGACAGCGGCCACATAATAGCAATGCAAGGCCCTTTCAGTCTTCTCATGAACGAAGAAATGATTCGCATGACAGGGGCGCGGTGGCTTGTAACAAAAGACAGTGGTGACGCAGGAGGCATTAAAGAGAAGATAGAAGCAGCCCGAAACTGTAAGGCGCGTATTATTATGGTTGAGCGCCCGCAAGAAGAAGATGCCCTCAGTCTATCGGAAGCTCTCCTTTGGGCAAGCAGGATGCTTTGCCTTTCAAGACCGTCGCTCTCGCCCACTAACTTGCCAGAATAATGAAAGAAGGCAAACTACTGATGAATGAGGGTAAGGTACAGATATACACAGGCTGCGGCAAAGGCAAGAGCACTGCCGCCTTTGGTCTTGCGATGCGTGCTGCAGGCTGTGACTGCCAGGTCATAATCATTCAGTTTCAAAAAGCATGGCACTGCGGCGAGCATGAAAGTGCTAAAAAACTTGGCATAAAAATCATACAGTGTTCGGAGGGACGCTGCTGTTCCCCGTGTACTTCGCCCTGTCCGTTGTTTGCTGAGGCTCTTGATATTTTAAAAGATAGCTGCGTAGATGTCCTGATCCTTGATGAAGTAATGACGGCAATGAGACAAGGCTGTCTCTCTCTTAAAGAGGTGCTTTTACTGCTTGAGCTGCGCCCTGAAAAGATGGAACTCGTGATGACCGGGCGCGGTGCCCCGAAAGAACTGACGGAACGTGCGGACCTTGTTACAGAGATGAAAAAGATAAAACATTACTATGATGAAGGACTTCCAGCCCGGCGAGGTATAGAATATTAAAAATCCGTCAGGATACGTATCATCCAATAAACAAATATGGAAACCGTAACCCCGGATATACGCTTATTTTTTGTAATTAGACAATATACGTTACCGATTGAACTTTCTGAAAAATCGAAATCACCAGCAGAGGTGAGGTTAGAATGAGGCACTGTACAGGCATAATGATACAGGGAACATCAAGCGATGCAGGCAAGAGCTTCATCACTACGGCACTTTGCCGCATATTCTCCGATATGGGGTACTCCGTCTGCCCCTTTAAATCTCAGAACATGTCAAACAACTCCTGCGTCACACTTGAGGGCCTTGAAATGGGACGCGCGCAGGGAGTACAGGCAGAGGCTGCCCGCGTAGAACCGCAGACATACATGAACCCGATACTGCTCAAACCGCGAAAAGACACCTCTTCAGAGATCGTCCTGATGGGCAGAGTCTTTGACGCACCCTGCGATAAAAGCTATTACCGAACATTTACAATGGGCAGAGGACTTGAGACTTTGCGGAATGCACTTGCTCTTATAGATGAAAAATATGAAGTAATGGTTTGCGAGGGGGCTGGAAGCCCCGCTGAAGTTAACCTTAATTCTGCCGAAATAGTCAATATGCGCGTCGCAAGAGAAGCTGATATTCCAGTTATTATTGTAGCAGACGTAGACCGCGGTGGTTCCATTGCTTCCGTGGTAGGTACACTTGATCTTCTTGGAGAAGACCGCAACCGTGTAAAAGGAATTATATTTAATAAATTTCGCGGCGACATATCGCTCTTTGAGGATGCTGTTAAGTTCACGGAAAAAAAGACAGGAGTAAAAGTGGTCGGCATAATGCCATGGCTTGCAGATATAGTCATCGAGGGTGAAGATATTATGAGCATAAACTGGCATAGAGGCAAGGGCAGCAAATCAGAAGAAAGGCTTCATATCGGAGTTGTAAAATTTCCTCGCGTTTCAAACCATACTGACATTGAGGCTTTCCGCTTCGAACCAGACGTTGATATTATTGAGATATCCTCCCCCATGCAGATAGAGCATCTTGACGCTGTCCTGTTGCCCGGCACTAAAAGCACTGTTCTGGATATGAAATATCTGCTTGATTCAGGAATTGCCGACCAAATCCGCGGTTTCTATGAAAAGGGCGGTACAGTATACGGTCTATGCGGCGGATACCAAATGATGGGAGAAAAGATAGACGACAGATTTTTCCGGGACAACGATAAAATTCCTGAAATAGAGGGTCTTGGCTTGTTGCCCGCCGTCACTGTGTTCAGCGCTGAAAAGACTACGGTACGCTGCAAGGGTCGCACAATACATCCATATTTCAAAGATGAGACTCCAGTTGAGGGGTACGAAATACACTTTGGAGAAACCCTGCTAATACACGGTGAATCAAGCATCTCTCCTCTCTTTGAGCTTGATGGAAGGACCGACGGACTGGCGGGATGTGATCTTCGTGCCGCAGGCAGCTACATCCACAACGTGTTTCACAACGATATTTTTCGAGCTGTATGGTTGAACAGGTTACGCAGTATACGCAAACTGCCCAAGCGCGAGGTTGTTTTGACAACTGCAGCGAAAGAAGCTGCCTACGATGCGCTTGCTGCACAGGCGATAAAAAACCTTGATATGAATTATATTATAAAGGAGATAATGCACCTTGAGCAGCGCTGAACGTCCTCGTTTGATCATTGCCGCCGCTCACAGCAGCAGCGGAAAGACGACCGTAACGTGCGGGATAATAGCGGCGCTCGTTGCCCGCGGATTACGTGTACATCCGTATAAAGTTGGTCCCGATTACATTGATCCTGGATACCTGGGTCTTGCAGCTGGTGTCCAAGCTGACAATCTTGACACATGGCTAACAGACGAAACTGTGATGAAAAAAATATTTGTTTCTGCCTCAAAAAACGCAGATATCTCCATAATTGAGGGTGTTATGGGTCTTTACGACGGCGGGCGCAGCGGAATAAGCAGCACGGCGCAGATAGCCAAGGTACTCTGTGCCCCGGTGCTGCTTGTCATAGACGTCCGGTCAATGGGAGAAAGCGCAGCGGCGATAGCAAAGGGCTTCCGCGACTACGATCCCGCAGTCGACATACGTGGAGTGATAATTAACCGATACAGCTCTGAAAACCACAAAAAAATGGTTTGCGAAGCGATAGAGCGCATCGGCCTTCCTGTTGTCGGAGCAGTTCCTGGCAATAAAGAGGCAGAGGTACGGGAACGTCACCTCGGTCTATTGCCGGTAGACGAAAATGATAACCGCGAACACAATAAAAACGTTAAACGGATGATTGAATCTGCAATAAATCTTGAGGTCCTCGTAAAAATTGCCCAAAGTGCACCGCCGCTTGAAGATGAAGCAATAATAAAGCAGCACACAGGTAAAAAAGTTAAAATTGCGGTTGCGCATGATGAAGCTTTTTCTTTCTACTATCCGGAAAGCACCGCAGTACTTGAGGCTGCGGGGGCAGAGATAATATATTTTAGTCCGGTTCACGATGAAAACATTCCAGAATGTCACGGACTCATATTTGGCGGTGGATTTCCGGAAATATTCGCAGCCAAACTTGCGGCGAACCTTTCAATGAAAGATGCAATAATACAGGCGGCAGAAAGCGGCCTGCCTATCTATGCTGAATGTGGCGGTTTCATGTACCTCACACGTGAAATAAAAAACTTCGATGGCAGGATACACAAGATGGCAGGGGTAGTTCCCATGAGCTGCAAAATGAACGACAGCATGCGAACCGTTGGCTACGTAACAGCTAAAGCACTTAGCGACAACGTGATCGCGCTAAAAGGTGAAGAACTGCGCGGTCACGAATTCCACTTCTCCAATACCGAAGCAGACGGAGACATTCCATGGGCCTTTGAGTTTACGAAAAACCGCACTCAGGAAAAATATATTGCAGGTTTTGCAAACAAAAACATCCTGGGCTCATACTTCCATCTTCATTTTGCAGGTTTCCCAAAGGCAGCAGAACGTTTTGTGGAAGTATGCACACAATATAAAACGGCACGCTGAGGTTTCCCCTATGTTTTGAGTATCTCCCTAAAACATTTTTTCGGCGCGCCGTCCTGTTTTTCAACTTGCATTAATTGTAAAAATAAGCTCTTCCATTCTGTTAATTATATGTTCAGCTGCAACTGTCGGCGTGATTTCACCGTTGACAACCTGTTTTTCAATAATCAGTCTGGATTGAGCAAGAGCAGGATTTCTTGCAACCTTATTGTGCACATACTCTTCGACCATACATCTGATCCACTCTAAAGTCTGTTCTTGCCTTCTTTTATTATGAACACCTGAATGTTCCGTATTGTTTTTGAATTCAAGAATTATGTTCCAGATATCTTCAATCCCCTCGCCGGTGAGCGAGGAACAAGTAAGGGCTTTTGAATTCCATCCCTCTGTAGGCGGACGCAGATAATGGAGTATTTGATTATAGTCAGCCTTCGCGGTCATTGCCTTAAGTTTGTTGTCTCCGTCAGCCTTATTAACTACAATTGTATCAGCAAGCTCAATTACTCCTTTCTTTATCCCCTGAAGGTCATCTCCGGCTCCGGTTATTACAATTACCAGGAAAAAATCAACCATGGAACGTACAGTTGTCTCGCTCTGACCAACACCCACAGTTTCAACAAGTATCACATCATATCCTGCTGCTTCACATAACATCATCGTTTCCCTGCTTTTGCGGGTTACTCCACCAAGCGATCCGCCGGAAGGAGAAGAACGGATAAATGCATTTTTATCTCTCGAAAGGTTCTCCATTCTTGTCTTGTCCCCGAGGATGCTTCCTTTCGATATGGTGCTGCTGGGGTCGACTGCCAGGACGGCAACTTTCGACCCCCTTCTGCACAGGTATGTGCCGAGAGATTCAATGAATGTGCTTTTACCTGCCCCCGGGAACCCTGTTATGCCAACTCTTATTGCTTTTCCGGTATAAGGCAGTAAATCCTGTATGATTTTCTGTCCCAGCTCAAAATGTTTGGGAGAATTACTTTCAATAATTGTAATCGCCTTAGAAAGTTTAACTCTGTCGCCGTTAATTATTCCCTCTGTGTAATCTTTTGCCGTTAATCTTGGTGCATGCGCAGTAATACTAGATTTTGCCTCTGTCATAATTTTGCAGTCGTCTTTTATTATAATTCCCGGCATCACAGAGCAGGCAAATTCATTCCCCGCGTTCTCGGGCTGCCAATCCGGCCTGAACCTAACATCATCTGCTGTCATTACTCATTCTTCCGCTTCTGTAAGGTGCTTATTCAGTAATATGAGCATTTCCTTGGCAGCTGCAGGAATAATTGTCCCTGGTCCAAATATGGCAGCTGCACCGTTATTACGGAGGAATTCGTAGTCCTGTACAGGGATAACTCCCCCTATTACGACCATGATGTCACCCCGTCCTCTTTTCTTAAGTTCGTCCATCAATTGAGGGAGAAGTGTTTTGTGCCCGGCAGCCAGAGAACTCATCCCAACAATATGAACATCGTTGTCAACAGCATCCTGCGCAGTTTCTTCCGGTGTTTGGAAAAGAGGACCCATATCAACGTCGAAACCCATATCAGCGTATGCTGTGGCAACTACCTTAGCACCTCTGTCATGACCATCCTGTCCCATTTTCGCAACCATGATCCTGGGGCGTCTGCCTTCTCGTTTTTCAAATTCATCTGTCATCTGACGGACTTCTTCGATTATGTCTCCATCAGAAAATTCGCTGCTGTAGATCCCTGATATCGACCTAATTACAGCTTTGTGCCGTCCAGATATTTTTTCCACAGCATCGGATATTTCACCAAGGCTGGCACGTGCACGCGCAGCTTCTACTGCTAACTCAAGCAGATTTCCTTCACCAGTCTCCATTGACTTTGTTATCGCCGCCAAACATTGCTGCACTTTTTCAGGATCGCGGTTTGCCCTGAGTTTTTCAAGACGTTCTAACTGGGCCTGCCTGACAGCAGAGTTATCAACTTCGAGGATATCTATGGGGTCTTCCTGCTCAAGTTTACACGCGTTTACTCCGATTATTTTTTCACTACCCGAATCAATTCTTGCCTGTCTTCTCGCCGAAGCTTCTTCAATCCGCATTTTAGGCAGCCCTGTCTCTATCGCCTTGGACATTCCTCCAAGTTTTTCAACTTCCATTATGTGCCCCCATGCTCGTTTAATCAGCTCGTTCGTTAGAGCTTCTACGTAGTATGAGCCTCCCCATGGATCAATGACTTTGCATACCTGAGTTTCATCCTGAATGTATATCTGTGTATTACGTGCTATGCGTGCCGAAAAATCAGTAGGAAGAGCTATCGCTTCGTCAAGTGCGTTCGTATGGAGCGATTGGGTATGTCCAAGGGCAGCAGCCATTGCTTCTATACAGGTGCGGGCAACATTATTGAACGGATCCTGCGCCGTCAGGCTCCAACCTGATGTCTGCGAGTGAGTACGCAATGCCATTGATTTTGCCTTTTTAGGATTGAACTGTTTGATTATTTTTGCCCATAGCATTCGGCCTGCGCGCATCTTTGCAACTTCCATAAAGTAGTTTTTACCTATTGCCCAGAAAAATGACAGACGGGGAGCAAAATCGTCAACCCCCAAACCGGCAGCCTGTCCGGTTCGAATATATTCAAGACCATCCGCAAGAGTATAACCAAGTTCAATATCTGCGGTCGCGCCTGCTTCCTGCATATGGTAACCTGAAATGCTTATACTGTTAAATTTCGGCATATTTCTGGAAGTATATGCAAAAATATCGCCGATTATCCTCATAGAGGGCGCCGGAGGGTATATATATGTATTACGGACCATAAATTCCTTTAAAATATCGTTTTGTATTGTTCCGCTAAGCACGGACTTGTCTACCCCCTGCTCTTCAGCAGCAACTATATAAAAAGCCAAGACCGGAAGTACGGCGCCATTCATTGTCATAGAAACCGACATTTGTCCAAGGGGGATTCCAGAGAACAATATCTCCATATCAAGAATAGAATCAACAGCGACACCGGCTTTGCCGACATCACCGACAACACGCGGATGGTCAGAGTCATATCCTCTGTGTGTAGCAAGGTCAAATGCAATAGAAAGCCCCTTTTGACCTGCAGCAAGGTTACGACGATAAAATGCATTGCTTTCTTCTGCTGTTGAGAAACCTGCGTATTGGCGCACGGTCCACGGACGCGTTACATACATCGTAGGATACGGGCCCCTTAAAAATGGCGGTATGCCTGGCATATAATCCAGATGGGAAATGCCTTCATAATCTTTTTTCGTGTACAAAGGCTTAACGTCAATCTGCTCCATTGTATGGTGAAGCAAAGATTCAAAAGGTTTCCCTGTTTCTTTTTCAACTTTCTTTTTCCACTCTTCAAAATCACACGTATTCAGACAGTCTCTTTTAAATGGAATTTTACTAAAATTAGGATTCATAATCATAGTTAAAAACCTTCTTTTGAATTCTGTATGGACTGAAGTATTTCGTAGCAATTCGCCCTAACGTGAATGAAATCATCGACCCCGGCGTTCAAATATGATTCTTTAAATTCAGGGGCAGGTGCTCCGGCAAGAAACAGCTTCATTGCCGGAATTTTGGATTTGATCCCTTGAGCTATAGGCGGGACTAACTCAGGGTATGTATCATCTGTTGAACAAATGACAGCGACATCAGCACCTGATCGAACAGCCGCGTCTATTGCCTCATCCGTTGTTTCAAAACCGGTGTTTTTAAGAACCTGGAAATGGGCTACTTCCATAAAACCAGTACTGAAATCTGCTCTTGCCTTATGCTGCGGGATCGGCCCCATGTTAACGAGAAAAACCCTGACATTATCCCCTGTTCTTGCAATATAGTTTTCAGTTCGTTTTCTTAAAGCCTCAAATTTCTCCGTCCAGCGATGTGACCCTATAGGCTTTACTTTTACCTCCCCGTTAAACCCGTCATTGAGGACATCTCTTACCTCCCCTATTGAAGCTCCGGCCATAAACGAGTTGATCACAGCTTCGACCAAAGCCCCTTTTCTCCCCTCTATTGACGGCATAATCATTTTCAACGTATTTTGTGTGTGTTCGTTGTCCATGATTTCTTTATATGAATCTACAGCGTCTTTTCTTTTCCTGAATAATTCTTCTCCACAGGGAGCTTCGTATTCAAGTGCCTGTTCATTATTATTCGGATACATATTTGTTCCAAGTGCCCTGTCCGAACGAAACGCAAGATTTTTGAGACGGCTGTTGAATATTTTTTCAACATTTTCCTGAATGTGTCCATCTTCAAGAGATTTCAGAAATCCCCCATTAGAGTCAGCATTCTGCATCAATGACCATATTTCTTCTGCCACCTGCATTGTAAGTGTTTCAATATACCAAGAACCTCCCGCCGGGTCGGTCGGCTGAAGCAAGTCAAATTCGGTCTGGAGCATTATCTGAATGTTACGAGCAATTCGCTTAGCTATCTCTCCCCCGGGACGGACCGCCTCATCAAAACACCCGACCTGAAGAGATGAAACCCCTCCTACTGCCCCAGAAAAGGCCTGTGTTGTTGAACGAAGAATATTTACATAAGGATCATTGACAGTTGCTGTAAATCGTGAAGTACGTGCAATAATATCCATTTTGCCTGATCTTTCGGAATCTGCTCCAAATGAATCCACCACCTGTGACCACACCATTTTGATTGCACGCAGGCGTGCTATTTCCATGAAAAAATTTGCTCCTATAGACAAACTGAAACGTATATGTTTTATGGTCGTATCCGGTTCAATCCCTCGATACATCATGGCTCTTATGTAGGAAATAGCAGCAGAAACAGCATAAGCCGCTTCCTGGGTAGAATTTGAGCCGCCGTTATGATAAGGATCTCCTCGTACCAGGATCGTTTTCATATCAGGCATCTCTTGCTCTGCCCACTGAATTACAAGGGCCATTTCATCATAAAGCTCTTCAAGTGGAATTGGCAGTTCGCCTTCTGCAGCAAGTTCTCCAAGCGGATCCGCGCCAATACATCCTTTATACTTTTTAAGTGATCCTGCTCTGCCTGAAGCTCTAGCCTCAGCGGCCAATAATGACAATATCGGTATCACCGATGCGCCTGTATAAATGTGTATTGGTGTTGCAGACAAATCCAGCCCATTCAGTAACTTGTAGGCATCTTCCAGCGTTGAGACTGAAACCCCTCTGTAATCACCCTTAAAAAACTTTTCTTCAGGGTCCCTTCCTGCCCTTGTACAGGCATCAAGCTCAAAATATACTGTTCCGAACCCTTTTTAATTTCACGGATCATTGATAGATTTGCTTCTTCCGGCAGTACATTTATGCTGCTTTGCGAAATAGCCCATGGCTGTGAAATGTAGCCGGAAGCACTTGATCCTCTGCGATAAGGAGGCATCCCTGGCAAATCATTATCCCCAAGGATGTCCTCCGTATCTTTCAATGTGTAAATTGGGCTGAGCTTAATACCTTCGTATGTATCCGTGTACATACGTTTTTCAAATGAAGCTCCTTTGAGCGCAGTTAACACTTCATTATGCCATTCTTCATTGGTTGGCGGAGTAAATTCATCAAACGAAACAGCCGAAACTTTACCGTCGTTCATTGTTTTTTCATTCATTAATATGGCATCCCTTCATTTAAATTTAAAACGAATAAAAAAACCGCCCCATGTGCGGGCGGTTTTAATTTCATATATAAACATAAAAGAAGAAAAATTCTTCTTTTACATATTGCAACATTGTTCGCCCGCGCAAACATAGCCTGCAAAAACATAATGCAGACCGGTCTCCTGACTTCCGTTCATCCTACTCGCGCGCCTTCCCGAAATAATCAGTGGCAATGCGGTTTCGTCACGGTTACAGTGGCGGGGCCGTCCCGGATTCTCACCGGATTCCCGAACATCTGCATTTCTATTATCGTTGGCATTATACATTTTGATTTTACGAACTGTCAAGAAACAGTTTGCTTGTATGTCGTTATGTCGTTAATCAGTGTTAATTGAAATACTAACTTCCACATATGGCAGGTCGAGATGGAAATTAGTCTTTCACCAAATTCCACCTGAATTTAGTTTTACAGCCAATGGTTTAGAATATGCAGGAATCCCCGCCTGCATCAGAAAGGAGGACAACATGTCCAAACAGATAAAGGGGAATCATAAACACCTTACTCAGGATGACCGGATATATATTGAGAAATCGCTTGACCTCAGGATGCCTTTCAGGGAAATAGCCAAATATCTTATGAAGGATCCTACGACAATATCAAAGGAGGTACGGCTGCACAGAAAAGTTAAGCCCAGGAATCCTTTTAACCAGGAAAACAACTGTACCAGAAGGAGCAAATGTTCCCTGAAGAATGTCTGCGGTACGAGCGAGTGCGGACAAATGCTTTGTAAGGGATGTCCAATGTGCAATGAGAGATGCGTAGAGTTTGAAGCGATCAGATGCGGCATAACCGATAAGGCCCCTTATGTCTGCAACGGATGTACGAAGAAGAGTAATTGCCGTATGGAGAAGCATTATTACAAAGCTTCTCATGCCCATACGGATTATGAACATCTCCGCTCTTCATCCAGAGAAGGCATTAATCTGACTGAGGCAGAAATTGTCCATATCGACGACTTTGTCTCCCCTCTCATCCAAAAGGGCCAGTCTATTGCACATGTCTATGCAGGACACAAAGATGATATCCCTTTTACTTCAAAGACCCTGTACAACTACGTCAATCATGGAGTTCTCTCTGTACGAAACCTCGACCTGCCAAGAAAGTGAAGTACAAGCCCCGCAAAAAGCATAAGGAAGCTACGAAAAGAGACCGTAAATCACTTGTCGGGAGGGAGTATTCTGACTTAACCAAACTCGTGCAGGAGTGTCCGGATACTGACGTGGTCGAAATGGATACCGTAGAGGGCACAAAGGGAGGAAAGGCGATACTTACTTTGTTCTTCAGGTCATCTAAGTTCATGCTGGCTTTTCTTACCAAGGACAAAACAATGAACTCTGTATTAAAGGTCTTTGAATATCTTGAGTCTGAGTTGGGAAGCGATCTTTTCAGAAGCACCTTCCCTCTAATACTGACAGACAACGGATCTGAGTTTCTGGATCCTTTGCTTCTTGAGAACGGAAACGGCAATGTCAGAAGGACTTCGATATTCTACTGTGAGCCCTATGCCTCATACCAGAAGGGTATGCTTGAAAAGAACCATGAGTACATTCGATACATACTGCCAAAAGGATCCTCTTTTGACACGCTGTCTCAGGAAGATGTCTCTCTTATGCTGAGCCATATAAACAGCACAGCGAGGACAAGCATTAATTGCCGAACCCCATTTGAGCTTGCCTCGCTGCTGATTGATAAACGCGTAATAAGGGCTGCAGGGATTCAAAGGATCGAACATGACGACGTCTGCCTAAGACCAAGTCTGTTCAGAAAATAAACCACTGACAGTTTTTTGATGCAGGCCGGAGTCGAATAAAACCCCGAAAACAGGTGGAATTTACTCTTTCAGAGCATTTTCCAGGTGTCCACTTAGCATGGGCTAAAACCCGTCAAAACACCCTTATTACGATATTATTGTAATGCAATATGACCCAAATTACACTTGCTGAATGTCATAAGTGGAGGTTAGTACTTCATCCAAAGAAATTCTTACGTGGTGGAATTTAACTTTTCAATCAACGTGTCGTTAATCAGCGTGCCTTGTAATTATTAATTTACTTGTTATAATCAGGTAGGTTTGCATAGTGGGAAGTTCTATGCTTTCCCAGTTAATATTAAAAACTGAATAAATTAACAGGTGTCCGGAAGGACATAATAGGGAAATCGGTATAAGCCGATGCGATCCCGTCGCTGTAATGGTGAGCAATTTCGCAGATATTAACCACTGGAATTATTCCGGGAAGGTGCGAATGAGCGATTAGCCAGAGCCAGAAGACCTGCCTGTTGATAGTGCGCGTTACGTCCTGCGAGAGATAGGAAGAACGAGTTTCGAAATCGGATCATCCGTTATTGTTCCGTTTTGGGAAATGTTGTGTGTCTCCTTTATTTGTGGGAGGCACTTTTTTTTGTCTCTGCCGACTGCAAATAATATGAAACATAAATTTTATTCAGAGGTGAGTGTAAATGGAAACGTATATTAAGAGAAGGCGTGTTTTGCATGAAATGGTTTTGGTATTGCTTGTACTTTTTCTTTTATTCGATGCAGCAGGTGCAGGCGCAGGCGAAAAAAGCAGTATTGAACCCGACGTTGACGGGGTGTATCAGATGGATTCGACGGTTATTACCGCAACCATGACGGAAAAAACGCTTTTTGAAGTGCCTGCAAATGTAACTGTCATCACATCGAAAGACATACAGGAAAAGAATGCGCTGACAGTTACGGACGCATTGAAAGATGCTCCGGGTATTTTCGTTGACAGGCCCAAAGGTATTGCTGATTCCTCAGGCGGTATTCAAATGAGGGGATTCGGAGAAAGCAACATCCTTGTTTTATATGATGGTGTTCCTGTAAATTCAGCTTATAGCGGGTCTATCGATTGGTCAGCCATACCTATTGACACTATTGACAGGATTGAGATAGCAAAGGGGGCAGCGTCTTCTTTGTATGGAGGAAGGGCTGTCGGTGGCGTAATAAATATAATTACGTCCAACCCTGAAAATACGGAACCAAAAGTAAAAACCTATGGTTATTACGGGACAAACAACACTTGGAGACGAGGGTTATCTGTCACACAAAGACTGAATGAAAAATTCAGTTATTATCTGGGATACGAACATCAATCTACAGACGGTTTCAGCAACAAAGTAGCCTCTTCTACTTCTTCAGGTAGTGCACGCCCTACAAAAACAATTGGAACAGGCCTCGTAGTAAGCTCTAAAGTCGATGGTAACCCCCGGTATATTATTGGGTCCCCCGGTAACGGTGCGGGCGAAAGCGACATTTATAACTTTAAGTTAAACTATGATTTTGATAAAGATAAAAACCTATCCTACAGCTATATTCATAATAAATTTAAATATTGGACAGAAGATCCGGTCACTTACATTCATGACGCAGAAGGCAATCCTCTTTATACAGGGAGTGTTCAGCTGCCCAACGGAAAATGGTACAATTTTTCCGAAAGCGCTTTTACTGATTATTACGGAAGAAGAACAACAGATATCCACTCCTTGAGATACTCTGATAAAAAAAATAACTTTTACTTCAATTTTGGCGTTACAGACACAAAAGAATCCGGATATTCCACAGGGGACTATTTCGACGGTGACACCCCGGGAAGCAATATCTCATATCCAAGCCGTGTCCTAAAAGCTGATTTGCTGAAAACATGGGAAACCAGTGACAAAAACACACTGACGGCTGGAATTGACTGGCAGAACCAAAGTATGACACGCACCAGTTCGAAGTTAAATCATTGGCATGATAATAATTCAATAAGTTCCATCAATTATGTTGAGGGCGGCAAAAATGATATTTTTGCACTGTTTTTGCAGGACGATTATTGCTTTGATGACAAATGGGAAGTTTATGGCGGGATCCGTTTCGACCATTATAAAAAATACGATGGGTATCATAATTCCCCTGACAAATCAATACAGTATGGTGAAACGAGTTACAATGAAATAAGTCCTAAAATTGCCATAAAATACCAGGCAAATGACGAAACATCGTACTACCTATCCTATGGACACTCTTTCAATCCTCCGAGTATTTACAAATTATATCGGTCTGACGGAACATATATCGGAAATCCTAATTTGAAACCAGAGACCTCGGATACCTTCGAAATGGGTATGAAGAAAAAAATTAATAACCGGACAGCTATGAATTTAGCCTTTTATCATACAATGACTGACAATATGATTATTGCTGAAACTGCACCGGCACCGTACTCAGACAAAAAATGGTACAACAATATTGACAAGGCTGACAGAACTGGTGTGGATTTTGATATTACTCATAAATTCAGTGAACAATGGAATGGGTATATTAATTATAGCTGGGAATGGGCAACCGATTCAAAAGGCGAGAGAATATACGATATTCCCGAAAGCATTCTGCATGCAGGACTAATTTATCGATATGATAAATGGACAGCGTCTCTGACAACTGAATACATAAGTTCAAGAAATGCTCCCGGAGATATTTCCGGAGTTTACCTTTCTTACGACGAGTTTTTTATTGCAAATATCGGGCTTGCATACCAGATATCGAAAGACTGCAAAGTGACGTTGAATGTATCCAATGTTTTTGATGAGGATTATTACCTATGGTATGCAGCGCCTGGGCGGACATTTACTGTCGGCCTTCTGTATGAATTTTAGTGATGGGGCAGCATTCTTCTCTTTTCTGTGCTTGGGACGACAATGAGATATTTTAAAAAGGCAGTATGTTGTTCTATTCAATTGATCAAAGGCTGTAAAAAAATGGCTGGTAATTTTGCGGAGTGGCAGGTTTGGAGATTATTTGGTTATGTATTAGGGTTCATGCTGTTTTATGCGCCCTTTGCTCTTTTCCACAGATTAATGGTAGGTGTGTTAAATGTTAACAGCAGTTTGACGATCCACTCTTTCTGCCTTCGTATTCCAATTGCACATTTATTGGATGGAAAAATTTTTCACCTGAACCTACCCGTAATAAGTTTATTCCTTTTATCAGCCACAGCTTTTTTTCTGGGGCCGTTGTTCTGCGGCAGATTGTGCCCGGCTGGAGCATTTACTGAGTATTTAAGCATGATAGTTCCGGAAAAATATAAAATTACATGGATGAATTATGTCCCGGTTTTACCTATACGTTATGGTTTTTTCCTTGGTTTCATCCTCTCCTCTTTATGGGGAGGACATCTGGCTTGTGCTTATTGCAACTTTTATAGCTTTGATTTATTGATCAACTACATTTCATTTGGACGAATAACCGCATTATCCTCCAGCATGCTGCTGACCTTTATTTTATGGATCGTAATATTGGGGATCTTCACAAAGGGCGGCAGGGGGTATTGCTGCTTTTTTTGCCCGGTGGGTTCACTGCAAAGTCTCATATATGCTTTAGGCAGAAAAATATTGCCTTTGCATGGGGCCTTGCGCATCAAGAAGAATAACTGTCAGGGGTGCGGCGTATGTGCATCGCAATGTCCGATGAACGCAATACGTATAAATGACGAGGGAATAGCTGAAACAAACATATATTTATGTATCCTTTGCATGAATTGTGTAAACAAATGTCCAAGGAACGCCATCCGCTACAGTATTGAAGGAAATGGGGCCGGAGCAAATGATCAGAAATTTTAAAAACTTCTTTTTTATACCCGCTGCATCAGTCCCATTTGTGACAAACTGGCTGACTACTCGGAATATCGGATGTACAGGAATTTGCGGTTCATGCGGAGGAGAATGTTTGACAATGCTGGCGGCCTGCAGTTGTCTTATTGCGTGTTGCTTAAATGTTTGCGCCTTCAAAAAAATCCGTAATAAATTCTGGAAGAAACAGGACAAAGAAGAATGAAAGAGAACAACAACATAAAACTTAAATGGCCGGTAGTTTTATGTTTAACACTATTTGCTGCATTTTTATTGTCCATATTCAGAATAAATGATGATGACAGAATTTGGTTCATATTGAAGGTTCCTGATGAAGCCAATAAGATAATCACTGTTGATATAGCCAAACTTAACCCGATAAAATATTATTTGCAGCCCGGAACGATTTCTTTGTATGGAAGGATAAAAAATCCCAAGGGACTGACAGATCTTAACGCAGAATTTATTGGAACAGAAGCATTTATATCACAAGGCAGCAAAAAATCGCAATGGACTCCATTGAGACCAACAGATTGCCTTAATCAAGATAAACGCGGGAATATTCGTATAAATATCGAGATGCGTGTTCCATATAATAAAATTAGACAGCGCAACATCGGAGAAGCAATTCTCAATATTGGATCCGAAGGAAATAATATCGCATGTGTTCGTTTTCATATTGTTAACAGCAAGTATTGATCAATAATATAGCAATCATTACCGGATACATCGACGTCCGCGGCAATATTAAAGAATGAATTTATGCCCGATAAAATACCCACAACAACGTGGTTATTCTTCCACAACCCTTTCTCAATGCTGTTACTGCAGACGGCAATTCTCAGTATCCGCCTGTAAACTTTTTTGCAGCGCATCGAGTAACAGGAGGTTCAGCAGCAAGAACCTTCTGTTGCTTTATTGGGACGAAATTACCGGGATGCCTGACATAACGTTTTTTATGTTTTGCTTGATTTTTACAATACGTATATATTTATTAAACATCGTTTTGGTAGACTGTTACTAACCATGGGAAAGCAAGGAGGGAGATGATTTGACAACTAATGACGAAGAAATGACATATGTACTGAAAAATTCGCTCGACTGCATCATAAAAAACGAAGAGATAAGAACAGTCTTCCAACCAATAATATCACTCAGGGACGGCAATATCCTCGGTCATGAAGCACTAAGCAGAATAACGTGTGAAAGTGAGATCAAGGATCCTGAGATGCTTTTTCTTACCGCTGAAAAATGCAACCGGCTGTGGGATCTTGAAATGCTCTGCAGAAAAAAGGCCCTTGAGGCTGCTTTCGAATTCATGATCCCTCCCTACAGCAAAAAACTCTTTATAAACGTAAACCCCAACATAATAAATTACGAAACATACAAAAAGGGCTTCACAAAGTCATTCCTGGCCCAACATGACATTGCATCAGAAAATGTCATATTCGAAATCACTGAAAGAAACGTAATAATGGACCTTAAAGGCTTTCTCGCCACGATCAACAACTATAAGAGCCAAAACTTCAAAATAGCCATTGATGACGGAGGTGCCGGATACTCCGGTCTCAATCTCATCAGCGATGTCCGGCCAAACTATCTCAAGCTTGATATGAAACTGATACGCAATATAAATTCAGACAGGATGAAATATGCCCTGGTAAAAGGCATGGTGGAATTCTCAAAAGAATCCAACGTTTCTCTTATAGCCGAAGGGATAGAAACTTATGAGGAAATGGACACCCTTGTCAGTCTTGAAGTGCCATATGGTCAGGGATATATAATTCAGAGGCCCGATGCTCAAATACGGGAAATCGAACATGACGTTCTGCAGACGCTGAGGACAATTAATCTGAAGAAGAACCACCTTTCGCAGAATACCGTTTCCAGTCTCTATATCAACAATCTTTCGACCTATGCCGAAACTGTCTCGCCAAATGAACTTATAACAAATGTTTTTGATATATTCAAACGTGACCGGGACTGTTTCGGCCTATGTGTGGTTGAAGACGGCTCCCCTATTGGGATAATATCGCGTGAAAAACTGGCGATAAGGCTGAGCGGGCAATATGGCTTCACTCTCAACGCAAGAAGGCCCGTATCAGAGATCATGGATCAAAATTTTCTTTCTGCAGACCACAAGACTCCTGTCAGCAATGTATCTTCCATGGCGATGTCCAGACCAAGCGACAAAATATATGATTTCATAGTGATCACTGAAGAGGGAAAGTACTCAGGAGTCGTTACTGTCAAAGAACTACTTCTCAGGACTACTGAGCTGGAAGTATCGGCTGCAAAAAATCAGAATCCTTTGACGGGCCTTCCCGGAAACCAGATCATTGAGAAAAAGCTTGATCAGGCCTTATCGTGCCAGGACAGGTACAGTGTGGCTTATCTCGATATCGACAACTTCAAGGCGTACAATGATGTTTATGGATTTGAAAAGGGAGATCTGGTGATAAAGCTCCTGGCCGACAAGCTTACATCAGTTTTGCCTGAAAACGAATTTCTCGGACATGTAGGAGGGGATGATTTCCTTGTAATATTAAGCTACCATGCAGACGACTCGTTTTTTCATGACCTTATAAACGATTTTGAACATGAGGTCCTGGCCCTTTATAATCAAACGGCGGTAGAACGTGGCTACATAACTACGTGCAACCGGAAGGGCGAGATCGAAGAATTTCCGTTGATTACCCTTACTGCTGTAGTGATCAACAATAACGGACGCAATTTCACAGATAGATTTGAACTGACGGAGGAACTGGCCGCCCTTAAGAAGAAGGCAAAGGAGAGTAAATCCAAGAGGCTTGTAAGAACATAAAAATGCACTTTAACATTTATTATCAATGGCTGGGATCAGTTACTTACTATACAGACTAACTAATCTACTGTAGCTCCACGTGAACTCTTCATGCATAAGATCCTTCGGTTCAAGGTTACTGAGCACGGAATTTACAGCCCTTTTCGCGTAACCGCAAGAATCATTCGCCTCTCTTACAAGCATCCCGCAGCAGTAACCTATTCATTCCCGTAACACC
This sequence comes from Synergistaceae bacterium, assembly GCA_963682045.1. Classification (GTDB taxonomy): domain Bacteria; phylum Synergistota; class Synergistia; order Synergistales; family Synergistaceae; genus Caenicola. The sequence goes on from OY821326.1 coordinate 235,642, forward strand.
TCAGAAAGATGCCTGCAGAATAAAGTCTACGCAATATATTCGAAATAATTAGTTATTATTCACTGTTACTGGATCTGAATCTTTGAGAGCACTTCCTCCAGAAATAATAACTTGATCAGCACTGTTAACTCCGGATACTATCTGGGTATCGTTCCCTTGGACTATACCAGTTTTTACCGATACAATTTTTGCCTGATTATTTTTCACAACCAGTACAGTACCATCGGAGCGAATAGCCTCTGTCGGCACACTCAGCGCGTTTTGGGCAGATTTTTCAACGAACAGCACGCGTGCAAACATTCCTGGCTTGAGAATATAATCCACAGCAGCATTGTCTATAGATATTTCGACACGCACGGTTCTTGTTTCGGTGTTCACGTAAGGGTTTATCATGGAGACTTTCCCGGTAAAACTGCGATTTTTTATGCTGTCGCAGGTAACCTCGCCGCTCATGCCCAGTTTTATGCCATTCATACTTTCTTCTGGTATATCTACAAGAGCACGCAGAGTGTCTATGTTCGCCAGGCGCATAGCTTTCTCACCAGATGAAATAAAAACACCCTCTATTAAGTCGTAGTCGTCCATTACAGTGCCGTTTATGGGTGATTTGAGGGAGTAATCTGCAAGGTTGGCAATCTGCAGCTGAAGTTCGGCGCGAGCCTGAGACACAGAAGCAAGAGCTTGTGCGTAGGCGGCTTCGGCGCTTTTGAGCGATGTTACTTTCGTGTCGTAGTCCTGTTGGGTAGCGTAACCCTCTTTTTTCAGGCGGCCGTAACGTTCGTATTCACGCCTTGCGTTTTCTAGCTCCGCTTTCTTCTGGTCTGCGTCAGCCTGATTGACCAAAACTTCTGCTCGAGAGGCCGCTACCTGCGCGGTTTGGTCGCTAGCGTCGAATTCTACCATAATTTGTCCTTTGTTTACTCGGTCCCCCTTCTTCACCTTAACAGATTTCACGCGGGCCGATACTTTGGGTATGAGTTCTAACTCCTCAAGGGCTGTTAGTGTAGAGGTAGTGCTAAATCCTTGCTGCATCAGCTGAATGCGTGTTACGGAAACAGTCTCAATCAATGTGGGATAGACAGTTTTCGCAGTCTGTTCCTGTTTAAGGAATGTCCGTGCACCTATTATCGCAGCGCATGCGACAAGAACCAGTAATGTTTTTTTTGTTTTTAAAAAATTTGTAATTTCCATGCGTTATTTTACACCCCTATCACTTGTTTCAGAGAATACAGCTTTTTGAGTCAGAATGCCTTCCTCGCGCCACAGGGAGGCCTGAGCGACGCGGCATTCGTAAAGATATTCTGCATAGTTTTTTTGGGCATTGGTCAAATCTGTCCGTGCCTGAATAAGGTCAAGCTGAGTATTGACCCCTTCTCTGTAACCAACCTCGGCGTATTTTAGACTCTGCCGCCCGTATTCAACCTCAGCGCGACCAGCGTCGGCCATTCCGAGGGCATTGACCAAGGTGAGATGCGCGTCTATGAGAGAGACCTTTATCTCATCTTCCTTATTTTGTACCGACAGATCCGATTGTTTATATGTTGACTTCGCCGAAGCTGTTTCACCCTCCGTTTTACCCCCATCGAATAGCGGGACAGAGATAGATAGCTTCGCGTTCCATTCGTCAGTGCTATCAAGGTCAATATCAGTGTATTTCTCGTAATTCCACGCATAGCCGCCTGAAACTGATACGCTCGGTTTCATTCCGCTGGCTGCGATCGTTATTTCCTTCTTATCACTCTCGCGCTGCGTTATCAGAGCTTGATAATCTCCCCTGCGAGCAAGTGCATTTTTATAGGTTACCTCAAATTCGTCTTTAGTCGCTTTTGCAAGTGTGTCCTTACCCGGAAGGCCGTCGCTAAGGTTCCCTGTAAGTTCCAGCTGTATCTTTGGTGATATACGAAGCAGCAGACACAAAGCCACACGTGAAGAGTCTAAATCATTTACGGCTGCGATATGGTTCGCGCGCGCACTTTCAAATTGCTGCTTCATCCTCGAGAGATCAAGATTTGTTGAGGCACCTAGCTCAAGGCGCCTCGTCTGCTCTTGCACGGCCTTCGTATAGTAGTCCAGAGCACCCGTAGCTGCCATCAGTACTTCCTTTCTGTAGAGCACTGTGCAGTACGCTTTCCAAACGCTTAGGATAACTGTTTCCTTTGTATCAAAAAGTGTCTCCTCAGCATTCTTCACCCCAAGCTTACCCTGCTCATTGAGAGCACTGTTCTTTCCACCCGAGTAAAGTGTGTACGACGCTGTAATTCCGGCGTTTCGTTCGTCTCCAGTATCGCCGTTGAAGGTGTTTTCAATTTTTGGGTTCGCACTGCCGGACAGTTCGATTGTGGGATAGAGGCCAGAAGAGTTCGCTTTGCTGTCCCCTATGGCGCGCACAACATCCTCGCTTGCACTTTGAATTGAAATATTCTGGCTCAAGGCAATATTTATGGCATCAGCCATACTAAGAGTAATAACATCAGTCGAGACTGTTTCACCAAATGCTTGAGCCAAGTTTTCCTGTTCCGCACATAGCTGTACGGCAGATATCAAAACTGCACAGGCTGCAGACAATAATATTTTTTTCATATTGTTTTGCTTTTCCTTCCTTTGATATATTCGAGTTTCTTTTTGACCGAACCCAAAAAATCAACTCTGCCAAATTTTACGTACAACTTCTCCTTCAGTCCCTCAAGTATCAGATATACTACTGGTACGACAAAAAGCGTGAGCAGCGTGGAAGTGAAGAGTCCTCCAAAGATGGCGATCGACATCGGTTGGCGTGACTCGGAACCCTCGCTAAGTTTCAGCACGGCTGGTATAGTTCCAATAAGTGTTGAAAGCGCTGTTATGAGTATCGCTCGTAGCCTCAAGGGACCAGCATTAATAACAGCTTCTATTTTCTCCATGCCCTTAGCTCTTTCTTGGTTGATGAAATCGATGAGTATTATTCCATTGTTGACGACTATTCCAACTAGCAGAATCAGCCCCATGTAACTCATGATATCAAGCTTGCAGCCTGTGAGCCATAACAGACCGAACGCACCGGGTGTAAGCAGCGGCAACGAAAACATTATCGCGAAAGGTTGCAAAAAAGACTCGAACTGTATCGCCATTATCACATAGACAAGAACTACAGCCATGATGAGCGCTATTGCAAGCCGCATGAAACTTTCTGACTGGGCCTTTGTCATACCGGACGCCGTCATCTTTATGTCGGAATCAGCGGGCACGTGCTGCATCATAAGTTTGTTTAAGAGTTCAACTGCCTGACCTGCCGAGTAGTTTTGCGTAACGTTCGCTGTTATGGAGAGCGACCGCAAACGACCATAGCGCTTCACCACGTTCGGAGCCTCTATTTGTTTCGCCGAAACAACTCCTGGAGCTTGGGTTATATCGCCGTTTCCGTTCTTGAAATAGATTCCGTCAAGATCCTGCACACTGCTCCGCAATTTTTTCTCAGACATTACACGAATGTCATATCGGTATCCTTCGTCTTTGTAAACACCAACCTTTTCACCGCCAAAATATGCCTGTATCTCAGAAATCAGGGAATTTATGTTGATATCCATAATGTCGGTCATACCCCGGTTGATGTTCACTTCAAGCTGAGGTTTATCTATGCGAACGTCTGTTTCGATGTCACGTATTTTCCCAGTCTTTTCCGCATCCGCTATCATTTTTTGAGAGACAGCAAGCAACTCTTCCGTAGTGCCTCCCACAAGCTCTATTTCAACGTCTTTACCTGAAAAAGTCGTAAGTGTGGATTTAACGTCTTTGTACTGTGTAAGTTTTTCTCGCGTTCTGTCCATTATTTTGTTTATGTCATCGCGTTCCTTCTTCGGAAGCAAGTGTACGTATATAGTTCCCTTGTTAGCCTCCCCACCGGTGTCTGATCCAACTTCCGCGTAGGTGTAGCTCACGGCACCGTCCTCGCGGATTGTCTTTGACACCTTTTTTATAATGCCACCGGTCTTTTCTATTTCAGTGCCGGACGGAAGTTCACAGTTCACCATGAATGAACCTTCGTCATCGCTTGTCATCATCTGGGTTCCAACCTGGTTCATAAGTAAGAGTCCGAGTACAAACAGCGTAACAGCTATCCCCATCGTGATCGCACGGTGCGCGACGGCTTTTTTGAGAAGCACCCCGTATTCCAATTCAAGCTTTGAGAACAGTCCATTACATACTCTTCCCAAGCGCCCCGGATTTGTTTTCTTAGTTTCAAGTATTCGTGAACAGAGAAAAGGTGTCAACGTAAGAGATAATAGGAGTGAGAGCCCTATTGTTACGATTACTGTTATGCCAAAAGCAAAAAAGATTCGTCCAATCATTCCACCCATGAATGTCACAGGTGAAAATACAGCCATCGTGGTGAGGGCACCGCCGATAATTGAGAACGCTACCTCGCTTGCACCTTGTTTAGCCGCGTCATATCGCAGCATTCCGCCACTCATGCGCCTATCCACATTTTCGAGGACAACAGTAGTGGCATCCACGACCATTCCAACGGAAAGCGATATTCCCATCATCGACATATTGTTTATCGTCACGCCCATATATTTCATAAGGATGAAGCTACCGATGAGGCATACGGGTATAGTTACTACAGTAACTAATGTTGCGCGTAACGTTTGGAGAAAGAAGAGCATCAAAAGCGCGCAGAGCAGAACAGCCTTGAACACATCGCTCGTTACGCCACTTATCGAACGCTTGATATAGTCAGCCCCGTTGTAGATTAACTTCATTTCTATCTCGGCAGGTATGGATTTTCTGATGTCAGCAAGAGCATCTACTACGTCTTCGCAGAGTTCAACTTCGTTTGTTCCACGCTGTTTCTGCACTCCGACTATAATAGTGTCTTCGTCATTATAATAAGCAAGGTCAGAAATGTTCGCAAAAGCGTCCTCGACCATTGCCACGTCGGACAACCTAACAATTGCCCCATCCTTCACCTTTATCGGCAAACTCTTAAGCTCTTCAACACTTGCATATTCGCCCTTCACTCGTACATCCATGTCGTACTGGCCGACGATTACGCTTCCAGCTGGCAATTCGACGTGCTTTTCACTTATGGCCGTAGCTATGTCGTTTGTTACAAGACCACGTGAACGCAGCTTAGCAGGATCCACCCATATTCTTATCTCGCGGTCCCTCATTCCAGCCGTTGTTATGTTGCCCACTCCGTTGATTGCCTGTAGTTTCGTTTTCAATACTTTGTCAATGTAATATACTTTTCTGCCGTAATCAGCCTTACCAGATATAGCTAGCTGCACTATAGCGTCATCTCCCATATTGAGCTTGCTTACCGTTGGAGTTTCTGCCTCATCGGGCAGATCAGCTTGAGCTAGGTTTACCTTGTCGCGAACGTCTGCTGCAGCATCGTCAATGTTGCGATTTATATCGAATTCAATAGTCGTAACTGCTTGTCCCTGATAGCTAGAAGAAGAAAGTGAAGAGACGCCAGAAATACTGTTAAGCTGTTCTTCAATAACGTCTGTAACATCGCTGTCCATTACTGTCGCAGAAGCACCTGACATCTCAGTAGTCACGGTTACAACAGGTGAATCCGTGTCAGGCATATCCTGTATGCTCATCTGAGTGTAGACCATAAGACCAAAAAAAACGATTGAGATGGTACATACGATAACTGTCACTGGGCGTTTAAGAGAGAGGGTTATGATGTTCATTTTTTGCTGCCTGCAGGAAGGCACATTCCATCCATAAGCAGATCCAGAACTGAATCCAGAAGATTATGGTCTGCCATAATAATTCCATGGCCGAAAACTGAGCTTACTTCCAGTCCATCCAAAGTAGCTCCAAGTACGAACTCCAACATTTCAGGCGTTGTTTTGCGAAATACTCCCTCGTCAATTCCGCGTTGGAAAAACTTGATCAGAGCTTTGTAGATTCTCTCTTCGGGATCCTTGCGTAACCTCATGCGTTGTTCTTCTGTAGTAGCCCTCATGTGCATTTCCATCAATATCATTCTCATGGAGCGCATTTCGTCCATCTTTGTGCGTCCTGCCAGCAAACAATTGCGCAATATCTCGCGGCAGTTACCTTCTACACTCAGTGCCCGTTCGAAATCCTCCGCAGCCTCACGGAATATTTGCTCATTTATGAATATGACTACGTCAAGTTTGTCTTTGAAATAAATATAAAGAGTCCCCTTGGCGACGCCGACCGCTTTCGCTAGCTTGACCATTGTGAAACCATTCCAACCGTCCTGTTTCAAAATCTTACATGCCTCTGTGTAAACTTTTTCACGAATGGCTCTATTTGCAAGCTCTTTCTTTAAATCAGATATTTGGAACATCTTATGCATCTCCTTATGCTCCGACACATGTGTCAGGATCGTATTGGTGCTGTAATGTGTTTTCTGCTCATTGCACTACTCCACTTGTATTTAAATGGTTAAAACAATGTAAATGACTCATGGTCATTTACGTGACCGACGGTCATTATAGTAAAACTTTATATTTTTGACAAGTGGTAAAATTATCTAGAAGAAGATGCCATACGGAACGGTTGATTCACGAAAGGCGGCATGCGGTTCACGATCAGCGGAACGATCGGATCATTTCGAGTAAGTAAGGTCCTGGTCGGATTGGCTGTTGGTAGGTAGGGAGACCTGGGTAGCTGTGTGTTTAAGCCGGACAGAGAAGATGCGAAGGTTACACTCCATGCAAAACAAAATATGTAGTAAAAAGAAGATTTATTTTTGCAAAACCTCTTCTATAAAAATATTGGCAATTTTGCAATCAAACTGTGTTCCGGAATGCTTCCTGATCTCTTCTACGGCTTCCTGCTTTTTCATCATTTTTTTGTAGGGTCTCTCACCAGTCATTGCATCGTAAGCATCACAAATAGCTATGATCTTTGATTCTATCAATATTTTTTTACAAGAAACGCCCAAAGGGTACCCTCTCCCGTCAGGCCTCTCATGGTGTGAAAGAACTATGTCCGCAATATCTTTGAACTCCAGGGTCTCTTTAAGTAGCCTGTACCCTACCTCAGAATGTTTTTTAACACTATCAAACTCTTCTTCTGTGAGCTTCCCTGGTTTATCAAGGATACTGGAATCTACAGATATCTTTCCAATGTCGTGCAGCAGCCCTGCTGTTTTTATAGTATTTACTTCATATTCGTCCATCTTCATGGCCCTTGCCAAGGAGACAGCCAGTTCGCTGACTCTGCGCGAGTGAGCCTCTTCTCTTGGGTGTTTTTCATGGAGAGTATTTAATATCCCATTTATCAGTTCTTTCCTGAAACTGGTCTTATTATAAAGTTTATTTTTGTACATCCTGTCTTCGGCAACTCTTAAAGCATTAAATGCATTCTGATCTGTCTCTTTCATGACAGAGTAACCAAAGGATATAGAGAGGGTAATATCATTTACGACCAGATCCTTGCAGAAATAATATGTCTTTTCTACAATTTTTTTAACAGTATCCTCATCTGCTTGTGGAAATAGAAAGACAAACTCATCTCCACCCAACCTTGCAAGTATGTCTTCCTGCCCAAGATATTTTTTTAGTCTTTTAGCTGCCTCTATCAAGAGATTGTCTCCACTGCTGTGTCCAAATGCATCATTAATAAGCTTCAGTCCATTGATGTCTGCCATAACCAAGCCTAAAGGAAACATTCCCTCAACTTTCAGTCTTTTGAGTTCTGCTTCGAAAAAACGCCTGTTGTACAAACCAGTAAGCTGATCATGAAAGCTTAGATATTCTATCTCTTTATTACGCTTATTCTCTTGTGTAACATCCATAATAGCTATATGTAGGGTGTTATTGTGGGGATTAGCAATAAATCTAAGGCATCGCTGATCTATCGCCTCTCTTGTATATAGATCTGCTGAGAATGTTTTCTTGTAATGGACCGCTTTCCGGAGCATATGATAAAGTTCGTCCTGATCTTCATCTCTTATATAGGAAGAAGGTTTCTTTTTAAGGAGGAAATTATCATTCAACAACTTTATCGCTTCTGCATTTGACTTAATTATGTAAAATTCATCGTCAAGCAAAAGATAACCAACGGGGCTTTCCATAAAAAGTTGCTCATATTCCATCTTGGAGTATTCGAGTTCAGTGTTGATCCTTCTTAGTTCGTCATTCTGGAACCTTAATTCTTCGTGGTAAATTGACAATGACTGGATTATCTCTTCTTTTGGTTTACTATCTATGTCGCTTAACATATTTTTCTCCAAAAAAAGCTCAATATCGTGTTTATAATTAGCCATTAACAATCCTCCTGTCTCAAAAACAATGGCATAACCCTATTTGTGCTCAAAAACTTTAATCTTCCCTTCCATATTTTTGTACTGTGTAATATCTATTATTGTGCCAAGTATCCGGATGGGATTATTACCATCCTGTTCAAGGATATCCCCTTTATCGTGGAACCAGACATAAGCTCCGTCTTTTTTTCTCATCCTGTAAATAATATCCCATTTTTGATAGTCTCTCGTTTTGTAAGAAAGCATAATTTTCGAAGTATTTTCATAGTCATCACAGTGAACGAGTTTTAAGACACCGGCAATGTCATTTGGTAATTCCCTCGGCGCATAACCCAGCATTGAGGTGATCCTCTCTGAATATCTGAAAATATCGTGACCTACCTCATATTCCCACCAGGCCATATTCCCGAGCTCCATAGCGTTTTTTAATCTCCGTGTACTACTTTGACTATTTTTCTCCTCAATTTTAAGGCTGGTGATTTCAACGAAAGTGACTATAATTCCTTCGACAGAATTAATTTCTGTCCGATAAGGTCTGATCCTGATCGAATAGTATTTTTCATCCTTTATGCATATCTGCCTTTCAACAGGGATTAACGTCTCAAGAACTCCGATTATGTCATCTATCAATCCAGGATAATCTTCTATCATAGAAAAGTGGCTGATCGGTCTGCCGATGTCTGACTCCATAATGTTTGTGATCTGCGTTACAACTGGAGTCAGTTTTCTTATTGTGAGTCTGATGTCAAGATATAAAGCTCCGACCTCAGTATTTTTGATAAGGTTGTTGAGATCATTGTTCAGTCTTATCAGCTCTTCAATCTTAAGTTGGTGCTCATTGTTTACGGTATAAAGCTCTTCATTTACAGACTGCAGTTCTTCATTAGTGCTCTGAAGTTCCTCGTTTGACGCTATGAGTTCTTCGTTGGAAGAATGGAGCTCTTCGTTCGATGTTTCAAGCTCTTCTATCGTCGCCTGAAGTCCTTCTTTGGCTATCTGGAGTTCGCCCTCAAGCTGCTTAACTCTTTCTCGGACTTCTTCAGACATATTTATTTCTATAGATTTTTCCTCTATCGGGTTTTCTTCCTGTTCAATAAAGCTAATAAGACAAAAATCATTTTTTGATATTTCAACCAGCTTACCTTTCAGGGTTATGCTTTTCCCTCCACGAGAAAAATCCATAACGTTGCTTATCATCACATCTTTTCTATCTTTTCTGATCCTTCGCAGCAGATTATTGATGAAAAGCACCTGTTCTCTGTTCATATTAGATTTTAGGCTGTTTGAAAACTGTCCCGGCTGAATGTTTATATGATTGCTGACATCGTTTACTACCTGAACAATGTTGTCCTGTTCATCTAGTAAGATAGATGGAGGAGATACCGCAGAAAGGACCCCCGCAAGTAATTTTTCTAAACGGACACTTACCTGGGGAATTATATTCTGTTCAAGTTTATAACCGCTTCGCTTCTCATTTCTCAATAGATATAGGGAGGAAGAGATAATTGGCTGCGTGTAGCCCTCTTTACATTGATATATCTTCCATTTGGAGTCTATAATCTTGAACCCCGGCGATATCTGCCCCAATGTTTCACTGCTGCCTAGGAAAAGGTAACCTCTCGGATTTAGAGGAGCATAAAAACTGTTTAAAATTTCCTGTTGTTGTTCCGGTTTTATATAAATAAAAAGATTCCTGCATACGAGAAGATCCAACTTAGAAAACGGCGGATCTTTTAGTATATTGTGCCTTGCAAAGACCACCATCTTCCTGATACTTTCACTGATAATATAACCATCATCTTTTTTGGCGAAATACTTTGAAATATATTCAAAATTTACATCAGAAACGATGCTTTCTGGATAAGAACCTATCCCTGCATACTCCAGCGCCTTGTTGTCTATATCCGTAGCAAATATCTTCACTTCGCAATCGATCAAGTTTTTTAAGATGTACTCCTTGACAAGAATAGCAATCGAATATACTTCCTCACCGGTAGAGCATCCTGCCGACCAAATACGTATAATTTTTTTGCTGTAATCAAAATTCGGGATAACGTTAGTCTTTAAAGATTCGAAGGCTTCATTGTCCCGAAAAAAGACAGTCACTCCTATAAGAAATTCTCTTTCAAGGACGTCCCTCTCTTTGGCGGAAGCCCTAAGGAGTTTTACATATTCTGAAAGATCTTTAAGCCTATTGATCTTTAATCTCCTATCAAGCCTTCTGACGAGAGTGTTAGATTTATAGTTTGAAAAATCAATATTGCAGTGATTCCTCATGATCATGCTTATATGGGCTAGCTCGTCGATATTCTCATCTTCGGCGATATCACTTTTATCCTCTATTGAGGGATGGCTGATAAAATTCAGCAGCTCTCCGGCCATCTTGTCCGAAGGCAAGATATAATCAACGATACCCGTAGAAATAGCACTCCTTGGCATTCCATTGAACTTTGCGCTCTCCTCATCCTGCACCATAACGAGCCCACCAGCCTCTTTGATAGCTCTTATGCCTAACGTGCCATCACTACCTGTTCCTGAAAGAACAATCCCTATTGCATCTTTTTCTTTATCAAGAGCCAAAGATTTGAAAAATATATCTATAGGCAGGTTGAGGTGCACTCTGTCACTTTGATCCTCTAGGACTAATTTGCCGTGAAATATCGACAGGTTTTTTTTAGGTGGGATAAGATAAATGGTGTTGGGTTTAGTCAGCATACCATCTTCAGCAACGTGAATATCCAAGTCGGTATACCTTGCAAGCAATTCATTCATCAGGCTCTTGAAATCGGGCGAAAGGTGCTGGATCACTATGAAAACAAGTCCGGTATCATGGGGCATGTTTTTAAAAAAATCTTCTAATGCCTCAAGCCCTCCTGCTGAGGCTCCTATGCCGACGTAATAGCCATTATTCATTGATTGATTCCCCTTTTATATGACCCAAAATATAAGTTACGATATAGTGTGTACTGATGTTGTTATAACCGAGGGCAAGTTTTTCATAACATGGCTTGCATACAGAAACGTGGACCGCCTCACTCTCTTCCCTATTTGTAAGGCTATCCACATTGACGCCTGTTATTTTATCACTTTTAGAGTAAGCGTCAAATATCCTGGACCTAGATAACGCCTAAAAATTCTAGGATATTATTTGTCCGCACTAAAGACAAGCGGTTGGAGAGAATCTCAAAGGTTTACTATGTAGAGGAAATGTCGTTATGTTCCACACGTAAGCTGTCGGGCAGATCTTTGCTCCACGGCAGCAGCGTATGATAGCTCTCTTTCGGAATATTGGGCATGGTCTCAAAGATATATTTGAGATATTCAAAGGGTTTGAGCCGGTTTCCCTTCGCCGTCTCAATAATGGAATAGATTATTGAGCTGGCTTTTGCTCCCTTGGGAGTACAGCAGAAGAGCCAGTTTTTTCTGCCTATGACAAAGGGTTTTATACTGCGTTCCGCTCTGTTGTTGGAGATTTCAAGTCTGCCGTCAAGATAGAAGGTCTCAAGATATGCTTTCTGTGCGAGCGCGTAGTGCAGGGCTTTGCCAAGTGCAGATTTCGGCAGTGCACAGACAGAGGAAGCCCATGTAAAGAATGCCTCTGAGACAGGTTTGCTCTGTTCAATACGCTTTTTATGACGCTTTTCAGGAGAAATCTGTTCATATTCCAGTTCCAGTTCGAATAGCCTGCTGCAGAATTCAAGTCCTTTCTGCGAAGCGCTGTTTGTCTTTTCTTCAGGAGGGGCGGCCTGTGCCGCCTCGTAAAATTTTCTTCTCGCATGGGCCCAGCAGCCGCAGAGGCGGATGCCTTCCTGCAGTCTCTTATATCCCGAATGGCCATCTGTATTGAGGTATCCTTTGAAGTTTTCCAAAAATCTTCTTGGATGGGCGCTCGATCTGGTCTCCTGGTATTCATAAAGGACCGCAGGTGTTTCTGTATATCTTCCGGTGCGGTAGAGCCACATGAATGATTCCCTGCCCGGAGATCTGCCCGGTTCCTTTAGTTCCTTTAGTACCTGTACCACAGTCTCATCGGCATGAAGTATTTCTTCTTTAAGCAGACTCTCTCTCATCTGTTCGTACAAAGGTTCAAGCCAGTCCGAAGATGCACGAATGAGCCAGTTTGCCATGGTCTGGCGGCTAAGAATGAAGCCGTCATTAAGGAACGACATCTCCTGACGGTAAAGCGGAACACCGTTCATGTATTTCTGTACCATGATGTGGGCAATGGAGGAAGCCGATGCGGCACTGCCTTTTATTACAGCTTCCGGCATAGGAGCCTTTATTACCGGAACTTTTATGTTTTCACGTTCGCAGCGGCGGCAGGAGTATACTTCCCGTTCGTGCTCAACAACCTTCACCTGCGCCGGGATTATCGTAAGTTCGCGTCTCTTCTCATGTCCCATGATGTGCATAGTGTCTCCGCATTCAGGACATATACGATCCTCTTCCGGGATTGAGTGCAGTACCTTCTCTACAGGGAGTGAATCGAAATTCTCCTCGCCCGTACCTGTGCAGCTGCGCCTGTGTCTGGTATAAGTTATCTCTTCAACAGACGGTTCAGGTTTCTTTAGTTGGGCTTCATTTTCCGTCTCATCGAAGACAATTAGTATCTGCCGCGAGTCAGCATCTGTCTTTTCGCTCGACTGACCAAACTGGCGGTGCTGGTTCAGACGGAAACACTCTTCATAGTACGCAACAAGTTTTGCAAGCTCAGAGTTCTTATCATCGAGCTCACGGCGTTTCGCCTCAGATTCCTCGTATTTATTCTTCATTTCTTCCAGTTCAAATATGACATTTTTCATAGTGAGATTATACAGAAAAAAGCAGCATAAATCCAGTCATATAAAGGATTCACAATTCAGACTATTACGTTATACTGATAGTCCGTTAAACACCTCATCTATTGCAAGCCTGCGGCGAAGTTTCGTTCCCGCAAGCAAGCAGGAAAACTCATCCCCACTCAGAACTATCTTCTTCACCGTACCCTCTTTAGGCCATGGGAAGGTTCCCTTCTCAAGACGTTTCTGATATAGCCAAAAACCATCATTATCCCACTCCAGGATCTTTACCCTATTATGGCTGCGGTTGCAGAAGATAAACATTGCAGAATCAAATGAGTCGCAGATATTCTGAAGGTTCACAATGGCGGCAAGGCCGTCTATTCCTTTGCGCATATCAGTAGAGCCACAGATAAGATAAATCTGTTTGCCATTGTGATCGAACATAAAAAGTCCCCCTGACTGTTACGTTACTGGGGGACTTTAGACGTTTGATATTATTTTAGGTAGGTACGGATGGTTTGACGCTTACGCTGAAATTGCTGAGATGGGTCTCCCTGAGAACTTTTTGTCTCAATATCGCTTCTGAAAAAAAAGGACGAGCCGAAGCTCGTCCGAGGTTTACAAATATGGTGGGCGATAGAAGAATTGAACTTCTGACCTCTTCCGTGTCAAGGAAGCGTTCTACCTCTGAACTAATCGCCCAACGAGATGAGATTTTACTAGCTAATATACGTCCTGTCAATAGTTTGAAGGCTATTGGTCTCCCGATTAGAGAGTTTGAGAGTTTTGAAACTTTTCCCCACTTCCGTGTCAAGAAAGGAAGTGTTCAAAGGCTGTCTATTTTTCCAAAATGACCTTATATGACTCCTCTGATTCTTCAAAGGACCCCTGCCATCCGGCATTCCTGCCGAACCTCAGGACATTTTCCCTCGATGTAACAGTGTCAACAAGGATCTCTACCCTTCCTCCGCTGAGCTTGTCGAGTACTTTTTTAGTTTCCACTATCGGCTGCGGGCATGATAGTCCGCGTGCGTCCACTGTTTTTATTTCCATGGTTTCAGACCTCCTAATCTACCCTGTTCATAAATAGCGTGCCAACAGCAACACAGAAAACAAGTCCGGCTATTGTCGCGGGGATACCAAATGCTCCAACTCCGGCACCTGAACTTGCAAGGCTGAAATTGTGAGCAAAAGCTGCGCCGAGAAGCATTCCCATTATGAATACACCTGCGTCGGAATCACCTTCGCCTGACATTATGAACATGCGCCCCGGGCAGCCTCCGGCTAATGTGAAGGCAAGTCCGGAAAGTGCCATTCCAAGAAAATTCCACAGGTGCATGGTATGAGCGACAGGCTGCCCTTCAAATCCGGGCTTGAAGAGTCCAAGGGACAAGTTCGTAAGGAAAGCTGCAACGATGAAGCATACGATACCTTTGAAAAGGTGAGTGTCCTTAAGCATTATAAGATCGCGTATGGCTCCGACTGTGCAGAAGCGGCTTCTCTGAGCAAGCCATCCGACAAGGAGTCCCGCTGCAAGGGCTATTATTAAGGGCGCGTGCATCGATCCTGGACCTTTTTCAGAGAAAAATATCGGTCCTGTACCCTCTGCTCCAAAGAGAGGCTTAATGATAAGAAGTGCAAGAAGAGCTATCGCCAGCAGGGGCATGAAATACCCGGAAGCCTTAGGATTAGGACGTGCGGCACCGAGACTGAACCCCCTGTAAAGGAACATTACACCAATCGCAATTCCTGTTGTAAGTCCTGCGATCCCTGCAATTGCGGTGAAGTCGCCCCCCGCAAGCCTGAGATATGCGCGCCAGGGACACCCCAGGAAGACCAGTGCCCCCACCATGGCGAAGAAACCCAGGCCAAAACGTATCATTGGGGAAGAACCTCCCCTTGGGCGATATTCACGGTATAAAAGTGCTGACACAAAAGATCCGAGAATAAACCCGGCAAGCTCGGGGCGAAGGTACTGGACGACCCCTGCACGGTGAAGTCCCAGAGCTCCGGCCACATCACGTGTGAAACAGGCAACACATACTCCCATGTTTCCAGGGTTACCGAATTTGACAAGCAAAGCTGCAATTACTCCAATTATCGTCCCTGCAAGCGCAGGACCGTTTTTTGACATTAGTACACGATTCATGGTTGACCTCCTTAGGTTTTGAACGCCAGTGATATTGCTGTTACTATTAATTTTCTTGCTGTCAGTTCAAATAAGGAGATGTCAGAGGGTATCAGTGAAAAGGTCTGAAAGAATATTCCTCTGCCGTCACCCTGTTGGAAAAAGACAGCGAAAAGCGGAAGGTCCAGACCGTGGACCCGTAACTTCTAAATCACGCCATCGCGTTGCCTCCTTCCCCAGGTTCGAAGAATATACTGGATCAATTGTATTATGCCCGACAAGTATTATATAACAAAGTATATTTATCCGGCATATCAATAATAAATATTATTTAGAAAGAAAAAAAGGAGGCAGGATCTTTCAAAAGAAACGTTCTCCTGCCCCAAACATTCTTATGCTACCTGTCTTGTTGATCAAATCGGTCGATCATTCTTCATCTGCCCAGTAGTTTGGGGCTTCCTTTGTTATGACTATATCGTGAGGATGGCTTTCCTTCATTGATGCCGCGGTAACCTGCACAAACCTTGACTCTTCATGAAGCGCCCGGATGTCCGGTGCCCCGACGTAACCCATTCCGGAACGGATGCCGCCTACCATCTGATAGACGACTCCTGAGATCGATCCTTTGTGAGCCACCATTCCCTCTATGCCTTCCGGGACAAGTTTGTCTTCTGTTGTGCCCTCCTGAAAGTACCTGTCTTTGCTGCAGCCGCCTTTCATTGCTCCAAGTGATCCCATTCCCCTGTAGCTCTTAAATGATCTGCCTCTGTATATTACAGCTTCTCCGGGACTTTCTTCTGTACCTGCAAAGAGGGATCCGATCATGACGACGTCAGCACCGGCTGCAAGGGCTTTTACTATGTCTCCCGAATACCTGATGCCGCCGTCAGCGATGGCCATTTTGCCCCTTTTATGAACTACCTCGGCCACGTTCATGACTGCTGCAACCTGCGGCACGCCTATTCCTGCAACAATCCTGGTTGTGCATATAGATCCCGGTCCTATTCCAATCTTGACTGCGTCGGCTCCTGCATCCATCAGGGCTTCCGCTGCACCGGCGGTCGCGATATTGCCCGCGATAAGGGGCAGGTCTGGATACAATTTTCTGAGTCCGGCAACGGCGTCAATGACCATTTTTGAATGTCCGTGGGCTGTATCTAAAACTAGCGTGTCTACTCCAGCCTTGACAAGGGCATCTGCCCTGTCAAAAGCGTCAGTACCGACACCAATGGCTGCTCCTACACGCAGACGGCCTCTTGAATCCTTGGTTGCGTTAGGAAATGCTCTGGCCTTCAGGATGTCCTTGATAGTAATGAGTCCTTTAAGTTTTCCGTCTTTGTCGACTATGGGCAGTTTTTCTACTTTTGTACCCATAAGAATGGTCTTTGCGTCTTCAAGTGTTGTACCCATAGGAGCTGTTATCAGGTTTTCTTTCGTCATAACGTTGGATATTGGCTGGTCAAGGTTTGTGACGAACCTGAGGTCCCTGTTTGTTATTATCCCAACAAGCCTTATGTCCTTGTCTACTACAGGCACTCCCGAGATGTGATAGTGCTCCATGAGCGCTACAGCTTCCCTGACCATATCTTCCGGATGGCGGTAGAAGGGGTCAACAATGACACCTGATTCAGATCTTTTGACCTTGTCAACTTCAACAGCCTGGTTTTCGATCGGCAGGTTCCTGTGTAGTATGCCGATCCCTCCCTCACGTGCAAGCGCTATAGCCAGCCTGCCCTCTGTAACAGTATCCATTGCAGCACTGCAAATGGGGATATTAAGGGATATCTGTGGTGTGAGCATAGTAGATACGTCTACCTGGGCAGGGACAACTTCGCTGTATCCCGGAACGAGCAGTACGTCGTCAAATGTGAAGCCCCTGTATTCAACGAACTTATCTTCAGATCTCTTTTTTGTCATATCGATGCCTCCGTTTGATAATATATATTCCGGCTGATCTCAGATCTTTTCAGATCCCTGTTCAGCCTTGATTCCAATCGTACTTTGAAAGGGTTGCTACTCCATGGCAGACCATGCATTCATTGCGCCCCACAGTACCGCAGCCTTCGCCCGACTTGACCTTCATGTTGAAATTTGTTTCGTTCTCATTCTCAGCAATAAAAGATACAACGCTTGAAATGAAGTTTGGTATCATGTCCCCCAGCTTAGGAGACTGTGCTTGTAAAGTAACATCTACCCAGTCTATATTCCATCCCTCTGAGCGTACTTTGCTTATCACGGTATTAAAAAGTTCCCTGCTGTCCGCGTCTTTCCATTTTGCGTCAGACGCAGGAAAGAGTGTCCCGATATCCGGAAGGCCGGCGGCTCCGAGTATTGCGTCCATTACTGTGTGCAGGACTATATCAGCATCAGAATGGCCAAGAAGGCCGAACTCAGCATTTTCTATCTCGACCCCGGCAAGTATGAGTTTTCTGCCTTTCACAAGCTGATGGATATCGAAACCGTGCCCTGTCCTTTGTATCTTTCTGCCTCCGGTCATTGATGATGCGACCTCCCAGTCAAATTTAGTTGTGATCTTAAAGTTTGACTCCGGTCCTTCTGTAGCAAAGATATCCCTTCCTGAAGCGATCCATGCTTCTGCTTCGTCAGTGCCTTGAAAGCCAAATGATCTGATCGCATCTATCAGGGGTAATTTCTCAAATGCCTGCGGAGTTTGGGTCCGGAAGAATTTTTTTCTGTCTGCAGAGATCATCTTTCCTGAGTCCAGCCTCTTGAGTGAATCGCTGGATCCGATAAGAGGAATGGAAGATCCGTGAATGACCGTGTTTTTTATCAGTTCGAGGCAAAGCTCCTTTGTTATAAAAGGGCGGGCCGCATCGTGCACCAGCACGTGAGACCCGCATGAATTCTTTAATCCGTTCATTACTGACTGAGATCTTGTGGTTCCTCCGGCAGCAAGACGTGTAGGGATCTTCAGGTCACACCGACCCTTCACCTCTGCCAGACTCTCCTCAGGAACGACAATTACCAGTTCATCTACCATCCCGTCCTTAAATAATTCTTCTGCAATTTTAGCAGACCACTTCCAGACAGGACATCCATCAAGGAGCCTGAACTGCTTCGGAATTCCGCCAAGGCGGGTACCTGTGCCCCCTGCTACTATTATGAAGGACCAGGTCTCTCTGTTCATTTTAAGGACGTATTCTTCCGAAGACCATTCTTCCGGCTGACGTCTGGAGCATGGAAGTAACTGTGACTTTGACTCTTTCTCCAATGCGCTTATAACCGTCTTCGACAACGAGCATAGTTCCGTCATCAAGGTAGCCGACGCCCTGATGGGCCTCTTTTCCAACACGTATTATGTCGATCTCCACGTTCTCTCCCGGAAGCAGCATCGGCTTTAGCGAATTGGCCAGGTCGTTTACGTTAAGGACAGATACGCCTTCGATCTGGGCGATCTGGTTGAGGTTGTAGTCAGTCGTTATGACTTTGCCGTTGAGCTGGCGCGCAAGTACGACCAGGGCTTCATCCACCTTTTCCCTTTCAAGGTCCTTGAGGGTAGTCTCGGGGATTTCGATGTTCAGGGTCCTGATCTTCTGAAGTTCAGTCACAACAGCAAGCCCGCGCCTTCCACGGGTCCTTCTTAGGGGATCTGTTGAGTCAGCTACCCCCTGAAGCTCTGCGAGTATAAACCTCGGCAGAACAATAGTACCCTCAATGAAGCCGCTTTGTGCCACATCAAGTATCCTGCCGTCAATTATTGCGCTTGTATCAAGTATCTTGGGTATGGAGTAGAAAAATTCCGGAGCAACTTCAAGATCAGACTCTTTTCCATCGTCCCCGTTTTCATTTTTCTTTTTGCGCTTGGGTAGCCGAAGCCTGATATCACCAATATTTGTTATTACGCTCCATATGTCATCTTTTCTTTTTGCGAAGAAACGCAGTCCCAGGTAGCCGAGAGCGATGTTCAGCAGTACCGCAATGTATACCCCTATCCCTCCTGGAATTCTTGACATCGGCATAGCGATGAGGTTAGCAAGCAGCAGACCCAGGATCAAACCAAGCAGGCTCACTGTAAGTTCCGGTACGCCTGTATTCTGGAGTTTGGATTCTGTAAACTGTGCAAATTTGCTTACGCTTAACCAGAATAAAGGTGCAAGGATAAAGCCGAAACATGCCGAAACAATAATAATAAATACGGTTGTTTCTATTGGGTGAAGCAGTGTAACAGACGGCCACCAGTTCTGCTCTATAGCTATCTTTGATATCTGATAACCTGCAGCGGCGCATATAAAAACCATCACTGCTTTGACCAATCTTTTCATAACGGCTGAAAGACCGGATCCGGACGACATTTTGTGTTCTCCTTTCATATCATTTTTTGAGTCCTGTTGCATTTCCTGGTTTGTGTAGTTCTCTCTGGTTTTTATTTTCCAGGCATCTCCTTTCTTGATTCCATAGCCATATGCAGTGTGACTCTGTCTGCATAGCCTATACTTCCTCCTACGGGCAGACCGTATGAAAGTCTTGATATCTTAACGGGTATTCCCTCCAGCGCCTCCTGTATTGCAAAAGCGGTAAGATCTCCCTCTATCCTCGGAGCAGTCGCAAGCACAATTTCCTCAATTTTAAGGTCGGATACCCTTCCCCGTAACTTTGTTATGCTTTCTTCCGGTATGTCCTGCTCATCAAGGGGTGAAACCTGACCTCCAAGAACATGATACAGTCCGTTGAATATACCTGCCTGTTCTATTGAGATACAGTCCTCGTCGCTTTCTACAACGCACATTATTTTACGGTTCCTCATTTTGTCCCGGCAGATGGAACATGGCTCAATATCTGTTATATTGCCGCATTCGCCGCAGTGGTGAGTCTCCTCTTTGACCTGTTGTATAGTGCCGATAAACTCAGTTACCCAGCTGCTATCCTGTTTTAGTATATAAAACACCATACGCCGGGCGGTTTTTTCACCTACGCCAGGCAATTTACTCCAAAGTTTTATAAGTTTATATACTGGTCCGGGCAGTGAAGTGGCTGACATGCTCTAATTACATCAGACCGGGAAATCCGCCCATTCCCCCGGTAATAGAATTCATTTTGCTGTCCGCCATTTCTTTGCTCTGTTTAAGCGCTTCTTTTATAGCTGAGATAATAAGGTCTTCCAGCATTTCAACCTCCTTTGGATCAACGACCTCAGGGGAGATGGAAACAGAGAGAACGTCTCCGTGTCCGTTCACTTTTGCCTTAACCATGCCGCCTCCGGAAACTCCCTCGACCACAGTGCCGGCAAGCTGTTCCTGGGCTAACGCCATTTCTGCCTGCATACGCTGTGCCTGCTTCAAGAGTTTGTCCATTTTCATAAAAATATCTTCCTTTCGATAAAGACGTTATTTGTTTGATTAAACACAAAGTATACAGCGATATTATTATAAGCGCCACATGAAAATACGTATGAAAGCAAGGAAATATTCATTGGGCGTATAATTTGCCCAATGAGCCCTTAAACTGTTTCCGGATCTTCATTAGGTTGGTCAGGATTGAAATTGTCGATATGGAGGACAGTCAGGATAACATAAAAGGCAAAAACCGGCAGTTTGAGTACTCTCCGCCACCTCCAGGGTTCCTGCATAGTACGGTAGAACCATTCAAGGCAGAGTTTCTGCCATATTATTGGCGCTCTTACCAATTTTCCTGAGATAACGTCCATAGTTCCGCCTATTCCCATGCCAACAGTTGCACCTGATTTTGCGAGGTTTTCTTCAAGCCAGTATTCTTGCCTGGGGACACCCAAACCAACGAAAAGGATCCTGGCACCGCTTTCCCGGACATTTTTGCAAATTTCATCTGTCTCTTCATCTTTGAAGTATCCGTTCCTTGTGCCGGATATAATGAGACCCGGATATTTTTCAATCAGTTTTTTAGCCGCGGTCTCAGCAATTTCGGGAGCACCTCCCAGCAACCATATCCCCCACCCTTCGTAAGATGCCCTCTTACATATATGCTCAGTAAATTCAACTCCCGGAATCCTTTCCTGGATAGGCGTATGCAGGAGTTTGAGGGCTGCAATTAGCCCGGCTCCGTCAGGCAGAACGAGGGCCGCGTTTCTTATTATCCTTCTGTACCTTGCGTCAGTTCTGCTTCTTAATGCAGCCAACGCGTCGGGGGTCACGATCATGGAATGGTCAGTTCCCTTGTTTACCCAGTGCTGTACCTGAGTAAGGGCATAATTTAGAGAGATGTTGTCAACGCGGATCCCCCACAGTCCCGGCTTTCTGGACTGATTGTTGTCTGACCGTGCGGCATATCTGAAAAAGATCCAGGTGACAGTAAAGAGAGCAACAGCTGCCGCCATTAGGACCAGGAAGCTGGTGGCTCCTGTTTGTATAAAAGCAGCAATGCAGCCGATAAAGGCACAGATCATTACTACTGTATGGACTGATGTAGCGTGATCCATTCCTCTGCTCAGAAGTTTCCTGTATAGGATAAGGTTGCCCGTAGGTTTAGGCGAGAAGGCTGCGCTTACTACACTTATGGATGTCTCGACCAGAGGGAGCATGAAGAGTCCCAGCGGCAGTACGGCAAGAGTATAAAATGCGACACCTTTGCTTACTCCAAAGATAGAAAGCCCGGCAAAAAGTGTCCCCCAAAGGGCGGTGAGAGGTTCTGTCAGCCTTCTGTAAGCGTGTATGTGCCTGCTCCAGAAGACAAGTATCAGTACCATGCCTATGATGCACAGCTGGACAGCTTCCTGTAGGTTTTGAGATGAGAGCATTATGACTATGGAGACAAGTGTCCAGCTGACGGAGAGAAGCAGACCGCACATACCGGGGATCTCATCGATCTCCTGAAAAAAGATAGGGAATATTCCTATCCAGAGGGTGCTGATTGCAATCGATGCAAAGTATGAAAGGTAGTAGTATTCCCCCTTGGCAAACTCAATGAAAGCTATTCTTGGTCCAAAAAGTGAAAAGCCAAGACCAACTATAAAATAGAGGAACCTGAGGTTTTTGCCTCTGGTCACTTTTTGGCAGAATCCTACGCATGCAGCTGCGACACCGGCGGCTATCGTTATCTTGAGAGGCCTGTCAGATGCCCAGATGCCGCAGAGGGCCCAGGCAGCGACCAGTGTAATATCCTTGAGATAATAGTACTGATCGCTCTCAAGATATTTTTTAAAGAATTTCTGTATAAAAATACAGATAACGGCGACAAAGAGAACCAAAAAAACCGTCAGGGTGTAATTGCTGTCAGACATTAATGGTCGTTCCTCCATTTGAATATAGACAGAGTGAGTCTCTTTCCACTGTCTATCCTACCATGTTTGCCTTTATTAAAAAAGGGAGACAGAATAAAAGTCAGGGGTAATGCCCTCCCCTGACTAGATTGATCCATCAAAACGCAATTGATGTTTATTTTACAAGTTCCATGCCTCCGGCGTAAGGGCGGAGTGCTTCCGGAACGGTTATGCTCCCGTCCGCGTTCTGATAATTTTCCATCAGAGCGATGAGGCATCTGCCTATTGCGATTCCGGATCCATTAAGTGTGTGTACAAATCGCGGCTTGGTTCCGGCTGCCGGACGGTACTTGGTACCCATCCTTCTTGCCTGGAAATCTTCACAGTTGCTGCAGGAGCTAATCTCGCGGTAGCAGTTCTGACTTGGGAGCCATACTTCTATATCATACGTTTTCGCAGCGCCAAAGCCCATGTCCCCCGTGCAGAGGCAAATGACCCTATACGGAATACCCAGAAGCTGAAGGACTTTTTCTGCGCAGTTTGTCATGTGCTCAAGCTCATCATAACTTTTTTCAGGAGTGCTCAGCTTTACCATTTCGACCTTGTCAAACTGATGCTGCCTGAGCATGCCCCTCATATCGCGGCCGTAGCTGCCTGCCTCGCGCCTGAAGCATGGCGTGAAAGCGCAGTAATATTTAGGCAGGTCGGATTCGTTCATAATTTCGCCGGCATGCAGATTTGTCAGAGGCACTTCAGCTGTTGGGATCAGCCAGAGGTCATCATTAGCACATTTATAAAGATCTTCGGCAAACTTGGGGAGTTGTCCTGTTCCGCTCATCGTACAGGTGTTAACCAGTATCGGAGGTGCGATTTCAGTAAATCCATGCTGGGTTGTATGTAGGTCAAGCATAAAGTTCATAAGAGCTCTTTCGAGTCTCGCACCGGGACCTTTGAGGACAGTAAAACGGCTCTCAGCAAGCTGGACTCCCTTTTCAAAGTCCATTATTCCTAGGGGCTCGCCCAGATCCCAGTGGGCTTTTGGTTCAAAAGTGAATTCACGTGGTTTGCCGTGTTTCCTTATTTCAACGTTGTCGTTTTCGTCCGCTCCTATAGGAACAGAATCATGAGGTTTGTTGGGGATCCTCATCGCAAGGTCATCAAGTTCAGCTTCGATGGTTCCGACCTTTTCGTCTAGTTCTTTGACCTTTTCACCGATAAGGCGCATCTCTTCCATCAGCTCGTCGGCGTTTTTCCCGGCTTTCTTTTTCATGCCGACTTCTTTTGCCCCTGCGTTTCGCTTTTCTTTCAGGGCCTCAGCTTCAAGAAGGGTCTCCCTGCGCATGGAGTCAAGCTCCATAAAGCGGTCAAGCGGGAAGGAGTAATTTCTGTTTGCCAGCATCGCAGCAAATTCTTCTGTGTTCTCCCTCACCCATTTGATATCAAGCATTATGCATCAGCTCCTCTGTCCTTACGCATTTCCCTGAGAAGATTGGCTGTCTCAAGCGCTGCAAGTGCAGCGTCAGCGCCCTTGTTTCCCGCTTTGCTGCCTGAGCGGGCAAGAGCCTGTTCGAGGTTATCACATGTGATTATTCCAAACGCTACAGGGATGCGATGTTCAAGTCCGACATGGGCCAGTCCCTTCGCTGCCTCACCTGCTACGTATTCGTGGTGGGTGGTGTCGCCGCGTATAACGGCGCCCAAAGTTATGATAGCGTCGTATTTGCCGCTCATGGCGATCTCTTTTGCCACTACAGGCTGTTCCCATGCTCCAGGTGTCCAGAAGACATCTATATCCTGATGTCGGACATCGTGACGGGAAAGCGCATCTTTTGCACCTTCTATAAGTTTTGAAGTGATAAGCTCGTTGAATCTGGACGCTATAATTGCAAAACGAAGACCGCTCCCGATCATATTTCCCTGGACTATTTTCATTTGAATTCTCCCTTTCAAAAGTTATAATGAATCAGTATTATAGTTTTGTTTCTTCTTTTTCCATCTCTTTGCACATAGAGTTGCTAAGTACGTGCCCCATCTTGCTGACCTTTGTATTGAGATATTTTTCGTTGAATGGGTTTGGATCGACCTCAATCGGCACCCTTTCCGTTATTTCAAGCCCATATCCTTTGAGTCCTGTTATCTTAACAGGATTGTTGGTCATAAGCCTGATCTTTCTAAGTCCGAGATCTGCCAGTATCTGGGCACCAACTCCGTAATCCCTGGAATCCGGTGCGTAGCCAAGGGCAACGTTAGCCTCGACAGTGTCCATTCCCTTTTCCTGAAGCTCATAGGCTTTCAGTTTGGCAAGAAGTCCGATGCCCCGTCCCTCCTGTCTCATGTATAGAAGAACTCCTCTTCCGGCTTTTTCTATCATCATCATTGCTTTGTGGAGCTGTGGTCCGCAGTCGCATCTCAGGGAACCGAGAAGGTCTCCCGTGAAACACTCTGAATGCACACGCACCAGCACGTCATCCACTCCGTCTACCTCCCCTTTGACAAGGGCAAGATGCAATGCACCCGGGTTGTCACCGTAAGGGCTCGTGTATGCATGACATACAAAATCTCCCCAGGCTGTCGGCATGTGGACTGTGGCTTCCCTGCGAACGAATTTTTCCCTCATTACGCGGTAACGGATAAGGTTTTCAACTGTAATGATCTTCATTTCATGTTTTTTCGCAAACTCAAGAAGCTGAGTCAGCCTTGCCATGCTTCCGTCCTCGTTCATGATCTCACATATCACTCCGCCTTCGTTGAATCCGGCCATACGTGAGAGGTCTACAGCAGCCTCAGTGTGCCCAGCTCTTTTAAGGACTCCTCCATGACGGGCCACCAATGGGAAGATATGTCCCGGTCTGTGAAAATCATCCGATCTTGAAAGCGGATCAGCGAGAGCTTTGGCTGTTATCGCCCTTTCCGCAGCTGATATTCCTGTCGTTGTATCTTTTACGTGGTCTACTGAGACTGTGAATGCTGTCCCTTGTGAATCGGTGTTGTGCTCAACCATCGGATTGAGCTGGAGTTTTTTTGCCTGCTCGGCTCCTATCGGCACACAGACAAGCCCTCTTGCATTTTTTATCATGAAATTAATGTCCTCGGTCCTGCAGCAGTCTGCTGCCATAACAAGGTCACCCTCATTTTCCCTGTTTTCGTCGTCTACAACGATTATCATTTTTCCCTGTTTGATATCATTTACTGCTTCTTCGATAGTGTTGAACATTCTCTGCTGATCCCCCTAGGCCCAACCATATTTTACAAGTTTATCCCATGTAAGAGAATTTTTCATCTCCTCGCCTTTATCGGCATCGGAAAAACGAGTATTCAAAAATTTTGTTATATATTTACCAAGGATATCTGTTTCAATATTTACGGCATCGCCCTCTTTAAGTTGTGAAAGTGTAGTTTCCGAGATAGTTGTTGGAATGATGCTGACTGAAAAGGTATCCGTGGTGACATCTATTACTGTGAGGCTTATTCCGTCTATTGCGACTGAGCCTTTGGGAACGATCCCTGATAGGATATCAGGACCGGCATTGAAAAAATATTTCATCGTCTCGGGGTATGTTTCTATTTTATCGACCTTAGCAAGTCCGTCTACATGGCCGGAAACAATGTGACCGTCAAGTCTTGAATCCAGCCTCATCGCCCTTTCAAGGTTTACCCGTGAGCCGTTTTTTAAATTCCCGAGTTTTGTTTTTTTTCTTGTCTCTTCCATTACCTCTATGCTGAAAAATCTGTCGTCGGACCGGATTACTGTGCTGCACGCGCCCGAGATCGAGACAGAATCGCCGATACGCAGCTCTCCGGCTATCTTTGGCGCTTCAATGTCGAACTGCCAGACATCGCCCCTGGGATGTATCGCGGAAACTTTGCCTATAGTCTCTATAAGTCCGGTGAACATGAAAACACCCCCCTGATCCATATGTCATCCCCGCAGGCGGAGGTCTTGATATCATTAATTATAATTGCATCATCCAGCGCGCCAAGCTCCAGGTATTCGGTAAAGTGTATGCCGCCGCCCAGAATCTTTGGTGCCAAAAACAGTGATATCTCGTCGGCCAGACCGGATCTGAGCAGTGAGCTTGTGAGTTTAGCTCCGCATTCGACCATCAGATAGTTTACACCTATTTCACACAATTTAGCCATAACAAATTCCAACTCGCTGCATCCATGCGCATCTATAGTGTAGACCTCAGCCCCAAGTTCCCTGATCCCTCTGATTTTTTCAGTTGACGCATCACTGGCAGTGAAGAAGATAAGATCTTTGTTTTTAAAAAGAGCTGCTGACAGAGGGGTGTTCAGCCTTCTGTCAAGAACCACCCTTTTAGGCGTCCTTCCGTCAGCTTCTCTGACCGTAAAAGTCGGGTCGTCTGCAAGGACAGTTCCTGCTCCGCTAAGAAGGGCATCATTTTCAGCCCTGATCATGTGGACTTTCTGTCTTGAGCTTTCACTCGTGATCCATTTGCTCGATCCGTCCTTCAGCGCAATGTTCCCGTCTATTGAAGCTGCAATTTTTATGGTGATCCATGGACGTTCGTTCCTCATCCTTCTTATGAATCCCCTGTTCATCCATTTTGACTCTTTTTCAAGGACTCCGCTTGTTACCTCTACCCCTGCATCCCTGAGCATGTTTTCTCCACGGCAGTTTACTATGGGGTTAGGGTCTGTCATTCCGATCACGACACGCGAAACTTCTTTTTCGATCAACATTGGCGCACATGGCGGGGTCCTTCCCTGATGGCAGCATGGTTCAAGGTTTACGTATACGGTGGAACCATTTACATTCCCGCCTGCATTCCTGACCGCTTCCACCTCCGCGTGAGGTTCTCCGCAGCATTTATGCCATCCTGTGCCGATTATTTCTGAATCACGCACTATAACGCATCCGACCCGCGGGTTGGGACTGACAGAACCTGTTCCGTTCAAAGCTAAGGAAAGCGCCATCCTCATATAGTGTTCATCTTGTATCTTCTGATCATGAGAGGTCAATTTTCCGGACTCCCTTCATCTGCCTGCCTGAGGTGTTCCTGTATCCTTTTAGCCAGTGTCCTGCCTATTCCCGGGGATGAAGCCAGATCTTCCTCGGCGATATCCATTATAGCTCTTGTGCTTCCAAATTTTGTTATGAGCTGAGCAGCTTTGGTTCTTCCTACTCCAGGAATGTCTTCGAGTTTGCTTCTCCTGAAATTTTTGCCCCTGGCTGCCCTGTGGGATGTTATCGCATACCTATGAGATTCGTCCCTTACGTGCTGCAGGAGTCTCAGTGCAGGATCTGTGTGATCGAGACGTATGGGTTCCTTTTGATCCGGTATGTATATCTCCTCATTTTCCTTGGCCAGGGAAATTATCGGTATGCCGATGATCTCAAGTTCCTTCAACGCCTCCATTGCAAATTCAAGCTGTACAGGACCGCCGTCGATCAGGATAAGCTGGGGCATCGGTTCCTGTCCGTCCTTGCACCTTTTGTATCTTCTAAGCAGAGTCTCCTTCATAGACCTGAAGTCATCTATGCCCTCAACAGTCTTAATGTTGAACCTTCTGTATAGGGAGGTGTTCGGGTATCCCTGCTCAAAGACGACAACTACACCTACTGTCTCTTTACCGGCAGTGTGTGATATGTCGAAACCATCTATCCTCCACGGAAGCATGGGCAGTTTTAAAATATTTTGAAGGCGGTTCAGCGTCTCCCAGAAATTGTCCCTGCCTGCCTCTATCTCCGGAATGTTGTTTCGCTGGCGGCTTACTCTCCAGATCGCTCTGATCGTGTCTCGAAGTGCAGCTGCCTCCTCAAATTCAAGGTTCTGTGCCGACCTGTCCATTTTTTTTCTAAGCTTTTCGACAAGCTCCAGACCTTTGCCCTGCAGCATCATTATTACATCCGCTGCCCTTTCCCTGTACTCATTTTCAGTGCAAAGCCCCGCACAGGGAGCAAGACAGTGTCCAAGCGAGTGTCTCATGCATGGGCGCACCTTTTTGTTTGGCTCTTTTATTTCCCCCTTGCAGTAACGCAGCGGGAGATAGCGCTCTATAAGGCGAAGAAGTTCCCTCACCTCTGAGACTCTTACGAACGGGCCTATATAAACTGCTCCGTCATCCTGCTTATGCCTGGTTACAACAATACGCGGGAATTTTTCTGATGTGACTTTTATATATGCGTACCGTTCGTTCATCTTAAGGTCAATATTGAAGAAGGGCTGATATAATTTTATCAGTCTGTTTTCGAGAATAAGGGCCTCTATCTCAGTCTCTGTCCTGATAGTCGAAATATCAGATATAGTATCTACCAGTTTCCTCAGCCTGGGCGAAGCGAAGTTGGAATGGCGAAAATATGAAGAGACTCTCTTCTTGAGGGATTTCGCCTTGCCGACGTAAATTATTTTGCCGTCCGGATCACGCATCATATATACTCCGGGTTTATCCGGGAATGCTTTTATATGATTAAGAAGGTCTTCTCTTTTCAAAAAAAAATTCCTTTCCGTGATTGCTGATGTCAGGCTCATGGTATAGGATATCATAGTATGGTTAAAGTAGCATTCAGGAGGTGCCACAATGGCTCTGGTAGTTTATAACGATCTAACGAGAAAAAAAGAACCGTTTGAACCAATAGAAAAAGGCAAGGTCAGATTTTACGTCTGCGGACCTACTGTATATGATTTTTTCCACATCGGCAACGCCAGACCTTTCGTTATCTTTGATCTCTTCAGGAGATATCTTGAGGCGACCGGCTACGAGGTGACGTTTGTCCAGAATTTTACCGACATAGACGACAAAATGATCAGACGTGCAAACGAGATGGGAATAACTGTCCCTGAATTGGCGGAAAGATTCATTGCGGAATATTTTGAGGATGCTGACGCTCTTGGTATCAAAAGAGCGGATGTCCACCCCAGGGCTACCCACGAAATAGAGGAGATCATCAAGATCGTTAAGACACTCATAGAGAAAGGCCACGCCTATGAAAAAGAGGGGGATGTCTACTTCTCTGTAGTAAGTTTCCCAGAATACGGCAAACTTTCAAAACAGAGCATAGGCGAGCTTGTGAGCGGAGCAAGGATCGAAGTGGATGAAAGAAAGAACAATCCGCTTGATTTTGCACTCTGGAAGGCCAGCAAACCCGGAGAGCCTTTCTGGGATAGTCCGTGGGGCAACGGCCGACCGGGCTGGCACATCGAATGCAGCGCAATGTCCACTAAGTATCTCGGAGACTCTATAGATATCCACGGCGGAGGCAGCGACCTTGTATTCCCCCACCACGAAAACGAGATAGCTCAGTCTGAGTGCGCTTCCGGGTGCCAGTTTGTAAAATACTGGCTCCATAACGCATACATAATGATCGACAAAGAAAAGATGTCAAAATCCCTTGGCAATTTCATGACGGTAAGAGACATAAGGAATAAATTTAATCCGCTGGTGCTTCGCTACTTCCTCCTGAGCGCGCACTACCGCTCCCCCATCAATTTTTCTAAAGAGGGTCTGGACCAGGCTCAGAGCGCGCTTGAAAGGATCAACAACTGCTATGCTGACCTTAATTTCGCAGTGGCAAACCGTGACCCCTGTGAGAAGGATGACGCGCTTGCCGAGGCTGTGACCCGTGCCAGGCAAGGCTATAAAGATGCTATGGAAGATGATTTCAACACCGCCGGTGCCCTTGGGGGCATATTTGACTTGGTCAGGGCTGTTAATGTCCATCTGTCGGAAAACGAGGGGCTATGCCGTGAGGGCATAAAGGCTGCAAAGGATTTCTTTGATGAAGTGAACAGGGTATTTGGATTCTTTCAGACTGAGGAAGGCTCTGATGCTGAAATAGACGCACTTCTTGCAGAGAGGGTCGAGGCCAGGAAATCCAAGAATTTCAAAAGATCGGACGAAATCAGGGATCTGCTGGCGGCAAAAGGTATAACTATCGAAGATACGCCGCAGGGCGCACGCTGGAAAAGACAGATCTAGCCTCAAAAACATTATTTTTTAACAGAACCCCGGACACGTGTTTAATGTCCGGGGCTCTGTTTTTTTGTATGACACCTTGGCCGCTATTCTCTAGCCTCCGCCGATAAGCGGGAATATCCTTACATCGTCTCCGTCTTTAAGGGGGGTATCGTCCTTTTGGAGATGGAGCATATGGTGGCCGTTGACAAGGATGTTGACCCTTTTAGATATCTTGTCTCCGTCCATGCAGAAATCGCGGAAATTTTTCCCGAACTTCGTATTAAGGTCATCCATGAGGAGTCCAAGAGTCGGCCTTAAAGGCATTGTTATCTCCTTGGTGCCGACCATAGTCCTTATATCTGCGAAAAAACCGACCTTTATCAAGGGCTCGCCTCCTCACGCTGTGAAGATCCGGTTATTGTTTTGTATAAATGGCCCTCAGATAGTCATAAACTCCCTGAGTCCCAGCGCTTCAAGCCTTTCCGGTGTCGGCACTCCGTTTTCATCCCAGCCCCTGGCCTCATAGTAATGAGGGAGCATTTCGGGAACGCGGCTTACGTTGCCCTTCATTGGGCCTGAGCTGATAGGATCGTTGAACATCCTTGCAGGCAGGGTGTCGTCTGCTTTTGTATATCCGACGCTGAGATTGTACAGCCTTTCAAGGTTGTATATCCTCTCGCCTGCCAATGCCACTTCGTCACCGGAGAATTCAATGCCTGATGCTCCAGTGATCTCGTCTGCGATAGCGGGTGCTCCGAGTGCAAATGTTGTAAAGAGGCACATGCCTGCGGAGTCAACTGCTGCCGTTAGATCCTGAAATCCCTTTACCCATGCCGGCTTTTCAACAATGGACTGCTGGTCAAGTTTTTCCGGCAGGCCAAGGATCTCAGGAGATATGGTATATCCGCGGACGTGGCAGCCACCCCTGTTTGAGGTAGCATAGTTGAGTCCTATTCCCTGGATGCCGCGCGGGTCATATGCCGGCATCTCCTGTTTTTTGGCTGTCATGGAGAATTCGGGATGTCCAAATTTGCTTGCCATCCTGAATGAACCCTCTGCAAGCTCGTTTCCGAAGCCTTTTCTGTAAGCGGTGGCTTCAACGAGAGCTATAAGAGCATCTTCGCTGCCAAACTTGAGTTCGTGTCCAACTTCATCTTTTCCTATGGCACCCGTTTCATATAGTTCCATAGCTGCCGCCATTGTACTGCCCATTGTGATCGTATCGAGTCCGAGTTCGTTGCAGATGAAGTTGGCCTTGTTTACAACATCGATGTTGTCTATGCCGCAGTCAGGGCCAAAGCACCAGACTGTTTCATATTCAGGGCCTTCGCCCTCTCCTGCATATTTGCCTTCACTCCATGCAACCCTTCCGCATCCGATCGAACAGTATGCACATGCCTTATTCTTATACAATCTAGTTGCAGCGAGAGATTCTCCGCCAACCTTATCCGCCGTCTCAAAATGAGATTCCTGAAAATTCCTGGTTGGGAGAGAGCCCACTGAGTTGAGGATGTTTACAAGGACATTCGTTCCAAATGCTGGAAGCCCGCCGCTAGTGACTGCATTTTCTTTAAGCAGTTTTTTGCTTGCCCTGACCGCAGCAAGAAATTTATCCTTGTCTCCGATTTTTACTCCTTTAGTGCCTCTGACAACAATAGCTTTAAGGTTCTTGGAACCCATTACGGCTCCTACTCCGCTTCGTCCGGCGGCCCTGTGGTCATCATTCATTACGCTGGCGAATAAAACTTTGTTTTCTCCGGCGGGTCCTATGCATGTTACTTTCGCATCTGGGTCATGCACTGCAAGCAGGGCTGCGGTTGTTTCAGGTACAGTCTTCCCCCATAGGCCGGACGCGTCGCAGAGTTCCGCAGTTCCGTTGTAGATATTAAGATATACCGGTTTTGAAGACTGTCCCTCAAAAATGATCATGTCATATCCGGCGTATTTAAGTTCCGGTCCCCAGTATCCGCCTGAATTGGATCCGGCAAGCGTACCGTTGAGAGGTGCGCGGGTTACTACTTCATATCTGCCTGTGCTCGAACCCATGGTCCCTGTGAGCACACCAGTTGCAAATATCAGGTTGTTCTCGGGTCCGAGAGGATCTACACCCGGTTTGACTTCTTTCATGTAGTAATAGACACCCAGCCCTCTGCACCCGAGGTATTTCTTTGCCGCCTCCATGTCCAGAGCTTCTTTTTTAACGGTTCCTTCAGTGAGGTTTACCCTCAGAATTGTTTCTGTCCAGCCTGCCATATTACTTCACCTCCTCAAGTGCCTGTTTCATTTTGGCTGAAAATGCTTTTTTCCTGTTAAGTGTAGCGGTATCCGCGGGGACATATTCGATCGCTGCCGTGGGACAGAATTCAGCACAAAGAGGCTCTCCGTCACAATGGTTGCACTTTATTGCTACTTTAGCGACCCTGTCGAAAGCAATATTTCCGAAAGGACATGCCATAACGCACATTCTGCATCCGATACACTTGTCTTCTTCAACCTGTACCACTCCGGTCTCCTCGTTACGGACAAGGGCTTTGGTCTTGCAGACCGCCATGCATGCTGCCTCTTCACACTGGAAGCACATCATAGGGACATTGCTGCCCCTGTCGAATCTAAAGACATTGACTCTTGAAATAGCTGGCCTGCACTCTCCGTTTTGAGACAGTGAACAGGCCAGTTCACAGGTCCCGCAGCCAATACATTTTTCCGGCGATGTTAAAAGTATCATTTCCATGCCACATTCCTCCCTGTACTTTTTGTGATTCCCGCATCTTACGGGTGTTGTAAAGACAAAAGGAGGCCCGCGAAGGGCCTCCTTCTTTGCTAACCGGCAGGCAGCGGGATCGCTCCTGCTACCCAATGCCCGGAGTTTCTGCGTGAGATACGCCGGGTCGAAGGACAAATATTATTGATGCTTTTATTTCTTTTGAGACTCTGTTATAAATTTGACGCTTTCGATGTATTTCTGGCAGTGATCACAGTAATCCAGGTCATTCTCTTCTCTGCCTGCCCAGTCAAGCATCTCTTTTGTAGCAAAGTAAATACCGCACCTTTTACACTGAAGAACATCAAACTCTTTGTGCCATATCGTTCTCTTTCGAGGTGATTCTTCGTAAGTGATCTTTCCTGTCGGGCATACTGTCGCACATGAGAGACAACCTATGCAGGCATCGGTCCCAAGTTCGTATGGCGGAGCGACATGCCTGTCAAAACCTCTGTCAACAAGCTCTATCGCCTTAGTCCCGTTAGCTTCGCATGCCCTGACGCAGCGACCGCACCTGATGCATAGGTCAGGCTCCAAAGCAAACCGCTCCTCGCGGTTAACGCCGTATTTAGCACAGAGCTGCTGGATGATCGGGGCTTTGGGATTTCTGTTGATCAAGAGCTGAAGGACGGTCATTCTGGATCTCTGTACCCTCTCTGTTTCAGTCTCCACAGATATCTTCCTTGTGATCGGGAACATACATGAAGCAACTATCTTTTTGTTTCCCCTGTCCTCTATTTCAACAGAACATAGCCTGCAGTTTCCGTCAAGGGTCAGCCCCTCGTGGTTGCAGAGTGTCGGGATATCGATACCGTTTGCCTGCGCGGCGTGCAGTATAGTCGTTCCTTTTTCCACTTTCAACGGTATGTCATTGATAGTTATCTCAATCATCATCGATCACCTCTTTTACTATGTCCACTGATGCGAATGGACACACTTCAAAACATGCCCCGCACTTTATACATCCTTCCTGTTTGATCCTGTATTTTCCGCTGTTGAGTTTTTCGACGGTATCGGCAGGACAGTTCTTTGAGCAGAGGCCGCAGCTTTTGCATTTTTCTTCATCGATCTTTAGCGTGAACATTCCCTGACAAACTCCTGATCTGCAGAAATGCTCCTTTTCGTGCTCAATATATTCCTCTTTAAAATATTTTATTGTAGACAGTACCGGATTTGCCGCAGACTGCCCCAATGCGCAAAGAGAGGTGTCCGAGATACCCTCGGCAAGATCTTCGAGCGCCTTAGTATCGCCTTCCCGGCCTTTTCCGCTTGTCAGGTCGTGCAGGATCATCTGCATTTTTTTCAGGCCTTCTCTGCAGGGGACACATTTGCCGCATGATTCCCCGACAAGGAAATCGATGAAATAACGCGCTATATCTACCATACAGGTTCTGTCGTCCATTACTATCATGCCGCCCGAACCCATCATTGACCCTGCCTCTGTAAGGCTGTCGAAGTCAACCGGGGTGTCAAGCATCGAGGCAGGAAGGCATCCTCCTGATGGTCCCCCGGTCTGGACGGCTTTGAAAGGACGATTTTGGGCTACTCCTCCGCCTATATCGTAAATTATCTGCCTCAGTGTCGTTCCCATTGGCACCTCTACAAGTCCTGTATTTTTGACCTTACCTACAAGGGCGAATACCTTCGTGCCCGAATTGTTTTCAGTTCCAATACTCCTGAACCATTCTGAACCGTTTGTAATGATATGGGGCACGTTTGCCCATGTTTCTACGTTGTTGAGCACTGTAGGTGACTCCCAAAGACCCTTTTCTGTGGACCTTATGTACTTGACCCTGGGGACTCCCGGCTTTCCCTCTATAGAGGTCATGAGTGCAGTGGACTCACCACAGACAAAAGCTCCTCCCCCTTTGCAGATCTCGACATGAAAATCAAAACCTGTGCCAAGTATGTTGGTGCCGAGCAATCCGGCTTCTTCAAGATTCTTTATTGAGTTGGCTAGCCTTTTAACGGCCAACGGATATTCATGCCTTACATATATGATGCCTTCGCTGGAACCAATCGCGTAAGCACCGATGGTAAGTCCCTCTATAACAGAATAGGGGTCACCCTCCATAAGCGCCCTGTCCATAAATGCACCCGGGTCACCCTCGTCGCCGTTGACAAGTACATAACGCATGTCTGAAGCTGAATTTCGACAGGATTCCCACTTTACTCCTGTCGGGAAACCGCCGCCGCCCCTGCCTCTTAGTCCCGAGGCCTTTACTTCATTGCAAACTTCCTCGGGGGTCATCGAATCTAATGATTTTATGAGACCTGAATATCCGCCGTGGGCAATGTAATCTTCAAGGTCAAGCGGGGACATAGCAGTCATTTTGCCAAGAACAAGTTTTTTCTGTTTTGCAAGAAAAGGTATATTTTCTGCAGAAGGAACTTCGGCAGGCTTACCGTCATGTCCGGACATCGCTTTAGTCTTATAAGGAATGTTTTCCTTTATTGATCCAAGGATACCCTCAATGTCATCAGCTGTTACTTTCTGATAATACAGCCCGTCAGGCTCGACATGGACGATAGGACCATTCTCGCATGGTCCCATGCAGCCTGTGATGCCTGTCCTGATCAGCTTTTCTGTTTCTTTTTCTTCGGATCGTATAAGGACTTTGATGCTGTGCCAGAATGAAGGGCTCTCATAAGACGATGTTTTTTTGCCTAAAGCTTTGGCAAATTCTTCAGCAAGAATAATGCTGCCGTTTGCAACACATCCCGGGCCTCCGCATATCCAGATCTCTTTCCTCTTATCTTGCTTTTGTGAAATCTTATTTTTGTAATTTTTCAAATCAGAAAGAGTATCAAATCTCATGCAAAAGCCCCCTTTGCCAGAAGCTCTGCTGCTTTGGATGGGTCCATCCTGCCAAAAGAATTTTCGCCGGATGTTACAACCGGCGCAAGCGCGCAGGCACCCACACAGTTAACTGTTTCAAGAGTGTATTCGCCGTCTTCTGTGACACCGCCTATCTTGATGTCAAGCTGTTTTTCAAGTTCCTGAAGAACTGCGGCAGAACCGCGCAGGTGGCATGCTGTTCCTGTACAGACTCGAATTATTCTGCGGCCCTTTCTCTTCTGGCTCAGAGTCCGGTAGAAAGTCACAACAGCAAATACACGGCTTTCAGAAACGCCAAGGTACTCTGCAGCAGCACGCATAGCCTCAATTGAAATACAGTTTTCTGATTCCTGGATATCGAGAAGAATTCCAAGCAAATATCTGGGATCTTGCTTATGTTTACGCAAAATCTCAGCGATTCGATCGATCTCCCCCAAAAAGACCGCCCCCTCGCGTATGTGGCTCATTTAACTAACGTATAAAGATTATCACTGGCTCATTGAAAGTCAAGCCGCAATATTCAAATAATTTTAACAATGTAACTGCTGAAATTGGTTGAAATTAAAAAAACAAATCGTAATCACAAAGTAAATAGTATGACCTGTGAATATCTTTCAGAAACAATCGACACATTGAATGTCTGCATACTAAATAATGGATATAATTGTCCGTTATTTATTCTAAAGCTAACCAAAAAAGGCAGCTACTGATCGCTTGGAGCGAAGAAGCTGCCTTAAAGCAAGGACCGTCTGATCTACATGTCAGATATTACAGGAATGAAACTGCGTTGGACTGTGCTCCATATTTTATGCCGCTTATCTCATCCAGTTTCTGCACATTGTGTATCGCGTCTATGTAACGGATAGTTCCGCTCTTTGCTCTCATGACAAGGGAAGATGTGTGTACGACATCTCCGGAGTAACGTACGCCCTTGAGCCAGTCTCCGTCAGTTACGCCGGTAGCAGCAAAGAATACGTTTTCACACGCGACAAGGTCGTTTAAATGAAGGACTTTGTTGATGTCCATTCCCTTCTCCTTACACTTTTCTCTCTCTTCATCGTTGCGCGGCCAAAGTTTGCACTGCATGTTTCCGCCGACACACTTTACAGCGCATGCCGTGATAACGGCTTCGGGAGATCCTCCGATCCCCATGAGGATGTCAATGCCGGCATTCGGCTTGCATGTTGAGAGGGCGCCTGCCACGTCACCGTCAGGTATAAGCCTGATACGGGCATGCATAGAACGGATCTCTTTAATGAGTTCTTCGTGCCTTGGCCTGTCGAGGATTATTACGGTTACGTCTTCAACAGATTTCCTTAACGCTCTTGCGACCGCTCTGATGTTATCCGACGGAGAAGCATCAATGTTGATCGCATGTGCCGCAAAGGGACCGGTTGCTATCTTGTCCATATAGAAAATATGCTGGGGGTCAAACATAGAACCACGCTCTGCAAATGCGACTACGCTGACTGCGTTCGGAAGGCCCTGTGCAGTAAGACGGGTCCCGTCGATCGGGTCTACTGCGATGTCGACCTGTGGATCACATCCCGTACCAAGTTTTTCTCCGTTAAAAAGCATTGGAGCTTCGTCTTTCTCCCCTTCGCCGATAACAACTTGACCGTCCATGTTGACGTTGTTGAGCATGAAACGCATCGCATTAACTGCGGCACCGTCAACTCCGTTTTTGTCCCCGCGTCCCATCCACCGTCCAGCGGCCATAGCCGCAGCTTCCGTAGCACGAACCATTTCGAGAGCCATGTTTCTGTCTGGAACAGCCATTTGCAAATCCTCCATATTATTATGTATTATTTTATAGTCGGGTTCTCCCCCAGTTCAGGAAATCTGTTGAAGACCTCTTCTATATGTTTAAGATAATACTCCAAATCAAATAAAGATTCCAGCTCACTCTCACTCATTTTCTTGATCCTTGACTCATTTTTGAGCAGCTCAAGAAGAGGTACTTTTTCGTTCCAGCACCTCATTGCATTGCTTTGTGCTATCGCGTATGCCTCTTCTCTGCTAATTCCTTCTCTTTCTACAAGCGCAATAAGTATCCTGCCTGAGAAAAGAAGGCCTTTTGTAATATCTATGTTATCTTTCATTTTTTGTT
Organism: Synergistaceae bacterium; assembly: GCA_963682045.1. Taxonomy (GTDB): domain Bacteria; phylum Synergistota; class Synergistia; order Synergistales; family Synergistaceae; genus Caenicola. Next base: position 273,606 of record OY821326.1, read on the forward strand.
TATTTACAGTAATTCCATTTATAATTTTTTTCATTGTCCTGGTCATGTAAAGTATCAGGTGAAAGACATCCGGCCACATTACCCTTTCAACAGAAGAGTGGCTGATGTCACGTTCATGCCAGAGGGCGATATTTTCAACGGCGGGGACAGTATAGCCTCTCAGAAGCCTGGCCATTCCGCATACCCTTTCACTTAGTATGGGGTTTTTCTTGTGAGGCATTGCAGATGATCCTTTCTGACCTTTTTTGAAAGGCTCAAGAGCCTCCAGAACTTCAGTCCTTTGAAGATGACGTACCTCCAGAGCCAGCCTTTCCAGCGAAGCTCCGCAAATAGCAAGGTCGGTTACGATACGGGCGTGTCTGTCCCTCTGGATGACCTGGGTTGATACAGGATCTACATCAAGCCCGAGAAGTTCGCAGGTCCTAGCTTCTATCGAGGGAGGGCAGTTGGCATAAGTGCCAACTGCTCCTGAGAGGCCGCCTACCATTATCTCTTTCTTGGTTTGAGTAATCCTGTCTATATCCCGCCCTATTTCGGCGTAGTGGTTGAGCATTTTAAGGCCAAAGGTGGTCGGTTCTGCGTGTATGCCATGAGTCCTTCCTGCACAGGGTGTCATTTTGTACTCCAAGGCCTTTTCTCCGATCATTTCATGAAGGGCATAAAGTTCATCCAGCACAGTTTTCATGCTCTCTGAAAGAAGGAGGGAGGAAGCTGTATCGATCACATCGCTGCTTGTCAGTCCAAGGTGGACATATCGGCCTGACTCTCCTATGCATTCGGCGACGCTTGAAACAAATGCGATGACGTCATGCTGTGTCACCTCTTCTATCTCGCGTATCCTCTCAACGCTGAAAGAGGCTTTTTCAACGATATTCCTGTAGTCTTCGTCAGGTATCTTTCCTGCCTCGTTCCATGCTTTACATACAGCAAGTTCAACATCAAGCCATTTGCGAAAACGGTTCTGGTCGTTCCAGATAGCTTTTATTTCAGGAATTTCGTAACGTTCTATCATTTAAATACCCCCTACAAATCAACGCTGTTCTTTTCTCTTTTCCAGTCCTCGCGGACTGTCTCCAGCCATTCATAATATGCTCCGCTTTTGAAGTCAGGAAAAGTATAGAAAAAGCTTTCCCATCTGCCCTTCCTTCTGCAAAGTGTTACCTCTGCAAAAATACCGTCCCTGAGATATATCCTGTGTGCCTGGCCTTTCGTGGAAGCAAGCAGCAACCTTGCTCCGTCAATTGTGCCCGGATCAAGGTTCACCCTTCTTGCTGCTCCGGTCGCCTTTTCAAAACTGCATGTCAGTATCTTCCAGTCAGGAAGGTCCGACATATTGAAAAGGCCGGGATACGAAAAGAAACACCTGTCAAGTTCCGGAGCTATATCCGCATAATAATTCGTCCATGTGAACGGTATAAAGGAACTGATACGCTCAGGTTCTCCCCATACTTCTAAAAGGAGTTCCCTGGCGTTGTTGAACACAGCCATCTCTCCCCTTGGAACCAGAAGCGCTACTATCTTTTTTACAAGGGGATCTCTTGGGTGTATATCTTTCCTTTCACTTCTGCCGCATTCCTGATCAGTCATGGTTTTCTACGTCAAGCAGCGTCTCTATGAAGGTTTTAGGGTCAAAGAGCTGAAGGTCGTCAACTCCCTCGCCTAACCCAACATACCTGATCGGCATCCTGAGTTTTTCGGCAACTGCAAGTATTATTCCGCCCTTCGATGTATTGTCGAATTTTGTAAGAACAATTCCGGTGACCGGCATGACTTTGCTAAAAGCCTCAGCTTGCATGAAACCGTTCTGACCTGTTACTGCATCAAGGACTATCAACGCTTCTGCCGGTCCTTCAGGTATTTCACGTTTAACTATCCTGTAAACCTTGGCAAGCTCTTCCATGAGGTTGGATTTTGTGTGGAGCCTTCCGGCAGTATCTGCAATAATAACATCATAGCTGCCTGCCTTTGCCGCCATTATCGCGTCAAAAACCACAGCCGCAGGATCGCTGTCCTGACTTTGTGCAATAACACGGACATCGGTCCTTCCGCCCCATGCCTTGAGCTGTTCGATAGCTGCCGCTCTGAATGTATCGGCAGCTGCGAGGAGTACCTTTTTTCCTTCTTTTTTAAGCTGCGCAGCAAGCTTTCCCGCAGTCGTCGTTTTTCCGCTTCCGTTAACGCCGACCATTAGTATTACGGCCGGCTTTTTGCTTACGTCCAGCGGGACTCCCATTCCTTTAACTTCCTGGAGCTGGCCTATAAGTAACTTAGAAAATACTGCCCTAAGTTCAGATGTCTTTGATATTCTCTCGTCTATTGCTCTTTGTTTGAGTCTCTTTATCAGTATTTCCGTAAGGTCTATCCCGACATCACCAAGGATCAGCAATTCTTCCAGATCATCCCAGAATACATCAGATATGGGTTCATCTGAAAATAGGTTGGATATACCCTGTGTCCATTTATTTCCTGTATTTTTGAGCTTATTTGCCAGGTTTTTAAAAAGATCCAATTGCTTGCCTCCTATTCCTCAACAACGGCGGGCCTTTCAGATTTTTTTGCTCCGGATCTTCTCCGTCTCGGGCGTCGTGGTTTTTGTTTCACAGTTTCTGTTTTTTCGCCCTCTTTTTCTTTTATTGGTGAGACAGGTGGTTTTTTGATGCTCTCCTTATTTACTGCCTCTTTTGGCTGATCTTTAAGTCCTGCAGGAAGCTTTCGCGGTCTTCTCTTCTTTTTGAAAGCTTTGCCTTCTCCGGAAGGAGTCTGATCTTTATCTTCTTTCTCTTTTCTCTTTTCCTTCCTGCTGTCATCCTTTTCCCTGCGTACCTTTGTTTCAGTGCCGGCATAGCTTTCAGGCAGCTTCATACTCGGCCTGGCCGGTGCGGTCTCTTCTGTTTCACCTGCTGTTATCCAGTCCTTGCCGGAGACAACAGTCTCCTTGAATTCATCAAACTTCTCTATCGGGATCTTTATTTCTCCTCTTGTAGGCACGTAGCACCGGACACTGTTTGTATGAATTTCCACTCCGGAAACAACTACGTTCCCGTTCGGGGTCTTGATTTTTGTGCCGGGATTTGGAAGTTTTTCCCAAAGTTCCCTGTAAACATTGTGTTCATAACACATGCAGCACATCAGCCTGCCGCAAATGCCGGAAATTTTTGCAGGGTTAAGGGCAAGGTTTTGTTCCTTGACCATTTTTATGCATATGGGAGCGAACTGGTTGAGCCAGTAGCTGCAGCAGCAAGGCTGACCGCAAGGTCCTATGCCCTTGATGATCTTGGCTTCATCACGAACGCCTATCTGCCTGAGTTCTATCCTTGTCTTGAACTCCCTTGCAAGATCACGGACGTATGCCCTGAAATCAACCCTCTGCTCAGAAGAGAAATAAAAGAACAGTTTCCTTCTGTGCCGCAAGAATTCAACATCAATCAGTTTCATTTCCAGCTCGTGCGGCTTGAGTATCTCTATAGCACTTTTCAGGATTCCCTTTTCTTCTTCCCTGTAGAGGTCACCTGTCTCAATATCCTCATCAGATGCAAAGGATATGAAAGTAAGATCTGTGACAAGCGGTTCCGCTGTCTTGGATGCAGAATCCCCATGTTCTGCCGCATTTCTCAGGAGTCTGTATTCGGCCTCCTGTTCCGGGGTTATAATGCCTGCTATTACTGCCAGTTCCTCTCCCCTGTGTGATTCTGCCACTACTGTCTCGCCTTTCGCGATAGGCTCTTCAGTACTGTATTCTAAAATGCCAAGATACCTTGGCTTACCGTAAATTGCTAAATATTTGTTCACAGGGAATCCCCTCCTTGATGACCATGTAGGTCAGATCCTGTATCATCGGCACAGAAAGCCTTTTTGATCCCATCAGCCTTACCAGCGAATCAAGATCTGCCGCCTCTCTGAATTTTCCTTTTTCTGAAAGATCCCTTATCCAGCTTCCAATCTCAAGATACAGTATTTCAGGATCCTTTTTTCTTCCTGAAGCTATCCATTCTGCCCATTCTTCGTCAGAAAGCGGGTACGGCCTTGCCTGTGCAATTTCTACCGGCAATTCTATACGAACAGACCATACCCGGCTTTTTATCGTAGGTATAAGTTTATCTTCATCAGAGACAAACAGGACACAACCATGTTCAGGAGGTTCCTCAGTAAGTTTTAGGAGGCTGTTTGAAGCCTCAAGCGAGAGTTTCTCCGCACACCATATAACTGCCATCCTTCTGTCTGATACCAGAGGATGGAGCGCCAGTTCCCCCTGCAGGGTCCTGCATTCGTCAATTGAAGGCGGAACAAGATGTTTGCCGGCATGGATAAGATCAGGGTGGCTTCCTTCCTTCCAGACAGGACTATCACCAAGTATCAGCCTCCCGTAATTTTCTACAAACATTTTCTGCATTATTTCAGGAATGGCAACAGCCACCGACTGCGGACACCTTTTCATACCTACAGCAGAAGTTATGTCTTTCCATCCCTGTGAAGACTCAAGGATGCAGAGGGTGTCATTTATCACGGAATATACCCCTTGAGACAACAGATCCGGTGATCTCTTCAAAGATCTCAGCAGTGTTCTTTTCAGCGCATTCAATAACGATCCATCTTTCAGGGTCACGTTTTGAAAGAGCAAGATATCCATCACGAATTTTCGTCATGAAGGATATTCCTTCACTCTCGAACGAATCCAGGTCTCCCCTTGATTTTGCCCTCTTCAAAGCACTCACGGGTTTTATGTCGAAGAGGATAGTAAGGTCAGGTACAGGGAAAGCTGATAACCTTGCAAGTTCGTCAAATATCTCAAGAGGCAATCCCCTGCCCCATATCTGATACGCAAGGGTCGAATCGTGGTACCTTTCGCAGACTATGTCCCTGCCTGAGTCAATGGCGGGCTGTATCACCGAAGCTATGTGCTCCGCTCTGTCAAGCATGAACAGATAAGCCTCGCTCCATTCGTGTTTGAGTTTTCCGCTGATCACGATCTCGCGAAGCACATCCCCGCCTGGCCATCCTCCCGGTTCTCTGGTAAGGAGGGCATCACGTTTTTTATCTTCGACCAGCCATTTCCAGAATAAAGATGCCTGCGTCGATTTTCCTGAACCGTCTATTCCCTCAAAGGTTATAAACATAATATCCCACCCTTACGAGAATTTATAATAACACAAAAAGCCCCGCACTGAGTGCAGGGCATAATATGCATGGCGGAGGCGTGTGTGAATCGAACACACCGGGACCGGCGTTACCGACCCCCACCGGATTTGAAGTCCGGGCCCAGCACCAGCTGAAACTCGCCTCCATGCAGACTGTCGTAGATTAACAGAAATGTACGTTAATTTCAACTTCAAAGCTCATTTTTTTTATATTTATTCTCCGTTGATTTTATACCAATATTTCATCTAGTCCGGTGCCATTGCATAAACAGGTCTTTCGGTTAATGTTCTAAGGGGGGTTAATAATATTATGTGTGCTATCCCGATTTGTAAGGAATACTGGAATCTGCGACCGGAGGATGTTGTACCAATGTTTATACTTTTCAAGCAAGCATCTGGACTATCTGACCGGACTATACTGGATTATAAACAAAGATTAGGACTCTTCTTTTTGCGGTTCCCTGATGCTCTTGATTTTCCACGAGAAAGGACACTGGAGTTTTTATCAGCATATAAGAATCCCTGCACCTTTAACCTTTATTATGCCTATCTGAAATGTTTTTGGGATTGGACACAGGTTGAAGGACTTTTTAAGGGAAATCGCCCCCCGCTAGACGGACTAAAAAAACGTAAACCCCGGGGTCGGATTGTGCAGCTATCAGAAACCGAGATCGCAAGGCTATTTTCTCAGCCTGATCGGAGTAGATATGCAGGTATAAGGGATTATGCCCTGATGTGCCTTTCGATTGATTGCGGAATCCGACCGGGTGAAGCTTTGCAGCTGATGCCGGAAGACTTTTCCCACGAGAAAAAAGAAATTATAGTTCGTGCTGAGATTGCAAAAACGAGAGTGTCAAGGGTGCTGCCTCTATCTGATCCGACAGTTCAGGCCATATTAAAACTTCTTGTTATTCGCCCTTGGAAAGATGCCCCGATATTCGCAACCGAGACAGGGACACAACTAGCCGTCTGTACATGGTCTAAACGTGTAAAGGACTACGGCCAGGAATGCGGTTTGAGCATTACAGCATATCACCTCCGCCATGCCTCCGCCCTCTTGCTACTCCGTAGGGGTGCAGATGCCTTTACCGTGCAGAATATGCTAGGTCATTCAACTATGCAGATGACAAGACACTATATTGATTTAACAATGCAAGATGTACGCCGTGGACATGACAATGCCGGGGTCATGCTGTCAATCTTGGGTCAAGACTCATCGAGACCGCAACGTATCCGAAAGATATAGCCCCACAAGCCACCACAAGCCACTATCATTATTGAAGGGGTATAAATACACCTGTAAGATATAAACATACCCCTCTACGTTGGTTGTGGAGGGGTATTAACTGCCCTGAGCCGTGCAGAATATGAAAAAGCCCCTCCGGTGTGGAAGGGCTTTCTTTTTGCGGGAAGTATATTAAATTTCGTCTAAGCGTTCTATTTCTTTTCGTGCGTTCCGTGTCAGGTCTTCTATTATGTCGAGCAGCGGGGATATTTTTTGCTCTATGGAAAATCTTATCAAGCCTACGTCTTTACTTGCAAGTATAGGTGTTTGAAGCTCCCGGATCACACTAACTAAACTGCGTATATGTTCAAGGTTTGTGTGTACAAGTGCCAGATTGCATGTTGTTGTTTCTGTCATGATAATTCCTCCTTTAATAAATCTGCAAGCACGTGACTAAAATTTCTTTGCCTGATTCAACTGCTGTCGCTTTTGTGATTTTCTGACATTTACAATCAGACATACCGCACAATTTTTTTTTCTACCCTTTTGCGGGTGCTCAAGGGCATTTCGATAATCAAAGAATCACCCACAACTCTTACTATTTTTACAATTCCAACCGCTCCGGTATTATGGAAATCATTTTCAAAAAATACTTTGATGCGTTGCCCTTGCTTGCAAGTTTTCATTACTTTGCCTCCCTCTCTATGCCTGCCTGTTTTTGTCAATGAAGCTTTGCAAATCGCTCTCTGTGATCCTCCAACCTTTGCCAGCTTTAATGCCTATCAGCTTGCCCGCCCGGAGCCACCTACCTATTGTGAGCTCACTAACTCCGAACACTTCCGAGACTTCCGCCACAGTGTAAAGCCTTTCTGCTGTCAAACTATCACCTCCCCTATGCTGCGTGATTAAGAATATATCCTACTGTTGAAGCGTGCCATGCCTTGCCCTGCTTTGATTCAATGCCGTTTGAGTTCAAGTGCTCCGCTATGCCTCTAAGGGAAGATCCATCTTCTCTAAGCTCTCTCATCTTCTGAATGATGCCCTGCTCTTGCGTGTTGTCGCTCAGCGTGTTGCCGTCTCTGTCTTTGCCGAAAGGTGTAGGGGAATAAGCTTGGTTGTTTGACTTCTTATGAGCAAGAGCGGAGGTTGTCCGTTCGGCTGTAAGGTCTCTCTCAAACTGAGCAAAGCCCGCCATCATGGTAAGCATCATTCGCCCCATAGCTGAGCCAGTATTGAGAGACTGACCGCCCATATCAACGAGGTGTAGGGCTATGTCCTGCTTGTCCCATGATGCTGTTGTGCTGAGAGCATCGACCGCACTTCTAAAGAGTCTGTCGAGCTTAAGGGCTATAACGTGGCGTACTTGTCCGGAGCATACCATCTGTGTGAGCTTCTCACCTTCGGGGCGATCCGCAAGCGGAATAGTTCCCGATATTGCTTCTTCTCTAAGTATTCCTGCTACCGTGAGACCGTTTGCTATTGCGTAGGCTGTAAGGCGTTGCTTCTGAGCATCGAGACTAACGCCATGTTCTGCCTGATCGGCCGTGCTTACCCTGATATAAATTACTGCCGTGTCGTTCGCTGCCGTTGTCGTTGTCCTCTTTGCCATCTGCTCCGCCTCCTTGTCTATCTGTGTATATGTTACATCGTTTCTATATCATTGTCAAGCATATAATATATATATCATATCATTCAGTATCCTGTACTAATGCGGTCGGTTTAGTACAGGTGCAGGGGGTACATAGAATAGCTGAGTATCAATGTTTTACAGCAACGGCATGAGGTCTTGCGTGGATTTTTTGATAATTCGTAGGGGGAGGGATACTTCATATCTCTGGGCGGGTCAGAGACGGCACCGAGCCGACTACCGTAGATATATGAGCCCAATTTTCCCACGAAAAAGGGTATTTATGTTACATAAATACAGGAAATTGAACAAAAGTACCCCCCCTTGGTCTATCCTGCGGAGTCGTGCGGGTATCCTTAGGCGGGGTCGGGCGGTCTTGCCCGCTAGACTTTTGACCCTCCCCCTGCACCTATGTACAATGTTATAATAGATAATAAACTATGGTATATATATGGAGGTCTCGACATGAACATTGAAAAACTGCTTGCCGAGCACGAGCAAAATCAGGCGGAGATAGTCAGGATCAGACAACTTGCGGAGGCTCATCTTACTTTGCATCGTTGTCCACCTGAAGCCATTGAGAACAACCTTAGAGCCGTTCTGAGCCATGACTTACACTATATAGAGCTAAGTTACTCTGTAGAAAAAATTCAAGCGTTCATGGAGTCTTTGAGCCCCGAGGAAAGAAATGTCCTTGATTCGCCTGTATCTGACCGGAGAGACAAACTTTTGAATCGGCTCCGTTTGATTCTAAAAAAAGATCCGCTGAAAATTGAGCCTCTAAAGGTCGATGAAAGATATTGCCGATTTTGTCCAGAAGCCTTACCTCATGCCCTCCGGCTTTGGGAGAAGATCAATAAAAATTAAAAGAGGGGGATTAGCCCCTCTTATTTGTTACCCGCCCGGAAGGTTCTTACCGCAAAAGGAAATATTTATTCTTCGGGATTAGGAATGCCCGGTACTAGCAGGCACCGCCCCCAACCATCGCCGTCAGATAGCCATGCCGGGCAAAATTGTCCCTTGCAGGGTCTATCAACAAACGGACAAACCGAACAAACCGGACGTTTTAACGGGTCAGTAGCTCTTTTGCTGTCAATCCAGCTATAAATTAGATTTTCCATGTTACGCCACCTCCTTCGCTGAGTGATAGGCTTCCCACGTTCTGAGCAAGGCTTTTTCTTTGCATAAGGCTGCATCTTTTATAGTTCCGTGCAGGCGGTCAAACTTTTCTTTGAACATCGCCCTTGCGTCTTCCGGTGCTTCGTTGTCGAGCCAACTTTGATAATCAACTTCTACTTCTGCCGTTATCATGGGAAAAAAGCGGAATGGGGCGTTCGCCGTTGGTATGACCGGAGAATATTCCGCTACTGCTGTAGCAGAATCAGAATAATCTCTTTCGGTTCCGCTCCATTCCGCTTCTGTTGTAGCGGAATATTTCCCTTGGTATGACTGGCGTTGTCTCTCTTTCTGATTATTTTCCATGATAACTAGGTAAGAAATATTTTTACCTTTTCCAACCGACTTTAACAGTTTAGATTTTTTCCATTCGAGGAGGGTTTTCCGTATGAAACTTTCGCTTGCCCCGGTCTCTTCTGCAATATCTGCTACTGAAAATTCTGTTCCGTCCGCATAGGTTTTGAAAACTGCGTGTTCTATTGATTCGGACTTGTTAGCTACTGGGTTCTTTGGAGTCAGGTTAAAATCAAGCCCTCTAAAAACCTTTTGGCCATCCCGGACTACTTGAAAAGAAAACTCTTCAATCGGTGCGTACCAGCTTTTCAAGCTTGAAACGTATATCCAGTTTTCGCCGTCCACCTTGATATTTTCAATTCCGATTGCAACACTTGCGTTTCGTGTGATTATCGAGCTTCCGATAATATCGTCCATGTGCAGCCGATTAGCCCGTTCAAGAGTTTTCCTTTTGCGGATATGATGCACCATGACGACCGCACTTTTTGTTTCATCGGCTATCCTAAGCAGTTTTGAAAATGCCGCCTGCATCTGCTCCATGTCGCTTTCGTTCGCTGTTAGGAAGCTCATCAAACTATCAAAAACAACTATGTCGGGCTTTTCTTCCATTATTAGCTGCCGGATATTCCCGAAACCTTCTTCGGTACTGAGACCGAGCGGAATGTTATTTATCAGAAAATCTCTAATCTCGTAAAGAATCAGATTTTCCTTGTCGTACCGCCAGTTCGCCGTTTGCTGTCTGTGGTTCATGCCGTTTGCTGAAAATTCCCCGATAAAATAAAGGGTTTTTGCTGGTCTCATACTGTCTGAAAAGCCGTCTAGTATGCTCCCGCCGAGTGATATGTCGCAACAGAATTTTTGCATTAACAGGCTTTTGCCTGTTCCCTGTTGCCCCGCTAATATTGCCACACCGCCTCTAGGAAAGATTCCGCCTATCATTTCGGGCTTGAAACCTTTACTGGGTTCAAGGTGTTTTCGGAAGGATAGCAGGGAGGGTTTTTTATCTTTTACCGCCTTGACCGCCTCCACAACCTGACCGTTCTGTTCAGCCTCCCGGAACATTCGCCTTGCTTCATCGAGTCCGTGCTGTTGGTGAATGTCGTTCCAATCCGCTTTGTCTGGAGTGCCTGCCGGTGTTTGGATATTTCGGAAGCCTGGTACTTGCGGAGCTCCGCTGTCTGGACAAACTGTCGCAATAAATCCTTTTTTCTCGAGGAGGTTTGCAACGTTTTGAAGGTTAAAATGACTGAAGCTGACCGCAACTGGACTGTTTGTTATTTCATGTAGGCTTGCTGCCGTGGCGTATCCTTCGGCAATAAATATTTCTTCGCCGGGTCGAGGTTCGCCGATTAGATAGTAGGTATTTTTCTTTTCGCCTAAATGCATTTTTTGCCCTGCTGCGTTGATCCTTTCGAGTCCGACAATTGCCCCGCTTGCATCGTGTGCCGGGACAAGCAAGACTTGCCCCATTACGTTATCTAGGTCGGCTCTGAGCCCGTGGGAGCGTATGCCCTTCTTTCGGAGGTATGGGAAATCATCTTTTGCAGGTTGTGCCTTCTGCCACCGAGACCCGGCAATCAAAGCGTTCTTGTTGACGGTCGGTTCTTGCTGACGTGGGGAAGAGTTTCCTTTCTCGTGGGAGGGTTCATCAATGCCGAGCCGCCGACAGAATTCAGAAAGTTTTAGCCCTTCGCCTGTTGAACGGTCTAAGCAAGCCCGCTTTTCAACGTCGATTGAAAATGAAGGGTGTCGATCTTCACGGAATGGACTACTGATAAGCCAATTTGTCTGTTGTGCGTTTTCCCATCGACCGCCCGGAAAATTAGAGGTTGCCCAACCTTGCATATCGTAGAGGCTCATCTTGCCCACCGCCCTGACATTGCAACGTCTTGTAGCTCTTGCCCCGAGAAAAGGGAAGATTGTTCGGACTGCACGGTTGTGGGTGCTTCAATCTGTGCCGGGCTGTCATTGTTCCAGTGTCGAGCCTGACAATACCATCTTGCGTGAGTGAATCGGGGGTCATTCCACCGTTGGCTATATGCGTTTTCAAGGAATGTCTGAAACGGAATCTCAAAAGTTCCGCCCGGAAGTTCGAGGACTATTTTTTGACAGTCAAGGGTTTTTAATCTCTGGACTATCGGATCATCAATTCCACCGAGGTCAAAGCGGTGCGGGTGCTGCCCTCCGTTCCGACTGCGACAGGCTTTATAATAAGTTTTCGTTGTTGGGTCAAACATTCCACCGGGAGCGGGTCTGCCGTTGAAGGTTGTCAGAAGTTTAATCATGCCTGACCACCTCCGACCGTGCAGCATTTGCCCGGGACTGTTCGCCACGAGTAGGAATAACTATTCCTTTTTTGGGGGATAATTAGAGGGGTAGATCGAGGGGGTTCGGGTTGGTCTGAATCTCCGCTATCGCCGGAGCTTGATTTAGAGAAAGTGCTTACTTTGTTATGGCTACGGACTGCCCGGCTACAAGAAATAATCTTCTTGTAGATGTTAACAGCTGTCTTTTTAACAATAACTACCGCTTTTTCTAGCAGAGTTTTAACTTGTTCGTTAAATATTTCTACGTTGTGCTTAATCTGTTCTAGCTTATCCTGTACCTCTGGATCAAGTTTTAATTCTATTTTTTTATTAAAAGCCTCAAATTTTTCTTGAATGCTTTCTGACATAGCTGTCATTCTTTTGTATTGTTCGCTATTCTTCCATTCTTGTGCTTTTTTATTAATAATATCAATAGCATTCTGTACATCTGGGCTAATCTGTGGTATAATATCACTACAATTTAGATTATTATTCATATAAATCCTTCCTTTCTGCCGTCTTGCATGAGACGGCTTTATTTTTGTCAAACTGCAAACCTCCGCCCGGAAAATATTTCTTCTTCGGGGACTCCATAAAATTCAGCCAATCTGATCCGTGTGTTGTCGGAAGCTTTAGCCTTGCCTGCTTCAACAACTGATAAGACTGTCGGGTGAATTCCTGTGCTCGCTGCTAAGTCTTTTACCTTCATATCTCGCTGCACTCGAAACAACTTTATCTTCGTCATGGTCTCACCTCCCTTACTGTAAGTTTACAAACGTAATATTAAAAACTGCCCTAACATGACTATTGTAACATAACAATGTTTGTTGTAAAGCCTTTTATAGCAAAGTTTTTTCAATATAGACAAACGTGTTATTTTATCTATGAATCTACGTTGGGAAGTCAACGGATAGTCAACTTGTATTAAATTGCCGTTGCATATACGATACAAATGGCCGGGGAGGACAAAAAAAGACGTATCCCAATTATCGGGATACGCCATAATGTAAGCCATCTATTATTCAAAAGTGCTATTCAAAAAAATAGTCAGAACCGAAAAGTCTTGTTATATCAATGGTTCAAGGGTTATTTATATCAACGGTGGGATTTGAAGTCCGGGCCCAGCACCAGCTGAAACTCGCCTCCATGCAGACTGTCGTAGATTAACAGAAATACCCATTAATTTCAACTTCCAATCAGCATACCGTGTCAATTATAAGCTTTCTTTTCTCGGCGCTGTCGCTTACTTTCCAGCATTTTTCAACATAAAGGAGAGACTCTCGAAGCTGTTTTTCCTGATTATAGTATATTCTAAGCAGGACATCCCCTTCGGACACCTTGTCTCCGGCCTTGTGCAGCAGCCTGATCGCAACAGACGGATCTATCTTATCTTCCTGAGTCAGCCTTCCTCCTCCCAATGCCCTGAGTCCCTCTCCAATAAAGAGGGCGTCAAGTTTTGAGAGATATCCATCCCTGTCCGACCTGATATCATAAGTTGAAGATGCTTTTGGGAGTATCTTTACAGGTTCGCTTATCACTGCGCTGTCTCCCTTTTGAGCAATTATCAGTTCTTCAAATTTTTTAAGGGCTGATCCGTCATCAAGAGCTTTTGCAGAAATTTTTAAGCCTTCCTCGAATGTATTTGTTCTGCCTGACATATTCAGCATGTAAGCCGCCAGAGTTAAGCAGAGTTCACGGGTATCGGACGGCCCTCTGCCAGAAAGAACCTCTATCGCCTCATAGACCTCGGCAGAATTTCCTACCCATTCGCCAAGGGGTTGCGCCATATCTGTAATGACAGAAACACACTTTTTTCCCAATTTTTGAGATATATCAACAAGTTTTTGAGCCAATTCCCTGGCTCTCTCAATGTTGCTCATAAAAGCGCCGCTTCCGCACTTGACATCAAAAAGATAGCCGTAAGCTCCGCCGGCCAGTTTCTTGCTGACAATGCTGGCTGTTATCAGAGGTATTGATGGGATGGTTCCTGTTACGTCCCTAAGCCTGTAAAATTTTCCTTCAGCAGGCGCGAGCTTAAGTGAATGACCGGAGATCGCGCATCCTATTTTATTCACCTGATCTCTGAACTCAACTTCGCTAAGGTGCATATTCATACCTGGGATGGACTCAAGCTTGTCTATCGTTCCTCCTGTATATCCAAGACCGGGACCGCTGAGCTTAGATATCCTGGATCCGCAGGCTGCGACAAGGGGGATAAGGACAAGTGTAGTCTTGTCGCCCACTCCGCCGGTGCTGTGCTTGTCTATGATCCTGTCCTCCGGCGGGTAGTCCAGCATCTCGCCGGAATGAGCAAGTGCCTGTGTGAAATGCATCAGTTCATCATCGTCCAACCCGTTCAGAAAAGCGGCCATCAGCCATGCAGAGATCTGATAATCGGGGATTCCTCCAAGCATAACTGTATTTATAAAAGACTGCAGTTCTTTTCCTGCGTGTCTCAGTCCGTCTCTTTTCTTTTCTATGAATTCGATCCCGTTGAAGGTCATTCGTTGATCTCCCTTAGAAAGGCTGATATCAGTCTGCATATTGAAGCTGAGCTATTTTTCATTGTATCAAGGACTTCCTGGTGGGTAAGCTTGTTTTTGGATATGCCTGCCGCGGCGTTCGCAACACAGGATATGCCGCATACCCTTATCCCCATGTGGTTTGCAGTGATGACCTCAGGAACTGTCGACATACCGACGATGTCGGCCCCGAGAGCTTCAGCCATCCTTATTTCTGCAGGGGTCTCGAAGGATGGGCCTGAAAAAGCTATATATGTACCCTTATTAAGACTGATGTTTTCTTTTTCCGCAGCTGTTTCAAGTTTTTGGATATATTCCCTGTCGTATGCCTCGGTCATGTCGGGGAAACGCGGTCCCATATCATCATCGTTCTCTCCGATAAGAGGATTCGTGCCCATAAGGTTGATATGATCCTGGATAGCCACTATACTGCCGGAAGGTACGTCAGTATTTATACCGCCGGAAGCGTTTGTAACTATCAAAGACTTTATGCCAAGTTCGCCAAGTACCCTTACGGGGAAGACAACTTCCTCCATCGAATATCCTTCGTAATAATGTACCCTCCCCTGCATAATAACTGTAGGTGTGCCCTCAAGGGTCCCGAAGATCAGTTTTCCTGCATGCCCCGGAGCTGTCGACCTCGGCCAGTATGGAATATCCTGATATGGTATCACTATAGGGTCTTCTATACTTTCCGCAAGGCTGCCAAGCCCGGAACCGAGTATTATTGCTCTCTCTGGTTTTTGGCCTGTCTTCTCTGAAAGAAAATTGATAGCCTCGGACATTTTCTCAGAATAAAGCATCTCCTTCACTCCTTAGTTGATAATTTATATCTTAACTAAAATTTTATCTGTTATTACCCGAAAATTACACCCCTGTGAAGTGCGGCGTAATGATCCCGCGTGAAACTGCAACGAAATTCGTTGCGTGAAGCAATGGTGAAACGGTCGTAAAGACTGGCAAGCGATCGGCCAGGCAGTCGTGAAAATCGGCTGAGCAGTTGCTAAGCAATAGCTAAGAAGTCGCTAAGCGGTTGTAGAATCTAAAAACCTTTAAACCTAAGCTGCTGGATCCCCGATCTCAAAACGCATTCGAAATGGTTCGAGCACTATGGATTAATTAATAGTTTTCCTGACAGAAAACAGTGCTCTCCCGATATGTGCACTCGGGAACAACGGAGATGGTTCTTCTTAGTCCCTTACGATCGCTTAGCGACGGCTCAGCTATTGCTTAGCAATGTTTAAAAAACAACTGCTTGCCAATCGCTTGCCTATTGCTTGCCCGCCTCTGCGGCAGCTTCCCGTGGCACGATCTAAGCCGCAGCACTATTTCAACTTCTTGGAAAATATTTATCGTAAAAATCTCTCATCTCAAGATCCAGGTGAGTATATTTTTCTGTTGTCAGTATTGAAGAATGACCTAGCAGCTCCTGGAGAGTCCTCTGATCCATTCCTTTTCTCAGCAGGTGGGTCGCAAAAGTGTGCCTCAATACATGGGGATGTAGGCGTGAAGGTGATATTCCTGCAAGGAGACCTCTTTTCCTTAGGAGCCTCCAGAGAAACTCCCTTCTCATTTTTCTCCCGGATTTGGTCAGAAGGAGCCATGGCTGTTTGAGTTTATCAAGTTTTGATCTGTGTTCGTCTATGTATTCATCAACTACTTTTCTTACTCCGCCGACATAGGGTATACATCTTTCCTTGTCCCCTTTGCCTCTTGTAAAGATAAGCCCTCCGCCTCTGTCTATGTCCTTAAGTTTCAGGGAACAAAGTTCTGATGCCCTCATTCCTGTTCCGTAAGCGAGTTCAATGGCAATCCTGTCCCTTTTTCCAATAGGTGTCTTGTCCTCACATGCATTTATAAGGCGCTGTATTTCACCTTCTGTCATTATCTGGGGCAGAATTTTATCTCTTGCAGGGAGGGGGTCGAGCATTGGCATATTTTCAGTTACACCGTCATACACAAGATATCTGGCAAAGGAATTTAATACCGCCCCGTTTCTTTGGACAGTGCTCTTTGACATTCCCCTTGCAGACTGTTCTCTCAAAAATCTGGCAATATTGTCCGAATTAAGGACCAGCGGGTCAAATTGCATCTTTTGGCAATAAAAATACCACTGTTTGAGATCAGATGAATAGGCTTTCAGCGTATTTTCGCTACAGCCTCTCTCAAGCATGATGTAATCCTCGAACCTGCTTAATGCATTTAAAAAGATAGGATGACCGATATCATCAAATTGCATTTTCTTCTGCCTTTTTCGTTGTGTACCAGCAGTAGGCCATTATAGTCTTGCCGTCTTTGATATCTCCTGATCTGATCATGCTTTTTATTTCTTCAAGGGTAAAATCATATACTTTTATATATTCATCGTCGTCTTCGGCAAGTTTTGAAGGGGTGAGGTCTGTTGCATAAAAGAAAATGATACGTTCAGTAGAGTAACCGGGTGATGTGTAAAATTCAAATATTTTTTCTATAGTGCCCGGTTTATAGCCGATTTCTTCCTGTAGCTCCCTTACAGCTGTCTCCGAGGGGTCTTCGCCAGGTTCGATCAGTCCGGCCGGAATCTCGTATAAATCTTCATCTACGGCATGCCGATATTGACGGACCAGGGAAATTTTACCGTCAGAGTGGACAGGGAGAACAGTCACTGCTGATTTGTGCCTTACTACTTCCCTTATCTTTTCACAGCCCGACGGGAAAAGTACACGGTCAATATTCAGGTCCAATATCGCGCCTTTGTAGATGTTTTCCGTCCCTATTATGTTTCTCATAGCATGTTTTTGCGGTTTTCCCACAGCTTATCACTCCTCAGTGAAGGATATCGCCGACCTTCATCCTGCTGCCCCTTAGCCACTCGTCAGCTTTTTGCACTTTTTTGCCCTCAGGCTGGACATTTATTAACTTCAGAGAACCGCTGCCGCATGCTATAACAGGGAAGCCAGTATCAATTTCTATCAGTTTTCCGGGTGAACCGGATACTAAAGCGGGTACCGCTTTGTGGATCCTCAGCCTTTTGCCTTCATGCTCACAGTATGTACCCGGCGCAATACACAATGCTCTGATTTTGTTGAATATATTTATCGAGCTGTCTTTCCACTCGATTTTTCCCTCGGACTTGTCTATCTTGGGAGCTATGGTTGCTCCATCTTCAGTTTGGGGGACAAACGTCCATCTTTCAGACGGAATATCAAGCAAATACTCCAAAAGTTTCACACAGCCGGCCCTGCATGTTTTGAGGAAAAGGGATCCTGTGTCGTCTTCATCACTAATGATAACAGGTACCTGTGAAAGGATAGGTCCTGAATCCATTCCCTCATCAAGCCTGAATATAGTCACCCCGGTCTCTTTGAGTCCATCCATAATAGCCCTCTGTACCGGAGCCGATCCTCTGTATGCGGGAAGCATCGAGGGGTGAATATTTATACAGCCCAGCGGCGCCGCGCTCAAAAGGGGTTCTTTGATCATATGTCCAAAATCTATTACAAGGATGAGGTCAGGAATATCGCTCATGATCCATTCAATTGTTTCGGTGTCTGCAGAAAGTTTTGATGTGGTCCTGGTTCTTATTCCAAGTTTTTCAGCTTTTTCAAAAACTGGGGTATTCTGGATTTGAAGGCCTCTGCCGGAAGGCCTGGGGGCATTTGTTACTACCCATTCCGGTTTTGCTTTATGGGCGATCAGGGATAAACACTCCGCTGCAAATCTTCCTGAACCGCAAAACCCAAACCGTAGTTTTTTAGCCATCACTTCTCTTTTGCCTGCTTCGCCATCTTTTTTTTGAGGAACTGCCTCTTAAGCGGCGAAACCCTGTCAATGAGCAGTTTCCCGTTCAAATGATCTATTTCGTGAGAAAAGACACATGCAAGGAATCCCACTATCTCTTTCTCAAAGAGTTCCCCGTTCTCGTTATAATATCGAACCTTAATATATTCGGGAGACTCTACCTTTTCATATATCCCGGGGAAGCTCAAGCACCCCTCTTCCACCGTTTTGATATCTTCCTTTTTTAATATTTCAGGGTTGATCAGAACACATTTTTCACCGTTGTATTCTATTACAGCTATTTTTTTTGCTATGCCCACCTGAGGTCCGGCAAGGCCGATACCATCGGAAACTTGCATAGTCTCCCACATGTCGCTGACCAGTATCCCAAGCTCCTCATCAAACAAAGTTACTTCCTCTGTCGGTTCCCTGAGAATGGGATCCGGGTAGACACATATTTTTCTGACAGACATCAGATCGCCTCCAAATAATACTATAAATATTTTAACAGAAAATCCCCATGCCTATCATTAAAAGACATGGGGAAGATGAATTTTATTCGGGTAATACTCTTAAATGAGTTTACTCTGAATCTTCTGCCTGTTTTAAGAATTCACCGATCGTCACGTTTGTCTCTTCCTGAGGAAGCTGATTGCTGTGACTGTCGTTTCTTCTCTTGTCGGAATCTGGGCGGCGGCGGCGCGGACGGTCATCATTTTTCTGGCCGTCAGCCCGAGGTGTCTCCTCTGATTTTGGCCTTCTGATCGGTTCCTCATGTGCCGGACGGAGGCTGAGACGTATCCTGCGTTCCGCCGGATTTACATCCAGTACCCTGGCTGTAACTTCCTGTCCCTCAGAGAGAACTTCTCTTGGGTTCTCAATTCTTTGCTGGCTTATCTGTGATATGTGGATCAGTCCCTCGATGCCGTCTTCAAGTTCGACAAATGCGCCAAAATCAGCGATCCTGACGACCTTAACAGGGACTTCCATGTCTTTGGTATATTTCTCCGCAACGTCCTTCCAAGGATCTGAAAGCTGCTTGTAGCCCAGGCTGATACGTTTGCGGTCAGAATCTACTTCAAGGACTGAGACTTCGATTTTCTGGCCCCTCTTGAGTACTTCTTTAGGATGCTTGATCCTTGTCCAGCTGAGGTCTCCTATATGCACCAGACCTTCAATGCCGGGTTCTATTTCTACAAAAGCACCGAATTCTGTCAGGTTTGAAACAGTTCCTTCAACAACAACACCCGGCTTCCAGCGTTCTGCCGCTGTATCCCAGGGATCAGACAGAGTCTGTTTCAGGCTGAGGGAGATCCTGTTATTCTCCTTGTCTATGCCGATCACTTTGACCTTAATGTGATCGCCTTTAGAGACAACATCTTTAGCCTTGGCGTTGCGCTGCCATGAGAGCTCGCTGACATGAACAAGGCCTTCCATCGCACCAAGATTTACAAAAACACCGAAAGAGGTAATGCTGCTTACATCCCCTTCAAGGACATCTCCTTCGTTGACCTGCTCATAGAATGACTGTCTGATCTCTGACATCTCCGCTTCCATAAGGCTGCGGCGTGACAACACCAGGCGACGCTTGCGGCGGTCCTTTTCGATCAGCTTTACCTGGAAATCCTGTTCAAGGAGACGCGTAGGATTGACATTACGCCCTTCCTCGGCAAGGTGTGATATAGGGATAAAACCCTCTATCCCGTAGCAGCTTACAATAAGGCCGCCTTTTACCTTGCGGATGCCCTTTACGGTCACAGTTTCATTCTTTGCAGCTTCTTCCTCAAGCTTGTTCCAGCGCTCGTCAAACTCACAGCGCCAACGGCTGAGGCTGAGCTGTGCATCTTCGCCCTGACCGATGTTTGTGACCTGTACTTTGACTTTAGCGCCGTTTTCCGGCTCCGGTGTCTCTTCGACCAGGACCTTGTGTGTCCACTCTTTGCGGGGAAGGAATCCTTCGCATTTGTAGCCCACATCAACAAGCCATCCGTCTTCACGTGCGTCAACTATTGTGCCTTCAAGGATCTTTCCGCGATGGAAATCACCCATCACGTCAAACTGCTGCATCATTTCTTCCATTGTTTCTTCTTTTTCCGGTGCTGCCTGTGTTTCAAGTCCGTCTTCTGTGCGAAGCTCGTCAACCATACCCAACATCCTCCTGCTTACATCATGTTTAAATTTTGGATCAGATCTTTTATTAGCCAGTCAGGAGTACTACCTCCAGCAGCTATTCCTATGTTTTCTTTGTTTTGCAGCCACCCCCTGTCGATCTCTCCTGCATGCTCGATCCATAATGTTGAAACTCCGACATCCATGGATATCTCGGCAAGTTTTTTTGTATTGGCACTGTTCCTGCCGCCTAGTATTATCATTCCGTCGACTTTTGAAGCAAGTCTGCATACAGAATCCTGGCGGGCAAGAGTAGCTTTGCAAATCGTATTATACACCTTGATCTCAGGTGACAATGTTACAAATGAACTTACGAGCGCAATAAATGAGGCGACCTTTTGGGTCGTCTGGCTCAGTATCCCGCACTTTCGTCCCTTCAGGTTTTCAGGTATCTCCTCATCAGAAGAGATAACAACTGCCTCTCCGTCAACATAACCCATTATTCCCCTTACTTCGGGGTGTTCCCTGTCTCCTGATATTACCACAATATAGCCCTCAGAAGAAAGGTCTTTTGCCCTTTTTTGAGCTGTTTTGACAAATGGGCATGTACCGTCCACTACTTTCAGGCATTTTTTTCTAAGAGTTTCAGTCTGAACAGGGGTAACTCCATGGGCTCTGATAAAAGCCACTGAACCCAAGGGCACATCTTCAGCTGATTCGACCACAAGAAGTCCCATCTTTGACAGCCGCTCTATCTCCTGGGGGTTATGGATCGGGCTTCCCAGAGAATAAACTTTCTCTGAACGCAGCAGTTCTTCTTCGAGCTTGGATATCGCCCTTCTTACACCAAAACAAAGTCCTGTTGGGTCAGCAATGTGGATCTTCAATTCACTCTTTGCCCTCTTGCTCCAAATGCCTGATGCAATGAGACAGTACGCTTTCCATTGCTTCTGACATTTCGTATTTGTCAAAATCATACCACAGGGTAGGCTCAAAGTGCTTGAACCATGTCATCTGCCTTCTTGAAAAAGCCTTGGTTGACCGTATGTCGCCTTCAAGAGCCTCTTCATAAGAACAACAGCCTTTGACATACCGGACCAACTCCCTGTACCCAAACCCCTGGAGAGCAGGCAGGGATGGAGAATATCCCTGAGCAAGGAGCCACTCGACTTCTTCGGGATACCCATTGGAAAACTGCTCCCTTACCCTAGCTGCAATATTTTTGTAAAGGTTGGATCTCTCCCTTATCAGTCCGATGTATAAAATGTCGAAGGGGGATTCCATTTTTGCCTGGTTCTCATACCACCATGTTGCCGGCCTTCCGGTGATGCGGTAAATTTCAAGTGCCCTCATCGTCCTTACCGGATCGTTAGGGTGTATCTTTTCCGCAGCTGCTGGATCGACAGCCCTTAGTTCACTGTGGAGTTCAGCAAGTCCCCTCTTGTTAATCTCTTCTTCAAGGATCTTCCTTACTGAGGGGTCCTTCGGCAGATCTTCAGAGAGCGTGCCGCCGAGAGCCTTGTAATAAAAAGGAGTTCCGCCGATCATCAATGGCACCCTGTTCCTCTTTTTAATTCTGTCGATCGCGTCTGTTGCCTGTGAGGCAAAATCCGCCGCAGAATAAACCTGATCCGGGTCAGCTACATTTATAAGATGATGCAGGATCTCATGCCTGATTTCAGGTGAAACTTTATCAGTACCAACGTCAAGGTATCTGTAGACCTGTCTGGAATCTACGGAAATGACCTCGGCATTCAGATTTCGTGCCAGTTCCAGACTGAATTTGGTCTTGCCGACAGCTGTCGGTCCTATTATCGCTATTACAGGTGTTTTTTTTACATGACCGTTTTTCATCAGCGCTCAAACCAATCCTCTAACTTCCTGTTTTCTATAAGAAAAATGGTTGGCCTTCCGTGAGGACATGTAAAAGGGCTTGAACAGGCTTGAAGCCTGCCCATAAGCGCTTCCGCTTCTTCCCTTTCGAAACGGCTGCCAAGCTTTACTGCATCCCTGCATGCAAGCCGTGCCATTCTCCACCATACTTCCCTGTCCCGCTTTTCCGGGTCTTTTTCAACTTCGATGCCCCTAAGAGCTGAACGAAGCATGTCCAGCGGAGAGAGCTTGGATCTTCCCCTGAGCATTGGGACTCCTGCAAGGAGGTCTTCCTCAAATATAAAGGCCATATCGTTAAGTTCTTTTGAAAATATATTTATTTCGGGCAGTAAAGAAGCTGGTATTTCAACAGGCACTGTCAGATTTTGAACTGCTATACCTTCTTTGAAGTTTTCCGCGATCTCCTCGTAAAGTATCCTTTCGTGAGCAGCGTGCGGGTCAACTATGGCAATCCCGTTGGGAAGGTCAAAGATGAGAAAACCCTTTGCAGTCTGTCCTATGTAATTTTTGCTGCAATCACCAGTAATAAGATCATGTCTTGCTGCAGGTATGAAGATGGTATCCCCGGGGGAAGAGACTCTTTCCGGGGTCTGGCCGCTTTCTGAAACAGGTTTCCAAGGAGTTTGGCTGAACATGGGCTCCGTTCTGTCGAACCATCCTGCGTGCCTCGTCTCTGACAAGGAAAGCGGAGACTTTTCCTCCATCTGAGGCGTACCCTCTGATGTGAAGGAGTATTTTCGGGAAAATATTTTACGTGTCGTTTGCAGTATTAATTTGTATATGTCCCCGGATTTTCTGAAGCGGACCTCTTCCTTGGCAGGATGTATATTCACATCAAGATCTTCGGGGGGCATCTTCAATATGACCAGCCATTCACCGTAGGCCGCGGCATCTCCTCCGCACACTGCTGATCTTATAGTAGCATCCTGTATCCTTCTCCCGTTGACAAAGATCGTCGTCATTATGCGCCTGCTGTCAGGTATCGGATTCCACCATATTTTCACACTGTTGGAGTTAAAGGATGTAGCAGAGCTGTAAATGGGTGTTTCGTCGCCCCAGTTTCTTTCAAGGGCTTTGTCTGTCGATCCCGGCGGCAGAAGCTCCAATATTCTCTTCCCGTCAGAGAAGACTCTGAAGGTCAGTTCCGGATTGACAAGCGCGTAATCGTTTACGACCTGCAGTATCCTCCTGAGCTCGGCAGATGCCGTTTTGAGGAATTTGCGCCTCGCAGGAAGGTTGAAAAAGAGATCGTCTACCTGTATCCTTGTTCCAGGGTGGGAGGGGCTTTCTGCGTGTAGAGTTACCGCACCTCCCTCACATCTTACTACTCCACCGGTTTCAGATATCCGTTCCCTGCTGCGGATCTCCATCCTGCTCACAGCGGCAACGCTTGAAAGGGCCTCTCCCCTGTAGCCGAGGGTTGATATCCTTTCCAAGTCGTCAAGTGTAGAAATTTTACTGGTTGCATACCTTTCCAGCGCAAGGGGAAGTTCCTCAAAGGGAATGCCGCATCCATCATCTTCTATGACGAAAGACGATTTTCCCCCCTGCTCAATGTAAAGGGTTATATTTCGCGCTGAGGCGTCTATTGAGTTTTCAATAAGCTCCTTGGCAACTGACGAAGGGCGTTCGATCACCTCACCCGCTGCTATCCTGCTTGATACTTCGCTGTCAAGCCGTTTTATCATTTGAATCCCAGCACTTTCCGGCTCTCTTTTCTTAGCCTGTAAACGATCTGAAGAGCTTCCATAGGGGTCATTTCATCCGGATCCGAAGCTGCCAGTTCTTCAAGTATGGCCTCATGCCCCACATCAAAGAGCTTCATCTGACTTTCCTCGTTGACCGGCAAAGAAGATTTCTGTTCATTTGCAGCAGCCTCAAAACCTGCGAGCAGTTCTTTGGACCTCCTGAGAACCTGGGAAGGCACCCCGGCAAGCCTTGCGACCTCTATGCCGTAGGATTTGTCAGAGGGGGACTCGACAACTTTATGGAGGAAGGTGACTCCGTCCCTGCCCTCTTCTACCGCCATACTGAGGTTTGTTACTCCGGGAAGCTTTTCGGCAAGTTTTGTAAGTTCGTGATAGTGAGTAGCAAAAAGTACAGCAGCCCTTCTTCCTTCCTGCCCCTGCAGGTATTCTATGACTGACCAGGCGATACTCAGTCCATCGTAAGTAGAAGTTCCCCTGCCGACCTCGTCAAGTATGACAAGGCTCCTGTCTGTTGCATTTCGAAGGATATTCGCGGTCTCTACCATTTCCACCATGAAGGTACTCTGCCCTCTTGCAAGTTCATCGCGTGCGCCTATTCTCGTAAATACACGGTCAATTATCCCGATCTTTGCGCTCTCTGCAGGGACAAAGGAACCCATATGAGCCATTATGGCAATTAGGGCTGCCATACGAAGATAGGTGGACTTGCCCGCCATGTTGGGACCGGTGATTATTGCTATCCTTTTTCCCGATACCATGCTCAGTGAAAGATCATTCGGCGTAAAGGGACGATTCCCAAGCATTACCTCTATTACCGGGTGCCTTCCGTTCTTGACGATAAAGTCTGTTCCCATTTCCATGACCGGCCTTACATACCTTCGTTCTGAAGCAATTTCAGCCAGTGAAGAAAAAAGGTCTGCTGCTGCGATGAATTTTGCTGCGTTAAGGATATCCTGACTCTTTGAAAGAGCTGCTTCAACGATCTCGGAATATATCCTTTCCTCTATTGAAAGAATTTCTTCTTCAGATCTGAACATCTCTTTTTCAAATATTTTGAGCTCTTCGGTAATGAAGCGTTCTGCGTTTACGAGTGTCTGTTTTCTAATATATTCTGCAGGAGCTTTATTCAGCCCGCCTTGAGGTATCTCTATGTAATAACCGAAGACCTTGTTTACTCCGGCCTTCAGGTTCTTTATGCCCGTCCTCTGTCTTTCGCTTTCCTCAAATTTATGCAACCAAGCGGAGGAATGGGCAGCCTTGTCTCTCCACTCGTCCAGGTCCTTGTCATACCCTTCTCTAATGACCCCTCCGTCCCTGGCGAAACGAGGAACGGTTTCTGCGATCGAAGATTCAAGAAGAGAGAAAAGTCCTTCAAGATCATCCACACCCTGAGTCCATCTCTTCAGTCTTTCATTTTGGCACATCAATGATTTGAGCATAGGCAGCGCACAGATAGTTTCCCTTATTGTGACAAGATCAGATGGAGATCCCATCTTCAGGGTCAGCCTGCTTATTGCCTTTTCCATGTCTCCGCACGATGAGAGGTGACGCTGCAGTTCCCCACGCGTAGAATGGTCATTTACAAGCTCTTCAATGGAATCCTGTCTTTGTTCAATTGTACCTATGTCCTGAAGGGGAGAGAGTATCCATTCTTTGAGAGTTCTCCTGCCCATTGCAGTACGGCATCTGTTCAGGACAGAAAAAAGCGAGATGTCAGAAGGTTCCGTCAGTTCAAGGTTGTTTATTGTGTTCCTGTCAAGAATGAGCGATTGCGCCGGCATAACGGGCGTGATACCCGTAACATGCAGGGCCTGGGAAAACTGGGTCTCTTCCAGATATCTCAAAACTGCTGCTGATGCGCCTGCGGCAGGATCCCTGTCGTCGATTCCCATGCAGTTGAGAGAGGCTATCCCCCACTTTCTGCAGAGCCATTCTGAGCCTGTCCTTGGGTCGAATTCTCCCTTTTCCCTTTCAACTATATTGAGGCGGCCCAGGTCGGGATAAATTTCAGAAAGACAGTTGATCTGCCCCTTTCGGGTCAGTATTTCATCAGGGCGGAAAGAACATAGGAGAGATGATGCCTCTTCGGTATTGAAGGTACCGGCTTTTAAAGTGCCTGTTGCCGTAGTGAGAAGGGCCAGTGAGATATTCTTTCCGTCAAAAAAACAGGCGGCAAGGGTTCCGTCTGACTCTGAGCTGTCTGAGAGCCATGTTCCGGGTGTCACTAATCTTGTTACTTCTCTCCTGACCAGAGTCTTTCCGTCAGGAACTGTTACCTGCTCGCATATGGCGACCCTGTACCCTGCGGCTACCAGCCTTCCAAGATAAGGATCGACTGAGTGGAAGGGAACGCCTGCCATGGGGATTGCGTTCTCTGCTTCACGGGAACGTGATGTGAGGGCAATATCAAGAACAGAGGATGCAATCTGTGCATCCTCAAAAAACATTTCATAGAAATCACCCATGCGGAAAAAAAGAAGAGAGTCAGGGTACTGCTCTTTCCAGTACATGTACTGTTCCAGCATGGGGGTCATTTTAGTCCCCTGCGGAAGTTCCAAATCTATACAGTCCTCCCCTTGTCCAGGTAACTCTGAAGGAGAAGAGAGGCTGCGACCATGTCTACCCTTTGTTTTCGGCCTTTCCTCGAGACATCTCCCTCTATGAGGGACTGCTGCGCTATTACTGTTGTAAAGCGCTCATCCCAAAAAATTATTTCTAAACCGGGATATCTGCCGACGATAGTTTCAGCGATTTCTCTGATATTCAGAGCCTCAGGCCCCTCATTTCCGCCGGTCCTGAGTGGAAGACCTACCAGAAGTTTTATTGTCCGGTAGGTATCCATTATTTTTTTGAGTTCCTCTATCCAGTCGTTCTTTGTGCTGAGAACGGTAAGAGCCTGTGCGAAAGATCCAAATGGATCACTTACCGCGACACCGACCCTTACAGATCCTATATCTACTGCAACTATCCTCTCCAACTATATGGCCTCAGCCTTTTGCAGCAAGTCTGGCAAAAATTTCAGGGGCTTTTCTAATAGCCTCATTAAGTCTGCCGGCATCAGGAGCCCTGCCCTGGGCAAGAGTGGGTCTTCCTCCCCCTCTGCCACCGATAAGGTCAGCTATCTCCTTCAGGAACTCATCCGCCCTGATTCCTTTGTTCACAGCTTCTTCACTTGCCATGGAGGTCAGCGTCACGTGTTTTTCTTCCCCTATTCCTGCAAGCAGTATCACCGCGACCGGGTATTTCTGCTTTATCCTGTCGCCGACCTGTCTTAAGAGATCAGGGTTCATGTTTTCAAACTTTTCCATTATGAGGTCTACGCCGTTGACGCTGGCACAAGGTTTGATACTCTCCTCAATATCGGACATGGCTGCTTTGACCTGCAGCTCCCTGTTTTTTCTCTCAAGTATCTTTTTTTCATCGAGAAGATCTTCTACTCTGCCAAGGACTGAATCAAGGTCTTCGCCCAGCATCGACATCATAGTTCCTGACAGGTAGCTGAAACGCTGAAAAGTCTGTAGGGCATTTTGTCCCGCTATTGCATTGATACGCCTAACGCCTGAGCCTATTCCCTCTTCACGTATGATCTTGACCACCCCGATTTCACCTGTTGCTTTTACATGCGTGCCTCCGCAAAGTTCAGATGAGTATCCGGGTATTTCGAGCACCCTTACCTCGTCCCCGTATTTTTCGTCAAAGAGCGCCTTTGCTCCGGTTTTTTTTGCATCTTCAATTGGCATGACGGACGTATTTACGGGCAGATTTGAAAGGACCTGCTCATATACGATGGATTCAACCTCACGCAGCTGGTCTGTCGTAAGCGGAGCAAAATGGTTGAAGTCGAAACGCAGGAAAGTGGGCGTTACGATAGATCCGGCCTGCCTCACATGCTGTCCGAGGACTTTGGAAAGCGCCTCGTGTATAAGGTGTGTCGCAGTATGATGCCTCTGAATGTTTCTTCTTCTTGCGGCATCAATAGACGCTGTCACTGCCTGGTTTTTCTTGATGCTTCCCTTAAGCAGTCTGCCTCTGTGGACGATGAGGTCGTTTACAGGATAAATGGTGTCCTCTACCTCGAAAATTACATTTTCTGCTGTAATTACACCGGTATCCCCAACCTGTCCGCCCTTCTCGCCGTAGAAAGGTGTGTCAGTAAGGACTATGTCCGCACTTTCACCTTCCGCAATAAAATCATTTTCTTTTCCTTCTGTAATTATCGCTATAACTTTAGAGTCACAGGACGTGTGATCGTAACCACAAAAACTGCTTGGACCCAATCTGTCTGCTAATTCAGTATATGCATTTTTTGAAATAACCGAACTGGTCTGTTTGCTGGAAGCCCTTGCGCGTTCACGCTGGTCGTCCATCGCTTTGTTGAAACTATCCTTATCAACGTTGATACCGTCTTCTTCGCACATCTCTTCTGTGAGTTCGAGCGGAAATCCATACGTATCGTAAAGGACAAAGGCAATGCTTCCGGGGAGTGTACTGAGAGAGTTTTTCTTAAGCTGCCTGATCTCTGACTCAAGAAGGTCGCTTCCCTGTGAAAGTGTCTTTGTAAAACGCTCCTCTTCCGTCTTCAGTATCTGCTCAATAGCACAGGCCTGTTCGACAAGTTCAGTGTATTCGTCACCGATCGATTCACGAACGGAGGGCAGAAGATCGGTAAGAAAGGGCCTGTCTATTCCGAGCAGTTTACCGTAGTGGGCACTTCTTCTGATAAGGCGCCTTAAAACGTAACCGCCGCCATCGTTCGTGGGCAGTATTCCATCTGCTATCATAAATGCTGATGCTCTTATATGGTCTGAAATAACCTTTACCGCCATATCTTTTTTAGGATCTTCTCCATATTTGACTCCGCCAAGCTCACATGCCTTGTCGATTATCGGGCGAAAAAGGTCTGTCTCGAAGTCGTTAGGCACTCTCTGAACCACTGATGACAGTCTCTCAAGCCCCATTCCTGTATCGATGTTCTTGTTTGGGAGAGGAGTGAGGTTTCCTGCCTCATCCCTGTTATACTGCATGAAGACAAGGTTCCATATCTCCAGGTAGCGGTCACAGTCGCATCCCACAGTGCATGTGGGTTTTCCGCACGAAAATTCCGGTCCCTGGTCGTAAATTATTTCAGAGCATGGGCCGCATGGACCGACAGGTCCTGCAGCCCAGAAATTATCATCCGCGCCGAGGCGTACTATCCTGTTTTCAGGAAGCCCTACTTTGTCGTGCCATATATCGTGCGCTTCATCATCGTCAAGATAGATCGTTGCGTAAAGCCTGTCCGGTTCGAGTCCGACCCGTTCTGTAAGAAATTCCCACGCCCATGGTATTATTTCCTCTTTAAAGTAATCTCCAAAACTGAAGTTTCCGAGCATCTCGAAAAATGTGTGATGTCTAGCAGTGCGTCCGACATTTTCAATGTCGTTGGTCCTTACACACTTTTGTGCCGTAGTAGCTCTTTTCACCTCAGGGGTCTTCAATCCCAGGAAGTATTGTTTAAAAGGGACCATTCCCGCAATTGTGAAAAGCAGCGTAGGATCATCAGGTACCAGTGAGAAACTGCGGTATCTTTTGCATCCCTTTTCCTCGAAATATGAAAGAAAAAGTTCCCTTAATTCTTTTCCGCTTCTGTATTGCATTTAAGCTGCCCCCTGTAATAAAAGACCAAAGCCGTATTCCATCCGGATAAGAAAAGCGGTAATGTCTTTGTAATTTTTGCACCAAATAATTATACGCGGATCTGGGGTGTTTGTGCCAGATCCACGTTCAGGAAATAACGACCGTCATTTAAAAATATCAGCGGCCGGTAAATTTTTTGCGCGCCGATTTTGCTTCAGCAATTACCCTGTCTTTGTCGGTTTCTGTGAACGTTCCGTTTTCATAAAGCATTCTTCCTGCCACAACAGTAGCCTTAACATCTGAAGAAGATCCTGCGTAAACAAGAAAACCGGGAAGATTATCATTGTCCCAGCCTACATAATGCGGTTGGTCGAGGTCAATAAGTATCATGTCCGCCTTGTATCCCTCTTTAATAAGTCCTGTATTTCTGAATCCAAGTGCTTTTGCTCCGTTTACCGTAGCCATCTTAAGGACTTCGACAGATGTCACGAGGGTCGGATCATTAGTCACACCCTTGTGGATCAATGCCGCACAGCGAAGCTCATCCCAAATGTCCAGCCTGTTGTTGCTGGCTGCCCCGTCTGTACCTATAGCGATCCTGATCCCTGCTTTGAGGAATTCAGGAAGAGGGGCTATCCCACTGCCCAGTTTGAGATTGCTTTTGGGATTGTGGGCAAAAGTAACGTTGTCTCTCGCATAGAAAGCTGCAGCCCCCTTCTCCACCCATACACAATGCGCCAGCAGGAGGTTAGGCACATCGATCATGCCCGTTTCGGAAAGATACTCCTCAGGAGTCATTTTTCCTTCCTGACCGCTTATGTTCCACTCAGAAGACGTTTCGAGCCAGTGGAGCTGGACCCCCAGTCCGGTCTCTTTCGCTACGCCTGCAATCTCTTTCATCAGGTCGAAAGGGACTGTATACGGAGCGTGGGGGCCGAGCTGGACGTTGATCAATCCATCCCTGCCATTGTAGTCCTCTGCAAGTTTAAGGTTTTCTTTTAACTTGCTTCTGTCGCTGTCACCTACTATACCCCGCGAAAGTCCGCATCTCATGCCATTTTCGAGGGCAGCCTCCGCAACTTTGTCCATGAAGAAGTACATGTCTGCAAAGCAGGTGGTACCTGTAGAGAGCATCTCCAATATGCCCAGTGCGGTCCCTGCTTTGACAAGGTTCCCGTCAAGGTTGTTTTCAACCGGCCAGATGCGTTTCTGAAGCCACTCCATAAGAGGCAGTTCCTCTCCAAGTCCCCTCAGCAGAGTCATGGCCGCATGCCCGTGGGCGTTCACAAAACCTGGGATCAGAGCTGTATTGCCTCTTCCCTCGTACGCACATCCGGAACTGAGGGCCCCTGCCGGAAGGATGTAGGATATCCTGTCGCCTTCGGTCGCTACATCGCACAGTTTGGCTGAAGAGCTCTCAGAGTCCCAAACAACGACATCTCTGTATTGCTGTTTCATTTAACCTCTCTCCATGCTGCCAGATATTCCTTTTGCTCCTGTGTAAGCCGTTCAATGCTTATGCCGAGCGATTCAAGCTTTAGCTCGGCCACCCTCTTGTCCAGCTCAGTCGGAACGTTATATAGACCCGGTTCCAGTTTGTTGCAGCTTATATAAAGGCAAGAGAGCAGCTGCATAGCAAAGCTCATATCCATAATTTCTACGGGATGCCCGTCCCCTGCTGCCAGGTTGACCAGCCTTCCTTCACCTAGAAGGTGGATCCTGCGGCCTACCGGAAGTATGTAAGTCTGGATATTGTCACGCGATGTCTTTACATCAACAGCCAGCTCGACAAGATCGGGAATGCAGACTTCTACGTCAAAGTGCCCCGCATTGCAGAGCAGTACTCCATCTTTCATTCTCATAAAGTGTTCTTTCCTGATTACCTTAGTGTTCCCGGTCACTGTAATGAAGACATCCCCGACCTTTGAAGCATCAAGCATGTCCATAACATCGAAACCATCCATCAGCGCCTCAAGTGCCCTGTGGGGATCAACCTCGACCACTATGACCCTTGCACCCAGGCCTGCCGCTCTCTTGGCAGCACCCTTTCCGCACCAGCCGTATCCTGCAATGACAACGTTTTTGCCTGCCACGATAAGGTTGGTGGTCCTGAGGATCGCGTCCCAGACAGACTGACCTGTTCCGTATCTGTTATCGAAGAGGTATTTGCTCTGGGCGTCATTTACTGCCAGCATCGGGAAGGGCAATACTCCTTCACAATGCATGGCTTTAAGGCGCTTTATCCCCGTAGTGGTCTCTTCGCATCCGCCAAGCAAGTTTGGAATGAGGTCCCTTCTTTTGTCTATTATCATCGAAACGACGTCACCGCCGTCATCAATTATTATCTGAGGATCCCATTTGAGCATTTCCTCTATGTTTTCGGAGTATTCCCTAGGAGTCATGCCTCTGTGGCTGAATACATGTATTCCTTCCTCAGCCAGGGCCGCGCAGATCGTGTCCTGTGTTGAAAGCGGATTGCTTCCGGCTACTGCTACAGTAGCTCCAAGTTTGTTCATTACCTTTAAAAGACAGGCTGTCTTAGCCTCAAGATGCAGGCAGCATCCTATTACAAGCCCGTCAAGCGGCCTGTATTTTTCTTCCCTCTCCGCAATAAGCCTGAGCACAGGCATATACTCCCATGCCCACTCTATCCTTCTGTGTCCTTCCGGAGCCAGGCTCATGTCAGCAATCCTAAACTCGTTTTTCACAATACTGCCTCCTTCCTGCCGGGCATTTCGCCCTCTTCAAGAAAAAACAACACACATACGTCGCGTGAATTTATATTAACCAAGAGCATCACTCCTATACTATTGCCATAAAGTGAATGAAATTACAAAAAAACATATCAAATCATTGCCCTGCTTTAATATTACAACTCAACAGCATATTAAGCTGTTGTTTTTTGAAGCTCTTTTATTCTTGACGGCTCAATTATACCGGCCTCTGTTATTATCCCTTTTATAAGATCTGCAGGAGTAACGTCAAAGGCCGGGTTCCATACCTTGGCACCCTCGTGGACCAGAATTTCATTGCCGATCATCTTAACTTCCATGTGGTCTCTCTCTTCAATGGGGATAGAATTTCCATTGGGGCAGTTAAAATCTACAGTACTGATAGGAGCAGCAATATAAAAAGGAACATTATGCCATTTTGCCAAAATGGCAAGCCCATAGGTGCCGATCTTATTTGCTGTGTCCCCGTTGAGTGCTATCCTATCTGCACCGGTAATTACAGCGTCTATCTTCTCCCTTGACATTAGAAAGGCTGACATAGAATCGCATATGACTGTTACGTCAAATCCATCCTCACACAATTCAAAAGCAGTGAGCCTTCCTCCCTGAAAACGCGGCCTTGTCTCATCTGCGTAAACTTTTATCTCCTTGCCGGCATCCCTGGCGGCCCTGAAAACACCAAGAGCCGTGCCGTAACCAGAAGTGGCAAGCGCTCCGGCGTTGCAGTGCGTTATGACAGAAGCTTTATCCGGCAGCAGCACAGCTCCATGCACACCGATCCTTCTGTTGATCTCGCGGTCTTCTATATCAATTTTTATTGCCTCCGATTCAAGCAATAAATATAGTTCAGGGGAGTTTTTGTGTTCGTTGTAAACAGATCGCATTTTTTCAATGGACCAAAAGAGGTTGACTGCTGTTGGTCTTGTTGCAGAAAGCCTTGAAAGCGCGTCATCGATATTTGAGAGGTCTGAATGCGCTGCCAATACGACACCATACGCCGCAGCTACTCCTATGGCTGGGGCGCCTCTTACTGTCATGTCCTCTATTGCCCTGGCTGTCTCCTCATAAGAACGACAGTCCACAAATCCGACAGAAGCGGGTATTTTTTTCTGGTCAAGGAGCCGGAGTATTGGGGCTTCACTGATCCATTCTATTGTTTCAGGCAGCAACAAGCTCACCTCTTATATACTTATTCGTAAACTGCTTAATTACTGTTTTACCGTAAATAACAGCTGTTTTTCAAGGAACTCACGAGGAGTCCTTCCCGATCATCAGCTTTCTCTGCAGATGCTTTTTACCTCTGTCTCTGCATGTCCGTCCCTGAAGTATATACCTAATCTCTGATGCTCTGAAAGTGAGGATACATCTTTGATCATATTTCCCTCAGAGTCCCTGCATATCGTAAAGCCTCTTGACATTACGCTCAGTGGCGAAAGGTTGTGCAGAGTACCGGCTGCAGAAGTAAGTTTCGCTTCTGCCTCAGACATCTTGTATGTAACTCTCGACGTGAGAGAGCCCTGAGCATTGTTCAAAAATTCCGACGCAGGGATACATACTCCTCTGGTGATGCTGAAAAGGAGCCTTCTCTTTGAATCGGCCAGCTCTGAACTGATCTTTTCAGTTCTCTTGTTTATGTGGGCGTGCATTGACCGCATTGAGCTTTTTAAGTAAGCTGTAAGTTCTTTGGAATCCGGGAAAACTCTCTCTGCAGCTCCTGATGGTGTCGGTGCATATGCATCAGCTGCCAGATCAGAAAGAGTCTTGTCGATTTGATGCCCAAGTCCGGTAATTACAGGAACAGGACATGATCTGATAGCCCTGACAACTTCTTCGCTGTCAAAAGTATCCAGGTCATCCCTGCTTCCTCCTCCCCTTACCAGCATTATGAGTGAGATGTCCTGCAAAGAGGAGCACCTTGAGAAAGCATCCCTTATCTCAGAAGAGGCTGCTGCCCCCTGCATAAGACTTGGGATCACGAGCAGCTCCGAAGCAGGATATCTTATTGATGCTATCTTTATTACATCCTGTACCGCTGCGCTTGTGGGTGAGGTAATAAGAGCTACTTTTCCGGGAAAGAGAGGGAGTTCCCTCTTATGTCTAAGATCGAAGATCCCTTCTGCTGTAAGCTGTTTGAAAAGGATCTCTTTAGCCCTTGTTTTTGCCCCTTCGCCAAGCGGCAGAAGGGTAGAAGCATATATCTGATATGAGCCTCTTGCCCCGTATACGTCAACTTTGCCGCGGACAAGCACCTCATCCCCGTCTTTGGGCCAAAGGATAACAGAGGAAGCGCTAGAACGGAAGAGGACACAGGATATCCGTGCCTCTGCACCGATTATTGTAAAATATGCATGACCGCTGGAGTGTTTTTTAAATCCAAGAAGCTCTCCTTTTACGGAGATATTCTGAAGTTCACCGGAAGCATATATAGCTTCTCGGATCTTGTTTGTGACCTCATCAACTGTAAATATCGCATCTTTTTCGAATTTAAACATGGCTGCTCAGTTAGAGAGAGACTCTTCCTTTCTGACGATCCTCCCAAGAACACCATTTACGAAGCGTCCTGATTCTTCTGTACCAAAAACTTTGGCAAGCTGGACTGCCTCAGAAATCGAGACTGCGACCGGCACCTTTTTAGAAAGGATCCCCTCGTAGAGAGCCAGTGATATAGCCACTTTATCTACGGCAACCATTCTTTCCGGCCTCCAGCCTATAATGTTTTCCCTTAGCAGGTCTGAGATAGCCTCCATGTTTTCCATTACTCCCCTTACCAGCTCACATGCATAATCAAATACACCATCAGCCTCTCCCTCTGAAGGGTAAAGCTCAATGGCTTCATCAATATTTGCAGAAGGTCTGACATCCAGCTGGTAGATTAATTGGAGCGCAATTTCACGTGATCTGTGGCGCATTTGTGACTTTGACGACATGTTCAAATATCATCTCCTGAATTGCTGCATCAGAGTTGAAACTTGTTTTTTGCCGTCCTCGGTAAGCAGTATCCAAGAGACTCCATAGCCGATCATCGCAGCAAAAAGTGACCACAGTATCCCCTTGAGCCCAAGGTGCACTATTGCGGTCAGTGCAGCCGCTGCGCCGGCCCAGAATAATGGCAGAGTCCAGACGGGATTAATTTTGGGGTTGTCCTGAGGTGCTATCTTGATCCAGTTTATATGGACCGCCATTCCTGACTTACTGAAGATGTCGGTGAACTTCTTTTCCAGTCTTACCTTGTCTTCTTCATTGTCACCTTCAGGCATGGTAATATAAATATTCAAAAGGTTTTGATCTCCGATAAAAGAAATTTCCTGACAGTAAAAACCTTCCGGCAGTCTCTTGGAGATGATGTGTCGTAACGAGTCTCCGTCGACCCAAATTTTACCCAGCTTGGTTGTCGTCCATAAAAAGAGCATCTTATTCACCTCTTAATTGAGAAGGCCGGTTTCTCATTCAGGAAACCGGCCTTCTTTCGTAATTTCGGTTAAATCAGGCCTCTTCGGTAAATGTGCTGTAAACGGCCTCTGCATGAGCTGCAGAAGGCTCTTTTTTATCACCGAAAGTTACTCCCTGTACGTAAACATTTACGCCCTTGATAGTATAGCCTGTAAAGCGTTCTATCTGTTCCTTTACTGCCTCTTGAACGTCCCAGCATACATCAGGGATACGAAGTCCGTACTTGACAGCAATATATGCATCTACAACTATCTCAGGCGCATCTCCGTCGGAGATAGTTATCCTTACACCGTTGACTGTTTTTCTTCCAAGACGCAGGTTGGCCATGAGCCCTGGATTTGCCGGAGTAACACCTTCAACGCTGTTCAGAGCCTTTGTAGCAAGCTGGGCTATCACGTCTTCCGAGATCCGGATCTTTCCTTCAAGGTTAGACTGATCGATGGTGTTCCCGGCAGCGATCTCTTCGGTCTCACCGGTTTCGCTTACTACAAATTCCTCTTTATTGTTCGCGACCATGCGGTTATTCCTCCTTATCGACAACTAGCTGTATATTATTTTCTGCTGCAAATTTAATCTTCAGGATATTTGAAAGGCTTACCGCAATGTGGGCAGAGAAGATCCTCATCTTCTTCGTAGGCAGCCGGCTCATAGTAGAAATCCTTACCGCACTCGGGACATGTCACTGAGGCGTACTCTTCCTCATCAAAGTCCTCGTAGTCTTCGTCGTCTTCATCATCGTACTCATCCTCAATAAGTGCGTCGAGATCATCCTCAAGCTCACTCACATCCTCATCAAGCTGTTCGAGGTAGTCGTTGAGCTCATTGTGGACTTCTTCGTGCTCTTCCATTGCCTCAGCCAATGAGTCAAGGGCGTCTACCAATGCAGCAAAAAATTTCTCCTTCTCAGGCGTATCAGCTACTTTCTGCCCGTCGATCAATCCCCTAAGGTACGCTATCTTTTCACGTGAGCTCATCAGGAACCCTCCCTTTCTATTTCTTTGCTCTTTCAAGGTATTCGCCGGTCCTCGTATCAACAAGGACTATTTCCCCGTTCTCAACAAAGAACGGCACCGTGATGGCAAGGCCTGTCTCCGTAGCGGCAGGTTTGCCACCGCCTGAAGCTGTATCTCCCTTGAATCCGGGAGGTGTGTCCGTTATCTGCATTGCAACCGAGTTTGGAAGCTCAATGCCCATGACCCGTTCTTCGTACATGTCAAAACTTACTTCAAGATCATCAATCAGGTATTTCACTGCATCTCCCAGAATATCTTCGGTAAGGTATACCTGGTCAAATGACTCCATGTCCATAAAAACATAGCTGTCGCCATCTTTGTATTGGTACTGGGCAGGTCTTTCGTCAAAAATTATCCTTTCAAAGCGTTCTCCTGACTTAAAAGATTGGTCAACGGAGGATCCGGTCTCAAGGTTGCGAAGTTTTCCCCTTACGATCGCGCCTCCCCTTCCCATCTTGTGATGGGAACATTCAAGAATGACCCACATCCCGCCTTCCCATTTGATCTTAAGTCCCGGACGGAAATCGCTAGTGTCCACAATTTGTGCCATTGAAAAACCTCCCTGTACTCTCTCACAAAACATCATGCGCATTCATTTGCCATGGATACGCCGTATTATCATAACATAAAGAAAGCTTGTTTGTCTTTATCTGCTATTGTTTTTTTGTGTATAGAGGTATCGCTCTTATCGTTCCTGAGGATTCCTTAAGGACAAGTACATTTTCAGAAAGAACTATGGGCTCGCCTTCTTTATTGGAATATACTGAAGTTATCCTGATGTGGTACCTCTTAATGAAGCATATGTCGGGACTTTCTCCTTCAGCTGCGATCAAAAGCATAGAAGGCTCTCCCTTTGGGATATTCATCTTCTCTGCTTCAGACACAAATGAGTCACCATAATTCTGATCGATGATTGTTGCCTGAATGCAGATATCTTTATTTTGGTTTCTGATCTCCTGCAGAAGGTCTTCGGGGAGATCCATGTAGGGATCATCTTTAGGTTCAGATCCAGGAATAAATTCTGAAGGGTCAATGAAACCATTTCCTGATACTGATGAACCGAACCAGCATTTCACCATGGCTTCTGCCTGTATTGCTGCGTTTTCCCTTTTCAGAAGGGTGCACTCCCGGTTAACGTAACCGTGGATCTTATTTGCCAGTGTAAAATAGAGCAGGACAGCTGTGAGTATAGCAACAGAACAATAAATGGCTGTTATCAGAACTGCTCCGTCGCGTTTATGTATTCTTCGCATATTACATCGCTTCCTATCAGGTTTGGCAGGTACCATACAGTTTTTGACGCAAAGAGCTTATATCTTGACCCTTTTTCATCCCATTGCCGAAGATATTCTTCAGGCCATTCTTCCCTGCCCTCTATCTCCTTTGGGGAATCATACAGTCTGTCGCCTCTTGCAAGGACGTAGACCTTAACGAGCCTTTTTTCAATATCAAGGTCGAACCTAATATCAATGATTCCCTTTATCCTTGGCTGTGCTCCGGAAGCTCGGAAATCCTTTGTATAAAGGCAGTCGTTATGTGAGTAGGCGCACATTGCCCTCATGTGATGCACCCTGTCTCCCCTCGAAATGCTGAAAGATCTTCCAAGATTGTTTTTTACAGACATTGTTTTTTTGTTGAGACCTGTCACACAAAAGGGTGTCGAAGGAGGAAAGGTTGATGGGAATAGGACCCAGTTTCTAATATCGGATGAATTGTTGGAATAAGTATCCCCTATTTCATTCTGATCAGGACATTTGTGAAGATTTACGACTCCGTCAGGCGTTTCGCTCTGTGTCATCCGGGTGAGCCTTGTGCTTCCAGGCCGGGCAAAGGAGACTCTTAATTCACTGTTATCAAAACCGCTTGGCCCCTTTTTGACGCTTATAGGTCCATCCCACCTGAAGGGATCGAACTTCTGGCTGCCGAAAGCCACCTTATATATTGAAGCATCAACCGGCATTCCAAGTCCGCAATAGAAAAGAGGTGCTTTAAGAAGTGACTCTGCCCTTGATATCCTTTTATGTGCTTTTATATGTTCGGTATCTATATCGATCCTGTCCACAGCAATTTTTACAGTAGAGATAAACAATGGGGTCATTATCAGCATTATACCGATGCTGACAACCAGCTCTATAAGAGAAAAAGCCTTATTTTTATGGCC
This sequence comes from Synergistaceae bacterium, assembly GCA_963682045.1. Classification (GTDB taxonomy): domain Bacteria; phylum Synergistota; class Synergistia; order Synergistales; family Synergistaceae; genus Caenicola. The sequence goes on from OY821326.1 coordinate 312,333, forward strand.
TTTCATTTGGCCACACAAGATAAGATCTTCTGATTTTCTGAAAACCATCTTTCTCGATCAAAAGAATTAAATTTTTGTCATCTGAAGTGTTATTAAGAAGGTTTATTCGTACGTTATTAAAGTTGACCTGCTGGGGGATACTGCCCGAAGACAGGACAGAGAGGGCGTCGTGCTTAGCCCTCTCTATATCAAGTATCTCATATGGTGTTTTTACGAGCATAACACTTGCACAAAAGAGACATGCGAAAATACCGGTAACTATCACGGCAATAAAACAGGCCGCCAGTGTTCCGGTAAGCATAGTACCCCTTCTGGATCTCAATCTCCCATGAATCTTTCAAGATCTTTTAAGTCATAAGCATAAGCGATCGCATTTTTTCTGCTTATGAGACCTTCTCTGTACATTCGCGCCAGATCCTGGTCCATAGTATGCATACCAAGGGCTGAACCTGTCTGAATCGCGTTTTTGATCTGAGAGGTCTTGGCCTCTCTTATGTAGTTCTTTACGGCATTGTTTGCTATCAGAAGTTCTGTAGCCACCATTCGTCCTGTTTCAGTAACAAGAGGTACAAGCTGCTGCGAGAGGATACCGATGAGGATTGACGATAGCTGTATCCTGATCTGCTGCTGCTGCCCTGAAGGAAATACGTCTATTATCCTGTCTATGCTTTGAGGTGCGTCGGGCGTGTGAAGCGTAGTCAGCACAAGATGACCTGTCTCTGCTGCCGTAACTGCCGCAGAGATGGTCTCAAGGTCCCTCAATTCTCCGATCATTATGACGTCAGGGTCCTGTCTCATTGCTCGCCGGAGCGCTTCTGAAAAGCTTTTGGTGTCGCTCCCGACTTCACGCTGGTGGATCATTGATTCAGCTGAGCTGTATATGTATTCGATAGGGTCCTCAATCGTAATTATGTGCGTTTGCCGTGTCAGGTTTATTTCCTGGATCATAGCTGCAAGCGTTGTTGATTTTCCCGATCCGGTAGGCCCTGTAACTATAAACAGCCCATTGTTTTTGTGGGAAATATTTCTGACCTCTTCCGGCAGCATAAGTTGTTTGACGGTCCTGATTATCGGAGTGATTATCCTGAGCGCAAGGACAGGGTTGCCTCTTTCAAAAGAGAAATTTCCCCTGAAACGCTGTTTGAAATCAGGCCCGCTGGAGAAGTTGAAACTGAAATCGAATTCCCTCTCTTCGTTGAATCTGCTGAGCTGTTCCGGAGATAGAAGCGTATTGATAACGTTGTCCATGTCTTCTTTCGTAATTTGTTCAGCATACGGACGTCTTACGAGTGTGCCGTTGATCCTTAGTGCGGGTTTTGCTCCCGCACAAATATGTATGTCGCTTGCACTGCTCATTACACCGTCAAGCAGAAGGTTGTTAATGTCAAAAATTGGCAAAGTATGCAGCCTCCGATTAATCGAACATTGTTGTGATAAGCATCTCTTCTACGCTGATAGTGCCGTCGAGTACTTTTTTCATTGCGACGTCTCTCAGCGTAGACATGCCGTTATTTACTGCGTAATCCTTTATCTCCTGCTGAGGCCTTGCGTTGTTTATCATTTCCCTTAAGGTTGGGTCTATTACCATCAATTCTGCTATTACAGTCCTGCCGCTGTGACCGGTAAAACGGCAGGAAGCACATCCTACAGGGCTGTATATCTTTGACCCTGCAGGAATGTTTATGTCCCGAGCCATCTCTTCTGTTACTTCTATCTCTTTTTTACAGTTGTTGCAGAGCTTCCTTACAAGCCTCTGAGCCACTATACATCTCAGCGATGATGAGATCAGGAAATTCGGGACTCCCATATCGACAAGCCTGTTTATGGAAGCAGGCGCATCGTTTGTATGCAGGGTACTTAATACAAGGTGTCCTGTCAAAGCGACCCTTACAGCAAGATGTGCCGTTTCCTGGTCCCTTATTTCTCCTACCATTAACTTGTCCGGATCCTGTCTCAATATCGACCTCAGTGCGCTTCCGAAAGTGACATCTATCTTCTCGTTTACCTGGATCTGGGTTATCCCTGCGATCGTATATTCAACAGGATCTTCTATAGTGATAATGTTGACCTCCGGCTTATTGATCAGTTCAAGAAGTGAGTAGAGAGTAGTGGATTTTCCGCTTCCCGTAGGCCCTGTAACAAGTATGATGCCATGAGGAGCAGTTACCACCTGTTTTAATTTTTCCGCCTGGTCATGATCAAAACCCAGTTTTTCGATGCCTATGTGTTCATTGTCCTGATCAAGGAGCCGCAGGACAGCTTTTTCTCCAAAAATAGAAGGGATTGTCGATACACGCATATCCATTTTTTTACCGCTTACTTTAATAAGGATCCTGCCGTCCTGTGGCCGCCTTTTTTCTGCTATGTCCATGCCTGCAAGAATTTTTATCCTCGCAATCAGAGGCATATGCAGATTTTTGGGTATCTCAGTTGTAAGGAAAAGCGTTCCGTCTATCCTCATCCTTACACTCGTTGTTGAATCGGATGGTTCAATGTGTATGTCAGAAGCCTTCTCCTTGACAGACTGTTCCAGAATACTGTTTACGAGACGTACAACAGGTGCATCATCAGAATTAACAGTTGCTATGTCCTGAGCAACAGTTGAAGACATTATCTGAGTTGAACCTGAGATGTTTGCTGACTGTTTCATTACATCCTGCACAGCATCTTCCACACTTGACTGAACTCGGTAGTAAGTAGAAAGGGCCTTGTTGATATCACTTGCCGTAGCTATCCGTATATCCACTTCCCTGTTGGTAAGCATGCAGATCTCATCTATGGCGAGAGTATCCATCGGATCCGACATTACTACGGTGATACGTCCGTCATAGGTGAGAGAAAGCGGTATTATGTTGAGCCTGACGGCAACGTTTTCGGGTATCATTGAGAGGGCGTTCTGATTTGGCCTCTCTTTCACAAGGGATATGAATGGGATTCCAAGCTGGGCACTCAGCGCCTCTGCAAGATGCATCTCTGTAAGATATCCGTTTTTTATGAGGACTTCTCCAAGACGCATATGAGAAACTTTCTGTTCTCCAAGTGCCGCCTGAAGGTTGGCAGGTGAAATTGCCCCCGCATTAACAAGAAGCTCGCCAAGCTTTAATGTCCTTATAGGTTTCATGACTCTCCCCCATCCCGAAAGAGATATGTGTTTTTATTCACTGTAACTTGTGTTTACTGTATCAGGCTTTTACCGGGCATGTCAAAGATCTCAGATGCTCCTGTCGGCACATCCAATATATGCGGCATTACGATAAAAGCCATTTCAGATTTGGAGTGTTTGTCCGTCTTGCTCTTGAACAGTTCGCCTATCAGGGGAATGTAACTTAAGATCGGTACTCTTGTTACACTTTTGGTCTTGCTTTCCTGATAGAGTCCTCCTATTACAAAAAGCTCTCCGTTCCGGACTCTTATCTGAGTGTCAACTTCACGTTTGGTTGTCTCAGGAACTTCTGAAACACCACTGTCCCTGAACTGCACTATCTCCCCTGTAGATATCTTCATTTTCAAAGTTACAAAACCGTCTCTCCCTATGGTGGGAGTTATTTCGAGAGTAGGGCCAGTTTGCTGCTCAGTGAACTCAGGATTGCCGCTCTCATCCAGCCCTGACTGGTATAGATAATTGTGGGTAAGTTTTATTGTTGCTTTCTGTCCGTCAAGGGCAACCACAGAAGGATTAGCAAGTATCTTTCCTTTGTTGTCCGATTCCATGGCTCTTAACCCTGCATCCAGCATTTTCATCGTAGGGTCAATAATATTTACCGGCATCGTTGAGTCAGAGCCAACAATCGGAAGTTTTCCCGACGTAGTTGTTCCTGTAGGGTTAACGTTTGGTTTAATAAGACTATTCGCGTATGTGTACTCTGAAGTCAGCCCCTGAGCACCGTATGTGAAGAGCCAGCCGTTATAAACAGCGGATATGAGAGTTTCTATTTCCTGCTGTGCACCGTCGGTAATTTCAATGAGTCTCGCTTCAAGCATTATCTGTTTACCGGGATGGTCTATCCTGTTCATCAACGATTCAACCTCTATGTGCTGTTCAGCTGTTCCTGTAACATAGAGGGCTCTCAGACGCTCATCAACTATCGGAGGTTTGGGAAGTGTTACAAGTCCCATTATTATCGCAGGCATTTTTTTAATATCTCCGTAAGCAACCTTATATTCCTTAGTAATGTTTTTGCCCAGGGTCTTTCCGATGCTCTCCGCTGTTCCTACGACCAGAGTATTTCCCATAAGGGCATAAGTGAGATCGTTCATCCTGAGCATATATGCGAATACTTCACTGAATTTTGCATTTTTGAAAGAAAAAGTCATCAAATTGTCAGGCACCGAACTGTCGATCACCAAGTTAAGGCTATGCAGATCTGCAAGCATCCTGAAGACTTCCCTTACTGATATGTCCCTTAATTCAAGTGTCACAGGAGAATACATTCCAAGAGGATCTCCCTGAACAGGTGCACGTGGTTTGGGCGGTATCGGAGGCGCAATGTCAGTTACTGTTTCCAGTGCCAGCGTGATCCTGTCTGAACCTGGCATGCCTGTGATTTTTTTAAGAACGAGCGGTTTTTCACCTACAATATTCATTGTAAGACCCTGTTGGTCATTGGAAATTACACTGACTCTCTGCACAAGGTTGTATTCATACTCCTGATACCACTCTTCACTCTCCTTCTCTTTGATCCTGAGGATGTCCCAGCCATATTCGTCCCACCAGTCTTTTTTGTCTGTATTCCGTGGAAAACGGATATCCTTCCAGATGAGTGTTATTGCACTGCCGCCAGAAGGTCCCTGCACAGGCAAACTTATAGAAGTACCCCTAAGTTCCAGCCTTATCTGGCTGCTGCCTATCTGCCAGACCTTCATCCCCTCGATGACAGAGGTGAGCTCACCTGTCTTTGCAGTAGTCGTCACAGCATACGCAGGACATACAGAACAAACTGTCATATATAAAGCCGCTGACACAATGATAGTGAGCGTCATGAATAATTTGATCATAGATTTGTACGGTATTTTTTGTTTGACCATGTCCAACTCACCCCTTTAGTATCTATTGCTGTTATTTTACCCTTTCCTCCGCCGAAAACAGTGCCCGGTCTTACCAACATTCCCGGTGTTTCATTTTCGATGTCAAGGGTTGCAACCCCTCCGTTTCCCATGACTACCAGGGCCTTTATTTGTATTTGCGGTGCGAAGTCAGGAACAGAAAACTCCTGAGCGACCGGCTTGGACAGTAATGCCACAGGATACCTGCCTACCGTCTCGGCTAATTCCACCAGTTGTCTGCTCTCATTACGGTATCTCATGAAGAGATCGTACTTTCTGGTAAATTCACTAAGCCTTGTGTTGATTTCACTGCCTGCCTGCATTTGCGGTACAGGCATAGCATTAACTTCATCTTTGGAAGTGTTCAGCCACCAAAAGTTTACTACACTAGTCACTGCAGCTCCAGTGAAGAGGAAAAAAAGCAAAAGAAAATATATCAGTTCCTTCTTCTCTTCCGGAGAGACAGGAGCCTTTAAATTCGACAGCAAATTAGACCTGTTCAGTTTTGTCCTCAGCTCAGAAAGATTCATCCACGTAGCCTCTTCAGTTATTCTTCTTCTCTGTCTTTAACGGTTCCGGTACAGATATTTTGCATTCCACCGCAAACGAATAACCGACATAACCATCTGTCCGGCCTGCCAGTTCAAGATTTAAGATCCTAATAAGATAGGAGCTTTGCCTGAACGAAGAGAGCAGCTCGAGCAGTGAAAAATATCCCGCTTCCCCGCTTACTTTAAAGCTAACACTATCCTTGCTCTCTGCCACTTTTATTACAGAGGCATCCTCAAAACCAGTCGTTGAAAGTACATTTATCAGTATCGAATAGAATCTGGTCGCAGATTCTACCTCTGCAGGCGCGGAAGCGTTGTCAATGTTGAACCCTGTCTTGTATCTTGATACGGCATCTGTTTTGGCCCTGAATATCCCCTCCGTCAGCTGGTTTTCCTGAGCAGCAGCATATATCTCGCTCCGAACATTTCTGATATGTCTTACAAACAGGATCAGGACAGACATAATCAGAATAACTAACAGGAAAGCCAGGGCTATCTGTTTCTTAGTCAGCTCTTCAAAATCTACCCTTGTCATAATACTGCATCCTCAGAGACGATTTTTTGCTGCTTAAGCTCTTTCACATCGCTCCTCTGAATTATCTGATCAAGAGAAAACAATGTACATTCAAGCTTAAAGGTCCTCATGTTCACACCATTTCTGCTTGCCGGTGAGATCACAGGTACACTTACAATATTTGCAAACGGCGTCAGATGGAGATTATTGGCAAACTGCAGGATCTCTTCCTCGTTCTTTCCTATTCCGGAAAGACTAAGTCTTCCTGACGTCATGGAAAGAGCTTCTATGGTTATGCCCTCAGGCAACATCTTTGCAATCATTGTCAAAAGCTCTACCGAAGGAATGTCAGAGAGCATGTAGCCAAGCTTTGACTCAAGTATGGACATATCACCGGTAATTCTCCCAAGTTCCTTATCCATAATTGCGATCTTCTGACTGTTTGAAAGAGCGTCCTCCCTTAATACAAGTCTCTGGCTCCTCAAAGAATAAAGCTGCCACCCTCCCAATATGAAAACGAGAGTGCCCGCGATAGCAAAAAGAAATACAGAAGTAAAGAGCAGCAAATGCTTGTAACCCGATTCACGCTCTTCTCTGGTCTCTTTTCCCGGAAGCCTAAGATCAAGTTTAACGACCATACAGGTTACCTCAACACCAAGCCTATGGGGATATCCCATGAACCCGCGGTGCTGTCAAAATCAAGTCCATGCAGAGAGATCGGATCAGACAGCATAATTTCAGAAACCGAAAGGGATTCCTTTAAAAATTCACAAAGGTCCTGGGTCGCTCCGGGGCCAAAAATGAAGAACATATCCGGTTTGAAACCTCTCATCTGAGAGAGAGCAAACTGCAGCGAGGAATGGACCTCCCTTGCAAATGCGTTATATTCAGCGTTCAATTGTTCGTTAAAAGATTCGTTTACAAAAGATATCCCCGTAAAGCCGATGGACATCGTACGATAAAAAATACCGTTGCCCTTCCACGAAAAAATAAGGACAGACCTTGTCTTGCCTGCGTATATGTAAACAGAAGCGTCAGAGACCGGAGTCAAAGGGGCAACAGCCCTTTCGAGGGCTATCTGTGCCGGTTCTATGGCAGTGATCTCAATCCCGTTAGCTTTGGCAGCCTTGGTTATGTTTTCTATCAGGGCCTTTCTCGTCGCAGCTACGAGATATCTCGATTCTTCTGAACCGTTTTGAAGAGGATAGAGTATCTCTCCCAGATCATAAACCCCCTCTTCGATCGGAAATGGAAAATAATTTTCGAATTCATACCTGAAAGCCAGTTTTGCTTCGTACAGGGACATGTTGGGAAAATTTACTACCCTAAGAAGCGAATCGATCGTTGGGAGAGAGAGGCGCACAGGAACATCTATACTTCCTACATTGTGCAGGATCTCGTTCATTACCTGATAAAGATACATGCCGTTATTTGTAAAAGGGTCGCCACCCTGTGTCACATCTTCAGAGATATCTCCGGAAACTGCGTCAGTGACAACATAACTACCTGGCGCACCAACAACTGTGAGATACCTGAAGTATCCCCTGTCGATAAAGAGCCCGGCTCGTTTTTTCTTTTGTTTATTTAGCCCGAATAAAGCCATATATTTCCCCTTTTCGATGAATAAAAATTAAATAAACAACCAGAGGAAAACAAAAGGGCAAGGTTTCCATTGCCATTATAACCCAGAATATCAGATTACAACAATGATTTTTGAAGTATTTTCAATTTATTTTATTGATTTAGATTATTGTTTGTGATGTCAGGAAAGGGTATCGGAATGAACAGTTCTATTTTCAGAAAAATAATCCAGAATCAGGTCAGTAGAAAATGTGGCTTTTGCCTTTGGTTGAAATTTGTTGTCATATCCAGCATGTTGTATTGATCTGCAAATCTTTTAACAATTTTAACTGTGCTGCCTATCCATATCTATGGCATAATAACAATAATTGGTCCAGAACATTTGTTAACGTACAGGACCAATTATTAAAGGCTAAACAATTACAAGCTTGACAGTTGTATCTAATTTATTTGAGTCTCATTATGAAACTGGTTGCATCACCGCTGGCAACTTTTACAGCATCCATCTTACCAAGAGCGGTTCGGACATCAGCATCTGCTACCTTAACTTTAATATCAAGTTTTCCGTCATCTGAAGCTATTTCGAAATCACCCTTTCCAATTGTCTGGGGGGTAGTCTCTCCAGAAGTAACGTTGCCATCAAGATATTTGCTTAAATGTCCGATCTTATCTGTCCAGCTGCCATCGTTATCAGCATAGTACATCACCGCAGCAGCTTTTATGTTGCGCATATCAGATACGATCTTTGTCGCCTCTGCCTTGGCCGTTGCGCTGCCTGTTGAAAGCATCATCATTCCGGCAAGGATACCAATGATGATAACTACGATCAGAAGTTCTACCAGTGTGAAACCTTTTGATTTTCTCTTAAGCATTTTCTTCAAGTTAATATCTCCTCTTCTCATCCATATTCGTATTACTCTATACTTCATCCACAAACAACTTGCGCTTGCCCCACCCTACCGAACCGGGCGCCCCCGGTTCCCCTTTAAAATTTACAGAAAGGACGTTTCTATTAATTCCCCCTTTAATATTAAATTTACAATAATTAGAAAGACGATAAAAAATGAAAAACATATAGAAAAATAAGACCTCAAGCTAAAACTTTTTATTTCACACCAGTAATCTCTATACTAGCTTTGTATTTTTTCACCTTGAGTAAAGTTTGTCAATACTAAACTGCCACATTGAATAATTATTTCAATTTTCAGAGTGTTATATTGGCAATATTTGCTGTCTGAAGACAGGTCACAACCAGCTCCTGATTACTTGATAACACATTGTTATCTCGTAATTTTATGAACTGCTGAACTGTTCAAAATTTATCTCTTTTATATAAACTGCTGTATTGCAGATATTATCGGCAGGAATATTGCCAGAACCATAAATCCCACAATTATACCCACAAGGACGACCATGATTGGCTCAAGGACAGAACTGAGGCGCTTTATCTTCTCTGACAGTTCGTTGTCATACCAGTCTGATATCTTCTGCAGCATTTCATCTGTACGTCCTGTTTCTTCTCCGACTGCGATCATATGAGCGATCATAGGAGGAAAAAGTTTTCTTTCTTTAATAACAATATTCATTGGAGCTCCCATCGCAGCAGCATCCCTCATCAGCAAAAAGTTGTTGTTTATCTTGCTGTTGGATGCAACTTCCCCTGCCATTTCAAGTGCTTTCAAAATAGGAACGCCTGACCTGAGCAAAGCTGACATAGTCCTGAATGATCTTGACAGCGCCGCCTTGTAAAGAATGTCTCCAAAAACTGGGACTTTAAGTATCCCTGTGTCAATATATATCCTCAATCCGGGGACTTTTCTTAAAAAATTGAGCAGTAAAATTATCAGTCCAATGACGGCAATGGCATAGTACCAATAGCTCTGTGCCCATGTTCCAAATTCAAATATCATTCTGGTCAGTCTGGGGAGTTCAACATTCATGCTTGAAAATGCTTTCTGAAACTGCGGAATGACAACAACCACCATAATACCAAGGACAAAGACGGCTATGGTTATTACAACAGCAGGATAAGTCATTGCAGATATGATTTTTTTCTTAAGGACTTCCTGGTCTTCAATAAAGTTTGCCAACTGTGCCAATGTACTGTCCAGGGTACCTGACTCTTCTCCTGACTTGATAAGCGACGAGATAAGTACGTCAAAAAATTTAGGATGCTCAGCTATCGCAGAGCTCAAAGTAGATCCTGAACTTACTCTTGCGTAAATTTTTTGGGTTACCTTTTTCAGCCTCTTTTGGTTTGTCTGTTCGATCAATATCTGCAGTGCCCCACCTATAGGCACACCGGCCGCTATCATCGTAGAAAGCTGTCTTATGAAAATAGCCTTATCCCTGAGCTTTACTTTGGGAGAAAAGTCAAATACTTCTTTCCAGTCGATATTCTTTCCAAATGAATCCCCGATCCTCGCAACAGTTTCATACGTCCTGACAACATTGATAGGTATCCAACCTTTGTCCCTTATCCATTCGAGAAGCTCACCTTCATTATCCGCGGCTCTTCTGCCCCTGACAGTCTTACCGTTGGCAGCCTTTGCCCAATATTGATAATTCATTCGCTTCTCACCTGCCATCACGACGTGATATTTATAACCTGACCGCTCACATTATTACATTTTAGCATTGTTTATCACTCAATAACAGACTAAGAGGGATAATAGCCCCGGTTGATTTGCAGCCTCTGGGCTGCGGTGAATTTGCGGACAAAGGCCGCGGAGACTCAAAATATTTGTCGTTCCCGAATGCTTAAATCGGGAATCCAGCAGCTTGGGGTTAGGTATTGAAAGGCTCGTCATAACCAGAATCTAGAGACACTGGATCCCCGATACAGGCACTCGGGGACGACGAGGATGGGAGCTTACAGTCAAGCACCAATGTCTCATTCACCTCGACGCTTTATGTCGCAAATTCTCCAGAGGACGAAGTCCGCGAATTCCCCGCGGCATGACACTGGCCGCAATTCCCATCTCCTAAGCCACCGCTTCCCGCGACATGTTTCTGTCGCACTTGGCGCCGGTGTTCTTCCGGCAGCTTCCCAACAAAAAAGCCCCGTGCACAAGCACGGGGCTTTTTTGTTAAATTAATCTCGGCAGCGACCTACTCTCCCACGAATACCCTCCGTAGTACCATCGGCGAAGGAGGGCTTAACTGCCGGGTTCGGCATGGGACCGGGTGTGTCCCCTCCTCTGTTACCACCGAAAACTTGTATGTTTTAGGCTGTGATCTTTGCTGTTTTTGATGCCCAGACCTTCGCCTTACATTGCTGTTTTCTTTGACGCCCTATTCTAGCACATCTCTCATGATTTTGGGTTAGATTTGAGATCGAAACGGATGAAACCCGAAGGGGCAGGCTTCGAAGACGTATGCGTTATACGTCGAGAAGACTGCACCGAGCGTTTCGCCGCTTCGGCTCAAATATGACCCAATATCTGGTCAATAAGGATTTTATGAGGTTAAGGCCTCGGTGTATTAGTATTGGTCAGCTCAACGGGCGTTACCCGCTTACACCTCCAACCTATCAAACCGGTAGTCTTCCGGACACCTTACTTGCTTATGCAATGGGGTATCTCATCTTGAGGCCGGCTTCCCGCTTAGATGCCTTCAGCGGTTATCCGATCCGAACATGGCTACCCGGCGTATGCTCCTGGCGGAACAACCGGTTCACTAGCGGTCCGTCCATCCCGGTCCTCTCGTACTAGGGACAGATCCTCTCAAATACCCTGCGCCCACAGTGGATAGGGACCGAACTGTCTCACGACGTTCTGAACCCAGCTCACGTACCGCTTTAATGGGCGAACAGACCAACCCTTGGGACCTGCTTCAGCCCCAGGATGCGATGAGCCGACATCGAGGTGCCAAACGCCGCCGTCGATAGGAACTCTCGGGCGGCATCAGCCTGTTATCCCCGGGGTAGCTTTTATCCGATGAGCGATGGCCTTTCCACTCAGGACCACCGGATCACTAGGACCAACTTTCGTTTCTGCTCGACCTGTCAGTCTCACAGTTAAGCCACCTTATACCCTTACGCTCAATAGGCGATTTCCATTCGCCCTGAGGTGACCTTCGCGCGCCTCCGTTACTCTTTGGGAGGCGACCGCCCCAGTCAAACTGCCCGCCTGACAATGTCCCGCTCTGCGATTCAGCAGCAGCGGTTAGAATCCCAGCACACCAAGGGTGGTATTCCAAGGGCGACTCCAAATGCGCTGGCGCACATCCTTCATAGCCTCCCACCTATCCTATACAGAGTGTACCGAAATCCAATATCAAGTTACAGTAAAGCTCCACGGGGTCTTTCCGTCCTACTGCGGGTAACTGGCGTCTTTACCAGTACCACAATTTCACCGGGCCCCCTGTTGAGACAGCGCTCAGATCGTTACACCTTTCGTGCAGGTCGGAACTTACCCGACAAGGAATTTCGCTACCTTAGGACCGTTATAGTTACGGCCGCCGTTTACTGGGGCTTCAGTTCAAAGCTTCGCCTTGCGGCTAACCTCTCCCTTTAACCTTCCAGCACCGGGCAGGTGTCAGACCCTATACTTCGGCTTGCGCCTTAAGCAGAGTCCTGTGTTTTAGTTAAACAGTCGCCTGAGCCTGGTTTCTGCGAACCAAAGATGCTTCTTACGTATAGTATTAACATCTCCAGCCACTCCTTCTCCCGAAGTTACGGAGTCAACTTGCAGAGTTCCTTAACAAGGGTTATCCCGTTCACCTTAGCCTTCTAAGCCAACCCACCTGTGTCGGTTTTCAGTACGGGTTCGAACTCTCTCCCTAGAAGCTTTTCTCGGCAGCTGAGCATTTGTGCCTTCTCGTGATTATTCACTACCCCATCAGATCTCGGCCTTAAAGCAAGGGGGATTTGCCTCCCTCACAAGCCTACTTCTTTAGACCGGGACTTCCATCACCCGGCGCACATAGCTTTCTGCGTCACTCCATCAGTCAAACGATCGTCCGAAGGACAGGATTGTCTACCTGTTGTCCATCGACTACGCCTTTCGGCCTCGCCTTAGGTCCCGCCTAACCCTGGGTGGATGAGCCTTCCCCAGGAATCCTTGGGTTTTCGGTGAGTGTGTTTCTCGCACACTTTTCGCTACTCATGCCGTCATTCTCACTTCCATACAGTCCACACAACCTTACAATCATGCTTCGTCCCGTATGGAACGCTCCCCTACCAGTTAATGGATTTTTCCACTAAATCCGAAGCTTCGGCGCTGTGCTTAGCCCCCCACATTTTTGGCGCAGGGACGCTCGACCAGTGAGCTGTTACGCACTCTTTCAAGGGTGGCTGCTTCTGAGCCAACCTCCTGGCTGTCTTTGCTTCCCCACATCCTTGTAACACTTAGCACAGGCTTTGGGACCTTAGCTGTCGGGCTGGGCTGTTTCCCTTTCGACCACGAATCTTCGCACCCGTAGTCTCACTCCCGTTCGAATATTATGGGTATTCGGAGTTTGATTGAGCTCGGTAGGTCCATCGACCCCCTTACTCATTCAGTGCTCTACCCCCCATAAATCCATAAAACGAGGCTGCACCTCAATGCATTTCGGGGAGAACCAGCTATCACCATACTCGATTAGCTTTTCACTCCTATCCACACCTCATCCAGGACTTTTTCAACAGTCTGTGGTTCGGTCCTCCAACCGGTGTTACCCGGTCTTCAACCTGGACATGGATAGATCGTATGGCTTCGGGTCTATAGCATGCGACTTGCGCCCTGTTCAGACTCGGTTTCCCTACGGATCCAAACCTCGTAGTTCTTATCCTCGCCACATACCATAACTCGACGGCTCATTTTCCAAGAGGCACGCCGTCACATCCTAAGATGCTCCGACTGCTTGTAAGCACGCGGTTTCAGGTCTATTTCACTCCCCGTCAGGGGTGCTTTTCACCTTTCCCTCTCGGTACTGCTTCACTATCGGTCGCCAGATGTATTTAGCCTTGGACCGTGGTCGGCCCTGATTCATACGGAATTTCACGTGCTCCGCACTACTTGGGTGTCCATTAATGGAGGTGCTTTCATTTCGCTTACGGGGCTTTCACCCTCTGCGGCTCGTTTTCCCAACACGATTCAGCTATAAAAACACTTTGTAACTCCACCGGAGTTCTGCAACACTCCGCTTATGGATCCCGCTACTCCATATGCACAACGCCTGCAGGCTTGGCATGCATTCGGTTTAGGCTCTACCCCTTTCGCTCACCACTACTTGGGGCATCTCTTACGATTTCTCTTCCTCCGGTTACTGAGATGTTTCACTTCACCGGGTTGCCGCCTTCATTAAAGGCGCATGGACTGCTCCATGCAGGTTTCCCCATTCAGATATCCGCGGATCTCGGGATGCTTGCTCCTCCCCGCGGCTTTTCGCAGCTGGCTGCGTCTTTCTTCGGCATCTGGCGCCAAGGCATTCCCCGCGTGCCCTTTGTACCTTAACCTCATAAATCCTTTATTGACCTTTTAGTTATAAAAGGGTGTCATGGTGCGTTAAAAAACCTGTGCCTAAACAACACAATGGTGGAGATGATCGGATTTGAACCGACGACTTCCTGCGTGCAAGGCAGGCGCTCTCCCACTGAGCTACATCCCCAACGTGTTTTTTAAAATGGTGGGCCGAGGGAGATTCGAACTTCCGACCTCACGGTTATCAGCCGTGTGCTCTAACCAACTGAGCTATCGGCCCACATAAACAGTACGTAAGGAAACGCTGACAAGAAAAAATTAATTGTTGCTCCTTAGAAAGGAGGTGATCCAGCCGCACCTTCCGGTACGGCTACCTTGTTACGACTTCACCCCCCTTACTCGGCGCACCTTAGACGCTTCTTTCCCTTACGGGTTAAGCCTGCGGCTTCGGGTGCCCCCAACTCGGGTGGTGTGACGGGCGGTGTGTACAAGGCCCGGGAACGTATTCACCGCAGCTTGGCTGATCTGCGATTACTAGCGATTCCGGCTTCATGTAGTCGAGTTGCAGACTACAATCCGAACTGGGACCGGCTTTAGAGGATTTGCCAAGTGTCGCCACTAAGCTGCCGTCTGTGCCGGCCATTGTAGCACGTGTGTAGCCCTGGGCATAAAGGCCATGATGACTTGACGTCATCCCCACCTTCCTCCGCCTTGTCGGCGGCAGTCTCGCCAGAGTGCTCAGCTCTCCTGTTAGCAACTGGCAATAGGGGTTGCGCTCGTTGCGGGACTTAACCCAACATCTCACGACACGAGCTGACGACAGCCATGCAGCACCTGTGCAGGCTCCTTACATTACTGCAAGGTCGATTGAATCTCTTCGCTCTACCACCTGTATGTCAAACCCAGGTAAGGTTCTTCGGTTTGCATCGAATTAAACCACGTGCTCCACCGCTTGTGCGGGCCCCCGTCAATTCCTTTGAGTTTCAGTCTTGCGACCGTAGTCCCCAGGCGGGATACTTAACGCGTTAGCTGCGGCACGGATGCCCTGCGACACCCACACCTAGTATCCATCGTTTACGGCTAGGACTACCGGGGTATCTAATCCCGTTCGCTACCCTAGCTTTCGCACATGAGCGTCAGTATTGTGCCAGGAAGCCGCCTTCGCCACTGGTGTTCCTCCCGATATCTACGCATTTCACCGCTACACCGGGAATTCCACTTCCCTCTCACATACTCTAGATTTACAGTTTCGATAGATAAACGGAAGTTAAGCCTCCGCCTTTGACTACCGACTTATAATTCAGCCTGCGTGCGCTTTACGCCCAGTAATTCCGGACAACGCTTGCCCCCTACGTATTACCGCGGCTGCTGGCACGTAGTTTGCCGGGGCTTCCTCGTATGGTACCGTCTTCTGCTCTTCCCATACAACAGGGCTTTACATCCCGAAGGATTTCTTCACCCACGCGGCGTCGCTGGGTCAGGGTTCCCCCCATTGCCCAATATTCCCCACTGCTGCCTCCCGTAGGAGTCTGGACCGTATCTCAGTTCCAGTGTGGCCGTTCGCCCTCTCAGGCCGGCTACCCGTCTTCGCCTAGGTCGGCCGTTACCCAACCTACTAGCTGATAGGACGCGAGTACCTCCTCTGCCGGATTGCTCCTTTTACCTCTCGGCTTATGGGGTATTAGCAGCCGTTTCCAACTGTTGTCCCCCTGCATAAGACAGCTCCTCACGCGTTACTCACCCGTCCGCCACTAAAATACTTATCAGCAAGCTTTCAAAGTATTCCCGTTCGACTTGCATGTGTTAAGCACGCCGCCAGCGTTCGTCCTGAGCCAGGATCAAACTCTCCGTTTGATTCTGGTCTCGTTCGCTTATTTCCTTACGTACTGTATTCAATTGGCAAGGTTCAGTGTCACCGTTTACTGTAATAAGGTCTGATTGCAACGGCGACAGGAGGTAATATACTACGCTTTAGCGGAAAATGCAAGTCTATTTTAAAATTTTCATAAAGGGTGCTATTCATAAATTTTTATTGCAAAATTTACCGTGTTATAATTCACATAATGATGATAGTTTATCGGTAATAAAGCTTAGACGTCCGACCTATGGTTGGATCTACTAAATGACTGGAGGCTGCCGCAGTTATGCCTTTGATGCAGTTTAATGACAAAAAGTTTTCTCTTGAGAAAAAAAAGCAAGGAAAAAAGAAAAAGTCGTTGATCGACAAGATCTTTTCTCACATAGCTCTTTTCGCAACAATATGCGCAGCTCTTCTGGCTGTCATTTTGGCTGTTTTCCTAAAAGACATATCACAGTCACTTCCGACAACAGAGGAGATCCTCGCACATGAGCCCAGCCTGGCTACTATCGTATATGACAGAAATGATAAGGTCATAACGAGACTTTTCCAGGAAAACAGGAACTGGGTAAAGCTTGACGTTGTCTCCCCGTGGATGGTCAAGGCAATACTGGCAGCTGAGGACGACAGATTCTATGATCACTCCGGAATAAGGCCTGTTTCAATATTCAGGGCAGTCCTCGTCGATATTTTTCATCGCGGGGCACGGCAGGGCGGAAGCACAATAACACAGCAGCTTGCCAGGAATCTTTTCCTTACAAAGGAAAAGACTATTGTAAGGAAGGCAAAAGAGGCCATCCTCGCTTTAAGGCTTGAAAGGATATACACAAAAGAACAGCTTCTCGAGATGTATCTCAACACTATATATATGGGTCATGGAGCCTATGGTATAGACTCCGCCTCAAAAAAATATTTCGGCAAAGCACCGGGTAAGCTTTCAATAACTGAGTCAGCTGTACTTGCAGGTCTTGTCGCAGCGCCTGAGACATACAGCCCTTTTAGAAATCCGTCAAGGTCTAAGACGAGAAAGGACTATGTTCTCAAAAGGATGCTGGACCTTGACTGGATATCAAAATCTGATTATGACACCAGCGTGAACGATGTGCCAAAACTGGTCAAAAGAGAGTCCACCAGAAGCAACCTCTCTCTTAAAGATTCACCTCACTTTGTCTCATATATACTTTTCAACAAGCTTCTGCCCAATTATGGGACAGAAATGGTATACCGTGGCGGATTGAAGGTACATACGACAATTGATCTGGATCTTCAGAAAAAAGCTGAAGATCTTGTTTCAAAGATGAAGTACGAAGGAGCTCTTGTAGCCCTCGATCCAAATACCGGAGAGATCCTTGCCCTGGTAGGAGGAAGGGATTTTGATGCCAGTAAATTTAACAGGGCCACTCAGGCCTTTCGTCAGCCGGGATCAGCATTTAAGCCCATAGTCTATGCAACCGCCCTGGAAAACGGATACAGAGCCGTTGACCACCTCCTTGACGCGCCTCTCATCTTTCCAAACGGCTGGAAACCGGGAAACTACGGAAATAAATATGACGGAGAAGTTACCCTCATGGATGCGCTTGCAAGGTCTATAAATACCGTTGCGGTCAGGTTAGCACAAATCGACGGTGTAAGCAGGGTAGTGGAAATGGCAAGGAGGATGGGCATATCAACACCGCATCTGCCTGAAGACCTTTCACTTGCTCTCGGAACTGCGAGCGTTACCCCGCTTGAGATGTGTGTGGCATACTCTACTTTCGCAAACAACGGCTATAAAGTTGAACCATACGGTATAAAAGAGATAAAGGGCAAAAGCGGGGAATCCATAGAACAGAACGGCCCAAAATTGGCAAACGCGATCTCTGTTACAACCGCTGTGACAACGCGCTCAATGCTTGAACAGGTAGCGACATGGGGAACCGGAGCAAAGGCAAGGATCGACGGACACCAGACATTTGGCAAAACG
Source organism: Synergistaceae bacterium (assembly GCA_963682045.1). Taxonomy (GTDB): domain Bacteria; phylum Synergistota; class Synergistia; order Synergistales; family Synergistaceae; genus Caenicola. The sequence goes on from OY821326.1 coordinate 330,247, forward strand.
GGAACGACAAACGACTGGACTGATGCCTGGTTCGCAGGCGGCATTCCGGGCCTGGTCGTAGTGGTTTACGTTGGGAATGACGACCACACGCCACTTGGCGGAAAAACCACGGGAACTATTGCAGCTGTCCCGGTATGGAAAGAGTTTGTATCCTTCGCCGTGAAAAAACTCAAACTTCCAGCTGATTTCGTTGTGCCTCCCGATGCCGGTGTGGAATCGGTGAGAGTATGCAAAAAGACAGGTTTCCTGGCTGCACCAGGATGTCCGGCTACAAATATACTTCTTCCAGTCGGCCATGCTCCTTCATCCCTGTGCCCATGGCACGGAGGCAGTCTCTCGGCGGCAAGGGCTGATGAAAATGCTCCTCAGCTGATACTCGCCCCTATAGATGACGAAATGACCCATTACAGATATGCAATGAAAGGACTTCCGCAACAGGAGACCACTGAGGAGGAATCTTCTGTTACTGCACCTGAGATCCCTATAACAATAAAGAAAACAATAGATACTGAACACGCAAAGGTGCCTGACAAAAACCAGGAGCCCTATAAAAAGGATTCGAGCGAGGCTGTAAATATGGAAGCAAAATATCAGGAGCTTCTAAAGAGATACAACATCACTGAGTAAAGCTCAATTAAACTCTTTACTTCACTGGGTCCGGCCCTTTGGCCATGGGGAAGGCACATAAATATCCTGGAATAGCTGGAGTGCAAACCTGTCGGTCATTCCTGATATAAAATCCACCGCTCCCTGAGGGTCGTCTTTGCATTTTTCCATGCGGTATTTAAAGAGTGCGGTCAGCACATGTTCTACCCTGGAATCCTCTATCTGTGCGTTTGCATGCCTGTAAACACTGCTGTAAAGAAACTCCCGCAGCGTCTCTGTCGATTTGAGCATTGATGGGCTGAACATCGGCCTGCTGTCCACACTGTTCTCTATGATGTCCATTATCAGTGAGTTGATCCTCTCAGCGTGAGTCTTTCCCATTTTATCAACGATTCTTCCGGGTATGTCTGCGAATGCAACTATTTCTGCCCTGAGCGCGTCATCCAGGTCATGGTTCAGGTAGGCCACAGAATCTGATACCCTCACGACCCAGGCTTCAAGTGTTGAAGGGGCAATGAGGTGAAATCCTGAATGAACATCTACCTGCCCTTTTGAATGCTGGATTATCCCCATTCTTACCTCCCAGGTGAGGTTCAATCCCCTTCCTTCTTTTTCCAGGCAGTCCACCACTCTCAGACTCTGGACAGCATGATGGAAACCGCTAAGTCCGTGGTCTTTGGCAAGAGAATTGAGGACCTTTTCTCCCATGTGTCCAAAGGGTGTATGGCCAAGGTCATGACCCAAAGCGATTGCCTCTGTCAGATCCTCATTGAGACTGAGAGCCCTGGCTATAGTTCTGGCTATCTGGGAGACTTCAAGTGTGTGTGTAAGCCTGGTCCTGTAATGGTCTCCTTCCGGAAGGAGAAGGACCTGCGTCTTGTATTTGAGCCTTCTGAACGACTTGCTGTGTATTATCCTGTCTCTGTCCCTTTGGAAACATGTTCTTACCGAACATGGTTCCTCTTCTTTTGCTCTGCCTTTGCTTTCTGAAGAAAGAGCTGCAAACGGAGAGAGTATTTGTTTTTCTATTTCTTCCCAGCGAAGGCGGGTGTTCAAAGTGACCATCTCCTAATATTTGTATCAGTTCAATAAAAAGGGCAGAACCATTGGCTCTGCCGTAATTATACAGTAACTAGAACGATATTTTTTCTTATATCAAATATCAAAAAGCTATTTGAGTATTCCTAACGCTGAATGCGCAGCTGAGAGCCTTGATACCGGCACCCTGAAGGGAGAACAGCTTACATAGTTGAGTCCAAGCTTATGGCAGAAGGCTACGCTTGACGGGTTTCCTCCATGTTCGCCGCATATGCCGAGCTGGATAGACGGATTGACCTTACGACCTCCTGTAGCGCCGATCTCCATCAGGCCGCCTACACCGTCACGATCTAGTACTGCAAATGGGTTCTGCGGCAGTATTCCTTCAGAAACGTACTGACCAAGGAACTTTCCTTCCGCATCATCCCTTGAATAACCAAAAGTCGTCTGTGTAAGGTCGTTTGTGCCGAAGCTGAAGAACTGGGCATACTGAGCAAGCTGATCTGCCACCATAGCAGCTCTGGGGAGCTCGATCATTGTGCCAACAAGATATTCCACAGTGCAGCCGTGTTTCTTCATTATCTCAGGTGCTATCCTGTCGACCATCTCCCTAAGTATCCTCATCTCCTCTTTTGTCGCGACAAGCGGGATCATTATATCGGGAACAGGTTTTATACCCTTATTGATGAGCTTGCACACAGCTCTGAATATTGCCCTGATCTGCATCTCATAAATTTCAGGATAGATTATTCCAAGCCGGCATCCCCTGAAGCCAAGCATCGGGTTTGATTCGTGCAGTTCGTGGACTCTTGCTATGGTATTTTTAACAGCTTTTGCCTCGGGGCTGTCTGCAGAAAGGCTTTTAAGCTCCTTCTTAAGATCAGGAAGCTTCGGCAAGAATTCATGAAGCGGAGGATCAAGCAGCCTTACTGTGACAGGCAGTCCATCCATCGCTTCGAATATACCCAGGAAATCTTCCTCCTGCATTTTTTCGAGCTTTTTAAGATGTTCGATCCTTTCATCTCTGGTGGATGCCACGACCATGCTCTGCATGACAGGGAGTCTTTCAGGAGCCATAAACATGTGCTCCGTGCGGCAAAGGCCTATTCCCTTTGCTCCAAAGCTCCTTGCTCTTCTGGCATCTTCAGGTGTATCGGCATTGGCCCAAACCTCCAGTGTCGATATCCTGTCAGCCATCCTGAGAAGTTCACTGAAATCTTCATCAAACTGCGGCTCCACAAGGTCAACTTTTCCAAGAATAACTTCGCCCTTCGTTCCGTCAATAGTTATTAAATCGTCCTTTTTGACAATTGTACCGTTTACTGTGAAGGTCTCTGCAGCAAAGTCGATCTTTATGCTTTCGGCACCTGATACGCAAGGTTTTCCAAGGCCTCTGGCAACAACAGCCGCATGGCTCGTCATACCTCCATGAGCCGTGACGACTCCCTGAGCGGCAAAAAGTCCGTGGATGTCATCAGGTGTTGTCTCAGGGCGGACAAGTATTATTTTTTCGCCTTTTTCTCCGCGCTCGGCAGCTTCATCCGCGTCAAAAACAACAACTCCGGCTGCCGCGCCTGGTGATGCCGGAAGTCCTGTTACAAAAGGTTTCAGCTTAGCTTTGGGGTCTATCTGTGGATGGAGAAGCTGCTCTACCTGTTCAGGATCAACTCTTGAAACAGCGGCCTTCTCATCTATAAGCCCTTCCCTGAACATGTCCATGGCGACCTTGACAGCGGCTGCTGCTGTTCGCTTGCCGTTTCTTGTCTGGAGTATGTAGAGCTTTCCACTCTCAACTGTGAACTCGATGTCCTGGGCATCTTTGTAATGCTCCTCAAGGAGTTTCGCAATGCGGCAGAATTCTTTATAGACCTCCGGCATAGCCGTCTCAAGCTGAGAGATCTCTATAGGAGTCCTTATACCGGCAACAACGTCCTCTCCTTGGGCGTTGATCAGGTATTCACCAAAGAGCCTCTTTTCACCCGTCGATGGGCTTCTTGTGAAGCAGACTCCGGTGCCGCAGTCATCTCCAAGGTTGCCGAATACCATGGTAACTACACTCACAGCAGTTCCGTATGACTCTGGAATGTTGTTTATCTTTCTGTAAGTAATGGCTCTCGGTGTGTTCCAGCTGCGGAATACCGCGTCTATTGCGAGCCTGAGCTGCTGCCAGGGATCAACAGGGAAATCCCTGCCGGCTTCCTTTACAATACCCTTGTACTCCTCGACAAGTTCTTTCAAAGCCGTGGCAGAAAGCTGATTATCATCCTTAACGCCATTCTGTATCTTTTTATCGTGGAGTTTTTTTTCAAAACTGGAATGCTCTATCCCCATTACAACGTCTGAGAACATCTGGATGAAACGACGGTAACTGTCATAAGCAAAGCGCTCATCGCCGGCGGCCTCAGCAAGTGCTGCAACTGTCTCATCGTTCAGTCCGAGGTTAAGGATCGTGTCCATCATTCCCGGCATAGAGACAGGAGCTCCCGAACGCACCGATACCAGCAGCGGATCTTTTTTTCCGCCGAAGGTCTTTCCTGCAAGAGCCTCTACTCTCGATACTGCAGCTTTCACATCGTCCAATATATTGAGTATAAAATCATTTTCCTTCCAATACTCATGACATGCTTCCGTTGTAATTATAAATCCCGGAGGTACCGGCAGCCCGATCTTCCACATCTGAGCAAGGTTGGCTCCTTTTCCTCCTAGAAGGGTCTTCATTCCTGCGTCACCTTCATTGAAATCATAGATATACTTTTTCGCTTCGAGCATTACGTGACCTCCCAAATTTAAAAATTAAGGGTTCGCATTCCTATATTGATATCGTTTTAACTACTTTAAAAGACTGAAATCTCCGACCAGGAGAAAGAAATCCTGACACTTTTTTAGAAGCGCCAGTCTGTTGTTCCTCAGAGAAATATTCTCGTCCATTACTAGCACATCATTGAAGAACTTTGCAATTACAGGTGCAAGTTCTGAAAGCACTGAGGCAAGTTTTTCCCAGTCATGTTTATCAACGGATACTTTGGCCTCACCTTCAAGCAGTAAAAGCTTCTCATAAAGCTCTTTTTCAGAAGGTTCGATCAGCATTGAAAGTTCAACTTCCTTTGGAGCACTGCCTGCTTTGTTCAGCAGATTTTTTACTCTGACCGAGGCTGTTATAAGATCCGTAAACCAAACTTCATCGCTTCTCTTTTGAAGAGTCTCAGCCATTCTGAAAGCCTGAAGCGGACGATTTGATATCGTCTGAAGGACCAGTTCAACAACCTCATGCCTGAATCCTTTTTCCCTCAGCTGGACCTGGAGACGCAGACGTACAAATGCCTTGATCCTGTCCATCATATCCCTGTCCATATCGAATGCAGATGCTGACTTTTCAATGAGCTTATCCAGATCGATATCAAGCGGCAGACCCCAGATGATCTCGTTTATACATCTTGTGGCCCTGCGAAGGCCGTAGGGATCCTGTGAAGAGGTTGGTTCGAGTCCGATCTTATATATTGCTGCCAGAGTATCGGCCCGGTCTGCCAGACCTATAAGAGCTCCTGCAAATCCGGAAGGTATGCTGTCGCCGGCAAACCTTGGGAGATACTGCTCGTAAAGCGCAAGAGCCACCTCGTTCGATTCTCCTGCCTTTTTTGCGTATTCCCGTCCCATGACTCCCTGGACATCAGCAAATTCGTAGACCATGCTTGTAACAAGGTCTGCTTTTGCCAGAACTGCAGCTCTCTCAACAACAGCTCGTTTGCTGCCGAGGGAGAGCTCGTCGGTAAGCCAGAGGGCAAGTGCTTTGGTCCTCTGCACCTTGTCATAGACTGAACCAAGCTGTTCCTGATAAGTTACTGATCTCAGCTCGTTCGCAAGATCGTCCAACGATTTCTGCAGATCCTCTTTCCAGAAGAATGCTGCATCATAAAGCCTGGCCCGCAGGACTCTTTCGTTGCCTTCCCTGACTACTTTCATATCTTTGGCCTTATTGTTGCTGACACCTACAAAATTTGCCATCAGTTTCCCATCTTTATCCCTTACAGGAAAATACCTCTGGTTTTTTGCCATTGAAAGAACTAGTACCTCTTCGGGTATTTCGAGGAAATCCTTATCGAAACTCCCGTAGAAAACTACAGGGTATTCGTTGAGGTGTACGTTTTCTTCAAGAAGTTCGGGGGCTACTTCGACATTAGCGCCAAGTTCCTTCTCTATTTCAGCGATCCCTCTGAGTATCATGCTTTTTCTCTCATCCGGATCGGTTATGACAAAATTATCTTTCATTGCCTTTCTGTATTCGGAAGGATCTTTGATCAGTATTGAACCTGACCCCATGAATCTGTGGCCTCTTGTGCAATAGCCGCTTTTCACTTTTCCGAATTCGACGTTTATGAGTGATTCTCCATAGAGAGCCATTATCCACCTTACAGGGCGGGCAAAACGAACTGTTGGATCAGCCCAGTACATGCTCTTCGGAAAAGAGAGCTTCTTGAGTATTTTATCAAGTATGTGCGGCAGGACGAACTCTGTAGACTGCCCCTTCTCCCTTTTTTCCGCAACTACATATTCAGCTCCGTTGATCTCCTGTACTTTGAGGTCAGAGACATCCACTCCCCTGCTGCGGGCAAATCCCTCCGCCGCTTTTGTAGGGCTGCCTTCCAGGTCGAAGGCCTGTGCCTTTAGCGGGCCTTTGGATAACTCTACGCTATCTTTCTGTGAATCAGAGAGATCACTAACCGTAAGGACTAACCTTCGGGGCGTGCACTCTACCTTTACATTCGAATGGTCTATGTGCACTGAGGCAAGCTCTTCTTTTGCGTATGAAGAGAGGTCGGCCAAAACCTTAGGCATAAAACGCGCTGGGATCTCTTCTGTTCCTATTTCAAAAAGAAGGTCTTTTGCAGACATTATTTTGTGCCTCCTTCAGCTTTTTCAAATTTGTCGAATTTCCCTTTCAGGGGATGTCCCATTTCTTCTCTCTGTTCAAGATAAGCCTGGCAGCAGGCGCTTGCAATTGCCCTGACCCTGCCAATGTAACCTGTGCGTTCCGTTACGCTTATCGCATTTCTTGCATCAAGAAGGTTAAAGGAGTGTGAGCATTTCAGGACATAATCGTAAGCAGGAAGGACAAGTCCCTTTTCAAGTATCTTTTTTGATTCCGCTTCGTACATGCTGAAGAGCTGGAAGAGCATCTCGGTGCTTGCCACTTCAAAATTGTATGTCGAATGCTCGACCTCGCCTTTATGGTGTACATCGCCGTATTTTACGTTTCCCACCCATTCAAGGTCATATACGTTGTCGACCTTCTGGACGAACATTGCGATACGTTCAATGCCATAGGTAAGCTCGGCAGGTACTACATCCATATCCAAAGATCCCATTTGCTGGAAATACGTGAACTGAGTGACTTCCATTCCATCAAGCCAGACTTCCCATCCAAGCCCCCATGCGCCTGTAGTGGGGTTTTCCCAGTCGTCTTCTACAAATCTGATATCATGCTCTGCAGGATCTATTCCAAGGACCTTAAGGCTCTCAAGATACATCTCCTGGATGTTTTCAGGCGCAGGCTGGATTATTACCTGATACTGGTAATAATGCTGCAGTCTGTTGGGGTTTTCGCCATACCTGCCGTCAGTAGGCCTTCTTGAAGGCTCTACATAAGCAACACGCCATGGTTCAGGACCGAGTACCCTCAGTGTTGTTGCAGGATTCATAGTTCCAGCACCTACTTCTATATCATACGGCTGCTGGATGACACATCCCTGTGATGCCCAAAAACTTTCCAGGCGCATTATTATTTCTTGAAAATTCACTCTCTGCTGCCTCCTTCAGATAGCACAAAAACTATATTTGATGAATTTTAATCCATATCAGTGAAAAAAGTAACCAGTTTTTTTAACTCATCAGTATATAAAGACGATTTTTCTTGTGATCTTGACCACTCAATAAATTTATCATGGTTCAAAAGAGCGGCAAACCTGAGGGATTTGAGACCTTCAGCATCAAGGTCACCCTTATTTGTACCGGAACAGGAGGCACAAATCAGACCGTCGTTGGTCCATCTTGCCCCTGAATCAAGTTTTGAACCGCAATTTACACAATACTGAAGCGATGGCGCGAGACCTGCCTCTTTTAGCAGCTTCCATGTAAACCTGTACTCAACTATGTCTACCGGGCAGTTTTCTTTGATCAATAGTATCGATGACCATAATAATATTAGGATATTATTGCTTTCATGTCCGACCATCAGGGTCTTGGAAAGTCTTTTGTATAACCTCAGAGCTGATTTCAATTTTTCCGCAGAACATCTGAGAGAAATAAAGTCTTCCTTCACTTCAGCTCCCTGAAGGTAGAGCCTTGCAGGGCCCTGATACAGATCGAACTCCGCCCATACAAGCGGTTCTATTGCACCGCCAAACCTGCACTTGGTTTTTGATGCAGGTGCGCTTACCCAAATTGGACCCATGTCCCTTAAAAAAAGCAGAAGGGATTGCCCCTCTCCTGAGGAATCCCTTCTCTGCAAGACGGTTCCTACCTTCTTATAATACCCCTGAGGAAGTTTATCTGTTTCAAACGAAGATATCAAAAACTATACCCCAGTCGTCGCAGTTCTTCCTGTGACTTTCTCCAACCTGGCTTGACCTTTACCCAAAGCTGGAGATATATCGGATAACCAAATTTCTCTTCAAGCTCTTTCCTTGCAGCCATTCCTATCGTTTTAAGCTTTGCTCCGGATCTTCCGATTATTATCGCCTTCTGCCCCTCACGGTCAACTATTATCGTAGCTCTGATCTCACAGGTCTTGAGCTCCGGGTACTCTTCAGGGCTTTTGAATTCCTCTACTACGACGGCAGTTCCGTGGGGAACTTCCTGATCGGTAAAATTCAATATTTTTTCCCTTATCACCTCAGCAGCCAGAAATCGTTCAGTTGCATCCATGAGCATATCTGCGGGATATATTGGAGGCTGCATAGGAAGCATTCCGCTTAAAGTCTCGATAAATACATCCATGTTTGTTCCTTTTTTTGCAGAAAGCGGAACTACAGCGGTAGGAATAATCCTCGTCTCGTACATTTCCACAGTCTTCCAGAAAACTTCCTGGTCAGAAAACTTGTCGGTCTTATTTACGGCCAGAACTATCGGGACGCTGCAATTGGAAAGGAATTCCAATATAAGTTCTTCTTTTTCTCCGATCACACGATCCCCCGCTTCAACTACAAAGCAGATCAGGTCTACCTGTGAAAGAGTTTTAGACGCTTCTTTCACCATAAAGTCCCCAAGCACATGCTTAGGTTTGTGTATTCCTGGAGTGTCAACAAATATGATCTGCTCCTTCTCCGTGGTCAATATGCATCGTATCGCATTCCTCGTCGTCTGAGGTTTGGATGAGACAGCTGCGACCTTTTCCTTCAAGAGTGTATTGATTATTGAAGATTTGCCGACGTTAGGACGTCCAAGAAGCGCAACGAAACCGCATCTGTACTCCAGATCTTCATTTTTAACATTATTATTTGTCATTTTCAGTCTCTCCTTTCCCGGAGAACTTAAACTGCAGCGGAAGCAGATCGCTAAGCCTGTAGATCACCGGTCTTCCATCCTCTTCAAGCACGACAGACATATCGCTGTTGAACTCCGAAAGAAACTGTCTGCAAGCTCCGCAAGGGGGACAGATCTTTCCTTCACTGCCACCAGCAACAGCTATCGCTACAGGCTTTAGACGGCCTTCCCCTACTGCGGTCGTCATCGCATTTCTCTCCGCGCATATCGACAGCCCTAAACTGCCGTTTTCAACGTTGCATCCGGATACTACGCTTCCATCTTCAAAGAGTATGGCTGCCCCTACAGGAAAAGAGGAGTAAGGCACATATGCATAGCTCCCTGCCCTCTTTGCTTCATTCAAAAGGGACTTTGCGTCAAAGCCTCTCTCTTCAGGATATTTCATATCCGGCACCTTCTTTCCTGAAAAACTGATCGACCATTCTATCCTGCTCCATCCACATTTTACTCTCTGAATCTATATCATAATGATCATACCCTATTAGATGGAGGAGACCGTGAGACATGACCAGTACAAGTTCTTCTGTGAAGCTTTTATTATTTTCATCGGCATTCTCTGATATTTTATCAGGACATATCACTATGTCGCCAAGGGGCAGGCATTCCCAGTCCGAAGGAGGCGCGAAATGTGAATCCTCTTCCCACAAAGAAAAAGACAAAATATCTGTCGATGAATCGATATCCCTGTAACTCAGATTCAGTTCCCTGATCCTTTCAGGATCAACAATAGAAAGAGAGATTTCTGCGCACCCGCACTGCTCGGGAAAAGACTCATCCTTGTTAAGGACGTATGCATAAAGGGCCTTTATCCTATTCAAGAAATCGTCTGTGTCAGTATTGATCCTCTCAGTTATATACTCTTTTCCTTCAACAATTAACTTTATTATCATTTGGCACCCGGCTGTCCCTTCTTTTCGGCAGCTGCCCTGATAGACGCGGATATTTCTTTTACCTCACGTGAGTAGTATGTTGACCTTAAAATTTCGATGAAAGATGATTCTATCACCGCCATCTCTCTCGTAGTAAAGTCTACATCCCGCAACTGTCCGGCATCGATCTTCTGTTTTATGACGTTTTGTACAAGAAGTCTGAGATCGCGAATGTTTTCAAATGATTTATTTTTTGCCTTAACTGCTGCCTCAACAGAATCTGCAAGCATAATAAGAGCTGTCTCCCTTGACTGGGGGCTGGGACCGGGATATCGGAACTGTTCCTCAGTCGTGTTTTCATCAAGAGCAAGAGCCTTTTCATAAAAATACTTCTGGACTGTTGTCCCGTGATGCTCCGCGATAAATCTTCTCAGTGTCTTGGGAAGCTTTGTCTCTTCCGCTATTTCGAGGCCGTCACGGACATGGGAAATAAGAATAAGACCTGAAAGAGAGGGGGAAAGCTCATCATGGATATTTTCTCCTCCCATCTGATTTTCAACAAAATATTTGGGATTTTTTAATTTCCCGATATCGTGGTAGTATGCCCCTGCTTTTACCAGCAGTCCATTCATCATAAGTTTGTCCGCGGCTGCTTCAGCCATGGTTCCGACCATTAATGTATGGTGATAAGTCCCCGGCGCTTCGATTTGAAGCCTCTTCAGAAGGGGCTGCGATGGATGGCTCAGCTCAAGAAGGCGCAGCGGGGAGATAACATCAAAAAGATTTTCCCAGATCGGCAAAAGAGCAATGACCACCGTACTCCAAAAAAGGCTGAACACAAGAGATAGGATGGGCAGTTGATAAGTAAAAAACAAACCTAGCCCCCAGTGTACTGCTATTGAAACTGCCCCAAGACATAGTCCTAAAAAGAACAGGTTTCTCCAGATCGTTACCCTGTGGTTAGGCGGGTCGAGGAAAAGGATCCTGCCTATACCCGCAGAGAAAGATGCCATGATGCAGCCAAGTGCCACGATCCCGGGATTGGTGCCAAAAGCTATCATAACGCTGATGATCCCGCCGCCCATTACAATGTGGTAAGAGAGGGAGACCGGCACGGTCAGACAGAGCCAGCCTGTAATACCTAAAACAGCCATTGAATACCCACCCGTCCTGGCAAACAAAAGTTCGAGGGACCATGACACAGCAAGGATGACTGATATATATAACCACTGACGGAAAGACAGCTTCTCTTTAAGGCCGTTTTCTATCCAGACAGGCCAGAAGCTCCATAGGATGATCGCGCCGAGTATAAAGATCAGATGTTTGAAAGGAAACCTGGAATCGGGATATCCCTGCGATGCGAGTAATTTTGCAAGTGAGGGCGTCACTACCTGACCTTTTTGTACAAGCACCTCGCCCGGACGTATCTCCCTTACGACAGGAGGTATCTGTACGGCTACATCATCCCTCAGTCTCGACGCCATCTCTGAATCAGAGTTTAATGAGGGATTAAGTACCTTGTCTAATATCTGGAATGCAACATTCTTGTCTGACTGGGTCAGCCTCACTACAGAGAGCTCTTTCCATATCAGATTCGTCTGTTCTTCCTTGTTCTGAGACATATTCTTGATTTTTTCAGCTATATTTACGACAGTGCTGACTATGTTGCTCTGGGTAAGTTTTGGCATCCCCGAAAAAAGTCCTAAAAGAGGATTTTGCAGCACCAGGGAATAATCTCCGGACTTTAGGAGTTCTATCTTAGTGGCAACTTCAGAGGCAATCTTTTCGTCCCGCACCATGACATCGATGATGCGTGAAGCAGCTCTCTGGCGAAGTTCCAGAGTAGCAGCCCTGTCTTCATATCTTGAGGAAGTGAGGGCAAAATATGTTTTTGCTGAAGTGTGTCCTATACGATAATTTTCAAGCCTGTCGAATACAAACCAGTTGCTTATTATAAGCATAGAAGCAACAGCAAGCAGTATCACTCTGAAAGCAATGTACTGTTTGTTGGAAGCTTTTAGCTCAAGATTGCCCTTAAACTGAGATATAATTTTTTTAATTGATGTCTGGCGCTTTTCTCCGTTGTTCATAATCTTCGTAAGCCCTCACTATCCGCTGTACGATCTCATGCCGGACAACGTCACGATTGCTCAATCTGACGAAAGCAATGCCTGGGATGTCGTTGAGTATGTTTTGTACTAGCTTCAGTCCTGATTCCTTGTTGGAGGGAAGGTCGACCTGTGTTATGTCCCCTGTCACTACAGCCTTGGATCCGAAGCCCAAGCGGGTCAGGAACATTTTCATCTGCTCAGGTGTAGTGTTCTGCGCTTCGTCAAGTATGATGAAACAGTCATTCAGAGTCCTTCCCCTCATGTATGCCAGCGGTGCCAGTTCAATGATGCCTTTTTCAAAATATCTGTTGAACTTTTCAGTCGGCAGAAGATCATAAAATGCATCGTAGAGCGGTCTCAGATAGGGCTCTACTTTGTCCATCAGATCACCGGGGAGATATCCCAGCCTCTCTCCCGCTTCAACTACCGGTCTGACGAGAACTATTCTGCTGACTTTGGCCGATTTTAAAAATGCCACTGCCTGCGCTACTGCAAGATATGTTTTACCGGTGCCTGCCGGTCCAATGGCAAAAGTCACATCATTTTCTCTTATCGCTTGTGTGTATTCCTTTTGTCCGTTTGTGTAGGGACGTATAGGCTTACCCCTGTTGCTTACGCATACGACTTCATCATAGAGAGATTTTAAATTAACGCTCTCTCCAAGCTCTATCTGGTTCAGCCCATAACGTATCTCAGCGCCGGAAAGTTTTTGTCCGTTCAGCGCAAGCTCCGCATACTGTGTAAGGAGGTTTTCAAGCCTTTTGATCAGTTCTTCGTCCTCGCCCTTTATCAAAAGGCTTGATCCCCTTGCGAAGATCTTGACCGGAAAAGCCTGCTCTACCATACTAAGTATCTCTTCATGTCCCGCAAGGAGCTTCACGATGGACTCGTCGTGAGATGTGAGCGGAGTCAGGCTGTTCTCTGTCATTTTATTGTTAGTCTCTTCCGTTTCTATCATTCCTTAAAAATAAATTATGCTCTTACTACAGATTTAACTTCAGGAACGACCTGCTTTATAGCAGCTTCAACTGTCATGCGAAGTGTCTCCTGAGCATAAGGGCACGTCCCGCATGAGCCGATAAGCTCTACGTAGAGCGTACCGCTTTCTTCGTCAAAACTTATGAAGGATACATCTCCTCCGTGTGTCTGAAGTGCCGGAGACACCTTGGTATTGATCGCATCCATTATCTTTTCCTGTACTGTCATTGATGATTCCTCCTGTAGTTTTTGTCTATTTCAAGCGCGTGATCCGCTTAAAAACTTATTGGGATAATTTAAAAATTGGCTGAGCGGTAGTAAAGACCGGCAAGCAATTGGCAAGCGGGGGCTGGCAATAGGCAAGCAGTCGTAAAAATCGGCTGAGCAGTTGCTGAGCAATAGCTGAGCAGTCGCTGAGCGGTTGTAGAATCTAAAAACCTCGAAACCCAAGCCGCTGGATTCCCGATTTAAGCATTCGGGAACGACGGTTCTTTGGGTTCTTGATGTAAAAATTTTATCTTAAATTCACCGCAGCTTGAAAAGCTGCAAATTCTCCGCGGCTTAGAAGCCGCAAATTCTCTGTGGCGCAAACGCCACAATTCCCCCGACGGCTGCGTGCTCCGCCTGTCTTATCGATCGCTTGCCAATTGCTTGCCTGATCTTGCGACCGTTTAGCGACGGCTCAGCTGTCTTTAATACAATCGCTTCACCACTGCTTCACGTCGGGCTTTGTTCCGACAGTTTCACAACTGTCACGCCCCTTCGCCTTTTCCCAAAATCCGTCGAGTTCTTCTAAGGAAAATTCGCTCCAGGGTTTTCCTGACTCCAGAACCTCTTTTTCAACAAACCTGAATCGTTCGGTAAATTTAACGCAGGCTTTGTGCAGAGTGATCTCAGGATCTGCCTTCAAATGCCTCGATAAATTAGTAACGGCGAAAAGGAGGTCTCCAAGCTCCTCTTCTATGTACTCTTTCCCGGCTTCGTTGTTAATGTTTTCCTTCAGCTCAGACAGTTCTTCGTCTACCTTCGCCAACACCGGCGCGGGATCCCCCTTTGGCCAGTCAAAGCCCACTTTTCCAGCCCTTTCCTGGATCCTGTAGGCCCTCAGCAGACCTGGGATTCCTCTTGGTATCCCTGCCAGAAGGGAGGCGTCTTCTTTCTTTTTCTGCCTTTCTCCCACCTTGATCTGTTCCCAGTTTTTTAATACATCTTCAGAATCGTTTACCTTTGTGTCACCAAAGACATGAGGATGACGCCGTATAAGTTTTTCCGTAAGGTGGTCAAGTACAGCACAGATGTCGAATTCTCCAAGCTCTTCGGCCATACAGGACAAAAACACGACCTGCAGCATTAAATCTCCGCATTCTTCACAGATGTTGTCCCGGTTATTATTTTCTATAGCCTCGATAAGTTCATAGGCCTCTTCAATGATATAGCGCCTCAGTGAGAGAAAGTCCTGTTCCCTGTCCCAGGGACATCCGTCAGGAGCCCTCAGACGTTTCATCACTTCCACTAATTTTATGAATTTATCTCCAGCTGTCTGGTTTATGTTCAATTCCAAACCCCCTGATCGTTCTATTCTAACAGATTTAGTTGATTTTTCCTCTTATCATTTCGGCCAATATGCTTATTCCCCTGTATCCTCCTGGACCGACAAATCCGTCCAATTTCCGCATCCACGGCAGCTTAAGCTGAAGCCTCGTCCAGCCTCCGTCAGGATCCCCCTGGATCACTGTTTCCTGGCTGCTGCAGATGACTTTCGTTATTTGAAGCTCATGGGCAGCTGACCTAACACAGGTCAGATCCATCAAAAACTCAAGTGAGGGCGGCAGTTTTCCGTAACGGTCAATTGTCTCTTCCTTTAAACTTATCGCTTCAGCCGGAGAATCTGTCTTGAGCATCCTTCTGTAAAGAGTAACTCTCAAATTTTCCTGAGGTAGATAACCGCCCGGTATCGCTGCAGGAAAGGCTATTTCCACCTCAGCCTGTTTTCTTTTTTCTCCCTTAATATTGGCTATTTCTTCGGCCAGCATATCGCAGTATTTCTGGTATCCAACCCTTGTTGAGTTGCCGTGCTGGGCTATCCCGATCAGGTCTCCTCCGCCTCTTATCTGAAGATCTCTATGCGCAAGCTGGTAACCTGCGCCCAGCTCATCCAGTTCTGCTATCGCCTCAAGTCGTTCGCTTGCTTCAACGGAAAGATGAACATCAGGAGGGTAGAATAAGAACGCATACGCCTGTTCCTCCCTGCGGCCGACACGCCCTCTCAGCTGGTACATCTGGGCAAGGCCAAGCTCCTGCGCATCGTCGACTATCAATGTGTTTGCCATTGGTATATCAAGCCCGCTCTCAACTATAGTCGTGCATATAAGTATGTCTATCTCCCCAAGAGAAAATCTCATCATCGTTTTTTCAAGCTGAGCTTCAGGAGTCCGACTGTGTGCAACCGCAATATTTAGTTTCGGAAAAAGTCTTTTCAGCATAACAGTGCGTTCGTGTATGTCGTTGATCCTGTTATGCACGAAAAATACTTGCCCTCCCCTGTTTTTCTCCCTCAAAACTGCACTTTTCAAAAGTTCCTCAGACCATGGTCTGACTACAGTCAGTACGGGCAGACGTCTCTGAGGCGGAGTCTGGAGGACTGACATGTCTCTCAGTCCGCTCATGGAAAGCGAAAGGGAACGGGGAATGGGAGTCGCCGATAGCATGAGCACATCGACACCGGGAGTCATTTTCTTTAAATGTTCCTTGTGCATTACACCAAAACGGTGTTCTTCATCAACAACGACAAGTCCCAGATCTTTGAATGCCACATCCTGACTCAGCAGTCTGTGTGTGCCAATTATTATGTCGACCTTTCCCTCTTTGAGATCTTCCAGTACCTTTTTCTGGACCGAAAATGGCACAAACCTTGATACTACCTCTACTCTTACAGGAAGATTCCCAAATCTGGATGAAAAAGTTTCGTAGTGCTGCTGAGCAAGAAGGGTCGTAGGTGCCAGTATGGCCACCTGCTTGCCGCTGAAGGCAGCCTTTCCGGCAGCCCTTATCGCCACCTCAGTTTTGCCGAAGCCAACATCACCTACAAGCAGCCTGTCCATAGGTACAGGTCTCTCCATATCAGCTTCTACATGCTGTATGGCTTTTATCTGATCGTTTGTTTCGATGTATATAAAACTATTTTCAAGCTCCTTCATCAATTCCCTGTTCGATGAGAAAGAAAAGCCCTTCGTAAGCTCCCTGGCAGCATATATCTGAACAAGTTCTTTTGCAGCCTTTTCCGCCATCTCTTTTGCTTTGGCAGAGGCTTTTTTCCACTGTGTCCCCCTTAGGCTGTCTGGTGCCGCTTCCTGCCCGGGCAAAGGCGCCCACGGAGATATCTTATAAAAATGCAGTATCGGGATGAGCAGGCGCCTCTCTTCTGCAAACTGGAGAATAAGGTACTCCTCTTCTCCTTCCTCAGATTCGATGGATTGAGGACCCAGATACCTGGACACGCCATAGTCATCATGCACTACCCATTGACCAGGTACAAGACCTGCTCCCCAGTCGCTCGGGGCAATTATCTCTGTCCTGTGCCTTGAAAGCGAGACACCTGAAAGTTCAAGGTCAGTCAGGACTGCCTTTTTTGTCTCCGAATCAATAAAGCCTTCTGAAAGAACTCCTCTTACAGTTTTGAAACCTCTTGACTCAGCCCAGGAAATATTCTGTTTAGATTCTGAATAGACTTCAATGTCATAGCCCTCACGCAAAAGCTCTTCGCAGTAGTGGTCTACATCTCTCAATTTTCCTCTGAAAAGAGGGAACTGCTTAATCGCGATCCTTACTGAGGTATTCTTAACGTCTCTTGTCACCCTTATCCGCCTGTACTTAGTAAAGTAACTGCAGAGATCCTCCCATTGTTTCCAGGGAACCGCGTTCTGTTTGTCACGATCAAGGTTCTGCCATAACCAGACAGAATTTTCAGCTGTGGTATCCAAACCTTTGGGATCAAAGAAAATGACTCTCATTTTACCCGGAAGGAATTTCTCAAGCTCAACCTCCTTTTTCGAGATCAGGCTCTTTAGAGAACATTTATATAAGGTACGAAGGCTTTTCTGTGTTTCAGGGTCGAAAAACCTTAAACTTTCAATTTCATCATCAAAAAATTCAAGTCTTACGGGAAAAGGGTCAGAGGGGCTGAATATGTCTACAATGCTGCCTCTTGAAATAAACTGACCCGGCGACCAGACAAGCTCATTTCTTTCATAGCCCTTCTGGGCAAGCCATCCAAGCAGCTTTCCCCTTGAGGTCTCTGTTCCCTGTTCGATCTCATAATATTCGCCGCCGACAGAAAACGGGGCAAGAAGAGATGCTGGAGTTGCAGCCATGACACCGCCTTCATGCCTGAAGTTTTCAAGGATGCCTCCCCTTTGCACTTTTAGCGCCTCTGACCTGGATTCATCTTCCGTCAGCGGCATATCCGGAAGCATTTCAACCTTATTAAAAACCCCCAGCATTTCACAATCAGCGGCGAAATCCCTTACCTGCCTCTGGTCAGGAAGCAAAACAAGCAATGAGTCATCCGGGTCTCTTACGACCCAGCTCCTCATTGCTCCTTTTGATGTCAGGTGTACTGATTTATTCCGCAGCCAGAACTCTTCATCGAGCTCAAAGAGGCTGCTTATTGATCTGCTCTCTTTTTCTTTATCCTGCATTGGTCAAAACTCCATAAAAAAACGCGACCTCCGGTCACGCTTTTTCCTGATCATTAAGCCTGAGTCCGTTTATAGAACTCATAGCTTTTTGGATATCATATTTCAGCCAAATCTCTAAGGCTTCCCATGCAACATCCTCAAGTTTGCACCAGAGTTCTTTCTGTCCGGGAGGGATCCTTCCAAGCACCCAGTCTGCCATATTAATCGGCCCCTGCGGTTCACCGACCCCGATCCTAAGCCTTGGGACCTCCAAAGTTTTGAGGGCTCCCAAAATGGACATCATGCCTTTCTGCCCACCTGCAGAACCTTTTTCCCTTATCCTTACCCTTCCGAATGGAAGGGCGGCGTCATCATAAATAACAAGTACCTCAGACGGCTCAATATTCTGATAGCGTACAGCTTCTGCCACAGATAAGCCGCTGAGGTTCATGTAAGTGTAAGGTTTGAGGAGTGAGATCCTTTCTCCGTTATGAAGAATTGGCCCCCAAAAGGCTCCTTTGAATTTTGCCTGGGGCTCTGAAAGCCCAAGTCTTGAAACAAAAGTGTCTATCATAAGCCAGCCGGCGTTATGTCTGGTCCAGGCATACTCAACGCCAGGGTTTCCGAGCCCCACTATTAATTTCATAACGATGTCGAATCTTCTCCGATGTTATTCCTCGTCCCCTTCTTTAGCCTTGCCTTTCGCCACTACTTCAACCTCTGCAGATTCAGCTTCAGGGAGATCTTCTTCTGTCTCAGAAACTGCCCTTGGCTGAGTAATATGAACTACCAGCGTGTCTTCAGCGGTCAGAAGATTGCAATCCTCAGGCAGAGTGAGATCCTTAATGAAGATCTCTCCTCCGATCATGAGTTCGGCAATATCCACAACAATATCCTCAGGGATGTCGCGAGGCTTAATCTCAACAGAGAGTGACCTTGTGATCTGGTTAAGAAGTCCGCCCTCTTTTATTCCGGGTGCCAGTTCCTTGTTGATCACCCTGATCGGTATCTCGACCTTTATCTTGTGTCCGCTAAGTACCTGATAAAAGTCAATGTGACGTATGTTCTGGGTAAGAAGGTGGCGCTGTACGTCCCTGATGAGGGCCATGCATTCTTTGCCGTCAGACATACCGAGCTCGATTACTGTCGTCTCTCTTGCTTCGCTGTTCGCGATAGGAGCAATAGCTCTTGCAGATACAGTTCCGGCAATTCCCTGCTTATATTCAGGTCCGTAAAGGATAACAGGTATAAGGTTCTTTGCGCGAATCTTCCTGCAGACGCCGGTTCCCGTCTTCTCTCTTATTGTAAATTCAATTTTCTGCTGCTGTTTTTTTGCTGCCATTGAATGTTTCCTCCTCAGATAATATATGCTTGGTAATTTTTTTTTGCTCTATGTCTTTCAGCGACGGAACCCGCCGCAGAGATACCGTAGGTCGTTTCTAGCGGAAAAGGATGCTTACTGAATGTTCAGAATGGATCCTTCTCAGCGCTTCTGCAAAGAGAGGTGCGATCGGCAGAACTGTCAGTCTGTCAAACTTTTTCTCTTCCTTGAGCGGGATCGTATCTGTTACAACAACCTCCTTGATGAGAGAAGCCTTCAGTCTGTCTATTGCAGGGCCGGAAAGTACTCCGTGCGTCGCACAGGCGTAAATTTCCTTCGCGCCTCTTTCGCGGAGTGCTTCGGCTGCCTTTACCATAGTACCGGCGGTATCAATTATATCGTCGACAAGGATCGCTGTCCTTCCCTCTATGTTTCCTATTATCTCCATCACTTCGCAAACATTCGTCACTTCGTGCGAGCGTCTTTTGTCAACAATAGCGAGTTCTGCGTTGCCTATCTGTTCAGCAAATTTTCTTGCCCTAACAACTCCTCCGATATCAGGCGAGACTACTGTTACCAGCCCCTGATCCACTTCTTTCTTGAGTGTCCTGTGGAAATAAGAAGCAAGAAGCGGAACGCCTGTAAGGTGGTCAACGGGGATATCAAAAAATCCCTGTATCTGGCCTGCGTGAAGGTCGGCAGAAATGACCCTGTCTGCTCCTGCCTTTTCAAGAAGGTTTGCTATCAATTTCGATGTGATAGGTTCCCTTGATCGTGTTTTTCTGTCCTGCCTGGCGTAGCCGAAATAGGGCATGACAAGGTTTACACGATATACAGATGCTCTTCTCAAAGCATCTACTATGATAAGAAGCTCCATCAGGTGCTCGTTGGCAGGTTCGCAAGTAGGCTGCACAACATATACGTCGGCTCCCCTGACACTTTCTTCTATTGAAACGCCTATCTCACCGTCAGAAAACCTGAACAATTTAGACGCTGAAAGGGGAACACCGAGATTCATGCATATGCTTTCAGCAAACTGCTGATGAGCACTCCCCGAAAAAATTTTGACTTCCCTTAAACCTGCAGACATGTCAATTTCCTCCCTTATGGATCTTTCTGCGGGAACTCCAGCCCTCTATATTTTTCTGTCTTGCCCTTGCCACACCAAGAGCGCCTTCAGGAATATCCTGTGTTATCACAGAACCTGCCGCCGTAACGACATTATCTCCTATAGTGACTGGCGCTACAAACATTGTATCACTGCCGACAAAACAATTGTTGCCAATTTTTGTAAAATTCTTTTTTTCTCCGTCAAAATTACAGGTTATCGTACCTGCTCCAATATTTGTATGTTCACCTATATCAGCATCACCCACGTATGATAGATGAGGAATCTTTGCACCCTTTCTCACAATGCTCTTTTTGATCTCGACAAACCTTCCGACGTGAACATTCTGATGAAGTTCTGCTCCGTCGCGGATAAATACGAAGGGTCCTATTATCGAATTTTCACCGACCCTGCTCTTTTTGATTCTTACCGATCCGAGTATCTCTACATTATCCTCAAGCACAGAGTCCTGGAGGACGGTAAAACTTCCTATCTTGCACGCGCTTCCTATCGATGTTTCTCCCCATATCTGGACGTTGGGCTGGATCTCAGTGTCCTCTCCAAGGCTAACCCTGGGACCAATCCAGATAGAGACCGGATCATTACACCTTACTCCCATTCCCATCCACTTATCGAGTATCCTTTTCTTCATAACTGCAGCGGCATCAGCCAGCTGGTTAGGATCATTTATTCCAAGGAATTCCGTAGGATCAGACGCTTTAACAGCATCTGTCCGTCCGCCGTTTTTTTCTATAAGAGCTACAGCATCAGGAAGATAATATTCTTTCTGGCTGTTCATGCAATTCAGGTCGTCTATGACCGCTGACAGCGCGCCTGTATTGAATACATACATCCCGCTGTTCACTTCACGGCATTTCCGTTCGTCAGGCGTCGCGTCCTTGTGCTCTACTATCCTTACTGACATGCCGTCTCTTATCACCCTGCCGTAACCTGCGGGATCAGTGAGGTCGAAGCTAAGAAAGCTGCAGCTGTTATTTTTATCTATGTGCGTATTAATAAACTTCTGAAGGGTCACAGCCCTAATCAGCGGAGTGTCCCCAGGGAGAATGACTACGTTTTCAAAATCCTTCCACCAGTCCTGCGCAAGCTTTGCAGCATGTCCTGTGCCAAGCTGTTCCCTCTGCCAAAGAACATTTATTTCGGGAAACTCATTCTTTGTCCATTCCTCGACTGTTTCACCAGAAAAACCAACCATTACAGATATGTAATTGAAACCTGCAAGCTTTAACTCAGAAAGGGGGTAGTAAAGAAGCGGTTCTTCCATCATTTTGTGAAGGACTTTGGGCGTTTTACTGCGCATACGTGTACCTTTGCCTGCCGCCAATATCAATACACAGAATCGTTTCTGTTCATGCCGCATGACTCCGGCTCCTTTCATCAAAAACATAAATTTTTATATAAAACACAGTAAAACATTGAGAAGGCATTATCATTGCCTACCCGGTCAAAAAATGCTGGCTGGGGTGGATGGATTCGAACCATCGGTGGCGGATCCAAAGTCCGCTGCCTTTCCTCTTGGCTACACCCCATAACGTGCAACGGACATTATAGCCTGTATATAGAAAATTAGGCAAGTACAATGGAATGCATATTGTTATTGTTATTACGGTAAAGAATTTCCCTCTAAATATATACAAATATTTTTATATGATTTATAATCAGTTTTAAGTAGGATTCTATTCAAACCGGAGGTAATTTTTTTATGTGGACAGTAAGTGAGGGTATAAACATTCTAAAAGGGCGCGGAGCGAAAATTACTGCTCAAAGGATAGCAATACTTAGAAAGCTTGAAGGCAGAACAGATCACCCCTCTGCCGACATTCTTTACAAAGAGCTGGCTGTCGATTACCCGACGATGTCTGTTGCTACTGTTTACAGCACAGCTCAGCTTCTTGCGGAGGCGGGGCTCATAAAGATACTCAGCATAGACGATAAAAGAGTATATTTTGATCCGACAATATCCACTCACGGTCACTTCCTCTGCAGGAACTGCGGAAAACTCGTAGACATTAATATCGACGAAGAGGGATTTTTCAAGTCTGCCAGCACCGCTCAGAACAGCATTGCACAGATAGACAATGCTGAAGTATTCCTTTACGGTCTTTGCACAAATTGCTTCAGCCAAAAATAACAAGATCATTTGGATCTAAAATAGGTTCCGCCGATCTTCAGAATATCGTGCCCAAAACAACAAACATTCTTCTTTTTGTAACGATGATTTTGCTGTTTATTTGTATTCTTTTTTCGGCAGCTGACGCAAACACAACACCTTCCTTTCTTTACCAGATAAGTATCCCCATGGAACCAGGCAAAGATGTGACCGTAAGTTCAATCGACGGTGCAACTGCTGTTATCGGTCAGGTAACCGCTTTGCCGCAGACGACAAGATGGCCCAGCTACAGTGCCAGTGCATGGGGTACTCCGGGAGAAGTATGTGCATCAGCTGTCAACGCTGTGCATATGCTCGTTTCTGTTGAAAAAAATAAAGGAAGAACACTCAGTATCATCCCACGCGAGACAATCGCCCCTGCCGCGGGTCCCGGAGCATCCGTGGTAATATCCTCGAAGGCAGGAACCGGACTTTTTGGCGCCTGGGCTCCTCCTGTAGGGTCAAAGATCTCGGTTATAAAAAATGGAACAGATAAGCCATCCCAATTATCTGTCAATAATCTCCCACAAAAGGGTGACATTCTTATCATCACTGTTCAAACAATAGATCATGGATACATGGCTGAGATCGAAAACAGACCGGGCGGAAGGGTCACAGAGTGGAGCAAAGACGGATATCGCATCATAGGTCGTGTGATCAGGCCTCTTGCCGGAACAGGGCGTTTTGAAGGCACTTTGTTCCAAAAGACCGGCTCGCTTAGGGCAAATCACTGCGGTGTGATCGATTTCAGTTCCTCGCAAAGGGGCAAGATCGGAGGATTCCAGATAATTCCCTGGGACCACGCACTATTGTCAAAAGAAATGCAGGGCTCGTGGGACATGACCCAGTGGATGATAATCGGTCCAAGTGACGGAAGGTCTATGATGGGAGGTACATCCCCTCTTTTCAAAGGTGTTCTTGTCTCAGGTCCGTCAGAAGGGGAACTTCTGTGGGACATATGGTCGACCTATGGAAGAAGATCTCTCATCCTGGCAAGAAAAAACGGTGGCCCGTGGGGGAAACTTCCTGAAGTCACCGGCAGAAATGATTATGCGCTTAAAGATGTGACACACCTTAGGATTTATTTCCCGTTCACTGACGAACCCGCTCTCTAAAAAAATTTTAAACTATCGAACAGTAAAAATAGAAGCAGGGCCATCGCCCTGCTTCTTCATATCTTCACATTCAATTCTTTTTCGACAGTATCTATGATGATCTTCCTGAGATCATGATCCTCAAGGGCCTTTATAATGGTCGCTTTGATCCAGCCCTCCCTTACGCCGCAGTCCAATCTTCTTCCTTTATACAAAAGCGCATAGACAGGCTCCTCTTCCAGCATTGAAGCAATCGCGTCAGTAAGTTGGTATTCGCCTCCACTGCCCCTCTTTATGCTCTTGAGGTGTTTGAAGATAGAAGGTGAAAGTACATATCTTCCCATTATTGCCAGGTTTGACGGAGCATCATTCGGATCTGGCTTCTCGACTAGCCCCTTCACCCTGTAAACTCCAGGCTCCACCTCTTCTGCATCAACTATCCCATATCTGGAAGTATCTTCTTTATCAACTTCCTCGAGACTCAAAACTGAACCGCTGTATCTTTCTCTTACTGATTCAAGCTGGGCAAGCACTGTCGGTTTAGCGATCATTACATCATCAGGCAGCAAAAGTCCAAAATATTCATTTTTGCAGAATTCTTCCGCGCAAAGTACTGCATGACCAAGTCCAAGCGGTTTCTCCTGAAGAGTGTAATAAAACTCGGCAAGTTCAGGAATCTTTTTCAATTGTTCAGACAGGTCTTCCTTGCCTGTTTCCATAAGGTGTTCCTCAAGCTCAGAAGAATGCTGGAAGTACTGAAAAATGGTTTCCTTCCCCGTACCTGTAACGAAAATTATTTCTTTGCATCCCGATGCTACCGCCTCATCTACTCCATAATGGATTAGTGGCCGGTCTATAAGAGGCATCATCTCTTTAGGGATGTCCTTTGTTACCGGCAGGAACCTCGTGCCAAGTCCGGCAACCGGGAAGACGGCCTTTCTGATGTGATGGAATGTCATTTAATTACCCCCTGTACATGCTATTTCAAGTATAGTGTTCTCAAGCATGTCTGCTGTAGCATTCATTAGATCGTGGTCCCTCGACTCAACAAATATTCTTATGAGCGGTTCGGTGCCTGATGGCCGCAGGAGCATCCTTCCTTTCCCTTCAAGCTCATTCATCGCAATTTTTTCAGCTTTCTTAAGCCTGGAACTGCCCAAAATCAAGTCTTTGTTTTCAATCCTGAGATTTCTGAGTACCTGTGGGTATCTGTCAAATCGGTCAGAGAGCGTGGATATGTCTTCACCCAGATCAGAGATCGCTCTGAGAAACAAGAGGCCTGAACATAATCCATCTCCGGTGTTTGCAAAATCAAGAGCGATCAGGTGACCGGACTGTTCCCCACCAACTCGGCTTTTTTTCTTACGCATCGTGTCAAGGACGTACCTGTCTCCTACACCGCACCTGAAAACCTTTATCCCCTCTTTCCTGAGCAGGTCCTCAAGCACCATGTTGCTCATAACAGTAGCTACAACGCCGGAACCAAGAGTCCCCTTCATTGAAAGCCAGCGTCCTATCACCCAGAGCATGATGTCACCGTCAATGATCCTGCCCTTTCCATCGCACATCAGCACTCTGTCTGTGTCGCCGTCGTAAGCTATGCCAATGTCTGCCTTTTTATCTATAGTTTTTTCCCTGAGAAAACCCATATTTGTGACTCCAACGCCCAGATTTATATTTAAACCATCAGGTTCATTGGCAAAAATCGAGACTGTGCCCTTCCACTTCTTGAACAGTGGCTTTACCAGCGCTGAAGCGGCACCGTTGGCAGCATCGATCACGATCGAATATTCCCTGTTTTCAACCTTGTCCATGATGCCAATGAGAAATTTCAGGTAATCATCCGTCAGGCCGGAGGCATTAGTGATTCTGCCTATGCTTCCATGGATCGGCCTCTCTATTTCTTCTTTCACATCGAAAAGAGATTCTATTTCCAGTTCCTCATCGTCAGAAAGTTTGAAACCTTCTCCGTCAAGAAATTTAATGCCATTATATTCAGCGGGGTTATGGGAAGCGCTTATGACAGCCCCTCCGTCAAAATCACCGACCGCAACGGAATAACTTACTCCGGGAGTCGGGATCTCGCCTATGGTATAAACATCCCCTCCTGCTGATGTTATTCCTGCACACAGCGCATATTCGATCATGTGTCCGGAATAGCGGGTATCTCTGCCAACAGCGATCTTAGGCTTAGAATTGCCCTTTTTCAAAAGAAAAAGCGTAAATGCTCTTCCCAGTTTCATCGCCGATTCAGGTTTCATCATCCCCCTGTTTGCGATATCCCTGACACCGTCTGTTCCAAACATGCGTCTCACTTTTGTATTTTCCACCCAAGCCACTCCTTAATAAATAGCAGAACTGCGGCAAGAACATGCCGCGTGAAGCAATGGTGAAGACCGGCAAACGATTGGCAAGCGTAGGCAAGCAATAGGCAAGCGGTCGTAAAAAAACTTAAAAAAAACCAAAATCTAAACCACTGGATTCCCGCTAAGAAGCCTCCGGGGATGACGGTAATTTTGATTCACCGCGGCCTTGGGCCGCAAATTCTCCGCGATGCGAAGCGATGCAAATTCACCGCAGCTTGAAAAGCTGCAAATTCACCGTGGCGCTGACGCCACAATTCCCCCGCCCTTACAATCGCTTCACGGCGATAAGATCGCCGCTTCACGCAGGACACAAGTCCTGCAGTTTAGCCATTGCTTAGCCATGCCTTTAATCCACTACTGTTACTGTTACCTGTTCCGGTTCTATCCTTAGGACTTTGAAATCAGATTTTAGATTCTTTACAAGTACAGGCAGGTTAAGCTGCTTTGAAACTATATTGGATACGTCTACATAAAGATCACAAGGCACAGACCCCGACTGAAGCGCATCAACATCTGTCTTTGTACCCTGGATAGTCAGCTTTACAGACTGCGGAGAGATTTTCCATTCTTTCCCCTGTACAGATCCCTCCGTCATGACCCCAACATTGTTATATGTCTTATCCGCAATTTTTTTTCGTATATATATTTCTACTCTTGCCCTTTCAGGACCGCTGATCTCTATCTCAGGCGTTATATCAACAGGCTGGAGCGGAAGCATAAGATTCAGATTCTGATCAAGCCCGGATATATCCACCGGCGGTAAAACAAGGGATGTCATCTTTTTCACAGCAGTACTCTTTCCCTTGATCGCTACGCTTTCGGGTATTACCCTCACAGATTCAAGCTCATATCCTTCGGCAGGAGTCCCGACAACAGAGACCTCGACAGGTATGCTCTCTCTCAATATCTCATTTTCGAGAGAGACTGTCACTCCGACTTTACTGGGGGTTATAGTGATCCTATCGGCACTTCCTGAAGTATTTGCTACTGTAACAGGGAGCATCATGCTCTCACCGTCTTTGATCTTCGAACCGGGAATAACTGTCTCGATAGCCTGAACGGCAAGGACGTCAGATTCAGGACCGCTTATCACAGCTTCCTTGGGAAGGATGTTTGAAGATGATATGACCATACCTTCCGGTATATCTCCTTCGACCCTGTAAGAGATACTCACAGTACGCTCTACATGCCTGTATATTTCAACATCAGCTGTTGATGGCTGCCAGCTTCTGAGCCTTACAAAGGACGGTGTGCTGATGTTTATCGGAAGGCTGTATTTGCCCGGCTGCAGTCCCTGCAGGTCAACCCTGACCGAAATGTCAGTCAGTTCCACCCTGGAAAGAGCATTAAGGTTTCCTGCCAGCTTAATTTCTACTTTCCTTGAATTGTCGAACATTGAGTACCCCCTTTGGAGGTTCACATACTCAATGTTAGCAGACATCGAACGAGTTCCGTCGCTGTTCCCGTCCCATGCGACAAAAGCCCACAACATAAGTGAAATAGCCAGGGAGACGGCAAAAAGACCAAGGTTAGACCTAAGTCTTCCCGTTCCACGTATATTGATCCAGCGATTCAGCCTTTCAACATATCTTTTAGCTATCTCCTGTATTTTCCGAACGTCCTTTGAGCCGCCGCTGCTATTATTGTTATTATTCATTTGGAACACTCCCCGGCCACTGCTGAACGATCTCTTCTCTCAGCCTGTCCATGAAGTTGGAACCTCTGCCTTCATAGCTGAAATAATGACCGCATATACTTCTAAGCTGGGCCTCGCTCAATGGTTTTGAGAGCCGGCCGCCAACTGCAACTGTGATTTCTCCTCGTTCTTCAGAAACAGCTATAGCAAGGGCATCAGACATCTCGGTAACACCGAGGGCAGCCCTGTGCCTGGTTCCGTACCATCTTGAAATGTCAGTCTTTTCTGTGAGCGGCAAATAACAGCCAGCTGCTATGATATTATTCTGGTCTATGACTACTGCACCGTCATGAAGGGGAGTGCCAGGCCAGAAGATTGATACCATCAATTCCTCTGTTATGTCTGCCTTGAGAGAAACAGCTGTCCTCCATACCTCTTTAAGACTTGTGTTTCTCTGAAGTACACAAAGAGCTCCTATCCTCTGAGATTTGCAGTAAAGCATAGCCTTGGTAAGGTTATCGGCTTTTATGTCTACCATCTCTTCGTTGTTGTCAACTTTCCACAGGTGCCCCTTGCCAAGTTCTTCAAGCATATGCCTCAGTTCAGGCTGGAACAGGATGGGGATTACAATAATGAAAGCACTCAAAAGTTTTCCAATCATCCATGAAAGGCTTCTCAGTTCAAGGATATTAGCTAAAGCACCGATCAGTCCTATGATCATTACACCTCGTATAAGCTGCATGGCACGGGTTCCGACCAGGAGCAAAAGAACTCTGTATATAATAAAGGCAACAATAAAAATATCAGGGATATCCTGCCAGCGCAAATCAAAAAACGGCAATGGTACCACCTCCTTTTACTATTATCACTTACTGCCCTCTGAGTTTTCTGAGGAGCACAAGGTTTCCTTCATCTCCCATTCCCTCTTTGGGCGTTTCAAGTATTGCCGGGACGTTTTCGAATCTTATATCGTTTACCAGCATTGAAAAGGGGACAAGTCCTATCGTTCCTTCTCCCAGGTGCTGGTGCCTGTCTTTTTTGCTTCCTTTCTCCATCTTGCTGTCACTAAGATGCCAGCAGTGTATCCTTTCCAGTCCAACATGCTTTTGGAGTATTCCTATCAGTCTGTTGTATGATTCGTGGGTCCTTATCTCATAGCCTGCTGCAAAAACGTGGCAAATATCCACACAGAAACCTATCCTGGGATCATCTTCCAAAAGATCCAGAAGGTCGGAAAACTGGGCTAAGTCACCGCCCAGCACCGAACCCTGCCCGGCCATGGTCTCAAGCAATATCCGTACTTTCATCTCACAGGTAAGATTGAGCACTTTCCGGAGAGATGCCGCTACCTGCTTCAAAGCCTCTTCTCCGGTCCCATTGACCGCAAATCCGGGATGGAGGACAACATCTCCGATACTTAAGTGATTACACCTTTCCAGCTCACTGATCAACGCTTCTTCACTTTTTTCTCGTATATCGTCAGTACCTGCAAGATTTATCAGGTAAGAAGCATGAGACACCACTTTTTTGACTGAGCTCTCTCTGGATGCTATATAAAAATCCTCGATCTCCTGAAATGAGAGCGGTCTGTTTAGCCATTGACGCTGGTTCCTCGTGAATATCTGCATTGACTCGCAGCCAACTGCGTCAGCTCTCTGATATGCTTTGTGAAGGCCTCCCGCAGTTGATATGTGAGATCCTATAAGAGCCACTACTGACTCCGCCCCAGATAAACAACGCCGCGTGTCCCGTCAAGAGTAATCAACATACCGTCCTCGACCGCATCAAATATCCCGGAAACTCCAACAATTCCAGGAAGTCCCATATCTAAAGAGGCAACTGCGGTATGACAGGAAAAACCGTCCTCTTCACTGACGACGCCTGCAGCCCTTTCCATGGAAGGAATAAATCCCCGGTCAGTTTTTCTTACGACCAGGATCGAACCAGGTGTTACCTTCTCATTTGCCTCCTCGCAGCTTTCTGCCTTGCAAACGACCCCTCTGACTTTTCTTTTTATAAGGGAGAGTCCTTTTCCAATTATTTCTCCAACAGTATAAACCTGAACGAGGTTAGTACTGCCCGGAACTCCAAGCGGGATTCCAGATGTGAACACTACGTTATCTCCGCCTTTGATAAGCCCTTCTTCCTGAACTAAGGAGAGAGAATTTGAAACAGATTCTTCGACATCTGTAGTGAATGGACAAACCAGTGGATATACTCCCCAGACAAGCGCCAGTTCACGCCATGTTGAAAATGAGGGTGTCAGAGCAATGACTGGACAGTCAGGTCTGTATTTGCTCACCATTCTTGCTGTTGACCCGCTCCTCGTTAATGAAAGGATGGCAGCAGCGCATACTGTTTCGGAAATATCCCGTGCAGCACGGCTTACAGCATCCGCTATCTCTCCGCAGTTGAAAAAGATTTTTGGTGTCCTTTGCCATTCCCTGAGATTTTCTTCTGTCCTCATCAATATTTTATTCATTATTTTTACTGATTCAACAGGATATTTGCCGCTTGCTGTTTCTCCTGAAAGCATAACTGCATCTGCACCATCTATTACAGCATTGGCGACATCGCTTGCCTCTGCCCGCGTTGGCTTAGGGTTACGGATCATTGAATCAAGCATCTGGGTTGCGACTATAGCCGGCTTTCCCTGTGAGCGGCATTTTTCGATTATCTCTTTCTGTACCATCGGGACATCCTCAGTGGGCATTTCCACACCAAGATCCCCCCTCGCAACCATTATTCCATCAACGACAGCAAGTATTTCATCTATATTTTCGACCGAATGCCTTGTCTCTATCTTTGCAATTATCTTTGATTCGCCCGAATTTTCCTCCAAAACTTTTCTCACGCCAATGATATCTTCCTTTTCCCTGACAAATGAAACAGCTATATAGTCAACTTTGTGCTCAACACCCCATTTGATGTCGCTTACATCCTTATCCGTAAGGGTCGGTACTGAAAGGTTGGCTCCCGGCACATTGACGCCCTTCTTTTCACCAAGTTCTCCGCCTACCAGAACACGGCATTTGATCGCGGCAGGGTCGAGAGCTTCAACTGACATAAGGATGGAGCCATCGTCTATAAATATTTCCTGACCAACAGAGACCTCTTTGTAGAGATCAGGATAATCTACATATACTCCATCCGCGTTCCCCACAACGGGCTCAAAGAAAAGATAGAATTCTTTCCCCGACTCAAGCAGGATCTTTTCATGATTTGGCAGCATGCCGGTTCTGATCTCAGGACCCTTTGTGTCGAGAATTGTTGCGACTGGCCTGCGAAGTCTGGCTTCGACCTTGCGGACATTGTCTATGGTTCTTGTATGTGATGCATAATCTCCGTGGCTGAAGTTAAGACGGGCGACATTCATCCCTGAGTTCACAAGCTGAGTGATGATTTCCTCCTCCCAGCACGCCGGACCCATTGTGCAAATTATTTTAACTTTTCTCTCTAATCTTTTCATAATAGGTTCATACACCTTTTACTTTCCGCTCTTGATCTCGCCGTGTTTTGTCAATATAGTGGCAGAGCCTCTTATTTTCATTGCCGATATGTGTTCAGTAAACTGGGCTATCCATACTTCACCTTCGTCAAGCTTCTCAGTGTGCAGAAACCTGTTCTCGGCACCTCTCGTTACACCTATGACTGTAACTCCGTTCTCAAGCGCTTTCACCGCGATATAGTCTCCGCCGGTGAGGCGTCCTTCGCTCTCGCTCTGAGGCATGAATACCTCTCCTCTCGTCTGCTTTTGTTCGTCAGGAGCAATATGCCCTGCCCTTTGATTGATCTATGATATCCGCACACAGTTTCTCGTTAAGATCTACCTTGATCGACTTGAGCAAGGAGACAACTGTCTGTTCAGAATTAACTAATTTAAGCAGTACGTCATACTTTCCCGGATGTTTTCGAAGCAGTTTGCAGAGATCTCCATAAAAAACCTCTCCCAATCCATCCGCTTCAACAGTAATTGTAACATGTGGCGTGAGGAACAGCTGAAAATCTTCTTCGGGGTATACTTCATCGGCAAGTATGGAAAGTCCCCTGTCCTGTCTCACCTGTCCCCTGATAAAGTAAAGGGATCCCACCTTCAGAATTGGTTTGTATTTGCTCCACTGTTTCGGGAACATCACAGCTTCGATAGTAGCTTCAGAATCCTCAAAATCCAGGACTCCCATAGGGTCTCCTTTTTTTGTATAGCGCTCCTTATATGAAGTAAGCAGACCGGCTGTGACGACCTGCTGATTAGCTGCCTGCCAGAGCAGCATATCTGAGAATGAGCAGTTGATATAGTTCTTGATAATGGGGAAATAGTTATCGTAAGGATGCCCTGAAATATAAAGACCCATGCTCTCTTTTTCAAAGTCGAGTTTTTCCCTGGCAGAAAAATCTCCACATTCATCCATCACCGGGTCGAGCACTGCGTCCTCAACATTGTCGAAAAGAGAGCATTGGTTGGTATCAGTACACCTTTTTGACGCGTACTCCAAAAACGAAGGCAGCGCGTTTAGAAGCTTTGCCCTGTTCTTTTCAAGGCTGTCGAAGGCTCCGGATTTTATGAGGTTCTCTATTACGCCCCTGTTTACCACCCGTGCGTCTATCTTCAGGAAGAAATCCCAGAAGGACTGAAATGCACCCTCTTTATCACGCAATTCTATGATGTTTTTTACTGCGCTGTGCCCTACCTTTGCAACTGCAGACAGCCCAAGCCTTATTATCTCTCCCGATGCAGAGAAATCTTCTTTGGATTCATTAATATCAGGGGGCAATACGGAGTAGCCGGCCTCTCTTACACTTCTTATATACTGCCCTAGAACGCTCATTTTCGATCCTACTATGCTGGAAAGATACGCAGCGAGAAACTCCGGTCCGTAATTGGCTTTGAGCCAGGCGGTCCTGTAGCTTATAAGTGCATATGCAGCACTGTGGGACTTATTGAATCCATATCCAGCAAATTTTTCTATGATGTCATAGATTTCCCCGGCTTTTCTTGGATCTACATTATTTTTGACCGCTCCGCCTATGAACTTTTCACGCTGCTCAGCCATTACCTCTGCTTTTTTCTTTCCCATCGCCCTCCTGAGGAGGTCGGCTTCTCCGAGGGTGTAGCCTGCAAGTGCGGAAGCGCTCTGCATGACCTGTTCCTGGTACAGGATGACTCCGTAAGTCTCCTTCATAGATTCTGCAAGTGCCGGATGGAGGAAGTGGACCGGTTCTTCTTTGTGTTTGCACCTTACATACTGATCTGCCATTCCACTTTCCAGCGGTCCCGGTCTGTAAAGGGCGACAAGGGCTATCAGGTCTTCAAAACAGTCAGGCTTCATTCTTATGACCAGTGCGGTCATACCGCTGGATTCAAGCTGGAATACACCCAAAGTGTCACCACGCTGGAGCATTTCGAATGTCTTCTGGTCATCCATCGGGATCTCTTCCAGGTCTATGGTACCCTTGCCGTTGGACTTGATATTTTCCAGCGCTCCCTCAATAACAGAAAGTGTCCTTAACCCGAGAAAATCCATTTTTACAAGCCCCAGCTTTTCAACAGGATCCATTGAATACTGTGTCACTATCTGGTTTTCTCCGAATTTTCTAACCGGGACCATTTCAATTATAGGCTTAGGGGTAATGACGACGCCTGCGGCATGCTGTGAACAGTGTCTTGATATACCCTCTATGTTAGCTGATATGTCGAGGAGTTTCCTTACCGCAGGTTCGGTATCGTATATGGCCTTGAGGTCAGGGACCCCTGCAAGCGCCTCGCCTATGTTGGTGATCCCGGATTTCAGTGAATCGGGTATCAGCTTCGTGACTCTCCGAACGTCAGGAACAGTCATTCCTAATGCTCTGCCAACATCCGTGATCGCGCCCTTACTCTTCATACGGTCGAAGGTAATGATCTGTGCTACCCTGTCACTGCCGTACTTTTGCACTATATACTCTATAAGTTCGTCCCTTCTTTTATCGGAGACGTCAGTATCGATATCAGGCATGCTTATGCGTTCCGGATTAAGGAAACGTTCAAAGAGCAGATTGTATTTGATAGGATCAAGGTCTGTTATGCCAAGTGACCAGGCCACTACAGAACCTGCTGCAGATCCTCTGCCGGGGCCGATTGGGATGCCTCTCTCTTTGGCAGCGGAGATGATGTCCGCAACTATGCAGAAATAGCCTGGAAATCCCATTTGTTCAATTACGCCGAGTTCGTAGTGAAGGCGATCAAGATAATTTTCAGGAGGAGCGTCGTTTTTGAGCCTTTTCTTAAGACCCGCCTCTGCCGTCCTGCGCAGATAAGATTCAAGTGTCTCGCCCTCTGGAAGCGGAAACTCAGGAAGGTAATAATGTCCCATCTCAAGTTTCACATCGCATCTGTCCGCAATTTTCTGCGTATTGAGAAGGCATTCAGGTACCTCTGCCCCGAACAGATCCCACATTTCCTGCGGAGACCTGTAGTAATAGTCATTTCCCCTGAACCTGTACCTGTTGGGGTCATCAACATTGCTGTTTGTCTGGACACAAAGAAGGACGTCATGCCACTCAGCGTCCGCTTTACGCATATAATGAACATCGTTTGTTGCTATCAGTGGATAATTATCTTTCTTTGCAATTTCAATGAGTCTTTTATTGACGATTGCCTGCTCGGGTATACTGTTGTGCTGCAGCTCAAGGAAGAAATTTCCATCACCAAGTATGTCCCTGTAAAGGGCCGCCCGGGAGACTGCGCCATCCGTGTCACCCTTAATTATAAGGCCTGGGATCTCGCCGCCAAGACAGGCGGAGGCGCCTATTATCCCCTTGCTGTATTTGGAGAGAAGTTCATGGTCTATCCTTGGTTTGTAATAGAATCCGTCGGTGTTCGCAACAGAGACTATCTTCATGAGGTTATGGTATCCCTCTTCATTTTCGGAAAGCAGTATAAGGTGATACTGGTTTTTGCCCTCCCTGCAGGTGTAGCCGTTAGGATCGACATAGACCTCGCATCCAAGAATAGGTTTTACTCCCTTAGCCCTGCATTTGTTGTAAAACTCCACACATCCGTACATGACTCCGTGATCTGTAATTGCAATGGAATCCATTCCCATTTCGACAGCAGCCGAGGCAAGGTCATCACATTTATTTGCGCCGTCCAGCAGGCTGTATTCACTGTGGACGTGCAAATGAACAAATGGTCTGTCACTCATCAGTCAGCGCTCCCAAAATCATCAGTCTCGTTATCTCCGTTCGCATCCTTGACATAAAGAACTTCAGCCCCAAGCAATTTAATGATCCTGTCAGTGTCGGCAATAAGTGATCCCTTTGAAGCTTTCTCGCGGATATTTGAATTATCCTCACCTACTCTGTTTTCAACAGGAAGGTTGTCGGGCATCACCGCAGAATTTTCCTTCCCGGCCGGGTCTTTTACCCCATAAAGTTCTTCCAGGGCCTTCGAAAGGAGCTTGCGATTCTGGGGCACCATAAGGTATGTATGTGATGGTGAGTGAACATCGGAATCAAGTTTCCATTCTGAATCTTCTATTAAAATGCCGTGGTTCAGCAGAGCTGCCCCAATTGCGATTCCCTTGTTTCCAAGCATTGAAAGCAGTTTTACATAGTTCGGATCAGGCAGTTCTTCAAAAGATATTCCTTCTGTAATCGGAGCAGACCGGATATTCGAAACTCTTTCAGCATCTGTCTTATAGTCATTCTTTGCTGACTCTGTCTGCATTAATTTATGATCCGTCTTTGACGGCTGTCTCTCTGCCGGTTTAATGCCTTCCAAAACCGGACCTTTTGTTTCATTTTTGCCATCTATGATGTTGACCAGCTCTAACATGATCAGTCCGGAAAAAACCTCCATGCGCATGCCATATCTTGCCCTTGGCAATAGGCTGTTGCAGAAAATGCAGGCAGACCTAAGCTTTTCTGCATTCCAATGCGGAGTTTCTTCCACGAGAAACTTGCCCTCTTCTTCAGATATCTCAAGGGCTTCCATTCCCTTTTCTCCCCAAAGGGAAAATATCCACATGTCCCTGAATACTGCAAAAAGAGATTCCGTAAGCCTCTCTACTGAAATACCCCTGCCAAGCATTGCGTGGAGTGCTGAGTTTGATTCATTGGGATCAAGGCGGAGGTTTATTACCCATTTTTCCAGTTCTGTCCTGTTGCTTCCACCTGTCAGAGCCTTAACGCTCTCAAGGGTAAGATTTCCCTTTCCAAGAGAAACAGCCTGTTCTGTAAGGGAGAGTGCATCCCTAAGTGCGCCGTCTGCCTGCCTTGAAATTTCCCACACTGCTTCCATGTCGGCCTGGATATTTTCGGTGGTGCAGACATACGCGACTCTGTTGACCATGTCCGCCATGGATATCCTGTGGAATGGAATATGCTGGCACCTTGACCTGATTGTAACCGGCACCTTGTGGGGTTCTGTCGTTGCAAGAAGAAAGACCACGTTTGCAGGAGGCTCTTCCAGAGTCTTCAGAAGCGCGTTGAAAGCTGCTTCGGTAAGCATATGGACTTCGTCGATTATATACACTTTATAAGGGGCGATCAGCGGCTTGAGGTTGACATGACTCTTCAGGTCACGGATCTCATTGATTCCCCTGTTTGATGCGCCGTCTATCTCTATAACATCAAGATGCTCACCCTGGGCAATCGCGTTGCATGCTTCGCATTCACCGCACGGTTCACCGGCAGATCCGAGATTTTGACAGTTGAGTCCTTTTGCGACAAGACGGGCAGCAGATGTTTTACCGCAGCCGCGCGGACCTGAGAAGAGATACGCATGACCAAGGTGGCCTTCCTTTAAAGCTTCTCGGAGAACGCTTACAGCTGCACTCTGTCCTA
Source organism: Synergistaceae bacterium (assembly GCA_963682045.1). Lineage (GTDB taxonomy): Bacteria > Synergistota > Synergistia > Synergistales > Synergistaceae > Caenicola. The sequence goes on from OY821326.1 coordinate 366,582, forward strand.
CCATTTCAGAAAATTTCTGGGGTCTGTATCTTCGATAAAGTGAAATGTACATTTTACCCCTCCTATTCAGCTCTATCTATTTTACAGGAAGAACAAGAATTATTGACCTCTGTTTATGTGAGCAAATATTTAGATCCTATGGTCATCAGGCTATTCGTAGTAATCTGCCAACGGGTTATCTCTTCTTGCCTCAGCAAGCGTCGTGATCACTCTATCTCTTATTTCAGGTATTGAGGGCATATCTTCCGGCATTTCATTTTCACTCAATATGACCTTGCCCTTGATGATAAGAGTCTGAACTCCCGGGTCACCATGAACTGTCACATCATATGGAGCAAGTTCCAGCGCAAGGTTATCGTCCAGCCGTCCTTTGAGCTCGTTTAGAAATTTAATTGATCCATCACCTTCAGGCAAGTCAACAAATGTTTTACCATCAATGATCAGAACTGCCCTGCCATCCTTAACTGAGACCTCGGTCTTAAGTTTCCGGACAACATCCTTTCTGTCGACCTCTATTCCATTGTCTTTCATATACTTGAGGGCTGCTTTTACCCTCTCCTCGACTTCAGGGTGGGTTTGAAATATTCCCGGATCCACATAAGCCCTTTTCATACGTTCGACCTGGAGGCGTTCCATCGTTGTAAGCATTGCTGCCGGGTTATAACCGGCTTTGTACATTATGTCTATTCCTCTTGCATCGGCCTCTTTTTCAAGCTCTATACTGTATGCTCCCATTATCGCGGTCTGGATAGCGCTTGACAGCATTGCTGCAGCCATTCCTCCGCCCTGGGTAGCGGCTATCATCCCTGCCAGTGTCAGCAGACTGAGCCGGTTGTTCCGCGCAGCCTGAATTATGCCATGAGCTCTGTCGGCGTGGACGAACTCGTGAGCCAGTATCGCTGCTATCTCGTCCTCGCTCTTAAGGAAATCAAGCATTCCCGTAGTGATGTAGGTAAATCCTCCCGGAAGTGAAAAAGCGTTTGGATCCTTCATCTCCAGGATCTTGACGTAATACTGAAGATCCCGCTGAAGATAAGGCGTCAACTTGTTTGTGATCATCGCAAGTTTTGCCTCTCTTGAGGGATCATGTACGCGAGGTATCTGCTTCTCCACCTGCTCAGCGGTCTTTTTTCCTATCTTGATCTCTCTTGGTATAGTTTTATCTGTGGGCTCAGGTGAGGCAGCTGCGAATGACTGCGCAGTACACAGGATGAGCAGTGAAAAAGCTGCCAGGATAAAAAGAAAAGGTTTTCTCAACATCTTATCCCCCCTTGAACGATGGAGAAACAGCGATTGCAGTTGTAAAAATCGGCTGAGCTGTTGCTGAGCAATGGCTGAGCGATCGCTGAGCAGTTGTAGAAACTTAAAAATCTTTTACCGAGTCATCCAGCTATGCTTCTATCTCCGTAATCCACGTATACCTCTGGTGTAACTACCAGCCGATTCGCGCAACTCGCAACTCGTTGGCTCTCTGGCCGTGAGCGGTGATCCAGTTTCTTTTGTTTAAATCTTTAAATGCCTGTAATAACCTAAGTTCTAAGCCGCTGGATTCCCGATTGGATCATTCGGGAACGACAGTGATTTTGAACCTCCGAGGCCTTGGACCGCAATTCTCCGCCTGCGGTTATCCCGCCTGCCTTTACGACCGCTCAGCTACTGCTTAGCTACTGCTCAGCCATTGCTCAGCCATTGCTCAGCTGTATTATTATTCGTAATAATCCGTCAAAAAATTCTCCCTTCTCGCCTCTGTAAGGGCTTTAATTATTTGAGCCCTTATATGAAAAAGGTCCGGCATTCCATCGACGAGGTTTTTTTCGTAAAGCAGGGGTCTGCCTGAGATCAAAAGCGCTTTGACGCCAAGAATATTTTGTACCTGAATATCGTATGGAGCTGTCTCAAGCTGCAGGTCTCTGTCAAGTTTGGATTTTAATACTTCGAAAATGCTTTCAGTTCTGTCGTTCTTCTCTGCACTCATCACTTCTGCATTATCGATACTTAGGCTGATCCTGCCGGAATGGTCCTTCGTACTGACCCTAAGTACTTTCAGAACACTCTTTCTTCTTATATCTATGTTGTTCTCTTTAAAGTACTTTAATAATAATTCCACCCTTTCCTCCATGTCCGTATTGGCCTGGATCATATCTGTCTGGACAGGATCGGTAGGTTTGTTATTATCTTTTTTCTTCAGGAATTTCATTGTTTCCATAATTGTCTCTAAAGGTTTGAATCCGCTGCGGTACTTGATGTCTATACCTCTTACATATATCTGCTGCAGCCTTTCCACCCGCATCCGTTCCAGATAAGTCAGCAGGGCAACCTTGTTGTAACCGGCCCTTTCCATGACATCAAAGGCTTTAAGATCCGTCTCTTTTTCAAGTTCGATCTCGTAAAAGTTTATGACAGCCCTGTTGAGATATGATCTGACCATGTTTCCTGCCACTTTACCGCTTTGTGTTGCAGCAGCAACTTCTGCCATTGTTTGGAAATCTATCTTCTCGTTCCGGGATGACTGGACAAGCCAATGAGAAAGATCAGAGTGGGTAAATTCACGCGCAAGAACTGCGGCTATCTCATCTTCGCTCTTAAGAAATTGAAGCATTCCTGTCGTTATGTATGTCAGCCCTCCGGGCAGGGAAAAGGCATGAGGGTCTTTTCTTTTTATTATGCGAACTTCGTAATTAAGATCCCTTCCCATATGCGGTGAGATCCTTGCAGTAAGATATGAAAGTCTGTTCTCAAGTTCAGGATCCCTGACCCGGGGAATCTGCTTCTCTACCTGTTCTGATATATTTTTTGTGATCCTTTGTTCCTTTTCTCTGATATCATCAGAGGTCAGGTCTTTATCAGAGGCTGGGCTCTGAGAAATAAAGACAGCAGATATCATTAGGACAGCGAAGATCATAATCAGGAACTTCTTCATTAAGTTTCCCCCAGGAGTTGTTATGACATTTGTTTATTCTAGCTGTTCGTTTCTAATGAAACAATTGGGGGAATTACTGCAATATATTGCTGTGGGGAATTGCGGCTTTGAAGCCGCGGAGAATTTGTCGTGTGTACGCGACGGAGAATTTGCGGCGAGTATCATGCCACGGTGAATCTGCAGCTTTTCAAGCTGCGGTGAATAAAAAATTTGTGGCTTTTCAAACCACGGATAAATTACGAGAGATACACTCGTGGGGAAGTTGCAGCAAAGATCAAGCTGCGGTGAATTTGGCGGGCGTTTCACCCGCCGGAGAATGAAGGTTTGATCTTTAAGGGTCAATTCACCGCGGCATAAACATTGCCGCAAATTCACCAGCGACAAATGTTGCGAATCCTCCGCAGCCTTGAGGCTGCAATTTCCCCGGCGGATGGCCCTTACGGCCGCCCGGACTTACTTAAGAAATTCTTTGACCGCTTCCATATTATCAGGCTTGGCAGAGCGGACGATCTCGCCCTTCTTAAGTTCAAGAAGCGCCGGAAGCTCTTTGATGCCCAGCTTATCAACCATCCTTGCGTTCCTGTATCCATCAATAAGTGCAATCTTGACGCCGCTTTCCTTGGCATATTTCTCTGCTTCGACCTGAAGGTTGATCTGATTCTGGTCAATGCTGGACGTCAGAAGAGCAAACACATGCTCGGGGTCGATCAGTACAGAACGAAGGTGGAGCTGTTCCGTAATGTAGGAATATGCAGCCATGGATGCAACAGCGCCGTCCCCTGCAGCAGTGACGACCTGGCGCAGGTACTTTTCGCGGATGTCACCGGCAGCAAATATTCCCTCGACCGATGTCTCCATTTTGTCATTGGTGTCTATCCAGCCGCCTCTGGTCTGTTTTACTACAGACCCAGGCTCGCCAAGATAGGATACGTTAGGCTCAGTGCCGACAAAAATAAATACTCCCGCAACCGGAAGATCAGAGACCTCTCCTGTTTTGACGTTCTTCAACACTAATTTTTCGACGAGCCCTTCACCCTCGATGGATTCAACAACGGAGTTCCAGATCGGTTCGATTTTGGGATTTGAGAGAGCCTGCTCTATCGCGAGCCTGTCCGCACGGAATTCATCGCGTCTGTGGATTATATATACCTTTGATGCAAAGCGGGTAAGGTAACCGGCCTCTTCTACTGCGACATTTCCTCCGCCTATTACCGCAATCGTTTCGTCTTCAAAAAATGCAGCATCACAGACAGCACAGTAACTGACTCCGCCGCCTGTAAACTCGGCTTCGCCTTTGCAGCCTAGCTTGCGGAAGCTTGCTCCTGTAGCAAGAATTATCGCTTCAGCTTCAACTTCGCCTTTATCCGTCAAGACGATCTTGCTTCCGTTCCGGATCTCGATTCCTGAAACTGTGCAGTCCCTGAATTCTGTTTTAAAATGTTCGGCATGCTTCCTAAAGGAAACACCAAGATCTGAACCGGATGAATGTATAACACCGGGCCAGTTTTCGATCTCGTCAGTGATGTTGATCTGACCTCCAGGAATGCCTTTCTCGAGAAGCAGCACATCAAGGCCGGCGCGGCGGCCGTAAATCGCTGAGGTGAGACCTGCGGGTCCCGCTCCAATTATGACAAGTTCTCTTTTTTCCATAAAAAACGCTCCTTCACGATATTATTGTTTAGCTGATCTAACTTTCCGAATTCTATACTATCTTTAATTCTTTTTCCACGTCAGGTGTCTTAATATGCCGTTATAGTCGAAAATCCTGTTCATTAGAACAAAATTCTTCGGGGCAATTGATACGAGTATGTCCGCCTGTTTGTCCCCGGCTGTCTCAAATCCCATAAGTCCGCCATCCTTAAGGAACCTTGGAAAATGCTCAAAAAAAAGCCTGTACAAATCGGCCCCATCCTCTCCCCCGTCAAGAGCCTCAATAGGTTCGTGGTCCTTTACATCAGACATGAGCCCTTCAACATCTTTGGAAGGAATGTACGGTGGATTAGCAACTATGAAATCAAGTGATCCCGGTCTGATATCGCAAACAGAAGGGTCGGAATTCAACATTAAAGTAAATTTTGATTTCAAATTATATTTATTGGTATTTAAAACTGCCCAGCTTAAAGCTTTTGTGCTCGAATCAATACCATAGCCAAATAAGTTGTTATTTTCCATAAGCAATGTTAATCCTATGCATCCGCTTCCCGTACACCAGTCAGCAAACCTTGAAGCATCCGGACAGGCTCTCAGCATTTCTTCGACCAGTAATTCGGTTTCCGGCCGTGGTATGAGGCAGCCTTCACCAACTCCATACGTTCTGCCGTAGAATTCTGCCTCTCCCAAGATATATGAGAGCGGCACCCGCTTGGATCGCTTCTCTATCATAGACAAAATTCCCACACATTTCTGCGCGGGAATTTCCATTTCTTCCTTTGTGATCAAGAGAGCTCTCTCTATATCAAGAATTTTTGATATTATGAGATCAACAGCATAGAAGGGCCTCTCTATTCCTTCCCTCAGAAGTATACCAACACATTCGGAACGAAGCTCGGAGAGTTTCAAATTTCACACCTTAAACAGTGAGCATTTTGAGTTTTTCTGCCTGATCCGCATCAGAAAGGGCACGGATCAGCTCATATATGTCTCCGTCCAAAATTTGATCCAGTTTGTAGAGCGTAAGGTTTATTCTATGGTCCGATACTCTGTTCTGAGGATAATTATAGGTCCTGATACGCTCTGAGCGGTCACCTGTTCCGACCTGCCCCTTTCTTTCCGCTGCCATTACGTCATTCTGTCTCTGAAGTTCAGCATCGTAGAGCTTCGTTCTGAGAAAATGCATTGCTTTTACCCTGTTCTTGATCTGGGATCTTTCGTCCTGGCAGGTTACAACTATTCCTGATGGAAGGTGGGTTATCCTGACGGCTGAATCTGTCATGTTGACGTGCTGCCCACCTGCTCCGCTTGAGCGGTATGTATCGATCCTCAGATCCTCGGTGCGAATTTCTATATCGACATCCTGAGCTTCGGGCAGAACCGCAACAGTCGCTGTAGAGGTATGTATGCGGCCGCTTGCCTCTGTCTCCGGGACGCGCTGTACTCTATGGACGCCGCTTTCGAACTTCAGACTGCTGTATGCGCCCACACCGTCGATCCTGAATACTATTTCCTTGTATCCGCCTATACCGGTCTCGCTTCCGGAAATTATTTCAGTCTTCCATCTCTCACGTTCAGCAAATCTTGTGTACATACGGAAGAGGTTCGCAGCAAATAGTGCTGCCTCGTCTCCTCCTGCTCCGCCTCTTATCTCAATGATGACGCTTCTGTCGTCATTGAGGTCCTTGGGGAGAAGGAGTACCTGTATATTCTTCTCCAGATCATCGACCTGTGATTCAAGAAGGGCGAGCTCGTCTTTGGCAAGCTCTGCCATTTCTTTATCCTCTGCAGCGATCATTTCCTTAGCATCATCTATTCCTTTAAGAACTGACTCATACTTCATAAAAGCATCAACTATCTTGGAAAGATCAACATGCTTCTTTCCAAGAGACTGCATCTCCTGCTGATCGTTCGCCACATCAGGGTCTGCCATTCGGGCCTCGATCTCCTTGTAACTATGCTCGATCTCTCTAAGCTTATCCATTAATTCCATTTAAGATCACACCACCTGTTTAAGTTGCAGGATAATACTTCCTGCGTAAAGCTGCAGCTGTGCTGCCGCGGTAATCAGTTGCAAATCAATTGGTAATCGGTTGCAAAGACTGGCAAGCGTGGGCAAGCAGTCGTTTTAAATATTGCTGAGCAATTGCTCAGCGGTTGTAGGATCTATAAACCTTTAAATCTAAGCCGCTGGATTCCCGATTTAAGCATTCGGGAACGACGGATTTTTATGGTTTTTTCAGATTCTACGATCGCTCAGCGACCGCTCAGCTGTTGCTTAGCAATGTCATGGGTTGCAATTCACCGCGGCCTTTGGCCGCAAATTCTCCGCGATGCGAAGCGATGCAAATTCCCCGTGGCGCAGACGCCACAATTCCCCGCCCCTACGACCGCTTCACCATTGCTTCACTACTGCTTCACGCGGCGGGGTTTTCCGCCGCTTTTTCAGGGTTCAGAGCCAGGTCCAGCGCTGCGAGGGCTACCTCTATCTGATCCAGCCTCGGTTCCCTCGTCGTTATGTACTGCAGCAAGAGAGCGGGCATGATACAGTATCTGCCCCATGTCTCAGAGTTTGAGGCTCCTTTTATGAATTCGTATGATATGCCAATAACAAAAGGCAGCAACAGCACCCTGCTCCCTATCCTCCACAGAAGTGAGCCTCCCCCTATGGCAGAGAATACTATTATGCTTACAAATATTACTACAAGCAAAAAGGATGTGCCGCATCGCCTGTGGATCCTTGAAAATTTTGCTACACTTTCAGGCGTGAGTTCAGCATTATTCTCGTATGCATTTATCGTTTTATGTTCTGCTCCATGATAGGCGAATACCTGCTGTATGTCTTTCCAAAGCCCTATCATTGCAACGTATCCCACAAAAATTACTCCCCTGAGGATACCTTCCATTATATTCTTAGAAAGATGGGTAAGTTCTAAAAGGGATGTCAGATATTCAGAAACCAGCATCGGCAGTGCAACAAAAAGACCCGCAACGGCAAATATAGCAACTGCAATAGCACCTGCCATCTCAAGAGGCGATATCTTATCCTCTTCGCCGAGACTGATCTCGGCAGAAATGGACAATGCCCTCATGCCTATCCTCATCATCTCTACCATGGTGGCAAAGCCTCTAATAATTGGGTATTTCCATATCCCTTTTTTGAGCCAATCTGAACCACGCCAGGCTTTAAGCCATATAGAACCGCCCGGTTCTCTGACTGCCAGTCCCCAATGTTCCGGGCCTTTCATAAGGACTCCTTCTATAACAGCCTGTCCGCCAACGGGTATCCTTTTGGGAACAGCAATAAACGCGGATAATATTATCCGCTGTAAAGCAATATAAATTTTCATTCAGACAACATCTTCTCCATGTTCTCGTAGGGTTCGTTGCAGGAATGGGCCTCTTTGCATACACCTTCAACAACACAGGAAGGTCCGGCCAGACCAAATACCTCAGGGGCGGCATCCCTTGCCAGTATGAGCATTTTCCGGGCAAGTTCCCTTATCTCCCACTGAGCTCTCCTGCAGAGCCTAAGGGAGAAAAAATGGTGTAGTTCACGCGCGTTCATAGTCATTACAAGCCTGGTCTCAGTTCCATGAGGCAGGATAAAGCGGGAATCCTCCTTGGAGATACCAAGGTCGACCAGTTCTCTATAACAGTTCCACGCATCTTCGATCTGTTTCATGAATAGTGCGTGAGCTTTTTCATTATTCAGTACCGAAGGAGGCACTATGCATGTCTGTCCGGACATGGCAACATATCTCTGGCTCTGCTGAGAATAGCTTGCAAGTCTGTGCCTCACAAGCTGGTGGGTAGCGACCCTGCTTATCCCCTCAACAGCAAAGGTAAAAGATATATGCTCAAATGGTGAAAGATGCCCTGACTCACGAAGCATTTTAAGAAAAGAGACCGTTTTTTCTCTGTCGAGTCCATCAAGTATGTCCACAGCTCCTGCGGGGCTGTAACAGATCTTGGCGGCAGCGGCAACTATCCTGGCTGCATCAGGTGTACTTGCGATCAATTCAACTTCTATAGGCAAGGAGACAGCCTCCCTTCATCAGACAGGATATCGATATGACAACAGGCTGTAGTTAATCGAGTAGGAGGCTGCCCATTATTTGAGCAGCCGTCCTCTCACACCACCGTACGTACCGTTCGGTATACGGCGGTTCGGTAACTTAAGCGCTTTGCCTCGTATCTCTCGGAGATGTCGTCATATCCTTGTGATACGAGGTATTTGTTTGTTAATGACATGTTGAGTATCCAGCTGCCCGCTATTCTCCAGTATCCGAGCCTGCTGTTTGCCCATTGCCATGCCTGACTTTTATCAATTCCCAGTTTCACAAGATTCTCTTGTCTGGCTCTTGTTCTCTTCCACTGTTTCCAGTAGATTTGCCGTATGCGCCTTCTTATCCATTCAGATATGCCTTTCATAAGATATCCCATGTCTGCTATGGAGTAGTACCCTAGCCAGCCGGTTGTGTATCTCCTGAGACTGAGCAGGGTATTTGTTATTGACCTGCCATGTTTTCGGCTGGTCAGACAGCGGATCTTGTCTTTGAATCTTTTCAGGCTTTTGGGGTGTACTCTTATTCCAACTTTTCCCTTTGTGGTACATAGGGAGAAGCCCAGGAATTTGAGTTTCATTGGGCTTCCTATGCAGCTTTTCTCTCTGTTGACTCTAAGTCTGAGTTTTCCTTCGAGATATGATACACAGCTTGTCATTACTCTTTGGGCCGCTCTTCGGCTTTTGACATATATGTTGCAGTCGTCGGCATATCTTACAAATTTATGACCTCTGCTTTCGAGAAGGTCGTCAAATTTTGTGAGGTATATGTTTGCTAATAGCGGAGAAAGATTGCCTCCCTGAGGGGTCCCTTCTGTGGTCGGACTTATCAGACCATTTTCAAGAACTCCAGCCTTGAGATATTTCCGGATGAGATGTATGACTCTCTCGTCTTTTATCTCTTCTTTGAGCATTCTTATGAGAAGGAAGTGGTTGACCGTATCGAAGTATTTCGCCAGGTCAAGGTCCACTGATACTTTGTAGCCCCCCTCATAGTATTCTTTTGCCCTCGCTATTGCCTGATGAGCGTTTCTGCCCTGACGGAAACCATAGCTGTTATCCGAGAATTTCTTTTCGAAGATGGGCGTTAGGATTTGGGATATGGCTTGTTGTACCATGCGGTCTATTACCGTTGGTATTCCAAGTTTCCTTTGACCACCGTCCGACTTCGGAATATTTACCCGCTTCACAGGTTCCGGCCTATAGTCGCCATTCATGATGCTCAGGGCCAGTTCTGCATAGTGCTCTTTCAGGTGTGCATACATTGCTTCTACTGTCATTCTGTCTATTCCTGATGACCCGTGGTTCTTTACTACTCTTTTGTATGCCTCTGCCATGTTGGGTCTGCTGAGGATGCGTTCGAGCAGCTTTTCTGCGCTTTCTTCCCTTGCGGTCTCCGTGTGGACAATGCTCGGCACTTTCATGTTACTTTCGGCTTCCAGCCTGTCCTCGCATGAATAGTCTGTTTTCACAGTTTTCTGCTTTCTATGCATTGTCCCACCTTCCTTCGTTTGAGAAGTTTGTTACCGTTCTGTCCTTCCTCACAGTCTCTGTGAGTACTATGACTTCTGCTGACTTCTTGAGATTCAGCCATACGTCCCCGCATGGGTTGTCGAGAAAGTTTTTTTTCTCTCCCCGACCAGTCTCAAGATCTCCCCGAGTAAGCACACAGACTTTCCCCTCATCTATCCGCCGCATTTACACCATGGGATTCGTGCAGTGTTGGACTTTGTCTTGTTAGGCAGACTCATCCGTCCCACATATGCCTTATATGCGGTTTCTGTTCGTCGGACCGAGGGTTTGCCTCCGGCTTCCTTCAGATTCCACCTCACGATGGACACCCTTGCCTTCGGCTAACAGTTCCCACTGCAAAGCCTGTAACGGTCTTTCACCGTCTAGCCTGCGCACATGTCGGGCGCACCTAGAAAAACGAGGGGAGCCGATTCGCTCCCCTCGTGGGTAAAAGCTATTCTTCTGTACCCTCTGTTACGTTCTTCTGTCCGTAGTTCACGCCTGCGTATTTCTGACGGAATTTCTCAAGTCGTCCGGCTTCTATTACGCGGCCCTTCTTGCCAGTGTAGAATGGATGACATGCGTTGCATATCGCGACCCTCATGTCTCCTGTAGTAGCCCTGGTTTCGAAAGTATTGCCGCAGGCGCAGGTCACCTTGCAGGTTTCGTATTTTGGATGTATATCCTTTTTCAATGTATTGCACCTCCAGATGTTCTGATACGTCTAACATACAGCTGTATATTATATTGCAGGTTTCAGAAAGACGCAAGCAAATTTACACACTATTTTCCCTATATATTTTATCGTGTTAATTGAAATACTAACTTCCACATATGGCAGGTCGAGATGGAAATTAGTCTTTCACCAAATTCCACCTGAATTTAGTTTTACAGCCAATGGTTTAGAATATGCAGGAATCCCCGCCTGCATCAGAAAGGAGGACAACATGTCCAAACAGATAAAGGGGAATCATAAACACCTTACTCAGGATGACCGGATATATATTGAGAAATCGCTTGACCTCAGGATGCCTTTCAGGGAAATAGCCAAATATCTTATGAAGGATCCTACGACAATATCAAAGGAGGTACGGCTGCACAGAAAAGTTAAGCCCAGGAATCCTTTTAACCAGGAAAACAACTGTACCAGAAGGAGCAAATGTTCCCTGAAGAATGTCTGCGGTACGAGCGAGTGCGGACAAATGCTTTGTAAGGGATGTCCAATGTGCAATGAGAGATGCGTAGAGTTTGAAGCGATCAGATGCGGCATAACCGATAAGGCCCCTTATGTCTGCAACGGATGTACGAAGAAGAGTAATTGCCGTATGGAGAAGCATTATTACAAAGCTTCTCATGCCCATACGGATTATGAACATCTCCGCTCTTCATCCAGAGAAGGCATTAATCTGACTGAGGCAGAAATTGTCCATATCGACGACTTTGTCTCCCCTCTCATCCAAAAGGGCCAGTCTATTGCACATGTCTATGCAGGACACAAAGATGATATCCCTTTTACTTCAAAGACCCTGTACAACTACGTCAATCATGGAGTTCTCTCTGTACGAAACCTCGACCTGCCAAGAAAAGTGAAGTACAAGCCCCGCAAAAAGCATAAGGAAGCTACGAAAAGAGACCGTAAATCACTTGTCGGGAGGGAGTATTCTGACTTAACCAAACTCGTGCAGGAGTGTCCGGATACTGACGTGGTCGAAATGGATACCGTAGAGGGCACAAAGGGAGGAAAGGCGATACTTACTTTGTTCTTCAGGTCATCTAAGTTCATGCTGGCTTTTCTTACCAAGGACAAAACAATGAACTCTGTATTAAAGGTCTTTGAATATCTTGAGTCTGAGTTGGGAAGCGATCTTTTCAGAAGCACCTTCCCTCTAATACTGACAGACAACGGATCTGAGTTTCTGGATCCTTTGCTTCTTGAGAACGGAAACGACAATGTCAGAAGGACCTCTATATTCTACTGTGAGCCCTATGCCTCATACCAGAAGGGTATGCTTGAAAAGAACCATGAGTACATACGATACATCCTGCCAAAAGGTTCTTCTTTTGACACGCTGTCTCAGGAAGATGTCTCTCTTATGCTGAGCCATATAAACAGCACAGCGAGGACAAGCATTAATTGCCGAACCCCATTCGAGCTTGCCTCGCTGCTGATTGATAAACGCGTAATAAGGGCTGCAGGGATTCAAAGGATCGAACATGACGACGTCTGCCTAAGACCAAGTCTGTTCAGAAAATAAACCACTGACAGTTTTTTGATGCAGGCCGGAGTCGAATAAAACCCCGAAAACAGGTGGAATTTACTCTTTCAGAGCATTTTCCAGGTGTCCACTTAGCATGGGCTAAAACCCGTCAAAACACCCTTATTACGATATTATTGTAATGCAATATGACCCAAATTACACTTGCTGAATGTCATAAGTGGAGGTTAGTACTTCATCCAAAGAAATTCTTACGTGGTGGAATTTAACTTTTCAATCAACGATATATTTTATCGAAAATGGAGAAGAATTTGCTAAGCGGTCGTAGGTGCGGGGAATTTGCAACCTCAGGGCTGCGGAGAATTCGCGGCATCCGCCGCTGGAGAATTTGCTCGCTTCGCATCGCGGAGAATTCAGTCTTTAATATTCATGGTCCAATTCCCCGCGCATTTAACAACCGTTTGACGGCTTTTCTCACAATCGCAGCAGTTGTAGAATTTAAAAACCTTTAAACACAAGCCACTGGATTTCCGACGGAGGCATTCGGGAACGACGGTGCTTTTTGATTCTTGATCAAAGTCTCAATTCCCCGCCGGAAGGGTCTTCCAGCAAATTCTCCGCAGGACAAAGTCCTGCAAATTCCCCGCAGCCAAAGGATGCAATTCCCCGACCCTGCTCTTGGCTTCTACAACCGCTAAGCCACTGCTCAGCCATCGCTCAGCCGTTCCTTGAAAACCACAGCTTCACCATTGTTTCACGCCGGTGCTATTCCGGCAGTTTCACAATTGTATATATTATACTTTACTCAGGGATCCGCCGCGTTTTGGTTCTGCCTTAACAGGTACACTCAGAACATCTACGCTTTCCATTACTTCGACCAGCCTCTTCTCCAGCCTGTCAGCATCTTCTGCCAAACACTCGCAGACTATAGAGTCATGGATCTGCAGTACTGTTTTTGCACCTTTGAATTCTTCCTTTACGACCTTATCAAACCTCATGATGGCAACTTTTGCAATGTCAGATGCAGCGCTCTGGATCGGTGTATTTACAGCCACCCTGTCTATCGGGTTATTTCCTCTTCCCGCTGTCGTGGCTACTTCAGCAAGAGGCCTTATCCTGCCAAATATCGATCTGGTATATCCCGCTTCCTTTGCTTCCTTTACGCTCTTTTCAAGATACCCCTTCACATTGGGAAGGACGCTGAAGTACCTTTCAACCATACTCGCTGCCTGCGGCCTGGATATTCCCAGCCGCTGCGCAAGACCGTGAGCCCCCATCCCATAGAGAAGACCGAAGTTTACCACCTTCGCAAATCGCCGTTGTTCCTGGGTTATCTTATCCGCAGGAAGCCCGAAGACCCATGATGCCGTTTCCATGTGTACATCACGCCCCTCGGAAAAAGCGCTTATAAGCCTTTCCTCACCTGATAAGTGGGCAAGCACCCTCAGCTCGATCTGGGAATAGTCCGCTGCGACAAATATCTTTCCATCATCTGATGGAATAAAACAATCCCTGAATCTGACAGCCCACTTACCGAAGAGCGGCATGTTCTGTACATTGGGATCTCTGCTCGAGAGACGCCCGGTACCCGTGGAAAGGTGGTCAAAAGTAGAATGGATAAAACCATCCCCTTCTGAAGCTATAGAAAGGAAGGGCTGCACAAAACCGGAGAGTATTTTAGCCTCCTCACGATACTCGATAATTTTGTTTGGAACGTCACAAAGCGGCTCAGGGAGCCGTGCCAGCTCTTCAAGCACGCTCATGTCAGTTGAATAGCCGGTCTGAGTTTTCTTTAACGGCGGCAGATGAAGATGCTCAAAGAGAAGCCATCCTACCTGTTTTGGTGAATTAAGGTTAATTCTTTCCCCCACTAATTTTTCTATGTCTGTTTCAGTTTGCGCAATCGTTTTCTCCAGATCTTTCTCCATTGAAGCCAGTTTGCTGACATCTGCGAAAACGCCATTGCGCTCAAGATCAGCCAGTGCAACAGAAAGCGGAAGGTCAAGTTCCATCATGAGTTTGTCGAGTCCGAACTTCCTCATCTCCGGCTCAAAAACATCCCACAGCGCAAAGAGTTCCCTTGCGAGATCAGCTCCCTGGGGAAGTTTGCGTCCCAGGGTCTTCTCAATGGAGCTTCCCCCGCGGTCAGGATGAAGGAGGTAATGTGCTATCTCTACGTCCCTTATCTTCTTCGTTGGAGGAAGGGGGATATCAAATTTAGAAAGCAGATCTCTGTAACCGAAGAGAGTCAAAGTGCCGCGTTTGCACCACTCTGTCCACTTCTCCGTCTGTTCGGGGTTACCCAGATCCAGATAGGCGGTACTACCCTTCCTGTCAAAGAGACAGAAAATTTTCTTATCCCTGTCGGTAGGTACCAGGGCAAGCTCAACAGCCTTGAAAAGTTCATCGTGATAGGCCTCGACGTTCTCAGGCGAGTCCCCTATATTGATTATCGGAGTGACAGCAGGTACTTTTGTAAGTACATTGCTGACCGGTTTCTTTGAGACCCTTTCACTGTCAGGATTTTTCGCATACGGCAATATACGCTCCAAAAGCCTTCTCAGGCTCAGCCTTGTGCATAGTTCCACAAGAAGGTCTTCCTCAGGGTCCTTCATTACAAGCTCTTCCAGAGGAACGCTTTCAGTTATCTGGGGTATTATCAGATCCCTGCTCGAATAGGCAAGCTTTGTGTTTTCCTCGAGCTTTGACCTTCTTCCCTTGGGCACTTCTTCCAGATTATCAAAAACACCTTCCAATGATCCAAATTTTCCGATCAGTTCTTTGGCGGTCTTTTCTCCTATTCCGGGGACTCCCGGGATATTATCGACTGCATCACCCACTAAAGCAAGGTAGTCAGCCATAGACTCAGGTTTAAAGCCGTACTCTTCAATAAAAAGTTCCTTACTGTAGATTTTAAAGTCGCTTACTCCCTTTGTGGGGCGAATAATTTTTATGTTTCCGTTTATGATCTGAAAAAGGTCTTTATCTGCAGAAAAAATACTGACGTTCCATCCTTCATCGGAGGCTTTCCTGGCTGTCGATACGATATAATCATCAGCTTCCATGCCCTCCCTGATAAAAACAGGAATGCCCATTGCCTTGCTTATCTCAATTATCAGCGGCATCTGGATCTTAAAACCTTCAGGAGTAGGCTTCCTGCCCTCCTTATACTCTTTGAAAAGTTCGTGACGCCTCGTAGGCCCCTTTGGGTCGAAAAAGAGCCCCACTCTGTCCGGGCTCCATTTATCAAGTCCGTTCAGAAGCATCGTTGTAAATCCCAAGATAGCATTAGTAGGCGTTCCGTCAGCTGCGGACAAGGTCTCCGGAAGTGCGTAAAAGCCCCTGAATGCAAGTCCGTGCCCATCTATCAGAAGCAGGTTTTTGCTCATATTTACCATCCTCTTCGCAATAAAAAGGTTAATTTCACCTTAGTACATACGGGCCTTCACCATCGCTTCGCGCGGTGCCAAGCACCGCAGTTTCACCATGCAGTTATCCTATACCAGATCGTAATGGGCCAGCCTCCTTTGGCATTCTTTGCGGCCCAGCTGCGCCGCGACTTCAAAAACTCCCGGGCTTACCTTTCTTCCGGTAAGGGCCCATCTGAGCGGGAGGGCGACCTCTTTCATGCTGCTTTCGTTGGTTTCGACCCATGATTTTGTGAAGGTTTCCAGTGCTTCAGGTGTAAAGTCAGGGGCATTAAGGAGTTCCTCGTAGAATTTATTCAGTACAGGACGGCGTTCTTCGTTTATATCGTCCGCCTTGTATCTCTCTTTAACTGCATCAAAACTGATAAAGTAGTCGCTGTATTCGGAAAGCTGCAGTGTCGTCTGGCCTCTTCCGCCCATCGTCTGAAGTGAGGAAGCAAGGTAGTCATCGGAATAGCTGCTGATGTCAAACCCAAGGTCCTTCCAGAACGGCTTTATTATCTCCAGGAGCCTGTAGGGATCCATTATCTTCATCTGTTCCTGGTTGATGTGGTTCAGCTTGTCCATATCAAGGACTGCGGGTTTCTTTGTTACCGAGGAGAGATCGAAGTTTTTTATAGCCTCTTCTCTTGTGAAGATCTCCTGTCCGTTCTTTGGGGACCATCCCAGAAGGGCAAGAAAGTTGAACACACCGTCAGGAAGGTATCCAAGATCATTGTATTCGAATACACTTGTGGCTCCCTGGCGCTTAGAGAGCTTTTTTTTATCTTTGCCAAGGATCATAGGGAGGTGAGCAAACTTTGGCGCATCAAAGCCAAGGGCCTGGTAGATCAACAACTGCTTAGGCGTATTGATAATGTGATCCTCTCCGCGAATGACCATGTTTATGTTCATCGTGTAGTCGTCAATAACGACAGCGTAATTATATGTCGGCATACCATCCCTCTTGAGAATGACTATGTCCTTGATTGTCCCGTCCTGATTTACAGAAGCATTTTCGCTCAGCACTTCGATGTGTCCATAGACTTCATCATCAAATGTGACGAGTTTGTCTGAAGGGACTTTGAAAAGTACGGCACCGTCTTCTTTGTAGGCAAGTCCTGCATCAAGGAGCCGGTTTGCGTATTTGGTGTAGGAATCCATGCGCTCTGACTGCCGGTAGGGACCGAACTCTCCCGGTTTATCGGGCCCCTCGTCCCAGTCGAGACCCATCCATCTCATTCCGTCCATTATCGACTGCTCGTATTCAGCAGTTGAACGTTCCTTGTCTGTGTCTTCTATGCGGAGGACAAAGGTACCTCCGGTATGGCGTGCATACAGCCAGTTGAAGAGTGCAGTGTGCGCTCCCCCGATGTGCAGTGACCCTGTGGGGCTTGGAGCAAATCTGACGCGTATATTACTTGACATTCTATAAAACCTCCGGTAATTTCTGATTATTTGTGGCATGCAACGTCCCGCGTGAAGCGGTGGTGAAACGGTTGTAAAGACTGGCAAGCTATCGGCAAGCGTGGGTAAGCAGTCGTGAAAATCGGCTGAGCAGTTGCTGAGCAATAGCTAAGCGGTCGCTAAGCAGTTGTAGAATCTAAAAACCTTTAAACCTAAGCCTCTGGATTCCCGATACGTGCATTCGGAAACGATGGTCCTTGGGGTATAGATTTAATCTTTAATTCTCCGCAGCGTGATCCTTGCTGCAATTCACCGCAGCCCTGAGGCTGCAAATTCTCCGCGGCCTTCGGTCGCATATTCCCCAGCAGATGCAGTTACCGTCTGTACTTACATGGCTTTGCCAATGCTTGCCTATCGCTTGCCGGTCTTTTATCCGCCCTTACAACCGCTTAGCAAATTTTCATCTATTCTGTTTGCCCCAGGAATCCTTAAGGGGCACAGTAAGGTTGAATACCGGATTATCAGGCGTACTCTCGTAATCAGCGCAGAAATACCCATGGCGCATAAACTGGAACTTATCCATTGGCTTCGCATCAGCCAGGACAGGTTCGACCAGCGCGTTTTCAAGCACTACAAGAGAGTTGGGATCAAGATAATCTTTGTAGTCTTTGCCCTCTTCCATGTCACTCATGTTCTTAAGTGTAAAGAGATGACCATAAAGGTTGACCTTTGCTTTGACGGCATCCCCTGCCCAGGCCCAATGGAGCGTACCTTTGATCTTTCTCCCGTCTGGCGCATCTCCTCCGCGGCTGTCCATGTCAACAGTACAGCGAAGCTCGACGACCTCTCCCTTTTCATCCTTGACAATATCCATGCACTTTATTATGTATGCATATTTGAGGCGCACTTCTTTATCAGGAGCGAGCCGGAAGAAGCCCTTAACAGGTTCCTCCATAAAGTCGTCCCTCTCGATGTATATTTCTTTTCCGATGCGGACCTTCCTGTTTCCGGCATTTTCATCCTCAGGATTATTTTCTGCATCCAGCTCATCCACGAAACTCTCGGGCCAATTTTCAAGGACCACCTTAAGAGGACGCAAAACTGCCATGCCGCGCTGTGCTGTCCTGTTGAGCTCTTCCCGGAGGCAATACTGCAGGAGTTCCACTTCCACCATACTGTCAGCTTTTGCAACACCTATCTCTTTGCAGAATCGCCTGATCGATTCAGGTGTATAGCCCCTGCGCCTGAAACCGCATATGGTTGGCATCCTGGGATCGTCCCATCCTGAAACTATACCTGTCGTGACAAGCTCGAGAAGCTTGCGTTTGCTCATAAGCGTATATGTCAGATTTAAGCGTGCAAATTCATACTGACGCGGGGCATGCGGTACATCGACGTTATCTATGAACCAGTCATAGAGGGGACGGTGGTCCTGGAATTCCAGAGTACATATAGAGTGAGTTACTCCTTCTATCGCGTCTTCGTAGCCATGAGCGAAGTCATACATAGGATAGACACACCACTTGTCTCCTGTCCGGTGGTGGCTTCTCTTCAATATCCTGTATATAACAGGATCCCTCATGTTGAGGTTGTTGCTGGACATATCTATCTTAGCTCGAAGCACTCTTGTGCCCTCTTCGAATTCCCCGACCGTCATTCTTTTGAAGAGATCAAGGTTTTCCTCTGCGCTTCTTTCCCTGTATGGAGAATCCTCTCCCGGTTTTGTTAAAGTGCCCCTCTTTTGCCTCATCTCTTCGGCGCTCTGGTCATCAACATAAGCCTTGCCTGCATTGATCAGGTCAAGGGCCCACTGATAGAACTGGTCGAAGTAATCAGAGGCATAGCAGAGGTTAGCCCATTCAAAACCAAGCCATTTTACATCGTTCATTATTGATTCTACGTACTCTGTCTCTTCTTTCGCAGGATTCGTGTCATCAAAACGAAGGTTGCACTTTCCGCCAAACTGCTGTGCAAGTCCAAAATTAAGGCATATCGACTTAGCATGACCTATGTGCAGGTAGCCGTTGGGCTCCGGCGGAAAACGGGTGACTACACTCTCTGTAACCCCGTTTACAAGATCTTTCGTTATTATTTCCTCAAGAAAATTAAGATTCCTAGATCCTTCATCAAAAGCCATTGATTATACCTCCAAGATCGCTTTCTATATTTTCCAATAAACGTCTGTCAAAAGTTCAGTTTACCATTAGTTTATATCTTATGCCATCACCGCCGGCAAATGCGATGCATAGCATCGCGGGGAATTCGCGACTTAAGAACCAAGTCGCTGGAGAATTTGCATCGCTCCGCATCGCGGAGAATTTGCTGAATGTAACATTCAGCGGAGAATTGGAGCATAAATCTTAAAGACTGAATTCTCCGCCTGACTTAGTCAGGCAAATTCTCCAGCGAACATGGTTCTCAGGTCGCGAATTCCCCGCAGCTTGAAAAGCTGCAAATTCTCCGCCGGTACTATTCGGCTGCCCTTAAAACGCCGCTACTTCCATCGATATTTTTATACCTTCATATACAACGAGAAGGGTCGCAACTGTGGTAAGTATTATACAAAACCATGCCCTGGAATTCTTTATCCTGACCTTTTTTTCGAGCAGTTCCATTACTTTCCAGCAGAACGTTACACCAAAGACCCGCATCACCATGACCGTTGTCCAGAAAGCTGCAAAATTGACAGACTGTGCCCACCAGGAGATGCTGAAACCGGCGTTGAGTCCCTTGAAATATCCCCAGGGGAAAAAAATATGCGTAACAAGAGCGACCACCAGAAAGGCCCTGAATATCGACCAAAGCTGGAGCATTGACCTCGGAGCCCCATTAAAGTCGGGGAGCTCGCAATTTTCAAGCAATGAGCAGCCGAATCCGGCGTTGCTGTGAGGTATCTGACTGAATATCACAAATATAAAAATAAGTGTCCCTGCCAGTGAAAAGGGAGCTGAAGGAGACATGTGCAGCGCCATCGTGAAAACATTCAGGCTGAATGGATCGCCCTGGATCCCGTTAGCCGAATAATAAAAAGCTATTGATATAAACGCAGCCATCATTGGAACAATAAGTTTGACAAGCTCCCTTATCATTCTGTTAGCTGTGATCTGTGCATCAGTTGTACCCAGTGAGAATATCGCCAATATTGCCAGTGTTTCAGAAAGAGCTGCAAACTGGAGGATCTGTATCAGATCTCCCCCGTTGTCCATTATCGGCAAAAATGAAAAAAACGGTATGCTTGCTGCAATTGGGATAAGTGCGGCAAGAGCAAAACATGGCAGATATATTGAGAGCCTTATCACTGAAGCTTCAGGAAGGCTTATTGGCATAGTCATCGATTTGAATATGTCACGAAGAGGAAGCAATGATACGATCATGCCCCTCCTGCTTAAACTCCTGCCGGAAAAATATGTGTGTGTACTCTCTGCAAAAAGGGCGATCATCAATGTGACAAGCATCAGTACCCATGATGAAAAGTACCCCAAAATATTAAATAATATGTTCTGCATTTCTTATTCAACCCCGCTTTTCGAAAAAAGTGCTACAGCAAAAAGCAGGAAAAGCAAAACAATAGACAAGATATGAGAAAAAGGGAAATCAAACCATGGCTGCATGATCCTGCTTCTAAACGAACTCACTGTCTGCTCGAAAAAACCCTCATCAATATCTCTTTCACATCCACGCATCATTTTCTTGCTTACGAGGTTCCCACCGGTATTTTTTTTGATAATGAACGTCAAAAGGCAAAAAGCTCCTGCGGAGAGAAGGTAAATTTTTAGCCAGGCAGCAAAATTCCATATAAAATATCCTGTTTCCAATGTCGAAATCATTCAGAAGCTCCTCCCTGATGGATCGCGTTGACCAGCTGTCCCCTATTGAGCAGGGAATAAACAGACGGTGAGACCATAGAGTTGATAAAAAGCGAGGGAGTTACTGTGGAATAAAAGAGAAAAGCGAAAAGGATTATCAGCGGAACTATCACCTGGACATCGTCATTTCTTATATTTTCAGAGTTCTCCGATGGCTTGCCGAACATCACTTTTGAGATGTAACGGATAGATATCAAAAGCATAAGCAGGGCGGCTATCATAAGAAATATCGTCAGGAGCGGTGTAATGTAACTCGAAGACCTGTAAAGGAACTGCTTTGAAGGAAAGCCGACAAATGGCGGGAGTCCGGCGATCACACAGACTGCAAAGAAAAATGCAACACCTGAAATAGGTATCTTTCTAAAAAGCCCCTGCTGCTGCCATAATTCACCGTCAGCTGTCTTCTGCTTCAATGTGCAGCAAACAAACGAAAGGGTCGCTGAGACAGGCAGGAAAAGGATCCAAAGCGCAACCATGCTCTCGATCGCCCCAAAACCATACTCTGCAGCAGCCTGAGCTGCGTATGTTCCGCCGATGCTTATTCCCATTGAGATGACCAGGAACCCTTTCATGAACAGTTCTGCTGCCTCTGCAAACTTCACAGGATCTTTTTCATTTGCAGTCAGGATCAGGGATACAACAAGCAATATCAAACCAAGCATGATGAATAGATTCGGGATCTTTTCCAGTCCGTGAAGGGGGCCGTACAGGGAAAATACGATCCTGAAAACCACAAAAAGTGCCGCCTGTGCCCGAATCGCAAAAAATACCCGTCTTGAACCGTCGGTTACATATGAAGAAGACTTTAGAAACATGAAAAAAAGCGGAACGATGAGAAATGCATAGGCAAATTTTTCATTTGTTCCCAGTTTTATCATGGTAGATAAAATCGCAATATTAGTTGTCTTATAATTATAATAAAATAGCCCTACTCCTGCCAGGAACATAAGCAATGCTGTTGACCTCGAAAGGTAATACCAGATAAGTTCTATTATTTCTTCCTTTTTGGTCAATATTCCATGGAAAAGTCCCGATGCTCCGATCTGTGAGATAAATATGAAAATGAAGAGCGAAAATAAGTCTCCTGAGTAAAAGATCCCCTGTATTCCTGCAAGTGTTGTGAGGAAAAAGCTAACCTTTGAAAGGTTGATCGTATCATTCTTGTCGGCCATGGCAGTAAGTCCGGCAATAAAGGCTATGCAGCCCATCAGGAAAGCAGACATCGCGCCAAAGACATCTACCTGAAGCACTGCCTTGATAAGCATCGGACTGTCAGGAGAGAGAGTTTGGGACCATCCGCCGCTGCTCAGGACAAATAGTTCCGTTCCGCCATTTCCCATACTTGTCCATATCGACCAAGTAAGAAAAAGGTTGGCCGATAGAACGGCAAGAAAAAAGATCTTTAAAAACCTCAAATTAATTTCGCAGACACATTCTTCATATTTATGCCAGCATTTGATCCTTTTGTATATATAAAAACCAAGAGGAAGAAAAGCTGCGGCTAGTGGCAGCAACAGACTTAATACGGGTAAAGGCATTACGGGTAAAGATCTGAATAGAAACATAATTTTCTCCTAACTGAAACGGCTCGTAAGGCTGAGGGGTATTTCAAGTCCGCACGATACCATAAACTTTCGATTTGTAAGAACTCCGGGCACCTTTCCATCACTTTCAATGGTCCCGTTTTTCATAATAACCACCCTTTGGCAGACATCCATCACCATGTCCAGGTCATGCGTGGCAATGACAGCGGTAATTTTTGTCCTGTCTATTATATTTATCAGTTCACGCCTGCTTTTAGGGTCCAATCCTGAAGTCGGCTCGTCAAGCAGCAGGGTTTTGGGCCTCATTGCAAAAAGTCCTGCCAGTGCAGCAAGTGTTTTCTCACCGCCCGAGAGTTTCCATGGCGCCTTATCTGCAAGTGCCTCTATCCCGGTATCACTCAGTGCGCTGTTAACTCTTGACGCCACTTCTTCCTCGATCAGGCCTAAGTTTCGGGGGCCAAATGCAACATCCTCCCACACGGTAGGGAGAAAAAGCTGATCGTCAGGATCCTGGAAGAGAACTCCCGTCGCACGCCTCATGATCATTAGTTTCTCTTTGCTGAGTTTCTCTCCTTCATAAATTATCTTTCCGTGTAAAGGAGAGAGACAGCCCATCATCAGCATAAGAAGCGTCGATTTTCCTGAACCGTTCGCGCCCGCTATGCCCAGTATCTCTCCCTCGTATACTGAAAAAGAAAGATCGTTCAGCGCTTTCGTCCCATCCGGGTAAGAATAGCAGATATTTTCGATTTCAAAAACCTTCAAAATACACACCCTATTATCAGATCGCCAATGATTATAGACATATCAAATATTCGCACCATAGAAAAGAATAAGACCCAAGTCAAAACAAATATCAGATCATGCACTGATATTCTGTTCTCTCTCCCATGCTTGTGGTAAAGCTGTCCGCCGAAACCTCTGCACATAAGAGCGCTGTGGATCCTCTCCGATCTGCTGAGACACCGGAGCAGCAAAGGGCCGCAAATATTTCCGGCATTTGCAATAGTTATTTTACCACCTCTGAAAACCCTGGCCCTGACGATATTATGTGTTTCTTCAACCAGAAGCCTGATATAACGCTGGAGAAGAAAGAGTTGTGTAACAAGAACATCGGGAAGCCCAAGAGATGCGGCGGTCCTGCAAAGTCCGTCAAAGCCTGTCACAGCTAACATTATAAGCGTAGCTGGAACAATCAGCAGAAACTTCAGGATCAAGGAGAAAAATGATATCCATCCCATTGAGATCATAATACCGAGATATTCTGTGCGCGCTGTGTCAAAAAATGGATTCCAAATGCCTATGAAAATAACGAAAGGCAAGACTGTTAGCATCTTCCTGAAAAGATCCCTACCGGATACGCGCGCAAAAGATCCCATAAAAATTGGATATGCGGCAAGCGGGAGCATCCTGAATGTCTGATAACGATCAAAAGAAACAACTGCAATGGTGTAAACAAGTGTCACAGCAAGAAGGACGAGAGGCGAAAAAGAAGGGCCTCTCCTTTCATCATATATCTCTGTCCTGTAAAGATCCTTCAGCCTCACGACCGGCCATTTCTTTTTCTAAAGAACATTCCCAGGGCAAGAGCAAGTGTCAGGGTAATAATACTCCCAACTACGCCTGAAACTGTTGTGCCCATATTTTCGGAATTTGCTTTGTTTTTAAAAGCATAATCAGGTAATGGAGCAAACCGTTCCTGGATCAAAGCTGAGAAAGAATGAAGCAACGACCGCGGAGACTCTATTTCTGCAGTACCTGCAACACCCTCTATCGACCATTCGAGTCCGTCAGGAGAAGAAGATGCATACCATGCAAAAAGTCCGCCGGTCACGAGGGCAAGCAGGGCAAAAACTGCGACCGCCCGCTTCATTTCCTTATGACGACTCTCAGTCTTCGACTCAATCAGCACCCCAGGCATTTTTGAATATACATAAATTACGACCATAGCTGTAGCAAAGCCCTCCACTGCACCTATTGCAAAGTGTATGGGAAGCATCAGAAGCAGGAAAATATTTACAGGAAGAGAAGTGATCCCTGAAAACGCAGTCTGAAGAACGACAAAGAGTGCTCCCATGGTAAGGCCCGCTATTGAAGCAATTAGCGAACCCCAGAATATTCCTTTGGTTCCGTCTATCCTCTCGGATAATTTTTTATAAATAAATGGATAGGCAATAAAGCAGGGGAAAAATCCCATGTTGAAAATGTTGCACCCTAATGCCAGCAGTCCACCGTCCGCAAAGAAAAGTGCCTGTACTGCCAGTATCGATACCATTGAAAGGAATGCCCGTTCAGGACCCAGGAATATGGACAACAGCAGTCCTCCTCCTATGTGTCCGCTTGATCCGGTCCCGGGGATAGAAAAATTTATCATCTGTGACGCGAATACAAAGGCGGCAAGCACACCCATCAATGCAGTCTTGTCTGTATCATTACTTTTTTTCAATACGGCAGAACTTTTTGCTGTCAAATACGCGCTGACAATCCAAAAAACACCGCCAACTGCAGGAGAAACAAGTACATCAGCCATATGCACGGCAACCAACTCCTTATAGTTAAAGATTATAACAAGCATCTACAATTAGGAAAAGTTTTATCTTCTTTAAATCATTTAGTGCTTTTTGCTTGTTTATCTATCATTTATGCTAAAATTAACGTAAGAGATATAGGGCTGTATCTCTTAAGGCCTTTGGATTTATTTTTATCAAAAAACATTTCTTAAGGAGTGATTCGAATGCAGGAAAAAAAACAGATGCCCCTTATCTGGAAGATAGCCATCGGGTTCGTGATAGGTATCGTTTTAGGGTTCGTAATTGGTCCGATGCAACAATCAAGCCCCTTCATCTCAAGTTTCCTTATCCCCCTTCTCGACCTCATTGGTAAAATCTTCCTGGGCCTGTTGAAAATGCTAATCGTTCCCCTTGTCTTTTCGAGCATCATTACGGGTGCTGCTTCCATAGGTGACCCGAAAGTCCTTGGACGCATTGGTGTAAAGACAGTTGCTCTCTACCTATGCACCACTGTTGTTGCGATATTCTTCGGTCTCGTACTCGGCAATGTAATCCAGCCAGGAGTAGGACTCAGTATTGAAGGCGCTGCAGGTGAAGCAAAAGCAGCAGCCAGCGCGATCGAAGTCCTTCTCGGCATGATCCCGTCAAATCCGCTGCAAGCCCTTGTCAGCGCTTCTATGCTTCAGATCATAATATTTGCGCTTTTCCTTGGTATTTCAGCCACACTTATAGGCGAAAAAGGGAAATCCTTCCTTAAGTTCAACGAGTCTCTGGCAGAGACAATGTACAAAATGACCGGGATAGTAATGATGTTCGCACCTCTCGGTATCTTTGCACTTATCGCTGTTACCGCATCTAAATATGGACTTGCCGTCCTCGCCCCGTTTGCGAAGGTCATATTTGCGGTATACCTTGGCTGCTTCCTCCAGGCTGTTTTCGTATACTCAAGCCTGATCACATTATTCGTTAAAAAATCTCCGCTTTGGTTCTTCGGCGGAGTAAAAGAAGCGATGCTTGCAGCATTTGTTACACGTTCAAGCTCCGGCGTCCTTCCCATCTCAATGAGAAACGTCCAGGAAAACCTCGGAGTATCAGAAAAAGTATCGTCATTTGTTCTTCCGCTGGGAGCCACCATCAACATGGACGGAACCGCCCTTTATCAGGGCGTCTGCGCTCTCTTTGTAGCTCAGGCATTCGGAATTCCCCTCTCTCTGGGTGCACAGGTCGGTATCCTACTCACAGCGACCCTGGCCTCAATTGGAACAGCGGGCGTTCCAGGAGCAGGACTGATCATGCTTTCCATGGTCCTTACCTCTGCCGGTCTCCCCATTGAGGGTATAGGACTTGTCGCAGGTATCGACGCAGTCCTCGACATGGCCCGTACCTCCATTAACGTCACCGGCGACATGTGTGTATCCGCTGTAGTTGCCAGGACAGAGGGAGAGAAATTCTAATTTAAGTTGTTTCCAGCTATCCGGAAAGCGGTCCCGTCAAAAGACGGAACCGCTTTTTTTGTCTCAAGCAACAAGATCTCTATACCTCCTAGCTTAGCAAAGGGTTGTAGTGAAACTGCCGGAAAATCTCCGGCGTGAAACGGTTATGAAACAATGGTTACAATTGTGAAACTGCGACAAATACGGTCGCGTGAAGATATAGTGACGCAATGGTGGAACAGTTGTAAGGGCGGATAAAAGGCCGGCAAGCGATGGGCAAGCATTGGCAAAGCCATGTAAGTACAGACAGTAACTGCATCCGCCGGGGAATTCGCGACATTTGTCGCTGGAGAATTTGCATCGCTTCGCATCGCGGTGAGTTGCAGCACGGATCACGCTGCGGAGAATTAAAGATTAAATCTTTTCCCCAAGAACCGTCGTTCCCGAATGCTTAAATCGGGAACCCAGAGGCTTAGGGTTATAGGTTTTTAGATTCTACAACGGTATCTCAGCGACGGCTCAGCTGAATTTAAAAAAACTAAGCTAGCGCCACGAGATGTCCCAATTGCACCACAAAAGAAATCCCGTCTGCAACAGACGGGATTTCTTTGTTTTCCATTGGCGCGCCGGACAAGATTTGAACTCGTAACCTTCGGATCCGTAGTCCGATGCTCTATCCAGTTGAGCTACCGGCGCAATTCCTTATTTGATGGCGGTGAGGCAGGGATTTGAACCCTGGAGGGCGGTTTTGGCCACCCTACCCGCTTAGCAGGCGAGCGCCTTCAGCCTAGCTCGGCCACCTCACCAACAGGGGCTATTTTATTGCTCAAGACTGGCTTTGTCAATACCTTTAATAGGGCTTGTTACTGCTTATCTTCAGATTTTACCTCTGTTTTTACGTCGGCCGATGCCGGAGCAGGGAAAATTTCGGGATCAAGGATCTTTATCTTTGCCCTGGAAAGAAGCTCCTCATAAAACTCCTGCTGCTTTCCCTGCACCTTCTGGTTTTTTATCATCGCAACTACATCTGCGCTTACTTCATTGTAGCTCAGCTGTTTTTCCGCCTCTTTGCTCCGTTTTATCGCAACATAAGAATCACTGCTGGTAACAGGCATAACAGGCGAGACTTTGTTGAGCGGCAGATTTTTCAGCGCAGCAAGTGAATCGACCATCATCTGTTCTGTTATAAGCACAGGTTTATCGTAAGGCGTCGATGTCATTATGTCAGCTTTGTGCTGATCCATGACCTTATCCCAGCCTTCTCCGGCTTCGATCGACTTCTGGGCAAGTTTGGCGGCTTCATTGCTCTTGAAAGTAGCTATATTTACCTTAAACCCTGCAGGCTGTTTATAGAGGAATGTCTTGGCTGAGTCATAGAACTTGCGCGCTTCATCGTCAGGCACATTTATCTCAGCAGCAAGCACATCCATAATTTTTTTCTGCGATATCTGCTTTTTAATATCTGACTTTACCTGGACTTCTGTTATTTCTGAGCGTTCCATGAATGCCTTGAACTCTTCCCTTGTAGGATAGCTGTCCATTATGTTTTTATAAGCCTCGTCTATTTCATCCTCAGTTACTTCGATATTGCGGCTTTTGATCTCTTTTTCGAGCTCGGCCTCTATCGCTGTGCTGTCAAGAATAGCTTTCCTCATGAGAGGAATATCCGCAGAAGTGACCTCTTTTTCTGAACCAAGCTGTTCAGCAAGCTGCATCGTTCCTTTTTCTATGTCAGAACGCATAACATCTTTCCCGTTTACCTCAGCAACAGCATAATCTCTCTGACCATCTGACCCCTTTCCGGAGCGGGCATAGAGCCCATAACCGGCAAAGATGGAAACCACAAACAAAACTATTACAGCTATCATTATTGACTTAACGTGTGATCTTAGATACCTCAACAAGGAAAATCGTCCTCCTTCAATTAAAAAGCCTGAGTGCGGTCGGGTAATGAGTCCGACGTGAAGCGGTTGTGAAGACTGGCAAGCAGTCGTGAAAATCGGCTGAGCAGTTGCTGAGCAATAGCTAAGCGGTCGCTAAGCAGTTGTAGAATCTAAAAACCTTTAAACCTGAGCCGCTGGATTCCCGATTTAAGCATTCGGGAACGACGGTGACTTAAGTTATTTGTGTTAAGTTTCTTACAATTGCTTGCCGACCTTTTATCCGCCCTTACAACTGCTACACTATTGCTTCACTATCGCTTCACGCGACCGTATTTGTCGCAGTTTTACATAGGTCATCATGCCGAACAATGATAAGCCACATGAGCCTTAAATGTCAAAGCGCAAGACCGGCAAACCTATCCAGCACATCGGCTGAGCTTTTCATATAATCCGCTGCTTTGGCTTTGGCGTGCCTTATGTCTTTTTTAAGCTGCTGTACAAGGGCATCAGCACCTGAAAATTTCATCTCTTCCCTGTTTCTGGAGACGATGTGCAGTGTTATGGTCTTTTCGTAAAGATCTCCGTCAAAACCAACAATGTGAGCTTCACAGTGCAGTCCCCTTGACCCTTCAAAGGTAGGGTTATATCCAATATTAAGTGCGACAGGATACCATTTCCCATTTATATGGGAAATTCCTGCATAACTTCCCCTTGCCGGATAGATCTTATTGGGCCTCACTGAGAGGTTTGCTGTTGGAAATCCAAGCACTCTGCCCCTTCCGTCGCCTTTAATGACCTTACTTTGTATCATAAAGGGATAACCGAGCATCTCACAGGCAGACTCAACCTGGCCTCTCAGGACAGCCTCTCTGACAGAGGTGCTGCTTACTATGCCGCCGTTAAGCCTGTATGAACCAATAACATCAAGAGACCAGCCGCGCTCTTCGCAAAGTTCTGCGAGAAGTTCCGGAGTTCCTATCCTGGCTCTTCCAAAGCGGAAATTCTCTCCTATTACAAGCCCTTCTATCGATATCCTCTTGGCAATATGGTCCAAAAAATCAGCCGGAAGCATGTCTGCAAGGGTGATGTTGAAAGGCACTTTGTCCGCAACAGGTATGCCGAGGTACTTTATCAGCATGTCTCTCTCTTCCGGAGTAAATAGGAGTTTGAATGTGTCTTTATTGAAAACCAGCTGGGGATGTCCCTCAAAGGTAATGACTCCCCATCCGGTGCCGGCTTGGACAGCACGCTTCTTAGCTGTCTCAAGCAGACGCTGATGGCCCAGATGAAAACCGTCAAAGGCTCCTAGTGCAAAAATCATTTCAATTGCTCCTGTCGTTGATTATATTAACTGCAGGCAAAAGATCGTATGATTTGCCCTGATCTTTGAATTTACAGAGGGAAAATATCTTTTCAGATCTTACTATCAAGTTCCCGGAAGTGCTTGAGTATCTTGCAAAGTTCTCTCTTTTCAGCCTATGCAGAGAGATGTGCTGACCGTTGATAAGCCTCTCTGACTCTTCTTCTCCGCATAGGTAAGACACCGCGGCAGGACAAACGCTTTCAAGGGGGATTATTTTTTCTGCCAGATCCTCTTTGCTGATCTCTTCCAATAACGCTGCATCCAGCGCGTTATCCAGTTCAAAGGGTCCGCAGCTTAGTCTTTTAAGCTCGCTCACGTGTGCTCCACAACCAAGAATCTGTCCCATATCCCTTACAAAGCTTCTGATATAGGTGCCTTTCCTGCAGTTTATCCGGAAAGAAACTTTGCAGTCATCCGATATTCCGCTTGTTCTTAAAGAAAAAGCAAAAAAAACCGGCTTCTTTTCGATATGGACATCATGTCCCTCTCTTGCAAGTTCGTGTGCTCTCCGTCCGTCAACGTGGACTGCAGATATATCCGGCGGAGCCTGCATCCTCCAGCCAAAAAAAGAAGGAAGAGCCAGATCGATATTTTTTTCGTTGATATTTCCACAGCCATTCCTGCGGATGATCTCGCCCGATGCATCGTCGGTAGATGTTTCAACACCCAGACATGCAACAGTCTCGTAAGACTTCGGCATATCCATGACAAAATTGCTAAGCCTGGTCGCAGTGCCTATAAGGATAATAAGAAGACCGGAGGCTGTGGAATCAAGTGTGCCTCCGTGTCCGACTTTAGTTTTTCTGCCAAGTTTATTGCGCACCAGCTCTACACACTTTGTGCTGCGCATCTCTTTCGGCTTATTTAAGAGCAACAGTCCTGTCATCAATATATTTCTCCGCTTCTGCCTTTACAGAGTCGAATGCATTCTGAAAAGTACCCTCAATCTTTGCTCCGGCAGCCTGAAGATGGCCGCCGCCGCCAAATACAGCCGCTATATCCCTGGCCACGTATGGAGTTTTAGTTCTTATGCTGACCTTATTTTCACCATTTGCTTCGGTCAGGAACAGTGCAACCTTTACGCCTGTGATCTTAAGCAGCTTATTAACAAGACCATCGACTGCGCTTGAATCAGCTCCTGCTTCTTCAAAATCTTCCTTCTTCAGCCAGAAGAAGGCTCCTCTGCCGTTAGAAAACATCTCTGTTCTCGTGAAGGCCAGACCCCAGAGTTTAAGTATTGAGGGCGACATGTTTTCATTTACATATTCGTCTATTACAGCAGGCTTTACTCCTGCTTCAAGAAGCCTCGCAGCACACAGATGGCTTCTTGCTGTGGTAGTTCCGAACCTGAAATTTCCGTTGTCAGTCGATAGCCCTGTATAGAGGCAGATCGCCTCCTCCTGCTCAATGCCCCATCCGCCTTCAATAAGCAGTTCGGTAATCAACTCTGCAGATGCGGAGGCATCCGGATCCACCAGATTAAGCTTGCAATAAAGATGGTTGTCGCCATGATGATCGATGTTTATGCTGTCCGCAACGGGAAGCACTTCTTTAAGGCCTGGCATGCTTCTTGCCGCTGTGCTGGTGTCAACGCAGATCATAAGGGCATTTTTGATGTCCTCTTCCACGATCTCTTTGCAGCACTCGAAATAGTGGTAATAGGGAAGGAACCGATATCTTTCAGGAATAGGATCTCTTCCCATTACCCTGACTTTTTTCCCCAGCCTCTTTCCGAGTGAATAGAGGGCAAGACCGCATCCCATTGTGTCCCCGTCAGGATTTTCATGACATAAGATCACCCAATTGTCACTTGAACTAAATTTTTTTATGACCTCTCTCATGACTGCCATATCCATCATCAGTTTTCTCCTGAAGACTTTTTTTCTGCATCCATGGCAGCTACTTTGTCAAGCAGTTCCTCCATCGCTCTCGCTTTGGCTTCCGAGTCGTCGTAAACAAAGTGGAGTTCCGGTATGGTACGCAGATGCATATCTTTCCCAAGCATAGACCTTATCTGTCCTGCCGTGGAGTCAAGCGCCTTCTGTATCTCATCCTTGCAGTCCATGTCTATAAGGGTATAAAAGACCTTGGCGTAGCTCAGGTCTTTCGATGTGCTTACCTTTGTCAGAATCGCATCCCTTACGTTATCTTTCTTTATCCGGACCTGAAGTATCTCAGAAATTGCCCTTAAAAATTCTTTGTTTATACGGTCGATCCTATAAGTCACCATAGGCAAAAACCTCCCAAGTGAAACGTACTATCTCAAACTCACCTTCCGCTTCCCTTCTTGCCAGGAAGCTCTCCAGGTTCCTGAGTCTTTCTTCAAGCTCAGATGGAGAAGAACCGGCCGCAGCAAAACCCAGCTCTGCGTCCTGCCATTTATCTGCAGGTCCAAGGTCTGATGAAGAGAGGCTGAAACGGTTTCGCACTCCGTCCAGTATAGACCGGACGACATGCCTTCGTTCCTTAAGGCTTCCCGCGTAAGGCAGCCTCAAAGAACACTCGGCGACTCCTATCCAGAAAGGCATTTTCTGCTCCTTAATCCAGAGTCTTCTTTTCCTTTACTATTTCGTAAGCTTCAATCACGTCTCCAACACGGAAATCCTGGAACTTTTCAAAGCTGAGACCGCATTCGTTGCCTGAGCGGATTTCCCTTACGTCATCCTTGAAATGCTTGAGGCTTGAAAGCTCTCCGTTCCAGAAAACCACTCCGTCACGGATAAGGCGTACCTTAGCGTTTCTTCTTAAAAGACCTTCCATGACTCTGCATCCGGCTATGTTGCCGATCTTGGGCACCTTGAACATCTCTCTTATCTCTGCCGTTCCAAGAGTGTTTTCACGAAGCTCAGGGGCAAGCATACCCTCCATGGCTGCATGGACATCGTCCAGCATGTCATAAATGACCTGATAGAGTCTTATCTGCACCCCTTCAGCTTCGGAGATCTTCTTTGCATTGCCGTCAGGCCTGACGTTGAATCCAACGATGATGGCGTTGGAAGCCGATGCAAGCATGACATCGGATTCAGATATCCTTCCGACTCCTTCATGTACTATGTTTACAGTTACAGCATCCGTGTTCATCTTCATAAGTGAGGAGTGGAAGGCCTCAAGTGAACCCTGGACATCCGTCTTGAGGACTATGCGGAGCTGCGGGACTTCTTCCGTCTGCATCTTCTCATAAAGTTCCTCAAGGGTAAGCCTCTTTGACTTGCTCTGGTCCATCTCCCTGCGCTCGAACTCGTAGTGCGACATGATATCGCGTGCTTCACGTTCTGAGCCGATGACCGAGAACTTTTCGCCTGGCTGAGGCACGTTTTCCAGCCCAAGGATCTCAACAGGCATGCTGGGTCCGGCGCTGTCAACATTCCGGCCTGAATCATCTATCATTGCCCTTATCTTTCCCCAGGCAGTTTCTGTGTGGATAATGTTTCCGCGGCGAAGCGTCCCGTTCTGCACGATGACAGTAGCAACAGGGCCCTTGCCCTTGTCGAGGTTCGCCTCTATAACTGTGCCTTCCGGCGCGGCGTTTGGATCTGCTTTAAGTTCCTGCATCTCCGCGACCAGAATGACCATCTCAAGCAGCTGATCAACATTTATGCCGGTCTTGGCACCAACGTCTACCATGATCGTGTCACCGCCCCACTCCTCTGGAGCAAGACCGTAATCGGAGAGCTGCTGGCGGACCCTTTCAGGCTTGGCTGCAGGTTTGTCTATCTTGTTGACTGCTACGACTATAGGAACTCCGGCAGCCTTGGCATGGTTCATTGCCTCAATGGTCTGGGGCATTATGCCGTCATCTGCCGCAACTACCAGGATCGCTATGTCAGTCACCTGAGCGCCCCTTGCACGCATGGAGGTAAAAGCCTCGTGTCCCGGGGTGTCGAGAAATACCAGTGTATTGCCTTGATAATTGACCCTTGAGGCACCTATATGCTGTGTGATGCCTCCGGCTTCCTTTTCAGTCACTCTGGTCTTCCTTATGTAGTCAAGGAGCGTCGTCTTGCCATGGTCAACGTGGCCCATGACAGTAATGATAGGAGGCCTGAAAGGCAGATCCGAGGGGTCCTTCGCTGCAGAGTCCTTGCCCTTTTTCGTCCCTTTTTTGGGTGCGGGCTGCTTCTCTTCTTTTTTGGCGGTCTTGGCCTCACTCTTATCCGATGAAGTCTCTTTCTCTTCAGGTTTTCCGAAGACAAAGTGCTTCCCGAAGCCTTTTCCGAGGATCTCAAGGATCTTTTCGTCAGCCGCAACTGTTGCAGGGACCATAAGGCCCTCAGCCATGAGGATCTTGACTGCGCTGCCCGGTTTTTCTCCGATGCTTGCGGCCACATCAGAAACTGAGGAGCCTTCGCTGATAGTTACGACCGGGTATGTCGTTATGGCTTCGACAGCCTTTTTCTCTTCCGCATCTTTTCTTCTTTTCAGTTCCTCCTCGACAAGAATGGAAACTTCCTCATCGATCGAACTCATGTGCGATTTTATATTGACCCCTATTTCGGTCAATAATTCCACCATCTCCGTATTGCTCATCTCAAACATTTTCGCGAGATTATAAACTCTGATTTTGCTCATTGGCATCACTCCTGTCATAAATTGCCAAAACCTTTTTAGCCAGTCCGCCATGCGGAAGGGCGGCGATCTGTGCTGATCCAACTCCGAGATGTGATCCCAGAATGGTCCTATCCGTATCTTCCAATTTCAGCAGGATGACTTCTCCACGTTCAACCCTTGGCTTCAGGGAACGGAGGACGCTGGCGGAACAATCCGAAGTTACAATAACTACCAGTTTTTCATTATGTTTATCGCCTGCAAGCACCTGATCCTGTCCAATAAGAAGTATTCCTGCTCTTCTGGAAAGGCCAAGGATATTCATCAGTTCCTCGTTTTTTGACTGATTCATCTCAAGCCTCCCTCTTTTCATCTATGCAAAGCGTCATGAGGTTTTCGTAAACATCCTCGCTGACATCTGACTTAAGAGCCCTGGAGAGCGCTTTTTTCTTTTTAGCCAGCGCCACACACTCCCGGCAGCTGCATACATACGCTCCGCGGCCGTTAGCTCTCCCTGTCGGATCATATCTGACCTCGCCTTCAGGAGTTCTTATAACTCTCAGAAGTTCGCGTTTGGGAGATTCTTCGCCGCATCCGACACATGTGCGGGGACGTTTTCTTTTTTCTGCCTTACGTTCCTCGCCCATCATGCCGTTCTATCCTTCGTCGTCTTCGTCTTCAATAACGCTGCTTAGGTCTTCAAAAAGATCCTTCATCGTAGGCAGCTTTTCGTCCTCCTTGACCTTGATGTCGATCTTCCAGCCCGTCAGACGCGCGGCAAGCCTTACGTTCTGTCCGGCCTTCCCTATCGCAAGTGAGAGCTGGTCCGAGCGGACATAGACAATAACAGAGCGGTCCTGGTCAAGCAGAGGTTCAATCTTCAGCACTTTCGCAGGAGATAGGGAATTCCTGATATAAGTAAGAATATCCTGGCTCCACACGATAATATCTATCCTCTCGCCGTGCAGCTCGTTGCTTATAGACTTGATGCGCGCTCCCTGCTTCCCAACGCAGGCCCCTAGCGGCTCAACGTTCGAATCCAGGCTTGCAACAGCGATCTTGGCACGTGTGCCTGCCTCTCTGACAATGTTGCGGATCTCGACTACTCCGTCCTGGATCTCCGGCACCTCAAGCTCAAGAAGCTTGTGAAGAAGTTTCGGATGGGTTCTTGATACTATTATGCGGGGACCTCTCGTTGTCTGCCTTACATCAAGCAGATAAAACTTCATTCTTGAACCCGGAAGATATTTTTCTCCGATTATACGCTCTTCCTTGGGCATTATAGCCTCTGTCTTTTCGTTAAGGCGGACCAGTATCTGATCACCTTCAGACTTGAATATAGTTCCCGTGATGATATTGCCTATTTTGTCCGAGAACTGCTCGTAGATCACCTGGCGTTCAGCATCCTTCAGCCTCTGGATGATGACCTGGCGGGCTGTCTGGGCGGCTATCCTGCCGAAGTCTTCAGGAAAAACTTCTTTCCTTATGATATCTCCGGGCTCAACCTCGTCATTTCCTCTGCGTTTTGCTTCAGCAATAGAGATCTCCGATTCATCGGAAGTCTCGTCAGGAACGACAAGCCTGACCTCATAGAGGGTAAAATCACCGGAATCGACATCTATATGGACCTCTGCCGTCTGATTTCCGCCCTTGTACTTCTTATAGGCAGATACCATAGCAGCTTCAAGACTCGCAACGATGATCTCCTCCGAAAGTCCCTTTTCTTCCTCTATTTGCTTAAGTACTTTCTTGAAATCTTTTCCAAGCTGCATCTATTAAACTCCTCTCATGAAATTATTCATAACCATTGTTTGACCGTATACAGTCCGGACAATAAAAACGTTTTTCATAACTTACTTCTTCTTGATCTTCTTAAACGTCTTCTTCTGGCCCTTTTCCTCTTTATATACGAGTTTGCCTTTTTTTATATCTGCGAACGGGACCGAACTCTCACCGTCAGCAAAAAGAAAATGAACACTAACGTCATCGTCCACTCCGTTGATGATACCGGCTATCTTTCTGCCGCCTTTCAGGGATACATGTGCTTCCCTGCCGGAAAATGCTCTGTAGTCTTCCGGAGTGAAGAGGGGGCGTTCCAGACCGGGTGAACTGACCTCCAGATAGTATCTCTCGGGAAGAGAGGTTTCCATCTCGTCAAGATAGACATTTACCTCCCTTGCCACTGCTTCACAGTCGGAGAGGTTTACTCCCCCGGGAAGGTCTACATAGACACGGAGTATCTTCATCTCATCCTCGGTGACGTTTTCAAAGCCGACACAGTCGTAACCGAGCGATTCTATCCGCTCCCTGAGTCCGCTGTATATGTCGTTCAGCTTGATCTTTTCCACCGTATACCCCCCTGTAAAGCAAGAAGAGTGGGCACGACCCACTCTTCCAGTACTTGCCCCTGAATTAGTATATAAATTGTAGCATTATTCTGAGAAAAAGCAAGCAATTGTGATTTATAGCAATGCTAACATAGCAAGACTTGCGGAGCCTCCCGGGTCGTCAATACGTTGAGGTGAAGGAGCATCGCATGTTGCTAAGCTAGCGCCGCAATTCCCCCACGCAATTGGGGCAGATCGGAGATGATAGCGACGCAACATGCAGTGGTTCAAGCGGAGGCGTATTGGGCATACGTTGACGCGCAGGACCGCAAATGTTGCTAAGCTAGCGCTCCGATATGCCCCAATTGCTCCGAGTGTATTCGAAGAGAGCTAAAGATGCCGCCACCGAGGCGTTCAGCGATCCGGTCTTTCCGGCCATGGGGATATGCCTCAGCTCGTCGCAGGACTTGGCTACTGCCTGGCCCAGGCCGTCGCCTTCGGCGCCGATGACTATCACGACCCTCGGGGGCATATCTTCTTTGAAAAGGGTCTCCTCCGCTTCCATTGAAAGGCCTACGACCCAGAAATTTGCTTCCTGCAGCAGCCTTATCGTCTGGGATACGTTGCCTGTCTTTGCTATGGGCAGTCTCAGCGCTGCGCCTGCACTCGTTTTTACGACAGTTCCTGTCGGAAGGGCTCCGCCCCGCTTAGGGATCATCACT
Organism: Synergistaceae bacterium; assembly: GCA_963682045.1. Taxonomy (GTDB): domain Bacteria; phylum Synergistota; class Synergistia; order Synergistales; family Synergistaceae; genus Caenicola. Next base: position 403,953 of record OY821326.1, read on the forward strand.
GCCGATGCACCTGCAGCTTCGGCGCTCCTTATCACGGCTCCAAGGTTATGCGGATCCTGGAGATGGTCACAGAGCAGCACCATTGCAGGTTTCGGCGCGGGGGGGAGTATTTGGATAAGTTCCTCTGCGTCCCAGAGTTTCATCGGCGCCATGTAGGCGACAACTCCCTGATGGTTTTCTTTGTTGGTCATCTTATCTAAGGCTGCCGGATCCACAGTCAGAAGGACTATGTTGGCAGCCTTGCAGAGATCCTGCAGCCTGGCCTTTATATGGGGCTGGACTGTCTTTGAGGTCAGGACCTTCATGCACCTTTCCGGAGACTCTTCAAGCAGGGAAAATACCGGGTTCCTGCCCCAGCATATGTCTTCGCTTACGCTTGCCTTTTCTTCTCTCATCCGGCTTTCCTGCCTTCCTTGATATCGTTGAAAAATTCTGCAAGGTACTTTCCTGTCGGGCCGTCCGATGCGGCGATCTCTTCAGGAGTTCCCTTTGCGATAAGGTCTCCGCCCCTGCGCCCGCCTTCCGGGCCAAGGTCCATTATGTAATCAGCCGATGCAAGGACATCGAGATTGTGCTCAATGACGAGCACGGAACTTCCGTGATCCACCAGCTTGTGCAGCAGCTTGAGCAGCTTTTTGACGTCGTTGTAATGAAGCCCTGTAGTTGGTTCGTCAAGGAGATAGAGGGTGCTGCCTCTGAACTTCTTGCTCAGTTCAGTCGCGAGCTTGACTCTTTGAGCCTCTCCCCCGCTGAGAGTAGGCGCAGGCTGTCCAAGTTTTATGTACCCCAGCCCCGCCTCCTGGATCACTTTCAGTTTGTTCACTATCCTTGGAATATCCTTGAAATGCTCCACGGCCTCGTCTACCGTCAGTTCCAGCACATCGGCAATCGACAGCCCTTTGTGCTTTACCTCGAGCGTCTCCCTGTTGTACCTCGTTCCCTTGCAGACATCGCATTTGACATAGACATCCTGCAAAAAGAGCATAGAAACCTTGAGTTCTCCGTCCCCTTTGCACGACTCGCAGCGCCCGCCCTTTACATTGAAGCTGAAACGGCCCGGCTGGTATCCCCTAAGCTTGGATTCGGGAAGCTGCGCGAAGAACTCCCTTATGGGAGTAAAAACGCCGGTGTACGTTGCGGGGTTCGAGCGCGGTGTTCTTCCGATGGGGCTCTGGTCAACGAGAACCACGTTCCTCAGTGACTCGTAACCCGAAATGCTGTCAAACTTTCCTGCGCGGTCCCGGTATTCCCTGTCGAATTTTCCTTTGAGGCCCTTATAGAGTATCTCGTACAGGAATGTGCTCTTTCCTGAACCTGAGACGCCGCTCAGCGAAGCAAGGACTCCAAGCGGGACATCAATATCGATATTTTTCAGGTTGTTCTCGCAGCACCCTGTTACCTTTATCTTTCCCTTCGCCTTCCGTCTCTTAGTTTTTGGCCTGTATGTTCCGTCCGCCTCACCTCTGAGATAAAGGGCTGTCGGGGTATCCCCGCTGATGATATCGGCTGCGCTACCGCATGCGATAAGGTTTCCTCCGTTTTCACCCGCCTCAGGACCAAGCTCCAGAATGTAATCAGCTGCCATCATCGTTTCCCTGTCATGTTCAACTACTATAACTGTATTGCCGATATCCCTTATATCCTTGAGCGTGTCCAGCAGTCTGTTCGTGTCCCTGGGATGAAGTCCAATCGTCGGCTCATCCAGTACATACAGGACTCCTGTAAGCTGGGATCCGATCTGGGTGGCAAGCCTTATCCTCTGGCTCTCCCCGCCGCTCAGAGTGTCAGCACGCCTTGAAAGGCTGAGATATCCCGCACCTACGTTATTAAGGAAGGCAAGTCTTTTACGAACTTCCGTCAAAGCCTGCCCGACTATTTTCTGCTCTCTTGCGCCCAGCTGCATCGTGTCAAGTACCTTTATAAGGTCCTCAATAGGCATCTCTGTAAGCTGAGCTATGTTGTAACCTCCAAGAGTGACAGCAAGCACTTCCGGTTTGAGCCTTGCGCCGTTGCAGGTCTGACAAATGTCTTCTGTACGGTAGCGCAGGAGTTCTTCACGGTAGTTATCAGACTCAGTCTCGCCAAGGCGTTTCTCAAGCCAGGGGAGCAGTCCGGGATAATGACCGTTGTATTCCCAGTCTCCGTTCCTGTCGCTGAATATCATCGGGATAACTTCATCAGTTCCGTACAGGAGGGCCTTTTTCGCATCTTCAGGAAGGTCCTTAAATGGTTTGGATAGGTCCCAGCCTTTGTGACGGGAGGCCATGAGTTCCGCTTTCTGTATCATATACTTCATGCTCTTCCACGGGATAAAACCGCCGTCTCCGATAGGATATTCAGGATTGACAGCAAGTTCCTCGGAAAAATGCAGGTGCACCCCAAGGCCTGAACAGTCGGGACATGCCCCGTATGGGTTATTGAACGAAAAAAGTCTCGGCTCAATTTCCGGCAGGCTTATCTCGCAATCCGGGCAGATATACTTTTCTGTAAGTTCCAAATCATCCATTCCCTCAGAGACCAGAAGTACAAATCCCTCAGAGAGTTTCATTGCCATCTCGACAGCTTCCGAAAGGCGCTGGCGGTTCTCTTCCTTCACCCTCAGTCTGTCGATAATACATTCGATCGTATGCTTTTTCTTCTTATCGAGTTCTATCTCCTCCTCAAGCCAGAGGACGGTCCCATCGACCCTGGCTTTGAGGTAGCCCTGTTGATGCAGTTTCAGCAGAAGGTTCTTATACTCTCCCTTTTTGCCTTTTATAAGCGGAGAGAGGATCTCTATAGGTTTACCGTCATAGTCCCTGTATATCTTGTCCACTATCTCGTCAACGCTGTAACGGCGCACCTCTTTGCCGCAGCCTGGGCAGTGCGGTGTCCCGGCTCTGCCGAACAGAAGCCTGAGATAGTCATAGATTTCCGTAACAGTCCCCACAGTTGAGCGCGGATTGTGACCGGCGCCCTTCTGCTCAATAGAAATAGCAGGAGACAGCCCGCTTATGTCATCCACATCAGGCTTGTCAGCCATTCCTAAAAACTGCCTGGCATACGACGAGAGGGATTCGACATAGCGTCTCTGCCCCTCGGCGTAGATAGTGTCGAAGGCCAGTGAAGATTTGCCGGAACCCGATGGGCCCGTCACCACTACGAGCTGGTTTTTAGGGATTTCTGCGTTTATGTTTTTTAAATTGTGCTGTCTTGCCCCTGTAATTTTTATGCTCTGTTCCAATTTTCGCATCGCCTTTCAGTCTCTGTATATCGTTTCTTATCTCCGCGGCAGTCTCGAAATCAAGCTTTTCCACCGCAGCCCACATCCTTCTTTCAAGCTCATGTATATCGGGCGCATTCTCTGCGCTCTTGAGCGGTGAAGCCACTCTTCTGCCTGCGTATCCTCCATCTTCGAGAAGCTCCGCCGGCAGAAGGTCCTTTACCGCCTTCGATATTGTCTGAGATATTATACCGTGTTCTTCATTATATGATATCTGACGGTTTCTTCTTCTTTCCGTCTCCTTCATTGCAGCATCAATGCTGTCCGTTATCCTGTCAGCGTAGAGTATTACCTTCCCGGCCTGGTTCCTTGCAGCCCTTCCGATCATCTGTATCAGCGACCGCTGCGACCTCATAAACCCCTCGCGGTCCGCATCAAGGATCGCCACAAAGGAGACTTCCGGCAGGTCTATCCCTTCCCTTAGGAGGTTGACTCCCACAAGAACGGCAAAAACCCCGAGGCGGAGATCGCGAAGCAACTCGGCCCGTTCAAATGTATCAAGCTCGGAGTGGATATATCGCACCTTTATCCCGAGCTCTGCCATATACTCAGCAAGGTCCTCCGCCGAACGTTTCGTCAGCGTTGAAATGAGGACGCGCTCCCCAGCTTCTATGATCGGCCTGACCTCCTCAAGAATGTCATCTACCTGTCCCGTTGCCGGGTGGACCTCCACTATCGGGTCTGTTACGCCAGTCGGGCGTATGAGCTGCTCCACAACATGCTCTGAATTGGCAAACTCATAATCACCCGGTGTCGCGGAAATAAACAGTGCGTTCTTCAGCAGAGGCTCATACTCTGCCCACTTGAGCGGCCTGTTGTCGAGACATGAAGGTAACCTGAAACCATGCTCAACAAGGACTTCTTTCCTTGCCCTGTCCCCGTTGTACATCCCGCGAACCTGGGGGAGCGTCATGTGGGATTCGTCGATGAAGATCAGTGAATCCTCAGGAAAAAAGTCCATAAGAGTTCCCGGCGCGTCTCCGGGCTCACGGCCGTCAAGGAAACGCGAATAGTTTTCTATCCCTGAGCAGTAGCCGACCTCAAGAAGCATCTCAAGATCATACTTAGTCCTCATTTTGAGCCTCTGGGCCTCGACTATCTTCCCTGCGGATTCAAGTTCTGTAACTCTGTCAGCAAGTTCCTTCTCTATCAGCTCTGCCGCATTGTTTATTGCATCGGAAGAGGTAACATAGTGCTGGGCGGGGAATATCCCCGTGTGGTCCTTTGTTAGGATAGCCCTTCCGCTCACAGGGTCTATCTCTTCTATACGCTCTATCTCATCATCAAAAAAAATGACCCTAACAGCTGTATCGCTGTATGCAGGGTATATCTCCATAGATTCTCCCCTGCTCCGGAAGTTTCCGGGCTGCAGCACCAGATCATTGCGCTGGTAATAATTATCCAGAAGCCTCGTCATGAATGTCCTGCGGTCCCATCGCTCACCGACAGCAAAACGGAAGATAGCATCCTCATAGTTTTTACGTTTGCCCAGACCATAGATGCACGAGACGCTTGCAACAACGATTACATCGCGCCGCTCCAGCAGGGCCTTGGTCGTTGCAAGCCGCAGCTTCTCTATCCTTTCGTTGACAGAAGCATCCTTCTCTATATAAATATCCTGAGCCGGCATGTAGGCCTCAGGCTGGTAGTAGTCGTAATAGCTTACAAAATAATTGACCGAGTTCTCCGGAAAGAATTCCTTGAACTCGCTGTATAGCTGCGCAGCCAACGTCTTGTTGTGGGCCATGACAAGAGTGGGCCTCTGCAGTCGCTGGATCACATTGGCCATTGTGTAAGTCTTTCCGCTGCCCGTCACTCCAAGCAGCGTCTGCACAGCACCGGGCTTTTCAAATCCCCGGACCAGCTTCTCTACTGCTTGAGGCTGATCCCCGGACATAGGCCATGGTGAAAAGAGCTTAAATTCGTCAGACATAAATTCTCTCCTTTGTAGAAATACAACTTTATTAATATATAGCTTTTTAGAAAATGCGTCATCCGTCTTTCCCACGAAATTGGAGAGGCTAAGGTAAAGTCATTGTTTCGTAATAAAACATGCAAATAAGAAACCCAAAAAACGATATATAAAATTGCACAATCTGGTTATAATAAATACATGATATAGATAAACAGGATCTTATAATCAAGAATAGGACATGTCCGTTCGCGGGTAGTGGTTAAAAATTGATGCAGGATAATGTACGTGTGATCGACCGTGTTTTTGACATCATAGAACTGCTTTCACAGGCACAGACACCAATGAGCCTGACTCAAATCGTGTCCGCGAGCGGAATCAGCAAAACAACCGCGTTCCGCCTTTTACAAAGCATGAACAACAGGCATTATGTTGAAAAAGACAAAGACAACTGCTATTCAATAGGGCTCAAGCTCATAGAATCTGTCAGCTACCACATTAACGGGCTCGAACTACAAACAGAATCAAAACCGATCCTTGCCGAACTCAGGAGAAAGCTGAATCTCACAGCACATCTCGGAGTTCTGGACTCACACGAAGTCATTTATATCGAGAAAATCGACATCTACCCCATGACACGTCTTTACACCCAGGTAGGCTACCGTTCGCCTGCCTACTGCTCGTCAATGGGCAAATGCCTACTGGCCTGCCTTTCGGGCAGTGAACTTGAGCAGGCGATGTACGCATGCAAATTCGAACGTTTCACAGACAACACGATCACAAATTTCACCGATTTCAAAAAATGTCTTAAACGAGTACGCGAGCAGGGCTACGCAATGGATAATCAGGAATATATGATCGGACACAGATGCATCGGAGCACCCGTATTTGACTATCGCGGCGACGCTATAGCATCAATAAGCGCAAGCGGGACCACTGCTGAAATCACAGATGAAAGGATTCCACAGATTATAGATGAGGTCAAATCCTCTGCCCTCCGGCTTTCGCGCAGGATGGCATATACGGAAGGATAAATTCAAACCAGTGGCTGGAGATAACGATTATCCCCAGCCAGCTGTAAGCATATTTTCGAGTTGAAAAAACGCATATGATGTGCTATTTCAGTATATTCTTCAGCACGACAGATTTCGTGCGTGTCATTTCGTTGAAAGTTGATAACACTCCTTCTGTACCTATTCCCGAGAATTTGTATCCTCCAAACGGCATTTCAAAGCTGCGGAAGAAGCTCGCGCCGTTGATTACTGCTCCGCCGCATTCAAGTTCATTGGCGACATAAAAGGCTTCCTTCATATCTTTTGAAAATACGCAGCCGCAAAGCCCGAACTTTGACGCGTTTGCAATAGCAATAGCCTCATCAACCGTGTCAAAAACCACGATCGGAACAACGGGACCGAATATCTCCATGTCTTTCGCAACATCGGCAGTTTTCGGAACATCAACAATTACAGTTGGATCATAGAAAGCGCCGCTTCTTTTGCCGCCGAGGATTATTTTCCCGCCCTGCTCAACGGTCAGGTTTACCTGTGCTTCAACTTCAATAGCGGCCTTTTCACTGATAAGACATCCTAGACCAGTGTTTTCGTCTGACGGCATGCCGCGTTTGACAGCCTGTATTTTCTTAACGGATTTCTCTACAAATTCTCCGACTCGGCTCCTGTGTATAAGGAACCGCTTCGACGCACAGCAGACCTGGCCGGTGTTATACATGCGGCCCCAGATGAGTTCATCCGTCGCGAGATCTATGTCCGCATCTTCGAGGACGATGAAAGCATCGTTTCCGCCAAGTTCAAGAGCTACATGGCAAAGGTTTCCTGCAGCCGCTTTAGCCGTTTCAATGCCTACCTCCGTTGAACCGGTAAGGGTAATAAGATGTACATCCGGATTCGAACACAGCTTATTTCCCACGACTGAGCCGCGCCCGGTGATTATCTGGATAGCGCCGTCAGTAACACCGGCTTTGACCAACATCTCCGTCAGTTTGCAGAGAGTAAGAGGATTGTCCGTTGACGGTTTAACTATAGCCGCGTTTCCAGCAAGAAGCGCCGGAGCAACCTTCTGGTCAAAGAGATCACACGGGAAATTGAATGGTATTATACATACCACAACACCAATAGGCTCTCTCTGCGTAAAGAGGATATTTTTGTCCTGTCCGGCCTCAAGTCCTGACGGAACGACTTCGCCATAGAGGTGTTTCGCCTTCTCCGAGAAGGCCTTGAACGCTATGGGTATATTACCTATTTCGCCCCTGGCCTCTGATATAGGCTTGCCAGTTTCTGCAGAAAGTGTCTGTGCAAGATCTTCCTTGTTCTTCTCTACCAGCGCTAGAAAATCCATCATTATCTCAGCTTTCCGATAGACAGGAACCTTAGCCCATATCTTTTGTGCCGCTTTTGCAGCTGCTACAGCATCTTCCACATCCTTTGCCGAAGCTGCCGGAACGGTGTCGATAAGTTTCCCTGTTGCAGGGTTAATTACTTCGAGTACTTTTTTGTCGGAAGCGTCTGCCGCTTTCCCGTTGATTATCATTTTCATTGCTGTATCCCCCCTAATAGTTGTTTGCCGGCAATTACTTTGAAAACCCGGTAAATGAAAGCATCAATCCACCACAGGTGTTGTTATTATCGCTTTCAAACCCGTATTCACCGAACGTAAATTCAATGATGAACGGAACATCTCCGGCTGCTTCCTTTACCTGCTTCGCAACTTCGCCTATACGGTCACCTATACCCGCTCTGCGTCCGCCGCAATGCACCATGTGAAACGCGTCCGGTTTTGCCTCCATCTTCGCTATGAGTTCTTTGAGTGTATTCCCCGTTGAATCGATCAGCTCGTCCTGAGTCGCTTCCATTCGTATAACGCACGTCTTTTCGGCAAGGTTGCTTCCAACCGCCATTGAACCGTCATCGTTGCCGTTCATCGGATGACGGATCGCTATAAGATCACCAAGGCGGTCTTTGACTCCGAGCGGAGAATTGATGCATGTAACGAGCAGGTTTCCGCCTGTAACCGCGTCTTTGCTGCAGCCTGTCCATTCTTTATATTTCTGTACAGCAGGGACACCGTCTATCTCAACAAGGGTACGGTTTCCATCAACTTTTGTTATTACTCCAAAATCATCCGTCTCACGATACGCTCCCGTAAACAGGTTCGTCATTTTTACTTCCGTATAAAAAAACGCTACAGCAAGGCCGTCAGCAAAACTCGTGCCGGACGTGTAAAGTTTCCATTCACCACCGATGGTATTATCTGCCGCGCTTCCGCCGAAAAGCGGGACTCTGCCGATCACTGAGCTGATTCCCTTGAGGTAGAATTCTTCTTCCGCAGGGGAAGCCGCCATATAAAAAAACGCCGGTGCCGTGTCTTTCCCCGCCTTTTTCATTGCTTCAAGCGCAACGGCTTTGCCTGTTTCTATTGGGCTTTTACCCCGTTCAGAAGCAGCGATGCCTACCTTCATATTTTCATCCGAAAATGCCATCACACCGACAAATCCCCCATCGGAGCCCACGAATCCTTCCGGGGTGATGATCCCGGTAAACGACGTATTGCCAATCAGCGGAACCCCTGGCATTGACTCTTTTACACCGGCTATCATCTGGTCAACATCATATTCACAGCTTCCGTAGACAAATGCCATTTTTACGGCGTCAAGGCCGTTCTTCGCAGCTAACCCGGCTTCAATCCCAGCCTTCTTTGCCTCTGGTGCAATACTTGAACCAACATTGGCTTTAAACATAACATTACCTCCCATCAGACTATTGGTTATTTATTGCTCTGACACAAATATAAGTTTTAAAAATTGTAATGCAAGCGGATGATTCCATACGGCAAAACACACATTCCATTCAGTGGAACCATGTCAAATATTGATTTTCATTATATAAAATGCATACATATATAGTATCCTAATTTTCGGATTGTTTAGTCTTGCAGTACAATAATAAACCCAATACATGCAAAAAAAAAGCTGATGAAAGAAATCTCTTTCATCAGCTTTTTGATTCACAATGGTCGGGATAGTCGGATTCGAACCGACGACCCCCTGCTCCCAAAGCAGGTGCGCTAACCAGGCTGCGCTACATCCCGTGACGTTGGGCATTATATCATATATTCCTTTGATTGTGGAAATATTACGGCTGTGCGGCAGTTAAAATATCCGATAAAAATAGGAGCCGTTCGGCTCCTATTTTATCTTATGTTTTATTCTTCCTCTTCGTCAGGATCTTCATCATCATCCTGTTCTTCAGAGCTATCGTCTTCCTGCTGCTTCTTTTTATCTTCTCCCTCTTCTGTTTCTGATCCGTTTTCCTCAGTCTCTTCCTCTTCGGATACTTCATCCTCGGATCCGGCAGTTGAGGCCGGGTGCTCTTTCTTCGGGTATCCAAGAAGCTCGTCAAGCTCGTCGCCATCAAGGACTTCCTTCTCCAGAAGCAGCGCCGTTATCTCCTCAAGTCGGTCATTTTCTTCGGTAAGGATCTTCTTTGCTCGGGTAAAGCACTCATCTATCATACTGCGGACTTCCTGGTCTATCGCGTAGGCGATCTCCTCGCTGTAGTTCCTGTCCTCCATGATATCCCTGCCAAGGAAGATTTCATGCTGTTTCCTGCCAAGCGTTACCAGCCCAAGCCTGTCGCTCATACCAAACTCGGTCACCATCTGCCTTGCGATCTGTGTAGCTCTTTCAAGGTCGTTCGAAGCTCCTGTCGTAACATCACCGAACTTGAGCATTTCTGTTACACGACCGCTCAGCAGTATCGTTATCCTGTCAGAAAGTTCTTTCTTCGATATGAGGAACCTGTCCTCTTCCGGCAGCTGCAGTGTGTACCCAAGCGCCATATGACCGCGCGGTATAATCGATATTTTATGTACCGGATCGCTGCCTTCGATCTTGCTTGCTACCAGTGCGTGTCCGGCTTCGTGGTATGCGATGATCTCGCGCTCTTTCTTGCTTATTACTCTGCTCTTTCGCTCAGGACCTGCCATTACTCTGTCGATAGCCTCTTCGAACTCTGCCATTCCGAGGTTGGCCTTGCCTCTCCGTCCCGCAAGAAGCGCTGCTTCGTTTACAAGGTTGGCTAAGTCAGCACCGACAAAACCGGGGGTCCTGCGGGCGATGACATCAAGGTCGACTTTCTTGCTGACCTTCTTGTCTTTCAAATGCACCTTCAGTATGTCGCGCCTTCCGTTTACGTCCGGCCTGTCTACGACTATCTGCCTATCAAAACGTCCCGGACGGAGAAGTGCGGGGTCAAGTATGTCAGGCCTGTTTGTCGCGGCAAGCAGGATGATACCTGTTCCCGCTTCAAAACCATCCATCTCGACAAGAAGCTGGTTGAGTGTCTGTTCACGCTCATCATGACCGCCTCCAAGCCCGGCACCGCGATGACGTCCGACAGCGTCTATTTCGTCTATGAATATTATGCATGGCTGATTCTTTCGGGCCTGCTCAAAAAGATCCCTCACACGTGCGGCTCCGACACCGACAAACATCTCAACGAAATCTGATCCGCTTATGCTGAAGAAAGGCACGTTAGCCTCTCCCGCTACAGCCCTTGACAGAAGGGTCTTACCAGTTCCCGGTGCACCCAGAAGCAGTACGCCGCGAGGTACCTTTGCCCCAAGCCTCGTAAATTTTGAGGGATCCCTGAGGAAGTGGACTACCTCTTCAAGCTCTTCCTTGGACTCGTCACAGCCCGCAACGTCAGCAAACGTGACCTTGGGCCTGTTGTCCATAAAGAGCTTGGCCTTGCTCTTTGCAAAGCCCATGACCTTGTTTCCCCCGCCCTGCATGTTGTATATGAAGTATATCCATACACCTATCAGAAGCAGTGTGGGAAGCAGGGAGGCAAGCAGGGACGTGAGCCATGAGTTCTTTGGAGGAGGAACGACCTCGACCTCAACGCCCTTCTGCGCTATCTCACTGGGCAGTGTTCCAGGGTCAAGGATATAAGTTGTAAACTCCTTGCCGGATTTCAATGTTCCTTTAAGCTGCTCATGGTCAATTTTGACTTTAGCAACATTGCCTAAGTTGACTTCATTCAAAAACTGACTATAGGGAAGTACCTCAGCACCCTGACCAGCCTTGTTCGAGTCCGGCGTCAAAAATACATTCACCAGACTGACTACAAGTACAATCAATATTATGTACATCCCAACATTTTTAGAGGTTTTCTTCAAACGTGTGACCTCGCTTTCATGCGATTGTTTTTTCAAGCATTGCTGCATCTATCCGACAAATGGTGTTTAGACATTCCTAATTTATTGGCAGCTGAGCGATTGTAAAGACTGGCAAGCAGTCGTTTTAAATATTGCTGAGCAATGGCTAAGCTGTTGCTGAGCAATTGCGGAGCGGTCGTAGGAGCTATAAACCTTTAAACCTAAGCCGCTGGATTCCCGTTAAGTTGCGTCCGGGAATGACGGTGATTTTGAACCTCCGCGGTCTTTGGCCGCAATTCACCGCGATGCGAAGCGATGCAAATTCTCCAGCGACGAAATTCGCGAATTCCCCGCAGCCAAAGGCTGCAAATTCCCCTGCGGAAGTACCCTCCGCAATTGGGGCATATCGGAGATGATGGTGACCCAACTCGCCTTACTGTTACTCCCGCAATTTAGGTATATTGCGGATGATGACGACGCAACTCGCAGTGCTTCAAACTAAGGCGTATATCAATACTCCGAAGTGCAGGAGCATAAGTGTTGCTAAGTCAGGGCCGTTAGATACCTAAATTGCCCTCCTGTTGCTACGCAACAGGCTCGGCGATAAAGACCGCCGGCAAATGCCGGTACATCCCCGCATAATCCAGTCCGTAACCTATTACAAACTCATCTGGGATCGTAAAACCTGTATATTCTACCTCAACTGTTTCCTTGCGGCGGTCCGGTTTATCAAGAAGCACGCATACTGCAAGGCTCTGCGGCTTGCGCTCCAGCAGAAGCGACTTTATGTACTTCAGCGAAAGCCCGGTATCTACTATGTCTTCGATTATCAGGACATTTTTGCCATAGATGTCTGTGCTGAGGTCCTTCTGGATCTGCACTACACCGCTGCTCTTCGTCGATGCCCCGTAAGAGGAAATAGCGAGGAAGTCTATCCTTACATCCACCTCAGGACCGATATACCTGATAAGATCTGCAAGAAATACTACTGCACCTTTGAGAACACACACGCAGATCAGCTGTTTTCCGGCATAATCCCTGCTTAATCTCTCTCCGAGCTCCTTGATTTTGGCCTGTAGTTTTTCTTCAGAAATAAGTGTTTTACCAATCTTATATTCCAAGTGAGAAGCACTCCCCAACGCCAAAGTTTTTTCCGCTCAAAAACATTAGACATAATAACATAAATATTACTATCTCGCCCACCATGGAAGGACGGGTTTTCCGGCATTTTGCCTATTTTCAGCTACGCCTTTTCCAATATCTTCACGATGCAGCCATCCCATTCCCCTGTTCGAATAGCAGACCTCGATATCCCTTGCCCACTGGAAGCGCCAGTTCCCGCCTTTTCGGATCAGGGCTGCCAGCTTTAAAGTCCTGTCTCTGTCGAGCCTGGGCAGATCCAGCATTACTCCCTGAAGCCTCAGCATATCCGTCAGTTCAGTGTCAGGAACATTTTTTATAAAGGCAGGAGACCAGCATACAATCGCAGGCGGTATGGTGATAGCCGCATCTGCAAGGAGCTTCTCTGTAACTTTCTGCTTTTGCTCAAGCTCTCCGTCTATCTGTTTTGCCAGGCCAATCATGGATGACTCGAAGTTCGGGTTCATGTTTTCCCTGATCCACGGTATAAGCTCTTCCCTTACCCTGTTCCTTTTGTAAACGGTGTCTGCGTTGCTGGCATCTTCACGCCATTCGACACAATTATCACGAAGTATCCCTCTGAGTTCATCCCTGCGAAAATCAATGATCGGACGGACTATAATGCCCCGTCTCTCAGGTATACCTCTGAGACCATCAAGCCCCGTCCCTCTGAAAAGATTCATGAGCTGCGTCTCTACTACATCGTCAGCTGAATGCCCGACAGCGATAAAAGGCAGGCTTTCAGCTTCCGCTGTCTCGTAGAAGTGGGTGTAACGCTCCCTGCGTCCGGCCATTTCAAAAGACTCGCCCGTCAAACGTTCCTGAAATACTTCAACAGTCTTGACGATGCAATTGATGCCCCACTTTTTGCAGAGCTCCGTCGAGAATGCAGCATCTTCGTGCGACATTCCCTCACGTGTACAGTGGTCAAGATGCGCAGCGACGATCCTCCCCTTATAGAACCTGTGAAGGAGCCAGAGCATCGCGACAGAGTCCCCTCCGCCGGAAAGAGCGACTATAAGGCCTTCAGAGTCCCACCAGCCCTGTCGTTCCCCTGCGGCTTTCAGCTTTTTATAAGAAGCAGTTAATTTTTTCATCATATTTCTCCAGATGTAGTTTGTCTGACCGATTTTACATACACATTAATAATTGCGCTAAAGAAACTCTTATCAAGTTTATCCATACTATACACACAATAGATCGTTTGGGAAAGAAAAAAGCCCCGGCCATCGGCAGGGGCTTGAATATTCTGGAGCGGAAAACGGGACTCGAACCCGCGACCTACGGCTTGGAAGGCCATCGCTCTACCAGCTGAGCTATTTCCGCGCAACGGGGGAATGATAGCACTGTACTCCGCACCCTGTCAAGTGGGGGCAGCAATTGGGGCATCTCGCGGCGCTAGCTTAGCAAGGCTTGCGGAGCCTCACTTCGACGTATTAATATACGCCTTTATGAGTCTCCGCTGCACATTGCGTCGTTATCATCCGTTCTATGCCCCAATTGCTCCTTCTCCGTCATACCGGGGAGACGGAGGAAAATCGTTCGCTGACAGAATCCAACAACACACCAAAAGCATCCCTGTCCTTATGCAGTCTCATCTTCGACCTCGAACAGTACATCCAGCAATCTTAGCAAAGTTTTGTTAGGGTAATATTTTTTAGCAATGCTGATAAGTTTCAATCTATCAAGCCCCTGTTTGTTGATATGATCGTTAAGCAGCAGATAGAGATCCTCAGCATCAATGTAAGCGGTCGGAAATTCATCTATAAGATCAAGAAATTGCAAATATTTATAATTATATTTGCTAATCTTCGTTTTGGGCTTGCACACCGTGATATGGCACTTTATGTCTAATTTAATACGATGTCGGTTTGTTGCTATCTCTACTATTTTCGGCATCAAAGTAATGAGTCCGATCCTGTTTTGAAAAGAGACTCCTGTTTCATATCCTATTATGTCTTCGCCGTTTAATGTCAAAAACCGAGTCATCACAGCTCCGATATTTGGTTTGGTTTTCCCAAATGCTGTCTCTTTTGCTTTGTAGTATATTCCGGTCTTGAGTCTCTCGATAATCCCCCTGTCCGCCAACCTTTTAAGATTTACGTTGACCACTTTTTTCGCATGCTCCATGGGTATTGCAAACTTCAAAGCCAGAACAACTGCAACATCATCCGCAAATATAGCCGTTCCATACCGCTCCCGGCTAATTGTCTCAGTTAAAAATTTACCATATCCTCGATATTCCATATTACCGCCCCATTTTGTAATTACAATGTAATAATATTTTATTTTTAAATAACATCACAATAACAAATTATGCCTATTGAGTCAATTAGTTGCCCAATATAATTCACCTTGGATCTCGGATCACACTAGAAAAGAGTGTCTTTAAATCTTTGCTGTGACTGGATTTTTAAAATCTATACAAAAGCCGCTGGCCCCCGGCTCAACGGCATACCGGGGAGACGCGGGACTTGGCCGCAATTCTCCAAGCGCAGCCTAAAAAATACGGCTGCGCTTGGAGAATTTGCAGGACTTCGTCCTGCGGAGAATTCGTGAACTAAGAACCATGTTCGCTGGAAAATTTGCCTGGTTCCATCAGGCGGTGAATAAAAGATTTATGAACCGTCGTCCCCGAGTGCTTAGATCGGGAATGACGGGAAGGGGCTGGCTTTTCGGTAGTTTTTAACAACTATGCTCAGCAACCGCTCAGCCGATTTTCACGACTGTTTGACCACGTTTGACGATACCTTGACAGTCCCCACAACCGTTTCATCATCGCTTCACTATTGTTTTTTACGCCGAGGGTTTTCCGGCAGCTTCACCATTGTAAAGCTGCAAATTCTCCAGCGACGAATGTCGCAAATTCTCTGCCGGATAAAGTTTGGCAAGCCTTTCCCACTTAAATCAACTTATAGGTCGTTCCTGGGCCATGGCCTTGTTTTTGAATGATATTCTTCTTTACTAAGTTGTTGAGGAGCCGAATGGTCTTAGATTTATCAAAACCAAGAGCGTCGTCCAATTCTTTTCTGGACAGCTCTTTTTCTTTCTTCAATAAATTGTATATTTTGATTTCATCTTTCGCCAAGTCTGAGGTATCAGTTCTTATAACAGGCAGAAGGATAAATATGCTGTTATCTTCAATATGAAAATCGGGTTTGGATAAGCTGTTAATATACTCCCTGTTTATCCTTGCAATCCCGGTCCCGAACTTTTCTATGATCCCCAGGCGATAGAATACGCCGGATATGATCGGATTTCGCAATACGGATATGTTGTTGTGCAGATATTCTTTCTTTGAAAGGCCGTTAGGCAGACCTCCCGGTGATTTTATTTCGATCAAATCATCATACATTGATATTTGAATATAAGAGTTTATGTCCCAAACTCTGTGAATTATGGCATTAGCCAATGTTTCCCGAAAGGCTTCTCTGGGAATCATCTCTTTTTTTACTCTTTCATATCCTTCTATTTCTTCATATTGGTAGTACTGTTCAAAAATTGACAATGCCCTGTAATATTGTGACAACAGCGATTTATTTCTGATTGTCTCTCTGTATAGGATCTGATCAACATCCGCTCCAAAACGGATGATGTCGATTCCTGAAAAATTAATTTGGTTTTCGTCTGCCAGTAGTTCTCCGGCAATATTATAATACCCGTTAACATCGCACAGATTCAAAGTTCTTAAAATATCTAAATCTGTTCTTTTTATACCAGCCCGTTCTTTTAACTCATATTTCAAAACATTAAAATTTAAGTTTTGCGAAGACGCCCTTCGCTTTTCATAATCCATGTTGATCCCATTTAAAGCCAGCCTTGTTAACTCAGACCTGTCAACTTCAACGGTTGAAGTATCAGATCGCTTATATGTTTTTCCTCCCGAATAATACGGTGTGTCTCTGCCCTTTTTAACACGAAGTATAATAATGTTTTTTCCCTCTTTGTTTTCACCGGTTATTGTAAATTCAGGGATAGGATCCAGGGAATCATTTATCATGTTTTCTATTTTGATGCACTCATTGTCTATATTATGCAGACCCACAACATTTCCGGCATCATCAATACCGAATATAATTTCTCCGTCATTGTAGTTCGCGTAAGCGCTGACAGTCTTCAAAAATTTCTTGTTTATCTTCTCCTTAAACTCAAGGTTGAATTTTTCTTTGATGTTCATCCCGTTCCTCCTCTCATATTTCATAAAGATATCCTAACATGAATAATTTAATAATGCAACGATATGGTTATCGTTGTATTTATCGTTGCATTATAAATCGTTTTTTTCTTTATCGTTGCACAACGATTACAACGATAACAACGGCGAAAAATGAAGGGGCTGTGGCTTTATAAGCCACGGAGAATTTGCGGCAAACTTCTTGCCGCGGTGAATTTACGACTTTAAACGTTGTCGTGGAGAATTTGCCGGAAGACCCGTCCGACAGTGAATCAAGGTCTTTTATTCGTCGTCCCCGAGTGCTCCAATCGGGGATCCAGTGGCTCTAGGGTCTTGCTATGACTAGCTTTATAACCCCTATACCCCAAGCCGCTGGATTTCCGTTTAGTTGCGTCCGGAAACGACGGTGATTTTGAACCTACGCGGCCTTTGGCCGCAATTCCCCGCGATGCAACGCGATCAAATTCCCCAGCGACGAATGTCGCGAATTCTCCGCAGCCGGAGGCTGCAATTCTCCGAACTTGCCCCTTGCCCCCTACGACTGCTTAGCAACCGCTTAGCAACGGCTCAGCAATTGCTTAGCAATGTCTTGGTCCAATTCACCGCCGGGTGAAATTACCGGCAAATTCACCAGCGTGAACTGTCGCGAATTCACCGCAGCCTAAAGGCTGCAAATTCCCCAAACTTGCAACATTACAATACTGCCCAAGATGCTTTATACTATCTTATAGAAATAACATCAAAAAAATACACGTCAGGCGGTGACGGCATGTCCAGTACCGGCAAGTCCCAAATTATCGAACTGAAGGCTTCAGACGCGCTGATCGACTTCGATGAATACCTCTCGGAGATCCGAACCTGCCTGCCCTCTTTGAATGAGGACGATACATGGATCCGCTCAGGCATTCATATCGGAGAAAAATATAAAAAACACATATCATCCTACCGCCTCTTTGGAAGCCAGACTCCGAAGATCGGACGGGCACGGATCGAAGTCCTTCAGGTCAAGACACAGATAGGGGTATCTATTTCTGACGCCTCGACTCACTGTGCCGACTTTATCAGGGACCATCTCACACGGACCGGCACAGATGCTGCTTTCGTCGCTCTTGTGCCCTCCACGGGAGAGGGATGGCGTACCTTTTTTGTAAAATCACCTCTCCACAACACTGTTGACATCCCTGAAGACATTCTGACACACACCTGTTCAGGAGCTCTCAAAATACACATCAAGAAGGCATGCGGGCTCAGCAATGCAGCCGTAGACGGATACTTTTCTTTTGGGTACGCCCTTTTTGACGATACTGTCATAAGGGCAAAAGCGAAAGATATAGACAAATCTCTTCGTTATCTTAAATTCTGCGACATTGCATCGGGGTCTGGACAGATGCTGCATGCAATGGCAGGGCTCGTCGCAAAGCTGCGCTCGGGACTCAACAAATATCTTGGCAGCCACGCGGACAGGACCGAGAAAAACTTTACAGAACAGTTCCTTACAGGCTCCCTGTACACCTCTGATTACGATGCAGGAGCCCTTGAGATACTCAAGACCATGCTCAGGATGGATACAGACAAAAAGATTGACGACAGAAAGTTCGTCTGGGGAAACATTTTGACCGAAGATCTCTTTGAAGGCATGCTCTTTGACGTTGTCGCAGCAAACCCGCCTCACATGAAACAGGATGAATTCTCCTTTATTAAGGAAAAACTGGAGTCCTACGCATCTTTTTCACATAACACAGACCTCTACTGCTATTACGCAGAAAGAGCTTTCGGGCTCGTCAGTGACGATGGCGGGGTCGGTGTGCTTATGTCAAACAGGTGGATGCGTTCCGGATACGGAGCAGGCCTTCGTCACTTCCTCTCACAGAAAAACATGACCGAGATCGTCGACTACGCAAACATACCTCCTGTAAAGGGCATCTCTACCCCGCTCTCGATAGTTGTAGGCTCAAACGGCGCTCCCTCTGAAGACGTCAGTATAACCGTTGTAGAGGAAGCCGACCACGAAAACATATCCCTATATGTTGAAGAACAGTCTGAAATGCAAACCATTTCATCACTGAGCGATGAAGGATGGGTCTTCGACGCCGAGGATACAGCGGCGCTAATGAACAAGATAACCAATATGGGAGTACCTCTTGAGAAATACGTTGAAGGGAATATCTACCGCGGGATTCTGACAGGCCTCAACGAGGCGTTTGCCCCCGACAGGGCAACTGCCGAAAAGCTTACCGCAAGGGATCCCAACAGTTCAAAGATACTTAGACCCTTTCTCTCCGGGCGAAATGTCAAAAGATATGCCATCCCGACAGTCAAAAAATACCTGGTCTTCCTTCCTAAAGGCATCACGGACAGTATGAGAGGCAACCTTGGTCCGGAAGAATGGCTCTGCACACAATATCCGGCCATAGCGGAACACCTGGCACAATACGAGGAAAAGGCATCAAAACGCAAAGACAAGGGCGAATACTGGTGGGAACTCCGCTCGTGCAGGTACTACGAAGAATTTGAGAAGACAAAGATCCTCTGCCCGACAATAGTAAAACACATATCGGCCACCATAGACACAAACGGCCTATTCTCAAACGACAAGACGAGCATAATCGCATCAGGCGACTTCTACCTGCTCGGACTCCTGAACTCAAGCCTCATGGACTTCTGCATGAGAAGGATCTGCACAGAGCTGCTCAACGAACACTACGAGGTCAAACCTGCCAACCTCGCTGTCCTCCCGATAAAAAAAATCAGCCCGACCAACAGCTTCCACGTAAACCTGAAGACCGAGATCGAAAATGGCGCAATGACCCTTTCAAAGCTGTGCTCGGTGCCCGAAAAAGAGAGAAGCGACGATATAAAACAAGAAATTCTCGATAATGAAAGAAAGGTTAATCGGGCCGTCGCTAAGTTGTATAGGCTGATACCCTCTGAAATCAGCCTGGTGGAGAATTACTGAGGGCGGTGACTAAAAGCCACGGAGAATTTGCGAGGAGACCGCTCGCGGTGAATTCGCGTCCTACGGCCGCTGGAGAATTTGCTCGCTTCGCATCGCGGAGAATTCGCGTCCTACGGCCGCTGGAGAATTTGCTCGCTTCGCATCGCGGAGAATTGCGGCTAAAGGCCGCGGAGGTTCAAAATCACTGTCTATCCGGCACTGGCTCAACTCTCCGTCGTTCCCGAATGCTCCGATCGGGAGGGTGCTGTTTTCCGTCAGGAAAACTTATCAAATTGACCTTAGTGCCCGAACCATTTCGAGTGCGTTTCGAGATCTGGAATCCAGCGGCTTTTGTTTAGGTCTTAAAAAGCTAGTGATAGCGAGGATCTAGAGACACTGGGTCCCCGATTTGAACACTCGGGGAAGACAATATTTAAGTCGTAAATTCACCGCGGCCAACGGCCGCAATTCTCCGTGGCTTTAGCCACAGCATTAGGAGGAAAACTCTTTGACTGGAAAATGCTTATTAAAAAGACTAATCCTGACAGCCGTTTTGCTGGTCCTTACCGTATCAGCCTCTCATGCAATAACCGCAGAAAGGATGGTCAAAGAGCAAAATTTTACGATAGATCCCGTTGCATTGGACCTTATGGAATCCCTCGGAGAGCTTACCCATCTTGATGCGGCTTTCCTTACCAGGATCTCGGTCCTTCCGGCGAAAAAGCAAAAGGACCTTGCGGTCCGATTCGTCATAGACGGACATATAACTGTTGAAAAGCTTAAGAAGGTCCCTATACCGATCGTTTTGCCTGAAAAACCGGAAGACATCCTGGTCCTAATTTATGAACGTATAAGGGAAGACTACTGGCGCGGATGGTACCACCGCCACACATGGAGTGTCAGGATGAAACTCAAGGAATGGCACGAAACAGCCTACAGAAGATTTGTAGATCCTGAAGAAGGACAGAAACTGATCGAGATCTTTTTCCAGTCTTTGGATGGGACGTATAAGGGTTCTAATATACTTTATTAAGTTGAGAAAAGGCTTTAATTTTGCTGGAACAGCTATATATACCATTAGCGGGCGTTTTCGGAACATTGCTGAGCAATAGCTGAGACGGTATCTCAGCCATTGCTCAGCCGCTTTTCCCTCTTACTACCTCAAAATCTGGATTGACGGCAAACTAACTTGGAGTTATCATCACAGAAGTGGTTTAGTTTTCGTATGGCAATATGTTATTTTGTTTTTATGCCAAGGGCCAATGTTAAAAAAGCAAATACAAATATGAAAGGTGTGGTGTTTTTAATGAAGAAATTTCTTGTTTTTATCACAGTAATAGCTCTGATAGCTTTTACCGGCTGCGCTTTCGCCACCTCCGGCGCCAGCATTGCTACTGATCCTGTAGTTGAGTCTGAACCGACTTCATCCGGCGGACACGTCAACCCGGATGCCAACATTGTTACTGATCCTGTAGTTGATTATGAACCGACTCCAGCAGATGTTACTGCAACGGGCGCAACCGTAACGCTTGTGGATTATAATTTGGACACGCCTGGCGGTTTCGACGCTGCTGACGTCTATCTTCCGACCGAGACAGCAAATAAAGTCGCCGTCATGACCAACGTCAGAATAAACGTAACCGGCTACACTCCAGGATCGCCCGTTACAATCTCGTTTGCAAACTACAATGACACCAGGACGACTGATCTTTATGCGTTCATCAAAGCTAATCTGACGGCCAGCGGTTACACTGCGGATAAGTTTTACGATTTCGAGTGTACAGTTTCCAACCATGTCCTTTCTTTCACAGTGGACAAACCGGAGGTTTTCTTCTCCGAAAACACCGTTGTTCTCGCAACAGCCAAGACAGTTTCAAGCAGCAGCAGCGGCGGATGCAACACCAGTTATGCCGGCCTTCTGCTTCTGGCAGCGGTTCCTTTCTTCTTCCGCAAGAAGTAGTTAAGTTTGCAGCGCACAAAGCAGCCTCTTCCTACTAATGGAGAGGTTGCTTTTTTTATGTGGAAGTAAGGAAGGATGAGAATTTGCAGCTGAGAAACGCTGCGGAGAATTCGCGACTTAAAAACTAGTCGCTGGAGAATTTGCCGGGAGTCCCATCCGGCGGTGAATTCAGACTTTGATCATGAATTAATAAGCACCGTCTTCCCCGAGTGCTTAGATCGGGGATCCAGCGTCTCAATATCCTTGCTATGACTGAATTTATAAGTCCTAAAACCGAAGCCGCTGGATTCCCGTCAAGTTGCGTCCGGGAACGACTAAGATTTTGAACCTCCGCGGCCTTTGGCCGCAATTCCCCGCGATGCAAAGCGAGCAAATTCTCCAGCGACGAATGTCGCGAATTCTCCGCCCCTGCCCTTGTGCCCTTACAGCCGCTCCCCCGCCCCTTCCCTAGTCTCCTTCTTCTCCAACAGCTTCCTCCACGCGGAACTCTCCCTTGAAAAACTCCAACAAGCCGTAGACGCTCTTCCTGCTAAACACCGGCTGTCCATCGTCCCTTACATCCCTCATCAGTCTCTCCATAAGCGGCCCCAGTTCCTGGTTGAGCCTTCCTGGGTTCAGTTCACCGATCAGGTTTTCAGGGGTCATCCAAGCGCCGGGCATTACTCCTGCAAAAAGCCTGAATGTCGAGAGCAGTGTAAACTCCTGATCCCAATATGTGTTGCTCGGGTGACCCGCGTACCAGAAGGATAGCGGCAGGTGAAGCATCATTCCGGCGTCGGTGTAGCTTTTGCCGGGCGTGTCCCTGTCGGTATCAGTGAAGTAGAAGCCAACGTAGGCGTCGTTCCAGTTCCTTATCGCGTCAATCCTGTACCCCTTGTCGGAATCTATGAACTTACCGTATCTTGCTATTATGTCCGCATTGTATGTCGTATCGTGGTATCCGACTTCGGCCCAGTATCCCGAACGCCAGTCGTTCTTTCCATTGATAGGCAGGTAATAGGCTTTTCCGTTGTAGTAATCACGTCTGTATTCCGCAAGCCCTGCGAATGAATTGAAATCCCTCTCCTTTACAACAGATACCCTTCCGCCAATCCAGAAGGGGGAATCTTTAAGGAAATAGCGTCCCCAGAAATTGCCGCCGAAATAATTTTCATCGAGCCAGCCGACTTCTCCCAGTGCCCAAGTTCTCTCGTCAAGCTTATAGATGTAGCTGAGCACGCCCTTCCATATCCTTGTCTTGTCGCTTATCTCAGGCTGCCACCATATGTCAATATCATTTTCGATCGGCTGCCTGACTTTAAGATAGGCTTCCCATCCCCGGGATGAGCGCAGGCGGCCTATATAATCCATGTCCAGCCTTCCCATGTAATCATTTTGAAGTGTCCTGTCGATCCTTGGCTCGTATGCAAGCGCGATACGGATGTCGGCAGATCCGTTCCTGATGCTCTCTCCCGGTCCTGCCATGACCTTCCACTCTTCTCCGGGAAGTGTTCCGTATTTCGTCTTCGGCGCCCATACTGCAGATTTATCTTCAAGGTCATAGGCATTCAGCTTATGCAGCCTTATCAGCGCCATCTTTTCCGTGTTAAGTTCTATCCGTGAGACAGGCGTTCCCCTCACCATCGATGAGATAGAGCAAAATTCAGTATCCCACGGTATCATGTGAGCAGTCAGGATAATGGCGCGTGCGGCCGCCTCAGCCTGGGATGAATATCCGATATTCTCATAAGCGACGTGCACCTTTTTATCCCCTGCAAGCACCACCGTATTCCTAAGCCCGAAGCCCTTTTTCCCAAGTTCGGACTGCAGCTCCGATGCCATTTTTTCAATATCAGTCCCGTTCCAGTCAGTCAGAAGAGGTTCCGGTGTCTCCGCTTTGTTCTTTCCTCCAAAAACAGGTTTGGAAAGGTCAAAGGCATAGCTCAGACCGAAGCAGAACTCCTCGCCCCTCTGCCAGCTCAGGCTTCCGTTCAGCCCCCATTCGCTTTTCAGCACTATCCCAAAATTGTATTTTTCCTTTGCGGGATCCGGATGGATCTTTTTGCCGCTCACCCTGTCCTGCGTATAATCGAGAGGGGAATATTCTGCCTTGAACTCAAGCCATTCAACCGGTTCCCATGAGATGCCCCCGTAGAATCCATTGTAGGTGTCCGTAGCATAACCTAGGGTGACAGAGAGTTCCTTATGCCTCCATGTTCCTGCCGCAAAATAGGCCTTGCGGATCTCAGTACCCATCATGTCAAGCGCTCCGACAGCAATGGCAGGTCTCGGTCCCTTCTGATCCATAAGCAGAAATTTAACGTCCATTGCCTTGTCTTTATAACGTCCGTAACCGGGGCTGATTATGTCTGCTGTTTCAAACTCGGTAAGCCGGATATTCATCTCAAGCCACGGAAAGAGCCCTATGCTTGCAGACCCGCTCCTGTAAGGATAAAAATCGCTGTAAGATATCCAACCCATCCCGTCCCCGGGCATGTCAGCAGTAGGATATTCCCAAAGCCCCGCCAACCCCGAATTGGAAGGAGAAGCAGCGAAAGCAGTCAGTGCAGTAAATAACAGAATAATAAGTGAACAAAAGAAAAGCCTGCATCTCTTCATCATCATAAAAAGCCCCCGTGAACAAAGACAAATAAATTACCGTCTCCCATTATATAGGAACATATAAAATATGTGGCAATTGTTCTTTTACAGCTTGTGTTGCCACAAACTATTACATATAATTAGGGGCGGCTGAGCGCTTGTAAAGGCTGGCAAGCAATCGGCAAGCGGTTGTGAAGAAACAACGGCAGGGTTGGAGAATTGCGGCGTGGGGCATGCCGCGGAGAATGAGGGCTTAATCTTTAAAAATTTGTTCCCGCCTGACTTAGTCAGGCAATTCCCCGCAATGCGAAGCGAGCAAATTCTCCAGCGATGAACTTCGCGAATTCACCACAGGACGAAGTCCTGTAAATTCACCAGGCAGATAATGGCCGTATCATTATCAGCCGCATTTTTTTGCATTTTTTCATTCAATCGGGGGTCCTCACATAATGGGAAAAAATAAAAAAATATCCGTCTTCATCCTCGCACTCTATCTATTCTCTATATTTTCGCCTATCACTGCATACGCTCAGCCAACCGGATCTGCAGCCGCTATTCAGGCAGCGGCAGATGCACTTAGCATGAACGTGGAAGGGAACGGAGTGGGATTTCCGGGAGACGGTGACGCGGATACCGGAATAAACGAGGATTCAGAGGCTACTGCGGATTTCCCGAATATTGAGGATCAGGCCTCTACAGAACCCATAGTAGTCGATGAAAAGATGGGCGACGAAAAAAAACTCGGCACTTCATCCGCGCCGGATCCAATTGTAACCACCTCCGCACGCCTTGACCCAAGAGAAGTCAAGGGAAGCAGCATGTTCAACAACCTGCGTGACAGGCTGATACGTTTCGGGACAGACTTCTTCAGAACAAAAAGGACAGATACGCTTGTCTATGCTCCGGTAGGTCCTAACTATGTCGTGGCACCGGGTGACGAGGTTAAGATCAACCTGTGGGGATTCACGGAGATAAGAGCAAACCTTGTTGTTGACAGAGATGGCACACTCACCCTGCCCCAGGCTGGACCGATCTCAGCCGCAGGACTGACCTTTTCAGAACTTCAGCTGACTATTGATAACGCGTATCGAAAGATACTCAACGACTTTGATATTAACGTGACTATGGGCAAGCTCCACACGATCACAGTATACGTTACGGGACATGCTGTACGCCCCGGAGCCTACGCCATATCATCGATGGCTGCACTTGTGGACGTGCTCTCCCAGGCTGGAGGCCCCGCCCTTTCAGGATCGATGAGGGCGATAGAGGTCAAACGGGGAAACAAAAAAATCGCGACATTTGACATATACAACCTTCTTCTCAAGGGTGACAGAAAGGGAGACACAAGACTTGCTGAGGGAGACGTTATATTCATCCCGACAGTCGGACCCCTTGTGGCAGTTGCCGGAAACGTCAAAAGACCGGCTATATATGAACTTAATGGTAAAGAAAACAAACTCAGCGACGTAATTGCGCTTGCAGGAGGGCTCACCGCAGGGGCTTACAAAGGACGCATCCAGCTTGTCCGTGTTGAGCATAATACATACAGGACAGCTTTCGAATCAGACCTCAACTCACCCGCTGCCAAAGTCCAGACACTCAAAGACGGTGACCTTCTTAAGATATTCGCTGTTCCCGGCGGAACGTTCAACGTAAGGATAGCTGGAGCCGTTATC
The DNA here is from genome assembly GCA_963682045.1 of Synergistaceae bacterium. Lineage (GTDB taxonomy): Bacteria > Synergistota > Synergistia > Synergistales > Synergistaceae > Caenicola. The sequence continues at coordinate 429,769 of OY821326.1, forward strand.
CAGCCGGGCGTTTACCCAATCGAACCCGAAGTAACAACTCTTAAGGAAGTGCTTCAGAGAGCTGGCGGACTTCTTTATACCGCAGCCGAAGAAGGGGAACTCACAAGAGTAGAGGTCAGCCCGCAAGGCCCCGTCACCACCAGAATAAAACTGAATCTCAAAGAAGTTGAAAAGGGAACCGCAAGATTCCTACTACAGCGGGATGATTACCTCTTTGTCCGCACCGTCCCCGACTGGAACATCTACAGGAGCGCAAACATTACAGGAAGGGTCCTCTACCCCGGCAACTACGCTGTAAAGAGGGGTGAACGGCTCTCATCCCTGCTCGAAAGAGCGGGCGGTTACGCTGACGATGCATTCACACGCGGAGCTGTCCTGCTGCGTGAAAGCGTCAGGGTGGAGCAGCAGAAGCAGATAGACGACATGATAAAGACACTTGAAAGAGAGATCGTCTATGCGGGAAATCAGGCAGTAGCAACATCCACAGGAACCAACGATGTAGCATATGCAAAAGAGAGCATGGCAATGAAGAACAGGTACCTTGACGCGGTCAAGACCATAAAGGCATCGGGAAGACTTGTTATCACACTTCCCGAAGATTATAGAATGATCAAGGGCAGCCCCTTCGACGTTACACTTGAAGAGGGCGACCGCCTCCACATTCCCGACAAACCGGGAACAGTCCAGGTCATCGGATCCGTCCTTACACCTGCCGCGTTCGTCTACAGGGAGGGCCAGCCGTTCAACGCATACGTCAAGATGGCCGGCGGTTACAGCATCTCAGCCAACCCGAAACGCACATACATAATGAAGGCCGACGGCTCCACAGTAAGAGCCCTGGCAGGAAACAAACCGCGCATAGTAGAAGAGGGCGACTTCATAGTAGTACCCGAAAAAGTCAACTTCGTCCCGACCATGCGCAACACAATGAACATAGCCGATATCCTCTACAAATTCGCACTGGGAGTGGCAGCGATCAATAATATCACGAAGTGATGTTGTTCCGGAGAGACATCCGGCGGGGAATGAAGGAACTGTGGCTTTCCAAGCCACGGAGAATTTGCGAGAAATACACTCGCGGGAAATTTGCAGCAAGGATCAGGCTGCGGAGAATTTGCTTGCTTCGCATCGCGGTGAATTGGACCTTAAATCTTAAAGACTGAATTCTCCGCGGCATGAAATAGCCGCAAATTCTCCAGCGACTAGGATCTTAAGTCGCGAATTCACCGCGGCAAGAAGTTCGCTGCAAATTCTCCGCAGGACGAAGTCCTGCAAGAACTTAAAGGATGTGACTCTGTGCAAAAAACCACATTTTACTTTCAGAACCTTGAGATATATAAACTTGGAAAGAAATTAGTAGTTGAAACCTATAAGCTTACTGATAACTTCCCTCCCAAGGAGAAGTTTTGTTTGATAAATCAGATGAACAGAGCAGCGGTATCGGTGCCTTCAAACATAGCTGAAGGTGTAGCAAGAAACACCGGAAAAGACAAGGTCCATTTTTTGAATATCTCTTTCTCGTCACTGATGGAACTGTTTTCACAGGCAGAAGTATCCAGAGACTTAGGCTATATAAGTGAAGATCAGCTAGATGAATTCACTTCAAAAGTTAAGACATGTGCAATTAAGATCAGCAATTATGTGCAGTTTGTAGAAAAAGGCTGTGGCTAAAGCCACGGGGAATTTGCAGCCTCAGGGCTGCGGGGAATTTGCCCGCTTCGCCTCGCGGAGAATTTGCCGGATGTCCCACCCGGCGGGATGGGGACCTTAAATCTTAAAGACTGAATTCCCCGCGACATAATTACGCCGCAAATTCTCCAGCGATGGGCTTCGCGAATTCACCGCCTGATGTAATCAGGCAAATTCTCCAAAAGTTTTTTCGGCTTCTCCGCGACCTTAGGTCGCAATTCACCGCGATGCGAAGCGAGCAAATTCTCCAGCGACGAGGATTTTAAGTCGCGAATTCACCGCGGCAGGATTTTCGCCGCAAATTCACCAGGCGCACTGCGTGCGCCTAAGTCGAGCCGACAAAGGAGAAACACTATGGACAATATAAACAGTCAGCCAAACACAAGCAATGCATCCAGCAATCAAAATCTTTACCAAGTCTCCTTGCTCGACTTGGCAGTGATTCTGGTGCGCCAGCGCTTCTTCATCATAAAGTTCACTGCCGTCTTCGCGGTGCTGGCGATCATTTATTCTTTGCTGGCTACGCCGGTTTACAAAAGCACACTGCAGATAATGCCTCCGGGGGGAGACGCTAAGTCCGGAGCTGCTGCGGTACTTGCTGCATCAGGGCTTGGGGAACTTGCGGGCGGCTTCAGTGCTTCTCAGGGGGATACTGTTGTTGGAATAACCAAAAGCACGATCGTACTGGACAAGGTCATCGACAAGAACGGGCTTTTGACCAGGGAACCGGAAGGATTCAGTTTGATCGGAGCCGTAAAGGGACTCTTTTCTCCTGATGAAGAGAAAAAGCCAAAGATGCGCACTAGGGTGCGTGCGGCTTTATCAGAGCAGATCCAGTCTGCAGCCGACAAAAAGAGTTCGATAATATCCGTGACTGTTTCAGATACATCCCCGGAAATGGCTGTTCAGCTTGCCCAGTCAGTCTTTGACGAGACTCTTGCCGTAATGCAGAATGTCGCAGTAACCCCCTCTGCACAGCAGAGGCTTTTTATCGAAGAACAGTTAAAAGAAAACAACAAAGCCCTTGCGAAAGCAGAAACCGACCTCACCGCTTTCCTAAAGGACACAGGCATGAGCTCCCCCAGCGGCACGCCCTCCGACATAGGTTCATTGGGAGCTCTTCAGGCTCGCATGGTGGCAAAGGAGATAGAGATAAAAGCGACAAGAAGGTTTGCCACAGATGCCAATCCGAAGCTTAAGCAGCTTCAGGCCGAATACAACGCCATCAAAAAGCAGTTTGAAGACAACAAAGGACTCACCGCAGCGACTTCCCCGACAGGCGACGTCAAAAACATCACCGAATCCTCGCTCCAATACGCGACCCTCTTCCGTGAATACAAATTCAGGGAGAGCCTAGTGACCATCCTTCTAAGGCAGTACGAAACCGCCAAACTGAGAGAATCCCAGGATCCCGTAGTCATCCAGCTCCTAAGCCCCCCGACATATCCGGAGATAAGGTCAAAACCAGAGAGATCTAAAATAGTCATATTAGCCACCCTTCTAGGCGGCTTCCTTGCTGTATTTGCTGCATTTATAAGGCATTTCCTCAGCCTGTCGGCTGAAGACCCGGAAGTGGCTAAAAAGATTGAGTTTGTAAAAAAGGCGATAACTTCGGATCTGGGTAAGTTCAGACGAAGTGAAAGAAGGAAGAAATAACGGTCTGTAGACTGTTTTCTAGATTGCACAAAAATATTTATCAATTCTGCAGGTCTGCCTCTTCTGATTCCCTGCCGGTTTTCTCAAAAGCCTCACGAATTGTTACACAAGGAAGGAAAAGTTTGTATTTTGCATCATAGAAACTGCAAAATCCATACTTGAGGTAAAAAGGGAGTGATCCTTCTTTTGAATGAACGACCATAGCCCACCATGGTGCATATTCCACTCAAAATAGACACCTTGTCCGTTAGGAGTTGAACACCATCTCCGGGTGAAATTGAACACCCCGTCCGTGTCAATTGAACATGGCAAAATTGCCCGGAGGAAAATCCCCCGGGCCAGTAACTTTACTTTTTGGTCTTTATCCCTTTCTTCTTACGCATTGATTCGCCTTCGATCATGATTGTATATGAATCATGTACTATCCTGTCACATATAGCATCGGCCAAAGTTGGTTCGCCGATTTTGAGATGCCATCCCGCTACATCAAATTGGGAACAAAATATAGTCGACGCCCTTTTGTGCCGTGCTTCTACAATTTCAAGCAGATCTCTCGCCTCGTTTTCTTTCAGAGGGAACAGCAGCCATTCGTCCATGATAAGAAGCTTTACCTGCTTGTATTGTTTAATAACCTTGCGATATGAGCCGTCACCTCTTGCTATAGCCAGCTCTGCGAACAGTTCTGGCAAGCGTATATATTTTGAGGAATAGAAATTACGATTAGCCGCCATGCCAAGAGCACAACCAATGAAAGTCTTTCCGCTGCCGGTTGCGCCAAGAACACGCAGATTATGATTTTCCTCAATATAAGTGCATGTGGCCAACCTTGCTATTTGAGTTTTATCCAGCTTCCTGTCTGGATGATATTCAATATTTTCAATACACGCACCTGAAATTGAATAATTAGCTTTCTGTATCAACCGCATCAAACGGTTGCTCTTGCGTACGGCCCATTCTGAATCCACAAGCATGCCGAAACGTTCTTCAAACGACATTTCGATAAAGCAACCATTCTTAATCTGTTCGTTAAATGACTGAGCCATAACAGAAAGCCTCATCTCATGCAGTTTGGATATAGTGTTATCATCCAGCATTATCCGTTCCTCCTGTAATATCCGGCCCCGCGTGTAAAACCATATTGGATCGTGTCGCCTGTTGCTGAATCCTCAATTTTGCCTGTGCTCTGTGTAAGTTTGTCCTGACCTGAAACAAGAATAGCTTGTATGTTCTTGAGGCTTGGGCAGGAAGTAAACGACAGGGCTTTCACGCATGATGCTTCTAGACGCAGGGCTGAATATTTATCCGCAAGCTTGAGCATCGCCATGCATGATTTGTATCCCTGCTGTTCTATTCTGTATCTGCCTAAAAAGAGGCGGATTACGGCAGCTGTATTCTCGCCTATTTTCTCAGCCCATTTGATGAAACGTTCCGAATCCCACGCAATATAATGCTTATGATCAGGAGGCATATGTCCTTCATTGGTGCTATATTGGTTAGTATGGCCATATAATCTGTGATGGGACGCTATACGGTTCCCCTCGAAGAATATCTCGACCATATTCTTCGTAAGGCGTACATCTACTTTACGTTTGATGTACTCATACGGGACAGAATAGTTCTGGAAATCCGTGCTGATATGGTAGTTATACTGAACGGTTGCTATTTTCCAGGTCGCAAGTTCATATGGACGCGGCGGCAGTGGCAGCAGGAATATCTTTTCATCGGAGAATGCGGCTGCCCTGCTGCCTTCTTTCTTCTGGAAGGGTTTGTTGTTGAATTCAATGAGTTTGCTTGCTATTGCCTCATTCAGTTCATGCATGGAGAGAAACTGGATGTTACGCAGGGATGCAAGTATCCATGTTGAGATAATTCCAACCGAACATTCCACGGTGGCCTTGTCACGCGGAGCTTTTGGACGGGCCGGAATCACCGCTGTGCCATAATGTTCAGCAAGCTCAAGATATGTCTTGTTAATGATGGTTTCACTTTTGGATACATGTGTGACGCCGGTTTTAAGGTTGTCCGGCCTAAGGATGCGCGTTACTCCGCCAAAATATTTGTAGGCGTTGACATGGGCGGTCGTCCAAATTTCCTGATTCTGCGACAGGAAAGCTTCAACGTAAGCATAACCGCTGTATGGAAGTACTGCTACAAACACATAAGACTTTATAGGCATGCCTGTGTCAGTATCAATTATGTAAGCATTCTGACCTGCCCAGTCCACTTCCATTATTTCTCCAGGCTTGTGATCCAGATGCATCGTTGCGTTGTTTTTCTGAACATAATCACTATAGTATTTGTAGAATTGCGTGGATTGATATGGAAGTTCGTTTGTTTCCCTACACTGATCGCAGTATTCAGCCCAGAGTAGGCTAAGAGTCACGCCATTTTTGGCCATTTCCTTATGGATTTGATTGTAATCCGGTATTTTGTAGCTTGGTTTTATAAACCCTGGCGGGAAAAGCCTGTCTGTGATTTCCTTGTCGCTCAAATCCTTTGCAGATTCCCACATAAACTTGATTTCCACAGCACGTTTGAGCACGTCTATGACTGTTGTCCGTGAGCAGTTACATGCTGCAGAAATCTGTTTGTTGCTGATTCCAAGGCTGTTCAGCCGTAGAATCTCCCTATAATTGGTCATCTCCAATGACCCCCCTCAAATAATGTATTTGCATCTTCTAGATGCTGAATTCATTATATTGAGTTTGATGATTATGGAGTCATAGAACTACAGGAGGGTGTTCAACTTGGACGGTAAGGGTGTTCAACTTTACGCGGAAAGGGTGTTCAATTCAAGCGGACGATGTGTTCAATTTGACACGGCATATTCACGCAGCCGGACGTTTGGATATCAGGTCTATATAAGGCAGCCATTCCATGGATTCCTGTCCATGTCCGTACAATCTGTTGTGAGACGCTATCTTTTTATATTCTTTATCCATTACTGCTACGGAATCACTTGTTACTTCAATGTACACTTGGGTCAATGCGTGCCTCGGAGATGATGAGTATCTGTTTGTTTCAAACATGACTTTGCCGTATTTATCAGTTTTCACTGTCTCAAATCTCAAAACGTTGTAAGGAATGGGATTGAGGCGCAGCATAGCTTTTCTGTCACTGGCAAAAAGTTCTTTTATGGGTATTTCCTTAATGTAGTGTTTCCTGTACATGTCCTTTTCTGAAGCACTGAAAAGTTGCCTATTGAATTCCGCGAAGTCTGTTATATGAGGTACAGGAACAAACATGTTCCTTCTTTCATAGCCTACTTTGTTCTCAACATTTCCTTTTTCATTCCCGGATGAAGGATTACAAAATGCAGAGTCCATACCGTAATGTTCCATAAAACGTTTGAATCCCTCTGTCTGCTTTCGGTCGTGACCTTTCCCCAATGATACTATTGCTGCTGAAAGATTGTCGAATAAGATCCTGTAAGGAACCTGGTCCATATATTCTATTATGTTCTTTATTCCCTGAAGCAGGCATTCTTGGTTTTCCCCTTTGAATATCTGGCAGTACGCCGCGTTGCTCTGCGGAAATGACAGTGTAAGTTTGTGTCCTGTCCTCTGCCGGTCGCATTCATCATAGTATGCAAATTCGCAGAAATCAGCCTGTGCTTCTCCTGCCGGATGTTCAAGCGGAAGATAACCTTCGGATCTGTTTGAGTAAAGCTCTTTCTTCTTTTCGTTTACATAATATTGTACTGTTCTAAGTCTTACTCCAATTTCTTTGGGATATTCCGCAACCAGACGGTCATATACTCGTTTTGCCGTATGCCTCTGTTTGCGTGGAGCTTTCATGTCATCCTCGAGCCATTGGTCTATTACTGGCTTAAGTGGGTCAAGCCTGGAAGGCTTTTTGTCTGTCCTGTAGATAGGCAGGTTGAAATCTTCCATGTCCAGATATTTGGAGACAGTTTCGTAGTGATAGCTGGTCCTCTTCATAATTTCACGAATACTGCATCCTTCTTTTTCGTACATTCTCCTGATATACTTAATATCGTCCATTGTGAGCATCCTTTCTTTCCTCCTCAGGTCGTCAGATAACCAGAGGATATGTGTTTGAAGGGAGGATCGCAATGGACTCTTTTGTCTATGCCTACTGTTACACTTTTTGATTGCGTTTCGTTACACTTTTATTATGCATTAAACACTAAGGAGCGTGAGATCACAGTCCTTGAATATTCCACCCCCAACTGGGCATATGTTCCGGTGAAATAGAGCCACCTTTCCATTTTTTAATTGAGCCACCCTTCCTGCAGTGAGCCAAAGTAAATATTATTTCTTTTCCTTATGACCTCTCCTGGTGATAATTAACACTATCGTCGGAAGACGAATATATCCTATGAGGAGGGGTCAATGATGACCAAATACCGCGAGATACTACGGCTGCACAGCCGTGGTATCAGTCAGCGAAGCATCGCATCAGCATGCAGTGCTTCGCGTAACACTGTTTCATCCGTAATTCGCCGTTTCAAGAAGACAGAACTGGAATTTCCACTAACCGAAGATATGACAGATCAAAAGTTACAGGTACTACTTTTCCCGGAAACGCATGAATATTCATCGGAGCGTAAAATGCCGGACCTTGCTTATATACAGAGAGAAATGAAACGTCCAAGTGTGACGCTAAAATTGCTTTGGACCGAATACTGCACAATGTGCAGGATGTCGAATGAAATACCGTTAATGTATTCAAGATTTTGCTACCACTATCAAAGGTTTTCAGAACAGACAAGAGCTTCCATGCATATATCTAGAAAACCTGCTGAACAAACAGAAGTAGATTGGGCTGGACAAAAAATGCAAATTTTCGACAGGAATACAGGAGAGGCAACTACTGCATATCTTTTTGTAGGAGCTCTTTCTTACAGTCAGTATGCTTTTGCGCAAGCATTCACATCCCAAAATCAGGATAACTGGATAGCAGCCCACGTAAATATGTACAAGTACTTTGGAGGAGTAACAAAGATACTAATTCCAGACAACCTTAAGACAGGAGTTACAAAAGCAGATAACAAAGAGCCAGTTATAAACCGTGTATATCTGGAAATGGCAGAACACTATGACACGGTGGTTCTGCCTGCGAGAGTCAGGAAGCCTAAAGATAAACCAAATGCTGAAGGTACCGTAAGGATTTTATCAAACGGAGTTATTGCTGCTCTACGCGATATGCAATTCTTCTCTCTGGCAGAACTTAACCGAGCGATCAGACTAAAGATGGAAGAGATAAACACAGAGCCATTTCAAAAAAAGGACGGGAGCCGGCAAAGCGTATTTCTTGGGGAAGAAAAACCGCTTTTGTTGCAATTGCCGGCCTCAGAATATGAATTATCGACGTGGAAAGTGGCTACTGTCCAGTATAACTACCACGTATCGATAGACAAAATGTTATATTCTGTCCCGTATGAATATATTAAACGAAAAGTGGATGTAAAAATTACCAGAAATGTTATAGAGATATTTTTTAACGATATACGGATATGTTCTCATCCAAGAATCTACGGGCGTGCAGGACAATACAACACGGTTATGGAACATATGCCGCGTGGGCACCGGGAATATCTCCAGTGGGATGCAGATAGATTCATACAGTGGGCAAAAAAAGTCGGTCAAAACACAGAGACAACCGTAAGAGCAATACTTGAGTTTCATAAGGTTGAACAACAGGGATACAGAAGCTGTATGGCTCTTTTAAAGCTTGCAGACAAATATTCCATCACGAAGCTTGAAGCCGCTTGCGCCAAGGCTCTTTACTACACACCAACGCCAAGCTTTAAGAGTGTTAAAACAATCCTCTCTACCGGTCAGGATAAAATAGGGATCGAAACGTTGCCTATAGGATTCGAAGATAAAAGCAAATCTGCGGAAGAATATAGCTTTACCAGAGGTGCAGAATATTATGGGAGGAAGAAAATATGACAAACGAGGCGACATTAAGAAAGCTTATGGAGATGCATCTTTCAGCAATGGCTGAATCTTTTAGAATGCAACTTCACGATCCTTCATATTCCAACCTCTCATTTGAGGAACGATTTGGTATTTTGACCGACACTGAATGGACAAGCAGAAAAAGCAATAGTATTATGCGGCTAATAAAGAAATCAAAATTTGATCAGCCTGGGGCTAGCGTTGCTGATATAAACTACTCAGTCCGCAGGGGGATATCACAACCTCATATTTCTTCCCTTGCCGAGTGCAACTACATTGAAGAAAACCACAACATTATAATTATGGGGGCCTCGGGAACAGGTAAATCCTATATAGCCTGTGCTCTAGGCTTTGAAGCATGTAAGCGACTCTACAGTGTAAGATATGTACGTCTGCCGGAGCTGCTGACTGATTTTACAATAGCACGTGGAGAGGGCGTCATTAAGAAATTATTGAAATTTTATGCCAATGTAGATCTTCTTATATTGGACGAGTGGATGTTGGTTTCTTTGAAAGAGGGAGAGGCCCGCGATCTTCTTGAGATTATCCATGCCAGACATAAACGTGCGTCGACCATTTTCTGTTCACAATTTGCTCCTGCAGGATGGCATGTGAAAATAGGTGAACCCACGTTGGCAGATGCGATCCTTGACAGGATCGTGCATGACTCCCATATACTTGAACTAAAATCGGGCAAGGAAGAGTTATCCATGAGGGAAATTTACGGACTTAAAAGCAAGAAATAAGCATAAGAATCAGGGGTGTCGATGGATATTTTCACGATGCCCCATCATCCAAACAAAACAAATTCATCACCTAAAGATTACTTGCTATGGCTCATGTACCGGAATACTGGCTCATTTTGTACTGGACAGATGGTTCTGACTCGCCGGAACGACGGCTCTTAAGAAGAGGTATATGCACTCCTGCAGCAGAAGGTTGGGCAGCTCACGATCGAGTGTGCATATTCCACTCAAAATAGACACCTTGTCCGTTAGGAGTTGAACACCATCTCCGGGTGAAATTGAACACCCCGTCCGTGTCAATTGAACATGGCAAAATTGCCCGGAGGAAAATCCCCCGGGCCAGTAACTTTACTTTTTGGTCTTTATCCCTTTCTTCTTACGCATTGATTCGCCTTCGATCATGATTGTATATGAATCATGTACTATCCTGTCACATATAGCATCGGCCAAAGTTGGTTCGCCGATTTTGAGATGCCATCCCGCTACATCAAATTGGGAACAAAATATAGTCGACGCCCTTTTGTGCCGTGCTTCTACAATTTCAAGCAGATCTCTCGCCTCGTTTTCTTTCAGAGGGAACAGCAGCCATTCGTCCATGATAAGAAGCTTTACCTGCTTGTATTGTTTAATAACCTTGCGATATGAGCCGTCACCTCTTGCTATAGCCAGCTCTGCGAACAGTTCTGGCAAGCGTATATATTTTGAGGAATAGAAATTACGATTAGCCGCCATGCCAAGAGCACAACCAATGAAAGTCTTTCCGCTGCCGGTTGCGCCAAGAACACGCAGATTATGATTTTCCTCAATATAAGTGCATGTGGCCAACCTTGCTATTTGAGTTTTATCCAGCTTCCTGTCTGGATGATATTCAATATTTTCAATACACGCACCTGAAATTGAATAATTAGCTTTCTGTATCAACCGCATCAAACGGTTGCTCTTGCGTACGGCCCATTCTGAATCCACAAGCATGCCGAAACGTTCTTCAAACGACATTTCGATAAAGCAACCATTCTTAATCTGTTCGTTAAATGACTGAGCCATAACAGAAAGCCTCATCTCATGCAGTTTGGATATAGTGTTATCATCCAGCATTATCCGTTCCTCCTGTAATATCCGGCCCCGCGTGTAAAACCATATTGGATCGTGTCGCCTGTTGCTGAATCCTCAATTTTGCCTGTGCTCTGTGTAAGTTTGTCCTGACCTGAAACAAGAATAGCTTGTATGTTCTTGAGGCTTGGGCAGGAAGTAAACGACAGGGCTTTCACGCATGATGCTTCTAGACGCAGGGCTGAATATTTATCCGCAAGCTTGAGCATCGCCATGCATGATTTGTATCCCTGCTGTTCTATTCTGTATCTGCCTAAAAAGAGGCGGATTACGGCAGCTGTATTCTCGCCTATTTTCTCAGCCCATTTGATGAAACGTTCCGAATCCCACGCAATATAATGCTTATGATCAGGAGGCATATGTCCTTCATTGGTGCTATATTGGTTAGTATGGCCATATAATCTGTGATGGGACGCTATACGGTTCCCCTCGAAGAATATCTCGACCATATTCTTCGTAAGGCGTACATCTACTTTACGTTTGATGTACTCATACGGGACAGAATAGTTCTGGAAATCCGTGCTGATATGGTAGTTATACTGAACGGTTGCTATTTTCCAGGTCGCAAGTTCATATGGACGCGGCGGCAGTGGCAGCAGGAATATCTTTTCATCGGAGAATGCGGCTGCCCTGCTGCCTTCTTTCTTCTGGAAGGGTTTGTTGTTGAATTCAATGAGTTTGCTTGCTATTGCCTCATTCAGTTCATGCATGGAGAGAAACTGGATGTTACGCAGGGATGCAAGTATCCATGTTGAGATAATTCCAACCGAACATTCCACGGTGGCCTTGTCACGCGGAGCTTTTGGACGGGCCGGAATCACCGCTGTGCCATAATGTTCAGCAAGCTCAAGATATGTCTTGTTAATGATGGTTTCACTTTTGGATACATGTGTGACGCCGGTTTTAAGGTTGTCCGGCCTAAGGATGCGCGTTACTCCGCCAAAATATTTGTAGGCGTTGACATGGGCGGTCGTCCAAATTTCCTGATTCTGCGACAGGAAAGCTTCAACGTAAGCATAACCGCTGTATGGAAGTACTGCTACAAACACATAAGACTTTATAGGCATGCCTGTGTCAGTATCAATTATGTAAGCATTCTGACCTGCCCAGTCCACTTCCATTATTTCTCCAGGCTTGTGATCCAGATGCATCGTTGCGTTGTTTTTCTGAACATAATCACTATAGTATTTGTAGAATTGCGTGGATTGATATGGAAGTTCGTTTGTTTCCCTACACTGATCGCAGTATTCAGCCCAGAGTAGGCTAAGAGTCACGCCATTTTTGGCCATTTCCTTATGGATTTGATTGTAATCCGGTATTTTGTAGCTTGGTTTTATAAACCCTGGCGGGAAAAGCCTGTCTGTGATTTCCTTGTCGCTCAAATCCTTTGCAGATTCCCACATAAACTTGATTTCCACAGCACGTTTGAGCACGTCTATGACTGTTGTCCGTGAGCAGTTACATGCTGCAGAAATCTGTTTGTTGCTGATTCCAAGGCTGTTCAGCCGTAGAATCTCCCTATAATTGGTCATCTCCAATGACCCCCCTCAAATAATGTATTTGCATCTTCTAGATGCTGAATTCATTATATTGAGTTTGATGATTATGGAGTCATAGAACTACAGGAGGGTGTTCAACTTGGACGGTAAGGGTGTTCAACTTTACGCGGAAAGGGTGTTCAATTCAAGCGGACGATGTGTTCAATTTGACACGGCATATTCACGAGTGTGACTGGCTCAAAAAAAAATATGACGAAATATTTGGTCCCGAAGGAGCGCCTAAAACTCGTTTCACCAGGAAACAAAAAACTGACGGTTAAAAGGCAGTGCGAACTTTTGGAAGTCAATCGCAGCAGTGTGTATAGAGAGCAGATCCGAGATCTTTTTGATCCGACCCATGGAGAATCCCCGGAGAACCTGAACATAATGGAGATCATTGACAGGATACATTTGTCCAAGCCTGCCTGGGGATATCGCAAGATGACTGACTATCTGAAAAATCATTACGGCTGCAAAGTAAACAAAAAACGAGTCCGCCGCCTGATGCGCCTGATGGACATTATTGCGCTGTATCCGGGACCCAACTTGAGCAAACGGTATCACAAACGTAAGCGTCAAACCTTCCGTACCTACCTAAAATAATATCAAACGTCTAAAGTCCCCCAGTAACGTAACAGTCAGGGGGACTTTTTATGTTCGATCACAATGGCAAACAGATTTATCTTATCTGTGGCTCTACTGATATGCGCAAAGGAATAGACGGCCTTGCCGCCATTGTGAACCTTCAGAATATCTGCGACTCATTTGATTCTGCAATGTTTATCTTCTGCAACCGCAGCCATAATAGGGTAAAGATCTTGGAGTGGGATAATGATGGTTTTTGGCTATATCAGAAACGTCTTGAGAAGGGAACCTTCCCATGGCCTAAAGAGGGTACGGTGAAGAAGATAGTTCTGAGTGGGGATGAGTTTTCCTGCTTGCTTGCGGGAACGAAACTTCGCCGCAGGCTTGCAATGGATGAGGTGTTTAACGGACTATCAGTATAACGTAATAGTCTGAATTGTGAATCCTTTATATGACTGGATTTATGCTGCTTTTTTCTGTATAATCTCACTATGAAAAATGTCATATTTGAACTGGAAGAAATGAAGAATAAATACGAGGAATCTGAGGCGAAACGCCGTGAGCTCGAGGATAAGAACTCTGAGCTTGCAAAACTTGTTGCGTACTATGAAGAGTGTTTCCGTCTGAACCAGCACCGCCAGTTTGGTCAGTCGAGCGAAAAGACAGATGCTGACTCGCGGCAGATACTAATTGTCTTCGATGAGACGGAAAATGAAGCCCAACTAAAGAAACCTGAACCGTCTGTTGAAGAGATAACTTATACCAGACACAGGCGCAGCTGCACAGGTACGGGCGAGGAGAATTTCGATTCACTCCCTGTAGAGAAGGTACTGCACTCAATCCCGGAAGAGGATCGTATATGTCCTGAATGCGGAGACACTATGCACATCATGGGACATGAGAAGAGACGCGAACTTACGATAATCCCGGCGCAGGTGAAGGTTGTTGAGCACGAACGGGAAGTATACTCCTGCCGCCGCTGCGAACATGAAAACACAAAAGTTCCGGTCATAAAGGCTCCGATGCCCGAAGCTGCAATAAAAGGCAGCGCTGCCTCGGCAGCCTCCATTGCCCACATCATGGTACAGAAATACATGTACGGGGTACCGCTTTACCGTCAGGAAATGTCGTTCCTTAATGACGGCTTCATTCTTAGCCGCCAGACCATGGCAAACTGGCTCATTCGTGCATCTTCGGACTGGCTTGAACCTTTGTACGAACAGATGAGAGAGAGTCTGCTTAAAGAAGAAATACTTCATGCCGATGAGACTGTGGTACAGGTACTAAAGGAACCGGGCAGATCTCCGGGCAGGGAATCATTCATGTGGCTCTACCGCACCGGAAGATATACAGAAACACCTGCGGTCCTTTATGAATACCAGGAGACCAGATCGAGCGCCCATCCAAGAATATTTTTGGAAAACTTCAAAGGATACCTCAATACAGATGGCTATTCGGGATATAAGAGACTGCAGGAAGGCATCCGCCTCTGCGGCTGCTGGGCCCATGCGAGAAGAAAATTTTACGAGGCGGCACAGGCCGCCCCTCCTGAAGAAAAGACAAACAGTGCTTCGCAGAAAGGACTTGAATTCTGCGACAGATTATTTGCTCTGGAACGTGAATATGAGCAACTCTCTTCAGAAGAACGTCATAAAAAACGTCTTGAACAGAGCAAACCTGTCTCTGAGGCCTTCTTTACATGGGCATCCTCCACCATTGCTTTGCCGAAATCCGCACTTGGCAAAGCCCTGCAGTACGCGCTGGGACAGAGACCATATCTTGAGACCTTCTATCTTGATGGAAGACTGGAGGTCTCCAACAACAGAGCGGAGCGCAGTATAAAACCCTTTGTTATAGGCAGAAAGAACTGGCTCTTCTGCTGTACTCCCAAAGGAGCAAAGGCCAGCTCAATAATCTACTCCATAATTGAGACAGCAAAAGAAAACCGGCTCAAACCCTTTGAATATCTCAAATACATCTTTGAGACGATGCCCAACATTCCAAAAGAAAACTACCATACGCTGCTGCCATGGAGCAAGAATCTGCCCGACAGCTTACGCCTTCCACCCGGAACATAAAAACGGCCCCTCTAAGAGAGTAACGATTGAGACCCTGTCATGCCGCTTGTCTTTTGTACAAAAAAATAATATCCTGGTCCTTGGATTATATCTAGGTCCGGGATATTTGACGCTTACTCACAAACAATATGTACGGCCATATCTGCTGCGCAATCTTATAATTGATCATGAGGACCAGATATGGGGCATAGATATAACTTATCTGTCGTTTAAGAAAGGATTTCTGTACTTGTTTATCATCATCGACTGGCATACCCGCCAGATCGTGGACTATGAGGTCAGTTACACATTGGAAAAGGAATTTGTATTACGCTGTCTCAGGCGCGCTCTTTGCAATCGCAAACCGGAGATCATCAACTCTGATCAGGGCAGCCACTTTACCAATCAGGCCTACCTGGATCTGATGGAAAGCAATGGAGTAAGGATATCCATGGACGGCAAAGGCCAGGCACTGGACAATGTTCGCACAGAACGTTTTTTTCGCAGCTTGAAATACGAAGATATCTACATCAACGAGTACGTCACACCCAGGGAGATGATCAATGGCGTCAACGGGTACATGCGTGACTACAACATGATCCGCCCCCATGCATCTCTGGGAGGACTTACACCCAATGCTTTCTGCCAACAGCAGAAAACTCATGCAGCATAATGAAAGGAGCTATTCGGATCATTAAAAATTTCGTGTCTTGACTTTGGGGGGCACTTTATTCGATCCGCAAAGGCCTTGCCATACTAACATCTCCCTGGTCACAGTTCTCTGACACATGTAGGTCTAACCAAAATTATCTCTAACAAACACACTTGACAAGTCTGCCACTTATCCACATTTTGTCAAATGTGTAGGTCTGACCCCAATGTCACATCCCAACACATCCCAATGTCACATCTCTGGGAGGACTTACACCCAATGCTTTCTGCCAACAGCAGAAAACACACGCAGCCTAATGAAAGGAGCTATTCGGATCATTAAAAATTTCGTGCCTTGACTTTGGGGGGCACTTTACTACCTGGACTTACTATTGGAGAGGGATCGATGATAGGAGCTGGCTCTGTAGTCACCAAATCAGTTCCTCCTCACGCTGTTGTAACAGGTAACCCCGCAGTGGTTGTTAAAATTTTGTTGTCTTCTAATTAACTCAACTTTCCCACCTCAAGAATAGAAGAGAAGCAAGATTTGGACCTTGAAAAATACATATAGGATCACGCGATAAAAACAAGAGGAAAGCCCCTTAGGTGGTATAATTGAAATAGCGACAAATCAAGTAATACCAACATATAAGGAGGCTTTCCAATGACAAACATTATAGCAGATATAAATGATAACCGCCACGTCTTTAAGTCATCAGTCGACCATTTCTTTTCCAAAATAAATATATCCAAACAGCTTAAAAGCTCAAACTTTTACAAGGAGTCAGGATTCAGCTGCACACAGATACTCAAAGAGCTGTTTGCACTTGTTTTTACAGGCAAGAACCTCTATAGGAGTCTGTTGTCGGATGACGCTTTACTGACATTCAGAAAGAACACGGCATACCGTTTCCTCAACAGTGAACATTTCAACTGGGAAAAACTCCTGAATAAAGTAATGTTTCAGCTTATTTCAGAAGTCGACCGTTTGACAGGAAGCGACAGAGAGTCGGTGCTTATAGCAGATGATTCGCTCTTTGGCAGACAGCGCAGCAAGAAAGTAGAGCTGCTTTCAAGAGTGTTCGACCATACAAGCCATAGATACTGCCGCGGGTTTCGTATGCTGACTCTTGGATGGTCTGACGGCAACACATTTCTTCCTGTTAATTTCAATCTTCTGAGCTCACCCAAAGATGAACATGTGCTCTGTCCGGTCCAAGAGACAGATAAACGGACCAACGGCTATAAGAGACGTATACGTGCAAGGATGTCGACAACGGATGTTCTTATTGAAATGCTTCGCAATGCAGGCAGTATACCTGCAAGATTCGTGCTCTTCGACAGCTGGTTTACATTGCCCAAAACAGTAATAAGGGTAAAGAGAGAAAACCGGGATGTTATAGGCATGGTACGGATAACCGAGAAGATCCACTATTTCTACGATGACAAGTGGCAGGACATAAAATCGATATATGACAAAGTTTGCAATAAGCCCTGTGGTTCTTCCAAAATCGTTGGATCTGTCTGCGTCAAAATACGCGAACAGAGAGACTGTGAGTTGGAAGAATGTATTTATGCCAAAATCGTATTTATACAAGAGAAGAAATCTAAGGACTGGCTGGCGCTGCTTTCTACAGATATATCCCTTCCCGATGAAGAGATCATAAGAATATACGGGAAGCGGTGGGACATAGAGGTCTTTTTCAAGGTATGCAAATCCAATCTTGCCTTGGCCAGAGAATTTCAGGGAAGAAGCTACGACATGCTGACAGCAGCAACTGCCATTGTTTTCATGAGATATGCCATGCTGTCCATTGAAGCGAGAAACAAATCTGACGACAGGACAATAGGAGAATTATTCTATCGTTACTGTCAGGAACTACAGGACATAAGATTCTCTCAGGCATTATTGCTTCTCCTTACAAGACTTATTGGGATGCTAAAAGAGATAAAACCTTCCAATAAAAACAAGTTGCAGGAAAAAATGACAGAGTTATTCTTAAACGCATTGCCAAGTTATCTGAGGTGCCAATTGCTATTATGTGCGTGACCTATATAGATTTTTCAAGGTTCAAACCATGTTTTGCTACTGGGAAAGTTGAGTAATTAATTCTAGTCCCCAGAAGAGCATTGCAATTTTTTGATTTTTTATGCTACCTTTTAACCCGTCCAGAGCTATCTCCAGACATCAGAATCCTCACTTCTTCTTCACTAACCCTATTGAAGTCTTCTTCTATAGAATGTTTTAAACAACTCGCTGCAACTGCAAATTCCAAGCATTCCTGAGATGACATTTTTTGAGTAAGTCCGTATATAATTCCAGCCCCAAAACTATCCCCCCCGCCTACTCGATCAACAATGTGGATATTGTATTCTCTCGAAAAATAGTACTTATTCTCTTCTGCTGAATAAAGCATTCCGGCCCATTTATTATCATTTGCAGAAATACTAGTTCTCAAAGTTATAGCAACATATTTACACCCAAAACGATCATGCAGCTTTTTGGCTACTTCTCTATATCCATCATAATTAAGTTTTCCATTTGAAACATCAGTTTTTTTAGCCTTAATAGAAAATATATTCTCTGCATCTTCTTCATTCGAAATGCACACATCAACAAATGGCATAAAATAACTCATAGTTTGCTCAGCCTGTTCTGATGACCATAGTTTTTTTCTATAATTTAAATCACAACTTATTGTGATACCTTTGCCTTTTGCATTTTTGCAGGCTTCTAAACAAATTTCAGATACGTTCTGGCTAAGTGCAGGATTAATTCCAGTAAAGTGAAACCAGTCGGCACCTTCAAATATCATGTCCCATTTAAAATCTTTTTTATTTGCTTCCGTAATTGCTGAATAATCCCTATCATAAATAACCTTTGATGAACGCTGGCTTGCTCCCTTTTCCAAATAATATAAACCCAGTCGCCCTCCTCCTCTGACGATCTTCAAGGTATCTACGCCAAAATACCTTAAAGAATTTATACCAGCTTGTCCCAATTCATTGTCCGGAAGTTTTGTAACAAATGATGCATTAATCCCATAATTTGCTAACGAAACTGCGACATTTGCCTCTGAACCACAAAACGAAGCCTCAATAATATTATTCTGGAAAAGTCTTAAATTTCCCGGGGAAGCTAATCTAAGTAATAGTTCACCAAAAGCTACTACCTTCATTTCATGCTTCCTCCACTTCCACATATATTGTTTTTGTAATAAATTCAATTTTGACTTGTTTTGAGAACTCGTTCAACCCTTTTTTCATTCCTTTATTTAATGCATCTACCAAAACAGTCCTTTTAATAAATGCCATATCTTTTTCGGCATAGTTAGTGTATCCATCATATGAGTACCCATCATAACCAGCAAGTTTAATTGACTTGACACCTAAACTTATCATTAACTTAATTAACATAAGTCCAGCATTATCCGTAACCTGTTCAATATTGTTAAGCAAATCAATATAATTTATAACATAATCCCTATTGTTACTCGTCATAATGTTTGAAGTTGCTACCAGGTTGATTTCTTCTTTATCTTTCATTTCTTCATAACGTCGTAAGTTGCTTACAAACACATAGTCACAATCAAATTTCTCAAGCTTAAAATTGATTGATACAGTAACAGTATCCGGCATAGCAGCTTCCTGAACTATCTTGTCCATATTGACATTAATACTGCTGCCAGGAGCAATTGCTAATACTATTTTATCTCTAAATATTCCCCTAAGCTTATCTTTAATATCTGAATCATCAATATTGTGTGCCTGATAATTATTGTATAAACTTTCAATATACACCTTATCAAAATTGTTCTTCTTGTCTTCATCCAAACCGTTTAGAATATTGCTAATATCTTCTGCTGTTAAGGAATTCTTGTCAGCTAAATACGAAGAATAGTTCGGATGACAATTGTACTTTGCTGAAATATAGTGCGGCAGAGAATACCCCCAGTATTTACTTAAATAAACATTATTAAGCACTTGGTCAATAATTTGTAGCAATGGATTTAATTTATATTCTCCACCATTAGTGTCATTTAAGTACTCGACAAACAGTTCGGTATTTAAATTACCCGCACCTCTTCCCATCCCAAACACACTAGAATCAATAATCAGTTTCCGATCTGTTTTTAAATCCACCAATACCTGAGCATTCGAGTAGGATAATTGAATATTATTATGTGAATGGTAACCTACATAAACATTTTTATCTAAGTTATGATCTACAATATAATACATCCTCATTAAATCGCTTCTTTTCATAACTCCAAAACTATCGACGATATAAAATGCATACGGTCTTATCTGGTTTGCATTTTCAATTAGATTAATAAATTCTGTGTCAGTGTATGAAATTGACACCATTGGTTGCATGAAAAGCTTATAGCCCTTTTTAGAGATACCTTTACAGAATTCTAATGCCCCCTTTAAATCCTTTTTGTGGAAAGCAACCCTTATTCCGTCTATAGATGTATCATCATAATTCGCGATATTTTCAAGATCATATTCCCCATAATTGATCATGCATAGCATCTCACAACTCTTGCGATCTTTTGGCATATACTCTGCTAATCTATGTACTTTATCAAATATGGATCTTTCTGGATTATAATCATTTTTCTGTGTCAAGAAGCCGCACTCAATAATATCAATATTTGATTCGAATAATTTTAATATTATTTTTTTTATATTATCATTGCCAAACTCCCAGTTGTTTATATAACCACCATCACGCAACGTACAATCTAAAACCCTTATCCTATTCATGTTTACCCCGATCTTTAACTGAAAGAATCATATTAAATACTGCATTTGCTATTTGAAAGTCCTCGTGGTCATCAATATCTATACTTTCAATTTTTGATACTTCATGCAAATATGGTTTGAACCCAATTCTTCTGCTATATTCTGACATAATTTCTTTTTTGTAAATATAAAAGCCACTTGTTTCGCTATATAAGAAAGGTAAATCCTGAGTTCTTGGAATATTACTTAAGTCATAATTGAAAGGGAATCCATCATTCCACATAAAATCTTGCACTTTTAGAACCGCCAGAGCAGAATCATACTCACCTAACTTCACTTTATTTAAAGAAGTTTCTATGCTCTCACTAGTGACAAAGGGCGATGTAGCATGAGTCATTAGATAAATATCCGCATTTACATCTTCAGCAAAACATTTAAGGACTTCATTCATTTTTGTTTGTGGTGTATCAAGGCTTTCTTTTCTCTTTAGATATCTTATTCCAGTTGGTATATAGTCCTGAATCTTTGCGTTACTGCAATAAACGTAAATTTCATCAATACCCTTTACTTTTAATAAGGTATTAAGTATGTAATAGCATAGAGGCTTCCCATTATCAAACACTTTTATGTTTTTATTTGGAAGACGTTCATTATTTAATTTCATAGGAACAACAGCTATTGTTTTCATCGCATTTTATCCCTCAGTTAAATTTTATTCTTTCCAGTACTAGTTACAAAGTTACGATGAGACTTATTTGCGGAGTATCAAATATCTGAGATAGAAATAAATAATCCACTTCTAATCCTATTCATTAAATATCACAAGCAATTTTTACTTAGATTAAATAAATAATTTAGCTCCATATGGCGTTTATTATTTCGTCATAAATATTTTCAGATGCTTTTTTGTTGTTGGGTGGAATCAGATAATCATAATAAAACACTTCTCTGTCATCTTTTTTGATATCTTTTTCATCAAGGACAACATTGTCAATAAACTCAAATATATGTTTTTTATTAAAAGCATGATAATGTTGCTCAAGAGCTAACTTCCCAAATTCGTTAAATCTCTCTTTAACACTTAAATCCGAAAATAAAAACAAAGATGGTTTTCCACAGCATAAATACTCTGCCACGAAAGAAGCACTATCTAAAATCATAGCATCAGATGTATTGAATAGGTCAACATAATCGTCGGTCTCTAATTGTCCATTTTCAAGGTTTTTCCATATTTGATAATAAGCTTCCGTTCTCAGCTGGCCCCATTCTTCATGTCCTATTAATTTTACTTTTAATAATGGATGAGGCTTGAATGCAATCTGAATATTGTCCTTATATTTTTCAACTATATCAAGCATCACTTTATGATATCGGAGAAAAGTAGACAAATTTAAATTTTCTCTGTTGTCAATAGTCTGGTGAGGTGCCCAAATTATCCTTTTTAGACCAACATCCGTATTTTTCCAAACATTATTACCTGTTCTAACCCTATAAATATAATCATCAATTCCGGGATAACCACTTACTGTTACGTTCCGTCCTCTATTCCTTGCAAATTGTTTTGCCAGTTTTTTATGTGTATTAGTTTCATAAAAGGCCTTCCACAAAATATTGTGAAAAAGTTGATTATATTGAGGTTCATTTAAATGTGTCAATTGAAAGGCGTATTGTGTATAACATGAAAGCACATCTTTGAAATTGGTAATATAATAATCATCTTTTACTAATCCACGATGTGGATTAGTAAAGAAAATAATATCTGGTTCAATCTCTTTTTTTACATTTAAATATAGGTCATTTTCCTCATTGTAAGTTTTAATCACATTGTAACCTTTCTTTTGAAAAAGATTATATGTCTTCTCCATCTCTATAATCATGTTTTCCTTACCATAATTCACTACCGGACATACAACAACCAGCGGTTCAAAACGCTCATCTTGTTCGAATAACTTGTATACTCCATCATATTTCCACACAGCTGAATGAATTGCCAAAAAAGCAACTTTAACCTTGTGATTAACGCTTTTTACCCTAAGTTTTTCTAGGGCTCTTTTATGACGATATGGCTGTATACAAATAGTCGGGAATTCTGTGATTCTTTTGACTATGATCCTAACTTTTCTAAGTAGTTTTTTCATACATTCCGGCAAAATTTTCTTAATAAAGTTGAATTTATCCGACATTTTAATTCCCCTAAATTTTAAAAATTATTATCATGAGGCTATTTCTTATTATAGATTTTCAGCAAAATTGACTTTAAAAAACTAAACATTAAATCAAATTCTTTGATTTTAAATGCTTTACTTAGTACAACGTATATTATAGCACCTGTCAGGGTTTGCAGAATAAGCATAGGAATATCAAGAATCGATAAATATAAATCCATAACATATACCACAATGCCCATTATTGTTGATGCTAATAAGGCTGGAATCATATCAATAACTTGTTCTTTTGTTGAGTATCCTATAAACCTACCAGAATAATAAGAGTTTACAAAAAAAGCAAATTGAGTATTTAAAAAAACAATCCATAAGAGTCCAAAGATCCCCAAATCAAATAGTATTACAAAGTAAATGGAAACTAGGCCGACTACCATCTTCAAAATATCTAGTCCCAGAAAAATATCCGATCTTCCTTTGACTTTCAAAATGTTCAGATTTAGGGCTCTATGAGGAAACGTTGTACCGCTAAGACAAAGCAATTGAAAATAAGGAACCATTTCTATCCAATTTGGACCAAATAACACACTTATCAAAGGCCGTGCTGTAGATGCCATTCCTATCATTATTGGAAAATTAACAAAACTAGACATGTTAATAATTTTACTAAAACCTGACTTAAGGCGATTCCCATCAGCCTGCAGTTTACTAAGTACTGGATAGCTTACTTTTTCTACACTTAAAGTCAATGAATTGGCTGCTAAGTCCCTGAACTGTACAGACTTTGTATAATACCCTAGCTGTGCCTGTGAATATGATTTGCCTATAATTATATTATATACATTCTGATATATTGTTGCTAGAATTCCTGTCAACAGAAGTTTACACCCAAACCCAAAAAAGCGTTTAAAAGAAATCATGTTAAATGCTAATAATGGAATCCACTTATTATGGAGCATGAAAAGCAATGATGTAAAAAACTGCATTGATAAAAGCTTTACTACTAGTGCCCAAACGCCATAATTATGCAAAGCAGCGAAAATTGCCAAAACTCCGGACAAAACTGATGCAATTACTTCTACTATAGTTTGTGTTTTAAAATCTAGATTCCTAACCAGTATTGTTCTTTGAATTAATCCAAAAGCCCCAATAATCAAATTAAGACCGGCAACTCTTACTATTAGTACGAGTTTGGGCTCCCTAAAAAAGGTGCTGATAGCCCCTGCCGATACAAAGAGGAGATAATATGTAAGTAGTGATACTAATAAATTATAATAAAATACAGTCGAATAATCTTCATTGCTTACTTCTTTTTCCCGTATTAACGCCGCGGTCATTCCACTATCAATAAAAATCTGTGAAATTGCGATGAATATCATTATCATACCTAGCAGACCATAATCTTTAGGTAAAAGCAGCCTAGCCAAAATAATGCCAAAAATAAATTCCAAGCCGCCTCTTGTGAACAAACCACCCAAACTATAAATTAATGCTGAAATTGTCTTGTTCTTTAATAGATCTATCTCTTTCAAGTATTTTTCCTCTATTCTTATTAATTTCAGAAATAATTAACTCAAACTTCGCACATAAATAAAGTGCATAGCACCTTGACAATTCAATAATCGGCGAACATTAAGAATGTTATTTTTAGTCATTTTCACGCACACCTGAGTAGCTTGTTTTTCAGCATCTCTGGCAAAGCTTCCATGAATGTTTCAAGCAGTATGTCTAGCTTTTTATCCGTCAACGATAATTTGTCGGTTACTGCCGACAAAAATACTTCCATCAGAAGCCTGAAAGCTTCAAGCCATGTGATGTCAGAGAGTTCATTCGACACAAGGCAGTATATTTCACCAAAAGTCCTCTCATCTCTTCGAGTCCTGTTTTCTATGGCAAGCATCATGTATCTTGCAAAAACCACAGCTACATATGCTGTCATTGCATCGTAAGAAAGTGAGTGGCATTCTTTTGTCAGTTTTAGGTATGTCTTACTGACCTTGAAGAATACCTCTATGTCCCAGCGCTTTCCATATATGCGGATGATCTCATCCTCTGAAAGGGTCATATCTGTCGAAATAAGGACAAGATAATCTTTATGTTTGCTTCTGTTGCGGACATATACAAGTCTGGCAGGAATCGAGCAACTGCCGTCTCTGCTGCATATTCGGATCTCTGCAGAGAGCAGATATTTGGATCTGCCCCTCCGTTTTCTGTTTCTTCTGTAGATCTCAATTACAGGGAGCATTTGCCCTTTGTACATGTAGTGTACTTTTGATGTCTTCTTTGCCATTGCGATGACGTCCATATCCCTCTCCTTAACAGACATCAGTGTGGAAGGAGAGCAGAACCAGGAATCAAAGAGCACGTGCGAAGCTGATATTCCTGATCTGACCGCAGTATCTATCATTTCAAGCATAACAACCGGAGCTTTCGTCTGTGCCAGCTTTCTTGTCCTGGAGCCGCAGGAACGTCTGTCCAGTTTTTCTCTTACTTCCTGAATACGGGAACTCTCTTTTTCTGAGGAAAGAAGACAGCTGTTTACAGGAAGAAAGGTATTACCGTCGCTCCAGCCCAGAGTCAAAAGACGGAACCCTGATGTATATCTGTGTTTTGAATGGTCAAATACCTTAGTCATTAGCTCCACTTTTCTGGCGCGGCTTCGCTCGTACAGCGTGTCATCCACGATGAATACATTCACTCTCTTGTCATCGGTGAGTTTCGTAACCATGCTGTTTATGATTCTTTCTGCAAGAAGTGAAGTAAACTTCATCCAGTTAATAGAGCAGGAATTTATGAAACGATAGAAGGTATCTTTCCCTGTTTTATAAGAATTTGTTCCCGTCCTCAGCTCCATAAAGAGACTGCGGTTATTGAAAGCTAGGTTGAAAAGTTTTTGAAAAACGCTCACAGCAGGAATCCCTCTTGACTTGTACGCATTGGCCTTCTTAAGCACTGAGCAGAGCTTGAATCTGTGGAAGAAAGCATCTGTTGCAGTAGTAAGTTCATAGTCAAAATTAAGGGTCTGTGATATTCTTTTCATGGCATGGACCTCCGTATGGTATCGTTTTAGTGTGGTAACTAAATTTTACCAAAAAACGGGGCTCATGCCGCTCTTTTTTGCCGATTATTATTGAATTGTCAAGGTACTGTCATATCTTCTTTACTGCGAAGTTTGAGTCATTAACTTTAAATGAAAACTGCGATAACGTAAAACTATCCTCTGGCTACCTGTTTGTAGCAAACATAAAATCCCAACTTGGGGATTTTATGCTTGCTACAAACACCTTAAACGGAAATGTCGGATCTGTTTCCAGAAGTATTCTTCATACAGATCTGCACTTCTGTGTTCGTTTGCATAGGTAAGCGTTTATAGTTTAGTAGCCGCGCTTATTCCAAGGTGCTTTACTTTGCCGTTGCAGCATAAGAGTCCGTTTGTTATTTCCCTGAGTGAATCAGCCCTTGCAAGATGATAGAAGGTCATTGCCACCAACTGGGCATTTGACGAGAATCCCTTTGAATTACGGTCGTTTCCGTGTTTCATCACCAACTACTCAAAGCGTACTGAAGATAATGATATCTCAGATGGTATTTAACTGAATAGGCTCATGCACTTTATCATTGTCTTGCCTCCATGGTTTGAGTGGGATTCTTTTGTTTCTCAACTTAATGATATCCCAATAACGGAGGCTTCTCTATTTCATTTTCCTATCTTGGACACGAGTGAAATCGTCTTTATTATTTTTTTTCTTCTTAAAGTAATTAATAAAAAGTAAATCGAGATATTTAAGACGCTTAATTAAACTTAACCATTTACTATGAGAATTAAATGCACAGATTCTAAAATAATCAATCTTTCTGCGTTCATAAAAACCAAATCGAAATAAATATGGCTCAACTTCTTTGCAATAATAATGTTTAATATCATTGCTCATTAGAGTTTTAAGCTTTATTGGGACATTATTTGATGTGCTAATTCCGCCTACACGATATTTAATAACTACTATATCATAAGCAGTGTGAATCATATTTCCATTCCTTGTGTATTTTATATAAAATGGACCATCTTCCCACAATTTATAGCTTTCATCCCAATACCCATTTAGAGACAGATTTTCTTTTGTTTGATAAGTGCAACTACCTGATGCCATCTCATAATAATTGCATTGTGCAAAAGCTAAATACTGTTTTTCAGGAGAATCTAATGCCTTAATATTAGTAAGAACTGCATTAGAAGGGATATACCTAATCGGCTGTAATGTTTTTTCATCACATAACATTCTTCGAAAAGCAATCAAAGAATAACCAGTTTTCTCAAATCTTTCTACAACTTTAGACAATATACTTTCATCAAAAAAAACATCGTTACAAGAAAGATTTACCAAGTATTTCCCATTTGCTAACGTGTGGGCATTATTAATGTTTTTAACAGTTCCAAGATTAGTAGTATTACTGTAAATAATGACATTTACCACATTAGATTTCTTGTACTTACTTATATATCTACAAATTTGTTCTTCAGGAAACTCCTTAGAACCGTCATCACCAACAATTATTTCAATATTTGAATAGTCTTGAGATAGAATCGAATCAATTGTTTCGTATAAATATTTAAAAGTATTATAAGTCAAAACAATACATGATACTAATGGATAATCCATATAATTCTCCTATCTAATATGTATTGATGTATATAAATTGCATTAGTTTTTAACAATAACAATTGAATTGTTATCATAAATAATTTTAAACAGTATGGGGAAAGTTATAACAGCAGCTTGTGTATATCCTAAAGGATTTAGCTTTATTAAATACATAAAAAACATAATTGCCATTACAATTGACATTGTCTTTCCAAACGAGTTTTTAGAATATTTATACGCCAACTTAAATACTCGATAATTTAGATAATAGATAAAAATTGAACCAATAATTCCGAATTTCCATATATTTTGCACAAATCCAACATCTGTATTTTTCCCTATTGATACCATCGGAGTAACGCCTGTTCCAAAAATAGTTTTTAAAAATGAAGGTAAAAATAATGAATTATTAATAATAGCGTCATAATACCCATCGCTTGTTAAACCATATCCAGAAAAAAATAAGATTGTTTCCTCAATTCCAGAAATTATCCAGTTACTTGAATCTGAGCCATCGGAGAGGATTTTCACATATATAACATAATAAGCAAAAAAGGCTAATATTAAAGCCAATACAAACTTATAAAACTTATTGCATGTAAATGCACAAGTCATTGTTTTTATATATACCATAAGTACATATATTAGACTAATTATTACAAACAAAAGGCCCGTTCTAGCATTAAACAACGGCATAGCAATCATAATAAACGCAACAATGACATATATGAACTTTTTATATAGGCCTGTTACAAATGCCAATAGCACTAATATAGCAGAGGAATAACCAAAAATGTCATACAAAGAAGAAGCCCATCCGTAGTTTCTTGTATTGAAATTCAAATAAACAATACTACTAATTCTTTCACTATTTGAATTATTCATTATGAGATTTAAAAAAAATGTCCTAATGAATGGTGTTGAATAACACGCTAGTACAATTAATGTTTGTAAACTCCCGGCAATTATAAAGCAGAATATTAAATTATCTGTCTTCAAATCATAATTCACACAGAATAAATTTATTGACAATATTACTATTAACAATAAAAAATAATAAAATAAATATTCAAATAGCGACAAAAAATAAGAAGCAACAGAAACATCTAAACTTATTAATAAATTAACTAATATCACAATCGAATAGTAATATACACTTATTAAAAAAATAGGTATGATTTTATTTAAATGGGACTTTTGAATAATTGTTTTAGTCTTTCTATAGTGCATTATTATATATATTGTTGCTAAAAATAAAAAAGTTTTTGTAAAGCTAAACCCTTTGTATATTGGTGGATTAAAAATAAGAAAAAACAAAAATATAGATAAAATAATCTCAGATCTTTTAATTAGATAAGTTATATTCATAACCACCCTTCTAATTTATAATAAAGTAAATGTTTGTTTATATATATCAAACCCACACTAGTAATTTAATATCACTACTAAAACCTCTAAATATGCTAGAAATAATCGTTCTTGGATGCATTTAAAACCAGGTTGTCCTTTTCGGTTTTTCAGTTATTTTCCGCTTTCTCTCATTTTCTGTTTAGTTAGATGAACGTCGAGTTATATAAAAACTTGAGGGTGTTCATCTTCTCCGGTAAGTATTTTCAGTTTGACGCGGACAGGGTGTCCAACTCAGGCGGACGATGTGTTCAATTTAGCACCGTATATTCACGTTCGTTATTTCCCTGAGTGAATCAGCCCTTGCAAGGTGAGAAAAGACCATTGCAACCAACTGGGCTTTTGACGTAAATCCCTTTGCATTACGGTCATTTCCGTGCTTCATTACCAACTACTCAAAGATTACTGAAGATAATGACATTTCAGATAGTATTTGACTGAATAGGCTCATGCACTTTATCATTGTCTTGCCTCCGTTGTTTTGTTTAGGATTTTTGGTTTCGCAACTAAATGATATCCCTATAACGGAGGCTTTTCTATTTCATTTTCCTATCTTGGACACGTGTGATTTTAACTTAATATTTCTCCATAAGATCAAGTTTTTATCTTATTAGTTTTCATAAAAATCAAGTATATTTAATGAACACTATGAATTATTCCATCTTTAATTCCTTTTAAAAAACTTATTATAGTTTGAATCTTATTGTTTTCGAATATCAACTTACATATTTGCCAATACAAGAGCCTAGGAACCCATTTATAAACACTTTTATACCGCCAATATTTTTTTAATATATATACAGTATTTCTCGAAATGTAATAATTTCTTAATGGGCTATGGTTGTGCAAAACTATTTTCCTTCCAAAAGGTAGTTTTTTTATTTGTGGATTACCAACCTCATGGTTTATTATAATATTATTAACTCGAATTATTTTATAGCCCATTTTTTTTAATTTTAAACAAAAGTCATAATCTACACAATCAATAAACATCCATTCATCAAACTTACCAGATTTATTCCAAGCATCAAGGTTTGTAAGACTAGCACTGGTAATACAGTAATCGACCAACTCAGAATCTTCAACAACTTTTTTAAATAAATAACCATCTATGTTTAATTCAAATTGTGGACAAACTATTCCGACACTATTGTCTTCAGTGTATCTCATAAAAGAGTCAATTAAAATACTTGGGCATACAGAATCTTGGTCTAATGTAAGAATCCACTTATAATTTTCTATACTTGCTGTTTCACACATTTGATTTAATGCTTTTGCGATACCTTCGTTTTTAATGTTTTTTATTATTTTTATCTTTGAATCTTGCCTCCAATAATTCAATACAGATTCAGTATTAATAGATGCGTTGTCAACCAAAATCAGCTTTGATACCTGAGGCAGGATGCTCTCAATATTTTCTGTTAAACGCTTTTCGTTTGGGTTATATAATACAATTCCTGCACATATATTATTCTCGCAAAAATTTTCTCGCATAATCAATTATTTCCTCTTAAAACACATAGTATTCTTTTAGGCAACTGTAATATAACATATGAAAGTTTTGTGCCAAGGCAATACAACAAATAGTAATAAAATGATGCTAGAAAGGTGAGGTGAATATCTAAATTATTTAATCTATTCCAATACTCATTAAAATCACTTATTCCATTTTCCCTAGCTCGACTAAGTCCACCATATATTCTCAAAGAATATTCTTTTTCAAAAATGTTAATCATTGATACGTTATAATCTGTTTCAAAAATTTTAATTACTTTTATTAG
Organism: Synergistaceae bacterium; assembly: GCA_963682045.1. Lineage (GTDB taxonomy): Bacteria > Synergistota > Synergistia > Synergistales > Synergistaceae > Caenicola. The sequence goes on from OY821326.1 coordinate 460,467, forward strand.
TCCTTTATGGAATTCAAGGTTTGAATATATTGACTTTCTGTTTGCAAGATATGGATTTTTATCGTTAGATGGAGCAATACCATATGCATTTTCACCATCACCTACACAGTTTACAAGAGGAAGATTCAAGTAATACCCATGATGTTTTGTAAGTGCTGATAAAAAAAGATAAACTTGGAAATAATTCAAATTGAAAAATCTTTCTGCAGAAATACCGCTAACCAGTTCTCTTTTAAAAATTAAGCCTGAAAAAAGTATAGAATCATATATATGCCTAGCTGCATTCTCTGCACCTGGCTCAATTTCAAACTCTTTTTTATATTTTCTTTTAAATTTACCAGCTTCAACAAAAGGGCTAAATATTACTCCGTATTCTTTCTTTTTCAAAAATTTAATAGTTTCATCAAGAGCCCCCTTTATAAACATATCATCATCACTAATAAATAATATATATTTTCCACATGCTATAGATATCAGTTTTCCCAAGTTACCGTCATAACCTAAATTATTTTTATTTAAATTAAGGTTTATTTTGCAAGAAGAGTTTTTAATGTATTCATCTACTTCATTTATTATTATTTGTCTTTGTGGTGAACAATCTTCACTTATTACAATTTCTATTTCTTCATCAAAAGTGGTATTAATACTATTTAGGCATCGAATAAGTTCTTTTACTCTATTGTATGAAGTAATACATATTGATACTATCGGCTGTAATTGGTTAAACATTTTGATATCTCCTCATACTTTCTCCAAGTCCAAGAGTTAACTACAGAAGTATAACTCTGAATTATCTTAACTACCTTCGTGCTGACATTTTTGTCTGTGTAATCCGGCACCTGTTCACCGTAATCTCCGTTCTTCTGCATCTCGACTGCAACATCTACCGCCTGGAGTACACTTTCTTCTGTAATCGAACCAATTATGAAGTTCCCTTTATCAAGCGCTTCCGGGCGTTCAGTGCTGGTCCTTATGCAGACGGCGGGGAAGCATCTGAAATACGATGACTCTTCAGGCAGTGTACCGCTGTCGGAAACGACACAGAAAGCATTCATTTGCAGGTGGTTGTAATCGGAAAAGCCAAATGGCTTCAGGCTTCTGACATTCTTATGAAACTTGAAGTTTCGCTCTTCAATGAATTTAGCGCTGCGCGGATGTGTGCTGTAGATCACCGGCATGGCATATTTTTTCGCCATTGCGTTTACTGCGTTCATTAAGGCAAAGAAATTCTTTTCTATGTCTATATTTTCTTCCCTGTGTGCCGATAGAAGTATGTATTTCTGCTTTTCAAGACCCAGCTTTTCAAGGATCTTACTAGTTTCAATTTTCGTCAGATTTGCGGATAGAACCTCAGCCATCGGAGAACCTGTGACAAATGTGCGCTCTTTGGGTCTGCCCTCTGCATTGAGATATCTACGGGCATGTTCGCTGTAGCAGAGGTTTACATCCGCTATATGGTCAACGATCCTTCTGTTCATTTCTTCAGGGAGGTTCTCATCAAAGCAACGGTTTCCGGCTTCCATGTGAAAGATAGGGATTTTCAGCCTTTTAGCTGAAATGGCCGAAAGAGCAGAATTAGTGTCTCCAAGTATCAAGAGCGCATCAGGCATGATTTCTTTCATGAGCTTATAACTTTTTGAAATAATATTTCCAATAGTCTCCCCAAGGTCTGCACCGACAGAATCAAGGTAATGATCAGGAGCTCTAAGTTCAAGATCTTCAAAGAATATCTGGTTTAGTGTGTAATCCCAGTTCTGTCCTGTATGGACAAGAATATGGTCGAAGTATTTGTCGCATTTTTTGATGACCTCGGAAAGCCGGATTATCTCCGGTCTTGTACCAAGTATGGTCATCACTTTAAGTTTTTTCATATCTATACCTCCATGAAGTAGGTATCGGGTTTATTGGGGTCGTAAGGTTCGTTGACCCACATAAATGTCACAAGGTCTGTCTCTGCGGTGTTGGTTATATTGTGAGTGTAGCCGGGGGGAATGTCCACTATTTCCATCTGTTCCCCGTCAACTGTATATTCTGCTATCTCATCGGAATCGATCTTTCTGAAGCGTACCAAACCTTTTCCGCTTACGACAAGAAACTTTTCATTCTTAGTATGGTGCCAATGATTGCCCTTCGTTACGCCGGGCTTTGTTACGTTAACCGAAAACTGGCCTCTCTCTTTTGTTCTGATTATCTCTGTGAAGCTGCCCCTGCTGTCTATGTTCATCTTCAACGGGTAACTGAAACTGTCTTTTGGAAGGTAGCTCAGATAGGTGCTGTAGAGCTTTTTTGTTAAACTGTCTCCCATATCCGGTATTTGCAGGTCTTTGCGACTCTCCCTGAAAGACCGAATCAGATCCGCTATCTCGCCCAATGCAACAGTATGAGTCACAGGAACAAAGCAGTACCCGAAACTGTCTTTCGATGGAGAGCCTTTAAGGGCTTTTATAAGCTCCTCAACGACATCATCGATATATACAAGGTTCATCATCGTGCTGCTGTTGTTTATCTGTATAGGAATATCATTGGCAATGTTGTGGCAGAAAGTTACTACAGCACTGTTGTAGTTCGGCCTGCACCATTTTCCGAATACGTTTGGAAAACGGTAAACGTATACTTCTGCTCCGGTTTCTTTTCCGTATTCGAAGAGAAGATCTTCTCCTGCCTTTTTGCTTATCCCATAAGGGTTATCCAGTTTTGCCTGGATCGATGAGGAGAGCATTACAGGGCACTTGTTTTGGTTATCTTTTAACTTATTAAGAAGAATACTTGTAAAACCAAAATTGCCCTGCATGAATTCTTCCGTCTCTTTTGGCCTGTTTACTCCGGCAAGATGGAATACGAATCCACAATCCTTTGTATATTCGTCCAGGAGTTCTTCATTTGTGTCGATGCCATATTCGTATATATCCCCATATCCCCTATTTTTCAATTCGAAAATGAGGTTTTTACCTATGAACCCTTTTGCCCCTGTAACAAGTATCTTCATTTCCTGCTCTCCATAGCTAAAAGTTCATCCTGTATATATTTGAGCGATAAAAGCTTTTGCTTCACTTCTTCGATGCCAAGCAAAGTTGTGTTTTCGGAATTGAACTCAGTTATGAATACATCTTTCATACTTCCCTGATCAAAAAATTTATCATAATTTAGATCCCGCTTATCGCATGGGACACGGTAATAGTTACCAAGATCTTCGGCATGTGCTGCTTCTTCCGTTGTCAGGAGGGTCTCATACATCTTTTCCCCGTGGCGTATTCCAATTATATGTGTCTCAGTATCTGATTTGAATAGCTCTTTTATCGCCTGTGCAAGTACACCAATCGTACATGCGGGGGCCTTTTGGACCATTATGTCTCCGCTCTGCGCATTTTCAAATGCAAATAGAACAAGTTCGACCGCCTCTTCAAGGCTCATTATAAATCGTGTCATGTTCGGTTCTGTTATGGTAAGGGGGTGTCCTGCTTTGATCTGCTCAACAAAACGTGGAATGACCGATCCTCGTGAAGCCATTACGTTGCCGTATCTGGTACAGCATATTGAGGTCCTGTCGGGAGATACTGTCCTGGATTTTGCAACTACAACTTTTTCCATCATTGCCTTCGAAGTTCCCATAGCGTTTATCGGGTAGGCAGCCTTATCGGTAGAGAGGCAAATGACCTTTTTTACACCATACGCTATTGATGCACTCAAAACATTGTCCGTTCCGAATACGTTTGTCTTTACTGCTTCCAGAGGGAAAAATTCACATGATGGGACCTGTTTCAGTGCAGCTGCATGAAAAACAAAGTCCACACCGTGCATGGCATTTTTTACGCTGTTTATGTCCCTGACATCACCGATATAAAACTTGACCTTCTCGCTGTGATATTGAGTGCGCATGTCATCCTGTTTCTTCTCATCCCGAGAAAAAATGCGGATCTCTCCAATATTTGTAGAAAGGAAGCGGTCAAGCACTGCATGACCGAAGGAACCTGTCCCGCCTGTAATAAGTATTGTTTTGTCCTTAAACATTTATCTCATCACTTCCGTCAATAAATATTTGTCCATCTTATCAAGCAACATTGATCTGTCATAATTATCTTCATAAAATTTCCGTGCGTTCTCCCTTAACAAATCCATTTCCTCGGCTGTTTTGGAAAGAAGATCAGCAATTATTTGGCTCAGCGCTTCCGGATCTGCAGCATCACAGTAAAGTCCTGCACCTGATTCTTTAACTACTTCCTGTATCTCTCCGTTGCCCGAGACAACGATAGGTATGCCGCATGCAAGGTAAGATTGAAGTTTTGCCGGGAGTGTCATCTCAAATATTTTGCTGCCCGACAGTGTTATCAATGCAGCATCGCATACTGACATAAATTCAGGTATCTTATTTGCCGGCTGTTTTTCAATGAAATTAAACATATCTCTGACATCTTCTTTAACTGTCATGTTTATTAGGCTCTCTTTAAATCTTCCGTCCCCGACAATATTGAACCGGACTCTTTTGCCTTCTGATTTTAGTATATTTGCCGTTTTAGGCAATATTTCCAGCCCTTGTGCATAACCGATGTTTCCGGCAAAAATAAGATTGAATGCTCCGTCACCAGTTATCTGATCCACAGGATTATCTTCTGTGATCATAGGCCTGTAGCAGTCTTCTGCATATTGAGGCCAAAACACTATTTTGTTTTCAGATATACCCCTGTTCACAATGGCCTTGATAAAACTTTTTGAAGACGTGAACACCTTATCGCAATTGTAGTAAATATAATTTACCATCTTTCCGATAAGGGCAAGAATAGTTTTATTTTTTACGCCTCCGACAATCTCGACGTTCTCCGGCCAAAGGTCCATGACATACAAAAAGCATGGGATTTTCCTTCGTTTCGCATACCATATTCCTGGCAAAGCCTGAGTCATTGGTGAAACTTCATATATGAACACAATATCAGCATTTAAGCTTGCAAATAGAGACCAGAAAAACCCAGATATCACAAATGAAAAATAATTCAGAGCCATCATTATTGCTCCGGTACCCCTTGGAATCAGCGGTATCCTTATTATTTCCATACCTTTATAAAATTCTTTTCTTTTACTAAAAAACCCGTAGCCCTCATAAAATTTTCCCTGCGGATAATTTGGGATCCCTGTTAGTACTGTTACTTTGTATCCTCTTTTGACCCATTCAGAACATATGTCGTTGATACGGAACTGTTCAGGATAGAAATACTGGGATACTACCAGCAAATGCTTTTGAGGCATTAGTCTGACATCCTTTTTATGCTTTTTTTAAAGTCCACTACATTATATTCCAAATCAAGTCCACTCATATTTTTGTCATATACTTTTGTGCCAAATGCTTTGTTGAATACATCAATTCCGGACATAAGAGAGACAAGGAAGCCCGGTAATGTCAAAAGGATAGTTGATTTTCCTGCTTGTTTTCTGTATTCGACTATAACATCTTTAGTGGATACATATTCTTTGTTTTGAGGAAAGAATATTCCTGTTTTAGTGCCATCTATTACGATTCGCAAAAATTCACACAGGTTGTCTATATAAAGCATGCTCCGTGAATTCGAGATGTTTGGGAAGACAAACGTCTTTTTTGCAAGGCTAAGAAGTCTCGGAAAATTGCCCTTGCATCCTGGACCATATATCACAGGAGGTCTCATTATTGAAACTGCAAAGCTCTCATCGGCCATTTCTTGAATTGCGAGATCTGCTTCAAGCTTGCTCCTGCCATAAAAATCAGAGGGAGAGGGCTGTGTTTCGGAGGTAATTACCTTTTGGCTTCCTGCCGGCTCATCTTTTCCATATACGATCATGCTGCTCATAAATATAAACTGCTTCACGCCGTCAGTTTTAGCTTTCTTTGCAGTTTCAACAGCAAGATCACGATTGATTTTGAAATAAAGGTCTTCTTTCGAAGGATCCGCGGAAACATGCGCTATCCCCGCAACATGGAAAACAACGTCATAACCGACAAAGGACTTCTCACGCCAGGAACCGTCTATCATGTCAACAGTGTCCACAATATACTTTTCCGGCCATTGCGCGAGCCATTTTTCAAAAGAAATCCCTATGTAGCTGTTTGCTCCGCTAATGAGGATCCGTTTCGGATCCTCGGCAAGCGATGGGCAAGCAGTTGGCAAGCTATCGGCAAGCGATTGTTTTTTAAGCATTTTCTTTAAGTTCCTTGCGAATATATGCTATGAAGTTGTTAATTTTGATTGCCAGATTGTTAATTTTTGCAGATATTTCGCTGCGTTGTGTATCTGTTATATACCCCAGCATAGATGCGATGTCTGATTGACACGCCAGCTCCATTAAGGACCCGTAAGAAATATTCAAAAAGTGGACTTGGTCTTTTCTGCTTCCTCGTGAAATACCCTCCGCAATATTTGAAGGGACAGAAACAACAGACCTGTTAATTTGCGACACTAATCCAAAGCGCTCTTCCACTGGAAATGTTTTAGTAAGGGAATAGCTATCCTTAACTATATCCAGCGCAAGATCATAAATTTCCAGTTTTTGAAATCTAAAAACAATATTACTCATAACAAATCTCCTATTGATCACTATTAATATTATATTTATTGTACTATTTTAATTTCCGATTGTTTTCTAATGTTAAGTACTCAAACTTCGCAGTAAAGAAGATATGACAGCACCTTGACAATTCAATAATAATCGGCAAAAAAGAGCGGCATGAGCCCCGTTTTTTGGTAAAATTTAGTTACCACACTAAAACGATACCATACGGAGGTCCATGCCATGAAAAGAATATCACAGACCCTTAATTTTGACTATGAACTTACTACTGCAACAGATGCTTTCTTCCACAGATTCAAGCTCTGCTCAGTGCTTAAGAAGGCCAATGCGTACAAGCCAAGAGGGATTCCTGCTGTGAGCGTTTTTCAAAAACTTTTCAACCTAGCTTTCAATAACCGCAGTCTCTTTATGGAGCTGAGGACGGGAACAAATTCTTATAAAACAGGGAAAGATACCTTCTATCGTTTCATAAATTCCTGCTCTATTAACTGGATGAAGTTTACTTCACTTCTTGCAGAAAGAATCATAAACAGCATGGTTACGAAACTCACCGATGACAAGAGAGTGAATGTATTCATCGTGGATGACACGCTGTACGAGCGAAGCCGCGCCAGAAAAGTGGAGCTAATGACTAAGGTATTTGACCATTCAAAACACAGATATACATCAGGGTTCCGTCTTTTGACTCTGGGCTGGAGCGACGGTAATACCTTTCTTCCTGTAAACAGCTGTCTTCTTTCCTCAGAAAAAGAGAGTTCCCGTATTCAGGAAGTAAGAGAAAAACTGGACAGACGTTCCTGCGGCTCCAGGACAAGAAAGCTGGCACAGACGAAAGCTCCGGTTGTTATGCTTGAAATGATAGATACTGCGGTCAGATCAGGAATATCAGCTTCGCACGTGCTCTTTGATTCCTGGTTCTGCTCTCCTTCCACACTGATGTCTGTTAAGGAGAGGGATATGGACGTCATCGCAATGGCAAAGAAGACATCAAAAGTACACTACATGTACAAAGGGCAAATGCTCCCTGTAACTGAGATCTACAGAAGAAACAGAAAACGGAGGGGCAGATCCAAATATCTGCTCTCTGCAGAGATCCGAATATGCAGCAGAGACGGCAGTTGCTCGATTCCTGCCAGACTTGCATATGTCCGCAACAGAAGCAAACATAAAGATTATCTTGTCCTTATTTCGACAGATATGACCCTTTCAGAGGATGAGATCATCCGCATATATGGAAAGCGCTGGGACATAGAGGTATTCTTCAAGGTCAGCAAGACATACCTAAAACTGACAAAAGAATGCCACTCACTTTCTTACGATGCAATGACAGCATATGTAGCTGTGGTTTTTGCAAGATACATGATGCTTGCCATAGAAAACAGGACTCGAAGAGATGAGAGGACTTTTGGTGAAATATACTGCCTTGTGTCGAATGAACTCTCTGACATCACATGGCTTGAAGCTTTCAGGCTTCTGATGGAAGTATTTTTGTCGGCAGTAACCGACAAATTATCGTTGACGGATAAAAAGCTAGACATACTGCTTGAAACATTCATGGAAGCTTTGCCAGAGATGCTGAAAAACAAGCTACTCAGGTGTGCGTGAAAATGACTAAAAATAACATTCTTAATGTTCGCCGATTATTGAATTGTCAAGGTGCTATGCACTTTATTTATGTGCTAAGTTTGAGTTAAGTATAAAATCGACCGCTTGCCAATGATCTAAATAACTGAACTTTCCCACCCACCAACAGGTAGTTGAACCTTGAAAAATCTATATAGGTTACGCACATAATACCAATTGTTGTCTTATGTAGTTCGGTAACGCATTCATAAAGGCCTCGGTTATTTGGTTTTGTATTTTGTCTTTTCTGCCATTGAGACTGTTTCCCAGGATCTGCAGTACCGTACTGAGTATCAGCATCAGGGAATGAGAGAGTTTTATGTCCTCTATCTCTTTGCAGTATAGGAAGAATAATTCACCTATAGTCCTGTCATCACAGTTGTTTCGCGCTTCTATCGAAAGCATCGCATACCTCAAGAATACAAGGGTTGTAGTCGCTACAAGCATGTCGTAGCTTCTGCCCTGAAACTCTCTTGCCAGAGCAAGATGGGATTTGCAGACCTTGAAGAAGGTCTCTATGTCCCAGCGTTTACCGTATATACGGACGATCTCCTCTTCGCTTATGGCCGTATCGGTGCTCATTATTGCAAGCCACTTATTGGTATTTCTCTCACGAACAAATACGATCCTTGCTTTGATGCATTTGTCCAAGGAATCTGTTTTATGCTTCCGTATCATTACACAGACAGAACCTATGATCTGAGAAGAATGATTCGCATTTTTGGACATATCCTTATATATTGACCTGATGTTCTGCCATCTGCCATTACAGAAATAGTGGATCTTGTCAGATATACGGAGCATCCCTATCACATCTCTGTTTTCTTCCTTTACGCTCACTACTGTTTTCGGCATGGTGAACCAGCTGTCAAACAAGACGAATCTTGCGGGGATGTCTTTGGCCTGTCTGAGCATTTCTATAAGGGTATCCGTAGAGGACATCCTGGAGCGGATGCGTCTTTTGTAGCCGTTTGTGCGTTTGTCAGTTTGGTTGGCAGGACAAAGCACGTTCTCATCCTTTGCCGAACTCAGAAGATTGAAAGATACAGGAAGAAAAGTATTTCCGTCGGACCATCCCAGCGTAAGCATGCGAAAACCCCGGCAGAACCTGTGGCTTGTGTGGTCAAAAACACGCGCGAGCAACTCTACCTTCTTGCTGTTATTGCGGCTGAAAAGAGAATCATCAATTATCAGCACAGACTCCCTGCTGCTTCCTGTGAGGCGGTCAACTTCAGAGATGAGCCTGCTCATGACCAAATATAGAAGTTTCTCCCAGTTAAAATATCCGCAGTTGAGAAAACGGTAAGCGGTATTCTTTCTGAATGATAATTCAGGATTCTTTGCTGAGAGAGTTCTGTAAAGGTTTTTGCCGGTAAAGATAAGCGCGAAAAGCTCTTTAAGTATATGAATACAGCTGAACCCCGCTTCCTTATAAAAGTTGGAACGGCTCAGCAGACCGGAGATATTAAGCTTCTGAAAGAAAGAGTCTATGGATGATTGAAACAGGTGTCCTCTATCGTTAATATCTGCTATAATGTTTGCCATGGGAAAGCCTCCTTGTTTGTTGGTATTACTTGATTTGTGGTGATTTCAATTATACCACTCAAGGGGCTTTCCTTCTGCTTTTCAGTGCGTAATCCTATATGTATTTTTCAAGGTTCAGACTGCTTTTACGGGTGGGAAAGTTCAGTAAATAACTTATTGCTTGCCAACAGATTGCCTATCTTTATCAGTGTTTTCGATATTTTCCAACTGCTTGCCAACTGCTTGCCCATTGCTTGCCAACTGCTTGCCAGCCCCTTGCTTCCCCTCTACTACCCCATCTCGTTTCATAACAACGGCGATAGTTCCAATGAAGCACTTCATGTCAAAGAAAAAGCTCATCCTCTGGACATACTCCCCATCAAACTTTGCCTTGACCTCTATCGGGAGTTCATCGCGGCCGTTGATCTGGGCCCATCCGGTAAGCCCGGGCCTAATTTCATTTGCGCCGTATTTGTCGCGCTCCTCGATAAGATCATACTGGTTCCAAAGCGCCGGTCTTGGTCCTATTATAGCCATTTGGCCGAACAATATGTTGATTATCTGGGGAAGCTCGTCCAGGCTGGTCTTTCTCAAGAAACGCCCCATCTTTGTTATGTATTGATCCGGATCTGCCAGCAGATGAGTTGGAGTATCTTTGGGCGTATCTGTCCTCATTGTCCTGAATTTATATATATTAAAGTGGGTCTTGTTTATCCCCTCCCGTTTTTGCTTAAAAAGAATAGGTCCAGGGGAATCAAGTTTGATTGCGATCGCCAAAATCACCAACACCGGCGACAAGACTACGATGCCGGTTATAGAGAGAAATAGATCTATGATGCGTTTTGTTGGTTTATAGCTCTCCCCGCTCAGAAATAACAAAGTCGCATGCTCCGTTCTTGTATTGATATGGATGTGGCTACAACGATTAGAGAAGTGTCACATGGTGACGAGAAGTGTCGCTTTGCGACGAGAAGAGTTGCTTCGCAACGAGAAGTGTGACTACGTCACGAGAAGGATTGTAAGTTCTTTAAACCTTCCCGCTGTTTTTAAACCGCACTTCCCGACGGACTTAAGTCCGTCACTTCTCGCGGCACGTACCTTGCCGCTCTTCTCTAATACTTTATACAGCCTTCTCGCTGGCTCCGCCAGCTCTTCTCGACGGCTTCACGGTCACTTCTCGTCGGCTCTGCCGACACTTCTCGCGGCATCACCTCGCCGCTCTTTCTTACTAAGGTAGTTCTTAAAATTGCTTATCTTAATCGCTAGCTTAAAAGCTTTATTTTTAAAATCCTGATAGCTTTTTTCTTCAATGAAATCTAGTTCCTTTGCAATTTCATACTGACAAACCAATTCCATCAATGACCCGTAGGCTATGTTCAAAAAATGGCATTTATCCTTACTTCCTTCTCTGGCGTATCCTTCGGCAATGTTCGATGGTATAGATACTGCTGCTCTATTCATTTGCTGCGACAGACCATATTTCTCGCTATTGCTGAATGTGTCTGTCGTCTTATAAGTGCCGATAACAAGCATTTTAGCTAGTAGGTATGTTTCAAGGTTCTGAAATCCGAAGTCTGGCATGGGTGGACCTCCTTTTTTAAAACCTTTTGAGAAGAGTCACGGTGTGACGGAAAGTGTCACAGGGTGACGAGAAGTGTTGCTTTGCAACGAGAAGAGTGACTTCGTCACGATAAGCGTTGTAATTACTTTAACCCCTTCTCGCAGGCTTCGCCTGCACTTCTCGACGGTTTCACCGTCACTTCTCGCGGCATGTTCCTGCCGCTCTTCTCAAATGTTTATAGCCTTCTCGTCGGCTACGCCGACACTTCCCGCGGCTTCTCCTCGCCGCTCCCTGACAAATGTTTTTTGCCTTTTTCGGTTAATCTGTATTTTTGGTTTTTGCTCCTGGGTTTATCTTTAACAGTAAACTCTATAAATCCTTCTTTTCTCAATTTTACAAGGGCTTTGCGAAGATTACCGCTAAGCTGCCGGTGTCCAAGGGCGATAACTATATCTCCCGAAGAAAGAGGCGTTTTTTGGCAGGCTCTCATTACCGACACCTCAACCTGTGCATCAACTTGTGCCTCAACTTGTGCCTTTTGTGTGTTATCTATTTCCCTTTGAAATACTACTAAAAATCCTGATTTCATCAATTTATAATCCACTTTTACATTTGCTTTTTCACAGGCATTTGTGATCCGTTTCAATCCCGACCCGAAACTCTCAACATCTTTAGAATAATAGAGAATCTGGGTTTAAATGCACAAGAAGCAGTTGAGAAGTAGTTGTTAAAATACTTCAAAACAGTTCCCGCTGGCTCTGCCAGCATTTCCCGCAGTTTTTCAGACCGCACTTACGACAGTTCAATGACCGCTTAGAGCAACAGATCAGCTGCTATAGCTTAAACATTATTTTATACTACTGCTTCAACATCGCCTAATGACGATAAAACCGCCGCTTCATTATTGTAAAGGCTGCCCATCTGCAGTTTTATTTCCATTGCTTGAAAGGGTCAAAATAGCAGCCTTCAGCTCTTCTTCGGGCATTTTTCCTGCCGCCCATTCGTCGAGCAACTCCTCCACTTTGGGAAGCAGCGACTCTCTCACCTCAGTATTTCTGCTCTGGAAGATCTTGTCGTGTTTTGTCCTGTCTACGTGGACAGGATCATAGAAAAGTTCTTCGTAGAGTTTTTCTCCCGGTCTTATCCCTGTAAACTTGATTTCTATATCTTTGTAGGGCTTGTAACCGTGGAGGCGTATGAGTGTCTCGGCCATTTCCGTTATGTTGACCGGCTCTCCCATGTCGAGGACAAAGAGCTCTCCCCCATTTCCCATTGCTCCTGACTGAAGGACCAGGCTTACCGCTTCCTGGATAAGCATAAAATAGCGCATCATTTCCTTATTTGTGACTGTGACAGGTCCGCCTTTTTCTATCTGCTCTTCAAACTTAGGTATGACACTGCCCCTGCTTCCAAGGACGTTTCCGAATCGGACAGCCATATATTTGGTGTTGGGATATTTTGCGCGAAGGGAAAATATCAACCTTTCCGCGATCCGTTTTGTCGCCCCCATAATGCTGGTGGGATTAACCGCCTTGTCGGTTGATATCATCACAAATTTCTCAGCACTGTATGAACCCGCTATATCCGCAAGGGTGTAGCTTCCAAGCGCGTTTACCCTCAAAGCCTCCCTTGGATTGTTTTCCATGAGCGGAACGTGTTTATGAGCTGCCGCATGGAATATAACTTCCGGCCTGTATTTTTCAAAGAGGGCGTTTATGGTCTTCCTGTCTGCGACATCGGCAATTAAAGGCCTGACAATATCTTTCGCAGGATGATCGTTTATGGATTCCAAAAGTTTGTATATCGACTGTTCTCCATGGCCCAGAGCCAGCAATTCCACCGGACCTTTTGAAAGTATCTGTCGGAATATCTCTGAACCTATGGATCCTCCTGCCCCTGTAACAAGGATTCTTTTCCCTTTAATAAAATTTTCTATCTCCGCGCTGTCCAGCTCTACAGGTTCTCTTCTGAGAAGGTCCTCCATGTGAACTAACCTAAGCCTGCTTATTCCTATATGACCTCCGGCAATTTCTATCATGCTGGGAAGTATCCTGATATCTACCCCTAATCCGTTAAGGGAGTCGATAATTTTTTTTATTACATCTCCCGCAGCAGATGGTATGGCGATCAGGACCAGTTCAATTTTTTGGGAAATCACTATCTTACGGATATCGTCCGTCGTACCGATGACTTTTATAGAGGCCACAGACATACCCCTCAGGCACGGATTGTCATCTACAAAACCGACGGGCTGCATTTCACATGGGTTCCTCATTATGTCACGGGCAATAAGGGTGCCAGCTTCTCCTGCCCCGATGATAAGTGTGCGTTTTGATGGAGTGCACGCCGTTCTTCTTGATACAAAGATAAGCTTCCAAAGGGCTCTGATTGCCGTCATAAAGCTGATCCCCATTAGAATCATAAGCACGAGTGAGGACCTGGGTATCCTGGTTATATGCACAAAATACAATAAAACAATAAAGAGCAAAGAGCCAGCGACGTACCATTCGAGGAGATGTACATATTCTTCAATGCTTGCCCTCGTCCATACTATTTTATATACACCGCCGACAACAATTGATGCTGTAACACAGGAAGAAAAAACCACCATGGCAATAAACATCTCTTGAATGTATCCCTGCTGGATAAAGAATGTAAGCCTCAGTGAATAGGCAAGGTAGACGGAGAAGGAGAGCACAAGAAAATCAAGGGCCAAAACATACCTGGCCCTGGAAGATAAAAACAAATAAAAAGAAAAAATCTTCCTTATAAAAGCATTATTTGTACCTGACATATAAAGACTCCTAAAGTCAAAGAATAACGTGACCAAAATAAGGGAATGGAACAATCTCTATAATTATTTAATTCACTAACATTCGACCAGCAGTCGCACCATTAGTAAATTCTAGCACACAACACAACAAAGAAAAAACCCCCAATTGATATTTCAACTAGTTACAATAGTTGAACTGCGATAAATACGGTCTGGTGACGCTTTAATGAAGCGACCTCTGTAATTGCGAAATGGCAATTTTATTGCGGTGAAGCAATTGAGAGGCAATCGTGACGGCAGGCGACAAAGAGCAACGATGGGGAATTTGCGGCGTCACTGTTGCGAACTCTCCATGGGGCTTTGCACCGAAATTTTCCTTCCGGTTGTTTCACGTGGGGCTCTTCAAGCTGTGATATAAAGGCTATTTTGAGTGCGTGTCAACGGGTTATGATCCAGGTGGCTTAGAATTTCGACTTCTAAAATCCTGAAGGGAAAACACAAAATCATTTGACATTATGGTTAAAGATTTAGAAAATATACTCTATAATTGGTAAATCATAATAATTTTGATGCTGACTTGCATTGTTTGAACTACGGCTGTAATATCACAGATATCTAAAAAATCATATTTTATGTTTAGCAACATATTTTATTATCGGTTTCTAAAAAATGGACGACAAAAAAACTTTCTGTTTGCTAAATATCATTAAGGAGTGATCACCGTATGAAGTGTGTAATTTTAGCCGGTGGGCTTGGTACGCGTCTTTCAGAGGAAACTGTAGTTAAACCAAAACCGATGGTTGAAATAGGTGGACACCCTATTCTCTGGCATATTATGAAGATATACTCCCACTATGGGATCAACGATTTTATAATCTGTTTAGGATACAAGGGCTACCTCATTAAAGAATTCTTTGCCAATTACTGTCTGCATATGTCGGACGTCACATTCGATATGACCGATAGGAGCATGGAAGTGCATAATAATTTTGCTGAACCCTGGCGCGTTACGTGTGTAGATACAGGCGACGAATCCATGACCGGCGGACGCATAAAACGTGTACAGAAATATGTCGGCGACGAGACCTTCTGCCTCACTTACGGTGACGGCGTTGCTAACATTGATATAAAAAACGAAATAGAATTCCATCTAAAGAACAATAACAGAGCTACGCTTGCTGCAGTCCAGCCTCCCGGACGCTGGGGACACATGGAGTTGAAAAATGACAAGATACTTAGCTTCGTAGAGAAAGCTCCCGGCGACGGGGGCTGGATCAACGGAGGATTCTTCGTACTTGAACCAAGTGTTTTTGAACTGATCGAAGGAGATTCTACGATATGGGAGCGCAAACCGCTTGAAACGCTTGCTGCTGAGGGGGAATTATCTGCCTGGCTTCACAAAGGATTTTGGCGCCCGATGGATACTTTGCGTGACAAGCATTATTTAGAGGAACTTTGGGATGGTGGAAAGGCTCCATGGAAAATTTGGTAGACGCCTCTTTCTGGAAGGGTAAAAAGGTCTTTATTACCGGACACACAGGCTTTAAAGGCTCCTGGATGTGCCGTGTTTTGTTGCGTTTTGGAGCACAGGTTGCCGGATACAGCCTTCCCGCCCCAACAGAGCCAAACCTGTACGAACTGACCGGACTTGCAGATAAGATAACAGGCACTCTGGCTGACATCCGTGATTTTGAGAAGCTAACGGCCTCGTTTGACGAAGTAAAACCTGAGATAGTAATACATATGGCTGCCCAGCCAATTGTCAGGGACAGCTACAACGACCCCCGTTATACATACGAGACAAACGTAATGGGGACAGTCAATTTGCTTGAATGTGTCCGTCTTTCAAATTCCGTAAAAAGTTTCTTGAATGTCACCACAGACAAGGTTTATAAAAACAACGAATGGGAGTGGGGATATCGCGAGACAGAACCACTTGACGGATATGATCCCTATTCAAACAGCAAAAGCTGCTCAGAGCTGGCAACTCACAGCTATAAAAACAGTTTCTTCGGAGACAGGGATATTGCTATATCCACAGCAAGGGCAGGAAACGTCATCGGCGGCGGGGATTTTGCAAACGACAGGATAATTCCTGACTGCATCCGAGCTGTTCAGAACAACAAACCCGTTATAGTCAGGAATCCGCACTCCACACGCCCCTATCAGCATGTATTGGAACCGGTCATGGCATATCTTATGATCGCTGAAAAACAGTACAAAGACACTAAGTTCTCAGGATATTACAACGTTGGTCCCGATGACTGTGACTGCGTGACGACAGGGAAACTTGCAGACATCTTCTGCCATGCTTGGGGAAATGACGCACGATGGGAAAACAAATGGACTGGGGGTCCGCACGAAGCTGCCTTCCTTAAGCTCGACTGCTCAAAGATCAAATCAACCTTTGGCTGGTCTCCAAAATGGCACATATCGGAAGCTGTAGAAAAAACCTGCGAATGGACAAAGACCTGGCTCAATGGAGGCAATATCCCTGTGATAATGGATAAACAGATAGAAAAATACATGAATGGTGGACTTAGATGAAAAACGAATCGCTGAAAGGCAAAACAATACGCGAACAGATCCTTTCCCTGGTCGCTGAATATTACAAATCTGAACATATCAGACAGGATTATAAGCCGGGAGATCCTATCCCTTACGGGGGCCGTGTTTATGATGAGAAAGAATTGCAGAACCTTGTAAGTTCATCACTCGACTTCTGGCTGACGACAGGCCCCTGGTCTGATAAGTTCGAGGCGGAATTTTGTAAATATTTCGGTGTAAAATACTGCTCTCTCGTAAATTCCGGATCTTCAGCCAATCTGCTTGCGTTCATGGCACTGACATCTCATAAACTAGGCAAAAAAAGGATCCTTCCCGGTGATGAAGTAATAACAGTTGCAGCGGGCTTCCCGACTACCGTAACGCCTATCATCCAGTATGGCGCAATTCCAGTATTCATAGACGTTGCACTCCCAACTTACAACATAGACGTCACACAGCTTGAAGCTGCTCTTTCACCAAAGACAAAAGCGGTAATGATAGCTCATACGTTGGGAAATCCTTTCGGGATCAAAGCAGTAAAGGAGTTCTGCGGCAAACATTCTTTGTGGCTGATAGAGGACAACTGTGACGCTCTGGGCTCCCAATACTGTCTGGACGGCAGGTGGAAATACACCGGAACATTCGGAGACATTGCCACATCCAGTTTTTATCCCCCGCACCACATGACAATGGGAGAGGGCGGCGCGGTTTACACAAACGATTCCGAATTGCACAGGATCGTAAATTCAATGCGCGACTGGGGACGGGACTGCTGGTGCCCATCGGGGCACGACAATACATGCGGATGCCGCTTCACACAGCAGTTTGGAGAGCTTCCACTGAGCTATGACCATAAATATGTATACTCTCACTTTGGTTACAATCTTAAAGTGACTGACATGCAGGCAGCGATCGGATGCGCCCAGCTTGAGAAATTACCCGATTTCATAGAAGCCCGCAAAAAAAACTGGCAGTATCTCAAAGACCGCCTTAAGGGTCTGGACAAATATCTGATATTGCCGGAAGCAACTGAAAACTCCTCTCCAAGCTGGTTCGGATTTATGATGACCGTTAAGAAAGATGCTCCCTTTACAAGAGATCAGCTTGTCAGACACCTCGAAGAAAACAAAATACAGACAAGGATGCTCTTTGCAGGTAACCTCACAAAGCACCCTTGCTTCGATGACATGCGGAATTCAAAATCCGGTTATAGGATAATAGGCGATTTGAAAAACACTGATAATATTATGAATAACAGTTTATGGGTGGGCGTCTACCCTGGAATGACAAAGGTAATACTTAGTGAAATAGCTAAAAATATAAATACCTTCATTAGTCAGGGAGGAGTATTAAATTGACACTTAGCGAATATTTTGCCAGATATATATATTCACAGGGTGTCGACTGCCTGTTCGAAATGATTGGCGGTATGTCTGTCAGATTGATTGACGCTGTCTATCAGATGAACAAGACAAAAATTATTTCCGTTCATCATGAGCAGTCAGCAGCATTTGCAGCATGTGGATGGGCCCAGTCAAAAAATATTCCCGGAGTTGCAGTCGCAACAAGCGGACCTGGAGCGACAAATCTGGTTACTGGAATTGCAACTTGTTATTTTGATTCTATTCCGGCAGTTTTTATTACAGGGCAGGTCAATCAGTGCGAATTAAGTTGTGGCACAAGTCTCAGACAACTCGGGTTTCAGGAAATGGATGTAGTCTCAGTTGTAAAGCCCATCACTAAATATGCTGTACAGCTGCAAAATGCACAGGATATAACAAAAATCCTTCCAGATGCATTTAGAATTGCAAAAGAAGGCCGTCATGGGCCGGTTTTGATTGATATCCCAATGAATTTGCAAAAAGATGAGATACAGGTCTCAGATGAAAATTATAAGATTGAGAAGCACCTTGGAATTACTGTGAACAAAATAGACTCGGCAGGTTTTTGTGATCAGATCAACGAAGCATTACAGAAATCAAAATTCCCGCTTTTTTTACTTGGGGGCGGGGTCGTTCAATCTCAGACAAAAACACTCGTACACCAGCTTGTCGAGAAAATTAAAATTCCGGCAGTCTATTCCTTACACGGCAAAGGTATACTTCCAAGTAATTGTGAGTATTCTGTGGGTTTGATCGGTTCTTACGGTAACCGTTGGGCAAACAAAGCCTTAGCAGATTCTGACCTGCTTATTGTGTTAGGCAGCCGTCTGGACATCCGCCAGACTGGTGCAGACACGATCCGCTTTTCATCCGGCAAGAAAATATTCCAAATAGATATTGATCCCGCTGAACTCGACAACAGGGTAAAAAACACTCTTTCTTTATCGGCAGATCTGGCTTCTGTTATGCCAACATTACTTACAAAGCTTAATTTATTTGATAAATCAGAATGGCTGCAAAGTATTGAAGCTAATATGATCAAATGGCCGGACACAAAAGAATTAGAAAATATCTCAGGGATAAACCCCAATGAATTCCTTAAAAAACTAGGCATGAGATCAAACATAAACCTTGCTGGTTTTGTTACCGACGTAGGGGCAAACCAAATATGGAGCGCACAATCCCTTTACCTTCATCGAGACCAGTTCTTTATGACATCAGGAAGCATGGGTTCTATGGGGTATGCTCTTCCGACCGCCATTGGCGCGTCTATAGCGCACAATAACGCCGGTGTTGCTGTAATCGCCGGCGACGGAGGATTTCAGTGCAACATACAGGAACTTGAGTTGATCAGACGATTAAATTTGCCTGTAAAAATAATCGTATTAAACAATCATTCTCTTGGTATGGTAAAACAATTTCAGTGGGAGTATTTTGATTGCAGGTATCCCGGCACTGTAACAACTTATGGAGCTCCCGATTTTATTGAAATTGGAAATGCCTACGGTATTCCTTCAAGACGTATTTCTGAAATTTCTCAAATAGAAGAAGCCTTAAAGTGGTTCATTTTTACAGACGGCCCGCTCCTTCTTGATGCGGATATCGACATAAACGCCGGGGTCCTTCCAAAAATGCAGTTTGGGCACGGACTTGACGATATGATGCCGTCAAGATCGTGAATTGGCAATACTTGGTAAACCTATGGGCATATTAAGTGAGGATTGCAGCAAGATTATCAAGAATGCACCTGCAGACTGGCATCTGTTGCAGGATAGCAATATATTCCTAACAGGCGGCACCGGTTTTCTGGGTAAATGGTTTCTTCATAGTTTTATACATATAAACGAAACATTGCATTTAGATTCAACGATGACTGTACTTTCACGTTCTCCGGAAAAATTTCTAAAAAAGAATCCATTTTTTGCAGATAAAAATTGCATACAGTTCGTTCAAGGTGACGTTAGGGATTTTCCTTGTACTAGAGGTGGTCATGATTACTTGATCCACGCTGCAGCTCCTGTATCTGCAGCAGAAAATGACAATGAAACTTATTCCGTTATTGTTGAGGGGACAAAACACGTCCTCAATTTTGCAAAACAGGCTGGTGTAAAAAAGATCCTGCTGACAAGTTCCGGCGCTGTCTACGGCAAACAGCCGCCGGAGTTATCTCATATCCCCGAAACGTACCGGCCACAGCCAACAGCAGCTTATGGCACGGGAAAGCTTGCAGCAGAACGTCTATGCCTTGAATGTGCCATAGATACATCAATTGCCAGATGCTTTGCTTTTGTAGGTCCATATCTTCCTTTGGATATACATTATGCAATAGGTAACTTTATCCTCGATGCCATGAACGGAAATACCATTACAATTAAAGGCGACGGAAGACCTTACAGGTCGTACCTGTACGCAGCAGATCTTATGTGCTGGCTCTGGACAATCCTGCTGAATGGAAAAGCAGATAAAGCGTATAATGTTGGCTCTGAAGACGCGATGTCCATCTCCGAACTTGCAAAGATCGTCTCCGAGTGCTGCCCTCCAGCTGTAAAATGTGAAATACTTGGAAAGCCTGATTTCAACGTTCCGGCACCGAGATATATACCTAATACAGAAAAAGTACAAAAAGAGCTTGGACTAAAACAAAAATATCTATTGCCTGACAGCATAAAGAGAACTGTTCAATGGGCCCATCAGTCTTTGATACAGTAAAAGCGCTAACAAATGATCAGAGAGTGCGTTTTTTGATCGTTGGCGGAATAAACACGGCTGTTGGCTATGGCACCTTTGCAGCTGTAATATTTCTGGGAGGACATTATGTTGTTGCAAATGTTATTGCAACTGCTGTAGGAATGACAGTAAGCTATTTTTTGAATAAATATTTTACGTTCAGACAGTATAAAAAATCTTTCACTGAAATCATCCGTTTCATTTCTGTATATTTTTTCAGCTTCATGCTTGGAAATGTGGTATTGTATGTCATGGTCGATATCATATCTATAAGCCCTTACTTTGCAGGCGCCCTGAACCTGATTTTTACGACTTTGATAAGCTGGTTTGGACATAAATATTTCAGCTTCCGGTCATAATAATTATAAAGAGGTAATTAACCCGATGAAAACTGTCAGCATTCTCATTCCTACATACAATGAAGAAGACAACGTCCTTCCTCTTTATGATGCAGTCTGCCGTGAACTTTCTTCTTCATTACCTGATTATGATTATGAAATAGTATTCATAGACAACTGTTCGCAAGACACAACAAGAGATAAACTTAAACAGATTTGCAGCCAGGATAAAAAAGTCAAGGCAATCTTCAACGCAAGAAATTTTGGTCAGCTGAATTCACCTTTTTATGGATTGCAACAGACCAACGGAGACTGCACAATACTGATGTGTGCAGATTTTCAGGACCCGGTAGAAATGATCCATAAATTTGTTGAAGCGTGGGAAATAGGACATAAAATTGTTATAGGAATTAAAACTACCAGCAAAGAAAACTCTTTTATGTACTGGCTGCGCTCAATTTATTATAAACTGGTGAAGAAATTTTCTGATATTGATCAAATAGAACATTTTACAGGTTTTGGTCTTTATGACAAAAGTTTTATTGATATTTTACGAAATCTTGATGATCCTACCCCGTTCCTTCGCGGCATTGTTGCAGAGCTCGGTTATAAACGCAAAGACATTCCCTATGAACAGAAGAAACGCAAAGCCGGAAAATCACACAATAATTTCTACTCTCTGTACGACCTGGCGATGTTAAGCATTACAAGCTACACAAAAATAGGACTGCGCTTTGCCGTATTTTCAGGCATTTTTATTGGAATAATCAGCACATTGATCGGTCTGGTGTACTTGATTCTAAAACTGATGTACTGGGAGAGATTCCCAGCCGGAACTGCTCCCATGCTGATAGGCATGATGTTCCTCGGCGCTGTGCAGCTTTTCTTCATTGGTTTTATTGGTGAATATATCCTGACAATAAATCAAAGAATCATGAAGAGACCATTAGTAATTGAAGAAAAAAGAATAAATTTTTAACCCTATATTGTGAAATTTATTTATTAATATTAGCCATTGTTTACAACTATATTGCTATATTTAGATATTTACTTTTTCACATTAAAATCATTTTTTTAAAAGAAAGTTGTGCTTTTATGATGAAAGATTTATGTCTAAAAAATTTAAAGGCATTATCATGTTTTTGTTCTATATATATTCTCGTTTTTTTAGCATTGATTTATTATATTAATCCATCTGCGGATGACTACTCCTTTTATATTTACGCAGGTGAATCTGGCATGTTTAGATTTGGTTATAATTTTTGTCTATGGTGGCAGGGAACATATACTGTTAATATATTATGTGGCATTACTAGTTTGTTTAGCAATTTATTTTATGCAGTAAAAATCACAATTGGGCTTTTATTTCTATTGGGTTTCTTTTCTATAGCATACATAGTTTCATTTTATATCAATTTAACAAAAAATAATTTTTGGCTAATTTTTCAAATAACTATTATATTGCAAGCGCTATGGTTTACTATACCATCCGGGTTAAATGAGTATTTCTATTGGTCAAACGGAGCTCTTTATTATTATAGCACGTCTATAGTTATTTTATGTCAAATTGCTTGTATACTAAGAGTTTTTTATTCAAATAAACAAACAAATATTTTAATATATATTATTACTTGTATTTTAACATTTTTATCTGCAGGAATGTTTCCTTGCACTTCTGTGTTACAGCTAATACCACTTACTTTTTTAATATATAAATCATTCAGAGATAAAAATAAAAAGCAATTTATACTTGCTTGTTTGCTTCTGGTTATTGCTATATTTGGTTTTGCATTGATGTATTTTGCTCCTGGTACTTTACGTCGTGTGGCATCTGTTCAAAAAGATTTTTTGAATATTATAAAAATAACTTTTTTGTTTGGAGTTAAGTCGTTCATTAAATTTATATCCACATTTTCTATTTATATAGTAACAATACCAATTATATGTAAACAAAATAAAATATTAAAACTAAATAATATTTTAATATTTGCTTATATTTTTATAATTGAATTTATTATTGCTTGTACATTTCAATTTCTATCAGCATATACCCAGGCACAGGAATTTGCTCCTAGATCAGAAAGTATTGTTCTGTTTATAATGCTTGTAGTTTGGTGTTTATTTTTCTTGAATGTGTTTTTTAGAATAGCCCCTAACAATTATGTAAGTAATACGAAAATTATTTACAAGAACTGGTATCTATTTGCAATTATTTTGTTTATTATTTCCAATAATTTTATTTATGCGTTACATGACCACATAACAGGACCACTGTTAGCTCATCAATTAGAGCAAAGATATCTTTATTTTAAGCAAAATCCTAATAAGAATCAAATTGTGCCTATATTACGTGCACCTACAAAGCATATTGCTATATGGGATATATGGTTTGAAGACAAGACACACTGGACATATTTAGCTTATCTTCGTTTCTGGAACATTAGCGGCTTTGAAACAGGTCCTGGTATTTTGTTTAAAACTGAAGGCTCTGACATTTTGAACTATAAACAAAATATTGGAGTCAATGATATGTATGATACCCTCATTGAAATGACAAGAAATAATGCTTTAACTTTTTTCGAGTTAAATCCCTATCAGCTATATCTTATGACAGAACTGGCGTATAATGATCATATTCAAGCTCAATTATACTTATCTTCATATTACAAAAACAAAAACAACATATTGGGGTATATTAATGCAATTAGATGGTATCTTATAGCAATGATATCTAACAATTCATAACAAATTGGAGGCATTACTTATGCTTCGAAAAATGATTTACAAACCTGGCGCTTCTCCAAAAGACGGCAGCCTTTGCGTTGCAGAAACTAACTCAGAGTCCGTACCTTTTGAGGTCAAGCGTGTTTATTACAGCTACGGAGTCCAAGAAGGAGTAATAAGAGGACACCATGCACATAAGACATTGCAGCAGATTCTTATATGTGCTTATGGTAAAATTGAAATCACTTTAGATGATGGCAAGGGTAGCATTATTACTTATATTCTTGATGATCCGTCTGTGGGACTTTACGTAGGTGTTTTTTGCAATAGCAAAGTGTAACGAAACGCAAAGAAAAGTGTAACACCTCCCCCTGGGCTACCGGGTCAAATAACCGGGTTACGTTATTTCTGCTGCATTAAAGAATGTTTAAATCTCCAGCTTTCCCTGTCAAAGATTATCAGATGGCTATGATGAACAAGCCTGTCAATCAATGATGTCGTGAGCTGGTCATCATAGAATATCCCGTTCCACCGGCTAAATTCAAGGTTCGTTGTAATGATAATGCTACGTTTTTCATAACAGTCAGCTATAACCTGAAATAGAAGCTGTGAGCCTTCTGCGTCAAACGGGATGTATCCCCACTCATCGCATATAAGAAGATCTAGTTTTTCAAGTTTCTTAAGGTACTGCAACAGCTTGCCATCTGCCTTTGCCGTAACGATCTCATTTACAAGAGTGGCGGTTTTATAAAACCCTACTTTCTTTCCCTGCATACATGCTTCAACACCTATTGCTGTAGCCATATGAGACTTACCTGTTCCGTTTCTGCCGTATAGAATGAGGTTTTCTGTACGGTTAAGAAAATCTGCCTTAATTAACAGTTCTCGGTCTATTGCTGCAGGAAGCTCTATGTCCTCAAAGTGGTAATTCTCAAAGGTTTTAACGTTCCCGAAACCGGCTTTTTTAAGGTTCAGGTCCCTTCTTTTTAGTTCCCGGTATTCAACCTCGGCCGACAGTACTTTTAACATATATTCCTGATGCGAATCACCTGTAAACGTAAGAGCATTCTTTACAAAGCTCGCTCCCAGCCTGAGCAAGCGGCATGAGGTTGCTATTTCTTTACCTGGGTTACTCATATCCCAACCTCTGCTTTTATAAGCGCATCGTATTTCCCCATGTCGGGAAGCATTGGTGGCGTTATAAGTGTTCCTGATGTGTTGTCACGTATTTTCATGGGGCTTGGTGCATTGTCATATGCAAGTGCTGTCCTGCATGCTGCGGTTACGCTTTGCGTGTCCTTCCTGCCACTTGTAAGTGCAGTCTTGAGTGCGTCCGCTGCGTGCGCAATATCACTTTTTTCAAGTATCGAATGCAGCAGAAGCAATGCATTGCGTTTTTCTTTGTTGTCCAGTTCTTCAAGATAATTCTTCCATATCTCAGGCATCTGGCTGTAGAAAGCTGTATATTTCAGCGCAGCCGGACGTTTGGATATCAGGTCTATATAAGGCAGCCATTCCATGGATTCCTGTCCATGTCCGTACAATCTGTTGTGAGACGCTATCTTTTTATATTCTTTATCCATTACTGCTACGGAATCACTTGTTACTTCAATGTACACTTGGGTCAATGCGTGCCTCGGAGATGATGAGTATCTGTTTGTTTCAAACATGACTTTGCCGTATTTATCAGTTTTCACTGTCTCAAATCTCAAAACGTTGTAAGGAATGGGATTGAGGCGCAGCATAGCTTTTCTGTCACTGGCAAAAAGTTCTTTTATGGGTATTTCCTTAATGTAGTGTTTCCTGTACATGTCCTTTTCTGAAGCACTGAAAAGTTGCCTATTGAATTCCGCGAAGTCTGTTATATGAGGTACAGGAACAAACATGTTCCTTCTTTCATAGCCTACTTTGTTCTCAACATTTCCTTTTTCATTCCCGGATGAAGGATTACAAAATGCAGAGTCCATACCGTAATGTTCCATAAAACGTTTGAATCCCTCTGTCTGCTTTCGGTCGTGACCTTTCCCCAATGATACTATTGCTGCTGAAAGATTGTCGAATAAGATCCTGTAAGGAACCTGGTCCATATATTCTATTATGTTCTTTATTCCCTGAAGCAGGCATTCTTGGTTTTCCCCTTTGAATATCTGGCAGTACGCCGCGTTGCTCTGCGGAAATGACAGTGTAAGTTTGTGTCCTGTCCTCTGCCGGTCGCATTCATCATAGTATGCAAATTCGCAGAAATCAGCCTGTGCTTCTCCTGCCGGATGTTCAAGCGGAAGATAACCTTCGGATCTGTTTGAGTAAAGCTCTTTCTTCTTTTCGTTTACATAATATTGTACTGTTCTAAGTCTTACTCCAATTTCTTTGGGATATTCCGCAACCAGACGGTCATATACTCGTTTTGCCGTATGCCTCTGTTTGCGTGGAGCTTTCATGTCATCCTCGAGCCATTGGTCTATTACTGGCTTAAGTGGGTCAAGCCTGGAAGGCTTTTTGTCTGTCCTGTAGATAGGCAGGTTGAAATCTTCCATGTCCAGATATTTGGAGACAGTTTCGTAGTGATAGCTGGTCCTCTTCATAATTTCACGAATACTGCATCCTTCTTTTTCGTACATTCTCCTGATATACTTAATATCGTCCATTGTGAGCATCCTTTCTTTCCTCCTCAGGTCGTCAGATAACCAGAGGATATGTGTTTGAAGGGAGGATCGCAATGGACTCTTTTGTCTATGCCTACTGTTACACTTTTTGATTGCGTTTCGTTACACTTTTATTATGCATTAAACAACGTAGGCCCCAGTACATGGAGGACAATGAAGTGGCTGATATCTGACAGTGTTCTGCTTGTTTTAGCTTCAGATCATTACGAAGCTGCTGATTACATAAGAAATTATGATATGTTTATTGAGTCAATTAACCAAAAGGAGTCATAAGAATATGCAAATCCCATTTTGTACCCTAAAACCAAGTTATGAAAAATACCGTAAAGAGTATTTAGCTGCGGCATCAAGGGTGTTAGATTCCGGCTGGTATATCCTTGGTGAAGAACTTCAGGCTTTTGAAGATGAGTTTGCATCGTGGTTAGGGACAAAATATTGTGTTGGATTGAACTCGGGACTTGATGCTCTAATTCTTGCATTTAAAGCTCTTGGAATTAGTCATGGAGATGAGGTCATCGCACCTGCCAACACTTACATAGCCTCAGTTTTAGGAATAACAGAAAATAAAGGAACGCCAAGATTTATTGAGCCGGACGAATATCACAATATTGATGCCGATAAGATTGAATCTGCAATTACATCAAAAACTAAAGCTATCCTGGTTGTTCATCTCTATGGACAGCCATGCAGAATGGACAAGATAATGGAAATCGCAAATCGCCACGGGGTTCCGGTAGTTGAAGACTGTGCTCAGAGCCATGGTTCAACTTTCAACGGACAAAAAGCCGGCTCCTTTGGGTGCATCTCATGTTTTAGTTTCTTCCCTACTAAAAATCTCGGAGCTTTCGGAGATGCAGGAGCTATCGCAACAAATGACATTAACTTAGCCAACAATATTCGCATGTACAGAAATTACGGCAGTGAAAGGAAATACTATAACAAAGTACAGGGAATCAATTCACGCCTCGATGAAATTCAAGCAGCTCTGCTAAGAGTCAAACTGACCCATTTAGAAGAACTTACATCTGAGCGGGAGTTCATAGCAGAAAAATATCTAAATTGTATCAATAACTGTCATATTGAATTACCCAAAGTACTAGCAAACACGAGGCCCGTCTGGCATCAGTTTGTTATTAAAACAGAAAATAGAGAAGATCTAATTAATTATATGACAGAGAACGGGATAGGAACCCAGATACACTACCCTGTTCCTCCTCATCTTGCAGAAGCATATTCATCATTAGGCTTCACTCGCGGAAGTTTTCCGATAACGGAAAATGAATCAGACACAATATTAAGTCTACCTATGTTTAATGGTTTAGAACAAATTGAGTCTGACTATATTATAAAGACTCTTAACAATTTCAAAAAGGTAAAAAGATGAATATTATTTATTCAAGCCAAGTTGATCCGTCAGCACTTATTCTTGATTTCGCAGTTGTTTATGAGAATGTGAAAATCCAACAAGGTGTTACGATAGGCGAGCATAATGTAATTGGTAAAATACCTACGCCAACATCTGCTATGAGCAAGATAATTGACATTGATTCTGTTCTTACGGTAATAGGTGCTCGTTCAAGGTTATGTTCTAATGTAACTGTTTACTCAAATGTATTTATAGGTGAAAACTGTCTACTTGGAGACAATGTGTCTGTTTTTACTGATGTTCAAATTGGTAATAACGTAATCATCAGCAGAAATGTTACAATAAATTCTGAAACACGGATAGGTAATAATACGCGCGTTATGGATGGTTCTCACATTACTGGCAGAGCATCCATAGGTAATAGTGTGTTTATCAGCACGGGCGTGTTTATGACAAACGATAATCTGTTTGGTAAGAAAGGTTTTGAAGATTCTACTCAAGGGCCAATTATACAAGATTTTGTTTCTGTTGGCGCCGGAGCAATATTATTACCTAACACAACAATCGGAACTGGCAGCATTATCGCTGCAGGATCTGTTGTAAAGAAAAACATTCCTTCTGGAGTCGTTGCAGCAGGAAACCCTGCAAAGATAATAGCTCCGGTACCTAAAGACTGGGATAGGAGGCTATAATGTTTATTTCCTACTATCTTCCATCAACAATACTGACTAACGAGGAGCTGGAGAAGGAATACGATTCTCCATCATGGACAGCGTCAAAAATTTACCGTAAGACAGGAATAAAATCCAGGCATATAGCTAAGGATGAACTTGCCTCTGACATTGCAGTGGAAGCAGGGAAGAAACTCTTTGCTGAACATGGCATCTCTCCTTCCCAGATAGATTTCCTGCTCCTATGCACACAAAGTCCGGATTACTACCTTCCGACGACAGCATGCATTGTACAGGACAGATTGAGGATACCGACCTCTGCAGGAGCATTTGACTATAACCTCGGCTGTTCCGGATATATATACGGTCTGGCAACAGCCAAGGGTCTTCTTGCTGCCGGGATAGCTAAAAATGTCCTTCTTATAACTGCTGAGACATACACAAAACACATTCATCCGCTTGACAGAAGCACCCGAACAGTATTCGGTGACGGAGCTTCCGCAACTTTATTAAGGGAAGAAGATATCGCTAGAATCGGTCAGTTTGTACTTGTAACTGATGGCAAGGGTGCTCAGAACCTCATCGTGCCAACAGGAGCAATGGCTAATCCCCGCACAGAAGAGACGGCAAAAGAAAATGAAGATGCCAACGGCAACATAAGAAGCATGGACAACATATACATGAACGGTCCAGAGATATACGCCTTTACCCTGAGGGGAGTTCCTGACCTAATAGAAAAGACTCTGACCAAAAATAATATTACCATGGAGCAGATAGACTATGTCATATTCCATCAGGCTAATAAACTTGTACTGGAATCGTTAAGGGAAAAACTGGAAATACCTGCAGAAAAATACTGCATAGACGTAGAAGATATAGGCAACACAGTAAGCTCTACTATACCCATAGCACTAAGAAGATCGATAGACAAAAACATCCCTCAGGTAAAAAGTGGGAATAAAATACTTATAGCAGGGTTCGGTGTCGGATATTCATTGGGAGCAACAGTCATAACCATATAGCAGACAACAAAAGAAATAATAAGAAAAATAACAGAGGAGATGCACCGGATGACAATAGAAGAAAAACTTGACCTGATATCAGAGACGTTTGATGCAGAACGATCAAACATCAAACCGGAAACACAACTGTGTACGCTGGATGAATGGGATTCGATGGGAGTAATATCGACCATTGCCATGCTTGACAGAAAATTCAAGAAAGTGCTGAGTGCCGAGCAGATAGAAAAGCTCACCACAGTACAGGACATACTGGACAGGATGGAAGAATGACAGAGAACTCCCTGTTTTCTCTCAAAGACAAAAAGATACTGATAACCGGGGCATCCTCCGGTATAGGTTCTTCTGTTGCGAAGCTTGCGTCAGAACAGGGAGCAATATGCATCATCAATGGCAGGAATGAAGAACGACTGAACCGGACACTAAAATGTCTTACAGGAGAAGGACATATTGCAGTAGTTTCTGACCTCGCGAAGGGCAATGGTACCGAACTGGTACAGAAAGCAGTTGTACAAACCGGCCCTTTAAATGGTTTTGTACACTGTGCCGGAATAGAAAAGACACTGCCTTTCCGGGCAACTCAGATCTCCGATTTAAGGGAGATAATGGCTGTAAACCTGGAGACATTCTGGGAGATAACGCAGGAGTTAGTTAAAAGTAAGAATCATGAGAAAGAAAAACTTTCTGTTGTAGGCATTTCTTCTGTAGCAGCGTTGTACGGAGCACCTGGAAAAACCGCATATGCAGCGTCAAAGGGAGCACTTATATCGCTGATAAAATCTTTGGCAGCGGAGTATGCGGGTAAACAGATAAGGTTCAATGCTGTATGTCCCGGTTATGTAGATACGCCAATGTTGGACACAATTAAAAAGCTCTACAGAACTGAAGAAGAATTTGTGTCATCCATCGCATCTAAACTTCCCCTGGGGATCGGAAGACCGGAAGATGTTGCAGGCGCAGTCATATACCTGCTTTCTGACATAGCTAGATGGGTTACAGGAAGTGTAATGAATGTAGATGGCGGGTATGGGGTTAGATAATATCATGACAGAGCATTTGAACGAGACAAACAAAAAACATCCCCTTTTTTCATTGATCGTACTTGCATATAACAATCAGAAACATATTTACGATGCATTGGATTCAATATTTGCTCAAGACTATCCGAATATTGAATTGATAATTAGCGATGATGGTTCTAATTTCTTTAACGAACAAGAACTATCATCATACGTGACAGAGCGGATAACGTCGAACATTACTAATTATATCTTTAATCGCAATAAAAATAATGTCGGCACAGTTAAGCATCTGGAATTAACTAGAGAGAAATGCTCCGGTGATTTTATTATGAGCATAGCAGCTGACGATGCTCTATACAGCAATAACTCAATTTCAACACTTGTAAAAGCCTGTACTGATAATCCAGAAGCCAACGTGATAACTTCCCAGGTCGGTATGTACGATGAAGAATTAAAGAGATTACATTCATTATTTGTTTCAAGTGAAGACGCGGTTCTCATTAATTCAGGCGAACCCTGGAAATTATTTGAAGAACTGACTTCTCGGTGTTTTATTGCTGCATCTGGAACCGTCTATACGAAAGATATTTTTAATGAAATAGGTATCTTGTCTGATAATTATTTTATAATCGAAGATTGGACAACTCACCTTCGTTTGGCACGCAAAGGCATTAAGATAAAGTTTATTGATAAAATAACAGTTAAGCATCGCCACGGAGGAATATCGCATGGCAATAAAAATAATACCAGCGAATCGTATATTAGGTACTGCAAAGATTTTGTAACAGCTTTTGATTTGGAAATACTGCCATATATAGACAAAATTAACCCAGAACAAGTTGATAAAATTTTTGAAAGATACAACTCGCACTGTGACCAATATGACACTTTAAACGGGGAATTATTACGTGCAAAAAAACTAGGAATATCGATAAAAACACTTCGTAATATTTTAAGCTTTAAAAATATTTTGCTAAATATATCTTCACTTGATAAAATACGCACAGACGCATTAATATCTATTGCTATCTTTACAATGCTGTTTGCTATTTCTTCTTACAATTATAGTAGAATTTATTATGTCTACTATAATAATTGGCTAATTAATCTAGGAATATTTTTTGCTGGAATTACCATATTAAGACTGCTAATTTATTTTGTATTCAATTTTTGGATTTTACTAAAGTACAGAACGTTAAGACATTGATTTTTATAATTATGATGTAACACTTGAAAGGATTTTGATTGTTCATATGGCTAAGGGATACCATATTAAAATCAGCGCAGTTGTTTTATCATATAAAGGTGGAGACAGACTCATTCCTACACTTGAGTCTTGCAAGTTACAAACCTATCCTAATAAAGATCTTGTCATAGCAGATGACGCTTCCCCTGATAAGGGATATTCAGTTTCCATAATAGAAAAATGGCTTGAAGAGAACCGTCACCACTTCACAAATGTTTGTTTCATCAAAAACCAGCAAAATCAAGGAATTGTTAAAAACCTGCGTAACGCAGCCCTCGAAGCAAAGGGGGATATAATATTTTCACTGGGTCAGGGTGATACTTGTTATGGCCCAGATACCTTTCAACTCATTGCTGAAGAGATTCAGGATCAACATAATAAAGGAACAGGGGACCCTCTTATTTGGTTGGGATACTATAAAACATTTGTTATTAATCCATTCTGGAATAACGTCGATCATATACTTACACCCTACTGTCTTGCATCCACTCCTTACCAATTTAATTTGATTAATTCGAAACCAGAAAAAGCATTAAAAATAATTTTATTTGAAAACTTTATTGGTGGGGCATCATTAATTTACTTAAAAAAATATTTTAAGGAGGAATTTTTCCCACTACCCGATGATATTAGCGATATTGAAGATTATCCATCTCTTTTGTATATGCTCATTAATCGTAAAAAAATAGGCAATTTGGACTTTTATATCCGTTGGTATGAGGACAGAGCAGGAATAACATCTCAATCTAATACAGAATCTTTAAAAAAAATTAAAGATTCTCATGCTGCAATATCACGTTGGCTTAAATCTCTTGCAAAAACAGATGACCGACTTGGTAATTATCTAAAAGATATAACTCCTGATATGAAGGATCCCAGAACATCCTTCACTAAATCATGGCATGCTTTATTATACAAAAAATTTGTTTTACCTACTAAAAATTTAGCGATCACAAAGCTCTCAGGAAAACCTTTTGAGGTCAACAATTTATTCAACGATATTGTAAACAAAAAACTTATCACAGATAATGCCAAGATTTTATTTGATACTGGTATACAAAAATCTGAACATGTAAAATTCAACATCGACACAGTAAATTTTTATGACCTATCGCTTGCAATAACCGGTTGGGCTATCATTGAAAATGAAGAATCTACAATAAATCAAACATACATCATGGTTGAAAATTCAACTGGACATAAATCATTTTATGAAACAGACAAACGAATACGCATAGACGTTGGAGAGCATTTAAAAAATGAAATATACAATGCTAGCGGCTTTTATTGTGTACTATCCAAAGACGCGTTCTCAAGAGGTAAAAATAAAATATCAGTAATTCTGGGGCCAAGGTACGTAGCAGCAGCTTATGATAACATTTTTGAAATAACTATTTAAATTTATTACAAACTCATTTGGGTGTTCAATATATCATATATTTATCACAGACGTTATATGAAGTTTGCGTCGTTACCTCCTTACTATGATCAAACCACCTACTACAGTAAGCTTTCTTAGTCTTTTAAAAAACTTTAAGGATATGATTAAAATGAAAGCCATAATAAATATACATAAAAAAAACATTCCATTATTGATAATAATGCTTATATTATTAATCTTACTTCATTCTAAAATGGGGTTTTTTAACGATGATATAGCAAATATGAACAAAGTCAAAGATAACGGAATAATAACTATATTAAAAACTCTTTACAACGTGTGGTCATCTCGAACAATAATTGATTTCATGGTTTTAATAATGACTTCAGTTAATTTTTATATTTTCAAGATATTGAATTGTGCAATATGCATAAGTATTCCATTTATTATTGCTTATCTAACTTGCCCTAACAACCCCAATTATTTGGTTGCTTCAGGACTATTCTTTATGTACCCATTTAATCATCTGAGTTCTGCAGGCTGGGTCTCAACTAGTGTTGTTTACTTATGGCCAGTATTTTTTTTATTACTTGCAATGATTCCACTAAGAAAAAAATTAGATAATCAACCCATATCATTGTTCACATACATTATCGGAACTATATCTCTTATAGTGGCTTCAAACATGGAGCAAACGTCGTTAATAATTCTTGGTATTCTAGTAGCATTTAACATTTATATGTATATTTGTCATACACGCTCTTACTATTCCAATTTTGCTTTAGTTATAAATATGATTTCAATTGTATATATTCTTTCATCGCCAGGTAATAATGCTCGTCTAAACTCTGAAATTGTTAATTGGATGGTAGATTTTAAAATGTGGTCATTTGCTGATAAATTATACATGGGATCAATGACGACCTTAAATCATTTTATATTTAGTGAAAACCTTGTTTTTTTGCTATTTTCTGTCCTTATATTTTCTTTAGTCTGTAACAAGAAATCAGATATTTCATTTAGATTATTGTCTTTGGTACCACTTGCCTCTACCTTTCTTGAAAGGTATTTCAACTCGATCTTACCTGTAAAACTGGTTTATTTTATTAATGGAAGGGTTGCTTATGGAGCAGTATCCAATGAATATCTTATTAATCTTCAAAATGCTTCTCTTATGGCTACATATATTCCAATGATACTTGCTGGTTTTGTATTAATAAGTATAATTATTTCAATTTTCATTATTTTTGGAAATTCTTATTACACAATTACTGTATATTTAATATTAACACTTGGGTTTGCATCACGTGTTATTATGGGATTTTCGCCAACATTATTCGCATCTAGTTTGCGTACTTATATTTTTATGTATTTTGCAATATTATCTGTTATGCTAATGATGTTTAATGAACTTAAAAAAACAAATAATGCTACTTATTTGCTAACGACGAAACTTTTATTTATATTTTCATTATATATATATTTAGGAAATTTTTAAAAAATAATTTAAAATTAGGTGATATTTATGCTAATTACAAAAAAAACAATATATTTAATAACATTAATAATTATATTATTAACATTACTGCTTTGCGTGCGAATTTCATATGAAAAAATTATAATAAAGAATATAAATATTGACAACTATTTAAATTACAAAAATACTGTTTTAATTAATATTGATGAATGTTATTCAGAATTAAAGGTTAAAGGGAAAATCCTTACAATTAAAGTGCGTGGCTGGGCAATTAAACAAGGAGAAGATATTTTAACATATAATTGCCATGTTTTACTGATAGATAAACAAACCGGAAAGATATATAAGATTCCAACAGAACTTCAGCGAAGACCTGATGTAACGCAACACTACAAGACAGATGCAAAAAACTATGATAATAGTGGTTTTTTTGCAAAAGGTGTTTTGATTGTTAGAAAAAACATGCATAACAAAAAATATCAAATCGCCATACAATATTTTAACAATGATAATAGAATCATTAAATCAACAAACCAACTTCTGCAAATACCATAAAATTATTATTTACTACCATATCTTATTACTAGAATCGATACGTGCTTAAGCCTCATTTAGAGCCGCGACTGATAATACTATTTTCTAATAGTGCCTAGAATATTCCTGTCATTTAGCTTTAGTTCTGTCAGTTACCATTATTTGAAAAACTAAAAATCTTTGATTATGTATTGAATGGTATAAAATTTATCATTTGTTAGAGAGTAGTTTAGTCGTTGCTGAAAAACATAGATAGGATCAAATAGCGCCTAATTGCAATGCCTGATTTTTGCCGTTTTGCTTCAAATAGACGAGAATCAGGCTTGTTATTATTTGAGACAAAAAAGCCCTGAGTGATTTCAGCAGCTTTTTCAGGTTGAAACCACAGGACGCCATAAGTGCGTTTATTTCATCCCCCATCCTGCCCTTCAGGTAGTTCCTTGCCATGCCGTGATCTTCTTTAAGGTGCCCTATTACCGGTTCTATTGCATTCCTCCGCTTGAGCCGTTTCTTCTGGGCAGATGTGACTTTCTGTTTAGTACCGGGAATAAAAACCTTGCACCGCAGGCCTTCATGTACTTTTTTGCCCCTGTACCCTTTGTCACAGTAAACCTCTTCAGGATAGCATCCTGTCATTTGCTGAACCTGATCCAGAGAGTCTGACAGTGTCGTGATGTCGTTGGGTGAACCCTTGTATGTCGTTGTGCCAAGTATCCAATTGCCCTTCTGAGTTGTCACTATTGATGCTTTGGCACCAAATTCGTACTTCTTGTGTATTTTGCCTTTCGCAATACAGGATGTCTCCGGTTCAAAATAACTGTAGATTTTGTTTTTATCTTCCCGCTTCTGATTCAGCACTTGTTCTGCCATTGAAAGGTATTTACCAAGTTTTCCCGTCAGTTGTTCCTCTGTTGCTTTTCTTGTAATGTCACGAACTGTCCTTCCAAGTATCGTTTTCAGACGTTTTTGACAGGCGTTCGCCTGTTTGTATTTTCTGCCCCTGTTCTTGAGCCAGTTCTCGCGCTGAAGCATCGGAACTGTTCTTGTGTAGCTCTGTCTAAGTTCTATTCCAGCCTTCTTTGCCTCTCTGACAAGTATTTCTGTCCCCTTGGCGTAGAGTTTTACATCTGTCGGGAATGTTATGTTTTTCTCCTGTACTGTCGTGTCTATTGTGACTTTCAGCATATCTTTCTGTTTGAGGCAGTTCATCGAAAGTGCTGTTTCCAGTGTCTCTTTCAGCAGAGTTTCAAATCCTCGCGAGCCAACTCTTTTGCGCCACCTTGTCATGGAGCTTGAGTTCAGGGGCAGCTTATGTTCAAAGAATTCCATACCGCAGAAGTACTGCCAGTATGGATTTTCCAGGAAACCTTCGACCACGTCCTCATCTGAAAGATCGTGCAGTCCTTTCAGGTAATGGAGACCTACCATTAATCTGGTAGGAAGACCGGGACGTCCTACATCCTGTATGTAAACTTCACCAAATTTCTTCTCGAATGCTTTCCAGTTGATTTTCTCGGAAAGCAATACAAGTTCATGCTCCATATTTATCATGTTTTCAAGGCGCATCTGGAAAATTCTATTCTGTGGATCTTCTGTAGTTTTGGGTTTCATTTCTGCAAGGTTTCTCCTCGTTTTATACAGATTTCTTGCAGATATTATACCTTTAAATAGCTCATAAATATAGTCTGTAACTGTATTATTCACGTTATTCAGTGACGACTAGTTTAGAATTGCAGTGTTAAGTTTCTGCTTCCTGAAAACAACTTACTTGCTCT
This sequence comes from Synergistaceae bacterium, assembly GCA_963682045.1. Taxonomy (GTDB): domain Bacteria; phylum Synergistota; class Synergistia; order Synergistales; family Synergistaceae; genus Caenicola. Next base: position 497,351 of record OY821326.1, read on the forward strand.
CTCAATAAAAGATAAAACTTATCATACAACCTGGGAAGCCATGTATGCATCACAAACCTCTTCGGAAGTCCCTGACATCACCATCTCACCGCGGTTGAGCCACATTGCATTTTTACAAAGTTTCTTCACGTCATCTATTGAATGGGAAACAAAGAGCAATGTTGTACCCCCTGTGAGCATTTCATGCATTCTTTTTTGGCATTTTTGCTGGAATGCATAGTCTCCGACGGCAAGTATTTCATCAACTATTAGTATTTCCGGGCGAATCATAGTTGCCACCGAAAAACCAAGACGCGCCGCCATGCCTGATGAGTAATTTTTTATTGGCATATCAAGAAATTCGTGCAGCTCAGCAAAATCAACTATCTCGTCAAAATGATACCGCATAAATTTCTCACTGTGTCCAAGAACAGCTCCATTAAGAAATATGTTTTCCCTCGCAGTCATTTCTCCGTCAAACCCAGCCCCAAGTTCTATCAGAGGCGCAATGTGCCCATATGTTCTTACTGTTCCTCTGTATGGTTTTAATATACCGCAGATAAGTTTAAGAAGTGTAGATTTTCCGGATCCGTTGACCCCTACAAATCCCCACGATTCTCCGGCTTTTATCGTAAGATCGATATTTTTAAGTGCCAGAAATTCCTGAAACATTAGTTCTCTCTTTATTAACTTAATAAAATAATCCTTCAAGTTGCAAATCTTTTCGCTTGCCATGTTAAAGCGTACAGTCGCGTTTTGAATATCGATAACAACTTTTTCATTATTTCCCATAGTCATATATACAGGATAAAATTATCCTGACTCCTATAAAATGTGTATGTTCCAATTACAATGGCAATCAGAGCAGTCAAAAACCCCATGCATATTGTATATAAATCCGGCATTTGACCATAAAGCACTGTATCCCGAAACTGAGAGATATATCCGGTCATTGGATTTAACCAATAATACCAGAAACGGTATTGCTCCGGGATAATTTTTACTGGATAAAATATTGGAGTAAGATACATCCACATTGTAGTGAAAATACCCCAGAGGTATTGAAGATCTCGAAAAAACACTGATGTAGAAGCGAGAAAAAGTCCTAACCCCATACTAAAGAAGTAAACCTGCAAGATCACAAGTGGCGTGAATAAAATACATGTGGTTATTCTCACGTTTGTGACAAGTATGACTATGATTATTGCTGTCATAGAAAACAACATATTTACAAGAGAACTCGTAACCCTTGAAAGGGTAAAAACATATTTGGGCACATAAGTTTTTTTCAGTAAAGCGGCATTCCCTGTTATTGATGTGATAGCCATAGACGTAGCCTCGCACATAAAGCCGAAAAGAGTGCTTCCTGTTATAAGATAGACCGGGAAGTTGGGGATATCGAACCTAAAAAGGTTGGAGAAGACCACCACAAGTACCATCATCATCATAAGAGGATTAAGGATACTCCAGAGATAACCAAGAAAACTGCGCCTGTATTTTAGCTTTACATCCCTGACTACAAGCTGTTTTAGCAGATCTCTGTATTGATATAATCCTTTAAATCTTATTGATATTTTATCCATTGCAAATCTCCATTTTGTTCTTCATTGAATAATCCGATCTTTCTAAAGTTAGATTCGGGTTGTAATATGGGTCGCCCGCTTCAATTTCGTTTTCCCACTTGGTACGAAAACGCAAAGCCTCTAATTCCAGACGTACTATCTTTCCCCGAGTGTCCTCATAACCTCTTGACTTAGATTCATAATGATAGAGTTCTGCATAAGGGGTAAATACAATTAAATATCCTTTTTGCCTTATTTTCATGCATAGGTCTACATCGTTGTAAGAAATTTTAAATTCTTCATCCATACCGTCAACTTCTTTATAGCATTCCGTTCTTATCATCATACATGCTGCAGTAACAGCAGATACATTTTGTGCATAACACAATTTCCCCATATAACCAACAGATGCCCTGCTAAACATATGATGAGAATGCCCTGCGACCCTGTCCTTTCCGAAACCCAATATGATCCCGGCATGCTGGATAGTATTGTCAGTATAGTATAATTTTGCTCCCACTGCACCTACGTCTTTCCGTTGCGCGTACATTAACATCTCTTCAAGCCATTCAGGGGAAATGACCTCTGTGTCGTTATTCAAAAGGACAACAAATTCACCGTTTGAATTTTGGACTGCATAATTGTTGATCGCCGCGAAGTTGAAAGTATCGTTCCAGTGCAGCAATTTAATAATGCCGTTTTTCCCCATTTCTGTGACGTATCTGAGTGTTTGTGCATCAGTACTGTTGTTATCAACAACAATAATTTCATAATTACTGTAAGTCGTCTTTGTATGTATTGAATCGAGACATTTTTTTAGGTCACTGTAATGGTCTTTGTTCGGGATAATAATTGATATAAGCGGCAGCGAGGTAAGCTCATATTTTATCCTGTAAATTGTTGGAAAAGCTCGGGAGCTTGAAACGGACGCATTCAGTCCGGCTTTTTTTAAATTATCCTTTACCAAGTTATAACCTGCCTCAACAGCATATGTTTTGGAGTCAATATCCAATGATACGGAGCCCGGATGAGATCTCCAAAAATATAGCACTTTTGGAATATGAAATATTTTATCTGCACCGGCAGTAAGTCTTAATATTATGTCATGATCTTGGCTTCCGTCATATTCAGGGTTGAACCACCCGGCTGTTTAATGCATAATAAAAGTGTAACGAAACGCAATCAAAAAGTGTAACAGTAGGCATAGTGCATATTCCACTCAAAATAGACACCTTGTCCGTTAGGAGTTGAACACCATCTCCGGGTGAAATTGAACACCCCGTCCGTGTCAATTGAACATGGCAAAATTGCCCGGAGGAAAATCCCCCGGGCCAGTAACTTTACTTTTTGGTCTTTATCCCTTTCTTCTTACGCATTGATTCGCCTTCGATCATGATTGTATATGAATCATGTACTATCCTGTCACATATAGCATCGGCCAAAGTTGGTTCGCCGATTTTGAGATGCCATCCCGCTACATCAAATTGGGAACAAAATATAGTCGACGCCCTTTTGTGCCGTGCTTCTACAATTTCAAGCAGATCTCTCGCCTCGTTTTCTTTCAGAGGGAACAGCAGCCATTCGTCCATGATAAGAAGCTTTACCTGCTTGTATTGTTTAATAACCTTGCGATATGAGCCGTCACCTCTTGCTATAGCCAGCTCTGCGAACAGTTCTGGCAAGCGTATATATTTTGAGGAATAGAAATTACGATTAGCCGCCATGCCAAGAGCACAACCAATGAAAGTCTTTCCGCTGCCGGTTGCGCCAAGAACACGCAGATTATGATTTTCCTCAATATAAGTGCATGTGGCCAACCTTGCTATTTGAGTTTTATCCAGCTTCCTGTCTGGATGATATTCAATATTTTCAATACACGCACCTGAAATTGAATAATTAGCTTTCTGTATCAACCGCATCAAACGGTTGCTCTTGCGTACGGCCCATTCTGAATCCACAAGCATGCCGAAACGTTCTTCAAACGACATTTCGATAAAGCAACCATTCTTAATCTGTTCGTTAAATGACTGAGCCATAACAGAAAGCCTCATCTCATGCAGTTTGGATATAGTGTTATCATCCAGCATTATCCGTTCCTCCTGTAATATCCGGCCCCGCGTGTAAAACCATATTGGATCGTGTCGCCTGTTGCTGAATCCTCAATTTTGCCTGTGCTCTGTGTAAGTTTGTCCTGACCTGAAACAAGAATAGCTTGTATGTTCTTGAGGCTTGGGCAGGAAGTAAACGACAGGGCTTTCACGCATGATGCTTCTAGACGCAGGGCTGAATATTTATCCGCAAGCTTGAGCATCGCCATGCATGATTTGTATCCCTGCTGTTCTATTCTGTATCTGCCTAAAAAGAGGCGGATTACGGCAGCTGTATTCTCGCCTATTTTCTCAGCCCATTTGATGAAACGTTCCGAATCCCACGCAATATAATGCTTATGATCAGGAGGCATATGTCCTTCATTGGTGCTATATTGGTTAGTATGGCCATATAATCTGTGATGGGACGCTATACGGTTCCCCTCGAAGAATATCTCGACCATATTCTTCGTAAGGCGTACATCTACTTTACGTTTGATGTACTCATACGGGACAGAATAGTTCTGGAAATCCGTGCTGATATGGTAGTTATACTGAACGGTTGCTATTTTCCAGGTCGCAAGTTCATATGGACGCGGCGGCAGTGGCAGCAGGAATATCTTTTCATCGGAGAATGCGGCTGCCCTGCTGCCTTCTTTCTTCTGGAAGGGTTTGTTGTTGAATTCAATGAGTTTGCTTGCTATTGCCTCATTCAGTTCATGCATGGAGAGAAACTGGATGTTACGCAGGGATGCAAGTATCCATGTTGAGATAATTCCAACCGAACATTCCACGGTGGCCTTGTCACGCGGAGCTTTTGGACGGGCCGGAATCACCGCTGTGCCATAATGTTCAGCAAGCTCAAGATATGTCTTGTTAATGATGGTTTCACTTTTGGATACATGTGTGACGCCGGTTTTAAGGTTGTCCGGCCTAAGGATGCGCGTTACTCCGCCAAAATATTTGTAGGCGTTGACATGGGCGGTCGTCCAAATTTCCTGATTCTGCGACAGGAAAGCTTCAACGTAAGCATAACCGCTGTATGGAAGTACTGCTACAAACACATAAGACTTTATAGGCATGCCTGTGTCAGTATCAATTATGTAAGCATTCTGACCTGCCCAGTCCACTTCCATTATTTCTCCAGGCTTGTGATCCAGATGCATCGTTGCGTTGTTTTTCTGAACATAATCACTATAGTATTTGTAGAATTGCGTGGATTGATATGGAAGTTCGTTTGTTTCCCTACACTGATCGCAGTATTCAGCCCAGAGTAGGCTAAGAGTCACGCCATTTTTGGCCATTTCCTTATGGATTTGATTGTAATCCGGTATTTTGTAGCTTGGTTTTATAAACCCTGGCGGGAAAAGCCTGTCTGTGATTTCCTTGTCGCTCAAATCCTTTGCAGATTCCCACATAAACTTGATTTCCACAGCACGTTTGAGCACGTCTATGACTGTTGTCCGTGAGCAGTTACATGCTGCAGAAATCTGTTTGTTGCTGATTCCAAGGCTGTTCAGCCGTAGAATCTCCCTATAATTGGTCATCTCCAATGACCCCCCTCAAATAATGTATTTGCATCTTCTAGATGCTGAATTCATTATATTGAGTTTGATGATTATGGAGTCATAGAACTACAGGAGGGTGTTCAACTTGGACGGTAAGGGTGTTCAACTTTACGCGGAAAGGGTGTTCAATTCAAGCGGACGATGTGTTCAATTTGACACGGCATATTCAGCATAGACAAAAGAGTCCATTGCGATCCTCCCTTCAAACACATATCCTCTGGTTATCTGACGACCTGAGGAGGAAAGAAAGGATGCTCACAATGGACGATATTAAGTATATCAGGAGAATGTACGAAAAAGAAGGATGCAGTATTCGTGAAATTATGAAGAGGACCAGCTATCACTACGAAACTGTCTCCAAATATCTGGACATGGAAGATTTCAACCTGCCTATCTACAGGACAGACAAAAAGCCTTCCAGGCTTGACCCACTTAAGCCAGTAATAGACCAATGGCTCGAGGATGACATGAAAGCTCCACGCAAACAGAGGCATACGGCAAAACGAGTATATGACCGTCTGGTTGCGGAATATCCCAAAGAAATTGGAGTAAGACTTAGAACAGTACAATATTATGTAAACGAAAAGAAGAAAGAGCTTTACTCAAACAGATCCGAAGGTTATCTTCCGCTTGAACATCCGGCAGGAGAAGCACAGGCTGATTTCTGCGAATTTGCATACTATGATGAATGCGACCGGCAGAGGACAGGACACAAACTTACACTGTCATTTCCGCAGAGCAACGCGGCGTACTGCCAGATATTCAAAGGGGAAAACCAAGAATGCCTGCTTCAGGGAATAAAGAACATAATAGAATATATGGACCAGGTTCCTTACAGGATCTTATTCGACAATCTTTCAGCAGCAATAGTATCATTGGGGAAAGGTCACGACCGAAAGCAGACAGAGGGATTCAAACGTTTTATGGAACATTACGGTATGGACTCTGCATTTTGTAATCCTTCATCCGGGAATGAAAAAGGAAATGTTGAGAACAAAGTAGGCTATGAAAGAAGGAACATGTTTGTTCCTGTACCTCATATAACAGACTTCGCGGAATTCAATAGGCAACTTTTCAGTGCTTCAGAAAAGGACATGTACAGGAAACACTACATTAAGGAAATACCCATAAAAGAACTTTTTGCCAGTGACAGAAAAGCTATGCTGCGCCTCAATCCCATTCCTTACAACGTTTTGAGATTTGAGACAGTGAAAACTGATAAATACGGCAAAGTCATGTTTGAAACAAACAGATACTCATCATCTCCGAGGCACGCATTGACCCAAGTGTACATTGAAGTAACAAGTGATTCCGTAGCAGTAATGGATAAAGAATATAAAAAGATAGCGTCTCACAACAGATTGTACGGACATGGACAGGAATCCATGGAATGGCTGCCTTATATAGACCTGATATCCAAACGTCCGGCTGCGCTGAAATATACAGCTTTCTACAGCCAGATGCCTGAGATATGGAAGAATTATCTTGAAGAACTGGACAACAAAGAAAAACGCAATGCATTGCTTCTGCTGCATTCGATACTTGAAAAAAGTGATATTGCGCACGCAGCGGACGCACTCAAGACTGCACTTACAAGTGGCAGGAAGGACACGCAAAGCGTAACCGCAGCATGCAGGACAGCACTTGCATATGACAATGCACCAAGCCCCATGAAAATACGTGACAACACATCAGGAACACTTATAACGCCACCAATGCTTCCCGACATGGGGAAATACGATGCGCTTATAAAAGCAGAGGTTGGGATATGAGTAACCCAGGTAAAGAAATAGCAACCTCATGCCGCTTGCTCAGGCTGGGAGCGAGCTTTGTAAAGAATGCTCTTACGTTTACAGGTGATTCGCATCAGGAATATATGTTAAAAGTACTGTCGGCCGAGGTTGAATACCGGGAACTAAAAAGAAGGGACCTGAACCTTAAAAAAGCCGGTTTCGGGAACGTTAAAACCTTTGAGAATTACCACTTTGAGGACATAGAGCTTCCTGCAGCAATAGACCGAGAACTGTTAATTAAGGCAGATTTTCTTAACCGTACAGAAAACCTCATTCTATACGGCAGAAACGGAACAGGTAAGTCTCATATGGCTACAGCAATAGGTGTTGAAGCATGTATGCAGGGAAAGAAAGTAGGGTTTTATAAAACCGCCACTCTTGTAAATGAGATCGTTACGGCAAAGGCAGATGGCAAGCTGTTGCAGTACCTTAAGAAACTTGAAAAACTAGATCTTCTTATATGCGATGAGTGGGGATACATCCCGTTTGACGCAGAAGGCTCACAGCTTCTATTTCAGGTTATAGCTGACTGTTATGAAAAACGTAGCATTATCATTACAACGAACCTTGAATTTAGCCGGTGGAACGGGATATTCTATGATGACCAGCTCACGACATCATTGATTGACAGGCTTGTTCATCATAGCCATCTGATAATCTTTGACAGGGAAAGCTGGAGATTTAAACATTCTTTAATGCAGCAGAAATAACGTAACCCGGTTATTTGACCCGGTAGCCCAGGGGGAGGTGTTACACTTTTCTTTGCGTTTCGTTACACTTTGCTATTGCAAAAAACACCCGGCTTCATCAAGAAGTTTTCTAGAGAAGACAGAGAGGTGGCATATATAATTATTTGCTCTGAGGTTGTCCACAGCGTAATCCGGCTTCCAGTGTATACATATTAAAGTTTTCAAGTCACAGGAAAACGTCGCTTCATCAGTATATATGAAATCAGCTTCTTTTTCGCAGATAGCCTTCATTACATGGAATAATGCCGACTGATGCATTATATCGTCATGGTCAAACAGAGCTATATACTCACCGGTCGCCATACTGATGCATTCATTGGTATTCCCTGAAATTCCAAAGTTTTTTGCAAGTTTTTTATATTTAATACGCTTGTCCTTGTTACAATATTTTTCACAAATCTCCATTACACTCTTATGTTTGTCGTCACTTCCGTCAGCCATGCAAAGTTCCCAGTTAGAATATGTCTGGTTTTGGACAGATCCTATCATCTCATGCAGAAATTTATCCGGTGTGTTATAGAGCGGGACCAAAATGCTTATCTTAATATTCCTTGAAAAAGTATGCTGCAACTGACTTTGACGTTCTTTAGATGTTATTGTGTCGAGTCTTATATGATTGAAGCGACGATAAAATCCCTGATATATTTCTTTGCATTTAAATTTTATTTTTTGCAGAGTTGCGTTGAACCCGTTTATTTTAAGCGATATAATTGTTTTTTTTGTAAGAATAAGAATTCTAGTCAGCATTACAATATGTATCTCAACAGTGCGTCCTGCCATGATGGAAGCCTTTTGAATCCGGCGCTGTCAAGACTTTTTTTGTTCATCCTGGAGTTTAGCGGCCTCTTTGCTTTGGTTGGATATTCTGACGTCGGTATCGGAATGACCCTTGTTGTATAACCAGCTAATTTGAATATTTCTTCAGTGAATTCAGCCCAGGAGCAGTAACCTTCGTTTGTTGCATGATACGTTCCATATTTTTCTGTTACTATCATGTCGAAAAGCAGCGGGGCTAGATCCGCGGTGTATGTGGGAGAACCTATCTGATCACACACTACACTTATCTCCGTCCGCTCCTTTCCAAGTCTCAGCATCGTTTTGACAAAGTTATTTCCGTTTATGCCAAAGACCCAGGAGGTACGAACAATAAAGAAACGCGAAAGTATTTCTTTTACGGCAAGTTCCCCATCAAGTTTTGTCTGCCCGTAAGCACCCAGAGGCCCGGTCGGATCGTCTGTTTCATAAGGCTTGTCGCCAATCCCAGGGAAAACATAGTCTGTGCTTATATATATCATTTTTGCGTTAATTTCTTTACAAGCGGCCGCGATATTGCGGGGGCCGCCGACGTTGACTTTGCGGCAAAGCTCAAGTTCTTCTTCCGCTTTGTCCACTGCAGTGTACGCTGAGCAGTGTATTACAGCATCAGGAGCATAATTTCTGATATATTGGGATGTCGCTTTTGCATCAGTGATATCAAAATCATCAATGTCCACTCCAAGGCATTCAATGTCTCGCTCTTTAAGGACTTTCACAACATCATATCCAAGCTGACCTTTAACGCCTGTAACTAGAATTTTCATATGGGTAACCCCTTTCTGGGTGGTCAGTTGGTAGGTTGGTCAGGAAAAGCCTGTAGGCTGGACAGTTGGATAGTTGGTTAGGAAAATAGTTTCCCAAAACAACTATGCAAAAAGGCTATATCAAAAAATAATGTTTAAAGGCTTCTAGCTTGTCCTGTCCAACTTATCAACTATTCCCTATCCAACTGACCAACTTTTTTAGTCCTTCCTGACCAGCCGGCCACATGGTCAACTATTTTCGCCCTTCCTGACCACCTAACCAACTTTATTAATTAATCCGCCCGACAACCTGCCTACATTATCTATCATAGCTGCTATTTTTTCATACTGTTCATCGTTCACTTATTTAAGTTCTTTTGCCAACAGAGACTGGTACTTTACTCAAATCTTCAACACAAGTAAATGAGCCCTCTGTCAAACCAACAGTTTATCAGTATTATCAAACAAAATAAAACCTTTTTCGCTTTCTTGTTTTTCCCCTCAGTTACTCAGATTTTCCCAGCCAACGACCCGTCTGACCAACCGACCAACTATCTTTTAGAATACATCCTCTGGTAGTATTTCTGATATTCCCCGTTGATTATATTCTCCCACCAGGGTTTGTTCTCGAGATACCACTGGATAGTCTTCTTGATGCCGTCTTCAAACTTTGTCTCCGGCAGCCATCCAAGCGCATTGTGGATCTTTGTGGGGTCTATTGCATAGCGCAGGTCATGTCCTGCACGGTCTGCCACGTATGTTATGAGTTCTTCGCTTTTGCCAAGTTCATGGACTATCGTCTTAACGATATCGATGTTGCGCATCTCATTGTGTCCGCCAATGTTGTAAACCTCTCCTAAAGTACCTTTATGGATGAGGAGGTCGATCGCCTTGCAGTGGTCTTCAACATATAGCCAGTCACGCACATTTTCCCCCTTGCCATAAACGGGCAAAGGCTTATCGTTGAGGGCATTCGCAATCATCAGCGGAATGAGCTTTTCCGGGAAGTGACATGGACCATAGTTGTTGGAACAGCGCGAAATCGTTACAGGAACTTTGAATGTCCTGTGATAAGCCTGTACCAGAAGGTCTGCCGCAGCCTTCGAAGCGGAATACGGGCTTGATGTGTGAATAGGGGTCTCTTCTGTGAAAAAGAGATCCGGCCTGTCAAGCGGAAGATCTCCGTAGACCTCGTCCGTAGAAACCTGATGGAACCGTTTGACCCCGTACTTTCTGCAGGCATCAAGCAAAACCTGGGTCCCCATGATGTTCGTCTCAAGGAATACAGATGGATTTTCTATAGAGCGGTCGACATGGCTTTCCGCGGCAAAGTTAACGATGATGTCGGGATTCTCCTCTTCGAAAAGGTCAAATACAGCTTTGCGGTCTATTATAGAAGCTTTTACAAAACGGAAGTTTTCATTTTCCATTACAGGCTCAAGTGTTGACAGATTCCCGGCATAGGTCAGTGCATCAAGACATATGATCCTGTATTCCGGATGGGTATTAAACATGTGAAAAATGAAGTTGCTGCCGATGAAGCCCGCACCGCCTGTTACTATTATCTTCATTTTTTCACCTCATATACAAAATCGACATCGCAGTCTTTAAACAACGGAGCTTTGGCGTCTTTTTCCGCAATAATCGGATCTTTGACATTCCAGTTCACTCCAATTTCCGGATCGCACCACAGTATGCTTCCCTCCGACGCCGGAGCATACCAGTTGTCTGCTTTATAAAGAAATTCAACATTGTCAGTCAGAGCAGCAAAGCCATGCGCAAAGCCACGTGGTATAAGCATTTGACGTTTGTTTTCCGCTGACAGCTCCACAGCTGCCCATTTTAAATAGGTCGGGGATCCTTTGCGAAGATCCACTGCAACGTCAAGAACTCTTCCAAGAGTACAGCGAACGAGCTTTGCCTGAGTAAATTCACCTTTCTGGAAATGGAGGCCTCTTATCGTATTTTTTTTTGCTGAAAACGAATGGTTGTCCTGGACAAATGTATAATCCAGGCCTGCATCTTCAAAAGATTGCCGGGACCATGTCTCCATAAACCATCCTCTGTGGTCGCCGTAAACTTTCGGTTCAATGATGCAAAGATCCTTTATTTCAGTCTCGATGATTTTCATTTTTAATATTTATACCTTCCCTCTGCAACATTTTTCAGATGCTGGCCATAAGGCGACTTTCCGTATCGCTTTGCGGACTTCAGCAAATTATCCCTGTCAATCCAGCCATTGATGTATGCAATTTCTTCGGGTGCTGAAATTTTAAGTCCCTGTCTTTGTTCAATTGTCCTTACAAAATCTGCTGCATCTACTAAACTGTCCATAGTCCCGGTATCCAGCCAAGCGTAACCTCTGCTTAGAAGCTGGACTTTGAGTGACCCGTCTTCCAGATATATTCTGTTGAGGTCTGTGATCTCAAGTTCTCCCCTGCCGGAGGGCTTTACTCTCTTGGCATAATCAACGACCCGTTGGTCATAGAAATAAAGGCCGGTAATACAATAGTTAGACTTTGGGCATTTGGGTTTTTCTTCTACAGAAATCACTTTGCCGTCTCCGTCAAATTCCACTATGCCAAAACGCTCCGGATCATTTACATAATAACCGAATATTGTAGCCTGTCCATTCCCGGCATCCGCAGAGGCCTGTTTCAATATATGCCTGAAGCCGCTCCCATAAAATATGTTGTCTCCGAGGACCATGGCACAACAGTCTCCACCGATAAATTCTTCTCCAATTATGAAGGCCTGGGCAAGTCCGTCCGGCGAGGGCTGCTCTTTATATGAAAGTTTTATCCCAAACTGGCTGCCGTCGCCAAGCAGCTTTTCAAAATTAGGCAAGTCAGCCGGTGTTGAAATTATAAGGATATCCTTGATCTCTGCCAACATAAGTGTAGAAAGCGGGTAGTAGATCATCGGCTTGTCGTATACGGGAAGCAGTTGTTTGCTGGTTATCATAGTTAATGGGTACAGACGTGTACCTGCTCCCCCAGCCAGTATAATTCCCTTCATAAAAGGTCACTCCCTTGAATTTAATATTTAAACAAACAACAGCTGCGCAATTTGTCTGATAAATCCGTTCTTCATTACTCCCAATCTTTGTAATTCAATAATTCTTTTAATTTTACCATGCTTAGGGATCTTGATATAATCCATTAGTAATTTTCGCTGTTCTTCGTTTAATCTGTCTCCGTACATATCAAGAAAACTTTGTGCCTGAAGATATGTATCATTTATAGATTTTATAATTCCGGACGCGTTTAGAAAAATTTGGTCAAAAATATACTTGAATGATTTAACACGTTTAGCGCCTATTACATTATCGTCATGTTGCCTGTATAGAATATCTCGCTCATCTATAGGAGCTATCTTGCCAAAAGCAGAGGCCAGCAAAATCAACCACCAGTCATGAATTACAAAGAATTTTGGCTGCTTATTTATAAGATCCGCAAGTGTCCGGTTGTACATTGCAGTACAGCCGGTAAGAGTATTTTGAATTATTTGATCTTTTAATTCAACACGAGCATAGTTAACATTAATCATATCTTTGTAAGAATCGAAAATTAAATTTAATTTCTGATCAACTACCTTTAAATCTGTGTGAACAAGCAATGGCATGTTTGTTCCATATGTAGATTCCAGTTTTTGAATTGCTTCAAGCGAAATTTCAATCTTTTTGCTCAGCCAAACATCGTCCTGATCACACAACATAATATAATCATCTTTATTTTTAATCATTAGATTTAAAAAATTATATTTTGCTCCTTGCTGTTGATCGTTGTTAATTAATTTTATTTTCTCAGGATACTTTTTCACGTAATCTGAGATTATTTCAATTGTAGAGTCTGTAGAACCGTCATCGCTTATCACAATAGTAAAACGTTGCTCTGTTTGTGAAAGCAACGAATCAATTTGTTCTTTTATGTATTTTTCTCCATTGTAGGTAGCCATCAGTATGGTAATCATTGTAATTTATCAGAGCCTACATTCTGGCAATTGCAGCTGTTTTTTTCAGTTTTATGAAAATTATTACAAGCCACTTCACAATAATTGGATACTCGTTTGAATAATGCTTATCATAAAATAGAACCATTCCGTCATAAAAATGTTCCAATAATTTTTTATTATTTCCTGGTGTAGAACTTCCGCCCTTGTAGTGCATCATGCAGCCATCAGCGAAATATACAATTTTCTTGCCACAGTCATAAGCTCTCTTACACATATCAATATCTTCACTGTACATAAAAAACCTTTCGTCCCAACCTCCTAGTTTCTCAAAAAAATCCCTCTTCATGAGCATGAATGCTCCCGACACACACTCAACTTCATTGGTTTTGTTAGGATCAAGATACGTCATGTGGTAACGACCGATACTTTTACTTTTCGGAAATAACCTGTCCAGGTTAACTATGTAGCAAAAAGAGGCGAACGGGGTAGGGAATCCACGTTTACATGCAGCATCCAGAGTGCCGTCCGGCAGCAGGGTCTTGATCCCTAGTATCCCAATTTCATCATTTCTCCTTATATAATGCATTGCAGAATCCAGGGCACACTCACAAAGTTCAACATCTGAGTTGAGAAAAAGGATGTATTCTCCATTTGCCTTGTTAGAACCAATATTACAGGCATTCGCAAATCCATTGTTCTCAATTTTTACATATATATCTGCTTTCTCAGATGGGAAAAAAGTATTTATAGAATTATCAATAACAATAATTTCATATTTAAAATCATTAACAGTTTTGTAAATGGACAATATCGTTTTGTGTGTTTTTTCAAGAGTTTCGTGGTGCACAAGCACGATTGATAAATCGATCATCCTATCCTGCTCCCTTTAGTCCTTCGGTACTGTTTTTTGAAAATATAGCTTTTATGGTCATTAATAGAATCTTTATGTCAAGCAGGAACGAATAAGTCTGGATGTAGATGAGATCCAGCTTTAGCTTTTCTTCCGGTGTTGTGTTGTATTTGCCAAGGACCTGGGCGAAACCTGTAAGGCCGCTTTTTACGCTCAGCCGGAAGTCGAATTCCGGGAGCTTCTCCTTGTATAGTTCTATGAACTCCGGGCGCTCGGGCCTGGGACCGACAAAAGACATTTCTCCTTTTATGATGTTGATTAGCTGAGGAAGCTCATCAAGCCTGAACTGCCTGAGATATTTTCCGACAGGAGTGACCCTCGGATCGTCTTCCTGAGCCAGCCTGGCTATCCCGTCTTCTTCTGCCTTTATTATCATAGTCCTGAATTTTAATATGTTGAATTTTTTTGCCCTCTCAGTGCATCTTTCCTGAGTATAAAAAATAGGTCCTCCGTCGCATAATTTTATCGCCAGGGCTGCCAATGTCATCAAAGGTGAGAAAACAACAAGGAATATAACGGAAAAGAATATATCAAAAGTCCTTTTCAATATCCTCTGCCCAAGGTAAAGTCCTTCGTTTTTCGACATAAGGAGCGGAATGTCTTCAAGATAGATAATGTCTGATGTTCTAAGTATTATGTCTCCTAACGAGGGGACAAGATAGTAGCGTATTCCTTTTTCAACACAGTGCTTGAGTATTTCTGCTGATTTTTCATCAGGGATATTGTATATCAGAACTCCGTCCGAATCAGACAATTGTGCGTAAAAGTCACTGTTACCCGGATAAACTCTGATGGTCTTGCTGATGTTGAATTTATCCGGCCTGGAAATAAAACGGTCAATTATACGTGACGGATCGTCTCCGTTGTAAAGACAGATCAATTGTTTCGGCTTGAACATCTTGAAATAAATACGGTTTACGCACAGAGACCATATTGGCACTATCAGAAGCTGTAAGCACAAAAGGGCCCAAAGGGGAAAGGGATCCTGGAACCGTCTGCCAATAAGGCTTATCTGGAGGTATGTAACAGAGTTAACGATAACTATCGTCAGCCAGTTGGAATAGACAATGTCTGTTATTCTTTCTGTGCCTATCCTGTAGCCCCCGTAAAGGTTCGTAAAAAGGTGGTAAAGGACCATATACAGGAATACCAGAGCCCAGTTTCCCTTCCTGAAAAAAGGGTTGGTTATAACTGAGGAATAGTACTCGGTCCATACAAATGCAAAGCAGCAACTCACGATCAACGTGATGCTGCGTCTGATAAAAAACATTATCATTTTCTTAAACTCATCAGTCCTGTAAAAATTTATCATGTTTTCTCCATTTCGATGAGTTATTCTATAGGTGTTTCACGTTTATCCTATTACAATTCCAAGTGCATTAAGTCTTAAACAAAAATATTAAAACATCTAAATTCATAAATATTCGATATTGATATTATAGCAAAAAATGTACATTTTTTTAATCTATTTTTAGATAGCTGGAGCGATATCGAAAATCTGTAATTTGGGGATGCTCATAACAGATGGGCAAGCAGATCATCAGGGAAAAATGGAGAAAAATTACATAAAAAACCCCTCCATGTCATTTGATTTCAGGAAGGGGCAATTTAACTGCAGTATTCAATTGTCAGTTATAACAAGTCATTAATTAAAAGAATGGTGGAGCTGAGGCGATTTGAACGCCCGACCCCTTCCGTGCGAGGGAAGTGCTCTCCCGCTGAGCTACAGCCCCACTCTAGGTACTGCGGCGTGTTGCGTGCCGCTTAAAACTGGCGTAAAGGCAGCTGAGCAATTGCTGAGCGGTAGCTGAGCTGTTGTTTTCAAACCGGGTAGACCAAAACCAGGTGCGTAGTACAAAAATAAGGCACGGAAGTAATTTTAGCAGGTTCGCCACTCTTGTCAACGTGCAATTGGGGCATTTCGGAGCGCTGGCTTAGCAACAATTGTGGTCCTGCGCTTCAACGTATTGACATACGCCTTAGCTTGAACCACTGCATGTTGCGTCGCTATCATCTCCGATCTGCCCCAATTGCAATATTTGTGACTATCGAAAAACCTAAAAACATGCTTCGAGAGGCACTCCGTGGAAATCAGTTGTATAAAAATATTGGCAGGCAATAGGCAAGCGTCTGCTAGCGGATGGCAAGCAGCCGTTGAGAACGGAGAGGCGTCTCCTCTCACCGTCGTTCCCGAGTGCCTGTATCGAGAATCCAGCGGCTTGGGTTTAGACGTTGAAGCCAGTGATAGAGTAAATCCGGCGGACCTGTATCCTCGATTTGGGCATTCGAGGACGACGTCAAGAAAATAGGACCAAGGTCAAAACAAAGACCTGGATCCCGGCTCAGGTGCATACCGGGATGACGGATAAAAAATCAATTTTCGCAATTGGGGCAGATCGCGGATGATGACGAAGCAACACGAAAAATTCAAGCTAAGGCGTATTGGGCATACGTCGAAGCGAAGGATTTTGAGTGTTGTAAAGACAGCGCCGCGAGATGCCCCAATTGCTAGCCGCTTATCTTGCGGCACTCTATGTAGAATCTCTTCTCATCAGCCTCGCCGATAGAGAAAGTCTTTCTTGGCAATACGCCGCCTGCGGCTATGCCGGGGAACAGACTGCTCTTGTCTATCGATTTAAGAAGGATACCGACTGCCTTTTTCTTTTTGACCAGATCGATGACGTGGTTTTCGCCATGGATGTAATCGAGATTTTCGTGGTCATTTTTCGTAAGTTCGTCCAGGAAACGTTGGACAATATCCACCGGGAGCCTTCCTTCAAGACCATCAAGAGAAAGGCCGACTTTATTTTCACTGGAATCCACGAAGGTTATTTCATCCCCCTCACGTCCGGTAAGTCCGTTGTCTTCGATATATTTATTGAAATATTTATGAATAGTATCGCAGTCATAATTGTCGATAACACGATGGATCGGCTCAAAGTATAATGATGCGTCATGCAGATTGATGACCTCGACCATGGAGAACCTGGCGGGATGGGAGATCCTTTCTTCTTCGCTCAAACTGGCTTTGATATTTTCCCAGCATGTCTTTGCGGTAGCAAGTGAGTGATTGCCGTCGCCGGCCGCGAGGAAAAAGTTGTTGCTCCCGGCCTGCATTTGGGATATCAGCATTATCAGAGACTCCGCCCTCAGACCTTCTATTGCATAACCCTTTACGTTGCCGCCGCCAAGCATGAGGTCAAAGTCATAGAGTTTCCTGAGTTGTTCCCTTTGTGCCGCAAGAGGTTCGATCAGTTGTCTGTCAGGGTCGTCGACCAGAAGCATGACGTGGGGGCATTCCAGAACAGCATTTGTCCTTATCCTGACTCTTGGAGGAATCCTGGACAGTACTGTCCCCTCTGTCGCTCTTATCAGTTTTTCAGAGCCCGGATTGAAGTCGTACTGCTCAAGGTCAATAACCCCTATGAGGCCCGTTCTTATACCATGGCCGACCTGGCGTTCGACGAGGATAAAGCCGTTGGTTACGGCTTGGGTCACGATCCCGTTTTTAAGATATTCTTTCATCGAAGTGCAGATACTATCGATCCTGCCGTCCTCTTCTCCCAGATAGACCTCGGGGAACACAAGGTTAAGGGCAGATTCGGATGAACCGACAAATTCTTTGACCTTATCCCAGTACTCAGGCTGGCTCGTGTACTGGTCACAGGCGATAACGGCCCATTTTCCCATCTCTATTTTTTCGTTTGGCAATAATATGTCCGCAGGCATAAAACATGGCTTCATCTGGATTTCCCCTTTGTTGTGTTATTAATCGGCTACTCTGTTAATTTTCAGAGTACAGGAGAGTATTATACTACGTTAGTGCAGGCAAGCGATAGGCAAGCGATGGGCTATTTAGACCATTGGCAAGCAGTTGGAGGGGCTGGAGAAGTGGCGATTTCACCGCCGAGATGAGCCGGCACAGTTTTTGTCTTTCTTCTACGGGCACATTAATTCATAAAATACCATTAATTTATTTATGATGATACAATGACAATGTTTATGAATTAATAAGTGAGGGGTGATATTTTGGCAACTAAAAAATTGAACGTGCTTGGGCTGCCTCTGCAACTCGAAGATCTGGATGTCAAAGACAAGATACCTCTGGTCTTTATGGAAGACTATGACTTTTACAGAGGTAAAATCCTTGACAATAAATTTCTTGTATTTCACTTCAAGGGGGATTATCTGTCGATCTCACGTCTTCGGAAACACCTTGAAATAATACCGAGATTCTTAGGAGTAACGGACCATTGTGTTTTATGGCTTGATAAAGCCAGCTCTGCAAGAAGAGAACGTTTGATAGAGAACAGTATCCCATTTTTTGTTGATGAAAAGATGGTATTTCTTCCGTTCTTGGGCACGCAGCTTGAGAAGCGTCACGATGCGGCACTTAAACCACTTGCCGCTAAATTCACAACAGCAGCACAGTGTATCTTTTTATGGATATTGTATAGCAAGACTCCGGAGTGCCCGATCAGCCAGATCATAAATGATTTAAAGCTTTCTCAGGCCACTGTGGCAAGGGCTCTGTTGCTTTTAATGCAATACGGGCTCATGACTTTCAAGGGGAAAGGAACAAGAAAAAAGTATTTCAGAATAGAAGCGAAACAATTTTGGGAATCAGGGAAAAAGTATATGCGGACTCCAATACTAAAAAGGCTTTTCATGGAAGATTTTACGCCGCTGCACAGTGCGGAAACATACACAGCCGGTGAAGATGCCCTGGCAGAAATGAGCTTGCTTGAAGTTCCGGAGCATCAATGTAAGGCAGTTTATAAAAAGTATTTCGATAAATTTAAAAGGTCAGCTGTCGCATCTCCAGATATGCTGCGCTCTGAAAATTATTTAATAGTAGAGCTCTGGAACTATGATCCGGGCCTGTTTGCAAAGACATGTCCGGACAGCCCATCAAAGAGCGGAATTGTAGATATTTTCTCTCTTTATGCCTCTCTTGAAAATCTAATAGAAGATGTGCGTATCGAAAAAGAATTTGAAACGCTCATGGAGGACTTTTTCAATGGTTAAAGGAATCGAAGTATTTCGCAAACACTTTGCAGGGCATGAAGACAAGTATGTTCTGATAGGAGGAACAGCCTGCGATCTCTTGTTTCAAAAAAATGGCCTGCCGTTTCGGGCGACAAGGGACCTGGATATCATACTTGTTGCCGAAGCACTGACACCTGAGTTTGGAGTAAAATTCTGGGAGTTTATTAAGAACGGACAGTATATGATCCAGCAGCGAAGTGACGGAAACCATTTCGAGTGCGTTCCGAGATCCTGGATCCACCTTCCCCATCGTCCCGGTATGCCACTGGTGTAACTACCAGCCGATTCGCACAACTCGTAACTCGTTGGCTCTCTGGCCGTGAGCCGGGATCCACAGGTTTTGGTTTATTCCTTTCTAGTTTTCGAAGTCAAAATCAAAAGGATGGGCCCCGGGGGCTCAAATGCATACCGGGAAGACGAATGGTGAGGCATTCGGGAAAGACGGAGATTTTGATTCTCACGACTGTTTGTCTATCGATAGTTTGACTGCCTCTACGACCGCTCTCGCATCATGCTCAGCCATTGCTCAGCAGCCCCTTCTGAATGCGAAGCGATGCAAATTCTCCAGCGACGGATATCGCGAATTCTCCACAGGACAAAGTCCTGTAAATTCTCCGAACCTGCCCCTTGACCCCTCCCATCGCTTGCCAACTGCTCGTCCGCCTCTATCCCCCATCCATTTCCCAATATGCTATAGTTGTTTATCAGCAAATATTTGCGAACTGGGGGTGTTTTTTATTTCTTTCGGGCCTGAACTTGTTTGGATCTGGAGCAAAGTCCTTAGGGGACATATCGGCAAAAGGGTACAGAAGCTTGAGGGCGGTGACTGCTGGGCGGCGATCTCGATTTCGGGCAGTCTTGTTCTGCTGCTTTCCTGGGGAGCGCAGAACTGCGGCATTGCGGTCATATCCGAAAAGGAAAAAAAGGAGCTTACCTCAGGGGCTAAACAGACCCCGCCGATCGTCAACGCACTTAAGAGCAATATCTCCGGAGCAGAACTTACCGGCATCTCTCAGCTTAACAGGGACAGGATGATAAAACTGACTTTCACCAAGACTATCGGTGCGGGTTTCTCAAATACAAGGCATCTGATACTTGAGACTATGGAACGATACAGCAACCTTATTCTTCTGGATGAAAACGACATCGTGCTTGAGACAGCAAAACACATTCACCCGGCGGACAACAGGTTCCGCTCCATCCTCCCCGGCCAGCCGTACTCCATGCCTCCCGAGTTTAAAGGTACATCACTTGAGGAATGGCTTAAAGATCCTTCTGCCGATACGTTAAGATCTGTTGCAGGATTTGGGAAAAAACTCCTTGAGAGGCTCTCTGAAATGGATATGCAAAACGCTTTGCTTTGCCTGAACGGGTTTTACAAAGAAGAAGATATCTCATTATTCATCCCCCAGATGATAAAAAAATACCTTACGGCCCTGCCTGTACTTTTAGAAGGGGCTTCAGCCTTACCGGATACCGATATCACAGATACCGGACGCATTGCAGTTCTCAGTCCGATAGCTGACGGCACTTTCACCAAAAGAAGAAAGGCTGTCACAGACCTGATCGGACATGAGACCGTCAGACGCGAAAAACAGACCGCAGACATTGAAAAGCTTCTTCATGAAGAGGATGCAGAAAAGTATAAAAAGTATGGGGATGCGCTTGTTGCTAACGCCTGGCAGATAACACCGGGATCACAGGAGGCATCTGTTGCCTACTGGGACAACAAGGGCAATGAGATCAAAGAGACGGTTCCCCTTGATCCCAGACTATCCGCTTCAAAAAACGCTGCACGTTATTTTGCAAAGTACAAGAAAATAATTTCCGCACAGGAACGGGCAGCCAAGGTACTGATAAAGGTCAAAGAGGAGCTTGAGGATCTCAGGGAGCTAATGGCGATAATAGAGTCCATGGACGACACAGAGTCGATCGCCCTGGTTGAAGAGGAACTTGGCATCAAAAATGCAAAGAAACGCAAAAATGTCAAAAAGAAGACCGCCGCTCCCCTCCCCCCGCATAAGAAGTTCGACCTGGGGTATGCGCTTGTTTTTGCCGGACTCTCGTCCAAAGGCAACAGGTACGTCACATTCAAACTGGCAAATCCGGATGACATCTGGTTCCATGCCCAGGGAGTCCCCGGAGCCCATGTAATTTTGCGCTTTACCTCAGCTCCTACCGAAGAAGAAAAGGATAAGGCCCTCCAATTTTGTGCCTCTCTTGCCGCCAAATACAGCAAGAACGGCAATAACCCCGGCCAAAGGGTGGATTACACTCTTAGAAAATATGTAAGCCCTATTAAAGGCGGAGAGGCCAATGTGACGTATAGGGAGTTTAAGAGCGTGGCTGCGGGGCGGAATTAAGGCATCTTGAAGCGCTGGCTTAGCAACATTCGTGCTCCTTCGCCTTCAACGTATCTTTAAATACTTTGGCGAAGTGCGGCGTGAAGAGATGCCGCGCGAAGTGGGCGGCTGAGCATTTGCTCAGCATTTGTTAGAAACCACCTAGAAGCCAGCCCCTCTTCGTCGTTCCCGAGTGTCCCTATCGGGAGAGTTCCGTTTTCCTTCAGGAAAACTTTTTAATCTGACCTTAGTGCTCGAACCATTTCGAATGCGTTTTGAGATCGGGAATCCGGCGGCTTGGGATTTTAAGGTTGTAATTCCAGTCATAGCAAGAACCTAAAGCCACTGGGTCCCCGTTAAGTTGCGTCCGGGGACGACGGGATAAAGACAGAGGTTTTTTAAATAATATCAATTACTACTTAGGTATAGTGATAGAATAACTGTGTACTATCTTTTTTGACCTTCAGAAAGGACCTTTTCTATCATGCAGCCTACTGTTTATATTCTTGCAAGCAAACGAAACGGAACACTATATATCGGTGTCACTTCAAATCTCTCACAAAGAATCTGCCAGCACAGGGGAAATCAGGTCTCAGGCTTTTCAAACAAATACCAGCCCCATCTTCTTGTATGGTACCAATTTTTTGAGACGATGCTTTCAGCTATAGACGCAGAAAAGAAACTTAAAAAATGGGATCGGGAATGGAAGGTCCAACTTATTGAAAAAGTAAATCATTACTGGCAGGATCTGGAAATATAAGATTTCTGAACTCTCTCATTGTCTCTCCCGTGCGCAACTAAACGGGAGTCCAGCGGCTTGGGGTCGATGTCTGTAAAGCTTGTAATAGCGTGAGTTCGAAGACACTGGATCCCCGATTTAAGCACTCGGGGACGACGATTCTTAGATCTTGATAATAGACACAAAAATTTAAGTTCATTTCATCGTCTCTCCCGGACGCTGCTAAACGGGAGTCCAGCGGCTTGGGGGTCAAATTCTGTAAAGCTTGTAATAACCTAAGTTCGAAGACACTGGATCCCCGATTGGAACACTCGGGGACGACGGTGATTCTGTACCTCCGCGATGCGTAGCGAGCAAATTCTCCAGCGACGAATGTCGCGAATTCACCGCGGTATGACCCACGCCGCAATTCCCCGACCCTGCCCATTGACTCGCCACCGATTCCCCTTCGATTACCAATTGATTCGCGCGGCATATTATAGCCGCACTTTACCTATTTTTGCCAGCAACCCAGACAGTTCGGCCGCCAACGGCGCGCGAAAAGCCATCTTCTCCTTCGAGCGGGGATGCTCGAAACTTAGCTTCCATGAGTGGAGAAAGACTCTGTCCTCTGCAAATGGCGACGGCTTTGAGGGAGAGTAGGTTTTATCGCCTACCAGGGGGCATTTTATAGCAGCCATGTGAACTCTTATCTGGTGGGTACGACCTGTGTGGAGGCGGCATTTTATCAGAGTGTATCCGTTTCTGCTCCAGATGGTCCAGTAGTCGGTCCAGGCGTCCCTGCCGTCCTCGGTTACGGCCATTCTCAGCTTGTTGTATGGGTCACGGCCTATGGGATAGCGAATCTCGCCTTTTGGGGAGGGAGGCGTTCCCCAGCATAGCGCAAGGTATTCTTTTTCTACCCTTCTGGCTTTGAAGTCCCTGAAGAGCCCTTCCTGTGCAAGGCCGTTCCTTGCTACCACCATTAGTCCGGAAGTCGTCGCATCAAGCCTGTGGACTATGCCGGGGCGCTTTACTCCGTTGAGGCAGCCGATGTCGGGGTATCTGTAGAGGAGCCCGTGTACCAGGGTCCCGGTCCAGTGGCCGGGAGCAGGATGGACTACCAGGCCTGCAGGTTTGTTTATCACTATTATGTCGGTGTCTGAGTATACTTCTTCGAATGGAACGTCCTCGGGTTCGAGGTCAAGAGTCTCTTCCGGCGGGACCGAGACTTTTATTACGTCGTTTGTCTCGACTTTTATCGAGGGTTTGATGCGTCTTTCGGGAAGGAGCGATGTCCTTCCCTCTTTTATGAGTTTCTGCGAAAAGCCTCTGCTGAGACCGAGCTGCCTTGAGATAACAAAGTCGAGCCTGTGGCCTGACATTTCCTCTGATACGGTGAATGTTTCATCTACAGATGCATTCTCCTGAGGATCTTCGCCCTCATAGAAAAAGAGGGAAGAGGCTTCCCTCTCCCCTGCTGTTATATTTATATTTTTTCTTTTAGTCTCCGATGACATCTTTGCAGCGGCTGCAGAGGCCTTTTTCTGCAACTTCGGGCCTTCTCTTCCAGCAGCGCGGGCATTTTTCGTCTTTGGATTTGTCGACACCTATCACCAGACCTGTGGTTTCGTCCTCGTAGACCACTTCAGCACCCTTTACTTCATCAACGATCTCACAGGAAGATACGATGAGGACAAACTCCCATGTCTCATCGCTGACCTTGCCCGCTAGTTCTTTGTAGTAGTCGCTGAGCTTTATCTGGACATGTGCGTCGAGTGAGTGACCGATGACTCCTTTGCTTCTTGCTGCTTCAAGTCCGCGGAGAACTCCCTGTCTAGCGTTCATGATGCTGTCCCAAAGCGCCTCAACAGAGGGATCGAGTCCTTCTCCAAGCGGTTCCGGCCAGTCTGTGAGGAAGACGCTCCTGGGCAGGGACGGATCCATTTCGCGCATTTTCTGCCATATTTCTTCCGCTGTATAGGAGAGGACCGGGGACATCATCTGCGTTATGGTCCTGAGGACCTTCCACATTACCGTGCGTATAGAGCGGCGGCTGTCATCATGCTCTCCGTCAGCATATAGCTTGTCCTTGCTCACGTCGATGTAGAATGAACTGAGCTCGTTGTCGCAGAACTGGTGTATGAGCGTCATCGGCTGATGAAATTCATACTCGTCAAATCCGTTCGTGCATCTTGAACGAAGCTTTTCGAGCTTGATCAGTATGTACTGGTCTATCTGAGAAAGCTTATCATTGGGCATGCTGTCTTTTTCCGGATCAAATCCCTTTAGGTTGGCCAGCAGGAATCTAGCCGTATTCCTGATACGGCGGTATGACTCTATAAGATTCTCGAATATCTCCTGCGAAATGCGGACGTCGCCGCGGTAATCGGAGGAGGCTACCCAGATGCGGAGGATGTCCGCGCCGTTTTTGTCTATTATGTTTTCCGGAGTCATGGCGTTTCCAAGGGACTTCGACATTTTGCGTCCGTCTCCAGCCATGATGAATCCATGGGTCAGGACTATCCTGTATGGAGCGGTTCCGCGGGTCGCAACGCTGTTGAGGAGCGATGTCTGGAACCATCCGCGGTGCTGGTCGCTTCCCTCAAGGTATAAGTCTGCCGGCCAGCGGAGGTCTTCCCAGTTGTCAAGGACAGCCGAATGGCTGGAGCCTGAATCGAACCATACGTCCATGATGTCTTCGTCCTTGCGGAGGTGTTTGCTGCCGCATTTGGGACATACGGCCAGATCGCCGATAAGCTCTTCCGGGCTGAGGCTCCACCAGCAGTTGCTGCCGAGTTCCCTGACCTTGTCGGCTACCCTGAGTACCCTGTCTCCTGTAAGGATAACCTCTCCGCAGTCTTCGCAGTAAAAGGCCGGGATAGGAACTCCCCATATCCTCTGTCTGCTTATACACCAGTCTGAACGGTCCCTGACCATGTTGGTGATGCGTTCCTTGCCCCAGTCGGGTATCCATCTGACTTCGTCTATCGATTTAAGCGCCTCGTCCCTAAAGTCCGCAACTGAGACGAACCACTGCTCGGTCGCCCTGAATATTACGGGTTTCTTGCAGCGCCAGCAGTGCGGGTAGGAGTGGGAGAGCTTCTCACGTCCGAGGAGTTTTTTTGATTCCGTCAGTATTTCGAATATCTTCTTCTCTGCATCTGAGAGCGACATTCCTGCGAAGAGCGGCGTATCGGAGTAGTAGTGTCCTGTCTCATCAACGGGATTGTATATCTCAATGCCATAGCGCACACCGGTCTCGTAGTCATCGTTGCCATGTCCGGGCGCTGTGTGGACGCAGCCTGTTCCTGTCTCAAGATCTACATACTCGGCAAGTACTACAAGGACTTCCTTATCATAGAAGGGATGCAGCGCCTTTGAATTTTCAAGTTCAGCTCCCTTGCATGAGATAATCGGTTCTTTTAGGTCAAGGCCTGTGGCCTTTATTACTTTGTCCTTCAGTCCCTGGGCGATGAGGTAGACCTTGTCCCCAACTTCGTAGAATCCGTAGTCAAACCTGGGGTGGACAGCGACGGCCATTGAAGCAGGAAGAGTCCACGGCGTAGTCGTCCAGATGATTATGTCAACGTCTTTTCCTTCGAGCTGCGGAAAGACTTTTGCAGCGTCTTTGTATGTGTAGGCTACGAATATCGAGGGCGATACTTCGTCTGAGTACTCTATTTCTGCCGCCGCAAGGGCGGTTTCGCAGTCGATGCACCAGTGGATCGCCTTGCGTCCCTTATATACAAGGTTTTTATCGACCATCTTGGCAAATCCTTCAAGCTGTGTGGCCTCGTATGCGGGAACAAGCGTCATGTAAGGGTGATCCCAGTCTCCGATCACACCAAGGCGCTTGAACTGCTCAGTCTGCACAGCCGCAAATTTCTTCGCATACTGGGTACACTTTTCACGAAGTTCGATTGGGCTGATGTTATCACGGTCAATGCCCATTTCCTTGAGAACCTTAAGCTCTATAGGAAGGCCGTGTGTGTCGTATCCGGGCACATACGGCGCAAAATAGCCGCGCTGCCATTTGTACTTGACTATGAAGTCCTTGAGAATCTTGTTGGTCGCTGTCCCGATATGTATGCTCGCATTGGCGTACGGAGGCCCGTCATGGAGAATGAATGAGGGTTTGCCCTTGTTCTTTTTCTTCAGTTCTTCGTAGAGGTCGATGTCGTACCAGAATTTGAGATACTCCGGTTCCCTCTGCGAAAGGTTTGCCCGCATCGGAAAATCTGTCTGCGGGAGAAACAGTGTGTCTTTATAATCATTTGCCATTGATGTTACCTCCTATAAGCTCGGTCCGCCATGTCGTCCGGCATAGGCAGAGTATATTGCCGTATTGTACAACCTGTACATTATAAATGTGATGAGGGTATGGGGCAAGTGGAGGAATAGCGGCATGAAAATGCCGCGGGGAATTTGCAGCCTCTGGGCTGCGGAGAATTCGCGGCAGAAGCGGCCGCTGGAGAATTTGCTCGCTTCGCATCGCGAAGAATTTGCCTGACTCCGTCAGGCGGAGAATTCAAGATTTTGATTTGAGCCCCAATTCACCGCTGAATGATCCATTCAGCAAATTCACCAGCGATGATCCTCGCGAATTCCCCGCGAGTGCATTCCTCGCAAATTCTCCGGCGGGCGAATTCGCCGTCTGCTTGCGGCATGTCTCAGTCGCAGAGGTATTCTTTTTTGCGCAGCTCACTTTCAATAATGTCCAGATCTTCTTCGGTCTCAGCCTCGACCAGATGGCAGTGTCTGTTCTGCGTCAGGTTTTTGAGAGGGCGGCTCGTACCCGATGAGATGCTTTCCATAAGTTTTTCTGCATCTTTGCGGGATCTCACATTGAGCATTGCAGCAAAACTGCCGTATGCCGGGTGTTGGATCTGGACGTCAATTATGTGACCGCCCAGGTCGACTATTGTGAAAAGTTCATCCAGGATGCTCTCGTCATCGTGGACTACGTAAAAAAGTCTCTGGGGTCTTGAAGGGCTTTTCAGGATGTAGCCGGAGTTTGTTGAGAGGATATCATGTTTCTGTGCCCTGAGAAGGGCGATATCCTGAACGATCACCTGTCGGCTCACACCGTGGGCATCCGCCAGCAGTGCCCCTGAAAGCGGCGATCTGCTCTCTCTGAGCTGCGCCAGAATTTTTTCCCTTCTCTTTTCTCCGTCCATTATTTCAGTTTATCCTTTCCAGTTCTTTCAGAGACAGGTCCAGTATTGAAGAATTGTACGTAATGGCACCTGATGATATGTAATCGATACCTGTCTCCCTTATCATAGGGATGTTTTTTATTGTGACATTTCCTGAGCATTCTGTCTCAGCCCTGCCAGCTATAAATTTCACAGCTTTTTTCATTTCTTCGGCATTCATGTTATCAAGCATTATTATATCCGCTTTAGCCTCCACTGCCTCTTTGACCATTTCCAGATCTTCGACTTCTACCTCGATTTTATGGACAAAAGGGGCATATTCCCTTGCTAAAGCAACTGCCTGCTTCACTCCCCCGGCTGCGGAGATATGATTGTCTTTGAGCATTATGCCGCCGGAGAGGTTAAAGCGATGGTTGTATCCCCCGCCTACCCTGACCGCGTATTTTTCAAATATCCTGTTGTTAGGGGCGGTTTTTCTCGTATCCAGCAGTTTTATGCCGCTGCCTTCAAGCAGTTTCACTATCTTTCTTGTGTGTGTAGCGATCCCGCTCATCCTCTGTATGAAATTCAGCGCGGTGCGTTCGCCTGAGAGTATTGCCCGGATGTCTCCCTCAACCAGCGCTGCAGTGTCGTTTTTCTTAACGGTATCTCCATCATGGAAATAATGATCAATCTTAATTTTATTGTCGAGAAGCAGGAAGACGCGTTCAAAGACTTTGAGTCCTGCTATGACCCCCTCTTCTTTGCAAATGAGTTTAGCCCTGCCTTTAGAGTACTCCTTTATCACCGCGTTTGTCGTTATGTCCTCGTGGGATATGTCCTCTCGCAAAGCCGAAATGATCAGCCTGTCCATGTTATCCTGCATCATTCTCTCCCTTTCTTATCTCATTCATGATCAAGTTCTTATCTTCAAGGAAGCGCTCTTCGCAGGAAAACTCAGACGGTTCAGGGAAGATCGGATGCTCCACCAAATGCCAGTTCCTGTTTATGTCCTGCGCTGTCCTCTTGCTGAACACCAGGCTCTCCAGCAGTGAGTTGCTTGCAAGGCGGTTTTTGCCGTGAACTCCGTTGCAGCTCGTCTCTCCTGCCGCATAGAGTGAGTCCATGTCCGTTCTGCCGTTGAGATCTGTCTCTATACCGCCCATGAAGTAGTGCTGGGCGGGTGTCACAGGGATAGGTTCTTTAGTTATGTCATATCCCTGTTTTAGACAATGCTCATAGATCATGGGGAACCTTTTCGAAATATCACCCTTCACATATCCTTTGAAACAGAGGCGTACATAGGGCATTTGATCCTTCTCCATCTGTTCATATATCTTTTGGGTCACAATATCGCGGGGCTGAAGTTCATCCGTGAAGCGCTTACCATCTTTGTCTATGAGGACGGCACCTTCTCCGCGAACTGATTCAGATATGAGAAAGGCCCTGCCCGGTTCCTCCGTATAGAGCGAGGTAGGATGAATCTGGATATAGCTGATATCACGGATCCTGATCTTGTTTTTCAAAGCTATTGCAAGTGCGTCTCCTGTAAGGTGGGAGTAGTTTGTGGACCGCTTAAAGAGTCCCCCTATCCCGCCTGTTGCCAATATAGTTGCCTGGGCACAGTAATTTTCATATTTGCCGCAGCAGTCCCTCACGATCACACCGTGGCAGCGGCCATTATCTGAGAGTATGTCTGTAACAGTGACCTTTTCCATTACAGTAACGTTGCGGAGTTCCTGCACCTTTTTAAGTAATCTGCTGTTTATCTCTCTTCCGGTGCTGTCTTTACAGTGCAGTATCCTCGGTCTTGAGTGGGCAGCCTCTTTGGTGTACGAAAAGCCCGAGTTGTCCCGGTCAAACTCTACACCCGCCTGGAGAAGGTCCTCTATTATCTCCCTGGACTTGCTTATCATCACAGCGACAGCTTCCCTGTTGTTTTCATAGTGGCCCGCCCTCAGCGTATCCTCCATGAAACTTTCGAAATCTTGATCATCAGCCTGCACACATATACCGCCCTGTGCCAGAAAAGAGTCTGTTTCATCCAGGGCTGCCTTGGTCAGCACTGCTATCTGCCTGTCGTTATGCAGATTAAGCGCGGCGAAGAGTCCCGAAACTCCGGTACCTGCGATGATCACATCGAACTTTTTCATTTTATCTATTCGCTTTTTGCATACTTAAGCATGTTTTGGAGGGGGCGAAGGGCTTTTGCTGCAATACCCTCATCGACATGGATTTCATGGCCCGGTTCCTCCAGGGCCCTTAGAACATTTTCCAGCGTGTTCTTTTTCATATCCGCGCAGACAGTGCATTTGGAGGGGGTATATAAGTATTTCGCGGATGTCCTCTTTTTGAGCTCATGGAAGATGCCTCTCTCCGTGCAGACAATAAATTCTTCGGAGGGGCTTTTTTCAACATAATCGATAATACCGGAAGTACTGCCAACATAATCCGAAAGCACGGTTATCTCTTCCCTGCATTCGGGGTGAGTAACAACCTTTGCCTCAGGATGTTCCTTTTTCAGGTTAATGACATCTTCTGCTCTGATCCCTGCGTGCACACAGCAGAAACCATCGTTGAAAATAAAGTTTTTTTCGGGTATTGCCAGAGATATGTATCTTCCAAGGTTTTTATCCGGAATGAAAAAGATGTTTTTCTCAGGCAGGGATCTGATGACTTTGAGTGCATTCGAGGAAGTGACACATACATCGGAGTGGGCTTTTATCTCTGCGGTGGAATTTATATAGCAGACTACGGCAAGGTCTTCGCATTTGCCCCGGATCCTTTCGATTTCATACGTCGCAGCCATATGAGCCATTGGACAATCCGCTCCCGGATCCGGCATCAAAACGGTTTTGTCCGGGTTCAGTATCTTCACACTCTCAGCCATGAAGGAAACTCCGCAGAACAGGATCACTCTCTCCTTCATCTGAGAGGCTGTCACGCTTAAATAGTATGAATCACCCATATGATCAGCAATCTCCTGGACTTCGTCCGGAGCATAGTAATGTGCAAGGATCGCAGCATTCCTTATCTTTTTAAGCCTGATTAATTTTTTTTTGACATTTGTCATTCGCACCACCCTCAGCTTTTGAAAAAATCAACGGCACGAACGATAGCACCTGACAAGACAGGTGTCAAGACTAACCAAAAGAGAATGAATTAACGAACTGGGGAAGAAAACAAAAAGCACAGCGGACCTTTTGGCGGTCAGCTGTGCTTTGTTTGTTAAAGATTACTTTCACAAGGTTTAGAAGAGCCCTACTATGCGGCCTTCGCTGTCTACATTGATCTTTTCTGCAGCGGGAACCTTCGGAAGTCCCGGCATTGTCATTATAGCGCCGCATATTGCAACGATGAATCCTGCCCCTGCTGACAGACGGACTTCACGCACTGTGACTTTGAAGTTTTTGGGTCTGCCTTTGACAGAGGCGTCGTCGGAGAGTGACATCTGGGTCTTAGCCATGCAGACAGGCAGATTTCCGTATCCAAGATCTTCGAGCTCCCGGAGCATCTTGGAAGCCTTATCTTCGTACACCACGTCATCAGCTCCGTAAACCTTTGTAGCTATCGTATGGATTTTGTTCCGTAGGGGCATCTTAAGCTCATAGAGCGGCTGGTAGTCGTTTTTTTCGTTTTGTATCATGTCCAGTACCTGATCAGCCAGGTCAAGCGCACCTTCTCCGCCTTTTGCCCAGACTTCAGCCAAAGATATCCTTGCACCAAGATTACTAGCTGCATCCTGGACAAGCTTGAGTTCGGCATCTGTGTCATCAACGAAACGGTTGAGGGCTACAACGACAGGAACACCATACTGTTTCATGTTCAGGATGTGGGCCTCCAGGTTCGGGATGCCCTTTTTCAGCGCCTCGATATTCTCGAATTTCAGCTGGTCCTTCGCTGCGCCTCCGTGAAGCTTAAGGGCACGGACGGTTGTAACTATGACAACTGCGTCCGGATGGAAACCGGCGTAACGCGAAACTATGTCCATAAATTTTTCAGCGCCCAGGTCGGAGGCAAATCCGGCTTCTGTAACAACGTAATCTGAAAGTTTAAGGGCCATCCTTGTAGCTGTGACTGTATTAGTTCCGTGTGCTATGTTTGCAAATGGTCCGCCGTGCACAAACGCGGGAACCCCTTCGATCGTCTGTACAAGGTTGGGGTTGATCGCGTCACGAAGCAGGGCGGTCATTGCGCCCTCTGCCTTGATGTCACGAGCAGTTACAGGCTTGCCGTCGTATGTGTACGCTACAACGATCCTGGCAAGGCGTGCCTTGAGATTTTCAAGGCTGTCCGCAAGACAGAAGATCGCCATTACCTCTGACGCTACTGTAATGTCAAAACCTGTCTCCCTAGGAACGCCATGTGCCGTGCCGCCAAGTCCGATCACGATGTTACGGAGCGCACGGTCATTCATATCCATTACCCTGCGCCATACTATCCTGCGCGGGTCAATGTTGAGTATGTTGCCCTGCTGGATGTGGTTGTCTATCATTGCAGAGAGAAGGTTGTGTGCTGTTCCTATCGCATGGATGTCTCCGGTAAAGTGCAGGTTGATCGATTCCATAGGAAGTACCTGTGAATAACCGCCGCCTGCAGCCCCGCCCTTAACTCCAAAGCAGGGGCCAAGGGATGGTTCCCTCAGACAGGTCATGGCCTTTTTACCGCGTTTTACAAGCCCCTGAGTAAGACCTATCGTGACCGTGGTCTTTCCCTCTCCTGCTGCGGTTGGTGTCGTGGCAGTTACAAGAATCAGTTTCCCTGTTGGTCTCCCTTCTACCTTTTTGAAGAAATCAAGGGAGATTTTAGCCTTGTCATTTCCGTATGGAATAACATATTCCTCCGGGATACCCGCTTTATCTGCGATCTCCTGGATCGGTCGGAGCTTTGCCTGCTGTGCTATTTCGATATCTGAGAACATAATATCCTCCTCCTGATATATAATTACTGCTGTGGTTGAAGTCTATATATATACCACAAGTGGCCCCAATTGTTAATGTTTTGATCTGATTTTTATTTTTAAGCTGAACGGTGATGAATAATGAAGCAATGGAAGAGCGGTAACCTTATCAACAAGACTATGTTTTCCCTGAATGGCATTTACTCTGCTTTTGTTTCCGAAAACGCAGTAAGACGCGAATTTGGCGCACTTGCGTTTCTTTTGGTTCTGGCGATATGGATGGACAAGGATATCAAAGCTATCCTAGCTGTCTTCCTGGCAGGACTCTTTCCGATAGTTATCGAACTGATAAATACTGCCGCTGAAACGATAATAGACCTGCTGCTCGGTTCTATCTACAGGGAAGATGTTAAGCGTGCCAAGGATATGTTGTCCGCTGCAGTTATGATCAGTTTATTTTGCGGTTACACCGCTGCATTAATTTTAATATTTGGATGATTTCCCAAATTTTAAAATTGTGAAATGCTGCAAGGATAAGCCGCGTGAAACTGCGACAAAATCTGTCGCGAGCGATGGTGAAGCGGTTGTTAGGAGCGTCGGCGAGAAACTGCCGAGGGAGTCAATTGACTCCCTCGGCTATTTTTTACCTTCTATTCTTCCTCATAATATTAAAAAATAGCGTTTCTCCGGCAGTTTCCGATGGAGCTTCTTCTAACTCTCCGCCCGAAGCTTCCAGCGCTTCGGCCTGAGCCCTCATTGCAGCTTCTTCTTCAGTGGTGGGTCCTGCTTCTTCTTTGCCGTCTGCTCTTTTTATCTTTATCATTTTACGGAGCAGGCCTTCTACATAGTAATTCGTGTCTACTATAACCATCGCGCCCTTTTTGATGCGTTCTGCGCGGATTTCGCTCTGCAGACGGTCATCAAGGAGGTCTTCAATTCTTGGTTTTTCCTTGCCTTCCTTTTCTATGGACTGTGGACCATCGATCTCGGCAACGATCTGATTGTTTGTCTCCTTTATACTCAGTTCCTTCAGAAGATCGTCAAGGGTCGATATCGCACGGAGCCCAGTCACAAGTGATTCCTGCTCCGGCTCCATGATGCCGCCGCCCCTGACAAGGATCTCGCAGAAACCTACAGCATTTTGCGGAACTGTTATCGGAATCCTCTTTATCATTGACCTTTTACGCCAGGGCCTCAGTGTTATTTCAAGTTCTATCTTATCACCCGGGGCATAAGTGTCTTTTTTGTCGACGATATCAAGTTTTTCTATGAAAACGACCCGGGCATCCCTCGTTATTTCAACGTCAAGCTCCACGCCAAAAGGCCTGATCTCCTGGAACTGGTTGAGCGAAAATAGCTCCGAAAGGTTATCGAATTCCGTCAGCAAAGAGCCCATAAGATCCTGGGCTGAGAAGAAGATGTTTCTCCTCTCCCATCCGTTCGGGAGATTTCCTCCGTAGAATTTATATTTGAGAATGGCGGTCCCTTCTCCCCTTCGTGCCCATAGATCGTCTATTATCCCAAGCATTCCCATGCTTCCGATCACCGGACCGGTGAAAGAATCCGCGACAGTCTGGAATCTTTTAACGGTCTCTTTTTTGCTGTCAACGTCGTTGAACCTTACTTTGTAACTTATCGCAGGCGCCAGCCGCCCGACGTAGCCGGCGATAGCTTCAGGCCTGTCCTGGGTTATTATTCCGATTATCGGCCCCTGGTACCCAAGTTTGAATGAACTCTCCATGCTGGGTATTACCTGAAGTATCGTTGCCTCAGTCAAGGGATATGATACTGCTCCCTGACCAACCATCGGGTGACCGAAACCAATGAAGCGCCCGTCTTTCGAAAGCGCTGTAAGGGTCCCTATGCCACCAATTTGGATATCGCCCCATGCAAGAGAGGCCCCTATCGCTGATCCGGGTTCCGGCGTTGTATTTAGTTTGGCGGCAGTGCCATCTGATGACGCTCCGCCCAGCGGCACCAAAGGCAACCCAAGCCTTTTTTTGATTTCCTCTGTGATCCTGCTGCTGATGCCGTCGACAAGTATAGGCATCCCGAGGGGTACAAGTTCGGCATCATAAAGCTTTGCGATATCTTTCGATATCGGTCCTGTCTTAATATCATCGGAAACCGTTTCCTCACCCGGTTCTTCCGTTTCTTTATCAGGGGCAGGATCTTCTTCAGGACACTTATCTCCTGATGTTACGTCTGCTGAAGTTATTCCCTCTATTGCAAAATCACATGGGTCAGGCTTTTCCTTAATATCGTCTGAAACCGGCTCCTCTTTCGACTCGCCTGCTTTTTTTTCTTTTGCTTCCGGTTTTATGTCCGCACTGATCGGCTCTTTCGGTATCTTTGCCGATACTCCGAAAGGCGGAATTTTATCCGGCCAGTTAAAGGCTTTGACCATTTCCTCGACAGGTGTGACGAGCCCAAGGTTGTTGTCTCCAAACTGCCATCCGTAACCGATTGCTCCCACAAGTTTTCCTCCGACATATACAGGAGAACCGCTCATTCCGGCTGCGATGCCTCCATTTGCCCTCACATAAGGGTCGTCTACCCTTATAAGGACAAGATTTTTCGGGCTCGTCTTCCTTGGAACTATGCCAAGCAGGGTCGCAGGAAACCTGGATATCTTAGTTCCATGCAGCACTGTTCTTATTTCAGCCTTCATTCCCGGTTTTATCTGCGATAGAGGCATGACAGGGTCAACCGGGACAAATGGCTTATTCTGAGCTGCCCAAGATGTCACCGGCAAAAAAATACTCCCAAAAAAGAACACTATTACTGTAATTATTTTGATTAATTTTAGCAAAAAACTGCCCAGTTTATGGACCGGCTGGTCGATCTGCTCAATTTTTTGCGGTTTCAAACCCTGCAGTAAATTTATATTCATCTTCAGCTGTCACTCCCGTTTTGGAGTTTTCCGGTTTTCATATACCTTAAATAACTCATTATAAGCTCGTCAAGGTCACCGTCTAATACTGCCTGGACATTTCCAATTTCACATCCCGAACGGTGGTCTTTGATCAGCTGGAAGGGCTGAAGCGTATAGGACCGTATCTGACTTCCCCACGCAACAGTTCTTTTTTCGCCTTGTATGTTGTCAAGCTGCGCCTGCCTCTCCCTGAGCGTCTTCTCAAAGAGCTTTGAACGAAGCACCTGCATCGCGGTCGCCCTGTTCATGTGCTGAGATCGTTCTGTCTGACAGCTGACGACTATTCCGGACGGCATATGGGTTATCCTTATCGCAGAGTCCGTCATGTTGACATACTGACCGCCGGCTCCGCTTGAACGGAACGTGTCCACCTTAAGATCCTCGGGTCTGATCTCTACTTCGACACTGTCCGGAAGGACAGGCATTACTTCAATTGAGGCGAAACTTGTGTGACGCCGTTTCGCTGAATCGAAGGGAGATATCCTTACAAGTCTGTGGACCCCCTGTTCGCCTTTCAAATATCCATATGCGTAATCTCCGTTAATAGATATAGTTACACTTTTTATCCCCGCTTCCTGATCGGGCAGTTCATCTATAAGCTTTACTGTGAATTTATTTGATTCTGCCCAGCGCATGTACATACGGTAGAGCATTTCCGCCCAGTCCTGTGAGTCCAGTCCGCCGGCCCCGGCATGTATGGTCATTATCGCGTCGCCGGAGTCATATTCTCCGTCAAGAAGCACTAAAATCTGGTATGCCTCGATGCTTTTTGACATTGCGGATGATCTGGCATAGAACTCTGAGTTCAGCTCAGGGTCATCAACTTCGCTCAGCAGCTCAGCGATAGCTTCGAGTTCAAGAAGCTCATTTTGTGATGATTCGATTTTGTCAAGTCGTGACTGAAGCAGTGAGATCTCCCTGTTTACCTCGTGGGCATTATCCGAGGACCAGAAGTCGGGTTCTACGGTAAGTTTCTGAAGTTCATCTATCCTTGTTTTCAGTGTAGACGGGTCAAAGACTTTCACGCAACTCGTCAAAAGACGAGCGCAGATCGGTCATGACAGTAGATATTGGCAATACTACCATGTGTACCTCTCCCTTTTATTACAAGTTTGCTTATTCTCTTATTATAACAAAGGGGTGGGCAATTGGGACATCTCGGAGCGCTAGCTTAGCAACATTTGCGGCCCTTCGCATCGACGTATTGATATACGCCTTTGCTTGAACCACTGCATGTTGCGTCGCTATCATCTCCGATCTGCCCCAATTGCGGTATTGTAGTTAGGTATCGTTGAAATCTTAAAACCACAGCGCTGACTTAGCAAGGCTTGTGGACCCTCGCGTCGACGTATTCATATACGTCTTAGTTTGAATTTTTTCGTGTTGCATCGTCATCACTCGCTCTAAATCCCAATTGCAATATTGCTTTATATACTTTGGCGAAGTGCGGCAAGGTGATGCCGCGCGAAGCTGCGACAAGAACGGTCGCGGGAAGCAGTCGGGAAGCAGTTGTAAAAGCAGGCGAAAACTTCACCCGCCGGAGAATCCGCGGCAGAAGCGGCCGCTGGAGAATTCAAGATGGGACCTTAACACCAAGAATCAAAAGATTCATCGTTCCCGAGTGCTTCATTCGGGAATCCAGCGGCTCTAAACTCAGACTATGACTTAATTCTAAAGGTCCAATCCCAAGACGCTGGACCCCCGATGTAGGCTTTCGGGGGCGACGGGAAGGAACCGGTCCTCAGGTCGTAACGATGGTTTGACTACTGTTTGACAACGTTTGACAATAGTTTGAATGTCTTTACGACCGCTCGCCGATTGCTTGCCAATGCTTGCCTATTGCTTGCCAAAATTAGCCCCAATTGCACTAAACCAGTTTAAGCAAATTATCCCCCGGGACAAATTTTCCAATTCGAACGGAATTGTTGAATCCGCCCGCATGCAGCTGCTTCAGCAGCTCATGCTCCTGATCCTCTGGAATGGCGATGAGAAGGCCTCCTGAGGTCTGGGGGTCAAAAATAAGATCTTCTGCAAAGATGCCCATTTTTGACTCGTTTATAACTTTTGATCCTGAATGTTCCTTATTCCTGTATGCTCCGGCAGGAATGAGTCCCATGTCCGCCATTTCTCCTATGCCTGGAAGGAGCGGGAGGCTTCCCATTTCGATCTCCATGGAGGTGCCGTCAGAGAGCAGATCGAGCGCGTGGCCCGCCAGCCCGAATCCTGTTACATCGGTACAGGCTGTGACTGCCCTGCAAATGTCCTCTGAAAGAACGTTAGGGATCGAATTCAGTTTCGCCATGCTTTGCACGGCTGCATCTGTGTTTTCATCTGAAAATAGCCCGGCCTTGATCGCTGTCACAGCTATCCCGGTTCCTATCGGTTTCGTCAGGATAATGACATCACCCGGTTTTGCTGTTCCGACTGTCCACATCCTGTCCTTTTTGACTTCGCCGAAGACAACGAGCCCGTATTTTGGTTCTTCATCCTGTACGCTGTGTCCGCCCGCAAGCATAGCACCTGCTTCAATGGCCTTCTGTGCTCCGCCGTTCAGTATCTGCTTAAGGACATCAAGTGGCTCGCAGTCGGTCGGGAAGCATACGACATTAAGAGCTATGAGAGGTTTGCCGCCCATTGCATATACATCACTCAGGGAATTTGCCGCAGCTATTTTACCGAAGTATTCGGGGGAATCGACAACGGGGGTTATGAAGTCCACTGTCAGGATCCCGACCCTTTCTTCGTCTATCTTCCACAGCGCTGCGTCCTCACCTCTGTTCCATGAGGCTATAAGACTTTCATCCCTGAATACGGGAAGGCCTTTCAGTAAACTGTCCAGCTCCGCCGGACCGATTTTTGCCGCTCAGCCACTTGTACGGGCACGTTCTGAAAGCCTCATACAGATCCCTCCCTTTCCATTTCTATTTCATTCGAAGATGCGTGACATCTGCCGCGGCAAAGATCTTTTCTTTTTCTCCTACCTTTACGACAAGGGCTCCCTGCTCCGTTATTCCCAGAGCCGTACCTGTATACTGCTCTTCGTCCTGCATAACGCTGATCTCTCTGCCGATAGTATCGCACTCTTTTCTGTAAGAGAAAAGGAGTTTTTCTTTTCCGTCTGGTTTTTTAAGGTCCTGGAGAAGTGAGGAAAGACTGTGGAGAATGCGAGAAAGAAGAAGAAGTCTGGGAACAGCGTGTCCTTTTTCAATATTGATCGAGGTGGCTATATTTTTGACCTCTTCACTCATATCTTCCTCAGTGAAATTCACATTAATACCTATGCCTGTCACAGCATAGTATATCCGATCCGGCTCACCTGCAGCTTCGCTGAGGATCCCGCATATTTTGCGCCCGTTCACCAGGATGTCGTTGGGCCATTTGAGCTTTGCGTCAACCTGATATTGGTCTTTGAGTACCAATCTTACTGCGAGTCCTGCAGCAAGGTTAAGAAGCTGTACATCTCCCGGGCAAAGTTCCGGCCTCAGCAACACAGAAAAGAGGAGGTTTTTAGAAGTGGGGGCATGCCATGAGCGTCCTCTTCTGCCTCTTCCCTCTGTCTGTTCATCAGCGACAGCTACTATGCCTTCGGGCGCATCCTGCTGGGCAAGCCTCTTTATAGCGTGCTGGGTAGAAGTTATGGTTGGAAAATAAATGGATTTGTTAAATACGGGATCGTCCCTTAGAAGAAAATCAATCAGCGTCTGACTCATCGCATCTGTCTCGCTGATACTTTTTAGCATATACCCCTTTTGGGGCACAGATTCTATATCAAGACCTTCTTCACGAAGTGCGCAGATAAGTTTGAACAGAGCCTGCCTTGAAAAGCCCATCCTTTCCGCTAGGACGGAACCCGGAACAAATTCCCCCTCGGATGCTGCAAGATATTCCAAAAGCCGATAGCGGCTGGTAGATCCATCAATGCTGTCAGGCAAAATATCACCCAAGCCTGTTCGCCCTAAGCGTCAGCCCGCCCCCTATGATGAGGAAGACTATGTTGGCTATCCATGCGGCAAATACCGGATGCAGATAACCGGCATCTCCTAAAGACTGGGTGAAAGAGAGGATGACATAGTAGACAAAGACTATGATGACGCTCACTCCAAGCCCCATTCCGGAACTTGACCTCTGAGGCCGGCTTCCCACTGCCGCTCCAACTATAGACAGCACCAGACATGCCCAGGGAACTGAAAAACGGAGGTTGAGTATCATTATTATCTTAGATACATCCATACCTTTCTGCTTCATCATTTTGATCTCGCGGAAAAGCTCATTCAATGTCATTTCGTCCGGAGTTCTGGCTGTTCTTACTGCCTCTTCAGGGTTGAGGTCAAGCTGAAGCGCCTGTTTATCAAACTTAAAGAGGAGCGATACATCGTTATCCTTCGTTATCTCGAAGACTTTGCCCTCTTCAAGCCACCAGCTTCCGTCTATCCATTCGCCATTTTTAGCGGAAACCAGTCTGCTGAGAAGTCCTTTCTCAAATTCCTGGACTACTATATCACTCATCTTTCCATCTTTAACATCTATCCTGTTCACGTATATGACACGTTTAAGTTCCCCATCGGATTCCTCTTTAAGGAATACTTTATCCCTGAATACAGGCGGAGATTGTTTGAAGACTTCGTAGGCCATGACGTTTGCTGCAGCCCTTTCACTTACAGGGACAAGCGTTTCATTTATAAAAAAAGCTCCCATCGAGACAAAAAAGGCCATGATAATTACAGGTTTAATTATCCGGGTAAAGGATATGCCGGATGACTTGAGCGCTACCAGCTCAGAATTAGTCGATAGCTTGTTGAAACCAAGCAACGCAGCAAGCAGGCAGCTCATGGGTATAGCTGTTGCCGCCATCTTAGGCAGGTAATAGAGGAAGAGCCGAACTACTATGCCTAATGGAACCCCGTTTTTTATGATGAGATCCGCTATCCTGAAAAGGAGTCCTCCTGCGACCATGATTATAGTGAAAGCCATCAGCCCGAAGAAAAACGGACCAATAAGTTCGCCGAAGATAAACCTGTCAAGCGCTTTGAATTTTAGATATTTATCAAAAAAATTATTATTCACTTTCGCCCTCGTTGATTTCAATTATTTTCTCAGTACACTCACGTATCGCTCCCCTGCCACCGGGGCTTTCTGTCTTCCAGTCAGCTGCCTTGAGGGCCTCCGGGACAGCGTTTGCCACAGCTATCCCCCAGCCTGCCCATTTAATGCATTCTACATCAGGAATGTCATCGCCCGCAAAAGCAATCTCTGCACGTGTTACATGGTTATTTTCTGCAAGCGCTTTAAGTTCGCAGAGCTTGTCTCCTGTTCCATTTACACATCCTGTGATCCTTAAGTCATCAGCTCTCTGCTGAGTAGCAGCAGAGTAACGGCCGCTGATAAAGAATACTTTTACGCCCAGGTCGATAAGCTTTCTTATCCCGTAACCATCCTGGATGTCGAAGCGTTTGAATTCCCCGCCTTTTCCATCCATGTAGACTCCCCCGTCTGTCAGGGTTCCATCGACGTCAAGGGCAAAAAGCTTAATCAATGTCCTTTTCTCCCGGATCCCTGCGGTCCCAGTCATGGTTTATCCTGGGAGAAAGTCCTCTTGTAGACTCAGATGCGAAGTCA
This sequence comes from Synergistaceae bacterium, assembly GCA_963682045.1. Taxonomy (GTDB): domain Bacteria; phylum Synergistota; class Synergistia; order Synergistales; family Synergistaceae; genus Caenicola. Next base: position 538,210 of record OY821326.1, read on the forward strand.
AGTATCATTCTGCCTTCCGCAGTCGAGCCATATTTTACCTCAAGCTCGTTAAGTCCTTCACGGATAGTGCGTGCAGGATCATAGAGAGTCCTGAACATATCCCTTATGCGCCTTCTTGTTTCGGAGTCGAACCCCCTGCGCTTGAGTCCTATCCTGTTTATGTCATAGACTCTTATAGGAGCTCCGTCTGCCAGGCAAAAGGGCGGAACGTCCCGGACCACCTTCGATAATCCTCCGATCATACAGTATGATCCGACATGAACGAACTGATGGAACCCGGACATTCCTCCGACCACTACAAAATCGCCTATATGTGTGTGTCCGGAAAAACCGCATTTGTTGGCTATGGTACAGTCATGTCCTATTTTCACATTATGGGCAAGATGAACATTTTCCATAATAAAACAGTTGTCGCCCACTGTGGTAGACTTGCCTTCGCCAACAGCCCTGTTCATAGTGACATACTCACGGCACATGAGGTTATTGCCTACCCTAACCCAGGTCTCTTCATTCCTGAAGGTGATATCCTGGGGTTCTCCTCCTATGACTGTGTGATCGAAGATGGTGCAGCCCGAGCCCATTTCTGTGTAGTTATATATGTGGACGTAGGCCCTGAGTTCAGTCTCATCTCCCAATATCACTTTGTCATCCACCATACAGAATGGACCTATCCTGACGTTTTTTCCAAGCTGTGCTTTCGGGGATACTATCGCGGTTGGATGGATATATACACTCATTCCAGTCTATGCCTCAGGTTTGAGGGTAAGGCCTGAAGAGACTACACAGCCCATCATACCTTCGGCAGCCAGATCTCCGTCAATTGTCGCCCTGAACTTAAATTTGAAGTTGTTTCCCCTGCGTTTCACGAGAGTAGCTACTGTTTTTAGCTGATCACCAGGCTTCACCGGCCTGCGAAATTTCACTCTGTCGATAGATGTGACATATACCAGGCGGCGCTCGTTTTCTTTGATCCCCGTATAAAACTTCAGCAGCACAGCCGCTACCTGACCCATGGATTCGATGACAAGGACTCCGGGCATTACTGGTTCGTCGGGAAAGTGCCCCTGAAAAAACGGTTCGTTTATCGTTACATTTTTAATTCCTGTGACCTCTACCAGATCGTCTGTCAGCACCAGATCCTCGATCCTGTCTACCAGGAGAAATGGATAACGGTGCGGCAGAAGTTCCAATATTTTATTGATGTCATATTTCATCCTATATGCCTCCAGTTAAAAGATTCGGTCAAATAATTATAAGACCCTTTTTATTCTATTTACAAGCCTTCCATGAAGATCATGGCCGGCACATATGCCAATGTAATGGGCAGTTGGTATAGATCCTAAGAGAGCCAGGTCCCCGAGAAGATCGTTTATCTTATGCGTTACACACTCCAGAGGAAAACGAAGTCCGCCCTCGTTCAAAAGGCCATTTTCATCGAACATGAGAGCATTTTCCAGAGATCCGCCCTTAGCAAGGCCACTCTTTTTCAGGTAGTCCAGCTCTGAGGTCAGTCCGAATGTTCGGGCCTTTGATATCCTGTCAAGAAAGACGTCCGGCGATATTATATATGATGCTCTTTGAGTCCCCACCGGAGTACCGGGATAGTCTATCACATAGCTGATTTTAAATCTCTCCGAAGGAAGAGCCATTATCGCCCGGTCTTTATAAGGGTCATCTATGACGATCGGGACTGAGAGGGCTTTTTTTCTCGGCTTTTCCCCATATTCTGTTATCCCCGCCTTTAAGAATGCCATGGCGAATGGGTACGGACTTCCATCCAGGACAGGTATTTCCTCTCCGGTCAGCGAGATGACCGCGCTGTCGATATCAAGCCCGACCAGAGCAGCCAGAAGATGCTCCGCTGTCCTTACAATGGTTCCGTCAGGAAGACTGAATCCTGTAAGCCTGCTGTCCTCTTCAACATGAGCCGAGGTAAGGGGAAAAAGTCCGTTCTCGGTGAAAAAATAAATACCCTCTTTTTGAGAGGGGCGGACCGAGACTGTCGAGATATCTCCTGAATGCAGTCCTACTCCTGTAAATTCTATTCGTGCAGACATTGTAAATGACATTACTTGTTCTCAGACTCCAGCCCATCAAGTCTTTTTTCAATATTTTTGATATTTTTGATCGTATCAGGGAGCTGTCTGATGGCAGCCATCTGACGGAGATCTTTTTTATGGTCTATTGCAGGAAAACCGGAGACAACTGATCCGGGAGGAATATCCTCTGTTATGCCCGCCCTTCCTGCAGCAATGACTCCATCCCCGATCCTGGCGTGATTAGCCACTCCTGCCTGCGCTGCCATTGTAACGCCATTCCCGAGCGTGCTGCTTCCCGCTATCCCCGCCTGTGCAACAATGATGCAGTATTCCCCGATCGTACAGTTATGGGCAATCTTCACATGACTGTCTATCTTTGTTCCCCTGGATATCTTTGTCTCTCCGAATGTAGCTCTGTCAATACTTGAACATACGCCTATCTCTACATCATCCTCGATCATCGTAGTACCTATCTGAGGTATACGAAGCAGTCCTTTTTCTGAGTCAGGCATGAAACCAAATCCTTCACACCCGATCACGGCGTTTGCATGAACTATGCAGTTTCTGCCCAGGTAAGATCTGTCATATATTACTACGCCAGGTTCTATCAATGTATTATCACCTATAGAAACGTGTTTTCCCACCCAGACATTCCCTGCAAGAGTACAGCCGTCACCTATGCTGCAGTGGTCAGAAACCACACATCCCGGACCTATCATCACATTATTTCCTATGACCGCGTTTTCTGATATCACTGCAGTTTCGTGTACAGCGGAATAATAGTTCTTTTTTTCTGTGTCAAAATATTCAAGAAGAGTGACCAAGGCTCTTCTGGGGTCTTCAACTTCCACACCCCGTCCATTTTCTGGGATCCAGCCGTATTTAGTCAGCAAAACAGCCTCATGGCTTGCAAGTGGGACCAGTTTTTTTTCCCATAGCGGGGAAATCGAGCCGTAACATGGGGTCTCCGGAGAGGATATTGAGGTCACAACGTAACTACCTTCTCCCTTCAACATACCATTCACCATATTTGCAATATTTGCCAAAGTAAGTCCTTCGATACTCATAACGATCAGTTCCTTTCAAAAATGCTACAGATTTCCAAGCATCCTTAGTCCTATTGAATCTTCGTCACGCGAGTCATAGTGAAGCTCAAAAGAAATATATTCAGTCGCCTTATAACCTATAGCGGCGTTGTATTCTCCGTCTTCCCGCCAGCGGAACCAGACATAGGGTTTGTGCATCCTTGGTTCGACATTGATGCGTCCCCACCACATGCTGTCTTTTGTTGACCATTCTCCGCCTATCCATACATCACCCCAGGGAGACCATCTAAGCCCCAATCTGCCTTCGGGATCCCAATCCTGCAGCTCTATTATGCCCTCTCCGTAGATCTCCGTATTCCATTTTGAAAAAGTTTTCAGTTTCCGTCCAAGATGTACACCGATCTCTCCGGTTTTGTCCTGTGTACCGGCGTAGAGGGCTGCCCATGCAGCTATCGTGTAATGTCTGCTTTCGACGTTGACCTTCATCTGTGACACCTGTCCTGCAGAGAATGTGGATTTTGTTTCTGCTGATGTCCTTTCAACTATTCCCCTTGTCAGGAGAAAGTTCTCTGTCCATACATTTATCTCTTTTTCATGTCGTTTAGCCCAGATTACCGGGAGCCCAATGAAAGGGGAGGACCTTTCCATGAGATCTTCCCTCAGGTCTTCGTGCAGCAACGTTGGCAGGGAATTTGATGTGAGCGTCGGGTTGACTGCGAGTATGAGCGGAAGTTCCGGGGCCAAAGAGATCTTCATGATATATTCTTCTTTTTCGGAATGGACCATAAGTGTCGGCTTCCAGCCCGGAAGGACAGGGGACAGTATCTTCTGCACCTCTTCTTTAAGTCCGGCATCACACCAGTTCAAGGCTTCGACAGGAAGACCATAGATAAGTTCGTCGAGCGGTTTTTCAATTGCTGCAATATCTGCTTTGATCCATTGCAGCGGCGGATCCTGAATCTGAGGTGTCTGGACTTCTACCCTCCATTTATCCGGAGTCTTTTCAGGGGACAGGCTTATCTTTATAACACCTGAGCTAATAGAGACTGAATTAACTTTGTATCCGTCGAAGAGCTTACCTGATATGACTTTTATAACTTTTTCTGCGTTTTCGTCCGACTGTGACTCAGGCATTCGTTCTGCAACCGCAGATATGCTTCTTTCGATTATCAGAGAAAGCCATTCCGGCACACCATCTGCATCAACAGAATATGCAAAGGCTCTGCCTGTAAACATAAGAAGGGTCGCGGCTATTATAAAGATGGCCGCAACCCATGATTTAAACAGATATTTGTCTTGCTTAGAAAAGCTCTCCGAAACCAAAGTGGAATCTGCCCTCATCGCCTGTGGCATAGTCAAGCCTGAGGTTGCCTAGTGGAGTGTTTATCCTGACGCCAAATCCCGGAGATGATTCCATGTCGCTTCCGAAACTTGCAGTGTCACCCTCTTTTCTCCATGCGCGCCCAATATCGTAGAAAGCTACGAGAGAGAAATTCTTATCTATTGGGACCCTGAGTTCAAAGTTTCCCAAAAGCATCTCTTCCCCGTGATAGCGGTCATCATCATAGCCTCGCAGTGTGGTGTCTCCTCCAACCGTATACATTTCTTCATAGGGGACATCGCCTGACGAAGAACCAACGATTATCCTTGAGGCAAATATGACCGGCCTGTCTGTGTTTCCTCCGAAAGAGGTCTCAAAGAAATCCTTGAAAAGCTTTTCTACAGGGAAGTAAAATTTGGCTTCAACCCAGTATTTGAAAAAGTTATAATCAACACTCTCTACATTAGCCTGTCCATACATGATGTTCAGTGTCTGCACATCACCCTTTGAGTAGGGCAGGTATTCGTCAATATTTAGCCGGCGGACTGATCCTGTCACTGAGTAGTATGTTCCGTCACCCAGATCATCCAGGACCGTGGTTGGAGGGACTTTATTATCTATAGGGATATTGCCCCAGTTGCTTTTTTCATAGCCCGCAGGGGGATTATCAGGATCGTTTGTGACTTTATGCCAGTCAAAGAGCAGGTACCAGTTATAGATCGAATCCTCTTTAAACTTGCGTCCAAAGCCAAAGAAAGCGCCTACCTTGTCCCTGTCATATTCAAACTTTTTTTCATTATCAATGTAATAATACAGGTCGCTCCACGCTCTTTTATAAGCGCCTATTTTCCATGCGGTGACTTTGCCGCCCATGTAGGGCTGTTCGTAGGTCAGCCAGTATTCTTGCCTGTCACCAAGGTCAAACCCTGTACTCAGCTTCATTCCGCGTCCGCCAATGTTGGTGTTTTCGTAGCTCAGTCCTCCGCCAAAACCGCTCTGGGTACCATACGCAATGCTGAATCCCAATTTACCCGTGCGGCCCTCTTCAACTGTAAGGACTATGATCACATCATTGGGGTTATCGCCTGGTTCAAAGTTGACGTTGACGTCGCTGAAAAAGCCTACCCCCTGGAGTCTGCTGAGCGACAAGCGGAGTTTGTTGGAATTGAAAAGTTCACCCTCTTTTATTTTGAGGTATCTTCTGACAACGTGCGTTTTAGTTATCTTGTTGCCCTGGATGACTATCTGGCTTATCTTTGGTTCTACAATAACAACTGTTATCTCTGTACCTTCTATCCTTACGTCAGCTACGTTTGTCATCACATATCCGTCTGCCTGATATTTCTCCTTTATCCTCTGAAGGTCATTCCTGAAGAACGTCCTGTTGAAGATCATTCCAGGTTTTGTGAATATCATCTCTTCAAGTTTTTCGTTGGAATATACTGTGTTGCCTTCAAAATTTATTTTGCTGACGACCGGGTTTTCCTGCACAGTGAAGAGTACGTCCACTCCGTTTGGCTTGTCCGTTACCTTGTAATCTGTAGCGACAAAGAACCCCAGCTCAAAGATGGCCTCTGCATCCTTTCGCAGTTTTTCCTCGTCGACCGGCTCTCCTATTTTTGAAGTTATTATGCTCAATATGTGTTCCGTTACGACTTCAACATTTCCCTGAACGCTTATATCAAGAATCGCAGGACCTGTAAGGGCGAGTATCTTTTGTTCCTCCTGCAGTTTTTGCGTTCCCTTATCTGCTGTTGTTTCCTGGATATCAGGAGAGGTCAGGCTTTCTTCTGCTGCGTAGGCAGGTGTGAGTATCAAAAGGAAAACAAAAATTATTACTGAAAAAAACCTGGCACGGAAAGACACAAAAAACCACTCCTCTGAAATGGATAAAAATGTCAGCGCATGTATCAGCGCAATGTTGCTATTTTATTACTTTGATCGCAGGGGTATCTCCCCTCAGAGCCTTTTCCCCTATCTGCAGGAGAGCCATTAAATCCTCTGCACTTATTCCGGCTTCAGATCTCACAGGTGTATTCCGGACAGCAGGTATTTCAGAAACCGCAACGATTTCCTTTTTAGCCTGTGCAGAAGCTCTCTTTTTTACAGATGCCGAGAAAACGCTCTCTGTCTGAATTGCTCCGGCATTTTGGCCGCTGAGGTCTGATCTCAGGGTCCTGAGAAGTTCATCTTCCTCACGGGTCACCCACGCAAGAACCTCATCTCCGGTGCCTTGGGCCGGCTTCGTCTCAGTCTGAGCTGTCCATGGCCTTTCAGATTCAACAGCAAGAGGTATGGTCGAAACCAGGACAATAAAGAGTGCTATCCCAACGCTTTTGATACTCATGGTGACTGCGGATCTGCTGAATATGTTTACTGCTGCAGCATGATCGTTTTCAAGTTTCTGAGCAAGGTCTTCTCTTATCTCACGTACTTCTGCTGAGAGGCAGTCTGCTTCCACAAGAGCAGAATCCCACCTTCCGGTCTCGCAGGCGGTGGAAAGTCTGTCCAGCCATCTTTGTATCCTTGAGATCTTCTTTTTCATCCGGTGCCTCCTCCATGCCCATGGGGATGTTTAATTATTATCCCGTATTACATGGCGGAAGTGGCTTCATCTGCATTGAGCCACTTACGTAATTTGGACATAGCTTTCCTTCGGATCCGGTAAATGTGGCTTATGTCAAGATTTGCTTCTTCAGCAACCTCTTTGGCCATTCTGCCTTCGATCACAAGAGCCTTTACGATATCTGCCTCTCTCTGGGACAAGCTGTTTAAGGCCTGCTCAAGATCAAGGGTCCATTCGGACTTGTCTGCATGTTCAGACAGAGATCCGGTCAGTGGAGCTTCATGGATAAAAACTGTCTCATCGTCGACCGGGATCGGAGCCTTTGCCTCTACACGCTGAATGAAATTTATCATCCCGCCCTTTATCTTGTAATAGGCATACGTAGAAAAACAGTTGTTTCTTTCTACGTCAAAACGGTCGACAGCTTTAATTAGGGAGACCATGCCTTCCTGGATCAGGTCGGGATAAGTACCGTAGGGGACTTTAAGTTTTTTCGCAAGCCAATAGACCATAGGCCTGTATGCAAGGATAAGTTCCTCACGTGCTTCCTCATCTCCGTTGGAACACCTTAGCCACAGATTTTTTTCTGCTTCTGGTCTATTCTCGTCATTCCTTGCCGTTATTTTCTCGGGATCGCTTTTCAAAGGCATATCCTCGTTTCGCGTTTTTTATACAATCGTCTGCAACTGCACCTACATTGGTGATTCTACCATTAATTTATGAAATCTACCACGGCAGAGGAATATCTTTGATACAATCCATCTTTGTCCTCAGGTGGATTGTGTCGTTGAAAAAAACTATGAAAGCTCTATTTTTCCTGTCTACACCGATACCTGAAAGAGAGCAGTTGTCCATTTTCATCTTCCAGAACACATTCCCTCTCGGTATCTTTATCAGAGGAAGCAAAAGAGCTCTGAAAAGGGCTCCGTGTCCAACTACTACGACATGTTCATCTTTTAGTGCCAATATCTTCGCAGCACAGCCTTCAGCCCTTTTATACACCAGATCAGCATCTTCTCCGTTTGTTGCAGTAACGTCGATTTGTGAAGCTTTCCACTTCTCGAAGAGATCTTCTCCGTATTTTTCCTTTATCTGAGGTACGGTAAGCCCCTCCCACGCCCCAAAGTCGACTTCTCTAAGTTCGTCCCACGCTTCCACGCTCTTGATTCCTATAGTTTCTGCAATGATGGCAGCCGTCTTCATCGAACGTTCGAGCGGGCTTGAAATGACCCTGTCAACAGATTCGCATGAAAGACGCAGCGCAGCCTTTTTTGCCTGTTCTTCTCCCTCAGGTGAAAGAGGCACGTCTGTTATGCCCTGATAACGGAACATCTTGTTCCACTCTGTGATCCCATGTCTTACAAACGTTATTTTTCTTTTGATGACCAAAGAAAGTCCCGGAGTTTCAAGGGCACTCTCTTTGTTGTTTGAAGCTGAGCTATGACTTTTTAACACTATCATGATCCCCTTTGTAAGGTCTTAATATTTGTGAAGCGGCGATTTCAAATGCGGCTGAGCAATTGCTTAGCCATCGCTTAACTGTAATTCATAAACAACTGCTTGCCGATTGCTTGCCCGTCCCTGCCGCCGCTTCACCATTGTTCTCCAACACCAGAAATTCTAACAGATAGCAGGCTTGTTGCATAATAAAAAAACCCCGATCACATTGACCGGGGTTTGTATTTTTCGAGTGGAGCCAGCGTCCGGATTCGGACCGGAGACCTGCGCATTACGAGTGCGCTGCTCTACCAACTGAGCTACGCTGGCCTCTAAAATAATGGCGGTCCCAACGAGATTCGAACTCGTGTCGCCGCCTTGAAAGGGCGGTGTCCTAGGCCTCTGGACGATGGGACCGCAAAAAAATGGTGAGCCGTCCGGGACTCGGACCCGGGACACCCGGATTAAAAGTCCGGTGCTCTGCCAGCTGAGCTAACGGCTCAAAAATGTACATCACGATGGGTAATTTTACAGGTTTTTACGAGAAAGTCAATAAGGACTTGTCAAATTATATATTATTGATCAGATTTTTTATTTATTATCATCTGTTTTTCCGCAAATCCCGCAGGCACATTCTGTAACTTCCAACTGTTCTTTGAGCCAGTCCTCTGCAGGATGATACCTCCAGCCGAGCCATGTGGCAACCTGAAGATGAAGACATTTTACAGCATGAGGCACATCCCGCCAATTTATTCCTCCGACCCCGGTAGAGGTATCTGTCTCTTTAGCAGAGATGCTCTTCCTCAAAAGAGCGTATTTTTCATGCCAGACGGAAACCTCTGTATGCCTGGTCATGAATAATTCTTCCAGTTCGCCTATTTTCTGGAGCGATTCCAGTTCACCGCATTTACGGTCTAAAAACGGACATGTCAGCCAGAACATTGTTGGGAAAGGAGTCCCTCCTCTTCGGTGAGGCCTGCATACCAGTACCTGTGGAAATCCATAAGAACATCTTGCCGCCACCGCATAGATAATCGAAAGATCGAAACGCCGACGGCTGTTCCTTTTTCTTAGAATGGCGATATCACCGTCATTCATAGGTGTCCAAAAAGCCGGCGGATGATCAGCCGCCGGCTCCTTAAAGGAATCTTTTGTAATCATGTCCTCAACACTATTTTTTGCCGGTTTGTCCGGTTCCGGTTTTTCTTTTGGTGCTGCGGACTTCTTTTGATTTGCTGAGGTCTGCAATTTTTTCATCGCTGAATTTGAGGAATGTAGTAAGTTTCTTCTCAAAGTCATCTTCACGGTAGACCGGCCTGGCCGGTGGCTCTTTGACTTGAAGCGCCTTGATAGAAAGGTCTATCCTGCCCTTTTCATCGATCTTAATAACCTTTGCGGTTATTTTCTGTCCGACTTCCAGAACGTCCTCAACCTTTTTTACATAGTTGTGAGACAGTTCTGATATGTGGACCATCGCCTTCTGTCCCGATTCGAGCCTGATAAACGCGCCGTAGGCGGCAACATGCTCAACAGTTCCGTTAAGCACATCCCCCACGCTTACTCCTGATGCTGCGGGTACCTTATCTACCATATGCGGTTCTGACCTCCAAGAAAAATATGTCTCCGTTCTGCACGGAGTCTTAAAAAATATCATGGAGCGCATTTTACCATAATAAGTAAAAATAGCTACTCCTTTATGTTGTGTAAAACAGTCTACCTGCGCCGCAGTGCTTTGTCTATCGCTTCGACAACTCTCTCAGCCTGGACAGGCTTTATGAAAAAATCAGCCGCACCTGCTCTTATGGCTTCAACAACTAAATGCTGCTGACCCATCGCTGCGGACATAACTACCCTGGCCTCCGGATAATTCTCTTTGATCTCTTTGAGAGCTTGTATACCACTCATCTCAGGCATTATGATATCCATCGCAACGACATCAGGCTTGAGCTTCCCGTATAGACCAAGAACCTCTTTGCCGTTCTCTGCCTCACCAATAACATCATATCCGTTTCTCAGAAGCAGGTCTTTTAGTATTGAACGCATATAGGCCGAATCATCGGCTATGAGGATTTTTGCCTTCAAGATATCACCCTCCCTAAATTTTTAATGAGAGACTGCTATGCCAAGCTCCTCTAAAAACAACGGGCTGAGGACCTTGATGTATGTTCCTTTCATTCCAAGGCTCCTGCTCTCTATGATACCAGCGCTTCCGAGTTTTCTCAATGCGTTTACTATAACGCTTCTCGTTACACCGACTCTGTCTGCAACTTTGCTTGCTACTACAACACCCTCTGACCCGCCCAGGTCTTCGATAATGTGTCTGACTGATTCAACTTCAGAGTATGAGAGGGCCCTCATAGCCATCTGGACCACAAGACGCTCACGTCCGCGTTCCTCGATCGATTTTCCTCTGTCGTTAAGTATTTCCAGCCCTACAACTGTGCCAAGGTACTCGGCAAGGACAAGGTCTCTTGTGTCGAACTGACAGCCAAAACGGGCAAGTATAAGTGTTCCCAGCCTTTCCCCGGAACCATTGATCGGGACCAGAAGGACATGCTTGTTTGAGTATGTACATGGCTGATCTGCATAGGCGCAGAGGCCGTGGTCCGTGTGATTCAGTATGGACTCGCGGAACGAGTTTACCTTTTCAACATATGCGGCCGGCATTGCACCGTCCAGAAGCTGGTCTGCCATTATTGGGCAGTCATATTCGCTTATCCAGGCGTAGCCCAGTATTTTGCCCTCTGCGTTGATAACGTAGACGTTGGCTGCTGAGAGATCTGACATAAGTCTTGCAAGTTTGGGATAGTCAGGAGTTCCTCGATCCTTGCGCGACTGGAGAGCACGGCTGACTATCCGCGTTTTCTCAAGAAGATCCTGCATTGCGGCAGGATTCATGATTTTGGGTCTTGCTTCGATAAGTTCTTTCGGTGTGTCCATTACAACAACTTCCTTCCCTGTTTTTTCTATTTTTTAAGTATTATTCGTGTGCTCTCGGGTGGTGTTCCATATAACTTTTCTTCATCTGTTCCGCTGTAATAGAGAGATATCTTTGGGTCGCGGCTATGCTTTCGTGGCCGAGAAGTTCCTGGACGACCCTCAACGGAGCTCCGCGTTCAAGCAAATGTGTCGCAAAACAATGCCTCAGTGTGTGCGGTGATACTCCGTAGATCCCTACCCGTAAAGCAGCTCTTTGTACCAGTCTGTGCACTGTTCTGACCGTAAGTCTTTCTGCTCCCTTTTCTGATACGAACAGAGGTCCTTTGGGTCCTTCTTTTGAAAGGAGGCTCCAGTCCTCAAGGAGTTTTTTAACGCTCTGACCAAATGGTACAAGCCGTTCCTTTGAACCTTTGCCTAACACTCTGATCATCCTTTGATCTGTCTCTATGTTTTCCCAATTAAGGTCTATCAATTCAGATACGCGGAGACCTGAACCATAAAGCAGCTCAAGTATCAGCCTGTCCCTCTGATAGTGTTTGCCATTTTCAGGCCCTTCTACAAGAAGCTTTTCTGTCTCCTCAAATGACAGAGCTCTTGGAAGGAACAACGGCAACTTGGGTCCCTTAAGTCCCGCTGCAACACCATACTCAAGTATCTCCCTCGAAGAAAGCCATCTTATGAAGCCTCTTACGGCGGAAAGCTTTCTTGCAGCGGACGATTTTGCTATGCCGAAACCTATGATATTTGAGAGGTAGACCCGGACTGACTGAGAATCTATCCCAGAAACATCTGAGATGTCCTGTCTCAGCAAATACTCCCTGAACTGCTCTAAATCGACCCTGTAGTTAATAACAGTATTTTTCGAGCGGCCTCTGGATTCCATAAATGCTAAAAACTGATCGACATTTTCTGATATGTTTTCTGCCATGAATGGTATTCTAGCATGTAGAGTTGAAATTTCAAGCGAATTTTAAGAAAATTCACAAGATGCAAGCATTTGTTTACTATTTGCCCCAAAAAGCAGCTGGAGACTTGAAAATCAGCTAAGCGATGGCTGAGCGTTGCTAAGCAGTTGTAGGGGCGGTCAAACGATAGTCAAACTGTTGTCAAACCGTGGTCAAACAATCGTAAGAACCTAAAGAACCGTCGTTCTCGAATGCTTAAATCTGGAATCCAGCGGCTTTTGTTTAAGTCTTTAAAAATCAGTCATAGTCATAATCAAAAGCGACTGGACCTCGGCTCACAGCCAGAGAGCCAACGAGTTACGCGAATCGGCTGGTAGTTACACCAGATGCATACCGGGACGACGATTCTTTTGTAGATTTTCAAGCCCTTACAACAGCTTAGCGACCGCTTAGCAATTGCTTAGCTATGTTTTAAAACAACTGCTTGCCAACCGCTTGCCGACATTAAAAGTCATTTATCGCAGGTAAATAATTCCGGCCGCGAGGAAACAAATTGTTTCATCGCGCCTATCGCCCTTTCATGATAAGCCTCGCAGCGTTCAGTGCGTCTTTTGATCTTCTTTCCCTCAAGTTTTGGGAATATTCCAAGATTTACATTCATTGGCTGAAAAGTTTTTGGGATGGCAGTCCTAAGGTAATTCAGAAGTGATCCTATTGCGGTCTCAAGCGGGAAATCCGGCATTGGAGCATCTCTGAGCTGCGCTGTCATGAATAGTGCAGAGACCAGACCCATTGCTGTGCTTTCAAGATATCCCTCAACACCTGTCATCTGTCCGGCCAGAAAGATATCTTTTTTGCCGACCGGCCTGAGGTATCCGTCAAGAACAGCGGGCGCACATACAAACAGGTTCCTGTGCATTACTCCTTTACGGATAAATTCAGCATTCCTGAGCGCAGGTATCATTCGGAAGACTCTCTCCTGTTCGCCCCACTTCAGGTTGGTCTGAAAGCCGACCATGTTGTAAAGAGTTCCTTCTTCGTTGTCCTGCCTTAGCTGCACAACAGCAGTATATGTCCTCCCGCTTTTTTCATCAGTGAAACCTACAGGCCTGAGCGGACCGAAAAGAAGGGTTTTTTCCCCCCTCTTTGCAATCACTTCCACAGGCAGACAGCCCTCAAAGTGTCTCATCTCTTCGTTTTCGAAACTGTGCTTTGGAGCAGTCTCTGCGGCCACCAATGCCTCCCAGAAGGCATGGTAGGTCTCCTCATCCATTGGGCAGTTTATGTAATCTCTGCTGTCTCCGTACCTGTTTGCCCTGAATGAATATTTTGGGTTCACGCTTTCAAGCGTCACTATTGGGGCAACCGCATCATAAAAATAGAGAAAGTCCTCGCCGACCAGCTTTTTAAGGCTTTCTGCAAATGCGCCGCTCGTCAGCGGTCCTGTTGCAATGATGGAAGGACCTTCCGGAAGTTCTGTCATCTCTTCTCTTATGACCTCTATGTTTGGATGAGATGAGATCGCTGAATCGATAAGGCGTGAAAAGACATCTCTGTCAACAGCAAGTGCGTTTCCTGCAGGAACCCTGCTTTTTTGGGCACAATCCATTATGAGGCAGCCCAAGAGGCTTAGTTCTGATTTAAGTATACCTGCTGGGGTGGTCGGTTTTTCCCCTCCGAGAGAGTTGCTGCATACCAGCTCGCCAAGAAAAGCCGTTTCATGTGCGGGAGTTTTTTTTTCAGGCCTCATTTCATAGAGACTGACAGAAAATCCTCGCTGCGCAAGCTGCCATGCTGCCTCTGAACCTGAGAGGCCTCCTCCTGTTATTGCTACCCTTTTACATCTCTGTATCTGCATTTTCAGTTTCTGCGGGACCTGTAACTGCAGCTTCCTGATCTGCCGTTCCGGGTTTTTTCCACGATATGAAGTCACATTCAGGATATCTGGTACAGCCGTAGAACATCCTTCCCTTGACCTTTCCTTTTGCAGCGCGTCTTCTGACAAGTTCGCCCTCTCCGCATTTGGGACATTTGATCCCGGTCGTCCTGACGATGTTCCTTGTATATTTACATTCGGGATATCCGGAACAGGCAATGAATTCTCCGAATCTTCCGCTTTTGACAACAAGATCTTTGCCGCATTCCGGGCACGGCTCACCTACCAGCTCAGGTTCCGGCCTCATGCTCTCTGCATGGGCTGATACATCGTCAAGTACAGGCTTAAAGCCGTTCCAGAACTCTCCGACCACTTTCCTCCACAGGAGTTCCCCTGCCTCGATCTGATCAAGCTCATCTTCCATCATTGCAGTGAAATCTACGTTTATAAGGCTTGAGAAGTACTTTACAAGAAAGGTATTTACAAGCCTCCCCAGTTTTGTGGGGATGAGTTTTTTGTCTTCTTCGCCTCGGTCGACATAATTTCTCACCATGAGCGTGTTGATTATCGCGGCGTAGGTCGAAGGCCTTCCGATACCTTTTTCTTCAAGCGCTTTGACAAGACCGGCCTCTGTATACCTCGAAGGCGGCTGGGTGAAGCGCTGATCCTTTATTATCTTGTCAATAAGAAGAGTCTCCCCTTCAACAGCCGGTTTCATGTCTGCATCTTTGACTCCCAGCGGGAACACCTTTCCCCATCCGTCAAATACGACTACCGCGCCTGACTGTTTGAGCGAGTAATCTCCGCTGACACATGTCAAAGTTGTCCTTGCTATTATTGCCGGCGCCATCTGGCTTGCTATGAAACGGCTCCATATAAGTTCATAAAGTCTGTATTGCTCAGGCGTCAGGCAGCCTTTTACAGATTCCGGAGTGATAAACGGGTCTGTTGCCCTGATAGCTTCATGGGCATCCTGTGATCTGGCCTTTGAAGCATAGATATTTGTGCTTTCAGGCAAATATCTTTTACCGTAGTTATCAAGGATAAATTTATTGGATGATTCCACTGCCTCAGGAGATATCCTCAGGCTGTCGGTACGCATGTATGTTATGAGCCCGACCGGTCCTTTTCCCGGGATGTCAACGCCCTCGTAGAGAGACTGTGCTATCCTCATCGTTCTGCCAGGTGCAAAACCGCATCTTCTGGATGCTTCCTGCTGGAGCGTGCTGGTTTTAAATGGCGGCAGGGCAGATTTTGGACTCTCTTTTGTTTTGAATTCCTCTACCTTAAGCTCTGATTTGTTTATCTCGTTTTCGACACGCGCAGCCTCTTTTTCATTATGGACGGAGAGCGGCTTGCCTTGATATTTATCAGCTCTGAGCCTGTATTTTCTCTTTCCGTCCGTACTGCTGCTTTCAACATCTATCAGCCAGTACTCTTCGGGAATAAATTTGTCTATTTCGTCTTCACGCTCACAGATTATCCTTAGCGCTACTGACTGGACCCTTCCCGCAGAGAGACCTCGCTTTACCTTGTTCCACAGAAGGGGGCTCAGCTGATAACCGACTAGCCTGTCAAGAACACGGCGAGCCTGCTGAGCATCAACTTTATCTATATCTATTGAGTCAGGATCTTTTACAGCGTCGGTGACCCCATGCTCCGTTATCTCCTGCATCCTTATCCTGCATTCCGACTTCGGGTCTATGTCAAGGAGAGATGCAAGGTGCCATGCTATCGCCTCTCCCTCTCGGTCAGGGTCTGATGCCAGAAGAGTTCTGCTGCTGACCTGCGATGCTCCTTTGAGTCCGCGTATCAAGTCTGCTTTGCCCCTGACCTGTATGTAATCAGGCTCAAAATCGTTGTCGATATCTATGGCGATACGGCCCTTCGGAAGGTCTCTTACATGCCCTACGCTTGCAAGGACCTTGTATCCATTTCCCAGTATCTTTTCCAGAGTTTTAGCCTTTGCCGGAGATTCCACAACTACAAGGATCTTACCCTCATACTGCTTGAAATTCTGTTTGCCGTTCTCTTTGGAAGAAGACTTTTTGGATGCCGTTTTTTTTGCAGTTTTAGGAGATACTTTCTTTTTGGCAATTTTAGTGCTGGTTTTAGTCTTTTCTTCTGCAGTTTTATTGGTTTTCTTTCTGGCAGCTGGTTTTGTGGTTTTGGCTTTCACTTCAGCAGCTTCATTGATCATCTTTTTTTCTTTAGTCCCGCGAACAGTCGCCATTTATTACACCTCTTTCAAACATTTGCGCTATACCGGCCTGAGCCCG
This sequence comes from Synergistaceae bacterium, assembly GCA_963682045.1. Lineage (GTDB taxonomy): Bacteria > Synergistota > Synergistia > Synergistales > Synergistaceae > Caenicola. Next base: position 554,619 of record OY821326.1, read on the forward strand.
AAGAATATATTATTCCTTTTGCAGACAAAATTGCAATTATTTTTAAAATGTCGGCGGCGCTCATTTTAACCTCAAGAGCGATGTTGTCAACTGTCTGCCCTCCGCCAAACCTTAAAACCTTCAATATTTCCTCTTCTTCATGTGAAAGATCAATGTCATACACCTGATCCGCCTTAGGATCATCATTAGAAAAGACAGCAGACGCCCTTGTATTTGTCTCGAAGAAATCCTTCAGATCTATGAGGGGATAAGCTCCGTCAAAAATAAGTTTATTGCCTCCGTATGCCGATTCTTCATCTATCCTTCCGGGAACCGCCCATACTTCCCTCCCAAGCTCTGCTGCAAATCCGGCAGTTATCATAGCTCCGCTTTTGAGAGGCGCTTCGACGACTATCAGCTTTGAAGAAAGGGCTGCTACTATTCTGTTTCTCCTTGGAAAATGCCATTGTTCTCCCTGGCTGCCGATCGGGAATTCTGATATAAGCGCACCGCAGTCCCTTATTTCTCTGAAGAGGTTTGCATTTGACTGAGGAAAATATACATCCACTCCTGTACCGAATACTGCAAATGTTTTTCCTCCGGAGATGCAGGCTCCCTGGTGGGCGTTCCCGTCTATACCTGAAGCTCCTCCGCTTATGAGTGTGATCCCTGCAGATGCGCAGTATTCACCGATCCTTAGGGCTAGTCTTCTTCCGTATGTACTTGCCCTTCTTGTTCCTACTACTCCGATGCACTTATGAGGTATCCTTTTTTTGTTTCCCTGCCAGTAAAGTATCAGAGGCGGATCTTTAAGATCTTTTAGCTTCGCAGGGTAATCTTCGTCTTCTATTCCGACAACCCTTATGTCCAGCTTCAAACATTTTTCCATCTCAGTTTCGGCCCATCTCATATCAATTTTTGTCTTGATCGCAACAATTGTCCTCTCAGTGATGCCAAGATCTGTAAAAAGTTTTGCGCTGCATTTCCAAAACTCGTCCTGAGACATAAGTCCTCTTTTTAGAGCAAACCATAATTTTCTTCCCTGACCTTCAAGGCTGTTAAGGAGAAGAAGCGTCTTTAAATTTTCATCCAAGAGAGAGCTTCCCCTTCCCTGTAACTCAGCGCCTCTGCTACATGTTCAAGCTTTATTTCTTCCGAAGCGGAGAGGTCTGCTATTGTCCTTGATACTTTGAGAACTCTGGAAAGTCCCCTCCCTGAAAGCCTTACGCGGTTCAGTGCCTGCAGCAGAAAGCTTTTTACCACAGGGGTCAGCGCTATATTCCTCCGAAGCAGTTTTTCAGGGATCTCTGAATTTGATCCTATTCCATACCTGGACCACCGTTTTACCTGGATATCCCGTGCCGCTCTCACCCTTTCAGCAACTTCCGCACTGCTCTCACCGCACTTTCCCTCCAGGGAGACAAGCTCTTCCGGCAAAAGCCTGGGTATCGAAATGTGAAGATCTATCCTATCCAGAATGGGGCCTGAAAGACGCCTTCTATATCTGTCAAGAGCCGAAGGTGAACATGTACAGCGTTCAACGGGATCTCCAGCGAAACCGCAGGGACATGGATTGCAGGCAGCGACCATGAGTACCTTTGCCGGATAGACGACACTGCCCGAGGCGCGGCTTACAGTTATCTGCCCATCCTCCAGCGGCTGTCTGAGCGCCTCAAGAACATCTCTGGTGAACTCCGGAAACTCGTCAAGGAACAGCACTCCCCTTGAGGCCAGGCTTATCTCGCCCGGTCTTAGCGTGGACCCTCCGCCGCAGAGGGCGACAGCGCTTGCAGTATGGTGCACAGATCTGAAGGGTCTCTCCCTGACAGCAGAGATAGAGTTTCCTACGGTGCTTCTTAAAAGAAGTACTTCCATAAGTTCCTTATCTGAAAGAGGCGGCAGTATCCCCTTAAGCGCCCTCGCGAGCAGTGTCTTCCCTGAACCCGGAGATCCGACCAGCAGCAGGTTATGATGTCCTGCCGCGGCTATCTCAAGCGCCCGCTTGGCAGCGGACTGTCCTTTTATATCCGAAAAGTCCGGATCTGCCTGGGGAGGGGAATAATCGGCCACACAGTAACCGACACGAGCTAATTCGATCTCTCCCCTGAAATGTGCAAAGAGATCCCCAAGCGATTTTACCCTCCATGCAGATACTCCCTCGACCAGGCTGACCTCTTCAGCGTTTTCTTCAGGCAGGTAGATATCCCATCCCATTTCCCGGGCCAGAAAAGCCGCAGGTACAGCTCCTCTGACTTTTCTGAGTCTTCCGTCGAGTGCGAGTTCACCTATGAAGAGGGACGGTTTTTTGACCTTGACACCGCCCTGCACACAAGCTATAGCCACTGCAATAGCAAGGTCCAGAAGCGCTCCTTCCTTAGGCACATCCGCAGGGGCAAGGTTGATCGCCACTCTTCCGCGGAGCGTTATTCCAACGCTCCGGAGAGCTGCCCTGACTCTTTCCCTGGCCTCTCTGACTGCAGCATCAGGAAGACCCACCACAGATATGTTGAAAAGCCCGCCGGTTATCTCCACTTCCACCTCTACCGGAACCGCTTTGACTCCCCGAAGCGTTATACCTGAGACAAAGTTCATAGTATTCCCTCCGTGATATCTTTGATATGTTCTATAGAGGGTCCACTGCCCTCTTTAAGCGTGATAGCAATGAGATCTATACGCCAAAAACCTGTGTATCTTCTGTTTTCTGTCCATATCCTGGCAGCTTTTTTAAGTTTTTTTATTTTTTCGGGTCCCACTGTACATTCAGGCGGCATAAGCCAGCCAAAGCTCCTGGTCCTGACCTCAACAAAGACGATATCATCACCGTCATCGGCAATGATATCTATCTCACCATGCCTGCAGCTTACATTTTTCGCTATGATCCTGTATCCGATTCGGGTGAGGTACTCTGCCGCCTTTTCTTCACCATATTTTCCTGTCTGCAGGTGAAGCGGGAGTTTTTTTGTAGGGTCTGCCGGATCTTTCCCGGAAGATTTTTGAATTGAGACTTTATTTCTTTCCTGAAGTGAGCGTTTTAGAGCCCTTTCAAGGCTCATACCGCTGTTTCCCTCGAGACTCCCCTGAAAGAGACTCTGTGGATCGGTGACGGGCCTATTTCCATCAGTATCCTTCTGTGTTCGGCCGATGGGTAGCCCTTGTGGGCGCTGAAACCGTACTCCGGATAGAGTTTATCCATGGTACGCATTATCCTGTCCCTCAAAACTTTTGCTACGACAGATGCAGCAGCTATGGCAGGCACTCTGTCGTCTCCTTTGACCACACATTTCTGGTGTATACCAAGTCCGGGAATGTATGTGCAGCCGTCAACCAATACTATGTCCGGTTCAGAGTCCAGGCGTTCTACAGATCTCTTCATGCACCAGAGAGATGCCTGGAGGATGTTTATCCTGTCTATCTTATGCGGTGACGCAGCCTGCGCCCGCCACTTTATTCCGCACTCACACATCTGGCAGAAAAGAAATTCCCTTCTTGACGGCGAAAGTTTTTTTGAATCTTTCAGACCTTTTGAAAGAAGATATTGTCTCTGTTCGTTCGTAAGGATTACGGCAGCGGCAACAACAGGCCCGGCAAGCGGACCTCTGCCTGCTTCATCTGTTCCTGCGGCAACTATCCCGGTTTTTCCAAACATTTTACTTGAGGCTCTCCCACAGCGGAGGATCTCCCGGTCTTTCAAGGCTCATCCTGCCAAGTCTTCCTGTGGCAAACGCGTCTATAAAAACCCTGCCTGCACTTTCAATGTCCACAAGACCTCCCGGCAGCAGTTTGCCGAGCCTTTTGCCTACAGATTCAAGAATATCCGCCGGAGTCCCCTCAGGTTTGATTCCCCAGGCTGATTCAACGCCCTGCCAAAGATTTTTTGTGATAAGGAATGATATGCATTCTTTTGCATGATCTTCCCAATTGCCTATTACCTGACCTCTTGTAGCGCCTATCCATGAAATGATCCGGTGCGCCCTTGCATCACTGTGAGGGTCAAGTATCCCGGGTGAGTCGACCAGGAGGAATCCCTCTCCCTTGAACCAGGAGACACCCTTGGTTATTCCGGGTATTCCGCCAACAGGGGCTGCTTTTCTTCCTACCAGCTGATTGATGAGCATAGATTTTCCAACGTTTGGGATACCGACCACCGCCATCCTGAGATCACGGAAGGCCGGTTTCTTTTCCGTCAGCTCTTTCCGTATCTGGCTGAGCCCTCCCTTGCGGAGGTCCAGCGGCCACGTTGGAAGATTTTTGGACTTCAGATGATCTGTCCATATTTTAGTGATATTGGGATCAGCAAGATCCGCTTTTGAGAGGATGGTCCATATTTTTATTTTAGGGGCAAATATGTGAAGGAAGGGCGACGAAGAGAGGTTCGGAGCTCTCGCGTCCCGAACCTCTAAGATAAGGTCAATGTTGGCTGCAAGCGCCTCAAGCTGGCGCTTGCCTTTTGCCATATGCCCAGGGAACCATACAGTCCGACCCATTTATTCTATCAGCCCTATCCGGTTAAGCGGCCAGTATCTGAAAACTGCCGGACCTCGGAAGAAATTTCTCGGGACAAACCCCCAGAACCTGCCGTCCTGCGAGTTCGGCCTGTTGTCTCCCAGGCAAAAATAGCTTTTCTCAGGAACTGTTTCCGGCAGCATATCAAAGGTGTCTTTGTTTTTCACGTACGGCTCAAATACTTCTTTGTCGTTAACATATACTGTGCCGTTCCTCATCTCTACCTTGTCACCGGGAAGACCTATGATCCGTTTTACGAAATCCCTTCTCGGATCCACCGGGTACTTGAAGACAGCTATCTGTCCCCTCTTTGGCTCAACTTTGGGCATCGCGTACCAGAACTTAAGTACGAGCACACGATCCCCCACTTCAAGAGTGGGGATCATAGATCCGCTTGGGATCCAAAAAGCCTGAATAACAAAGGTCCTTAGGATAAGGGCAAGCACAAGCGCCCAGAAAACCGTCTCTATCGTTTCCCGCCACCATGGTTTAGGCATAACATTGATTCCTCCAATATAAATTAGAAAAAGGACAAGCAGCGCAACTAGACTGATAGCTCTTTTTCCGGTCGACATTTTAATTTTACTGATCTAACGCTTCCTCCAGCGCCTCGATCTCCGCTATATACGACGCGCCGCCCTCAAGTTCGGGCAGCAGTGTATCCGAGGGTCCAAACTTCAACGATACCCTGTTCAGCCCTCCAGGGTTGTATACATCCACCACCGGGCCTGTCAGTCCGGCAGTAAAGGCGGTTATTGCACTTGCCGTGGACCCTGTGCCGCATGAAAGGGTAAGGTCTTCCACCCCTCTCTCATATGTGATGACGTCAAGGCCTGCTTCATATGTTGACTTTGGTGAGACAAAATTGATATTTGCCCCTTCCGGGAAAAGGTCTGCCCTAAAACGTATCACCCTGCCGATCTTCCTGTATCTGTCTTCAGAATCAAGGCGTTTCTTTTCAAAGATTACTGCATGCGGAACACCAACTGTCAAAAAAGTATAGCTGAAATCATATCCTTCGACAGAGGCGGGAACATCGTGAACAAGGTTTGAAATATTTACAGGAGAAAGCCTGAGGGTCGTTCTTGCATCGCTTACACTGGCATCCACCCTGCCGCCCAGGGTTTCAAAGGTCATCTCAGATTTTTTTACTATGCCTTTCAGAAATGCATATCTGGCAATGCACCTTGCCCCGTTGCCGCACATCTCGCCCTCTGTGCCGTCGCGGTTGAACAGTCTCATTTTGAAATCATGGGATTCCGATGGTTCCGCTGCAAGGATACCGTCTGCGCCCAGTGACTCTCTCCTTCTGCAGAGAGCCTTGGCATACGTGGAAAGCGTTTCGCCGCTGTATTTAAGATCCATATTGTTTATGACAAGGAAATCGTTTCCGTTGCCGTTCATTTTTGTGCATAGGATCATCCTGCATTCGACCCTTCGTTTGTATTTTGCCAACGGCAACTATTTTACACCAAATGCACTGACTTGTGGGAGCGGCATCCAGCCTGATATCCCATCATGTTTCCTCCTGCTTTGCCGATATCAGGAACAAAAGTGCCATCATCGGCAATTTTGCGCACAATATCTGGCACGGAAATATCTGGCACGGAACTTGAAATATTGGTACTAAGCAAGTATAATTTCATCCGATGCACAAAGCGGGCGATTAACTCAGCGGTAGAGTGTCACCTTCACACGGTGGAAGTCGTTGGTTCGAACCCAATATCGCCCACCAAGCCAATAATCCACACGTTTCTATAATCAAGTAGGAGGCTGCCCATTATTTGAGCAGCCGTTCTTGTACACCACCGTACGTACGGTTCGGTAACTTAAGCGCATTACCTCGTATCTCTCGGATATGTCATCATATCCTTGTGATGTGAGGTATTTGTTTGTTAATGACCTGCTGAGTATCCAGCTGCCTGCTATTCTGTAAGCGTCAAACCATCCGTACCTGTGCGGAATAATCTTCCTCATCTGTATGCGTCTGTATGCGTCAAATATCCCGGGTCTCTGGATGTTGCATATTCCACTCAAAATAGACACCTTGTCCGTTAGGAGTTGAACACCATCTCCGGGTGAAATTGAACACCCCGTCCGTGTCAATTGAACATGGCAAAATTGCCCGGAGGAAAATCCCCCGGGCCAGTAACTTTACTTTTTGGTCTTTATCCCTTTCTTCTTACGCATTGATTCGCCTTCGATCATGATTGTATATGAATCATGTACTATCCTGTCACATATAGCATCGGCCAAAGTTGGTTCGCCGATTTTGAGATGCCATCCCGCTACATCAAATTGGGAACAAAATATAGTCGACGCCCTTTTGTGCCGTGCTTCTACAATTTCAAGCAGATCTCTCGCCTCGTTTTCTTTCAGAGGGAACAGCAGCCATTCGTCCATGATAAGAAGCTTTACCTGCTTGTATTGTTTAATAACCTTGCGATATGAGCCGTCACCTCTTGCTATAGCCAGCTCTGCGAACAGTTCTGGCAAGCGTATATATTTTGAGGAATAGAAATTACGATTAGCCGCCATGCCAAGAGCACAACCAATGAAAGTCTTTCCGCTGCCGGTTGCGCCAAGAACACGCAGATTATGATTTTCCTCAATATAAGTGCATGTGGCCAACCTTGCTATTTGAGTTTTATCCAGCTTCCTGTCTGGATGATATTCAATATTTTCAATACACGCACCTGAAATTGAATAATTAGCTTTCTGTATCAACCGCATCAAACGGTTGCTCTTGCGTACGGCCCATTCTGAATCCACAAGCATGCCGAAACGTTCTTCAAACGACATTTCGATAAAGCAACCATTCTTAATCTGTTCGTTAAATGACTGAGCCATAACAGAAAGCCTCATCTCATGCAGTTTGGATATAGTGTTATCATCCAGCATTATCCGTTCCTCCTGTAATATCCGGCCCCGCGTGTAAAACCATATTGGATCGTGTCGCCTGTTGCTGAATCCTCAATTTTGCCTGTGCTCTGTGTAAGTTTGTCCTGACCTGAAACAAGAATAGCTTGTATGTTCTTGAGGCTTGGGCAGGAAGTAAACGACAGGGCTTTCACGCATGATGCTTCTAGACGCAGGGCTGAATATTTATCCGCAAGCTTGAGCATCGCCATGCATGATTTGTATCCCTGCTGTTCTATTCTGTATCTGCCTAAAAAGAGGCGGATTACGGCAGCTGTATTCTCGCCTATTTTCTCAGCCCATTTGATGAAACGTTCCGAATCCCACGCAATATAATGCTTATGATCAGGAGGCATATGTCCTTCATTGGTGCTATATTGGTTAGTATGGCCATATAATCTGTGATGGGACGCTATACGGTTCCCCTCGAAGAATATCTCGACCATATTCTTCGTAAGGCGTACATCTACTTTACGTTTGATGTACTCATACGGGACAGAATAGTTCTGGAAATCCGTGCTGATATGGTAGTTATACTGAACGGTTGCTATTTTCCAGGTCGCAAGTTCATATGGACGCGGCGGCAGTGGCAGCAGGAATATCTTTTCATCGGAGAATGCGGCTGCCCTGCTGCCTTCTTTCTTCTGGAAGGGTTTGTTGTTGAATTCAATGAGTTTGCTTGCTATTGCCTCATTCAGTTCATGCATGGAGAGAAACTGGATGTTACGCAGGGATGCAAGTATCCATGTTGAGATAATTCCAACCGAACATTCCACGGTGGCCTTGTCACGCGGAGCTTTTGGACGGGCCGGAATCACCGCTGTGCCATAATGTTCAGCAAGCTCAAGATATGTCTTGTTAATGATGGTTTCACTTTTGGATACATGTGTGACGCCGGTTTTAAGGTTGTCCGGCCTAAGGATGCGCGTTACTCCGCCAAAATATTTGTAGGCGTTGACATGGGCGGTCGTCCAAATTTCCTGATTCTGCGACAGGAAAGCTTCAACGTAAGCATAACCGCTGTATGGAAGTACTGCTACAAACACATAAGACTTTATAGGCATGCCTGTGTCAGTATCAATTATGTAAGCATTCTGACCTGCCCAGTCCACTTCCATTATTTCTCCAGGCTTGTGATCCAGATGCATCGTTGCGTTGTTTTTCTGAACATAATCACTATAGTATTTGTAGAATTGCGTGGATTGATATGGAAGTTCGTTTGTTTCCCTACACTGATCGCAGTATTCAGCCCAGAGTAGGCTAAGAGTCACGCCATTTTTGGCCATTTCCTTATGGATTTGATTGTAATCCGGTATTTTGTAGCTTGGTTTTATAAACCCTGGCGGGAAAAGCCTGTCTGTGATTTCCTTGTCGCTCAAATCCTTTGCAGATTCCCACATAAACTTGATTTCCACAGCACGTTTGAGCACGTCTATGACTGTTGTCCGTGAGCAGTTACATGCTGCAGAAATCTGTTTGTTGCTGATTCCAAGGCTGTTCAGCCGTAGAATCTCCCTATAATTGGTCATCTCCAATGACCCCCCTCAAATAATGTATTTGCATCTTCTAGATGCTGAATTCATTATATTGAGTTTGATGATTATGGAGTCATAGAACTACAGGAGGGTGTTCAACTTGGACGGTAAGGGTGTTCAACTTTACGCGGAAAGGGTGTTCAATTCAAGCGGACGATGTGTTCAATTTGACACGGCATATTCAGGATGTTATCCAGGTCCGGGATTTTTGATGCTTACAGTATTTTAAAAATAGTGTTATCTTCAATATACAAAAAGTTTTTCTATTTTGATGATTAATGAGGTCTTAGCAAAAATGAAGAAAAAGATTTTTCTGGTTATTACCACTATCCTGTTTTTGTTATCTTCCAATAGAGCTTACTCAAAAGAGGGACTGAATCTTTTACCCAAAAACCCGGATGCATATGAAAATTTCAACTATGCAGAAACCGACGTAGAGCAGCGGCTGCTGCGCTTAGCAGAGAACGGGGATTCCAAAGCCCAGTTCAGGCTTGGCTTTATGTATGAGCAGGGTCTCGGTGTCTCTAAAAACCCTTACGAAGCCATAAAATGGTACCACAGGGCCGCAGATCAAGGAGAAACAAACGCCCAGTTCAATCTTGGATTAATTTTCTATAAAGGTGAAATTACCGCACAAAATTATTCTGAAGCTGCGGCATGGTTTGCCAAAGCGTTCGAAAACGGCGATACTAAAGCCCAGTTATGTCTCGGCCTGATGTATTGCAATGGAACCGGCGTCACAAAAAATTACTACGAAGCTGCCGCATCCTTCAGGAAAGCGGCTACAAAAGGAAACTCCGATGCTCAACTATGCTTAGGTATCATGAATTACAGAGGATATGGGATGCAAAAAAACCTCACTAAAGCTGCAGAGTGGTACAGAAAGGCAGCAGAGCAGGGAAATAGAAACGCACAATTTTGTCTCGGAATGATGTACAACAATGGAGAGGGTGTCACTAAAAACTTAAAAACCGCATACGTCTGGGTAAGTTTGTCTGCAGTGCATTCAATCGATTCATTACAAAACAAGGCCATTTCCGTAAGGAACCGTATTGCCAAAAAACTTTCTCACAGTCAGCTGAAAAAATCTCAGGAAATCATTGAAAAATGGACTCCAGACCATCTCCGGATAAATAAACCAGCCAGCGTTAACCATTTATGTAATACGCACTATATTTAAATGCGTAAACACGGTTTAAATTTCATAATGTGTTTACGCATTTGTTTTTTTATATGATCACTTTGACGCCTGCTCTAAAAGGCTTATCTATGCCCTTTAAGCTAAACTTCTTTTAGAGCTTCTATATCTGCATTCCTGATCGCTTTTACGTTGTCACTAATTTTTTCTATATCCCAGTCCCACCATTTTAATTTCTGTAATATTTCAATTACAGAATCACTAAAACGCCTGCGGATTATTTTTGCAGGAACTCCTCCGACAACAGTATATGGAGGTACATCTTTCGTTACAACTGCACGGGTCCCGATGATGGCGCCATCGCCGATACGAACGCCGGACAGGATCACAGCTTCGTATCCTATCCACACATCGTTTCCGATCACTATATCGCCCTTATTATCCCATGCTTCAGAAACATAAACATCTTCATTCCATCCGGGAAATATCGGAAACGGAAATGTTGACAGCGAAACCATCGCATGATTTGCCCCGGTAAAAAGGAATTTAGTACCGCAGGCAATCGAGCAGAATTTACCTATCATGAGCCGATCATGATTAACAGGGTAATGGTACAGCACGTTTTTCTTTTCAAAATCCAGTGTGCCTGCAAAATCATGATAGAACGTAAAATCGCCTATGATGATATCCGGGTTTTTTATTATATTTTTCAGATAACATATGGTACTGTCGTTTTCTCTCGGATATATTTTATTGGGATCTGGTTTTACCATTTAAATCCTTCTCTCTGTTCAAAGATTATTAAGATCAAGTAACACCCTCATAATCTTTTTTTGTGCAATTTATCATATTAGTCCTCATAATCTCACCCCATCTATTTTTATTCCGCTAACCGCCCACACAGAAAACTCTGCAAACAAACTCCGCCGGGGCGATAAGATTATACATTCAGGAGCAGTACACAAATAAATCTGCGAAGGCTCCATTGTCGCTTTTTCAAAAGCGCGGGTTTAATAAGAGAGAGTTTATGCACTCGTGCAAATGTCTGAAAGATATGGTCAATCATTAACCGGGCAGGTTTTAAGCATATGTTTTTTTGTTTTGTAGAAATAACATGCTGCAATCAGCAGCACAAATAGAGCAAAGATACTTATTGCCAGGTTGTGATGAATAGCGATAAGCGCGCAAGCTCCAACAGCTGCCCGTTCATACCTTTTAAGATCGCGGAACATCCACCCCTCAAGGGCTCCGGCAAGCATCATCACACCCAGCAGCGCTGATGCAACAAGTATAGCAAGCTCCCAAAACACCACCTTTTGAAGAAGCAGCATCGGATTATAAACAAAACAATACGGCAGCATAAAACTTGCAATCGCTATACGTGTAGCTGTAAATCCTGTTTTTGAAGGGCTTGCTCCGGCAATGCCTGCTCCAGTGAATGCAGCAAGGCAGACCGGCGGTGTGATGTCTGCCATAATTCCGAAATAAAAGACAAAAAGATGTGCAGCAAGCGGCAGGACTGACATCCCTATAAGCGCAGGAGCGATAATGGTGCTGCAAACGATATAATTCGCCGTAGTAGGCAGCCCCATGCCCAGGATTATACAGGCGCACATTGACATTACGAGCGTGAGAAGTAGGTTTCCTCCTGCTATGTCGATGATATTGTTTGAAATAGTCAGGCCTAACGATGTCAGCGAAGACGTTCCTACTATGAAGCCGACAAGCGCACAGGCCATTGCAACCCCCAGCGCACCGCGTGCTCCATCTTCAAGGGCCTTTACCACCGTGGCAAAATTCATACGCGTGTTCTTTTTTAATGAACTGACGACAACCACGGAGACCACTCCGATAAAACCGGCGCGCAGCGGAGTGTATTTCATGAGGAGTGTCACGATGATAACTATAACGGGAATAATTAAATGTCCGTCTGATAACATAACTTCCTTAAGGACAGGAAGCTGTTCTTTCGGCAGACCTTCAAGCCCTTTTTTTCTTGCCCTTATATGTACGTTGGTAAAAATAGCTGTGTAATAAAGGAAGGCCGGAATTACGGCCGCACCGGCTATCGTAAGATATGGAATACCCAAAAATTCGCTCATAACAAAGGCTCCGGCACCCATTATAGGAGGCATGAGCTGACCTCCGGTCGATGCGCAGGCCTCCACCGCTCCGGCGTAATACGGTTCGTACCCGACACGCTTCATAAGCGGTATTGTAAATGCTCCTGTTGTGGCGACATTTGCCACAGAAGAGCCGCTTATAGTGCCAAGCAGCCCGGATGCCACAACTGCTACTTTTGCAGGTCCGCCCGGACGTCCTCCCGCAACAGCGAGCGCGAGTTCATTGAAAAAACGCGCTCCGCCGCTCTGCGAGAGAAAGGCTCCGAATATTATGAAGACTATGACGAAAGTCGCAGAGACTCCAAGCGCAAGGCCAAATATACCCTCCGGTGTCAGGTACATGTGCTGTATTATCCTGCTGACGGAATATCCCCTTATCTGGAATATGCCGGGAACGTAATTCCCAAAATAACAGTAAGCCAGAAAAATCATCGAAAGACACGGCAGCACATAGCCAACGACTCTGCGGCCTGCTTCTACCAGCAGTATTATCGCTGCAATACCAAGATATATTTCTATCTTTAAAGGCTCAGCCCCCCTCCTGGCGATATCATTAAAAAACAGAGCAATATATCCGATAACGCAAAAGCCCCCGGCAGCGAGTAAAAAATCATACCACGGAGTTTTTGTTTTATCTCCCTTTCTTGTCGCAGGGAAAAGAATGAACACAGCCGTGACTGCAAAAGTCAGATGTATGGCGCGCTGTATGGCAAGCGGCATAGTGATCATACCAGCTGTTACAAGGTGAAAAACAGACATTGCAGCAAGCCAGACGGTTATGAATTTACCCTGTAATCCGCTTAAATTTCTGTATCTGCTTTCCGCATCATATTTTTCTATAAGATTTGTTATCTCTTCCTTGCTGTCAGTCAGTTCATCAAGCAGATCCATTTTTTTATCATCATTTCCATTCATAAAAATTCTCCTTTTAATCATTGCATACAGAACAGCCGTACATTCTCGGAATCCGACCGCGGAACATACTGAAAGCCTCGCATGCGCTGGTACCTATGTAAGCACCAAGCTCTTCCGTCATGATCTCTTCGTCATCCTGTCTTCCGGCAAGGATAACTTCATCCCCGGCGCATACATCCGGGACATCCGTCACCTTCAGGAAAATCTGATCACAGCATATGCTGCCTACCACCGGCACCCGATGACCGTGCAGCAAAGCATAGCTTTTCCCCATATACATACGGCTGTAACCATCTGCGTAACCTATGGGCACGACCGCGATCATATCGTCATCGCGACAGACATACCGCAGTCCGTAACCAAAGGACTCACCCGCATAAGCTCTCCTGAGAGAAGTTATCTCCGAACGAACCTTAAAAGGACAGCTGAGCTCAACAGGCCTGGGCACTTCCTTAGGGCAGAAGCCGTAGAGTATCTTCCCTACCCTCACCGCATCCAGGTGCATCTCCGGATACAGCAGGGCTGCCGCACTGTTGCATATATGCATGGTCCCCAAGCTGAAGCCGCGTGCCTCAAGAGCTTTCGTGACCCTCTCAAATATATAAAACTGACGCTCTGTAAAAGCATTCCTTCCTTCATCGGCAACTGCGAAATGGCTCATAATTCCAACCGGCCTTATTCCCCGCATTGCATAGAATTTGTCAGCTTTATCAAGAAAATGTTCGGGGGCAAAACCGCTTCTGCCAAGCCCGGTCTCGATTTTATAGTGGACTTTTGCAATGGAATTATTCTTTACAGCACATTCGCTGAGTATTTCAAGAAAACTTTCATCGGCGCATACAGTTTCTATATCCTGTTTTACATAGAGCGAAGCACAGTCATATATGGCAGGACCGATTACCAATATCGCCCCTGTAAAGCCCGACGTTCTAAGTTCCATTGCCTCGTCCGGCGTAGCCACGGCAAAACGCCTGCATCCTATACTGCTTAATGCGTTTACCACAGGAATAAGTCCCATTCCGTATGCATTTGCTTTGACCACTGCTATGATCTCAGTATTGCCAGTGAAATTTTTGATATTCTGATAATTTTCCTTTATTGCTTCAACATTAACCTCCACCCATGTCGGGCGGAATATAGGAGCCATATCCTCCATCTCCTTTAAAGCAAAATAATTCGTTTGTATGAAACAGGTGTTTTTGTTTATCTGAGGGACATACTTTTTTGATCGATCAGATGTTTATTTTGCTGCGGTAATATTTTTCTGTATAAATGGTATGTGTCAGGAACAGGGTGAAATACCTGTTCCTGCACTTTTAAAATCCATCTTGATTTTTACTTTAAAGCTCCGATTTCCTTATAGTATTTGAGTGCGCCTGGGTGCAGGGGGATCATTATGTTTTTCGCACTTTCCGGTGTCATGTGCTTCATGTGTGGAGTTATTACCACAAGATCTTCCTTATGTTCGAAGGCTGCCTTTGTCATTTGGTATACAAGACCCTCTGGAATTTCCGCGCTTACGGCGACAATATTAGGACCTGCGTATGTCTTTACGGGTTTCGGCTGCCCCTTGTATGTGTTTGCGGGAATCGTAAATTTGAACCAGTACGGAGACTGCTTAACAACTTTATTTATTATGTAATCGGGGATGTCAATAAATTCAACCAGTCCCAGAGTAGTGGGTTCAACGACTCCGCCCATCCCAAGCGAGCCGAGCATAATAGCCGCGTCGATATGTTTGTCTGCAAAGGCGCTTCCTGTGTCCCCTACTCCGAGATTCTCCCCTTTAATATCCTTCTCAGGGTCGAGTCCCGAAGCTTTCAGCAGTTCACGTGCGCTCAGCTCCGTACCGCTTGCAACTGCACCTATCGAAATACGTTTGCCTTTGAAATCTTTAAGCGTCCTGATCCCGCTTCCCTTTGCCACCATTATCTGCACAGGCTCCGGATAAAGAGGAAGCATTCCGCGCAGATAACTGTGCTTTTGCCCCTTGTATTTCAGTAGCCCGTTATATGCGTTGTAATAGTTGTTGTCCATAGTCGCTGCCTGGATCTCTCTTTTATCCATAAGCTGTATGTTGTGGACAGTCCCGCCGGTGGACTGTGCATCGGCCTTCAGGTCCTTAACGTACTTTGTCCATATTTTTGCGAGTCCGGCTCCTACCGGATAGTAAACTCCACCCGTGCTTCCTGTGCCTATGGTGATAAAAGTTGTCTCCGCCATCGCGGAGGATGACAGGATAAAGATGAGGATCAGAACAGCTAAAATACTCTTTTTCATATTGACGCCTCCCATAAAATTTAAATCTTGTGTTACGTTATTCCCGGCACATTCTTCTTCCGTCTGTGCAGCACAACTGCTTTCAAGACAGTCAGGCCGTCCCTCTTCCCCGGCATTAAGGATCGTTTCAACATCAACCCTTAAATTCTGTGCCGCCTCGTTAAGTTCATTTGCTTCAGCTACTCCGTTCTGTTCCGAACTGTTATAATTCCCTTGTGAACTATCGTTCCTCAGTTGGCGCTGAGGGATATTCAACAGGGCTTCGGGCATATCCCGGATATGCCTTTTGCCTTGTTGGTACCAGATTCAAGATGAGGCTATAAGCGTTCCGGCACTTATATTGCTGTTGTTGTCTTTTTTTGCGTCACATCTGCTGCTTGCAGGCATTTTTATATATTTGTCTCACATACCACCGTCCTCCTTATTCACTTAAACACGCTCATATCGTACGTGTTTAAGCAATATTACACGTTCATTATGTGCGTGTCAAGAGGTGTATATTTTATGTCATGTTTTTCATCCAGGCTGAAACAATGCCGTCTTGCGAAAGGCTTAACCCAGAAACAAATGGCTGGTATTCTCAAAATTAACGAGCGTTCTTACCAGAACTATGAAGGCGGAGACAGAACACCCAATCTGGAAGGACTTATTGCACTTGCCGACTTCTTTGACATATCGCTGGATTACCTTGTAGGACGTTCTGACAATTCGGGGCAACATTAATTTTTCTTTTTGCTATACTTGTATAGCATGGAAGGAGGAATTTAAATGCTTGCCATCCGATTAGACGAAAAACTGTCCGAACGCTTGGAGAACCTGTCCCAGAAAACCGGACGAACCAAGACCTGGTATGCCCGCAAAGCTCTTGAAACATATCTTGATGATATTGAAGACGCGGCACTTGCCGCCGCAGCATATGAAGAATATCTTCTTGACGGAGGAACTTCCTTTTCTTTAGATGAAGTGAGGTCCCGCCTTGGGCTGGAAGATTGAATTCTCCAGGTCCGCTGAAAAAGAACTGGCATCCATTGATAAACCGGAAGCCAGACGAATAGTTAAATACCTTGCTGAACTGCAGAAACTTGATGATCCCCGCACCCGCGGCAAGGGTCTGACATCCAACCTCTCCGGACTGTGGCGATATCGCATAGGCAGCTGGCGAATATTATGCCGCATAGAAGATAATCGGCTCATAGTTCTGGTCGTGCACAGCGGACAAAGAGACAGCGTTTATAACTAACCCCTTTAGCAGTTTTTTCAAGCCCGTATTCGGTTATCATGGTTCAATGGTACTTCAGGCTGCATATTCCCGCACTGCTTCGGCTACTCCGTTTTGTCCCGAACTGTTATAATTCCCTTGTGTTGTTTCTTCTGCCTGCACTAACAGGCAGTTATGCCTTTTTTTGAATAGGGTTTCAAGTTTTACAAGAACGTCACATGAGGACTTCTGCTTCCCTGTTTAGATGTCGTGTATTGTTGTTTTGCTAACTCCGCAGTAATTACCGACAAAACGTTGGCTCCAGCCTTTTTCCTGACGTATCTTGCGTAAATTTGTTTGTTTCATGAACCGCTCCTCTCATTTTACTTTGGTTAGATTTAATCTAACCTAACATGAATTATATGTTAGATATTATCTAACGTCAAGGGGTTGATTTTTTTGTTTGATAAAAATGTCTTTGCAGCTCGTGTCAAAGAACAACGCAGTAAAAAGGACGTCTCCCAAACTGTTGTAGCCCAGTTGCTAGGCGTTACAAAAACACAGATCAGTGATATTGAGAATGCGAAGACATCTACTTCCCTTGAGAAAGCAGTTGCCCTTGCCGACTTCTTCAATGTGTCACTGGATTATCTTGTAGGACGTTCTGATGATCCCAAGCGGGGATAAAAAAATGGAAGTAGAGCTGGACTATGATCCTGAAAATCCAAGGTGTGACCAAGAACAGCTTGATAGGCTCAAACGCTGTTCCAATGCTAAAGACATGTCAGAGTGGAACGAATGGCGAGAAAATAACCCAAATGTCAAAATTTACCTCCAAAACTATCCTATTAAAAACCTTGACCTTAAAGGAATAGACTTATCTAATGTTCACGTAGAAGGATCGAAATTGAAAAACATAAATCTGGAAGATGCTGATTTGTCAGGCGCACATTTCGAAAATGCTATATTTAAGAATGTATGTTGTAGTAAAAATACAAAAACACAAGGAGCACATTTTGAAGGAACGGCTTTCAAAAAATTTATAGGTATATTTGGTAAGGTTCCAATATGCAGCTATGAACAGCTAAAGATCCTAATAAAGTGCTCTAACGATAAAAATATTACTGAGTGGAATAATTATTCTCAAAATCGTGAGATTTACCTTCAAAACGCTAACCTTACAGAGTTTTATCTCAAAAATATTAATTTAGATTTTGCGCATCTCGAAGGTGCTGTTTTGAGATCCTCTGATCTTGATCATGCTAATTTGGAGTTTGCAGATCTTTCATATTCAAATCTTAACGATGCAAAGTTAATGGAAGCAGATATAAGCTGTACAATTTTTAAACACGCAAGCCTGTACGGGGCAAATCTTGAAAACGCAAAGGCAATGGCAATTGAGACAGAAAATGGGAAAGAAGAGGTAACGGATTTTTCAGACGCATACCTGCGTCTTGTAAATTTTAGCAAGGTTAACTTATGGGGAGTTAACCTTGAAAGAGCTATCCTTTGGTACTCAATTTTAGAAGGAACAGCTATTACTGGTAATGATAAAAAACTAAATGCAAATCTAAAAGGTGCTGATTTTACAGGTGCTTCTGTAAGCGGAAAAACTATAATTTTAAAGTGTGACATTGACGAAAAAACGAATTTTTCTGCTGTTAACCTGGATTCCGCAAGAGTAGAACCTAAACTGTTAACTACCTTGAAAACTAATATCCGCCGTATTTCGTGGAGAGACTATTATGACGAAAAAGGGAAAATTTTAACTCTGCCTATTCGGTTTTTCTGGTGGCTATCAGATTATGGCAGTTCATCAGTACGGATAGGGTTATCCATCCTTATAGCGATACTGTTTTTTACAGATGTTTATCTGGTTTTAGGTAAAATTCTTCTAGAAATTTTTACATTGCCTGACCATCAAAAGTTATTGGTAGGCTCTCCATTTCACGACTATATACGGGTTTTGTGTTTTGCAATATCTACAATGGTGACACTTGGTTTCGGCGGCATAAACATAAAAATTGTATCAGCGCATAACTGGTTATCTACCGGTGCCTTTGGTCTTGTAACCCTTAATCTTATTTCAGGATATCTTTTCCTTTCTGTCCTGGTCACTCGTTTTGGAATACTTTTTCAATCACAGGCACCGGAACAAAAAACAAAAGAAACGAACAATGCTTTTCTTTACTGCGTTGCATTTATACTGTTCACGATAGGACTGGATATTATATATATCAACAATAAAATAACACATACCATAAATAATTTTTACTTTGGGTTTTTAATTGGAATGTTTAATACAATAGCCGCATACTTCATTATTTACTTATTCTCACTCTCTATTAAGACTATATTCTTATTTTTCAAAAAAATAAGTCCTTTAATAAGAAACATGAATAGATTAGAGCAATAATAATTTGGGAATCAATTTCCAATAGCCCGGTATTCGATTGTCATGGTGCAAAGGTGCTTTGATTCTTATTCAAGCACTGCCTTGATTGCTTTTCTGATACGTTCCGCCTTCGCCCTTCTTTCGGGGCAGTCAAACCGTCCGTCTTCTCCGATATCAAGGATCGTTTCAACCTCGATCATAAAATCATGCACTGCTTAGCTGAGCTCCTTTGCTTCGGCTACTCCGTTTTGTCCCGAACTGTTATAATTCCCTTGTGTTGTTTCTTCTGCTGTTTTTTGCAATAGCAAAGTGTAACGAAACGCAAAGAAAAGTGTAACACCTCCCCCTGGGCTACCGGGTCAAATAACCGGGTTACGTTATTTCTGCTGCATTAAAGAATGTTTAAATCTCCAGCTTTCCCTGTCAAAGATTATCAGATGGCTATGATGAACAAGCCTGTCAATCAATGATGTCGTGAGCTGGTCATCATAGAATATCCCGTTCCACCGGCTAAATTCAAGGTTCGTTGTAATGATAATGCTACGTTTTTCATAACAGTCAGCTATAACCTGAAATAGAAGCTGTGAGCCTTCTGCGTCAAACGGGATGTATCCCCACTCATCGCATATAAGAAGATCTAGTTTTTCAAGTTTCTTAAGGTACTGCAACAGCTTGCCATCTGCCTTTGCCGTAACGATCTCATTTACAAGAGTGGCGGTTTTATAAAACCCTACTTTCTTTCCCTGCATACATGCTTCAACACCTATTGCTGTAGCCATATGAGACTTACCTGTTCCGTTTCTGCCGTATAGAATGAGGTTTTCTGTACGGTTAAGAAAATCTGCCTTAATTAACAGTTCTCGGTCTATTGCTGCAGGAAGCTCTATGTCCTCAAAGTGGTAATTCTCAAAGGTTTTAACGTTCCCGAAACCGGCTTTTTTAAGGTTCAGGTCCCTTCTTTTTAGTTCCCGGTATTCAACCTCGGCCGACAGTACTTTTAACATATATTCCTGATGCGAATCACCTGTAAACGTAAGAGCATTCTTTACAAAGCTCGCTCCCAGCCTGAGCAAGCGGCATGAGGTTGCTATTTCTTTACCTGGGTTACTCATATCCCAACCTCTGCTTTTATAAGCGCATCGTATTTCCCCATGTCGGGAAGCATTGGTGGCGTTATAAGTGTTCCTGATGTGTTGTCACGTATTTTCATGGGGCTTGGTGCATTGTCATATGCAAGTGCTGTCCTGCATGCTGCGGTTACGCTTTGCGTGTCCTTCCTGCCACTTGTAAGTGCAGTCTTGAGTGCGTCCGCTGCGTGCGCAATATCACTTTTTTCAAGTATCGAATGCAGCAGAAGCAATGCATTGCGTTTTTCTTTGTTGTCCAGTTCTTCAAGATAATTCTTCCATATCTCAGGCATCTGGCTGTAGAAAGCTGTATATTTCAGCGCAGCCGGACGTTTGGATATCAGGTCTATATAAGGCAGCCATTCCATGGATTCCTGTCCATGTCCGTACAATCTGTTGTGAGACGCTATCTTTTTATATTCTTTATCCATTACTGCTACGGAATCACTTGTTACTTCAATGTACACTTGGGTCAATGCGTGCCTCGGAGATGATGAGTATCTGTTTGTTTCAAACATGACTTTGCCGTATTTATCAGTTTTCACTGTCTCAAATCTCAAAACGTTGTAAGGAATGGGATTGAGGCGCAGCATAGCTTTTCTGTCACTGGCAAAAAGTTCTTTTATGGGTATTTCCTTAATGTAGTGTTTCCTGTACATGTCCTTTTCTGAAGCACTGAAAAGTTGCCTATTGAATTCCGCGAAGTCTGTTATATGAGGTACAGGAACAAACATGTTCCTTCTTTCATAGCCTACTTTGTTCTCAACATTTCCTTTTTCATTCCCGGATGAAGGATTACAAAATGCAGAGTCCATACCGTAATGTTCCATAAAACGTTTGAATCCCTCTGTCTGCTTTCGGTCGTGACCTTTCCCCAATGATACTATTGCTGCTGAAAGATTGTCGAATAAGATCCTGTAAGGAACCTGGTCCATATATTCTATTATGTTCTTTATTCCCTGAAGCAGGCATTCTTGGTTTTCCCCTTTGAATATCTGGCAGTACGCCGCGTTGCTCTGCGGAAATGACAGTGTAAGTTTGTGTCCTGTCCTCTGCCGGTCGCATTCATCATAGTATGCAAATTCGCAGAAATCAGCCTGTGCTTCTCCTGCCGGATGTTCAAGCGGAAGATAACCTTCGGATCTGTTTGAGTAAAGCTCTTTCTTCTTTTCGTTTACATAATATTGTACTGTTCTAAGTCTTACTCCAATTTCTTTGGGATATTCCGCAACCAGACGGTCATATACTCGTTTTGCCGTATGCCTCTGTTTGCGTGGAGCTTTCATGTCATCCTCGAGCCATTGGTCTATTACTGGCTTAAGTGGGTCAAGCCTGGAAGGCTTTTTGTCTGTCCTGTAGATAGGCAGGTTGAAATCTTCCATGTCCAGATATTTGGAGACAGTTTCGTAGTGATAGCTGGTCCTCTTCATAATTTCACGAATACTGCATCCTTCTTTTTCGTACATTCTCCTGATATACTTAATATCGTCCATTGTGAGCATCCTTTCTTTCCTCCTCAGGTCGTCAGATAACCAGAGGATATGTGTTTGAAGGGAGGATCGCAATGGACTCTTTTGTCTATGCTGAATATGCCGTGTCAAATTGAACACATCGTCCGCTTGAATTGAACACCCTTTCCGCGTAAAGTTGAACACCCTTACCGTCCAAGTTGAACACCCTCCTGTAGTTCTATGACTCCATAATCATCAAACTCAATATAATGAATTCAGCATCTAGAAGATGCAAATACATTATTTGAGGGGGGTCATTGGAGATGACCAATTATAGGGAGATTCTACGGCTGAACAGCCTTGGAATCAGCAACAAACAGATTTCTGCAGCATGTAACTGCTCACGGACAACAGTCATAGACGTGCTCAAACGTGCTGTGGAAATCAAGTTTATGTGGGAATCTGCAAAGGATTTGAGCGACAAGGAAATCACAGACAGGCTTTTCCCGCCAGGGTTTATAAAACCAAGCTACAAAATACCGGATTACAATCAAATCCATAAGGAAATGGCCAAAAATGGCGTGACTCTTAGCCTACTCTGGGCTGAATACTGCGATCAGTGTAGGGAAACAAACGAACTTCCATATCAATCCACGCAATTCTACAAATACTATAGTGATTATGTTCAGAAAAACAACGCAACGATGCATCTGGATCACAAGCCTGGAGAAATAATGGAAGTGGACTGGGCAGGTCAGAATGCTTACATAATTGATACTGACACAGGCATGCCTATAAAGTCTTATGTGTTTGTAGCAGTACTTCCATACAGCGGTTATGCTTACGTTGAAGCTTTCCTGTCGCAGAATCAGGAAATTTGGACGACCGCCCATGTCAACGCCTACAAATATTTTGGCGGAGTAACGCGCATCCTTAGGCCGGACAACCTTAAAACCGGCGTCACACATGTATCCAAAAGTGAAACCATCATTAACAAGACATATCTTGAGCTTGCTGAACATTATGGCACAGCGGTGATTCCGGCCCGTCCAAAAGCTCCGCGTGACAAGGCCACCGTGGAATGTTCGGTTGGAATTATCTCAACATGGATACTTGCATCCCTGCGTAACATCCAGTTTCTCTCCATGCATGAACTGAATGAGGCAATAGCAAGCAAACTCATTGAATTCAACAACAAACCCTTCCAGAAGAAAGAAGGCAGCAGGGCAGCCGCATTCTCCGATGAAAAGATATTCCTGCTGCCACTGCCGCCGCGTCCATATGAACTTGCGACCTGGAAAATAGCAACCGTTCAGTATAACTACCATATCAGCACGGATTTCCAGAACTATTCTGTCCCGTATGAGTACATCAAACGTAAAGTAGATGTACGCCTTACGAAGAATATGGTCGAGATATTCTTCGAGGGGAACCGTATAGCGTCCCATCACAGATTATATGGCCATACTAACCAATATAGCACCAATGAAGGACATATGCCTCCTGATCATAAGCATTATATTGCGTGGGATTCGGAACGTTTCATCAAATGGGCTGAGAAAATAGGCGAGAATACAGCTGCCGTAATCCGCCTCTTTTTAGGCAGATACAGAATAGAACAGCAGGGATACAAATCATGCATGGCGATGCTCAAGCTTGCGGATAAATATTCAGCCCTGCGTCTAGAAGCATCATGCGTGAAAGCCCTGTCGTTTACTTCCTGCCCAAGCCTCAAGAACATACAAGCTATTCTTGTTTCAGGTCAGGACAAACTTACACAGAGCACAGGCAAAATTGAGGATTCAGCAACAGGCGACACGATCCAATATGGTTTTACACGCGGGGCCGGATATTACAGGAGGAACGGATAATGCTGGATGATAACACTATATCCAAACTGCATGAGATGAGGCTTTCTGTTATGGCTCAGTCATTTAACGAACAGATTAAGAATGGTTGCTTTATCGAAATGTCGTTTGAAGAACGTTTCGGCATGCTTGTGGATTCAGAATGGGCCGTACGCAAGAGCAACCGTTTGATGCGGTTGATACAGAAAGCTAATTATTCAATTTCAGGTGCGTGTATTGAAAATATTGAATATCATCCAGACAGGAAGCTGGATAAAACTCAAATAGCAAGGTTGGCCACATGCACTTATATTGAGGAAAATCATAATCTGCGTGTTCTTGGCGCAACCGGCAGCGGAAAGACTTTCATTGGTTGTGCTCTTGGCATGGCGGCTAATCGTAATTTCTATTCCTCAAAATATATACGCTTGCCAGAACTGTTCGCAGAGCTGGCTATAGCAAGAGGTGACGGCTCATATCGCAAGGTTATTAAACAATACAAGCAGGTAAAGCTTCTTATCATGGACGAATGGCTGCTGTTCCCTCTGAAAGAAAACGAGGCGAGAGATCTGCTTGAAATTGTAGAAGCACGGCACAAAAGGGCGTCGACTATATTTTGTTCCCAATTTGATGTAGCGGGATGGCATCTCAAAATCGGCGAACCAACTTTGGCCGATGCTATATGTGACAGGATAGTACATGATTCATATACAATCATGATCGAAGGCGAATCAATGCGTAAGAAGAAAGGGATAAAGACCAAAAAGTAAAGTTACTGGCCCGGGGGATTTTCCTCCGGGCAATTTTGCCATGTTCAATTGACACGGACGGGGTGTTCAATTTCACCCGGAGATGGTGTTCAACTCCTAACGGACAAGGTGTCTATTTTGAGTGGAATATGCACTATGCCTACTGTTACACTTTTTGATTGCGTTTCGTTACACTTTTATTATGCATTAAACATTCTGCCTGCGCCAACAGGCAGTCATGCTTTTTTTTGAATAGGGTTTCAAGTTTTACAAGAACGTCATATGAAGGTTTTCTGCGTCCTGTCTCTATGTCGTAGACTGCTGTTTTATTCAGTCCTACTGCATCACCGACATATTGAAGAGCCCAGCCCTTGGATTGACGTAACTTGCGAATGTTTAAAGTTTGCTTCATTAATCGCTCCTCTCCTTTTACCTAGGTACGCATATTGCGTACCATGTTTAATATCTTAGTTCGCTTTATGCGTACTGTCAAGGGGTGTTATATTTTGTTTGATAAAAAACTTTTTTCGTCCCGGGTCCGCTTTCTAAGAAATAAAAAAGGAATATCTCAAAGCGAACTTGCCATTGCAGTCGGTGCAACTTCGAAGGCTTTCATTTGCGACATAGAAAGAGAAACAAGAACAACTACCCTTGAGAAAGCAGTTGCCCTTGCAGACTTCTTTGATGTGTCGCTGGATTATCTTGTAGGACGTTCTGACAATCCGGCAAAACATTAGTCCGCCTCCGGCGCAAATTGATATATAATCCAAGAAAAGGAGGACTGACGATGGAACCTTATATTCCCCGTTTTTTACCGTTACAAGGGATAGATGCCAATAGGCTTTTGTCCTGGGTTGGAGGAGCTAATGCGATGATCGGACGTTATGACGGCCTCTTGCAGGGCGTTCTTAACCCATCTGTAATGCTCTCTCCGCTTACTAATGAAGAGGCTGTGCTGTCTTCAAAAATTGAGGGAACACAGGCAACAGTTGATGAGGTCCTGGAACAAGAGGCTGGCATGATCAAAGAAGGAAAAAAATTCCACGACATCCAGGAAATAATCAATTACCGTAAGGCGCTTCTTTCAGCACAGAAAGTCATAGGGGAAGAACAATCGATTAGTTTGTATCTTATAAGGGAACTGCATAAAATTCTTTTGGACAGTGTCAGAGGGCAGGACAAAAACCCAGGAGAATTTCGCAAGGAACAAAATTGGATTGGATCTCCCGGCTGCAAAATGGAAAAGGCAACGTTTGTTCCTCCTAACCCTATGCAGTTATACATGTTTCTTGAAAACTGGGAAAAGTATGTTGCAGGCAATGATTTAGATGTACTTATACAAGCAGCAATCGTACATGCACAGTTTGAGCTCCTCCATCCTTTTAAAGATGGCAACGGACGTATCGGACGCATCTTGATTCCTCTGTTCCTTTTCCAGAAAAAAGCATTGTCTAAACCCATGTTTTATCTTAGCTCATACCTTGAATCAAACCGGGAAGAGTACTGCCACAAACTTAAAGGGATCTCCAAGGACAATGACTGGAACAGCTGGATAGAATTCTTCCTTAAGGCAATTGTGCAGCAAGCCGAGGATAACGGCCTCAAGGTCAAAAATATCATGAGACTTTACGAAGATATGAAAGGCAAGATCCAAGATGCTACTCATTCCCAGTATGTTATCCAGATTTTGGATGCGTTATTCTTTAGGCCAATATTCAAAGCAACAGATTTTACTGCACGGACCGGCATCGCAAAAGCAACATCATTAAGGTACCTTAGACAACTGAAAGACAGCGGAATATTACGAGAGCTTTCAGTCGGAAGCGGAAGCAAAGGGACAGTATTTTGTTTTCCTGATTTGCTTAATATTGCAGAAGGCAAAAAAACATTCTAATTTTTTGTGTCTAATATGTGATCCACAAAAAAATTTATGAATCATTTTATTGCATTTGTGATACACAAACTGTTTTTATGTCTCATTTTTGATACACAAAAACCTAGTTGCCTGGAGTCCGCTTGGGCAAACTAAAAATACATACGCACTTATTAGCCCGGTATTCGATTGTTCATGGTGCATGGAGCTTTATTCTCCATCCTTTGCTGCCAACCGTTTCCAGCAGCTTCTGACATGTTCTGGCACTTTCCTTTACCCTGTTGATCCATTGCTGAGTGATGTCTTCGTCGGGGGTTCCGTCGGCGCAGTCTTTAACGGTCACTGCAATTTCCTGCGGTTCATCGGCGAGTTCGTTTGCTTTGCGGACCGACTCCATCACATCTACAGCTTTAAGCAGAAAATCTTTTGGATCAAAACTTAATCCGTTTTCATCTCCTCCTGCAGAGCGTCCAGCTCAGTGGGAAGCAGCGTAGAATTTACTAATTTTTCCATAAAACAATTTTTAAATACATATTTATGGAAGAGGACCTTGCCGTATGTTTAACGACTTACCGCAGGGGGAAAAAGAAAAGTTTTACATCGCCGTCTGACATATATCTAACAGAGACCAATTCTGTTGATTAAAAAAATCCCCGTTCAGAGAATAAAAAATGCGGCTTGCATGAAGTCGCCTTCAGAAGCCGCATTTATATACACCGTTTATATCTTGGAAAACTGCCTGTTATTCCTTTTCTTTCTTCAATTCACGGATGTCTTCTTTGATTTCCCGCAATTCATTCAATATCTCATCCCTGCCGCTGGTATTACCGAACTGATGGTTTTCAAATACATTAATCCTGCGATTGAACGAGTAAAAAAGGATCCCGACTACTATCAGAAAAAACAGTGGCATCATCAGCATTCCGAATGGCATTCCGCATCCATTTCCGACTGTACCCCACCACATAATTATCACTCCTTTTTTCAGGCTTATTAAAATAGTATTAACAATATACATAATATTGATGTTTATCGATATGCATAAATACCTAAAAAACAGACCGCAATGGCGCTTATTTTGTTTATCAATGCATTGCATGTTGATATTGATTGTTCAATAATTTAGCTCTTTTTTAATTTTTATGTGATAAAATTGAGCTGAAGTGACAGTCTTTTGACACAAATTGTCGGATTAAAAACAAGAAAAATGGTGAAGAAATGGAGTATGACAGAAGCAAAGTAATTGCATCATCCGCAGCAGTCACAGTATTTTTGGCAATAACACTCTTTTCAGTCGCTTCAATTCTGATAGGCAATATCAAAGATATAGTAATTACAGAAGCCAGCGAAGAAGCAAAGGGCATCGCCGCTACTGCTGCAAGATTCATTGAAGACAACGTTTCCGACTACAGAAAATTATCAGCGGTAACTGATTATTCAAAGGGCAGCTTCGATAAAAATTACTACCAGAGAATGAACAAGCTCTTACGCCGGATCAAAAAAGATACCGGCGCTGATTTTGTCTTTACAGAAAAAAAAAATTCAGATACTGAGATCGAGTACATCCTTGACGGTGAAGATCCGGAGTCTGATCTTTTTTCTCCGATCGGGTCAAAGGATGGGATGTCGAAAGAAGAATTAAGGGCATTTAATGAAGGCATTATCACTGCGACTGGCCTGATCAAAGACGAAATATGGGGAGAATATCTTACTGCTTTTGCACCGATAAAAGATTCCGGAGAACTTATCGGTCTTGTCGGAGTTAACTTTTCTTCTGACCACGTCAGAAAGGTCGTAAACAATGTATCATATGTGACATACCTGATCCTTTCCCTTCTGACCGCACTCTCTTACATAGCGATCTACAACCTTTTCAGAATGCATTACTCCTCTTTGAACACTGACTTTATGACAGGCCTGATCAACAGGCGAGGTTTTAAAGAAACCGTGCATAACGCTGTAAGTGATGCAAAAAAACACGGCATTACGTTTACCCTCATAATTCTTGACATTGATAATTTCAAGGAGATCAACGACAGCTGCGGACACCCTTTCGGGGATGACGTCCTAAAAAATATCGCTCATATTATCAAGCAGAACACAAGGCATTCCGATTTTTCTTTCAGATACGGCGGAGACGAATTCGCAATTATATTGCCGGAAACCAACAAGGAAGAGGCTCTTGCAGTCTGCAGAAATATCCAGAACAGCATCAGCAATGAGAGACAAGCCAATGAAGACAGATGTCATCCGACCCTGAGTATGGGGATATGTGAGTGGAGCGAAGATATGACCGCCGATATGATAATCAAAGCCGCTGATAATGCAATGTATCTTTCAAAGAGCGAGGGTAAAAACCAGATAAAGATACACTGGCATAGTACGCTTTAAACAGCGGCAACCAGTATTTAAAAACAAACCAGCGAGATGGTTATAGCTTGAACAGCAGTGGCCTGTGCGATAACAGCTTAAAAAATAAAATCATTATCATTTTACATATATATATACAAAGCTTAGCTGTTTATGAGATAATTTAATTTAATAAACAATCTTACAAAGGAGGGCAGGATATGAAAAGAAAATATGTCATTTTTGCAGTTTTGTCCATTTTAATCATGCTTTTTTGCGCCCCAGCCATGGCGGCAGGCACTAAATTCGTCAGGGCATACAGGGACAATAACTATGATATGTACGTAAACAGGATGAACGTCATTCAAAATAAGGGAGTAATCTCTTTCTGGGTCAAGAGTGTCTATTCAGATCAGGGAAAGGCTCTGGTCAGAAACGACCTTCCCAAAAAATACCAAAAAGCGCCAATACAGTATGGCCTGGATTACTTCGTGTTCGATACAAAAAAGGGCAAATACAATATAAAACTTGCCTCTGTATATGCGAACGAAAAGGAGATCTACCGGGAAGGCAGTAAAAAATGGCTGCCGGTCAAAGGCGGAACTGTCGCCGCGGTTTTGATAAACGAAGTAAACAAATTCCTCAACGAAAAGAATAATTAGAGAAGGAGAGGTGGGACCTATATGAGGATAAGACACAAACACATTTTATTTTTGTTTATTATTTCTATTGCATTGATTTCATTATCACTGTCCGCAGAGGCCGCTCTTTCCTCCAAATACGAATCTCCGGCAGCTGCGACTGAGGGTGCTTCGGCAGTCAAACCTGCAGCTCCGGCACCATCTGCAGCCGCTCCGGCAAAACCGGCTTCTGCGGCTAAAACAGTTCCTGCTGCCACTGTAAAAACAGAACCTGTGAAGCTGCCTCAAAATGTCAATGCTTCACCTTCAGGCCAGGCAACCGTGGTCGAAATAAAAGACCTGAAAGCAAAACAGCTGGAACTTATCAAGAAAGAACATCTTGTTTATCGCAAAGCATTTATGGATGCCGAAATGGGTCTGCGTTATTTTTATAAAACACAATATGACGCAAAGTACAGAGGCGCAAAAGCACCGACAAGTGACGAGTTGAAGGCCATGCGTTTTGAACTGAGCCTGCTGATGAAAGACCTTGGCGCAAGCGCAAAAAGGTATGCCAGCAACATCAGGATGGCGAGGATGGCCATGATCGATATGGATGAAAAAGAAAGGTCAGTCTTTGCAAAAATGCTCGGCCAGATAATAGGCACTCCTGCCTATGCAATAGACGCCGGATCACTTGGCGGCATCGAAGCAGGTATGAATAACGTCGCCAACTCAACGGCAGATGTGGGTCTTTCAACTGAAGCGGATTACGCAAAGGCTGCAATGTCTGATGCTAACATGGCCAAAGCCGGTGAGATCGCAGCCTCTGCCGTGTCTTTGGCGACAACGGTCGCGCTTTCAGGAGCAGCGATCGTCGGAGGAGCGGCATTGACGATGGGCGCAGTAACAACAGGTGCTGCTGTCGTTGGCGGTGCGGTCCTGGTAGGGGGCATCGTCGGAGGCGGACTTGATACTGTCGATGGCGTCATAGGCTTCATTGACGCACTCACATCACAAACGCACGATACTAAAACACTCAAAAAAATAAAAACCACAATAAATGTTATTAACGTAACATCAGGAGCACAAAAAGGTCAAATGCTGAAAGTTGTTATTGAAGGTATTGACGGAACTAAGGATATTTGGATCCCAAAGATATTTGATGAAACAGAGAAGAAAGACTGCCCCGGCAAAGACGGGGTCAACAAAGTCAAAAATGCCAAAAAGAACGCATCTTCAGCCGGCAGTGAAGGCGGCGGCGGCGGCGGATGTGGCAGCTAAAATCTAGGGCTCGGTGAGCCTTCTTAAAACAAAAGAATGGGGCGATCCTAAAAGGGGCCGCCCTTTTTGCTGTCTGTTCTTGATCTATTTTTCTTTTGACTTCCTGCTGTAAGGCGTCTCCTTAAGCGGCAGGGATGTCCTGAAAATACCATCCCTGTTGCAGTATGCGAGCTGGATGGCAGGGGCTCCCGGTATCGCAGCTATCTCCCCTATGCCCTTTGCTCCGCCTGCAAAGCCATCTTTTGCTTTTCCTATAACTATGCTGACTATCTCAGGCACCATATCCGCCCTGAAAAGCCCAAGGGTGCCGAACTTTGCCTGGGGCACACAGTCCTTGAGCGGATAATTCTCCGTAAGGGCGTATCCTATGCTCATTACCACTCCGCCCTCAATCTGCCCTTCCACGTTTTTGGGATTTATGGCTTTTCCTACATCGTGGGCCGCTACTATCTTTTTTATCTTTCCGTCTTCATCCAGAATGACCAGGTGGGTCGCATATCCGTATGATATGTGGCTTACCGGATGTGGTTTGTCTGATCCCATTTTGTCAGTTACGCTCTCAAACTCCGCATAGTACTCGCAGCCTTCCAGTTCAGAAAACGGGCTTTTTCCCAGGGTTTTTTTAAGTTCTTCGGCGGCTTTTCTGGTTGCCTCTCCGGTAATGACTGTCTGCCTTGATGCTGTTGTATTTCCTGAGTCGGGAGTGAAGAAAGTGTCTGCGGGGTCGTGGACGACAAGTTCGGGAGGCAGTCCCGTAACGTCACAGACCATCTGGGTGACTACCGTGCCCAGCCCCTGCCCGATACATGAGGCGCTGGTGGCTATGTGGACCTTGCCCTCCCTTATCCTGAGCATGCATCTTCCAAAGTCAGGAACGCCTACCCCAAGTCCTGCATTTTTCATCGCGCATGATATTCCTGCTCCGGGATTTCTGTAGTACTCATCCCTAACAGCCAACAGTGTCTCTTCAAGTGCAGTCGTGTCATCTGCGATCTGTCCGTTTGGAAGTTCATCTCCCGGCCTGATCGCATTTATAAAGCGGAACTCCCATGGAGAGAGTCCAACTTTTTCAGCAAGCCGGTTTATGTTGCACTCTGTCGCAAAACAGCTCTGAGTAACGCCGAATCCCCTGAATGCTCCAGCCGGCGGGTTGTTCGTGTATACGGCCGTTCCTGTTATATCGATGTTCTGATAGTTATAGGGCCCTGCCGCATGGGTACAGGCTCTCTGGAGGACCGGCCCTCCAAGGGATGCGTATGCCCCCGTGTCTGAGACTATACCGGCTTTCATAGCCGTGAGCCGACCATTCTCATCGCAGGCTGTGGTCATCTCTATCTCCATCGCATGTCTTTTAGGATGGACCTTGATGCTCTCAGCCCTTGTAAGGGAAACCTTTACCGGACGTTTGGTAAGATACGTCAACAGCGCCGCGTGATGCTGGACACTCATGTCTTCCTTGCCGCCAAAACCACCGCCTATCATCGCCGCAGTCACTCTTACCTTTTCATGCGGCAGTCCCAGGGCTTCAGCGCACTCCCTCATAGTCTGGTAGACTCCCTGGTCAGCGGAATATATCCTCACTACCCCGTCATCTTCCATCAATGCCACGGCAGTCTCAGGTTCAAGGAAGGCATGTTCTGTAAAAGGAAGAGAGTAATGGTTTGTAACGACGTGCTTTGAATCCTTAATAACCTCGTCCGCATTGCCCCTCTTAAGGTCAACACGCGTCATGATGTTTCCGTTTTCATGTATAAGGGGAGCTCCTTCAGCAAGTGATTCTTTCGGGGATGTTATCGGCTTGAGCACCTCATATTCAACCTTGATCAGTTTTTTGGCTTCCTCCACGATTTCGGGGGTCTCGGCCGCTACAAGGGCAAGGGCGTCGCCTACATATCTTGTGCAGCCTCCGGCAGGGATCATTACATCCCAGTCCTTCACAAGATGTCCTACCTTTTTCTTGCCCGGAACGTCCTCTGCAGTGAATATCCCTACGACCCCATAAAGTTTTTGGGCTTCAGAGATATCTATCGATTTGATGACCGCTCTCGGATGTTCTGTCCTGACGGCTGAACCGTATATCATTCCGTCAATTTTGATATCATCAGCATATTGGGCGGTTCCTAATACTTTTGATACAGCGTCTGTGCGTGGAATGTTCTCTCCGACTGCCCCCGTGTAGTGTTCTCCGGGCACCGGGATATTCTCCCTGAACATTTTGGCTGCGAGCAGGATCGCCTCTTCTATCTTCTTGTATCCGGTGCACCGGCATATATTATTTTTTATAGCCTCTTTTACCTCTTTGATAGTCGGGTCAGGGACTTTGTCGATAAGGGCCTTGGCGCTTATCACCATTCCAGGGATGCAGAATCCGCACTGCACCGCTCCGGAGACCGAGAATGAATATGAGTAGACATCTTTTTCCTTTTGGCTAAGTCCTTCAACAGTGAGAATGCTTTTTCCGCTGAGATTTTTCAGCTCCTGCACACAGGCTTTGCATGCCCTTCCATCGATCAGGACCATGCATGTTCCGCAGGCTCCCTCTTTACATCCGTTCTTTACAGATGTCAGACAAAGATCCTCCCTCAGAAAATCAATAAGCTTTTTGTTTGTTTCAGATATTTGGATATTTCCGTTAACATTCAACTGATACATCGGCAAGCCCCCTCAGATCGGAATACTTTTCAGAGCCGCTTTGATCATCTCTGCAATTTCTTTTGGCAGCTTTTTATCTGCAGGATCAAGAGAAGAGGTAAAAACTTTCCCTTCCAGCCTGACCTTGAATCTGCCTTTTCCCATGTCAAAAAAACCGCTGTTTTTGCTTTCATTTAAATCCTTTTCCTTTGAGAAGTATGTAAACTTGTCTTTGTATGGCGATCCCGTCCACGGGCAGAATGCGGAACAGTTGCCGCACTCGTTGCAAAGGTCATCTATGTGGATTATCTGAGGCGAGGTTGATCCCTCAGCATTAACAGATATGTTCGCCCTGTTCGGACAGACGTCCACACAGTTCTCACAGAGGATTCCGCATTCAAGGCAGCGTTCAGATTCTTTTTCAGGCGACTCACAAAAGAGAAGTCTGCCCTTTTTTAAGCGAAGATCATCAGGGTCGTGCTTGTTCTTTTCGTGATCATTCCTTATGCACAGCCCTTCCTTAAATGCGATATGATCAGCGACGCGCCTTGCATCCGCTATGGCTTCGACAACTGTTTTGGGGCCTCTTCTTGCGTCACCCGCGACGTAAACGCCTTTGATGTTAGTCTCATAGCTTTTTCTGTCTGTTACCGGCCGGCCTTTGTGATCCACAAATATATTATTGCTGGTGAAGAAATCCGAATCAACGTTTTCTCCCATGGCCTCTATGATAGTATCCGCCGGGATGCTCACGGTCTCCGTAGTCGGTACCGGCGATCTGCGCCCTGATGCGTCGCACTCACCCAGAGTCACCACCGAACAGAGGAGTTTTCCCTCCTTGTGCGAGATCGGCTGAAGCAGTTCCCTGAAGATCACTCCGTCATCCATTGCCATTTTCAGTTCCTCTTCTTCTGCAGGCATGAACATCGCTGTCCGGCGGTATATGATGTTTACCGTTTTGACCCCCTTGAGCCTTTTGGCTGCACGGGCAGCGTCCATGGCCGTATTGCCTCCGCCTATAACGGCCACATTCCTGCCTAAATGTATTTTTTTCTCATTTTTTTTATACGAGGCAAGAAAATCGAGTGCGTTGACCTTTTTTTCACTTTTTATGTCGAGCTCCCCGTGCTTCCATGCTCCTGCGGCAATTACAATATATTTGCAGCCCTTTTCCCTTAGTTCATCCACAGAAGAGACCTTTGTCCCCAGGATGAATTCAGCACCGGTATTCTTTACGATTTCAATGTCCCGTTCGACAGCACAGCGCCCTATCCTGAAGTCGGGGATCACATACCGTACTACTCCGCCCGGCTCTTTTCCCTGTTCAAATATCGTGGTGCTGATACCGTATCTTTGCAGGAAATAAGCTGCGGCAAGACCTGCCGGTCCTCCACCTATCACTGCGGCTCTTGCTTCTGTCATATGCTCAGCCGGCCCGATCTTATTTATGACCGTTTTGAAACCCTCTTCGGCTGCCTTGAGCTTCACATCCCTGATAGCTACCGACTCTTCATAGTGGTTCCTTGTGCAGGACGTCATGCACCTGTGTGTACAGATCGTCCCTGTTATGAAGGGAAGCGGGTTTTTGTCCAGTATCAGTTCCAGAGCTTCGCCGTACTTTTTCTCGCCGACAAGGGAGATGTATCCCGGCACATCCTGGCGGATAGGACATCCTTCGCAGCATGGTGCAACAAAGCAGTCAGTCAGAGGTAATTTTTCTTCTTTGGCAAAAATGTCCCGGTGTTTGACAGGTTTCCTGTACCATTCTTCCGCTTCAGACTTTTGGATAAGACTGTCAAGCAGATCCGGATCGACATCTTTAGATCCCTTCTTTTCCATTCCGGCAAAGGTTTCAGCTATCTGCCTGAACCTGTTGTAGCCACCGGGCTTCAAAAGGGTCGTAGCCATTGTTACTGGCCATATGCCGGTGTTGAAAAGATCCGAAATATTTGTATTATCCGCACCTCCGGACCATGAGATACGCAGTTTGCCGTCAAATTCCTTTGTCAGAAGGCGGGCGGTCCTCGCTGTGAGCAGGAAAAGGGATCTGCCGGACATGTACATCTCTTCGCCGGGCATGATGTCTCCGGAATTATCTACCGGGAGAGTGTTTGTCAGCTTTACTCCGAAAGAAAGCCCGGCACTCTCTGCCGCAGCCTGAAGACGTTTTATCATCGGTACTGCATCTTTGAGCTGAAGATCTTCTTTGAAATGGCGGTCGCCGAAGGAAACGTATCCGAACCCTGTTGAGTCCATCGTCTCTCTGGCAAGTTTGTACCCAAGGATGGTCGGATTGATCTTTACATAGGTATTCAGATGTTTTTCTTTTATCAGGTATGACGCTATCCGTTCTATCTCTTCGGGCGGGCAGCCATGGAGTGTCGATAATGTTATGGACCTGCAGATATTTGGAGATATCCTGTCTATATAGCCCTCATCGATATTTGAGAAATTTGTGATATTTGCAAGAGTCCATTTCCTGCATTCATCCCATACAGGAGACCCTGAGGCGTCCTTCAGTCCCTCGATGAACCTGTCTATCTTTTGAGACTTTATTCCCTGAAGGTCATAGCCGACGCTCATGTTGAAGACAAAGCCATCAGGAGCCCCCAGTTGGAACTCCTCAGAGATCAGCTTGAGGGCGAACCAGGCCTTTACATATTCATCAAATGCTTCTGGGACAGTCAGTTCTGTAGACCATTCGACGTTGTAGCATTCGTCCCTGGCGTCTATGCATGGCTTTGATACTGGAAGGTCATCTCCGTCCAGAGTCTGGACAGTCTTTAGTTCAAAAAAACGTGCTCCCGCAGAGTAAGCGGAAATTAAATTCTGCGCCAGCTGTGTATGAGGGCCGGCGGCAGGCCCGAAGGGAGTTTCGAGTTTTTCTCCGAGAAATGGAAAAGCTCCGCCTTTATGCCTGTAAATATGACTGACACCGAAGATGCTCCCTGTGCGTTCTTTTTCAGAGAGTATCCACTCCATCAGTTTTCCAAAGGAAATAGGTCTCATTCTATCGCTCATTTCATGACCCCCCTCGTCTTTCTGTACAACAGCACTGTTCTAATATTATATATGGAGAAGCGGCGACTACAATGGTGAAGCTGTCGGAAAGACGGGCAAGCAGTTGGCAAGCATGGGCAAGCGATTGGCAAACAGTTGTTTTAAAACATAGCTAAACAATTGCTAAGCCGTTGCTAAGCGGTCGCAGTCGTAGGGGCGGTCAAACGATCGTGAGAACCTAAATACTCGTCGTTCCCGAATGATCGTATCGGGAATCCAGCGGCTTAGGTTTAGGGGGTGCATAATCAGTCACTGCCTAAATCTAGAGACACTGGATCCCCGATTTGATCACTCGGGGACGACGGGAATGAGACACTGGCCCCCCGATCTCGAAACGCATTCGAAATGGTTCGAGCACTGAGGTTTATATAAAAGTTTTCCTAACGGAAAACAGTGCTCTTCCGATACAGACACTCGGGGGCGACGATAAAGGGCTAAGGTTTTAGGTTATGACAACTGCTTGCCAACCGCTCGCCCATGCTTGCCTATCGCTTGCCTGCCCTTACTATAGCTAAGCTATCGTAAAGGCAGTTGACTAAGTTTTTCCCTGTGTTATATTGAATCGGTGATAATAGGGTGTTTTTTACCCCTAAGCAGCTTATATGACCACATCGGAGGGATACATCCATGGATTTTGATGCCATTAAAAAAGCAGCAGAGGGCTATGAAAAAAATATGACAAAGTTTCTTCGCGACCTCATCGCTATTCCGGGTGAAAGCTGCGGGGAAGAGTGTGTGATAAAACGGATCGAAAAAGAGATGAATGATCTGGGGTTTGATGAGGTAACTATCGACGGGATGGGAAACATCCTCGGATACATGGGCTCTGGAAAGACCCTGATCGCATACGATGCACACATCGACACAGTTGGCCTCGGCGAACTCTCAAACTGGAAATTCGACCCTTACAAGGGATATGAGAACGAGACAGAGATAGGCGGCAGGGGTGCTTCAGACCAGCTTGGCGGGATAGTTTCAGCTGTCTACGGAGCTAAGATAATGAAGGACCTTGGTCTGCTCTCCGACAAATACAGGATCCTCGTCACAGGCACTGTTCAGGAAGAAGACTGTGACGGACTCTGCTGGCAGTATATATTCAACGTGGACGGCATCAGGCCTGAATTCGTTGTCATAACAGAACCCACTGACGGGAACATCTACCGCGGGCAGCGCGGACGAATGGAGATAAGGGTCGAGGTCAAGGGAGTATCCTGTCACGGCTCGGCACCGGAGAGAGGCGACAACGCCATTTACAAGATGGCTGATATCATAAAGGAAGTACAGGCTCTGAACGGGAGGCTGCACTTCGATCCATTCCTTGGCAAGGGGACCCTTGCAGTCTCAGAGATATTCTACAACTCCCCCTCACGCTGCGCTGTTGCGGACATGGCCGCGATATCTATCGACCGCAGGCTGACTAACGGAGAGACATGGGAGATGGCACTGGAAGAGATTCGTGCCCTTCCAACAGTAAAAAAATTCAATGCGGCAGTATCGATGTACAAATATGAGAGACCTAGCTGGACAGGGCTTACATATCCCACGGAGTGCTATTTCCCCACATGGGTGATCCCGGAAGACCACCCCGCGATGAAGGCAATGGTCGGATCATACATGGGGATGTACGGCGAGCCTGTTGTAGACAAGTGGACCTTTTCAACAAACGGGGTCTCTGTCATGGGACGCTTCGGGATCCCCTGCATTGGCTTTGGACCCGGAAAAGAGGCACAGGCCCATGCCCCTAACGAGATCACATGGAAGGCCGATCTGGTAAAGTGCGCCGCCGTCTATGCCGCACTGCCGACACTCTACTGCGATAACAATAAGTGACCGACAGTGATCAGAAGATGACAATGGAGGAATCGACAAGATGAGAATGGATCCCTTTGTTAAAAAACTGAACGAACTGAATTTTTCAGATATGTACGAAAATGATTTCTTCCTTACATGGGAGAAGAGCAGGGATGAACTCGATGCTGTTTTCACAGTGGCAGATGCTCTCAGATGCCTCAGGGAAAACAACATCTCACCTAAAGTCTTTGACAGCGGCCTTGGAATATCTCTTTTCCGTGACAACTCCACAAGAACCCGCTTCAGCTTTGCCTCTGCATGCAACATGCTCGGATTGGAAGTCCAGGACCTTGATGAGGGCAAGTCACAGATAACACACGGTGAGACGATACGGGAGACTTCCAACATGATCTCCTTCATGGCTGATGTCATAGGAATAAGGGACGATATGTACATAGGAAAAGGCAATGCCTACATGCATCAGGTAGTCGATGCTGTCAAAGAGGGATACAGTGACGGCATACTTGAACAGAGACCGACTCTGGTCAACCTCCAGTGCGACATAGACCATCCCACGCAGGCAATGGCCGACCTGCTCCATATGATCCATGAGTCAGGGGGCATTGAAAAGCTTAAAGGCAAAAAGATCGCTATGACATGGGCATACTCTCCCTCCTACGGCAAACCTCTCTCAGTTCCCCAGGGCGTGGTGGGGCTGATGACAAGGATGGGCATGGAAGTTGCACTTGCCCACCCGGAAGGCTATGAGATCATGTCTGAAGTCGAAGAGAGAGCAAAAGAGAACGCAAAGATATCCGGCGGCAAGTTCACAAAGACCAACAGCATGAAAGAGGCATTTGAGGGAGCAGATTTTGTCTACCCCAAAAGCTGGGCTCCTTTCAAGGCTATGCAGAAGAGGACAGATCTTTACGGAGCGGACAACCATGATGGGATCAGGGCTCTTGAGAAGGAACTCCTCGCTCACAACGCTCTCCACAAGGACTGGGAATGCACCGAAGATATGATGAAAATGACAAAGGACGGAAACGCCCTTTACCTGCACTGCCTTCCTGCAGACATATCGGGGGTCAGCTGCGAAGCCGGAGAAGTGGCCGCGTCTGTATTTGACAGATACCGCGTGCCTCTCTTCAAACAGGCAAGCTTCAAGCCATACATAATCGCTTCAATGATATTTTTGAGCAAGGTAAGGGACCCTCAGAAAGTTCTGTCAGCCCTCGAAGAGAAGTCATCACCCCGAAAGGCTCTCTGATTTTGGATCTTCTCCGGACAGAAGAGGACAAAGAATTCAAGGGTGAAATATCTCCTGAAACGAGAAGGCTGCTGCTAAACGGCTCCCTATGGGATCCGCGCTTTTATCCCGCATATACTCCCAAAGAGATGCTGGATATGGGGGTCTTCGGCGGAACATATCTCAACAGCGTCAGGGATACTCTGCCTTTTGAATGGTTTGCAGGCGATAAAGTGCTGCCCAAAGGCAGCAGGCCGGATGTATCAATGAATTTTTTCAAGGTCTCATCGGGCATGTCGCTTTCGGAGTGGCAGAAAAAAGGTTGGATCATGACTGACAAGCTTGGCTGGTTCCAGTGGTACTGCAGTTACTTTCTGGGAAGGCGGCTCGGTGAGGACGAGATCCAAATAACGCGCTGGCGGCAGTTCTGCGCGCGGCATTCCGCACAGATACACAAAAACCCCTTGCAGCCAAGGCTCAGGCAAAAACAGGGACTCCTCCACTGGTCATATGACTGGCGGGAAAAATTCCACGAATGCCGGGAAAAAAACCTCGCTCACATCATAGTGTCAGCCCAATAAAAATCAGACGGCCGCTGATTTGCGGCCACTGATCTTTATTGCGTTGGTGCAAAGAGTCCCGTTCAGGCACAAATATTCCTTTTCGGCCTAGAATGTTGAGTAATCAGAATCCTTTGGGTCTGCTATGAACATGTGTCCCGGAGCATGTGTTATCGCAAAAGGCGGTTTGCTGTTCATTACCACAGCCTGGGGAGTTACTCCGCATGCCCAGAAGACAGGGACTTCTCCTTGTCTTATTTCCACAGGGTCTCCAAATTCCGGTCTGTTTATATCCTTGATACCTAAAGCTGCCGGATCTCCGATATGTACGGGAGCCCCGTGTACTGCAGGGAAACGTCCCGTGCAGAGGGAGGCCCTGACCACCTGTGCATGCTTAATGGGTCTCATGCTGACTACCATTGGTCCGCTGAGACGTCCGGCAGAGTTGCACTGCCTGTTTGTTATGTACATCGGAACATTACAGCCGCAATCTATGTGGCGGATAGGGATGCCTGCCTCCAGGAGGGCGCCCTCGAATGAGAATGAACATCCCAGGAGGAATGCTACAAGGTCATCTTTCCAGTACTTCAGCACATCGGTAGGTTCGTCTTTGAGTACGCCGTCTTCCCAAACGCGGTATCTGGGAATGTCTGTCCTGACATCAGATCCCGGCGCTATAAGCTTTGCTTCGCCATCTCCAGGCTCAGTAACGTCCAGGATCGGGCAGGGTTTGGGGTTGCGCTGCGCAAAAACAAGAAAATCATATGCCCAGTCTTTGGGAAGGACTATCATGTTGGCCTGTACATGAGAAAGGCACAAGCCCGAAGTCGGGTGTGTCCACTCTCCCTTTCTGATGAGTTTCCTCATCTCTTTCGGTGATGCGTGGCGAAATGGAGAAATGTCAAACGGCAGTGTCATCCCAGAACGACCTCCTTCAAATTCGTAACTTTTACACCGGCAGCCTGAAGCGCAGAACAGACGGCCTTTGCCATCTCAACTGCCTCGGGAGTATCTCCGTGCATGCATATCGAATGCGGACGGAAGTTTATTACAGTTCCGTCTATTGCCTCCACTGTACCCTCCGTTACCATGCGTACAACGCGTTCAGCAGCAGCGTTAACATCATGTATGATCGCACCGGGCTGTGAACGCGGGACCAGGGAGCCATCGGGCATGTAGCCCCTGTCTGCGAATGCCTCAGCGGCAAAAGGGACACCCATTTCCTTAGCGGCTTTTTCAAATTCCGAGTTAGCCAGCCCCATGAGTATCACGTCTTTTCCTGAATCCTTTACTGCCTGAGCTATCGCCCCTGCCAGTTCGGGATCTTTTGCCGCCTGATTGTACATAGCTCCGTGCGGTTTTACGTGCTGAATGCATAAGCCGTTTGCACAGCAGAAAGCGCTGATGGCCCCTATCTGGTAGAGGCAGTCCGCATATTCCTCTTCAGGAGTACACTTCATGTTCCTGCGCCCAAAGCCTACCAGGTCGGGATATCCGGGATGAGCGCCAACTGCCACTCCCTTTTCAGCACAATTTTTAATGGTTTTTTTCATAACGAGCGGATCGCCCGCATGGAATGCGCACGCCACGTTGGCCGATGTTACGGCATCCATAACGGCTGCGTCGTCACCCATCTTATATGCTCCGAAGCTCTCTCCTATGTCACTGTTAAGGTCTACTTTATACATGTACGTTCACTCCTTGTCTCTAAATCTCTTCACAGGTTATTTCGTATTTCTTTCCTTCCACAGTGAGGATAAAGTGGCTGGAAAGGGGTTTTGGAGCTTCACTGTGTGTACGGGAAACATGAGAAAGACGAAGTTCTTTTGCCCTTCTCACTGCTTCCTTTATCCCCATCTGTTCTGCAGCTCCCTCAGAGACATCGGCCCTGCGGAAACGCACCTTGGATCCCGGCATCTTCTGAACGAGCGCCTCCATCGAAAGGGGCGCAAGTACTCCGATCTTAGTGTAGCCGCCTGTAGTCTGACGGTCTGCAAGCATTATTATCGGCATTCCATGACCGGGGATCTGCACAGCTCCCAGCGGTATCGCATCGGATACGATGTCAGCTCCCTTTTCGGTGTGTTCGATCTTTGCCCCTTCCAGACGGCAGCCCATCCTGTCTGATTCAGCTGTGATAGTATACTCTGACTCAAACAGGAGTTTTTTACCCTCTTCGGTAAAGGTATCTTCCTGAAGACCGGTTATTATTGCAAGCGGAGCACCGGCATCCTGCGCCGGGTCCAGGTCTTCAGGCAGGTAAAATCCTTCAAGTTTCTTCCATAGCGCCGCCGGTTCTCCGATCCTGATGACATCTCCTATTTTAAGAGCGCGTCCCTCAACTCCGCCGATCTTTGCGCGGATATACGTTGAGCGGCTGTTCATGACGGGCTGGATATCAATACCGCCGGCAAAACAGAGGTTTCCTCGGCAGCCATTACCCTTCGGTCCCTTAAAAGTTATCACATCTCCATCGTTCAGTACAACAGCCCGCCATGAGCCGACTGCCTTGCCGTTTACACTGAACCCAAGGTCAGCTCCTGCAAAGGCCGCCGCGCCTGATCCCTTTACCTCGATTTCAGGTCCAAGGAGGGTCACTTCAAGGGCAGCCGCCCCCTCCGGATTCCCAAGCATCGCATTTCCGAGCCTTAGAGCCGGCAGATCCATGGCCCCGGCCACCGGAACACCGCTTGACTGGTATCCCCAGCGTCCGAGATCCTGCACGGATGTGAGCATTCCCGCTTTTTTGATGATCAGTTCCATGGTCATTTCGCCTCCGTTATGAGGGGCTTATAGGTCCCCGCAGCCACTTCGGCCTCTATTTTTTTATATTCTTCCTCAGTAACAGGAACAAAGCGTACTTCATAACCTGCTTCGATCAGCGTGGGGCGAGAAGCTTCAGGCGTGAAGAGACGGAGCGGAGTCCGTCCGATAAGCTGCCATCCTCCCGGACTGTCTATCGGGTATATCCCTGTCTGTTTTCCTGCTATGCCGACACTTCCGCCGTTTATAACAGTACGCGGGTTTATCAGCCTGGGCGTCGCTATGCTCTCGTCCATGCCGCCAAGATAGGCAAATCCGGGCATAAAGCCTATCATGTAGCAGTGGCATGCTTTGGAGCTGTGTCTCTTTATTACCTCTTCTTCCGATATCCCCGCGTGTTCTGCAACGTTGGCTATGTCCGGCCCGTATTCTCCACCGTAGCAGACCGGGATAGAGATTTCCGTAAAAGAAGGCGCACCCTCTTCACCATCTAATTCCGGAGCGGATTTAGCCGCATTGATGACCTCATCTGCACTGACAACTGTCGGATCAAAATAGACAGCCAGTGACCGGTATGTCGGCAGGCACTCAACTATGGAGATATCCTTCTGTGCAAGAAGATGCTTTTTAAGGTTCATAACAGCGTCATTGGCGCCGCGGTCGATCTCATCCGCAAATTCAACTACGACGCAGGACTCCCCTGCAGTAAGATACTTTGGATCCTCTATGTACAACGACATTGATATCACTCCTTGCTGACAATTACATGGGAGAATCAAATTCCCCCATGTAATTGTACATCCCTATGAGAAAAGTTTGGCTATTCCGGTCAATGATTTAAAGCCCATCCATGCCGTAAATACGACCATGATCCATCCCAATACCGCAAGGACTTTAGGATGATGATAGTCAGCTCCGACTATCTTCTTATTGAAAGCAGCAAGCAGCATGACTCCAAGAGAAACAGGGAGTATCAGTCCGTTCAGTGAACCTGCTACTATAAGGAGTGCTACAGGGTTCCCCATCGTTGAGAAAATCGCCGTCGAAACGCAGATGAATCCGATTATCCAGTAGCGCGAATACTGCTCAATCTTGCCAAAAAGCGTTCTGAGGAAGGATATCGACGTATAGGACGCACCTACAACAGAAGTGATAGCTGCACACCAGAGTATCACGCCGAATATGCGGTAACCGATCTGTCCTGCACCGATGAGGAAAGCTGATGCGGGAGGATTTTTAGGGTCAAGAACTGCTCCGGTCGCAACAACGCCCAATATTGCCAGGAAAAGAAGGTATCTCATTACCCCTGTGATCGTTATTGCTTTGACAGAACCGGAGGATATCTTGGGAAGATTTTCCATTCCCGTTATCCCTGCGTCAATTATGCGGTGGGCGCCTGCAAAGGTAATGTATCCGCCAACTGTCCCGCCAACCAGGGTAAGAATGGTCATCCAGTCGATCTTTGAAGGCATTACTGTCTCTTTAAGAGCCAGCGCCACCGGGGGCTGTGTCTTGAACACCATGAAAAGGACCATTGCGATCATTGTTACTCCAAGTATCTTTGTAAAATTGTCCATCGCCTTGCCCATTTCCTTGTTTAGGAAGAGAGCTATGGCGATCCCGGCACTAACTATCGCTCCCGGTACAAATGGCACTCCGAGCATGACGTTAAGTCCCATGGCGGCACCCCCGACGTTGCCTATGTTAA
Organism: Synergistaceae bacterium; assembly: GCA_963682045.1. GTDB lineage: Bacteria > Synergistota > Synergistia > Synergistales > Synergistaceae > Caenicola. The sequence continues at coordinate 598,666 of OY821326.1, forward strand.
AGACAAGTCCGCCCAATGCAACAAGAAAAGCAAGGAAATAGCCCAGTCCGGGAAAGACTTCGTTGGCTACGTCCTGCGCTCGCTTGCCTGAAACGCCGAGAATGCGCCAGATATTCATCTGTACTACGACATCGATAAGGATTGAAACTAAAATTGCAAAAGCAAAGGCCGCTTTCAGCTTATCTGTAAAGACAGCTGTCTGTGTCAGGAACCCCGGTCCGATCGCCGAAGTTGCCATCAAAAATGCTGCACCGATAAGAACACTTGCTGCTGATCCCGATTTTTTTTTCTTTTCTGCCATAATTCAGCACCTCCAAAATGTAGTAAGCTATAATACCCACCTTACTACATGCAAAAAAGTTGCCAAAATGACAAAAAAATAATTCAAGAGCTCAGAAAAGTTAGATATACACAATAATTATTACAACAGATTGTTTTTTTAAGAAAGGGATCTCTTTTTGATTTGAAAAGAAAGTCATAATTGCGGATGAAAGACTGTTGAAATTAATAAAAATTATCTCAAATGTGCGTTTTCCGCACACAGGTAAAGAATGCACACATTTCATAATATTGTGTATTTTTAACTATTTTCTGCCCGTGGTAAACCCATTTTTTTTCTGTGCCAGGCAACTGTTCTGGTCGGCAGTGAAATAATTTCACCTATCATACGGTCGTTTTTCCCCTTTTTGTTAAGGTCAAAGATCTTTGACCTTAGCTCCTTCACGCTGACATCCGGTCTTGATGAGAGTCCCCTTGAAAAGAAAGTGCTCATCCTGACCGTACTGTTAAAAGCGCGGCACCAGGTACTATTGATCGAACGGCAGACAGTTGAAGCGCTGAGTTCCAGCTTTCTTGCAGCATATACGTACGTCAGGGGGGAGATGGTATCTTTTTCGCCTTTCAGGAAATCTGACTGGACCTCCGATATCAGAATGGATATTCTGAGCAGGGTCCTGTATCTCATTCCCAGCCTTATAAGCGCGAATTTCGTTTTAGTCCATAAGGGAGATATCCATTTTTCTTCAAGAAGCTCATTGAGAGTAAGGGACATCTCGCCCATACTGCTCTTTATTGACGGTAGGTTCTCCCTCAGCAATTTAGGAACAGGGGTCCCATTTTTCATCACAAATTCTATTTCGGGATAGGCAGCAGGGACAGTTAAGAAATTTGATCCCGGAGAAGGATCAAGCTTTCGAAGCATATCCAATGCTTTTTCTATGGCTTTTTTGTCGCAGCACATTTTTCTTGAAAGGTCAGTCAGTCGTCCCTCTGCCAGATGTTCATAGCCGTCCGTCAGTATTGACCATGATAGGCTTTCTTTATGACCCGCTCTTTCAAGCTGTATGAGCAGGCATTCCCTTAGGTCTGAAGCAAAAAGGCCCGGCGGATCGACGTATCCCTGCAGGCTTTTTATGTATTCAAGCGCTTTTTCCGAGCACACTCCGATCCTTCGGGCTATTCTGTCTATAGAAGTATTTAAATATCCTTTTTCGTTCAGGAAAGAACACCAGAATTCGGCTGATGAATAGGGAGGGAGAAGATCATCAACGTTCGGACAGGTTGCTATTTGCAGTGACAGATGTTCCTCAATGTTTTTTGGCGCAGGGATCGAATCAGAATCCAGATCATCTATGTCTACTGCGCTGTTCTGCCATCCGGGTGGTACAAAATAAAAAAAAGGATTGTCTCCGAGGATCTTACAGCATTCTTCCGTCAGTTCTTCCAACGGCACAAAAAGCAGGTTTGATCCCAGCAGGACTTTTGGATCAAGCCTGCTTTTAATTTTAAGTTTTTGTCGCTGGATCAGCTGATGATCATTCAAGTCCGTGTCTCTGCATCCTTCTCAGAAGTGAAAACCTTGAAATGCCGAGTTCCGTTGCCGTCTGAGTACGGCTACCCATACATTTGGCAAGTGCGGATACTATCATTTCCCGTTCGATCCTGTCCATCGTGTGCGGAAGTGATTCGCCGCTCAAGTGACCGGCAGAAACTCCGATCGTGCTTTGCTGCTGTATTTCAATCATTTCTGCAGGGAGATCTGCAAGTCGAACTATGTTGTCCGAGTTATCCTTCAGGATCAGTATCCTTTCGATCAAATTACGCAGTTCTCGTACGTTGCCGGGCCACCAATAGGTCAGGAACACATCCTTAACATCGTCTGTGAAAACGTTTGCGCCCTTCCCCAGTCTTTTTGAAAATTCTGCAAGGAAAAAAGATGCAAGTTCAAGCACATCCTTATCCCTCTCCCTGAGCGGCGGTATCGTTATCGGTATGACTGAGATCCTGAAGAAAAGGTCTTTTCTGAACTTCTCTTCCCTGACATGTTTCTCAATGTCTATACAGGTGGCGCAAATAAGATTTAGGCTAACATTTTTTTCTTTGGTGCTTCCCAGCGGCCGGAAGGATCTCTGATCGAGGAACCTGAAAAGCTTGCTCTGTAGAGAGAGGGGCATGTCTCCGATTTCGTCAAGAAAAAGTGTCCCCTTGTCTGCAATTTCTATCAGGCCCTGCTTATCCGTGTCAGCGCCTGTGTATGCACCTTTATGATAGCCGAACAGTTCCGATTCAAGCAGCGATTCAGGGATAGCAGAGCAGTTCAGCGCAACAAAATCACCCTTGCAGTTCGACGCACGATGAATCATTCTTGCCGCTACCTCTTTGCCAGTTCCGCTTTCACCCTGCAGGAGAACTGTAATATTCTGATGCCGGGCGATCTTCATGATCGTATCTCTGACCTTGTGCATTTCATTTGAAATTCCAAGCAGCTGGTTGGGACCTTCAGAAAGGAGGAATTCTGCCTGATTCCTGAATCTTATCGATTCAATAGCCTTTTCTACCATATTTTTCGCCGCGTCAAGCGGGAAAGGCTTGTCCAGGTAGTTGTATGCTCCCTCCTGTATGGCCCTCACGACCAGTCTCGAATCACCAAAGGCCGTCATAAGGATAACCTTGCATCTGGGGTACTGTTTAAGAATTGCCGGCAGGACGTCTATTCCGTTTCCATCAGGCAGACGCTGATCCAGAAATATGAGCGCAGGTATTTCAGCTCCAAGAAGCTGATGGAGTTCTGATATCGTTTTTACCGTTTTCGCGCTGTAGCCGCTCTTTTCAAAAGCCCTTTTCAGCCCGTTTGCAAGGTTGACCTCATCGTCAACTATCCATATATTCATTTGCTGACACCTCCATTGGTTCAAGATCAACATCGTACCAGTCGTCCTCGGCAAGGGGAGCAAGGGGTATGAATATGTTAAAATTCGTGCCCCCGGAAGAAGTATCCATTGAAAGAGTGCCTCCCAGTCCGTCTACTATCCTTTGCACTATGCTGAGCCCCAGCCCGGTCCCGTCCTGCCTGGTAGTAAAGAACGGATCGAAGATCCTGTGCTGTATCTCGGCAGGTATCCCAGGTCCTGTGTCACTTACCTTGATAAACCCCATCGTTTTTATCCCATGGTCGGTTCCAGAATAACCGGTCGTTATCGAAAGCATCTTCTCCCTATCCAACCCTGATGCGGACATTGACTGAATAGCGTTGAGCGAAAGATTCATGATAACATGCTGGAGCATCTCGTTATCAGCCAGCACGTTCACACCGCTGTCCTGTTTTTGAGTGACAAGCTCTATGTCCTGCTTGTCCGCCTGAGGCTTTAACATCGATACGCACCATGGAAGGATATCATCCAGCCGCACCTTTGCCATTATTGGCTGCTTGGGCCTTACAAAAGAGAGAAGCTGGGTCACTATCCTATTAAGCCTGTCTATCTCATGATCAAGTATCGTAATATATTCTTTAGCGTCTGAAAGGCCGATGCCGGTTGAAGATCCCGGATCATCCGGGATCGATTCCACTTCCATCCTCAAAAGGTCCAGCTGGATCCTGATGCTTGCAAGGGGATTCCTTATCTCGTGAGATAATCCGGAGAGCATCTCTCCCAGAGCCGCCAGCCTGTCCATCCTGCTTACTTGTCTCTGTACCTCTTTCCATCTTTCCAGCTGTTTGGCCATATCATTAAAGCTGTCTGTCAGCTCATGGAACTCGTAAGGACTTAGGGCGTTATGTCTTATGGTCACAGGGCTTCCCTGCGCGATCTGTTTGCATCCCCAGGCAAGACGCCTTAAAGGCCTTGTCAGCACATAAGATATCAGAACGGCAAGTTCCACAGCGGCGATCAGACCGAGCAGACCGACAAGGATGAGGTAGCGCTCATCTTCAACGAGAGAAATAATTATACTTTTGGGATCAAGAATGAAACTTAACGACTGATCACCGTTTTTGATAACGATCTCCGGCTTTTCATCCGGCAGAGGCTCCCTCCAGAAAGGTCCGAGCTGTCCCATCACTATCTCTTTCTGAAGAGAATATTTTCTTTCCTCTGATATGACCATTAATTCCCTGCCGAATTCTTCTGCCGAGTTTTTTTTGGCGACATAACTCTGGTGAAGTCTCGCGCCCAGTGTCAAAGATACCATTGAGATGGCAAGGGACATAAATATCCATTTCATAAGGGTTTCAAGGCTGTATTTGCTATACATCTTTTTCCTCTCCCGCAGGATCATCCTGTGTTTTTCTGCTATTGTCCAAAGTTGAATATTTGAACATTTTAAAAAGGAGCGCCTCAAGCATCAGAACCGCAAGCATTGCATTTTCCGGGCTGATCTCTGCCGCAAAAACCAAAAAACATTGAACTGAAAGCGCAGTACTCAAAACAAAGAATAATTTATCATTGATTATCCAGGAGGGAAGGAAAAGCGGGAAGAAAAAGCAGATAGCTACAAGAGTCCAGCTTATGCGTCCCAGCATCAGGTAGCCAGGCAGCCCTGCGTGGGACAAAAGGAGTGCAATAGAGGCTATTACAGTTATAGCTATCCTGTTTATTACAAGAAACCGGTCTTCATAATATACAATGCTCTCTTTTTTATTATCTTCCATTTTGATCGGGAAGAGATCATAACAGAGCGAGCACGCAGCAAGCAAAAGCTGAGAATTTGCAGTGCTTACAGATGCAGCTATTACACCAATAAGCAAAAATGTACTGGCAAAAGCTGGAAGATACTGCCCTAACCTGGCAAACGAGAGTGTCTCCTCAATGTTGACTATAGCAGGATAATAGGACCTGCAGACCAGAATAAAAAAAGTCACACAAATGTAGATCCATCCTACGATAAAAGGTGAAGCGGCTATCATTTTATATGCATCTTTTTCTGTACGGCTGGCAAGTATCCTTACAGCGTACTGAGGATTTCCGGCTACTCCCAGACCCCACGAAAGCATTATTGCAAAGGCTGAAAAGATCTCCGCGTTACTTAAAGATTTTACGGATACCAGCTGATCTTTCATCAAAAAAACATCCGCAGCAGTTGCAAATGAAAAACCTGACGGAAGGGCAAAAGCTGCTGCGACTGTCACACCAAGGACAATAAGCAAAAGGTTAAGCATATCGCTCCTGACTACGGAGATATAGCCCCCGAATGTCGTGTAGAGCACGAAAAGATATATGAGCGAGGTCGAAGCAAAACCTGAGGGGATGTCCAGCATATAGGAGACTATTATCCCGAAGGCCCTGAACTGTATTACAAGATAGAGTGTATAGAGGAATATCATCGTCAGGGCGACCAGTTTCCGAACCCTCTTGTCGCCATAAGTTTTCTCCAGCCACTCAGGAAGGGAAAGTACCCGTTTCATACGCAGCCTTTTAACGATAAACGGGAAGAAAAGCAGCCCCAGTATCCATCCATTGACAGAGGCAAGAAATGCGACGTATCCGTCGCTGTACAACCACATGCTGTATCCTACCAGAGAGAGAGGGCTCATCCATGTAGCGCAAAAAGTCGCAGTCGTCGGCAAGGCGGAAAATCTTCGCCCTCCGAGATAAAAAGAAAGCCTTGTCTCCTTCCAGGCAAAAGACTGCCCTGTCATTAAGATTATTGAGATAGTGTATGCGCCGAAAGCCAGCAGATAATATATCAGGGGAGACATCTGTAAAACACCCCGTTCATCCTCTGTTTTTCTTCCCCCGGGCAATGCGGAAAGCTATGATGCCGGGTAAAATAACAAGGACAGCAAAGAGAATCCAGCTGAAAACTATAAGAGTCATCTTATCCTCTCCCAAAAAAGGATTGACAGACCAAAGGGCAGATCTGACTGGTCTGAACCGCCTTAATGTAGTAACATATACAGAAGACAAAAAAGATAATTATACGGAGGCCGCAGCAATATGGCAAAACAGCAACCAGAAGGCGTCTATCTTTATATTGATGACAGCGGTTCACGGTTCATTGCAGTAATTGACGCATTTGGCGTTGCCAATATGCTGCCGTGGAAACAGCCTGGAGAATTAAGCAGCATACAGGAAAAAAGCTGGAATCTTCAGGGAGAGTTCATAAGGCTTAAGCTCTCTGACTGAAGATAGCTGCAGTTTTCTTTGACGCTAAAGTACAATTTTGGGGATACTCAAATCATATAAAAATTCGCCCGGAAAATTTTTCCGGGCTTTTTTCTTGTTTCAAAGAGTTAAGGACGTCCGGTATCATCCGTGTTCATTGTGTATTCTATATTTTTAGAGAGACGCCTGATATCTTTTTGAACCAGTCTTTTGCCTCTGCCGCATCCTCTTCGAATCCCTTGCGTCCCATAAGGCCGTATGTGTATTTTTTGCCCTGTTCCACACCCGGCTGATCAAAGGGATCTATCCCCATCATCCTGCCCGTCATTGCTGTCATGTATTCGTAGTAGAATATCAGGGCACCAAGAGTTATGCAGTCTATCTTTTCTGTCTCGATCCATATAAGAGGATGTCCTGTCTTGACTATCGCAGCCGCTGTGCTCATGGCCTCAAGCCCGAGCATATTGCCGATTTCTGCACCGTCAAGGTATGAAAGAGGCTTCAGCGCTTCGCAGTCCACCGGAGGCACATTGATCGTCTCACCATGTCTCTTAAAATTTATGATCGTAAAGAGCTTGTCGTCAGGTCCCTCTGTGTAGAGCTGGACCTGGGAATGCTGATCGATTGCACCTACTGCTCTTACCGGAGTCGTGCCCATACCTTTTTTCCCAAGGCTTTCGCCCCAGAGCTGGGCGAACCATTCAGCAAAAAAAGCCATCCTGCTCGAATAGGGCATTATGACAGCCATCGGCCTGCCCTGTTTTTCATGGTAAAAATGCAAAGATGAAGCGAGCCATGCGGTATTGGTCTCTATTGAGTTATTTTCAAGAAGATATTTTTTCATCTTCCTTGCACCCAGCAGAAGTGCATCTATATCGATGCCTACTGCAGAGGCGCTTACCAGTCCTGCAGCAGACAGAACAGAATACCTTCCTCCTACCGAGGCCGGCAGGTCTATGACCCTGCATCCTGAATTGCGGGCAAACGAGCGGAATATCCCCTTTTCAGGGTCGGTTATGACGAGTATGTTATCCTCAGCCTTGCCCCTGAGTTTTACCATTTCATTCCTGAACCAGAGGAACTGAGACATGGTCTCTGCTGTGGCCCCGGATTTGCTTACGCCTACAAGGGCGACGCTTCCCCCTTTTACCTGTTCCCAGATGGCATGCGTCTTTGTGGGGTCAGGGTTGTCTGCAAGATAAAATTTTGGACTAACGCCATCGGAGTTACGGAATTCGCCCAGCAAAGCCTGATTCAGCATCAGGTTGCCCAGCGCCGAACCTCCGATACCGACATGTATTATTGAATCATAGCCCTTCAGCCATTCAGCCGTTCTTTTTATTTCAGCTGTATCTATTTCAGGAAGATCCATCCATCCGTGGCCATCGGTATTTGCAGGAGTCTCTCTAAGCCAGTCAGCAGCTTCGGCACATGAGGCAGCGTGCTCTTTTCTGAAATCAGAGAAAGAAATATCTTCCCGGCCTAAGGCTCCCCCAAAATGAAAACAGATCGACAGGTTATCCATGAAAACACTCCCCTTGGGGTCTATTTAAATTACTTCAGAAGGCCTGCTTCTTTGAGTGTTTCATCAATCTTGGCCTGGTCAAAACCTACGATGTACTTTTCACCAATCTGGATTACAGGAACTCCCATCTGCTTTGTCTTCTTGACAAGCTCCATCGCCGCAGCTTTGTCTCCTGTCACATTTATTACATCATACTCAACATTCAACGATGAAAGATACGCTTTTGCCTTGTCACACCACGGACAGGTATTGGTCGAATAAACTTTTACTGTCATTGTAATCACTCCTGTTTTCATATTTGGGCTTCTACAGCCCATGCAAAGTAATTATAACTCCAGTTCTTTGAATTATTTTAAAAAAGGGATTCCAGTCATTTTGCTGATTTACATCTGTGCAATACACAAATGGTCAGATTTATTTTAACAGATCATTTTATTAACTCATTAATATAAATATATAGTTGTCAATTATATTTTTTATTCTCAGACCATTATCTCATTTTTTCTTTTTTGGGTGGTTTGGTTTTGCCGCCTTTTATATGTTGCAATTATTCACAAATTGAGATAGATTTAACAACGCATGTTTAAAATTTATAAACAAGAGTTTTTTAAGAATCTTTAGAGGAGGTACGTTATGTTTAAGATTGTTTCAAAACAAAAGATCGCACCCAAAGAATTTGACATATGGGTCGAAGCTGAGCGCATAGCAAAACATGCGAAGGCAGGCCAGTTTGTCGTTCTTCGCGTCGATGACCAAGGAGAGAGAATACCCCTTACTATCGCAGATTATGACAATGATAAGGGGCTTATTCGACTTATCTTCCAGGTTGTCGGCAAGACCACTGCTGCGATGTCATGTCTGAATGTAGGAGACTCTATCAAGGATATATCCGGTCCCCTCGGCACTCCGAGCGAAGTTGAAAAATTCGGGACCGTCCTGATGGTAGGCGGCGGCGTCGGCATTGCCGCTCTTTATCCTATCATCAAAGAACTCAAGCTCGCAGGAAACAAAGTCATCACTATACTGGGCGGACGTACTTCTGATCTCGTAATAATGAAAGAAGAATGTGCGAAATACTCTGACGAGCTTATCATTACCACTGATGACGGTTCTGAGGGTATGAAGGGCGTTGTGACAGAGGCCATGAAGATGGTAGTTGAACGCGGAGAAAAAATTGACCGCTGCTGGTGCATAGGCCCCTCAATAATGATGAAATTCGGCACAAAAGCCGCGGCTCAGCTGGGCCTTCCTATAACCGTATCGCTCAACCCGCTGATGGTCGACGGAACAGGAATGTGCGGATGCTGCCGTGTTACGGTAGATAACAAGATCTTCTTCGCATGTGTTGACGGACCGGAGTTTGACGGGCATAAAGTGAACTGGGATGAGTTCATGAGCCGTCTGCGCCAGTACAAGGACGAAGAAAAGATCTCCATGGATAAATTCGAAGCTGAAGTAGGTGAACCGTCATGGCAGTAACATTTTCTAAATGGAAGACCCCCATCAAAGAACAGGACCCCGAGGTACGCAGAAGCAACTTCAAAGAGGTCTGCCTTGGGTACTCGATCGAAGAAGGAATGAAGGAAGCTGCACGCTGCCTTCAGTGCAAAACAAAACCCTGTGTAGCCGGATGCCCTGTTGCTATAGACATCCCCGGTTTCATCAAATGCATCAGAGACGGAGATATGGCCGGAGCAGCTGAGGTAATGAACAAATACACCAACCTTCCAGCGGTATGCGGCCGTGTATGCCCTCAGGAAACACAGTGTGAGGAACGCTGCACCGTAGGCAAAATGCCCGGTTTCGAGCCTGTTGCGATTGGCAAGCTGGAACGCCTTGTGGCGGACTGGAAATATACCCAGGAAAAGACTGCATCGAAAAAAGCACAGGCAGCTTCAAAGGGCAAAGTAGCAGTAGTCGGCTCAGGACCTTCAGGCCTGACAGTAGCAGGCGACCTTGCAAAGAAAGGCTATGAAGTAACGATATTCGAGGCCCTCCATGCAGCAGGCGGGGTACTTATTTACGGTATCCCCGAATTCCGTCTTCCGAAGAACATCGTCAAGATGGAGATCGACGCTATGCAGGATCTGGGAGTTAAGATCGAATGCAACGCAGTCGTGGGCAAGAACATAACAATGCAGGAGATAATGGAAGAGTTCGATGCCTGTTACATAGCTGTCGGTGCGGGAGCTCCCCATTTCCAGGGCGTACCGGGAACAACGCTTAACGGTGTTTACTCCGCAAGCGAATACCTTACAAGGATCAACCTCATGCACGGATATGAGTTCCCTGGATACGACACGCCAACTAAAAAGTCAAAGAAGGTCGTCGTCATTGGCGGAGGAAACGTAGCCATGGACTCCGCCCGTTCTGCAAAGAGGCTTGGAGCGGATGAAGTTACTATCGTTTACAGACGTTCCCTCAAAGAGCTCCCGGCCCGTATCGAAGAGTATCACCATGCTGTTGAGGAAGGCATAATCTTCAACTGGCTCACCAACCCCACAGAGTACGTAAACAACGGAGAAGGCCAGCTCTGCGGAGTAAAATGCATCAGGATGGAGCTTGGAGAACCGGATGCTTCCGGACGCAGGCGTCCCGTCCCCGTTGAGGGCAGTGAATTCTTTATTGAAGCTGACTGCGCGATCGAAGCCATAGGTCAGGGTTCCAACAAAGTCCTTCTCTCCACCTTCCCCGAGATGAAGCTCAACAAGTGGGGATATATAGAGGCTGACCCCAAGACAGGCGCCACATCAGTCCCCGGAGTCTACGCAGGCGGCGACATAGTTACAGGTGCGGCTACGGTCATCCTCGCCATGGGAGCCGGAAAAGATGCTGCAGAAGCTATCGATAAGTACATTACAGAAAAGAAATCAAAGTAAGTAAAGAATCAGCTCATAACTAAAAGACCGGGTCCGGGAGGGCCCGGTCTTTTTTACGCCTGTTCCTTCAGGCTCCTGCGGAGAGGCATCCAGCAGAAAAGCTGCATCGCTGAAGAGCCTACAAACACAAGTATACCTATAAGACGAAATGCCCCGCTTGCTCCGAGCAGGGGCGATATGAATCCAAAGATAAGAGGCGTTATGACCCACCCCAGATCTATTGCGAGAAGCAGTGAACCTGTCGCTTTAGGGTGGTATTCAATTGAGAGCAGGTCTCCGATTATTGAGAGGTCAGTAGGAAACCCTGCACCTATCCCAAAACCGTATATCAGGCCAAAAATGACAAAAGAGATCCAGCTGGAGCTGAAAGAGAGACACAGCAGAGAAAGCCCCATGAGTCCCGCTGCAGGTGCTGCAAGGAGTATCCTGGGAATGTTGTTCATTGCCCTGAACCCTACCGTCCTGATTATCACGGCGGCAACTGCCACAGATATCATGAACCATGAGACCGGGACACCCCTGTCATCTGCCAGTGCCGCAGCGCACAGCGTGGCGCCGTCGGCCAGGGACATGAGGAAAGCTGTCATATAAAGAGTCTTAACTCCTGGACAGAAAAGCATATTTTTGTAAGTTCCCCAGACAGGCTTCTCCTGTGTCTCTGCCGAAATATCCCTTACCCGCAGGCTTATTGCGAGACAGATAAGGGCAACAATTACCGGCAGCCAGAGATAGTAATTTGAATGTCCCATTTTCAGCAGGAATTCCGACAGGGGGACGATCGTCGCCATAGGAAGCATAGAACCGGTCGTAAAAAGAGCAAAACCAATACCCCTCGACCTCGCGTCCAGTATCATCGACTGATAGGCAATAGTTGCAACTATAAAAATACTTGCGCTTATTCCGGAGATGGCCCTGAAAATAAGAAGTATCGCCGGATCTGAAAGAGACAGGGCTATCCCCGCGGCTGCAGCAGCAGAGATGATGGAACTCCCTATAAGTGCCCTTCTTATCCCAAGTCTCTCCATAGCCAAGCTGCCAAGCGGCCTGCAGACTATCATAGCCATGTAGAAGATACTGAGAAACAGCCCTACCGCCCTCGGAGATGCTCCCGATGCGCTGTAAAAGGGACCGAAGACAAAATAGACGTTTGAAAGGCAGTTGATGCCGTAATAGGCAAGAAATACCAGCAGGATTTGTTTTGAGACCTTCATTAATGATACATCTCCAGTTGTTCCTTAAGATCTGTCTTCTGTGATCCAAGCTTTCAAAAAATAATAGAAGAGAAGAATATTGCAGTCAATATAAGAAACGCGAGATCCTTAGACGCGTTTGAAACGTCATGGATCCCGCGCGAAATTTGCTTAATGAGCTTAAGCCTGACTGGCAGGCTACTCTTCCTCTTCTACGCGATCCTTCTCTGCTGCTTCTATTATCTTCTTTGAAATATCTCCCGGAACCTCTTCATAATGTGAATATTCCATTGTGAAGGTACCTCTTCCGGATGTCATCGAACGAAGGATGATCGCGTAGCGGAACATCTCTGAAAGCGGGCACTGGGCTTTGACTACCTGAAGTTTTCCCTCGCTGTCAATACCCATTATACGTCCGCGTCGGCTGTTGAAGTCCCCCATTACGTCTCCCAGACACTCTTCCGGCACCATGACCACAACATTCATAACCGGCTCCATAAGTATAGGCATAGCATCTGCCATTGCTTTTTTGAAGGCCAGCGAAGCTGCAATCTTAAATGCCATTTCAGAAGAGTCGACATCGTGGTAGGATCCGTCATATATCGCGCATGAGAAGTCTGTGGTCGGATAACCTGCAAGGTAACCTCTCTGTGCAGCTTCCCTCAGACCCTTTTCTGCTGCCGGGATATAGTTCTTCGGAACAACTCCGCCGACTATGCGGTCAATGAATTGGATACCGGCGTTCTTTTCGATCGGGGCAAGCTCAAACCATACGTCACCGTACTGTCCGCGTCCACCGGACTGCTTTTTGTGTTTTCCCTGTGCACGGGCGGTCTTCTTTATCGTCTCCCTGTAGGGAACCTTCGGGGTGCGTGTCTCAAGGTCAACCTTATAGCGTTCCTTGATCTTTGAAAGCATTATATCAAGGTGCATGTCGCCCATTCCCGAAAGAACGGCATCGTTAGTTTCGGGGTTCTTTACGAACGAAAGTGTCCTGTCCTCTTTCAGAGTCTTTGTTATTGCTGTGCCAAGCTTATCTTCGTCAGCACGGCTCTTGGGCAGTACTGCTACGCTGTACACAGGCTGCGGAAACTGTATCGGGCGGAACTTGAGAACCTCGCCCTTTGTTCCCAAAGTATCTCCGGCTGTGGTGCTTTCAAGTTTCGGGATCGCAACTATGTCACCAAGTACGATCTCTTTTTCCTCGACGCTCTCTTTGCCTTTCATGAAACGGAAGGAGCTGATCCTCTCCTCTTCACCTTCGGTGACGTTAAATACCGTCTGATCGCTTTTAAGGGTACCGGAGAAGACCTTTACAAAGGAAAGCTTTCCAACATAAGGATCGACCATGACCTTGAAAACAAAACCGAGGAAGGGCCCCTTCTCATCAGGAACTATTTTTATTACTTCATCACCTTTGAGGGCAGCGCGATTAAGCATGTCCTTTGGTGACGGCATATAGTTAACGACCATGTCCATCAGCTGATATACTCCGATGTTCCCTGTCCCTGATCCAGGTGTGATCAAAAATATTGATCTTGCGCAGACTGCTTTGCGAAGTACTTCCTGGAGTTCGTCAAGAGAGAGCTCTTCTCCGTCAAGGTAACGCATCATGAGCTCATCATCAGCTTCAACTGCTCTTTCCACAAGCATCTCTCTTGCTGCAGCAACAGCATCAGCCATATCGGCAGGAGTCTCTCCCTCTGTGACATCCTTGCTCCCGTCGCCTTTGTACATGTATGATTTTCCGGTCAGTACGTTTACTACTCCTTTGAAATCAAGCTCTTTGCCTATTGGCAGGTAGAGCGGGACCGCCCTGTCCGATATATTTTCCTGGATATCCCTGACTGCGGTTTCAAAATTTGCATTTTCACGGTCAAGTTTGCTTACGAAGAAGATCGCCGGTGTTTCAAATGTCTCAGCAAAAGCCCAGACGCTCTGTGTCTGTACTTCGACGCCTGCTGTGGCGTTTACAAGAACAACAGCTCCGTCAGAGATCCTCATGGCACAGCGCTGTTCGCCGACAAAATCCGCAAAACCCGGCGTGTCCAGCACATAAATCGTTTTATTCTTGTATGGGATGGTCGCAAGAGAAGTGCTTATTGAAATTCCGCGCTTCTGTTCTTCAGAATCAAAGTCTGAAACAGTGTTCTTGTCTTCGATCTTACCCATCCTCGAAATAAGTCCGGCATCATAAAGCAATGCTTCGTTAAGTGATGTTTTTCCTGCTCCTCCGTGTGAAATTAGAGCAATACTGCGAATGTCCTCAGGTTTACGTGTCCCCATTTATTTCACTCCTTCTGATGAAGCTGAATATACTATCTCATGGTTACATGGTGCCCCGTTTCTTCACAACCCGTTGATAATAACCTTTGAAACACCCTTACGTCAATCTCCGACTGTACAAAAAAGGGCGAAGACAGCTTCATCCTCACCCTTTTAGTTTTAACTCAGCATTGAATTTACAAGCGACGCCACCTCAGCAGGGTCGGCAGATCCTCTTGTTTCCCTCATTACAAGCCCCCGGAGGAATTTAACCTTTGCGCCCTTCTTGTCGTTTCCTGCCCTAATAGTCTCAACTGCTTCCGGTTCGCTTTCAAAGATTTTACTGATAGCATCCCGAAGGGCAGGACCTGTGATTCTGCCGTCTGAGACTCCGCAAAGTCTGATAGCCTCTTTTAGAGATATCTTTTTCTCAACCATCACCGCAAGAACGTCTTTTGCCTGAGTGTTGGAAAGTTCTCTCTTCTCCACCTTGATTATAAGCTTTCCAAGTTCCGATGCAGGGACGGGGAAATCGTTTATCCCTATGCTGAGGTCATGTAATATCCTCTGAACCTCCATGCGCATCCAGTTGGCACATTTTGCAGGCGGGGCTCCTTCCGATACACATGCCTCAAAGTAGTCCGCAGTCTCCTTCTGTTCTGTCAGCTGCAGGCTTTCTTCGAGGGATACGGAATATTCCCTTATGAACCTGTCAAGTTTCTCCCACGGCATCTCAGGAAGGCTCTCCCTGATCTTCCGGACATATTCCGGACCGGCTGAGATAGGGGCAAGATCCATTTCCACATAGTATCTGTAATCCCTCTCACCCTCTTTGCTCCTCATCGACCTTGTCACACCGGCAACATCGTCCCAGAGCCGCGTCTCCTGGGTAAGACGTCCGCCTTCGTCAAGGACTTTGTTCTGGCGGGCGATCTCATATTCCAGTGCCCGTTCTATGGATCTGAGGGAGTTGACATTTTTAATTTCCACTCTTGTGCCAAGGCTCCCGTCCGGTTTGCTGAGCGAGACATTTACGTCGACCCTTAGTGAACCGGACTCCATCTCTCCGTCTGATACATCCAGATACCGTGCCAGCTGTCTTATCCGTGTTATGTACGCTATTGCCTCTTCTGCGGAATTCATTTCGGGTTCCGAAACTATCTCCGAAAGCGGCATCCCTCCTCGGTTATAGTCAACGAGTGAATAAGAGGCTCCTGTCAGGCGTCCGTCTGATGTAGGATGTACAAGTTTGCCTGCATCTTCTTCAAGGTGCAGGTGGTGGACCCTTATCCTCTTTTCTTTGCCGTCTGCAAAGATGTCGACATAGCCCCCCACAGCTATAGGATGTTCGTACTGTGTGATCTGGTACGCTTTGGGCAGGTCCGCATAAAAATAATGCTTCCGGTGGAATCTGGTGTTGTCGCATATCGAGCAATGAAGTCCAAGTCCTATCTTCACGCCAAGCTCCACGGCATGGTCGTTGAGTATCGGGAGTGTCCCAGGAACTGCAAGGCATACAGGACATACGTTGGTGTTTGGAGTAGCTCCAATGTAGTCGCTGGAACAGCTGCAGAAAAGTTTGGTCTTCGTCTTCAGCTGAAGGTGTATCTCAAGACCGATAACAGACTCTCTCTTCATTCCCTGCAGCCTCCTTTCTTTTCAATATCAGCAATTGGCGGAGAACCGGCTTTATTTTCTATCGCGCGCGCAAGCGACAGCAATCCGGCGTCTCCGAATCGCGGCCCCATAAGCTGAACGTTCGTCGGAAGGCCTTCTTCTGTAAAACCAACATTCAGGCTTATGCTGGGCAAACCTGCCAGGTTGGCTATCGAAGAAAAGGCATCTCCCAGGTATATGCGTACAGGGTCTTCCTCTACGAGTCCCTTTTTATAGGGCAGGCCAGGAGATATGGGACAGATCAGCGCATCAACGCCCTTGAAAAGTTCAGCGTATTCGTCAGCTATCATCTGCCTGACCTTTGTGGCAGGAACGTAGTAATTGTCGTAGTAGCCCCTAGTAAGGATGCAGGTACCTATCAGTATCCTCTTGCGGACTTCTTTTCCAAAACCCTGGTTCCTGCTCCTTTTGTACATTTCAACCAGGCTTCTTCCATCTGCGTGGTGTCCGTAGCGCATGCCGTCGAAACAAGCCAGCTTGGAGCTTGCGTCGCCAAGCGCAACCATGTAATAACAGGCAACAGCGTGTTTCATCGTTATCGGAAGTTCAGCTTCTATTATTTCCGCTCCTGCGGACCTGCAATACTCAACGGCTTTCTCTATGGCTTCTATAAGGGGCTTGTCCATGCTTTCTGCATCATAGCCGGTCAGGACAGCAATTTTCTTTCCTTTTATCCCTGCTACAGCCGCTTCAGAGAAAGAGGGCCTTTCATATGCATCGCATGTAGTGTCATTTGGATCCGGACCGGCAAGAACTTCCATAGCTACAGCCATATCACCCATATTTCTTGTTATGGAACCTACCTGATCCAGGGATGAAGCATATGCTACAATGCCATATCTGCTGATCTGACCGTAAGAGGGTTTCATTCCCTGCACGCCGCAGAAAGCTGAAGGCTGTCGGACTGAACCTCCCGTGTCGCTGCCCAGTGCTATGGGACAGAATCCGGCGGCAACCGCAGCCGCGCTTCCACCCGAGCTGCCCCCCGGGACCCTGCTGAAATCCCTTGGGTTCAGTGTGGGCCCGAATATAGAGCTCTCTGTAGTGCTGCCCATTGCGAACTCATCCATGTTAGTTTTCCCCATAAGGACAGCTCCCGCATCTTTCATCCTTTTGACAGCTGTCGCGTCATAATCAGGTATCCAGTCGGAAAGCATTTTGCTGCAGCATGTGGTCCTGATGCCATCTGTGCAGAAATTGTCCTTTACCAGAAAGGGAACTCCTGCCAGCGGACCCGGATCTTTTCCTTCCGCAACTGATTTGTCTATTTCTTTTGCATCTATATGAGCGCTTTCCTCTGAAAGAGTCACTACTGCGTTGATCTGCCCGTCAAATTTTTTTATGCGCTCCAGGTGTGCCGATAATACCTCGGACGCTGTCCAGTTTCCTTTTTTTACGCCTTCTGCGATCTCAAGGGCGGATAGTTTATGGAATTCCATCTCTATTCCTCCTCTCCCATTTCCGCATCGTCTCTGGCTATGATCCTGGGAACGTGGAAGAAGTCTCCCTCCCTGACAGGAGCCTGATCAAGGAATCGATTCCTGCCCTCCCAGACAACTGCTCTGTCCTGTCTTCTCGCAGGAGCTTTCATGACATCCCACTCGAAGGGGCTGACGTTTGAGCTGTCAAGTTCCTGCATGTCATCGCACATCCTGAGGACAGCGTTAACCCTGTCAAGGACCTCTGCATACTCTTCCTCAGGAAGGCCTATGCAGGAAAAGCCCAGGACCTCTCTCAGCCTTTCCTCGTCCATTTCCATTTTCTTTATCATCCCTGATCCCTCCAAACTGCGGGGAGCACTCTGCTATTGTGCTTCGCTCAGTCTTTTGATAAAATCCTCTTCTTCAAGTACCTCTATTCCCAGTGAGCGGGCCTTTAAAAGCTTGCTGCCGGGCTTCTCGCCTGTCACAACGAAATTTGTCTTTCTGCTTACGCTGTCTGATGTCTCTCCGCCGAGGGCCTTTATTTTTTCAGATGCCTCAGGTCTTGTCATCGTGGAAAGTTCCCCCGTAAGTACAAACTTGAGACCGCTCCAGGGAAGATCAACACGGGACTTAGCAGGGCTCTCTATGACCATGTTGACCCCGGCCTCTTTGAGCCTCCTGATCACATGATCATTATGGGGCTCCAGGAAAAAGACCCTGAGAGACTCTGCTACCACAGGCCCTATGCCTTCCATCGACTCAAGTTCATCGGTCCGGCTTACTGCAGTTTCAGACAACAGTTCAAGGGAACGGAATTTCTCCGCGAGATCGTTGGCTGTCCTCTCGCCGACATTCCTTATCCCGAGAGCGTTAATAAGGGCTCCGAGTGGCCGATTCTTTGACTTTTCTATTGCTTCTGTTATATTGCGGGCTGATTTTTCCCCCATCCTCTCAAGCGGGATGAGATCTTCCGTTCTGATCATATACAGATCCGCAAAATCAGATACTATGCCTTTTTCGACGAGCAGGGCGACGATCTTATCTCCGAGGCCGCGTATATCCATTGCCGCTCTTGAGGCAAAGTGGGATATCCCCTCTTTTATCTGAGCTGGGCATGAGCTGTTTGAGCATTTTACAGCCGCCTCACCTTTGAGGCGAACTGCGCCGGAACCGCAGACAGGACATATTTCAGGTATCCTGAACGGGACTGTCCCTTCAGGCCGCCTTTCCTTTTCTACCCTTATAACTTCCGGGATTATCTCGCCGGCTTTGTGCACGAGCACGTAGTCCCCGATGCGGATGTCCTTGCGGTCTATCTCGTCCTGATTATGGAGTATCGCCCTTCTGACAACTGTCCCCGAGAGATGGACGGGCTCAAGCACCGCGGTTGGGGTAAGAGTGCCTGTACGCCCGACAGTGATTTCTATATCGATTATTCTGGTCACTTTTTCTTCAGGCGGAAACTTGAAAGCTATCGCCCATCTGGGAGCTTTTGAAGTAGCTCCCAGCATTGCCCTCAGTCCTATGTCGTCCAGTTTTACGACTACTCCATCAGTGTCTATCGGGTGTTCAAATCTTTTTTCGGTCCATGCTTCAAGATAGGACTCCACCTCTTCAAGGGTCGAGCAGAGACGCTCTGAACCCTGTACGGGAAGTCCAAGCCGGCCGATCGTCTCAAGCATCTCTTTCTGGCTTCTGATGCCATGCTTTTCAGGATCCACTACCTGATAGAGGTATATCTTCAATTTTCGCACTGCCGTAACTTTGGGGTCCAGCTGCCTTACACTGCCGGCAGCGGCGTTTCTGGGGTTTGCGAAAAGAGGTTCTCCCGCCTCTTCCCTGGCAGCGTTGAGCAAGGCAAATCCTTTTTTGTCCATGCAGATCTCGCCGCGAACTTCTAATTTTCCTCTTACCGTATCACGGAGCGTAAGCGGGAGGCTCTTTATCGTCCTCAGGTTGGCTGTGATATCTTCTCCTACACGGCCGTCACCACGTGTCGCACCGCTTACGAAGACACCGTCCTCATAGATGAGGGAGACTGCAAGTCCGTCGATCTTCGGCTCACATAACACCTGTACACTATCCACGCCAAGCGCCTGTGACGTCTTCGCATAGAAAGAGCGGAGTTCATCTTTGTCAAGCGCGTTGTCCAGGCTCATCATAGGTTCGCTGTGCTCTACTTTTACAAAGCCTTCCCTCGGGGCTCCCCCTACACGGTGCGTCGGGGAATCAGCCGTCCGGAGCTCAGAGTATTTTTCTTCTGCAGCGGCAAGTTCCCTTAAAAGCTGATCATACTCGAAATCCGTTATTTCAGGGCTGTCCTGGACATAGTAAAGCTCCGCGTGGCGTTTCAGCTCCGCGCGAAGCTCAGAAACCCTCTTTTTAAGGCTTTCGGGTACTGCCATCGATATTAATCCTTCGGCTTCATCGTAGGGAAGAGGAGGACGTCCCTGATGCTTTTGGAATTGGTCAGCAGCATTACTGTTCTGTCTATACCGATCCCCATTCCTCCCGTAGGCGGCAGGCCGTACTCAAGGGCGTTGATGAAATCTTCATCAAAGGGATGGGATTCCTCGTCACCTTCGTTTTTTTTCTTCTCCTGATCCATGAAGCGCTCTCTCTGATCTATAGGATCATTGAGTTCGCTGAAAGCATTGGCAAATTCCCAGGCGTTTATAAAGAGTTCAAATCTGTCCGTGATATCCGGGTTTTCCTTGTTCCTCTTTGAAAGAGGTGAAATGACCGTAGGGTGTCCGATTACGAAGGTCGGCTGGATGAGTTCCTCTTCCACATACTCTTCAAAGAATACCGGCAGTATGTCGAACCTGGTATCTGAGGGCTTCACCTCAAGTCCGCGGATAGCTGCCTGCCTGCGTGCCTCTTCGTCGGTTATCGTGCTGAAATCTATCCCTGTGTGCTCTGTGACCAGTTCAGTCATGGTCGCTCTGCGGAAGGGAGGATTCAGGTCGATCTCTGTGTCCTGGTAGTTGATGACACGTCCCCCAAGTTCATCTGCACATGCTACGATGATCTCTTCGGCAAGGTCCATCATATCTTTGTAATTGGCATAGGGCCAGTAGACCTCAAGGGTGGTAAACTCCGGGTTGTGCTTCATGTCCATGCCTTCGTTGCGGAACTGCTGGCCGATCTCGTAGACTCTTCCGAGCATTCCTACGACCAGCCTCTTGAGATAAAGTTCAGTCGCTATCCTGAGATACATGTCTATATCCAGCGTATTGTGATGCGTTATGAAAGGCCTGGCGTTTGCCCCGCCCGCTATCGTTGAGAGGATAGGTGTCTGGACCTCAAGAGTTCCGTGGTCGTCAAGGACCTTGCGGAAGGTCTGCATTATCTTTGTCCTTTTGCGGAAGGTATCCCTTACCTCGGGGTTAGCGATCATATCAGCATAACGCTGGCGGTAGCGTACTTCCATGTCCTTGAGCCCGTGCCACTTTTCGGGCATCGGCCTGAGGGCTTTGGAGAGCAGACAGAAACTTTTTACTGCAAGTGTAAGTTCTCCGCGCTGTGTACGGAACGGAACTCCTGTAACACCGAGGAAATCTCCTGCGTCTACCCATTTTTTGAAGAACGTGTAATCCTTTTCACCGAGGACATCAAACTGAAAACAGAGCTGGAGCTTTTCAAGTTCGTCTTCAAACGTGGCAAAGGCCGTCTTTCCATGACGCCTTACTATCATTACCCTGCCTGCGGTCTGTATAACGTCCTCAGACCACTCTTCCTCTTTGAGGGAATCATATTTTTCTCTTACATATGACAATGTATGCTTAACATCCCAATGGTCCTGCTGGAAGGGGTCATAGCCCTCTTCCTGGCGCAGTCTCATAAGCTTGTCTTTGCGCTGGCGAAATATCTCCTCTTCAGGCATGATATTCTTCTGCTGCCGTTCTTCTTTTCTTGTTTCGTCCGCCAATTGGATCACTTCCTCTGTCGTATTGTCTTCCTTTATAAAATCATTCCATGGGAGCGTCCGGGAGATGTCACTATCCGCCAATAACTCCCCTTGGAAAATTTTCCTGTGTAAATTCAAGCTCCGGCATATCCCTGACTTCCTGCCATCTGACCAGGAGGTCTTCCATTTCCTGCCATGTCCTGGCTAATGCACCCCGTCTTCTCAGCTGCGCCGCTCCGGAGAAACCTTTGAAGAGGGCGGCGAGCATCCTTCTTGAGATCATCATAGCCAGAGATTGCCCTTCGGTATTATAAATGCTGCGTCCAAGTTCGAGAAGAAGCTCAGATTGGAAATCCGGTGACGGATTCCAATATTTTTCGGGAACCTCTGTTCCCAGCGCCCTCAGTGTTTTAGGGATGATAAAAACGTCTTTCAGTATACCCCTTCCGGCAAGGACTGCGGCACAGCCCCTTCTTAAATAATCCAGGAGATCTTCCGGCTCATAGCAGTCCCCGCTTCCTCCTATCATTCCCGTAAAATGGCGTGCCACATCTTCAACAGCCTCACGCGAAGCTTTGCCTTCATATCTTTGTGCAGGAGTCCTTCCGTGAACAAAAATAAAATCCGCACCGGCGCCAAAGAGCAGATCACAATAATCTGATGTTGTCATACGGCTTCCCGCAGGCATGATCCTTATCTTGGCCCAGGCCGGGAGCCCGGTTTTTTTCACTGCTTTTATTATTTCTGCCGAGATTTCGGGATGTTCCATCAGCTTTGAACCGCTGCCCTTTTTTGTGACTTTCGGCATGGGACAGGCCATGTTTATCTGCAAAGCTTCAAATTTCCTGATATTCAAAGCCGCCTCTGTGCCTCTTGCAATATCTTCGGCGTTTGAACCAAATATCTGCAGGACAACAGGACGCTCCTCGTCTGAACCGTAGAGCAGCTCCTTTGTCTTGCGCCCCTTATGGCAAAGTCCGAGTGCGCTCACCATTTCGGTGTGTACCAGTCCTGCGCCCAGGCTTCTGTAGAATTTCCTGACCGAAGCAAAAGTTATACCTGCAAGCGGCGCAAGCCAGATCGGGTTCTCTGTTTCTACTCCGCCTATCTTTAAAGGGTGCCCCGGAACAAGAGGAGAAAACGTTTCTCCCTTATTCAAATCTGTTTCTTTCATAAATTATCCTGAGTCCCTCTATCGTCAGCCACGGATCGACCTCTTTTACTATATCGGAGTGCCGGGCAAGTATGGATGCGTGCCCTCCTGTAGCCACCACGCGGCAGGGACCTCCCAGCTCTTTGAAAACTCCGCATAGAAGAGCCTCTACCAGTCCGACTGTTCCGTAAACTATTCCTGACTGTATGGCCTCTGTTGTGTCTCCCCCGATGTAGTGTCCGGGAGCCTCAAGTGATATCTGGGGAAGCTTGGCCGTACGGGAGAAAAGAGATTCCATGCCGAGCTCCATTCCCGGCGCTATCGTTCCTCCGATATATGCCCCGTCGGCAGAGATCACATCAAGCGTTATTGCTGTGCCGAGGTCTACGATGACAAGGGGGGCTCCGTACTTTTCAACACCGGCGACTGCGTTCAGCAGTCTGTCCGCTCCAAGTCCGGCAGGGTTTTTCATCCTGACCTTCACGCCTGTGTCAAGGTCAGGGCTAACTTTAAGACAGGGTACCCCAACGTAATTCTTTATCCCCTCCATAAACATCTCATCAAGCGAGGGTACGACGCTTGCATATACCGAAGCACAGATCATGTCTTTCGAGATCCCGGAGGCGCTGAGGAGCCCCAGGATCATGAAGCCTACCTCATCCGCCGTCTGTTTCCTTGAGGTCAGCCTCCAGTGATCTATCAGCTTTTTGCCTTCGAAGATCCCCATAACAGTATTTGTATTTCCAACATCAAGCACGAGAAGCATATATCATTCCTCCGCCAGAGAAATTGTTTTTAAGCAAAGATTCCCCCTATTTTACAACAATCAGGCAAATAAGAGGACCAGAAAGGGAAACATAAGAGCTGCGACGGGTATTCTTTTTAAAGATATCCCTGAAGCATAAGCTGCGGCTGCAAAGAACACTATAACAGCAAAGACCGTAAGGGGAAATGTTGAAACGACGTTCCATGGCATCAGTTCAACAAGCTTTTCAGAGAGTATGTCCCAGCTCTCAAGCAGATACTCGCACATATCAGCTATCTCCGGGCTGAACGGCAGGCCGAAGAATGCGGGAAGCGAACACAATAAGATTATAGGGAAAATAATTGCAAAAAGCGGTATCGCTGCAATATTTATAACGAGCCCAACTACAGGTACTTTTCCAAATGCCAAGGCTATCAAAGGAGCGGTGACAAACCAAACTGCTGCTGAAGCTATCAAGACCCCGGACTTATTTTCCTTGATGATACCCGCGACAGCACATATGGTAAGAGCGGCCAGCATCGAAAGTCTCCATCCTGTATCATGAAATGTCCACGGATTCCAAAACAGCATTACTATGCCTGCCGCGCTGACACTGTTAAAAGAACTGGAAGGCTTTCCAAGAAAAAGACCCAAAAGGTATATCTGAAGCATTATCCCAGCTCTGACGCCGCCGGCAGGAAATCCCGCCAGTGAAATATAAGACCAAACAAGCAATGATATGAGAGCTATCTTAAGCTTTCCCCTTTTCAGGAGAAGTCCTGCAAATGCGGACAGTATGCCCACATGGAAGCCTGAAACTGCCAGAAGATGGACTGTGCCTGCCTCCCGGTGCCTCTCTGTAAGTTTTTTGTCCCTTATACCAAGAGTAAGGGCAAGCATATAGCCTGACATAAGTTCGGGAAGGTCATCGTCTATTTTTCTCTCCAGAAAATTCCTCCATCTGTAGATCCCAGAAGGAGGTGAGGTAACTTCAAGATCAAGAAGTATGATCTTTTTAACAGCACCCTTTGATCTCCAGTAAAAGTATTCATCAAACCCCTCTTTTTTATCCGCCCTTTTGAAATCAAAAACGGCACCTCTTAAACTGACTCCGGAACCTTCGGCAGGAGCAGCGGAAGGATGGGAGTAGGCAACCATCTTTCCATGATCCGTGGATATCAGAAGTGCCCTTCGACGGCCCCATTGCCTGTTGAGCAATACCCTGCCTTCAGATCGTATCGTTGAAGGTACCTGTGGCTCAAAACCGACCCTGTAATTCAGGCAGAAGGATGCAGCAAATGTCAGTAAGATGACAAGTGCGAAAGCTGAGATCCAGCCACCGGTAGGATAGGCAGTCCCGGTCAAAACCCATGAAGATGCGGCAAGAACTGAAATAACTGCTGATATAAGCGGGGAATATCCAAGATAAAAGGCATAGAGTGAAAAGCAGATACCGAGGAGGGTAACGAAGGCCGGAGCATATGAGAGCGGGCCGTTCCTCCTATTGTGCAACTGTCACTAAATTCTTTACTGCATCATATTTGGCAGGTCCTATGCCTTTGATAAGAAGGAGGTCTTCTGCCCTTTTGTATGCCCCGTTTTTCTCTCTGTAATCGATTATCAACCGGGCGGTTTTTGGCCCCACTCCCGGGAGTTTTTCCAAATCTTCCTGCCCTGCTGTGTTGATATTTATGAGACCTTCAGATGTCTTTAAACCCATGCTGCCGGCGTTGGAAGTCGGTTGGGCAGGTCCGGCCGGTGCCTGCCGCTGGGGCACAGTATCTTTCTTTGCAGGAAATTTAATGTGGGCGCCATCCTGAAGCATTGCAGCCAGATTAACCGCTTCCTGATCCGCTTCAGCAGCAAAACCGCCTGCTGCCTCAAGAGCATTGTAGATCCTGGATCCTGTCGGTATTCTGTAAACACCCGGCTTTTTGACGGAACCGGTTATGTAAACGACCCACTCCTCTTTTACAGCCTCAGGTTTAACGGGAACTACAGAAACTGCCTGAGAGGAAGATGCAGCTGCCGGGGCTGAAGTCGAAACATCGATTGTGTCCTCCATTACCGGCATCATGTTTACCGTCATTTTGCCCGCTGTGTCCTCTCCAAAGCGACCCTTGAAAGAATGGAGCAGTATAGCTGCAGAAACAAAGCATACCAATCCCAGAATCAACAATAAATAGTTTCGTCGGTTTCCGCCCTCTCCAAACATTAAAAGACCCCTTTTCTAAATTATTTCTCCCTCAAGTGACCAGTGGCTGGCCCTGATTATCTTCACATCAATATATCTGCCCATGTACTCAGGTCCGCCTTTGACAATAATCACCTTGTCCGTTTTTGTTCTGCCCTGGAGCGAACCCTCGCCCCTGGGTGCAGGTCCGTCAACAAGTATCTCCAGTTTTCTGCCGACATATTCTTCGTTGAGCTCACGTGCGAGCTGAGACTGCAGTGCGTTTATCTCGTTGAGCCTGGCGGCCTTTACTTTGTTGTCTATCTGTCCTTCCATAACGGCAGCCTTAGTACCCTCTCTGGGCGAGTAGGCAGCTGTGTGGATTATATCGAACCTGTGTTCTTTAAGCAGGTCATAAGAATCCCTGAAGTCCTCCTCCGTCTCCTGAGGAAAGCCGACTATCAGGTCTGTGGTAAGGCTGACATCGGGAAGGACAGAGCGTATCCTTTTTACCAGTTCAATGTACTGGCTCCTTGTATAACCCCTGTTCATCTCTTTCAGTATCCTGTCGCTTCCGGACTGCACAGGAAGGTTTATCGCCCGGCATATTGACGGGGTACCGGCCATTACTTCAAGAATATCTTCATCGAAGTCCTTGGGATGGGAGGTCGCAAAACGGAGACGCCGGATCCCTTCGATCTTAGAGACATCTTTAAGAAGGGAAGCAAAACCATATTCTCCCGTTTGATCTTTTCCGTATGCATCAACATTCTGGCCGAGCAGTGTTATTTCTGAGACACCTGATGCGGCAAGCACTTCTGCTTCTTTGATTATTTCGGCGGGGCCTCTCGACTGGAGCCTTCCCCTTACGTAAGGTACTATGCAGTAAGTACAGAATCTGTCACATCCGTATGTTATTGTTACATACGCTTTAAAGGGGTTTGTGCGTTCTGTCGGCACTACTTCAAGATCATCAAGGGCCTTTGGATCATCATCCATAAAAAATCTCTGCGCACCGTCAGAGAATGAATCCTCTATGCCCTGCGGCACCAGTCCAAGATGTCTGGGTCCTGAGACAAGCCTTACACAGGAGAATTTTTTTGATATCGACAGACCTATCCTCTGTGCCATGCATCCTATCAGGGCCACTGCGGGGGATCCGGTCTTTCTGTATCTGACGTCATAGCGCCCTATTTCACTGGCCACCTTCTGCTCAGCTTTTTCCCTTATACTGCAGGTGACAAGGATAACTACATCAGCGTTCTCCTCCGAGTCCTCTTCCCAACCCATGTGGATCATCGATGTCCTTATCCTGTCTCCGTCATATGAGTTCATCTGACAACCAAATACTTTTACTGCAAAGCTTTTCAAACATTTATCCCCTTTATCCCTCTTTGTTTACCCTAGGCATTATATGCCTTGACGAAGAAACTTTCCACTTTGCGTTGTATAATATACCGGTATCGGAGGTGCGTTTATGAAAAAAGCTATTATCTTCTCTCTTGCACTGCTAGTGCTTTTTTTTAATATATCCCTATCTTCGGCTCAGATGACGGACGCCCTGCCCGAGATCACGGGATGGATCAACGGCGAACTGAGAAAGACAGAATTTGACACTGTCTCAGGCAAAAGAGGCTTCTGGCTCGAAAGAGATTACAGGAACAACGCGGGTGTGCCCTTCCATGCAGTATGGATGGAAGGCTCAGGAGACAAAGGCTGGACACCTCCTGGAAATGAGATCTCGGCGGATGACGGGCCACTCGGCACAGGAGCTTCATACAAGACTCTTTCTGTCAAAGGGGAGAAAGCAATAATTGAACATCATCCTGTCACCGGTTACAGCCTTTCTGTCAAAGTAGGCAAAAAGGGTACTCTCACACTGGAATCACTAATAGCCACTGAAGAAGAGATGACTGCGGCTGCGGAAGTCCTGGTCGGCAGGATCAACTGACATCTCATTATAGGGGATCTGATATGACTGAAAAAAAGATAAAAATATTAAAAGACGGACCATACCTTGTATCCGGAGACATTGACCTCTCGGAAAAAATCATCCTGCCTGAGAAAGACAATGCAAATGATGCCAAATATGTGTGGGGCGATGCGGGCGGTATCAATCACGATGAAACCTATGCGCTCTGCCGCTGCGGAGCATCCAAAAACCATCCGTTCTGCGACGGAAGTCACGAGGATATCAACTTTGACGGAACAGAAACGGCTTGCAGGGAACTTTACAGAGACCGTGCAGAGCTCATAAAGGGCAATAATGTAGATCTGATGGACGATGACAGGTGTGCCGGCGCAAGGTTCTGCTACAGGAAAACGGGAGACGCGTGGTATCTCGCCACATGTGAAGACAACTCAGAAAAAACCTTATCCGAAGCAGTCAAATCAGCTTCAGAATGCCCGGCCGGAAGACTTACAGCCATAGCAAAGGACGGCACCTGCATAGAACCTGAACTTGAACAGGCGATAGAAGTAACTCAGGATCCGGAAAATGACGTAAGCAGCGGGATATATGTCAAAGGCGGCATCCCCCTCCTCGCTGCCGACGGATTTGAATATGAGATCAGAAATCGGATTGTCTTATGCCGATGCGGTAAATCAAAGAACAAACCATTTTGCGACGGCGCTCATGTAGATGCAAATTTCAAGGACAAGAGCGGCATTGATAGCTGAAATAACAATCAAAATATAATGATTTCTATATTTTTTTAAGACCGCCACTCTGATCGTTAAGATGTCATTGCTCGGTCAGAAGGACGGTCTATTTTAAGCTCCTGTCATAACGGAGACTATTGATCCAGCCAGTCGTTCTCCCAGCTGGTGCCGATGGCATCAAGCTCGAATGGCGTTGTCTGGTAGACAAAATAATTCAGCCAGTTGAAAAAGAGAAGATTGGCGCTGCTCCTCCATGTCACCAGAGGCTTCCTTGTGTCGTCGTCATCAGGATAATAATTCTTCGGGACCTCTATCGGCAGGCCAGCGTTTTTGTCTCTCAGATATTCTTTTTCAAGAGTGAGCGCGTCATACTCGGCGTGTCCGGTAATGAATATCTGTTTGCCATGTTCCGTCTTTATCACATATACTCCCGCTTCTTCCGAAGATGCCAGTATCTGCAGTTCAGGCACCGCTTCCACATCCTCCCTGTGTATCGTTGTGTGGCGGGAATGGGGAGCCATGAATACATCATCGAACCCCCTGAAAAGCATCGAATTTTTGTACTCGACCTCGTGAGGAAATACCCCAAAAAGCTTTTCGGCCATGGGATACTTTTTTATTCCGTAATGGTAGCGGAGCGCTGCCTGTGCGCCCCAGCATATATGGAGGGTGCTGTAGACATGCGTCTTGCTCCACTCCATTATCCTGCACAATTCATCCCAGTACTCTACATCCTCAAATTCCATCAGTTCGACAGGCGCGCCTGTTATAAGAAGCCCATCGAACTTCCTCTCTTTCACATCTTCAAACGTTTCATAAAAGGCCAGCAGATGTTCGCGGCTCGTATTCTTTGCCTCGTATGTCGCGGTCTGAAGAAGCGTAAGTTCGACCTGAAGAGGCGAATTGCTCAGCAGGCGCGCGAACTGCGTTTCAGTTTCGATCTTTGTCGGCATAAGGTTCAGCAGCGCAACCTGGAGCGGTCGTATATCCTGCTTTGCTGCGCGCAGTTCATCCATAACGAAAATATTTTCATTCAAAAGCGTCTGCGTTGCGGGAAGGCTGTCCGGTATCTTGATAGGCATCTATATGTCCCCTCTCTTTTATTTGTACCAATAAAAAAGCAGCCCATTTCGAAAAATGGACTGCCTTAGTAG
The DNA here is from genome assembly GCA_963682045.1 of Synergistaceae bacterium. Classification (GTDB taxonomy): domain Bacteria; phylum Synergistota; class Synergistia; order Synergistales; family Synergistaceae; genus Caenicola. The sequence goes on from OY821326.1 coordinate 627,802, forward strand.
TTTTTATCGGATCTCGCGCCGCATCAGGGCCGCGAACTGCCGCTATAAACTCCAAAGGCACTCCGGCGCATCATCATGCAGCACATTAGCATCATCCTATAACTGTTCTTTGACATGGCGCTTCCTCCTTTGGTCAGTTTCCGGAAATTTTAATGACTCTTGACATAAATGTCAATAAGCCTAAGTTCTGCGTATTTTTTATTCCTATCTGCTAATCGTAATGGGACTAGATGCTGACAATTTTTATTGTATGCTCTTTCTCTGTCTTTGACCGCCTGCCCGGTATAAACTGCCTTCCAAATAACGTACATATCAAACTTTTCTTATTATTATTCAGCTTAAAGAAACTCACTTACATTTACCTTATGCATCATTAAAAGTTGATTTGTCATTATAATGTTAAAGAATACAAATTGATATTCAAACTTAATATTACAGCGGCAAACATATGACCGCTGACATTATCATCACAAAAGAAACGGGGTGTTGCATATGAAAACGATAGGCATCATAGGAGGCTTGGCATGGCAGTCGTCTGCCGAACTTTACAGGATAATCAACGAGCTGGTAAACAAAAAGCTTGGAGGCCAGCATTCCTGCAAATGCGTCATGTATTCTGTCGATCTTGATCCGATTCTCATCCTCAGGGATGAAGACGATTGGGAAGGGCTGGCAAACATCATCGAAGACGCAATCAAAAGGGTCGAGGCTGCAGGCGCCGACTTTACCGTGATAGTATCCAATACCATGCACAAGACTGTCGATGCAATAAAGGACAGGGTCTCAAAGCCGATCCTGCATATAGCTGACGTAACTGCGCAGGCTGTCCTTGGCAGGGGTTTTAAGACTGTCGGCCTGATGGGCACTAAGTTTACGCTGACCCAGGATTTCTATAAGGCCAAAATGGAGAGGGACTATGGGATCAAAATTCTGATCCCTGGCGAAGATGACATCAAGTTCGTCCATCATGTTATCTACGAAGAGCTGGACTTCAGCATTTTCAGCCCCGAATCATCAAGACGTTTCGTAGAGATCATCGAAAAAATGGGGAGTCGCGGGGCTGAAGGCGTTATCCTCGGATGCACGGAAATTCCGCTGCTGGTGAAACAGGAACAGACAAACATCCCTCTCTTCGATACAACGACTCTGCTTGCGGAAGCAGCAGTGGAAGAAGCTCTTTCTTAGTTTTTGTCTTCGCAATTCACAGAGTTAACAAAGCTCCCTGATCCTGCAATAGATATTTTCAGCCTCAGGGAGCATTTTATTTATCATTAATGTTTTTTTCTGCTGAATTATTAGGATTTTGTTATCGGTATCAGGTCTCCGTCTTCCTTTTTTGCATAGATCACCATCTCAAGTCCCAGGCTGTTTAGAAAACGTCTCAGCGTCCTTATTTCCAAATTTTGGTTTTTCTCTATTTTTGATACTTGAGACTGTGTTATCTGCATTTTTTCTGCAAGGTCTTTCTGAGAAAACTTAAAGCTCCTCCGCAGCTGCTCAAGTTTAAGTTCAGTGTACATCTCCTTTGCTTTTTCTTGAATCAATTCACTCTCTTCATCTGGAAGCATTTTCTCATATTCCTCCGATGAGATGAATCCCTCAGGCATTACTAAAGACCGCTCATCAGTATGTATCTGATTTTTCTCCATCAATACAGTTTTCATAATTAATCCTCCTCAAAAACCATGATCTACAATCTATTCTTTAGCCAGAGACTCCATTCTCTTTCTGCGATAGAGATATTCTTTTCATACCATCGTTTATCGCTAGTTTTGTCCCCGCCGGTCAACATGATCGTACGTCGTTGCGGATCAAAAGCATATAACATCCGAATTTTCCTGCCATTTAATATTTTTCTGAATTCCCGTAACCCATTGATTTTTGAACCCTGCACAGGTTTTGAATAAGGACCTGCAAGAGCTACTCCATGTTCCCTCAATAACTTGATAAAAGCTGCAATGCTAACGCGGTCATCAGCAGACAAAGAATTAAGCCATTTTACGAAGCTTGGCGAATAAATGACCGTGCATTGGTTTTCAGCCATCTTTTTTCCTACAGAACAATTATTCCTTCTAATAAATATTCATTTAAATGAATATTATATGTTTTCGTCGTATGTGTCAAAAAAAATTCTGCATAATAATCAGTCGTCGCTGAAAAAACCTAATAACACAGTTACAGTCTATGTTTATGGAACATAAGATGATATAATAACTGTAAGAAATCGGCCCAAAACGAGGAGAAAACCAACAGAAACGAGACCAAAAACCACAGAAGAACCACAAAAACAAAATCTTTCAGATGCACCTTGAAAACATGATAAATATGGACCATGAACTCGTATGTGACGACTAAGATAGTTTTTCGTTCCATAACCTTTTGAGAGCTGATGAAATTCATATATAATTTTTATTGAGAGGTATTCAAATGAAGATTGAAAGTGAACGATTTATACTTAGAACACTTTGTAATATTGATGTTGATGATTTCCTTTATTACCGTTCGGATGAAAATGTTGCAAAATACCAGTATTGGGAACCTTATACAAGAGAATGAGCAGTTGAATACATATGCAAATATAAGGATTCAAAGCCCGGAGTTCCCGGTAAATGGTTCCAGCTCGGAATTGTTGATAAAGCGTCCTTTCGTATGATAGGGAATTGTGCACTTCTTTTAAACGTTATAAATCCGCGTAATGCTGAGGTTGGCTGCAATGTTTCTCCCCATTATCAAGAGAAATAAAGTTGCCTGTGAAGTGCTGAAATGTGTATTTGAAGTTTGATTTTACTAGTGGGGAGCGTTGCAGAGATGACCATAAAAATAATTAAAGACTGTTCTGCAGTTAACTGGGATGAAGTTAGACTGATCTTGAAATCGGTTGGTATGGGGTATTACCCTTCAGATTTTCATAAAACTGCCTTTGAAAACAGCAGGGAAGTAATCTTTATTTATGATGATAAAAAACTTGTTGCTTTTGGCAGGATGATTTCAGATGGTGCATATCAGGGTGTTATTTATGACGTAGCGGTAAGAGAAGAATATCAGGGTAGGGAACTTGGGCGAACCGTTATGGAAAATCTGCTTTTCGGAAATGAAAAGTTAAACATAATTCTTTATGCAACACCGGGAAAGGAAGATTTCTACAGAAAGTTTAATTTTCGATCTGCTGAAACAGCAATGGCAAAGTTCGTAAATGCAGAGGCCATGTCCTTAAAAGGTTTTACTGATTAGCCATAGTCAAACTCTCTTCCTAGATAATATTACAGTAGTCGTCACTAAAAATTAGCAGTGCCAGTAGATGCTCACTAAAGATCAGAGAACCCTGTTTCCTGATTGAGAAACCAATCAGGCTGAATAAAAAACATATCTGATCTATATCACAAGGCATTGACAGTCGTAAAGGGATTTTTGACAATAGCTGGAATGAAAACTGTTGAACTTACTACATCAACAAAGACTGGGCAACGAGCCTTAATTAGCTTATCCCCAGTCTTTGTGAAGATCAACTAAAAAACAGTCAGACATTAAGAAAGATTACCGGAAGATACCTGACAATATCCAGCTTGGGCCTTATTTTTCATCAGCATTCTGTTTGCTTTTAGAAATGGAAACAATAACATTACTGCCCTGAGCAAATTTATGCTACACTTCAGTGGTTCAGAAATGTGGCTGTTAATCTGCACCTTTTATTGCCACAACTGAGAACATTACTTTTAAATATCTTTACAGACCCGGAATATATTAGAACAATTTATGTTGATTTATGGAGAAATTGGATGTCAGATATTAATGAACGTTCCTATTTACTTGATAACTTAAAGGGATTACTGATTGTTTTTGTAGTAATCGGACATTTTTTTGATGTATGGGCCAGTAAGTATTTTAATATACGCTTTATTTATACATTTATTTACCTTTTTCATATGCCATGTTTTATTTTCATTTCAGGATATTTAACTAAAGACCCTGAAAAAAGCAGAGGCAATGCATTCGAGAACCTGTTGGTTCCATATATTGTTATGAGCGTTTTATGGAAAACATACTGCACTATATTCTCCATAGTTTTGCAAGGGTATTCTTCCAAACTTTTAAGTTTTTCAATTCTAAACCCGGCATATGGTTTATGGTATTTACAAGCATTATTTATCTGGAGATATTTTTTGAAGGATATCCTGAGAATCAAATATACACTTTTGGTAAGCATCTTATTATCATTGCTTGTGGGAACAGTCAATGAATTCGGCACTGTACTCAGTATGTCACGGGTTATAGTGTATCTGCCTTTTTTTCTCGCCGGCTACTATGCAAGACATAAAAATTATCTTCCCGAAATACTTTCTATATCAAAAAAGCATGCCTGGATCATAGTCTTTATTACTGGTTGTGTGGCCTTGTTGTTATCCTTGCAGTCAAATTCGTTATTCAGGTATTTATTTTATTACAACTCTTACCATCTGTTGGGATTAAATAATGTTGTCGGAATAATAACAAGGGCAATGACTTTATTTGTAGGTTTAATGATGACTGCCGCGTTATTTAAAATTTTGCCGGATAAACAAACAAAACTTGTTGCAATTGGCAGAAACTCCATGGTCGTATACATAGGACATTTTTATATTGCTTATTATTTCCACAATATGTTTTACAATCTAACTGAATTTAATATTTTACTATTAGGGTCATTTTTGATCTTTATAACAATATTATTTTTATCCTTAGATTCAATATCCAACATTTACAATAAATTCATGAATAATATATTAAATATTATATTTATAAAGCGCCCCATACATTAAAAACATCATATAGGTTTCATTTAAAAATAATTAAGGGGATAATGGTATGCCGAAAATATGGACCTGGCTAGTAATTATGCTTGCAATAGTCGCTTCAGGATTTTCATTACTCATATACAGCGGAAAATATGATAAACCTGCTTCAGTATACACACTTGGAGATAGTGTCAGTTATTATAAGACAGAAGACAATGCCCGCAAATATATGCTTGCAGGCTGGAGCAGACAGGAAAAAGGATATACATGGACAGACGGCAACGAAGCATCTATGCTTTTTGACGTACAAAACGCCGGAGATAAAAACCTGCTGCTTCAAATAAGAGCTTTCGCTTACCTCGGTGGAGGCCTCCCTTGCCAGACTGTCGATGTGTACGCGAATGAGATAAAAACAGCATCGTGGAAGATCACAGATGAAGCGTGGCATGAGTCTGAAATTCCATATACAGCCGTTGGAAATGGTTTGCTAAAAATTAAATTTGTCATAAGTGACCCGACTTCGCCCAAAGACATCGGTCAGTCGACCGACGAGAGGAAGCTGGGAATTGCTATGAAAGAACTCATTATCAGTGTTAAAGACTGAACATTAGCAAAACCCGGAATTCGATAAGCTCATATCATAATTAACCACAATTTAAAGACAAAAAAACAGACCCCATATCAGGGTCTGTTGAGTTATTGGTGGAGACGCGGAGATTCGAACTCCGGTCCAACAGGGGCCAATCTGGGAGGCACTACGAGCGTAGTCTCTGTTTTAATTTCGGATCTGCGGCTCCCAAAGACAGGATCCGCATTTCCCAGCCTTCCCTAGAGTCTCGAACCTCTCCCAGAAAGCGCTGAAGAGATTCCAGTCATCTTTGTGACACTCTTCTAAAGCCCGATGACGGAAGCTTCAGAGAGCGCGCCGCTTACTTAAGCAGCGAGTGCGTAATCGTTATTGACGATTATTGTTTTGGAGCCGGATTAACGAGGATTCCCCATCCTCGACCCGCTCCTCCCGATCCTCCAACCTGCTGTCGAAACCATACGTCCCCTTATGTACGAGCCTGGTAATTCGAGCCCGCTTTCAATAATGCAGATGATCAGCTTTCGCGCGACCTGTTGCGGATAGCCCGCTCCATTTCGCGGTTGGCGTCCTTCTCTGCTGCAGTATCTCTTTTGTCATGGAGCTGCTTGCCTTTTGCTACGGCAATTTCGCATTTCGCCCATCTTCCCTGCTTGATGTATATCTTCAGAGGCACGAGCGTAAGACCTTTTTCTCTTGTTTTTGCCAGAAGTTTTCTGATCTCAGACTTATGAACTAGAAGTTTCCTCGGTCTCAAAGGTTCTTTATTGTAGTAGCTTCCCTTTTCGTAGGGAGATATATGAACGTTGTAAAGCCATAATTCTCCGTTCTCTACCCTGGCGAATCCGTCCTTGAGGTTTATCTGGCCTTCCCTTACTGATTTGATCTCTGTTCCCGAAAGAACCAGTCCGGCTTCGAAAGACTCAACTATGAAGTACTCATGCCGCGCTTTACGGTTTTGAGCGACGGTCTTATCCTCAGGCACAGAAATCACCTCACTTGAAGACTATAACAGATTGAACAACGATAGTCAAATACGGAAAATTGCTGAAAAACAAAACCCCCGACATTTGCCGGGGGCATTATTTCGAGATGGTCGGGGCGAGAAGATTTGAACTTCCGACCTCCTGGTCCCGAACCAGGCGCGCTAACCAGACTGCGCTACGCCCCGGAAGCAGCGCAAATTATAACATTGTAAATGGACCGCGTCAAATGCCTGAAGCGCGGATGAGCCTGTCCTTCAAAGCCCGTCCGATACCACTCTCATCGGGTATCTGCGCTATTATTATTTCCGCTCCGCTTTTTTCGATCATCCTCAGGGCACGAAAAAGTTCTTTTGCATATTCTTCTGTGTCCCTGAATATTATCTTTATAAAGGGCTGATGCTCCGGTTCGGATGTCCCGATCCATGCCCACTTTCTGCCCTCTGCCTCGTTGCTGTAAGAGCTGTCCGTCAGAACAAGGGGGATACTGGGTGCATAGTGTCTGTAGCGTGTTCCGGGAGAACGTTTTATCGACTCCCCGTCACATGGTAAAAGGACCGGTATGTGGAGGGCTTTCTCTATCTCTTCTTTGGAGATGCCTCCCGGCCTTAAGAGTACAGGGGATTCCCCGCTGACATCAAGGACTGTTGATTCGAGGCCAACCTTTGCAGGTCCGCCGTCAAGAACCATCGATACGGCACCTCCAATGTCCTCTCTCACCGTCACTGCGTCTGTGGGGCTTGGCCTTCCGCTTCTGTTGGCGCTTGGAGCAGCAATCGGAACTCCAGCGGCACGGATCAGCTCAAGTGCAATCGGGTTATCCGGCATTCTTATTGCAGCCGTATCCAGTCCTCCCCGTGTGACCTGCGGAACTGTCTCCTTTGCTTTCAAAACAAGTGAGAGCGGTCCGGGCCAGAATGTGTCCATCAGGAACCTTGCCCGCCAGTTAAGCTCGACCACCGACTCGGCCATTTTTACGTTGCACACATGAATTATTAGAGGGTTGTCAGAAGGACGTCCTTTGGCCTCATAAATTTTCATTACGGCTTCAGCATCAAGTGCGTTTGCTCCAAGACCGTAGACTGTTTCGGTAGGAAAACCCACAAGCTCTCCGGAAAGAATTTTCCGGGCTGCCTGCTGTATCTCAGATAGCATTTCTTTTTCGACCCCGGTTTTGCGTTCTTCGAGCCTTTCTTCCATTTTGCTCATCATAGCTGCATCGGTCCTTCGTTGAATTTAGCAAAAAAATCCCGCCTGAATTGAGGATAGCGGCCCTCGATTATGGCCTTTCTGGCATCCCTCATCAGGTTGACAAGGAAGTAGAGGTTGTGCCAGCTGCAAAGCCTCGCGGCAAGTATCTCTCCCGCAGTATAGAGGTGCCTTATGTACGCCCGCGTAAAATTCCTGCATGTATAACAACCGCATGAAGGATCTATCGGGGTAAAGTCCCTGGCAAAACCCCTGTTCTTGAGGTTGAGCTTTCCAAAGCTCGTCAGCACGCCGCCGTTTCTTCCGTTCCTCGTGGGGAGGACACAGTCGAACATATCTATGCCGCGCGCAACACCCTCTATAAGGTTGGCAGGATGCCCGACACCCATCAGGTAACGTGGCTTGTTCACAGGCATTTCGGGACATAATACGTCAAGGATCCTGTACATATCCTCATGGGACTCCCCTACGGAGAGGCCTCCTATCCCGTAACCTGGAAAGCCGATATCTTCAAGTCTTTTTATGCATTCTATCCGCTGGGCTTCAAACATCGAACCCTGTACTATCCCGAAAAGGGCCTGATCCTCCCTTGAATGGTGCTCTTTGCACCTTTTGGCCCAGCTTATAGTCCTCTCCATGGCTGCCCTTGAATATTCTTCAGTGGTCGGCCAGACGACGCATTCGTCAAAAGCCATCGCTATGTCGCTTCCAAGTTTCTGCTGTATGTCCATGGAATCTTCGGGACGCATGAAGTGTTTGCTGCCGTCAAGGTGAGACCTGAACTCGACACCCTCATCCGTTATCTTTCTCAGTTCTGAGAGGGAGAAGACCTGGAATCCGCCGCTGTCTGTGAGTATTGGGTGATGCCACTGCATAAACTTATGAAGCCCGCCTGCCTCCTCGACGATATCCGCGCCAGGACGCATGTAGAGGTGGTATGTGTTGCCGAGGATTATCTGAGCTCCGATCTCTTCAAGTTCCGGCGGCGTCATCGCTTTAACGGTGGCCTGGGTGCCAACAGGCATGAAGACAGGGGTCTCTATTACACCATGCGGCGTTATAAGTTCTCCTGCACGTGCGCCAGTTTCTGGGCATTGTGCTGTCAGCCTGTACTCAAACATTACCGGTACCTTCCCAGCCGAAGAGCCTTTCACCGTTCTCTTTTACAGCTGCGGCAAATTTTTCGAGCGACATGCCCTTGAGCATCGATATCATTTCATAGACATCGCGGACATGGCACGGCTCGTTCGTCCTGCCTCTTATCTGCTGAGGGGCCAGATATGGAGAATCTGTCTCGCAAAGTATCCTGTCAAGAGGAACCGTGTCCATCGCTATTTCGCGAAGCGCCATATTTTTGGGATATGTGACAGGTCCCGCGAAAGATATGTAAAAACCCAGCTCGAGAGCATCGATCGCATTCTGTCTGTCTCCGGAAAAACAGTGAATGACTCCGCCTATCATGTCGGCCGATTCCTCTTTGAGAATGTCCAGTGTCTCGGAATTGGCATCTCCTGATGATCTCTTTGCAGAATCCCTAACGTGGATCACGAGAGGCTTGTCTATCTTTTTTGCAAGACGTATCTGGGCGCGGAATACCTCCCGCTGTATATCCCTTGGGGAATTGTCATAGTAGAAATCCAGTCCTATCTCACCGACTGCCGATACCCTGCTGCTCATGGCAAGGGATTCAAGCTCTTCGGGAAGTCCCTCAGAAACGGAGGAAGCTTCGTGAGGGTGGACTCCTGCAAGCGCCCATATTTCCGGCATTCCTTCGTGTGTTTCAGCCAGAGCTACTGCCTCCCTGGTGGAAGCCAGATCTGCTGAAGCAAAAAGGAGACGCTTCACATCAGATTTCAGGGCGTTCCCGAAGACTTCGAAAAGACCTTCCGGATAATATTCTTTGTTCAAATGGCAATGAGCATCTACAAGAAACATACTTCTGCCCCTTTCATAAATAGAGGAGGGCTCAGGCTTATCCGCCTGCCGTACCAAATAAGTACAGATCGTGCCCGCTTAAAAGGACTGCTCCTCCCCTCTTGTTGACTCAGGGAGGAGTTTGTCCGTTTCAATCAGGCTGTCGCTTTTCAGTTCCTCTAGGGACCGGGCAGCTGTGCCCCGCCCCTGATATTTTTTAGTGGACTCTGCTCCCTATCGGTATGGAATCATCCATTACCGTCAGAAGCGTGAGAGATTCCTTTCTGGTATCAGGGCTTTCTGCGGCGAGAAGCATCCCGTTGCTCGGGACTCCGCGGAATTTAGCCGGTTTCAGGTTGCACAGCACCACTATCTTTTTGCCTTCAAGCTCTTCAGGCTTGAAGAACTCCCTGATACTTGAGACTATCGTGCGTTTCTCATAACCAAGGTCGAGGCTCAGGATATAAAGCTTGTCAGCCTTGGGAACTACGTCAACCTTTTCGACCAGCGCTACCCTGAACTCCAGTTTGCTGAAATCTTCTATTCTGATTTCAGCTTCGTGGTCGTCGAAATTATAAAATGCAGTGGGGTCAGCCGCCGCCCTCTTTTCAAGATCACGGGCCTCTTTTTCTATTTTCCATTTTTCTATGTCGATGCGCGGAAAGAGTATGGATCCTTTCTTCACGGTCACAGGACTCTCTATGCCGCACCATGACCATGAGGCTCGCCCGCCGTCAAGCGGACTTTCTGTCAGGCCAAGCTGTTCCCAGATACGGGCGGACGTCTCAGGCATGAATGGTGCTGCAAGGACTGCAGAAAGCCGCAGTGATTCCCAAAGTGTCCTGAGGACGGCGTCAAGCCTTTCGATCTCGCCCTCTTTCCCCAGCTTCCATGGCTGTGTCTCATCAATGTATTTGTTGGAACGGCTGATGAATGTCCAGAGAGTTTTCAGAGATTCATCGAAAGCAAAACGTTCCATTGATGACTCCATGTCCTTGACTGTTTTGTTTGCAAGATCCTCTATCTCTTTATCTATATCTTCGCTTTTAAAGCTTTTGGGGAGTTCCCCTCCGCGGAATTTTTCTATCATCTGAAGGCTTCTGCTGAGAAGGTTCCCAAGATCGTTTGCCAGATCTGAATTTATCCTGTTTACCATGGCATGTTCAGAGAAATCCCCGTCGTTGCCGAAAGGAACTTCGCGGAGCAGAAAATAACGGAACGCGTCAACACCGTAAAGATCAGCCATCTCAAATGGATCTACAACATTGCCGACAGATTTTGACATCTTTTCGCCTTCAACAGTCCACCATCCGTGCGCAAAGACCCTGACCGGCGGATTTACACCTAGTGCAAGGAGCATGGCCGGCCATATGACGCAGTGGAACCTTATTATGTCTTTTCCGACAAGGTGGCGAACCGCAGGCCAGTATGTCTGCCACAGGCCGCCCTCGTCAGGGAAGTTGAGAGCTGAAAGGTAGTTGATGAGAGCATCAAACCAGACATAGATGACATGCTTTTCGTCTCCCGGAAGCGGGATTCCCCAGTCAAGAGTCGTACGCGAGACAGACTGGTCACGAAGACCGCTCTTTATAAAACTGATTATCTCGTTGTACCTTGACCTGGGCATTATTGCTTCGGGGTTCTCTTCATAGTACTTGAGCAGGGGCTCGGCATACTTCGAAAGTTTGAAGAAATATGTCTCCTCGGTCATCTTTGTGAGCGGCCGGTGGCAGTCGGGACATGTGTTGCCTTCTCCCATCTGGGCTTCGGGGACGTATGTTTCGCATGGGACACAGTACCATCCCTCGTATTCCCCCTTGTATATATCACCATTGGCCATGAGACGCCTGAATATTTCCTGGACCACTTTTTCATGTCTGGGTTCCGTAGTTCTTATGAAATCATCATTTGATATGTTAAGAACGCCCCAAAGCCTCTGGAAATTCAGCACGACCTCATCGCAAAGCTCTTTTGGCGTGATGCCTCTTTTCTCAGCGACTGTCTGTATCTTCTGACCATGTTCATCGGTGCCGGTAAGAAACCAGGTATTTTCTCCCCCGGACTTGTGCCAGCGGGCCAGAACGTCAGCCGCTATCGTCGTGTAGGCGTGCCCGATATGGGGAACATCGTTGACATAGTAGATAGGTGTGGTGATGTAGAAATTTTCTTTGGACATTTATACTACCTCCCCGGTACAGTTCTCAAGAATGTACCGTTTTATTCTGTTTCGTGGGATACAATACTTTATCGAGAGCAAGTTTGCAACATTTTTTGTCGATTCGCCCGCTTTGCACATTATGAGCACCTCATCCATCCAGACGCCATCATCAAGGGCAGGAACTGTCTCTTTTGCTCCCTCGACTATACAGACAAACTCTCCCCGTATCTTGTCCTCGCTGAGGATATCTTTGAATGTCAAAAGAGTGCCGCGGATTGATTCCTGATGCACCTTGCTTATCTCTTTGACAAGTACCGCAGGTCTGTCTCCGAGGATATTCCCCATCAATTCTAATTCTTTAAGGAGTTTGTGCGGAGCCATGTAGAAAACGAGGGTCTGCGTGTTGTGCCTGAGCTCTTCAAGCCTGGATTTTTTATCTTCTTTTTTTCCGTCCAGGAAGCCTATAAAGGTAAATGAGTCCATCCCCATCCCTGACAGTAGGATCGCCGGGAGGAGCGCGTTTGCGCCGGGCAGCACATCCATTGGAAGCCCCTTTTCGATTACGGCCTGTATCAGTATCATCCCGGGGTCTGATATTCCGGGGGTGCCGGCGTCTGATACCAATGCCACGGTTTCACCCTCCCGTATTCGTTTCAGGAGAGTCTCAAGCCTCTCCGTCTCGTTGAACTTATGATATGAGATGAGGGGCTTCTTTATCTCGTAGTGGTTCAGCAGCTTCAGTGTGTGCCTGGTATCCTCGCATGCGATAATGTCCGCCTCGCGAAGCGCCCTGAGACCTCTTATCGTCATGTCTTCCAGATTGCCTATCGGTGTGGGGACAACTATAAGGGGCATTTTACTCTCCTCCCGTTGTGTAGGCTTCCAGCAGCTGCGGGGTCTCTTTTCCCTCTTCGTCAAGGACGAATAAGGGAGTCTCGATCCTGAGTCCATGCTTTGAGGCCCTCACTGCTTCTATAAGGACCACCGATGCTTCTGCGCCGGGTTTTGGATGAACTGACCTGAACCTTTTGGGCGCTATGTTGTATTTGTCCAGCAAAGCTATAAGTTCGCCGGCTCTTCCCGCATGTATTACGATATCAAGGTATCCCTTGTTTTTCAAAAGATAACGGCATGCCTGTATAAGTTCCTCAAGCGTGCAATTCAAACCGTTCAGCGCTGTGGCAAGAGCCGTTGAAGGACTTATACTGCCGCTTTTTTTCTCAAAGTAAGGCGGGTTTACTGCCACTCTGTCAAAGCTCTGTGCTTCCCATATCGTCCTGTGATTCCTTATATCTCCGGTGTAAAATTTTGCTTTATCTTCCAGACCGTTTTCTACAGCATTTTCTGCTGCCATCTCTATAAGGTGAGACTGGATGTCAACGCCTTCAACAGTATGACCGCGTTTAGCAAGGATAAGGGAGATCGCTCCGTGTGCACAACCGATCTCAAGTATCCTCTCATCCTTTTTGGGCCTTGTGAAATGAGCAAGAAGTATCGTGTCAAGGTTGACCCTGGGTCCCTCTTTCTCCGGAGGCTGCTTTATCTTAAGTTCGCCCCTGAGCAGATCTTCGCGGCCTTCTTTCATCAGGCCCAGTCCTCCAGCCTTACTCCTATGACCTGGGAAAGCCCCGGTTCGGAGAGGGTGACTCCGTAAAGGACGTCTGCCCTTTCCATGGTCACTCGCCTGTGTGTCATGGCTAGTACCTGCCTGTTCTTTGCATATTCTTTGGCAAGCTCGGAGAACCTTCTGAGATTGACTTCGTCAAGCGCGGCATCTACCTCATCCAGCACTGCAAGAGGACAGCCGGCGACTTCCATTGAAGCAAAAAGAAGCGATATGGCCGCAAGAGACTGTTCCCCTCCCGAGAGCTGATTTATGCTCTGGGGATGTTTTCCGGGAGGCCTTGCAACTACATCGACACCGGTATCCCATATCGTCTCTCCCTCTATCATCTCAAGGTGGGCCTCTCCTCCTCCGAATAGCCTCTGGAAGAGGGAGCAGAACCTGTTGTCAACTTCCTGAAGAGCATCAGAGAATACCTTATATGCCTGCCTGTCCGCATCTGAAATGAGTTTTTCAAGCTCCGCTGCGCTGGCCCTTACGTCATCAAGGTGCTCGCCCATAAAGGCAAGCCTGTCCCTGAGGTTTCTGTCCTCTGACAAAACTCCCATGTCTACTTCGCCGAAGGCCTTGATCTTCCTGTCTCCGTCGCGTATGTTCTTTCTGAGATCATCGATGTCATCATCCTCAGGCAATGCTGATCCTCCCGGATAGGGGTACTGATCTTCCCAGGTATTTATTAGCTCCTCAAGCTCCCTCTCCGTCTCTCCTCTCTTCACTTCAAAAGCGGAGACCCTTTCGAGGGCGGATCTTGAACGCATGTCGGCAGTGACCGTTTTTTTTCTGATAAGGTCACTTTTCGATTCCAGCTTTGAAAAACCGCTTACGTGTTTTTCTATCTCTTCCGTGAGTACCTTCCGTCTTTCAAAAATGTCAAGACAGCTTTTACCTACCCTTGCAAGGCCGGCCCTCTCGCGCACACACCTCTGGTCGAGCTCTGACATCTCTTCATCCAAGCTCCATATCTTGCGCTCTTCGGACCTGATTTCATTGCTGACTCTTTCCATCAGTGCGAACCTGGAGCTAAGCCTCTCTGCCATAACTGCAGCTTCTGAGCGAAGCCTCTCTCTCTCCTCTATGATCAGATGATCATCCTCAAGTTTTGACGGGCTGTCCCATTTTTTCTCAAGGTCACAGAGGGAGGCAAGCACGGAGTTCCACTGTCTGCCTGCCTCTGCAATTGCTTCCAGTATCCTTCCCCGTTCGCCCTCTATCCTCTTCTGCTCTTTTGAATAAGAGGCTTTTTCATCTTCCATGAGGGCGATCCTTCCGTCAAAATCCCTTATTCTCCTGGTGTATTCTTCCTTCTGTTCGGAGACCCTGAGCTCCTGTGCTTCGGCATCTTTGAATTCTTTCGCCAGATGTTCCGCAGTTGATGTGAAGTTTGCAGCATCATGCTCGAGCTTCACTATCTGGGCTTTCATCTCTATGGTCTTCCCTGATTTTTGCGATCTTCCGCCCGATACAGTTCCTCCCGGTTGGAAGACATCTCCTTCAAGAGTGGTGACAGGTCCCTTAAAGCCTGACCTGACGAGTTCCTGTCCGACTGCGTAGGATTCAACTATGAGAAGGTCACCCATTATCTGCTGGATCGCCGGGAGCCAGTGGTCATCTACTTTGAGCAGATCTATCGCCCATCCGGTGATTCCTGCTTTGGGCAGCCTGAACTGCTTGTCGGGATACCTGGGGCGGCATCTTTCAAGGGGAAGGAATGTCGCCCTCCCAATTGCGTTGACTTTCAGCTTGTCTATGCATCGGCCGGCTTCTTCGAGGTCCTCTACCAGCAGCTGGAACTGCCGGCCTCCAAGATAGGCCTCAAGTGCGGCTGAATAAATCGGATCACAGGTGAAGACGTCCACTACGGCATGAGGCGAGGCGTCAAGCCTGTTCAGCCTGGCCGCCGAGAGAAGGTACTGAACAGGACGGGGGTAAAGGTCAGCCTGCATAGCATCCGTCACCTCGTTGAGCTTTGACCTCGAGTTGGAGGCTTCCCTCCTGGCGCGCTGCAGTTCAGCCGCAAGGGTCTGGACTTTGGCGTAGAGATCACCGTGAAGGGAGACTATCTCATCCTGCTCTTTTAACAGCCTGTCTCTTTCTTTTCCCAGCTTCTTTATCTCTGCATCTATATCTTTGGCGGGGTCGGGTGCGTCCTCTTTTTTATTCCTGATCTCAAGCAGGTCTTTGCCAAGGAATGAAAGTTTTGCTTTGATCTGCTGCAGTTCGGCCTCAAGACGGCCCTTTTCATTGTTCCAGGCTTCCCTCTGCTCTTTTTCCTCTTTGAGGCGGAGGTTGTATTCCTGCCATTTTTTCTCTATTTTCTCAAGTGCCTTTTGTCCTGCTTCAAGTTCTTCTCTTGCTTTTTTATTCTCTTCCTGTGTCTTTTTCTGCTCTTCAATGAGAACTTCCATGTGCTCTTTTGCTTTTCTTCGTTCCTTCGTTGCCTGGTCAAGCCTCTCTTTTGAGGCCTTGAGGTTTGATGCTGAGGCATATCCGGATTTTATCAGCCCGTCGTAACTCTTTTTGCTCTGTTCCAGCTCCCAGGTCTGCTGCTGCTTTTCCCTGGAAAGCAAAAGAAGGTCTTTTTCGAGCTGTTCCAGTGCTTTTTTCCATAGATCAGACCAGCCCAAAACCACTGATTGTTCATTTTTAAATTCTTCCAGGCTTTCATCTATCTCTGCGATCAAAAGCTCAGACCTATGCCTTCTGAGCCAGTATAAGAGTTTTCTCTCCTCTTCGATCTTATCGAGTATCTCCCTGAGCTCTGAAGCTCTCCGAACTTCCGGGGCAATTTCTTCACGTCGTGCCTGGAGTTCGGCCATAACGTTCCTCAGCTGCTCATATTCCTCTTTTACTGTAACAAGCCTGTCAGAAGCGTCCATGCGCCTCTTCCTGTAGACATCTATACCGAACAGGGATTCAAGGCGCATCCTTCTTGCCAGAGGTCTCTGCTGGATGACCTCAGCAACTTCTCCCTGGCCGATGAAGGCGAATCTGTCTCCCTCAAGCTTCCAGTCCCTTTTCGTCTCATCCAGCTCGGTCAGTGTTTTTCTGGCATTGTCAACAAAAAGTATCGTGTTGCCGTCAGGAGCTGTAACTCTTCTTTTTACTGAACAGGCCCTTGAATCTTCCCTTAGCTGCAGAAGCACCTCCGCTTCTTTTGCTGCCGGAAGGCTTATAGATCCCTGAAAAAGGAGATCGCTCTGCCTCGATATGCGGAGTCGGCCGGCATGGCTGTCACCCAACGACCATCTGAGCGCGTCAAGTATGTTGCTCTTGCCGCTTCCGTTTGGCCCAACTATTGCCGTGAATCCCGATGAGAGTATAAGGTCGTGGGATCCGCCGAAACTTTTAAATCCCTTAAGCTGAAGACGACTTATGTACAACTGCCCAGCCCTCTCTTTTCTGAAGAGCGTTTATCCTGTGTTCTATCTGAAGCAGGCTTCCCTGCGCGTCAAGTCTGAATTTGCCCCACGAAAACTCAGGACATCCCCTTATAAATATTTTTTTATCAAATTCCTCTTCCCACGAAGCCAGGAATGTTTCGGCTATGTACGCGGCTATGGAAGAATATGCCTCGACGAGCAGAGCTTCAGACCTTGAAGACATCGTTATTTTCCTGATAAATCTCTTTATTTGCATCGCGATGCTCTCTTCGCGCGGCACCAGGCCAAGTCCTCCGCAGAAAGGGCAGCCATGGCTGAGAGCGGCTCTTATGTCGGTCCTGGCCCTTTTTCTCGTTATCTCTACCAGTCCCAGTCCGGTGACTCCATAGACCCTTGCTTTGCATCTGTCGTTCCTGAACAGCTCCTGCAGCTCGTGGATGAGCTCGTGGTTCGACTCTTCTGTATCCATGTCGATAAAATCTACGACAATTATCCCGCCAATGGCGCGAAGCCTGAGCTGCCTGGCTATCTCCTCCGCTGCTTCCATATTTGTCTTGAAGATCGTGTCGTTCAGGTTTTTGGAACCGACAAATTTTCCGGTATTAACGTCAATAACTGTGAGGGCCTCGGTCTGGTCGATGACAAGGTAAGCTCCGGAAGAAAGCCAGACTTTCCTGTCCTGCAGCTCCAGCAGCTGGTTTTCGATGTTGTATACGTCAAATATCGGCGTTTTGCCTTTGTAGAAGTTTATTTCAATATTTTTGCCGGGAAAGAAGCGATCTGCAAAAGACTGAATATTATCCCTGTCCTCTTCAGTATCTACAACTATTTCGTCTATATCCTCTGTGAGATCATCCCTGAGGACTCGCTCCAACAGGCCAAGGTCTTTGTGTATCAGGCATGGGGCTCCGTTTTTTTCTGCATTGTGTTTTATGATCTCCCACTGGGAGAGGAGATCCTGTACGTCATTTTCAAGGCTTTCTTTGTCGCAGCCCTCTGCTACTGTTCTGATTATTATTCCAAATCCATCCGGACGTATCTCCTTCGATATCAATCTCAGGCGGGATCTCTCGTCATTGTCCTCTATCCTTTTGGATACACCTGTCTCATGTCCGTCCGGAATGAGTACCATGTACCTTCCTGCCAGCGATATTCTTGGAGATACACGGGCTCCTTTGCCCTTTCTCGCATTTTTTACCACCTGTACCAGCATTTCAATTCCCGGTTTAACTTCAATTCCATGCACATCATCGAGATAGAGGAAACCGTTCCTTCCATCCCCAAGGTTTAAAAATGCGGAATGCATGCCCGGAAGGACACTGTCCACCCTGGCCTTGTATATTTCACCTGTTCTCTGATGCTCCAGCATTCTTTCTACGAAGAAATCATAGAGCTTGCCCCTCTCGTCAAGGATCGCTATCCTGATCTCTTCAGGATCAATAAGATTTGCTACTATTTTTTTTGTCGGTTCGAATGATGTCATGTTCATTCCTCCATGATCAAATGAGAGGCAGTATTTTGCCTGTCCCGGCATCCCACGTGCCTACACATTCTCGGACAAGATAAAGATCTTTCCATCCCCCGCATATGCCCTCTTCTTTAAGGCTCCTTACAAGGTTTCCCGCCCCGCAGTGTTCGAGATCGCCTACAGTAAGCACTGCGGAACCTTGATCGACAGAGGCTCCATAGAGTATCCCTGTCCTCTTGATCTCCTTTTGGAGCATATCCAGCACATTGTTTCCAAACTCGAAACCAACACCGCTTATCCTGTATATCGCCGCTGTCGCAAGTTTTGAAAGGGTTAGTCCGTCAACTTCAGCATGTTTCAATATCTGTATCCCCTCGGGGAGCTTGTCGTTCCATTTTCCTGCACAGGAATCATTCCACTCATTGAACCAGAAATCAGCTGGTTCCTGAACACCTTCAACTCCTGCCGCAAGCGCAGGTCCGAGGCTGATATGCGGGTGAGGTGAAAAACCCTGGGTAAATTCCTGCGAAAGACCTGCTCTTCTGGCAGCCCTTGAAAATAAGACCGGCAGATCAAGGTGGTTCAGAAAGGTTATCCACCCTTTTTTTTCGAATATTATCCTTATCCTAGGCATCTGAGCAACCTTTCACGGCAGTTTTTCCCTGCCAGCCGCATGCATTGCACCCTTCCCTGCAGTCGCGTGTCACATCTCCGGTCAGAGCTCTCTCCCTCTCACTGAGAAGGAACCGCTTTGAAACTCCGGAATCTATGTGATCCCACGGAAGGAGTTCATCCAGGCCACGTTCCCTGCATGCGTATCCGTCAGGATCGATCCCCAGATCATTGAAGACTTTCATCCATCTTTCAAAATTGAAGAATTCCGACCATCCGTCAAACCGCTCTCCTCTGTTCCACGCTTCTTCAACTGCGTCAGCAAGCCTGGCATCACCGCGGGCAAATACACCTTCTATGTAGGTCTGTTCCGGCTCATGGTAGGATATGGTCACTTTGCGGTTCCTGATATTGTTCTTTACCCACCTGCCCCGCTCCCTCAGTGTATGACGGTCAAGCTGTGCTTCCCATTGGAAGGGGGTATGGGCTTTAGGGACAAAACCTGCAAGCGAAACGCTTACATCTCCCCGTCGTTTGTGCCTTTTCGCTATCGATACTGCCTTGTTGCATATCTCGTGTATCGCTGCAATATCTTCGTCCTTCTCAGTAGGCAGACCCATCATAAAATAGAGTTTGACCCTGTCCCAGCCATGGGAAAAAGTAGCATCGAGTGCAGATTCTATATCTTCCTCAGAAACGCCCTTGTTTATGACATTTCTAAGACGCTGAGTCCCTGCCTCGGGGGCGAATGTGAGTCCGCCCTTACGGATCGACTCAAGTTCCGCCGCCAAGTTAACAGAAAAAGCATCGACCCTCAGGCTTGGCAGGCTTAGTTTGATCTGGTTGTTTTTGAGCAAGGGGGCAAATCTTTTAAGTATCTCACTCATCCCGCTCCAGTCACATGTTGCAAGTGACAGCAGGCCTACTTCTTCCCACCCTGTATTCTGAAGGAGCTCTTCCACCTGATCTGCAACTGAAGCCGCGCTTCTCTCCCTGACAGGCCTGTCGATCATACCAGCCTGGCAGAAACGACATCCTCTGGTGCAGCCTTTGAAGACCTGTACCGCTATCCTGTCATGTACTATCCCTGTGTTGGGTACGATCATATCCCTGTTGTAAAAAGCCGAGTCAAGGTCTTCCACTATCCTGCGCATGACCGGTTTATCCGATTTTATCATTGGGACATAGACCCCTTGGATCTTTGACAGCGCCCTTATTTTTTCGTCCCTGCTTCTGCCTTTAAGTCCATGTATCGCCCTTAGTACATCAGGCACCAGTATCTCGCCGTCTCCTACGCAAAATGCGTCGATAAAGGGCGACATCGGCTCCGGAGCAAGAGCTCCCGGGCCTCCCGCGATAACAATGGGATCTCCTTCTTTCCGATTTTCAGAACGAAAAGGGATCCCGGCAAGGTCAAGCACGGTCAGAATGTTGGTATAAGAAAGTTCATACTGAAGAGTAAAACCGACAACATCAAAGTCTGACACAGGCCTCCTGCTTTCAAGGGCCCAGAGCTTTGTGCCTGATGATCTGAGAGCCTCCTCCATATCCGGCCACGGAGCATAGACCCTTTCCGCATCCGCAAATGGAAGGGTTTTGGTCAGTCCGTAAAGTATCTGGTATCCAAGATAGCTCATCCCCACTTCGTATACGTCGGGAAAAGCATAACAAACCCTGACTACATCTGAGTCTGAGCTTTTTACCGGGCCGCTTCCCCACTCACCTCCCGTATACCTTGAAGGCCTTTTGACCGATGCAAGGATGGATCTGCGAAGGTCAGCCTCTCTTTCTGATAACATTTTGATGATCCTCCTGATGCAGGGAGTGCTCTTGATCGGGGCATCCCCGCTCTCTAAATTTTACCGGTCCGGAACTATTATTAGTCCAGGCCGCGTAATTTCAATTTAAAACCTGCCTTCTCTTGATACAATGAGCACGCTCTGCACAAGAGCCAACGCTATTGCCACCGCAAGAAGCGAGCTCCCGCCGTAGCTGAAAAGGGGAAGAGGCAGACCGGTCACGGGCAACAGTCCCATACTCATTCCGATGCTTTCAGTTATCTGGAACCATATCCATGCAACTATTCCTGTTACGAGTAATTTTCCCCTGGTCTCCCTTGTATAATATGCAACGTTGAGCATCCTCAAAAGCAGCATCGTAAAAAGAATCAAAACGACCAGACAGCCTATAAAGCCAAACTCTTCAGAAAATACGCTGAAGATAAAATCCGTGTGCGGTTCCGGTAAAAAATGAAGTTTGCCCTGGGTGCCGTGAAGAAATCCTTTTCCGAAAAGACCTCCTGATCCGACAGCTATCCTTGACTGTATTACATTATACCCCGCACCCTGGGGGTCTATTGTAGGATCGAGAAATACCATGAGCCTCATTTTCTGATAGGGCTTGAGAAATATCCATGCGGCAGGCAGCATCGCCAGGATGGAGATCACTATACCCGACAGAAATTTCACGGGCGCTCCGGCTGCTATAAGTACTGCAAAAAGCATCACGGAGTAGACAAGAGAGCTTCCCAGGTCGGGCTGAAGAAGTATCAGCACTATCATAACTCCTCCCAGACCTACAGCAACAGCTATGCCTTTAATATCTGTCGGAGGCAGTTTGAAACAGATCTGTGCCAACGCCAGTGCCAGTATGACCTTGCCCATTTCAGAGGGCTGTATCCTGAAAAAACCAAGATTGAACCAGCTTTGGGATCCCTTTGAAGTATACCCTACTGCCAATAGCAGAACCAAAACCATAACCATAACGGCAAAAAGCGGTCCTGCAAGATCCAGAAACCTCTGATATCCTATCTTTAACACCATCACGTAGACGACCGCACTTGTCACGCCCCACACCAGCTGGCGAACAGCAAACGAAGAGAGTGTGACAGCCTTATTGGGGCTCGCACTGTAAATAGCAGCTATCCCAAAAAGAAACAAAGCTATTGTGGCAAACAGCATTAGCAGATCAATGTTCGACCTGATCTCCCTCCAGCTGCTGCCGCTCTTTTCAGGCATTCTTCTTCCTTCCTCTTACCGGCCTTTGTGAACTCTTAAGCGGTATGTCTGCGACCAAGGCAACTGACCGGTTTCGCCTCTCCAGATTCATATTTATTCCATTTTCATCTATATCCAGATATTTTTTTAACAGCTTAACCATGTCCACCTTCAACGCTTCAAGTTTCTCGGGAGCTATATCGTTGCGGTCATGTATAAGTACGAGCTGCAGCCTCTCTTTTGCTACTTCCTTGCTTTTGCCCCCTGAAAAGAACCGTGACAGGAATTCAAACATTATATTTGCCACCTACTTTCCAAAAAACCTGCGAAGGGAAGAGAAAAATCCCTTCTGATTTCCAGAGAGGTCCATAAAAGGAACTTCGTTGCCGCAGATCCTCTTTGCTATGTTCAAAAAAGCCTGAGAGGCTGCTGATCCATTTGAAAATGTCAGCGGTTCCCCTTTGTTGGATGAAGTAACAACGCTTTCGTCATCAGGTATAGTGCCTATCAGATCGACAGCAAGGATATCTAAAACATCCTGGACGGCAAGCATATCGCCGCGTTTTACCATCTCAGGCTTGATCCTGTTTATTATTAGACTGATAGGAGCTTTTTCCATAGACTCGAGCAGTCCGATTATCCTGTCAGCATCCCGTACTGCTGAAACTTCAGGGGTTGTCACTACCAGAGCTTCGTCAGCGCCTGCCGAGGCATTTCTGAATCCGGCCTCTATACCTGCAGGGCTGTCTATAAGGACATAATCAAATTCACTTCTGAGCTGCCTGCAGATATCCAGCATCTGCTCTGATGTAACTGCATCCTTGGTCCTTGACTGTGCCGTTGGGATCATATAGAGATTGTTTATCCTCTTGTCTCTTATCAATGCCTGGTTGAGCCGACAGGTACCCTCGATAACGTCCACCAATGTATATACTATCCTGTTTTCAAGACCCATTATCACATCAAGGTTCCTGAGCCCCACATCTCCGTCTACCGCAACAACTTTATGACCCTCGCTTGCCAGTGCGACAGCGAGGTTGGCGGTAGTTGTTGTTTTCCCTACACCGCCTTTGCCCGATGTAATGACTATTATCCTGCAGTCCATACTTTCATCCTCCTATATCGCAGGCCACTCTGTGAGCAGCACTTCATCCCCGTTAACGGTTATTACAACAGCCTTACACCATATATCAGAACTTTTATCAATTAGTCCTACCTTGCGGCCGATCCTGACCTGCCCAGATTCGAATGATCTTGCAGAGACCGAGGCTGTTTCGTCACCTTTAAAACCCGCGTGAGCCAGGCCTTTAAGTCTTCCAAGTACAACTATGTGTCCCACGGCAGAAATCTCTGATCCGACATTAACGTGGCCTGTCACTATCACATCCCCCTCATGTATTATCTTCTGTCCCCCGCGCAGTGTTCCGGTATAGAGGAGCGTCCCGGATCCTTTGCGGCTTGAAGGTTTTTCCTGTCTTGATTTATTATCAAAATCTCCGACAGCCATACCCAGTCGTTCCAGTGCCAGGGCTGTCTCCGGATCGGTAACGGCCCAGCTGATAACAGAGCAGCCGGTCGGTTCGATAAAATATTTCCATATTTTGGCAACAAGGGCAGCCCCAAAGCTTCTGCCCTGCAGATCCATTATGATGCTGCTTCCCTCTAGCAGGGTTTTCCCGTTGACCGTAAGTTCCTCAAACTCTTCAAGTATCTTTTTTTCGCTAAGTTCCTCAGGAACTATGCATCGTAAAATCCCTGTCTGTATACCCTTGAGATGGATCATCATTCTCAAATTCACCCCTATTCTGTTTTAGGCTTGACCGGGGCCGGTTCGGCGTATTTATTCCCATTTATAAGCAAGTTGAGCATTTTTCCAACTATCGGGCCTGCGATTGCTCCTCCTGCCTTTCCCGCTTCGGCGATGACAACTACTACGTACCGCGGCGCGTTTGTCGGAGCATATCCTGCAAACCACGCATGGTCTTCACCATGAGCGTTCTGAGCCGTGCCGGTCTTGCCTGCGATCTGAACTCCGAAAGAACTTGCGCGCCTTCCGGTGCCTGTGCTTGCGACTTCACGCAGACCTTCCTGGATTATCTTTATGATCTCAGGAGCTATTTCAAGCTTTCTGTACTCGGGTATCGCTTTAGAATTTATTCGGGGCTTTACGAGTTTACCCCCGTTGGCGATAGCGGCGTAGGCTCTAAGGAGCTGGACAGGCGTCATAAGGACGTAGCCCTGTCCTATTGAATAATTGACCGTATCTCCCCCGTACCAGTTTTCCTTGATCCTTTCTTTTTTCCACTCAGGCCCTGCAATAGTTCCTGATATTTCTCCCAAGAGATCTATTCCTGTCTTTTCCCCGACACCATACTTTCCGGCAGTTATGATCAGTTTGTCTATCCCCAGCCAGGTAGCTGTCTGATAAAAATAGACATCGCAGGAATCCCTGAGAGCCGTTACCACAGTCTCAGGACCATGTCCTTCTCTTTTCCAACATCGGAATCTTCTGTCTCCAAGTTCGAAGTACCCAGGACATCTTACAATTGTCTTTGTATTAACCACTTTATTCTCAAGCACGGAAGAAGCCGTGACGATCTTAAACGTTGATGCCGGTGGATACCCGCCTGATATCGCCCTGTTCATCATCGGTCTTTCTTTGTGGTCTGTCAGGGCCGCCCATTCCTTGTTTGAGATGCCCCAAGTGAAGGGGTTGGGATCGTAGCTTGGGGACGAATAAAGACATTTAACAGAACCATCGTTGACATCCATTGCAACGACAGCCCCCCTGAATTTTCCTATCAGTTCCGCAGCATAGCGCTGAGCAGCGAGGTCGATCGTCAGGACTGCATCACTGCCCCTTTTCGGAGGGCTGTAGGATATATCCCTGAGCTTTCTTCCCTTTGCGTCTACTTCTATTACCTCTTCACCGGGCAAACCCTGAAGATCTTCGTCATACCAAGCCTCTATCCCGTTCTTGCCTATCATGTCGCCACCGCGGTATGAACTGTCCTTTCTTGTTTCCAGCTCATCTTTGGTTATCTCTGAGACATAACCGACCACGTGTGCGGTAAAATTTCCCGCCGGATACGTCCTCTTCCAGACAGGGGTAAGAAAGAGCGCCTCGCTGAAATTTTTATCTGTGATCAGCTCCGCTGCCTGAGCGAATGTAAGGTTCGATGCAACTGTTATCGCACGGTAAGGTGCGGAATACTGCTTTTCTATCAGTATCTTCAGTTCTTCTTCGTTGATCGGGATCCCATTTCTCATAAGGATAGACGAAACCAGCTTTATGTTGCCTTCCCGCTGAAGATCCACAGGGTATCCGTTAACGCTGAAAGTCCTTACATTAACAGCAAGGGGCGCTCCTTTGGAATCTGTGATCGTGCCTCTTGGCGGCGACATTCTTATAATTCTCAGCCTATTCTGCGATGCCAGCCTTACATACTCGTTTGCCTTGATTACCTGGAAGAAAAAGAGGCTCATGAGCAGCACAGCAACTGTGAACAACACCATAAACTGAAGGAACCTTATCCTTCTGTCTATGTCGAATCGGGCTTGCCTGCTAGACATTCCTGTCTGAGACCTTCCAATATATCAGGGAAAATACGATTACAAGAGGCACACCCAAAAGCTGCTGCACAAAAAACTGCCTTAAGGCTACCTGGCTTGGGACCGTCCATAATGCAAAATGTGCAAATCCGGAAAAAAGGATCGAAGCAATGAGTATAAATGTAAAAAAGACAACTGTCCTGCCCTGTGCCGGAATTTTATACCAGAGAAAACATGAGGCGGAGACAAGTCCTGCGTTTAGAGCCGCTGTCAGTCCCGGAAGGTTAGTCCACCTGAAATCCCATAACAGCCCTCCTGCGAAAGCGGCCCAGATCAGAATTATCTGTCTCTCTTTCCTGGTCGCAGGCAAAAGGGACATCAGCAGCAGCAGCATCAAAAAAATATTGGGGACAATAAAAAAGCCCATTAAAAATACCTGGACAAAATCCTGTAATAACCAGACTGCGATCAGATAAATCATTCTTTGCTATCTCCGCCCGAATAGATTTCAACGCTATAAAGCTGCGTCAGGTGAGCTCCAGCTTGGATACTGATCGGCAAGAAACCATCTTTGCTCTTTTTGGCACCAATTACGCGTCCGATAGGGATACCAGGCGGAACATGCCTGCCCATAAGCGATGTTGATACTCCCATCCCGTTCTTGAGGTGTCTCTCCTCAGGAACATAGAAAAGCGTAAGATTTCCCCTGTCATCGCCGTTTATGACCCCCAAATCACGTGTCTCGTCCACTGCAGCAGCTATAAGAAATGAAGAAGATGTTATCATTTGCACCCATGAGTAGTTCTGATCCACCCTTATTACACGGCCAATCAGAAATCCTTCGGATGTTACAGCAGCGCCTTCCTTTATTCCGTCCCTGCTTCCTTTATCGATCCTGAATTCCTGCCACCAGTCATCAGGGTAGCGAAGCGTTATCTTTGCGGTAACATTGCCTTTTTGGGGAACGGGGATTTTTACGCCGGCTCTTTGAAGCTCCTCCGACATTACTCTGTTTGCAAGCTCAAGTTTTGTGACCCTTTCCTGAAGGCTGGATCTCTCAAGCACCCAGTTACTGCTGTATTTCACTATGTTTCTCAGTTCTATGGCTGGTTTTTCCGGATAATAAAGGATGTTGTTTGCACCGTCCACGAAGGTGCGGTGCAGTTCAGGGAATGCGATCATGATCCAGAGGACACAAAAACCCAACAGCACGGAGATCGCTCCGTGCAGCCATGGTTTAAGCTCTCTGTCCAGAATATTCATTCCGACAGCACCTCCAAAATCTTCTTAAAAAGGCAGGGCAATATGTGTCAGCTGCCCTGTCTGTCGATCGTTATTGAAACTTTGCTCTTTTCCCTTGGAGTCTCCAGAATTTTACCGAGCCCGAGCGCCACTGAGAAGAGCGGCTGTTCTGCTACATGGACAGGTACATTGAGGGCATCGGAAAAACGTAGGCTGAGTCCTCTTAAAAGGGCAGTCCCTCCTGAAAGCACTATACCCTGGTCCACAATGTCCCTCACAAGCTCAGGCGGCGTCTGCTCTACCGTGGAGCGTATCGTGTCCTCTATCTGAGCAACGACAGGTTCAAGTGCCTCGCGCACTTCTACGGAGCTGAGATTTACCACCTTAGGCAGTCCGTCGACCAGGTCTCTTCCCTTGACGTTCATAGACAGTTCCTGTTCCATTGGGAGAGCCGATCCTATCGCTATCTTTATTTCTTCCGCGGTGCTCTCTCCTATGGCGAGCGTGTAATTCTGCCGCATAAGGGATATTATCGCTTCATCCAGCGAATTCCCTGCGACCCTCACAGCATGGTTCACAACTATCCCTCCAAGTGATATGACCGCTACTTCGCAAGTTCCACCGCCCATGTTGACCACAACATTACCCTGCGGCTCGTTTATAGCTATACCTATCCCCACTGCGGCTGCAAGAGGTTCTTCAACAACTATGGCCTCTTTCGCCCCTGCAGCAAGAGTCACTTCAACCACAGCCCTCTTTTCGACTTCGGTGACACATGCCGGGACACATACCGCGACCTTGGGATAGGAGAAAAAATTCCCCGCCCCTGTGAGGTTCTTCATATAATGCCTTATCATGTGCTCTGTCATCTCGAAGTCAGCTATAACTCCGTTAGCAAGTGGCCTTATAGTTTTGATGCCTATAGGGGTACGTCCGATCATTTTTTTGGCATCTGTACCGAAAGCTATTATCTCTTTCTGGCCTTTCCTGTCCAGATTCCTTACCGCAACAACTGACGGTTCGTTGACTACGATCCCTTTGGATTTCAAAAAAATGACCGTATTGACTGTACCTATGTCTATCCCAATTTCATAATTAAACAAGTTCGGTCTGAACTTAAACACCTTGCCACCCGCTTTCAAAAATTTCCCTGAAACCAAAATATACCTTTATATTATCTCATTTATGGGCCCAGTATGCATCATCGAACTTGTGTAAGCTGTCCTCCTGCGGCAATATAGTGCCCCAGAAGCTCCACACCCAGAAAATCAAGTCCTTTTTTAACATGATCCGTTATCGCGACATCTTCCCTGCTTGCCGAGCAGCTCCCATCCGGATGGTTATGTACAAGCACAACACCGTATGCGTTCATACGCACTGCCTTTCTGTAAAAGACCGGTATGTCAAGATAGGCTCCGCTCTGCCCTCCGTATGAGATCTTCTCTTCCTCAATAACTTTCCCGCCTGCGTCCAGGAATATCGCATATATCAACTCCCTGTCACAAAAGCGGGTATCTTTCGCTATCTTTTCCAGTCTGACCTGCCATTGGTCACGATCTTTGACTCCAAGTGCAGCTATCCGGCTTCCCAGTTCTATAACAGCGGCAAGCGTCGCCACCTTGGCTGAGTTGAGCCCCTTTTCTCCCATCAGTTCCTGCGCGTCTGCACGGCAAAGGCCTTCGAGACCTCCCCAATCATTCAGAAGAGAGGCCGAAAATTCCAGAACGTCCTCTCCCCTTCTTCCTGTCCTCAGAAGTATAGCAAGCAATTCTACAACTGAAAGAGAATGAGCTCCATGGGTCAGAAGTTTTTCTCGCGGTCTCTCTTCTTCAGGAAGGTCCTTTATCTTCATACCGGACTATCTCGGCCAATAGGGGTTGTAAATTTTTTCAGCGCCAATCGTTGTTTCAGGTCCATGTCCGGGAAGCACCCTCAGTTTATCCGGAAGGCCAGTCAATTTTTTCAGGGATCTGACCAGAACATCTTCATCTCCGCCCGGAAGATCGCTTCTTCCTATGGAGCGGGCAAAAAGTGTGTCTCCTGATACCAGCACTTCCTCATCGCCCTCAGTGATATGGAGACATATGCCTCCCAATGTGTGTCCGGGCGTATGGATAACGTTTATGTTCATATTTCCGACTTTGAGCGTGTCACCCTCGTTAAGTTTTTTATCCGCAGAAGGAAGCTCCACCGAGGTCCCCATGAAGGCAGAAAGGTTTCTGTTCGCATCTACAAGACAATCCGCATCCTCTGTGTGTATTGCAATGCCGTTTTCAGAGAGGTTCCTCAGTTCCGGAACACCTCCTATGTGATCGCCGTGTCCGTGCGTGAGGATTATCCAGTGCAGCCTGATATCATTGTCCCGTATGTACTCCTCGACCTCTGCTGCAGGACCTCCCGGATCAATGATGATCCCTTCGCTGCCGGAATCGCTGATCACATAACAGTTCGTCCACAGTGCGCCAAGCGCAAATCTTTTGATCTTCATGCTTTACTCACTCCCTGGTGTCTATCATAAGAGTCACGGGGCCGTCATTGCATATTTCAACCTTCATATAAGCCTGAAAAACTCCCGTTGCTGTCCTGACTCCCCTTACTTCGATCTCTCTGACGAATTTTTCATACATGCTGTTTGCAAAAGATGGTTCAGCTGCATTTGTCCATGAGGGTCTTCGTCCTTTTTTACAGTCGCCGCACAATGTAAACTGCGAAACAACAAGTATCTCTCCCTTTTCGTCTATGACAGATCTGTTCATTTTACCTGATCCGTCTTCAAATATTCTGAGATTAACTATTTTATCTGCAAGCCATGTAATATCCTTTTCTGTATCTTCATGGACTACACCAAGAAAAACGCAAAGGCCTTTTCCTATCTCACCTGTGAGTTTTCCATCCACCGAGACACCGGCCTTATCGACCCGCTGCAGAAGTGCCTTCATTGTACATCACCCCCTGGTTATCTCAATGACCCCGGAAATAGTATTGAGCCTTGCTATTATCCTGTAAAGATGTTCTATATCCTTTATCTGGACATCGGCAGCTACCCTTGTCCGTGAGTTGTTTACAACGTTTGCCCTTACTCCGACAAGGACCCCGTCCATCGCAGTAATAGCCTGGACTATTTCTCCGAAGAGAGTAGGCTTGTCGACCCCCTCAACTTTGATCCTCGCAGTATATCGATGATCCTTCAGCCTCCCCCAGGAAACATTTATCATCTTGCCCGGGTCGGCCTTGTCTATGTTAGCACAATCTTTGCGATGTACTGTAATACCCCTGCTCTGTGTGACACAGCCTACTATCTGATCTCCGGGGACCGGACGGCAGCACTGGGCGAGGGATACAAGCACACCCGAGGCTCCTTCTACCACTATTTCGGAGTCAGCTTCGCTTCTTTGCGGAGGAGCCTGAGCCGGTATCGGTTCCAGTGCCTGCTTCGTATCCGATGCCATCCTACCAAAAATGCTTGCAGCAGTATGATTGCCAGTCCCGACCGACACTATCAGCTCTTCAGTGTTCAGATATCCCATTTCCCTTGCTACATGGCTAAGTTTAGTAGAGATCGATTCAAGCGGATTTTCTGTTCCGGGGTTTCTTCTCAGGGCTTCTTTTTCAAGAAGCTCTCTGCCCCTGTTTATCTTTTCTTCGCGCTCCTGCCTGTCCTGTTGACGGAACCAGCTCTTTATCTTGCTTCTTGTGCGGGTGGATCTTGCTATCTTTAGCCAGTCCCGAGAGGGTTTTCCCTGAGGCGATGTCAGTATGCGGACGATATCTCCGTTCTGGAGTTCCTGGTCCATCGGGGCAATTCGGCCGTTGACCATTGCTCCGACACATTTATGTCCTATCTCTGTATGAATGGCGTATGCAAAATCTATAGGGGTCGATCCGTTTGGAACAGAGATCACATTGCCTTTCGGTGTGAAAACAAAGACCTCCGAAGAAAGGACATCTGTCTTCAGATTATCCATAAATTGTGAACTGACTCCTTCATCTTCCTGTCCTTCGGGCACTACCTCAAGGGCTTTTCGAATCCAGGTGAGGCCCTCGTCAAGATGATTTACCCTCTTCCCGCCCTCTTTATAGTTCCAGTGGGCAGCTATACCGTATTCGGCAAGAGAATGCATTTCCCAGGTCCTTATCTGGACCTCAAGCGGTTCTCCGGCAGGGCCTACCACCGTAGTGTGCAGCGATTGATAGAGGTTGCTTTTGGGATTTGCTATATAGTCATCGAACTGCCCGGGTATCGGCTTCCATATCGTATGTACTATCCCAAGGACATGGTAGCAGTCAGCAAGATTTTTCACTATCACCCTGAGAGCCAGTAGGTCGTAGAGCTGATCCAAAGAGAGGTTTTTTCTTCTCATTTTTTCGTAGATGCTGTAAAAATGTTTGGGGCGGCCTTTTATTGAAGCTTCCAATCCGTCTTCCTCGATTTTCTGAGAGAGAATATCCATAGCTTCTTTTATTATCATTTCGCGCTCGGGCAGCTTTTTCCTGACTCTGCGCTTTATGTCATAGTACATTTCGGGATCGAGCATACGGAAAGAAAGGTCTTCGAGTTCTCTTTTTACCTGATATATACCGAGACGATGTGCCAGGGGAGCGTATATCTCAAGGGTCTCACGAGCTATGGTCAGCTGTTTTTCCCTTTTGTGGGATGATATGGTCCTCATGTTGTGAAGACGGTCTGCGAGCTTGATAAGGACGACTCTGATATCCTTGGCCATGACCACGAACATTTTCCTGAGGTTCTCAGCCTGATAGTCCTCAAAAGTCTTAAATGGGAGTTTCCCCAGTTTGGTAACTCCGTCAACCAGGGTAACAACTCCCGCTCCAAATTTTTCTGAAAGATCTTCAGCTGTTATCTGTGTATCTTCAAGAACATCATGCAGAAGCGAAGCGATAATAGTTTCGCGGTCTATTTCCATACCGGCCAAAATGGCTGCAACAGAGACCGTATGCACAACATACGGGTCACCGCTGTACCTCATCTGCCCTCCGTGTGATTCGGCAGCGAAGACAAATGCCTCTCCTATACTTGTCATATCGTCTTTTGAAAGATACTTTGAAATTTTAGACCAGAGATCCTGCCATGCCAGCCTGAGGGTCGAGACACGCTGAGCCTCAGGTATACGCCCCCAATAGCCTTCCATCAGGGATCTGCAGCCCTTTTCGTTCAGCCCGCCCTCATCTTTTCTGTTTATGCCGGACAGGTGGGCAGATCGCACATTCAAAGTACCTGCCTTGTTCTCTTCGCTCATTTATGCACCACCGAGCCGTTCGTCAAAAATCGCTAGACTGTTACCATTTTTTCCAGGACAAGCTGAAGTGAGGTCACGTTCCGCCATGTGTCCAAACGGGGTCTGTATACCCAGCCCATCAGGCTTTCTCTGTCCTTAACGATTTCAGCCGCTCCGAAACCCAGGAGCGTTGATTCGCCCAAATCTATCTTCACATGCTTTCCGTTCTTCCCCAGAGGCAGAATCTTAACATTGCCGTTGTAAGGGGAATATAACTTAGGACATGGATTGTCCATACCGAAAGGTCCAAGTTTTTCCGCTTCATACCATGCCTTGAGGTCAAGTTCAGATGGCGACCAGTACAAAAGATCCTCTTTGTCGCTTGATACTTTTACCCTTGAGAGCATTTTTTCCATTTCATCTCTGACTTCCTGCCAGTTGTCAAATTTTACGCTGAAACCTGCAGCAAGGCGATGTCCGCCCCACGTGTTCAGCTTAGGAGCGAGAGTCTTCAATATACCAACTGCATCTCCGCCCGCAGGCATTCTCAGTGTACCTCTCATAATATCTCCTACTGAAGCCACAAGGGCTACCGGAGCGTTTCTCTGGCTGCATATCCTGCTGGCAACACTGCTCAGTACCCCTACAGACCAATCCTTGTCTGTCAGGACATACTGGTACGGTTCTGCCTGTTCACCATCCACCTGCTCAAGGATCTTAGAGGAGAGTTCTCTTCTTTTTTTGTTTAGATCTATTATTTGATCGACCTTCTCAGGGAGATCGTCAGTATTAAATAGAATTTTTACTGCAAGGTCTGCGAAATACAGTCTTCCGGCTGCGTTGAGGCAGGGAATTATCTTCATTGCAAGGTCTTCCGGATCAAGAACTGAGGGGGATATGCCAAGTCTTTCCATAAGTACGGCAAGACCCGGCCTCGGAGCTCTCCTTAGCACATCCAAGCCTCCCTGAACAAGGACTCTGTTCAGGGGTGAAGCAAGGGAAACACAGTCAGCGATAGTTGCCAATGCAACAAGGTCAAGGAGTTTCCGCAGCTTTTCCCTGGGAAGAAGCTCATTCTGCCATGCCCAGCACCATATCACCCCAGCGGCACAGAGCCTTTTAGCAGTGATGTCACCGCCAATCTGAGGGTTTACCATGGTATCTGAGAGTGCAAGTTCACCTTCAGCGAGGTGGTGGTCGATAATAACGACCGGAATGCCACTTTTCTTTATGAGTTTCACGGATTCGATATCCTGAGTTCCGCAGTCAACGACCACTACAAGATCACACTTTCGTTTGGCGATGCTTGTCGCTACATCCAAGTGCAGTCCATATCCCTGGTTGAAACGATGCGGGATGAAATACCTCACGCTTGCCTTCTTGTGGAGGGCCATTTCAACGGCAAGAGCAGTTGCTGATATTCCGTCGACATCATAGTCGCCGTATACAACAACGTCAGATCCTTCGTCCAGTGCTCTGAATACGTCAACAGCAAGCGAATTGGTTTCACCAAGATCCAGGGACTCCAGCATGCTCTCCATATCAGGAGATATCCAGCTTTTTATCACTGAATCACTGGTTTCTGAAGTCACTCCCCTCATCTCCAGCAGCGCGGCCTGAAAAAGAGAGCAGTCCAAGCGGGCAGCAATTTCAACCGCTGTAGTCCCTGGTCTGTAAATGTTCAGTTCATCTTTTGAGCAAATTACTACCAAAATTACTCGACCGTTCCGCTAGGTGAATTTACCTCTGTGTAATGTGTCTGACCGGGTTCTTCGTTTGTGGAGAAAGAATTCCTGGCTGCTGCAACTGATTCTAGTATCGTCTTTTTCTCCCTCTCCACAGCAGCAATCTTTTCATCCTTTGCTTTCAGTTCTTTTTTATACTTGCCTCTTACTTCAAACATGGAAAAAATTGAGAATATCCACATTATCGCTGCGCCGGCACAGAAGACAAGAACTTCCCATACTCCCTGCGGAAGGACCCATTCAAAAATAAAAAACCTGACTGTAACATCCCCTATGTTCTGAAAAGCAAAAAGCGCAGACAGAAACATGGTAACAGTTATAGCGAGAATATAGCTCTTCATAAAACCCCTCCTCATAGGCAAGCAATAAAAAATGCTTTACTGATTGAATATCTATAATACAACAAAATGATGATAAAGAGGCAAAAAAAAAGAGAGGCACAAGGCCTCTCTTTGAAATAAAAATTGTTTTTAGAATTTCGGATAGCGAAGATACCACTCAGCCACAATTGAGCTTGCTACGTATATTGAGCTGTAAGTACCAACTATTATACCTACAAGGAAAGCAAAAGCAAAATTGCTTATAACTTCTCCGCCGAATATAAACATTGCAATGACCGGCAGCAAAGTTGTTAAGGATGTATTTATTGTTCTGGCAAGTGTCTGATTGATAGACATATCGACAAGTTCGACGACTCCCTTTGTCCTTACTGCTGTCCAGTTTTCACGTACACGGTCCAGCACTACTATCGAGTCGTTCAGCGAATAACCAACCACTGTAAGTATTGCAGCTATAAAAGCAACGGAGACTTCTTTACCCGTGAGGCTGTATACCCCCAACATGATGATCGAGTCATGTATAAGGGAAAGAACCGCAGCTACACCAAACCTGAACTTGAAACGGAATGCCATGTAGAGAAGGATCCCGACCAGTGCAAGACTTAGAGCTATAAAAGCCTGAGTGCGAAGCTCCTGTCCTACCACTGGACCTACTTTGTCTATCTTGAGAATTTTCAGCCCGCCGAAATCCTTTTTCAGGGTTTCTAATACCTCTCTCCTTACCTCTTCATCCTGAGCCTGGAAACGTATCAGCACTTCATTATTGTCATAAGCCTGGATTATTGCCTGTCCCTGTCCGATCTCGCTAAGACTGGCACGTATATCTGAGACCTGCACCGGAGAAGAGAATTCGACCTGCAACACGAGGCCTCCGGTGAAGTCGACGCTCAGGTTCAGTCCTTTTGTAGCTATCAGACCGAGAGAAGCAGCAATCAGAACGAGGCTTATCACAATGGCGTAAAGTCTGTATTTCATGAATGGTAAATTCAGTTTTGATGCATTAAAAGCAACCATTAACAGCGCCTCCTTCTATAGCGTTTTCATTTTACGGTTTGAAAGCATTACGCCGAGCAGAGATCTGGTGACGACCACATTGCAGAAAACTGCGGAAATAACACCTATACTAAGTGTCACAGCAAAACCTCTGATGGGGCCGCTTCCAAAATAGAACAATACTGCCGCGGCGATCAGCGTGGTTATATTTGAGTCAAGTATGACGACAAGAGCCTTTCTGAAACCTGCGTCCAGCGCGGCCATCTGTGTCTTCCCTGACTTCAGCTCTTCCTTCATGCGCTCGTAAATGAGAATGTTACCGTCGACAGCCATTCCTATCGTGAGTATTATGCCTCCGATACCCGGAAGAGTAAGGGTCGATTTAAGGAATATCAGACTCGCCATTACAAGGAGCATTGCCACGCAAAGTGCCAGATTTGCCGCTATACCCAAGAAACCGTAGTATATAAGCATGAATACCACAACTAACGCCGCTCCTATCAGCCCGGAGCGTATGCCCTGCTTGATAGAGTCTGCGCCAAGCGTCGGGCCCACAGACCTGTTTTCGAGAATCTCGACCGCTACAGGAAGTGCACCTGCCCTGAGCATTATGGCAAGTCTGTTTGCCTCAGGAGTGGAAAATTTACCTGTTATCTGTGCCTCTCCTCCTGAAATGCGCTGCTGGACCACAGGGGCGGAAATGACCATTCCATCAAGAAGGATCGCAATCTGTTTACCAACGTTGGCTGCCGTGGCTTCATCAAAAAGTTTAGCGCCTTCTGTATTGAACTTCAGAGATACCGCAGCTTTGCCAAACTGGTCAAAAGTAGTATCAGCCTTAGTAAGGTCTTTACCGGTCACATATGCTTTGCCCAGAAGATATGCTGCTCCGTCTTCGCCTTTACCTACAACGATATCGGGGTTTGCCTTCACAGCATCTTCCATCTGCCTAACATATTCATTGACCTCGTTTTTGGCCTGCTGCCAGCGATCCTGAGCCGCCTTGAACTGTTCGTCGCTGTCATAGTTTGAACGTACCGGTTCAGCAGGTACCCTTGGTGATTCTCCAAGCACCTGTCGGAACTCCAGTACAGCGGTCCTTCCAATCAGATCAATTGCAGCTTCCGGATCTTCGATACCGGGGAGGTCCACTGCTATTCGGTCCTCACCTTGTCTCTGAATGACCGGTTCTGCTATCCCGTACTGGTCGATACGGCTCCTCAGTACAGCAAGGAGTCTTTCTATACTATCTGATGTGACAGGATTCTCAGGGGTCCCTTTTGCCTGCAGAACTATATGTACACCGCCCATCAGGTCAAGCCCCAAACGAACCTTGCCCTGTATCGGGAAAACTATGAATGCAGCTATAAGGATCACGGCCAGAATAAAGGCCAACCGCCATTTGTCTCTTTTTACCATAAAGAAAGCGCCTCCTTGCAAAGAAAACGGAGTGGACAAGGTAGTTGTCCTCTCCGTATAAATACACAACTTACTTCAATTGAAACTAAGATCTAGACCTCTTCCTTTACTGTATCGTCTGCTTCTTCAATTACTTCAGCTTCAACGACTTCAGCTTCCTTCACAGACTCTTCAGCTGTTTCCGCCGGTGTTTCCGACTTCTTAAGCTTCTTTTTCTTCGGTTTTGTATCCATTCCGCCGTCGGTTTTTTTCATTGAGACAGAACTTTTGAGTATCCTTGCCTTTATGCCCTCATCAAGCTCAATGATGTAGCTGTCATCGAGGACCTCTCTTACTATCCCAAAGAAACCGCCAGCTGTAATTATCGTAGAACCTCTGCTGATACTTGCAAGCATTTCCTCATGTGCCTTCTGCTTTTTCTTCTGCGGGCGAATAATCATAAAATAGAAGATCGCCGCAAACATAGCGAGAGGAAGCATCATGCCTACAAGTCCGCTCTGCTGTCCACCCAAATTAATTCCTCCTTAATGTATATAATATATTTTTTATAAAAACCAAATTTTAATTTTGGTCAAAAGTAACGCTGGTTATTTTAACATGACTTAGGCTCTTTGTGTAATAAAATTAATGCTAGTGCTTTCCTTCTCTCTCTTTAAGGAAAAACAGGAGTTTCTCAAGCTCTACGAATATGTCCACCCTATAAAAAAGTATCTTTTCAGGAACGACTACAGTAGCTGGAGTAAAAGCAAGAATGCCTTTCAGCGAGGGAGAGTGAACTGCCTTGTCAACACAGTTCTGGGCCGCTGAAGCAGGAACAGCCAGAATGAGCACTTCAATGTCCCGTTCCTCCATGACTTTTGCAATTTCATCAACATGCCAGCACTTGACCCCCATTATCTCCTGTCCGACTTTTTCAGGATCAACATCAAAGAGAGCATCAACATCAAATTTGTAACTCTGAAATGCGGCATGTCCCATAAGGGCTGTACCAAGGTTGCCCACTCCGGCGAGAGCCACCTTCCATACCTTGGGAGAGGCGAGTATATTTTCAATATGCAGGCAGAGGCGGTTCACGTGGTATCCCACACCTCTTTTGCCGATCTCTCCAAAATATGAAAGGTCCTTGCGCACCTGGCTTGCCTTTATTCCAAGGATCTCACCTATCTGAAGCGATGATACGACCTTGCGTTCCTCTTCCTTCATCTGGATCAGCAGCCGATAATACTGGATCAGCCTCTCGACGGTTGGTTCTGCCACCTTCATACAACGCACCTCCTGATATTTGCTGAATAAAAACTTATTGGGCTCTCAAAATATCGGCGATCCTTATCTTCTGCTCTTTCTGCTTTCCTCAGGAACAATTTCACTTCCGGATTATGGTCATGTCCGGACCGGCAAAATGTGAGCGTCCCTGAAGGGATTCTTCAATGAGTATCAGACGGTTATATTTCCTGAGACGTTCGATTCCTCTCGGTGCTCCTGCTTTGATCTGCCCGGCACCTATTGCTACAGCCAGGTCTGCGATAAAACAGTCAGCTGTCTCTCCTGAACGGTGAGAGATGATCGTCCTGTAACCTCCGCGTCTAGCCATCTCAACAAGCTTGAGAGTCTCAGTTAATGTCCCTATCTGGTTTGGCTTAACAAGGACCGCGTTCGCTGCCCCCCTATCCATTCCAATCTGAAGCCTGTCAGTATGAGTAACAAAAATATCGTCGCCTATAAGCTGGATCTTGTGCGATAATCTTTTTGTCATGTCTATCCAGCCTTGCCAGTCATCCTCAGCAAGCCCGTCTTCTATCGAGATTATGGGGTATTTTTCACACATAAGTTCATATATATCTATAAGTTCACTCGCGGTATATTTGTAGTCTCTGCCGTGGAACTGATATGCTCCTTTGCAGTAAAACTGGTTTGCCGCTATATCCAGACCAATGGATATATCCCTGCCGGGCTGATATCCGGCACTGCGGATAGCCATAAGCATAAAATCAAGTACCTCTTCCTGGTCTCTGAAATCAGAGGCAAAACCGCCTTCATCTCCGGTACCTGTCGATTTGTTGTACTTTGTAAGGATACGGCTCAGCGCGTGGTATGTCTCAGCCCCCATACGCAGAGCTTCTGTAAAAGAGGGTGCTCCATGAGGTATAACGAGAAATTCCTGAATGTTAAGATTGTTGTTTGCATGAGTGCCTCCGTTTATTATGTTCATAAGCGGGATAGGCATAAGGTTGGCATTGAGTCCGCCCAGGTACCTCCAAAGCGGGATATTTTTTGAGTAAGCCGCTGTCCTGGCAGCAGAAAGAGATACTCCCAGTATTGCATTAGCTCCCAGTCTCTTTTTGTGCAGAGTTCCGTCAAGCTGTATCAGTGCAGTGTCTATCTGATCCTGCTCAAGGGGGTCCATTCCCCTTAGGGCAGGTGAAATTATCTCATTTATATTTTGTACTGCCTTAAGTACTCCTTTGCCCATATACCTTCCGCTGTCACAGTCTCTAAGTTCGTGGGCCTCATATGTTCCGGTAGAAGAACCGGATGGGACGCTGGCTTTTCCAATGATACCCGAGTCGAGGGTCATCTCCACCTCAACAGTCGGAAAGCCTCTTGAATCAAGTACTTCTCTGCCATGGACATTAGTAATGTATGACAATTGAGCCTACCCCCTTCTTAGGTGATTCACCAGGGACGTTCTTCCCTGTCAACTCTCTTTTCTTCGAGCAACTCATACGGAACAGCGCTTCTTTTAAGCTGAGTCTCGTCGGATGTCAGCACACTAACTCTCACTATTCTGCCAGGGTAGGCAACTTCGATCGTGTCGCCGTTCCTTACTTCCGCAGCAGATTTGCAGGTTTTACCATTGATCCTTACTGCGCCTATCTCAACCATATCCTGTGCCAGAGTCCTGCGTTTGATCAGTCTCGAAAGCTTCAGGTATTTGTCAAGTCTCAAAAGATGATCACCATCCCAGCAATGCCAAAGAAAGTATAATTCATATCGACCGCTCGTGCAATAATTATCAAACTTTCACAATAGCAAAACATACAGCCATAATTTATCAACTTAAAACGTCAAATGACAGATTTACGCAGGATCAATAAGTATCATAAACATTTTCTTAATAAACAGACTTGTAGTGTCTTTTCACAAACCATTTATCTATTCCAGGAAATCTTTTAATTTTTTGCTTCTGCTTGGGTGACGAAGCTTTCTCAGCGCCTTGGCTTCTATCTGGCGAATTCTTTCTCTTGTAACACCAAAACGCCTGCCAACCTCTTCCAGAGTGTGTGCGTGACCGTCCTCAAGACCGAATCTCAATCTTAGAACTTCACGCTCCCTGTCTGTCAGATCGTCAAGCATTTCATCAAGCTGCTCTCTCAGTATCTGGCTTGCCGCGGCTTCTTCCGGACTCGGAAGGTCCTTGTCCTCTAGAAAATCACCAAGCTGGCTGTCTTCTTCCTCACCGATGGGAGTTTCAAGTGAGACCGGTTCCTGTGCTATCCTCTGTATCTCCTCAACACGGTCAGACGCTATCTCCATTTCAGCCGCGATCTCTTCAGCAGCCGGCTCTCTCCCCAGCCTTTGGACGAGCTGTCTTGATACCCGGATCAGCTTGTTTATTGTCTCGACCATGTGGACAGGTATCCTTATCGTCCTTGCCTGGTCCGCTATCGCCCTTGTTATAGCCTGTCTTATCCACCATGTGGCATAAGTGCTGAACTTATAGCCTTTGCGGTAGTCGAATTTCTCGACAGCGCGGATAAGGCCAAGGTTTCCTTCCTGGATCAGGTCAAGGAAGAGCATCCCCCTGCCAATATATTTTTTTGCAATGCTGACGACCAACCTCAGGTTTGCCTCGACCAGCTTGTCTTTCGAGGCCATGTCACCTGCCTCTACACCCTTTGCAAGTGACACTTCGTCTTCCGATGTCAGGAGTGGTATTTTGCCTATTTCCCTCAGATACATCCGGACAGGATCCGACAGTGGGAGATCTTCAAGATCTCCCATCTCTTCGTTGTTGGCGTTAGTTGGGAGGATATGCTCGCCCTCTGATGGGTCTACTTTTGTCTTAGGTTCATCAACTACGTCTACACCAAGCTCCATAAGGTTCATGTAAAGGCTGTCAAGAATATCCGCTGTGAGAAAATCCTTAGGCATGTGCTTCTCTATGTCCTCATAGGTCACAAAACCCTTCTCTCTGCCCTCATGCAACAGATCCCTGACGTTGTCGATATAAGCTGTGTAATCTGCAGGATCACCCTCTTCACTGCTATCCCCTTTTACTGCCTCGACCTCGGAGATACTGTCATCCTCCTCTGCGCAGATGACCTTAATATCTTCGTCCAGATCAGTACTGTCAGGAGTTTCAAGCAACTCATCCTCTATGTTGGCAGGACCGCATATATCGCCCTTTTCCGGATCTGAAAAATCGTTCAGGTCAAGTAAGATATCTTCTGTTATTTCCTCTATGGTTTCATCGATGAGTTTCGGCGCGCTATCCGATGCTGCAGATGTGGCAGCATTAGTTTTTTTAGTCGACCTTGTCTTTTTCATGCCCCGAATTTCCCTCCTTTTAGAATTCTTGTCAGCTTTAAATGTTCATGGACTTCAGTTTCTGTGGCTGTTCCCTTTTTGAGTTTTGTATTAAGAGATCCAACTCTTTCCTCAACACACCTTCTTCTGATCGTATCAGCAATAATTTCTGCCTTATCAGCATCAATGCCTTCTCTCGCAATTATTCCATTACCCCTTGCGATCAATTCGAATGATCTTCTGTCACCAAGCTGCCTCCACCTATCCTCCAACTGGCGCGGAGTTTCACCGGACAAAAGGGCGGAAACCATATTTTGCAGTATTTCATCTTTTACAAAAGGCACCACGTACTCCGGAAAAAATCTTGATCTCAGTTCTTCACTTCCCCAGAGCATACTGCAAAACATACATTCCAGGTCATCAGGTTCCAAGCAGGAATCTTTATCAGGTATAGCAGCGACTTCTGTAAAATCATCTTCCGGTATTCTTTTTGATCCAGCATCACTTTGACTTATCCGCCTGGTTTCTATTTCTCTCTTCAGCTCATGGGGGTATACACCCATGAGCTGCGATATCTTCTCAATATGCGGAGCAATGTCGAACGCCGACAGTGATGCAAGCCCTTCCAAAAGGTCATTCCTTGCTGCAAAAGATTTCTCAGGTATCTCCATATCAGCCTTTCTAATCATGGCATGATATATGGGAAGCGGGACAGCAGATCCTATAGCTGATCCAAACATCTGCAAACCACCATTTTGCAGCAGGACCTCATCTGGGTCCTTGCCTCCTGTCAGTCTAACTATTTTAACTGAAACTCCCTGTTTCTGTAGCGTATACATTCCTCTAAGCGCAGCTTCCTGACCTGCACTGTCCGAATCATAGCAGATATAACAAAGACCTGTCATTCTTTTGATCAAAATGGCCTGGGCATCTGTAAGTGAAGTTCCCAGTGAAGCAACTGTATTTGTATATCCCGAAAGATGACATCTTATTGCATCCATGTAACCTTCTACGAGGATCACGTGTCCTTTTTCCCTTATCTGCATCTTAGCTTTGTTCATCAGGTAGAGATTGTTGCGTTTGTTGAAAAGTGTGCTTTCAGGGCTATTCAGATATTTTGCTCCGTCACCATCAAGTATCCGCCCTCCAAACCCTATGATCCTGTCTGTTGCACTGTATATTGGAAACATCACACGTCCGCGGAATCTGTCATAAGCATTTCTTGTACCTTGCGCAGCAAGTCCGCTTTCAATTATCTGTTCCTCTGTAAAGCCCATATCTGTGAGATGCCTAAAGAGCGAATCCCATGAAGGCGGCGCCCAACCCAGCTCAAATCTTTTCATGTCCTCTTTTGTAATACTACGCCTTGTAAGATATGCCCTTGCCGCTTCTCCTGAAGCATTGTCGAGGGATCTTATAAAGAATTCCAGCGCATGCCTTAAAATGTTTCCTCTGGAAAGAGTGCTTCCATGGCTGTTCACCGCAAATCCCTGGAGCTTCACTCCTGCCCTCTCTGCAAGCCTTTCCAAAGCTTCCTTGAAATCCAGGTTTTCAATTTCCATTATGAATGTATATACATCTCCGCCCTTGCCGCAGCCAAAACAGTGAAAGGTCTGCCTTTCGGGAGAGACGCTAAAGGA
The DNA here is from genome assembly GCA_963682045.1 of Synergistaceae bacterium. GTDB lineage: Bacteria > Synergistota > Synergistia > Synergistales > Synergistaceae > Caenicola. The sequence goes on from OY821326.1 coordinate 670,197, forward strand.
GGGGGTTTTCTCGTTATGGAAGGGACATTTGCCCCAGTAAGTCTGGCCGCTTTTCCGCAGGACTACATAGTCACCGATAACCTCGGCAATATCAAGTCTTGATTTGACTTCTCTGACATCATCGCTGGCCATGGCACACCTCCGGTATACAGAAAACTAGAGGGAGAGTAATACTCTCCCTCAAAATAATTATCACATGTTCAGTCTGAATGATTCAAGTTTGGTCGATCAAATAAGCAACGGAGCCAATACTGTAGCAACGACCGACATAAGCTTTATGAGAATGTTGAGACTGGGTCCTGCTGTATCCTTGAAAGGGTCGCCCACGGTATCTCCGACTACGGCTGCTGCATGCGGCGCAGTTCCTTTGCCGCCATGATGGCCGGATTCAATGTATTTCTTGGCATTGTCCCATGCACCACCGGAATTGGACATAAAGATCGCCATCATAACACCTGTTACTATCGATCCGGCGAGAAGACCTCCAAGCGCCTGGGCTCCAAGTCCGAATCCGACGGCTACCGGAGCAAGCACTGCCATAAGACCGGGGAGGATCATCTCACGAAGTGCTGCCGCAGTTGAAATATCGATACAGCGCTCATATTCGGGACGGCCTGTTCCTTCCATAATTCCAGGGATCTCTCTGAACTGCCTGCGGACTTCTTCGATCATTTTTTCAGCAGCCCTGCTGACAGCCTGTATCGAAAGAGCGCTGAAGATAAAGGGCAGAAGACCTCCTATGAAAAGTCCAACCATTACCTTGGGGTCTTTAAGGTCGATGACGTCGAGGTTTGTCGCCTGTGCATACGCAACAAAGAGAGCAAGTGCTGTGAGTGCCGCAGATCCGATAGCAAGACCTTTTCCTATCGCTGCTGTGGTGTTGCCAACTGCGTCAAGCCTGTCTGTGATCTGCCTGACTTCTTCTGGCAGGTTTGCCATTTCAGCTATACCGCCTGCATTGTCTGCTATAGGTCCGTATGCGTCTACCGAAAGAGCCATGCCTGTGATGGCAAGCATTCCGACTGCCGCGCAGGCTATCCCGTAGAGTCCGCCAAATTGTACCCCTGCAAGGATGGCAACACAGACAAGGATGACCGGAATAGCTGTTGATTTCATACCTACCCCAAGTCCGGCAAGTATGTTCGTTGCTGCTCCTGTCTCAGAGGCCGCAGCTATTTCCTTTACACTGGCATAGTCGCCTGATGTATAGAATTCTGTCGCCGCTCCGATCAGGATACCGGAAATAACTCCTGATACGACCGCATAGAACAGGGTCAGATCTCCTGCAAAGACCCAGCGGGTGAGGAAGAATGTTCCGACTATCATAAAGAGTCCTGTTGAACCCAGACCGTAACGAAGAGCCTTTGCAGGGTCTCCGCCTTCCTTTACTTTTACAAAGAATGTCCCGAGTATGGAGGCGATTATGCCTACAGCTGCAAGAAGAAGAGGATACATCACTCCGGCCATGCCTGCGAACAGAGCTCCGATGACCATTGCGGCGATGATGGAGTTAACGTATGATTCAAAGAGGTCTGCACCCATACCTGCAATGTCGCCGACGTTGTCGCCTACATTGTCTGCTATGACAGCGGGGTTGCGGGGATCATCTTCAGGGATGCCCGCCTCTACCTTACCAACAAGGTCAGCTCCTACGTCAGCCGCTTTGGTATAGATACCGCCGCCTACACGGGCGAAGAGGGCGATGGAGCTGGCACCGAAACCGAAAGCAGTGATGATGCTGGGATCTCCGAAGAGAACAAACATCACTACTACTCCAAGAAGACCTACTCCAACTACTGCCATTCCCATGACGCTTCCGCCTGTGAATGCTATCGTAAGAGCACCGTTCATGCCTTTCATCGCAGCAAAGGCCGTCTTGCCGTTCGCTTTCGTCGCAACTTTCATACCAATGTATCCCGTAAGCGCGCTGCAGAGAGCTCCGGCTACAAAGCATATCGCACTTGGAACGCTTATCTTCCATGCCAGAAGCGCTGCTACTAATATGACAAAAGGAACCAGTGCCTTGTACTCCCTGTATAGAAAGGTCATAGCACCGCTCTGTATAATGCCGGAAAGTTCATTGATCCTATTGTGATCAACTTTAAAAGCATTGATCTTACCCGAAGCATAGCCTGCGTAGAGAAGTGCTACTACTGCTATGCCCCCTATAACGCCTAAAATTTCCATTGAAAAAGTGACCCCCTTGAAGGTTGTGGTTTTATCAGCCTTTTAGCTGACTCAATTTATAATTATATCTACTTTTGAACTAACTTACAACTATTAATATGCTTTTATCTCAAGCTTTGATCGCCGAGTCTATTTTCGATTTTCTTCCTGAAAAATCAACGATCATCATAAAAGGTTGTTTCTGTTCAAGACAGCTGCTCTATTTTTTGCCCTCTGTGCTGCTGTCGAGGTAGATCCTTATGGTTTTATCAGTGTTGCTGCCACCCTTGAGTGAGGCCAGCATTCCCATGATACTGCCTCTTACGAAGTCTGCAATAAAATCCTTCATGGGCAAAGGCCGGTCCCCGAAATATATCTTTGCGCTTCTGTATGCCTTTCCTCTCACCAGTGAGGCAAGGCGTACTGCCATTTCCTTCTCTTCTCCACCACTGTAAACAAGCCCGCTGTCTTTGTTTCCGCAACGGTCATATATCATGAATATCCCGGGATGTTGAGGCTGTTCCTCACCTTCTGTCCTGACCCATATCTTTGGAAGAGCAAGGTCCTTGCCGCCCTCAAGTATTACAAGTTCAGAGTCCGGGAAGTACCTGGAAGCAATAAAGGACGGGGTGGTCTCTTCGGATACCGTAAGTTCGTTCCTCAGACAGCCCCTACCCCAGAGAACGGCACCTATGCCCATCTCAGAGACTGACCTTGTGTCTGTGCCCTTATCTGAAAGGACTTCATCTGATGTTCTTTTTATGTAGCCGACCCTTATACCCAAAACTTCCAGCTCGCTAAGGAGTTTCCTGCAAAGAGTCGTCTTGCCGCTGTTTTTATTTCCTGAAACAGCTACTATCCTGATCATGGCATAACCTCCAAAGATTTGGAACCGTCAGTTCACTTTGAATTTTTCCGAAACTATGGCTCTATATAGATCAAGAAGGAAAATTCCTATAGAAAGGATGAGGGGTCCTATAAAAAGGCCAAGGAAGCCCCAGTTGAAAAGACCTCCGAATATCCCTACAAATATTACAAGCATATGGATCTTACTCTCTCCGGATATGAAAATTGGCCTGAGGAAATTGTCAACCATGCTGACTACTCCTATTCCCCATCCAAGAAGGAGAAGCCCTCCGGTATAATCTCCGTTAATAAAGAGACTCAATGCGCCAGGCACCCATATCACAGGAGTGCCGACAAAAGGTATCATCCCAGTGATGAACATAAAGAAACCGAAAAGGATAGGATGTCCAAGGCCCACAAACCACCACCCCAGCCCGCCAAGACTTCCCTGGATCGCTGCTGTTGCAACTATACCGTATACGACCGCTCTAAGCATCTTGGCAGACCTGTCAACTATGTTCTCCCTCTCAGATTCGGTAAGGGGCATGATGTCCTTCACGTATTGAAGTATCAGGTGACCGTCTCTGACTATAAAGAAAGAGGATACCGTCACTACTGCCAGCAGATAGAAAACTTTGAAAGCGTTGCCCAGTATCTCCCTGGACAATATACGGACAACCCCCGTTATCCAGTTCACGCTGCTGCCGATGATCGATTCAAATACGGGAAATCCGCTTACAAAGTCAAGCTTGTAAAGTAATTTGCCAAGCAGCGGAACATTGTGGAGTTTTTGAAGTATCTCCGTGTATGAACCTGAAAGCACACCGCTCTGTATTACAGCTTCATATACTCTCAAAAATTCTTTTATCAAAAAGAGTCCGAAGAAGAGCATGGGAATCGCCATGAATACTACTATGGCGAGTGTTGTTATTCCAGCTGCGATATTGGTAAGTTTTCCTGAAAAAAAATTATTGTGAAGGTATTTGTAAAGGGGATATGCAAAATAAGAGAGTACGACAGACCACAGCAGCGGGCGGCCCAGTGGTGAGACTATAAGCCACGAAAGAAAAAGGAAAAGCACCAGAAGCGCTGCAAAAGGTACCACGCTCTCCCTGATCTTTTTCGACATTTTGAGGTAACGCTCGTCATGCAATGCCCCTGCCCCCGATCCTGTAAACAGGCATCTTTAAATAGCCTGTGTAAGATAAATATTCTCGTTTCAAGATATTAACTGACTAAGGGCAATTATACTATCATTCGTCCAACAGGTTATATTGACTGGGTTCAGAACACTTTATTTTAGAAGCTGCAAGCGCAGAAAGTGCCGCGCCGACTCCGTTGTCTATGTTGACCACTACCAGACCCGGACTGCATGAACACAGCATCGACCTCAAAGCTGTGTTTCCTTTTTCTGCAATGCCATATCCCACGGAGGTAGGCAGGCCTATCACAAGTGATGAGACCAGCCCCGAGACTACACTTGGCAGAGCGCCATCCATCCCTGCCGCTACGATAACCACATCCGCTTTCCTTATATCGGGCAAAACGTCAAAAAGGCGGTGTATACCGGCGACTCCAACATCATAAAACCTTTCCGCCGTTGAACCGAAAAACTCTATTATCTGGGCAGCCTCTTCAGCTGTCGGCACATCCGTGCTTCCTGCAGAAACAACAGCTATGAGGGCTCCGTTTTTTTTTATCTTACCAAAATGAGTATGTCCAACACGTGAAAGAGGATCATATCTGAAATCCCCTATTACAGAAACAACTGTCCTGAACTGATCCTCAACCATCCTGCTGAAGGCAGTGTCCAGTCTTTGGGTTGTTATCTCTTCTGCAATGCGAAGTAGCTGTTTGTCTGACTTTCCCTCGCAGAATATGACCTCGGAAAAGCCCTTTCTTCTGCTTCTGTCAGCATCAAGCCTTACTTCCATCTCAAAGTTCCCATGTCGTCGCTATTCCCACTCTATAGTTGCGGGCGGCTTGCTTGTGACATCAAGCGCCACTCTGTTGATAGCAGGCACTTCGTTGCATATCCTTCTGCTTACTGTGTCCAGAAGTTCGTAAGGAAGGTGGACCCATTCAGCCGTCATGGCGTCAAGTGATGAGACCGCTCTCAGTACAGCTGTTTCTCCGTATGTCCTCACATCCCCCACGACCCCGACGCTCCGCACAGGTAGAAGGGCACAGAATGCCTGCCATATTTCCTTGTACAGTCCAAACTTCCTTATCTCTTCTATAAAAATCGCGTCAGCCTCTCTAAGCACATCAAGACGCTCTTTCTTTAATTCTCCGAGACATCTTACTGCGAGGCCGGGGCCGGGGAAAGGATGCCTCTCAAGGAAATGCGGCTCAATACCAAGGGCCTTTCCAACTGCCCTGACTTCATCTTTAAAGAGGTCCCGCAGCGGCTCCAGGAGCTTCATTTTCATGTCATCCGGCAACCCGCCAACGTTGTGATGGCTCTTTATAACGTTTCCTCCGCCATGTCCGCTTTCTACTACGTCAGGATATATGGTGCCCTGTAACAGCCAGTCTGAACCGCCGATCCGCCGGGCTTCTTCTTCAAAAACACGAATAAAAAGTCCGCCAATTATCTTTCGCTTTTTCTCCGGATCAGTGACACCTGCAAGTGCAGAGAGAAACCTCTCTTCGGCATCGACCCTGTGTACATTGAGACTGAGAGTTCGATAAGTCTCCATTACCTGGCCGGCTTCGTTCTTTCGTAGGAGTCCGTGGTCTACAAAAATACAGTGAAGATTTTCGCCAACGGCTTTGGATGTGATGACTGCGGAGACCGTTGAGTCGACTCCGCCGGAAAGACCGCATATCACCCTTCCTGTACCAACTTTTTCCCTGATCTTGTCTATTTCTCTCTCGACCCAGTCGATTCCGAGGTTCCAGTCAGCAGTACAGCCGCATATATCAAATATGAATGCCGAGAGGATCTCCCTTCCTTTCGGCGTGTGGACCACTTCCGGGTGGAACTGGAGTGCGCTTATCCTTCCGTCTGATGATTGAAAAGCGGCAAGGGCACCGTTCTCGCTCCATGCCGTAGCAGAAAAATCCTGAGGAAGCTCTGTTACCTGATCCCAGTGGCTCATCCATACTTCGAGTTCTTTTTCCTCTCCAATTCCCCCGAAGACACGTCCACCGGCGGAAAACTTTACTTTTGCTCTCCCGTACTCCGCAGCCTCACCTCGTTTGACTTTTCCACCAAACTGATGTGCTATCAGCTGCATCCCGTAGCAAATACCGAGGACCGGTATGTCGGATCCGAGTATATGCATCGGTATGGACGGAGCATCGCTGTCAAGAACGCTCCTGGGACCGCCTGAAATGATTATGCCTGAGGGAGAAGATGCTTCGATCTTTTCTGCAGGAGAATCCCAGAAGAGTATTTCGCTGAAAACTCCGAGTTCTCTTACTCTCCTTGCAATAAGCTGTGTGTACTGGGAGCCGCAGTCTAATATCAGGATCTTGTTCTCTCTGTTTTTCATCTAAAAAACCTGCCCTTTCACTAACATACACTTTGCGCGTTAGTAAGTATGACATAAAGAAGCCGCGATTTCCACTCTATAATTTTTATTGCAGGACAAAAAACAGGCGGGGGTCACCCCCCGCCTGTCCGAAATACTGCTATCTGATCTTGTGGATATTAGTAATCCATACCGCCCATGCCGCCCATGCCGCCCATACCTGCCATGTCGCCGAGGGTATCTTTCTTTTCCGGCTTGTCAGCTACGAGAGCATCTGTGGTGAGTACCATCGCTGCGATGGAGGAAGCGTTCTGGACTGCTGTACGTGTTACCTTAACGGGGTCGATGATACCGGCTTTGATCATGTCAACATACTCGCCTGTCGTTGCATCAAGTCCCTGTCCGGTTTTCAGCGTCTTCACCTTCTCAATGATGACATCACCAAGGAGACCTGCGTTTGAAGAGATCAGGTGAAGGGGCTCTGTGAGGGACTTACGGACTATCATTGCTCCGGTCCTGATGTCTCCCTCAAGTTTTTCGATCTGCTTGTCAAGTTCCTTTGTACATTCTACAAGTGCAACTCCGCCGCCTGCTACGATGCCTTCCTGAACTGCCGCGCGGGTCGAGTTGAGGGCGTCTTCGATGCGGTGCTTGAGTTCTTTCTGCTCGGTCTCTGTCGCAGCACCTACCTGAATGACCGCAACTCCGCCGACTATCTTGGCAAGGCGTTCCTGAAGCTTCTCTTTGTCATACTCTGATGTTGAATCAGCAAGCTCTTTCTTTATCTGGGATGCGCGATCCTTGATGTTCTTGGAATCGCCTTTTCCTTCGACTATCGTTGTGTCTTCTTTGGTGACCTTGATCTTTTTGGCTCCGCCAAGGGCTGTCGTGTCTGCATTTTCAAGCTTCATGCCGACCTCCTCGCTGATGACTGTAGCACCTGTAACAACGGCTATATCCTGGAGCATTGCCTTTCTTCTGTCACCGAATCCGGGAGCTTTGACAGCAACAACCTGGAGGATGCCGCGGAGTTTGTTGACTACCAGTGTAGCAAGGGCTTCGCCTTCAATATCCTCTGCGATGATGAGGAGAGGTTTGCCAAGCTGTACGATCTTCTCAAGGACGGGGAGCATATCTTTGACATTGCTGATCTTGCCGTCAACGATGAGTATGTTGGCGTCTTCAAGCACTGCTTCCATACGATCAGGATTCGTGATCATGTAGGGGCTGATGTATCCCTTGTCGAACTGGAGGCCTTCCACTGTCTCGAGTGATGTTCCAAAGCTCTTGCTGTCCTCAACTGTGATTACGCCTTCTTCTCCGACCTTGCCCATAGCCTCAGCGATAAGTTCGCCGATTGCCTTGTCGTTTGCTGAGATCGAAGCGACCTGAGCGATCATGCTGTGCTCCTTTACACGGACTGCCTGTTTCTTAAGCTGCTCTACAACTGTCTCAGTCGCGGTTTCGATACCCTTGCGGATGAGCATTCCGTTGGCTCCTGCGGCAACGTTCTTAATGCCTTCGCGGACCATAGCACGTGCGAGTACTGTAGCTGTTGTCGTACCGTCTCCGGCTACATCGTTGGTTTTGGAAGCTACCTCTTTGATAAGCTGTGCTCCCATGTTTTCAAACGGATCTTCGAGTTCAAATTCCTTTGCGATCGTCACACCGTCGTTAGTGATGGTGGGTGAGCCATATTTCTTGTCAAGGACTACGTTGCGGCCTTTGGGGCCAAGTGTGATGCCAACTGTGTCTGCAACTTTATTCATTCCGCGCTCCATAGCACGGCGGGCTTCTTCTTTAAAAAGCAGTATCTTTGCCATGATCATATTCCTCCCAGAATAATAATTATTTTATATTTCTTACTTCGTTACTACTGCCAGTACGTCTCTTTCGCTCAGGATGAGGAAATCCTCACCATCGAGCTTGACTTCAGTACCCGAGTATTTGCTGTATATGATCCTGTCATCAGGTTTGACATCCATAGGCTGACGTTTGCCGTTCTCAAGAACTTTTCCCTCTCCTACAGCAACAACGATCCCTTCGACTGGCTTCTCTTTGACTGTCTCAGGAAGAACGAGTCCACCCTTTGTCTTTTCTTCGTGAGGTGCAGCTTTAACAACTATTCTGTCTCCAAGTGGCTTAAGTTTCATAAAATGACCCCTCCTATTAATATTTTGTTATTTGATGTTAGCACTCACGTTAATCGAGTGCTAACTTCTTTTCGACTGAAGTTTAATAAGAGAGAGGTTTTTTCTCAAATGCGACTAGAGTCAAATATATGATGTATATGCCTTTTATATCTGCATATTTACTCATTTCTTCTATTTTTAAACATGCTTTGAATTTTGCTTATCTTACGTAATTTGTGCAGAGAATGTGTGCGCTGATGTCTTTTTTTCAAAAAATCACCAGAACCGGGGTGTTTTTACACCAAGGCTTACTAGGAGGGTATCAGAGCAGTAAAATATTGAGAGTGAGGATGCGGGCAAGAAAAGTAATTACCAAATCTCCCATGAAGGGTCCGGAGAGAGCGAAAGATCCGACCTGTTGCCCCTGAGGAAAGAGTCAGTCCCGGCAGATGCGATCATAACAGCATTGTCAGTACACATATTTTTCGGAGGAAGGAATAATTCCCAATCCTCTTCTCCTGCCATCTCATTAAGCCTGCTTCGAAGACCGGAATTTGCCGCAACGCCTCCTGAAAGCGTCAGTCTTTTTACCCCTGTCATGTCTGCAGCGAGTTTTATTTTGCATGTAAGAGATCCTATTACCGCTTTCTGGAAAGATGCGCAGATATCTTCTTTTTTTAAGGAGGTATCTGTTTTTTCCGAGTTTCTTATTATATTGGCCGCAGCAGTTTTTAATCCGCTGAAACTGAATTCGACCTTGCCTGTCGAGGAAAGCGGCATAGGCAGCGTATAGCTTTCCGGGTCGCCGCGTGATGCCAGGCTGTCTATGACCGGACCTCCCGGGTAGCCAAGCCCCATCATTTTCGCGATCTTATCATAGGCTTCGCCTGCTGCATCATCTCTTGTTGAACCCAGAAGTTCATATTCTCCAAAATTCTTCACCCATACGATCTCAGTATGGCCCCCCGATACTATAGCTGAAATAAAAGGCGGAGCGAGGTCCCTGTTCGCGGCGACGTTTGCAAATATGTGTCCCTCCAGGTGGTTGACTCCAATGATAGGTGTCCTCCACGCCTGTGAGAGCGCCTTGGCAGTCATGACGCCGACAAGAAGCGAACCCATCAGTCCCGGTCCGGCAGTAACGGCAATAAGGTCGATCTCTTTTGCTGGATCATTTATACATGTTTCTTCAAGCACTTCCTCCAGAAGGGGAATGATCATTTCCTGGTGCATCCTCGATGCGAGCTCGGGAACAACTCCTCCATATTCGGAATGCGATTCTATCTGACTGGATATAACCGAGGACAATACAATATTTCTGCCCTTCATGACAGCAAGGGCCGTGTCGTCACAGCTTGTTTCAATACCAAGGGTGATGAGGTCTTTGGGCTCAGACATCATCCGCATTGACCGGCACAGGATGAACAGTTGCCGCCCTTACATCTGCAGGCCCTGTTCTTCTTGGGCTCTCCCTCTTTGTGTATCAGTATCCTAGAACCGCACTCCGGGCATTTTTCAGCAAAATTTTCCGCAGAAAAAACATATCCGCACGAAGCGCATTTGTACTTGTGCATTTATTTTGGTACCTTCCATTTTATTAGATCATCACCGTAACCCACCATGATCTCTGTCCCCGGTTTGACTTTATCCTGCGGTACAACAAAGGCAAACTGCCAGCTGGTACCTGCATCTACAGTCCCGAAAGGATTCTTCCAGCTTGAGGATATAACGTCCTTTTTTGTAAGATGGTAGCTACCGACACTGATCTTTTCCTCTTCAACAGTCCATGGTTTGTTTGCCTCAAGGTTGACTATGAAGAGGACCTTTTTTGGGGTCTCAGGTGACCCGTAATATTGATTTAAATCGTCAACCCATGACGCAAGGCCATGTCCAGTTGATATTGCCTTTGATAATTTTGCGTCAAGATATATGAACTGTATCGTTCCCCTTGAACCCAGAATAAGTTCCCCTAATAGCTCACCTTCCACCCAGCAGTCTATCTGTCTTTCTTCCAGCAGACTATTAATGTCGTTTTGATCCGCCTCGGCCCTGAAAGAAAGCGGATATGCAATTATGGTGAATGTAAGCAAAAGCATCGAAAAAAATAAAAATTTTCTTTTCACTGTTACGCCCCCTTGAAATTTCCTGAATAGAAGCAGCCCGATCCATACGTCAGATCCTGTGTAAATGATAACATCGATCAGTTAATTATTTTTCTTTTTCAGCGCATCTTTTATCCATTGCCACTCAGAGCAGCGGAGAAGGATCGTAGAGAGGGAATATACTGCTATCCCCGCAAGCACCATGCCGGATAGCCAGAGCGCCCTTAGTCCCAACGAAGCAGAAACGGGATATGGCAGAGTCATTTTGACTGCATAGAGAGTAATAAACATCAGTATAGTAGAAGAAAGTATCTTCGCCAGCCATCTGGGATCAAAGACGCCCAGAGGTTCTTTAAGGTTCCTTGAAAGAGCCCATGCTCCGTACAGGCTTGAACATGTGAATGCTGCAGCCGTGGCTCCTGCAAGGCCCGCGTATTTGAAAAGCGGCATCAGCAATAGACACGCAGCCAAATTGACTGCCACAGTCACTCCGGTTACCCCAACAGCACCCCTGGGCATCCTCCTGGCATACATCGCCCTCAGTATGACTGTGCTGCTTGCCATACCAGGAAGACCAAGACCGTATATTGCAAGGGCAGTGCCTGTTGCATGCCAGGCCCATTCGGTAAAAGCACCTCTGAAAAATAGTATATGCACAGTCTCCTGGGAAAGAACGAAGAGTCCTACAGATACAGGCAGAATTACAAAAAGGTCAAACCTGAGTGCATCTCTTATAAAATCCCTGAACCCTGCCCTGTCATTTGGATCCTGTCTGGAAAGCATGGGAAGGACCGCCTGTGAAATAGCTATGACAAAAAGCCCAAGCGGGAGCTGAAGGATCCTGTCCGCATAAGTAAGGACAGAGATCGAACCTCCTGTTAGAAAGGAACCGAACATCCTGCTTATCACAGGGTTTATCTGATTTAATGAGAGTCCGGCAGCATATGGAAAAAAGAGGTACATCATGTTTTTGAGATCTGCATTGTCCTTTTTCGGAACGGCCGGCGTCAGCATTACTCCCATCCTGCCGCACCAGTACCACTGAAGGAGCATATGGCAGATACCTCCGATGAGAACCGCTGCTGAGAGGTTCCATATAGTCAGGGTTTTCATAGTAGCTATCAAAAAGAGTATGTAAGCCAGGTTGCTGAGCGCCGGAGCTACTGCCGGGACAAAAAATGAGCCCATACTGTTCAGCACGCCCATTGCAAGAGCTCCCACCGAGACAAAGAGAAGGAAGGGGAACATTATCCTGGTAAGGGATATCGCCAGAGCTCTCTCTTCCGAGGCAAATCCTGGAGCCATTATCTCAACAAATACCGGAGCGAAAATTATACCAACAGTTACGACAAGAGCACCTCCCAGCAAGAGTACTGAGAGGGCCTGCCTTGCAAGACTTTGAGCCGAGTCTTTTCCTTTATTTTCAAGAGTCCTTGAAAATACCGGGACAAAAGAAGCGGAAAGAGCTCCTTCCGCTAGGAGCTGACGTGAAAGATTTGCCAGTGTGTATGCCACATAAAACGCGTCAAGCTGGCGGGTCGCTCCAAACAGGGCAGCGGTAAGCATTTCCCTTACAAGGCCCAGTATCCTGCTTGCAAGAGTGCCGACCATCATCCTCATCGCATGTCTTACCATGCCCGGAAGGTTGTCGTTGCGGCTCATTCGGGAAAGTATGCCCTTACCAGCAAAAATCTGCGCCGAGGTAGAATTTTCTCGCCTCTTCGTTAGCTGCTATCTCTCCGGGGAGGCCTTCCAAAAACACCTTACCCTGATGGATGAGGTACGCTCTGTCAGTAATTGAAAGTGTCTCTCTGACGTTGTGGTCTGTAAGAAGTATTCCGTAACCTTTGTCTTTCAGCTGTCTTATGATCGCCTGCAGATCGGCCACTGCTATTGGATCTATTCCACTAAATGGCTCATCCAGAAGAATAAATGAAGGATCAAGAGCCAGGCATCTGGCTATTTCAACGCGTCGTCTCTCTCCGCCTGAAAGAGAGACCCCAAGAATATTTTCGATTTGTTTCAGGCCATAACCCTCAAGCAGAGTCTCTATTTTTGCATCACGTTCTTCCTTGAGGGTACCGGCCTCTTCAAGGACCAGTTCGAAGTTCTGTCTCACTGTAAGTTTCCTGAATACTGAAGCTTCCTGAGGGAGGTAGCCAAGCCCCGTCCTGGCTCTCTCATACATAGGAAGTGCAGTAATATCTTTTTCTCCGTTAAATACTCTTCCTGACTCCGGCATTATCCTTCCTATCATCATGTAAAAAGTGGTGCTTTTGCCCGCTCCGTTGGGTCCCAAAAGTCCAACAATTTCACCCTTTTTTATTTCGATAGATACATTATCGACTACTCTTCTTTTATTATAAGATTTAACGAGGTGTTCTGCCTTGAGCACCTCAAACTCTGATCTTACGGTAATTGCCATTGCTCATTCCCCGCTTTTCGGCTTCTCTTCTTTATTGTCCTTTTTCTCGTTAGTAATGAATGTTATCTTCGAGTTACCTATTGCCTCAATATCGTTGGAGTCCTCGTGCACTATTATCGAATCCGCCAAAACAGTTTTCCCGTCGCTGCGGACAGCCTTTGCATTTCCTGATATCACAAAGGTGGCTTTTGATTTGGAATATACCCCTTTTTCACCTGTTACCCTACTTTTGAGGCCTTCCTTGTCCACAAAGTCCATTACTACGTTCCCCGCTGCGACCAGTTCGTTTATCTCTTCATTTACCTTGGTCCCGTTAACAGTATCAGCGCTTACAACAAGCTTTTGCTTAATATCCTCATATCTTTTCACTTTTTTGCCCCAGAATTTATCTTTGCTCTGTCCTGCTTCATCCGCAATAAGTATGTTATTTTCAGTTTTTGTGTCTACATTGCCTTTTGCTGTGTAATTTTTTGTGCCAAGTTCCCAAAGCACATAATCCGCATCTATCTTCTCATTCGCTCCCCGTGTCAGGTGGACCTTGCCTGCAGCTTCAGCAGTACCGTCATTTTCAGAGTTTTTCGAACCTTTCCACTTGACACTGTCTGCTGTCAGGTCAGTCTTCTCCGCAGGAAAAGTCCCCTTAACGTTTCCCTGAAGCGTAAACTCGGAAGTTTCCATACTGCCTTCCCCTTTATCGCCCCAGAGTATGGCTCCTTCTCTTTTTATTATTACATTTCCTGCAGCTGATATTTTTTTTGTATTTACATTGTAATTTATTGTATCCGCCGACATCGTTCCCTCAACAGGAGCTGCTGACAGAGTGGCCTGAAAGGGTAAAAACAGGAAAAATACAGCAGCCGGAAGCAACCTTAGATAATATTTTATGTCTGACATGGTTAGACCTCATTCCTTGAAGAAAGTATCGTTAGACAGTAATGCTGCTAAGCATTACTGTCATATTTTACAGCCAATAATATCATTTAGTCTTCACGTTTTTAGTTTTATTCCATATTGCAAGAAAAATATCATGGAGAAAGACGAAATAGTCCTGGTCTTTGGATGGAGGAGGCAGAGTCAGCCTGTAGTCATAGCCAACAGCTGCAGACCTTACGATCTCCGGGGTCCATGGATCGAGCAGTATTAGCCAGTTGCGTCTGGCGGCTTCATCAAGGGCGGCTTTCATTGCTTTAGTGTTGCCTGCCTTCCACTCCTCCCATACTGCTGCAGGAGGCCTGACAGCACCTGAGATCGAGGAACGGATCCATGTCCCTTCGGCTCCGGTAACATCAAGCATTTTTGTATCTCCTAAAAGGTGCCTTCCGATATCTATCGTACTTTCTATCTTTGACTGGAACTCGGCAAGCCTCCTCTGAAAATATGTGTACCTGCCTTTGTCCTCTTCCGACATTATTTTCATTGCGCTCTGCGCGAGAAAAGGAAGCATTGCAGGATCAAAGAAAGCGCTCTGCAGCTGCTCTTTCGTCATAGGCATATCATCGTAGAGAAGCCTCAGGTACTTGTTGTTTTTCTTTATCCTGAAGTTTTCTGCATCTTTTGAATCTATGGCGATAATTATCTCGCCGGACCTTGGGGAAGATGTTTTTATCACGTTTCCGGAGGAGTCCCAATCGGAAAGGTAGCGGACATTTTTAGTATCACCCGCAATAAAAGAGGCGATGAAACCGATCCAGGGTGAAGTCACAGCAAAATTTCCCGCATTCACAGCTGCCGGATGTAAAAGCAACATCAGCAGCGCAAAAGCAGTTAATAAGACTTTATTCAGACTTCTCCGCAAAGTGAGAGCAGGCATCAGCCCGGACGGCTCCCCGGCTTTACAAGTGGCAGGCCCTCTTTGCACAGAGGACAGCTCTGCTCTTCATAAAGAGGAAAACTTAGTTTCCAGAGGGAAACAAGGTCCCAGTCCTTATGAGTATCATTTGCACGCCTGTCGATTATTGAAGCGGAAGAGACCCATTCCGCTCCTCCTTCGGCAAGTATCTGTGCTGTTTCCCGTGATGACTTGCCTGTGGTAACCACATCTTCGATGAGCGCGAAACGCACTTTGCCTGGGTGGGGAAACCTTTTGAGCCTCATTACCCCCTCCTGCCTTTCGCAGAAGATAAAGGGCACTCCAAGCGCCCTGGCAACTTCGTGGCCTATGATGAGCCCGCCCAACGCAGGAGAAAGGATGGTATCGGGTTTTTTGTGCGCTATTCTCTCTGCGATCATTTCTCCCGCGTATGCTGCAAACTCAGGGAAACGGAGCATAAGGGCACACTGTATGTAATGACCGCTGTGAAGTCCGGAGGTCAGTTTGAAATGTCCTTCGAGGTGGGCACCGCTCTCTTTCATCATTTCCATGATCCTGGCGGCCACTGCCTTATCATCTGTTTTTACAAAGTCTTTCTTCATCACTGCACCTCCGATATTTCCTTAAGTATACTTCTGACTTCGCTGATAGGATCAGCTGCTTCAAGTATCGGCCTTCCAACAACGATATATGAAGCCCCTGCTGCAGCTGCTTCCTTTGCTGTTGCCACCCTTGTCTGATCCTCTGTCGATGCTCTTGTTCTCCTGATACCGGGGACAACTCTTGCAAGTTTTTCAGCTTTTCCGCTGAGAAGCGAAAGATCCAGCGGCGAACAGACTATGCCGTCAAGTCCTGCACTTGCGGCTGCAAGCGCTCTTGCTTCAAGTGAGCGGTCAAGGTCAGATCCTGGATGGACTTCGCTCCAGAGGTCTCCTCCGAGGCTGGTCAGAACCGTAATTCCAAAGATGTTCATCCTGCTTCCTGTCTTATCCCTCATTGCGACGGACCGAGACATCATTTCACGTCCGCCTGACGTGTGGATGGTCAAAGCCCACAGTCCCATTTCAGAAAGAGGTTCAACTGCTGATGCTACAGTGTTGGGGATGTCATGCAGTTTAAGATCAAGAAAAAGGCTGTACCCTTTTTTAACTATTTCACTGATGAACGGGGCTCCCCCCATTGCGTAAAGTCTGGGGCCTATCTTTACATAAGGGGTCACTTTATCAAGTCTGTCAAGAAACTCCCTGGCTGCGTCCAGGGTCGGCAAATCCATCGCTGCTATCAATTCACATTTTTTATTTTCCAAACCTACACCTCCAGATTATATATACAGCTCTATGGCCCTACATCCGCAAAAGAGCCTCTATATGTACTCAGCATAACGGATAAACCAGATCAGGGGCGGTGCTAAAGATGTCAAAACCTGATCCGCCTGATATCTGACAAACTTTAACACGCCCCTGCCTTTATCCTGCAAGATGCTTTATGATCGGGTTAGTTTCTAAAGATCTTCGTTATCCTGCCAGATCTTCCTGCCTTCTAGAAAAGTCATAACAGGCCAGCCGGTCAGCGCAATTCCTTCCCATGGGCAACACCTTGCCTTGCTGAACCATTCAGAGCAGTCAACGATCCTGGTCCTTTCCATATCTATGATCGTTATGTCCGCAATGGCCCCTTCTTCTATCCTGCCCAATGACTGCCACTTCTCAGGAAGGAGGGATGCCGGCGAGCTCGTCATTTGTTTCAGGATCAGCTCAAGCGGGACATCGGGATAGTTCTTGTTCTTAAAGTCTATCAGTACAGCTGCAGCACATTCAAGTGACGCTATCCCAAACGGTGCATCCTGGAATGGCTCGTCTTTTTCATCCATGTGCCATGGAGCGTGGTCTGTCACAATCGCATCTATCGTTCCGTCAAGCATCCCTTCCCACAGAGCAGCCTGGTCTCCTATGCTCCTGAGCGGAGGATTCACTTTGTATCTTGAATTATAACCGCTGTTTATCACGGCGTTTTCATTAAGGGTCAGATGGTGAAAGGTGGTATCACATGTGACGTCCAACCCTTCCTTCTTGGCCTGCCTTATAAGTCCCAGGGCTCCCGCGCTGCTCAGGTGTGTAAAGTGGACTCTTCCCCCGGTCTCCCTAGCAAGAGCAATTCCCCTTGCCACATCTATCTCCTCTGATGCTGCGGGGATACCCTTGAGGCCGCTCAGCGCACTGACCTTTCCCTCATGCACCTGACCACCCTTGAAAAGGCTGATCTCTTCCGGATGCTCCATTATTCTCGGCTGATCTTTTCCTGTGTACATCAATGCGAGGCGGAAAAGGGAACTTGTGGCTATAGGGGCTCCGTCATCTGTGAAAAAGACAGCTCCCGCCTCAGCCATCTTGAGAAGTTCTGCCATCTCCTTGCCTTCCCTGTTTTTACTGACACATCCGGATGGAAGTATCCTTGACGCACCGGCTGCTTTCCCGTGGCTAAGCACATATTCCACAAGAGAAGGCTCTGAAATTGCAGGTCTGGTATTGGGCATGGCGATAAGCGTCGTAAATCCCCCGGCAGCTCCCGCCCTGGCTCCGGAACCAATATCCTCGTTCCATTCTCCGCCCGGATCCCTGAAGTGGGCATGAAGGTCAACAAAGCCCGGCGAGAGGATCTTTCCGTAACCATCGATAACATCTGCGTCGCTGCTGTCAAGATCTTTGCCAACTTTAGAGATCTTTCCGTCCCCGACCAGAACTTCCCTGCCCTCAATAAATTCTGTGCCGTTAAATATTTTAAAGTCCCTGAACAATATCTTTCCCATTATCTTGCACCTCCTCCACAGAGATAGAGAAGAGCCATGCGTATCGCGACTCCTGAACGCACCTGCTCCAGTATTACGCTCTGATGTCCGTCTGCAACTTCGGAGGCAATTTCCACGCCCCTGTTGATCGGTCCCGGATGCATCGCAAGAGCTCCGGGTTTCGCATACTTCATCAAATCATCGTCGGCACCCCACCAGCGGTGGTATTCGTCTACAGACGGGAAGAGCCCATCCTGCTGCCTCTCTTTCTGTATCCTGAGAAGGTATACCATGTCAGCATTCTCAACAGCTTTTTTGGGATCTTTCTCGTACCGGCAGCCCAGTGAGTTTACCTCTCTCGGCATCATTGTAGGGGGCCCTGAGAGGACCACATCGCACCCTATAGTTTTAAACGCTATTATGTCGCTTCTTGCTACACGGCTGTGGAGGACATCACCTACAAGGGCGATTTTTTTGCCTTCCAGATTACCCAGGTGTTTCCATGCAGTGTAGAGGTCAAGCAGAGCCTGTGTGGGATGCGCGTGTGTCCCGTCTCCCGCATTTAGCACTATTGCTCTTTTCAGCTTCGAAGCCAGATACTGTGCAGATCCTACAGCTCCGTGCCGCATTACTACTATATCCGCTCCCATTGCTTCAAGGGTCCAGGCTGTGTCCCTCATTGTCTCGCCCTTGGCGTGGCTTGAGCCTGAGACAGACCAGTTGACCACATCTGCAGAAAGCATCTTCTCTGCAAGCTCAAATGAGACCCTTGTCCTTGTTGAATTTTCAAAGAAAAGATTGACAGCCATCTTACCGCGCAGGACCGGGACCTTTTTGATCGGTCTGTCCATTACGTTCTCCATATGGCGCGCCTGATCGAGCAGGAAGTAGAGTTCCTCCCTTGTAAAACAGTCTACATCTATCACATTTCTGTGACGCCAAACTATCTGTCCGACCTCACTGGGCATCGCGTTCACAGATCACCACCTCATCCTTTCCGTCAAGCTCTGTGACTTTTACTTCGATAACTTCATTTTTGGATGTCGGCACATTCTTGCCGCACATATCCGCGTGTATAGGAAGTTCCCTGTGGCCTCTGTCAATTATTACGGCCAGCTTCACTGATGAGGGACGCCCGAGATCTACAAGGGCCTCAAGGGCTGCACGCACGGTCCTTCCTGTGTAGAGAACGTCATCTATAAGATAAATATTTTTGCCGGAGATGTCCTGGGGCATCCTTGTGCTATGGACCATCGGCTGTTCGAAAAGCATGGTCAGATCATCTCTGTACAGGGTGATATCAAGCTCACCGCATGGGACTTTAGTGCCCTCCACCTCTTCGATGATCTTCTGCAGGCGGCGTGCAAGGTAAACTCCCCTTCTGTGAATGCCCACAAGGATCATGTTTTCGGTACCCTTGTTCTGTTCGACCATTTCATGTGCGATCCTCTTGATCACCCTGTTGAGGTCATCGGAACTCATAAGCTTTGCCTTTTCTCTTAAAACTGTCAATTTATACCCCTCCTTTTTATAATAAAAAAAGGACCGCCCATTCAGGCGATCTTAAAAATGACCCTTTGAAACGGAGGATCAATATCTCCGAGGTAAGAACGAAGTGACATGAGTGACTCTCTCTCTGATATCATCTGTTTCCCCCCCCCCAGCTGCGAATTAAAAGTATTATATCCCACCTTAAAGTTTTATGCAATCGGTTGCAGGATATTTTTACATCTAATTTTCAAAAGAACCTTGTAGTTAGCCAGGCCTTACTCGTTCTGCTATAATTGATTGGCGGCATGAATCTAATGCATAGTCTTCATCTGCATTTAGTTCTGTCCCGTCAAAATACTTCTATGCAAAGGAGAACCAACGTGAAAAAAATTGAAGCTAATCTTCGCACATGTCTTCAGCCAGCGCCAAAAGTAATCGTATCCTGCAGGGACAGTGAAGGAAATAACAACGCATTGGCTGTCGCTTACTGCTGCAACTGCAGTTATGATCCACCAATGATAATGGTAGGAATAGTCCCGTCAAGACACTCTTACAAAATAATAAAAGAGTCAGGCGTTTTTGTAGTCAATGTGCCTTCAATGGAACAGAAGGAGATATTTGATTACCTTGGAAGCCACAGCGGCAGAAATGAAGATAAATTTGCAAGTCTCTCGCTTAAAACACAAGAGGGAGATGTAGTCAATGCACCGCTAATCCATGAATGTCCGATCTGCATCGAATGCACTGTAACAGCATCTATCCTTACGGGCTCTCATGAAATGTTTGTCGGAAAGATAGAAAAGATCCACGTGGACGAAGAGTTGGTCAACGATAAGGGCAATATAGACTATTCAAAGATAGATCAGATATAACCCGAACGGTATTTTTGGGAGAGGAGGTGCAGTATGATGGAAAAATTCCGTTATATTTTTGGGCCGGTTCCTTCAAGAAGGCTGGGGATATCGTTAGGCATCAGCCCAATTCCCAAAAAGACCTGCAACTATTCCTGTATATACTGCCAATTGGGCAGGACAGACAAAATGACCAACGCCAGAGAGTCTTTTTTCCCTCCTGAAGATATCATAAGCGAGTTTGAAGAGTACCTGTCATCAGGTCAACATTTTGACGCAGTAACGATCGTAGGAGAAGGGGAACCAACCCTTTATCTCAATCTGGGAAACCTGCTGGCAGAAATTAAAGAAAGAGTCAAAACTCCTTTAGCGGTGATAACAAACGGTGCCATGCTATATGACAGGAAGCTGCAGGAAGAACTTTGTAATGCTGACATCGTTCTTCCTTCCTTTGATGCGTATGACGAAGCATCCTTCAGGAATATAAACAGACCTCACAAAACTCTTGATTTCAAAAGATGCTATGAAGGGTTAGCAGAATTTTCAAACAATTACAAGGGAGAGCTTTGGCTTGAGGTAATGCTTATGCGAAGAGTAAACGATGATGACGATTCTTTATGCAAATATAAATCCTTGCTGGATAAGATCAAGTACTCCAAACTTTATATAAATACCCCGGTAAGGCCACCGGCAGAAGGAAACGTTTACTGCATAGACAGCGAAAGAACAGAACGGGCAGTCGAGATCCTGCATGGCATATCTATAGAAGAGCTGGCATCAGAGGGTTTTAAAAGTGAGATACCAGATGATTACTCAGCTATTCTAAGTATAATAAAAAGACACCCTATGAATCAGTTCGAGATAAAAGCTTTTCTTGAATCAAGGCAAAAAAAAGAACCAGAAAAAATGATAAAAATGCTTGATGAAGACAAAGACGTTGACGGTATCAACTATAAAGGTATTACTACATACAGACTAAAATAAACGATTGTATCCCTGTCATTTTCAGTCTTACTTGCAACAGTTGTCGAGGGCGGTTTCAGCAGCATTGAATTCCGCCTCTTTTATTGTCCTGCCCCATGCCTCGGCAAGTGTCCTCTCGTCTATCGTCACCTGTACTTTGAAGAGGAGAGAATGATCCGGCCCTGATCGTTCAATGGTCTTGTAGTAGGGAACTCCCATTCCCATCGCCTGCAAAGTCTCCTGTAGCATGGTCTTTGTGTCAAGCCTGTCAGGTGAAAGCTCAGCCTGATGGAATTCGACATAACTCTTCGCCAGCGACAGGGCATGAGTATATCCTCCATCGAGGAATACCGCTCCAAAGAGCGATTCTGCAGCGTCAGCCGTTACTGCTACTGTCGGGCCCTTCTTAATTAGGCTCTTTCCGAGCTTTATTGATCCCTGAAGCCCGATCATGAGGCCCCACTTATATAGTTTTTTCTCACACACGATCTGCGAACGTATTCTGGTAAGCTGTCCCTCATTAAGATTTTTGTATTTATTGTAAAGATGCTCCGAAACGGTGAGTTCAAGTACAGCATCACCGAGAAACTCCAGTCTCTCATTATGCGAAGATGACCCTGACTCATTTGCGTACGATGAATGGGTCAGGGCTTGTTTGAGAAGATCTTTGTTCTTAAATCTGTAGCCTATCTTTTTCTGAAGATCTTCTGCCAGCCTCCCACTATCAGCTGTGCTCTTCATATCAGTCTTTGAAGCGTTCGATCGCAAGAACTCCGTTGTGGCCTCCAAAGCCAAAATTGTTTATCAGGACTTTGTTTACTTCAGCACTGACAGCTTTGTTTGGAACAGTATTGAGGTCACACTCGGGATCCGGATCAAACTGGTTTATAGTCGGATGAACTATGCCTTCCTCTATCGCCAAAAGCGCTGCTATAGTTTCAACAGCTCCTGCTGCACCTAGAAGATGTCCAACCATGGATTTTGTAGACTGGACCATAACTGTACAGCCATGTTCACCAAGGAGTCTCTTTATTGCAGCGGTCTCCATCTTGTCGTTCAAAGGAGTCGAAGTCCCGTGGGCATTTATAAGGTCAACATCTTCAGGAGTCCATCCTGCATTTTTCATTGCCATGGCCATAGAGCGGTAAGCACCGTAGCCAGTAGGATCAGGCGCTGTTATGTGGTATGCGTCACATGTATTGCCGTAACCTGTTATCTCTGCGTAGATGTGAGCACCTCGTTTTTTTGCGTGTTCGAGCTCCTCAAGGATAAGTATCCCGGAACCTTCGCCCATTACGAAACCGTCGCGGCCTAAGTCGAAGGGACGTGAGGCATGTTCGGGGTCATCGTTCCTCGTAGAGAGGGCTTTGAGGGATGTAAAACCTGCGGTGGCTATCGATGTGATAGCAGCCTCTGCTCCTCCGGAGATCATTATGTCTGCATCTCCGCGCTGTATACAGTAATAAGCTTCTCCTATACTGTTTATAGAAGAAGCGCAGGCAGTTACTACTGCCATATTGGGACCTATTGCTCCGTACCTTATTGCGGCATAGGCGGCAGGCATATTTGCTATCATCATCGGCACCATGAAGGGGCTCACCCTACCTGGTCCTTTCTCAAAAAGAGCGGTAAAGTTGTCATCTATGGTTCCGATCCCTCCGACACCGCTTCCTATGTAGACGCCGAACTTTTCCTTATCCAAAGATCCAAGATCAAGGCCGGCGTCTTTTACAGCCAGGTCAGTCGCAGCTGTGGAAAGGTGCAGTATTCTGTCTGTACGCCGTGCCTCTTTTTTGTCAAGCCACTGTTCAGGATCAAAATCTTTTACCTCTGCGCCTATTTTTACGCTATGCTTAGAAGTATCAAAAAGGGTAATAAGGCCAACACCGCTTTTGCCTTTTTCAAGAGCCTTCCAGTACTCCTCTTTGCCGATTCCTATGGGCGTTACTGCACCCGCTCCTGTGATCACTACTCTTCTCATAGACTTTCCTCCGTGAAGATAGGAGGGACCGATTTAATGCAGCCCCTCCTAAAAAGTTTCATTTCGTGATTTAGCCTTCTACTCCCAATTTGGCCTTTACGTAACTCATTGCCTCGCCAACTGTGGTGAGTTTCTCTGCATCTTCATCCGGGATCTCGATGTCAAATTCCTCTTCGATTCCCATGATAAGCTCAACGATGTCAAGGGAGTCAGCGCCAAGATCTTCAACAAATGATGCTTCGGGCTTGATCTGCTCCTCTTCCGCGTTAAGGCGATCCATTACGATCTCCTTAAGTTTTGCCTGTACTTCTTCCAATTTCATACAGTTCACCTCCTTCCAATTTTACTCTTCTTATCCGGATATGCTTTTGTTTTACAGGTTTTTGCTCTACATAGTCATGCCGCCATCAACGGCTATTACCTGACCCTGTATGTATTCTGAATCGTCTGAAGCCAGAAATGCAACGGCTTTCGCAACGTCTGAAGGAGTTCCTGTCCTTCCTGACGGAATGTTCTTCAGCATCGCTTCCTTGATTTCCGCAGGCAGTTCCGAGGTCATGTCTGTTTCTATGTAACCCGGAGCTACTGCATTGGCAGTGATACCCCTTGAACCTACTTCCCTTGCAAGACTTTTTATGAACCCCGTCATCCCTGCTTTAGCAGCGGCATAGTTGCACTGTCCGGAATTTCCTATCAGACCTGTGATCGAGCTTATTGCTATTATTCTTCCCCATCTTGCCTTCAGCATAGGTCTCAATGCCTCTTTGGCGCAATAGAAGAGCGATGAAAGGTCTGCCGAGATAACATCGTTCCACTCCTCGGCCTTCATCCTCATAAGAAGATTGTCTCTGGTGATGCCTGCATTGCACACAAGTATTTCTACAGGTCCAAGCTTTGACGCAACAAATGCGAACATCTCCTTCACTTCAGCCGCTGATGATACGTCCGCCTTGACAGTCAGGGCTTTACGGCCCATTGCTTCTATCTCGGCAGCGGCATCTTCAGCCGCTTTTTCCGACCTGCTGTAGTTAAGGGCGACAGAACACCCTCTGCGGGCCAGTTCAAGTGCTATCTCTCTCCCTATGCCTCTGCCACCGCCTGTTACAAGAGCTATCCTTTCCTTCTGCATCAAATTCCCCCTCTCAAAAACTCAAGGGCTGCTTCCAGCTCTTCTGGTCCTGAGACCGGATATGGTCTCTTGTTCTTTGATATCTTTCTGATCAGGCCTGAAAGGACACTTCCGGGACCAAGCTCTATATATCCTTCCGTGCATTTCCTCTCCATTTCAAGCACGCTCTGCATCCAGAGCACAGGTGAAAATGTCTGCATGTAAAGTGCTTCTTTGAGAGTTCCCACATCCTGCACCGCTTTTGCTGCGGCATTGGTCACGATAGGACAGCCAGGTTCGTTCCAGCTGATATTCTCAAATTCATCCCTTAGCTTAACACCTACGGGGCGCATGAGTTCGCAATGGAAAGGAGCGCTTACTCTCAGCGGGAGTACTTTCGCCCTTCCGGTCGCTTCTATTGCTGCGGAAGCCCTGTCGACCGCTCCCTTATGCCCTGATATAACTATCTGTTCCTGCGAATTGATGTTGGCTGCTTCACAAACCTCGCCCTGAGCTGCCTCTTTACAGAATTCGACTACTTCCTCCATGTTCATTCCTACGATCGCAGACATAGCGCCTACTCCAACAGGGACAGCCTCCTGCATCAGGGTACCTCTTAAATGAACGAGCCTGACGCCGTCAGCAAGGCTTACCGCACCGGTCGCAACAAGCGAAGTGTATTCTCCCAGGCTGTGGCCTGCAGTCAAAAATGGTTCAAGTTTTTTCCCATAAGCGCTTTCAAGGCCTCTTAAGGCGGCAATGCTCACAGTCAGTATCGCCGGC
The DNA here is from genome assembly GCA_963682045.1 of Synergistaceae bacterium. Lineage (GTDB taxonomy): Bacteria > Synergistota > Synergistia > Synergistales > Synergistaceae > Caenicola. Next base: position 695,119 of record OY821326.1, read on the forward strand.
TGTGTTATGGCCGTCTTCATAAGATCTTCCTTTGTTCCGTTGAAAATAAGATCGCTTAACTTAAATCCAAGAGCGTCGTCTGCCTCTTCAAAGACACTTCTTGAGGCATCGAACTTGTCATAAAGATCCTTGCCCATACCTGGCCTTTGAGCTCCCTGTCCGGGGAAAATAAGAGAATATTTCATTAGTCAGCAAACCTCTTCAGTCTTTCGATCTCCGATGCTGCACCATTGATGATGTCCAGGATTATCGCTGACGCGGGCTCAATTCTTTTAACAAGTCCGGCAGACTGCCCTGCCATAAGCGAACCCCATAATGTGTCTCCTTCAACTACGGCCAGTCTAAGCTTGCCCGTTCCAAGCTTCTCAAGTTCCTCTATTGAGGCACCGCTTTTTTCAAGATCCTCAAACTCCCTTGAGAGCTTGTTCTTAAGACCTCTTACAGGATGCCCTGTCGACCTCCCTGTGACCACAGTGCCCCTGTCGTTTGCCTCAATTATCTTTTGTTTGTAATTGTAGTGTACATTGGATTCTGTTGCGCAAACAAAGCGGGTGCCCACCTGGACCCCTTCAGCGCCAAGAGCAAAAGCTGCTGCCATGCCCCTGCCATCTGCCACCCCGCCGGCTGCTATTACAGGTATTGAGACTACATCTACTATCTGGGGGACAAGATTCATTGTGGTGATCTCGCCTACGTGGCCGCCTGCCTCGTTGCCCTCTGCAACAACAGCATCCGCACCCTGTTTTGAAACTCTTTCGGCGTGTGCTGTTGAAGCAATGACCGGAATAACTGTCGTTCCCAGCGGTTTGAGCCTTTCAAGAACTTTACCCGGCATTCCTGCCCCGGTCGTCACTACCGGAACTCTGTACTGTGCGGCTATTTCCAGAGCGTCATCAGCTGTCGGAGAAAGGAGCATTATATTCATTCCAAACGGTTTATCGGTCAATTTTCTGATTTTTACTATCTGCTCTTCCAGAAGTCCGGCGGGCATGCTTGCAGCTGCTATTACACCCAGGCCGCCTGCGTTGCTCACTGCGGCTGCAAGATCAGCATCGGCCACCCAGGCCATGCCGCCCTGAATTAAAGGATATTTTATCTTTAGAAGTTTGGTAACTCGATTGTTTTCGAACATGTTATTTTCTCCCTAAGCCTCGTAGAGGAGGACTCCTAATGTCATTCCCGCTCCGAAAGCAACAAAGCATACCTTGTCTCCGCTTTTGATCCTGCCGGCCTCCATCGCCTCATGGAGTGTTATCATAAGCGATGCCGCCGATGTATTTCCGTATTCGGGAAGGTTGATCAGCGTCTTTTCCTGCGAGACATGCAGTCTTTTGAAGACTCCGTCGATTATTCTCGTATTCGCCTGATGGAATATCCAAAAATCTATCTCTTCGGGAGCGACTCCTGATTCCTCGCAGAATCCCTTTATGAATTTCGGCATTACTGTATTAACAAATTTGAAGACCTCGTTGCCCTTCATCTTTACTACAGGTGTAATATTATTTTCATCGCACTCCAGGCGGAGCATCTCGTGACCGGTTCCTTCAGCCAGAAGACGGGTAGATATAAATCCACCATTTCCCTCTGAAACTCCTATTACGCAAGCTCCTGCGCCATCTCCAAAGAGGATGCACGTACCCCTGTCGGTCCAGTCTATAATGTCCCTAAAAACTTCAGCTCCTATTACAAGCACTTTGTCCCATATCCCGCTTGATATTCCCGATGCAGCAACTGAGAGAGCTGTAAGGCTTCCTGTGCATCCTGCCTGGATGTCTATCGCTCCTGCATTGACAGCGCCAAGCCTTCCCTGGACTTTGCATGAAACGCTTGGGAATACTGTATCAGGTGAATTTGTCCCCACCAGGATCATGTCGATCTGATCAGCAGTCAGCCCTGAATCTTCGAGGGCCAGAAGCGCTGCTCTATAAGCAAGATCGCTGCATTTTTCACCATCGAGGGCAAAATGTCTCTTGCGTATACCGGTCCTCTCAACAATCCATTGGTCGTTGGTTTCTACAATTTTTTCAAAATCCTTATTGGTCATTATCTTTTCCGGTATATACTTGCTTGTTCCCAGAATTTTTGTTGACCTGCCAATATATTTGATCATTGTGCACCACCTCTTGCTATTTCTTCTCTGATCCTTCCGACTCCGTTGTGCTCTACAAAATTTGCTGCTCCAAGGATCGCATATGAGATTGCCTTGCTTTTTGAGCGTCCGTGTACTTTGATCACAGTCCCGTTTACTCCAAGGACCGGAGATCCGCCTGCTTTTTCCCAGTCAAACCTTCCAAGTACCCTCTTCATTGCAGGCCACATAAATAAAAGTCCCACCTTGGGCAGCAAATGGTTGGCATATTCTTCCTTAAACTGGTCTTTCAGCAGTTCTCCCAGACCTTCTCCGAATTTGATAACGACATTCCCTGTAAAACCGTCGCAGATTATTACGTCTGATATGCCGTTTGGTATGTCGTTCGCTTCAGCGTATCCCTGATAATTCAGATCGCTGTTTTCTATCAGCTGTCTTGCGGCGGATATAACTTCGTCCCCCTTTGTCAGTTCCTCGCCCATATTCAGAAGGCGAACCGAGGGGTTTTCAACATTCCTGAAGAGCTTCATGTATATGGATCCCATCTGGGCAAACTGGAAAAGGTTTATCGGTTTGCACCTGACTGTGCCCCCTACATCCATCAACATGGTAGGCCTGTTCAGGACCGGAAGCATTGCTCCCAGACCCGGTCTGTCTATTCCCGGGATACGCCCCAGGAGGATAACTCCTCCTGCTGCGATCGCCCCTGTGTTGCCGGATGATACGATACCCGCGGCTTCACCTGAGCGGACCATTTCGAAACCTATGACCAGGCTCGAATTCTTTTTTCTCCTTATGGAGATCGAAGGAGAGTCTCCTCCGTTTATCACTTCGTTCGCGGAAACTATATTCAGCCTCGAACGGACGTTTTTTTCTGCTTTTTCAATTATCGGTTTAATTTTTTCGCTGTCACCGATCAGCGCAACTGAAAGATGCGGCTGCTCGCGACAGGCAAGAATGGCAGCGTTGCACGGCTCCAGCGGAGCGTGGTCCCCTCCCATTGCATCAAGTGCTATCAGCATATTTTCGCCTCCATTTATGCTAGCTCCTCTGAATTCTTGGCGACTACAACAAATCTTCCGACAAATACTTCTCTGTCGCCGACCCGTGTATGCACACTGACGACATATTTGTCTCCCTTGTAAGTCCCCACTTTGGATCTTGCAAGTATCCTTTCTCCGACGAAAGCCGCTCGGCGATACCTCAGCCTTGCGGATCCTACTACCACCATTTCCCTGTCGATCGTCGCTATTGCCAGAGTAGCAGCCTGGGCGTAAATATAATAATCACCAACAAGGTTCGTATGTCTGAATGCCATGTCCCTGGTCGTGTTCAACACAGAAAGAGCCCATCCGTCAGGCTCCAGTTCAAGAAGTTCACCGACCACTTCTTCTGCCCTTAAAGACTTGAGCCTGCTGGTCGCCTGCTCGGCCATTGTCCGCATTCTTTCCCTCAGCTCAGGTATGGAGAGAAGACCGCGATCAAGACGCACCGTACTCATACTCACTCCAAAAGAAGCGGCGATCTCTTCGTCCGTCATGAGAGGGTTAGTGGATATCAGCTCTATAAGCTGTCTGTGCCTTTGCTTTTTCAGTTCTGAGCGCAAAATGGCATCTCCCGTAAAAAGTAATTGTTAGCAGGTCATAACACCAGACAAGATATTACAGAATTTAAAAGTTGTCAATGGCATATTACAGGCCGCCTAAAATTTTTATGAAGGCTCGATAAATCTGTTCTCACAGAGCTGCTCCGAATTTTGTCTACGTGTCCATAATATAAGATCCGGAGCAAGGGGATAACCCTTTGCTCCGGATCTTCGTAAGGCATATCACTAGTCTTTAGCAGCTGTAGAGGCTTCTGAAACCTTTATTACCTGACGTCCTTTGTAGTAACCGCATGCAGGGCAGGCTTTGTATGTCTCTATCATCTCACCGCAGTGGGTACAGGCCGTAAGACTGGGTCCTGAAAGAGCACCAAGCCACTGTGCTTTACGGTTGTGTGTACGGGAGTGGGATACTCGCCTTTTTGGAGTTGCCATAATTTGTTCCCCCCTTAAATCTTCGGCGAAAATATCGCCTGTGTAATTCTATCACTTTTTTGCTTTTTATGCAGTCAGCTATTTTCCTGTTCTTTCTGCACTAAAGATTTCAGGACTTCAAAACGCGGATCTCCATCTTCATCAGTACATGTACATGATGAAGTGTTCAGATCAGCGCCGCATTTTGGACAAAGCCCCCTGCACTCTTCAGAACAGAGAGGCGCAGTCGGAAGGAGTGTTATCATTACCTCCCACACCAGTGGTCCCAAGTCGATCTCATCCTCCCATGAATCAAGGATCATGAGTTCTTCGTCTCCATCTGTTTCATAATCAGGTTCGGCTTTTTTATCCTCTTCTTTGTCCAGAGAGAAAAGATACCTTAATTCTCCCTCAATTGCAACCCCTGCCAGTCCAAGACATCTTGAGCATGGCACAGTTACGCTTCCGGATACTGATATTGCAGCAATTATCCTGCCCTCAGCCCTGTAAGCCTCAACTTCGACCTGAAGCGGGGCCGTCAGGGAATAAAGCTGTCCCCAATAGTTGATCTTCCGGTCAGCTGTCAGTGAAAAGCTTTCGGTATATGGCGTACCATCCTTTGGTATTGCCGGGATAATAAGCCTGTGATGCCAACTTTTGGGCGCAGCCTTGATAAATTCAGACATTATTCTCCTATTTTTTTGCCTCGCAGCAGCGCTTTGTGTCCCTGGCAATGACCATTTCTTCATCTGTCGGAACGACCATTACAGCAACTCTTGAATCGGGTGTGCTGAAAATGACCTCTTTGCCGCGGACCTTGTTCTTCTCCGGATCGATCTTTATACCCATGAATTCCAGTCCTTTACAGACTTCTTCACGGAAGGATACGCCGTTCTCCCCTATACCTGCTGTGAAGACCAGGACATCGATGCCGCCCATTGCCGCAGCGTAAGAGCCAATATATTTTTTTACGTGGTAAATAAGCATTTCCTGCGCCAGCTTGGCACGGGCATTTCCTTTTTCCGCAGCCTCTTCGACGTCGCGAAGATCGCTGGAAATTCCTGAAATACCCTGAAGACCGCTCTTTTTCTGAACTTCTTCATTAACCAATTTTGGATCTTTCAGTTTTTCCATAAGGAATACCATTACTGAAGGGTCAAGATTTCCGCTGCGCGTACCCATAATAATACCTTCTGCCGTACCATAACCAAGGCTAGTATCAACTGATTTTCCATCGTCTACAGCCGTGATTGAGCTTCCGTTACCAAGATGGCAGGTAACTATTTTAAGAGATTCGATCGGCTTGCCCAGAATCTCAGCCGCTCTGTTTGCGACATAAAAATGGCTTGTCCCATGGAAACCATAACGGCGGACCCTGTCTTCTTCATAATATTTATACGGAATGCCGTACATGTAGGCTTTCGGGGGCATTGTCTGATGGAATGCCGTATCGAATACAACTACATTCGGCGTGTTAGGGAGAACCTCCATAAGAGCACGGACGCCCTGAAGGTTAGCCGGATTGTGGAGGGGTGCCAGAGGTATAACTTCTTCTATTGCACTGATAACTTCAGGAGTCACAAGAACTGAAGATGTAAACTTCTCTCCGCCGTGGACTATTCTGTGCCCCGCTGCGGAAAGTTCACTGAGATCCTTTAGGACTCCGTATTCAGAGTCAACAAGCATGTCAAGAACATACTTGATGGCGACCGTATGGTTCGGGAAATCAACTACACGTGAGACCGGATCTTTTCCTGTCTTGGTATGCTTGATCTTTGAGCCGTCTATGCCTATACGCTCAACAAGCCCCTTGGCAAGGACAACTTCCCCGTTCATGTCGATAAGCTGATACTTAAAAGAAGAACTGCCGCAGTTAAGAACTAGAATTTTCATTAGAATCAGATTGCCTCCCTTATTCTGATTATCTCCGCGTCTTTGTGGTATTCTTACCATAAGAGGACGGTGATTGAATTTATGCATACTCCCATCACAGGGATAGTTGCCGAATATAACCCGCTTCACCTTGGACACCGGCACCACATGAAAGAAGCCCGTTCACTATCAGGTGCTGAGGGCATCATCGTAGTGCTCTCCTCAAACTTTGTTCAAAGAGGAGAACCTGCCTTAATTTCAAAGTGGGAGAGGACAAAGGCCGCGCTAAAATGCGGAGCCGATCTGGTTCTTGAACTTCCTCTCGTCTTTTCAGCTCATAATGCAGGGGTATTCGCCAATGCCGCTGTTGATATCCTCGCTATGACAGGAATCGTAACACACATTTCCTTCGGGCTGGAATCACCTGACTGGCAAATGGACAAAATCTTAGATATTTTAATCGAAGAACCGAAACCTTTCAAGTTTTGTTTAAAAGAAGAACTTGACAAAGGCTGTTCTTTCGTCGAATCGAGGGCTAAGGCCCTTGACCGTATGGTACCGGGTACAGCTGAAAAACTGAAAGGCTCGAACAATTCACTCGCACTATCATACATGCTTAGGATAAAGGAAAAAAACTGGAAGATAGATGCGGTACCGGTTAAGAGGCTTGGATCAGGATATCATGAAAATGAGCTTGCCGAATTTTCAAGCGCGACCGCCGTAAGAAAAGCTCTTTCAAAAGGGAAAGTTTCAGAGGCACTGGCCCGGCTCCCTGATTTTTCAGCCGAGATATTAAAAGAGGCCATCGAAAAGGGACGTGCCTGCACAGACGAAGGAAGACTGTGGAATATCCTCCGATCCAGACTCATCTCAATGGATCCCGGCGATATCTCAAAGTACGCAGAGATAGGTGAGGGGATAGAGTACCTGCTGAGGGAAAAAGCGATCAGGAGCTCTTCCTTCACCGAATGGGGAAAAGCGTGCACAAGCAGGAGATACCCGCTTGGAAGAGTACAGAGACACGGGATACACATTCTGATAGGACTCGAACACTGGACAAACAGGGCATTCCAAAGGATAGGACCGCCGTATATAAGAGTGCTCGGAATGAACGAAAACGGAAGAAAAATGCTGCGGCGCATGAGAAAAACATCATCTTTGCCCGTTATTACAAGGTGCGGTGACACTTCTTCAATATCTGAAATTGCGGAAAAAGCCATGAGATATGAACTCATAGGATCAGAGATATGGGAACAGCTGTTACCTGAGGGAGAATTCGGAAGGGAACATTCCAGAAAGATCATAATAAGCGGGGAATAAATTATGGACATCGTCTACAAATGCGGAATTGGATCAATGGATTTTGAAAGGGTAACAGATATGCTTGCTCAGGCATATTGGAGCCCAGGAATAAAGATAGATGAAATGAAAAAAGCGGCTGTCAATGCCGCCCTGGTCATCGGAGCTTTCTCTTCCGCTGGACTTTATGGAGATCCGAAGACCCAGGCCTAAGGACAGATGACGTGCTTCCGCCGTATGACAGCAGAAGCACGTCATCAAAAGGTGATCAAATTATATTTGAGATGGAAGCTATACGTTGCGTGGGGGGATACGTTCCCTAAGGCGCCTGAATACCCCGGGCGGGACCATATCTTTTATCGCGCCTCCGAACTGAAAGGCATCCTTGATACCCCTGCTTGAAAGATATGAGTACTTCGCGTCTGTAACTATAAAGAAAGTCTCTATCTCCGGAGCCAGCTGCCTGTTCATCTGCGCAAGCTGAAATTCATATTCGAAGTCAGAAAGTGCGCGAAGGCCTCTTATTATTATCCTGCTCTGTTCCTGTCTCATAAAGTCTACCAGCAGGCCTTCAAAAAATTTGACCTTTACATTGGGAAGGTGGACAAGAGCCTCCCTGGCCATTATCTGCCTCTCCTCCTCGCTGAAGGTAGATCTCTTTTCAGGGTTTACGAGGACTGCTACGACCAGCTCGTCAAATAGGGCAGCGCCTCTTTCTGCTATATAAATATGCCCGTTGGTTATCGGGTCGAAAGATCCGGGATATACGGCCCTTATCATTAATCAACACTCCTTTTGTAGAATGTGAGAACTGTTCCTCCGTAAGTTCTCTCTTCCCTCTCCCATCCCGGAATATCATCTGCGTCTTCTTTTTCAGAGTGTTCGAAGATCAACGTTCCGTTCGGGGAAAGGACTTCGCTGTGTTTAAAAATCAACTGCGGGAGTTCGGCTCCCCAACTCAGTCCATATGGCGGGTCGGCAAAAATAACATCAAATGACTCTCCGTCTTTTGCAAATCTTGACAAAGCCCTTCTGACATCCATGCAAAGACATTTTACATCCTCAGGCATGGTTTTAACTATATCCCCAAAACGCTTTCTCTCTGATTCAACAAGAGATACCCGATCAGCGCCTCTTTTGTACGCATTGAGGGCGATCTGGCCACTGCCAGAAAAAAGGTCAAGAAAGCTTTTGCCCTCCAGCGATCCCAAAATATTGAAAAGTGCCTGCATTACCTTGCCCATGGTGGGACGCATTTCTTTCATACAAATTTCACCCTGTTTCAACTAAATGAGATGTAAAAAGAGTATAATATCGCACATCTAAAGTGTATACAATACAGGAGGCCCCAAATGCCGCAAACACCGGAAAAACAGACAAAAACACATGAGGAACAAAGCGACAGAAGGAGTCTTTTCGGATTTTCCTTTCTGCATTTCATGAACGACATGCACTCAACAGCCTTACCGACAATTATACCAATGCTTGTTAATTCCATATCGATATCTTTGAGTCAGGCCGGACTTTTGAATGCTATTTTCGGACTAACGAACCTGATAGGCCAACCGGTAGCAGGATATTTTGCAGACAGGCAGAAAAGGCCCTGGCTTGCCGTCTGGGCGCCGATGCTGAGCATTGCAGGAGCATGTCTTTTGCCTCTGGCTCCGAATTACTCCGTAGCCTTCCTGTTGGTGGGACTGATGAGCATGGGCACAGCATCCTTTCACCCACAGGGGCTCGGAAGGGCCGGATCCTCCGCCGGAAGCAAGGACCTTGCCCTTTTCATATCGCTTTTTGCAGCATGCGGCAGTTTTGGAAGCGCAGTGGGACCTGTCTATGTAGTATTCCTGATATCACTTATAGGAAAAAAGATGTTTCCGATCGTTCTGATACCCGGCTTCATCATATGTTTCTACATATGGAAAAGGATTGTTTCAGACCAGAAAGCTGAGAACATTACAAAAGAAAAGGCTGAATTCAGGGGATTTTTCTCGAACATGGGCGTCATTATGAAGAAGATCACCTCCATTGTCGTTGTAGCAACAGTAAGGGATGCTACGCTGCAGGGCATAAAGATATTCCTGCCAATGCTCGTTATCCTCAAGGGAGGAAGCATAGCTGCAGGCGGGATGCTGCTTTTCGCGATAACTCTGGCATGCACGGTAGCAGGGATAATCGGAGGAAAGCTGGCTGATTCAAGAGGCGACGAGAAGGTCATGCTCTGGACGCTTGGGATCTCACCGGTATTTCTTATCGCAGGACTTAACACAGCAGGGATCTTATCTGTTGCATCACTAATTGTCGGATTCGCTTTCCTTCAGGCAAGCACCCCTGTGACAACAGCTATGGCACAGAGACGCTGTCCCCTCTCCAGGAGCACTGCCAGCTCACTGGCCATGGGCGTCTCATGGGGCCTGGCGAACCTGTTCACCACACCCGTAGGTTTTTCAGCCGACATCATAGGGCTGGAGAAGACTCTCAGGTTTGTTGCGTTCCTTCCGTGGACAGTTACCGTATGGTACGCAGGCAGCATGATATTTTCAGCCACTAAGAGAAGATAAAGGCAGTGAGTTCAGATCATCATTTTCCCTTTGCAGCTTCCAGTGCATGGTGCAGGGCAGCGCGCATAGCCGGAGTCCTGTAAGGATGACCCACTGAGTCAACCTTTATCTTAAAACCATCCCGTCCGGGGATCACCTTAAGGTAGAAGTGCTGTTCGAACCCGTCATCAGTTGTTATGACAAGGACAAGACCGACTCCCGAATCTGAAACGAATGTCTCCCTGAAGACCCAGTGCCCTCTACCGCCGACACCTTTGCCCTCCGCATCTTTGATCTTTGAAAGGACGTCCTCAAGTTTCATTAAGCTTTCACACTCCATTTCCATCTGCCAGTCATTGTCTTCCATGATAGGATCATTATATTTGCCCATTTTATGCAGGGCCAGGTGCCATGTGCTTTTTCCCATGGCTCTCCACTTTCTTTCGTACTTTGTGATATATGGCCTCTTTGGGTCGACCTCTATCGGATCTGCCTGAAAAACACCCGGAACTGATATGGTTTCAGCTGCTTCCTCTGCGTACCAGTCTACATCTGTGGCGAGTTCAAATGATCCTCCGCGAACGATGAGGTATGACAGAAGGTCAGCAAAGTGCGGTACCGTGACGCGCCTTGAAGCGTGCCTTGTTTTTGGCCAGGGACATGGGAAGTTCATGTAGACTCTTTCGACCGACTCTGGAGAGAAACAATGGCGAAGCAGGAAACGGGCATCTCCGTGCATTATACGCACGTTGCCGAGTCCGGCGGCAAGCGCTCTCCTTGCTCCCTTGGCAACGCACCACTGTGAGACCTCAATGCCCACGATCAGCACTTCGGGAAATGTTTGTGCAAGGTATTCCAGAAACTCGCCGTTCCCGAACCCGATTTCAACAAAGACCCTTCCTGACGGAGAAAGCGAGCCCCAGTCAAGGGGCAGATCGACATTCTCATCTACTATTATCCTGCGTAGATCCCAGGTCATATTTCTGACTCCTTCTCGTCTTTTGGTTTGAGGTAAAATTCGGGCTCCCTGGAAAGCCTGCGCCAGGTATCAAGGCTAAGTTCTTCTCCCCTGGCAGTGGGTTTCAGTTCGTTTCTTTCAAGTATCTCCAGTGCTTTATCGCGATCAATGTCAGCGTAACCTGATATCCAGTTGTTTATAAGTGTCTTCCTCCGCTGGGCGAAAGATCTGGCCAGCAAACCCCTCCATGTCCTGTCACATGCAAGTGTCCTGTTATTCTCGATCTTTATCTCGATAATGCATGAATTAACCCTTGGCTGAGGCCTGAAGGCAGACGGAGGAACGTTCCTAAGAATTGCTGATGTTCCCATTGCTTCAACTGTTATGCCAAGCGGGGAGCGTTCACGATGTCCGCAGGGTGATGTGATCCTCTGAGCGGATTCAAGCTGCACCATCAGAAGCATGTATTCAAGTCCATGCGGAGCAAGCTTTTCAAGGAAGGTCCAAAGAAGAGGCGTGGTGATATGGTATGGCAGGTTGGCAATTACCCTGTTGGGCATCCATGGAAGTTTGTTTTCGTAATCGAACTGTACGGCATCTCCCCAAAGGGGATGGAGCCTGCTGTCTTTGATGGCCAGCATGTCTATCGTGTGCTTGAGTCTCGTATCCAACTCCACAGTGCACACTCCCGAGCATTCGGTCGAAAGGAGTCCCTCTGTGAGTATGCCCTCACCGGGTCCTATCTCAAGGACTTTGTCCACAGGAGTCAGCTTTGCCCTCCCGATCATAAAGTCCACTATAGAATGATCGATGAGGAAATTCTGCCCTATATCTGTGTTGTGAATAAAATTCGGTATTCTGGCCATCTCATTTTCCTTTTCTCGCTTTTAATTATCTTAAGCTTTATAAAATACCTGACATTAATTAAAACATATATCTTAAAAACACAAAAGTAAAGGGGCTTCCATAAACTACGGAAACCCCTATATCGTCTGGTCGGGATGAGAGGATTTGAACCTCCGACCACCTGCACCCCATGCAGGTACGCTAGCCAGGCTGCGCTACATCCCGTAAGCAGGGAGTATAATAACCCGCGATAAGCTTTTGGTCAAGTACTGCAATAAAAAAATCCCAACAAAAATTGTCGGGATTTTTTTATGTTCCCAAAAACCTAAAAGATATAAAAACTACTTCTTCTTGCTGTTAACTGCTTCTTTGAGGGCCTTGCCTGCACGGAAGACGGGAACTTTCTTTGCAGGGATCTGGATGACTTTCTTGGGATCCTGAGGATTACGGCCCTGACGAGCGGCTCTCTTCTGGACTTCAAATGTTCCAAATCCTACGATCTGGACCTTGTCTTCCTTCTTAAGGGAACCATGGATACCTGCAAATACTGCGTCTACAACTTCTGCGGCCTTCTTCTTAGTGATTCCTTCGACAGACTTTGCTACGGCGTTGACGAGATCTGTTTTTGTCACCTTCTGCCACCTCCTGACAAGATTGACACTGCTAGAGCAGTTCACTAGCATTTATACCGATAAAATCCGCTCAGGTCAAGTACTTTTGGGAAAATCGGCTAATTTTCAGTTCTGTTTCTCATAAAAATCTTTATTGGTACGCCCGAAAAATCCGCCATCGATCTTAGACAGTTTTCCAGGTGGCGCTTGAAAGATTTTGAGCAGAGCTCAGAGTCATTGACAAAAAAGATGAACGCCGGCGGTGCTCCGTCCGCTTGAGTGCAATAGTATATTTTAAGGCTGTGGCCTTTTCCGTCGCCTGGCATCCTCTCAAATACAAGAGTCTCCTTGACAAGTCTGTTTAGCTCAGAGGTGGGTATCCTTCTTCTCCTGTTTTCTTCGACCTTCATGATAAGAGCCGGTATCTTGGAGATGCTTCGACCCGAGTTGGCTGAAATAAAAATTTTCGGCGCATGGGAAGCGAAAGGCAGCTCGTCCTTGAGCAGTTCTGTCATCTTGTCCCCAATCTTTTCTTCTCTTGGTGCAAGGTCCCACTTGTTCATTACGAGTATGAGTCCCTTGCCCCTTTCGAGGACCTGGCCAATAAGTCGCTTATCCTGTTCTGTAACAGGGTCCTGAGCATCAAGGAGCACAAGCGCGACATGACACCTGTCTATCGCCTGGTATGTCCTGACGTTGGAATAGTATTCGAGGTCAGTGTTCACGCGGCTTTTACGCCTGAGTCCGGCAGTGTCGAGAAATCTCATTTTAACTCCATCGGTCTCTACAACCGAGTCCACTACGTCACGGGTCGTTCCGGCCATTTCGCTTACCATTGAACGCTCTTCTCCGGCTATTGCGTTAAGGAGGCTTGATTTACCCACGTTGGGCCTCCCAACGATCGCGACTCTTATGTCATCTTCCTCTGACTCAAAGTCGTCTGGCGGAAGTTTTGAAACTACAGCGTCGAAGATCTCGTCGAAACCTGTATTGTGCTCCGCGCTCGTCGCTATAACAGTATCAAAACCAAGAGAGTATGCCTCGTAGAGCATCTCATCTTCCTGTTTCTGGTTATCAAGCTTGTTCATTGCAATTATGACAGGCTTGCCGCCTTTCCTGAGCTTTAGTGCGATATCTTTGTCCATAGAGGTGATGCCCTGTCTGCCGTCAAGCACAAAAATTACTGCGCTGCTCTCGTCAAGTGCCAGATCCACCTGCTTTGCGATAAGGTCCATAAAGGGGTGGTCAACTTCAGACATTATTCCACCGGTATCAACAACGTAGAATTTTCTGCTGGCCCATTCGGTCTCACCGTAGATTCTGTCCCTTGTCACACCTGGCTGGTCATCTACAATTGCAGTTCTACTGCCCACCATTCTGTTGAAGATGGATGACTTGCCTACATTAGGCCTTCCAATTATTGCTATTATTGCCATTTTATTCTCCTTGCCGGCATATGGCTGCTTTTATAGTATGCCATTTGATTTTTGTCCTCCCCGTGTCAGTCAAGCTTTATGCTGACCCTGGGAATCCCTGATCTGGTATTTTTAATGTCAAAATATGGTGCAAGTATCTTCCTAAGGGCGTTAAACCTCTTTGTCCTGACCCAGATCTGGTCTGATCTCTCTTCAGACTCCCAGTATTCAAAATCTGCCCGGTCAAGATGTTCTGCAAGGCTATTCCTCTTGAAAGCCGGAATGTCTATTTTGAGCATTGGCACGTATGGAGGAAGCTCCCATTCTCTGCGTTCTTTCAGCTCCCTCTCCCAGAAATACCCCCATCCGATTCCAAGAGCCTGCTGCCATGTCTTATCCGGCCTTCTGCTCTGTATCACTATTTTTCTTCTGTCAGGCTCTTTTCCCCTCCATGCGGATTCCCACATTAAAGAAAAAGCCCTTGCTTTTGCATCATACTCCTGTACCCTGGCTTCCGCATCCGCATCTATCCAGCCAATGATCTCCGGTGAGATGTCGTCAGCAAGAGAGATAATTTTTCTCGTTCCAAGGATCACTCCCCCGCCGGAGTACTTTTTAAGTATCGATTCCCCTGAAGGCATCTTTGATTTTTCCTCATGAAAAAGGATCACATTTCTGTCTCTAAAAAAATGACTCGCTCTTTCTTCCAGTGCCTCAAGCCCCGGTCTCTGCCCCTCAAGGAACGGGCCCCCGCATGACGGGCACTTTTCAGGAACAGGATCTCTTTTCCCGCAGTCAAGGCATTTGAGTGATTCTGATCTTCCTTCCCATCTCATGACTCCAGCACATTTAGGACAGCGGACCGGCGATCCGCAGTCTTCACAGAAGATCTCTCCTGCGTATCCCTTACGGTCAAGGATCCAGAAAGCCCATTTTCCCTTTTCAAGCGTTTCTTTCGTCTCCCTTATAAGAGGTCTGCTGATGGGGAGAGTATCCTTTATACCATCAAAGTCATACGAAGAGGAATCTTTCATATCTACAAATATCAGCCTATCCCTGAGCCCGCTGCGGCTGAGGTTTTTACCGCTCTGCAGGAACGCCTTTGCTGAGGGCATTCTTCCGCCAAGGACAAGGTCGGCCCCTGCAAAACTTGCTCGTGCTGCCAGTATCGTCCTGTGGTGGAATTCAGGGTGTTTCTGAGTTCGCCATGCCCCGCTGTTTTCTTCGTCCACAATTATAGTCGAGAGTCCAGATATCGGAATAAAAGATGCCGTCTGACACCCTACGGCAAACCTTATCTCGTTTTTCCTGGACCTATTCCAAAAGTCCCACTGTTTCGCTATTGACAGATCAGTCCATAGGACACCCTCATGCTTCAGAGAGTCGGGCAGTATGTCCCAAAATCTTTTTGCTGCTGATACCTCAGGAAATACAACTATCGCCGCACGTTCTGATGCAGCGAGGATATCGCGATATGCGTCCATTCTATGCGAGTCTCTGGGTTCGTATACATATTTTACTGATGAGGATCTTCGGACAGGCTCATAAACTGTTTCTTCCAGCGGTTCTCCGCTCAGGAACCTGGCCGGCAATAAGGTCTTAGCTGCCATTCCGGTACCCACGAACCATGTCTTTCCGAACCAGCTTATAGTCCGCCACAGTTCATCCGGCAGAGGAGGGGTTTGGTCTATTACCTCTTTTATTCCTTTAAGTTCTTCCGGCCCCTTTGTCCCTGAATTATCTCCTACGATCAGTCCAACTCTGGAAGAACTTCCTAAAGGGACCCTGACCCTGGTCCCGTACGGCAGGGCACATGTATGTGTATAAGAGAGATCAGTCCACCACGGTCCCGGGACCGCGACAGATAGTGTCTCCATTATTCTTTATTTTTTTTTCTGATGACAGCATCAAGCAAAGAGTCGGCAACATCGTCTTTTGTACCTGAAAACTCAACCTCTGACCCGCCTTTTGTCATTATCATCAAAGAGTTTGTGTCCGATGCAAATCCGGCTCCGTTGGCGAGTACGTCGTTACAGGCTATCATGTCCAGGTTCTTCGCTATCATCTTCTTCCGGGCGTTTGCTATAAGATCCTGGGTCTCAGCTGCGAAACCTACAAGCATCTGCCCTTCTTTTTTCATCCTGCCGAGCTCTGCTGCAATATCCTTGTTCTGGACAAATGTCACAGTCAGCGGTTCACCGTCACGCCTCTTGAGCTTCTGTTTCATCTCTTCTTCCGCTCTAAAGTCACCAACAGCAGCTGCTTTGACGATGATGTCCATTTCAGGGGCTTCTTTTATGCATGCCTCGTACATCTGCGCGGCGGATACGACATCTATCACTCTTACTCCTTCGGGACGCGGTATCGATACCGGTCCGGAGACAAGAGTCACATCAGCCCCTCTGTACCATGCAGCTTTGGCTATTGCATAACCCATCTTCCCGCTGCTTGGGTTGCTTATATACCTTACAGGATCTATGTATTCGTGGGTGGGGCCAGCTGTTACCAGAACCTTCATGCCCCTCATGTCCTTTTTCGGAGAGAGGGCATTCCATACATGTTCGTAAATCACCGAATTGTCAGGCAGCCTGCCTTTGCCCTCATAACCACATGCAAGCATTCCGCTGTCAGGGTCCACAACCGTATGTCCCATGGCTGTGATCTTATCGATGTTGGCTTTTACAGCAGGGTTCTGGAGCATGTTCGGGTTCATGGCCGGAAAAATCACAAGAGGACTTCTGTTGGCCAGCATCGCTGCGCCCAGCAGTGTACTGCCGTCTCCCTGCGCGCATGTGCGCAGGCAATTTGCCGTACATGGGGCTATGACAAATACCTCTGCCCACTCTGTAAGAGTTATGTGAGGGATCTTCCATCCTTCTTCAGCAGAAAGAAAATCTTTTTCTCGCCAGACCTTTCTTCCCGTAAGGGTCGAAAGGACAAGAGGACTCACAAACTTTTCAGCAGAGCCGGTGAGAATTACCTCTACCTCGCAGCCCTCTTTTCTCCAGCCACGAAGGATATCCGGAGCTTTATAGGCAGCGATTCCTCCAGTTACTCCGAACAGTATCCTTCTGTTATGCTTCCACGGGCTCATTGGGATTCTTTTTTGGAGAAGTATCTACGAAGGTATACTTTATCCTGCCCTGCGTCAGATCCTCTACTGCCCTCGTTATAAATTTTTCGTCATAACCGCTTATAGCTCCCTTTCTCTCGCTAAGCTGGCGAGCACGTGCGGATACGACCAGTGTCAGAATGTATTTGTTTGGGATGTCCCTGTTTTTGTAAATTTTTTCCAGATCCATAAATATCATATTGAACCCTCCCGGTATTTTTTTACTATTTTAATGAAATCATCAGCAGCTTTTTCTATTTTGTCGTTGATGATCATGTGTTCATATTCCTCCGCATGACTCATTTCCGTCTTCGCGTTGCTGATCCTGAGCTTCAGCTCTTCCGGTCCTTCAGTCCCTCTCTTCTGCAGTCTCCTGACAAGCTCTTCGAATGAGGGCGGTTGGATGAATATCATTACAGCCTCAGGCATTTTTCCCTTCACCTGTGATGCTCCCTGGACATCTATCTCAAGAAGTACATCTTTGCCCTGCCGGAGAATCTCTTCGACAATGTCTTTTCTTGTCCCGTAAAAGTGTCCATGCACATTTGCCCACTCAAGAAACCTGCCTTCATCGACCATCTTTTTGAAAGAAAGTTCATCCATGAAAACGTAGTTGACACCGTCTCTCTCTCCGGGCCTTGGTGCCCTGGTTGTGCATGAGACCGAATAGGCTATATTGTCGAGTTTTTCAAAGACTCTTCTGAGGACAGTCCCTTTGCCGACTCCTGCCGGTCCGGAAAGAATATAGAGCCTGCCTCTCATTGTTTTTCTTCTTTACCTTCCTCACCTTCGAAACGACCAGTTATTGTTTCAGGCTGTATTGCAGACATTATTACATGCCTGCTGTCCATTATCAGGATCGCCCTGGTCTTCCTCCCCTGTGTGACATCAACCAAAAGTCCGGCCTCCCTGGCCTCTTCCTTGAGTCTCTTTATCGGGGCAGAGGACGGGCTGATTATTGCAACTATCCTGTCCGCTACGACCATATTCCCAAATCCGACGTGCACAAGTTTGTAATTCATTATCATCTACTCCAGGTTCTGAATTTGTTCGCGTATACGTTCCAGCGCAGCCTTTGAATCTACTGCAAGCCATCTTATCTCCGCGTCGGATATTTTGGAATCAAGTGTGTTGACTTCGCGGTTCATCTCCTGAACAATAAAATCAAGTTTACGTCCCGATGATTCCGCATCTTCACCTGTGGATCTGAATTTGGATATATGGCTTTTGAGCCTGGCTATCTCCTCGGATACGTCCCACTTGTCCGTCATTACCACTATCTCCTGCATCATCCGGGATTCTTCCAGCTTGCCTCCGAGAGTATCGAGCATTTCCGTTATCCTCAGCCGGGTGGTCTCAAAGGCTTGGTCCCTTGCCGGAAGCCATTTCTCCTCAATAAGGGCCGAAAGCCTTTCAAGTTCTGCAAGGTGGGTGAGAACCTCTTCTTTAAGATGTTCTCCCTCTGTCTCCCTCATCTCCTGCCAGGAGCTGAGGCCCAGTTCTATCAACTCGCTGAATGAAGCCTCCAGTTCCTCTGCTTCGGCGCTCTCTTCAAACCTGGGGATGTCAAGGACACCGGGAAGCGTGACAACGCTCTCCAGCTGAAGATCTTTTGCCTGTCCAAGCATTCGCTGTATCTGCATCAGCTCTTCGCAGTAGGATGTCATGATATCTTTATTTATCCGCCCCATCTTAAAAGAGGACGCCCACAGGACATCCATCCTGACTTGTACCTTGCCTCTGCGGAAACCCTTACGGAGCTTCTGGTGGAACCATGGTTCCCAGCTTGAAAATTCCCTGGGAAGCCTGACATAGATCTCCTGGTATCTATGGTTGACGCTCGACACTTCCAGGCTTACTGTGCCCCAGGATCTCTGGATCTGTGTTCTGCTGAATCCTGTCATGCTTACATACATAAGATCACATCCTGTCTCCTCTGGTCGGCTTTATTGAGCATGTGCAGCTTCCAGCCTGCTCTCATTGTTTTCCGTAGTGTGTTTTTTCACCGCCGCAAGGAGATCCTCAAAACCTTCGCCTGTAAGAGCGCAGATCTTTACGGTCTCTTCGCCTCTCGCACGCAGCTCCATTGCTGTAAAGTCCGCTTCTGATCCGGTCTTGTCTATCTTATTCAGTACTACTATCCTGGGCAGATCATCTGCTTTGAGCTCTTTTAGAGTATGCAGTACTATGTCCATATTTCCGACAGGATCCTTGTCCGCCGAGTCGATCACCAGCAGGAGCAGATCGGCGCCTGACACCTCTTCAAGTGTTGCCCTGAATGCTGCCACAAGTTCAGGGGGCAGCTTGCGAATAAATCCTACCGTGTCTGAGAGCAGAAAACTTCCGCCATCCCTGAAACTGATCTTTCTTACTACAGTGTCAAGTGTAGAAAAAAGCTGATCTGCCGCTAATATCCCGCAGTCTTTTGAAAGCGACCTCAAAAGGGTGGATTTGCCGCTGTTCGTATAGCCTACCAGTGCGGCGGTAAACGCTCCGTCCTTTTTGCGTCTCTCACGTCTGTCCCTTCTTCTGTCCTTGACAGCTTCCAGACGCGAAGTGATGCTTTTCATACGTCTTTCGAGCTTTCTTCTGTGCCTTTCGAACTCCGTCTCCCCCGGGCCCCTCGTTCCTATGCCTCCGCCTGTCCTTGACATCTGATGGCCGAGACCTTTGAGGCTCGGTATCTCATATCTGTACTGGGCAAGCTCCACCTGGAGTTTGGCTTCTGCGGTGTGGGCCCTGCTTTCGAATATTTTCATTATTACAAAAGCCCTGTCCCAGACGGTCATGGAGGTCAGCTTCTGGAGGTTGCTTTTTTGCGTCGGGCTCATGAAGTCATCTACAACAAGAAGAGTCGCTTCTGATTTCTGCGCGAAATCCTTTATCTCCTCTGCCTTGCCCGAACCTACAAAGCTGGCCGGGTCAGGGGTGTTCCTTTTCTGTATGACCCTCGCCATGGTTGGTATACCCAAATTTTCCAGAAGCATTACCAGTTCGTCAAGCGAAACTTCAGTATCGTCTGCGCTGTTGATATCAACTCCGCAAACTATTGCTTTTTTGGGTTTTATTGAAAGATCAATGGATCTTTTCTGCCTGCTCAATTCTCTTTAGTATCTCCCAGTTCTCTGGCTAATCTGACGATAACGTCAGTGACTTCTTCGATAGTCATTCTTGTGCTGTCCAATATCACGCAGCCGGCTGCGGGCCGCAGGGGGGCTATTTCCCTGTTCATGTCATAGAGGTCTCTTTCGTTGACATACTTGAGTATTTCCCCATAGTCTGCTTTTTCGCCACGGGCAAGCCTCTCCCGATAACGGCGTTTTGCCCGTTCTTCCGCATCCGCTGTAAGGAATATTTTAAGATCGGCGTTTGGAAAAACAACAGTACCCATATCTCTGCCGTCTGCAACAAGGCCATTGGCAGCCTGTTCTCTCTGCAGTCCTATAAGGGCATCCCTGACAGGCTTGAGTGCAGAATAAGACGACACTGAAGCATCAACGTCCGGTGTGCGGATCTCGGCAGTTACATCGCGGCCGTTAACCGACACCCTGCCGTCTGATAAAGAGATCGATATCCCGGTCAGGACGGCCTCTATCTTATTCGTTTCTCCGGGAGCTACAAACTGGTCTTTTAAAAACCATGCCACTGCCCTGTAGATAGCACCTGTATCAAGGTAGGGAAGCCCAAGCTTCTCTGCAGCGATCTTTGCTACAGTACTCTTGCCTGCACCTGCGGGCCCGTCTATCGTTATAACAAGCGTACGGACAGTTTTTTCATTCATTTGAAAACTCCCTTACATGGCTAATGGCAACACAAAAACTTTCCGGGCCTGATATTTTGGACCGAAACTTTCATAAAGAGACATTCCTTAAACTCTTATTATACTATCTTTCCGTCTTTAATATAACTCCAAAGTTCTTCCCTGCTGACTGAAATATAGCTGCCGGTAGTCAGTTCTCTTAGTTCCAGACTGCCTATCTTCCGCCTTATAAGCCTTCTGACATCATTCCCGAGGGAACGTACCATGAGGCGTATCTCTCTTTTTATTCCCTCTCCCAGTACCACTTCAAACCAGCATTGAAGGGGGCTGCGTCCGATCCTGCGTACTGAGATCGGCTTAAGGAAGAGTCCTTCGCACTCCACACCTTTTGTCCACTCTATGAGTCTCTCTTCCGGCAATGGTTTCCTTAGTTCGACTTCGTAGGTCTTCGTTATTCCTTTTGAAGGATGGATGAGTTCCTGGGAAAACATCCCGTCATTTGTAAGGATCATAAGTCCCTCGCTCTCCCTGTCCAGCCTGCCGACCGGGAAGAGGCGGTATTTGTCCATCTCAGGCGGGAGAATATCGATCACTGTGCGCTCCCTGCTGTCTTCAACTGCGCTGAGTATCCCGCACGGCTTGTTGAAGATCAGATATTTCTGCTCAACAGGCGAGATCTCTTTTCCTTCGAACATCACGGTATCCGACTCTGAGACCTGTCTTCCAGGCTCAGTCACCACTTCTCCGTTTATAATGACCTTTCCGGCCAGGATATGTTCTTCAACTTTACGTCTTGCACCGATCCCGCAAAGGGCAAGATACCTGTTCAGCCTGATGCTGTTTTTTTTATCATTCATCGTTATCATCTTCTTCTGTCCCGTTTTCCGCTCTTTCGAAGGGATCGAAAGCAGCTTCTTCTGTCCTGTAATCTTTAAGCTCGTCAAGCGAGGGCAGTGAATTTATCCCCGTAAGCCCAAATATCTCGAGAAACCGGTCAGTCGTTCTAAAAAGCAGAGGAGAACCAACGCTTTTTTTTCTCCCGGCAATCCTTACAAGCCCATGCTTCATAAGGGTATCTACTACCCTGTCACATCTTACAGAGCGGATATCCTCTATCTCAGAACGCGTTACAGGCTGATTATATGCAATTACAGAGAGTGTCTCAAGAGCAGCTTTGCTTAACCTGACCTTCTGCAGTGATACAGAGTTTGAGAATGCTTCGATCGCTTCGGCAAGGTCAGGCGATGTCGCCATCTGCCATCCGCCCGCGACAAAAAGGATAGTCAGACCGTGTGATCTTGCATATGTATCTTTCAGAGTTTTCACAGCGTCATCCACTCTGTTTTGTGAAACTCCAAGATATGAGGCTATCTCCTGGCTGGATAAAGGCTGAGGAGAGACGAACAGCATAGCCTCGACCTGCCTCTCCAGAAGACCCATCCCACTCTTTTCATTTTCATCAAACTGCTGCAACTAGAACATCTCCCAACGTTTCTGACTGAGTGATCCTTACCATTCCAAGGCGTGACATTTCGAGCAGGGCAAGCAACGTGACTATTAGAACTTTTTTATTCCTCTCCTCAAGGAGGTCCCTCAGCGAGAGTTCCTTTTTTCTTATACTGCGCAGAAGTTCTTCCATCCTCTGCTCCACCTGCCGTTCCTCAGGGATGGCATCGGGGATATCGTCCCAGATAGATTCTTCACAGTAGTCGCCTAAATTTCTTTTTTCATTGTATCTGTCCAGCAGCTGCCACCAGAGGGAAGCAAGCCCGTAAAGGTCACCAAGGTCATAAAAGGGTGTGCTTTCATCATCAGCAATCCTGACAAAAGAACATTCCCTCTCCCTTTGAAGCGAGGCCAGATATGCCGCTGCATTCCTGTACGGCCTGAAGACCTCGATCATCCTCCTGAGTTCTTCTTCGTCGGTGTACATGTCTTCATCCGGGATATATTCGTCTTCATCAGCGTCACGCTGGGCGGGAAAAAGTGAATGGACCTTCCTCAAAAGAAGTCTGCTGGCAAAAGAAAAAAACTCGGCCATCTCGTTAAGTGTAGTACGTTTGCTTTTCACAAGGAACCTTACATACTGTGATACCAGCTCAGTCAGGTTAAGTTGCGCAGGATCCATCTCCCTGCTCTCGACCAGATGGCACAAAAGGTCAAGCGGACCGGAAAAAGCCCCGAGCTGAACCTCGAAACCCCTCCGGTCCTCTTTTTCGTTTTTAGGTACTGCTTCGAACTGTTCTGTCAATTTTTCCTCAATGAAGAAGTCCCATCGCCTTGTATACGTCTTCCATAGTCTTTTCCGCTACAGAGCGGGCGCGCGCTGCGCCTGACTCGAGGATCTGCATCAGGTCGTCCTCGCGTTCCTCGTAATAGGCCCGGCGCTCCTGTATCGGGCCCATCATTTTTTCGAGGTGCACCATAAGTTTCTTTTTGCAGTCCACACAGCCAATACCCGCAGTCATACATCCATCGTGTATCTCGGACATCTCCTGCGCATCCCTGTTGAAGAATTTATGTATATCCCAGACAGGGCACTTCTCCGGTGTCCCGGGGTCTGTCCTTCTCTCTCTTGCGGGATCTGTTACCATAGTCCTAAGCTTATTCCATATAGTTTTCATGTCATCTGCAATGTCCAGCGCGTTGCCGTATGATTTGCTCATTTTACGTCCGTCAGTACCCGGCATTTTGGCAGAAGGCGTCAGCAGCGTCTCAGGTTCAGGGAATATATCCCCATAGAAGTGGTTGAACCTTCGCGCAACCTCTCTTGAAAGTTCGAGATGGGGTCCCTGGTCTTCTCCCACCGGAACCGCCCATGATTTATAGAGCAGGATATCGCCTGCCATAAGCACAGGATATCCCAGGAAGGCATACGTGGAAAGATCCTTGTTCTGTAGGTTAAGTATCTGCTCTTTGTATGTCGGACAGCGCTCAAGCCATCCAAGAGGAGTTATCATCGAAAGGGCAAGGTGTATCTCGGCATGCTGCTTGACATGCGACTGGATAAATATCGAAGACTTCTCAGGGTCTACCCCTACTGCAAGCCAGTCGAGCAATATCTCCCTGCAGTTTGCCCTGACTTTGCTGCAGTCCGCGTAATCCGACATCATTGCATGCCAGTCAACTATCCCCCAGAAACAATTATAATCGTTCTGGAGCTTGACCCAGTTGATCAGTGCACCTGCCATGTGGCCGTAATGAAGTTTGCCGGTCGGCCTCATCCCGCTGAATATCCTCTTTTTTTCGTTCATTCGTTCCACTGTCCCTTCTAAAGTTACGCCAGCCCTCTACAAGGGCGGCAAAATATGCTGATTATCTTACAGTATAAATTTTTCTCTATCTGTTTCAGGGATCATCTCAACGATCAGCCCTGTCTCTTTTTCTATTATAGATTTAAGTCTCGGCAGACTGGCTCTTTCCATTTCTCCATGGTCGACATCAATAAGTTTTAAACCGCAATTAAGCGCATCCTGTCTGTTGTGGTATGACATATCGGCAGTAACAAAAAGTGAAGCGCCCTTCTCCTCGGCATGCTGCCACATATCTCCGCACGAACCGCCTCCCAGAGCGATCTTCTTGATCAAGGCGGACTGACTGCCGTACCCTGTGCATGATGAAAGGCACCATCGTTCTTTTATCAGTTTCATTACAGTCTCGAAAGGCATAGGCATCATAAGCTCTCCAACAGCTCCCATTCCCCATGATGAGGATCGGTCAGCCGGTGGTACCAGAGGTTCTATGTCATCAAGGCCAAGCAGTTCTGCAAGAATAAAATTGACGCCCTCGGGAGATGAATCCCAGTTTGTGTGCGCAGCATATAATGAAAGACCATTTTTTATAGCCATGACCATAGCTTTGCCGGCAGGCCTGTCAGATGTGATATTTTTCAAAGGTCTTAAAATAATGGGATGATGCGAGACGAGAAGCTGACAGCTCAAGTTAGCGGACATTAAAACTGTATCTTCAGTCACATCGAGGGCAACGCCTATCTTCACTATTTCCGAATCAGGATCTCCCACAATCAGTCCGGAGTTATCCCATTCCTCCGACCATGCAAGGGGTATTCTTTTTTCTATAAGTCTCATGATATCGCGAAGTTTCATGATGATCCTCCCGCTTATCTCAGCTTTCCTATTCTAATATACCCGGCCTGACCAGTCAAAGAAGAGAAAAATATCAGATGTAATCGCCTCGTCCAACTGCTATTTCATAACCTATCCCTTCGATCTTCCGCCTTACATAGTCCAGACTCTCTAGGGGGTCATCAGACGTACCAATTTTATTGTCGTAAAGCATGTAATTCTTACGGGCTTCCAGAGGGGTGATGTTTGGCATGACCACATTTGCTCCTGCGAGTATCCCCTGTTCCCTGCCGTCGGATCTTACAGTTCCCAGCGCAGTAGTCGCAGGCAGAAGCACCCTTGGGTGCATCAGTCTGACAATGCTCAGCATGAAAAGTGAGTCTTCTGCGCTTCCCGCAGGGTGATCCCTGAAAGGAGTTTCTATGTGCGGAATAAAAGGCCCCAGGCCAACCATATGGGGACCGAATTCTTTCATGAAGAGAAGATCGTCCGCCAGGTTCTCTTTTGTCTGGAAGGGAGATCCGACCATCATCCCGCATCCTGTCTGAAAACCAATCTCCCTGAGGTCATAAAGACACCTCTTCCGCTCCTTCAGTGTGAGAACAGGTGGATGCAGCAGCGAGTAGTGTGAATCACATGCAGTCTCATGCCTGAGCAGATATCTGTCCGCTCCCGCGTCAAAGAGCCTTTGATATGAACTCTTCTCTTTTTCCCCGAGAGAGAGGGTAACTGCGCAGTCACTGTATTTGTATTTGATGCTGCTGATTATTTTTACCAGAAGATCGTCCTCGAAATAGCTGTCTTCGCCCCCCTGAAGGACAAAGGTCCTGAAGCCTGCTCCATAACCCCATTCGCAGCAATTATAGATTTCTTCCTCAGAAAGCCTGTATCTGACGGCATTGTTGTTGCTTTTTCTTATGCCGCAGTAGTAACAGTCATTCCTGCAAAAGCTTGATATCTCCAAAAGTCCTCTTAAATATATCTTTCTGCCAAAGATCGACAGCGAAAGCTCCCTTGCCTTATCAGCTGCGTACTTCCTCTCTTCGTCACTGAACGTAGAAAGAAGTTCTACAAGTTTTTCTTTTGGCAATGTGCCTTCGGCTGCAAGAATATCTATCCTGGTCATGTTGTCCATATGATCAATGTTCCTTTCAGGTCGGCAGTATGTGAGTTAAATATACCATTCTGTATTTATTCAGCTTATCTGGCTGCTAAGTTTCAAGTGAATCCTATCACGAACGATTTGTGCCTACAAGGAGAAAACAGCTTATTTTTTCCTCAGATATTAGTCAATTAAATTCTTATTTTCTCTGACCGATTGCCTCTGTTATCCAATGCCTGTTTGACAATGATTCCGCCGTCATACGATAATAAAGATGCGGATGAGTTTCCTGCGGGGGCGAGAGGAGTATTTTCATACCTCAACAGAGTATCTTTCGGCCTGCGCCTAATGATGGCCCTGAACAGAAAATTCTCTCTCGGATACATTGACAGGACAGATCTGATACCTCTGACAGACGAAGCAAAGAAACTGTTGAAAGGACCTTGGCTTTAAGTCCGGACTTTTGCCGGCGATCCACTCTTTAAAAGCTTTCTCTGAGAACGGAAAATATGTATTATTTATACCCCTTAGTCTCTTTGCATATTTTTCGCCGAAGTACGCAGTTATTACTGTGGGGTCATTGACCACAGCCTGTGGACTGTCTTCCGCGATCTTTTTGCCGCTGGCAAGGACAACGATCTTATCCGCGATAGGCATTATTGCCTCCATGATGTGCTCGACCATCAGGATCGTAACGCCTTCCTGTTTGAGTCTTACTATGACCTCAACCATCTCTTTTACCTCAGTAGAGGTCAGTCCAGCTACAGACTCATCCAGAAGGAGCAGTTTGGGGCCGGTTGCAAGCGATCTTGCCACTTCAAGCCTCTTCTTGTTGCCTATTGTAAGCCCGCCTGCAAGCTTGTCCCGGAGATCTCCGAGGAAACAAAGTCCCAAACAGTGTTCAGCAACCTCGTTGGCCTTTGCTGTATCGCATGTAGGCACCTACAAGTATATTTTCGTATACCGTCATCTCCTTGAGCGGTCTGACGACCTGAAAAGTCCTTGCCAGCCCAAGACGGGCCATCTTCCACGAGGGATAACCGGTAACATCGCTGTTGGCAAGCAGAGACCCGAATTTCATGGTCAGATTTCTGACTTCAAGCAGTGCCATCAAGCGTCACCTTCTCCCTTTGCAACCTTTCTTTTTGTAAAGTATCTTATCAGTCCCATTATCCAGAGAGGCTGCTTGATCATAACGATGATTATGATCAGGCCGAATATCATCAGGTCAACGCCTGCTCCGAGGTGGGAAAGATATGCGCGCGTGTATTCCTGAAGCGGGATAAGGACAAGTGCTCCGAGGAATGGCCCCAAAAATGTCCCAATACCTCCGAGTATCGTTATCAGAACAAATTTCATGGACATGTCAAGAGACATTACCATGGGCGGATCAACTCGATAGTTGTACTGAGCGAAGAAAGCACCGCAAAGTGCTGCCAGTGACGCGGAAAGGGCCATCGCAGAAAGCTTTACAACGGTACTGTTTACGCCCAGTGATTCAGCCGTCTCCTGTCCTTCGCGCACAGCTCTGAGATAGTAACCCATGCGGTTTTTCTCTATCCATCTGACCACGCTGAAGACTAGGATAAAAATTGCAAGCGCGCCGAGATAGTATCCGTTCTTGGTGTTTGACCACGAGAATTTTTCCATCCGTCAGGCAGTATCGGGTAGTCAAGCCCCAAAGCTCCGCCGATGGCATCCCAGATCATAAAGAGACGGTTGAATATCTCAACGATCGCAAATGTGGCAATGGCGAAACAGTGTCCTTTCAGCTTGAAGCAGGGATAGCTGATCACCACAGATACTGCTGCTGCCAGCATTCCAAGCGGTGCTCCATACCAGGGCAGGGTGTTGAAATTCACTACCGCAAGAGCTGCTCCATAGGCTCCTATACCAAAAAAGACAGAGTGACCGAAGGAAGTCTGCCCGCAGTATCCGCTTATTATGTTCCATGACTGTGCCATAGCCGCATAAAGCAGTATCATCGTCGCGACGTGACCGAAAAAGAATCCTCCTATTACACCGGGGACAAAAGGCAGTATGAAGGCGACAGCAAGGAATCCGTACCAGAGTTTGTCTGTTTTGTCTTTAAACATCGCCGTCACCACCCAAACAGACCCTTAGGTCTGATCATTATTACAACAAGATAGATTGCGAAGACTGCCACGTACTTTACGACCGCAGCTATGTAGAAGCCGGCAAAGGATTCCACAAGTCCGATCAGCAGTGCCGCGAAGAGTGCTCCCGGAATGCTTCCAAAGCCTCCAAACGCAACTACTACGAATGCGATGAGGCTGAAAAGCCCGCCCACTTCAGGATGCACGGCAAGATATGTAGTCATAAGTCCGCCCGCTCGGCTTCAGATTTGGCAACGTCAGGTTTGCCCTGGTGGTCAGCCTTGATTATTTCGATCTTATATCCGTCGAGAAGGCCTTCCTTCGCAGCGAGAGGAGCATTCATATCAGGGTTCTTCTTGTTGATGACATCTGCTGCAGCAAGAACCGCATTTACGCAGCTCTGCCCTGAAACAGCCGCCGGACCTGTGAGTGGGAACAGCACGCCTATCTTGATAACTTTATCAGCTGCTAAAACTGATGAACAGATCATCAAAGAGAGGGTCAGAACCATAAGTACCGCAATCGCGGAACGCTTTCTGAGTTGCATTGAGAATCAACCTCCTGTAATAAAGATTTAGATGCGACAACCAGAATTTTCTGGTGTATCAGTGACCAAATTATTTAAGACATAGGACTTAATTAATGTTGACATTTATTTTATTAAAGGCTATATTATGAACTAGCTGGTGGACAATTTTTACTAAACCATCAAACAACTTAAGGAGGCCGAATGTATGATCTTTCAGGCTGAAGTACTAATAACACCACGCGAGGGTGTACTGGACACACAGGGCAAGGCAGTTGAAAAGACCCTGACTCACCTTGGATACAAGGGAGTCGACGAGGTAAGGGTCGGTAAGATAGTAAAAATGAAACTGGAGGCGAGAACTGAACAGGAGGCAGTTAAAATTGTCGAATCGATGTGTTCCGATCTTCTCTGCAATGATCTTATAGAGACCTTTAGTATATCAGTCAAGGAAACAGGGCGATGAAAACTGCTGTAGTTGTCTTTCCCGGAAGCAATTGTGACAGGGATGTCCAGCGGGCTGTAAGTGAATCAATGAAAACAGCTGTGGACATGGTATGGCACGAAGAAGAAAACTTCAGCCGGCAGCCGGACCTTGTTGTTCTGCCCGGAGGTTTTTCATACGGTGACTATCTCCGTTCCGGGGCGATGGCAGCAAGATCTCCCATCATTAAAGCTGTGAAGGAACATGCGGACAGAGGAGGACTTGTACTCGGCATATGCAACGGATTCCAGATACTTACTGAGACAAAGATGCTGCCCGGCGCGCTCCTTCCGAATACTTCCCTTACCTTTATATGCAGCAGGTGCTATGTTCGGGTCGAACAGACCGGTAATAAGTTCACATCAGGCCTTAAAAAGGGAGAGGTGCTCCAGTTTCCGATAGCTCACCACGAAGGACTCTTTTTCCTCCCTGATGAAGATCTGAAAAAACTTGAGAACTCAGGGCGCGTAGTCTTCAGGTATGCAGACCCCGATACAGGGAGAGCAGGTGCGGAATACGCACCTAACGGTGCGTTGAACGGCATAGCGGGGATATGCAGCGAAAAAGGGAACATACTAGGACTAATGCCTCATCCTGAACGTGCCACGATCCCCCATCTTAACGGCGGGACAGACGGCATCATGTTCTGGGATTCGATTGCGAAGGCTTTTGCAGAAAGAGGTGCATGCTGATGGATTACAAAAGCACGGGCCTTTCAGACTCGGAATACAAACGTATAAACGAACTTCTTGAAAGAGAGCCCAATTCCCTTGAAACACAGCTGATCGGTGTAATGTGGTCAGAACACTGCAGTTATAAATCGACCAAGAGGCTTCTTAAGACATACCCGTCGAAGGGAAAATACGTTCTTCAGGGACAGGGAGAGAACGCGGGCGTAGTTGATATGGGAGAGGGATGGGGCTTTGCATTCAAAGTCGAGAGCCACAACCACCCTTCCGCAGTAGCTCCTTTCCAGGGAGCCGCAACCGGTGTTGGCGGCATTATCAGGGACATAATAGCCATGGGTGCCCGCCCCTCTGTCTCAATGGACGGACTCTTCTTCGGCGATTTTTCACTTAAAAAGACTGAAAATCTCTCCAAGGGCATAGTTGAGGGGATTGGCGCATACGGCAACGCAGTCGGGGTGCCAATCGCAGGAGGAAAGACCTTCTACTCCCCCTGCTACACTGACAACCCCCTTGTAAACGCTTTCAGCGCAGGGTTCGTCCGTCTTGACAAGATGGCAAGCTCACAGACAGCCAAGAAGGGGGACCTTGCAGTCCTCCTGGGCTCCAAGACAGGGCGTGACGGAATAGCAGGGGCTTCATTCGCTTCCCGTGAACTTGATGAGGACTCGAAGGCAAGCAAACCTCAGATACAGATAGGCGACCCATTTGAAGAAAAACTGCTTATTGAATGCTGCATGGACCTTCTCGACAAGGATCTTATCGCTTCAATGCAGGATATGGGTGCTGCAGGGATACTTTCCTCTTCCAGCGAGATAGCCCACAAGAGTGGATGCGGTATAGACATCACCGTTGAAAAAATCCCTCTTAGGGAAAAAGGCATGGCTCCCTGGGAGATATTCCTCTCCGAATCACAGGAACGCATGCTTCTTATAGTTGAAGAGGACAAGCTTGATTCTGTCTTCGCGTTGGCTGCGCACTACGGACTGGACTGCGCGTCAGTCGGAATAATGACTGATTCGGACCGTTACAGAGTCTATAATAATGGCGAACTTATTGCTGACCTTCCTACATCTATCCTGGGCGATACACCGGAAGTTGTCTGGCCGTCAGCTGAACCTGCAGATATCAAGGAAAGAAGCACAATTAACACCTCTTCCCTCATTTCAAAAGATCCTGAGACTGACCTCCTCTCCCTGGTCAGCTGCCCAAACGGAAGAAGCAAGCATAAGATATGGGAGCAGTATGACTCAATGGTCCAGCTGCATACCATCGAGGGACCGGGGGCTCCTGCAGCCGTTGTTGAAGTTCCTGAAACAGAGAGGGCATGCCTGCTTACTATGGAAGCTGAGCCAAATAAATGCTGGACAGATCCTTACACAGGCGCTTCCGAAACGATGGCCCTCTCTCTGAGGGGTCTATGGATCTCCGGAGCAGAAGTTCTGGGAATGACTAACTGTCTGAACTTTGCCTCTCCGGAGGCACCTGATAAATTCTATGAACTTGAACAGTCGATCAAAGGGCTTGCAGACACATGCAGAAGCCTTGACTGCCCCGTAGTTTCAGGAAACGTCAGCCTCTACAACGAGACAGCAGGCGGACAGATCTACCCCACTCCCCTTGTTGTGACTGCCGGACTTATTAAAGACAGAAACAGACGTCTTGCATCAGGAAATGCGGGTACCGGCGACACACTCTACATCGTTGGGGATCTTTGCGGTTCGCTGGGAGCTTCGCGCTACCAGGTAATGAAAAACGGCAAACCGGCCGGCAAAACTGTCAGACCTGATCATGATAAGGAAAAGTCGTTCCGGGATAGGGCGATGAAAACCGCTGCTGACGGAGCCGCGTCTTCCGGACGGGCTGTCGCCGGCGGAGGCATTGCAGTTGCACTTGCAAACGAGGCGATAGCTTCAGGCAGGGGGATCAATGTCGAAATAAGCTCATCTCTGACCACAGAAGAACTCCTCTTTTCAGAAGGCGGAGCACGAGCCATGTATGCAGTTCCTAGAGGTAAAGACTCCTTTTTTGAAAAGATATGGGAAGGTTTTCCCTGCGCAAAGATAGGAACTGTCGGGGGAGAAAAGTTTGAATGGAAAGATATGTTCAGCCTTGATCTCTCAAAACTGAAAAAGGCCTTCACGGAGGGCTGTTTCTAAAAATGTGCGGCGTTTTCGGCGCTTACAGCATGAACGGTGCCTCAGTACTTGAGGATGTCTATCTCGGTCTCTGCGCACTACAGCACAGGGGTCAGCTTTCTGCCGGCGTTGCATGGATAGAGGACGGGACCGTAAACATAAAGAAGGGTATGGGACTGGTCCACGAAGCACTGAGCCAGAACTGTCTTTCCCACATCCATGCAGATACTGCAATAGGACATGTAAGGTATGCAACGGCTGGAGGCACCCGGATAGAAGACTGCCAGCCCATCGGAGCAAATTATTCCCAGGGGCCTGTCGCCATCGCCCACAACGGAAACCTCACTAACGCCCATGGCCTCAGCGGCTATCTCGAAAACATGGGAGCCATATTTCACACATCATCCGACACGGAGACCATCCTTCAGCTTATGGCCCACCAGCCGGGGGTCGTCCAGCTGGAAGCCCTTGAAAAATCTCTTGCGAAGATCCAGGGGGCATACAGCCTGGCGGTACTTTTTGACGGATGTCTCCTAGCCGCAAGGGATCCTTGGGGTTTCCGGCCTCTGATCATCGGTCAAAGAGATGAGACTATCTACATAGCATCAGAGTCATGCGCTCTGGACATACTTGGGGCTGAGATAATCCGAGATGTTGAACCCGGCGAGATACTTGTCATAGACAGGAGGGGCATGATATCCCGAAAACTCCCGGTAAGCCCGCCCAAAAGATGCCACTGCTCTTTTGAATATGTTTATTTTGCCCGTCCCGACAGCGTTATAGACGGCAGATCCGTTTACAGGGCAAGAAAAGAACTGGGTGTCAAACTGGCTGAAACTGCGGTCCCGGAAAATTCTGTAGTCACAGGGATGCCGGACAGCGGCACACTTGCAGCCCTGGGATACGCCCAGAAGTCATCGCTTCCCTTCGAGATGGGGATCGTGAGGAACCGGTATGTAGGCAGGACATTCATACAGCCCACCCAGCTCGTTAGAGAAATCGGGGTCAAGATAAAGCTTAACCCACAGCGCACAGCATTCATAGACAGAGAGGCTGTGGTAGTGGATGACTCTCTTGTCCGTGGAACGACCGCAGGAAGGATAGTATCCATGATAAAGGAGAGTGGAGCAAAAAAAGTCCACCTGCGCATAGCATCACCTCCGGTATGTTTCCCATGTTATTACGGGATAGACACCCCGAGTTCAGATGAACTGGCGGCGGCACAGATGGATATACCCACCCTGTGCAAAAAGATAGGGGCGGACTCCCTTGAATACCTGACCTGCGAACAGCTCAGGAATGCGATAGGGCTTCCCTCGTCAGAACTCTGCACAGCCTGCTTTGACGGCAGCTACCTTGAGAATGAAGATTACTCCGATCTTCTGGAGATCTGATCAAACCCTGGTCACCGTCTGCCGGCAGTTCAGGGTAAAAAATTAAAGACAGGCAAAACGAAAAACTCTGCACATAAAAATCTTTGGAGGTGCTTGAAATGGAATTGAATAAAAAGGATTTCATATACGAAGGCAAGGCAAAGAGGCTCTACACTACAGATGATCCGGATCTTGTAATAGTGGAATACAAGGACAGCTTCACCGCTTTCAACGGAGAGAAGAAGGCGACAATGAGCGGCAAAGGCCAGCTAAACAACAAGATAAGCTCAAAACTTTTCGGGTATCTCAAATCAAAAGGCATAGATTCACATTTCGTCAGGCAGATCGACGATGTTCATCAGGTCGTGACCAGAGTTTCCATCGTCCCCCTTGAAGTCATCGTGAGGAACATCACTACAGGATCGCTATGCAAAAGGCTGGGCGTTAAGGAAGGCATGGTGCTTCCCCGCCCTCTCGTGGAGTTCTGCTACAAAAACGATGAACTGGGTGATCCCATTGTCCTCGAAGATCATGCGATCCTTTTTGGATGGGCGACAGAGGAAGAAATTGCTAAGACCAAGGACATTTCACTCAAGGTAAACTCCGTGCTGAAAGAATATTTTGCAGAAAAGGGCATCGTCCTGGTAGATTTCAAACTTGAATTCGGCAAAGATTCAAAAGGAAACCTCATGCTTGCGGATGAGATCTCACCTGACACATGCAGGTTCTGGGACAGCTCGACAGGAGACCGCCTGGACAAGGACCGCTTCCGCAAAGACCTGGGAAACGTCATGGGTGCATACGAAGAGATCTGGAAGAGGATATCAGCGTAAAAAGATGAGTGGGATATTCGGAGCTTACAGCAAAACAGGCAAACCGGTTCTGGAGGAGGTCTACCTCGGGCTTTACGCACTCCAGCACAGGGGACAGGAGTGTGCAGGCATAGCCTGGAGCGAGGGCGGGCGTATAGCTGCCGCAAAGGGAATGGGACTTCTCCATAATGCGATAGAACAGCAGTGCCTGACTCAAAAAAACGCTCCCTGCGCCATCGGGCATGTGCGTTACACACCGCTTCCGGGATCCCAGCTGCACAATGTGCTCCCAATAGGGGCGAACTACGCGAGGGGAACTGTCGCAGTTTCCCATGACGGACTCATCACCAATCTGAAGGAACTGACGGCCCAGCTTGAGAAACAGGGGGCAATTTTCCAGTCATCAACGGATTCTGAGGCCATCCTCCATCTCATGGCTCACAAATCCCACATGCAGCCTCTGGATGCCCTTATAGATTCCCTCCGCAAGGTAAAAGGGTCATACGCTGTTATTGTCCTCCTTAACGGAGCCCTTGTGGCAGCACGTGATCCCTGGGGATTCAAACCCCTTGTGATAGGCAAAAAGGATGAGGATTACTATGCCGCTTCAGAATCTTGCGCCCTCGATATCGTTGGTGCCAAACTGCTCCGCGACGTTGAACCCGGCGAGATGATCGTCATTGACGAGAGAGGCATGAGAAGCCTGAAAATACATCACGAGTGCTTCCGAGGGATGAGATGTTCATTCGAGTACGTCTACACTGCCCGACCCGACAGCATAATCGACGGCAGGTCGGTATATGAGGCCCGCAAAGAGATGGGACGGCTTCTGGCTGAACAGGCTCCGTGCCCGGAGGCAGACATAACGGCGGGAATGCCTGACAGCGGAACGATCGCTGCAGTCGGCTACGCCGAAAGGTCCAACATACCGCTTGAAATGGGAGTTGTAAGAAACCGCTATGTCGGGCGAACCTTTATCCAGCCGACACAGAAAGTCCGTGACCTGGGTGTAAAAATTAAACTGAACCCGATATCTGAAGTATTTAACAATAAAAAGGCAGTGGTAATTGATGATTCTATAGTTAGGGGGACAACAGCGGAGAGGGTGGTCTCAATGATAAGAGACTCGGGGGCGTCCCAGGTGCATCTGAGAATAGCATCGCCTCCTGTTCTTCATCCCTGCAGATATGGGATCGACACCCGAAAAGAAGAAACTCTTGCAGCCGTCCGCATGACTCTTCCTGAACTATGCAAAAAGGTAGGTGCGGACTCCCTTGAGTATCTAAGCGAGGAAAATCTCACTGCAGCCATCGGACTGCCGGAGGATCAGATATGCACTGCCTGTTTCACCGGTAAATATCTTGATGAAAAAGATTTGAAAGCAGGTGCGTGATCTTGGATAACAACCTTACTTACGAAAAGGCGGGAGTCAGCATCGAAGCAGGTGACCTGTGGGTCGAAACCATAAAGGGCATGCTGAAAAAACGTCCGAAGGACCCTAACTGCGTTGGCGGAGTCGGTGGATTTGCAGGCCTTTACCGAATTGGCGGCGGAAAATGCATAGCAGCCTGCTGCGACGGCGTAGGTACAAAACTTGAGCTGGCGAAGGAGACAGGGATCTACCGCGGACTCGGACAGGACCTTGTTGCCATGAACGTCAACGACCTTGTCACAGGCGGAGCAAGACCACTCTTTTTCCTTGATTACGCTTCATGCGGAAAACTGAACGTTGATATTTTTAAAGAGATCCTTGAAGGCATCCTCGATGCATGCAGTGAAAGCATGTGTGCCCTGCTCGGCGGAGAGACGGCAGAGATGCCGGATGTTTACGGCGAAGATGGGTTTGACCTGGCAGGTTTTGCTGTAGGCCTGATCGACGAAGATAAAATAATCGACGGAAGCGCTGTAAAAGAGGGCGACATTATCATGGGACTCAGCAGCTCGGGAGTCCACAGCAACGGATACAGCCTTGTAAGGAAAGCTCTCGACAAAGACGGGCTGAACGCGCGTCTTGATGCTACGACCGCCGGATGGAACGAAAAACTTGCAGAGGCTGTAATGAAGCCTACAAAATTATATGTAAGGCCTGCCCTTGCGGCAGTAGAGACCGGAGCTGTCCACGCCATGGCTCACATCACAGGCGGCGGGATGTACGGAAATATAATAAGGGTCATCCCCAAAGGACTCGACATCGACATAGACTTCAGCTCATGGGAACGCCCCAAGATTTTTGACCTTATCCAGAGCGCGGGCATTGAGGAAGATGAGATGAGAAAAGTATTCAACCTGGGCATAGGATTTGTATTCATAGCATCCCCTGATGATACGCAACTAATTGAGAAGGCTCTCTCGGTCTCAGGAGAAAAGGCTGTAATGATCGGAAGGGTAGTAAAGTGTACCTCCCGCGCATAGCAATCCTGGTCTCCGGTACAGGCTCCAACATGGAAGTGATCCTCAAAGCCTGCATTACAGGAGAACTGCCTGCCGAGGTATCTTTTGTGGGAAGCGACAACATAAACGCAAAAGGTCTTGACACAGCAGCTGCCCTTGGAGCTCAGCCCCGTGTATTCTTTTATAAAAGGGACGGACGGAAGGCGGCAGAGAAAGCTATCGCCATGGCTGTCAAGGAGACAGAGACAGACTGGATAATACTTGCGGGCTTCATGAAGGTCCTCTCTCCTGAATTTGTAAGAAAGTTCCCTGATAAAATCATAAATATCCATCCTGCAATGCTGCCCTCATTCCCCGGCGCCCACGGTATACGTGACGCGTGGGAAGCGAAGGCCGACCACACCGGCGTAACTGTCCACATAGTTGATGAAGAGGTGGACCACGGACGCATACTTGCCCAGGAAAGGGTAGACATCCTTCCTGAAGATACGCTGGAAACTCTTGAAGAGAGAATTCACAGGGTCGAACACAGGATATACAAAGAGACTCTGATAAAACATTTTTCAGAAAATCCGATATCTATCGAAGAGCGGGAGGAATAATGATGATGGAGACCAGAAAAGCGCTTATATCTGTCTGGGATAAGACAGGTGTTCTCGAATTGGCAAAGGGGCTCGCTGCACACGGATACGAGATAGTTTCAAGCTCAGGGACTGCAAAGCACCTTGAAGAGGGCGGCGTTACAGTTACTGAAGTTGTTGACATGACCGGACTGCCTGCGATCCTCGGAGGCAGGGTGAAGACCCTACATCCGGCTGTTATGGGCGGGATACTGGCAAGAAGGGGCCTTGCGCAGGATGACGAGGACAGGAAGAAATTTTCCATTCCACTCATTGACGTTGTTGTGTGCACGCTCTATCCCTTTGAAGAAACTGCTCTCAAAGGAGCTGACCTCGACCATCTTATCGAAAAGATCGACATAGGCGGAGTCTCCCTGATCAGGGCGGCTGCAAAAAACTACTACCACGTGACAGTTGTGACTGATATAGCAGATTACGGGTGCGTCCTGGAGGAGCTTGAGAAGAAACAGGAATTCACTCTTGAATTCAACCAGAAACTCGCCCTCAAGGCCTTCCGCCTTACTTCATCATATGACGCAACGATATACAAAGGCCTTTGCTCAGAGATAGGCACTGAAGAAGAGACCGGAGACGACAAGATAATCCCGCTGCGGAAGGTACAGGACCTGAGATACGGTGAAAACCCGCACCAGAAAGCCGCGCTCTTCCTTCCCCCGCTTGATAAGCAGCCATTCGAACAGCACTCAGGGAAGGAACTTTCATACAACAACCTTCTTGACCTTGATACGCTTCTTCGCGGCTGCTCAGTGTTCCAGGACCTCTGTGCCTGCACGATCGTAAAACACACGACGCCATGCGGTACCGCTCACGGCAAGACACCGCTCGAGGCATTCAGGAAAGCACTTGAGTGCGATCCAGTCTCTGCTTTCGGCGGCATAATCGGAATGACAAGAAGTGTCGACATGGAGACTGCAAAGGCTATCACTGAGACATTCTTTGAGATAGTCGCTGCGCCTTCATATCAGGAAGGCGTCGTTGATTATTTCAAAGAAAAGAAACCCAACCTCAGAGTCCTGACCATAACCTCCGGATATGCCCCTAAACTGCAGATAACAGGAAACAGGTGCGGCTTCCTTGTTCAGGAGGATATGCTCCCGGTCCTTCCCAGGATGGATGAAGGCAAGTGGATCGGCAACGCAAGACCGGATCTCTGGGATGACCTTATTTTCGCATGGAAGACAGCTGCTATCACCAAGAGCAACTCAATCGTTCTGGTAAAGGACGGATCTGCAGTAGGGATCGGCGGTGGATTCACCAACAGGGTCGACGCGGCAGAGTACGCGCTGAGGCTCGCATCCGAAAAGGCTAAGGGCTCAGTCCTTGCATCAGATGCTTTCTTCCCTTTCCCCGACACGATAGAACTCGCAGCAAGAGAGGGAGTCATTGCAGTAATACAACCGGGAGGTTCCATTAAGGACAAAGAGGTATTCAAACGGTCTGAAGAGCTTGGAATAAGCATGTTCGTCGGCGGCGGCCGTACGTTCAGACACTAAGGGGGAGCTCTCATGAGGATAATGGTACTTGGGGGCGGCGGACGCGAGCATGCGGTCATTCACGCTTTTTCAAAATCCAAGATCGTAACAAAACTTCACTGCTGTCCCGGAAATCCAGGAATATCAAAGCTTGCTGCATGTCACGCAGGAAACCCGTCAGACCCCTTTCAGATGACAGCGCTGTGCAAAAGGCTTGATATCGACCTGGTCTTCATTGGCCCTGAAGCCCCTCTGGTGGCAGGAACAGCTGACGCATTGAGAGATGCAGGCATCCTTGTGATGGGACCGGGCAAACTTGGAGCGCGGCTTGAAGGCAGTAAAATATTTTCAAAAAATTTCATGGAAAAACATGGGATACCAACTTCCTCCTTCGACTGCTGCAACAACATCGAAGAGTGCGAAAAAGCCCTTGACAAGAGATCTGCTCCCTATGTGGTGAAGGCAGACGGCCTTGCTGCCGGAAAAGGGGCTTTCCTTCCTGATACCAAGGAAGAGGCTATGACGATCTGCAGCATGATGCTTGACGACATGATCCTTGGATCAGCAGGCAGAAATATAATCATAGAGGACTACGTCCAAGGACAGGAAATGACCATCCTTGCCATAACGGACGGGAATACAGTCAGGATACTGCCTTCGAGCCAGGACCATAAAAGAGCTCTTGACGGAGACAAGGGAAACAATACAGGAGGCATGGGAGCCTATTCCCCAGTTCCGTGGGTCGACAGCTCTTTCATGAAAAAAGTCGAGGATGTCGTGCTGATGCCCACGCTGGAAGGGCTCAAAAAAGAGAACATTCCCTTCTGCGGAGTTATTTACGCCGGCATAATGATAAAACCTGACGGTTCGCTCTCTGTGCTGGAGTACAATGTAAGGCTCGGAGATCCTGAAGCCCAGGTAGTCCTTCCTGTATTTGCCGGAGATTTTGGAGAGGCGATCTTCTCGTGCTGCAAAGGTGATCTGGCTAAGGTCGAATGGCCTGTCCCGGAACATTTCGCCCTGGGAGTCGTAATGGCATCGGGGGGATACCCTGACAAGTACCAGACCGGCTACGAAATAGTGATCCGTGACGAGGAAGTGCATGACACATACATCTACCATGCAGGAACAGCACATGACAACACCGGGACTCTCGTAACATCTGGAGGACGTGTCCTCACCGTAGTAGGAATAGCCCCGACTCTCAAAGAGGCGAAAGACCTTGCTTACAGACGCGTTAAAACGGTCTATTTCAGGGATGCGCATTACAGGAAAGACATAGGAGACAAAGCATTGAAAGGGGAGGATCAGAAGTGAAAACTCCCCTGATAGGGATAATAATGGGCTCGGCGTCAGACATCCCTGTGATCGAAAAAGGTGTTAGGGTGCTCGATGAGCTCGGAATACCCTATGAAGTGGCAATAGCATCCGCGCACAGGACACCCCGTGACGTTGAAGGTTACGCGGTCAACGCCTCAAAAAGAGGCATACAGGTAATCATCGCGGCAGCTGGACTTTCAGCGGCACTGCCAGGGGTCGTGGCAGCTGCTACAAACCTGCCTGTGATAGGCATCCCTGTAACGGGCGGCGCACTTGACGGGCTTGACGCGCTCCTGTCTGTCACGCAGATGCCTCCGGGAGTTCCGGTCGGCTCGGTTGGACTGAACGCTTCCTTGAATGCATGCCTCTTGGCAGCAAGGATAATAGCGATAAATGACAGGGAGATATCTGGAAGACTTGAAGCCTGGACAATGAAAAGAGCCTCTGACGTAGCGGAGAGCCGCTCTAAGCTTGCAGACCTCTCTGCAGCTCCGGACGAGGCGTACAAGTTATAATGGTGAAACAGCGATATTATATCGCCGTGAAGCAATTGTTAAAAGCGGGCGGAAACTGCATCCGCCGGGGAATTCGCGTCCTTCGGCCGCTGGAGAATTTGCAGCTGAGAAACGCTGCGGGGAATTTGCTCGCTTCGCATCGCGGAGAATTTGCCGGAAGACCCATCCGGCGGTGAATGAAAGTCTTTTATAGCGGTCGTCCCCGAGTGCTTCAATCAAGAGAATGCCGTTTCCTGCTAAGGAAACAGCATTCTCTTGATAAGAAGCGTCCTGGAAAGATGGTGCTTTTGGATTTCCGCGGCCTTTGGCCGCAATTCTCCGCGATGCGAAGCGAGCAAATTCTCCAGCGGCCGAAGGACGCGAATTCTCCGCAGCCCAGAGGCTGCATATTCCCCGCCCCTCTCACTTCCCCTTAAAGACAGGCTTTTCCTTTTTGAAAAAGGCATCTACCGCGTTTCTGTGGTCTTCGGTCTGTATGCATTGTGCCTGAAGGAGAGCTTCCTGCTCCAGAAGCTGTTTTAGTGACATATCTAAAGAAGCGTTGATCAGTGCTTTTGCCATTCTGTGAGCAAAAGACGGGCCCTGCGCGATATTTTTTGCCAGCTCAAAGGACTCTTCGAACAGCCTTTCTGCAGACGTGACCCTGTTCACTATACCGATCTCCATCGCTTCGGCCGCAGAAATGTTTCTTCCTGTGAATACAAGCTCTTTTGCT
Organism: Synergistaceae bacterium; assembly: GCA_963682045.1. Lineage (GTDB taxonomy): Bacteria > Synergistota > Synergistia > Synergistales > Synergistaceae > Caenicola. The sequence goes on from OY821326.1 coordinate 736,015, forward strand.
TTCTGAAGGCCTACCAGCCTTGGAAGTGCATAGAGGCCTCCAAGGTCAGGGATCAGACCCACGTTTACAAATGCCATCCCGAACTTTGCGTCCTCTGATGCAACTATAATGTCCGCGTGGAGTGCTACACAGAACCCTGCCCCGACTGCATACCCGTTGACCGCTGCAATGGTCGGCTTGCACATCCCGGCAAACTGCTTAACCCAGGGGGCAAAACTTTTCATGTAAAGATACCCTTCGTTGGCATCAAATCCCTCTGAAAATCTCTTAAGGTCTCCTCCCGCACAGAATGTTCTGCCTGTTCCGGTAAGTATCACGGCCCTTACGGACTCATCTCTTTCCACGTCCAATGTCGCATCGCAGAGCTCTTCAAAGAGGAGACTTTCAAGAGCGTTCATCGACTCAGGGGAATTCATTCTTATAACTGCGACATTTTGTTCTTTAACAAGCTCTATTTTTTTATATCCGGGCATCTCATCACTCCTTAATGTCATGCCCCGCACAGTTCGGGGACCCGTCCATTATGCCAAAAAAATGCTGAGATACTTATCTCCCCTGTCAGGCTGAACAGTGACAACTATGCTGTCTTCAGAAAGTTTTTTGGCTTCCTGCAGTGCTGCCCATACGTTTGCGCCGGTAGAGATACCGCTGAAAAGCCCCTCTTCGGAAGCAAGCCACCTGGCTGTTGCAAGGGCATCCTCGTCGCTTACCCTTTCGAAACTCGTAACAGTTGATCTGTCGAGATTTTTGGGCACGAAGTTAGCACCTATGCCCTGTATTTTATGCGGGCCGGATCTGCCCTCGGTAATGATCGGACTTGAGAGCGGCTCAACAGCGATTATACGGACATCGGGGAATTCACTGCGAAGTGCCTTTCCAACGCCGCTTACTGTGCCCCCTGTGCCAAACCCCGCTACAAAAGCTGCGATTTTTTTGTCTTTCGGCATCTGCCTCAGGATCTCAGGCCCTGTCGTCATCTCGTGTGCCCAGGGATTTCCTTCGTTTGAAAACTGATCCAGCATCAGGGCGTTCTTCTCTTTTGAAAGAAACTCGCAGGCGGCGTTTACAGAACCCTGCATTCCTTCTTTAGCTGGAGTAAGGATGAGTTCTGCACCGAAGGAAGATAGTATCGTCCTTCTCTCTACAGACATCGACTCAGGCATTGTGAGAACTACTCTCAGCCCCATAGCTCTTCCAAGCAGGGCAAGTCCTATGCCTGTATTGCCGCTTGTCGGCTCCACAAGGACAGTATCGCTCTTCAGGTAGCCTTTGAGCTCAGCTCTTTTGAGCATTCCCCATACTGCCCTGTCCTTTATCGAACCGCCGGGATTGGCCCCCTCCAGTTTTATCCAGACACCTGCTCCCCCGGTCTCTGTTTTGAGTTTATAGAGTGGAGTGTTTCCTATCAGTCTCAATATTTCTATATCGTCAACTTTCATGTGCACCATTCCTATCTTATCCGATTTATTCAGATGCCTTTTCAAAGACTGCTCTGACCTTGTCTTCATCTACTGCTCCCTCATGTACCTTTTCTTCTCCTACAAAAAAGCAGGCACGTAGAAATAATCACATTTATCAGCCTCTTCGGGCTGCAGTTTTTCGTCGATCATCACAAACGGTATCTTTTTGTATTCGGGGTTAGCGGCAAGAAGCGACGATATTATCTTCCTCGCTTTTGCACAGTGCGGACAGCTTTCGAACATGAACATCTTGATTTCCTTCATTTTTAGCCCTCCTCCTCTTTGTGTAAAAATACAGCAGTTTCAGGATCAGTTATGGATCACTACATAAAAATTCAGCCAGAAGGCAAAAAATCCCCAAAGAAAATATGGGATAAGAAGTGCGGCAGCAGGACGGTCATGCCTCGTAAATTCCGCCGCAGTCCACAGCAGGGAACAAATAAGCAAAAATAGGACTGCAAGAGCGCAGGATGGCTGTTTGTAGTGGAAAAAGACCCAACTCCATGCAAGATTCAGCAATAGCTGGACCATGTAGGGTAAAAGTGCTCTGAAATCTGCCTTCCTAGCAATCCTGAAAGCAGAATATCCCATGAGTGCGTAAAGAAAAGACCACACTATGGGAAAAGCTATATTGGGAGGAGTCAATGAAGATCGGGCAAGGCTGCTGTACCAGAGCATAGAGCTTTCGTCCATAGCTCTGCTTCCCAAAAATGCAACTGCAAATGAGAGACCCTCCCAGAACAGCAAAGAACGGAAGAATTTCATCATTTCTCCTTAGACACCCTTCTCTTTCCCATCTCAATTATATTTCTCTTGCTGATTTCGTCAGCAACAAAATACGCCACTGATTCAAGCACATACGTCTCCCCCTTGTATTTTCTCGGGGTGTCCACACCTACAAATCCCCAGAACCTTCCTTTTATCGTTATCGGTATGGCATACATATCCACGATACCCTGGACGGCAAGCCTATCGTACTCATCAGGATCGGTCTCCTTGAATTCGGATATGTCTGTCAGAAACACAGGTTCCTGTTTTGTAAAAGCTTTATGCCAAAGCGGGGACTTGTCCAGCGGAAAATTCTGGAGGTTTCCGATCTCGGGGGCTACACCCTCCGCAAGCCACTCGTTGGTCATGCTTATCGTTTGCCCGTCCTCGTTTATACGCATCATGTAGCTCCTGTCTGCTTTGTACAGATCTGCGACGCGTTTCAGAATGACATTCATTGACTCTTCAAGGTCAGACGCATAAGCCATCTCCCCTACTCCCGCCAGAAGCGCCTTTTCTATCTTCAGCCTTGAAGAAAGCATTTTTTGCATTTTCTGTTTCTCTGTCAGGTTGATTCCCCATTCGATCCTGGCGAGCCTTCCGTTCCAGTCCAGAAGCTTGTCCTTAAGCATATAGTAATATCCGGAATTGGGGTCTGTTCGTTCCCATACATAGTATTTATCCTTAGAAAGCAGATGCATAGTACAGAAAGAGCAGGGCTGATCTGATCCAAATAAAAATTCATAGCACCTATGGTTTTTGAAATCCTTTCCCTGAAGCCAAGGCTGGTTTCTTCCTGTCCTGTTCAGGTAGAGCAATTCGTAGCTCTCTGCATCACTTACGTACACTATGTCATCAGTCTCATCCAGCATCACCTCCCAGTTCCTCATCTGGGCTTCTTTCTCATCATACTGCACACGCTCCCTCGCCCTCAGGACAAAGAGGCTTATCGTGTCAGATATAGTTCTTATAGTATCCATTTCTTCCTTTGTAAAAACATGTTTCTCTTTATAATGCTCAAAAGAAAGAACTGCCTTTCTTTTTTCATGCTCAACAATATAGCGGAGCATAATAGATTTTACGCCCCGGTCACGCATATCGTCATTTTCAAGGAAACCAGGGAAACCAATTTCAACATCACTGCATAAAAGAATGTCGTTTTCATCGAGATGTGACTTTATCGAAGGCCATTCATCCGCCGCAAACCTTCTTCCGTCGACATTCAAAGCGTCGACTCCTTCATCGCACCATTCATACAAGACTTCATAGTATGTATCGTCTTCTGAGAACACAGAGACATCGACACGCCCCAGATCGAAGGACTTGCCTACGAAGTCAAGCAGTATTGGGACAGCCACATCCACGTCCTCATACTGGTAAAAAAGTTTAAGGACGTATTCCGCAACATTTTCTCTGAAGTTTTTCTGGACAAGTCCGTAGATTGCGTTGATCTCTGTAGGTTCCCTGGTTTCATTGTTTCCTAACATATCATTTATATCCATCGAATCTGAATAGAAGTTATATTGATTCTTTCCGCTGCTTTTTGAGAAATAGAGAGAAAGATCCGCTTTCTGCAGAAGCTTCTCATAGGTAGTGCCATTCCAGGGATAAAGAGATATGCCTATGCTGCAGGATATGCCGTACTCTACCCCCTCTTTCCTGAAAGACCGTTTAAAGGCATTCAATATGCTCTCAGCTTTCTTTCGCACTACGGCAGTTTCTTTTACATTTGTCATGAAGACAACAAATTCGTCTCCTCCGATTCTTCCCGTTATATCTGAATCCCTGAAAAGGGATTTGAGTGTATGGGCAAGTTCGCTGAGGACGGCGTCACCGTACAGGTGGCCAAGTGTATCGTTGACACGCTTAAAATTATCGATATCAAGCATCATGAATACTCCCTGGCTTTGTGTGCTGCATATATAGCTCTCAATAAGATCCCTTGTGGACGTCTTGTTATAGAGCTGCGTGAGCGGATCTTTCATCGCAATTTCTTCAGCGGACTGTAGCTTCCTTTTTTGCTCATCTATATCGGTAAGGATTCCCACGACCTTCACAGGTTTGCCTGATTCATCTAATATCGTGGACATCAAACCTTTATACCAGAGTAAGTCCCCAAATTTATTAACGATCCTGAACTCGGCTGAGCTTTTTTTAAGTCCCGCCTTCAACTGCTCGAAAAGGGCAATCATCTCTTTTGCGTCTTCCAGTGAAAAGGCTCCGTAGCCTTCGATGCTGTATGGAAAATTTTCGTAACTGTCCAGAGGATCGAAGAAATCCAGAAAGTTTGAAGAGTGCGAGAACGTTCCTGTTTCAATGTCCCATTCAAAAAATATTAAGTTAGTAAGTTTCTTGACTATATCAAACTGTTCCTTGCTTACATAGAGCTCCTGGTCTGCCAGCTTTATATCTGTTATGTCAGAAATGATCCCTACTATCTCCCTGGTTCCGTCCTCCCAGTTTACATAATCCACGCTCAGACAGACCCACCTGGCACTCCCGTCATCCATGTCCAGTTTCAGTTCAGTCTCGAAGGCTTCTTCATTCTCCACCTTTAGTTCTATGTCCTGTTTCGTCTCTTCAAAGAGAGGGGCGGATAAAATGTTTATAAGGTTATTATCGTACTCTTTTTCAAATATCTCTTTCGTTTTGCCTATAAGCCTGTAAAACCTCTCGTTTGCTGATTTAATACTCAACTTTCCTCCCTTACGGACATATCTTACTATCCCTCCGGGCATGCTTTCGTATATAAGGGAAAGCTCCCTGTTCGCAATTTCAATGATCTCTGAATTGCTCTTCATCACGGCGAAAAAATAGTACATGAGCGACGCAAAAGTTATGATGGAAACCAGTACAAATGCTATCCCATTAAAGAAACGTCCGTATGCTGCAGAAAAAGCCACATCTTCCGGAACAGAAGTAACAAGGTACATGTCCGCTACGCCTATAGGCATGTAACTCACAGCCCTGTTGCCGCGTTTGATAGGATATATCATTTCTCCCGATTTCCCATTTTCCATTCCGTCGGCAATGGCTGTGTAATATATTTTTCCGTCGGCTCCCCCCGGAACCGACAAAAAAAGTTCCTTAAGAGTATTTGCTTTTTTGTTTGCTATGGGGTGGTCTGACCTTGCAATGATAGATCCGTCTTTTGATATAAGATAACAGTAGCCTGTTCCATTAAAAATATCAAAGGTCACCAGTTCGTTCAGTTTATCTCTGTAGAACCTTGCGGAAAGGCCCCCTATTATTTCATCATTATGTCTTACGGGTGAGTTGATAGTAAGATAATTGCCTGCTTCTGAACTGAATGCCTTGACATCAGAGTAAATACTGTTTTCCGACATAAGATCTTTATAATAGTTTCTCTCCGAATCACTGTTAATATTGCCAAAGTACATATTTCCGTCTCTTTTTATAAGGTAGAGAGCGCCAAAATCTGCAAACCAGTCCTGCTCCCTTATATACTTTATTGCCTCAGCTGAATTAAGATCCTGCGTCATTCTGCCGAGATTTATCGAGATGCTCGATACGAAACTCCTGTTTATCTCAAGATTCTGTCTGAGCACGAGAACATTCTGCCTTTCAAGATCATGCATGGATGCAAATATCTCTTTTCTGGCATTAGTGTATGTCGTATTCATGAATATAAGTGCAGAGAGAATAAAGACAAGGGCAGCTATTACTGCTGCGGATTTAATTTTTTTGCTGCTATTCTCCTCTGTTATTGCCAATCTATCTGCCTCCCCTGCAACATATTGTAATTGCACACCAAAACGGTATATTACTATGATTATAGCTTCTTTATAATATTTTACATTATAATGATCACCCAAATATAAAAACACTGCAGCTTTGCCGTAACAACAAAAATACGGAAAGCAAAGGTATACACATTACTGTGGATTGATGATCAGTCCTATTCCCTGAAATGTGTACCAGTGAACATTTTTTACGAAGCGCTGCATCCGCAACAGCAGTGGCTGTATCCGTCAACCCTCTCATTTCCAATGCCAGGAGCATCTCAATAGAACCATTTACCAGCAATGCCCTCTCTTCTTTCCTGAGATTTTCTTACTGTTAATTGTGAACGTCAAAATTATAACAATGGCAGTCCCATGTCAAACTGCAAGGGACTGCCTCAAAATGTCAACAACCATCTTAAGCCCGAAAGGAATCAGGCTATTATTTTACATTGGAAACGGGGATCATGAGCTCATTATAACTTCCAGTACTCCCCCGGCTATGGCAAGAGCTTTATCTGTTATGCTGAAGCAGTGTTCTCTCTCTCCTCTTGGATCAATGTCACCTATCTTGAGTCCTTTTTTTACTTTTACTGAAGGGTGTATCAATCCCCTGACTATGCCCTCTATCTGAGAAGAGACCGGCACGCCTTCAACATATGCGACTACATCTCCCGGCATAACGGAGTCTCCGATACTTTTCACAGGTACAACATGGCCTTCGCCTGGTGACCTGAGCAGCCTTTCAACTGTGCATCCTTTTATCAGCCCGGGAACTCCGGTATTGGGTATGGCAGAACCATTTCTGATGACCCTGCCCAGATAATGTCCCCGTTTTGTTTCGATCACTGCGTCTACATCATACGGCGCGGAAAAGCCCGGGCCTATTCCTATCACAATAGGAGCCATGTTTCTATTGGTTCCAAGATTCTGTTTTGCCATTATTGCGTCTACAAGAATGTCCGGTCTAAGTTCGCTGATGGATCCGCCTCCGGGATCTACCAGCACGGAAACACTGCTTCTGCAATGAACAAAATCCTTCAGTGAGTCTATCCTTACGGCCTTCATATCTTCAATAACTGTTTCTCCGTCAAATACTGCAGAGGCAACAGAGATAGTTCTTCTTACGACCAAAGGAGCAGGGATCTCCAGCGAAAGGACTGAGTATCCGACCTTCCATAATCTGTATATGATCCCTGTTGCGAGATCTCCCCCGCCCCTGACTATCACAAGTTTATCCGACTCCATTGAATAACACCTCCGCATTGACAGTTATTTCTAAAGAATGCTGATTTTTAAGACATCGCACCTAAGACATCTGCCTGCTTCTTTTTCTACCTGTTCAGCACTGAAGCCTTTTTCAACTTCGCAGAAACAGCTTTTTCTTTCGTCCGGTGACAAAATTGGCATAAATTCACGGTCGACTTTTGTTTCGTCTACAGGTTTCGTAAGCTCTCTTTTCAGGGTCTTGCGATCTATCACCTGTCCATCACCGCCAAGGTAGCGATCAATCGAAGATGCTGCCTGCTTTCCCCTGTTGACGCCCGATACGACTGAGTCAGGCCCGGAAACACAGTCACCGCCTGCAAAAATCCATGGGGTCTGAGTATTTCCGCTGTAAGATGCCCTGAACACATTTCCCCTGATCTCGACTAGTCCGCATTCATCACATACCACATCGCAGCTGAGCGCCTGGCCTATTGCGCAGATCAGCATATCCGCCTTTAGAGTCATTGTGGCCGACTCATCATAGGCAGGAGAGAATCGTCCCGAAGCATCAAAGACAGAGACACACTTTTTGAATACAACTTCCTTTACGGTCCCGTTCACGGCTTTGATGGCATTCGGCCCCCAGCCGTTTACTACATGGAGACCTTCCTCTTTGCCTTCCCGTACCTCATCCGGATGTGCGGGCATATCGTTTTCCCTTTCAAGACAGACAAGAGAAACCTTTGAAGCTCCCAATCTGATAGAAGTCCTTGCGCAGTCCATTGCAACGTTGCCGCCTCCAACAACTGCTACTTCTTTCCCTTTCAGGTCAGCCTTCTTTTCCAGCCTCTGAGTGCGGAGGAATGAAACACCTGACATTACTCCCTCTGAATCTTCCCCATCAACACCAAGCTTTCTGTCATTGTGATCACCGACAGCAAGGTATACAGCCATGTAACCCTTTGATCGCAGTTCGTCCAGCTTGATATCTACGCCTATCCTGGTACCTGTGACAAAATCTATTCCCATTTCTCTGAAAACGTCAAGTTCCCTTTCGAACATTTCCCTGGGCAGACGATATTCAGGAAGACCTACAGCAAGCATCCCTCCAATGACATCGAGTGCCTCGAATACAGTTACAGAATATCCTTTTTTCTGCAGGTAGAATGCACAGGAAAGGCCGGAAGGACCTGACCCCACAACAGCGATCCTTTTGCCGTTGGCAGGTTCCATACTTGGCAGGGGGAATTTGCCCTCTTTTTCATAAAGGGTATCGGTTATGTATCTTTTTATCCCTCTTATCGCTATCGGTTCATCGATCTTTACCCTGTTACACATGGCTTCGCAGGGATGGTTGCATACACGCCCGCAGGTAAGCACCAGAGGTAATTCTGTCTGAATTACCTGATAGGCCTCTTTGTACATTCCTCTCCTGGCAAAGTCAAGGTAGAGGGGAACTTCAACATTGGATGGGCATGCGTTCTGACAGGTATATCTCATACAGTGGACGTATGCTGTAGGGTCATGCCTTTCATATAGACATTCTGTACAGTAAAGGCACTCGGTTATCCTGTCCAATCGGCCATCCTGAGCTTTTTTCACCCACATTGGGTCAGCGATCAGCGGCCTTGCAAGAGCTATCATATCCGCCCTTCCTGATGCAATGACTTCATCTGCAAATTCAGGGTTCCCTAGTTTGCCAACAGTAACGACCGGCACGTCGACACACTTTTTGATCTCTTCAGCAAGGTATACATTTGGACCGTCAGGATATTCAATAGTCGGTTTGCCGCGCTGGTCGGAGTAGCCCTGTACGGGGGCATCATCAAAACGGACTCCTGCAGAGACATCCATGCAGTCAACTCCGTTTTTCACCAGTTCCTGTGCAAATATCCTGCTTTGGACTATCGTGTTGCCTCCAAGCACGAATTCCTCTGCGCTGATCCTTGCAAAGATCGGGAAATCAGGACCAACAAGTTCTCTGACCTTTTTAAGTATCTTAAGGTGTATGAACATCCTTCCGTAGACATCTCCGCCAAATTCATCTGTACGAAGATTCGTCCTTCTGGAAATGAAATCGGCCATAGTATACGTGTGGGCATAGTGAAGTTCGATAGCATCGAACCCTGCCTCATAGGCCCTTCTGGCTCCTTCGACAAAATCGTCGATAATACCGTAACATTCCTGGCTCGTGAGCTCATGGGGCTTCATTCCTACTCCGTAAATGGAATGCGCTATCTGCAGCCCGATCTTGCAGTCTTCCTCGTGGACAGCTGCAATAAGGCTTTTAAATCCGTTAATATGTTCATCTTTGCTTATCTGAAGCCTCAGCCCTGCATGGATATATTTTGAGCTGACGCTTGTATGCTCTGTCATTATCAGTCCGACACCGGAACGGGCTCTGTCAACATAGTGTTTGATCGTATTTTTGGATACAAATCCATCGAGCCCTGCCGAGTTCGTAAACATCGGGGACATTATTACCCTGTTTTTAAGCTCCATGTTGTTTATCTTTATTGGAGAAAATAATCCAATTCTCTGCATTTAACACACTCCCCTGCTTGTGAAAATAGTATTTAATGTTCCTTATATGAAAAAATCTGCGGTGAGCGAAAGGACTTTGCCCAGCACAGATCTTTAATGTCTTATACTTTTTTTGGTAAAGTTAATTTTTGCAGTTTTTTGCAGCTTTCCTGGACCTGATCTTCTCAGATGCGATCCTTATCGCATCATAGAACTGGAGATATCCTGTACAGCGGCAAAAATGCCCTGAAAGCTCTTCCTTCACATCTTCCTCTGACGGGGACTCATTTTTCATAAGCATCGCCTTTGCAGACATTACAACTCCGGGGGTACAGAAACCGCACTGGATAGCTCCGGCTTCTACGAAAGCCTCCTGAATCGGGTCTAATTCGTCATCATTTATGAGACCCTCAATAGTCAGAATATTTTTGCCTGTTGCCTTCATCGCCGGAATAAGGCATGAGTTCACCGCAACTCCATCGATCAGCACAGTACAGGCTCCGCATTCCCCTTCTTCACAGCCCTTTTTAGTTCCTGTAAGTCCAAGGTCTACCCTTAGAACATCGACAAGGGTGTGGGACGGATCTATCATTATGCTCACATTTTTGCCGTTAACAATACAATTCAATTCCTGCATCGATATCACTCCTTATGCCAGTGTCAGAGAAGCCTGTTTCAGGGCCTGTAACACAAGATCCTTTACAAGATTTTTCCTATATGCGCCGGAGCCGCGCTGCAATGAATCGCGGGGAGATGCCTCTTCTCCTGCCAGTTTTGAAGCTTCCTCAAAGACATCCTCTGTGGGGTTTTTGCCTATAAGGTATTCTTCTGTCCTTTTTGCACGGAAAGGTACTATGTCAACCGGAGATGCAACTACCCTGGCCTCAGTTATGCTGCCTGATCCATCAGCGATAAGCATTACAGCAACATTGACAACCGGGAGAGACATCGCCTCGCGCGGAGATATCCTTTTGAAAGCGGTGCCGTACTTATATTTCGGGATATCAATGAATATTTTCGTCAACACTTCTTTGGTGGGGTCAATGGTGCTTACTCCGACCTTTTGGGGAAGCTCTTTGATCTTTTGTATCCTGGGACCATTCACATCGACTATTTCACAGGATGCATCAAGCGCAGACATAGGCACGACAGAGTCTGCTGCCGGCTGGGCGCTTACAATATTTCCGGCCAGCGTGGCGACATTGCGTATCTGAGGTGAGCCAACGTTCCTGCATCCGTCTGAAAGAACAGGAAAGTATTTTTTTACTGTCTCATTAGACGCTATCTCAGCATGGGTCATTGCTGCTCCGATCACAAGCTTGTCACCAATTACCTCAACAAAGCGCATCTCTTCAAGATCAGAAACATCTACCAATACTGCAGGGGAAATCTTTTCATCTTTTATCCAAAGGCAGAGATCGGTAGCCCCTGAAACAAGTCTTGCCTCCCCCTTGTTTTCAGACAGCATTTTTATGCATTCTTCTACGCTCTTTGGAAAAAGATATTTTTCAACTTTTTTCAATTTGTTTCCCTCCAAATCCGATATACTGTTGTACGGCAAGTAGTGCTAAAATACCAAGCCCGACGTAATCCGTGATCGTTCCAGGATACATCAGCAAAAATCCTCCCATAACAAGGATGCCCCTCATGATCAAAGGTATCTTCTTCCTCATGAATCCTTCCAACCCGGCACAGAGGATAAAAACTCCCAGTGTTGCTGTCAGTATGATCCATATGCTTTCAAGCGAGAAATTCTCCGGAGTGACCATCAGCATGGGCTCATAAACAAATATAAAAGGTACAGCAAAGGATACAAGACCTATGCGGCAAGCCTGCCATCCAACTTTAGCAGCGTTCGACTCAGATATTCCGGCCGCTGCGTAAGATGCAACCGCTACCGGCGGTGTTATCGCTGAGAGGGTAGCAAAATAAACTACGAACATGTGTGCCTCAAGGGGCTGAAGTCCAAGCTCGTAAAGCGATGGGATGCACAATGCGGCTGTGAGACAGTATGCTGCCGCCACAGGCATTCCCATCCCAAGCAGAGTACAAATAGCTGCTGTAAGTATGAGTGCTGAAAGGCTGCTGTTGCCGCCTAAACTCAGGATAAGGCTTGCAAGCTTCCCGCTGAGCCCGGTCGTCATAAGTCCGGCAATTACACACCCGGCCACAGCGCAAGAAAGAGATACAATGACCGCTGATTTTGCTGCATCTTCAAGAGCACTTAAAATTTTCTTTATGCCCATGCGTGTCTCTTTACGCATCCAGGAGGCAGCAATGACTGCAACTATCCCTACTACCGCAGAAAGGTTTGCCGTGTATCCTTTCATCAGCATTACAACAAGGATAACAAGGGGAACAAGGAATATCCATCCCTCTTTTAGAGTATCCCATACAACAGGCAGATCTTTGGCTTCAAGACCTACAAGCCCCTCTTTCTTAGCCCTGAAATGGACTATAAGCAGGAGTGCCAAATAATATAGAACACCCGGGACAAAGGCCGCTATAGCTATGTTTTTGTATGATATTCCGGCCATTTCGACCATGAGGAAAGCGGCTGTGCCCATGATGGGCGGCATGATGCCGCCTCCTGTCGCAGCTACTGCTGTTACAGCACCGGAAAATGTCGAGTCATACCCGGATTTTTTCATCATTGGTATGGTGAACGAACCTGTTGTTACAACATTGGCGGTAGGGCTTCCGTTGATCATTCCGAAAAGTCCGCTTGTAATGATAGCAACTTTCCCTGCACCTCCTGCATAACGTCCGGCAATAGCCATAGAGAATTTATAAAAGAAATCTCCCGCTCCGGACGATGCAAAGAAGGCTCCGAACATCACGAACATGAACACGTACGTGGCAGCAGCCGCTATCGGTGATGAGTAAATGCCGTTGGTGGTAAAAACCAGCTGGTCAAGGATGTCTACCGAAAGAAGTTCACGATGGTAGAGTATCCCAGGAATATTATGCCCCCAAAAAGCGTAAGCAAGGAACAGACAGCCTATTCCCGGCAGGATTATTCCCATGCATCTTCTTGTAAGGTCGATCACAGCAACTACCGTTATAATTCCCACCACAATATCAAGAGTACTGAGCTCATCTACCTGGGGCATGCGTGTTAAATAATTTTCCATGTTTGATATGTAGTATATGCCGCACAGGAGAATAACAAACGCGTATATCCATTGTGTAATAGGGATCTTGCCTTCCTTCTCACACGTGCAATATGGGGTATACATAAGCGCACAGAGGATCATTATGAACGTAAGGTGGATCGAATAATGCATCTGCGGCACAATTGTAAGAAAAGTGGACTGTGCAAGTTGGTAAATGGACATTAAGATCGCTACTACAGTAACGGCCTTTGCATCTCTACCCTCAAAAAGCCTCTTTTTGCCTTCTTCCGTACAAATACTCCAATATTTTTTCAAAATAGAGCACCTCTATCTTTTTAGTATAAAAAATTTGTCAGCCAGCTTAGCTCTGGCAGCTGTTGTCGCTTTTATTAAGGGCCCAGAACATCTTTTCCGGGGTTATGGGAAGATCTCTGATCCTGACTCCGCATGCATCCTGGATAGCGTTTGCGATCGCAGGCGCTGTCGGTATTAGTGTGGGTTCTCCGACTCCCTTGGCGCCGTAGGGACCCATCGGATCGTTGGTCTCTATAGCTATTCCCTCCACAGCTGGCATATCCTTTATTGTCATAAATGTGTATCCATGGAGACCGGTGGACGCAGGAACTCCGTTTTTAAAAAGCATGTTTTCATAGAGGCACCAGCCTATACCCTGGGCAACTCCGCCGGTGATCTGTCCCTGAAGACCAAACTCATTCACGACCTTGCCTACGTCATGTACAGCAATCACACGCAGCACTTTGACTTTGCCTGTCGCTGTATCTACTTCAACTTCAACACCGTGTGCCCCGTATGTATATGCGCTTGAATAGTCACCGTAAAAGTTTTCATCTGCACCTACTGTAGGAGGTTCGTACGTTACGTTGGCGATCAGCGGAACTCCGGCATTTGACCTTATGGCCTTTGTAGCAACTTCTTTCACCGTTAAAAGGATAGAAGGATCCCTGCTGCACTTTACAAGTCCATTTTCAATGAAAAGTGTATCTCTTTGACGGGAAGTCATTTTAGCAGCCAGATCAAGTAACTGTGAGAGAAGCTCCTCACATGCCAGCAAAACAGCTTTACCGCCAAGGGTCGTAACGCGGCTGGAATATGTCCCCATACCAAATGGACATACGTCAGTGTCAAGAGGCATTACTGTTATTGTGTCAATAGGTATTGAAAGTTTTTCTGATGCGATCTGGGCAAAGACAGTCTTAGCTCCCTGTCCCATGTCGGATTCTCCTGAGAAAATGAAGACACATCCGTCTTCGTGCATACGCAATGTTGCAGCTGATCCGTCAAATTTTTCCCCGCCGCGGTTGCCCGATACGTGTGTCATACATGCCACACCGATACCGCGCTTGATACGTCCGTTTTGCTCTTCCGCGGGGAGCCTGTTTTTTCTGATCTTTTCTGCTGCTATCCTAATACAATCCTGAAGGCCGCAGCTCTTGATCTTCCATTTGTGCAGAGTCACATCGCCTTTTTGGACTGCGTTCTTCAGACGGACTTCAACAGGATCCAGTCCTATTTCACGACAGCATTCATCGATAAGCGACTCAACCGCAAAATGGCTCTGACTATTGCCATAGCCCCTGAAGCCGCTAGTAGGTATCAGGTTGGTATATACAAGATATGAATCACATTTAGTCGACTTGTATCTGTAAAGGCAGTCTGTACGCATCGTTAGATTGAGGAGTATCTTGGGGGCAGCCCATGAGTAGGCACCGTTGTCACCAATTATTGTCATCTGCTTGGTGACCATGGTTCCATCCTTCATCATTCCTAGCTTGACTTTCATTTTGGGCGCTACCCTGGGACGTGTGGTGAGCTGCTCTTCCTCCCTTGTCAGAAGGACCTTGACCGGCCTGTTTGTCTTTTTAGCAAGCACAGCTGCTATCGGGTGGAAATTGCGTATCCATATCTTAGCTCCAAAACCTCCGCCAATGAACGGGCATTTAACTGTAACCATCGATGGCCTGATGCCAAGGGCCTTTGCTATCTCGTTCCTTGCCTGGAAGGCAGCCTGCATTCCTGTCCATACTGTCAGCCGGCCGTTGGATTCCCACTGGGCAACAGCTCCAAATGGCTCCAGATATAGCCCTGAAACACGATGTGTACTGAATTCTTTCTCAAAAACGTAATCGCACGAAGCAAAGTCTTCTTCCACGTTCCCGCGTTCTATGTGATACTCTTTTGCAATGTTCCCAGGTTTATCATCATGGACGGAGGGAGCGCCCGGCTCTAACGCCTTTATTGGATCATCAACGACGGGCAGCACTTCATACTCTACCTTTATGAGCTTGATCGCTTCCCTCGCGGTCTCGTCTGTATCGGCAGCAACCGCTGCGACTTCATCACCGACGTAACGGACTTTATCAACAGCAAGCATATCAACGTCGGGGATCTCCATCCCGAATTTGTTCTGGGGGCAGTCCTTGGCTGTAATTACAGCTCTTACTCCGGGAAGTTTTTCGGCCTCGGACGTGTCGATCGAAAGTATCTTTGCATGAGGATAGGGGGATCTGAGTATCTTTCCGATAAGCAACCCTGGGAACGATATATCGTCGAGATATTTGGCTTTTCCAGTCACTTTATCCAACGCGTCCACAAAACACTGTTTTGTGCCTATGCTCTTAAACTGTTCCATATACATACCTCCACTGCTTATTATTATTTCTGGTCAAGTTTTTTAACTTCAAAAAGGCATCTTTGGGTATCGCGGTCGCCTACTACAGCCATTTCACCTGAGACAAAAATTACAGCTCCTCGTATCATTCCAAATTTAAGAAGAAACTCTGCCCTCTTTTTCCCTGACAAAAGCGCATCAGATACGCTTTCCTTTTTTAAAGCTCCTACATACTTTGTAACAAGAAGACCCTTTATGTCTGTGCCGTAATCCAGCTCTTCCGCCAAACACTGAACAATGGCAGGATCATCACAGAAACATGCGTTTGCGATCGAAGTTGCAGCTGCATCGGCCATTGAAGAATTTTCAGCAAGGACTGTAACAGCAGATGCTATGCCGCGGGTAAGACTGCGGCCACCCATGCCGCTTGTCGCAATGCCCCTTATCTCCCGAAAAGATTGGATCTCCAGACTATGGGTCTTATTTCCAAATTTAATATCGCTGATCAGGGCTGCCCTAATTGATTCTCTTCCAATTTCAGAAACTCTCCATGCGATATCTCCTCCATTATTTGCCATCGCAAAATCCGATCCGGATCTGCTGATTTCTTCCACAGCAATGTCGGAGACTGTTCCTGCAACAGCAGCAAGGGGGGTAAAATCAGGTTCGTTTAGCATCCTTACAGAGTTGACCATTTTTTTAACAGCTTCTGGGGCGCAAACGGGAATATCTACGATTTCTGAAACAGGTTTTCTTATAATATCAAGATAGAGAGCTAAATCATTGAAAACTTCTATCGCTTTTTCAGCTCCGGTTATAGCCGCTTCTGTAAAGGGAGAACCCTGTCGTTTAGCTTCCAGTGTCATTGTTATCGGGCCATGATCCACCAGGACTATGCCCTCTCCGATCACACTATATTTCTTAGTATTATTCAAAATATCAATCATCTTATTTACCTGTTTTTGCAGAGGGATCGCATATAAACGGTCCCTCTGCAAAAATGAGATTGATTACTTGTTTTCGCTGAAGAACTTAACCGCTCCGGGATGCATTGGGACCGGTTCTACATCTTTGAGCTCTGCCAGCTGGAGGCCTTTAAGCGACCCATGGATATTACGGAAATAGTCAAAATTTCCCTTTATCGATTTCAGCACTGCATAGGCTTCATCGTCCGAAAGATCTGTGCTTGCGAAAAGTACAACTGTTGCTCCCACTGTCGGGACATCAGCCTTAAGGAAGTTGTAAGCGCTCTTGGGAATAGTTGTCGAATACGTTCCAAGGGCTTCATTGACCTTTTTCTGACCGGCCGGCGTCATTGGA
This sequence comes from Synergistaceae bacterium, assembly GCA_963682045.1. Classification (GTDB taxonomy): domain Bacteria; phylum Synergistota; class Synergistia; order Synergistales; family Synergistaceae; genus Caenicola. Next base: position 752,783 of record OY821326.1, read on the forward strand.
AGAAGATTGAGCTTCAGTGTCGTTCCAGCGTCAGTCACGTGACTTGAAGGAACCTGAATGACGTTGCTGTAAGCGTCGATCTTTCCATCTCTCATAAGGTCAAGAGCTGCGCCCATTGAGCTGTTTTTGACCTGTCCGCCCAGTTTTTCGATTTCAGCAACTTCTATTCCTTCCGCTTTAACGACTTCTTTTCCAACGATATCCATAAAGGAATCCTTGGTGTTGAAGTAAACTTTAAGAGGATACTTTTTGTTTTTGATATCCGCGAACGTGTTGATTCCGGTATCTGACTTGACGATGAAATGCTCAACGGCACCTTTATAAAGAACGCAGAGTGCCCTGAGGTTTTCCATCTTCCCTTTGAACGGAGGCTGACCTTTTGCCGCCATGTTTATCAGCTGCGCGTGTGCGATACCCAACTGGATCTTGCCTCTTGATACAAGGGCCAGATTTGCTGCTTCCTGGCCGACTTCATATGCCGTGTTCGATCCGGGATAGCTGCGCCTGATAACTTCTCCTACGCCCTCTCCGATAGCAGCCCACGCTCCGCCTATAGATCCGCCGCAAATAGCGAGGTCTACCTTTTTGACTTCAGCTGAAGCTGTTGCCGTGTTTCCTGCAAGAAAGGCGAAGACCATTACAAACATGATAATTCCAACGATGATTTTTTTCATTACAGATGTTCCTCCTCTCAAATTGTGTGCATATAGCACCTTGCAATTAATGTGTTAACACATTAAATCCAATTCAGTCTTTCAGCTCAGTAAACTCGTATCTTCCTTCTGCCAGGATATCTTCCTTTGTTCTCATGGAGTATACGTGACCTTTGATATCTTCATATGTTTTCACAGTCATCGTGTATTCGATAGGAGCAAGGATCGCCGGTGAGGCCGTATAGTTAAACGGATGCTCAATCATTTTTTCTACATCGGCGAGGAAGGTAATGCCACCTCCCGGCATAAGATAAGTAGGAGCACCGGCTATGGTAAGATTTGCATGACCTCTGTGGACAGCCTTTGTGATCTGGATCGGATCGACTGTTACCCCGGCTCTTGCACTTCCTCCAACACCAGCGTAATACATGGCGGAGACCCTGCTGTCTTCGCAGCACCCTGCAGCCATTTTCCTGAACTCTTCAATTTCCGGTGTAATCTCAACAGACTTGGCTGTTCCATCTTCATGGACTTCAAACAAAGCGATCTTACGCCATGTAGTCTCGGCGACCAGTATTTTCATTCCCGGTTTTGCAATGCTCAAGTCTATCTCTTTGATAGCTTCTGCCGGGTCGCTGATGTTTGTTCCGCCCCAGCCGTTTCCGTGTTCAAAGAAATAGCGCCCGTTTGTGGCAAGACGTCCAACGGGAGTTACTCCGCTGTAAGGTTTTTGCTCTGCTCCGGCAGGATGTTTAGTAAACAGGCCTGTGATGTGGTGGTCAAGTATGATCGCCTCATCGATAAGAGGGGCAAGTGAACGTGCGAAAAGTCCGCAGCATGCTCCTCCGCATCCTACCCTCATCTTGTCGTCAATTTCCCCGTTGATTACCGGATGCTCTCCGACCTGAAGCTCCAGTTTGCACCCGCCGTCAATAGTAAGCCTTACTTTCTCTTTGTTCCCCAGTTCGGCCATGGTTTTAACTACGTACATGCCGTCCGGACCCTTGACTTTGTTTACACCGCCGAGGATGAGGATGTGGGAGCCGTACTGTTCTGTCGTAACGATGCCAACCACCCGTCCGTCACGGCGGACCAGTGCCCCCTCATCTCCTACATGGGCATTCGAGTCGATTTTTACCATCATGGAGCTGTATGATACTGGAGCTTCTGTGACTACCGTCACAACGTCAAAACCATCACGTTTTTCGGTAACTATATAGGGAGCAGGCTTGTAGTCAGGATAAGCCGCTCCGGCACCTACCGCAGAGACTATAGGCTTTGCTATGGCTATTTTTTCAGGATCGACCTTTGTATTTGTCGGTATCTGAAGGGGTCTCACCAGTACAAGCTGTCCAGATTTATTTTTAAATCTTTTACAGGCACCTTCTTTACCTTCGGGAATACGGCACTTGACACCGCAGTTGCGGCACAGCAGTGTATCAGAAGTAACGGCGCCTTCAGAAAGGGCTTCGAATTTGCAATATTTAATGCAGGTGACACAGTGGACACATTCTTTGTTTACAACCGCTTTCTTGTCTACTACTTTTATTGCATCTGAGGGACATACCTGCTCACAGGCTTTGCATCCTACACATTTCGCGACATCAACTTTTATCATTTATTACACTCCTTCAAAAAAGGGGCTGTATTAATAAAAATAAAGAGATCCCGGCAATGATACTTTATCCACGTGTTTTGTCATTGCCGAGAGATAAACATTGATTATTATTTATATGGTTTTATCCATCTTTGCTTTGAGGATAGCGAGCAGACGTTCCTGTTCATTGCTGACTATCATTACGCCCTCATCAACACCCATTCCGGGCTTGCCTGCCATTGCGAAAGGCTTTGTGGCAACTGCGAGGTTGGCACAGACGAGTGCAGATTTGTCAGTCTCATTGCAGGTACCGCCCTGGTAAGCCAATACACCGTTCTTTTTACAGTAAAGTACAGCTTCGATGATGTTGTTGATGCCGCCAAGGTCGATAGTTTTGACCTGGACCATGTCTGCGCCTTTGGCATCTACCCACTCGACTATCTCTTCATAGGTGTTGGCATACTCGTCGATGATGAGCTTTAGTCTGCATCCTGCCTCATCAAGACGTTTGCGGAGGTATTTCATCCCCTCAAGCTGTTTTGCATTTGACTTGAGGTCGATCGGCATTTCGATGAAAACTTCATAGGGCTCACAGGCTTCTGCGACCTTGAGAAGATAATCAAATACCTGGTCGAGATCATCATTGAATGCGTAGCCCATGCAGCCGTATACGTCATAACGCATTACAGGCTTGTAATCTGCGTCACCGATCTCTTTGATACGGTTCTTTACCCACTTGACCCAATCAAGGAACTTCTGCCCGTCGTTGCCGAGCTTCTCTTCAACGTTGTTTATCAGTCCATGGGGCATCATGCCGACCTTCTTAAGGATCATCTTGTCAACGTTCGTGTAACGCTCGTCGCCTGACTGTGCATTGATGCGGACAGGAGTAAGATCTGCTTTCAGGCCGTATTCATTCATTACAACTTCGCACATGGTGAGCTTCTGCTCATAAGCAACTGCTTCAAGAATAGCCTGTGTTACGCCGTAGCGGATGGATGCCGGTAGCTGATAGCCGTCAAATTTTGCACAGTCAAATTTTTCTGCTGTTGATTTGAATTCTTTGATATCCAGGCCTTCGAAATAAGGCACTACATGTTTTTCAATGACCTTGATAAGCGCGTCAGCTGTATTTGGAACTTCTCTGCCGCCGCTAGCAGCATACTGTGCTACCGCGCAGTCGCCGTATACGATCTTGCCGTCTTCCAGCACGAACATTACAGAAACAGCGACACCGGGCTGCCTGATCGATTTGAAACCCGGAGTAACAGGCTCGCCTTTGTAAACAAAGCCGTCAGATTTTGCCCCTGCTTTGATCGCCTGCTTGTCGTCCATGTAAAAACCTGTAAGAGCTTTGGAACAGATTATCTTTTTGACTTTCATCTAAAATCATTTCCCTTCTATATTTTTACTTAAAGTTGCCCTGTATAAGGTTAAAACTTTCAATCAAATTTATATTAGCGAATTACCTTGCCGTCTTTTGCTGCAAGTTTGCCGCCGATGTATACTCTCTCGACGTTTTTCAGCGCAGGATATTCTGTGATCACGATGTCGGCAGTGTAGCTCTTTTTGAGAAGGCCAAGGTTCGGGGCAAGGCGCGGCAGTATTTCTGCAACTTTTGCAGTACCCTGGTTGACAGCTTTGGCAAGTCCTACAAGTTTTTCTTCAAGGGCAGCATGCTGGATCGCCTCAAGCATGGAATCGCTTTTGCCTGCTGCAAAGTCTGTTGAAATTATGTCGACAAGATCATTTTCATAAAAAGCGAAAAGATTTTCGGGAGTTGCGACCAGGGCTTTTGCTCCCCATGGATCGTGTACTGCGGCATCGAGGACCACTCCGGGGAACTGCTTCAGGTAGCGGCCGTTTTCTACACACTCGTCTTTTGTGAAAAGGTAGTTTGAGTGACAGCAGATCAGCGTGCTGAGGCCCATTTTGGCGATTTCATGAACGATATACTTTGATGTGGGTGCGTTGTGGATCATGAGCGGAACATTGTATCTCTTAGCAAGGATAGCTGCCTCACGATATCCGTCCAGTGCAACTTTGACGGAGGACAAAGTCGTTTTGTAAACGATTTCTTTAGTCTCTTCAGGTGTAAGGAAACTGTCAAGCTTTGCATCCTTAAGGGCCTGTGCAACTCTGTCACGGTCATAATAAGATTCTTCAATGTAACGTCCAAGGACTGAAAGCTTCATCGCCCTTGCCTGAAGGTAGTCGATATCCTTTGCCTTACGCTCTTTGACTGCTCTGGGAATATAAAGATAGTCCTGACCGCCGCCACCCAGTGTGTGACCGCCGCCGACTTCACCAATACAAATTGCACCCTCTGAAAGCATCTTCTCCACTGTCATTTCGTTATGCTTTGGCAGGAAGCCCTTTCCGTCGCAGAGTTCGCCTGCGTGGTAATTTGTCGGGGCATGGGTAGTAGCTGCCTTTATCCTGATCGGATGTACCTTCTGGGTCTCTCTGACCTCGTCCATGGTAACAAACCCGTCGATATTGAGGACTGTCGTGTGTCCCTGGAGCAGGCTGCGGTCAAGGTGCCCCATGATGAATTCGTCGCCGTAATTTACGCATCCGCTGGCAAACATAGGACCAAATGTTATGCCGTGCTGATGGTGGTTTATCATTCCGGGCATTACACATTTTCCTGTGCAGTCGACAACTTCCTCTGCATAGGATTCGAGGTTTTCGTCATAACTCAGATTGACGTCCATTATCAGGCCGTCAGCTTCGATAACGTTCCCTTTCTCAAGTACTGTTTTTCCGTCTCCGGTAACTACCGTACCGTTCTTAAAAATTTTCATTGCACTACCTCCTGATATTTTTTAAGCACTGTATGTTTTAAGCTTTTATCTAAGCTTCAAACTCCCACTCAGCACGACGGGGATCAAAACAGCAACCCAGTCTTATTGAAACAACTCTGATACCGCTTGCACGCTGCGGACCAACTTTTACGAATGCAGCAAGCGCCGTAGTCCTGCCTCCCAGGCCAAGAGCTCCATAGCCTGCCTTGTTTACTTCTTCTGTTATTTTTTTCTCTATATCCGACTGGACTGAGAAGTTTCCCTTAGCCATTGCTTCCATGCTCAACGAAGCAGCCTCAAGATTGCTCCGCCCGATACCAAAAGAGAGGACACAGGGAAGACATCCGAGGAGCTTGGCGCCTTCTACAGCCCATTCGACCATTTCATTAATCACCGTATCTGCTGAGTGTTTGTGGAAGACCCTGAGGGTTTTTCCCCTTATCTCAGGACCGCCTCCGTACATCATCAAGGTAATGCGTATTTTTTTACCGGGTATCCTTTTTATCTGGACCGGTGCCATTGCAAGATCTCCGGAATCTTCTGAAAGGCCCGCTGACTGGCTTATGCGTTCGTAATCATTTCCCTTTACTGCCATTGGCCGGCCCGGAAGCTGACGAAGTCCCGCTGCGACCCCTTCCTCTACAGCACTGAAAAAGCCTGCCGGAACTGCAGCCTCCTCGCCTACTTCGACAAGGACGTGAGGTATGCCGGTGTCGTCACATAGAGGGAACACCTTATCCTCTGCTATCTCGGCATTCTTTATGATATTTTCGAGTACCCATTTGGCATGCTTGCTATCTTCAAGCTCCGCTGCCCTTTTATAAGCATCAACCTGGTCAGGCCTGAATACTGTACTGGCCCTGAGAAGTGTTTCTGCAGTCTTTTCTATGATCTCTTTTCTGGTTATCATCCGGATTACCCCTGCTCAGTTATTTGTCGTAAATCGACTCACCGTGCGCTATCACAACGATGGCCGGAAAGTTCTCAACTTCTATTTCGTGAAGAGCCTCCATTCCCTCTTCAGGAAATGCAACGACTCGCTTGCTCTTTATCGAAGCTGTAAGAAAGGCTGTGGAAGGAGGAGTTACAAGAAATATCGAATTATACTTCTTTAATGCTTCTGTTGTCTCCTTCTTAAGGCTTCCCTTGCCTATGTGCATTTTTATTCCAGCTTCCGAAAGTACCGGAATGCTTCCCTCTATGTCGACCTTATTGCTTGAAGTGGGGCCTATTCCTGCCGGGCTCACTGCAGTATGAAAAACAGCGCCTCCTGTCAGGTGGATTCCCTTCTCTTCGCAAGTTCCGTCTTCGATACACTTGACTATCTTTGGAAGGACGGCGTCCCTGCCTGTGAAAATTTTTCCTGTTATCTCCACCATGTCGTAGATCTTCAGCTGGTTGATGACCTTATCATCAACAGGCATATTGATTTGCATACTTTTTCCCTCTTTTCAATTTACCCTCTTTACATATCCATATTATGGATATAATATCTTGTATGTGGTTATTTAATAATACAACTAATTTCATCTATGTCAATATATTTAATTTTTTAGATGTGTATGTTTCTAACCGTTGATTTGCTCTTCAGAGTTTGCTCCCGGACCAACAGCTCAAACAGTGAAAATAAGTTAGAATACCTATAAAAGAGGAATTTAAGATCAAACTATTAAAATTAGGAGGGCACAATGATAAAAAACAAAGACACAAATCAGGAAAACGGGACCCAGGCAATTGAAAGAGCTCTTTCGATACTGAATTGCTTTACGAGGGGAACTGAAGACCTTTCATTGACTGAGATATCAAAACTTGTCGGTATCCCCTATTCAACAGCATCAAGAATTACGGGAATCCTTGAAAAGGAATCTTTCCTGTACAGAGATGTTCATTCAAAAATGTTCAGCCTGGGACGCAGAGTCTACTCTTTGGGCTATTGTGCGAAGCAAAACGATTATATTATTAAGGTCGTATATCCCTATCTGGTAAATCTTAGGGATGAGTTTGGTGAAACTGCTCTCGTTTATGTGAGGGAAGGAGATTTCCGTATTTTACTGGAAAAAGTTTCTGCTTTTCATAATTTTAAATTTTCACCCACCGTCGGATCAAAATACGTTATGTGGGCCGGTGCAGGAAGCAGGGGGTTCATGGCTTTCTCCTCTCCTGAGGAACAGACACGCTTGATAAATGAGAGCAGAAGCCTTACCCCATATACAACTGTTGACAGAAAAAAATTATTTAGGGACCTTTCCTTTACCTGCAAGAACGGGTATTGCTTCTGCGTAAATGAATATCAGGAAGGATTCTCATCCATTGCAGGCCCTGTGATCGACAGCACGAACAATATCCTCTGTACCATAGCGGTCACCGGACCAACAACAAGATTCACCGAGAATATTATTGCAGGACTTAAAGAAAGGATTCCTCAATATTGCCTGGAGATATCCAAAACCTTTGGCTGGACAGAAAACCTCACAGAACCCGGCATAATGTTTAAAAGCCCCTCTTTTGACCACATAGTTTCAGAACTGGATGGCATCGACGATTTAAAATAAATCAACAGTCAGATGTAAGGTAAGCGTCAAACATCCCGGACCTTCGATTAAATCCAGGTCCGGGATTTTTGACGCTTACTTTTGACGCTTACCGACTCTCCCATCAATTATCAGGTAGAGGCAGATGCAGTAGGCAAAAAAAAGATCCCCTTATTAGGGAATCTGAGATTTTCTGGAGCGGAAGACGGGATTCGGACCCGCGACCCCAACCTTGGCAAGGTTGTGCTCTACCACTGAGCTACTTCCGCAATATAGTTTTATAGGTTACTGGTGGCGGGACCCAGAATTGAACTGGGGACACACGGATTTTCAGTCCGTTGCTCTACCTACTGAGCTATCCCGCCATCTCAGTGGCGTTAAAAAGTGGCGGAGCTGACGGGACTTGAACCCGCGACCTCCGGCGTGACAGGCCGGCGCTCTAACCAATTGAGCTACAGCTCCACTTTTTACAGTTGTATGGTGGGCGGAATAGGTTTCGAACCTACGACCCCCTGCGTGTAAGGCAGGTGCTCTCCCGCTGAGCTATCCGCCCGCTTCGCAAAGTCGTACCGCATCTGCAACAACGTTAGCTATTATACTGATTTTGCCAGACATGTCAACAGTTTTTGAAATCTATTTTTCTGACCTTCCTTACCTTCTGATGAAGAGAGCCTTTCCCCAGTCCGCTCCGACTCCGACCCAAATAACCGGAACTCCGGCCTCTTCTTCGATAAATTTTATAAACTCCTGAGCCTGTATTGGAAGTGTTTTGAAATCATTGCATAAAGAGAGCTCTTCTCTCCATCCTTCAAAAATCTTGTAGACAGGGCGTGCTTTCCAGGCATCACAGTTCGTTATGTCGAGAATCCTTTTTTTTTCTCCATCGACATCGTATGCAGTACAGATCTTTAGTTCATCCACCCCTGTGAGGATATCGAGTTTCGTGAGCGCGAGCGCGTGCACTCCGTTTTCTTTTAACGCATATCTAAGGGCAGGCAGATCAAACCATCCGACTCTCCTTGGCTCCATGGTCACCCCTGCAAACTCTTTTCCCCTGTTTCTGATAAAAGCAGTCACGGCGCTTGTTTCTTCCGTAACGAAGGGACCGTTGTCGTTTCTTGTCGAGTAGGCCTTGGCAACACCGATTATCCGCATCGGAGAATTCCACCTGAGACCTGTCCCCGTAAGCGCCGCCGCAGATAACGAAGATATTGGCATCACATATGGGTAGAGACCGCGTTCAACGTCGTTAAGAGCTCCGTCGCAGGCTTCGAAGAGGATCCCTTGATTTTTTGATACAGCCTTCTCAACTATCTCTTCGGGGTTTCCTATGTACGGTATAAGCCTTTCTCCAAGACGGAGACATTTTGCAGAGAGCTCATCGGGATCCAGTGCCTTTTCCCCGTAAATTTTTGTGAAATATTCGTTCTTTACATTCAGGTTCTCTTTTATTTTGTCGTGGAGTATGTCCGGATAGTGAAGATCGGTTATCCTTATCCCCATCCTTCTGTATTTGTCAGAACAGCTGTGTCCAAATCCCTGTTCGACCATTGTCCTGTTCCTGTTGTGACCGAGTTTGCGACCGTCAAGCACATCAAGTTTTTTATGATAGTCGAGTATAAGGTGGCATGACTTGCTTATGGTAAGCCGGGCTTTGAGGACCCCTGCCTCCTTTAGCATCGCTATTTCGTCTGATACCTTTTCAAGGTCAAGCGTCACGCCGCCGCAGATAAGGCAGTTTTTGCCGTCATGGTGGATCCCGCTGGGCAGGTGGCTTACTCTGTATTTTTCACCGCAGGCAAATATTGTCCGCCCGCCGTTTGAACACCCCTGAAAACGGACAACGACATCAGATCTGTTTGCAATGAAGTCCACTATTCTTCCCTTGCCTTCATTGCCCCACTGAGTTCCAATGACCATGTTCGTCTCTGAGCCTGTCATCATTGTTCTTCTCCATCCTTATTTTCTTTCTGTGTTTCAGCCATCTCCGGAATCGTCACCAGCCGGACCGGAAGTTTCGTGTATTCCTTATTCAGTGTTTCGAGAAAGAGAAGGGTAGCCGGCCTGAAATGGCAGATAACTATCATATCCCCTCTCTGCAGTGTCGTTTTTACGACCTGGTCAAACCTGGCTTTTATTGAATTCTTGTCCGGTGTCCCATCGAGGAATCCTCTGTTTCTTAAGGCCATTATACCCGCAGCTTTGGCTGCCTCATAAGCAACGCTTTTGCCGGAAGTTCTGCTGTCCAGAAACAACAGTCTCCTCTCTTTGAGCACGTCAATTATCGGGACCATTATGTCCCATTTTGAAGTCGCAAGGGAACCTCTGTGGTTGTTTATGCCTATCGGTGAAGGAAGCGAGTTCAGAGCCTTGACCGTTACTTCTCGAATCCTGTTCCGGTCCATTCCCTCGCCCACCAGGTATTCTTTGGAGTCCTTGTCTATTTCAGCCTGCATTGGCAGATGCAGCAGGTAGGGTATTCCGGCGGCATCTGCGATGGCTGCTGTTTCGCCGGCGTACCTAGTGTAGGGAAGTATCGCCCATGTCAGAGGCAGGTTGAATGATGCGATTTTTTTTGCCATGTCGGGGGCATTTCCCCCATCATCGACCACTATTGCCAGAATGGGTCTTTTGTCCGGGGTCTTTTGGGGGAGAGCTTCTTCCTCGACTTGCACATCTTGGCTTATCACAGGAAGAACCTCTTTCTCTTCCTCCTTCGGTTTCGTACCCGATATCACTTTTGGATCGTCTTTATCCCCTCTAAAGAGAGATACCGCTTTGGATCTGAACCGATCGGCAGTGGCCGATATGCTCCCTACCCTGCTCACAACAAAGGGGGGGAATTTTTCAGGATAGATCCTGCAAAAGACGAAGAGCAACACTAAAGTTAGGACTGCCAGCAAAGCCAGTTTGAGAAGACCATTTATAAGGCTCTCTTTGCTCTTGTAGTGGCGTCCCATTCGATCCACCTTTTCTATTTAGCTTGTTTTTTCTTCTTTGCAACTTCCTTGCGAAGTATTTCAAGCCCTTTACGGAGCTGTTTGTCGTTGATCTTTTCTTTTGTTATCTCACCCTCGACCTTTACGTTGGGTTCAAGGCCTTTGTGGTCGATAACGAACCCGGAAGGTGTCGTATAGCGTGCGATAGTTATGTAAATGCCTGAGTTGTCCGGCAGGTTGAATAGTGACTGCACGGATCCCTTGCCGAATGTCTTTTTCCCGACAATAGTCGCCCTCTTGTGGTCTTTTAAGGCTCCTGCAAGTATCTCAGCTGCGCTTGCGCTTCCCTCGTTTACCAGAGCTACGACCGGCAGCTTGGTAGCCCTTCCTTCAACAGCGTACAGCGTGTCATTGGCCTTTTCGAAGCGGCCTTTCATCCCTACCACTACTCCTCCGCTTATAAACTGTGACGTTACATCAACGCAGGAATTAAGAAGGCCTCCGGGATTGTTTCTGAGATCCAGCAGGATCCCTGTTGCCTTTTTAGCTTTGGCAGACTTTATTATCGCCTCAAGCTCAGAATTAGTCTTCAGGTTGAACTGATTGATTTTTATGTATGCTGTCCTTCCGCCAAGCATTTCCAGCCTTACGGTCTTTATCTTTATTATTTCCCTTACTATTACAAACTCCAGTAATTTTTCTTCATTTTTACGCCTGACACCGATCTTTACCGACTTTCCGGCGGGACCTCTCAAAAGTTTGACGACCTCGTCGCTGGTCATCCCAATGACATTCTTTTCGTCGACCTTCACGATCTCATCAAGCGGCTTCAGACCTGCCCTGTCTGCAGGAGTGTTCTCTATAGGTGCTATAACTATAGTACGTCCGTCACGGGAGGTGATGTATATCCCCAGACCTCCATACTCGCCCTCCATCTCAAGGTTCTCTTCCTCCAGCTCCTTGGGTTCCACAAAACGCGTAAATGGGTCACCTACAGAGCTGACCAGACCTTTCATTGCCCCGTAATACATCTTTGTGTCATCAATGGTGCCTTTTTTGTCTCCGTCGACCTGGTACGTCTCAAGAACCATCTTAGTCTGTTTGATTATCGCAAGCTGCTGGGACGAAAAAGGAAGCCCCTTTGGCCAGTCGGCACTGATCGCCTGGGGGGTCATATATATACCTGCAGCCACCATCAGACCTAAAACAATGCCAAGAGCTACATCTCTGTATTTATTAAACATGAAGACCACTAACCTTTCTTTGTGCTTGTAAATTTATTTGTTACTGCAGGTATCTCATTGGATTGACAGCATCTCCGTTTACCCTGGTCTCGAAATGGAGATGGTTTCCGGTAGCGACCCCGGTGGCTCCTACCCTGCCTATAAGACTGCCCCTGTTTACCTTTGCCCCTTCTGTACATTCTATCTTTGAGAGATGAGCGTATACCGTGGTGAGGTTTCCCCCGTGGTCAAGGATGACCACGTGTCCGTAGCCGCTAAGCCATCCGGTAAAGAGAACTTCGCCTGTATCAGCGGCTTTGACCGGAGTGCCGTTAGGAGCGCTGATATCAAGTCCCGTGTGTGTAATTTTTGTTTTGAATATCGGGTGTATCCTTGTCCCAAAGGTACTTGTGATAGTACCCTGTACCGGCCAGGCCAGCCTTCCGCCCCTATAGTAAACTGTCTGTGGTTTCCCTGGATGCTTCTGGGCAGCCAGTTTTCTTTTTTCTGCCAGCAACCTTTTGACTGTTGCCTGGAGCTCTTTTGACGCCCTGAGAAGCTCATTCTGCTGAGCCATGTAGAGATCCTTGTCCTTGCGTACCCTGGCAAGTATCGCGTTTCGCTCATTTGCCGCACCTTTCAGCTCATTTGTCTGCGTTTTCAGTTCTTTCCCGTGCGATTCAAGGCTTATCTTTTGAGTCTTAAGCTGTTCCTGTGTTTCGCTCAGTTTCTGTTTCTGGAATTTTAGTTCGCTTATGAGCTGCTGGTCCTGCTCAGCTATTTTGCCGAGCAGATAGGAGTTGGCCAGAGCATCCTCCGCTCCCTGCGATGAGAGTAAAAGGTTAAAGTCGCTTACTCCGCCGTACTTATAGATAGAGACGAGACGATGCTTCAGGAGCTCTTCTACCTCGGCTGTCCTTTTGTTTTTCTCAACTATTTCGTTTGAAAGATTCACAATGTTCTTCTGGACCTTTTTTACTTTTAGACTGACTACATTTACCTTCTGCTGGGTTATCGTTATTTTTTGGCTCAATACCTCTATTTGCTGCGTAACTGTCTTTTCCTTTTTGGTAGTCTCAGTGAGTTTTTTCTTTGTAGTTGATATCTGATTTTGTATCCTCTTATACTCTTCTTCCTGTTTTTTGATCTGCCTGTCAAGGTCATCCTCTTTTTTTTCGGCAGCATAAATCAGTCCTCCTGTAAAAAAGAGAAGGAGTGATGCGGTGAGAAAAAAGAAAATTAAAAAACCTGTGATCCTTTTGCAGTACAAATTCATTTTTACCCCCCGAAAAATACTTTAAAGCGGTTTCGATGCTTTTCTTATAAATTTTTCCACAGCCATCAGACTTGAAATAAGACTCACTGTTGCACCGCAGCATATAAGCATAAATGCAAGTTTACCTGTAAGTTTTGTCGATTCTATGAACGGTATAAAAGGAAGCATGTCTTTTAATCTGGTCACCGCGGCATAGTATGTACCTCCAAGAAGGAGGGATGCTAAAAATGCCCCGGTAAGACCAAGAATAAAACCCTGAATGACAAATGGAAGAGTCACATAGGTCGACGTAGCTCCTACCATCATCATTACGCCTATCTCTTCTTCCCTCGAATATACAGATATCCTTATTGTGTTGAAAAGGACTACCCCGCTTGCCGCTATAGCGACCAACAGCATAATGATCGAAAACTTTTCAACAAAGCCTGATACTTTCGTTAGTTTTTCAGCAACTCGTCCGGCGTAAACGATATCCTCTATCTCAGGAACAGCGACAAGCAGACGCGCCGTTTCGGCTACATCTGAAGCTTTTCTCACTTTTATCTCAATGCTTTCGGGCAGTGGGTTCTCTCCCAGCAGCATAACAGCTTTTGCCTGCTCTCCGATCCTGGAGCGGAGACGTTCAAGCGCCATATCTTTTGTTATCAGTTTCGTCTCTTTGACATAAGGAAGCGCTTTGATAGCTTTTTCCGCTGCCTTAACATCAGCTTTCGGTTTGAGGTAAGCCTGGATCGTCATCTGGTTTTCAAGCGAACCGACGATATTTCTTACGTTAAGCACAAAGAGGGTGCTGGCTCCTATTATGAAAAAAACGGACATGGCAGTAAATATTGTCAGCAGGCTCATGCCCCAATGGCGAACGATAAGCCTCCATCCGTCCCTGCACGCATATCTAACAGCTGCCATGAAGTTCATACCTCCCCTGCTCTTCGTCCCTTACGATGCGTCCTCTGTGTATTTCTATGACCCTGTGCCGGTATGTGTCGACAAGGTACTGGTTATGCGTCGCCATCATCACAGTTGTTCCTGCCGCGTTTATTCCCAGTATCAACTGCATTATCTCATCAGCGGTATGAATATCGAGGTTACCGGTAGGCTCGTCTGCGATCAAAAGCGAGGGGCTGTTTACTATAGCTCTTGCAATTGCCAGTCGCTGCTGTTCGCCGCCGGAAAGCTGCGGCGGGTATAAATTTCTCCTGCGCCATATACCTACAAGCTTGAGGACCTCAGAGACCCTCTCAGTGATATCCCGCGGGGTAAGTCCCATTACCTCAAGAACAAAAGCAACATTCTCGAATGCTGTCAGGTTCGGAAGAAGAAGGAAGCTTTGGAAGACGACTCCTATGTCCCTCCTGAAAAGGGCAAGGTCGAATCTGTTGATCTTCCTTAAAAGGTTCCCTCCTACGCTTATCTGCCCCCTGGTGGGGATAACCTCACGTGTAATACAGCGCATAAGTGTCGTTTTCCCTGATCCGGTCTCCCCTACAAGGTAAACGAACTCTCCTTTTTCAACCTGCATATATATATCTTCCAATGCTATTATGTCGGGCTGGAATATCTTTGTTACCCCGGAAAATTTTATTTCCATATCAGAAAAACTACCTCCTGCGAAGCGCCCATGCCTGCGCTGCTGCGTTAACTATCTCTTTCCATGTCAGTCCGAAATACTCCCGGAGCTCTTCAGGGGTCCCGCTGTGGACGAATTGGTCGTCTATCGCGACAAACCTCACCGGCACCGGATATGTCCTGCAAAGGCACTCTGCAGTTGCGCTGCACAGACCCCCTATATAGCTGTGCTCTTCTGCTGCAACACAGCAGCCGGTCCTTCTTACAGAGGCGAGGAGTGCCTGCTCAGGGAAAGGCTTCAGGCTGTAAAAGTCGAGTATCTCGATATCGATCCCCTGCTGGTCCAGTATATCAGCTGCCTTAAGAGCCTGATGGCCCATAATGCCGCAGGTGCATACTGTGACTGAGGTACCCTCGCGCAAAAGCCTTGCTCCTCCGAAACTGAAATCTCCATCAGGGTCATCGTCCAGCTGCGAAAGCGGAGTTTGCCCAAGCCTGATATAAACAGGGCCTTCAGATCTGCGCGCAGCATCTGCTATGCCCCTGACTGAATTTCTGTCAGAAGGAACAGCTACGCTCATATTGGGCATTGTTCTCATGAGAGTCAGATCCTCTGTCATTATTCTCGAGGCTCCCTCCTCACCGCAGGAAAGGCCTCCGTCAGGCACCGCTATCCTAACAGGTAGCGACGGGAGGGCAAGCGACTCTCTTATCTGTGAATAACTTCTGCTCAGAATTTTTGAAGATATCCCTGCTATCCATGGTTTTTTACCGTTCAGTGCAAGCCCGGCGGCATTGAGTATCATGTTTGGATCTGAGGCAGATGACACAAATATTTTTTCCTCCGGCAGATCCTTTAAGGGACCAAGATCTATATCCATTTCCTGGACAACGAGAATGAAATCTTCGTCCTCCGCGAACGAAACAAGATATTCACAAAAATCATTCCATGTACATGTTTTCGTCCTGTCATCCATTTGATTTACCCTCCAGCTCTTCCAAAGCCCTGTCCATTGCTTCAATGCTCAGTCCCTTTTTCGTTCTGGTATGATCGCCTTCTGCAAATGAGAGTCCTCTCCCGTTCCTTATTGAGGTAAAGATGACTGTTGGCTTCGATCCGTCAGGGTCGAGCCTGTTAAAGATCTCCTCCATCGAGGCGAAATCGCTTCCATCCATTTCAAGTATTTTCCACCCGTATCCGGAAAGACGATCACTGCACTTCACCTGCAGGTCATTTGAATCAGATCCGTCTCTGTGTTCATATGCTGCGATCACGATAATGTTTTTTATATTTTTATTCGCGCATCTTTCTGCCTCAAGAAAAAAATCCTCGCAACTGCACTCGCTCTCTTCCAGGAGGCAAAAGACCCTTGCGTTGAGGCCTTCCATGCTCATAGACTCGGCAAGAGGTGCAGCTACGGCAAGCTCAGCTCCTGATGTCACACATGGCGCATCTATACCAGGTGTCCTTCTGAAATCCGGCAGGGCCTGCAGCATCGCTCCCAGCCTTCTATAGTGCCAAAGTTCTTCTCTCCCGTAGTATCCGCGTTTTGCAAGTATTGAATAGAGGGCAGGGACACCATATTCCGTTCCGAGGATAAACCTGTCTCTGTCATTTCTCTTTGGACTCTGTGCAAGCAGCAGCATCTCTTCCCAGTAGAGATATACAAGGACATCAGATATCAGAAGAGGGAATTCAAGGGGACCCGATCGTGCGACACCAACCATCCGCACGATATCTTTCCTTACTTCAGAGGCTATTTGTTCCAGTTCATTTATTCTGGTTATCTCCATAAGTTTCTCCCAACACCGTGTTTAGACCCTCTTTGAATGACCCGGCCACTTTTTCTGCTGTCTCTTCAAGTATACCTGCTTCAGGCAATGAGGAAAACTCGGCTCCTGCTGATCCTACAACAGGGATATCCCATTCCTTGCAGAATGAGACTACCTTTGGATCATACGGGGCTCCGCGAACAGGCAGTCCGGCAATAAATGCAAGAATTATGAAATGCAGCCTCATGCCAATGGTACAACAACTCCTGCTCAGTGTATCTTCAAACTGAGCCAGAGTTTTTACAACAGTAATTTGATCTAATTTTAAAGTACCTTTGTAAACATACTTTTCGAACTCTTTAAGGTCATCATCTGAAAAAGCTATCGCGGATATTTTCAGGTTTCTTTCCTCCGCTGTTTTTATCGCGGAACTGACAGCCAGCCTTGAGACCTTATCATACCCTGTGCGAAGGTTGAGTAAAAGCCTGTCGCCTCTCTCAAAATCCCTGTTGACCTCCAGGGACATTACCAGGTCGGGAGACTGTGTGCCAAAAAACCCCCAATTGTTCAGCATTCCCAAAGAACTTCTGTTCCTGACATTTCTGTAAAGGCATCTGCTGAAGGACTTTTTTGCAAAACATGAACCGAGTGCAGTATTGAGCGGTCCCAGTGACTGTCCCACCGCCCATGTCTTTACAGAGCATAAACGGGCCATCTGAGCCAGAGACCAGTAGTACAGACATGATCTGAGGCTTGTCTGGTCCTGAAAAAGACCTCCTCCGCCAAAGAGCATGGTGTTTGATTCCTTAAGAGCCTTGTGGATCTCAGACAGCTTCCATCTGTCAAAAGCACTGACTCCAAGTGATTTTTTAGTGCCTTCCGTGTCAGCAGAAAGAACAGCGATCCTCTCCCTGGGAACTCCGTTGCTCACAAGCAGTCTTACACAAGCCTCTGCCAGGAGTTCGTCACCCAGGTTGCCAAAGCCGTAATAACCGGCCAGCAGGACATCATATGCACGGTTCAACTGTGGATCTCTCTTGTAAGTTTTTTCGACATCGGAACCACTGCGTAATTTATGACAGCAACTGCTATTACACCTATCAGAAGCCCCAGCCACCATCCATTGATAGTCCTAATAACGCTCAGTGAAAGCAGCGTGTGGAAATGGCAGAAGGTGTTTACTGCGGAGCTGAAGGCCAGTACCGAGACTATTCTCACTGCCTCGCGGTAGCCTGGTATCCATCCTTTTCTGACCACATACCAGTAAAAAACAAGGGCAGGATATCCGATAAGGAACTCTTTGGTCCTGGGTCTCACAAGCAGGGTCCTCTCCATGAATTCGCGGAAAGCGACCTCCCAGGTCGGAACATTGGAAACATTGTCGCTTCTGAGAGCCATAACAAGCATTGCAAGCATCATTATGCCTATCAGAAAGAGTTCCCCCCAGACGGCAGGCCTGTTGATGATCTCAGACAGCGATTCCGGGTGTACTCTCCTTCTGAGATCATGGATCAGCACAAGGAGTGGCGGCAGCAGAAGCGTCAGCTTGACTCCTGAGAAGGGAGTCAGCCTCAGCGCAGCCATAGTTGTACCGTAGAAAGCAGCGATAGCCAGCCCTCCCGCAGCGACAATGAAAAGTCCTTTTACGGCTCCAAGAACGGGTTTTTTGTAGCTCTCAAGAGCGGTGAGGGCTGCTTCTGACGCAGCCAGCGCTCCGCATAACCCTCCGAATACACGTGCCAGCAACGGGACTTTCCACATTCCCACAGACATCATCAAAGATGCAAGGATCAGGAAAGAGAGTGCCTTGATACTTACTCTCTCATTTTCACCAGCGTTGAGGCGTACAAAGTAGAACCAGCCGCAAAATATCAGGGTGATACCGCATGCCAGCGCGCCGGCAAGACTGTCGGGCCAAGCTCTGAGATTTGACGGCCATCCGAATTCGTAACCGCGGGCTTTTATCGATCCACCCGTAAACTCGAGGTCTTCGATAAAGACCTCTAACCTTCCGCCCATGTTCAGGTCATAGGGCCTCACCATTATCAGCCTCACTGAACGTTCATGGATAGCTCTGACAAAACGCTCGGTTATCTGAAGCCTTGATACGCTCCTTGATACAACTTCATCACGTGTAAGGCTGTGAAGCGATATTACCATTGGGTACATGGCTTCTGCAAATCCTGCAGATCCAACCTGTTTAATAAACTCTGTCAGAGAAAAAGTTATCCCTTTTCGCTTCATGACCTCTGCAAGCGGTTTATAGTCAGGATAGCCCGCCATTATCATGCCGGAGGCAGTAACATTTTTAATATTGCTGTAGATCGAAGTAAGTTTATCGAAGGCAGCGGCAGTATCTGCAGCGCCCGATGCAGGACAGGAGCCTGGCCTGAAGAGGACAGGGATTCTGTTCTCCCTGCAAAAATCAAGACCGTAGAAATCTGGGACAAAAGATGAAATTTTGAAGTCAGAGGTGTTTCCGGGAAGTATTATTGCGGATTCCGGTCCGATCTCGATAATTTCCACAGCAGGCATCTTCAGCTTCAGGTATTCATAAAGAGGTCCAAAGTATGGAGAAGATCTGTCTATGAGGATGACAGCTCTGTCAGGAAGTATTTTTTCTGAACTGATCCCGAACTGCTCTGCAGGACCATACTTAAGGGAGAGGGGGGTTATGAGTGAGAGCTCCTCACCAGTGAATTCAGATACAGAGAGGCCAATAACCCCCAGTTTGTTTATTTCTTTCCAGATCTTATCAGCAGGAGAGTCACTCTGTACCGCAAGTGTCATCAGATCCCTGAACTCCATAGCGAATGCAACCGTCTTATTAGACTGTTCAGCCTTTAGCCTGGGGATCATACCAATACATGCCAGCAGCATTGCTGCAGCCATTGCTGTCATAATGATTTTTCTGGCTTTCAGATCGATCATGACATTTTCCTCCATTGTTCTGAGAGGGGCCACCCTAGATCGGCAAACATTCTGCTCAGTCTCTGGAGAGGAAGTCCCACTACGTTGAAGTAGCACCCCTCAATGTTTTCTACCAGTAGCATTCCCTGTCCCTGTATGGCATATGAACCGGCCTTGTCAAAACTTTCTCCGCTGCCGACATAAGAAATGATTTCTTTTTCGTTAAGAGGCCTGAATTTGACATGCGTTTTTTCCGCCTCTACCAGTTTTCTTCCATCAGGAGCAATGAGTGCGACACCCGTTATCACTGTGTGCATCTTCCCCTGCAGCATTTCGATCATACTCAGCGCACCTTCGTATCCTGATGGTTTGCCCAGGACATGATCTCCCGCTGCCACTACAGTATCAGCACCTATGACCCAGCTGCCGGGGAATTCATTGTAAACAGAAAGCGCTTTTATGTGTGCAAGGCGGCAGACCATTTCTTCCGGGTTTTCCCCCTGCACTGCAGATTCTTCTGCTGCCGGCACTTTTACCTTTATGTTCCAGCCCAGTTCTCTGAGGAGCATTTGCCTCCTGGGGCTTCCTGAAGCCAGGATGATTTCCATAGTCACCTTGAGGCCACGATACCTGCAATAGCCCCGATAAGCGTTCCCAGATTCATTTTGAGGGCAAATTGAAAACCGAACCTCAGCATGATCAGGTCTACCTGTTTAACATCTATCACAAAATCTATCACATTTGAAAAAAGAGCGGCTGAAGCAGTGAAACGCTGAAGGAAAATGCCCAGCCAAGTACCTAGTATGAGAAAGAGAAAAATTATTCCCCATCTCAGTCTGCCCGATTTAACAAGAGCCATCACCACACCCCCAAAAATGAAGTAATTACCGACAATGAGCCAAGAACGAGACAGTATATTCCAAAAATCCACCATTTTGAAGCTATCACTAGCTTCCTCAAAACAAATAATGAAACAAATCCGCTGACAAATGCCGCTGTAGCTCCCAAATACCACCCCTGAGGGAGTGATGAGATGAATACGTCAAATCCTCCGACCTCTCTTGCCTGCAAGAGCGCTGCACCCAGTATAGCCGGTATGGAGAGGAGGAATGAAAACCTGAAGACTTCTTCACGGCTGATCCCGGCAGCTGTCCCTGCCATCATAGTCATTCCCGAGCGTGATACACCCGGCATCACAGCAATGCCCTGGGCGATACCGACCCAAATCCCGTCAAAGGGAGATATCCTGCCAAGCCCTTTCCTGATAAAACGGCTTGATATAAGCACTATACCGGTAAAGACCAGACCAAGACCGACCATGAGAGAGTTCAGCATGGCTTCCTCTGCAAAATCTTTGATCAGCATCCCGATTGCGCCTGTTACCATGGTTCCGATAAATACGGCCCATCCTACCGACCATCCCGGAAGACTTCTCTCTTCCTTTGTGAAAATACCCGAGACCCATTCGCTGAACAGCTTAATGATATCATTAAAAAAGAATAGAACTGTTGCCGTCATCGTAGCCACATGAAGCACCAGATCATAAGACAGAGGCGGCATCTCCACCCCTAAAAATATCTGTGCAAGGGCCAGATGCCCTGAGCTGCTGACTGGGAGAAATTCTGTAAGACCCTGGATAAAGCCTAAAAGCACTACATGATAATCCATACTATGATGCACCTCTTCTGATCATTCGCTTCATATGACGTATAGTTAAGGTCAGAATGACCCGGTAGTTCATTCCGGAATTATGATCCTGTGAATGTCTGCTGACGTCTACTCTCCGTGGCTGTGCATGCGTTCAATGTCAAAAACCACCATGGCTATATTATGCGCGTGGTCGCCAACACGTTCAAGGTTACTGAGAATGTCTATAAATATAACTCCTGCATCAGGACTGCATCCTCCGGCGTTAAGTCTGGCAATATGCCTTGCCCTGAGAGTCTTTTCCATGTAATCTATCCTATCCTCAAGATCCAGCACTTCCTGGGCTATCTTGGGGTTTTCCTCTTCAAGTGCCTGAACGCTCTTGGCAACAGCGGAAACAACGAGATCAAACATCTCTTTGCACTCTTCCAGTGCCTTTGGAGAGAATTTCAGCTTGTGATCCTGAAGGAACTGATACATCTCTACCAAATTGGTAGCGTGATCCCCTATTCTTTCTATGTCTCCCACACCGCTTATGCATGAGTTCAGTATCATTGAAAGATCCGGAGAGAGGCCTGCCTGACCGACTTCTGTACCATATCGTACGATATCATGGGTTATTTCGTTAACGTTCCGTTCCATCCTGTCTATCTCAGCTACAAGCTTTTCATTGTCGGAAAGGAACATGGTCCGGCACGCTTCTATCATCCTTAAGGAGGATATACCGAGACGGATCATCTCCTTACGTACAGCGTCAACTGCAGCAGCTCTTGATGCTGTGATAAGCGTAGGGTTGAGAAACAATGCGCCAAGCACTTTTTCATTTTTATCATCAGGAAGAAGTTTTCTGATGAACTTTGAGTACTGCGTGACGAAGGGAAGGAACATAAGTGCAATTATCACGTTGAAGATCGTGTGGGCGTTTGCTACCTGACGCGATATATCAGATGCAGTGCTCTCTATCAGGGAAGTATAGAAAGGCAGGATCATCATAATTACGACCGTTCCAAGCACTTTTATCATTACGTGCGCCGCTGCGGCTTGCTTCGCTGACCTGTTTGCACCAAGTGACGCAAGGACGGCGGTGATAGTCGTGCCGATATTGTCTCCAAGAATGATCGCAATGGCGGTCTGGAGCGGTACTATGCCCTGGGAAGCTATCGCCATCGTAAGACCTACTGTGGCTGAGCTTGACTGTACAAGAAGGGTTATAGCAAGACCTGAAAGGAATGCAAGGAAAAGGTGGTCTCCGAAGACAGTAACGATCTCGGGTCTCTGTTTGAGGAAGGCAAGAGGTTCCTGCATCATCTCCATTCCTATGAAGAGCAGTCCGAAACCAACAAGACCTACACCTATCTGCTTGTGTCTCTTCTTCTGGCACAGGATGCAGAGACCGGCACCAACCATAGCACTGACGTAAGCCAGGTCAGTGATTTTAAATGCTATCAGCTGCGCTGTAACTGTTGTACCTATGTTTGCTCCGAGAATTACACCTATCGCCTGCGTAAGGCTCATAAAACCGACGTCTACGAAGCTGACTACCATGACTGTTGTTGCACTGCTGCTTTGAAGTATACTGGTTACCGCCGTACCGAGAAGCAAACCTTTTAATGGGGTTCCGGTGAGGGATCCGATCAGTTTTCTCAGTTTGTCCCCTGCAATTATCTGGAGTGATTCTCCCATGATAATTATTCCGTAGATCAGAATTCCAACTCCTGCAAATATCTGCAGAAATGAAGTAATAGACATTATATCTCTCCTCGGATATCAGCGGTCGGTCAAGCCCGCCTGAGTCTTTTATTCTACAAATGTTATCAGCGGAACGATCACAGGGTAGTTTCGGGAGACCTTACCAAAAACATCCCTGATCCTTTTACGTATCTCCGTTGGCAGTGTTTCCGGTTTTGCCCCAGGTGTGCGGGCAAACTGTTCCAGTCCCATTTTCACTGCATTTTCAAGCTCTCTGAAAGTGCTTCCGTCTTCAGTAGAGAAGACGCTGCCCTTTGTCTGTATCTGGATCGGAGCCGTCAGACGTGATTTGGAATCAAGCGTAATCGAGATCGCTACTATGCCATTTTCTGAAAGCTCCCTGCGCTCCCTTAAGAGACCGCCTTCGAATTCGCCCAGAGCTATGCCGTCTACCAGCACCGCACCTGCCTGGACCCTGCCCTCTACAGAGGCGTTGCTTTTGCTTTTGAACTTAAGAACGTCACCGTTCTGCATTACAAAAACATTTTTTGAGGCAACACCCATCTCACGGGCAAGCTGGGCATGACGCACAAGGTGTCTGTACTCTCCGTGGACAGGAATAAAATATCTTGGTTTAAGCATGCTCAGCATGATCGTAAGTTCATCTCGGGCGGCGTGACCGGAGACATGTATCTTCTCCCCACGCTCATAGATGACCTCGCAGCCGCAGGCAAAGAGCCTATTGACTGTGTGACTTACAAGTTTTTCATTGCCCGGGATAGGTGTGGCGGATATTATAACAAGGTCTTTCGGACCCAATTTTACCATCCTGTGGGTCCCCCTGCTCATCATTACAAGTCCGGAAAATGGTTCTCCCTGGCTGCCGGTAGTGAGGATAACCACCCTGTTTCCAGGCATGTGGTCCGCCTCCTGTGAGGTAATGATCAGCCCTTCAGGTACATTTATGTACCCAAGATCTATCGCAAGCTCAACGTTTTTGATCATGCTCCTGCCGGCCAGGACCACCTTGCGGTTAAACCTTCCTGCGGCGGTAATGACCTGCTGTGAACGGTGCAGATTACTGGAAAAGGTGGCGATTACAATCCTTCGATCTTTGTGAAGCCGGAAAAGACGATCAAAAGTCTGTCCGACTGTCTTTTCGGAAGGAGTTATACCATCTTTTTCAATATTTGTGGAATCAGACAGCATCAGCATCACGCCCTCTTTTCCGAGAGCAGCAAATGAGCTGTAGTCAGTTCCGACTCCGTCTATGGGCGTTGGATCAAGTTTGAAGTCCCCTGTGTGGACTATCATTCCAATTGGGGTATTAATGGAAAGTGACAGCGCGTCCGGGATGGAATGGCAGACAGGCGTGAATCCAACAGAGAAAGCTCCTGCTTCAATGATATCTCCGGGGCAGATTTCCCTGTACTTCGGCTTGTAACTCGTCCTTGCATCTTCCATCTTATTCGCTATCATACCTGCTGCCAGCCTCGAACAATAGAGCGGCACATCAAGCCTCGGAAGAATAAACGGTAGAGCTCCTATATGGTCTTCGTGTCCGTGTGTTATAAATATTCCTAATATCTTATCTTTGTTTTCTATCAGATACTGCACATCCGGGATGACGAAATCGATCCCTAGCATGTCTTCTTCAGGAAATTTAAGGCCGCAGTCTACAATGATAATGTCATTATCATATCTGAAAACTGTAAGGTTCTTACCGATCTCCCCTAATCCTCCAAGCGGGATAACGCTAAGTTCTCCTTTGCTGCTGCTGATCTTCTTTGTTCTCGTATCTCTTTTTTTATCCATGAGCATCTAAAAACAACTCCCCCTCAGCATATTATCGTACCACTTAATACCGCTTAGAGCTATAGGCCTTTAAATATTCTCAACACTTTAATTAACCCTCCCAAAAATTAGCGCGCCTCCAATTTTTAAGTTATTCTTCCGGTTTCCTCTCTGCTCTTTTGTAGTTGTATCATCTAATTCTATCTATATCAATAGATCACATTTTCCCTGACAGATGGTCCCATGACAATATTCCTCATCAACAACATTCGGGTTGACAATGCTCAAATATCCGATATAATTTTCACTTGTCATGTCAATGCCGTATATTGACATGTCGGGCCTTTTTGGGGTATGGTGCAACGGCAGCACGCCTGACTCTGGATCAGGTAATCTAGGTTCAAATCCTGGTACCCCAGCCATATCATCAGTGATGTGGTCCCTTCGTCTAGGGGCCTAGGACGGCGGGTTCTCAGCCCGTTAACAGGGGTTCGAATCCCCTAGGGACTGCCAACATATAAAAGCCGAAGCCGGGATTTTTAGTCCCGGCTTCGGCTTTTATATGTTTCTTATGCAAAAGAATCCGGAAAAAGCAAATAACGCTCTTTCCAGATTCTTTAATTATTCTATCTTTCTATTGAGATGTCTTCCTCATCCATATATTCAGTTACAGTATCGACCAGATCTTTCTCCTGTTCAGGCAGGAAGGTAAATGGACATAGAGGCATATTGCTGTGGAAGATAGCGTAAATCTTCTTCCCCTTGTTGAGAATGATGCGCGCATCGCTTATTTCATCCCATGAAGCACGTTGAAGTTTCCTCTGTCCCCAGAATGAAGTTTCTTTTGTTACACCGTTCTCGTCAATGTACATCCTGCGTTCGTAACCCGAGACATAGATCATGACGGCTCCGACAAATATCGGAATTATGACAGTTCTCATGGGACCCCCCGAAATGAAACTGCTCATGCCGAAACCGGTAAAAAGTATTCCGGTCGCAGAGGATAGCAGCTTTGCCCACAGAGGAAGCTTCGTCCCGGTAACGCCCTGTACTGTCTTTGGCATTTTACTTCTGGGCAGCTGCGGGAGCCGGGATGCCTCCGAGGTTTTCAAGGGCTTTTTCATCTATGTTGACTCTGAACTTTGCCTCAAGTTCCTTAAGTTCGTTCTCCAGATACTCTCTCTGTAGTCCCTGTGCCGCTTTTTCCCCAGATTCATCAAAAGAAAGCTGCCTTCCGGAACGGCGTTCTGTGACTTCAATGATGTGCCATCCGTAGTCACTCTTGACAGGCCCGACAAGAGAACCGATCGAAGCTCCATCCATAGCTGCTTCCACTGGCGCGACCATCATGCCCTTTTCTACCCAGCCAAGGTCTCCGCCATTCTTCGCGCTGTTGGGATCGCGGCTGTATTCAGAAGCGACCTTTGCAAAATCCTTAGTCTTGTATACCTCCAGTGCCGCGTTCAGGGCATCTCCCTCTGTCTGTGTCAGGATGTGCCTTGTGTGAGCCGCGGGGGCCTCATAGAACTCATTTTTATGTGTGTCATAGTAATTCTTCACAGCCTTCTCACTCATGTCCCACTTAGAGGCGTATTGTTCGAAATATGCCTGCATAAGGAACTGCATCGTCTGCCATTTGATCTGAAAGGCTACATCAGGACGTGAATCAAGTCCCTTTGCCTTTGCTGCCTCTGCAAAAAGGAGCGCATGTGCCATTTGGTTCACCAGTTCCACTCTCTCCGGAAGTGTCGACTGCGCAAGCATAAGGCCCACCATCATCTGGTTGCCTCCTGTTGTAGTGGCCATGAGGTTCAGCACCTCTTTTTCATCAAGAGTCGACGTTCCGACTGTCAGGACCGGTTTATCGGCAGCCATGGCAGCTGAAGTGCCAATTAAGAGGACAAATGAAAAGACTGCAATGATCTTTGTGACTTTTTTGATAGACATAACAAAATCCCTCCTGGATCTTCCCTGTTATTTTAAAAAGCAGAACAAATGCTATCACAAAAAACGAAAACCCGAGAGGATAAAAATACATATCATCCTCACAGGCTTTGTTATTTTCTCAGATCACTTTTTTTCTGTCTCGAATTTCAGTTCTCCATCGACGACAGTTACCAAAACTTTTTCTCCTGCTTTGACAGTTCCCTCAAGCATAAGATTGGACAGAGAATCCTCCACCATCTTTTGTATTGCTCTGCGAAGAGGTCTGGCTCCGTACTTAGGATCATAACCTCGCTCAAGAAGCAGTTTTTTTGCTTCGTCATCGATTTCCAGCTTTATCTGGCACTCTGAAGTCCTCGATTTGACCTCATCAAGCATTATATCCACTATCCTGAGGAGCTCTTCCTTTCCAAGCGGGTTAAATACTATGATCTCATCAACCCTGTTAAGGAATTCGGGCCTGAAGCCCCTCCTTGCCTCATCCATGACAATGCTCTTCATTTTGGCGGTATCTATGCCTCCGTTAGCGCCTTCCACTTCTGCAAATCCAAGGCTGCGTCCCTTCATAGCCTCGGTCAGTCCAATATTGCTCGTCATGATGATGACTGCGTTTCTGAAATCCGTCAGATGTCCCTGTCCATCAGTAAGCCTTCCATCTTCCAGCAGCTGGAGCAACATATTGAAGACATCCGGATGGGCTTTTTCTATCTCATCAAAAAGGACTACCGAGTATGGCCTGCGCCTTATTGCCTCGGTAAGCTTGCCTCCCTCTTCGAAACCTATGTAGCCCGGAGGGGCGCCTATTAGCTTGGCGGCTTCGTGCCTCTCCATATATTCGCTCATGTCGAGCCTTATCATGGCATCATCGCTGCCGAACATAAATTCCGCAAGTGATCTTGCCATTTCAGTCTTTCCAACCCCTGTGGGACCAAGGAACATGAAGCTCCCAACGGGCCTCTTGGGGTCCTTCATGCCGCTCCTTGATCTTCTGATCGCACGCGCAACAGCCTGTAGCGCCTCATCCTGTCCAACAAGTCTCTGCCTTATCTCGTCTTCCATCCTCAGAAGCCTGCGGCTCTCTTCTTCGGTCAGCTGAGTCACGGGTATCCCTGTCCACTCTGAGACGATAGAAGCGATGTCCTCCGCTTTTACGTCAGGCGTGAACTGGTTCCTTGATTCGGTCCAGCTTTTGCGCCACTCGGCTATCTGTGCAATAAGATCTTTTTCCTGGTCCCTGAGGTCAGCTGCCTTTTCAAACTCCTGGGCTCCGACCACGGCCTCTTTTTCCCTTCGTATGTCCACAACGCTTCTCTCAAGCGCTTTAAGGTCATCCGGAACCTCAAGCGTCTGGATCCTTGCCCTTGCGGATGCCTCATCTATGAGATCTATGGCCTTATCCGGCAGAAATCTTTCTGTAATGTAGCGCTGGGAAAGTCTTGCTGCCGCTTCAAGCGCATCATCTGTGATCTTAACTCTATGATGGGCCTCATAATTGTCCCTAAGTCCCATCAATATCCTTACTGTGTCCTCTTCTGTCGGTTCTTCGACATGGACTGGCTGAAAACGTCTTTCAAGCGCAGCATCTTTTTCTATGTACTTTCTGTATTCGGTGATCGTTGTCGCGCCTATTACCTGGAACTCTCCCCTCGAGAGGCTGGGCTTGATGATATTTGCGGCGTCTACAGCGCCTTCTGCTCCTCCGGCCCCTACTAGCGTGTGTATTTCATCTATAAAGAGAATTACTTTTTTAGTCTCTCTGACCTCTTTTACGATCCTGCGCATACGCTCTTCAAACTCGCCCCTGTACTTAGTCCCGGCTACCAGGTTGGCAACATTAAGCTGCATGACACGCTTGTCTTTAAGGATTTCGGGGATCTCTCCAGAGATGATCCTCTGGGCAAGTCCCTCTGCTATGGCTGTTTTACCCACACCGGGCTCACCAATCAGCACAGGGTTGTTTTTGGTCCTGCGCGAAAGTATCTGGACTACCCTCTGTATTTCCTTATCCCTTCCGATCACCGGATCCAGCTCCCTGTTCCTGGCCATGTTCGTAAGGTCTATGCCTATCTGGTCAAGAGTCGGTGTCCTGCTCTGCTGCGGGCCTTCCGGTCTGCCGGGCAAGATTTCCTCCGCCTTGAGGGGATCGGATTCCGGCTCAGTCAGGTTTCCGTTAATGATATTCCTTACCATCATCCGCGTCCTTGTAAGATCCATTCCATGGGAGGCAAGGAGCTGGGCTGCCATCCCTTCTCCTTCTGCAAGGATACCGAGAAGGATATGCTCAGTACCTATGTAATTGACTCCCATCTTTCTGGCTTCCCTCATGGAAAGATCTATCACAAGTTTTGCCCTTGGGCTGGAGGGAAGATCTACAGGCTCAGATCTGGGTTTTCCTGTTCCGATAAGACTCTCTATCTCTGCCTTGAGCACTTCCTGATGCAGCCCGTAATTTGCAAGGATCTGAGTAACTATTCCATCAGCATCATCCAGGAGTCCTAAAAGTATGTGTTCTGTTCCTACAACCTCGTGTCCAAGACGCAAAGCCTCACGATGAGCAAGCTGGAAAACCCTCTTGCCCCTTTCAGTAAAATTCTGCCACATTCAGCTTCACGCATCCTTTTCTTTTTCAGTCTTTTCTTCCAGTTTTTTTATCTGATCCCTGATCTGAGCTGCAAGTTCATAATTTTCTAATTTAACAGCATCTGTCATCTCGTCTCTCAGCAAAGAAAGCTTATCTTTTTTCACCGCAGGTGCGCCTGTGCTTTCAGCACAGGGAACCTTCTCCGAGCATTTTTTATCAGTCGGCACCAGCATAGACCATGAAATGGCCTCACCGCAGTGGGGACAGGTCAATTCGATGTCAGCATCGTCATTCATTCCGATCATTGCAGGTAATATCAGATCTTTGAGAGCTTCCTGGAGATCCAGTATCCCTTCAAGAGAGAATGTCATTTTCATCATCTTAGCAGCCTCGTCAAACGGTATGACTTCTTTAGCGCACTGCTTGCAAAGATATTCAACAGCACGTTTCCCGTTTACGATCCTCACAAGATGCACTTCGGCATTATTTGCACCGCATCTTTCGCACAGCATTAGGATCACCTCATCCAAGCGCAAGGCTTGTTAGTATTTTTTTCAGCAGTTCAGCTCTCATCAGGTCCCGCCTGTACGGCGAGACATCAAAGAGTGACCTTCCGTTTTCCTCCTGACTTCTCAGCGCCACTTCGATAATAAGGCGCTCCCTGGGGGAAATTACATCTCTGTTTTGAAGATTTACCAACAGTTTCCTTGATTCCTGTTCCGTAATTGCATTTCCTACAAGGTCTGCAAGATGGACTACCTCTTCATCACAGTTGTTGAACGTCAGCTGGATAACTTTAATGTAACCATGGCCGCCTCTTTGGCTCTCAACGAGAAACCCGTTTTCGGGGGCAAACCGACTTCTTAGCACATAATTGATCTGACTTGGCACACATCCGAATCTTTCGGCCAGATCTTTTCGCCTTAGAGAGATCTCCCCTACTTCGTTTTCTTCCAGAAGCTGGGCTATGTATTCCTCAATAATTTGAGTAAGACTTGATGACGGCAAGGACATTCGTGTCACTCCATTTCCTTAGACTGTAACGATTATATAATTTTGGTCAGTATAAGTCAAGAATAAAAGAGAGGGGAAAAAGGGAGGGGAACAGAATGCTCTGCCGGAATGAAGAAGCTGCATTTTTTCAGAAAAAGAGCCGGACAAAAGTCGGCATTTTCGGGTAACAAGAGATCCGCAGAAGGGGTCGGGAGCCTGTGGTATTTTTAATTGTGTTCGCCGACCTTGTCTTCCTTACCTTCGATCAGTCTCTTGATATTGCCCTTGTGGCGCCATGTCGAAAGCGCCGCCAGAAAGAGACCTGCCAGATAATATGGGCGTGGCATCCCCAAGAGCGGCATGAGGAGAGCAGAAGCAAAGAGTGCGGTTATGGAAGCCACACAGACATACTTTGTTGTCTTGAGGACCGCATACCATACAACTCCTCCGATGAGAGCAGGGAGGGGGTTGAAGAAATCAAAAAATGCAAATACACCGAATGTGGTAGCCACACCTTTGCCACCTTTCCATCCAAGCCAGACAGGGTAGTTGTGACCAAGGACCGAGAAGACACCCGTCAGCGCCAGTATAATGCTGCTTTCAGTAAAAAAAGATGCCAGGAGCACAGCTATACCGCCCTTAAGCATGTCAAAGACAGCAACAGCGATCGCCCATTTTTTTCCGAGCACCCTTCCTGTGTTTGTCGCACCGATATTGCCTGACCCGAAGTCACGGACATCCTGACCTTTCAATATTTTTACGGCAAGGTAGCCTGTAGGGCACGAACCTGCAAGATATCCGAAAATAAGCCAGAAAATTGACATTAGATCACCGCCGATCAAAATTTACTCACAGAGACTAAAAAAGCGCCATCCCGAATTAACGGAACGGCGCCCAGCTTATTCAGAGTTCTACCTTTTAAGGGCGGTCACCACATCATTTGTAATATCAATACCGCCATAGTAGACAAGGCCCTTGTTCAACACTATTGTGATGCCCTTTGTCTTGGCGACCTTTGCGATAGTCTCTTTGATCTCCTTAAGGATAGGGTTCATCAGTTTGGCCTCTTCTTCCCTCATCTCAAGCTGAAGGGTCTGTACAATGTTGGCCTTTTTCTTTTCATCAGTTTCCTTGTCGAATGCAACCTTAGCCGCTTCAGATTTTTTCTTTCCTATTGCATCAATCTGCTGCTGAGCCTGCTTGAATTTCGGGAACTGCTGAAGCACTGCCATCTCATCAACAAATCCCACCTTCTCATCTGCTGCTGATGCAACGTTATATACAGAGAATATTGCAAGCACTGCAACCAATAATACTGCCAATTTTTTCATTTGGTGTAACCTCCTGTATTTTCCTGTCTGAGTTCACGGAGAATTTTATATCCTGATATGGATATTGTCCATAGCTTATTTTACCATTCTCCGCCTGAAACGGTGCTCCTGAACAAGGCATTTATTGTCATTTCCTATCAGATCTTCGCGTCCCGCTTTGATCAGCGCTTTTTTAACTGTTGCAGCGTTTTCCGGTACCCAGTACTGCAGCAGGCACCTCTGCATCTCTCGTTCTTCATAATCCCTTGGAACGTATACCTCTTCTCCTGTCATTGGATCGATGCCTGTATAGTAAATGCATGTCGATACCGATCCCGGGGTCGGTGTAAAATCCTGTACCTGCTCAGGCCTGAGGCCGCTGTCACGGATAAACTCAGCCAGTTCCACAGCCTCTTTGAGGGTTGACCCGGGATGGGAGGACATGAAATATGGAACTAGGAACTGTTTCATTCCAAGTTCCCTGTTTTTCTTCCTGTAAGCCTCGATAAACTCAACAGTGACATTTCGTGGAACTTTTTTCATTAACTTCAGGACTGCAGGACTAACATGTTCCGGTGCGATCTTTAGCTGACCGCTTACATGATATCTGCAAAGCTCGTCAAGAAAATCCGTTTTTTTATCCTCAAGTATGTAGTCATACCTCAGCCCTGAGCGGATGAAAACTTTTTTTATCCCCGGGATCTCCCTCAGTTTCCTGAGTAGACCGATATATCGGGAATGATCCGCTTCAAGCTTTTTGCATGGTCCGGGGTAGAGGCACGATTTTCCGGCGCACGTGCCCTTCTTATCCTGGTCAGGACAGGACGGGACCACAAAATTGGCCGTGGGACCCCCAACATCATGGACATATCCCTTGAAATCCTTCATTTTCTTAAATGACGATGCTTCTTCGATCATAGACTTGTCGCTTCTGGTCTGAATGATCCTTCCCTGGTGCATGGCAATGGCACAGAAAGAGCACTCTCCGAAACATCCTCTGTGGCTGGTTATGCTGAATCGGACCTCTTCGAGCGCCGGGATACCGCCTGCTTCATCATAGCCGGGATGGGCAGCTCTTGTGTAGGGCAGGTTGTAGACCTTATCCATCTCTTTCTCGGTCATAGGCCTTGCAGGCCTGTTCTGTACGATATTCCAGGCCCCCTGATCCTGTATGAGCCTGCTCCCCCTTGAGTGGTTCTGTTCAAGGTAGAATTTTTTAAAAGCCTGTGCAAAAACTTTTTTGTCTGACCGGACTCCCTCAAAAGAAGGCAGGACAACTGCATCCGCCGCATTGGCGGGATCGTGGGTCTTCCAGCAGGTACCCGGAACGTCCCTTATCTGGCTTACTTCTCTTCCCTGAGAGAGCGCGTGTGCTATCTCCGTAACGGGAAGTTCACCCATGCCGAAGACGAGCAGGTCGGCACGGCTGTCAGCAAGTATGGACCTCCTTACGTCGCTGCCCCAGTAGTCATAGTGGGCCATCCTGCGAAGGCTGGCTTCGATCCCTCCGATTATCAGAGGGATATCCTTCCACAGCTCCCTCACTCTGTTGCAGTAGACTATAGTAGTCCTGTCAGGACGCAGCCCTCCAGCTCCGCCCGGTGAGTAAGGATCTGTCTTTCTTTTTTTGCCCGAGGCTGTGTAATGGCTGAGCATTGAATCGAGATTGCCCGCAGTTACCATGACACCGAGACGAGGCCTTCCCATTCTTTTAAAATCTTCGGTGCTCCGCCAGTCAGGTTGGGCAATTATGCCGACACGAAAGCCAAGTTTTTCGAGCCACCTTGATATTATCGCGTGGCCAAAGCTTGGGTGGTCAACATATGCATCTCCCGATATGACAAGAAAATCCAGCTCTTCCCAGCCACGCTTTTCCATGTCTTCCCGGTCAATGGGTAAAAATTTATCTCTCTCTGGCTTCTGGTCCTTTTTTGCTTTTTCCACCGATCATCTCTCCACTTGTTTCAGCTGTCACCCACAGCCTCAAATTTAATCGCCTTTGCCCGTGAGCGCCTCGGTAATAGTGCCCCTTTTTAACCGTTACTGCTATAGTATACCTTTAGGACTGCGGGGGATGGATGTGAAGGAGACTCTCAGCATAAACTCAATTAACTTCGAAGTGCGGCGAAGCATCAGACGCAAAAGGATATCCGTGGGTCTGGATCCCACGGCAGGAGCTTTCTTTATAGCCGCGCCAGCCAGGCTCTCTGCAGGTGAAATAAGCCGTGCCCTCCTTCCTCAGATCGATGGATTAATTAAAAGGATCAAAAAGAGTGAAAATAGAATTATTCCTCCGCACAGGTATGAAAATGGTGAAAAATTCTTTTATAAAGGGGTAGAATATCCCTTGAAGCGCACCCTATCTGACAAGAACGGAATACTAAGGTTTGAAGAGGCAACTTTCTACATGACGGACAGTACATCAGGCAGTGAAAGAAAAACTTTTGAAACTTGGTACAAAAGAGCCCTTTACGAGGAGATACGCGGGCTCCTTCCTTTTTGGACAAAAAAGATAAAGGTTAATCCAACTTCAGTAAATATCAAGACAGTAAAGTCTGTCTGGGGGAGCTGCTCAGCCAAAGGAAACCTGACTTTTTCGACAAGGCTTGCGCTTGTTCCGCCTGAACTCCTTGAATATGTCATCGTGCACGAACTATGCCACATGCGGCATATGGATCATTCAGCCGCCTTCTGGAAAGAACTTACAGCATACATAAGCGACTGCAAGGAAAAAAGAAAACACCTCAGAGAGAGTGGATACCTATACAAATGGTGGTAATAAAACAAACAAATAAGATCGGGAGCTATATAAAAATATGAACGAACCTTTTTCCTATCCGAATAATTTTTTGCGCTTTCTCGGCACTGGCGGCGCGAGATTTGCAATGCTCAAGCAGCTTAGAAAGACAGGCGGCATATGGTTCACCTACGGAGGACTGAATGGCGTTGTCGATCCGGGTCCGGGGTCCCTTTATCACATGTGCAGCGCCACTCCCCCTCTCGACCCGCATGAACTGAGGGCCATAATGCTCACGCACAGGCACCTTGACCACAGCACGGATATTAACGTAACAGCGGAGGCAATGACAGGAGGCGGCTTTGAAAAACAGGGAATGGTAGTGCTTCCCGAGGATTCAGCCTTTGGCTCAGGTCCGGTGCTTCTCAAATACATTGCGCAAAAGGTCGGGGCTGTTGTCATCGCGGAAGACGGCAGAAGGATAGACCTTGGGATGGGAGTTACCGCGGAACCTGTGATGCACATCCACCATGGGGTGGACTGCTTCGGCTACATATTCCGCAAAAATGGTCTCAGGACATGGGGAGTAATTAGCGACACAAGACCCCTCGAACACCTGGCAGAAAGATACAGCGAATGCTCATTCCTCTCTTTGAACGTGACCTTCCCCAACAAAAAACCAAGACTTGATCACATGTCGGTTGAGGATGCCAGCGAACTTCTGCAGAAGCTGCATCCGAAGGTGGCTCTGATCACTCACATGGGGGTCATTATGATAGAAGCGGGACCGGAAAAATTCGCAAAGATGATATCAACGCCGCAAACAAAAGTGATTGCAGGTCAGGATGGCATGATAATAAATCTGGACACTCTCAGTGCGTATTCAGAAATTAAGACTGGATGTCAGGATAGCTCTTTTTTGTCTATAGACGGCTGATATAGAGCCTGGCTGATACCAGGATCGTGACCAAAAGGTTCATCCTTATCGAGTAGATCTCTTCGGACCATGCCCTGCCGCGGTCAAATGGCTGATAATAAGGCGAATGTTCAGGAAAACCTTTTCTCGGATATGGAAATAACGAAGGTACATTTTTAATGTACGAGAAATATTGAGGTCCGAATTTAGAAGCAAGGAACTCCTCTTCCGCGGGGATCACTATAAAACAATAAAGCAGTAAAAAAGCAGCCGTAAAAGCCGCTACCCACATCCATCCAAGCATAAGCGCCCAACCAAGCCCCATAATAAAATTCCCTGCGTAAAGGGGATTTCTTATCCAACCATAAGGACCCCATGTCACTAGAATAGGTGCACCGATCTTTTCCGCCCTGTATTTGGGGATATATCCTGCAGCCCAGAACCTTAGCAACTGCCCTGAAATAACGATAAGCATCCCGAATGAAAAACGGACCGGATCGAACAGGCTTGGAAACACCAGAGCCGCAGCCGCAAAGAAGGCCCAGAAGAGCCCTCTGCATTTAAAAGCTATATTGCTGATCTTCTTATTTACCAACATTATCTAATCTCTCTGACTCTTCCTTCATTACCTTTTCGGCTCCGCCCCAGCCAAGCGATTTGATGGCCACTGCTGTTCCGAGAGCTATCCCAGTGTATTCCGATATAAGCCTCCATGCAATCGCCATCACGCCTGCAAGGTTCCATGGAACGAAAAGTCCGAAGACCGCCGCGGCTCCGCCCTCAGCAGCCCCGCTTCCTCCAAGAGTAGGCACGAAGTACAGCAGGAAAAGCAGGAGGGATTCAGCCAGCATGCATTGCATGTACTCGACATGGAAGCCGGCCGCCATTATAAGGCACGGCATTATCGAAAGGTATACCCACAAATGGACAACAGCCGTCAGGACCGAAAGCATGAACCAGTATTTGCCGGTTGACCGGAAGAGCCTGATGTTGGTGCTGTAGTTATCTATCTCCCTGCTGGCCCAGCGTGCTGCTCCAAGCAGCAGACGCGGCTTGAGGATACCTATCCGCTTCATCCTTACAAGGAAACCGTTGCTCCATCTTTTTATCAAATGCGGCTTGACGATGCTTACTGCAAGAAGGAAGGATGCAATCACAATAAATATCAGCACATATACGACAAACCATTTAAGCATCATGTGTCTTTCAATGAAATCTGCCTCTGAAACTATTGAAAAGGGTATTATCAGTGAGAGTATAAAGATCACCTGAAGTGTCCTTACGAGGGTAATGGCAACCGATTTGCCAACTGAGACACCGTTTTTGTAAAGCAGATATATCTGGAAGGGACCGCCACCGCTCTGCATTGGGGTTATCGCGCTTCCGAAATAATTTATCCAAACTACTGATATTGTCTGCCGGAAGGAAAGGTACTCTCCCGCTGCCCTTGCAAGGAAAATAAATTTGCAGGCATCAAGACACCAGCCCAGCACGACAAGAAGCACTGCCAGGGAAAGCAGCACCGGATTTGTATTTTCAAGGACATCGAATGTAGCTGAATCGATACTTAGAAAAAGAACGCTGATTATCGAAACAATAACGATGCAAATAAATATCGTAAAACTCTTTCTTACTGTCAAAGTCCATCCTCCTTTGAGAACAACGGATGAGGGATGGGAAATGCAGAACAAAAATATTTAAAGGATACTACCACAAGTAAACTCCTTTGTCCTGCACTATCACACGTTCAATTCATCTTAGACGGAGTGAAAAAATCTTCAGGGATAAGGGGCAGTCCCTCATGCCATGCAAAAGCAGCAGCTTTCGTACGGTCACTGAGATCTAGTTTTTTAAGGATGTGGCTGACATGGTTTTTTACAGTCTTTTCCGAGAGAAATATCCTCTCAGATATTTCTTTATTTGTCAGCCCATGTGAAACCCAGTAAAGGACTTCCCTCTCCCGCTGCGTTATGTAATCCAGAGGGTCTTCGCTGATCAGCTCATCCGAGAACGGATTTTTCAGGTATTCGATAACATCTGCACTGATGTAGCGCTCTCTTCTGATCACACTGTGAAGCGCTCTCAGAAATTCGATGATGTCACAGCTCTGTCTAACTGCACCAACAGAATCCATGCTGCTCAGGAGAGAGAGCATCTCAGCGCTCCCATCCCTGATCATGAATAAAAACCTTATGTCCCTGACACTGCGTCTGATCTCCTTTGCCGTTTCCACTATAGTAAGATCAGGCAGGATTTCGCCTATGACTGCCACATCAGGCTGCAGGTCCATACAGTTCCTCAGTGCATCCACACCGCTGCTGGCTCCGGACAATAATGCAATTTCAGGTTCCTTTTCGAGGATCAGCTTAAGCGCATCGACAAAAAGATTGCTGCCGTCAGCCAGGACAATTTTGATCTTTTTCATAAAAACCTGCTCCATCTGTGATAGGATAAACTGCATACTTACAAGATATCCAGGGAGGTATCCCCGCTGAAAGAAGATTTTACAGAAAAATACCCCATATCGCAAAAAATCATGCGCTTTGTCGGTGAAGCCATCCGTGATTATAGCATGATAGTACCCGGAGACAGAATAATGATAGGCCTCTCTGGCGGCAAAGACAGCTTAGTAATGTCACTTTCCCTCGCGGTGCTTCGCCGCAGAAGTCCTGTTAAATTCGGCCTCACTGCATGCCTTATTGATCAGACGGGCGGCACGATGGACACGTCAATGCTTGAAAGGTTCATGGATGAACTGGATATTCCTCTTAGAACCTTCAAACACCCGACATACAGCATTATGGAGGAACGGGATGAAAGGTCTCCCTGCAGTCTCTGCGCAAACCTCAGAAGGGGAATTCTTGCCGCCCAAGCAAAGGAAGCGGGATCAAACGTTCTTGCGCTGGGGCATCATAAGGATGATGCAGTGGAGACAGTCCTGCTGAATCTTTTCTACGGAGGAAGGTTCAAGTGTTATCAGCCTAACATGTTCATGAGCAGGACTGAGGTAAAGGTCATCAGGCCGCTTATCTATATCGAGGAAAGAAGGATAGCGCTCGAAGCAGCGCGACTTAAGCTTCCCGTGACCAGCGCATGCTGCCCTTACAGCGAAAAGTCAAAAAGGTTGTCTGCAAAAAAGATCCTTGAAGAGATGGAGAAAGAGATCCCTGAAATAAAAAGCAACGTTATCCATGCACTCAAAAACGTGCTGGAAAGCGATGTCTGGTAAGTTAATAAAAAAATCCTTGCCTTAATAGATACTATTTTCTTGCCAGCCCTTTTATATCCTCAAGCCTTGAACAGCAGTACTGGCTGACATACTTTTCAAGGCCCTCGCCTATTTCTTTTCCGGCATCAAGGTTTCTGAAGAAAGCCGTTCCCACTTCAACAGCTGAAGCTCCCACAAGCATCATTGCGGCACAGTCTGATGCCGAAGAAACTCCCCCGCACCCTATTACCGGTATCCTGACGGCTCCGCAGACCTGCCAGACGAGACGCAGGGCAAGGGGGAATATTGCCGGGCCGGAGAGACCCGCAACGACCCGGTCAAAGGCCGGCTTTGCCTTTTGCATGTCCATACCCATGCCAAGCCATGTGTTTGCGGCAACTATCGCATCAGCACCCTCTGCTTCTATCGCACGGGCAACATCTTCAGGGCAGGGCGTCTGAGGTGTCATCTTTACCCACAGATCACCTTTCCATGCCTTTCTGGCAGCACGGACGGCTTTTGCGGCGCTTGAGGGATCTATCCCCCATGCCATTCCGTCCCCGTCGACATTGGGACATGAGATGTTCAGCTCGACAGCAGCAAGGGCACCAGTATCCTGAAGTATTATTAGTGTTTCAGACGTCTCTTTTGCACTTTCCATCACTACATTGGCAATTACATGAACCGGACAGGTCTTCGTCATTTTCAGATATTTTTCAACGAAGCCAGTAGCTCCTACGTTCTGAAGTCCTATGCTGTTGAGGACTCCAGCCGGAGTTTCCCAAAGCCTTACCCCTTTATTGCCGCTTCTGGACCTCAGGCTAATGGCCTTTGTACAGATCGCGCCTATCCCGGCAAGCCTTTCCGCCTTCCAGAAATCTTCCTCGTACGGCCAGACTCCGGATGCAGGGATAACAGGCCATTCAAGTTCCATCTTTCCAATTTTCATTCTCATATCAATTTCCATAGTCTGTCACCTCATCGGCTCTGAAAAGAGACTGGTCGGCGCAAAGTCTCTTTTGTCCGTTCACGGTCTCTACGACACAGCCCATACAACCACCGTAGCCACATGCCATTCTTTTGTCCAGCGAAAAATAGAGCTTATCGGGTTCATCCTCATAGTGTTTCTTAAGGGCTTTTAAAAAACCAGGAGGACCGCAGGACCATACCCTCTCTCCTTCTCCAAGTCCTTTAGGCAACACTTTGAACATGCTGTTTCCTTCTCCGAAAGTACCGTCATCTGTGAAAATGCGAACTTTTGGAATGAGTTCGGATATGCGGGCAGCATACTTTTCATAACTGCGTCCCGGAATTCCAAGGAATATATCTGCTGTCTTTTCAGGATTTTTCTTTGCAAAATAGAGGAATGTGGCAATACCGGCTCCTCCGGCGGCAATGTTTATCTTTCCTTCAACAGAGGGCAGAGGAACTCCGAATGGCCCCCTCAGCCTAACTTCTCTTCCGGGTGACATCCTAAGCATCATCTCTGTTCCTCTTCCGATCACCATATAGCAGACAGACAATTCACCCTTCCGGATATCAACGTCTGCAACAGCAAAAGGCCTCCCCAGGAGAGGATCATTGCTCTCCGAGGGAAAAAACATCACGCATGTTCCCGGTAAGATCCGCTCCGCCAGTTCCCTGCATCTGACTGTGAGCCAGCCTATCCTTTCAGAAAGCGCTTCAGATTTTACAACAATAGCACTGAAATCTTCTGTTTTATTGGTATGAGCGGAATGAACAGACATTGATTTTCCTCCGTAAAAATAAAGATAGACTAGTTATGAAAATAAAACCTCGTCAATTCTAACATTCGATGCCTCAATACGCCATCTTGCCTTGCGGCCAAAAGTTGATTCGAGTTATAATCACTGCTGATAAGAGTTAACAAATATTTAAAATTATTTATAACATGAAAGGGGTAATATGAATGGCATACTCAGAACCTTATGACAAGATGGACAGCAAAACTCTTGATATCTCAAGAGCGATAACCAGCCTTCGTGAAGAACTTGAAGCAGTTGACTGGTACAATCAGAGAGTCGTCACAGCAACAGACGAAGAACTTAAAAGGATTATGGCCCACAACAGGGATGAAGAAAAAGAACACGCGGCCATGCTCATAGAGTGGATCCGACGCAACATGGACGAATGGGACAAGGAACTGAAAGATTACCTCTTCACATCAGCCCCTCTTGGAGAACACGAGGATCCGGCAGGCGGAGACCAAGCATCTGAAAGCAACCTCCCAATCTTGGGATAGGAAAACTTTAATACTATTACTAAAGGGGGACAAAAAGATGGATATTCTTAAAAGATCATTAGCTCCAATTATGCCCGCTGCATGGGACGAAATCGATGAACAGGCAAAAACAGTACTCAAGGGAGCCATTGCGGGAAGAAAGGTTGTCGATGTAAAAGGACCGCTCGGATGGAACACCGACGCAGTCTCTGAAGGCACACTATCTCTCGTAGAAGAGTCACCTGTCGAAGACGTAAGCTACGGCATTCGTGAATCTCTTCCCCTTGTAGAAATAAGAGTCCCGTTTACAATGTCCATGTGGGACCTGGACGATATAAGCAGGAATTCAAAGACACTCGATTTCACTCCTGTAATAGAAGCCGCCCGCAAGGCAGCCTTCTTTGAAGATACAGCAGTATTCCAGGGACTTGAGGAAGCAGGCATCCTCGGACTGGAGCTTGAATCGGACAATGAGCCCGTAGAGATTAAGCTTGACGATGAAAATATCGTCGGTTCAATAGTTGGAGCTATAACCACTCTCAACAGCCGTTCGATGGAAGCCCCCTACGCCCTGGTCTGCTCGTTGCCTCTCTGGACAAAGATCAAGACATCGGCCAAAGGCTATCCTCTTCTCAAAAGAGTAAAGGACGTACTCGGCGATGACGGCCGGATCGTTCTTTCTCCCCAGTACGAGACATCCATGCTCGTATCGATGAAAGAGGGCAACAGCGAACTGATAATCGGACAGGATTTCTCAATCGGATATCAGTCACACACAAACACAGAGGTCAACTTCTACATCACAGAGACATTCACCTTCAGGGTGATCGCTCCCGAGTCAATCGTGCCTTTCAAAATAGCTGAATAGATTATCCGGAACAGTCTGACCGTTCTGATAAAAGCAAAAGAGGAGGGGAGATGCGGCGCATCTCCCCTCCTCTTTTGCTTTTATTAAAATTATAAATCAATCACTTTCTTTGTCTTTTAGAAGTGTCCGTCTTTCAAGATGATCAGTTCCATCTTTGAGGCGCCAGAATATCCCAATACCAAGATATGTGATAAATATTGAAATCAACGGCGTTATCCAGTTTAACACTGCGTACGGAGCATACATAAGAGTAGGAACTCCCAATACGGCGGCAGCATAACCTCCGCAAACATTCCATGGTATCAAAACAGACGTAAGTGTACCGGAATCTTCCAATGAACGTGACAGCATCCTTGGGGCAAGCCCGCTTTCATCATATTTGGGCTTCAACATACGACCTGGTATTATTATTGAAAGATACTGACTTCCAACAAGGAGGTTAGCGACAAACGAAGATGCAACCGTCGCTGCCACAAGTCCACCCGCCTTACGGATATATTTAGTTATTGCAGACAAAAGGACACTGAGTATCCCCATTTTTTCAAGAAAACCACCCATTGCCATAGCCACAATAGCCAAGGA
The DNA here is from genome assembly GCA_963682045.1 of Synergistaceae bacterium. GTDB lineage: Bacteria > Synergistota > Synergistia > Synergistales > Synergistaceae > Caenicola. The sequence goes on from OY821326.1 coordinate 794,569, forward strand.
TACTGACCACATCATATTTTGCATGCCACCACGGCCAACTAGGCGCGAAATTGTCTTGCTTGCCTCCTGAGCCAACTCGGGAGATAGATTGATTCCGTTTGAGTTTAATACTGCGGCAATATCAGAAATGTTTTCCATTCCTGCAATTTGGGCAGTAATTTGTGCTTTATATCCCCATTGGCTAAGGTTCCATACATCTCCCCAAGTTGCTCCATTAGCAAAACAGAGAACAAGCCCTGCTGCAATGCCTATGGCTATTCCCGGCATCGCTGGAATCTTAATAATTGATGCTGCTATTACAAGCAACGGTGGAATAATACAAAATAGGGAAACAGGGAATTCTGCTTCTATCATTTTCTGAATAGCAACTATCCTGCTAGGATCAAGGGATTCTCCTGAATATTGAATTCCCCATACTCCCAGAATAGCTGCATAAATCAGAAAAGCAGGCCCAGTTGTCCAAAACATTGCCCTTATATGATCAAACAGCTGTGCACCGGAAACTGCCGGAGCCAAGTTTGTTGTATCTGAAAGAGGTGACATCTTATCACCAAAATAAGCTCCTGAAACCACTATCCCTGCTGTTAAGGCCGGATTAATTCCTAGTCCGTTTCCAATGCCCATCATTGCCACGCCCACAGTAGCTTCAGTTGACCAAGAAGAACCGGTTGAAAGAGAGATAATTGAGCATATTATTAATGTTGCAAGTGGAAAAACCCCTGGAGAAAGTATGTTCAAGCCGTAGTATATAAGACCAGGAATAATACCTCCCTCCATCCAAAGTCCTATTAACATGCCAACCAAAATTAGTATCATGCAAGATGGCATTGCAGCCATTACGCTATCTAATGCCGCATTTTCCAAATCCGCATAATCATGCTTTAGATAAAATACGCCAATACAGGCAACTACTATTGCTATCATTGCTATTGGCGCATGTACATCTACGTTGAAATAGAGAGTGGCAGCTGACACAGTTACAGTTAGTAATACAAGTATAGCTACTGCAAGACCAAGCGAAGGCTTTTTAACAATACGCGGTTCTTTTATCATTTTTACCCCTCCGAACTGTCCGAAAATTTAGTAACATTCAAATAACATATCAATCAAAACTCTTTTGCTGCTCAGAAAATAAAAACAAAGAGCATTTTGTTAATATTGATCATCCTCCTTCCAAACACACTTACCATCGACAAATGTCGCTTTATTGCTGACTTTGCACAGCTCGTCATCAGGCATGTTCAACGGATTCCCGTTAATGACACTAAAATCAGCTCTGAACCCTTTTTTAATCATTCCAAATTCATTATCCTTATCAAGAGCTTTCCATGGATTCACTGTGTATATCCCAAGGGCTTCTTCAATGTTCAGTTTTTCTTTCGGATTAAAACCTTTTAAGACAGTCCCGCCTGGTTCACAGCGGCAAACTGCAGCCCAGATGGAAACCCATGGGTTGGGGTCTTCAATAGGGGCATCGCTTGACCCGGTTAAAACGATTCCGGCATCCAAAAGGGATTTATAACAATAGGAATCATTCATACGCTTTTCTCCAAGCCTTTTAGGCGCCATATTTCTGTCTGTTACAGCCTGTACGGGCTGGATATCTACGATTGCCCCTATATTCGCTATACGGGATATTATTTCAGGAGGACAGACAATCGCATGGTTTATTCTGTACGGGATTGAAGGTTTTCCATTTTTCAGTATCACATTTTCAAGGACAGTAACTATCTGGCACAGAGCTCTGTCACCGATCGCATGGATTTGGACCTGGATACCTTTTTTATGTGCTTCTGTAACCATTTTTTCAAGATCGCTGTCCGAATGGTTCAGCTGACCTGTGGTGGAAGGATCGTCGGAATATGGTTCGCTCAGTGCTGCAGTGTGACCGCCTAAACTGCCATCTGTAAAGAGCTTGAAACCGGAAAAAGCTATTTTATCATCACCAAAACCGCTCTTAAAAGTATAATTCGGCAGAGCATCATGATAGCTGAAAACCCTTACCGGCAATCTTTCTTCTTTTTTGTTATCCTGCAGAGCAGCTAAATCTTCTCCCAGCGCATATGACGGAGCATCGCACGCGTGTACCGATGTGATCCCCAAAGAAGACAATTTCAGGCATGCCTGATATATGATTTCTTTCATTCTTTCAGGCGTTTCATATTCTTCAGCTACAGCATCTATTATTGAAGCTGCCCCGCCTTCATTTATGATCCCAGTCAGTATCCCGTGACTGTCTCGAGCCAAATTAGGGTCTGAAGAATCCAGCAAACCGCTTACTTCCAATGCCTTAGTATTTACAACATGAGTATGTCCGCAGTATCTGCTGATAATCACCGGGTTGTCAGGAGCGACAGCATCAAGGAATTTCCTGTCCGGGACCACTGCCTCTGTCCAGTTTGCCTCATTGAAATTAATGCAGCGTATCCACGACCCTTCATCATAATTTTTAACGATCGCTCTGACCATCTGTCCGAATTCCTCTATTGAGGTTGCATCAGCAAGATTTGGATACATATTCAATTTTGAATACGCTGTTAAATGAATATGTGAATCGCTGAATCCAGGAATGATCAGATTGTTATTAAAATCCAGAGTTTCTGCCTCTGAATATTCCGATGGTACGTTATCACCTTTTCCAACACATAAAATACTGCCGTCTTCAACATAGAAATAATCTGCAATCGGTAAATCTGGATCTCCCGTCCATATATTGCCCTTAACAATCATTTTGTTATTTGTCAAAATCAACGCCTCCTCTGAACGTTTTAGTCCTAAAATAATCACTTTAGCATGCTAAAATAAAAGACTGCCAATCTCATAATGGCTGTTTTCAGATCAAGAGCTTGTTAAATACATACTTACCAGAACTTAATTATCAAAAAATCAAAACTACATCTGTAATTTTTAAAGCAAATAAAACAGAAATATCAGGATACAATGTATACGTAAAATTTTGACATTATATCCCGCAGGTGAAACAAATTCTGCTATTCCATCTGCGGGTATTATCTTTTTAATCTTGAAAAACAGATATTTGATTAGTTCCTCTAATACAGGCCCGCTGTTTCTCCTCCGTCTATCCTGATATCTGCACCAGTGATATATTTTGCTTCGTCCGATGCCAGGAAAGCATACAGAGCGCCTATCTCTTCAGGCTCTGCATGGCGCTTCATAGGGATGCCTTCGTTAACTTTAGCAAGCATTTCGTCCGTGTACTCGGCCCTCTGCATAGGTGTCAGAACATATCCCGGGCAGACACAGTTGACTCTGACATCCGGGGCAAGTTCAAGTGCCATGCTCTTTGTCAGAAGAATTACTCCAGCTTTTGAAGCATTGTAGTCTGTGTACCAACGATGCCCTTCCGTTCCATTTGTCGAAGCGGTCATAAGTATCACTCCGCTCTTTTGAGCCTTCATTCTTTTCGCAGCCTCTCGTGAACACAAAAACATTCCATTAAGATTGATATCTATCACTTTCTGCCACTGTTCATAGGAAATATCAACAAAGTCTTTGCGTATACTGATCCCTGCGTTCGATACAAGTACATCAATACCACCCAGTTCTCTGTCCATCTTCTCAAAAGACCTGACAACATCCTCTTCGCTGCTTACATCGCACTGGCTTGAACCTGCAAACTGCGGATTTTCAGACATTACTTTTGAGATTGCCTCTTTGTTGCAGTCAATAATGAACACTTTTGCTCCTTCTGACGCAAACCTCTGAGCGGTAGCAAGACCTATCCCGCTTGCCGCTCCGGTTACCATTACTTTCTTATCCTTCAATTCGCAATATTTACCCATTAATCAAACCTCCATTTGTTTAATCTATATTTTTGTAATAATTTAAGATTAATTACTGAACTTTCCCACCCGTAAAAGCAGTCTGAACCTTGAAAAATACATATAGGATTACGCACTGAAAAGCAGAAGGAAAGCCCCTTGAGGGGTATAATTGAAATCACCACAAATCAAGTAATACCAACAAACAAGGAGGCTTTCCCATGGCAAACATTATAGCAGATATTAACGATAGAGGACACCTGTTTCAATCATCCATAGACTCTTTCTTTCAGAAGCTTAATATCTCCGGTCTGCTGAGCCGTTCCAACTTTTATAAGGAAGCGGGGTTCAGCTGTATTCATATACTTAAAGAGCTTTTCGCGCTTGTCTTTACCGGCAAAAACCTTTACAGAACTCTCTCAGCAAAGAATCCTGAATTATCATTCAGAAAGAATACCGCTTACCGTTTTCTCAACTGCGGATATTTTAACTGGGAGAAACTTCTATATTTGGTCATGAGCAGGCTCATCTCTGAAGTTGACCGCCTCACAGGAAGCAGCAGGGAGTCTGTGCTGATAATTGATGATTCTCTTTTCAGCCGCAATAACAGCAAGAAGGTAGAGTTGCTCGCGCGTGTTTTTGACCACACAAGCCACAGGTTCTGCCGGGGTTTTCGTATGCTTACACTCGGATGGTCCGACGGAAATACTTTTCTCCCTGTATCTTTCAGTCTTCTGAGTTCGGCAAAGGATGAGAACGTGCTTTGTCCTGCCAACCAAACTGACAAACGCACAAACGGCTATAAAAGGCGCATTCGCTCCAGGATGTCCTCTACGGATACCCTTATAGAAATGCTCAGAGAGGCCAAAGACATTCCCGCAAGGTTCGTCCTGTTCGACAGCTGGTTCACCATGCCGAAAACAGTAGTGAGCGTAAAGGAAGAAAACAGAGATGTGATAGGGATGCTCCGTATATCTGACAAGATCCACTATTTCTGTAATGGCAGATGGCAGAACATCAGGTCAATATATAAGGATGTGTCCAAAGATACAAATCATTCTTCTCAGATCATAGGTTCGGTCTGTGTCATGATACGGAAGCATAAAACAGAGCCCTTAGACAAATGCATCAAAGCAAGGATCGTATTTGTTCGTGAGAGGAATTTCAATAAGTGGCTTGCAATAATGAGCACCGATACGGCCATAAGCGAAGAGGAGATCGTCCGTATATACGGTAAACGCTGGGACATAGAGACCTTCTTCAAGGTCTGCAAATCCCATCTTGCTCTGGCAAGAGAGTTTCAGGGCAGAAGCTACGACATGCTTGTAGCGACTACAACCCTTGTATTCTTGAGGTATGCGATGCTTTCGATAGAAGCGCGAAACAACTGTGATGACAGGACTATAGGTGAATTATTCTTCCTATACTGCAAAGAGATAGAGGACATAAAACTCTCTCATTCCATGATGCTGATACTCAGTACGGTACTGCAGATCCTGGGAAACAGTCTCAATGGCAGAAAAGACAAAATACAAAACCAAATAACCGAGGCCTTTATGAATGCGTTACCGAACTACATAAGACAACAATTGGTATTATGTGCGTAACCTATATAGATTTTTCAAGGTTCAACTACCTGTTGGTGGGTGGGAAAGTTCAGTTAATTATTATCATCCGATTTTCGCCATTATTTTTTTATTGAAGCCTGTTATTACCGGAATATATCCGCTTAACTCGTTATCAAGGACCGGGTTCCCTGTGTCTGCAATAAGGTTTTTCCCTACAAGTGCCGACATTTTAGAGGTATTCGCTATAACCTGGATGTTTTCTCTGGGGATCATTCTGATGACATCGGGACTCAGCTGCTGGTTTCCCCTTCCGAATATATGTCCCTGCCCTCCTATGACAGTTATTACAAGATGGCGTTCATTGCTTTCAAATCCCGAAAGGATCTCTTTTATACCTTCCTCGGGAAGGTCTTTGCCTGCAAGTTCTTTGTTAAGCACAGCATCAACACCGAGAAGGGAACCGCTTATGCCAAGTGCCTGTAATATCGAGTACGTGGTGCTTCCTGAACCGATCAGATAAATTTCGTCTTTTTGCATATGGTTTACAACATATGATGCAATATCCAGCAGCTCACTCTCATCAGAGCCGGAACTGCCAGATTTTCTGTCCTGCATGAATTCCCTGTCATCAGGAACCATCATATAACCGTAAAGCTTTGCATTAATTATGTTTTTCCTGAAGGCATCTTCATCAAGATCCATCACCTCGGCAAGCACAAATCTCTTGATCCTGCCAAGAAGAAGATTTCTTACCAATAGTCCTGCATCTTTCGGTCTTTTAGCATAGACTGCTGAGTGTATCTTAACTCCTGCAGGTATCCCGATTACAGGAACATTTTCTCCTGCAACAGAGCAGATATCACGTGCAGTTCCGTCTCCGCCGGCAAATACTATTGCTTCGACCCCGATCTCAAGCATTAATGAGACTGATTTTTTAGTGTCATAGGATGTGGTTTTCTGGGAAGGTTCAAATATTATTATTGGTATTATACCGTTCTGGGAAAGAACTTCTCCTCCCATCTTACCAGAAGGGGAATAGAATTCATGTTCCTCAGCTATGTTTGCAAACTCGGAAATTGCAGTATCAGCACGCTCTTCAGCCGCCGGAAGAGCACCAAGTTCAATGGCCCGACGGAGAATATCTTCTCCGTCGGTACCCTTGAGAGCAACCTTTCCTCCCATTCCTGCAACAGGGTTGATGAGGAAACCTATTTTCATCTTACTTAGACTCGAAGTACCCTTTGAACTTATTTTTGTAGGAGCGCCATGTTATAGAGTACTTGGCCGGATCATCGAAATAGTCGTGGTCAATATGGTGGACCGTGCTGTTCGATGGAGCATGTTTCACTGCTTCAGGATCCTCGTAGCACATTCTCGATATCTCAGCCAGAACCGCGCAGTAATCGTCAATGTCGGTCTTAGAGTATGACTCGCTGGGCTCTATCGTGAATGGTTCAGGGATCACAAAGGGCTCGTGGCTCGACCAGTAGTGGGTCCCGAAGTCAGCAATGCAGCGCTGTATATCGGCAGTTCCGAATCCGGTATCTTCCTTGAGTTTCTCCCAGCTGTAACGTGCCTGTTCAATACGTGAAGTATGGTGAGGAAAGCTCATTGAAGCGCCCTTTATCGCAAGGATCTTCTTCATGCAGTAGTTATTGTTCAGGATGGCGACCCTTGATACTTCTCTCAAACCGTCTGCACCAAGTGTCATGATCCATGAATAAGCCTTGAGGACCACCGGAATTACACCCCAGAACGATTTGATCTTTCCGCATGATTTAGGCAGATCGAAGTCAAGGTAGTATCCCTTTTCCGGGCAGTACTCTACAAGCGGGACAGGCATGTAAGGACGGAGCTCTTTTTTTGCCGCCACCATCCCCGTGGCAGGGCCGCCGCATCCGTGAGGGGCCGAGAATGTCTTGTGGAGGTTGAAAAATGACATGTCAAAGTCAGCTTCCGCTGTCCTTGTGATACCCAGCAAACCGTTAGCGTTGGCCTGGTCATAGCAGCAGAGGACTCCTTTTTCGTGCGCAAGTTTCGTGAACTCTTTGATCCTCACGTTGAAAATACCGGTATCTTCGGGATTAGTGAAGAAGATGGCAGCAGTTCTCTCCGAAAGTGCCGCTTTAAAAGCCTCAATATCAGGATAGCCCTCAGCATCAGGCTGTATAATCGTGACCTTGTAGCCCTTAACTATAGGAACAGCAGCGTCGGCAGGATGTGAAAAGAGCGTCGTGATAACCTCGTCACGCTTTTGCTCCTCTCCCTTGTCGCGCCAGTAAGCTCTCACAATAGAGGCTAGAGCAAGGACTCCGTGCGATCCGCCTCCGGGCTGGACGCTGAATACATCAAGTCCTGAGATTGATTTGAAAAGCTCTCCCGTTTTGTACATGATCTCAAGCACACCCTGAGCTGTATTTTCGGGCTGCAAAGGATGCATGTGAAGCAGCTTCACCGTACCTGCAAGGCGCTCATTGACCTTTGGGCTGTATTTCATGGTGCAGGTACCCTGTCCAATATCTATGTTCCCGTCCACTCCAATATTTTCCTGCGAAAGGTGGTTATAATGCCTTACGAGCTGAAGCTGTGCTATCTCAGGAAGATTTGCCAGATCCTCCCTGACCATGCCCTTGGGAATGGTCCCCAGAACCTCTTCTTTTGAAAAACAGTCACAGCATGCTCCCGGAACAAGAACTGATCGCTGTCCTGGTTCGCTGAGCTCGTATATTATTGGTTCGTTCCACCTGGCCTGGTGGAATCTTTTCATCCTGGTCAAGCTGTCCATAAACGATCCCTCCTTATCCAAGTATCTCGTTAAGCGCATCTGCGATGGCCCTGATGTCTTCCATCGAAGTCTGCTCCGTAACACAGAGAAGAGCACATCCTTCAAGTTCCGGGAAAGACCTGCCGAGGTCATAGCCGCCAAGGATTCCCTTTTCAAGAAGTTTTTCGTTTATCTCCTTAACGCTCTTGCCTGTGCAGTTGAAATCAACAACTATCTCTTCAAAAGGAGTTCCGGAGAACCTGTCCAGCTTGACACCCTCTACCTTTGCAAGAACATTTTTCAGGCAGACCTGACGCTGCAGGACGGCTTCGCCAAGTTCCTTCATCCCCTGCGGCCCCATCGAGGCAAGATAGACCCCGGCAGCAATACCCCATAGAGCCGAGTGAGTGCCTACAAACTCCTTGGCACTGTCCCTGTTGGCAAAAGAGGTACGCTCCCACAGGACGTCTCCGAAGCCCCACTCTCCTCCGCTTGTGGGGGCTATTCCGAATAGCCTTGAAGGATATTCCTCAATGATTTCCTGTTTCTCGTTCGTTGCAACAAACCCTGCAACTCCGCCTCCATAATTCATATGAATCCCAAGGGGCTGGATATCGCCGCATGCGATGTCTGCTCCGTAACGGCTTGGGGGGATGAGGACTCCCAGCGTAGAGGGCTCTACGTATGCGACCATCAAAGCGCCGACTTTATGGGCCATATCAGCGATTTCCTGAGCTTTATCCTCAATGATCCCGAAGAAATTCGGGTTCATTATCAGCACCGCTGCGGCCTTTTCCGTGAGGCTGGCTTTGAGGCTGTCAAGACACATACGGCCTGTTTTCTCGTTGTAATCAACATAGGTTATCTTCACATCGGGCTGCAGATAGGTCTCAACGACCTTCAGAACATCTGGGTTGAGGTTCCTCGGGATGAGTACCTCTTTCCTCTTCGTTATCCTTGTCGCCATTCTGAGTGCCGTGCCGCATGCCTGGCTTCCGTCGTAGTTCGGGACGTTGCAGACATCAAAATCAAGGAGTTCAGCCATCATTGACTGATACTCAAAGAGAGCGTGGAAGCGCCCGTGATCCTCGTAAGGCTCACCGGCGTATGCCGTCAGGAACTCCGACCTGTTGATGACCTCATCGACTACAGCCGGCACATAACGGTTATAACAGCCTGCTCCAAGGAAACAGCGAAGCTCCTCCGCCGTTTTGTTCTTGTTCATTATCCCGCTCACATGCCTGTAGATAGCGGCCTCATCTTCAAAAGGTTCCGGAAGCTTCATCGGTTCCTTCATCCTAACCTCTTCTGGAATGTCCGCTATCAGATCCTCAATCGACTTGACCCCGATAAACTTCAGCATCTCCTCCTGAACCTCGGGCACCGAATTCGGAATATACGGGTAAACCTTCTTGCCCATTTCATTACCTCCCAAATCAAAAATATTAACAGTCTATCTCTTAAAAAATCTTTCCAATTTTTAATATTTTATGTTTTTTCCAACCCCAACCACCGGTAAAACGGCGATTAGACGTGCTAGGTACGAAGTGGTTGGCAGTCGCCCATACCGGAGGCGTATAAATGATACGTTGAGGATTGGGCAACTGCCTTCCACGAAGTAGATAGCGCGTATAATCGCCGTTTTAAGCTATGCCACCGCCATCAACAACTAAGCTGGAGCCTGTCACCCATGGGGCCATATCGCTGCAAAGGAAGAACACACACATTGCGACGTCTTCAGGTGCCCCCAGCCTTGCCATCGGACGCTGTGCGCAATCCTCCTTGTACTTCTCGTCATATACTCCTCCCAGCTGCTCACATTCACTCTTAAGCATCGGTGTGTCGATGTCACCGGGGCAGACACAGTTAACGTTAATATTGTCGGGGCCATGATCAATCGCCATTGCCCTCGTCATATTCCAGACTCCGCCCTTCGCAGCACAGTATGAAACCGCGTGATCTCCGCCTTTAAGAGCCCAGCCGGAGCCTATGTTGACTATCTTTCCCCCGCCGACTTTTTTCATATAGGGGATCACATGTTTGCTCATCAGGAATACGCTTTTCAAAGTTACATTCAGAGCAAGATCCCAGTCCGTCTCAGATAGGGTTTCCACTGTATGGCGGCGTGCCACTCCCGCACAGTTTACAAGAATGTCGATCCTTCCGAATTTTTCAATAACTGCATCAGCAAGAGCTTTACAGTCGGATTCTTTTGTGACGTCACATTTAACAAAAACGGCATTATTGCCGGCAGAGGCTATTTCAGTTTCCACACACTTAGCAAGCTGCTCGTTGATGTCTGCCATTACAACGGTGACACCGGCATTGGAAAAGAACCTTGATATCCCGGCGCCTATCCCGGAAGCTGCCCCCGTCACAACAGCAATCTTTCCCCTCATACCGCAGAGTTTGTTAAGATCGATCACACAAATCACTCCTCTAATGTTAAAAAATATAATCTATGGTATACAATGAATACATGCTTTAATACTTTATATATGATACTTATTTTTATGTCAAGCTGTTCTGCTTGCACTATACAGGACAACTGTATATATTTGTTACAGTACGGAAAATTGGGTGGAGATGATCAGATGGCGAGAAGTAACACTCCCGGGAAAACATCAGCGGATCATGTATACGAAGGTATCCGCAGAGGCATTTTCGATAAGACGCTAAAAAGCGGGCAGAGGCTTCCCGAAATCTCCATAGCTAAGGAATACAACGTCAGCAGGACTCCTGTAAGGGAAGCTCTGCGACGCCTGGAGAACGAGGGGCTAGTGCAGATCGTCCCCGGATGGGGTGCGTGCCTCGCCTCCCCTACTAAACAAGAAATAATAGACACATACGAAGTCAGGGGCAACCTTGAGATTATGGCGATAAGAAAGGCATCTCATCTCATCACCCCCCTACAGCTCTGTATGCTCCAGGAGCAGATAGACAACGAAAGAAAAGCTTTCGAGGAAAAAAAACTCGAGCTATACATGAACGTTAATGACGCTTTCCACCAGATAATTGCCGAATCTTCAGGCAACAGCACACTGGCTGGATATGTAAAGAACATCCTCTCAAGGACATATGTCCAGACAATATTCTTCGAATCCTTCTTCAACTTCGCTGACAACCCCAGCCTCGAAGAGCACATCAATCTAATGGAAGCCCTCAGGGAACATGATGAAGCTAAGTGCGTAAAATTAATGCAGGAACACATACGCCTGGCGATGGAGGCTTTGCATACTGAGCAGCAATAAGCTGCGGCGTGGACACGCCGCGGGGAATCGATAGCAAATCGATGGCAAATCAGTTGGTTGATGCAAAAAATAGCTCATAGAGCAGATTCAGAGCCGCTGGATCCCCGATTTATGCATTCGGGGACGACGAAGATAAACCTAAGTCAAGACCCAGACCTGGATCCCGGATGTCGAAACGCACTCCAAATAGTTCAGTCTCTATGGTGGTTTGATATGTCCCTCATACGAGGAACAGATCCTTCCTGATCAAAGGCATACCAGGATGACGGTAGGGGAGTCACAGGTCCTAAGGTTTTAGCGATAGCCCTATCCAATCTCGCAATTGGGATTTAGAGCGAGTGATAACGACGCAACGCGCAGCAGAGCCTTTCGAAGGCGTATATCAATAAGTCGAAGGAAGGCTCCGTAAGCTTTGCTAAGTTAGTCGTTGCTGAAAAACATAGATAGGATCAAATAGCGCCTAATTGCAATGCCTGATTTTTGCCGTTTTGCTTCAAATAGACGAGAATCAGGCTTGTTATTATTTGAGACAAAAAAGCCCTGAGTGATTTCAGCAGCTTTTTCAGGTTGAAACCACAGGACGCCATAAGTGCGTTTATTTCATCCCCCATCCTGCCCTTCAGGTAGTTCCTTGCCATGCCGTGATCTTCTTTAAGGTGCCCTATTACCGGTTCTATTGCATTCCTCCGCTTGAGCCGTTTCTTCTGGGCAGATGTGACTTTCTGTTTAGTACCGGGAATAAAAACCTTGCACCGCAGGCCTTCATGTACTTTTTTGCCCCTGTACCCTTTGTCACAGTAAACCTCTTCAGGATAGCATCCTGTCATTTGCTGAACCTGATCCAGAGAGTCTGACAGTGTCGTGATGTCGTTGGGTGAACCCTTGTATGTCGTTGTGCCAAGTATCCAATTGCCCTTCTGAGTTGTCACTATTGATGCTTTGGCACCAAATTCGTACTTCTTGTGTATTTTGCCTTTCGCAATACAGGATGTCTCCGGTTCAAAATAACTGTAGATTTTGTTTTTATCTTCCCGCTTCTGATTCAGCACTTGTTCTGCCATTGAAAGGTATTTACCAAGTTTTCCCGTCAGTTGTTCCTCTGTTGCTTTTCTTGTAATGTCACGAACTGTCCTTCCAAGTATCGTTTTCAGACGTTTTTGACAGGCGTTCGCCTGTTTGTATTTTCTGCCCCTGTTCTTGAGCCAGTTCTCGCGCTGAAGCATCGGAACTGTTCTTGTGTAGCTCTGTCTAAGTTCTATTCCAGCCTTCTTTGCCTCTCTGACAAGTATTTCTGTCCCCTTGGCGTAGAGTTTTACATCTGTCGGGAATGTTATGTTTTTCTCCTGTACTGTCGTGTCTATTGTGACTTTCAGCATATCTTTCTGTTTGAGGCAGTTCATCGAAAGTGCTGTTTCCAGTGTCTCTTTCAGCAGAGTTTCAAATCCTCGCGAGCCAACTCTTTTGCGCCACCTTGTCATGGAGCTTGAGTTCAGGGGCAGCTTATGTTCAAAGAATTCCATACCGCAGAAGTACTGCCAGTATGGATTTTCCAGGAAACCTTCGACCACGTCCTCATCTGAAAGATCGTGCAGTCCTTTCAGGTAATGGAGACCTACCATTAATCTGGTAGGAAGACCGGGACGTCCTACATCCTGTATGTAAACTTCACCAAATTTCTTCTCGAATGCTTTCCAGTTGATTTTCTCGGAAAGCAATACAAGTTCATGCTCCATATTTATCATGTTTTCAAGGCGCATCTGGAAAATTCTATTCTGTGGATCTTCTGTAGTTTTGGGTTTCATTTCTGCAAGGTTTCTCCTCGTTTTATACAGATTTCTTGCAGATATTATACCTTTAAATAGCTCATAAATATAGTCTGTAACTGTATTATTCACGTTATTCAGTGACGACTAAGTTAGCGCTGCAATAAATCCCAATTGCCGCAATTGGGGCAGATCGCGGATGATAACGACGCAATGCGCAGTGGAGCCTCACGAAGACGTATATTAATACGTCGAAGTGAGGCTCCACAAGCCTTGCTAAGTCAGCGCCGCGAGATGCCCAAATTGCTAAAAGGCGTCTTTACCCTTGGCGCTAATAAAGGCATCGATGGGATTAACGTTCTTCTCCTTGTGTGTCTGTCTCCATGTCTTGATCGGCATGCCCCATATCTTGATGAATCCTACTGAGGCTGACTGGTCAAAAATGTCGCCTGCAGAATATGTGGCAAGGGCTTTGTTGTAGACAGAGCTCTCGGACTTCATTCCGTTTACTATCCCGTTGCCCTTATAGAACTTCATCCTTACTGTACCGCTGACAGCCTTCTGCGTGCTGTCCATGAATGCCTGTACAGCTTCCATCAGGGGGGAGAACCAGTAACCTTCGTAAGCCATCTCGGCGAATCTCACCTCAAGTTCTTTTTTAGTCTTGAGGGTATCCTTTGAAAGGGTTATGGTCTCCAATTTTTTGTGGGCTTCCATCAGTGCAAGGGCCCCCGGGCACTCGTATACTTCGCGGCTCTTGAATCCAACAAGCCTGTCTTCGACCATGTCGATCCTTCCATACCCTGCTTTTCCTGCAGTCTTGTTCATGATGTCGATCAATTCGATGCTGCCCATCTTCTGGCCGTTTATTGCAACAGGAACTCCGGCTTCGAATGTGATCTCCACTGTTACCTCTTCATCGGGTGCTTCCTTTGGATCTGATGTGAGCGCATATGCATCCTTTGGGGGCTCGTTCCACGGATCTTCGAGGATACCGCACTCGATAGAACGGCCCCAGAGGTTGTCGTCAAGGCTGTAAGGGCTCTGACGAGTCGTCGGCACGGGCACGTTGTGAGCTTCGGCGTAGTCCATTTCTTCTTCACGGGTAAAACCCCAGTCACGAACGGGGGCTAGGACTTCGATTTCAGGATTGAGCGCGTTGCAGCAGACTTCTATACGGACCTGGTCCTGGCCTTTGCCGGTACAGCCGTGTGCTACCGCTACAGCTCCCTCTTTCTCTGCACACCAGATGAGGGCCTGGGCAATCATCGGGCGAGAGAGGGCTGAGTTGAGAGGATATACCCCCTGATATACCGCGTTTGATTTGAGCGAGGGCCATACGAATGTGTCAATAAAAGCCTCACGAAGGTCAACTACATAAGCCTTCACTGCACCTGCCGCATAGGCCTTCGCTTTGATCTCTTCAAGATTGTCGGCCTGCTGGCCAACGTTCATTGTGAGAGTTACAACGTCGTAACCCTGATCGTGAAGCCATGGTATCGCAACTGAAGTATCAAGTCCGCCGCTGTACGCCAATATTACCTTACCTTTTTTTTCTGCTGCCATCATTTTTGTTTCCTCCTCAAAAATTTTTACAATTTATTTTTTGAGCACCTGTCCGCTCAAATAGACAAAAAAAACTCGTCCCTCTTCCTTAACAGGAAGAGGGACGAGTATACTATACCCGCGGTGCCACCCTCGTTGACGCTTAGCGCCCACTTGGTTCGTTTGTTTTCGGAAAACTGCCGGATCCCTACTTGATCAAAATGATCTTTCTTCGGGTTCTGCTCAGGGGTGCGGGAACTTCGATACTACCTGCGAAAAGTGCTTCCAGCCGATGGCACTTTATCTCTGTCGCCGAGCAATCGAATCCATGGCCCCATCATCGCATTTGTTATGCGCAAAACGGGTGATTCGTCGGGTACGTCGTGCTCGCTCAACAGCGGTATATTCCAAAATTCCAGCCTCCTTTTGACAGTATTTTAAAAAACTGTGTGGTATTTTATCACCTATTGTTTAAATGTCAACTAAAAACCATAGTTCACTTTTAGTTTATTATCTAATTGTTAATTGAAATACTAACTTCCACATATGGCAGGTCGAGATGGAAATTAGTCTTTCACCAAATTCCACCTGAATTTAGTTTTACAGCCAATGGTTTAGAATATGCAGGAATCCTTGCCTGCATCAGAAAGGAGGACAACATGTCCAAACAGATAAAGGGGAATCATAAACACCTTACTCAGGATGACCGGATATATATTGAGAAATCGCTTGACCTCAGGATGCCTTTCAGGGAAATAGCCAAATATCTTATGAAGGATCCTACGACAATATCAAAGGAGGTACGGCTGCACAGAAAAGTTAAGCCCAGGAATCCTTTTAACCAGGAAAACAACTGTACCAGAAGGAGCAAATGTTCCCTGAAGAATGTCTGCGGTACGGGCGAGTGCGGACAAATGCTTTGTAAGGGATGTCCAATGTGCAATGAGAGATGCGTAGAGTTTGAAGCGATCAGATGCGGCATAACCGATAAGGCCCCTTATGTCTGCAACGGATGTACGAAGAAGAGTAATTGCCGTATGGAGAAGCATTATTACAAAGCTTCTCATGCCCATACGGATTATGAGCAGCTCCGCTCTTCATCCAGAGAAGGCATTAATCTGACTGAGGCAGAAATTGTCCATATCGACAACTTTGTCTCCCCTCTCATCCAAAAGGGCCAGTCTATTGCACATGTCTATGCAGGACACAAAGATGATATCCCTTTTACTTCAAAGACCCTGTACAACTACGTCAATCATGGAGTTCTCTCTGTACGAAACCTCGACCTGCCAAGAAAAGTGAAGTACAAGCCCCGCAAAAAGCATAAGGAAGCTACGAAAAGAGACCGTAAATCTCTTGTCGGGAGGGATTATTCTGACTTTACCAAACTCATGCAGGAGTGTCCGGATACTGACGTGGTCGAAATGGATACCGTAGAGGGCACAAAGGGAGGAAAGGCGATACTTACTTTGTTCTTCAGGTCATCTAAGTTCATGCTGGCTTTTCTTACCAAGGACAAGACAATGAACTCTGTATTAAAGGTCTTTGAATATCTTGAGTCTGAGTTGGGAAGCGATCTTTTCAGAAGCACCTTCCCTCTGATACTGACAGACAACGGATCTGAGTTTCTGGATCCTTTGCTTCTTGAGAATGGAAACGGCAATGTCAGAAGAACATCAATATTCTACTGTGAACCCTATGCCTCATACCAGAAAGGCATGCTTGAAAAGAACCATGAGTACATACGATACATCCTGCCAAAAGGTTCTTCTTTTGACACGCTGTCTCAGGAAGATGTCTCTCTTATGCTGAGCCATATAAACAGCACAGCGAGGACAAGCATTAATTGCCGAACCCCATTCGAGCTTGCCTCGCTGCTGATTGATAAACGCGTAATAAGGGCTGCAGGGATTCAAAGGATCGAACATGACGACGTCTGCCTAAGACCAAGTCTGTTCAGAAAATAAACCACTGACAGTTTTTTGATGCAGGCCGGAGTCGAATAAAACCCCGAAAACAGGTGGAATTTACTCTTTCAGAGCATTTTCCAGGTGTCCACTTAGCATGGGCTAAAACCCGTCAAAACACCCTTATTACGATATTATTGTAATGCAATATGACCCAAATTACACTTGCTGAATGTCATAAGTGGAGGTTAGTACTTCATCCAAAGAAATTCTTACGTGGTGGAATTTAACTTTTCAATCAACGTTTATTATCTAATTTATGTTGATTTTTGTCTCTATATAGGCTTCCAGACCGGCTTCCTTGCATTCCTTCTGGGTCTCAAAACTTGTCATCTCCATGTGAACAGGAGTCACTGAAACATAATTGTTAGCAACTGCCCATACATCTGTTCCATCAGACATGTCATCCTCTATGTTGCCGCCTATCCAATACGCATCGCCGCCGGAAGGAGTCTTTATAGTCCTTATCTTGTCTACGTAGCGGCGTACGCCCTTCCTTGTAACAAGCACCCCTTTTATCTCTGATATAGGGATATTGGGAACGTTCACGTTGTAAAGCACGCCCTCAGGGAGGGGAGATTCCTTCGTCCAGTCAAGCAGCGCCATCAGTATCTCGGCTGCAGTTTCGTTGTGAAATTCCTTATCCCTTGAGCTCATTACAAGGGATATCGCTATCGAAGGGTATCCGAAAATGACACCTTCCATTGCCGCGCAGACTGTTCCTGAATAAGTAAGGTCATCGCCCAGATTTGGTCCCTGGTTTATCCCCGATATCACCATGTCAGGTTCAAATCCCATCGCGTCTATAGCCATTATGACGCAGTCTGTCGGAGTCCCGTCGCAGGCCTTTGCCTCAAAATCCGCAGAGAGAAAGAGCCTGTTCACGTTTCGTATGTGAACGGGCCTGTCCATCGTCATTGAGTGACCGCAGCCGCTCCTTTCCCTGTCCGGAGCGACAAGGAGGACATTGTGCCCCGCCTCGGTAAGATTTTTGGCAAGCGTCTGTATCCCTATCGAGTAAACTCCGTCATCGTTTGTCAGCAGGATATTCATTTTTATCACCTAGAGTATTATATTCAGGATAAGGTTCATTATCGGGCTCATCAGCACAGGGATCACTCCCAGTATCATCAGCGCTACAATGACGAACATCCCGTACCTTTCCAATGTGTAGTAGACATTCAAATATTTATAAGGAAGCATGACATAAAGGACACGTGATCCGTCAAGCGGAGGGATGGGCAGAAGGTTAAACGCAGCAAGCCCCACGTTCATATATATCATTATCAGGATAAACTGCTGTGCCGCATAAGTCTGGAAGAGCGCGGGGAAGATCTTCACAAGCTGTGCGCAGACAAAAGCGGTAAGTATGTTCCCGGCGGCCCCAGCCAGACTGACGATTACCATGTCCCTTCTCGGATTCTTAAAATACCCGGGGTTGATAGGCACAGGTTTAGCCCATCCGAACCTGAAGAGAAGAAGACAGAGCGCTCCAATAGGATCCAGGTGGTGCAGGGGATTCAGGCTGAGCCTTCCATCCATCTTTGCAGTGGGGTCCCCAAGTTTCATAGCAGCATAGCCGTGACAAAATTCATGAAAAGTTATTGCCCAAAGCACTGCAGGCAGGCTGAGAAGAAGTTCAGCCAAACGTGCTGTAATATTTCCGCCTCCAAAAAACACCGCCGATCACATCCCTATCGATCCAAAATCTAACAGAAAGTATTTTATCATGACTGACAAATTACACTGTCTCATAAATTGCGCATATCTTTAAATTTCCCAGACCCAGTATACTCCGACAGTTCCCTCTTTGACTGAGACCTCCGCTTGTTTCCCCTCTGCAAGCCTGTTGCTGACACTGTAAGGTTTCCCATACTTAAGGCAGACATCCTCAAGGGGCCACCTGACTCCTTTTATTGAGACCCCCCTGCTCTCACCGGTAAAGGGTATAAGTGAAATTGCGCCCGGTGATCTCTTGAAATTGATCTTAAGTTTTTCCGGTCCGCGCAGGAATATCATTCCCTCTATATCGTCAGCCATTCCAAAAGGCCTGATATTTTTGCCGCAGTTAAGGAAAGAAATGACAGTAGCCCAGAGATGGTCAAACCTGCCTGCCAACCCTCCTGTAATAAAGAGAGCCTTCTCTTTTTCCCAGTCTTTTCCGGACAAAAGATCAAGGGCGATCTGAAAGTCTGTAAGATCCTTGTCCCTGCTGAATTTTGAAACGTCCACACCGTTATCCACGGCCCACTGCCAGGCTTCGGGAGAGGCGCTGTCTCCGTCTCCCACAAGTTTATCCGGCAGAATACCAGCTTCAAAGCAGGGATCTATGCCGCTGTCCACTGCCCACAGGTTCTTATAAAAATCAATGGATCTCATCCAGTCGGCAGAGGGCTTCCTGCCGCCAAGCACCATCATAGTTATATTAAGATCACACTCTATCTCAATGGTCAGATCAGGCAGAACTATCGTTTTCAATAAAAACAACTCCCGTGAAAAGGCTGGCTATTGGGCAATTATACATTAAGGGAGGGATAGGCGGCTGAAAATTACTTTCATTATTACCCTCTCTCTGATAGAATATGCTGGCCGGCCTAGGCCTGCTCCAGTTCCCTGAAGCTTCGCCAGAACAATAAGCCAGACAGTAAAATGCAAAGTTACATTATAGAGGTGTACAGAATGAATAAAAATGAAACATTGAAAAAAATTATCTTCAAAAAGGCACTCGCTGCGGGAATTCTGGCAGGTGCGGGAGTAGCTCTTTCCTTTGTCTCCATTCCTGTGGGACCAACCAGATGCTTTCCTTTCCAGCACTCCATAAATGTTATTGCAGGAGTTCTCCTGGGACCTTTCTGGGCTGTTGGAGCAGCAGTGACGACAAGTGTGATAAGAAACATGATGGGGACCGGCAGCCTTTTCGCATTTCCTGGAAGCATGTTCGGGGCACTCCTTGTCGGAGTGGCGGGGCGATCACTGCATGGCAGGCATAAACTTTTTTCAGCTATGGCTGAACCTGTCGGGACAGGTATCATCGGTGCATGGGTCAGCGCAGCCATCGTAGCACCGCTGACAGGAGTATCTGCGAGCTTTGCTTTCTTTGTCTTCTCTTTCCTCGTAAGCAGTGTGCCCGGTGCCGCTATCGGTGCGGCTGTGCTTTATTCCCTTGAAAAGAGGTCTGTGATCGGCCGGTTCGAGGATATTATGATCTAGAAGATCTTTCCTTCTCCAAGAAGATCTTCCCGAGCTCCCTGGCCTTGGTTTCCCATTCTTCTTTCGAGCCGGAGTTCTCCATGACCCAGTCTGACTTCCTGATCTTTTTATCTCTCGGCATAAGCCTGCTCTCGCGCCTTTTTATCTCAGCGGCATCCCATCCCCTTGATGCGTTGCGTTCAACTCGCTTTTCAGGAGATGCCGAGGCGAAAACAACAAAGTCCATCCATTTCGGTCGCCCGCACTCAAAAAGAAGCGGTATCTCGACCACGACCCATCCGTCGGCATTCTTTACGATCTCTTCTATAGCTGCGATAGTTGCAGGGTGCAGAAGATCTGATACAAACTCATACTCTTCCTCTTCAGAAAATATCTTTGCAGCTATTTTTGCAAAAACGGATTTCTGATCGCCCTCGAAAAAATCACTGCCCCATCTTTCAGCGGCCTTCTTCTGCACATCGGGAAGTTTCCACATATCACGGGCAACCCTGTCGGCATCGATGACCATCGCACCCATCTCTTCCCACACCTTTGATAGGGTGCTCTTACCAGCGCCAACGTCTCCTGTCAGTCCTACTGTCAGCAAAATAACCGCCTCCGGCTGTATCGTCTTTTATCTCAGTTGAACTCTTTGGGATCTCTCCGATGAACCTTGACGTTCTGTTCCTCTGTACTCCTCCGAAGAGCAGCCTGGATGACGAACCGCTCATGTATAGTCTTTCCTTGGCCCTGGTCATGCCAACGTAGCAGAGTCTCCTTTCCTCAGAGAGGTCGCTCTCTCCCTCGACAGCGCGCGCGCTCGGGAATATCCCCTCTTCCATGCCCGTTATGAAGACGACAGGGAATTCCAGTCCTTTTGCCGCGTGGAGTGTAAGCAGATTGACCCTGTCCTCCATGTCATCCTGTGTATCCTGATCCGTAAAGAGTGGAATTTCTGTCAATACCTGTGCAATGTCTCCGTCCTCAGGAACAAGTGAGAGTATCTCAAGAACGTTCTCCACCCTCTCTTCCCAGTCTTCGGGATAATTGACCTTTAAATATTCTTCGTAACCCTGAGAGTAGAGAACAGTCCTCACTGCCTCATGGACATCCGAAGAAAACCCCAGTATCTCCAGCATGTTCTTTGCCAGTTCCTTCGCACCATTCCCAGATTTGCCCTTTAGTCCCCCGCCTGTCTTTGCCATCTCACTCCAGACAGCTGCGGGATCCAAACCGGCCATCATTTGGAGCTGTTCCGAAAGTATCTCGACGCTCTTCTTTCCTACTCCGCGCACGGGAACGTTAGCGACCCTGGAAAGGGATATGCTGTCCCTTGGATTTACTGCAAGGCGCAGCATCGAAAGGACATCCTTGACTTCCAGCCTTTCATAGAAGGCAAGTCCCCTGATGACCCTGTATGGGATCCCTTTTTCCAGAAGCGTCTGTTCGATGCCGCGGCTGAGCGCGTTCATCCTGTAAAGTACCGCCATCTCACAGTACCTGTACCCGTCGTCCCTCAGGCTCTCTATGTGATCGGCAATCCAAACTGCCTCATCCTGATCGGTGCGAGACCTGTAAATGCTTATAAACTCGCCCCTTGGCGCAGCTGTCCACAGATCCTTGGGATGCCTGTCGGAGTTCTTTTGTATGACTCCGTTCGCACCCTCAAGTATTTTTCCGGTAGAGCGATAATTCTGGTCAAGGACCACTATCTTCGCGCCTTTGAAGTCATTGGCGAAGTTCATGATCATACCCATGTCTGCTCCGCGCCATCCATATATCGACTGATCCGGATCGCCGACCACCATTATCTTTCTTCCTGAATCTACGAGACAGCGCAAAAGCAGGTACTGGGGCCTGTTGACATCCTGGTATTCATCGACGAGTATCCAGTCAAGACGGGAACGTTCACGCTCGCGAACTTCCTTGTCAGTGGCAAGAATATGCAGGGGAAGCACCATGAGATCGTCAAAATCCAGTGCTCCCTGTGAAATCAGATGCTGCTGGTATTTTTCATAGAGGGGGAGCCATCTGGTTTGTATCGCAGGTTCCCTCGTCACCGGATTCGACTCCGTTTTGACACGTGATATAAGTTCTATTGCGCCTCCGGCGTCCATTATCCTCGGATCGATGTCAAGCTGGTTCAAAACTTTTTTTATAACGTTCCTTGTGTCGCCCCTGTCGAAGATGACAAAGCTCTTTGGATATCCAAGCCTCATAAGGGAATCAGAATACCTGTGAAGAAAGCGAAGTCCGTATGCGTGGAAAGTAGAAACCTCCATACCCCTGAGGTCTGAGCCAAGCAGACTCTCTACCCTTGTCTTCATCTCCTTTGCCGCCTTGTTTGTAAAGGTAAGAGCAAGTATCCTCCACGGGGCGACCTTCTTAGTCCCGATCAAATAAGCTATCTTTGAAGTGAGGACACGGGTCTTGCCACTGCCCGCTCCCGCGAGCACAAGTTCATGTCCGTCGCAGTAAACAACAGCTTCTTTTTGTTTGGGGTTTAAAGAATCAATGATTTTATCTGACATATGTATATGATCACCTTTAATCTCTATTTACGGTTTATAAAAAAAAGGGCCTTTCGGCCCCTCTATATTACAACTAATAACTCCTGCTACAAATAAAACTTTAAATCCTGCAGCAGGGTCCGCTCTGCAGTCAGCCGGAGATCACTTTGGCTCCAACAGGCCGTATCCGCCTTCCTCCCTGCGGTAGACGACATTAATACCTCCGGACTGGTCGTTCTTGAAAATAAAAAAACTGTGTCCAAGGAGGTCCATCTGCATCGTCGCCTCAATAGGAGTCATGACTTCAACGTTGAACTTCTTAGTCTTGACTATATCGCGCGGCATCTCTTCCTTATCAGCATATACGGGCAAAAGTTCGGGATCGATGTCAAATGAAAAATCCTGTACCTTCATCCTTGCCTTGTCTGCAAGGTATCCCTTATGCCTCTTAACCTGGCGCTCAATGTTCTTCAGGGCCTTGTCAAAAGCCTTCCTGAGGTCAGGCGCGTAGTCTTCGCCCCTCATTACTACCCCGTTAACGTTGGAGGTTATCTCAACTACATTCATCCCGCGCTTGAAGTTCAACGCAACCTGCGTGTCAATGATTTTGTCAAAGAATTTTTCGATCTTTCCGACCTTCTTTTCCATATATTCTCTGACCTCTGCCGGCAGTTCCACATTGCGCGTAAGAAAACGTACCTCCATAGCAACTCCTCCATTCGTACTTATGTGGATATATTAATTGCTGCTGTATCAATTGTATCATCATATCAGGCTGCCCTCAAACCAATAAAATATGCATATTTACCTATTCGAAAAAGAGCTTGATTGACGCAAAAAAAGCCTAAGGTATAATCTCAAATGGGCAGAAAAATGAAAGAGGGGGAAACATCATGAAAATGTCAAAGAGGATACTTGAAATCCAGCCTTCGGCTACTATAAGCATCTCGGCCAAGGCAAAGACAATGAAAGCGGAAGGCAAACCCGTAATATCATTCAGTCTCGGAGAACCTGATTTCAATTCTCCTGAATGTGCCTCAAAGGCCGCAATAGAAGCTATCAACAGAGGCGAATCACATTACACCCTGAACTCCGGAATAATTGAACTCCGCAAGGAAGTCTGTAACTATTACAAGAGGCGTTTGGGCCTCGAATACGCCCCTGATGAAGTGCTGATAGCGCCAGGAGCAAAACCGCTTCTTTACGAGGCACTCCAGATGCTCGTAGATCCGGGCGACGAAGTCCTCCTTTTCTCACCGGCATGGGTCAGCTATGTTGAGCAGTTACACCTTGCCGGAGGCAAAGATATCATAGTCGACACCCTCAAGACAGACCTTATACCCACAAAGGAAGCCATTGAGGCCGTCCTGAGCAATAAGACAGTGGGTATGATAATAAACTCGCCTTCAAACCCCTCAGGGGCCATCTATAACGAAGAGACACTGAAAATGATCGCCGATGTGGCAAGGGAGAAGGACCTCTGGATCATCTTCGACGAGATATACGAGAGACTGGTCTACGCACCGGCAAAACATGTGAACATCCTTAACGTAGCGCCGGACCTCAGAGACAAGGTCATCATCATAAACGGAGCAAGCAAGGCCTATGCTATGACCGGCTGGCGTATCGGCTATGCACTTGCACCGAAACCGCTCATTGCCAAGATGAACACGCTGCAGACCCACCTTACTTCCAATGCATCATCGATAGCCCAGTGGGCCGCCTGGGGAGCAGTAAAAGACGCCGACTCCGACGTTGAAAAGATGCGCGAAGCTTTCGAGGAACGCCGTAATGTCATCCTTGAGCTCGTCAGGAGCATGCCCTACGTAAAGGTCAGGGACCCGGAGGGTGCCTTCTACATCTTCATCGATGTAAGGGAGAGCCCGATCCCCGACGATATTAAGTTCTGCGAAAAACTCCTTGAGGAAAAGTTCGTAGCCGCAGTTCCCGGCGCGGCATTCTTCGCCCCCGGGTTTATCAGATTTTCCTATGCCTGCTCAATGGAGAATATCCGCGAGGGGATGGGGAGGCTGAAAGAATTTCTACAAGCTTTGTAGATAGTTCGCAATTGGTGCATCTCGTGGCCGCTGACTTAATAGCACGTTAGCGAAGTGCGGCGAAACCCGCGCCGCGGGAAGCTGCGACAGGAACTGTCGCGGGAAGCAGTTGGGAAGCGGTTGTCAGGGCATAAAAGCTATAGTCAATCAGCTGTGAATTATGGGAAAGATAATGTTTTTAGGGAGCGGGAGTATTCTGCTCCCTTCTTTATTATCAAATATTATTACCTAAGATTACTTGAAAAGTTTTCATTTCAAACTTTGGCGTTATCTTTTCATCGTCTCTCCCGGACACCTCCAAACGGGAGCCCAGTGTCTCTGGCTTCAAGTTATTACTGCTTTTATTATTACTAAGACCCAAATCGCTTGATCCCGGCATCTCAAAACGTATTCGAAATAGTTCGAGCACTAAGGTTAATTTTACAAGTTTTCCTAATCGGAAAACAGTGCTCTCCTGACAACTGCATACCGGGAAGACTATCAGGAGCTAAGTCCATTAGGTTTTACAATCGTTTCACCATTGCTTCACTACAGTTTCACGCGACCGTATTTGTCGCAGTTTCACAATCGTAACGTTGAAATTTCCTCGATTTGTCTTGCTCTTATCCACTCTCCTCTGGCCTTTCCTTCTATTCCGGCAGGGAGTTCTGCACGGACACTTTTCATTACCTCAATATAAAACTCGCTATTCACAAGGAAGGGATAAGAGTCTATAATCCCCTCGGCTTTTGTTATGGCTATGCATCCGTCAATTCCTATGGGGTGATTTTGGAGTTTAGTAAGAGTATCCACGGCGACAGCAGGGGCTTTCCCTGTTGCGGGATCAGGCAGATGCAGGGATGCGAACTCAGCGCACCTTCGCCATACACCCGGCAGCCTCAGCGTTCGATCGATTTCATCCAACAGATCTTCACGACCTTCTAGTGAGAGTCCGATCGATCTTACAAGCGAGGCAAACCTGACCTCGGATCGTTGGCATAGCTCCGCAGTCTTATCCAACAGATTCATCGCGTGGTTGAAATCTTCCCCGCCATCTCCAGACTGCCTTTTCCAAATCTCATCAAGGGGAAGGATAACAGCAGCAATGATACCCGCCTCAGCCAACATCGATAAGAATAAGGAGGGTCTGTTGGAAAGCATCGCCCTCTTCAATTCGCCAAAGATCCTTTCTTTCGGCTCGTACAGAAGTTCCGGGCCGCAGCATTCCATCATCTCAAGGGTCCGCATTTCAATAGTGAAATCGAATTCGGCTGCCTGCCTGGCCGCACGAAGAGCTCTTACGGGGTCCTCACAGAAGTGATCAGATGTCGCCCTAATCATCTTTGCCTTGATGTCAGCCTGTCCGCCAAATGGGTCTATCAGCTTATCCTCTTCCGACGACCATGCCATGCTGTTTATGGTCGTATCCCGCCTGAAAAGATCCTCTTCTATCGTAACAGCAGGGCCGTATTCAACTACAAACCCTTTGTAGCCGGCGCCTTTTTTCTTCTCGGTCCGTGCCATGGCTACGTCACACCGCCGACCGTCTACAGACAGAATAAAAACCGGGAAGGAGTTTCCTGTTTTCTGAGCATCAGGAAAGCCTGAGGTAAAGTTGTTCTCGTTAATCCCGCAAACCACGTAATCCTTGTCGTGGGGGCAGCGCCCCATTAGCCTGTCCCGAACCCAGCCTCCCGCGACATAAGCTGTTCCACCGATCTCTGTGACTTTCCTGAGAAACTCTATCTCTGTCATCATTTGAATAATATAACACAGGGAGGCACTGCCTAAGCAATGCCTCCCTGAATATGTCTTATTTTTATGAAGCTATTTTTCCATTATTTCCTTTTCTTTATCAGCCAGCATCGCGTCAACCTTCTTGATAAATGCGTCTGTATGATCCTGGGCTTCCTTCTGATACTTCTTCAGGTCATCCTCAGTGATGACACTATCTTTCTCCATCTTCTTAAGAGAGTCTATGGCATCCCTGCGAACGTTGCGGATAGCTATCCTTGCTTCTTCAGCCGACTTGTTGACTATCTTGGACAATTCAACACGGCGGGCCTGAGTAAGTTCTGGCAGGTTGAGACGTATAGTTTCTCCGTCGTTCTGAGGATTTATCCCAAGAGGAGAAGCCTGAATGGCTTTTTCAATTGCTTTCATAGCAGTCTTGTCCCAGGGGTTGATCATGATCTGACGCGCTTCCGGAACACTTACAGTACCCATATTCTTAATAGGTGTGGCGGTTCCAAAGTAGTCGACCCTTATGTCTTCTACAAGGGCAGGATGGGCCCTTCCCGTCCTTATGCCCTGAAGCGTCCCCTTAAGGAACTCCAGCGTCTTTTCACTGCGGGTCATTAAGTCTTTCATCAAATTTTGAGGCACGCAGATCACTCCTTATAAGATTAATATGCCGTTCCTGCAGGCATTCGATCAATGTTGAAAACCCAGACGGATCATCCAGCCTACTCCAAGTCGTCCGACACAAACAATAGTATATACCAAAATTAACTCAAAATGGGCGATTTTATTGGGCACCGCAATTGTTTTTAAGATTTCAGGCAAATAATCAGAGCTTCTCTTATGTGTCTCTTGGAGCTATTCGCTTACTGTCGATCCTATGTCCTGCCCCTCTATAAGAAGCTTTCTGAGGTTGCCCTTTTTATGAACATCGAAAACTATTATCGGGATCTTATTTTCCTGACAAAGCGAGAACGCCGCGGCATCCATGACCTTGAGCTGCATTCTCAGCGCGTCCATATAGGTAAGTTTTTTAAGACGCTTCGCGTCGGGATACTTCTCTGGATCTTTGTCGTAAATACCATCTACTTTGGTCGCCTTTATAAGACATTCGGCTCCTATCTCAGAAGCCCTGAGGGCCGCTGTTGTGTCTGTAGAGAAATAGGGGGAACCTGTTCCTGCGGCAAAAATGACAATCCTTCCCTTTTCCAGATGGCGTATCGCCCTCCTGCGGATGACTGTTTCAGCGACCTGCTTCATTTCAATGGCAGACTGTACCCTTGTCGGCTGACCGAGACGCTCAAGAGCATCCTGCAGGGCGAGTGCGTTAATGACGGTACCCAACATTCCCATATAATCGGCCTGCGCCCTCTCAACACTTACTGTCTGTGCACCGCGAATGATGTTTCCGCCACCGACTACCATAGAGATAGCAACACCTTCTCTTGCAACCTCTACTATCTCTTCGCATATCCCTCTGATAGCTTCGTAGTCCAGTCCAAAATGCGCATCACCTGCAAGTATCTCTCCCGAGAGTTTAAGCAAAACACGATTATATTTTCGATCCATCAGGGCACACTCCTTTTTATTTTTTTAAATATATTGATCTAATGTGATAAAGCCGGGTAACTAATGATGCTGCTCAAATAATTATCCCACGTAAGCTCGTCGCTTGTGCAGTCATTAACATTCGTTCCTGTAAAAGATTATAAAAAAGAGCGAGGGATTCTCCCTCGCTCTTTTTATAAATTATTTTATCCTTCGATTATAAAACGAGAGAAGCGGCCTACTTTGATGTTTTCTCCGATTTTAGCTATGTTTTCAATAACAAGATCCTTGATTTTTTTATCGGGGTCACGGATGTACTTCTGCTCCATCAGGCAGTTCTCTTCGTAGAACTTATTGATACGGCCTTCTGCGATCTTGTCAAGCATCTTTTCAGGCTTGCCCTCTTCAAGAGCCTGTGCCTTGATGACTTCGATCTCGTGGTTCACTACGCACTCGGGCACATCTTCCGGCACAATAAAACCTGGGTTCGCCGCAGCGATCTGCATCGCTATCTCGTGGCCGAGTTGCTGGAACTCTTCTGTACGGGCAACAAAGTCTGTCTCGCAATTAAGCTCTACAAGAACGCCGAGTTTGGCATTGCTGTGGATATAACTGAAGATCATACCCTGAGCAGCGTTGCGTTCTGCTTTCTTTGCCGCCTTGGCAAGTCCCTTCTCACGAAGGAAATCCACTGCCTTATCTATATCGCCACAGCACTCTACGAGCGCTTTTTTGCAGTCCATCATACCTACTGAGGTACGGGCACGAAGTTCGGATACAAGTCCTGCTGTAATATCAGCCATCGTTAGTTAGTCTCCTTCCAGCCTTTCTGTTCTTCTATTGCCTTTACTGCTTCCTTGTCTATCTCCTCTACTACGGCATCAAGCTCTTCAGGGACAACAGTGGCTTCTTTTACTTCCTCTACCGCTGTTTCTTCACTTGCGCTTTCGACCCTCGAATCTTGTCCCTGACGTCCTTCGATGAAGGCGTTGGCCATGAGTCCGACTATCAGCTCTATTGCGCGGATAGCATCGTCATTTCCGGGGATAGGATAATCGATCACATCGGGGTCACAGTTCGTGTCGACGATCGAAATAACGGGGATACCAAGCTTATGGGCCTCAAGGACTGCGATCGTTTCACGGCGCGGGTCGATGATAAAGAGTGCATCGGGGATGTCCTTCATATCCTTGATGCCGGAAAGATATTTCTCAAGCTTGTCTTTTTCCTTCCGAAGCTGGATGATTTCTTTTTTGGGATACTTGTTGATCGAACCGTCAGTTTCCATTCCCTGAAGTTCGACCATGCGGGTCACCCTGCGGCGGATCGTCGCAAAGTTGGTGAGAAGACCGCCCAGCCAGCGCTGGTTGATGTAATACTGTCCGGCCTTGAGTGCCTCTTCTCTGATCGGATCCTGCGCCTGGCGCTTTGTTCCGACAAAAAGAAGCGTGCCGCCCGACTTCGATACTTCGCGGACGAAGTCATAGGCTTTCTCAAGTCCTTTGACTGTCTTCTGAAGATCGATGATGTAGATGCCGTTACGTTCCGTGAAGATATATGGCTTCATCTTCGGGTTCCAGCGCCTGGTCTGATGTCCGAAATGAACACCGCACTCAAGCAGCTGTTTCATACTTACTACTCCCATGTGTATCCCTCCTGTTTTTTCCTCCAGGCACTTCATCCCGCAAAAAAACCCTCTCGGGCAACATTCTTGCGATCCGCACCTGTGTGTTATGTACCGCTCCCCAGTATAACATGGAGATATTTATTTTTGCAAGCACAAGAAAAGAAAGTTATAAAATTCCGGGTTTCAACTGAAAAGCATTCCTGCCAGACCCGCAGACTGTATCCTTTGTCCAGAGAAAGTATCCAGGATCTCTTTTCCCCTGACCGCATAAACACGCCACACGATCTTCATCAATCCTTCTGACACTGATACGTTTCTGTTTCTGATGATTTTTTTCCAGCTCTTGAAATCATCAGGCACCGCTCCATACTCAGCGATCTCCTTTGCAAGTATCGGAGATATTTTGATATCCAGGCACTCTATTTCTTCGGCTTCCGGCATATAGTCCGTCTCGGGCGTTACTGCCTTCTTATCTACAAGCATCGTCTTCCCGTTGTACCCGTCGACAATTACAACCTGATAGATATACCTGGGACCGTGCATCAGGCTTCTTTCAAGGATCTCAACAGGTACGATATAGACAGGGATAAAGATAAGTTTGTCACCGGGCTCCGGTCTTTCCTTCATCGGCAGATATCCTGAAGGTTGGGTATCCATATTATTATCCTCCGGCTTATTTAGGGATCGTATTTACGAAAAGAGTGCTTTCTGCAGGGAGTCCAGTGACCCCATGGCACCCAAAAGACTCCGCTTACCGCTGCTTCCTTCCGGACCTGACGGGGTTCACGGGCTTTCGCCGCATAGGACTGGACACCCTGCAAAAAACACTCGCTTTTCATCGATATATGATAGCATAAACATTATTCAAATGGCGTGCCTGTCGGGATTCGAACCCGAGACCTTCAGCTCCGGAGGCTGACACTCTATCCAGCTGAGCTACAGGCACAAGACCCGGAACAGAGGAAGTATAGCACATTAAGAATGGAGCTGTCACCGATGGACGACACTCTTTATATGAAGGAAGCCTTAAAAGAAGCTGAAAAAGCCTTTCAAAAGGGAGAGATACCTGTTGGCGCTGTAATGGTCAGAAGCGGTGAGATCATAGGACGGGGATCGAACAACAGGTCGCTTGAAGGCTCTCCGCTTGGTCATGCGGAGATAGTTGCAATGCAGGACTCTTCAAAAGCTCTTAATAACTGGAGGTTTGACGACTGCGTTCTCTACGTAACTCTGGAGCCCTGCGTTATGTGTGCCGGCGCCATGGTACAGTCGAGGCTGGGAACTCTTGTTTACGGCGCAAGTGACCCTAAGGCCGGTGCGGTCGGTTCGCTTTACGATATTCTCAGAGATCCGAGAATGTACCATTGGTGCATTGTAAGGTCAGGAATATTGAAAGAGGAGTGCGCAGAATTGCTCCGTATTTTTTTCCAAAAAAGGCGAACTTAAGTGGTTTGATCCATTTTGACATTCATTATGGAATAAGCTATAATGCGCTCCGTCAGTTTGTTATAGGTAGTTGATGCGACACATGCGGAGAGGTGGCTGAGTGGTCGAAGGCGCTCGCCTGGAAAGTGAGTGAACGGCTTATCCCCGTTCCAAGGGTTCAAATCCCTTCCTCTCCGCCATTTTGTATCGATCCAGACAAACTGTTTTTTTATATTCAACGGAGGGGTGGCCGAGTGGTCGAAGGCGGGCGACTCGAAATCGTCTTGGCGGTGCTGAACTGTCACGTGGGTTCAAATCCCACCCTCTCCGCCATATTTTTATCAGAACCTGTTTTCTGACATATAAAATTATCCAATAAAAAATAAAGTTGGGAAGGCAAATAATGCCGACCCAACTTTATTAATATCATCCGTAATTTTTGAATTATGAACGATTCTGTTCTTCCAGTTTTTTCCTTATCTGCAGAGAGGCCTCTGTCTTGCCCAGACCACCAAACGTACAGCGAAGTTCCAGCGGCAGTTTCAGGCCTATGTCGTACATCGCTTTTATCGTCTGGTCCAATGGAATGACCTTATCGTACCCCGCCAATGCCATGTTTGCACTGGATATGGCATTGGAACCTCCCATGATATTCTTGCCGAGACAGGGCACTTCAACTCGATTGGCTACAGGATCACATGCAAGACCTGTTACATTCTGCAGCGCAATAGAAGCTGCATTTATACATTTTTCCACTGTTCCTCCCAGCATTTGGGCGACTCCCGCAGCAGCCATCGATGAGCCTGCACCGCACTCGACCTGACAACCGGCAACCTCTGCAGCAAAAGTTGCTGACTCTGCGATAAATATCCCGATCAACCCTGCCGCCAGCATTCCTTTGGTTATTTCATCCTTTGAGGCTCCGATAGATCTGCCAACACCTATCAAGGTCCCGGGAAGGCATCCGCATGAACCTGCTGTCGGAGCGGCAACGATCACACCCATGGAACTTTTGACTTCCATTATCGCAGTTATGTACTTAATTACCGTATTAAGCAAATCACAAGGGACCAGTTTCTTCTTCCTTGTTCCTTCGTCAATTTTGTACGACTGATATCCCAGTATTCTGTCTTTATATTCAGTACCGCGAAGACCCGTTTCAATAGCGTTCTCCATGATCGAGACCAGATCAGACATCTTTTGGAAGACCTCTTTTTCACTGGTATTTCCTCTGCAGCTTTCATACAGGACCGCAAATTCCCAAAGTTCTCTGCGATCGGTCTTTGCAAGTTCGATCAATTCTTCAGAGTTCATGAACGGCACCTTGCATTCAGCACGGGAGTGGGTG
Source organism: Synergistaceae bacterium (assembly GCA_963682045.1). Lineage (GTDB taxonomy): Bacteria > Synergistota > Synergistia > Synergistales > Synergistaceae > Caenicola. The sequence goes on from OY821326.1 coordinate 826,632, forward strand.
GGAAGTATCGGTTCAATATAAACGATGTCAATGATGAAATCTTCTTTTTTAAGTGGATCCAACGCATCCAAAGAGGGCTTTTCGGCAAATTTCAATTCAAACAGGGCATGATGCTCTTTTTGGTCGGTCAGTGCAAAATCAAAACCGGGGAGATAAGATCTGATCGTCTCCAAAATATCATCGGAACTTTTTTCAGAGCAATCTGCCGTGATCAATATTTCGTAAAAATCTCCCGCCATGTTTAATTGAAATCCATTATACTTCTGCATTTCGATCATGCCGCCGCCGACAGATACAGCTTCCCAGTCATGTGAATATCCATCTTCACTTCTTGCGGATATCCTGTAATTGTTCGGATGTTCCGCTCCGTAATCAAGGATCCGAAATTCTATGTTTATCCCGGCATTATGCGCAAGCTCTTTGTAATTCGCAACATCAGGGTCCGTTACAGGCATTCCCATTATGCCTGTAACAAATCCCATATCAGTTCCATGCCCATCGTGTGATTCAGCCAAAGAACCATTTATGTCAAAATCCACAACTACATTTTTTACATTGTTATTGAGGGACTGTCTGACTATACATGCTATCCTTGATGCACCCGCAACATGAGAACTTGAAGGTCCCCTCATGACCGGCCCGATCACATCATTAAAAATACTTGACGGCAGTTTTTTCATCTTGATCTCTCCTTCTACCAGCTGATAAATCCATTTTTAAGTTTGTCATCTTCCTCAACGACCAGGTGGTTGAATCCTGTGATATGGACATCCCTGCACGAAATCCTCGGGATAACCGCATTTATCCCGTTTAAATCGATTTCGCGCAGAACTGAAGCTGTGAATTTTCCTCCATAAATACTTTTCTGACAAAACGTTTCATTAAGGCCTATCTTACCCCTAAAATACCGCTGTGCGATACGGGTTGATGTACCTGTACCACAGGGAGAAATATCTGCCTGGGCATCTCCAAAAATACACTGACACAAATAATCTCCATTTTCATCTGGCATATTTTTCGTAAAAAGCAATTGATCCATGTAATTTATTGACTTATTAACAGGGTGCTGTACTTTGATCACTTCATTAGCGGAAACAAGTATTATTTTGCTCAGCTTACGCAGTTCCTCTATATTGTCTCTGGAAATCTCCATATCTAACGTATCTATGTCTACGATAGTAAAGAAATTTCCTCCAAATCCTACATCAACACAGATATTTCCAATTCCGGGAACTTTAATTTCTAGGTCTTTGCGATATAAAAAGGCAGGAACGTTTTCAAACGAAATGCGTTGAACGTCTCCGTTTTTTATTTCAACAAATACCGTAACTATACCGCTGGGCGTTTCAAGTTTAATTATTGTTTCAGGTTTTGTCCTTGGTACCATACCTGTTTCCACAAGTGCTTTCGCAACGGAAAAAGTACCGGCACCGCACATTGGCTGATATGTGAGCGCATCAATATAGAACAGTCCGTAATCAGCATCCGGAGAGCAAGGCTCCGTGAGTACTGCTCCAACCAAGGAAAGAAAGCCCCTGGGCTGCTGCATCAGGCATGTTCTTATCCAGTCATAATGAGTCTTCATATATTTCATTTTATCTTCGATGGAATCACCTTTCAGAGGCGGGATCCCCGAAGTGATGACTCTTATCGGAGTACCTGTAGTATGTGCATCTACTGCAAATATCGATTGAGTATTACGCATTCATATATCCTCTCTGTCTTTCATAATCGTTGTATATCAAAATACCCTTCCTACACCTGCTTTGACGGCTTTTTTATAAACATTATAAGCAATAACGATATCGAAAGCTGCAAAACCAACCGTCTTCATAAGCGTGATCTGTTTACTGTCCGTACGCCCCATAACTTTGCCAAGAATAAGATCTCCAAGTTCACCACTTCTTTTGTCAGTATAAGTTGATACGATTTTTATTCCAGCTACAGGAAAATCTTTTATTAGAGCCGGCATGTAGGACGTGATACCATTTTGCTTTACGTCAAAGTTTATTCGGACCGGAACTTCCGCTTTTTCTGTTGCTTTGGATCACAAAAGCCTCTTCATTTGAATTTATTGCATCTTCCATTGAGAAAACTTTTCTTATATCTTCAGCGTTTAAAACCAACATATTGAAACACCTCATTTATTTTTTATAAACTCAAACTTCGCACATAAATAAGCTAGACAGCACCTTGACAATTCAATAATAATCGGCAAAAAAGAGCGGCATGAGCCCCGTTTTTTGGTAAAATTTAGTTACCACACTAAAACGATACCATACGGAGGTCCATGCCATGAAAAGAATATCACAGACCCTTAATTTTGACTATGAACTTACTACTGCAACAGATGCTTTCTTCCACAGATTCAAGCTCTGCTCAGTGCTTAAGAAGGCCAATGCGTACAAGTCAAGAGGGATTCCTGCTGTGAGCGTTTTTCAAAAACTTTTCAACCTAGCTTTCAATAGCCGCAGTCTCTTTATGGAGCTGAGGACGGGAACAAATTCTTATAAAACAGGGAAAGATACCTTCTATCGTTTCATAAATTCCTGCTCTATTAACTGGATGAAGTTTACTTCACTTCTTGCAGAAAGAATCATAAACAGCATGGTTACGAAACTCACCGATGACAAGAGAGTGAATGTATTCATCGTGGATGACACGCTGTACGAGCGAAGCCGCGCCAGAAAAGTGGAGCTAATGACTAAGGTATTTGACCATTCAAAACACAGATATACATCAGGGTTCCGTCTTTTGACTCTGGGCTGGAGCGACGGTAATACCTTTCTTCCTGTAAACAGCTGTCTTCTTTCCTCAGAAAAAGAGAGTTCCCGTATTCAGGAAGTAAGAGAAAAACTGGACAGACGTTCCTGCGGCTCCAGGACAAGAAAGCTGGCACAGACGAAAGCTCCGGTTGTTATGCTTGAAATGATAGATACTGCGGTCAGATCAAGAATATCAGCTTCGCACGTGCTCTTTGATTCCTGGTTCTGCTCTCCTTCCACACTGATGTCTGTTAAGGAGAGGGATATGGACGTCATCGCAATGGCAAAGAAGACATCAAAAGTACACTACATGTACAAAGGGCAAATGCTCCCTGTAACTGAGATCTACAGAAGAAACAGAAAACGGAGGGGCAGATCCAAATATCTGCTCTCTGCAGAGATCCGAATATGCAGCAGAGACGGCAGTTGCTCGATTCCTGCCAGACTTGTATATGTCCGCAACAGAAGCAAACATAAAGATTATCTTGTCCTTATTTCGACAGATATGACCCTTTCAGAGGATGAGATCATCCGCATATATGGAAAGCGCTGGGACATAGAGGTATTCTTCAAGGTCAGCAAGACATACCTAAAACTGACAAAAGAATGCCACTCACTTTCTTACGATGCAATGACAGCATATGTAGCTGTGGTTTTTGCAAGATACATGATGCTTGCCATAGAAAACAGGACTCGAAGAGATGAGAGGACTTTTGGTGAAATATACTGCCTTATGTCGAATGAACTCTCTGACATCACATGGCTTGAAGCTTTCAGGCTTCTGATGGAAGTATTTTTGTCGGCAGTAACCGACAAATTATCGTTGACGGATAAAAAGCTAGACATACTGCTTGAAACATTCATGGAAGCTTTGCCAGAGATGCTGAAAAACAAGCTACTCAGGTGTGCGTGAAAATGACTAAAAATAACATTCTTAATGTTCGCCGATTATTGAATTGTCAAGGTGCTATGCACTTTATTTATGTGCGAAGTTTGAGTTATAAAATAAAAAAACTCCCTCTCCTGATAGTTGAAACAGGTTTGGGAGTTTTACACTAATATTTGCTGTCTGCATTTTTGTTTAATTTACAATGTCTGCCGGCATATTATCGAATCAGGTTGACCAAAACCAAGGAAACCCACGGAACATACGTAACCAACATCAGCACTAAAATCATAGTTCCCAAAAACGGCAACGCAGCCTTTGAGACCTTTTCAAAGGGCACTCTGGATATGTTGGTAGCTGAGAAAAGGCAGACGCCTACAGGTGGAGTCGCAAGTCCGATAGTAAGGTTGATACAGACTATCATTCCGGCCACTATCGGGTCTATGCCCATCTTAGCGAGAGCAGGAGCCAATATCGGCCCTACAAGCATGATTGCAGGGGCGCTGTCCATGAACATACCTACGATAAGAAGAGCAAAATTTATCATCAGTAGCTTTAGCCATAGGGAAACATTCATCGCCAGAAGCGCTTCAGTCAGTCTTAAAGCAACCCTTTCGTTTGTAAGGACCCATCCGAAAGCATAACAGGTACCCACCAGCAGCATAACTGACCCGCTGTCTATAGCACTTTCCAAAAGGATCTTCGGCAACTGCCTCCACGCTATCGTCTTATATATGAACATTGAGAGGACAAAAGCATACAAAGCAGCCATTGCAGCAGCTTCAGTCGGCGTGAAAATCCCTGAGGTTATCCCTCCAAGAATAAATACAGGCAGTATCAAGCAGAGTATAGATTCTTTTATTGCTTTAAGCCTTCCTTTCCATGAAGTCCGCGGAAGACGAGGGTAGTTATCACGCTTTGCGTACACATAAACAACTGACATCAATGCAAAAGCCATCAATATCCCTGGGAAAATGCCTGCTATGAAAAGATCTCCAATAGGAACACGGCTAACTGCTCCATAAAGGACAAACGCAAGGCTCGGAGGAATTACCGGCGCCATTGTTGATGCAACAGCTGTCAATCCTGCGCTGAAGTCTGCCGGGTAACCTTCCTTTTTTAGTGAGGGGATCATTACAGATCCAACAGCTGAAGTTGCTGCTACTGCCGAACCAGAGACTGCACCGAAAAAGGCACAGACCATTACATCGACCATTGCCAGTCCGCCCCTTATGTGACCTACAAAAGCCTGTGCAAGCTTGATTAGCCTCTCTGTAATACCGCCGTTGTTCATTAGGTTGCCTGCAAGAACAAAAAAAGGCAGACACATTAAAAGAAATGAATCCATTCCGCGTACAACTCGAGACGGTACCAGCAGCCAGGAAACATCACCGCCCATTGCGAGAATATACGCTATTGTTGAGAGGATCAAAACAAAAGATATTGGGACGCTTAAAAACAACAGAGGGAAAAATGTGGCAAATAAAATCCAGCTCATTTACGCAGCCCCCCCAAAAAAATCATGAATTTCATTTTCCGTGAATTTACCGTGCAAAATAAGTTCCAACAACTGGACAGTACTATAGAAAAGCATCATAGCACCGCTTACAGGCACAGACAGATAAAGGACTGCTGCTGAGACGGGAAAAGACGTTGCAGTCTGTCCGGCACTATAAACATCCATGGTTTGCTCAGCTCCGTATACTGTAAGGATATACACTGCCAGTATCATAAAAATCTGGGCCATCAATTTAACTATAAACTGGGCTTTCCCCTTTATGTTGTTTACAAGTATGTCTACTCCGATATTCAAATGGGAATGGACAGCACAGGCAGAGGCGAGCATAGTGCTCCATATGAAGAGATATCTGCCCATTTCTTCTGCCCATTGAAAAGAATGTGAGAAAAAAAACCTTGATATGACCTGCATACACACAATAACCGACATAGCCGCAAATGTCAGAATAGCAATCACAGAGGCAAGCCTGTCAAGTTTATCTTCAATGTAATGTAGCTTCTTTAAGATAAGTTCCATGTTGAAACACAGCCTTTCGTTCAAAGATCCAATAATCTGTATAGTCGTGGACGGCCCTACCAACGCAGGACCGCCCGCAAACAAGGAACAAGCTTGTTTGTAACTATTTTGTCTTGTTAATCTGATCTACTATAGGTTTCCAATGAGGATATTTCTTGAAGTAATTGGCATATACAGGCTGAACAGCTTTCACCCATTCATTACGGTCTTTAGGATATGTAGCAGTAATCTTCTTTTCTTTTTCAAGTTTCTTGGTCAGTTCCATCTCGGTATTCCAGAACCACTCTCTCTGATACTTACCGGCTGCCACTGCGGCATCCTTTACGATCTTGCGTTCCTCTTCGTTTAGTCCGTTCCATAGCTTCTCGCTTGCAAGCACAACTCCTGAAGAATAAAAATGCTGGATCATGCAAACATAAGGCTGGATCGCAAGGTATCCTACGCTGTTGGCAACATAGACACCGTTATCCTGGCCGCTTACAAGACCTGTCTGGATGCTGCTGTAGATTTCACCTGAAGGAATAGGAGTAGGAACAGCTCCGAGTGCCTTATACATATCAGCGTTCATGTCGTTCATCATAATGCGCAGTTTGAGTCCCTTCATATCTGCAAGGGTTTTGATCGGGCGCTTGTTGTTTGTAATTTCACGCCATCCGTCTTCAGCAAATGCAAGAGCTTTGATATGCGAAGAATCGAACTGTTTAAGCAATTTTTCACCTATTGGTCCCATGAGAACTTTATTTACATGGTTTGTATCGCGGAAAAGAAATGGCATGTCAAGAAGCATGACGTCTTTGACAAAAGCAGAAAGGCTTCCCGTTGATGTCCAGGCCATATCCAGGTTGCCGGAACGGACCATCTCAGCAGCTTCTACTTCGTCTGTCGTCATGTCACCAGCATATATTTCAACTTTAATTTTTCCTTTACTGGCCTTATCGACAAGTTCCTTGAACTTTTGGGCACCTATATCAAAGTTGCTCTCAGGAGGAAGAACGTGAGCAAGTTTTATCGTGCGGGCCGCTACTGCGGCATCTGATGCTGCTGGGGCAACCAAGCAGGAAAAGCTTGCTATTACAATGGCAAACATGATTATAAGTGCTGAATGAATACCTTTAACTTTCATTTTAACGATCCCCTTTGCTTTTCAGTGTATGTTTCTAAGACTTTTTACTTTCTCAGTACAAACCATAATATTTTATTGCCGGTGGTATCCCCCTCTCATAGCTGAATTTATTATTTAAATCAGGAAACCCTCACTTAGCGGATCCTCAGGATCAAGTACCAGTTGGTTGAAACCTGTGATCCAGGCAGGGCCAGCTATTCTGGGAACGATTCCCTTGATGCCTCCAATTTCTGTCAGTCCGTCTATCGACCCATAAAATGTGGTATCAAGTATGCTGCTATTCACTAATGTCTCTTCAGGAGCCATCTGTCCTCGTCCGTAAAGAAGTGCCATTCTTGCTGACGTCCCTGTGCCGCACGGAGAACGGTCAATTGCAAAATCTGCAAATACACATGTCTCTTTGGATTTCCAGCCAGTGCTTATCTTTTCTGAAGGTCCGGTAACTATGACTCCGTAGATACCTTTTATGCCTGGATTTCCAGGGTGCACTACATTTAATTCCCTGTTGCCCCAATCCTTCAGCCACATCGAATGCTTTGCTATCAAAGAACCATGTTCTGGTATTACTTCAAGCCCCAAATCTTTTGCTTCGACAAAAATGTAGAAACCTCCGCCAAAAGAGACTGCGACTTTAACCTTACCTATAGTTGGAATATCGACCTCAATGTTGTCCTTGTAAAGAAAAGAAGGAACATTTTGAAAAGAAACTTCTTTAACTCTTCCGTTTTCCACAATAGCTCTTGCTGTTACACGTCCTGCAGGAGCATCTATCTTGACTGTGTTTTCTCCTTCTGTGACAGGAATTACACCTGTCTCAACAAGTACTTTTACTACCCCTATGGTTCCATGACCGCACATGGTAGCCTGCCCTGTCGTATGAGTGTATAAAACTCCGACGTGTCCATCGTCAGTTACAGGAGGCGTAAGGATCGCGCCAAACATGTCCTTGTGTCCTCTTGGTTCACGCATCAGGAAGTTTCTGACTCCGTTCAAATTCTCATCAAACCATTTCATTTTATCGAGCATTGTTGAACCTGGAATTTTTGGAAGACCTGAAACCACAACTCTTATCGGTTCACCAGCCGTATGTGCATCTACTACATTGATGGATCTGATAAATTGCATCAAAAAAAACACCTCAGTCATGGTATACTTCTGATGTCTGATTAGCAGATATCAGATAAGTAGATTTTATATTTTACAGTCATTTTGTCAAGCAGTTAAAATTATGCAACTAAGGAAAATATTGTTTGAAATGATTATTGATTAAATAATATTAAAGTCAGAGCTCTTATTTTTTAATAAAATAAGGTTTTTAGAATTTGTTTATAGTAGAATATATACAGCTGAAACCTTATAATTCTTGCTATGCTCTTCAATTTACAATGTAAAATAAATGATCAGGAGAGGTCTTGGAGATGAACTTAAAAAGGGAAAACACACTGTCTCAGTTAGTTCTTGAAAACATTCAAAACTCTATCAGGGATGGTGAGTTCAAGCCAGGAGAATGCTTGCCTTCTGAGCGCGAGTTGGCTGAAAGATATGGTGTCGGTAAATCAAGCATACGTGAAGCTATCAAGATGCTGCAGGTGTTGGGTGTAGCTGAGTCTTCACAGGGAAAAGGCACTTACTTGAGGGAAACTCTTGGCACTCAGATTTTAAGACCACTCTTGCTGGACATGATGCTTCAACGTTCTAAAGCAGAGGAATTATATGAATTCAGGGTGATTTTTGACATAGCTGCTTTAAAACTTGCCATAACTAAAGCAACTGAAGATGAGAAGCATATCATCCGTCAAAAATTTCATGAATATAAAACCCTTTCTGAAGCCCATATACCGGCGGCAGATCAGGCAGATCAGGAATTTCACAAGATAATACTTAATGCAACCAGAAACCAATTTGTTATCAAGATGGGAACACTTGTCATGGAATTATGCAGGCCATATTCTAAAAAGGGCAATGATGTTCTGGACAAAACAGTAATGGATAATCACGAAAAAATGATGGAGATATTTTGCTCAGGTGATACAACTGATATTGAAGATGTAATAAGAAATTCCCTGATCGTATTCCGTCATATATTGGACAGTGGATTACACAAGGATATCTAAGCGAATTTTCTTGAATCAAACATAAAAATCAAGTGGCTTGCCAAAAGGCAGGCCGCTTTTTATGATCACGTTTGGAAACGAAAACTTAATGCACAGCGGCAAGAATTTTATTGTTTGCCCCAGACTCCGCCGGTTAATACGTATGTGCCCGCTCCTCCTGCACTGTATGCTGCCGTAAAAGAAGAATGATAAGGGAAAACACTGCCTTCAAGATAAACACCCTGACCGATAGTGATTTTTGTCAGATCGTTCCCGGAAAACGCTCCCCAATCTATTCTTGTCAAACTGTTAGGCAAGATTATCTCTGTTAGTTCGTTATCCTTGAAAGCCCTCGCGTGTATGCGCGTGATGCCCTCTTCTATAACTACTGATGTCAGAGCTTTATCTTTAAATACATCCTGGTAAATAGATGTAACAGGGATCCCATTTATTTCCGCAGGAATTACTATATCCTTTTCATCTCCACTGTATGTGCCTGTGATAACACCCGCACGTCCTCCGCTTTCCTCTATGACGATTTCCGACGCGGTCACAACATGGCTGTCTGTAGCAGGTTCCGGTGCAGACGTATAAGTCATGGTCCATTTTTGATCAGCGATGTCCCATGAAAAAGAGTTGTTTTCAACATTGGGGACAGGAATCCTGTCAATATATCCCTCTTCAAAAAGAGCTGTCAATCGTTCCGGGTCCGTTGTAAGACCCTCAAAAATATCCCCACCGGACGTGCTGTTGTTCAAAGTTTTGTAAAGATTCGTTGCAGAATTCAATGTCTTTAACGATGCTGCATCCGCAGCTTTATCGGTCTTCTTCAACATTGGGGACAATTGCAGCAAAAATACTGCCGCAAGAACCGCAATCAGCGACAGGACGACAAGCATTTCAGGCAATGTGAAGCCTTTGTGCGTACCTCTCTTTGAAGTTAAAATTTTATCCGCCTCCATGGTGGAAATAACAAGTAGATTGTAAATCCGGGATCCAATTAATCTCAGGAAATCCTTTCCTGGAGTTAACAGTCTTGCAAAATATGCTTTTTATATACCTCGAAGAGCTCGTTTTGCAAAAGCGGCCTCTTTTCACGAATCTCACGAAGACAATTCAGGTCTGTCTCCACATCCGCAACTGCTTTTTCGTGGAGAGGAAACTCTACCATTATATCCCAGTTCAGATCTACGGCATATGAGCCTCCAAAGTATATCGAAGCGGAGGAGGCGGACCGTTTACAGTATACGGCACAGCCCGTCAGAGAAAACACTGCCATTTGGGTCAGTTTTTCCCAGTTCGATAAACACTTTCCCCGTCTACTCTTTCCGGCACAGCGGCTGCCAAGGTGTAAAAAATCACTTCAGTTGCAACTGTAACTTTATCACCTTCGCTGAATGTAAGGTGTTAGGAGTAGTGTGCGTAGTTGCAAAGGTTGATTTTCCAGTGTAAAGCAGAGCTCTTTCCCCTGAAGAAGTATTCAAGTACAATACAGGGCCACTTTACGGGTTGCTCAATAATAAGAGGATTGCTCATCAGGACATCGCACCCACTGTTGCGAGTCTTCTCAGCAATGAGAGAAAGTACCTTAGTGGATATCGCCTATTTGATCTCGTAGACGGAAAGATAGGGTTCGGTAAATACCAGAAGCGAACTCCCGTTCTTCGTTCAATCATTGAGCAGGAACAAAACCCTCTTCATGTTATTTTCTACATCCGGTACCACAGACGCGACCTGTACCACTGTTATCTTGAAACTCACCTTTTATATAACCTGATTTGATAATTGAATAAATGTTGAAATTATACGTGCTCACTTCAGCATACTCTATAGCCTTGATTTTGCGCCTACAGAAAAATTCTGTTTCTTCTGTTGCACTGATAATTTTTACTGCATTATTATTTTTAAATGATCAAAAGTAGATTATTTTTCAATGCTAGGACATTTCACAAAAATACATATTGAATAATTACTAAAATATATGATATACTACGTTCGGTGAATGCATTCTAGTTTTGTTTTATCTGTTCTTTGATTCTACTGAGAGGAGGTAATGTCCTTAATCGTTATTTGTTCCAAGCAAATACAGGTAGACTTAAGGCAAAAAAATTCAGAGGATGAGGATGGTGAATATTCATGCACACACTTGAACATGCTTCAGAAATGCTTTGGATAGTTGCTGCATATTTATCTTTAATGATCATTGTTGGCGCTTATTTTTACAGAAAAGCGAAAAAAAGCGGCCCAGAGACAAGAGATGACTTCCTCCTTGCCGGAAGAGGGCTTGGAAAAATCGTTGCTATAGGAACTATTTTTGCCACCTATCTTGGCGGTGGTACTGTAACAGGCGGCGGCAATTCTCTGGCCTACAATTTTGGTCTTTGGCCCGGTATCTGTTTTATGCTTCCTGCAATTTTCGGACTGGTAATACTTTTACTATTGAGCAGAAAAATTCGTGAAAGCAATTGTTATACAACAGCTCAGCTTCTTGAAAATTCTTACGGAAAAGGCGCTAGGACTCTTGCTGCAGGAATTATTGCAATCGCATTTGTCTCCATTGTTTCATACCAGTATAGGGGGCTTGGGTTCGTCCTTAACGTTACTACCGGCTTACCCGTTGAAACATGTACCCTTATTTGCGCCGTAATAGTAATAGCTCTAGCATTCTCAGGCGGGCTCAAGACCGTAGCAGCAACAGATGCAATGAGTGCTTTTGTAATGCTCATTGGCCTCATTATTGCTCTTCCGACACTCCTTAACATCGTTGGAGGTACTGCATGGATAAAAGAGACCGCAACCCCTGAACAACTAAGCTTTTTGGGTGGACAGACTTTTATTGGATGGTTAAGCGCATATCTTCCTCTCGCTTTTCTGACAGTTGGAGACCAGAACTTCTACCAGAGGATAAACGCTGCAAAAGATTTAAAAACAGCACGAATCGGTCTTCTGGGATGCATGATCGCATGTATCCTTGTAATGCCGATCATAGCAACAATATCTCTTATTGGCAGGCTTTACTTCGGGACAAACATATCTGCAGGACAATCTCTTATTTCCACAGCGACACTTTTGCCTGTTTTCTGGGGTGGCATGCTCTTGTCTGCCGCATCAGCGTTCATTATTACTACCGGAGATTCTTATCTTCTTTCTGCATCATCGAATATAACTGTAGATATATACTCCGAAATTATTAACCCTAAGGCGACTGAAAAACAGCAGGTTTTTGTTACAAGGGCGTTTATTCTGGTTGCCGGCATAGTGGCTTATATAATTCTGCAGTTTTATCCAAGTATACTTGCGATCCAGTACATGTCTTACACTATTTACGCAGCAGCAATAACACCAGCTGTACTTTGCGCGTTAGTATGGCCAAAGGTTACTAAGATTGGCGGACTTGCATCAATGATAGGAGGAAGTTTGTTCACTATCATCTGGGAAATATTAAATTTCCCGTTTGGACTTCAGACAATATTAGTCGCACTTCCTCTGTCTTTCGTTATCATCATTGTAGTATCACTATTGACACAACCCAAGTCGAATAGAATATAAAGTTTTTTAGCATGGAAGTCGTGATTTAATATAAATTATTATGACTTCCATGCTTCTTTCCTCACTAACAAATAATTAAGGGAGGGGCAATATAACAAATGAAAAAATTTACAAAAATCAAATGCGGAAAATTATACGATGGGTTGAATGCAATGCTCCAGGAAAATATGGAGGTTCTCATAGAGGGGGAAAAGATAATAGAAGTAGGGCACAATCTCGCATGTCCTGAAAATACGACCTTAATAGATCTACTCGATTCAACCGTTACACCTGGAATGATAGATGCCCATATGCATCCTCAGTATTTCCACTGGAAAGACGTTTACGCAGATACAGTTTTTAATTCAGACGGATACCGTGCCCTTGCAACAGCAGAATGCGTTAGAAAAACTCTGATGGCAGGATTTACCACTATTCGTTCACTCGGCTGGTTTAGAGAGGCATACGAGCTGGATGTTAAACGAGCAATAGATGAGGGATATATTAGTGGATCACGTATGATTGTCTCTTCTCATTTTTTATGTACGACCGGAAGTCATGGAGACATGACACAAGTTGTAAGAAATAACCCCTATTTGTCTGATTACATGATGACTCAGTATCCAACATGTGGAGATGGTCCAGATTTCTTTACATCTGCAGTACGTAGAGAGAAAAAAATGGGTGCAGACTTTCTTAAAATAATGGCCACAGGTGGATTTGCCACACCAAATGACGACCCAGAAGACATACAGTTAAATGATGAAGAATTCAAAGCAATTTTTGACACTGCCAAAGAAGTTAAAATTTCTGTAACAGCTCATGCATATGGACCAAAACTGATGAAAAAATTGATTGGATACGGAATTACGGGAGTTGAACACGGCTCGCTTATGGATAGCGAGACAGCAAAAATGTTCGAAGAGACCGGAACTTATCTCGTACCAACTTTCATGCCGTATGAAGATGCAATACATCCCGATCAGGAAAGCCTGGCTAAAAAGAGCCCCGAATACAGGAGAAAACTTGGAATATACCAAGATCAACTCATAAAAGGCAGAGAGATAATCATAAACAGCAAGATCAAGCTTGGATATGGTACAGATATGGTCGCAGTCCACAATAATTACGAAAGTGGCTGGGAATACAACGCGTGGCTCAATAATGGAATGGATCCTTTCAGAGCATTGGAAGCCGCCACAAGAATCAACGCTGAAATATGCGAGATATCGGACAAAGTCGGGACGATAGAACCAGGCAAGCTGGCAGACATCGCAGGATGGAAAAGAGACCTTATAAGAGACCCCGATGCTCTCCGTGACTGTTCATTTGTTATGAAAGAAGGTAAGGTCTATCCTCCCGAAAGCAGGATCAATGACTGACAGACATTAAAAATTAGTTGAATCAAGGCTACTTAAGACCACAGACGTGGAAAAAAATTTCTTTGTCTGTGGTTTTCCTTGTATTTTGGGCTTGATTTACTCTCAATAATTTGGATGATACTATCTGGATGTATAATGAGCATATATTGTCTATTTTGGGAGTGTACTAACGGTGTATATTAGGAGCAACAAAAGAAAACTTCAGGCACAGGAAACTAAAAAGAAAATTTTTGAAGTAGCCCATCAAAAATTCAGAGAAAAAGGCTTCAACAACGTCACTATAGAAGAAATTGCTGAGTCAGCGGAAATATCAGTTGGTTCTCTGTATCATCATTTCAAAAACAAATACGAATTGCTTATTGCCTGGCATGCTCGTCTTGATGAGCTTTACTGCAATTATTTTGATAAACTAACAACATCTCCTGATTTTAAAGATAAAAACACCCTTGAAATAATTAAAGAAATAATGCTCTATATGAATGAAACATGTATATATTATGGAGCAGAATATATCGGTGTTGTATACTCTTATATGCTTTCAAACCCTGATTTTGCTAAGATAATGACTGACCGCAGACGCACCTACTTCAAAATAATGACCAATTTGATGAAAGAAGGTCAGAAAAAAGGAGAAATTAGGAAGGATATACCTGTTAAACAGCTTGTGACTGATATCACTATTATAAGTAGGGGTTGCTTAACTGATTGGGCAATTGAGAGCTCCCCTGATGATATGAGAACGCACACTACATCTGTACTGAACTGCTATCTCCGCGGTATATCCAGCAGCTCTGCAGGCGAACAGTAGATCCTGAACCTATATAAATGTCTCTGCACAGTCCCATCAAGGTTCTGAACCTTTTTTCGTATTTCACTGCCCAACCAAGGGACACTAATGCCGGGGACGCTGCGCCTTAGCGTCCCCGGGTTTTATGGAGATAGTTGCAGCAGAAGTTGTTATTATTTTTCGCGCGATATTACAATCTTGATGTCTTCGGGCTTTCCAAAATATACCCATGATGTGACGAGTATATCAACACCTGTAGCCGCATATTCCGCCGCATTTGAAGCATTTATTCCTCCCGCAGCAGCAATTTTGACACTTTGATTGATTCCACGGGCAATTTTTACAAATTTTTCCAGCTCGTCATACTCAAACCTTTCACACTGCACAACATCCGTTCCCGCTTTAACATATGAGATAGCTTCTTCAAAAGAATTAGCTTCAACAGCAATTTTTTTCTCAGGGAACCTCTCCGCCATAACAGGGATAAGACCTATAAAATCGTCCACAAAAACCCGGTGCTGTTCAAATACAAGTATAGAATCCGATAATCCCAATCTGTGGATAGACGCGCCTCCTGCAAGAGCTGCCTTTATTGACAAAGCCTTTCCTCCCGGAAAGTGTTTTCTTGTTACAGATACATGAACTGATGGATTGGCCGTTCTGGCGTTTTTAAGCATAGCGGCAGTTCTTGTGGCAATACCTGACGAATATTCCATGATATTCTGTGCCTGTTTCCAACATGAATGAATGGCTCCGGCGGTTCCGCGCACACGCAGAAATATTTGCCCACCTTCTGTCAAACTTCCGCTGGGACATAATATTTCGACACTGGAACCTGTTTTTTCAAACAATCGCGAAGCTTCCTCAACACCAGCCAAAATGCAATTCTTTTTAGGATGGCATTCAAGCATGGCGGGAACAGATTCTATGTTCATCGACATTACTGTCAGGTCCATAAGCTGGAGGTCTTCTTCCATAAGCGAGTTGAGATAATTATCAGGTATGTGGAACATGTCAGGACTCCTTTTTCTTTTGTAATTTTTCAAGAGCTATAAATAACAGTAATCCGGTTATTGCCAGTAAAAGGCACAGATCTCCAGCTTCATCAAATTCTCCGCGCGAAACACGATTGAATATCTCAAGAGAAATAGTATTTGTACGCCCTGAAATATTCCCGCCCAGCATCATTGTGATACCAACCTCTCCGGTTGCCCGTGCAGCTCCAAGCAAAAGCCCCGAAGCAATCGTACTGCGGACGAGCGGGACGGTAACAAAAATAAAGGTTTTGAACGGATCGCATCCGGTCACACGCGCCGCCTCTTCAAGTTTAAGTACCATTTCGCCTCTCATTGCAGCCTGAAGAGGCCTTACTAACATAGGAAGTCCGGCGATAAAGGCTGCAAGAAAAACCCCCGTATGCGAAAACACTAAACGAAATCCTGTATATTCTTCCAGTACCCCTCCTATTCCTGAACGGCCGAAGACCATAAGCAAGATGTAGCCAAGCGCGACCGGCGGAAATACCAGTGGCAAAGTCACTAAAAAAGATACCAGCTTTGAAATTAATCCTTCAGATCTACTGATCCAAAAAGCAAGAGGAACACCAAGCAAAAGGAACATTACTATGCTTACTAAGCAGGTCTTTATTGTCAGGCAAATAGGATAAACAAGCGATGGATCCAGCAGATAATCTATTGTAATTTCCTCCTGCTTACCAGACTCCGTGTTTTTTCAATATTTCTTTACCTTTTTCTGTCTTAAGAAAATCAATGAAAGAATTGACCTCCGGTTTCGCCTGTTGCCCCTTAACGACAGCAGCCACCATATTTAATGGAGGATAACCGCTTTCTATCTCAAGAAATCCCCCTATTCTCCCCTTGCCTGATCTCACTACAACACGGTTGACGAAACCGGCATCCATTTCCCCGGACACCAGGTATGAAAATACCTGTGGCACCGTGGACAACTGAGATATTTTGCATGGAATTTTATTTTTGATTCCAGATGACTCAAGAAAACTCACAGCAGCACGCCCATAAATCGCAGCTTTCGGGTCCGGATAACAAACCGACTTTACATCCTCATAAAGCAGGTCATATGGTGATGAAAGGGAAATTCCTTTGCGCCATGCAAGCACGAGAACTGTTTTTCCGAGAGGTACATACGAATCAAATTTGACATTTGTTTTGACGGATTCAAGTGTGCCTTTATCAGAAATTATGATATTGACCCCACTCCCGGCTTCTATCTGCGCAAGCTGCTGTCCGACATTTCCGCCGTACATTTCTTGAACATTGCGGCCTGACGTTTCTTTATACGCTGCGCACAATTCCTTCGCCATTTTCATGTACCCGGCACCGGTAGTAACTGAAGCGTCTTCTGCAAACGCTGCCGAAACCATCATTATCAGTAAAAACAGAGATGCTGCAATTTTCTTCATTCCCAAAACCTCCAATATTTTTTATGCCTATTTTTTATGCCGCAAATGGTCTTATCCCGCTCTGGTCACAAACCAGATCAGGAACACCATATGACACCAGTTTTCCGTTATTTACAAGCAGAGCCATATCTGCAAGCCTCTTCACTTCTTCCTTGCTATGTGTGATATAGATCATTGGAAAGGCAAAATTTTCAGGAATCAGTGCGATATAACGCATAAGTTCTTCCTTAAGTTTACTGTCCAGAGAAGAGAGAGGTTCGTCCATAATAAGAAATGAAGTACAGGCAAACAGGGCGCGGCCTATAGCGACGCGCTGCGCCTCGCCCCCTGATAAAGTATCAGGGTATCTGTCCGTAAGATGACCTATATGCAGCAGATCTACAATTTTGGAAAACTCAGTTCGGCTCTTTCTTCCTCCTGGAAACTTCCCAAATGTCAGATTTTCTTTCACTTTCAAATGAGGGAAAAGACGGTGCTCCTGAAAAACATAGCCTATTCCGCGTTTGTCAGGAGGCAGATATATGCCTGCATCAGTATCTGTATATACTAAATCCTCAAATTTTATTCTGCCCTTGTCTGGCCGTACAAGACCAGCAAGCATGTTTGCCAGTGTGGTTTTGCCTGATCCGGAGCGACCAAAAACCACAGTTATCAGAGGCCTTTCTACGGAAAAACCTATATCCATATCAAGAGTACCGATTTTCTTTTTTACAAGAATATCAAGCACAGACATCCTCCTTCCAAGAGGTAGAATGCAACTCATTTGCATTTTACCTTCAATTATTTAATAGTCAATATTAGTTATCTATTTTGCCCATTTTAATTATTTTTTTGTTAATTGAAATACTAACTTCCACATATGGCAGGTCGAGATGGAAATTAGTCTTTCACCAAATTCCACCTGAATTTAGTTTTACAGCCAATGGTTTAGAATATGCGGGAATCCCCGTTTGCATCAGAAAGGAGGACAACATGTCCAAACAGATAAAGGGGAATCATAAACACCTTACTCAGGATGACCGGATATATATTGAGAAATCGCTTGACTTCAGGATGCCTTTCAGGGAAATAGCCAAATATCTTATGAAGGATCCTACGACAATATCAAAGGAGGTACGGCTACACAGAAAAGTTAAGCCCAGGAATCCTTTTAACCAGGAAAACAACTGTACCAGAAGGAGCAAATGTTCCCTGAAGAATGTCTGCGGTACGGGCGAGTGCGGACAAATGCTTTGCAAGGGATGTCCAATGTGCAATGAGAGATGCGTAGAGTTTGAAGCGATCAGATGCGGCATAACCGATAAGGCCCCTTATGTCTGCAACGGATGTACGAAGAAGAGTAATTGCCGTATGGAGAAGCATTATTACAAAGCTTCTCATGCCCATACGGATTATGAGCAGCTCCGCTCTTCATCCAGAGAAGGCATTAATCTGACTGAGGCAGAAATTGTCCATATCGACAACTTTGTCTCCCCTCTCATCCAAAAGGGCCAGTCTATTGCACATGTCTATGCAGGACACAAAGATGATATCCCTTTTACTTCAAAGACCCTGTACAACTACGTCAATCATGGAGTTCTCTCTGTACGAAACCTCGACCTGCCAAGAAAAGTGAAGTACAAGCCCCGCAAAAAGCATAAGGAAGCTACGAAAAGAGACCGTAAATCTCTTGTCGGGAGGGATTATTCTGACTTTACCAAACTCATGCAGGAGTGTCCGGATACTGACGTGGTCGAAATGGATACCGTAGAGGGCACAAAGGGAGGAAAGGCGATACTTACTTTGTTCTTCAGGTCATCTAAGTTCATGCTGGCTTTTCTTACCAAGGACAAGACAATGAACTCTGTATTAAGGGTCTTTGAATATCTTGAGTCTGAGTTGGGAAGCGATCTTTTCAGAAGCACCTTCCCTCTGATACTGACAGACAACGGATCTGAGTTTCTGGATCCTTTGCTTCTTGAGAACGGAAACGACAATGTCAGAAGGACCTCTATATTCTACTGTGAGCCCTATGCCTCATACCAGAAGGGTATGCTTGAAAAGAACCATGAGTACATACGATACATCCTGCCAAAAGGTTCTTCTTTTGACACGCTGTCTCAGGAAGATGTCTCTCTTATGCTGAGCCATATAAACAGCACAGCGAGGACAAGCATTAATTGCCGAACCCCATTCGAGCTTGCCTCGCTGCTGATTGATAAACGCGTAATAAGGGCTGCAGGGATTCAAAGGATCGAACATGACGACGTCTGCCTAAGACCAAGTCTGTTCAGAAAATAAACCACTGACAGTTTTTTGATGCAGGCCGGAGTCGAATAAAACCCCGAAAACAGGTGGAATTTACTCTTTCAGAGCATTTTCCAGGTGTCCACTTAGCATGGGCTAAAACCCGTCAAAACACCCTTATTACGATATTATTGTAATGCAATATGACCCAAATTACACTTGCTGAATGTCATAAGTGGAGGTTAGTACTTCATCCAAAGAAATTCTTACGTGGTGGAATTTAACTTTTCAATCAACGTAATTATTTTTTTGCATAGCCGGATAATAAGGAAAGATAAATATCAGCTGGAATAGAATGCTATATGGGAGTACCTGTGATATTCGTATCGAAAATCGAGATTAGAGCTTATAAGAAAAGTCTGCAGCATCCTTAATATTAATTATTAAACCTTAATAAAATAACTTCAAAAATATTTGTTATTCAGCGCACCAGGCGCGACCTGCGCCACTGTTATTTTGAAACTCTCTATTTTTATCACCTGGTTTTGAAATTAGGCCAATCACACTAAAATTATACGTCCAAAGTACTGATATAAAAAAATGCAATATATCAGATAATTATTAAAGAGTTATTACGCTTACAATCTTTTGATATTGTCCGCCACCGGCGGTTTAACACTCAATGCACTAAAATCAACAAAGGTCATCGTTTGCCAAACGTTCATCCGTTCATCCGTTCATCATTGACCGGCAGCTCATTTTACTAAGACGATAATACAATAGGAGGAATAAAAAAATGTTGAAAAATGTATTCAGTCCTATCACCATCAAGGAAAAAACCTTGAAGAACCGCCTGGCGGTAGCTCCAATGGTAACGAACTATTGCAACGTTGACGGGACATGTACCGAAATGTTTTCGGCATATCATGAAGCAAAAGCCAAGGGCGGCTTTGGAATGATCATTACGGAAGATTTCGCTGTCAGGCCTCGCGGAAAAGGATTCAAACACTTGCCAGGACTGTGGAACGATGAGCAGATACCCGGCTTCAGAGAATTTACGAAAAGGATCCACAAGCATGATATTGTTTTGATCGCGCAGATATACCATGCCGGCAGACAGTCCAGCAAAATGGTGCTTGGCGAGGCACCTGAGGCACCTTCTGCAATTCCCTGCCCATTCAGCCCGGACATGCCGGAAGAGTTGAGTGTCGAGGAAATTAAGAAAATTATTACAGAATTCGGAGATTGTGCGCGAAGAGCTGAAGATGCGGGTTTTGACGGCATAGAGGTACATGGAGCCCATGGATACCTGATCTCACAGTTCATGTCCTCCTATACCAATAAGCGTACTGATGAGTACGGAGGATCTCTCCAAAACCGCATCCGTTTCGCAGTAGAGATAGTAAAAGATATCCGCTCAAAGGTCAGCAAGGATTTTATCGTCGGTTACCGTATCTCTGCAGATGAACATGTTACCGGCGGAAGGAATATCGGAGACACCCTGACCATAATCCCATTCCTTGAAGAGGCCGGCATTGACTATATCCATGTTTCCGCAGGTGTTTACCGCTCCTTTGACGATATCATCCCCTCGCAGTACCGCGGTCATTCATGGAACACTGACGCAGCAGGAGAGGTAAAAAAGATTACTAAACTTCCCGTCATATCAGTCGGAAGGATCAACGACCCCAGACTGGCAGAAACGATCATTGCATCGGGCAAAGCTGACATTGTTGCGATTGGACGTCAGTCACTTACCGATCCGGAGACACCCAACAAGGCAAAAGAGGGCCGTTTCGACGAAATCCGCAACTGTATCGCATGTCATCACGGATGTGTAAAAAACCTTCTTAACAACGTTCCGATCCAGTGTATCCTGAACCCGACCCTGGGCAGGGAGAGCGAAGTAGCTCTTGAAAAAACAGGGGCGCCCAAAAACATAATGGTCATAGGTTCAGGTCCTGCCGGACTTGAAGCAGCGATCACAGCGGCCTCGCGCGGACACAGGGTAAAGGTTTTCGAGAAGAACCGCTGGGCCGGCGGCCAGTTCCGCATTGGTGCCGTACCACCCGGAAAAGGGGAAATGATCAACTACATCAACTGGCAGCTCAACGAGCTCAAAAAACTGAACGTACCTGTCCTGATGGAGACGGAAGTTACACCGAAACTTGTAAAAAAGGAAAAACCGGATGTCATTTTCGCAGCCACGGGAGCAGTACCCATCATTCCCAACATACCCGGGATCGACAGGGCCAACGTAGTATCTGCCCATGATGTGCTTGCAGGCAATGTAAACACAGGCAACAGCATAGTTGTAGTGGGCGGGGGCTGCGTAGGAGCTGAAACGGCAAACCAGCTTGCAAATTACTTAAAAGGCGTCACCCTCATCGAAATGCTGGACGCGATCGCAGGTGATGAAATAGTGGTCCCGCGCTGGGATCTTCTGGAAGACCTTGAAAAGAATAAAGTCAGGATCTGCACAAAGACCACTGTTGACGAGATCACAGATGCAGGTGTCAAGGTTTCCGGTGCCGTAAATGAAGTGATCCCCTGCGACACAGTTGTCCTCGCTGTCGGAGCAAAACCTGTACTGGACCTTGCTGATACACTGAAAAAAGAGGGTTATGACGTACGCGTCATCGGAGACGCATCAAAGGTAGGTCTTGGCGGTGAAGCCATAATGGAAGGCTTCGAAATCGGAAGGACCATCTGAAAATAAAGACTTTGATCCCGAAAAACATCGCCTCTGGGATCTTTTAGTTGAAATTTAGCTTTTGCTTTACTGCTGCCTCTCTCAAAGTTTACGGAGGCAGCTTTAATTTTGTCTTTTAAAAAAGCCTCTACCCGCTATTTCAATGGATTTTTCTCCAATAGTTATCGGGCTTGCGTCAAAATCAATGTTCTCCTTCCTCCATTCAGATCTTCGTTCACCGATATCTCTTTGATCAGCGTCACTATTTTTGATAATGTTTTCGCCTTTTCAAAAGAAGAAACCGCGAAACCACATGGACTGACACGTATTGCAGCACCATTCCCAAAGCTGTTGTAGAACTACGGATCATCCGTGTACTTCCACCTGTGGAACATCCCTCCGAAACCGCAGTTAGGATAGGGTCTTCAAACCTCCTGCATGTGCCCCGCGAGATGTAAGGTCGCAACTTCACGCGGCTACTCTATGCCGCACTTCACCATTGTACGGTCATGCGTTGAAGCGAAAGATCGTTGCGCATTGTTAAGTAAGGGTTGTCTTATTCCCCAATTACCCATGCTAAGAGGATTTCAACAGCATCCAGATAAGAGTCAAACCCCTTGCCTGCAACAGTCGCGACACAGACAGGCGCCGTGTAGGAAACCTTCCTGAATTCTTCCCTTGCGGTTATGTCCGAAAGATGGACTTCCACCGTAGGAAGGTTAACGGCCTTTATTGCATCCGGGATCGCGATGCTGGTGTGGGTGTAGGCGGCGGGATTGATGATTATGCCGTCAAACTTATCAAGTGCCTCCTGGATGGTGTCAATAATATCCCCTTCGTGGTTCGACTGATAAAATTCAACCTCGACATTTCTCGGTTTGCAGTAATCGATCACATAATCAATGAGGTCTTCAAGGGTCTCATCTCCGTATATCTCCGGTTCCCTTATTCCCAGCATGTTTATGTTAGGTCCGTTGATGACAAGGATCTTCATAATTTCAGCACCTCCGTTATCCTCTTCGCCGCTTTTTGCGGATCACTGTTATGCACTGAGATGTCGCTCCAGTTTTCGTAAAGACCGGCACGCTCGCTGTAGATCTGTTCTGTTCCCTTTGCTTTGGTTACAGGTCTGCCCGATGTTGCAAGATCTTTAAGTTCCCTTTTTATAAAAACGACTTTACTGTTCTGTCTTATTATATCTTTGTTTTCCCGCGTTGTAACAGCTCCTCCGCCCGCTGAAATAATAAGCCCGCTTTCTTTGCAAAACTCTGCAAGGATCTCGTTCTCGATCCTCCTGAAATAAGCCTCTCCCGAATCGGCAAATATATTGGGAATGCTCCTGCTCTCTTTGCTCTCTATCTCTTCATCGATATCGATAAATTTTCTTTTCGTCAGGTCGTGAAGATGTCTGCCGACAAGAGTTTTTCCGCAGCCGGGCATTCCGATCAGGACAATGTTTTTGGTCTCTCTTTCTATCTTTTCAGCGATCACTTCCGAGGTCACGCTCGGGATTGAAGTCCCGGTAAAGAGTTCCGAAGCACGCCTTGCCTGTTCAACAAGCATCAGCAGACCTCCGCGAAATTGGACCCCGAGCCTTTCTGCCTGCAGGATGAGCGCCGTTTTCGCCGGATTGTATATGAGGTCGGCAAGGAATTCGCATTCCTTGAACATGCTGAGATCGACCGGCGATATTCCGTTGTTCGGATACATCCCAAGCGGCGTAGTGTTTACGATAATGACGGCATCGGTGTGCTCTGAGATATTTTCGTAATTTACAGGACCATTTCTCGAGACAGTGATCATAGGATCTGCCCCAAGGTCAGTGAGGACCGCCCTGACCGTCTTTGAGGCCCCGCCGGAACCGAGGATAAGGGTCTTTTTGCCCCGGATATTATCCTTTACCGGCTCCATCATCAAAAGAAAACCATCGTAGTCAGTGTTTTCACCGAAGTATGAACCATCCGGCTTTTTTAGCATGGTGTTTACGCTTCCGATGGCAAGAGCCCTCTCTGAAAGCTCACTGCAGTAAGAGATAACTTCCTGTTTGTAGGGTATAGTCACATTGAATCCATCAAGGCTGTTGTTTTTTATAAAATTTTCCAGACCTTCATGCGGAACCTGGCAAAGCTCATAGGGATAGCTGCCAAGCATCCAGTGGATGCTTGGGGAAAAACTGTGTCCAAGTTTCTCCCCAAGGAGACCAAAGCTCTTCACCTAAACTACCTCCGTATAGCTCCCCAGATATTTGAGCATTTTGCTGCTCTCCTCGAACCTGACCAGCATCTGTCTGAATGTCTCAGAATATATTGATGTTGAGAGATCGAAGTAGAACATAAACTCAAAGTCGCTCTCGGGCAATGGGCGGCTTTCCAGTTTATTAATATTCACACCAAGGGCGTAAAGCCCCGAAAGTGCATGATAGAGTGAGCCCGGCTTATGGGGCAAGATCGCCATAACGCTTGTTTTGTCCGCTCCTGG
The DNA here is from genome assembly GCA_963682045.1 of Synergistaceae bacterium. Taxonomy (GTDB): domain Bacteria; phylum Synergistota; class Synergistia; order Synergistales; family Synergistaceae; genus Caenicola. Next base: position 851,067 of record OY821326.1, read on the forward strand.
ATATATCTCAAGTTTCTTTGATATACAGATGAATCTCGTGTAGTTGCCACCATGATCCTGTACGGAACTTTCAAGACAGTTAAGTCCGTAGAGCTCTGCGCAAGAAGAAGACGAGAGGGCGGCAGCGTCGTTCCTTCCCGATCCGAAGAGCATTTTTGCAGCAGCGGCAGTGTTTTCACACGGAGTGATCTTTACTTTGCCAAGAGACTTCAGAAAGCCGGCACACTGAGCAAGAGCCTGCTCATGCGAAAATATCTCCTTTATATCTTTCATAGATGTCCCTTTGTTTGCGAGAAGGCAGTGATCCACCTTTATGCGTGTGCTCCTTATTATGCTGAAGTCATACTTGATCATCAAGTCATAGATAGCGTTAACAGAACCTGCGGTGCTGTTTTCAAGCGGCAGTATCCCATAACGGCAGAGACCCTGGTCTATTGCAGAGAATACACCGTCGAAGGTTGAGAAGTACATAATATTGGGTGTCTTGAACATCTTCTCACAGGCTATCTGAGAATATGCGCCCTCAACCCCTTGGCAGGCTACAAGAGGAGCGTCAGGCAGGGTCTTCTGTGTCTCGTTGATGGCAGCCTCCGCTCTGTCCGAGAGATCGGACCTGGTTCCGCAAAGGCTGTGCTGATGTGCGCGGCCAAGTTCAAAGAGAGTCAGGTAGAGGGTCCTCATGTAGGGCTCCATCTCCGGAGAGGCCTTTTCCATCACCGAGGCCAGCTTCTCTCTCTCCCTTTCAGGATCCCTTATAGGAAGCCCCTTTTCTTTTTTGTAGGCGGCGATATCGGCAGCCACCTTCATGCGTTCAAGAAAAAGCTGTGTCAGTTTTTCGTCTATCTCGTCGATTCTCTTCCTGTGTATTCCCAGGCTCATCTGTTTTCCCCCTTAATGTATATTCTTGATCCAATCAGTGAATCGTATATCGCTATAGCCGCAGCTGATTCCAAACAGGGAATGGCCCTTGGAACTATACAAGGGTCATGTCTGCCCTTAATGCTGATTTTTGTCTTTTCTTTTCTTGAAAAACTTACAGTATCTTGCTCCATGCTTATCGAAGGGGTCGGTTTTATTGCTACCTTGAATATAAGAGGCATCCCTGACGTTATCCCTCCAAGGATACCGCCGTGGTTGTTGGTCAGAGTCCTGATCATACCGCCTTTGCAGGTAAATGGATCGTTGTTGGTGCTGCCCATAGACCTGCTGCCTGCAAAACCGCTGCCAAACTCAATTCCCTTGACTGCAGGAACTGCAAATACGGTACAGGCTATCATGTTCTCCATTCCATCAAACATGGGATCACCTACACCCGCAGGAAGTCCGATCGCCGCACATTCAATTGTTCCACCGACAGAATCCCCAGCCTTCTTCGCTGCACTTATGGCACTTTTCATTATCTCTCCTGCTTCCGGATCGTTTACCGGGAAAGAACTCCCCCTAAGTCGGGCAATATCTTCCTCCGATACGCTGACAGGGTCAAAGGAAGCGTCCCGAACGCCCGCTATCTCGGAGATATGCGCTCCGACTGTTATTCCTTCCTCTTCGAGAAGCTGGAGCATTATTCCTCCCGCAATGCAAAGAGGAGCTGTCAGCCTTCCGGAAAAATGGCCGCCGCCCGAATAGTCCTGTGTACCGTGGTACTTCATCTGGGCCGTGAAATCCGCATGGCCCGGGCGCGGCTTGTCCGATACTTCCGAGTAATCGCGGGATACAGCATCGGTGTTCCTGATAACTGCGGCAAACGGGGCTCCGCACAGGGCTCCGTCCTTCAGTCCGGAGAGTATCTCAGGGGTATCGCTCTCGCAACGTTGGGTCGAATATCCGTTCCTGCCGGGTGCACGCCTTGCCATGAACTGAGCAAGCTTTTCCATGTCGATCCTGTGCCCGGCAGGAAGCCCGTCTATTACTACTCCTATTGAAGCCGAATGTGACTGTCCGAATATTGATACATTGATATTTTTTCCAAATGACGAACCCATATTACTGCTCCTTTCTGACGACCCCGCCCAGAGCGGCAAGATCTCCAAAGAATCCGGGGTATGACTTAGCTACTGACTCTGCTCCGCTTATAACGATATCATTGAGGGATATGACGGAAGCCAGTGCTGCCATCATAGCTATCCGGTGGTCACCATGGGAGTTTACCTCTCCGCCGGCAAGCGGCCTTCCGCCTATTATCCTGAGTGAAGAGCTCTCCTCATATATTTCTGCTCCCAGCCTTCTGAGCGTATCGGCAACTGTATAGAGCCTGTCGCTCTCCTTCAGACGAAGTCTTCCCGCGTTGAATATTTCAGTCTCTCCTTCCGCTGCGCATGCCATCAGGGCTATCGGAGGAACCAGGTCGGGTATATCACTTGCATCTATCCGTGCAGGCTTCAGGGTGCCGGCATTTACCCTTACTGTATTTTCTTCACAGATCACTTTTGCTCCCATCTCCATGAGCACTCTTGTTATGGCCCTGTCTCCCTGGCAGGAATTTGTATTTAAGTCCTCGCAGGTAAGACTCCCTCCGCAGGCGGCTGCGCCGCAGAGCCAGAAAGCCGAGTTCGACCAGTCACCCTCCGTTGCGATACTTCCCGGGGAGATAAACTTACCTGTCCCGGGGATCTCTATCGAACCCTCTTTTGCTTGCGTCTTCAGACTGAAGGTTTCCAGAACATCCAGGGTCATATTTATATATCCGCCGGACTCGACCGGGCCAACTATAATTATCCTGCTGTTTTTTTCAAGAAGCGGCAGGGCCATAAGAAGCCCGCTTATAAACTGGGAGCTTACATCACCGGGAATTTCGAACTCCCGGGCCGTCAGCCTGCCGGAAAATGAAACCCTCTCACTGCCTTTGCCCTCTATGGTTATCCCGCCTCTTTCAAGCGCCTCCCACAAGGGGCCCATCGGTCTCTCCGCAAGCCTTCCGCGAAGAAGGAAGGTCGGCTCCGCTCCAAAAGCGGCTGCAACAGGCGCAAGGAACCTGTATGTCGATCCGCTCTCTCCGCAGTCGAGCATTGCCCCTCTTTTCGGGGAAGTTACGGGTATAACAGAAATAATGCCGTCTTTAAAACCAATGCTCGCACCCAGTGCCATGAGACATCTCATAGTTGCTCTGATGTCCTCTGAAATCACTTTGCAGCTGATTTTCGTCTCACTTTCTGCAAGGGCAGCACAGATCAGCTGCCTGTGCGCGAAGGATTTTGAATGTATTGCCCGGACGGTTCCGGTTACCGCTGAAGGCCGGACTGTAACTTTCATTGCCCTCTGCCGTCATTCATGGCGTTCATCATTACTGATCCAAGATCTTTTACCGGTATCTTTTTTAGGACACAGCTTCCAATCTCTTCCGGGAGGACAAGTGTGACCTCTTCCAGTGATCTTTTTTTGTCCGATGTCATCGCACTCAAAAGTTCTGCATCACTTAGATCCGTCTTGTGCGGAAGTCCGAGTGAGGTGACCATATCTTTGATCTTTATGCAGCAATCTGAACTGCATACCCCCATCTTTTCTGCAATATGTCCAGCCACCACCATGCCGATGGCAACCGCCTTCCCATGTGATACCTCGTAACCGCTGCACTTTTCTACAGCGTGTCCGAAAGTATGCCCAAAGTTGAGAAGCTGTCTGGGCCCTGTGTCGAACTCATCCTCATATACAAGCCTGCTTTTTATGGTAAGGCAGCGTTCGATGACCTCTTCCAGATGAGGACCCATCGGCCCTTTGAGCATATCAAAGAGTCTGCCGTCAGCAATAACACCGTACTTGAGGACCTCCGCACACCCATCCCGGAAAATATAATCCGGAAGCGATGAGAGGAGGTCCGGATCGCACACGACAAGGTCCGGCTGGAAGAAAGTGCCAGCCTGGTTCTTTCCGGAGTCCAGATTTACTGCAGTCTTTCCTCCCACCGAGGAGTCGACCATGGCAAGCAGCGTCGTCGGTATCTGGACAAAGCGTATTCCCCTCAGGTAAGTCGATGCTGCGAATCCGGCAATATCTCCCACCATACCTCCGCCCAGAGCAAAGAGCGTGTCGCCCCTCGAAAGTTTATTGTCAGAAAGAAAGCTAAGTATCTTTATGTAATTTTCAATGTTCTTGGAAACCTCGCCGTTTGGGATCACATGCCGGGATACAACGAAGCCTGAACTTTTGAGAGACTCTGTGATACGCTCAGACCAAATGCGGTCCACGTTGTCGTCAGTTATGAGAGCAGCCTTCACAGGCCCTGTGACATCTGCTGCCAGCCTGCCTGCCTCACATGAAAGACCCGCTCCTATATGTATCGGGTATCTCTTTCTTCCTGTATCTACTATGACCTTCCTCACTGTCCATCAACCTCTTCCTTGGCTTTCTTGCCCTCTAAAAGAAGATCGCGGAGAGCCGGGAAGTCCTCAGCATCAAGCGCATCCCTGTATTTGGAAAGGGAGAAGATAAAAAAATCAAGCTCTCGGAGCAGGTTGTCTTTGTTGTTTATGAAGAGGTCTGCCCACATGCCCGGATCAAGCCACGCCACCCGGGTGAGGTCTTTGTAGCTTCCTGCGGAGACTCCCTTGTGCTCCCTGGCAGTAGGGCTTTTGATGTAAGCGTTTGAGACGACATGAGCAAGCTGTGAGGTAAAGGAGACTATGTTGTCATGCTTTTCAGCGGTCGTTACGTGGAGGAAGCCGAACCCTATCGGCTCCAGCACCTTTTTCGCCCTATCCAGAAGCTGTATGTCATCGAATACACGAGGGACCAGTACCATTGGCGCTCCCGTGAAAAGGTCCTCGCTGCTGTTGGTAAAACCTGACTTGTGGGTGCCCGCCATAGGGTGGCCGCCTATGAATGTGAAACCATGCTCCTTTGCAAGCCTGAACCCCTCGCCGCAGACGATCCGCTTTGTACCGCAGCAGTCTATCACTAGGGTCTTTGGGGATATCAATGAGGCATGTTCGTTGAGGAATTCCACAGTGTCCTTTGGGTTGATAGCGATCAGCAGAGTATCGCACTCACCTATGTTATTTTTGTCCATAGCTACATCGACCGCTCCGTAAATACGTGCGAATTCGACCACGGAGGGAGCCTTATCATATCCGAGGATCACGTGGTCCGAATTTTTTTTGTATGCTTTGGCAAGAGAACCACCGATAAGGCCAAGACCCACTATACCTATCTTCATGATATGATCGCCTCCCTTATTTTGTTCACCTTTTTGACGAGAGACTCAAACTGTTCCGGCGTCAGTGACTGTGCACCGTCACAAAGAGCATGCTGAGGGTCGTTGTGGACCTCGATCATAAGACCGTCTGCTCCGGCGGCAACAGCGGCCATCGCCATAGGCTCAACCATTCTTGCAAGACCGGTCGCATGACTTGGATCAACGACTACAGGCAAATGGGTCAGTTCGTGAAGTGCCGGGACTGCCGACAGGTCCAGCGTGTTTCTCGTGAAGGTCTCATATGTCCTTATGCCTCGCTCACACAGGATGATCTTTTCGTTGCCGCCTGACATAACATATTCTGCGCTCATCAGCAGTTCCTTAAGCGTGTTGGCAAGGCCCCTCTTGAGAAGGATCGGCTTCTTTGTCAATCCAAGCTCCTTGAGAAGGTCAAAATTCTGCATATTTCGGGCGCCTACCTGGATCACATCTACATCCTCGAATAGCTCGATATCCCTTACGTTCATGATCTCGGTAACTATAGGCATGCCTGTTCGCTTTCTCGCTTCGAAGAGAAGTTCCAGCCCTTCGCCCTTGAGCCCCTGGAAATCATAAGGGGAGGTGCGGGGCTTGAATGCTCCGCCGCGCAGTAGATTCGCTCCTGAAGCTTTAACAGACTCCGCTACAGCGATTATCTGTTCACGCGACTCGACCGAGCATGGACCGGCAATGATCTGGAAGCTGCCTCCGCCGATCTTGAAACCATTGATATCCACGACAGAGTCATCTGTGTGGAATTTCCTGTTGGCGTTTTTGAAAGGCTCCGTGATCCTTTTGACTGACTCGATTATGTTTAGGCTCTCGACAAGGTTAATGTCGACTTTGACGGTGTCCCCGATCAGTCCAATAATAGTCTTAAACTCTCCCTGCGAAATATGCACCTCAAGCCCCATGGACCTGAACCAGTCGCAAAGACTCTCCCTCTGCTGTACAGTAGTTCCCTCTTTCAATATGACGATCATTTACATCACTCCTTCTGCAAAATAAAAAAGAGACCGCCGGGTTGCGATCCCGTGCGGCCTCTTACTGTTGACTTATTATTTCAGTCCGGCGTCTTTATATGCCTTCAGTATGTGAGTTTATGCAGCACGAATCGCTTTTATTGCGTGTAAAGCAATAAAAGTAATAAAAGCCTGCAAAATTAAACTCACGGAATGCTAGCATCAATTGCGCCCCTTTCGCTGAAATTTCGTGTAGTTTGGCATGTTTTGTCAACTTTGTCAAGAAGGGGAAGGCAGGGGCGGGAGAATTTGCAGCCTCCAGACTGCGGTGAATTTGTCGCGTCTACGCGACGGAGAATTTGCATCGCTTCGCATCGCGGAGAATTTGCAGCTTTTCAAGCTGCGGTGAATTCAATCTTTAAGATTTATGAGCTAATTCACCGCTGAAAGTTTTATTCAGCAAATTCCCCGCAGCGTGATCCTTGCTGTAAATTCTCCGCGACCTTTGGTCGCAAATTCCCCGTGGCTTATAAAGCCACAGCCCCACCACGATAGTACCAATATCGCAATTGGGGCAGATCGTGGATGATGACGACGCAATGCGCAGCGGGACCTTGCGAAGGCGTATATAAATACGTCGAAGCTAGGACCCGCAAGCTTTGCTAAGTCAGCGCCGCGAGATGTCCCAATTGCACTATTTGCGGAAGCGGACGATGGTAACCCCGTACCCTCCGTCGTGAGGGCCTCCGAGGTTGTGTTCAATGACATAAGGGGTTCTCTTGCAGAGTTCCTGTACCTCTCTCCTTAATATGCCCTCTCCGCGGCCGTGGATGACTGTTACGGAGTCGTAACCGGCCCTGTAGGCCTGGTCTAGATACTGTTCGACCATTGGTATTGCTTCATCTATGGTCATGCCACGGACCATTATCTCGCTCGGAACTCCCGTCGGACGGGAGACTTTGACCTGCACGGACGGGGGCGCTTTGGGGATATCTTTCTGAGGAACGAAGCTCAGCTTTGTGAAAGGAACTTCCACCTGAGCAGCTCCAGCCTGTACAAGGACTTTTTTGCCTTTTACCTCGAGAACTGTTGCCACACCCTTGGTCCCGATTATTCTTACTGTGTCACCCTCTTTAAGGGTCTCTTTTGTTGCTGCCACAGATTGTTCTGTTATCTTTTTCTCTTCCCTCTGATCAGCGGATCGTTCTATCTTGTGGAAGTGACTTCTCTTCTTCTCCAGTTCGCGTCTTGCGGTCGACTCTGCCTCAGCTGATTCGAGGTTTTTTATTAGCGCTCTTGCAGATTCTTCCGCATTTTTAACTATGCTGAGAGCTTTCTTGTCGGCCTTGGCTATGAGCGTGTACCGCTTTTCTTCTATTTCTTTTACCTTTTCTTCATAGTCTTTTTTTAGTCTTTCTAGTTTTTTGAGTGAGTTTTCTACCTCTATGCTCTCTCTTTCGAGTTTTGAGCGCTTACCGTGGAGTTCGGCTATCAGGTCTTCCATAGAGATCTCCTTGCCGCTGATAGCCTGCTCCGCCCTTTTTATTACTTCGCGGGGCATACCGAGCTTGCCGGCTATCAGAAGGGCGTTGCTCCTTCCGGGGATACCTGTGAGTATCTTGTAGGTCGGGGATAGAGTGGCGATATCGAATTCAACGCTTGCCGTCTCGATAGAAGCAGTTGCAAGGGCAAATCTCTTGATCGGATTGTGGTGCGTGGTCGCCAGCACAAGGGTCTTTTTCTCCCTAAGCCAGTCAAGGATCGCTATGCCCAGCGCCGCCCCCTCTTCGGGGTCTGTTCCTGCTCCAAGCTCGTCGAGCAGCACCAGTGAATTTGGACCAGCTCCACCAAGTATCTCAGTTACATGTTTTACATGCGCGCTGAAGGTGGAAAGGCTCTGCTCAATACTCTGTTCATCTCCGATATCGGCGAAGAGCTCATCAATTATGCCAAGCACAGACCCTTCGGCAGCAGGGATCGGAAACCCCATCCAGCCAAGGATCACGCATACGCCAGCAGTCTTCAGTGCTACAGTTTTTCCTCCGGTGTTTGGACCGGTGATAACAAGTATCCTGTATTTATCCCCGCACCCGATGTCAATTGGCACGGCCTTGTCGAAAAGCAGGGGATGCCTGGCCTTCTTAAAGTTAAAGGTCGTCTTCTGAGAAAGCTCGGGCATGGTCCACCTTTCGAGACGCCTTTTCTCTGAGAGTGCGTAAAAGAGATCAATAGTACCGATAACTTTTTCAGCATCCAGTATCCCTTTGGTCTTTTTCTGGATCCTTACAGTAAGTTCGCGCAGTATTCTCTGTTCTTCATAGATCTCAGAGTTCCGGCATGAGGTGAATTCATTGTTGAGCCTTATCATGGAGTTCGGTTCCATGTAAACGCTGTTGCCTGAGACCGATCGGTCCACGACTGTACCCGGGAATATGCTCAGGGCATCCGGCCTGACAAGAAATGTGTACCTTCCGTTCCTTATCGTCATGACCCTCTCCTGAAGCATTCCCGATATCGAAGGGTCGTTTATCAGAGCATGTCCCTTCCTGCGTATGGTCTCCCTGAGTTCTTTGATCTTCTCCCTGACATTTTTGAGCTTTTCGGATGCGGAGTCGTATAGCCTGCCGTCATCGTCAATGACAGAGAGCCTTTCTATCTCATCGGTAAAGTCTCTTATTTCCTTCGTGATCAAAGAGAAAACCGGATATTTTTCTTTTTCTGAGTTAAGGATCTCTTTGAGTTTCATGGAGAGTTTTATGAGATGGAGTATCTTCAGGAGTTCTTCGCCCGTTAAGAAACCTGTTTCATCTGCCTCGGCAAGCATTGGGGTCACTGGAGCCAGACCATTCTGCCATGGAAGCTCGCCCTTTTTCTCCCTGTAGTCTTCTATCGATAAGAAGATCTCCTGTCTTGTTCTGAGCTCATCAAAATTGTGCGCAGGCAATGCCGCAAATGCAGCTTCCTCGCCTATTTCGCTCCTGCAGTATTTAGATATGAGGGGGATTATCTTTTTTATCTCAAGGCTGTTGTATGATGCTTTTTCTGCAAACATGAGAATCAAACCTGTTCCCGGATGCTCGTTCTCATCATAGTCCTGTCACTGTTTGGGATGTACCCATCCGGGCCTGACGCTCCTTTCCGGTATGGCCTAAGGATCTGCTCCAGCGTTCCTTCGGGCAATGTTTCAGCATTTGGAAGAAGCTTGAAATCAACAAGTATCTGCTTTACCTCTGGCCACTGCCTTCCGGCATATCGGATAATATCGCTTTCTGTCATCCAGGTCGGTTCGACTACAGGGGCAAGGAGAAGGCCTCCTATGAGGACGACATAGACTGCTACAAATGTTTTGAGCAGACCGGAAAAAATTCCAAGCAGCCTGTCGATACCGCTCAGGCTTATCGCTGAAAGAAGGCCCCTCATCATTTTGCGGATAACTGCAACAATTATTGATATTACTAGCCAGACAAGGATAATGGCTACAAGCTGCGAGACTGATTCGTTTATCCCTGTGAAGGCGCTTATCACATCTCCGAATTCTCCTGAGAATTTAAACGATACGTAGATAGAGCAGAAAAAACCAAAAAGGGTAATTACCTCTCCTACAAAACCTCGAAAGCATCCCCTGATAACAAAGTAGCATCCGAGAAGAATAAAAAAGATGTCGATCAGGTGCCAGCCAACAAGGTTCAATTATCAGACCCGCTTTCATTCAGAGTCTCGGTAACAGAATCGATCCTGCATTTTATGTCGTCAAGCTCATGTGAAAAGGACATCAAGGCAAGAAACAGCCTTTCCTCCTGTGAAAGCGTTGGAGGAAAAGAACTCACCATCTCCTGTATCGCGGAGACAATACGGACGAAGCGCTCCTCATCAAGCGCAGTGGTAAGAGTGTATCTCTGCCTGCCGACAAGGAAAGAATATTTCCCTTCACCCATGTTTCGGATCTCAGGCGCTTCGTCCATTGTTAAAACTCCTTTTATCTCAATTTGGCGCTATTGTGTTTCTGTTTTACCCGCTGTCATGGAAGAGACTCTGCCAAGTAGCCCTTCCAGTTTGTGTTCTATCTCATTTTTCTCAGTATCATGGACAGTGGATTTCTTCTGGAGGTCCTCCTGGAGCTGTAGTATCTCAAGATCTCTGTCTTCTATGACGCACTTAAGTTCATGGGCTTCCTTTTTAAATTTCTCGTTTTCTTTTTTCATTTCCTCTATGCACGCTTCAAGACCGTTTATCGCGGCTTCAAGCTTTTCAAACTGTTCTATCATATCAACACCTCCTGATTTTTCTCCCTCTATTTTACCAGAGCTTTATGCCCCGCGGACATCTCCGCCGTACTTCTTTGACATCTTCTTCATCATTTGTTTTGTGATAATCTCGATCTTTTCAGACGTAAGGGTACCTTCGTCTGAGCATATCCTCGTGCGGAAGGAGACGGATTTTTTACCCTCTCCCGCCTGCAAGCCGCGGTATTCGTCTATGAAACGGACATCTTTGACAAGTTCTACCTTTGAGGCCGTCTCGTAGATCTCTGCCCATGTGACCTTTTCGTCAAAGACTACAGAGAGGTCAAAATCCACGCAAGGATATTCCGGAAGGCGCATGTACCTGTTTTGTCTTGATGCGAGAGGCACGAGCTTCTCGACATCGATCTCAAAAAGTACGGTCATACTTCTTTTTATTCCTGCTTTGCGGGCTGACCTGAGGGAAATGAGTCCTATGCAGCCGATGGGCTCGTCTCTATACATGACGTTGAGCCAAAGCTTGTCGTCCGCCCACTGCGGTTTTATGACCTGCGCAAAGCTGAGAGGCTCCATGTGGACCGCTCTGTGCATGTGCTCAAGCGTTCCTTTGGCCTGCCTGAATAAAAACCTCGGGTCGGCTCCCACAAAGGCTCCGCCAAGATGCCTTGACATTTCCGGGAGCTGCTCAGCAGGGTCATTGATGCTATGATAATTTTGGTCGGTAAAGACCTGGGTAAGCTCGAATATACGGAAGCTGTCAAAATACCTTAGGTTAGTAAATAAGCCTTTCATCATTCCCGGAATGAGCGTGGAACGAAGCCTGCTCTCGTCAGGTGACGGAGGTGTGCTGAGGCAGAGCATTTTATCTGTGTCTGCGCATGACGCCTCAATATATTCATCCTCTATCCAGGGATAGGTAAATATTTCCTGCATGCCGCACCTGAAAGCGAGGTATTCCCTGATTGAGCGTTCCATCTCGACTTTTCTCTGGTTGATCGGTTTTTCAAGTACGACAGTCGGGGGTATAAAATCAAAGTTCTCGTATCCCATGAGTCTCGCGACTTCTTCAAGGATGTCATCCGGAAGCGAGATATCGCCGGTCGACCTCCATGAGGGAGCCGTTACGTGGAGCATGTCGTTCTTCGCCTCTGTTTTGAAACCGAGGTTGTGGAGTATTCTAATAACTTCTTCCGCAGTAAGTTCCTTGCCCAACCTCCTCGAAAGGAATGAAAGAGGCACTTCTACCTCGGAATTTTTTAGAGGGAGAGGATATGAATCCACAAATCCCACTATCTCGGACTTCGGGAAGTATTCTTTGAACATATTTACGGCTACTGATATAGCACCATCAACGCGTTGCGGTTCTACGCTTTTTTCAAAACGCGAGGAAGCTTCCGTGCGTATGTCAAATCTCTGTGCCGTACGCCTGACACCCATCGCGGTGAAGTTCGCCAGCTCAAGTATGATCTCTGTCGTATCCTCCAGGATCGAGTCCAGCTTGCCTCCCATTATCCCGGCAAGAGCTACAGGGCTCTTCTCATCAGCGATGACAAGGTCCTCGGTCGTAAGGTCAAGGATCTCACCGTCAAGCAGCTCGAGTTTCTCTCCTTCTTTGGCTGTCCTGATATGGATATTGCCCCTGATGTGGTTTTTATCAAATCCATGGGTGGGCTGTCCTGTTGCAAGCATCACATAGTTCGTTATGTCCACTGGAAGATTTATCGGCCTCATTCCGACTCGCCAGATCATGCTCTTCAAGCCGAAGGGTGAGGGAACATTTTTTATGTTTTTGAAAGTAATAGCCGCGTATCGTGGGCATCTGTCCGGGTTTTCTATCACTATTCCAAGATCACCGCTTCCCTCAGGCAGACTGACTTTTTCAAGGGGCATAAGTTTACGGTTGTAAATGGCTGCAAGTTCACGCGCCATTCCATAGTGTCCCCAGAGGTCAGGCCTGTTTGTCAGCGACTTGTTGTCTATCTCCAGTATAATATCGTTGAGGCCGAGTGCATCCGCTGCAGAACTCCCCGGCTCAGCTCCCAGTTCCGTTATATCCATGATCTCCGCTTCTCGGGATACGGGGAATAGCTCTTCAAGACCTATTTCGCCAGAGGAACAAATCATTCCATAACTCATTACTCCTCTGAGCTTTGCAGGCTTTATTTCTACAGGGTCACCAACTCCATGCCAGCGAACCATCGCACCCGGTTTAGCAACCACAGTAAGCTGTCCGGGTACCAGGTTTATCCCTCCGCATACAATCGTGCTCGGGACCATGTCACCAACATCTACAGTACAGATCCTTAGCTTGTCTGCATCAGGGTGAGGTTCGACTGTGATTATCCTTCCCACGACAAGTCCGCCGAGGCTTTCTGCGAGATCTACAGCGTCTTCAACCTCAACGGTGCACATGGTGAGATCGTATGAGAGTTTCTCCATTGTGAGACCTTCAGGAAGGTCAACATATTTTTTAATCCAGTTGAGTGAAAGTTTCATCTTACATATCTCCTATTTGAACTGATTGAGGAAGCGAAGGTCAGCACCGTGGAATAGGCGCACGTCATCTACACCGTATCTCATCATAACGAGCCTGTCCAATCCAATATTGATGTAGAAACCGGACCAGACAGCAGGATCAAGCCCTGCCGCTTTCAGCACGTTAGGATGCGGAGTGCCTCCTGGCATTACCTCTATCCATCCTACGTGTTTGCAGACTTTGCAGCCCTCTCCTCCGCATACAAGACAGCGCATGTCTATCTCAAACCCGGGCTCAACAAAGGGAAAGAATCCAACCCTCATCCTGACTTCAACGTCTCTTCCGAATATTTTGTCGAGGATAGTTTTGACAAGTACCTTGCCGGAGGCAAATGAGAAGTCCTTGTCCACTATCAGCGCCTCGTACTGAAAGAAAGCCCTTTCGTGCCTTGCGTCGGTAGTCTCGTTCCTGTAGACCCTTCCGGGATAGACGAAACGTGCCGGAGCCCCATGCTGCTGGAGGTAGCGAACACTTGCTCCAGTAAGGTGAGGCCTAAGGCAGAGGCGTTTTGCGCCCCTCTCTTCGTCATGCCCCTTTAACCAGTATGTATCCATGCTCTCACGGGCCGGGTGCTCAGGAGCAAAGTTCAGATTGTCGAAAGCGTAAAGCTCACTTGTTATCTCCGGTTCTGAGAAGACCTCAAAGCCAAGAGAGCAAAAGGCATCGTTAAGATCGTAGCACATCTGGGTTATCGGGTGAAGCCCTCCCATCGTGAAATCCACCCCGGGAAGCGTGATATCAGCCGCGCCCTCAAAACATGAGGCACAGTTGATAAGTTCCTCGTTTCTCTGATCGATCGCCTGGGTCAGTATCTCCTTGACTTCATTTGCTGCCTGGCCGAGAACTTTTCTCAACTCAGGCGCAGCCTGTCCAACACTTTTCAGGACTTCAGTAACCTCTCCCTTGCGTCCTATTAGGTTGGCACGGACTGCCTGCAGATCCTGAGGCAGCAATGTCTTCGAGATTTTATCCATTCCTGCTTTTTTGAGTTTCTCAAGTCGCTCTATGAGCCCCAACTCAGCTAACTTTTCCATTCCATGTTCCTTTAGTTCTTCAAACATTTTCATATTCCCCCAGTATATACATAAAAGCCTGATCCGGGCTCTGCGGTGATCATTCGCCGTCTGGATCAGTTTTCGTTATAAGTTTGTCCATATCCTCTCTGTGTCCCAACACCCAAAGGCCGTCTGTTTCCTTAAAAGGTCTGATAGGGGATGGTGATTCCTGTTTTCCGGCATGTTCAAGCAGTATCACTATCACTTTATAGCGCTGAGAAAATTTCAGATCAGCCATGGTCTTTCCTATCATCTCTGGAATAGGCTTTATCTTTCCAAAGTAGAAATCTCCGTTGTCAATCTTGGTAAATTTCGAATACCATGGAAATACAAAATTCTCGGCAACTTTATGCCCCATATCCCACTCAGGAAATACTATCCTGTGAGCACCGATCCTTGTAAGTATCTTGGCGTGCAGTGCACTGTTCGCCCTTGCTACGACAAGCGGAATACCAAGATCTACCAGTATTGAGGTACAGAGGATGCTGTTCTCCAGGCTCGCGCCTATCGTTACTATGGCTATGTCAACCTCTTTAGCTCCTACTTTTATCAGCGCGTTCTCATCAGATACATCAAGCTGTGCTGCCACATCTATCTTTTCTGACATTTCAGCGACAGGACCGGCAAGCTGATCCACTCCAATAACGCTCTGTCCAAGTTCAACTAGTTTCTCGCTCAAAGATATTCCGAAACGTCCCAGTCCGACTATAAGGAAACTTTTTTTCTCTTTGCTCATTGTTTCCGCTCCTTCGAGGATGGCTATCCTATGGGAATATTGACCTCTGCAAAATGTATTTCTACCTTCTTCTCCTCTTTGATCAGGGTCGCAAAGAACGAGAGTATACCCACCCTTCCCCAGAACATGAGGATCACGAGAACCATTTTACCAGCAACAGATAATTCCGGTGTAATACCAAGGCTAAGCCCCACCGTGCCCATTGCGGAGACAGCTTCAAAGAGCAGGGCTTCAAAGGAGAAGTCTTCGATCAAGGATAGAACAACTGCTCCTATAAAAAAAGTAATTAAATACATAAATGCCATAGCCAGAGCTCTTCTGACTGTTTGATAACCTATCTTCCTATGCCAGAAAATATTTTCGTCCCTGCCGAGCATCTCATTCCAGGCAGCAACTGCAAGCACTCCAAGTGTCGTTGTCTTGATGCCGCCTCCTGTAGATGCAGGAGATGCACCTATTACCATCAGCACTATCATCAGTATCTTCCCCAGCTCTGAAAATGCAGAGGGCTGGACGGTGTCGAAACCAGCAGTCCTGGTCGTCACACTTGTAAAGAGGGCGTTCCAAATTCTGGCCCAGTCAGGAAGCCCCGCAAGACCGCCATTCCAGTCCGATATCAAAAGCATTACAGCTCCAGCTGTTATGAGCCAGAAAGTGAGGTAGAGTACGAGCTTCGAATAATGCGAGATTCTGCCTTTCTTCCTGAAAGCCTCCCAGCAGTTCGCAAAAACGGGGAATCCTATGCCTCCCAATACTATAAGCATCATCACCGCAGCAGGAACTATGATAGAAAGCGAAAAACCATTAAGACCATTTGGAAGGGGGGAAAAACCAGCGTTGCAAAAAGCGCTCACAGAATGAAAAACAGCATAATAAATAGATTCTCCCACGGGCAAACCATGACGGATAAACCCCCAGTACAGCAGCGCAGCCCCAATGCTTTCTGCTGCAAATGTGTATTTTGCCAATATTTTCAAAAGCCTGATGGCGCCGCTTATACCATTCAAACCAAAACCTACGAGAAAGAAAAGCCTACTCTTAATGCCCATCCTTCTTCCAACAGCCACTCCCAGCATCATGACAGCAGTCATAAAACCAAGTCCGCCTATTTGTATAAGGATCAGTATTATGATCTGCGAAACCATTCCCAGTCCTGTATATAGGTTTATGGTGACAAGGCCTGTTACGCATACAGCTGACGTAGACATAAAAAGAGCATCCTCAACGGCTATCGGCATATCGTACAAATATTTATTGGACAACCATAGCAGTAGGGCTCCCGCTAATATGACCAGCAGGAACCCCAAAACTATGACTTGTTCAACTCTATAAGAAGTATGTACTTTCAATTTGCCGCTCTGCGAAAGTTTATGATTTCAGGGCTGACTGGGCCTTTTCAACAAGTTTCGAGAAAGCTGGCATGTCGTTGACGGCAAGGTCCGCAAGCATCTTGCGGTTGATGTTGATCTCAGCCCTCTTCAATCCATTTATGAGCGCACTGTAAGCTATTCCGTTTGCACGGGCAGCTGCGTTTATGCGCATGATCCAGAGTTTTCTGAAATCACGTTTTTTAAGCTTGCGGCCTGTAAAGGCGCTGGTAAGAGCATGCAGATAGGCTTCACGAGCCCTTCGGTATACGTTCTTTTTGCGTCCCCAGAATCCCTTTGTGATGCTGTATAGTTTTTTAAGTTTATTGCGGCTTGCACTTGATCCCTTTACTCGCATTCAATGTCACTCCTCAGTATTATTTCTCGTTAAAAGAGCCCCGGCCTCATGCGTAGGGCAGAACTTTCTTGATATGACCTTCTACCGCTGCGGGAAGTATACCCTGTCTCCTCAGAGAACGGCGCCTTTTGGCGTTCTTCGAAGAAAGAAGGTGTGAACGGCCGCTCTTCTTGAAGGCTACCTTGCCGGTTCCGGTTATCTTAAAACGCTTTTTTGTAGCGGAGTGGGTTTTCATCTTGGGCATTGAATTGTTCCTCCTCTTGCTGTTATATCTCTGTAAAAGAGACAATCACACATTATTTTTTCTACTTTTTTATCAGCAGTAACGAATATTTGAACTATTCGCTGTCAGTTTTTTCCTCAGCCTCTTTTGATACCTTAGGTTCTTTGAGTTCCTTAATTTCTTTATTGGGAGCAGCTTCAGCTGTTTTTGGAGCTGCTTCTTTCTTTGCCTTCTTTTCCGGAGCCGGAGCGCTTTCCTTTGGAGCTGAGGGCTTCTTTACAGCCTCTATCTGTATGGAAGGGGCTATCATTATTCTCATGTATGAGCCTTCCATCCTTGGCTCCATCTCCATTTTGCCGGAATCGACAATCGCAGCCATAACCTTGTTGAGGACGTCTCTGCCGCGGTCAAGAAATGCCATCTCTCTTCCTCTGAAGAAGATAGAGACCTTTACACGATGACCCGCCTGAAGGAATGTCTTTATTGCCTTCACCTTGAAATCATAATCATGCTGGTCAATTTTCGGCCGCATCTTTATCTCTTTTACTCCCTGATTCTTCTGTTTCTTGCGGGCATCCTTGTCACGCTTCTGCTGCTGGAAACGGTACTTTCCGTAATCCATTATCCTGCATACCGGCGGGGTCGCCTGAGGGGCTACCTCCACCAGGTCAAGTTCGGCTGCTTCAGCCAGCGCCAGCGCTTCTTTAGTGCTTATTACGCCTCGCTTGGCATTTTCTTCGTCGATGAGAAGAATCTCTGTCGCCCGAATGTCGGAATTCACGCGGGGCTCGTCGTCCCTGTTTACTATGGCGTTACACCTCCTGAGTGTAGATATTGGTCAAATTAAAATGGGCCCGGCAAAAACGCGCCAAGCCCATTGGAAAATTCTTTCCGGGTAGACCTGACAACTTACTCCGTCGGCAGGCGAGAGGCGCATCCTCTGCTTGTAAACCCGTTGATATAAATCAACTTGTGTATGCTAACACATATTGTTGCATTTTGCAACTGTAACAATAGCTTATTAAACGCTTCACCGGCACCCACCGGCAATGGCAATTTGTTGGTTCTGTGTTATTTTTTTCAAAGTCATTAGGATCTCACTTTTTGTAAGTGTCTCGATCACATTTAGTTTAAAGGTGCTCTAATGGCTTTGCTATATCATTACTTCCTAAAAACTGCAAATTTATAATTTTACTCTATTCTTTGACTTGGCCATCGTTGTCACTATCTGATTATAATAACAAATGACTTAATATGTATGCCTGAAAGGATAGAACTTTCGGCCCACTGTCTCAAGATCCTATAAGAACCGGATAAACATATATTATATTACCCAGTCAAGTTACTGTAATAAAATCAACAGGAATGATTTTCTTTCGCCAATTGTTGATCCAAATAATGACTTTAAGCCTGTATCAAATTCGATCGATCCTTTCTATTAGCTGCATTAAGGATAAAGGAGAAAATGTCATATAAAAAAAATATTTGTTTTACTCTTCCTGATTATTATCTTTTCAGCGTCCCCCTGCTTTGCAGGATACGTTCCTGCTTATGGAGCAGGGCCTGTGACTACGGATAAAACACGCACATCGACAACAGCTGCAAAAGACACCACTTCAATAAAAGACGTTGTCACACTTGACAGCAAAGGTATTCCGGAACTTAATAATGAGCGTAAGCTTATTGTATGCATAAGTGACCTCCATCTAGGAGCTGAGGACAGCTATACTGAAACTAAAAAGAATCGGGAGCCGCTTGTGAAGTTCCTTGATCAGGTTAGGCTTGCACCAAATATTCATGTAATAGCGGCATTCAATAATATAATCCACGATGGTAAAATTAAAGTAACATATGTTCCTGGAAATCACGATTTAATTGTAACTGCAGAGGACATCCAAAGCATACTCCCAGGAATTAATCAGCAGCGTGATATACAGGGTTTGGGAAGCTATTCACCCGATGGACATCCTGAAATTATAATTGAACATGGGCATCGCTATAATTTTTTCTGCGCGCCTGATCCTATTTCAAACAGGGGTATAGCTCCAGGTTCCATATTACCACCTGGATATTTCTTTACAAGAATAGCCACAACCTCAGTTGTTGAAGGATTCCCCTACGTTGCCGACAAAATCCCGGAAGTAACCGCAAATTCCTTCGGGGAAGACCAGACCATTGCGTATATTTATTGGAAAGCCTGGTATGAATTAATGACAGCGTTTCCAGTCAACGGAGGCTTTGATGAAAAAATAATAAAAACAAACATCGATGGCTTCACCGAAAACTATTCCATAAGCGATTTTATGCCTTATCAGCTGTCAGCCGGAGGATATATCGATATGAAGATGTATAAGGGAATTCTTGCCACCTGGGATGAACGACAGGCACAGAACCAAGTGTCCGTCAAAATACCGATACAAAGAAGCCCTTATAAAAGGTGCTTCTGGAGCCGAAACTGACGCCCAGGCAGTAGTTCAATATTTTAAAAACCATAATTCTGATAAGCGGATAGTTGTTTTCGGGCATACCCACGAGCCTAGAATTATTCCTTCTGAAAACCTCAAGGGTCAGAAAACAATTTATGCGAATTCAGGAACATGGATCGATGATAACCCAAAATTTCCTACGATGACTTTTGTGGTAATTACCCCTCAGTGAAATACTTCCGTTCCTCTATATCTTTCCCTTTTTTACTATTCCCCGGATGGAACCATAACAAAAATGGATACTTAATCACTGTAACTGGGAAAGGTAATATTAGCCAGAGCTGCATAATATTAAATATTCAAATAGTAAAAATATTTCCGAAGACAGATAACCACTGTTTCAGGTCACATTCAAAAATCGAGCTCAAAGAATTTAGTCTTTGAGCTCAATTTTTATAATTTTGAAATCAAATGACAGAGAAACAGGTCACACTTGTGAATTACCAAATTATGTATTGAAAAACATCTATTTCAAAAGAGGGTCAAACTCACCCTTCAGATGTTCAAAAAATCCTTCCAGTGACATTGAGCCTAAATCTCCCTTTACTCTGTCGCGAACAGCTATTGTGCGTTCTTCAACTTCCCTGGCTCCTATAACGAGCATGTAGGGGATCTTTTGCATCTGGGCGTCGCGTATCTTTTTGCCCAGTTTTTCATCTCTGGAGTCGACCTCTACCCTTATGCCCGCATCCCTGAACTTTTTTGCAAGTTCTTCGGTGTATCCGGCAAATTCTGAGCTTACCTGAAGCAGCTTTACCTGCACGGGTGCCAGCCAGTACGGAAATGCTCCAGCATAGTTCTCTATGAGGATGCCCATGAACCTTTCGAGGCTGCCAAGTACTGTTCTGTGAAGCATCACAGGGCGGTGCTCCGCTCCGTCGTTTCCTATGTAGGTCATGTCGAACTTCTCCGGCATCTGGAAGTCAAGCTGGATCGTACCGCACTGCCATGTGCGGCCAATGCAGTCCTCAAGATGGAAGTCGATCTTGGGACCGTAGAATGCTCCGTCTCCTGGATTGAGCCTGTATTTTGTTCCTGTCTCCTCCAGAGCTTCCTTCAGCCTCTGCTCCGCAAGATCCCAGAGTTTGGGGTCGCCCATAGAGTTTTCAGGCCTGGTGGAAAGCTCTACGTAATACTTGAAACCAAACACATCCTGGTAGAAATACCTGTCCAGTTCCATTATCGCCTTTATCTCGTCCTTAATCTGATCGGGCGTACAGTATATGTGTGCGTCGTCCTGGGTAAAGGCCCTGACTCTCATAAGTCCATGGAGAGCTCCCGATCTCTCGTGACGGTGAACGAAACCAAGTTCAGCCATACGAAGGGGAAGTTCCCTGTAGCTGCGGATAGCACTGTTATACACAAGTATACCGCCGGGACAGTTCATGGGTTTCACTGCGAATGGAGTTTCATCTATCTCTGTGAAATACATATTTTCCTTATAATGATCCCAGTGTCCTGAACGAAGCCAGAGTGACCTGTCGAGGATCATCGGAGTCTTTATTTCGACATATCCCCGCTTTGTATGTTCTTTTCTCCAGAAAGAGGTAAGGTTGTTCATTATTACCATACCCTTGGGATGAAAGAAGGGGAATCCGGGTCCTTCGGGATGAACGCTGAATAGATCAAGCTCTTTCCCCAGTTTCCTGTGATCCCTTGCCTTAGCCTCTTCCATACGGCGAAGATATTCCTTGAGTTCTTCCTCAGATCCGAATGCTGTCCCGTATATGCGTGTCAGCATTTCGTTCTTCTCATCGCCGTGCCAGTAGGCACCGGCAAGTGAGAGAAGCTTGAAGAATTTGCAGCATCCCGTATGCGGAACGTGCGGGCCACGGCAGAAATCTATAAAATCGCCTTCGCGGTAGGTCGAAAGGATCTCGCCCTCAAGGCTTTCGATCATCTCCACCTTCAGATCTTCACCAAGCTTCGAGAAGAGTTCTCTGGCCTGCGCTTTTGTATGTTCCTCCCTCACAAGAGGGATCTTTTCCTGCGCTATTTTCCTCATCTCTGATTCGATCTTTGGAAGATCCTCATCAGAGATAGGTTTCGGGAACCTTATATCGTAGTAGAAACCGTCCTTTATGGCAGGGCCGATTCCGAACTTCGCCTCCGGCCATAGCCTGAGTACAGCATGAGCCATTAGGTGGGCTGTGGAGTGGCGCAGGAGGTCCAGTCCCTCTTCTGAATCAGGAAATACCGGGATGAACTCTGTGTCTTCAGTATAAACTTTGTCACAGTCCACCAGATTGCCGTCAACTTTCGCTCCGACAGCTTTTTTTAGGTGCCAGATCTCAAGAAGCTGACGTATCGACGCGCCGTCAGCTTCATAAACTTTGCCTTCAGGTGTTAAAAAACGTGCCATTGGTATCGCCTCCTAATTTGCCTCCGGGCAAATCCATGCAGTTTATCTATTTACTGCCTGTGCTCCCGAACCCGCCTGAAGAACGTTCTGTCTCATCCAGTTCCTCAGCCTTCTCGAGATCCACCTGCGTAACTTCTGCAAAAACTATCTGAGCTATCCTGTCCCCCTGTTCGATCCTGAAATCTTCACTGCCGTGGTTGATGAGTATGACCTTTATCTCTCCGCGATAGTCTGAATCTATCGTTCCCGGCGTATTAAGGACGGTGACTCCGTGTTTCATCGCGAGGCCGCTCCTTGGCCTTACCTGGGCTTCGCAGCCCAGGGGCATTTCAAAGAAGAGTCCAGTTCCTACACAGCCTCGTTCTCCGGCAGGTATAACAGCTGCTTCGGCAGCACGCAGATCCAGTCCTGAAGATCCCGGAGTCGCATAGCCGGGAAGTGATATCCCGGCATCTGCCTTTATTTTGACTTTCATTTTTGACATTTTTATTTCCTACTTTTTGCGTTCTCTTTCAAAACGCCTGACGGGGCGGTTGTCAGATCCTCTGTCTCCCCTGTCTGAACCATAGTCCCTGCGGGGCGGCCTTCCGCCGTCGTCTTGTCTTGGACCGCTGTCACGCCTGGGGCCTCCCTCGCTCTTTGGAAAGTGGGAGAAACGCTCTTCACGCTCTTTTTCAATGGCTGCCTGCTCGGCAAATTCAGGATCTTTCGCAAGATCATCGAGCTGATTCAGGATACGCTTACGGCTCAGGTTGACCCTGTGCATGTCGTCTATCTCTTTTACTGTTACGAGTACCTTGTCTCCTGTATTTATTGCATCTTCAAGCCTCGGGACGTGGTGGTTGCTGATCTCGCTGACGTGCAGAAGTCCCTCCTTACCCGGAAGAACTTCAACGAATACACCGAAACTCATCATCCTTGTAGCTGTTCCGACAAATGTCTCTCCGGCCTTTACCTCACGCACGAGGTCGTTGATTATCTTTACTGCAGCCTGTGCAGAATCATCGTTGACCGCTGAAACATATACGCGACCGCTGTCATCTACATCGATCTTAGCTCCTGTACGCTGCACTATCGAGCGGATCATCTTGCCGCCGGGGCCTATGATCTCGCGGATCTTTTCAGGATCAACGTTTATAGTAATGATCTTCGGTGCTGTTACCGAAAGATCCGCACGAGGAGCAGGTATCGCTGCATCCATTATGTCAAGTATCTGGATACGTCCCTTTTTAGCCTGTTCAAGTGCCTGAGTCAATATCTCCCTTGTGATGCCGCCCGCTTTGTTGTCCATCTGGAGCGCAGTCACGCCGTCTCTTGTACCTGCTACCTTAAAGTCCATGTCTCCGTAGTGGTCCTCAAGTCCCTGGATGTCGGTAAGTATACCAAACTTGCCGTTGTCCGCGATTAGCCCCATGGCAATGCCGGCAACAGACCTCTTGATCGGCACTCCCGCTGCCATCATTGAGAGACTTCCGCTACAGACGCTGGCCATGGAACTTGAGCCGTTAGACTCAAGAATATCCGAGACCTGGCGCACAACATATGGGAACTCCGCTTCTCCGGGGAAAACAGAACGCAAAGCCCTTTCAGCAAGAGCTCCATGACCGATCTCACGGCGCCCCGGTCCCCTCATCGGCTTTACTTCGCCAACGGAGTAGGGTGGAAAATTGTAGTGGAGCAGGAACGTCTTTGAAGGCTCGTCTATCTTGAGACCGTCAAGCATCTGGTCGTCCGTTCCCATCATACCAAGCGTCGTCACTCCCAGTGATTGGGTCTCTCCGCGTGTAAAGAGTGCCGATCCGTGCGTCATCGGCAGTATGTCCACTTCGCAGGTGATCTTCCTCAGCTCGTCCATTGCCCTGCCGTCAGACCTGCGCCTGTCGTCCAGGAGAAGTTTTCTTACGCATTTCTTTACCATTTCATCCATTTTTGCCGAAATATAGTTTGATGAATCAGGGTATGACTCTGCAAAATTATCTTCCGCTCTCTTCTGAGCCTCTCCGATCGCCGCTCCTCGCGGCTGTTTCTGATGGATCTGCACAGCTGCGTATATATCTTCAAAAAGTTCTTTATCCATCCATTCATCGATCTCTGTGATCACTTCAGGAGCGGGAAGTTCTGCTTTTGGCTTGCCGATTTTGGCGCAGACCCCGTCGATAAAGTCCACTATCTGTCGTATTGCGTCATTTGCAAGCTCAAGGGCATCAACGAGAAGCTCTTCCGATACTTCCTGAGCTCCTGCCTCGACCATTGTGACCCCACCTCTGTGTCCTGCCACAACAAGTTCCAGAGTGCTGTTAAGCATATCCGCCTCATCAGGGTTTACTACCAGTCCGCCGTCGATGCAGCCAATGCGAACCGCTCCTATAGGACCGTCCCAAGGGATGTCAGAGATCGAAAGGGCAAGTGAAGCTCCGTTTATTGCAAGTATATTCGCGGGGTTGGCCTGATCTACAGACATTACGGTTGCAACAACATGCACATCATTCCTCATCCATTCATGGAAAAGCGAACGGATAGAGCGATCTATCATCCTGCAGCTAAGTGTTGCAGTCTCAGATGGCCGTCCCTCTCTTTTGATAAATCCGCCGGGCACTTTGCCTGCTGAGTAGAAACGTTCTTCATAATCTACAAGGAGAGGAAAAAAGTCCATTCCCTTCCTGGCTTTTTCTGCCAATACTGTGGTCACAAGGACTGCCGTCTTGCCGTGTCCAGCGAGTACAGATGCGTTTGCCTGCTTGGCAAGGCGTCCTGTCTCAAAGGACATGGTCTTACCGTGTAGTTCTAACTCAAATATTTCTTTCATTTTTTATTTTCCTCCCATTTTATGTCTTCAACTGTTGAAGAATAACACAAAACAGCAAAAATGGCGAAGGTAATGCCCCTTCGCCATGCGTAAGTTGCCTATTTTTTGTTTCTATTTGTCAGATCGCTATTAGTGGCGCAGTCCGAGACGCTGGATAAGCGACTGATAGCGGTTGAAGTCGCGGTCTTTGAGATACTGGAGAAGTTTGCGGCGCTTCCCGACCATGATAAGGAGTCCGCGGCGTGAGTGGAAGTCCTTCTTGTGGATCCTCATGTGGTCCGTAAGTTCACGGATACGTGTTGTCAGGATGGCAACCTGTACCTCTGTTGAGCCTGTGTCGGCTCCGTGCACTTTGAACTCTTCGATGAGCTGCTGTTTCTTTTCTTTCTGGATCATAATGATCACTCCTGTCTGAGCCTGTTACGCTCAATATTCCCAAGACTCAGGCCAGCGTCGCTTTGCGCCGGTCCGTGTGAAGGGCAATGGAAATAATAGCAGAGAGTCTCCTATATGACAAGCCTACCCTAAAATAACATTTTAGGGTAGGCTTGTCATATACTCCCTTATTTTTGCTTCCGTTCCTCCGCTCTTTTTTTCATTCTTTTGTTCACAGCCGAGCAGTAGACCGCGGCAAGTGGATTGTGTCCCAGCGCTCTGTCTTTAACGACAAGAGGCACCACATAGGTGTGCGAATGTTTTATAAATAGCGCGTCATGCCCCACACAGAGCCCAATGACTAAGTTAAGGTCTGTCTTTTTTTCTTCGAGCATCCTTGCCTGTTCTATCGGGTTGCAGCTTACCGGACCTACCCTGTCACTCGTTGGTGCCCCCATCTCTGATTTAGGTATCCCGCAGACCTTGCAGCATACTGCTTCAATTTCAAAAAAGCCGGAGAGATAGTCTGCAATTTTCGCAGCCTCCTCGTTAAGGCCGACACAGAAAGCAATCCCAAGTTTTTTGTATCCCATTCGGGAAGCAAACTCGACGACCTCCTCTATCCTGTTCAGGTCCCCGTAGAATTCTGACTCAACAAATGCCGCGGTCTCCATCATCTTTTTTTCATTAGGGTCTGAATAGAGTATGATGCTGTCTCTCTCTATGCATGGCTCGCCCTCCCTGCATTTCTTGTCATCACAAAGGTCACATCTCATTGAAATATTCCTCCATATCCCCTGGAAGAGGAGCCTTGAATTCCTTCCCCCTTATTGTTTCGGGCAATCCCATGTCGTCAGGAAAGGTAACCGAGTATGCATGGAGCAGGGGCCGTTTTGCCCGTCCCGAATCTCCGCCGTATTTTCTGTCTCCCATTATCTGATGACCTATTGCTGCCAAATGTACCCTTGCCTGATGCGGCCTCCCGGTCACAAGCTCCGCTTCCACTATGCTTATGTTTTTTACCGACGATATTTTTTTGTATCTTGTTAGGGCGCTCTGTCCCCTCTCATCTACTTTTACAGTATTTCCGACCTGATCCTTAAGCAGAGGAAAGTCTATTTCGCCTGACTCGCATATATCTCCTGCAACAACGGCCCTGTAGATCTTTTTTATCTTACGTTCCCTTATCAGTTCAGAGAGGTACCTCAAAGACGGTCCTGTCAGTGCAACTATCACTGCACCAGATGTATTCCGGTCAAGGCGCTGAACTGTGGATGGACGGAAATCGCTCCTGATCCAGTTAAGTTCTTCAAGCACCCTGGTTATGAGAGAATCCCCGTTTTTTGTATCCGGCTGTGTCAAAAGCCCTGCAGGTTTGTTTATTATCCAAAGGTAGTCATCTTTAAATATTGTTTCCAATCTCTCATGCCTTATAGGCGTCGCTTTATCTTTTGTACTTCTTTCGGCCGGTATATTGTCATTCCATGGGACCTGCAGGAACTGTCCCTCATCTACCCGGGTGTCCGGCCTGATTTTTTTTGCATCCAGCCGAACCTCTCCTGTACGGATAGCTTTCATGAGGGCTCCAAGAGGGACCTGGGGCCACATGTTCCTCAGTAGCCTGTCAATACGTCTGCCGGACTGGTCACTGGTTATGTAAAACTCCTTCGACATTTTTTCCCCCACTGTCTCTACTCTTGCGCCAAGCGCAATACCCGCAAAGTAGACAAATGTCGCTTACCTGTTCCAGAAACGGCGGGCTGTGGCTGAATGCCACTGAGAGATAGGCTGGTCCTCGGTAAGATCTTTGACGGAATCCTTCCAGCAAAAGACCCTGAAGTCCAGCTCATCAGCAGACGAGACTACCATTGCTTCAGGAGTCGCCGGAACGACAGGCGAGCCGAACTCTCTCTGCCCGTGATGGCTCAGAAGGATGTGCGCGATCTGGAGTTTCAGTGAGTTGTTGAGTCCGCTTTTTTCCGCAAGTTCCATAAACTTGGAATATCCTATCGCTATGTGATCCAGAACTGCTCCTTCGAGGGTCATCTCCGGAATCGAACCCATTCTGTATGATCCAAGCTTGCCAAGGTCGTGAAGGAGCCCTCCGGCGACAACTATGTCAACATCAATGTCATACCCGGATATCCTCAGTGATTCAGCCATAGATCTTGCACAGTCTGTAACTGAGAGCGTGTGCTCAAGCAGACCGTTTGCGTATGCGTGGTGATGGCTCACTGCAGCAGGCCAGTCGCGAAACTGCTTCCATGTCTCACCATCATAGACAAATCTTATAAAATCAGCGACTTCCGGGCGGCATGATGAGACCAGTTCTTCGTACCTTTTGACAAGGTCCTCCATGGGTATCGGTGATCTCGGCAGGTACTGCGACGGGGGAAATTTATCCTGGTCAAGGAGTGTGACTTTGTTGAAGTTAAACTGTGTCTGCCCCCTGAATTCCGTTGTTTTACCGTCTACGCCTACCGTGCAACCTGCAACAGATCTCAGCTTTTCATCCTCAAGCTTCTGTGCAGTCGATGATGCTTCCATGTTGGGGCCAGACCTGTTGAACCAACTGGCATCTGACCATATCTTGGCCTCAAGCGTACCAAATGAGTCGGTTACAGCCATCTCATAATAAGGTTTCCCGTTTTTGTCGTTTTTCTGAAAGAGTGAGGATACGACAAAGATCGCCTTGAACGAGCTCCCGGGGGCAAGTTTGCGGATTTCATGGCTGTTTTTTAGTATGGATTGTGCATCTGACATATTTATCTTCCTTCCGAAGCATGTTTGCTTAAAATTCAACACTCCAATAATAGACGTTCAGGCGAACTATTAAAAGGGGCAAAACGTTGTTCGTACCGCTGATATATCATTTTTATCGGTGACAATCTGCATTATTTGTGTATAATGACAATGTGGCCTCTTTCACATGAAAGAAAGGCTATATGTGTGTTATGAATATTTATTTGGAGGGATTTTGCTATGAGTTCAGTAAACTGGAATGCAAGGCTGTCGGATATAGCACTTAATGTCAAACCTTCGCCAATAAGGGCACTAATGAAGTATACCAAGACACCCGGTATGATCTCTTTTGCAGGCGGCAACCCTGACCCTGCAGTTTTCCCTGTAGCGGAGTTTTCTGAAGCCTCTGCGATCCTGGCCCGCGAAGGCAAAGATGTCCTTCAGTACGGTGCTACGGACGGATATATGCCGCTCAAGGAATACATCGCAAAATGGATGGCCCCAAGGATGGGTCGTGAAACAAAACCTGAAGAGATGCTCATCAGCACAGGTTCACAGGAAGGAATGGACCTCCTCTGCAGCGTTCTCCTAAATGACGGAGACACGATCATAGTAGAGGGCCCCACGTATCCCGGAGCGATCCACGCCATGAGAAACCGCGGCGCGCGATTCCTCTCAGTCCCGTGCGATAAAGACGGATTATGCGTTGACATGCTACCGGCAATTATCGAACAGGGACGCAAGGATGGACACAGGATCAAGTTCATCTACACTATTGTCAACTTCCAGAACCCTTCCGGCTCGACACTCTCTGCGGACCGCAGGGCTAAACTCCTTGATATCGCTGAAAAGTATGATCTGATCATATTCGAAGACGACCCCTACGGCCACCTTCGTTACACAGGAAATCACGTACCGACCATTTTCTCGATGGATAAAAAACAGAGCGGAAGAGTCGTTTACGCTTGTTCCTTCTCCAAAATACTGGCACCCGGGACACGAGTCGCATGGATCGTCGGAAACCCCGAACTAATGCAGAAAATGGTCATGATCAAGCAGGGAACGAACCTCTGCTCAAGCGTAGTCGCTCAGGCACTGGTCTATGAGTACTGCAGGCTTGGCCATCTCGACGGATTTCTCCCAAAGATAATCGCCCATTACGGCAAAAAACGCGACGCTATGGAAGCTGGCTTTAAAAAGTACCTGCCCTCCAATACCTTTTACCATACACCGGAAGGTGGTTTCTTCTTCTGGCTGCAGGTACCCGGCATCGATTCAACTGCACTCTTCATGAAGGCGATAGAGCATGGAGTTGCCTTCGTAACAGGTCCCTCCTTCTTCGTTGACGGTTCAGGACTTGACTTCATGCGTACATGCTTCACCTTCGCACAGCCGGAAGAACTCGAAGAGGGAGCAAAACGTCTAGGCGCAGCAATAAAAGCACTTTAGCAGAAAACTCTGGCAATAAATATTGGGCGGCCTCATCAAGAGGCCGCTTTTTTCTTTCCCAAAGACCTTCATTCCGGAATTTGGCAATCATTGATAGAATCGTTGATCGAAGATTATAATGGTGATAATGCAAAGATAACAAAAGGACGTCACTGTAAAATTAAAACAGGAACAGGTCGCAGAGAGTGAGTGATCTCATGGAGGATATAATCACAGCGCTGGCCACAGCGTGGGGCGAAGGCGGAATAGCGGTCGTAAGGCTTTCGGGAGAAGGCTCAGTCTTGCTCGCCGATAAAATATTTACCGGACAAAAGAAACTTGCCGAACAGCCGGCACGCTTCCTCACCCTTGGCAGACTTCGCTCTTCAGATGATGAATTCTTTGATGAGGTGCTGGCCGTAAGGTTTGACAAAGGCGCCAGCTATACTGCCGAAGAAAGCGTTGAGATCCATTGTCACGGTGGTCTGCTGCCCGCTCAGAAATGCATGGAAGAACTCTGCTCAATGGGATCCAGGCTTGCACAGCCCGGAGAATTTACACGAAGGGCCTTTGTGAACGGACGGATCGACCTTCCGCAGGCAGAAGCTGTGCTTGGTGTGATAAGGGCTGAGAGCGACGAAGCGCTCTACGCCTCATCAAGAACTATGCAGGGAGCGTTTGCAGAAAAACTCAGATTTTTTCTTAACGACATTACAGGACTTGCCGCATTCCTGGAAGTAGATCTTGATTTCCCGGAGGAAGACGAAGGATACATAACAAAAAAAGACTCGGAGAAACGATTGGGAGATCTCATCTCGGCTGGAGAAGCGCTGCTTGCAGACTGCCGTTCCGGACTTATATTGAGAGAAGGCATAAAGACAGCTATCATTGGGCGTCCCAACGTGGGCAAATCATCGCTCCTTAATTCGCTTCTCAGGGAAGAACGTGCGATAGTCACCTCCATACCAGGGACAACGAGGGACAGGATAGAGGAGACATTCACTCACAAGGGCATCCCGATAAGAATAATAGACACTGCGGGCATACGTGAGACCATTGACGAGGTCGAGTGCATCGGTGTAAGTCAGTCGCTAAAGTCGATGACAGAAGCTGATCTCCGTGTGTGGGTCATAGACGCGGGGGATGAACTGACTGAGCAAGACATGGAACTGGGCAGAAGGGTCTCTTCCATGAAGCATATTGTTGTGCTCAACAAGAGCGACATGCCACAGAAGATCTCCATTGATCAGCTGAAAAATAGTTTTACCTCAAGCCGGATCGTATCGGTCTCAGCCCTTAAATCTGACGGGATAGAAGAGCTGAAGGACATAATCGTTGACGAGATAACCGGAGACATAAAGGTAACAGGAGGATACGGAGTCACATCAAGACAGATAGAGTGTCTCTCTGCTGCTCTGACCTCTCTGAGAGATACGCAGAAAGTCGTCTCGGAAGACCTCGGGGATGATTTAGCAATAACCTGTCTTTCAGATGCAAGGTCCCACTTGGCAAGTCTGCTCGGGGTCGATGCCACAGAAAACCTGCTTGATACGATCTTCTCACAATTCTGTGTGGGAAAATGAAAAAGCAAAACTGAAATAAACAAAGAGGCTGTGTGAAATCCTAAGATCCTACACAGGCCCTTTTCATAAAAATCATACTATTTTTGTCTGAGTATCTGAAAAATTACAACTGTTTCAAAGTTTCCTTAATACTGCGGACATATTCTGTAACATGTGGAACGGAACCACGCCCATATTCCGCAATGATCTTTACTATAGCACTGCCAATTATGACTCCGTCACCCAATCGTCCAATTTTCTCTGCCTGATCCGGTGTAGATATGCCAAATCCAACTGCACAGGGGACATCTGTATTTTTCTTTACCAATTTGACCATTGCACCGATATCCGAGGTTATTTCATTTCTGGCACCTGTGACACCTAAAGATGAAACAATATACACAAAACCTTCTGCTTCTTTTGCTATCATAGCGATCCGGTCCTTAGAAGTTGGTGCGATCAGCGATATAAGGTCTATTCCGTATTTTTTACAAAATGGATAAAACTCGTCTTTCTCTTCATATGGCAAATCAGGAATAACAAGGCCATCAATACCTATTTGGGAACATGTCTTAATGAATCTTTCAGAACCATATGAAAAAACAACGTTGGCATAGGTCATAAAAACCATAGGGATTGAGACTTCTTTTCTGATCTCCCTGACAAAATCAAAAATTTTATCCGTTGTCACTAACCCCGACAGGGCACGAATATTTGCCTCCTGTATAACGGGGCCCTCAGCGGTAGGATCTGAAAATGGAATACCCAATTCTATGAGATCAGCCCCGTTTTCTGTCATTGCTCTGACTATTTTCCCCGTGGTCTCAAGGTCAGGATCACCGCAGGTAACAAAAGGTATAAATGCCTTTCCCTTTTTGAAAGCTTCCACAATTCTGGTCATTCCGAAATATCCTCCCCTCTGTACTTAGCAATTGCAGCACAATCCTTATCACCACGCCCGGAAAGTGTCACAACCAATATCTTATCCTTACCCATGTTTGGAGCTGTCTTTATAGAATATGCCAAAGCATGCGCTGATTCTATCGCCGGGATGATCCCTTCAGTTCTTGAAAGATACTCAAAAGCATAGACCGATTCATCATCAGTTATCGGAACATATTTAGCCCTTCCTATATCATGGAGGTTGGCATGTTCAGGACCAACTCCCGGATAATCAAGGCCTGCAGAAATAGAATATACAGGAGCAATCTGACCATATTCGTCCTGACAAAAATAAGACTTCATTCCATGGAAGATCCCCGGCTTTCCTTTATTTATCGTAGCAGCTGTTTCAAATGTATCCACACCTCTTCCTGCAGCCTCGCATCCGACAAGACACACTTTTTCTTCTCCAATAAAGTGGCAGAATGAACCTATAGCATTGCTGCCGCCGCCTACACAAGCTATGACCATGTCAGGAAGCCTGCCCTCCTTTATCAGTATCTGTTCCTTTATTTCCCTTGAAATTACTGACTGAAAATCCCTCACTATTGTTGGAAAAGGATGGGGGCCCATCACGGAACCTAAGCAGTAATGGGTGTCACTGATACGGTTCGTCCACTCGCGCATTGCTTCTGAAACAGCATCTTTCAACGTTGCTGTGCCTGATTTAACAGTGACCACTTCTGCTCCGAGAAGCTTCATTTTATACACGTTAAGAGCCTGTCTTACTGTATCCTCTTCTCCCATGAACACTACGCATTCCATTCCCATAAGGGCCGCTGCCGTTGCAGAGGCGACCCCATGCTGTCCAGCGCCCGTTTCAGCTATCAGTCGTGTTTTTCCCATTTTTTTTGCAAGCAGTGCCTGACCCAACACATTATTTATTTTGTGAGCACCGGTATGGTTAAGATCTTCACGTTTCAGAAATATTTTTGCCCCTCCAAGATCCTTTGTCATTTTTTCAGCATAATAAAGTCGGCTTGGCCTGCCGGCGTATTCATTGAGAAGAAAATTGAGTTCTGAATTAAATTCATCATCGCTCTTATAGAAATTATATGCTTCTTCCAGTTCAATGACAGCGTTCATCAAAGTTTCAGGGATGTACTGTCCTCCATGAACTCCAAAGCGTCCTCTTGTTTTTAGCATAGTGTCGTCTCCTTTGTTTTTTTACCGTCTATATTTATAGTTGGGAATATTGTTTATGAGAATAAAAATTATTTTCGACCCTTCCTGACAGCATTGATAAAATTCTGCATTTTTTCAAAATCCTTTACACACTCTTTTTCTACTCCAGAACTTACGTCTACAGCATATGGATTTGTAGCGGAAACTGCAGCTTCGACATTGTCAGGATTGAGACCACCGGCAAGAAAAAATGGCCTTTCAATATTCCTCACTAGGGTCCAGTCAAAAGTCCTTCCTGTACCCCCTGTACCGTTATCAAGAAGGATAAAATCAGCAGGTGAGTCAACTGCTCTGTCTACATCTTTGATGCTTTCAACGTTGAACGCCTTTATTACTGGCTTTCGTGTGATTTCTTTAAGAGAAATAATGTATTCGTCGTCTTCCTGTCCATGGAGCTGAACGATATCAAGGACTACCTGTCTTGTCATATTTATAGCATTTTCGAATTTTTCGTTTACAAAAACGCCCACAGTCATTACAGAAGTCAGAAGCCTCATACGAAGATTCGCTGCAATATCAGGACTCACATACCTTCGACTGCCCCGTACAAACACAAAACCAACAAAGTCGGGACTGAGGCTGTTTGCATAGTTAATGTCCCTCTCACTCATCAAACCGCAGATCTTTATTTTTGTACCCATCATCTCATCTTCCCCTCAAATATCTGAGCATCGCTTTTTTATCAGCGGCGCGCATAAGGGTCTCCCCGACCAGGACAGCATCTGCATTAGCTCCACGCATCACATTTACATCTTCTTTTGTTTTGATCCCGCTCTCAGCAACAAACAATACTCCTTCAGGAACAAGCGATCTCAAACTTTTACTCTTCTGCATGTCTATCGTGAAGTTAGTTAGATTGCGGTTATTTACCCCTATCACTCTGGCGGCGGCTTTTAAAGCCACAGATACCTCATACTTGTCGTGGACCTCTACAAGCGCTGAAAGCCCAAGGTTGTCACAGATATCGATAAAATATTTGAGTCTGGTTTCTTCCAATAAAGAACAAATAAGCAATACTGAAGAGGCCCCAAGCGTTTTTGCCTCATATATCATGTATTCATCCACTATAAAATCTTTCCGCAGGCAAGGCACGGAAGTCAACGCAGCAATTTCATTAAGATATCTGTCATCTCCAAGAAACCATTTGGGCTCGGTCAGCACAGAAATGCAATCCGCTCCTGCCATTTCATACTCTTCTGCAATTTTTAAGTACGGAAACTCTGCGTCTATAACTCCTTTAGATGGAGATGCCTTTTTGCATTCGCAGATAAATCCAATATCATCGCCCTTTAGAGCCTTCTCAAAAGGGAACCCCGTAGCGCAGCACATGGACAAAGCTTCCTTCCTTATATCAGTCAGAGGGACTGCTTTCTTTTTTTCTGCGATACGGATTCTTGTGTGTTCAGCAATTGCGTCAAGGATGTTTGCCATTACTTTCTGGAAGCCTCTTTAAACTCATTGAGTTTTTTCATCGCTTTTCCGGAATCAATTACTTCCTCAGCCAGCTTTATTCCATCAGTAATTGATCCGGCCATGCCTGCAATATAAAATGCTGCTCCTGCATTCATCAATACGGTATCGCGCTTTGGACCTCTCTCCCCCAGCAGGATCGCGAGAGTTATTTTTGCGTTTTCTTCGGGAGTGCCTCCTGTTAGATCTGTCTTGCATGAACGTATAAAACCAAAATCCTCAGGCTTTATAACAAAAGTTTTGAAGTATCCGTCCTTTACTTCGCACACGGTCGTTGGAGCACAGGAAGTTATCTCATCAAGCTTGTCCTGACAGTAAACGACAAGTCCACGCCTCACCCCAAGACTGGACATGACTTTAGCCAAGGGTTCTACAAGACTTTCATCGTAAACTCCCAACAGCATCATTGAAGGAGACGCTGGATTTGTCAGAGGCCCCAATATATTAAATACGGTCCTTATCCCCAGTTCTTTCCTGATCGAACCCACATGCTTCATTGACCTGTGATAGTTCTGGGCAAACATGAAACATATTCCCACACTTCTCAAAAGTTCATCACATTTGACCGGGTCCTGCTTTATTACCACATCCAACGCTTCCAGACAGTCAGCGGTACCGCTGGAGGAAGATGCCGCGCGGTTCCCGTGTTTTGCAACCTTGACTCCACCAGCTGCAATGACTACAGCGGCTGTAGTGGAAATATTGAAACTGTTCGACCCATCCCCCCCAGTTCCAACTATGTCCAGTACATCCATATCGTGCCTTACTTTAGTCACGTGATCACGCATAGCTGCTGCACAACCCGATATTTCATCTATTGTTTCAGCCTTGGTACTTTTGGTAGTCAGGGCAGCAAGGAAAGAAGCATTCTGCACCTGACTGGTCTCCCCGCACATAATCTCGCTCATTACTTTGTATGCCTCTTCATAAGACAGATCCTGTTTATCTACTATCTTTACTATCGCTTCCCTAATCATCTTTATCCCCCCTAGACATGCTTCACTAAATCAAGAAAATTTTGCATCATTATCGGACCGTTCGGAGTCATTATCGATTCCGGATGAAACTGCAGGCCAAAAACGTTGTACCTTTTATGTTTTACTGCCATTATCTCTCCGTCATCTGCCCGCGCTGTTACTTTCAGGCATTCGGGGATCGTCTCTTCAACGGCAGCAAGGGAGTGGTACCTTGCCACCAGGGTAGAGTCAGGCATATCAATAAACAATGCACAATCTGTATTAAGAAAAACTCTGCACTGTTTTCCATGCATCAGTTCTTTGGCATAGGAAACGGTCGCACCAAATGCCTTGCATATGGACTGATGCCCAAGACAGACTCCCAGCATTGGATATTTGTTGCCCAGTTTTTGGATACATTCAATGCATATCCCTGCATCTTCAGGCCTTCCCGGCCCAGGAGAAATCATGATCGCATCCGGCCTTAAGGCATCAATTTCGGTTACCGTCAATACGTCATTCCGTACTATTTTTATATCAGGATCGAACGACCCAATAAGTTGATAAAGGTTGTATGAAAAACTGTCGTAATTATCTATAAGAAGTATCATTTCAACATCTCCTCCGCTGCCCTTAGGGCATTGACAACTGCTGCTGCCTTGTTTATACACTCCTGATATTCATTGTCAGGGACTGAATCCGCTACGATTCCCGCTCCGCTCCTTACAAAAACCTTACCGTTTTTCTTATATGCAATTCGTATCGCAATACATGTATCCATATTGCCGGTAAAGTCTATGTAACCTATAGCTCCACCATATATTCCACGCTTATTGCCCTCAATATCATTAATAAGCTGACAGGCTCTTATCTTAGGCGCGCCTGATAGCGTTCCAGCCGGTAATATCGCGCTCACTGCATCCAGTGCATCCCTGTCATCACGTATTTCACCGCATACTGTAGAGCCGATGTGCATTACGTGTGAGTAACGTTCTACGCTGCGAAGTTTTGTTACTTGAACTGTCCCAAATTTACTTATTCTTCCTATATCGTTCCTTCCAAGATCTACGAGCATGTTATGCTCGGCAAGTTCTTTAGGGTCGCTAAGAAGACTCTCCTCATTAGCTTTATCCTGAATTTCTGTTTCACCCCTGGAACGTGTCCCTGCAAGGGGAAAAGTATACAACATCCCATTTTCAAGCTTAACAAGGGTTTCAGGAGAAGCCCCAGCTATCTCGATATCCGAGGAAGAGAAAAAGAACATATAGGGAGATGGATTTATTGTTCTCAACATCCTGTATGTATTTAAAAGGCTGCCCTCAAAGTCTGCTTCAAGCCTGTTTGAAAGGACGATCTGAAAAACGTCTCCTTCTCGGATATGATGCTTCGCTTTCTCCACCATCTCACAATACTGTTTCTTATCAAACAGATACGAAAATTCACCTGTAAGTTTTCCGGGATGATCATTACACGGCTTCCCGCTCATCAGCAATCTGTGCATATTTTCAAGCTCAATAACCGCATTGTTGTAATTTTCCTCGATATCCTGAATTTTCATGTTTGCAATAAGAATTATTTTTTGTTTGAAGTTATCGAATGCAATAACCTTGTCAAAAAACATCAGGTCGACATCTTTGAACCCTTCCGTATCTCCCGATATAAGTTTGAGTGTAGGCTCAGAATATTTTACGTAGTCATAGGAAAAATAGCCGACAAGACCTCCTGTAAAAGAGGGGAGGTAGCTTAACTTCGGACTCTTGTATTTATCCAGCACCCGGCGTATGAATCTTTCCGGATCATTTGTATCAAATGAATGAGCCCCAATATTCATGTGGCCGTCAACACAAGTAATTTCAAGTTTCGGGTCATATCCAAGAAACGTATACCGTCCCCACCGTTCGTCTCCCTCAACTGACTCAAGCATGTAGCAGTGGCTTGAGACGTTCCTCAACACCCTGAGCACCTCTATTGGTGTTTTGATGTCGGACATTATTTCCAAACTGACCGGGACGACACTGTACATCCCTGTTGCCGCCAGTTTTCTTATTTCATCGATTCCTGGTCTGATCATAACTTTCCCTCCTTTTGACAATAAAAAAGTCCCTGACAGATCATAAGATCCATCAAGGACGAATAAGTAATACTATCCGCGGTGCCACCTTGTTTTACGGCTATGCCGTACTCTTAGCAGGATACCAACATATCCCCGGCAACTTACGTATGCCCTCACGTCACAGAATACTCAGCTTTCGCTTTTGACTGCGCCCTCTGCGGTCCATTTGATGGCCTGTTTTCCGCCCGAATCTCAGCACCCCGGGCTCTCTGTAGGATCATTGTCACCTTTATCTCCGCATCATCGGTTTGTTTTATATTAAATTCCGGACAATCTATCTTAGTTCTCCCTATTTGTCAAGAGTAATTTATAAATTATGCAACAGTTAAATTCATAAATATAAGAAAACGGCACAGCCCGAAGCCATACCGTTTCCAAAAATTCAATAAAGCTCTTTCTTAATGTGAGAGCCATTAAGGCTCTCTTTCTTTGTGTGAAAGGTACAGTTTTTTATTTCACACTTCTCAGTAAGCCTTTGCAAAGATGGCTTTGCGGGCCCCCTCTTTTCCGGTGTAGAAGCATTTGCCCCGCTCTTCCGAGTACTCAAGCGGGTAGCATCTGGGAGTGGCCCCTGTCGCTTCCTTGATCGCCCTTTCGTCTTCTTTGCTTCCGTCAAAGAATACTTCGACAAATCCACCTTTGTTCTCAATAACTTCCCTGAACTGAGTCATATCAGTTGCCTTATATGTGTTCTCTTTCCTGAATTTTAGCGCTTTCTCAAAGAGGTTTTTCTGGATATCTTCAAGAAGCTCAGGGATACGTTTTTCAAGGTCTTCCCACAAGATATCTATCTTTTCTCCTGTATCCCTGCGCACAACTTTGACTTTGCCCGTTCCAAACTCCTTTTCTCCGAGTTCGATACGAAGAGGGACACCCTTTTGGAGATGAAAGAAAAACCTGTCTCCGGGACGAAGATGCTGCTGTGTGTCCACTTGTACAAAGCGTCCGCAGAGGGACTTGTTTAGTGTAGTCTGAAGCTCTTTTGCCTTCGGCACTATTTCTTCGTCAAATTTAGCTGCATCAGTTGAGATCGGTATTATGACTGCCTTTGTCGGAGCTACTCTTGGTGGCAGAACAAGCCCGTCGTTGTCCGAATGCGTCATAATAAGTGCGCCTATGAGTCGCATTGAGACTCCCCAGCTTGTTGTATGGGCGAAATCCATTTCCCCGTTTTTATTCTGGAACTTAATGTCAAAAGCTTTGGCGAAATTCTGGCCCAGATAGTGGCTCGTCCCAGCCTGAAGCGCCTTTTTGTCGCTCATCATTGTCTCGCAGGTATAGGTGTTGTCTGCACCCGGGAAACGCTCTCCCTCTGTTTTTTCTCCGGGGAGTACCGGGAGGGCGAGTTCGTCTACCATGATCTTTCTATATACCTCAAGCATTAGAAGCGTCTCTTCGACTGCCTCTTCTTTTGTTGCATGTGCTGTATGGCCTTCCTGCCAGAGGAATTCAGAAGTACGAAGAAAGAGCCTGGGCCTTTTCTCCCAGCGCATGACATTGCACCACTGGTTGATCAGGATTGGCAGATCACGCCACGACTGTACCCATTTGCTGTACATATGTCCTATGACTGTTTCTGAAGTTGGCCTTATTATCAGCGGCTCTTCAAGCTCTTCTCCACCTGCGTGAGTAACAACAGCACACTCGGGAGCAAACCCCTCAACATGCTCCGCCTCTTTCTCAAGGAAAGATTTAGGGATCAAGAGAGGAAACGAAGCGTTTACATGTCCGGTTTCTTTGAATGCCTCGTCAAAATGCTTCTGGATCAGTTCCCATACTGAGTAACCGGTAGGTCGGACGACCATACATCCGCGGACCGGCGCATAATCCGCCAGCTCTGCAACACGTATTACGTCAAGATACCACTGTGAAAAATCCCGTTCTTTGGGTGTAATGTTCTTAGCCATCCGGTTACCTCCATCGTTGATACTTTGATAAATATCATCACTCAGCGCTTTGCTGTGCAGGCTATTGTAACATTTATCTCTACATTTAGAGCAAATTAATTTGTAATATTTTACTTCTCTTGACAATTTACCATTTTATCGTATTCTTAGAATGCACATTGCAGGTATTTAGCACATTACTATAAGGAGGGCATGATCATGGCTTTAGAGTGGAAAGATGAATTTACAGATCAGCTTTGCGACTCAATAGTGGCCATTACCGACAGAGAAGAAGCCTACCGTTTCCTGGAGGATGTCGCCACTTTTTCAGAGATTAGAGCATTTGCACAGAGACTTCAGGTGGCTAGCCTGCTTCTCAAAGGAATGTCATATCCGCAGATAGTCCAGGCCACGGGAGCGAGCACTGCAACTATCAGCAGGGTCAAAAAATTTGTTGAGTATGGCTCAGACGGTTACAGGGATGTCCTTGCGAAGCTGTCTGGCAACAAAAAAGAAGAAGAAAAGAAGAAGAAAAAATAATCAAGACGGATCTTCATGACAAGCAACCCGCATTTTTTGTGTCAATAAATCAGACACAGGATCTGCGGGTTTTTCTTTAATGGGGCCGGGGGCTGCATAAAACATCCAGCCTTATTTTATTATCGCCCAGGCAGCAAGGTCGTCTATATCCCTGGGAGGAGTCCTCAGTGATGTAGATACCAGCTTCCACAGTCCTTTTGGCGGATGTAGTTTCCAGTAGAGCTCTCGTCCTTTAAGAGTGGTACCGTATTCGTCTGTTATCTCAAGCTCGCAGATACCTCTCAGGAGATCATGCAGTTCTTCAGAAGAGGTGCCATTTCCAAGGCAGATTTTTTCAAGCATTTTGCCCTCCATAGATTTCAGATCTCCCTCTTTTTTCCATGGAGCAAGAGCATCCCAGCTTCTCTCTTTAAGCGACAGCAATAAAACTTCCTCTGATAATTTGGAGATTATCGCTGAAAAAAGCAGTCTGTCATCTTCCGAAAAGGCTACCCCAATCTTATGGCGACCCGGATCTATCCCGCACTTAATCGAAATCACCTCTCTCGACAGATTCCCATCTTGGATACATCCACATCCACTGGTCAGGATATTTTCTTATCCACTCGGAGATAACCTGATTGCAGTCGTCTATGCTGCTCTGAAGATCTTTACCGTAAGGTTTACCGTTCCTGCCTTTGAGAGAAGGAAGAAAGTGCAGTTCAAGCTTTTGCGTGTCAAGCCACCTGACACAGTATGCAGGTACAACTGCACATCCGAGCTTGTCGGCAAGTTTTGCCATTCCGATCGGCGTACTTGCGGGATATCCAAGGAACGGAGAAATTATGCCTGCTTTTTTAGCATCCTGATCCACAGGTACAGCGATTATTTCGCCTGCCTGAAGCGCCTTTATCATAGCCTTAAGGTCTGAAGCCTTGCCAAGTGCCTTCATCCCTCCGGCTTTTCTTAATTCCGTTATAAGTTCAGTGATCCTCTCATCCCTTTGATCCGTTCCCAGGCCATTCATAGGGTATCCGTGCTGTGCACACCAAGCTCCGGCGTATTCCCAGTTCCCAATGTGGGCGGTAACTACAAATACCCCTTTTCCCGCTTCATAAGCTTCGCGAAGGTTTTCTTCACCGTTGACCGTGACTATATCATCAAGCTTTGAAGCCATGACAGGGATCCTTATAAACTCCGCTGTTGATTTGCCAAAATTTCTGTATGCCCTTTTTACGATGCCGTAAGCATCTTTGCGAGGAATAGCCAACACTCTGGCACAACGGTCAGTTGCTTCCCTTAGCTTACTTCTTGTAAACAAAGGTATCAGAAAACCGACAAAACCTCCCAGCATAACAGCTGCAGGGTGTGGAAGTATCACAACTATTTTTCTGAATACACTAAGAATGGACCAGATAAGGGACTGTTTGTTATTCATTGTTCCGACCTTTCCTAAAAAAATCTCTTGTCTATTTCTATCAATAT
This sequence comes from Synergistaceae bacterium, assembly GCA_963682045.1. GTDB lineage: Bacteria > Synergistota > Synergistia > Synergistales > Synergistaceae > Caenicola. Next base: position 892,029 of record OY821326.1, read on the forward strand.
TTGACGATGATATTGGCAATTATGGGAACTACGATAAGTACTGTGACTATTCTGCATATGTTGAAGAGGACAGAGATAGTAGGATCAGCCCCTATATCGACCGCAACTATCGCGATGCCCGTAAGTCCTCCGGGAGTTGTCGCAAAGAGTGAAGTCAGGAAGTCCATTTTACACATTTTTGAAAAAATCCACGCCAGCCCCAAAGTGAAGATGAGAAGGGAAAAACTGTATGCAACAGCTGCCGGCAGATATCTGGGAATCTCTGCAATTGAAGAGAAATCACTGCCTCTCACAAGGACATAAGCAACCAGTGCCTGTGAAATGTATGAAAGCCAATCTATCCTGGGATCAAGCCCCATGTTCATTACTGCTTTGACTACAAGCCCGGCAAGAAGTCCTCCCACCATTGAACCTGCAGGAAATCCCGACTTATGACCGATGGCACTCCCGCCTAAAACAGCAAAAAGTATTAGGTAATTTGAATTCACAGACCGCCCCCCGTTTCTACCGCCAAGTATACAATAAAAAAGCGCCCCCTTGAACAGGGAGCGCTTCAAAAAACATGCTTATAAGGCTACATTGCCGGTTCAAAATCCTCTTTTTTAGATGTCTTTTTCAGGTAGAGCATCAGGAGAATTATCGCAACAGTGGCTCCAAGGCTCAGAGCCATGTTATGGTGGATCGCGACAAGTGCTGACACGCCGAGCACCACGCGTTCAAATTTATTGAGAAAGCGGAACATCCACCCTTCAATAGCTCCCGCAAGGACAATGACCCCGAGCAGGGCCGAAACGACCAGAATAAAGAGCTCATGAGGTATTATGTTCTGCATCAGAAGCATTGGGTTATATACGAACATGTACGGCATAAGATAGGAAGTCAAAGCTATCTTTGTAGCAGTAAAGCCTGTCTTCGAGGGGCTTGCTCCTGCTATACCCGCGCCTGTGAATGCTGCGAGGCATACAGGAGGAGTAAGATCCGCCATTATGCCAAAATAGAAAACGAAAAGGTGTGCAGCCAGCGGCAGGACCTTCATTCCGATCAACGCCGGGGCAATTATCGTGCTGCATACGATATAGTTCGCAGTCGTTGGAAGCCCCATCCCAAGCACTATACAAGCAACCATGGCCATCATCAGAGTCAGGAGCAGATTGCCTCCCGATATGTCTATTATGTTGTTGGAAATCGTAAGCCCCAACGATGTGAGCGAAGAGGTTCCTACGATAAATCCAACAAGGGCACATGCAAGAGCAACTCCGAGAGCCCCTCTGGCTCCGTCTTCCAATGCCTTTACGATATCACGTATGCTCATCCTGGTTTTCTGCTTTAATGAGCTTACTATTATTACTGAAACCACCCCTATGAACCCTGCGCGCAGCGGCGTGTACTTCATAAGAAGGGTCGCTATTATCACTATGACCGGTATAAGAAGATGGCCATCAGCCCTCATTACCTCTCGGAGAACAGGAAGCTGGTCCTTGGGAATCCCCTGGAGCTTCTGTTTTCTAGCGCGTACGTGGACATTTGTGAAAATAGCCGTGTAATAGACCAATGCCGGTATTATTGCCGCAGCCGCGATAGAGAGGTAGGAGATGCCAAGGAATTCGCTCATGATGAAAGCTCCTGCTCCCATGATCGGGGGCATTAGCTGTCCGCCGGTAGAAGCACAGGCTTCCACAGCCCCGGCATAATGAGGCGCATATCCTACTTTCTTCATGAGAGGGATCGTGAAAGTGCCTGTCGTCGCAACGTTGGCTACCGACGAGCCGTTGATCGTCCCCAGAAGTCCTGATGCTACAACAGCGACCTTGGCGGGACCGCCGGGCTTGCCGCCTGCTATGGCAAGTGCAAGTTCATTGAAGAATCTGGCTCCGCCGCTCTGAGAGAGGAAAGCCCCGAATATTATGAAGACGATGACGAATGTGGCTGATACTCCAAGTGCCAGTCCGAATATGCCTTCAGGAGTCAGGTACATGTGCTGTATTATCCTGCTGAGAGAATATCCCCTTATCTGGAACATACCGGGGGCGTAATTCCCCAAGTAACAGTATGCAAGGAATACCATACTCATACAGGGAAGTACATTTCCAACCACCCTGCGTCCGGCTTCCAAAACGAGAATGATGGCCGCTATGCCAAGCCAGATCTCATAAGGGAGTGGCTCTGCGCCGCGACGAGCTATATCGTTGAAGAAGAAGATTATGTACCCGATAACTCCTCCGGCCAGTACCGCCAGTATCCAGTCGTAGATCGGAGTCGATGTTTTCGATCCTTTTCTCCCCGCCGGGAACAAAATATAAACCGCAACTATAGCGAACGTAAGGTGGATAGCCCTCTGTATCGTAATGGGCATTGTCGCTATACCAGCAGTGTAAAGATGGAAAAGTGACATGGCGCAAAGCCACACGGTAATAAATTTGCCCTGTATGCCGCTCAGCCTTCTGTACCGGCTCTCAGCATCATATTTTTCAATTAGATCGTTTACCTGTGATTCATCAATGGCTACTTCGTCAAGAATACTGTGTTTTTCACCATTGTTCTTGATTATTTCGTCGCTCATAAAGACTGCCTCCTGATAGAAAATACTGCGGGGGCATCTAGTGCCCCCACTATGAAATACTCTTTTGTGTTTACGCTTATTATTTAACAGCGCCGATCTCTTTGTAGTACTTCAATGAGCCCTTGTGGAGGGGGACCTGGATATACTTAAGGTTCTCAGGTGACATGGAAGCAAGTCTTGTCGAAATATTGAGGATATCCTGCTTGTGCTCATAGAGGGCCTTTGTCATTTTGTACGCATCTTCGTCACCAAGTTTTTCTGTAGTGATGAGAACGTTCCAGCTTGCCATAGCTTTAACCGGCTTTGTCTGGCCCTTGTAGGTGTTTGCTGGGATATCGAAGGGCAGGTAGTAGGGAAGTTCTTTGCCAAGCTTGGCTACTACGTCTGCGGGGATGTCGCGGAATTCTGCTGTGCCAAGGGTGGTGATTTCAACAACTCCGGCGATTCCAAGTGCGCCTACTGTAAGTGCGGCGTCGATGTTCTTGTCTGCAAATGCTCCGGCTGTGTCAGAAAGTCCGAGGTTCTCGGCTCTGATGTCCTTGTCGGGGTCGATCCCTGCCACTTTGAGAAGTGTGCGGACTGTTACTTCTGTTCCGCTTCCTACTGCTCCGACAGAGACTCTCTTTCCCTTAAGATCCTGAATGGTCTTAATGTTGCTGCCCTTCGCTACGAGGAAATGGATCGGTTCGGCGTAGAGGGGGACAAGTCCGCGGAGTTCCTTCATGGGTTTGCCGTTAAATGCTCCCTTGCCTTCATAGGCAAAGAAATAGAGACCATCTGCAAAAATAACTTCTGCTTCGCCCTTATTGAGGAGAGCAAGGTTCTGTGCTGTTCCGCCCGTTGACTGAGCGTTTGCCTTCATCCCAGGGATGGCGCTGTTCCAAACTTTTGCCATACCTGCACCGACCGGATAATAAGTTCCGCCGGTAGATCCGGTCCCGATATTGATGAATGTTGCTGCTGACGCGGCTCCGGCGAATACAAGGATCATCGCCATTACGATAAAGAATTTTGCTGCTTTAGTCATACAAAAGCACCTCCGTAATATTTTTCCACGCCTGAAGATTAAATGTGATTTAATAAAATTAAGGGAAATTTTTTCTCCGCAGGCACGGCTACGCAATTCTACCAAACATGTTTAATAAACACAATGGTAAAAATTGTTTTCTTATTTATTTCAGTGGTACGGACCAGTAAAAACATTACAATCAAACGTTAATATAGATTTTTCTTTACAATCACCCCTATATAAATTGATCAATGAAATATTAGATTAAAATAATTATATAATTAAAGTGTGCAAAAATTTAGTTTTTATGCAATAACACAACTTTTGTATATAATTTTTCTTCTCTGATTTTATAATACATTATTGTTCTGAACCAATTTTACAGCCTCTTCTGGCCCTGATACATATATGTCTCCTCCGTAACAATCCGCAAGAACAACCAGGGGCATCTCTTTTATCCCAAGGCGCAGTACTGCTTCAGGTCCGAGATCTTCATATGCAACCTTTTCGACAGATATTACTGAGCGTGCCAGAAGTACCGCAGTTCCTCCGGTCGCTCCGAAATATACTGCGCAATGCTTTTTTATCGCATCAATGACTTCATTGTTCCTTTTACCTTTCCCGATCATCCCTCTCAGCCCTCTCTCAAGGAGAAATGGTGTGTAGGGATCCATACGCCCGCTTGTTGTCGGACCGATCGGCCCAATGACTTCACCTGGGGGTGTCGGTGCAGGCCCTGCATAGAAAATTATTTCGCCTTTAATAGGAAATGGTTCTTCTTCACCCGAAGAGATGCTCTCTGTGAGCCTTTTATGCGCTGCGTCGCGCGCGATCAGAATGCTACCTGACAGGAATACGATGTCACCTGCCCTGAGTTCGATCACATCCTCTTCAGTCAGCGGAGTGTTAAGGTGTTTAACCATTGGAGAACCTCCCTTCGATCATACCTTCAGCGTGCCTCAGGGCATGACAGCAAATATTGACAGCAAGAGGCATGCCAGCTATATGGGTTGGCAGCGTCTCAATGTGAGCATCAAGGGCTGTCGTTATGCCGCCGTATCCTCCCGGACCTATACCCAGCATGTTGACCCTTTTTAATATCTCACTTTCCATTTCTGCATACTCAGTGATGTTATGCCTGACACCTTCCGGTTTGAGAAGAGCCCGCTTTGCAGCAAGGGCAACAGTTTCAAAGTTACCCCCGATCCCGATGCCAAGAATGATAGGCGGACATGGGTTGGGTCCTGCTATTTTTACTGCCTCAACGACAGACCTTATAACACTTTCTGCTCCGTCTGCCGGCTTAAGCATGTATATCCTGCTCATATTTTCACTCCCCATACCCTTTGGGCTCACTGTTATTTTTATGTCTTTGCCCGTGGAAACTTTCCAGTGTATGACGGCAGGTGTGTTGTCCCCGCTGTTTTCCCTTCTGAAGAGAGGGTCTTTCACAACTGATTTGCGAAGATAGCCATCAGTATAGGCTTTTCTAACTCCCTCGTTTACTGCATCCTCTATGCTGCCGCCTACAACGTGAAGATCCTGACCTATGTCTATAAAGACAACTGCCAGACCGCAGTCCTGACATATAGGCATCTTTTTCTCCGCAGCAAGTTCGGCGTTTTCAAGAATATCTGAGAAAGCCTGCTTTGCAAGAGGCATCTTTTCTCTATCCCATGCGTTCCTGATAATATTTTTGAGTCCCTCGGGCAGGATCCGGTTTGCTCTGAGTGATAGTCCATAAACCATTTCCGTTATCTCATAAGCTTCTATTTCATATCTTTTGCACATTTTGCTCCTCCTTTATAACTTCAGTCAGACAGCAAAACCATACTCCCCATTCCTGCATGCTTTTGATTGCACAACAGGACATAGATGAGAGAGCAAAAAAGAATGCCAATCAGACCTGATGAAAAAAATTGATTATATTATACGGCGTTTTCTAAGTTCAAAATACAGGTGGATAACCGCAGCCATATTGAGAACAACAATAACAGCAAGACTTGTCTGATAGCCTTGTGCTGAGAAGCGTCCATCGACAACAGGGTAAAAGTCGAGAACTACGCCAATGAACCACTGAAATATGAAGGACATAAGGAAAATCGTAAAATTTAGAAGAGAGAGTGCCCTGCCAACTTCACTGATCGCGTAGAGCTTTCTCATAAGGGGAAAGGAGATCATGGTCATAGTGGACAGGAACATAACGATCCCCCAGAGGATCGCAGAAGCCCTTCCGTTTTCAATAGCGATGAAAGCAAGGATCAGTGTCAAGAAAACTCCGGAATACAAATACATCTTTTCCCATGAAAGCCAGCCCTTTTTCATGAAAAGGTCAGCTAGGATACCGTTTAGGAAATACCCGGCAGCAGCTCCGGTAAAAGCATACATCATATATGTGCCTGACTCGGCGCTTCCCATCATCGCAACGTCCCTCATCCACGGGCCTACCCAAAGGTACAGATATGCGAACATCACGCTCTGGGCAGCTACCACTACAGGGGCTACGAACCAAAATCGTGGATCCATGAAAAATAAGAGCATCTCTTTAAGCTGTCTTCCAAATGATATTTTATGGTCGGGTACAACATGCCCGTTCCTTGGAGTCACGAACCATATGGTCAGGCAGATTAGAAACGTCATGAATGCCAGAAATATAAAAGTATATCTCCACGAAAAAAGACTTATTGCATATCCGATCGGTTTCGTTGCGACCATACCCCCTATCCCGCCTGTAAGGCATTCGAGACTGAAAACAAGAGGAAGGCGTTCTGAGGGAAGCCAGTCTGAATATGTTTTGAATGCGGCCATCAGGCATCCTGAAAGGCCTATCCCGGTAAGGGCCCTGGATAATACGAGGTGACCAATATTCTGAGAGAGTGCAAATACCAGGGCTCCGGCTACAGCAAATAGCATAAAGGGCGCCAGGGTCTTTCTTGCCCCATAGCGGTCGAGCCAGACACCAAGAGGAAACTGCGCCACTCCAAAAGATATGAGATATATAGATGTCATGAACCCCAGATCAGAAGGAGAGAGCGAGAATGTTTCCACAAGTATAGGAGACATAATAGCGTTCCCGCTGCCAAGCAGTACCGATATAAAATACCCGAGGCCAAATGGGATAAAAAGTCTTAAAAAAAGCGGAGAGAGCAGTGAAACTTCTTTATCGCGCAAAATCAACACTCCAGACAAAATTGTCAGATCTTTAACATTATAACCAAACATATCAGTATTTATCGAGCAGAGTAATGAATTTCAGATATAACATATGATAATTATTCGGTAATCTCCAATATCCGGGCAAGTTTATTGATGGAAAGTTTCAAATAACGTTGCTTGTAGAGACAGCGTTCTAGGCGATGGCGAGAAGTAACAATAATGAAACGACATGAAGAGAGGGGCCACCGAAGGCGTATACTAATACGCCAAGTGGTCCCTCTCAAATGTTGTGAAGTTAGCGTTGCTTATTGCCCGTGCTCAGCTTAGTTTGTAAGAAGAGTAAGCATTGCTCCGGCAGCAACTGCTGTTCCAATAACACCTGCAACGTTGGGACCCATTGCATGCATAAGGATGTAGCTTCCGGGGAACTCTTTTGATACTACCTTCTGGCAGACACGTGCGGCCATCGGAACGGCTGAAACCCCGGCAGCGCCAATGATCGGATTGATCTTACCGCCGGATACAACTTTCATAATCTGGCCAAACATTACTCCGCCGGCTGTGCTGAAGATAAACGCGACAAGTCCGAGTGCAATGATCTTGATTGTAGCGATTGTTAGGAACGATTCAGCGCTCATCGTCGCACCAACTGAAATACCAAGGAATATCGTGGTGGCATTGAGCACTTCATTCTGTGCTGCAAGCGAAAGACGCTCGGTACATCCGCACTCACGAAGAAGGTTGCCGAACATTAACATCCCCACAAGCGGGACTGATGCAGGAAGGACAAGTCCGCAGGCCATAGTCGAAACTATCGGGAAGAGGATACGCTCTGTCCTTGTTACAGGGCGGAGCTGTTCCATCTTTATCGCACGGTCCTTCTTTGTTGTAAGGAGCTTGATAACAGGTGGCTGGATAAGCGGAACCAGGGACATGTAGCTATATGCAGCGACAGCAACAGCAGGAAGTATTCCTTTTGCAAGTTTGGCACAAAGATATATGGCGGTAGGTCCGTCCGCTCCGCCTATGATACCTATACCTGCTGCTTCCTGGATCGTAAAGCCCATGAACATAGCGCCGATGACAGCGAAAAATACACCTATCTGTGCCGCTGCACCAAGCAGGAATGTTATGGGGTTTGCAAGAAGCGGTCCAAAGTCAGTCAGAGCACCAATTCCCATGAATATGATAACAGGGTAGAGCTCATGGTCAATGCCGAACTTTACGAAATAGAGGAATCCGCCGGGATCAACAATGCCGGAAAGCGGCAGGTTGACAAGCATACATCCGAAAGCGATCGGCATAAGCAGAAGGGGTTCAAAACCCTTTGCAATGGCGAGATAGAGCAGGACAAACGATACCAGAAGCATAACAAGAGTAGGTATGTTAAGGGCTACAAACCCTGACTGTTCTACAACGCCTTTCAGCGCGGTCAAATATAGATCCATTTATTTTCCCTCCTTGGAAAGTGCTGCTAACGCAGACTAACCGATAACGAGGAGAGTATCGCCAGTATTGACAGAATCTCCTTCCTTACAGCCAACCTGAGTGACTGTTCCTGCCGTAGGTGCATAAATCTCGTTCTCCATCTTCATTGCTTCAAGGATAAGAACAAGCTGGCCGGCTGTGACTGGAGCTCCCTGCGAAACAAGGATCTTTAGTACCTTTCCGGGCATCGGAGCTTCAATTGAACCGGCTCCACCGGCTACCGGTGCAGGAGTGGCTGCTGGGGCTGCTGCCGGTGCGGGTGCGGGTGCAGGAGCTGCTGCCGGTGCTCCTGCTCCCATTTCTTCTACATCTACGTCGTATGCCTTACCGTTTACTGTAACTCTGTACTTGCGTGCCATCAGAGAAAAACCTCCTCAAATATTATGTAAAAGTTTGTTGTTAGTCCTGAAAGCCTTCAGCGTTCTGGACCCTGCCTATAAATTTCCAGCTGGATCCCGCAGGGGCTTTTGCAGGGGCAAAAGATACCACTCTTGCAGCACTTCCACACATAGCTGCAATTGCTGCTGAAATAACGGCCAGAAGCTCTCCGTCTTCTTCAACTGCAGGAGCAGCTACCGCCTTAGAAGCAGGAGATGCCGGTGCAGAGGATGATGCTGCAGGTGCACTTACGGGTGCTTTTTTGCATCCGTCGATAGCTTTGCAGACATGCTTCATTCCCATCATTATGAACATGAGGCCCATAATGACGATGAACACGATGCTGAAAGCTATCAGAGACATAACAAGTCCACCGCCGACACCTGTGAAATGTTCAGCTATTGCACTCTGAGTCATTTAATTTTCCCCCTTAGTTAGGCAGGATGCCATGCTTGCGCTTCGGACGCAGCTCACACTTTGACTCTGTCATTACGAGAGCCTGATAAAGTGCCGGTCTAGTCTCTTCCGGAAGAATGACCCTGTCAACGAAACCGCGGGCTGCAGCGCAGTAGGGGTTCGCAAAGGCTTCTTTGTATTCATCTATCATCTGAGCTCTCATAGCCTCTTTGTCTTCTGCTGCTTCGATATCTTTACGGAAAATGATATTCGCCGCACCTTCGGCTCCCATAACTGCTATCTGTGCCTGCGGCCATGCGAGTACAACATCTGCTCCGAGGTCTTTGCTGCACATACCGAGATAAGATCCGCCGTAAGCCTTGCGAAGGACTATCGTTATCTTTGGGGCTGTGGCTTCGCTGTATGCATAGAGCAGTTTAGCTCCGTGACGGATGATCCCGCCCATTTCCTGATTGAGCCCAGGAAGATATCCGGGGACATCTTCAAAGGTTACGATAGGAATGTTGAAAGCATCGCAGATACGGATATGCCGGCTTGCCTTATCCGAAGCATCGATGTCGAGGCATCCTGCCATGAATTTGGCCTGGTTGGCAATAATGCCGATAGATCTTCCGCCGACTCTTGCAAAACCGGTAACGATGTTACGGGCATACATTTCCTGAACTTCACAGAAATCTCCATTGTCAACAATTTTTTTGATGACATCACGGACATCGTATCCCTTGTTGGGGTTGGTCGGGACCATATCACGAAGAGCAGGATCCATACGTGCAGGATCATCGCCTGTCTCAATGAAAGGAGGTTCTTCCATGTTGTTGCTGGGCAGATAGCTGAGGACTTTTCTTGCCTGAGCGTAGCACTCAGCTTCGTTGTTTGCAAAGAAATGCGCACAGCCAGAGGTTCCATTGTGAGCTCTTGCTCCGCCTATCTGCTCGGATGTAACATCTTCACCTGTTACGGCCTTAATAACTGCTGGGCCTGTGATGTGCATTACACCGATCTTGTCGACCATAAATACGAAGTCGGTAAGCGCCGGGCTGTAAACAGCTCCGCCAGCGCAGGGACCGGCTATGATCGAGAACTGGGGGATAACGCCGCTTGCCTTGACGTTCTTGAAGAATATGTTTCCATATCCGGAGAGCGCATCTACCGCTTCCTGGATACGCGCACCGCCTGAATCGTTTATGCCGATGCAGGGAGCGCCGTTGGTAAGGGCCAGATCAAGTACCTTACAGATCTTCTTCGCATGCATTTCGCCAAGGGAACCGCCCATTACTGTGAAGTCCTGGCTGAATAGATATACAATACGCCCGTCAATGGTTCCGTACCCGGTGACCACTCCGTCTCCAAGGAAAACTGTGTCCTGAAGTCCGAAGTTTACGCAGCGATGCTCAACAAACTCATCGATCTCTACGAAGCTCCCGGGGTCAAGAAGTGCATCGATCCGCTCACGTGCGGTCATCTTGCCCTTCTCGTGCTGTTTGGCAATGGCCTTTGCTCCACCGCCCTGTACGGTCTTTTCCCGTTTTTCTACGAGACTCGCGCACAGTTCGTCAATTGTCTTGTCCGCCATTACTACTAACCTCCTTGATGTTCTGGAACTTTCGGTACTTTTTAGCAAAGACTCCCGTGCTGCGTATACAGCACGGGGGTCTTTCTTAACCCTATATTAGCGTTCGCTCAGTTCGAGCAGAATGCCTCCGGTCGCCTTGGGATGGATGAAGGCGATTTTTGCACCGCCGGCGCCAAGGCGCGGTTTTTCATCGATGAGGCGAATACCCTTTTCCTTAAGTTCCGCAAGTGTTGACTCGAGGTCGTCTACTCTTATAGCCATGTGGTGAATGCCTTCGCCCTTTGCTTCAATAAACTTTGCTATGGGGCTTTCGGGGCTTGTGGCTTCAAGAAGTTCGACTTCAGTATCCTTTAGGGGCAAAAATGCTGTCTTTACCTTCTGCTCGGCAACTTCTTCCACACCATGGCATTTGATACCTAGCGTGGCTTCCCAGAGCTTGAGAGATTCGTCGATGCTTTTTACTGCTATTCCGATGTGGTCGATAACTGTTGGTTTCATGGTCTATGCCTCTTTCGCTCTCTTCTCAGCAACAGCCTTTTCAAGCCAGGCTATTGTCTCTGTGGTGGGTGTGCCGGGTCCGAATATGGCTCCGGCTCCGAATCCCAGAAGTGTAGGATAGTCTGTCTCGGGGATAACTCCACCGCCGAAAACTATGATATCGCTTGCATTCTTTTCTTTGAGAAGATCAATGATCGTCTTGAAGCAGTACTCATGTGCTCCTGAAAGAATGCTTATGCCAATTGCGTCTGCATCTTCCTGGATAGCTGTGGCTACGATCTGCTCGGGAGTCTGACGAAGTCCTGTATATATTACTTCCATGCCTGCGTCTCTGAATGCTCTGGCAACGACCTTTGCGCCGCGGTCATGTCCATCAAGTCCAGGTTTCGCAACAACTACGCGAATTTTACGGTCCATCTTTTTTTCCTCCTTATCAGCTCTCTAGAAATCCTAAAGAACCACATTTTCCTTATATTCGCCAAACACTCCGCGAAGAACTCCGCATATTTCGCCCTCTGTTGCATAATGGCGGACCGCATCAAGGATAAGGGGCATGAGGTTGTCTTCGCCCTGAGCTCCCTTGAGTATTGCTTCGAGGCAGTCCTTGACTTTTACGTTGTCGCGGTTTTCCTTCATTTCGCGCAGCTTCTTTATCTGATTGACGCCTACACTTGCATCAACTTTAAGGAGTTTGCGCTCAGACATGTCTTCTTCGACATGGAACTTGTTGACACCGACTATTATACGGTCACCTGACTCGATCGACTTCTGATACTGATATGCGGCATCCTGGATGTTCTTCTGAGGATAGCCTTTTTCAATAGCAGTCATCATTCCACCCATCTCATCTATCTTTTTGATGTACTCCCAGGCACCGTCTTCTATCTGTTTGGTGAGAGCTTCGACAGCGTAGCTGCCTGCAAGAGGATCTACCGTGTTGGTTATGCCTGATTCATAGGCAACTATCTGCTGCGTGCGAAGAGCAATACGGACTGACTTGTCTGTCGGAAGGGCAAGTGCTTCGTCAAGGCTGTTGGTGTGGAGAGACTGTGTTCCTCCGCATACTGCTGCCATCGTCTGTATTGCTACACGAACGATGTTGTTCTCCGCCTGCTGAGCAGTGAGAGTACATCCTGCTGTCTGAGTGTGGAAACGGAGCATCTGTGCACCCTTGTCTGTTACGCTGAAACGTTCCTTCATGATCTTTGCCCAGATCTTGCGTGCAGCGCGGAATTTCGCAACTTCTTCAAGGAAATCGTTGTGCGAGTTAAAGAAGAAGGAGAGGCGTTTCCCGAAAATGTTCGGATCCTGACCTGCTTTGATGGCTGCTTCGATATAAGCGATACCGTCTGCAAGAGTAAACGCGACTTCCTGTATGGCTGTCGATCCGGCTTCCCTGATATGATAGCCTGAAATCGAGATCGTGTTCCACTTGGGTATGTTGTTGCTGCAGAATTCAAAAATGTCCGTGATGAGTCTCATCGACGGCTTGGGAGGGAAGATGTATGTTCCCCTGGCTATGTATTCCTTCAGGATGTCGTTCTGGATGGTCCCTGAAAGTTCACTCATCGGGGTGCCCTGTTTCTCTGCTACCGCTATGTACATGGCAAGCAGGACAGATGCAGGTGCATTTATCGTCATTGATGTTGAGACCTTGTTGAGCGGTATCTGATCAAAAAGGATCTCCGCATCAGCAAGACTGTCTATCGCCACTCCGACCTTTCCGCATTCTCCGATCGCCATTGGGTCGTCTGAGTCGTATCCTATCTGGGTGGGAAGGTCAAATGCAACTGAAAGACCGGTCGTTCCCTGACTCAGAAGATAACGATAGCGTCTGTTGGAATCTTCTGCCGTTGCAAAGCCGGCATACTGGCGCATCGTCCAGAAACGGCCGCGGAACATTGTTGGCTGAACTCCCCTTGTATAGGGGTACTGTCCGGGAAAGCCAAGATCCTTTGAATAATCAAGACCTTCAAGGTCCTCAGGGGTGTATGTTCTCTTGAGGGGTATTCCTCCGCCTGTTGTGAAGTTTTCCTTCCTTTCAGGGTTTTTCGCCAAAGTCTTAGCTACTGATGATTCATAGCACGTGCTGCCTTCTGCCACTTCCTGGAGCTGTTTTGGGTCAAACACTTACTCCGCCTCCTTATGAAACATTTCGTGACCGTTTTATACAGATCACCTGCACACTCAATTTGGGTTGTAAAAAATCACACCGTACTATTATCAGTCAGGTTTACGAAAATTGCAACATTTGACAGGTCTTTTCAGACATATTGGCAAAATCGAAGAATATGTCGATTATAAAAGCTTTTTTATAAATATACGTAAAATACTTTGAAGCCTACCTTCACGTGAAGTGTTTCACCTTCTTTTAGGCGCTAAAAAATTAATTAAACCTTGATTAAAAAATGGGTATCATAAAATGTCAGAATAATCTTTCTTGTTTGAAAATTATTATTTGGTCTTATTTGCAATGTTTTTAGTTTGATTTTTTGCCATCTTATCCTATTCCTAATGTTGCTGTATCATTATTGAGCGTATATAAAAATCAAACGACCATGAAAGGCAGGTATTGTGATGCAGAAAGCGATAAAAATAACAGAAAATATCTACTGGATAGGTGGGAACGACCGCGAGACTGATCTCTTTGAAGGTCTCTGGACTCTTCCAAAGGGAGTATCTTACAACGCTTATCTGATCAACGATGACAAAACTGCGATAATCGACACTATCAAAAGCGGCAATTTTTCCGACTATATAGAGAGGCTGACATCAGTCCTGCCTGCAGGAAGGACAATAGATTACCTAATAGTAAACCACATGGAACCCGACCACTCCGGTTCCATAAGGATGCTTCGCCACCTCTACCCAGAGATGAAGATCATAGGAAACAAAAAGACTGTGGAAATGATCGACGCCTTTTACAATATCACGGAAAACATAATTGAGGTCAAAGAGGGGGACGTCCTGGATCTGGGGCACCACAAGGTGACTTTTGCAATGATACCGATGGTACACTGGCCTGAGAGCATGGTAACCTACGATACGACCGACAAAGTCCTCTTTTCTACGGATGCCTTTGGTGGGTTTAGCGCACTAGAAGGCGGAATATTCGACGATGAGCTCGACATGATCCATTATGAATATGAGATCCTCCGTTACTTCGCCAACATAGTCGGAAGGTACGCGGCACCGACTCAAAAGGCTATAGCAAAGGTACGGACTCTTGATCCGAGAATAATCTGCCCGGCACACGGGCCTATACACAGGACTAATCCAAAGCATATAGTAGATCTTTATGACAAATGGAGCAGACATGATACCGACGAAGGCGTCGTGGTAGTATACGGCTCCATGTATGGAAATACCAAGTTCATGACCGACGCCATAGCCCGTTCAATATCAGAGGCCGGAATAAAAGACGTATTCGTACATGATGTTTCAAGGGACAATCTCTCATTCATGACAGCAGACATATGGAGGTACAAGGGGCTGGTATTGGGCAGCTGTACATACAATACTGAACTCTATCCTCCGATGGCCGCACTCTGTAGATCTCTTTCGAACAAAATGATGAAAAACAGGATCCTTGGCATATGCGGCTCATACAGCTGGAGCAAAGGTGCTCTGGCAGAACTCCAGCTCTTTGCTGAACAGAGCGGGGACTGGACCCTTATACAGCCTTCAGTCGAAGTCAAATCATGTCCAACGGAGGAAGATCTCGATCAGTGCAGGCTGCTTGGAAAGAATGTTGCAGAAGCGGTAAAAAAACACTTCAAATAAACAGCTGATTTTATATGACAAGGTAAAAGCAGCCCCCCGAAACCTTAGTTATCGGGGGGCTGCTTCTGTGTTTAAAACTACCGGTCTATCTCGTTGATCTCAATATCCGGGATATACTGCTTAAAAATTCTCTTGAGATCATTGACCTGATCCCTTTCAAAGATTACTTTCCACCCTAAGCTGTCCCTCTCCAGAAACACCATTGTCTCGCCCTTTTTGTGCATCAAAGTGATAAATTTAATTTCTTTCCATTTCATCACTTCTCTGTGGTGGGTGATCCACGTGTGTGTCTCCTTTACCATCCCTATCGGGGATATATATACAAGCTTCTGATACTTGAGCGCAAAGAAACTTG
The DNA here is from genome assembly GCA_963682045.1 of Synergistaceae bacterium. GTDB lineage: Bacteria > Synergistota > Synergistia > Synergistales > Synergistaceae > Caenicola. The sequence goes on from OY821326.1 coordinate 907,246, forward strand.
CAAACCCCAAAATGATGTTAGGCAGAGCCTTATCTGCAATGCCCAGAGAATAATATCTCCAGAGAGTGCCTCCTATAAGATAGACGCCTATCGCTGCAAAGGTCGCCGTCTTATAGTTGCTGGTGGTCCTTCCTGATCTTGAGACCAGGAGACTTTCAAGTTCCGGCAGTTTTCCCTGCAATTTAAACTGCTCTTGTCTTATTAAACCAGATTTGCAGGACGCGTCTTTCCGCCCCTTACGGGTTCTCCGTCCTTACCGCGCCAGAATATGCCTATGCCCATGTAGGTCATGATGATCGCAACAATCGGGTTTAGGTAGTTGAGGAAGGCGTAGGGAGCGTACTCAAGCGTGGGAACTCCAAGAACTGTCGTATGGTATGCACCGCAAGTGTTCCACGGGATAAGAACAGACAGAAGAGTACCCGCATCTTCCAGCGAACGTGAGAGCATCCTCTGGTGGAGCCCTTTCTCCTGATAAGTAGATCTGAACATCGTTCCCGGCATCGCTATGGACAGATACTGGTCACCAAGAAAAATATCGCAGACGAAGCAGGAGAGGATAGTCGCCGTTACCATTCCGCCAACTGTTCTGATGGGCTTCATTATAGCTTCAAGCATGACCTTGAGGAAACCGCATGTATCCATAGAGAAACCAAATGTGAATGCGCAGATGATAAGGGAGATCGTCCAGTTCATGGACTGCAGACCTCCGCGTTCCATAAGTTTAACTATGTCATTGGCTGCCTCCAAAGCAATATCCGGGGCGACGGTGATGTTGCTCTCGGCAAGAACCTTGGCCAAAGCAGCCGCATCTTCTCCTGCACCGGCTATAGAGGCCGATATTGTGGGTGAGTAGCCATACTGCATGATATTTAGAATTTCGCCAATTCCTGAACCATTGACCAAGGCAATAATGATAGCGACAAAGATACCTGCCCACAGACTCGGTAGAGCAGGTTTGCGCATTGCGGAAAGGCCAATTACAACAAGGGGCGCTAAGAGCGTAACCGGGTTGATCCAGAATTCAGCCTTCATAAGTGCCTGGATGGCAGCGATCTTCACGGTATCAAGTTCTCCGCCTGCATAACGGAAACCAATGACGATTGTGATCACGGCAACTATGATGTAAGTTGGCCCGGTGGTCCACACCATTGCTCTGATGTGCTGGAAAAGGTCTGTTCCGGCAACAGCCGGTGCCAGATTAGTAGTATCAGAAAGCGGAGACATTTTGTCGCCGAAGTATGCTCCGGAAATGATCACGCCTGCAGTGAGAGGCGCTGGGATACCAAGACCAAGCGCAATACCCATAAGGGCAATACCGACAGTTCCGGAGGTCCCCCATGATGTGCCTGTTGAAAGTGCAACTACCGAACATATAATAAGTGTTGCAAAAAGAAAAATTGACGGATTCAGGATAGCCAGTCCGTAGTAAATCATGGTCGGGACTACTCCGCTGAGTATCCATGTTCCAATAAGCGGACCAACCGTATAAAGAATAAGACAGGCCTGCATGCCTGTCATTATTCCATCTATAATGCCTTTTTCAATTGTAGCGTAATCATACTTAAGAACGGTAACCCCAACCGCAGTTGTAAGCATTGCTCCAAGGATAAGTGCGATGTGGATGTCAACTTTCCAAACAAGAACACTGCCTGCAATCAATGCCGCTACTGATAAAAACACTGCAAGCGTCAAAGCAAGTGAAGGTTTACGAGGCTCCATAATAAGACAACTCCCCTTTCATTTTTTGAAAAAAAATAATAAAAAACAGTAATATGAATGTACAAAAACGCGTGAAAAGAAAACCTACCGATCGACCACCTCCGTTTTTCGAAATAATAACCGTCAAAAGCGGTTTGGCATAAAAGTTAATGCAGCACATAAAATGGGGACTTTTATTTTTACCCGTCTAAGTAATTCTACTACCTTTACAAGTAATCTGTCTACTCTTGCACGTTCAATATAAACCTGCATTGAACAAATATCTGCAAGGTATATAATTACAAAAAGCTGGTTAGTGCTGAACTTTACGTAGAAAGAGACCGGAGAGGACGTTCCTTTTCTGTCATTGATCTCTTCCTTAGTTCATAAAACAGAAATATCCCAAATAGGCAATTATTTTATAATCTACCGCTGCATTGGCTGTTTGACAGTGTCGAAACCATATTATAATATCTGTATTTCCGGCTGAACAAGGCTGTGTCTTGGGGGTATGATCATGAATGTACCAATAAAGATCCTGGTCGAAGGATCCCTTTGTGTTGCGTTATCTATAGCGCTTTCGTTTGTAAAATTGTTTGCCCTTCCTCAGGGAGGCTCTGTCAGCCTGGGGATGCTTCCAATCTTTATTTTTGCAATAAGAAGAGGTGGAATGGCAGGAATATCAGCAGGACTTGCGGTAGGTCTGCTCAAGCTTTTTCTGGGAGGATATATAGTACATCCTTTACAGGCGCTGTTAGACTATCCTGTTGCAAATGCCATGGTAGGGTGTGCTGGCTTCTTCAGGACAAAGAGGTACTTTGGGATCGCGGCAGCCTCATTTTTGAATCTTTTTGCAACAGTTCTGTCAGGAGTGGTCTTTTTTTCTGAGTATGCCCCTGAAGGAATGAATGTTTGGTTATACTCGATTCTTTACAATGCAAGCGTTGTGATCCCGGAAAGTGTGATCTGCATGGCACTGGTTTATTTCATAATGCCGAGGCTGGATAAAATCAACAGATAGTTTTTTCATAAAACAAAATCCAGCTTCATTTCACAAAAAAGGTTGATGCATTTTCTTTTTCAATATAGAATACGCAGGTGCGGGGTTCCATTTATCCGCAAAAATACTTTTGAAACATAATCTAAGGAGGACTTCTTACAATGGCTAAAGCAGTAGTTGATCAGGATGCTTGTGTAGGTTGCGAGGCATGCGTAGGCGTTTGCCCGACATCAGCGATCAGTATGAATGACGGCAAAGCAAAGGTCGATCCCGATACCTGTGTTGAGTGCGGAGCCTGCGTGGCGACCTGCCCTGTCAGCGCAATTTCTCAGTAATAATTACACCACGATGATATAAAAAAACCGGTGGCCTTCGCCACCGGTTTTTTTATTTACTCTCTAACTGTTCTGAGTCTGCAGCAATGATCAAGGGGCCCCCTGCCCCTGCCCAGATCCAGGCCGCTTTTCAGTGCATCGGTAATGTACTCTTTGGCAGCCAGGACACTCTCTTCCAAAGAAAGATCCGATGCCAGCCCGCATACAACAGCAGACGACAAAGTACATCCTGTGCCGTGAGTGTTGGGGTTATCTATCCTCTCCGAATAAAACCAAATCTCTGATCCTTCGCGTGTTACGAGAAGGTCATCCGCCCTATCTCCAAAGTGGCCCCCCTTTACAAGCACGCCGGTCTCTGCCTTTTTTGCAATAAGGCGGCCGCCCTCTGCCATACTCTCCATGTCTTTGATCCTAATACCGCTCAAGACCTCTGTCTCTGGAATGTTGGGGGTAATTATGTCTGCAAGCGGTATAAGGTCATTTATGAGGGAATCTACCGCGTCATCCTTCAGGAGCCTGCTTCCGCTGGTGGATACCATAACAGGATCCACTACAATATTTTTTGCATCATACTCTTTAAGCTTCTCAGATATGATCCTTATCAGAGATGAATTTGCTACCATCCCGATCTTGACCGCATCCGGCCGGATATCCGTAAAAACCGCGTCTATCTGTTTTGCCACAAACTCAGGATCTACCTCGATTATTCCGGAAACTCCGGTAGTATTCTGCGCCGTCAGTGCAGTGATAACGCTCATTCCGTAAATCCCGAAAGCTGTCATCGTTTTGAGATCTGCCTGAATGCCTGCGCCTCCGCTGCAGTCGGAACCGGCTATCGTTAATACCTTTCTGATCATTTCGATCTCTCCTTTAACCTTAACTGCTTCTTAACATTTTTTCAACAAGGGTCAGGAGTTTTGAAGCCGATGCTGCAGCATCATCTTTGGCAAATATAGCAGATACAACTGCTGCTCCGGCAATACCCGAACCTGAAAGTTCCATGATGTTCTCCTCATTTATGCCTCCGATCGCTACCACCGGTATAGAGACAGAATCGCATATCCTTTTGAGCTCGCAGAATGATATTTTACCAGCGTCCTCCTTCGTTGATGTTGAAAATACTGCGCCTGCACCGATGTAATCAGCTCCGCATTTTTCCGCTTCAAGAGCTATTTCTGCTGTTCTGGCGGATACTCCGAGTATCATTGACCTGCCGATCTTTTGTCTTGCCTCGGATGCGCAAATATCCTCCTGTCCGACATGCACGCCGTCAGCGCCTGAAGCCAGTGCCGCATCGATGTCGTCGTTGATTATCAGAGGAATATTGTATCTATGGACTATAGCTCCAATTTTTTTTGCCAGGCTTACCAGTTCGTCAAATTTCATATTCTTTTCCCTGAATTGCACCATAGTCACACCAGCCCTCACAGCTTTTTCTACCTCTTCCTCCAGAGAGCTTCCCTTCAGCCATTTTCTGTCAGTTACGGCATATAGTTTTAATGAATTTTTATCTAATCTCAATTTTTACAGCCTCCCTCACCTTTTCCGGAGTCATGTTGCTTACCTCGTCTATGATGTATGACCTGTAGGTCGAAGTTCCTCCGCCTTCGGAGGTGAGCCGTTCAAAAGCAAGTTCCCCCGCCACTCCGAACATTCCAGTTGCGGAAGCTGCAGCAACAGCGACATCTGAAGGGGCTGCCGCGCAAAAGGCACCTGTAATTGCAGAGAGCATGCACCCTGTTCCGCTGACTTTTGACATCATAGGATGGCCGTTTTTGATTATATACATATCTTTTTCTCCGACAACTATGTCTTTGGGACCTGTAACAGTTATCACCGCCCCTGTCTTTTCCCTGAGCTTCAGGATCAGGGAGATGATGCCTGCGGGCAGATCCCCATCCAAAAGTCCTGGATCGGACGCGTCAACTCCGCGTGTCTTTGACTCCCCTCCTGCTATGGCAGTTATCTCTGAAATATTTCCCCTAATGACGGCAAAATCTATTTCCCTCATCAGGTCCATTGCCGTTGCAGTACGCAGTGCCGAGGCACCAGCCCCAACTGGGTCAAGGATCACCGGCCGTCCGAGTTCGTTTGCCCTCCTGCCTGCTTTGAACATGGATGGGATCGTCCTGCTGTTGAGCGTACCTATGTTTATCACGAGAGAGGAAGCGATCGATACGATCTCTTCTGCCTCAAGTTCGTCATCCGCCATCACTGGGGATGCTCCGCAGGCAAGCAGGACATTGGCACAGTCATTTACTGTCACATAGTTGGTTATGCAGTGGACAAGAGGGCAGTCCAGCCTGACTTTATTTAAAATTTCGGAAAACATATTTATTCCCCTTTCTGCTTTCAGCTTCTTGAAATAAGCTCTCTTGCTTTGCCTGCCGCAGTGGCAAGTACTATTACTGCTGCCATTACCGGCAGTGTGTTTCCAAAAACTGTCTCCATCTCCATGAACCCCCTGTAGAGAACAAATCCCGCGATCCAAAGGATAAAGTTGGAAATATTCAGGCTCTCGCTGAGGTGATCCTTCTTCAGGATGAAGAAATCTGTTAAGAGTATGGATATCATCGGGGCAAAAACAGACCCTATCAGAAAAAGAAAGTTTTCATACTGTTCTATAGGAGTAAGTACTGCGAGAGCGGTACCGGCTATACAGGCAAGAACAGCAGTAGTGCTGCTGCTGATCCTGTCCGTTATGCTGCTGAAGCTGACGCCGGCTGAATATACATCCAGAAAGGTCGTGGTGACTGTCGAGATCACAATAATGAATACCGCGGCCACTCCAAGGCCGGCGCTCAGCATGATCCTTGCGATATCGCTCTCTCCCGTGAAGATCGAGGCTCCCAGACCTATCATGTACATCCACGTGCTGCCGGCAAAATATACCAGCACGCTTACCAGTGATGCTTTGCGTGGGTTTGAGGAGTTATGCGTATAGTCTGAGATCAGAGGCAGCCATGAAAGCGGCATAGCCGCCGACAACTCAACAGCGCTCCCAAAACTCATGCTGCCTGCAGTCGCAGCTGCAGGATCTCCAGTGAATACTATGAAGCTGAGAAGTACTGTAAGAGAAAAAAGGGCTGCCATAGTGAAAGTGTTTATCTTTCCGAGGTTTTTTATTCCTATTTTTATCCATACTATTATCAGGAATCCTATCACCACACACCAGAGAGAAGAATTGTATGTCCCTGTGTACTTTTCTGCAATGACTGCAACTGCCCGGCCGCCGCCTATGATCATCACCGCCGTCCATCCGACGAGTTGAGTCACATTCAGCACGGAAAAAAAGATAGAACCCTTTTGACCGAAAGAAATTTTAACAGTCTCCATCGCGCTTTTTCCGGTCTCTGCCCCTATGCGGCCTGCGAGATAAAGAGGTATGCAGCCGATTATATGACCTATGACGACAGCAGCTGCTCCTTTCGGGAAACCGAGCGGTGCAATAAGGCTCCCCGTCAATATCTCCGCAATGGATACAGCCGCTCCGAACCATATAAGCGCACTTCCGAATACTGTCGTTCCCTGTTTATCTTCCATATCATTTCCCCCATCCCAAAATAAAAAGCGGGAAACGCCATCTCCGCGCTTCCCGCTAAATTTTGCAATTTAGTGCGTTCCCTACGTTGGCATTATCCAAATCAGGTCCAGGGTCGAAGTCGATTACTTCCTCTCAGCCTGCCATGCAAGCTCCCCGAATATTCAATTGTCCAAGTATTATAGCCCCGAACAGAGGATTTCAGCAAGAGGGCTGTCACAGCATCAGATCATCTGTTCTGTCCATATCTTTTCCTTAGATCATCAGCTTCGCAGCTGACCTGCTCGTCAGATAGCACTACTCCACCCCCTGCAGCTTTGGCAAGGATGTATATTTTTGAAAAGACCTCAAGCATCTCACATCTCATCAGGGCTTCGTCCAGATCCTTACCAACACACAGGGCGCCATGGTTTGAGAGAAGAACTGCGCTTCCCCCTGCGAGAGAGCGGGCGGCGCTCTGAGCAAGCTCTTCTGTTCCTATCGGAGCATAGTCTGCAACAGGCACAGTTCCACCAAAAAGAGCAACCTGATTGTCCGTAATCGGGCAAAGGGACTGCCTGGCGGCTGCCAGTACCGTGGCGTATACGGAATGCGTGTGTATCACAGCGTTTATGTCTTTTCTCAACTGGTATATCTTCATGTGCATCTCTTTTTCTATGGACGGTTTTCTTGCGCCTTCAACTACTTTTCCTTCGTGGTCCAAAAGCACCAGATCTTCCGGGACCAGGGCACTGTAGTCCATCCCGCTCGGTGTTATGAGAATACCTTTTTCTGTCCGGCAGCTTATATTGCCTCCGGTGCCCTGTATCAGGCCCTTTTCTGAAAGGAGAATGCCTGTCTTTATAATTTCTTTTCGCATTTCAATATCAGTGACCATCTTCATCCCTCGCTAATCTGCTCAGTAGAGGTGTTATCAAAAGATTGACAATGCCAATTATAAGGAAAATATTGATTATCGATATCTTAAACATCAACATCAAAGCTACAAAAACAGCAGAAAGCACCATTCCAAAAGAGTCTGTTATGTTGAGGCAGGCAACGACCCTTGCCCTGTGCTCGTCAGAGCTCCTGGACTGCATCAGAGCATACATGGGAACGCTGAAGATGCCTCCCGAAGCTGCAAGCATGAGGAAAGAAAATATCACTCCCCAAGAACCCGGTTCTGATATAAACTCCATTACACCCGCGAGCTCGCCTGTCTTTGGCACTGTCAGACTGAAAAAATAAAGCAGAAGAGTTGCAGCCGTCATGCCTATGCACCCGAATGGGACCAGTCTGGCAGAGATCTTTCCCTTAAGGAGCCTGTTGCAGAGGGTCGAACCAAGACCTACGCCAACAGAGAATACGACAAGGAAGAGCGTTGATACCTTTTCGTTCCCTCCCAGTATGTCCTTTGAAAAAGTAGGGAACTGCGAGAGGAAGACTGAACCCAGAAACCAGAACCAGCTAATGCCCAGAATCGACCTGAAAACTATCACGTTCGGCCTCACATAGGAGATTATGTCCATCGTTGACCTGAAGGGATTCCAGTCTATATTCATTCGGGGGACGGAGGGTTCTGCCTTTGGTATCAGAAGGCTAGAGATAAAACCCAAGATAGCTACACCTACTACTCCCGCTGAGATAAATGTTCTACCGGCGGGATTGAGTATAAAGAGGCCCCCGCATAGAGTCCCCGAGAGGATCGCTATGTATGTGCCTGCGCTTACAAGTCCGTTGCCTGCAACAAGTTCGTTTTCATTCAGGTGCTGGGGAAGTATACTGAATTTCAGCGGTCCGAAAAAGGCCGACTGGGCTCCCATAAAAAAGAGGAGTATTATCAGGCCCCAAAGGTTCAAAAAGGTAAAGGCAGCCGCGGTGAGTACCATCAGGACTATCTCAACAAATTTGATGATCCTTATAAGGAAGGACTTTTCATACTTGTCAGCCAGTTGTCCGGCTGTCGAAGAGAAAAGAAAAAAAGGAAGTATGAAGAGACCTGCGATGGAGGTTATGAGCAACTGTGCGTTCAGTCCGTATTCATCTGCAAGCCTGAATGTAATCAATATGACAAGGGCATTCTTGAACAGATTGTCGTTGAATGCCCCGAAAAACTGTGTAAGGAAAAGCGGGAGGAATCGTCTGACTGTCAATAGTTCGAACTGTGTCTTTATCTTGGCGTCCCCCTAAACATCTTTTGTATCCTTCATCCTCTATTTCTTTGCTACATCTTCCAGGGAGATCCCCCTGGTATGTTCTGTCTTTACCCAGGTCCCCTGATCTTTTGCCAGAAGGGCGGCCTTGAAAATTATCGGTATCCATGTAAGCCCGAACCAAAAATATGCAAAGGTATCCTTCACATATCTCAGCGTAAATTTTTTCTCGTGCATTGAAGGACCTACTATCACGCATATCAGACAGAAGGCGATGATGGAAAATATCGGAAGTCCGAAAAAGAGCACCCAGTCGATCATCGTCTGGGGAGTGCTTTCGGACACGGTCGGGAAAAGGACCATATTGTTTATAAGAGTATATGCCATACCCGCTATCATTATTATTATTCCCAAACATGATTTAGCCGGGGCAAGCAGATAGAGGAAGAGATCAAGGTACTGAAGCTTCCTCGTTACGAAGAAAGACTTCAGTGCATCTCTCCCGTAGTGCCAGAACACCCAATAATGGCCCTGCATCCATCTCGTACGCTGACGCTTTGAAATAGCCATGCTCTGTGGTTTTTCATCATAAATTACCGCTGCGTCGTTCCAGTGCACCCTGCTGCCCGATAGGATTAGCCTTGTTGACATCTCCAGATCCTCTGTCAGGCTTTCGAGGTTCCAGCCGATCCTTTCAAGGGTCGCAGCCCTGATAACAAGGCCTGTCCCGCCAAGTGTGCACGAGAGTCCCCAGAGCCCCCTCGCAAGCTGCCAGAACCTGTTTGAAAACCAGTACGACAGTGCATAAGATCTCGTCAGCCAGTTATCATCCGGATTTTTAACATCCAACACGCCCTGTATAGCCTCTGCCTCAGGATGGAGCTCCATGTAGTTGTTCATATTCATCAGGAAGTTGACATCGACAAGGTTGTCAGCATCGAACATGGCAAGGGCATCTGCTTTATCCATCGGGAGCTGGCCCAATGCCCACCTGACATTCCAGGTCTTGCCGTTTCGCTCTTTATCAAAACGCTCCAGGGCTACCGCACCGCTCATGCGGGCAAGTTCGGCAGTGTTGTCCTGACAGTTGTCACACGATACATATACTGTATAGCAGTTTTTGGGGTAGTTCTGTCCAGCCAGGCTTTTAAGAAGGGGCGATATGACCTGGGCTTCGTTATGTGCCGGAATAAGCACCACGAACCTGCGATAGCGTTTTGCCCGGGACATCTCTTTCTGGTTCCAGAACCCCCTTATGCTTACTATTATCTGATAAGCCCCGTCGCACATCAGGAGCGCAAGCAGAGAGTAGAGGACAAACTGCAGTATCCACCATCCCCACCATATAAACCAGTATACTAATTCCTGTGAACCTTCCATTACTTCATTCCTCCTGCGAAAGAGCACAAAAAAAGACCTTCAAAAATTTATTGTCTTTGGTGAAGGCTTTAAATATCTACCCTTTAATAAAGAATATCATTTATAAGATTTTTTTCGAGAATAATGTCATTATAACTCAGTATGAGGTCAACTTCCTTAGTAATTTCATCATATTCTGAAGCATCCATCGATTCATGTGTAATTGTCCTTGTGGCTCTATTGACGGCAGGCTCCACAAAGACCCCTTCAATAATATATGATCCGTTACGGAAGATCACAGGGTACGGACCGTTATCAAGAGAAAGGTCCTTTCCAAAATATGTACCTATCTTTATCCCAAGCAGTCCCGCAGCCGTCGGCATTATATCCATCTGTCCGGTATCTGTAAATATGGTGTCTTTTTTTGCCTTTGCACCCGGTATATGGAAGATCAGCGGGACCCTCCTTGTATCCTTCCATTCTATCGATTCTTCGATCTTCTTACCTGTCAGCTTTTCCATCTCTTCCTTATACGCTATAGGCACCGCGGGGTGATCCCCATAGAGCACTATCAGGCTTTTTTGATCCAGGCCTGAGGTCTTCAGCCCCTCCAGAAATCTGCCAAGTTCCCTATCAAAGTAGTTCATTGCAAGGATGTAGTCACCAAGCAGGGTCTTCCTCATCTCATCAGGCAAGGGAAAGGTTCCGTCATCCAGGCCTTCGAAGTTGTACGGATGGTGGCTGCTCAGCGTTACTATGAATCCATAAAAGGGTTCTTCTGTCATTTTAAAAATGTTAAGCGCTTCGGTGAAAATGGTCCTGTCGCTCAGTCCCAAACCTATGATCTCTCCTTTTGGAAAGGTATTGCGGCTGTACTGCCTGTCAAAATAGAGCTTGGGGTGCATCCTGTGACAATTCCAGAAAGAGCTGAAGGTTCCCTGGACAACAAAAGTCCTGTAACCTTCTTTTTTAAGTGCTTTCGCCAGAGAATTGTAGCTGTTGTTTGCAAACCTAGTATAGACAGCACCGGATGCGGATGGGAAAAAACCAGTGTTGGCCATGAATTCCGAATCGCTGCTCAGGCCGCCTGCTGTCTGATCCCAGGCCTTTGGAAAATATAGGGAGTTCTCGGCAAAACGGTTTAAATTGGGAGTGACTTCTGTTCCGTTGATCTTCATTCCGACTATAAACTGCTGGAGGGCCTCGCATTGTATCATGATCAGGTTTTTGCCTTTGGCAGGCGAAGTCATGTTTGTTTTTACCCTGCCGTTGAACCATCCGCGCATCTCATCAATCTTCTGCTGTGGAACATAATCTGGTTCAAATGCCCTGGCGGTAAGGGAGATCACATCACCCCAATGGAAAGATGCTGCGCTGACCCATGCGCAGACTGAGAGTCTGTCATACATAGCACTCATTATGTTTGGTCTCTGTTCTCTGAGCCTGTACCCTGCGGTGATCTGAACAAAGACCGCAAAAAAGAGTATAAGCAGCGAGCCCCCTATCCTTTTCGCGGTAACCTGTTCAAAGCATAGAGTTATGCATTCTTTTTTGAGCAACCAGATTATTATCGGGATGTCGGCGAAAATCAGCACATCCCACAGTTTGAGCAGCGACCATATAGATTTAGCGATCAGCCCGGTCTGCGGAAGAAGGAGTATGTCGTGGAATATGAAGATGTCTGAATAATACCTGATAAAGAGCACATCTGTGAGTACAAGGATCGAAAAGAGTACATCAATGATCAGCAGAGTCCTGCCTCTGTATTTAGCCGGAACCAGAGAAACAGGTATCATTACCGAAAGTATCGCTCCAAGAGAGGGCACAGCAACAGCAAGTGCCCTGAGAGTGTGTCTTACAGGATGTATCTTCATTGTCCCTAAAGAGGGCCAGTTGAGGACATCCGCGATCATGTAATCTACAACGAAAAATTTGATCCATACCAGCAGTGTCATAAGGATCAAAATCCTCAGTTCTTTTTCACGGCATTCCATTTCTTTTACCGGCAGGATCCGCATTTTTTCAGTCTTCCCCCACAAGTACAGGCACCAGGTCATGTTCAAGTATCATGTCACTGTATCTGAGACGTTTCTTAACTTCTTCGGACATTGGAGCATATTTGCTGTAATCAAGAACTTTGCCCTCAGGCATCTCCCTTGCACTTCTTGATGAGGGCTCTATAAAGACTTTGCCCATCAGAAATGAACCGTTCCTGAATATTACCGGCTCACTTCTGTCTTTACCAAAAAGGCTCGTTCCGAATCCTGCTTTGAATTCAAAACCCATAAGATCTGCAAAAGTCTCAGGCAGGTCTATGAGACCTGCCGTTTCCTTATTATCTTCCGATGGGTAATGGATGCCCGGGATCTTTATCATAAGAGGTATACGCTGCACGTATTTCCATTCCCAGTCATTTTTAAGGCTCCTGCCAAGAAGTTTTTCGAGGTTTGACCTGTCCCAGCTGGGAATAGCCGGGTGGTCCCCGTACAAAGCTATAACAGAGGTATCTAAAAGCCCATTTTTCCTTAGCCCTTCAATGAAACTTCCGAACTTATCGTCGAAATACTTCATCGACGTAAGATAGTTGCCCATCAGCGTTCCCTCAAACGGTGATGTGTTAAGTTTCGTCTCTTCGAAAATTTCGTCGAAGTTATATGGGTAGTGGCTCGTCAGGGTTATCAGAAAAGCGTAAAAAGGTTTTTGCGTCTTATCAAGGATATCCAGGCTCTGCCTGAAGAAACTTGCATCACTGAGACCCATCCCGATGTTTTCATCAACTATGAAGTCTTTTTTACTTATAAAACGGCTGAATCCCATCGAAGGGTACATCCTGTGCCTGTTCCAGAATCCCGGTCTGTCCCCGTGAAGCGCCAACGAGACGTATCCAATGTCAGCCAGCACCTTTGGCAAAGCCTCATACCGGTTTCCTGCAAACCTCGTATATGCTACTCCGGATGCAGATGGATAGAGCCCGGTATTAACCATGAATTCAGCATCAGAACTGTTTCCTAAGGCAGTCTGGCTGTATATCCCGCTGAAATATGCGGATTCCCTTACGAATCTGTTGAGGTTGGGGGTCACTTCTACTCCGTTTATACGCAGGTCTATCACAAATTGCTGGAGGGATTCAACCTGGATTATGATAAGGTTTTTGCCCTTCGCAAAACCGTTTAGATATCCAGGAGATTTTCCTCTCTTCTTTTCATTGATAAAATTTTTAACTTCGGAGATCTGCGCATCAGAGAGCTTCTCCCTGAAAAGAAAGTGGCCTGCCGCGTTTTTAACATCCGCAAGATGATATGTCAGTACACCTATGTTATTGCTGACGGCCGGCCTGTCCCACATAGAACTCAATACGGCCGGCATCCTTTTCTCGTAAGACCAGAACCTGTACCCTACCGGCAGCACCCCGACAATGATCAGCAGCAGAGAGACAAGAAAGCGCTTTATGCCAACTTTTTTAAAGAAGGGAACTGATCTGAATTTTCGCGAGATATATATATAAAAGATCAATAGCGGTATATCAGCAAAATAGAGGAAGTCAGAGGGATGTATGAGAGCAACCACAGAATCTGCGATTTCTCCCACCTGTGCGGAAAGACCGATGTTCATGAAGGTGAACATATCCGAGTAATAACGAAGGTGCAGCAGATCTGTTACCGCAAGCAGCGAGATCAGAAAATCAACAGTAAGAGCAGAAAAAGCCCGAACCTTCCTCCAGAAGAGAGAGACCGCAACAGTGAGACAGATTACTATTCCTGCAGACGATGCAGCAGAGGCAGGATATCTTGTTACCTGCATAGATATTTTATATTCAAGGAAGTAAAACTTGATGAAAATAACGGCGAACAAAAGTAGAAAAAAAATGAGTTCCCTGTGGTCGTTATCTTTTTTTGCATAATAAAGTTTCTGTTCTGAGAGCTCCATACCGAAAAAACTCCTCTGCTATCTTCCAAAAAGGGAATTGAGTCTTTTAAAACGGGCCGTTGTATCCGAATCAGCCCGGGTCAATGCTTCGAGATCAGCCCTGCTCATACGCCAGAGCCAGTTGCCTTGCACAACTCCCGGCACGTTCATCCGGCAAGCATCGCCAAGTCCAAGTATATCCTGCATCGGGATTATCGCAAGCTTCGATGTTGATGAAAGCGCCATCATGGTAAATATTTCCGAAACATTATCCTTGTTGATATCACGCCCTGTGTATTCTGAGACAAGCGATCTTGACAGCTCATCCGATTCGCTCTCCCACCATCCCCTGACTGTGTTGTTGTCATGGGTGCCGGTATAAACGACAGACTCAGGAATGTGGTTATGCGGTGCATACGGGCTGGACCCGACATCGCCGTCAAAGGCAAACAGGAGAACTTTCATTCCCGGAAGCCCGAAATCAGCCATAAGATCTCTGACATCGTCTGTAATGATGCCAAGATCCTCCGCTATGAGCGGCAATTCATCCATGCCGTCCTTCATTATATTTTCAGACAGGGCTTCAAGAAGCTCTCTGCCAGGGGTCTCAGTCCACACTCCGTTTTCAGCCGTTTCTTCGTCTGCCGGCACTGCCCAGCACGCAGAAAAGCCCCTGAAATGATCTATCCTTATGAGATCAAAATGCTCTATCGCTTTCCTGAATCTGGCTGTCCACCAGCTGAAGCCGTCCCTTCGCATCGCCTCCCAGTTATAAAGAGGATTCCCCCACCTCTGTCCGCTGGCGCTGAAATAGTCGGGCGGGACCCCCGCAACTTTATTCGGGTATCCCTCAGGACTGAGGTCAAAATATTCCTGATTTGACCATACGTCCGAACTGTCAAAAGCGACAAACATAGGGATGTCTCCCATTAATCTGATATCCCTGTCAAGGCAGTATCTATGGAAGGCTTTCCACTGCCTGTCAAAAATAAACTGTTCGAAGCAGATCAGCTCAATTTCTTCACTATTCTCTTTTTGGGAAGAGTAGTTTTCAAGTGTATCTTTATCTCTCAGGACAAATTCTTTTGGCCATTTATTCCATGAGAGGTCTTCAAAATCTTTTTTCAGTACTGTAAAAAGTGCATGATCCCTGAGCCAGTATCCCTCTTCCTCGACAAAGAGACGGTAGTCTTCTGCAACAGCGACGCATCTGCCGGGTTCATTTTTGAAACGCAGCCAGGATAGCCTGATCAAATTTTTCAGATGTTCAGTCGAATAGCCATGATCAGCAATACATTCCGGACCGCTGCAATGATATTTTTCAATCTCTTCCGCATCTAAAAATCCATCTTCAACCAGTTTCTCAGGGCTTATGAAGATGTGACTGCCTGCGAAAGCAGATCTGCTGCTGTAAGGGGAATAACAGGAAGAACCATCTATTGGTGAAGTCGGAAGGACCTGCCATACTTTGAATCCTGAATTTATCAGAAAATCTGCAAAACGTTCGGCGCTGCTTCCAAGTCCTCCTGTTCCAAACGGCCCTGGCAAAGAGGATAAATGCATCAAAACTCCGCTTCTTCTATCCAAAAACCTTACCTCCGGTTTTCCTATATCTATTGATCAGTCTCTTCAGGCACAAGCACCAGGCAGGAAAGCGGCGGCAGAGTCGCCTCTATCGAGTACTGGCGGCCGTGGAACGATATCTTTTCTGCTTTTATTTCACCCAGATTTCCGATGTTTGATCCGCCGTACAGGGAAGAATCACTGTTCAACGCCTCGCGCCAGACAGCATTTCTTGGCACTCCTATCCTGTATCCGTTCCTAACTACGGGAGTAAAGTTCCCAATAAATATTGCTTCGTTCCCATTTTTTGATCGGCGGAGAAATGATACCACACTTAAGGACAAGTCCCCGCTGTCTATCCATTCGAAGCCGGCAGGGTCATAATCCTGTTCCCAGAGCTGAGGTGTTTTTTTGTAAAAATTATTTACATCTTTGAACCAGAGGAGTATCCCCTTGTGGAGATCGTCGCCCAGTACATGCCAGTCCAAGCTGATATTGTGGTCCCATTCTCTCTCCTGCCCAAACTCGTCTCCCATGAAAAGAAGCTTTTTGCCCGGATGTCCCATCATCCAACCGAAGAGGAGCCTGAGGTTTGCCGCTTTCTGCCAACTGTCACCCGGCATTTTACCCCATAGGGATCCTTTGCCATAAACCACCTCGTCATGGGAAAGGGGCAAAACAAAACTTTCGGAATATGCATACCACATGCCGAACGTCAGCTTATTTTGATGATACTGTCTGAAGACAGGGTCTTTGGACATGTACTGGAGGATATCGTTCATCCAGCCCATGTTCCACTTGAACCCGAAGCCAAGGCCGCCGAGCCATGTGGGCCGCGACACCATGGGCCAGGATGTAGATTCCTCTGCAGTCACCTGTACATCAGGATATTTCATGTATATTGTCTCGTTGAGTTTTTTCAGGAAATCAATCGCCTCTATGTTCTCATTTCCGCCGTATTGGTTGGGGATCCATTCTCCCTCTTTTCTGGAATAGTCAAGATAGAGCATTGAGGCAACAGCATCCACACGCAGGCCGTCAACATGGTATTTATCCAGCCAGAAGTGAGCGGACGAAAGAAGGAAACTTCTTACCTCGTTCCTCCCATAATTGAATATGCAGCTTTTCCAGTCCGGATGGAATCCTTTCCTCGGATCCTCATGCTCATAAAGGGCTGTTCCATCAAATTTTGCAAGTGCAAAAGCATCAGCAGGAAAATGAGATGGTACCCAGTCCAGTATTACTCCTATACCTGCTTTGTGTAGAGAATCTATGAGTTTTCTGAAATCGTCCGGCGAACCATACCGGGCTGTGGGAGCAAAATAACCTGTTGTCTGGTATCCCCAGGAACCATAAAAAGGGTGCTCCATAACAGGAAGAAATTCAACATGGGTAAATCCATTTTCAAGAAGGTATGGCGGCAGTTCCTCCGCAAGCCCCAGCCAGGATAGATAGCCGTTTTCCTCAGTTCTTCTCCATGAGCCGGCGTGCATCTCATATATAGACTGCGGAGAGGAAAGTGAACTTTTTTCTCCTCTTGATGACATCCATCCGCTGTCACTCCACTGGTATGAAAGATCAGGGGAAACCCTTGAAGCTGTATCAGGGGGCATTTCCCAGAAAAAAGCAAAAGGATCACCTTTATCCAGTTTTTCTCCTGTATTGGTGGTTATTGAGTATTTGTAAGAAGACCAGTCCGGTACGTTGGGGACAAAACCCTCCCATATGCCCGACGAGTCCCATCTTGGCGCAAGCTTATGGCTCTCTCTGTCCCATGCATTAAAGTCTCCCATGACAGAAACTTCCGCAGCACTGGGCGCCCAGACAGCAAACAGAATCCCATCTTTTCCTTCGTGGAACATCCTGTGTGCGCCGAGAAAATTGTAAAGTCCGCAATGGCTTCCTTCACGAAAAAGGTAAATATCTGTCTCTCCGGCAAGACTCAGACCTTGGATGACACTGCTCTCCCTTTCTTTTCTCAACAGACGCACCTCCTCGCTTATAATGATGCTATTATAGCTGATAAGCTAAGGATTCTTACTAACCTGACTTAAGTGATTCGGAGGTATGTTAATGGACTCGTTATTTTTATACAACAAGATCGATGAAAAAATAATATCCCTGCTGAGATCAGCCATAGGGGAGAGAAACGTCTCTTCCGATGAAGAAAAACTGATATCATATTCGCACGATGAGGTACCATCTTCCGCATATGATGGCGAATACAGGGCGGAAGCACTCGTATTCCCTGAATGCAGCGCTCACGTTTCAGAAATAATGAAAATAGCTTCAGCCAACAGGATACCTGTTACCCCCAGGGGGGCTGGGACCGGACTTTCCGGAGGTGCCCTGCCCGCATTCGGCGGTTTAGTGATGTCCTTTGAAAAGATGAATAAAATAATCGAGCTCGATGAAAAAAACCTTACTGTGACAGTTGAGCCTGGAGTAGTGACATCAGAGATAAGCAAACTCGCAGCAAGACACGACCTCCTTTACGCAGGGGATCCATGCAGCGGGGATGCCTCCTTCATTGGTGGAAATATCGCAGAAAACGCAGGCGGCAACAAAGTTATAAAGTACGGAGCAACAGGAGCACAGGTACTTGCATTGGAAGTAGTGATGGCAGACGGGACAGTGACATGGTTTGGCGGAAAAAGACGCAAAGACGTAACAGGGCTGGATTTTACACACCTGATGGCCGGATCTGAGGGGGTCCTGGCGATAATCACCCAAGCCGTACTAAAACTTCTTCCCCTTCCCAGACATTCTGTAGATCTGCTTGCGGCATTCCCGGACCCTGAAACTGCAATAGCGTTTGTTCCTCAGATAATCAAAAAGGGAGGCATAGTTCCCGCCTCGATAGAATTCATGGACAAAAAAGCTCTGGAACTCGTCGAAAAATACCTGAACAATCCAGTGCCCGCCAGCGATGCCGGAGCAGCTCTCATAATCCAGCTTGAAGAAAATGATCAGGATGTTCTGGAAAGGGTGTACGAAAGGATAGGTGCTCTTTCAAAGGAAAACGGGGCAAGTGAAGTTTATGTTGCTGACACAAGAAGCACAAAAGAGAGGATATGGCAGGCCCGCAAGGCAATACCGGAGGCAACTGCATTCTTTTACAGCAGATATACGAAAGAGGATCTGGTTGTACCCATAGACAGAGTCCCAGACCTTCTGGAAAAAATAAAAAAAGTTTGTCTTGACAGGGATCTGGAATGGGTTGCATACGGCCATGCCGGTGACGGCAATATGCACTGCACTGTAATAGGACCCGATACCGAGGACTGGCACGAAGTTCTCCGCAAAGTACAGGCTGAAATCTACTCCGCTGTCATCAAAATGGGAGGGACTCTTTCTGGCGAGCACGGAATTGGATTTAAAAGAAAAGGATTCATGAAGCTATTCCTCGACAAAAATCACCTTGAGCTGATAAAAAGGGTCAAGCTTGCTTTCGACCCTGATAACATATTGAACCCCGGCAAACTTGTCGAGTGGAACGAATAAAGGAAGAAGGTTTTCGGAAACCCGAAAACTTCTCCCTTATTTATCTATCTCTATTTTCCTTAATTCTCTTCGAAGGACCTTTCCTGCTGCAGATATCGGGAATTCTTCAAGAAAACCTATCCTGCGGGGCACTTTGTAGTGGGCTAGGTTTTTCTTACAGTAGTCAATTAGATCTTTCTCTGTAGTTTCTTTACCCTCTTTCAGTATGACAAATGCCTTAACTATCTCTCCCGCCAGTTTGTTTTTCTCTCCTACAGCCGCTGCAGACTGAACAGCGGTATGTTTGCACAGAGCATTTTCAACCTCCTGCGGATAAACATTGAAACCGCTTACTATGATTATGTCCGTAGCCCTGTCAACTATCTCTACATAGCCATCTTTATCTACACGGACCACATCACCTGTGTTAAACCATCCATCCACAAATCTTTCACTTGTGTTGACCTCGTCCCTGAAATATCCGGATACCACAGAGGGGCCTTTGACCCAGAGTACTCCCTCTTCGTGCATATCAAGTATCCTGTCATTCCTGTCCCTTATCTGCACTTCGTAAGTGTCAAAAAATTGTCCTACTGTACCAAGTCTGCTGTCGTCGGCACTGTGACCGACAGCTACGACAGGAGCACACTCAGTAAGACCATAGCCTTCGAGTATTCCTGTTCCTAGGTATTCTTTGCTCCTTATGTTCATCTGCACGTTCAGTCTGTCTCCGCCTGTTATCACGAATTTTATACCACTCAGGCGCTCTCCCTTTTTTGACAGTGCGCCTAAGAGGAAGACCATTATCGTTGGAACCCCAATTATACAGTTCGCTCCAGATGCCTTAATTGCATTGATCGTATGGTCTACAGGAACAAAACCCGGCAGCAGTGTTTGTCTGCACCCACTCATGAGTGCAAGCATTCCTGACATGTTGAAACCAAAGGAATGAAAGTTTGGAAGTACGTTTAGGATTATCGAATCTCGGTCCAAAAGTCCGGGGATATGTTTATTGATCGGATCAATATTTGAAAGCAGATTTGAGTGGGTACATGGAACTGCTTTCGGTCTGCCCGATGTCCCGGATGTTGAAAATATGACCGCGTGATCTTCCTTTTCCTGTATTCCTTTTACACATTTGAATTGGTGGATAAGTTTCTCGGGAGTTACCGTAAAGATGCCGAACTTCGTCCCTTCAAAGACGCAGCCTGAAAGTTCGTTTCCCTCAGAAACAAAGACTGCAGCCGGATCCAGTACCTGTAGGGTACCTCGCAAATTTTCATGACCGGCTCTGGCATTGACAGGAGCAACAGCTCCTCCCAGTTTCCAGCAAGCAAGGGACAGTGCAATAACGATCGGAGAATTGGGCAGGATAAAGGCGATCCTCTGTCCTTTTTGAAAACCTGCTTCTTTTAATTTTTCCTCGCAGTCAATAGCAAGGCTGTTAAGTCTGTTCCATGACCACCAGCTGCCATCCCACCAGAGGCAGTCTTCAGATTCTCTGTTTTTCCACGCGGACTCGAATCTTTCCTCAAGTCTTTCGTGCTTTTTTGTCTCCATAACACCAACTCCAAAATATATAAAATATAAAAGTAATTTTCAGGATAGGAGGACCATTATACCTACTGCCTAATTTCATGATCCCCTATTATGATACTTTGTTGTTTCCATGGTCAATCTATATTTTTTGTTCTTACCCTTCTCTGGAAAATGCCCTTTTCGTTAGGGCAGAAGACTATTGCCATGGCCTTGTTGAGAGGACCGTGAGTCCTGGGATCTATCGTCAGTGTAGCGTGGGCTGCAGCAAAATTCCTGGTAGAAAGAAGGGCATGCCTTATTGCCTCTCCCCTGTAGCCTGATGCGCTGTAGAGCGCATTTGCTATCCACATGACTCCATCATATGCCAGTATGGCTGATTCCACATCAGAGGGCGGGCAATTCTCATTGTAAAGGGTCCTGAAATCTTTCAATACAGAACGTATCTGGGGGTCAAGATCAGAGACTTCATTGACCCACCAGCTGCCTAAAAACGCACTGTCACTTCCCACAGCCATATTCTCAGTGTAGCCTTCTGCCAGCACTGTGTTTCTGTAACCGGCATCCCTTGCAAACCTGAAGAGAGATCTGATGTCTATCTGCTTTCCGGGAATTATCAGTACCTCGGCTCCGCTTTTGGCGATCGCTTCCATGGCTGCTCTGTGGTCGGCATTTTCATTCATCTGACCGCTGATATCTGCTGTGATCTTCCCCCCAAAGATCTTTACCCATCTAAGAGCTGATTCATGGAGCATGAGGGTCGTTTCGTCACCAGCGTCGTAAAGAAAGGCTATCTCCCTCTTTGAAAGCCCCTGTACCGCAAAATACGCCAGCATTTTTGCTCTGGCATCAGTGTCATTAGCTATGCGAAAAGCATAAAGATAAGGTTTTTCACCCTTCATAACGGCTCCAGATGTCAGATCTGAGGCTGTTATCACCAACGGAACGCTTATATCATCCGCTATTCTTGACATTAGCTGGACCTTTTCCTGAGACGCAGGTGTCATCATGACAAGTATGCTCTCGTCCTTCATAACCTTCCTGATGCTCTCCTCTGCTTCAGAGCTGCCTTGAGGAAGATCGTAACCTACTATTTTGATTTTGTAGCCTCTTACTCCGCCCTGTTTGTTTATCTGTTCGACTGCGAGCTGGGCAGCCCTTAGCTGGTTATGGCTCGACTGTGCGACGCTGCCTTTCATGGGAGCGAAAAAGGCTACCCTGAATTCGTCCCCAACGGGGTTCCGTTGGCTTCCTATCTGGAAAAAGAGCACCACTATCGCCAATAATGCAGCAATCAGAACGATGCCGTTGTAGAATGATTTCTTTCTGATCCACATCGTCCTCGGTTTATTCGATATCCCACCTGCTATCCTTCTCAGGTTTCCAGGCCTTGCGACCAGATCATCAGAGCCTTCCTCTTCAGAGCTGCACTCTGCACGCTCTTCCCTTATGACATGCCTCAGAGTAAGCAATACATCCTCCGCCTCTTCCTGAGTAAAACCGAGATGCTCTGAGAGTTTCGCCCTGAAGTGCGTCTCAATTTTATTGCTGATCTTTGAGTTTACAGACCATCCTGATTTGATCATATAGCGCAGGGCAAATGTCAACCTGAAATTGGCAGCGCTCTCGCCCGGGTTCCTCGCTTCGAGGAACTGAGAGAGCCTGTCAGGATCTTCCAGGATACAGAGA
Source organism: Synergistaceae bacterium (assembly GCA_963682045.1). Lineage (GTDB taxonomy): Bacteria > Synergistota > Synergistia > Synergistales > Synergistaceae > Caenicola. Next base: position 929,491 of record OY821326.1, read on the forward strand.
CCATAATCTTCAATAAGTTTTTCCAGTACTTTTTTCATACCCTCAGCCAAAGATAACACTCCCTATACTTAAGAGTATAACTTGCCCGGAGCAGGTCCGCAATAAATCATTCCAAACTTAAGCCAAAAATGTCTGCCCAGCAGAACAAAAAAACGCAGGGCCGACCGGGCCCCGCGCATTCGGTTCTGAAGAGATGAACTGCCTTATCTTTATGATCTACTTGTCGTTAAAGATCGCATCATTGATGCGTTTTTCTTTTTTTTCGTAGAATGAGAGTATGAGAGATTCCAAAGATACCTCAGCCTTCCATCTGTACGGCCATTTGTGTTCTCCGTCCCTGTCCCTGGATGAAAGTACAGGTTCGCCTCTCATCTCCGAGCAGTAACACTCCACAGTACAAATCTTCCTTAACTGCACCGGCGTCAAAGGAGTTCCGTTTTCAGGGCATAGCATTGATTCCTCAAATAGCAAAAGGTCTGCGACATCAGGTTTGAAATCTCTGCCCCAGCAGCAGCCTGTCCTGTGATAATCCGGCCTGTTACCGCCGACCACAAAGTTTTTGCCGTCCACAAGCGACTTGTCAGCGACCATTTGAACTCCATCGGGTACTCCTATAGGTCCGCAAAAACCTGCGACCTCACCAAAGGATGAGACAATTTCCCCGTTTTCAGCCTTTCTGAAGGATGCTCCTTTGAATTTTGAATCTACATAGGCAGTCAGTTTGTTTATGCTTATATTCTTGTCTCCCCTGATCATTGCAAATAGAAGAGTCTTTTTCCCATCCGGCAAAATAACAGTGTAAAGCATAGCCTTGAGCGTCTGTTTTGGATCCAGCCCAAGCTGTTCACAGAGAAGGGTAATAGTGTGTGCCCCCGGAGTATGGACATCTTTTACCTCTTCCTCTTCCTGCTCCGAGTTGACCGGTTCAGTGGCATATATGAAGGCAGAATCATCATGGTAATAATAACCGGATCCAGGGCAAGTCAGACCTTCCAGCTCATAAAGCGACCCTTTGTTCGTTGAACAGACACCTGCCATTTTGTTTATAGTACCTGAGCTTACCTCAAGAAGATAGTCAAAATCCGTAATGTAACGCTCCATGATAGAGCGGATAGTGTCAGCAGCCATTGCTGTCTTCATCTTCACATCTTCTTCTGTACTCGCCCATCCCCAAAGCTTTAATTTTCTTCCTGAGATAGCCATCCAGGAGAGCGCTTTGTCTCCATATTCCCTTACGTAACGCTCAGCAAGGGAGTGGACGGATTCATCCGAGGAGCTGCAGTCTATATGCTGTATCCCGTTTTTTTCAAGGAGAGCCTCAGCGAGGTCTTCAGAAATACTGTTTAGAGTGCTCCTGCCAATAGGAAGAAGTATTATTTCCCCACTTTTTGCGTTAAAAACACCTGCGCCTTCCATTACAAGGCTGATGAGCCCCAGATCCTTTACCTTTGCCGGGGGATTTTTTGTTTCAGGTATAAAAAGTTCTCTCATTTGTCTACCTCCTTCGCAGATTACATATATAATACTACATAGTTTACAATATATCCATTTGTATTATATTTAATAACAACATTACCTTAAGTTCACATATTTCTGACATACACAAGAACAAAGTCCTGGATCACAGAGCTCGACAACTTTGATCACAGATGTTATTTTAGTGTCCGGAGGTCAGATGATGAAGAACATTTCACACTGCGTATTGCTCATTTTATCCTTGCCCATACTCTTTCTGACTGCTGCCGCAGGATGGCGTGTGGATGTTTTCCAAATGGAAGACCATCAAGGTCGACTCATTTTCCAGTCTCCGGTCTCTCTTGGACATAAATTCACAACACGCTACATACACTCAGTCGAACTGACCCCTGTAGAGGACGAATACAAAGTCGCAAAAGGCCTCCTTTGGACATGGGAAGAAAGGGTAAGGTCGACAAACGCGGGACTTCCTTTTGACAGACCAAAATACGGCAGATTCATTGACAACGGTGAGTGGATGGTCTTTCAGGGAGGAAGGATGTCATGGAAAGAATACTATTACAGGGTCGGCAATAAAAATATCGGCCGGAACCAGGTGACACTTGAGCCATTTGGACGAAGGAATTTTTTTGAAATATTCGAGGGAGAGCGCCTGATCGTACGGATCCTTAAAATGCCTCTGATATCAGCGAGATTCTACAGAACGGGTATCCTGGGAAGGGCTCCGATGGGAGTTCCTCCCATGGAAGGCGGTTCACGCTGATCAAATATAAAGGTCAAGCATAAAAAAGACTATTCCTAAAGCACCTATCATTATTTCAGGAAGAGATTCCAGTCTTTCCCTCCACTTTTCAGCTGCCCTTCTGAAGGCTTTGCTTGCCAAAGGGATCAATACTAACTGCACCAGCATCACTTTTATCCAGAAAAGAACAAAATCAACAAGATACATTTTGAAACCGATCAATCCCAGAAATATTCCCAGGCGCATCGGGAAAAAGACCGAGACTATCATTGCAGGCGCAAGCATTGAACGTATAGCGTCAAATATCTCAGGTATCTGAACGTTGTCCACGATCCTTGACTTCGTAACTCCCCTTGATGGCGAGACTACTGTGAGCAGCAGCAGAAACATCGCAGTACCAAGCTTCCCCCACGGTCCAGTTACAGTCCAGAGCGATGTTGCGGTAAATGTTTCAAAGCTGAAAATACTGCCAGGCATCCCCCTGTGGAGAGCATACCAAGACAGCGTTCCGCCCATGGCTATCATTGTCACTGCTAATTTTGAGAGGACAAAGAGTTCTTTGCTGTCAAACGACTGATATATTTCTCCTGAAAAAATTTTCATCCCTCTGATATAGAGCCCCTGTGATGCCAAAAGAAGGAATATCATAATGACGAAGTCTCCCTCGGTTTCCACAAACTGGGGAAGGGACCCCATAGGTATAAATAGAAATATCATAAGCAGAGAAAGGCATGATGCATACAGCAAAGGAGGCGGACACTTATCTGAGCAGCGTCCAGCCAGGAACCTTCTGTAAGGGGCAAGCAAGGAAGCATCTGTACCCTGGATATCGTAGAGTACGTTTTCTGTCCCTATCAGAAGCAAAGATATAGTCAAAACAAGTATCAAAAGCGAGATGCCGGAGATAAGTGTAAGCATAAAAGAAAAAAACATTTTTTAGCCTTTCTGCAAATCAGATAATTTTTTACGCCGTTGAATTATACTACATCGGCAAGCCCCTTTTCCCTGAGTTTCATAAGAACAGAGGGTTCGATCGTTTTAAATTTATGCTTCATGTACAAGGCCAGGAAAATCGCTCCAAAGCCAAAAACGAGCCCGGAAAACGTGCCGCCGAAAATATCGGCCAAAATGCCGGCAGTCAAAGATCCCAGAGGCCCGATGCCAATGTTTCCAACAGTATAGAGGCTCATTACACGTCCTCTTTTTTCTTCTTCTATTATGCTCTGGACTAAAGTATTAAAACATACTGAACCTGTTGACATTCCAAAACCCAAAACGGTAAGTGCAGCACAGGAAAGTTCTATCGATCTGGAAAGCGAGAAGGCGGCAAGACTAAACCCGAACAAGCCTACGCTGTAGATCGCCCTTATGTGAAGTTTGCTGACCGGAACAAGGCTGGCCTGGTAAATGACCCCGGTAACAGCCCCTAATCCAACCGAACCCAGAAAAAAACCAAGTGTAGAAGCATCGCTGTGAAAGACGTTTTTAACGAAAAAGGGCAGGAGAGTGGTAAAGGTAAAACAAAGAAAGAAAAAGAGAGTAGATGTCAGGAGTATTTTTTTGAGCGCTATAAACTTCATCGTATAATCCAGCCCTTCCCTGAAGCTTTTCCACCCACTCTGCCTGACCGGCACCTCGATTTTTTTTATTTTAAGACGGGTAAGCGAGAATATAACAGCGATATATGAGATGCCATTCAGGAAGAAGCACATCGTCTCTCCTACTGCCTGAAGTGCAAAACCGGCAAAAGCAGGACCAATAAGGCGGGCGAGGTTAAATACTGCAGAGTTTATCGTCAGTGCGCTGTTAAGCTGATCAGGTCTGTCAAGCATCCTAACAACGCAGGATTGCCTTGCGGGGAGATCTATAGAGGTTACCAAGCCTAAAAGGAAACTTAGAAAAAGCACCTGGGAGTATCTGATAATTCCTGTGAAATCAAGGAAGGCAAGAGAAAAGGCCTGTATCATACAGAGTGACTGGGTGATTATCAAAATCTTTTTCATGTCGTAACGATCCAGAATCGAACCGACAAAAAATCCGGTCACAAGTATTGGCGCCTGATTTGAAAGCTCGACAAGACCAAGTCCTGTTGCAGAATCAGTTAGCCTCAATACAAGCCAGCTCATTGCAAGCCTCTGCATCCATGTACCGATAAGGGAGACAGATTGTCCAAAAATGAATATTCGAAAATTTATGGCCCCAATAGCCATAAAAGCCTTCATTTGATAGATCCGGCTCGGCATTTGATATTTCTCCAATATAAAGTATTGAATAAAGTATATCAGATGCTTTCTGTAGCAGACATAAATAAAAAAGGCCCCGCAAAAGCGGGACCTTTACTATTGAAATTTTACTGAAAGAGCTCTTACTTAATGAGTCCCTTCTCTTTGTAGAACTTCGCTGCGCCGGGGTGAAGAGGTGCTGTAAGTCCGTCGAGAGCGCTCTTAAGTGTAATCTCTTTGCCCTTTGCATGCACTGCTGCAATATCATCAAGATTCTTGAACATTGAGCTTACGAAATCATAAATCTGCTGTTCAGGGACATCTTCGTGGGTAATGAGGATAGCCATAACGGCAGGTGTTACTGTATCCTTGTCTATGCCCTTGTATGTTCCGCCGGGGATCTTGCTGGCAACAAAGAAGGGATACTGCTTGTGAAGCTTGTCAAGGAATGCCTTGTCAAAATTGAGAAGGCTTACGTCCTTGGTGGTTGTGAGATCCATGATCGCAGCTGTCGGGTAACCGGCGACAACGAAACCTGCATCAATCTGGTTATCCTTAAAGCGGCTTGCTGTAGCTCCAAAATCTAGGAAGTCTGCCTTTTTGAGATCTTTGTAGGTGAGTCCTGCTACACCAAAGATAGCCTGAACATCGCCTTCAACGCCTGAACCGGGGGCTCCTACGCCTACGCGTTTGCCTTTAAGGTCATTGATGGATTTGATTCCGGAATCCTTCGCGATAACTACCTGAATGTGCTCGGGATAGAGAGAAGCTATTGTGCGGATGTTCTTAAGGGGCTTGCCCTGGAACATAAGCTGTCCATTTACCGCCCAGTAGGTGATGTCGTTCTGTACGAACGCTATCTCAATACCCTTTGTGGCGATAAGGTTGGCATTAGCAACTGACGCGTTTCCTGTTTCTGCCGTGCACTGGATCTTTCCGTCTTTTGTTACAGCAGCTGCAAGGGCTCCGCCTACTGCGTAGTAGGTACCCGATGTTCCACCTGTTGCTACTGACATATATGTGGCCGCTGAAGCTACTGCTGTAAATGAAAATGCTGCAAGAAGCGCGACAAGCGTTACGATGATGACTTTTTTCATTCTTTGTTCCTCCCTATAATAATTTTATGTTTGTTGAACGAACTGATATCAGTTCGTGTACAACCGAATTTTAGAACATAAAACTTTTTAGTGAATCAGTATTTAATACATAGATTTGCCTATTCTGATTTATTGGACTCTTCAACTGAAGCTTCTGTTAAAGCTTCAGCAGCCATCTTCTTAGCGATGCTTTTCGCTTTTGCTGTCTGTATTACATAAATAAACGCTAGAACAGCAATTCCGCCGGCATCACTCATGCTGCCAGGTATCAAGAGGGCAAGGGCTCCTGCAAAGGCTAACAGCCTGAGATACAAAGGTATTGACGCTTTAAAGTAGCCGATAGTGAACATTGACAGCAGAAATACTCCGAGCATTGCCGTAAATATGGCCTGTATCATCTGAAGAGGCACCACATCTATAAACAAAAGCATCGGGTTATAGACATAAACATACGGTATCAGGAATCCTGCAAGGGCAAGCTTGAAGGCTGTGAAGCCGGTCTTCATCGGGTCAGAACCAGCAATACCCGAGCCTGCATAAGCCGCCAGCGCGACAGGTGGAGTAAGGTCGGCAGAAATACCAAAATAGAAGACAAACATGTATGCAGCTTTCGCCGGTACTCCCAGCTTGAAAAGTGCAGGGGCAGCCATCGTGCTAGTTACTATGAAGTTGGCTGTTGTCGGAAGACCTGTCCCCAGGATGATACTGGCGAGCATTGTGTAAAAGAGGGTAAGGATCTTGCTTCCGCCTGCAAGAGTAACTATCGCGTTTGCTATGCGAAGAGCCAGACCTGTCAGCGTACCCATACCGACTACCATTCCGACAGTGGCACATGCGCAGGCCACACCAATTGCACCCCGTGCTCCTGATTGAAATGCCTCTAAAATACGGGTGGGGGTCAATCTGGTTTCCTTGTTGAGCCAAGAAAGCGCAAAGCTCACTAGAATACCGTTGAAGGCCGCTCTAAGCGGCGTGAACCCGGCGAGGAGGAAATAGATGATAGCAATGAGCGGGATAAGGAGGAACCCCTTTGATCTCAGCAGTGGCCAGAGGGGGGGGAGCTGCGCCCATGGAATTCCTTTAAGTCCAAGTCTTGTAGCTTCAAAGTGTACCTGAACCATAACAGCAAAATAATAGAGGAGTGCGGGAACCACAGCGGCAAGAGCAACTTCGATGTATGGAACTCCCAGGAACTGCGCCATTATGAAGGCACCTGCTCCCATTACGGGAGGCATGATCTGTCCGCCTGTGGATGCAACTGCTTCAACTGCGCCTGCGAAATGCGGCTCGTAGCCAACGCTCTTCATAAGAGGAATGGTGAACATACCTGTCGTACATACGTTTGCAACAGATGAACCTGAGACTGTTCCCATGAGGCCTGAGCTGACGACTGCTACCTTTGCAGGACCTCCTGTAGACCAGCCCGCCAGGGCCATGGAAAGGTCGATGATGAATTTCCCGAGACCCGTTTTTTCAAGTACAGACCCAAAAAGTATAAACATAAATACGAAGGTCGAAGATACTTCCAGCGGTGTACCGAAGATACCCTCAGTTCCCAGATACATGTGATTTACGATACGCTGCACCGAAAATCCCCTGTGAGCTATCATTTCAGGAAGCGAACGGCCGAAATAACAGTATAAGAGCGCTACAACAGCTATACACGGCAGGACAGGATTTGATATCCTTCTAGTGGCTTCCAGTAGCGTTACTATCAGGATAAAGCCCATTATAAGGTCTGTTCGTGTAGGAAGACCTGCCCTAGTAGTCAGGTCATTGAAGAATACCACCAGATACATGGCTGAAGCTACTCCCATGGCTCCCAGAATGAAATCATAAAATGGAATCCCGCTGGTCTTTGACTGTTTTGAGCTTGCCGGGTAGAGAAGGAAGACAAGGCAAAGTGTAAAGGCAAGATGCACCGCTCCCTGTTTCTGGGCGAGCAGAAGACCAAAGCCTGAAGTATAGAAATGGAAGGATGACATCGCTATAGCTATCAAAGCGACAAGTTTTCCCTGCCATCCGTCCAGTGCCCTGAAACGCGCTTCTGTATCATACTTGCGCATAAGATCATCAAGATCTATCTTCTGATCTCCTTCCTGCAACAATTCTGCTGTTTTTATTTCTGTTTCGCTCACCGAAAATTCCTCCCTTGTGGAGACTTTACATAAGCTGCATTTTTTGCACAAACACCTTTAATATTCGTTGATTTAGTTTAATATGTCAAGACATCTCTAAGATTTTTGAATATTATAAATTTTACCGTTTTAATCTGGTATCGTTTCACATATAGAAACAGAACGTGATGTACCCAGCCTGTTGGCTCCCGCTGCTATCATAGCCTCTGCGCTTTCTCTGTCCCTTATCCCCCCCGACGCTTTAACGCCTATTTCAGGGGGAAGGCTTTGCCTGATAAGTTCAACATGTTTGACCGTTGCCCCACCTGATGAAAACCCGGTCGAAGTTTTGAGAAAATGTGCACCGGCACTCGCTGCTTCTCTGCAGGCCCTGATTATTTCATCATCTTCCAAAAGGCAGGTTTCAAGGATTACTTTGACCTTACAGTAAGGAACAGCTCTTACGACCCCTGCGATATCTTCTCTAAGCAGATCGTACAACTCGTTCTTAGCATGTGAGATGTTCATCACCATATCAATTTCTGCGGCCCCGTCCCGGTAGGCTCTTTCTGCCTCGTAAGCCTTTGATGACATAGCGTTCGCCCCAAGAGGAAAACCGACGACAGAACAAACTTTTACACCTTTGCCCTTGAGTCTTTCTGAAGCAAGTGCCACATAGCAGGGATTGACACAGACTGATGCGAATTTCCATTCCGAAGCCTCATCACAAAGCCTCAAAATATCATCTGTTTTAGCTGCTGGATCCAAATTTGTGTGATCTATTAAAGATGAGAGATTCAATTATACCACCCCGTTTTATATTGACCCAAATCCATGTTCTTGAACAACTTCATCAAATATCGACAGTCCCGGAAGTGCGCTGGCCCTGGGATATCTGTGTGTTATTTTGTGGTAGACCAGCTCGGGCGGATCTTCCGAGATCCTTTGAAAGACTATCCTGTCATTTCCCATCTTCAGTTCTTCCATAGCTGAACAAGGTACCATGCACCACTGACCAGGCTTATCCATGAACGCACCAACAAGATTGACAGAATCGAGCCTCATCTTGGCAGTTCTGATAGGGTCCCAGATGTGGTCGTGCCAAAGACGGTATCCGCTGCTCCATTCGATATAGAATTCAAGCTCCGGCATCAAAAATTCAGGTTGGATGATATTTGATACATTTTCATCTTCATTCGGTATTCTTGCGATCATGAGGCTTTCCTTAAAAAAAGGATCTATCTGAACATACCTTGTCGTCTCTTCGTGGAGGACAATGGCAAGGTCTATGGCGCGGCTTTCAACTGCCTGGTACATCTTGTCGGTGGGGTCTGTCAATAACCTGAGGTATACAGGAGGTTCATGTTCCAGCAGGTCCTTGTATACTTTTGGCAGAAGTCTGTAGTTTACTGTCTCTGAACCTCCTATTGCAAGTGAAAAGGCAGAGCCCGGGTTACGGGCGTTCCCGATTTCCCTGCTGACCTCCTGCCATTTCAAAGCAAGAGGAAGGAAACTCTCTCCTGCAGGGGTAAGGCTGATCGATTTCATTCCTTTCTGGCGATCAACAAGCATCATGCCCATTTCGCTTTCCAGCTCGTTAAGATTATAGCTAACTGTAGATTGTGTAACATTCAAGAGCTCTGCAGCTTTTCCAAGCGTCCTGGACATAGAAACAGCCAAAAAAGTTTCGATCCCTTTTTCGTGCATTGGATCTCACCCCTACAGAATTATTTATTAGCTTTTTGACTATAATTCCAATCACTGTATTATGCAAGCAATTATAAGATTATTTTATTCCCTTTAATTATATATGCCGATTTTTTACATAAAAATTCCCGGCAGGTCATTCATTTCCGATATTCGGAACAACGCCTGCCGGATTCTCTTGTTCAACACTTGTATACTTATTTTTGGTTTTTCTTCCTGCCCGGCTGCAAATGCACAGACCACGATGCGATAAAAGACAGGGCAAGCGCCGTCGCAGTACAGAGCAATATTTCAATTAACCACATAGAAAAACTGTCCTATCCGGCAAGTAATGTGAGCATTGCTCCGGCTGCTACTGCTGTACCAATTACTCCCGCTACATTTGGCCCCATTGCATGCATAAGAATATAAGATCCCGGAAATTCTTTCTGAACAACCTTTTGGCAGACCCTCGCTGCCATTGGAACAGCTGAGACACCTGCCGCACCGATTATCGGATTGACCTTTCCCTTGGTAAATACCTTCATCGCCTGTCCAAAGATGACCCCGCCTGCTGTACTGAAAATAAAAGCCACCAATCCAAGGCAAATTATCATTATCGTCTCAATCCTTAGAAAGGATTCAGCATTCATAGTGGCACCGACCGATATTCCAAGGAAGATAGTAGTAGCGTTCAAAACCTCGTTCTGTGCCGCAAGGCTTAATCTTTCTGTACATCCGCACTCGCGAAGCAGATTTCCAAACATCAGCATACCTATGAGAGGGACAGACGCCGGAAGGATAAGTCCGCAGGCTATAGTGGATACTATCGGGAAGAGGATCCTCTCGCTGCGTGAAACAGGACGAAGCTGCTGCATCTTTATGGCACGGTCTTCTTTTGTTGTCAGAAGTTTTATCACCGGCGGCTGAATAAGAGGCACTAATGACATATAGCTGTATGCAGCTACTGCAACAGCAGGCAGGATATCCTTTGCCAGCTTGGCACAGAGGTAGATCGCAGTGGGTCCGTCTGCCCCTCCAATTATTCCTATACCTGCCGCCTCCTGGATAGTGAAACCCATTGACATGGCTCCGATCACCGCTATAAAAACTCCAAGCTGCGCTGCCGCACCCAGCATAAACGTCACAGGGTTTGCAAGAAGGGGACCAAAGTCTGTCAGTGCGCCGATACCCATAAAAATTATTATGGGGTATAGCTCGTGGTCTATCCCAAATTTTACAAAGTAAAGAAAACCGCCTTCGTCAATTATTCCCGATAGCGGAAGGTTGACAAGAAGACATCCGAAAGCTATCGGAAGAAGGAGGAGGGGCTCAAAACCCTTGACTACTGCCAGGTAAAGAAGGACAAAAGAGACAAGGAGCATTATCAGGTTTCCGCCGCTTAGGGCAATAATACCGGACTGATCGACTACTCCCTTAAGAGCGTTAAGATAGAGTTCCATCTCAATTGCTCTCCTTGACGCTGTTTTTTGAAGATTTTACCGACATCGAGGCATTCACCAATTTATGTGTAACTACCATTACAAGCATCAATCCTACTATGACAAGAAAAACAATACTCATTGCTATAAACGACATCACCAGCGCCCCTAAGGGCCCTGTGAAATTGGAACTCATTGAAACAAATTCAGACATTTCTATTACCTCCAACCATTAAACAGATAAAAAAGAGGTGCAGGCATGAAACGACAGTCCCATAGGCTTCACTGGGGAGAGTCTTTCTTTTCCGGAGGCCGGCACAAGAGATATTCCTGCTGCAGCGGCGGGAATATTTTCAATATAAAATAACGGCGATGGTGGTTTATTCCAGCTTACGTGTGGTTTTAACGCTGTAAAAAGCTTTTGCGCAAATGTTTCCAGATCCGCAAAAGCTTCGTTGAAGAGTTGAAGGAAGCGGGCATCTGTCATCAGTGGACGTCAAAAACCGTTCTGCAAACTGAGATACAGTTTTATTTCTGGTCCTAACATTGGATGTCACAGTGTTGCTGAACGCTTCGCAGAAGCTTCTCAGAGCAATAGGCAGTTCATTCTCATCAGAATTCTGTGATAAGGGAGTGTCAGGAATACTTAACTCACCTATTCGGATAAAGTGCGAAAGTGAGGATGAATAATTTTGATCATGATCAAATTCTGCAGGAATCAAAAAAGCCAACGAAGCAGAGATAGAATAGGTGGCAAACACAAAAATACCTATCACTGCTGAAAATATCAGTTTTTTTACAAAAACACAATAGCTGCGACGGTTCATTACCGATTCTTCCCCTTATACAGCAGGATGTATTATCCATATGATCATAACTAAAAAGGGATGCCACAAGCTAAGCGCACCAAGACCCGCGGTTCGTTATACCACCTTGTGAAAAGAAATGCAAGATGGCAAAAAGCAAGGACGGACACAGAAATGTCCGCCCCTGAAAGTATATGTTTCTCCCGTTGATATTAGATGAATGCAGGCTCGAAGAAAAGATCGTTTTCAGCAAATCTGGAAAGACGGAAACGGTAAAGGTCTACAAATGGTTTTTCACCCATAAGGAGTTCTTTGCAGACTCGTCCGCCTGAAGGTCCGAACTGAAGTCCGTGACCGCTCCAGCCGCAGTTGACGAGCAGGCCTTCTACGGGTGTCCAGTCGATTATCGCATTATGGTCGGGAGTGTTGTCATAAGGACCTGACCACTGTCGAACTACCCTGACTCCGCTGAGTGCAGGGATCCTCTTAAGAACGCTCTTTGTTACGCCTTCAAGGAATTTAGCGCTGTTTGAGCACTCTGTTGTGTGTGGTTCATCCTGGTCATCGCGACCGAACATGAAAGTTCCGTTCGGGCACTGCTTGAAATATGCGCCGTCATCAAGACAGAGGACCATCGGACAGTCAAAAACTTCTACTGGCTCTGTTATAAGCAGATTGTGACGTTCTGCATAAACAGGAAGATCCACGCCTATAGTTGCTGCCAATGGTGTTGACCATGGTCCTGCAGAGAGAAGGACTTTAGGAGCATGCCACTCTTCACCGTCTTCTGTAACTACACCCTTTATCTTGCCGTTCTCTGCAAGAAGCTTCACTACCGGGCAATATGTCTTTACTGTTGCGCCCAGTCTGCGGGCAGCGTGACCATATGAGAGGGTCAGCGTCTGAGGGTTGATGTGGCCGTCATCGCCGCAGAATGCAACGCCAATGATACCGTCCATGCAGAGATAGGGCCAACGGGCTTTTACTTCATCAGGCTTCATCATGACCGAGGGGATGTCCAGACTCCTCTGCAGGTCTACGTTCTTCTGAAGCTGGGCAAGAACGCTGTCTGCATAGGCCACCCACATATATCCCCACTGAGTAAACTCAAGAGACATACCCGTATCAAGCTCTTCCTCAAGTGTCGGGAAGACCTGGAGATTATATTTGGCCATGTGGAGGTTGGTCTCCGTTCCAAAGTGCTGGCGAAGACCGGCCGCTGAGCGGCCTGAACCACCGGAACCAAGATATTCCTTTTCAAAAAGAACTACATTTACACCGGCTTTTGCCAGTTCATACACGGTGGATGCTCCGTGAACTCCTCCGCCTACTATAATTACATCCGCTGTTTTTACAGTCATAGCACCCTACCTCCTATTCGTTATCTTCGGCCAATAGTTTGGCTTTGACCGGTTTCACCGGAGGCCTGATAACTCCAGGCAGAAGCTCTGCTACTGGTTTACCTGTCGCCTTGGAGAGCTCGCGAAGGATTATGTCGCGGCAGCCTCTGCCCTGGCAGGGTCCCATGCCGACGCGGAGGATCCTCTTAAGTTCTTCAAAATTTGTATAGCCTGCATCGATCCACTTACGGATCTCATCGATCTCTATCTCTTCACAGCGACAGATAACATTCTTTTTCTCTGTCATGGCTAGCACACCACCTTGATGGCACGGATCTCTCCGACCAGTTTTTTAGGGATGACAACGCTTACGACTGTCGTCTGGTCTTTAAGCGGTTCTGTTACCGCGTAGACTTCTCCCTCGGAAACTTCTTCCCCGACCCTGTTCAGGCATTTTACTTTCTGACCCTTCGAAGGTTTCGGCTCAAGTTCGTACGGAAGTTTGATGACTGCTTCGTCCGCACTGTAGGTGAGGTCTATGACGAAGCACGCAAGTCCAGGGCATTTCGCTACGCAGAGTCCGCAGCCCGTGCATTTCTCATAATCTATTTCAGGAGTGTCGTTGATGTCCTTAAAGGGCTTTACCGCTCCGGTTGGACAGCTGGTCGCACAGGGGTTGCAGGGGATGCGCTGCGGACATTCTATTACTACATATCCGCCCTTTTTATTCTCCCACGCTTCCTGCGGGGGAAGGATGGCCCCGGGCCTGTTCTCTACAAGTACGCCGCTGCAGAATAGTTTCTCTTTGTCATTGCTGTTGCATGTGCAGCCCATCTTTATGCCTCCCATCCGTCAACAAGTACCTGACAGATCCCGCCGCGGATCTTTTCTCCAACTTCGCCTGCACGAAGGTGGTCCAGTCTTGTCCAGTATTCTTTGAATGATTCTTCTTTTACATTGAGGCCCAGTGCCTTAGCTGCGCTGAATCCGGCTATCCTGCCTTCTACCATTGCCGCTGATGCCTCTTCTATGCCTGATGCGTCTCCCGCTACCCAGATGTCCGGGTTGCTGGTGCGCATGGTGTTGTCCCTGAAAGGTACGTGGCCGCAGAGCTGAGGACAGTACTGCATCTTCGCACCGGCCTGCCAGAAGAGTTCCGTGGTCGGTGTGAGTCCTACTGCCATGCAGATAACGTCGCAGTCGATCTTCATCGGTTCCCCTATAAGCTGGAATTTGTCGTCAAGTTCCTGGATGACGGCTCCTTCTATGACTTTGTCGCCCAGTGCCTCAACGATGGTGTGTCTGAGAAGGATGGGGATGCCGAGTCTTCTGATCTTCGCCGCGTGGACCCAGTATCCGCCGATCTTCGGCATTGCTTCCACTATGGCTGCGATCTCTACTCCGGCCTGTCTGAGCTGGTAGCTGACTATGAGTCCGATGTTGCCTGCTCCTACCATGACGACTTTCTTCCCCGGAACTACTCCGTATACGTTCATTAGGGTCTGTACTGCGCCTGCTCCGTATACTCCCGGAAGGTCGTTGTTCGGAAATGGAATGAGTCTTTCCTGGGCTCCTGTAGCAACTACTGTCTTCTTTGCCTTTATCCTGTAGTATTCGTCTTCGCCCTTCATCGCGGTGAAGATTCCCTCTTCAGGATAGTAGCCCGTGACTGTGGTGTTGGTCCGGATCTCTACTTTGTCTCCAAGGGATGCGATCTCGTCAAGAAGAATGTTTGCTATCTTGTAGCCGCGGGTCCCTGCATATTCGTCTTTGCTGCCAAAAAATTTGTGCGTCTGCTTGACCAGCTGGCCGCCCGGGTGAAGGTCGCTCTCTATCACTGTTACTTTTGCTCCCGCTCCCGCCGCCTCTGCTGCCGCACAGAGTCCTGCCGCGCCGCCGCCTACTACTAGGAGGTCTGTCTCTATCGTTTTCTTCATTTGTCCCGCCTCCCGCTATTTCGCTTCCAGTGGAACCTGGCCCTTGCCATGCTGGGTCTCCACTTTCATGCCTGCCGTCAACGGCGTTACGCAGGTACGCACGTTGGGCACTCCGTCTACTACCATGAAGCACGAACTGCATTTGCCTATCGCGCAGAAAAAGCCTCTCGGACGTTTCATCTCAGGCGTTATCCTGTAGATCCGTACATCGTTGGCATGCAGCGCCATCGCTATCGGTTCGCCCTCAAAACCCTTCATATCCTTGCCGTCAAATGTGAACGTTACTTCCTTGCCGTGATGGAACTCAAGTATCGGGTGTTTCTGTATCAGTTCCATGCCCTCTCTCCCTCCTTGTGCTTGTTGACTTCCTTAACATGAAGTCTTCAATTATAAAAAACAATTTGCGCCTGCCCCAACAGGGGTAAAAAAACAGATGCTGCTTTTGATACCGATCTCAGCCTCTCCGACAAAAATACTTTTGCTTAATACAAGCAGAAAAGCTGAACATTCATATAATACATATAATCATATTGCTTGAAAAATGATGATTCTTCTTATTTATTATCGAAATTATAGGTATATGTTTGTGCATTTTTTCGCTATTATTGGTATTTTGGGAGAAGATAAATAACCATAAGTTTTATATATCCGCTAAATTTTACTGTTTGTTTATAAATTATCTCTTGTTATTTGCGGAAGTTATAACAGCACATTGTCTAATTGAAGAGATATTTTATTTATGTTGCCATAAAGACAGCTATTTGTGAAATGTCATTCTGTGAGGTGGAAATATAGAAGAATATCATATATCGAAAATCAAATGATTTTTATTAAAGTAGTTTTACGGGGGCTTAAGTGATTATGTTCTGTTATTTGGTCTCCCATGTTTCCTCTGTCAATTTTATCTGGTGTATCTTTTCTTCAAATCCAAAAACAGAAGCGTCTATCTGATTTACTACATAGTCTATCTGACCCATATGAGAAAAACTGTATCCTTCCGGCAACCTGTTGGCGAACCTTTTGATTTTGAGAAGTGCCTGCAGATAGTTTCTCTCACTCTTGCGCATTATATCTGCGGCATCCATTGCTTCAGGAGACTTTTGCTCAGCAAAAAGCACTGCGATAGCTATGTTGTATTCAGCTTCCATCTCATCGCTCCAGATGTCCGCAAGGATCTTGCGTACACTTTTTCTGAGTTTCTGGTCTTTAATATCGTTAAGCATCCTCCTGATATTCCTCAGGAGTTCTTCCACCTCTTCGACAACCTCTTTGTATCGTCGCCTGGGCAGGGAAAATTCCGCTACCATCTTTGCCTCTTCTTCTATCGTGACTTCCTGTTTGAGAAGTTTTCCTACAGCAGGCTGGAGCATTATCCCTGCCTCTTCACAAGGCATTTCGAGGGTCTCAAGGTATAAGAGACCTGTGTCGTAATCGTGGTGTTCGCACTTGCTCCTTGGTATATAAGTGACATATCCGGGGTTGAAAAACCCTTTTCTTCCTGCGCGGCCTGCCATCTGCAGAAATTCATTTTTTGTCAGGGGTCCGTCAATAAACTTTGCCATCTGACCGAATACAACGGTTTCAGCAGGAAGATTGACCCCAAGAGAAAGGGCGTCAGTACCTACAACCACGTCCAGTATCCTCTCCCTGAAAGCCATTTCCACAAGTAATTTCTCCTTTGGCAGAAAGGAACCGACATATATTCCGACACCTCTGAGCATAATATCCGGGACATATCCCACATCAAGTATCTCCGCTATCTCTCTCAGCCTGGCTCTCTGACTCCTGCTGATTTTCTGGCGATACCTTGATATCTGAGCCGCAAGCCATTCCGCTCCTTTTTTTGAAAAAACAAAGACCAGTGCATCGTGTATTTTTGAAAAACGCAAGCCACTCCTGCAAAAGATGAGGTCTGTCACCCTTTTGTCCGTTTCAAAAAGAACGAAATCACGCATGGCCGTCTCTTCAAGATATTTCCTTATCACGTCAGGGTTTCCGAATGTGGCGGACATGACAAGGATGTCGCTGTCAAAGGACGTTGACCTCAGTCCGTCTATGTATGCTCTTGTTCTGTCAGGATCGTTGAAGATGAAATGAAATTCGTCCACTATCACTTTTTGCCCGGGAATGTGGGCATACTTGAGGGTGTATATCTCCTGCGTACAGCAGAGTACCTGGGCTCCGGCGTTCTTTTTGAAATCTCCTGTTTCAAGCCCCGCATCAAAACCCATTGACCGTAGTTCCATATAACGTTCATTGGAGAGAGCTTTTATAGGGGCTGTAAAAATTACTCTTCCGGAAGGTTCGGAAGTTTCACCGGACGAATCCATCAGTCCTGCCCAGACATAAGCGACCCAGGTTTTGCCGCTTCCTGTGGGCGCAGACAGTATCGCGCTCTTTTTTCCTATTGCTTCTACCGCATCGTTCTGCCAGCTGTAAAACATGGATCAGTGCAGCCTGATCAGAAGTATCGGCAATTTCCTGTCAACACCGCCGGTTTTTTGTGTTTTTTCCCCTACTTTTTCCGCGCCCATATGGAGATAGAATTCTTCTACATTTGGGTCTGCAATGATGTTCAGTTCATCTGCGCCTACGGTCTCGGCTATTTCACAGGCATGCAGGAAGAGTTCTCCGCCCATACCTGTACCAATGCGCTCCGGTACTACCCAGAGATGTCTGATCCACCATTTGAAATCATCGAGGAGCTCTATGGAATAAAAACCTATTATCTCTCCGGTTTCTTCGTTTTCTGCAAGGTACGTAGGATTTTTTTCAATGAAGTCATCTGTTATGGTCAGAAAATCGCGAAAGTGACTCATCTTCTCTACCGGGTATTCCCAGTACTCCTTCGAGCGCCATGCGACATCTGAAAGAAGCTCCGCTTCCTCCGGTTCGGCAGGACGTATTCGAACCTCTTCATCCAGCATTTATAGATCCTTCTCCTTTTTTGATGCAGGACATTTGTTATGTCCTTTTGTGAATTCCACAGCCTCTTTTAAATAGGTCCTGTCAAATGCTTTACGTGCGGGACAAGGTAAAATTTCGGATATTATTAGCCATTGATGTGATTCTACCATAAAGCTCAGGTAAATCATCCGACAGCCTCCATGCATACCCCGCACGGAGGCATTGCTCACTTAACGGTCTCTGATATCTTCCTTACAGCAAAGCGGAGCAGTTCGGGAAGTATGTCGAGCGAATAGCCAAGCCTTAGCCTCTCAGTTTTCTTGTGCGCATCTTCTCCGCTCGGTCCCAGGTTGATCACGGGAAGTCCCAGTGACTGCATCTCCTTCAAAGGAACACTATATATCTCTTCCCAGCCCGGCATGTTTTTCTCAAGTGCTTCGAGGTCGTCGGTCGAAACTTTAGCTCCCACATAACTCAAGTCGCAAAGTCCCGCGAAGAGTTCAACCTCCCTCATCTTGATCCCGTATTTCTCTCTTAGATGATTCTTTACGCTGCGTGCTGCCGCAACAGTCTGCATATCTCGGTCCTCTCCGGTAAAGTCCGTTCGCACAGGTAGCCATGGAGGCAGGAAAAAGCATATCGCATAAGGCCCATCAGCTCCCGACATGTCCGCTATCCTGTCGACTGCAGCAAGCCCCCTCTCCCTCATGTCACCAGGGGGAAGATCTTTAATATACAAAGCAAGCTCTTCGTCAAATCCTTCGCCGTAATTTTTACGAGCAATTTCTGTTATCTCTTCTAAAGTGTATACCTTTGCACGCGGAACATTGAAGTTTTTGCCTTCGCAGCCCATCGCGAGAAGATTCCTGTATGACTCCGTGAGCTGTGCCATTGTCTGATCGAGGGCATATCCAGCAATGATTTTCATCTGATCAATGACATCTGCCGGCGTGTTCGTCGCAGTAAAACAGTTGAAGTAGGCGAATGCCCTGTCCGACACTGTCACGCTGTAGCCTTTTTTGATCACTCCCATGTCGAGGCATATCCATGAAGGCTCACATTTTCCATTTAGAGGATCTGCAAAATGCGGATTTCCCTCAGCGTATGAAACTATCCTCGAAACAGCAAGTGCCGATGAAAAGCCACTGTAATAGTTGCCAACATGCGAAGCGCGTCCTCTAACGTAGAAGCTCGGCATTATCTTTCCCAGTGTGCCAAGGAATACTGCCGGTCCGCTTTCGCCCGAATACCCCGCCTCACCAGGCTCTGTATTAATGGCTGTCAGGAAATCAGCACCTTCTTCTTTCATCTTATAAAGTACAGGTAGGACACCCCTCATGCCGGCTGAAGCATTCTCTTCGTCCCCCACGAACGCAGCAACTATGTTTACGTCAAACAGTCCCCTGTTTGCTGCAAATTCCTCTATGATATCAAGCTCCAGAGCGATTCCGCACTTCATGTCCATCGTTCCGCGGCCGTAAATTACATCCTCGCCATAGATATTTAGGAGTTTTGTCATTTTGTTCACATCAAAGGCATCTCTGGCAGTGTCACCATATACACTTACACCAACTACGTCATAATGACCGATCAGAAGAACAGTCCTGTCCGTTGGAACGGAGGCATCTACTCTTACAACCAAAGAATGAAGTTTTTCGCACGCCCCTTCCAGTGGTGTTTCGACCCATAAGAGATGGCCTTTTTTTTCGATGAAATATGGGAGCTTTTCAAGCCTTTCCTTGATCCAGATACCAGGAAAACTCTCGTTTCCACTTTCTGTAACGCTGGGGATAGAGACCAGGTCCTCTATCATTTTCAGCAATTTATCTCTTTGGGACAAATTGACCGCCTCCGTGTAAAATTGAAAATTCTCAATATTGCAGTACCTACTTGACATTATATATCGTTACCGTGAAACTCTCTTCTAATCTTTTAAAGAGAGAGGAGTGCAGCTGTAAAGATGACCAAATCTTTTATCAAACCAATAATAACCCCGGAAGAGGCGGCAGGCAAGGTAAGAGAAGGCACCACGGTAATGCTCGGCGGATTCAACTACGGCGGAGTACCCTACACCATCATCGATGCGCTGCACGATCAGGGAACAGGCAAAATCAGGGTGATATGCGTGGACGCAAGCCATTGCAACCCTAAAGTACCGGGACCTGTGGGCGTCGCGAGGCTTATCGTCAACAGGCAGGTAAGCTCCATGGTCATATCTCATATGGGACTCAACGCGGCCGCGCAGGAAATGTTCGCAAAGGGAGAGATCGATATTGAACTCAACCCGATGGGAACTCTTGTGGAAAGGATAAGGACAGGCGGTGCCGGTCTTGGCGGTTTCCTTACTCCGACAGGGGTGGATACCGCGTATGAGAAAAACAGGCTGACGGTAGAACTTGACGGCAGGAAATTCATCCTCGAACGTCCCTTGAGGGCCGATATCGCCTTCATAAGGGCATACAAGGCCGATGAGGCGGGCAACCTGATCTATTACGGGACAGGCAGAAACTTCAACCCTGTGATGGCTACAGCAGCTGATATGGTCGTTGCAGAGGTAGACGAGGTCGTTCCTATCGGAGAGATCGACCCGAACAACGTTGTTACACCAGGTATCTTCATTGATGCGCTCGTGCTGAAAGGAGGAAACAGCTATGCTGCCAGAACTTAACGAAAAAGAAGCCCGTGAAAGGATCGCCGGCAGGATAGCCGCCGACCTAGAAGACGGTGCTCTGGTAAACCTGGGTATAGGCATACCGCAGCTCATCCCCAACTTCATGCCTGATGGAGTAAACATCTTTCTACAGACCGAGAACGGGACGATCTACGCAGGACCTGCCAAAGATCCGAACGATCTCAGGATCATAGACGCAGGAGGAGCCCCTATCTCAGTGCTGCCCGGAGGGTCATTCGTCTCTTCTGATGCCAGCTTCGGCATCCTTCGCGGCGGGCATATCGATGCAACTGTCCTCGGAGCCCTGCAGGTGGATGAAGAAGGCAGCCTTGCCAACTGGACCATCCCAAACGTCCGTACTCCGGGCATGGGAGGAGCAATGGACATAGTTGCCGGTGCAAAGAAGGTTTACGTGGCGACCCGCCACTTTGAAAAGAACGGAACTTCAAAGCTTCTTAAGAAATGCACACTGCCTCTTACAGGTCACGGCGTTGTTGATGTAATAGTCACCGAGTACTGCATGATAAGAAACATAAACGGCAGGATGGTGCTTGAAGAAATTGCGGATGGTGTGGATATGGAGGAACTGCGGAGCAAAACTTCTATGGCTATGGAGATCAGCCCCGATTTAAAAGCAATGACTTGCTGAGTGCCGTTGCGATTTTTGCCCGTTTTTAAAAGCAGGGGCCCGGAAATTTCCGGGCTCCTGCTTTTTTGTCTACTGTCCCAGAATCTTCCTTATCTTTTCCAGTCCGGCAAATGTATCCTTTATTGAAGAACCCAGAATGGACTGTCTTATTGCAAACACGTCCTGATAAATTTTAAAGTTTTTGGGATCGGTCTCAAAACGGCCTCTGAATGTGATCCATTCTTTCATCGTTTTTTTGAGGTTCTGGATGTCCCCGACACCATATGCCGCTACTGCAACATCAGCCATGAGACCGCCCTCGCTTCTCGTAGGAATATTGTAGGCCCCTCCGAGGATGTCTGCCTTGATCTGCGTCCAGAGGGGGCTCTTGCTCCCCCCCTCAGTACCGATTATCTCTTTGATCGGTATCCCGCATTCCCTGTATATCCGTATCATCTGCGCGTATTCAAAAGCTATCGCTTCAAGTATCGACCGCCACATTGCCGCCCTGTCGCTGGAGCCGTAAAGCCCCAGAAATACACCGCATGCACCCGGCATGTCAGGCCCCGCTCCCTGTAAATAGGGGTAAAAAAGCACTCCCCCCGAACCTGGAGGTACCTCCCCGGCAAGCGCGTCCATCTCAGAATAAAATGAGGGATCTCCCGGGCATCCCGCGACATTGTCCCTGAACCAGCGAAGCGAGAGACCTCCGGCCCTTATCATACTCCAGTAGAAATATGAATCTTCAAGTGTGCCGGTTGCAAACATCATGCCCGGTGAGAGTGATATCTTTTCCACCATATCATCCACGGCCACGGCAAATATCGAGGCAGTTCCCGCCACGTCCGTGCTAAGTCCCGGTTCGATCAGGCCGGAAGCAAGTGCTGACTGCATTGTGTCGCCGGCTCCGGCGACTATCGGAATACCCAGAGGAAGTCCCATTTTTTCTGCCTCTTCAGGACAGAGGAATCCAACCACATCCCAGGGTTTGACTATCTTCGGCAAAATCTCCATGGGGATACCAAGCGCCTTCATCTGTTTCGGCGACCAGTTCCTTGCATGGGCATCATATCCGATCAGCCAGCCGGACATAGTCGCCCAGTCAAGGAACGCCTCCGACGCTTTCAGCCCTGCAAGAGTTCCAAGAACAAAAGGGCCGTTGTTAAGTACTTTAACAGCCTTTTCCCTAAATCCTGTGTAATGGTTGAGAAACCACCTGAGTATGATAGGGGGCATGAATTCGTCCACTATGCAGTTGCCGCTCTCATGGAGCCACACAGGCTTGACGTTGGCCTTTACCCACTCAGCCTCTACTCTGGCCCGGTTGTCCAGATAGGGGACAAAGGGCGTAACAGGTTCCCAGTTTTCATTTATGCCGACTATTCCGCATATTATCCCGCTGGCAGAGATTCCCCTTATCTCATTAGGATTTACGCCTGATTTATGAAGACACTCTCTTACTCCTTCCTCTACATTTCTTACAAAACCGCGCGGATCCATCTCCGCCCGGCCGGGGTGAGGATAAGAAATTATATTCTCTCTGTATGCCTCGGCCATCCTGACAGAGTCCTCCCTGTAGATAGCCGTCTTAGTTCCCATTGTTCCGCAGTCAAAACCGATGTAGTACCTGGCCATGTATATTTTCCCTCCAAATATCATTGATCAACTGTTTGATTTTTCCAAGAATCTCTTATCTGAAACCCGTTCATACAAAAAATGTGCATATGCAAAAGAAAAAAAAGAAAGAAGCCGATCCAGGGCTTATTACTTTACGACGGGGACCAGCTTCTTTAAATCATATACTCTTGCTATTATGGTTGCTTTCCCCGGGCTTATTCGTCACGGGGGTTCAGGATGGCCTTCATGTCTATCTCTGTCCATTCCTGCGTATCAGGGATCTTGAACCAAACCTGGAAGCGTTCCGGGACAACTACCATCTGATATACTGTCATATCCGTAGTCGCACCAAGGTCCTCTATTCTGGTATCCATCATCTTCATCATCGTTTTGCTGTCTATAGTCCCTTTGAAGTGTTTTGCGAGGGTCAGCAGGTTCTGCCTCCTTGACCTCGTAAGCCAGTTCGTCTTATCTTCCGGCCTCGGGAGTCCCCATGAAAACTCAGTAAAATGGTTGCTGAGAACTGTAAGTCCGTGACGGGAATGGGATTCGCGTCTTTTGACCTCAAAAACGGGCCACTCATAGCATCTTGCTGTCTGTCCGTCTGAAACTCCTATTATGTATGCAAAATTTGCCTTTGTCGTCTGGAAAAAGCTATCTATCTCATCCAGAGATGCGCCGTCAAGAAGAAACTGGAAAAGGGCTGCAACCGAAGGTACCCTGCTGTCATACCACAGGGCTCCGCCGGACGGCATTCCGTTGTTCAGTTCAAGGTATATCCCCTTCTCATTCATTCCGTTGACTACGTAGATCTCGCCGGCATAACCCATTGTGGCAGTGGCAAGCGATCCGTCAGCCGGATGGTAACAGGCAATAACGATGTCATGGCTTAATTCTTTGAACCAGGGGAGGTAGTCATAATTGCGGCCATAGACCAGGGTCTCGCTTACATAATCACCCCAGGCTGCTATACCTGTACATTGAGGAAGATTCTGCGCCGTAGCGGCAAGAAGCTCTACTGCATTGACCAGCTGGATCTGCTCCAGACTCATTCCTGACGTCTCAGACATCCCCCTAAGGATCTCCTTGAACCTGAAAGGATAATTCGCGTAGAATTTGCCGGCACGGACTTTCATGTTTTCAATATCAAGACAGTGTTCATTTACAAGCTTCTTGACTATGGCTATTTCGTAGATGTGCTTCATTTCAGAAGCCGTCAGGGCGCCGTACTGTCTTCCCATCTCTCTCCAGGTTCCATGGAGATCAATAATATTGATTACTCCTTCACGTCTTTTGGTTCCCTTTTCAAAGGATTCCACAATTTGGCCTCCCGTCATTTTGCTTATTGCGTTATTATACACTGGTATATATAGATATTATCCCGATAATGGGAGGTTTTTTCTTGGAAACTGAAAATTTTTCAGAAACAGTAGAAGCAGAAGTCAGAGAAAATGAAGAGAAACTGAGAAAATATGTTTCACTGCTTTCTGCAGCCAATGAACTCGCTCGCCTGACAGGACCTTCCGATGAAGAGAAGCTCTGGAGTTCACATGTGATGGACTGCGCATCAGCACTGCCCTATCTTCCATACGAGGGTAGAATAATTGATGTCGGGACTGGCGGCGGCCTGCCCGGAATGGTATGGGCCATATGCCGCCCCGAACTTCATCTGACCCTTTTGGACAGCATAACACGCAAATGCGCTCTGGTCGAAAAAATCGTGATCGCAATGGGACTGAAAAACGTGACCGTTGTCTGCAGAAGGTCGGAAGAGTACGCAAAAGAAGAACGCGAAAAATTCCACGTTGCGGCTGCAAGGGCAGTCTGCGCTTCAGGGATACTCGCGGAATATCTTGCACCCTTTGTAAGGATCAAAGGGAGGGCAATCGCTTTCAAGGGGCCAAAGGTAACCGAAGAGCTCGAACTTGTCGGGAACAAGTGGAGTGCACTTGGTCTTTCATCCCCCCGTCTGCACCCCTACACACTCGGCGACATGAAAAGGTTCTTTTTGATCTGGAACAAAGTTTCCCAGGCCCCTAAAGGCATCCCCCGTAGGACAGGTATGGCTGAGAAATTTCCCTGGTATCAAAAATAAAGTAACTCTTCCGGGTAAATAAAATCAATGGCCGGCAGGGGAAAATATATTCCTGCCAGCCATTATTAATGTTTTAAGTTTCCAGATATCAGTTCTTAAGTAAAAACCGAAATTACCTGATCCCCGGCAGCAACGGAAGCTTCATCTCAGGGGCAGGTCCGATAAGTTCCCTGGTCTCATCAAGCTCCAGATCAAAGAGAGCCTGGGTTATCCTCATCTGTGTCAGGTTGTCGGTCTCGTAGGAGATGGAAAATCTCCTGTATCCGAATTTTTCCGCAAAGAATGAGATGTTTGAGCGCTCTATCCCTGAAATGTCCTGAAACGACTTTTGAAGTGATTTGAAAAACGCACCCTCATCAAAGAACGGATCTTCGCTGACAAGGACGAGCACCTTGCATTCGTCCACAAGGACATCAGAACTCCATATCCCGCATAGGGTAAGGCCGGCCCTCAGACCGGGGTATTCCCTTATAAGCGGGATCATGGATGTCTCTATCTTCTCTGAGTATGTAAAGACCATGGTAAACCCCAACTCGATCCCCTTGTTGCGAATCGGGTCTATAATGTTTTGCCTAACCATGGTGCCTACGTTGCCGCTTTGAAAACTTTTCAGGTAAAGAAACTCACTCTGCATTTCAAAAGCAAGCCCTGCCACGTTCCCAAGGAGCGGACTGAGCATACTGTTTACAGTCACAGGACTGTAATCTTTCCCGTAGGGTATCCACGGCACAATGTCAAGTTCAATATTCTGATCCCAGTAGGGCAGGATAGATGTCATGCCGTCGCCTCCCTTATCTCTTTTTGTGAGTATAGCATTTTGTTTCTGTTTTTCATCCGTTTTTCTTACGTAAAAATTCTTCTTTTATATCCTTTCGCGCATTCCCGTCCATCAATATCTTCAACGCAGTATAGGCGATAACCTTTGCTCCTGCCGCTAGCCTTGTGTGTCCCAATTCGGACCTGGTAGCTTCTTCAAACTCCGAGGTGTGCAGCGGGACCTTTCTGTCCACTATTGAAAGAAGAGGCTGTATCGCAGGGCAGCGCCAGCTGATGTCCCCCATATCAGAAGCGCCTCCCGGGGATTCTTTTTCGGAAGTCTGAAGACCGACACTGTCAAAGCCTGACTGCACTATACTCTCAAGTGAGGAAAGTTCCAGCGAATTGTCAAAACTTGTAAAATTCTTCTCGAAGACCATATCTGTTTCAGTTGCAGCAGAGGCTCCTTCCGCGCATTTTTTTACCCTTTCGATTATCTTTTCAAGATCCCTTTTGTCGGGAGCCCTGAGTTCCAGATGTATTACAGCCTTCTCAGGAACTGTGTTCACAGCAGTTCCGCACTCTTTTAAAATGCCGTGCATCCTTATCTCGGGCCTTACATGCTGCCTCATCATATCAAGCGCATCAAAGAAGAGCCTTGCGCCGTTGAATGCATTTCTTCCGTCCCACGGGGCAGCCGCCGCATGGGAAGCTATTCCTTTGAAAGTTATATTCCAGCCCTGCAGCGCCGGGGTCGTCATTGAGACCAGGTTTTTATGGGAGGTACAGTGTATCATTATAGCAAGGTCGATGTCATCCATAACACCCAGATCGGCCATCTGGCATTTTGCTCCCCACGTCTCCTCTGCGGGAGTCCCTATCACAAGAAGTTCACCATTTATTTCATCCATTACTTTAAAAAGGGCCGTTCCTGCAAGCACAGACATAGTGCCGCTCAGGTTATGTCCGCACCCGTGTCCCACGACAGGCAGTGCGTCGGTCTCAACCAGAATTGCAACGCGGGGTTTCCCTGATCCCTTTTTTGCTATAAAGGCTGTCTCCATTCCGCAATAGGGCATTTCGACATCAAACCCATCTTTTTTGAGCCAATCGCAAAATATACCGGCCGTGCGAAACTCTTCCCCGCTCAGTTCAGGGTGTGCCGCTATGTCATCGCTTACAGAGAAAGCATGTTCCTTTTGTTCATCAATGGAACTGTAAACTTTGGTAAGCAGTTCACTAAAGTTCTGATCACTTAACATTTGATATACCCCCTATCATAGATTAACAGATTTTACCACCATTAAAGAAAGCATCATATCAAGAGGAAATCAATAAGCACTATCTCCTTCATAAAAGCCTGCACGGGGCTATTTGATCCTGCCCCAGTTGATAAAAAGTTCTTCTAACGTCATGTCGCTTCTGATACCAAATCGGGTCAGGGCAAAATCATAACGGACGGGATCTTCCGGACATACGCGTTTAAATGCTTCCGTGATCTCTATCGCTGAACGGCCGTCAGCACTTTTTCTGCTGCAAAGCCCCAGTGTGGTGCAAATGTTGAACATGTGTGTATCAAGAGGTATCATCAGTGCTTCCGGATCAATTTTGTTCCATCCCCCGGGATCAACATCATCATAACGGACCATCCATCTGAGATAGAGCGCCAGTCTCTTACAAGCACTGCCCTTAGCAGGATCCGGCATCAAAAACGTGGCGCCTCTGCCTCCGCAATTCAGGAAGCTCCTTGTAAAACCCCGCATCGCATGCCAGGTCTCCCCTTTATAGTGGGAAAGGAAAAGATTTTCGACTGAACCATAAATATTAAGTACGTTACCTATACAGCAGAGAAAGTCGACCATGTCGGAAGAGTCCGTAAAACGGTGGACAAAACCTTCCAGCTTCTCTTCCAGATCTTTCCTCTCTACTTTTTCAAGAAATTCAGCAGGCGCATCACCCAGGCAATCAAGCACCCTGCTCACGCTTTTAAGTATCTGGGCGACCCTTCCATACGCAAGTGAGGAAGCTATCAATCCGACTACTTCCCTGTCACAGCTCTTTTCATAATCGTACAAAAACTGAAGCGGATCCGGTGAAACATAGACCCGCTTATTGTAATCAGCGTATATCCTTTCGAATATCCGGCGGCTGCTGGCAAGAGCCATTTCGCCATCAAGGATGCTGAGCATATTTATTTAATGGTGTTGAATCCGAATGTCGGAGCTGTTTTCGGGGATTTTCCCTTTTTGATCTTGTGGTAGTCAGCATAAGTAAGCGGAGTCGCTTCTTTGATAAACTTCGAAGCCACCACATTACCGACAAAAAGCACATGAGTATCAAGCTCAAGCGTACGGATAACTTTAGCTTCAAGAGTAGAGACAGACCAGTCTGTGACCATTGGAGCTCCTGTTATGCCTTTAAGGAAATTGACATTCTCAAACTTTTCGATGTCACGTCCTGATTTAAAGCCAAACTGTCCAAGAAACGTCATGGGCACATCCAGTTCAAGGATTGAAACCGCAAAGAAACCGCTCTTCTGGATCATTTCTGTGGTGAGGTTGGCCTTGTTAAGGCATGTAGTGACGCACACAGGGTCGCCTGTTATCTGCATCACTGCGTTTGCAATCTGTCCATTGAGCTTGCCCTCTGCTTCAGTACTTACAATATACATACCGTAAGTTATGCTGAACAGCGCTTTCATGTCTAGCTGATTATCCATGGTCCATCCTCCCGGGGCAGAAAATTTGCAACTTTACATATTGTAGCTTATCAAATGATCCTTTTATAACAATTTATTTTTATCTGCTTCCAAGATCTCTGTCAAGCATGTGGCATGCTATCGGTGAGTTGCCGGAATTTTTGAGTCTGGCGACTATCTCAGTGGCGTGCTCTTCTTCTTCGACCTGTTCGTCAACGAACCAGTTAAGCATGCTTCTGGTGGCGTGGTCTTTTTCTTTCTCAGAAAGTTCTACCATTGCATCGATCAGTGAAGTAACTTTTTCTTCGTGGGCAAGTACTTCTGTGAAGACATCCTCCGCATCTTTCCACTCTTTCTTGGGGGCAGCAATAGGACCAAGGACAACACGTCCTCCGCGTGAGACAAGGTATTTGTAGAACTTCATTCCGTGCTCCCACTCTTCTGCAGCCTGTTTTTCCATCCAGTGGGCGCATCCGGGAAAATCTGCATCTTCAAACCATGCAGCCATGGAAAGATAAAGATATGAGGAATCAAACTCCGCCTGTATCTGGGAATTAATGCTTTTTTCCATCTTTTTTCCTATCTTCATAAGTAGAGCACCTCCGTGTGATATCCATCTTAATCTGTAACAGTTATAAACTATAGTCAATTGTCATAATGTGTCAAGGTAGGAATGCCTATCAAAAATCAGCCTCTGTGAGGTAAAATATAACCTGGACGTAAAAATGTAATAATCAGCACGGAGGTGCCATCTTGCAGATCAGACCAATTGCTATTGAAGACGCAGAACAAATTTCACGCATCAGAAGACTTGACGGAGTCAGAGAAGGAATTCTTGCTGTTACAAGCGAAAGGCTTGATGTTACAGTCAATTTTATAAAATCGTTATCAGACGATGACCGGGCTTTCGTTGCTGTTGAAAAAAAGGATGAAATAGCTGGCATGGCTGTAATCGTCAAAAACAAATGTTTCAAAAGAAGGCACAGCGCTATGCTCGCAATTATGGTCGCTCCTTACTATCAGGAAAAAGGAATAGGGACAGCCCTTATGAAAAGACTGTTAGATGAAGCTGACGAAAAACTATTCCTGCGCAGGATCGAGCTGCTTGTATTAACAGATAATACGCCGGCAATAAATCTTTATAAAAAATTTGGATTTAAAATAGAAGCGACAAGAAAGAATGCCGCAGTCAAAGACGGAAGATTCGTTGATGAATACTTCATGGGACGGATAAACAAAAAAGGAGATTCGCTACGATGATCATCAGACCGGTAACATTAGATGACGCCAGGCACATCAGTGAGATCAGCTCTGACAGCTCTGTAAGGAAAAGCATGAACATTTCACAGGCTGGATTCACTGACGCTGAAAAACTTATCAAAAACCTGACCCCTCATGATCACGTTCTTGTTCTAGAAACCGAGGTCGGACCGGTAGAATTTTGCGGAGTAGTTCTGCTCAAGGTAGATCATCAAATTTTTCTGAGAAGACAGGCAACTCTCGAAATAATGATGGGAGCAAAATGGCAGAGGCAGGGACTTGGAAAGGCCCTGATGATGGCAGCCCTTGAACTTGCCGATAAGGAACTTATGATCGAAAGGGTCGAGGTGGAAATCTCTACAGACAACCTCAACGCCCTCAAATTATGCAAATCTATGGGATTCAAAGTCGAGGGCACAGTCAAAGGCTGGGCAATGTCCGACGATGGCGAATTTATTGATGCTTATCTGCTGGCTAGGTGCCGCCCCCGTCTCAAATAGTGCAATTGGGGTTTATAGCGGCACTGACTTAGCAACACTTGCGGAGCCTTCCTTTGACGTATTGGTATACGCCTTCGGAAGGCTCCGCTGCGTGTTGCGTCGTCATCATCCGCTCTAAACCCCAATTGCGATATGAGTACTATCGTAAAAACCTTAAAAACGCGTCGCTATCATCTCCGATATGCCTCAATTGCAAAAGAATATAATAGCTGCAGGTAAATTAATGCCGCAACTTTATAATAACGGTTTCTCTGCGGCATGAGCCATGCCGCAATTAACACTTCTTTCGATGCTCCAATTGCTATAGATGTCTGGGGTAAAGGTTTTTATAGTTCCTGTCATGAACCAAGGGCTATTTGTTTGATAAGATTTTTTATTCTGACAAAGCGTTGTAAATATATAACATTGTGTGATCATTAATTCCATAAAAACCAGGTTGACGTTATTATTCCCAAGGGACGATTTTCCCTGGATTAAGTATGTTGTTGGGATCAAAAGCAAGTTTTACTCTGCGAATGAGGTCAATCTGGGCTTCATCAAGGAACGAAGGGACGTATTTCAGCCTCTTGAGGCCGACACCGTGTTCTCCGGTAAGAGTTCCTTCAAGTTTTTTTACAACCTCATAAACTTCAAGTCGGGCGCCTTCAATAATTGAATGCCAATTAGGGGTGTCTTTTTCGATGTAAAGTGTAACATGCATATTTCCATCCCCCAGATGCCCATAAGCAGCATAATCAACACTATGCCTGCGGCAAATTAGCTCCAGTTGATCCATAAAATCCGGAATACTGCCAGTTGGAACAACAACATCCTCATTGGCAAGCTGAACAGGAGCAAACGCCCATACCGCCTCAGCTACACTTTTACGTCCTTTCCAAAGCTTATCCCTCGTAGTTCTGTTATCGGCGACAAAAACCTCAAGAGCACCGTTCTCCATGCAGATATCTCCAATACGCTCTATTTCATCTGCAAGATGGTCTCTGTTGTTCCCCTCATACTGAAATATGATATGTGCCTCGGCTTCGCTGGAATATGGGAACTTCGTCCGGAGATATTTTTCAGTAAGAAGCATAGACGGCTTGTCCATAAATTCAATTGAACTTGGTATCGCCTTTCCAAGTGTCATGACCTTTGGAACAGCGGCTAGTGCAGTAGGGATGTCAGGAAATGGAACAAGAAGATCCACAACAAATGATGAGAGAGGAAGAAGTTTCAAAATAATTTTTGTTACTATACCAAGCGTTCCTTCCGAACCAACCATTAAATGCACAAAATCATAGCCGGTAACATCTTTCCGGCGTTTTCCCCCAAACCACGTCACTGATCCGTCCGGCAGCACTACCTCCATTCCAAGTACATGGCTGCCGGTAGCACCATATTTAATAACTTTATTCCCTCCCGCGTTCTCTGCAACATTCCCACCGATAAAAGAAGCATCGCCGCTGCATGGATCACCGGCGTAAAGAAGATGATGATCCGTTGCAGCTTTGTTAATTTCGGCCGTAACAACGCCGGGTTCAACAGTAATAGTCAGGTTTTCCTCATCAAAATCAAGGATATGATTCATTCTTTCTAGTGAAAGTTCAATTCCCTTACATGCAGGAACAGCACCTCCTGATAGACCGGTACCTGCCCCGCGCGGAGTCACAGGAATACGATGCTTATTTGCATATTTCATAAGAGCCGATATCTGTTCTGTTGTTTCTCCAAAACAAACGACCTCTGCACTGTATTTTTTATCCCATAAGTGAAGAGCTACTTCATCTTTTGAATAAGCATCAATT
The DNA here is from genome assembly GCA_963682045.1 of Synergistaceae bacterium. GTDB lineage: Bacteria > Synergistota > Synergistia > Synergistales > Synergistaceae > Caenicola. The sequence continues at coordinate 961,272 of OY821326.1, forward strand.
TTCCCCTTATCAACAGAAACACCTGATTTCCCAAAGATAGAAATCAGGTCATTAACTGTCAATTCGGTGACAGGAGTATAGGAAAAATTTGCTTTCATATTTTCATCTCCTTACGAATACGCGCAATGAGTCTAGGAAGAATATCATTTATTTCCCCGCATAGAGCAACATCTGCTACCCGAAAAATGGGAGCATCCGGATCTTTATTTACAGCAATAATTTTATTTGCGGTTTGCATTCCTGCCAGGTGCTGAACTGCTCCGGAAATACCTGCGGCAAGATAAAACTTGGGAGAGACAACTTTCCCGGAAAGGCCTACTTGATGGGGATATGATATCCATTTTGCCTCCACTGTGGGACGTGACGCACCGACTCCGCCTCCCAGCAGTTCTGCAAGTTCACGTATTAAAGAAAAGTTTTCCGGTCTTTTTAGTCCTTTTCCACCCGAAATAATTATCTCCTTATCCTGTATATCCGCTTCATCCGCACTGTTATATTCCATATCCAGAACTTTTATCCTACTTTCAAAAACACTTTCAGGAATATCAGGAATTATAACCTCGCCGTAAAATTTCGAAGGGGCTGGTATACGAAATATTTTGGGGCGTACAGTAGACATCTGAGGAACATGTTCCGGTGTCTTTATTGTTGCCATGATATTCCCTCCTATGGCCGGCCGGGTCTGTAGCAGCAATCCATTTTCAGGGTCTATATCGAGTCCTGTACAGTCAGCGGTGAGCCCAGTATGAACCATAGCCGCCACTGCAGGAAGGTACGTACGGCCTTCTGATGTTGCAGGAGCCAGAACTATTTCAGGCATGTATTTTATTATTATAAAACTGAGTAATTTTGCTGCAATTTCCTGATTAAAGTATGTAAGTTTTTCATGCTTTATCAAAAAAACTCGGTCAGCACCGTATGAGAACAATATTTCAGGCGGATCGATAATATCGCCGCAAAAGAGAATACACGTAACCTCGGTATTTTTTTTATCTGCCAGTTCTCTGGCCTTGCCTATTAGCTCCATTGTCACTGAATGGATCTTTCCCTTACGGACTTCTCCGCAGACATATATTCCTTTTGATTCCGTTGCATTTCTAAGCATCCCGGCACCTCCTACAATACAGCCAGATCACGGAGAATTTCTACTACTTGGTCAAGGCCTTTATCAATTTCTCTTCCGCTGTAAAATTCTGTCTGTCTTGAAATTTTAGGATGGTAAATTTTCACAACTCTGGTTGGAGATCCTGCCAGTCCAACTTCTTCTTTAGCAATCCCCAGTTCTTCGGAGTTAAATTTCTGTATTTCTGCACGTCGTGCTTTTTTCTTAAGGCTCAAAGTTGGCATTCCCGGTTCATTTATATCGTTCAGCACTGTAACTAGGCACGGAAATACGAGATGCTGAGTTTGATAGCCTTCTTCTATGGTACGTCTGACTTTAATACCGCTATCGCAGACCACAATAGAACTTACATACGTTGCAAACGGAAGATCCAGCATTGCAGCAACTTCAGGTCCAACTTGCCCTGTTTCTCCATCTGTTGCCTTCTCCCCCGCAAGAATAAGATCGAAAGGACCAAGTTTTTCAATTGCTTTTGCAAGAACCAGCGATGTCGCCCAACTGTCTGCTCCGGCAAAATACCTGTCTGACACGAGATAGGCACGATCTGCCCCTAGCGCCAGTGCTTCTCTTAATGCAATATCTGCCTGAGGGGGCCCCATAGAAAGGACAGATACTTCGCCCCCGTATTTTTTTCGTAAAATAAGCCCCGCCTCAAGTGCATTGAGATCAAGGGGATTGACTATATTACCTGCTCCTTCTCTTATCATTGTTCCTTTTTCTGGATCCATTTTTATTTCATCTGAATCAGGAACCTGCTTCACAAGAACAACAATCCGCATAAAAACATCACCTCGGGAATCTGTACAAAGAGTTAAATGTTAACTAGCCCAATATAATTAAGTATATATTACATGAAATCAAAATATGAATTCTGAAAATTGCGCAGTTTTGTATCCAATTTTATTATAGTAATTATACTTAGACAATAGCCATAATACAAGGGTTTCCCAAAAATGTCTACGATAACCTTTGTATCCATATACTTGCATTTGAAGTAAAATATGATATTATTGCTACAATGAATCTTTGGTAAATTTTTAAAATAGCTATTTTACACTACAATTCAACAAAATGCAGCCATAAAATCAAATATTAAAAATATGTGTTCAAGGGAGGTCAGTCGGCAACGGCAGATTTATAAGGCAAATCACAGTTTTTGTAGCAGGTTGATTTAGATACAGGTTATTTTAGATATGACAGTAATTGTTTTCTTATTTATTATATTAAAGGAGGAACATGATTATGAAGAAGATTATTATTTACACACTTGCAGTTTTGGCAGCAGCAGCAATGTTTATCGGAAGCGCTGACGCAGCACCTATCAAGATGAAACTCGCTTATGTAGTTCCAGAGACCCAGTCAACACACATAGCTGCAGAAAAGTTCTTTAAACCATACATTGAAAAACATTCTAATGGACAGATTATTGTAGAACTCTACCCTAATGGGCAGCTTGGCGGCGACAGACAGGTTATAGAAGCAGTCGGACTCGGAACGATCCACATGACAATACCTGCTGTGGCTGTACTTTCAGGTTTTGAACCGCGTTTCCAGGTTTTCGATCTTCCATTTCTCTTTAATAACAAAAAGGAAGTGTATAAGGCTCTCGACGGACCGCTCGGAGACAAACTCAATGCCCTTCTTCCTCCGCTTGGCATCAAAAACCTTGCTTACGCAGAGAATGGATTCCGTATGATAACAAATAACAAGGGGCCGATCACAAAACCCTCTGATTTGTCCGGACTTAAAATTCGTACTATGGAAAACCCAATTCACATGGCAACATTTCGTGCTCTCGGAGCAAATCCTACTCCTATGAGTTTTGGCGAACTTTACACAGCTCTGCAGCAGAAAACAGTGGATGCCCAAGAGAATCCTATACCACTTATTTACACTTCAAAGTTTTATGAAGTTCAAAAGTACTGCTCTCTTTCCGGACATGTATATGCAGCCACAGCTCTTCTCGTAAACGACAACTGGTTTAACAAACTTCCCAAAGACCTGCAGAAGGTCATACAAGAGGCAGCTTTGATTTACCGTACAGAGCAGCGTAAGATATCAGACAAACAGGACAAGGATATGATAGAAAGTTTGAAGAAGAGCGGAATGAAGGTTAATGACATAACACCGGAACAGAAAAAGGCTTTCATTTCTGCAACGGCCAGTGTCTACAATGAATTCGCGAAATCTGTCAAAGGCGGACAGGAACTCATCGACCTAGCAAAAAAGAAATAATTTTTTATTACAGTGTTTTTAGGGGAGCCTGGGTTTAGCCGGGCTCCCTTAGTTATTACCGGAGGTGAAACTCAATGCTGAAAAAATTATGGAACAACATGGAAGAATATTTACTGGTCTATAGCTTAATGTTATCGGTTGGGCTTGTTTTCATTCAAGTGGTAATGCGTTATGTGTTCAGCAGCTCCCTATCGTGGAGTGAGGAACTTGCTCGTTATCTTTTCCTATGGCAGATATGGGTTGGAGCAAGTTATGCAGTCAAAGAGCACCGCCACCTCCGAATCGAAATGATCCAGGATTTTATTCATAATCCTTTCAGAAAAAAAATATTTGAATTATTTGCGCTGTCATTGTGGCTCGGATTTAGCGTGTTCCTGGCATTTGAAGGCAGCACTCTTACTGCTTTGCTTTTCCAGAGAGGGCAGGTTTCACCGGCAATGCGTATTCCTATGGCTTATGCATATGCATCTGTACCTGTTGGATGCACATTAATGTCAATAAGATTAATTTCCGAGATGATAAAGATTATTAGTTCCATGAGCAAGAAGGAGACGGTATAACATGGATATTCTTGTGCTTTTCGGTTCTATGACAATTCTTCTTGCCCTGTCACTTCCAATAGGGATCTCACTCGGTTTTGCAACGGCACTGACTCTTGTCTATACAGATTCGGTACCTCTTATTATGATCGCGCAGAATGCTTTTGCTGCACTGGACTCTTTCCCTTTACTGGCTATACCTTTCTTTATGCTTGCAGGTTCTCTTATGAGCTATGGAGGTATTTCAAAAAGGCTGGTAACTCTTGCAAACGCAATGGTAGGCGCAGTAATAGGCGGACTTGCAATGGTAACAGTAACTGCTTGTATGTTTTTTGCGGCTATTTCAGGTTCAGGACCGGCAACAGTATCCGCAATAGGGTCTTTTATGATTCCTGCAATGAAGGCAAAAAAATACGATGATGACTTTGCAGCAGCACTGACAGCAGTAGCGGGCTCTATAGGCGTAATCATTCCGCCTTCTATTCCTTTTGTAATCTACGGTGTCGTCTCGGGGGTTTCCGTAGGAGAAATGTTCGTTTCAGGAATCATCCCGGGGATAATCATTGGTCTTTCGCTAATGGCCTTGTCATATAGGATAGCAAAGAAAAAGAAATATCCTCGTGCTGAAAAGAGTGTTGCTATTGGGCATGCATTTAAAGAGGCTTGGTGGGCTCTTATGGTCCCGGTCATCATCCTCGGGGGGATCTACGGCGGGATATTTACCCCTACGGAAGCCGCAGTTGTTGCATCTGTGTACGCATTGTGCATAGGTAAATTTGTTTATAAAGAACTTGACTTCAATACAATTTACGATGCTTTTAAGGATGCAGCGCTTGTAAACGGAGCAACAACTTTTATGATCGGCCTTTCCATGTCTTTCGCCGCATTCCTTGCTATGGAGCAGGTACCGGCGCGGATCTGCGAATGGATGCTTTCTCTTTCTTCAAGTCCGATAATGATATTGTTGATTATAAATATCCTGCTATTGACAGTAGGATGTTTTGTGGACAATATTTCTTCTATGATAATCCTTACTCCTATCCTTCTTCCAATAGTTACAAAGATAGGAATTGATCCCGTACACTTTGGACTTGTTATGACAGTTGCTCTTGCGACAGGTTTTGTAACACCTCCCTACGGAGCAAATCTTTTTGTTGCATCCGCTGTCTCAGGAGTAAATATGGTTAGACTCTCAAAAGCAGTAGGACCATTTATATTGGTAATGATATCATGTCTCCTTTTATTTACATATATTCCATCAATAAGCATGTCTCTGGTATGGATGCTGAGGTAATATAAAATGAGAGTGCCTTCATCCTTCTGTTTAACAAGCAGTACAGAAGAGTGGCATGCTCACATACCTCAAGGGAAATTATTATAGTTACAGCATCATTATAAATGAGGGTATTGGACCTCACATAAAATATGCGGAACTTATGTACTCTGATGAAGGAGATATACTCAAACACAAAAAACAGCATAATACAGTGGTACTAGCGGCAGCTGCGGCTTATGCGACATATTGCGTACGAAAAAAAGCCTCTCTGTCTTTTGTCAGTTAAGCCGTTTTTCCAGCGATATTACAAATTTGAGCGGACTCAACTTTTACAATAACCTTGATAATGCGGTAAGTTCACTATTAATAAAAAATAGTAAGATTACATTCTCTGTGATTCTCGAAGCACCTTTAACTCTGCCTATAGCTGATGGAGGAGATAAGCAATGACCAATAAGACATCAAATCTTGCTGATACTGTCTATTTTACACTTAGGAACAGGATCCTCCGGGGAGAACTCCGCCCTGGGACTGCACTGCGTGAAGAAAATCTTTCAGAAATATTTCAGGTCAGCAGAACTCCTTTAAGAAAAGCTCTTACACAGCTTATGGTTGAGGGATATCTAACAAAAGGCAGAGACAGAACCCTTCGTATTCCTGAAATTTCACCGGATCAACTCAAAGACACGCTTGCCGCACGTAAACTTCTTGAAATAGCCGCTGTAGAAGAAGCAGCAGCAAAGGCAACAAAAGAAGACATCGGAAGGCTTGAGCATTTAATCTGGGACGAAGAAGAGGCTATGAGAACTCAGGATAACCTTCTTGTCGCCTCTATCGACCGAATGTTTCACAACTATCTGGCCCAAACATCCGGCAACAAAATCTACGAAGAGTTTATAGGCCAACTTGGCTATAAAGTATCGTTGTATCTTGCCTTGAGCAATACGCTGGGAGAGGTCATAAACGAAGCTCTTAAAGAACACAGAGAAATACTTAACTCCGTAAAGCTTAGAATGCCCGACAGGGCAGCAAAAGCAATGAAGGACCATCTTGATAATGTTGAACGAAGAATGTTGGAATCGATAAGACAAGAAGAAGAAAATTCGAAGCCACCAGTTCTTTCATCAAAGATAAAAAAGAAATCAAAAACGAGGTGATCTGTAATGACACAGATAGCATTTCCTAACAGCCGCATGTCGTCGATCCAGATGTCGGGCGGGATACGTGAAATCCTGGGACGAGCCGACGAATTGGAAAAGCAGGGCAGAAGCATAATACACATGGAAATAGGCAGACCGGACTTTGATTCTCCTCAATGTGCAAAAAACGCCGCAATTACCGCATTGAACAACGGAGATGTGCACTATACAGATATGGCCGGCACACACAAGCTGCGAGAAGCCCTGGCAGATAAATATCTCAAAGATAACAGCATGCAAATAGACCCGGACAAAAACATTGTTATCACATCAGGTGCAATAGAGGCACTTACAGCAGCATTCCTTACAATGCTCGAACCAGGTGACGAGGTAATTGTGCCGGCACCTTACTTCCCTGCATACGCAGACCAGATCGCACTCGCAAACGGTGTTTTAGTAAAAGCTCATACAACAATAGAAAATGAATTCCGTTTAAAAGTTGCTGACCTTAAAAACTCCATCTCTAACAAAAGTAAAGTACTGCTCCTGAATACTCCCAATAACCCAAGCGGCGCTGTTCTCACAAAACAGGATCTTGAAGAAATTTCAAATCTTGCTATAGAACACAACCTATGGGTCATTTCGGATGAATGCTATGAAAAATTTCTTTATGAAGGAGATCACATAAGTATGGCGAGCCTGCCAGGCATGGCTGAACGTACTGTAACTATTTCAGCAGCTTCAAAAACATGGTCAATGACAGGCTGGCGCGTCGGTTGGATAGTGTGTCCTGAACAGATGAGACCATTTGCCAATAAATGCCACCAGAATCTAACCACATGTGCGACTTCGTTTGCTCAGGCCGGTGTTACTGAAGCGTTTAAGCATGCGGACGAAGATGTAAAGAAAATGGTTCTGGAATACAAACGACGCAGGGACATGGTTATGAAATGGCTAAGCAGGACCGAAGGTTTCGAACATGTCATTCCTTCAGGTGCGTTCTATGCATTTCCAAAAATTTCATCATTAGGTATGGATGGATTCAAATTTTGTTCATGGCTGCTTGAAGAAGCAGGAGTCTCTACCGTACCGGGCGAGGTATTCGGCAGCCCCGGACATATCAGGATAGCCTACTGCAGATCCTACGAATATATCGAGGAGGGCATGAAGCGAATCAAAGAAGCCGTGGAAAAAATATAACAGTCTAATGTCGCTATTTATAAGACAAAAAGAGAGATAGTTTTTCGGGTTTAATAAACAGCGGGAAAACCATCTCTCTTTACATAACACAGCATGTCGCTATGGTGATCCAGTATTTTCTTTACTGAATCACAGCCAATCTCTTTAATTGACATAAATGACTTAGGTTCAAGATCATAATCCATGATATTTTTTTCAAACCAGGCCACATCATGCCATGCACCGCATTTATATCCTGTATTATGATATATTCCCAATCTTTTGAACCCAAAATGTTCATGTAATCTTTCACTATTTTCATTTGGAAAAGTGACAACTCCATAAACATTTCTAACATTCTGCAATTTCAATATTTCAATCAGGGTGCTGTAAAGCATTTTACCTACTCCGCAGCCCAAATGGGCCTTATCAATATAGACAGACAGTTCTGCATTCCACTGATATGCGGCCCTCTCCATTTGTCTGTTAGCATATGCATATCCGATAATTTTACCGTCTGATACGCAGACAATATAAGGATAATCGGACGATATCTTCTTAATGCGGTTACGGAATTCATTCATAGAAGGTGTTTCACATTCAAAAGAGATCGCTGTATTCTCTATATAAGGTTTATATATGTTCAAAATCTCAGCGGCATCTGTTTCCTGTGCGAGCCTGATAATATTTATTCTCATTACACTTACATCTCTTTCCTTTAATAATTTAGAGGGACAATAATATATATTCCTACAGAAGAAAATACTGTTTAATATCGGCCGTACCTTTCCATGTCCCGGGATAAAACACTGCTTTCAGGTATGAGGTATGTCAGTAATACGATTTGCTAATACAAAATAGTCAGCATATCATACCATTATACGGCGATAACTTTGAAATCGTTTACAATTTGGATTACCACTGCGACGTTTTATGTTGCATAATTCTCCGCCAAACAACCAACCGCTCGCAACATGGGAAGCAATTGTTAAAACCATGAGGGACAGCAATTGGGGCAGATCAGAGATGATGACGACGCAATGCGGAGAAGGTCGAGCTAAGGCGTATTTGGCATACGTCGAAGCGAAAACCTTCTTCGCATTGCTAAGTCAGCGCTCTGATATACCTCAATTGCAGGCTATAGATTGTACAGAAACAAAAAAAAAAGAGAATCTCCGGAAAACCGGAAACTCTCTTCTCAAATTAATCTCGGCAGCGACCTACTCTCCCACGAATACCCTCCGTAGTACCATCGGCGAAGGAGGGCTTAACTGCCGGGTTCGGCATGGGACCGGGTGTGTCCCCTCCTCTGTTACCACCGAAAACTTGTATGTTTTAGGCTGTGATCTTTGCTGTTTTTGCTGCCCAGACCTTCGCCTATACATTGCTGTTTTCTTTGACGCCCTATTCTAGCACATCTCTCGTGATTTTGGGTTAGATAAGTATCCAAAATCTCATGATTTTGGGTTAGATTTGAGATCGAAACGGATGAAACCCGAAGGGGCAGGCTTCGAAGACGTATGCGTTATACGTCGAGAAGACTGCACCGAGCGTTTCGCCGCTTCGGCTCAAATATGACCCAATATCTGGTCAATAAGGATTTTATGAGGTTAAGGCCTCGGTGTATTAGTATTGGTCAGCTCAACGGGCGTTACCCGCTTACACCTCCAACCTATCAAACCGGTAGTCTTCCGGACACCTTACTTGCTTATGCAATGGGGTATCTCATCTTGAGGCCGGCTTCCCGCTTAGATGCCTTCAGCGGTTATCCGATCCGAACATGGCTACCCGGCGTATGCTCCTGGCGGAACAACCGGTTCACTAGCGGTCCGTCCATCCCGGTCCTCTCGTACTAGGGACAGATCCTCTCAAATACCCTGCGCCCACAGTGGATAGGGACCGAACTGTCTCACGACGTTCTGAACCCAGCTCACGTACCGCTTTAATGGGCGAACAGACCAACCCTTGGGACCTGCTTCAGCCCCAGGATGCGATGAGCCGACATCGAGGTGCCAAACGCCGCCGTCGATAGGAACTCTCGGGCGGCATCAGCCTGTTATCCCCGGGGTAGCTTTTATCCGATGAGCGATGGCCTTTCCACTCAGGACCACCGGATCACTAGGACCAACTTTCGTTTCTGCTCGACCTGTCAGTCTCACAGTTAAGCCACCTTATACCCTTACGCTCAATAGGCGATTTCCATTCGCCCTGAGGTGACCTTCGCGCGCCTCCGTTACTCTTTGGGAGGCGACCGCCCCAGTCAAACTGCCCGCCTGACAATGTCCCGCTCTGCGATTCAGCAGCAGCGGTTAGAATCCCAGCACACCAAGGGTGGTATTCCAAGGGCGACTCCAAATGCGCTGGCGCACATCCTTCATAGCCTCCCACCTATCCTATACAGAGTGTACCGAAATCCAATATCAAGTTACAGTAAAGCTCCACGGGGTCTTTCCGTCCTACTGCGGGTAACTGGCGTCTTTACCAGTACCACAATTTCACCGGGCCCCCTGTTGAGACAGCGCTCAGATCGTTACACCTTTCGTGCAGGTCGGAACTTACCCGACAAGGAATTTCGCTACCTTAGGACCGTTATAGTTACGGCCGCCGTTTACTGGGGCTTCAGTTCAAAGCTTCGCCTTGCGGCTAACCTCTCCCTTTAACCTTCCAGCACCGGGCAGGTGTCAGACCCTATACTTCGGCTTGCGCCTTAAGCAGAGTCCTGTGTTTTAGTTAAACAGTCGCCTGAGCCTGGTTTCTGCGAACCAAAGATGCTTCTTACGTATAGTATTAACATCTCCAGCCACTCCTTCTCCCGAAGTTACGGAGTCAACTTGCAGAGTTCCTTAACAAGGGTTATCCCGTTCACCTTAGCCTTCTAAGCCAACCCACCTGTGTCGGTTTTCAGTACGGGTTCGAACTCTCTCCCTAGAAGCTTTTCTCGGCAGCTGAGCATTTGTGCCTTCTCGTGATTATTCACTACCCCATCAGATCTCGGCCTTAAAGCAAGGGGGATTTGCCTCCCTCACAAGCCTACTTCTTTAGACCGGGACTTCCATCACCCGGCGCACATAGCTTTCTGCGTCACTCCATCAGTCAAACGATCGTCCGAAGGACAGGATTGTCTACCTGTTGTCCATCGACTACGCCTTTCGGCCTCGCCTTAGGTCCCGCCTAACCCTGGGTGGATGAGCCTTCCCCAGGAATCCTTGGGTTTTCGGTGAGTGTGTTTCTCGCACACTTTTCGCTACTCATGCCGTCATTCTCACTTCCATACAGTCCACACAACCTTACAATCATGCTTCGTCCCGTATGGAACGCTCCCCTACCAGTTAATGGATTTTTCCACTAAATCCGAAGCTTCGGCGCTGTGCTTAGCCCCCCACATTTTTGGCGCAGGGACGCTCGACCAGTGAGCTGTTACGCACTCTTTCAAGGGTGGCTGCTTCTGAGCCAACCTCCTGGCTGTCTTTGCTTCCCCACATCCTTGTAACACTTAGCACAGGCTTTGGGACCTTAGCTGTCGGGCTGGGCTGTTTCCCTTTCGACCACGAATCTTCGCACCCGTAGTCTCACTCCCGTTCGAATATTATGGGTATTCGGAGTTTGATTGAGCTCGGTAGGTCCATCGACCCCCTTACTCATTCAGTGCTCTACCCCCCATAAATCCATAAAACGAGGCTGCACCTCAATGCATTTCGGGGAGAACCAGCTATCACCATACTCGATTAGCTTTTCACTCCTATCCACACCTCATCCAGGACTTTTTCAACAGTCTGTGGTTCGGTCCTCCAACCGGTGTTACCCGGTCTTCAACCTGGACATGGATAGATCGTATGGCTTCGGGTCTATAGCATGCGACTTGCGCCCTGTTCAGACTCGGTTTCCCTACGGATCCAAACCTCGTAGTTCTTATCCTCGCCACATACCATAACTCGACGGCTCATTTTCCAAGAGGCACGCCGTCACATCCTAAGATGCTCCGACTGCTTGTAAGCACGCGGTTTCAGGTCTATTTCACTCCCCGTCAGGGGTGCTTTTCACCTTTCCCTCTCGGTACTGCTTCACTATCGGTCGCCAGATGTATTTAGCCTTGGACCGTGGTCGGCCCTGATTCATACGGAATTTCACGTGCTCCGCACTACTTGGGTGTCCATTAATGGAGGTGCTTTCATTTCGCTTACGGGGCTTTCACCCTCTGCGGCTCGTTTTCCCAACACGATTCAGCTATAAAAACACTTTGTAACTCCACCGGAGTTCTGCAACACTCCGCTCATGGATCCCTCGACTCCGAATACACAACGCCTGCAGGCTTGGCATGCATTCGGTTTAGGCTTTACCCCTTTCGCTCACCACTACTTGGGGCATCTCTTACGATTTCTCTTCCTCCGGTTACTGAGATGTTTCACTTCACCGGGTTGCCGCCTTCATTAAAGGCGCATGGACTGCTCCATGCAGGTTTCCCCATTCAGATATCCGCGGATCTCGGGATGCTTGCTCCTCCCCGCGGCTTTTCGCAGCTGGCTGCGTCTTTCTTCGGCATCTGGCGCCAAGGCATTCCCCGCGTGCCCTTTGTACCTTAACCTCATAAATCCTTTATTGACCTTTATTAAACTACTGCCTCCTACATTCCCTGCTTACATAGTTATACATTTATATATATGTATTCTCTTATGTATTATGGAATTGTTCGGCAATTGCTAAAGGGTGTCATGGTGCGCGACATTGATAAAGGGTAAGCAAAAGTTAGAAGTTCGTTAGATTTGGTTCAGATACTGAGTTGCACGAAATTTTTTGTTGCTCCTTAGAAAGGAGGTGATCCAGCCGCACCTTCCGGTACGGCTACCTTGTTACGACTTCACCCCCCTTACTCGGCGCACCTTAGACGCTTCTTTCCCTTACGGGTTAAGCCTGCGGCTTCGGGTGCCCCCAACTCGGGTGGTGTGACGGGCGGTGTGTACAAGGCCCGGGAACGTATTCACCGCAGCTTGGCTGATCTGCGATTACTAGCGATTCCGGCTTCATGTAGTCGAGTTGCAGACTACAATCCGAACTGGGACCGGCTTTAGAGGATTTGCCAAGTGTCGCCACTAAGCTGCCGTCTGTGCCGGCCATTGTAGCACGTGTGTAGCCCTGGGCATAAAGGCCATGATGACTTGACGTCATCCCCACCTTCCTCCGCCTTGTCGGCGGCAGTCTCGCCAGAGTGCTCAGCTCTCCTGTTAGCAACTGGCAATAGGGGTTGCGCTCGTTGCGGGACTTAACCCAACATCTCACGACACGAGCTGACGACAGCCATGCAGCACCTGTGCAGGCTCCTTACATTACTGCAAGGTCGATTGAATCTCTTCGCTCTACCACCTGTATGTCAAACCCAGGTAAGGTTCTTCGGTTTGCATCGAATTAAACCACGTGCTCCACCGCTTGTGCGGGCCCCCGTCAATTCCTTTGAGTTTCAGTCTTGCGACCGTAGTCCCCAGGCGGGATACTTAACGCGTTAGCTGCGGCACGGATGCCCTGCGACACCCACACCTAGTATCCATCGTTTACGGCTAGGACTACCGGGGTATCTAATCCCGTTCGCTACCCTAGCTTTCGCACATGAGCGTCAGTATTGTGCCAGGAAGCCGCCTTCGCCACTGGTGTTCCTCCCGATATCTACGCATTTCACCGCTACACCGGGAATTCCACTTCCCTCTCACATACTCTAGATTTACAGTTTCGATAGATAAACGGAAGTTAAGCCTCCGCCTTTGACTACCGACTTATAATTCAGCCTGCGTGCGCTTTACGCCCAGTAATTCCGGACAACGCTTGCCCCCTACGTATTACCGCGGCTGCTGGCACGTAGTTTGCCGGGGCTTCCTCGTATGGTACCGTCTTCTGCTCTTCCCATACAACAGGGCTTTACATCCCGAAGGATTTCTTCACCCACGCGGCGTCGCTGGGTCAGGGTTCCCCCCATTGCCCAATATTCCCCACTGCTGCCTCCCGTAGGAGTCTGGACCGTATCTCAGTTCCAGTGTGGCCGTTCGCCCTCTCAGGCCGGCTACCCGTCTTCGCCTAGGTCGGCCGTTACCCAACCTACTAGCTGATAGGACGCGAGTACCTCCTCTGCCGGATTGCTCCTTTTACCTCTCGGCTTATGGGGTATTAGCAGCCGTTTCCAACTGTTGTCCCCCTGCATAAGACAGCTCCTCACGCGTTACTCACCCGTCCGCCACTAAAATACTCATCAGCAAGCTTTCAAAGTATTCCCGTTCGACTTGCATGTGTTAAGCACGCCGCCAGCGTTCGTCCTGAGCCAGGATCAAACTCTCCGTTTGATTCTGGTGTGCTTTTCATATATCAATTCTGTTAGGTCTTGATATACGTCTCAGTGCTGGCTTACTTCTATTTTCTCTTCTCGGCATTTACACGCAGTTCCATTATCATTTCACCGCGTTTCTCTGCCACGGATATGATCCGTAAACCTTATCCGTACTTTTGCTTTGCCCTCTATTCAACTGTCATGGTGCGGACTCAGCCGACCTACGCCGGAGAGTGCAAGAGGTATTCTATAGATGATTGCCATTACTGTCAACAAATACAATAAGGCTTTTATGTTGTTTAACGTAGACCAAAAGTATATAAAACCATACATATAATTATTTATATTATTTATTGTTGTGTCTGACCCTTACATATCTTTTAATTAAATATAAATCTGGGTGTTAAGCTCTCGCCGAAACACCCAGATTTATATTGTTAGATTATTTTTCAGTGAATGTACTTAGTAGTCAATCACGGAGTTAATATCGATACTTTCGTTTATTCGTCCTCAGTAATATCGAGCTTCAATACGCCCTCTTCGAGGAGTGCCTCCACAGAGTCTTCAATACTTCCCGGAACTGCCTCTTCGTCTTCTGTCACGGGTTCTGCCAGCAGACCAAGACCCTCCGCGACCTTGTGAAGGACATCCTTTGTGATCTCTTCCATAAGTTCAGGGTGCTCATCCATGTATGATGCGACTCCCTCTTTGCCCTGTCCAAGAGTTTCACCTTTATAGGCAAGCCATGAACCTTTTCTTTTGACCACTTCTCTGTCGATAGCCATGTCAAGTACGGACATTGCTTTAGGAACACCTTTGCCGTATATCAGGGTAGTGTGAGCTGTTCGGAAAGGCGGAGCCTGTTTGTTTTTCACTACCTTTATCCACAGTTCATGGCCAATGACAGTTTCGCCCTGGGTGACCTGTTTCCCCCTCTTTACTTCTATCCTTACCGAGCTATAGAATTTGAGGGCCCTGCCGCCTGTCGTGGTTTCTGTCGGGCCTGCTCCGTAGCCTGTGCTTATCTGTGCACGGAGCTGATTTATGAATATTACTGTTGTGTTGCTTTTTGAAATTGCCGCAGTAAGACGCCTTAATGCATATGACATGAGCCTTGCATGAAGACCCATCTGGTTGCTGCCCTCTCCCATTTTTCCATCGATCTCAGCCTGTGGTGTCAAAGCTGCCACAGAGTCTATTACTACAACGTCAAACGCTCCGCTTCTGACAAGGGTGTCAAGTATGTAAAAAGCCTGTTCTCCGCTGTCCGGCTGCGACATATAGAGGTTTGCGGTGTCAACTCCTAGAGAGGATGCAAGATGGGGGTCAAGTGCATGTTCAGCATCTATAAAGGCCGCAAGTCCGCCCTTTTTCTGCGCTTCCGCGAGGATATGAAGAGCAATCGTCGTCTTACCGCCACCCTCCGGACCGAATATCTCTACAACACGCCCGCGGGGTATTCCGCCGATGCCGAGAGCAACGTCAAGAGGAAGTATCCCGCTTGGAATGACCTCAGCTACACGCTGAACTTCATCGCCCAACCTCATTATCGCTCCGTCGCCGAACTTGCTTCTTATTTCGATCAACGCCTGCTCGAGTATGTCTTCTCTGGTTACTGAATCTTTCTTCTTGGCCATTCGATTGCCTCCCCGTATCTATTTGGCGCTATTTGATTACAAATACATTATATACAGTATGTCATATTTTGAAAAGACCCAGCGGGGTGTGCCTCGGTCCCATTGGAGAGAGTTCACTTCTCATAAGAGTTATCTCTCTGACTGTCCAAGGCTCAGTAACCAGTGCCTCGCTCTCCATTGAGGATAAGATCTTTTCGGGAAGAGGGAGGTTGGAATTCCTGCGGCCGATCGTTATGTGAGGCGTGTATTTTTTGTTTTCCTTCGGTATAGATGCTTTCAGGGCAGCTTTTTCAACTTCGTTCCTTATTGCAATAAGGCGTTCTGAATCCCCCCTGACGCCTGCCCAGGCTACTCTGGGCCTGACCAGATCCGGAAATCCCCCGATCCCTTCAATATTTATATCGAATGGACCTATTGGCCTGATGTTTTTTAAATTATCCCAAAGAACGTCAACTATCTCGGATGGCCTTTCACCGCAGAACTTGAGCGTTATGTGCATAGTTTCAGGATACGCCCACCTGAACTCGTGCGATTCACGTCTTCTGGCAGAGAGCCAGTCTGATACAACCTTTAACTGGGATTTAGGAATAGTTATACAGACAAAAGTCCTCAGGAGAACTCCCGAAAAAGATGGTATTCACCCTACCATGTCACTGCATCCTTTCCAATAGGGCTGTAAGGGCTGTTTTTACTGCAGAATTCCGTATTAGCGCCCTTTCCCCGCTGAATTGTTTTTTAAATGTATATGTGGCTTCGTTTGAAGATATCCCGAACCAGACCGTTCCTACAGGTTTTTCTTCGCTTCCTCCGTCGGGTCCGGCGATCCCTGTTACACTCAGTGCAATTTCAGATCTGAATATCCTTTTTGCTCCTTCAGCCATTTTTTCTGCACACTGGGAGCTTACCGCACCATGCTCATTTATTATCCCGGGATCGACCCCAAGGATGTCGATCTTTGCTTCGTTGCTGTACGTTACAGCCGAACCAAGAAAGACCTTCGAGGCTCCGGGAACATCAGTTACCGATCCTGCTATCAATCCGCCGGTGCATGACTCAGCAAGTGCGATTGTCATATTGCGCGAAGCTGCTTCTTCTATCAGTCTTTCTGCAAGAAGGCCTGTGTCCATTGTCATCTCCCGACAAAGCCGAGGATCGTTTCCATCCCGCCTTTAAAGAAGACCCATGTCAATCCCCTGAGAAGCAGGTTGGCTATCACGCCCCCAAAGACATCATCTGCCATTATGCCCACCCCTCCGGGCAGCCTTTCCATTTCTCTTACAGGGAATGGTTTTGTTATGTCGATTATCCTGAAGAGAAAAAGCCCTACGATAGCGTAGGTGGGTTCAAGGCCCCAGCATGCTGTCCAGCATCCTACGACCTCATCGATCACAACTTCCGGCGGATCCTCCCTTTTAACAGCTTTCTCATATTTATCAGCAGCTATCGTTCCTATAACAGCTACGGCTGCGATCACCCAAAGAGGCAGTCCGCCAAAAGCTATCCATATCAAACACGCTGCCATGGATCCCAGTGTTCCGGGCATCTTGCTGAATCTGCCAAGAGTCCCCAGAGTGGATATCATTCCATACCAGGTTTTCATTTCAGGAATAAGTATCATTATCTCAACTCTTCTCCAACCATATCGTGAGGCATTGCCTCCGTCATTCTGACTTTCACAATGTCGCCCTCTTTGATTATCTGACTGATGTTCCTGATTTCTACCAAGCCGTCAACTTCGGGCGCTTCGCGAAAACTCCTTCCCTCAGCAAAAGAGGCTTCCCTGTCGATCCTCTCCACAAGAACGTCCATAATTCTGCCTTCAAAGAGCAGCTGTCTCTCCATAGATATCTCTTCCTGTATGGCCATCAGTTTATTGAGACGTTTCTGTTTTACCGTCTCTGGGACCTGTTCATCCATCTTTTCTGCCTCTGTGCCCTCTTCAGGAAAGAAGGCAAAGGCACCCATCCTGTCAAAGCGTGTTTTAGAGACGAAATCCAACAGATTATCAAAATGAGCCTTTTTCTCCCCAGGAAAGCCTACCATACATGTCGTACGAAGCGCAAAATCTTCGTTTATGCTTCTTGCAGCTGAAAATATCGCCCCAAGCTCATCCGACGATATTTTCCTGTTCATTGCAGAGAGGATATTTGGATCAGCGTGCTGTATCGGTATGTCAAGGTATGGAAGGACCTGTTTCCCGGAAGCAACCCTCTCAAGGAGCTTCTTCGTAATCCGGCTTGGGTGAAGGTAGAGGAGCCTGATCCATATGTTTTTCGGTAGTGCGCTTTCCAGCTCATCGATGAGATCGATGAGAGAATCTTTCCCATATAGGTCAGTACCGTAGACCGTCAGATCCTGGCCCACCACGCACAGCTCCACGGCTCCTTCTTTCACAAGCTGATCAGCCTCACTGATAAGGGTCTCAATGGAAAGGCTTCTAAGTCCACCCCTGATACCCGGTATCGCGCAGTATGTGCATTTATTGTCACAGCCCTCGCTTATTTTCAGATATCTAGTAAATTTAGAAGATGATGGGAGGGAAGTTCTGCTCCTGCCATTCACGGGAGCTCCTCCCATGCTCTTTATAACAGAAGACCAATCCTCGCTCCTTGCCCAGAAATCAACGGATGGCATCTCTTTGATCAGATCATCTGAATATCTGTTTACAAGGCATCCAACGACACCTATCTTTTTTAATTTTCCCTCGTTTTTAAGCTGTTCCAGATCCAAAATCGCCGCGACGCTCTCTTCGGATGCGGGCTGTATAAATCCGCATGTGTTTACTATCCCGACATCAGCAGACTCAACATCATCGACCAATATATGACCGGCACGCTGGAGTTCTCCTGCCAGACACTCACTGTCAACCCTATTTTTCGCACATCCGAGACTCAGGCAATATACCTTCATTTATAAAGAAGCTTAGAATCTTCACTTACAGTCTGATTTAACATATACAGACTGAGTCCCTGTTCGGTGAGTCCTGCCGCTATTCCAAGCGCCATTTTTATTCTAGCCTGGTAAGGATTCAGCTTTCCCCCGGACATTACGCCCATCTCAAGCAGTTTCATAAAGCAACCTTCAAAATAGTTAGCTTTGGCAACGTGTCCTTGAAAACACCTTGAGACTACTGCTACCGGTATTCTTTTTCTGAGTATGTTCCTGATATGCGGGACCCATGAGGGAGGGAGGTTCCCTGTGCCGAATCCTGCAAGGACCAGGCCCTGGATTTCTTTATTCGAAGCCAGAGAGGATATTATCCTTTCCCCGCCTCCGAGTGATGCATATACAAGCTCTACTGCTGCAGGAGTTTCGGGCTTTCTTGCAAGAAAACCCGGTCTTCTTACACTGCGGATGAACTTGACCTCATCGTTCAGCATCTTTCCGAGGGAACCCTTTTCAGGTGACTGAAATATGTTCTCCGGACTCGTAGGATCTACCATGACCACCTCCGAGGCTGCAAAGAGTTCGCCGCTTGAACAGACCAGAACTCCTTTGTCCCTTGCCTGTTCAGAAAGGGCTGCATTAACAGAGCACCTGAGGTTCATCAGTCCCTCTTTAAGACCTGCGCGCCCCTGTACCATCAGGTTGGCAAATATTATAGGCTGCGGATGCTGCCAGAGAAGGTCTGTAAGATATGCCATCTCCTCCATTACTCCGCTTCCCGAGATCACAATTATGCCTGTATAGCCGTCTGAGACCAGCGTTTCAAACATATTCTCCATTTCTGCTGTCAACTTCATGGAGTAATGGTTGCTGGGCTGGCAGCTCCACTCGATCAGCTGGCAGCAATCTACTATGTCCTCCGGCAGATAATTTAAAAGCGAGCACGGATCAGCGTTTTCTTCATCTCCTGAAAAATTGCCGGCGATCACCAAAGCAAGCTTTGTCTTGGATTCCACATCGATTCCTCCATCCTAAATGCTGAGAGCATAGTACTATGCTCTCAACGTGCATTTTATCTCAAAGTCAGGCACGTTACAAACGAAATTATATTCCTCCCGGCTGCGATAAGTTGCCAAGGCCTCGTGTGAATAAAATTTCTGTAGACTTTTGGCCTTTTTCAGTTTATCTTACTATGGGTGCGGGTATGCATGCGCATTATTATAATTTATCAAGGACATGCCGCTTACTATAAAGAGGAGTCCGGCATGGATATGATCAACTGGAGGAAATGCGATTTGGAAGCTTTATCAGGACTGTCGGCGATGTTTTCTTCACTTGTTAACTGGCTGGTTGAAGTTATTGGACACATGGGTTACCCGGGGATCATCGGACTTATGTTTCTTGAATCTTCTTTTTTCCCATTCCCAAGTGAGGTCGTAGTACCTCCGGCAGGTTATCTTGCGTGGAAAGGCGAGATGAACCTTTTGCTCGTTATTCTTTCCGGCATCGCGGGAAGTATCCTTGGAGGCGTCTTCAATTACTGGATAGCAGTAAAGTGGGGAAGACCGATCTTTGAGAAGTATGGGAAATACTTTTTTGTAACACATGAATCACTTGACAAGGCAGAGATCTTTTTCGCAAAACATGGACACATAAGCACATTTACAGGCAGATTGATCCCTGTCATAAGACAGTATATATCGCTTCCCGCAGGGCTCGCGAGAATGCCTATGGGACAGTTTTGTCTTTACACAGCACTGGGTTCAGGGATATGGGTGGTAATACTGGCACTCACCGGCTACTTCCTGGGAAGCAATCAGGAGCTAATCCACCAGGAGATCAAGAAGATTTCTATTTTACTGATAATAGCATGTGTAATTTTGACAGCGGTCTACATCTGGAGATACAGAAAAAAATAACAGGCTAAGAACGACTGATTAATAGTAACTGCTCCTCAAGAGGAGGATCATACTGTGTATTATTCGATAGGCAAGAAGCTTATGAAGATAGGAAAGGGGAACGAGGTTCCCAGGCTTTTTATCGCTGTGATGCGATCTGATGAATTAAACGAAAAGGACCTGCCTCCGGGGTTCAGTGACTCAAATCTGCCGCGTTATCCCAAGCCTCGCTTGTGCAAAGCGGAAGTTCACGAGGACATGCTCTCGGGAACCCTGTCTGTACCTGAGAAAAAATCTTTTGGTAAACATTCCGGATTTTCATATTACATAAGAAGCAACGGAGTAGTATTTGCAGACGATTCAGGGTTCGTCTCATCCATCCTCGAAAAGATAGAGAAGACTGCAGCGTGGCGTGAGCCTTCTATCGGCCATTTTTTCTACGCTTTTATGGAGACACTCGTTGAAGATGACCTGAGATACATTGAAAATATCGAAGACCAGCTTGCAAAGCTCGAGGCATCCGTACTATCGGACAAACTTGAAGGCTTCATGTACAGCATAGTGAAGATAAGAAAAGAGATTCTGGCCAGTTCGCATTATTACTCACAACTCTCCGATGTTGCGCTGGAGCTCCTTGAAAACGAAAATGAGATATTTGATGATTCTTCCCTGAGACTGCTGAAACATTTTTCTGACAGGGCCCACAGGCTGCGTCAGGAAACTCAGATGCTGCGTGAATACTCCCTCCAGATAAGCGAAGCCTACCAGACTCAGATCGACATCCGTCAGAATGTAGTGATGAAAGTGCTGACAGTAGTAACTGCAATATTCCTCCCCCTGACGCTCATTGCCGGCTGGTACGGAATGAATTTTGAGAAGATGCCTGAACTTCACTGGGATTACGGATACCTTTATGTATTCATCTTAAGTATCATGGTCGTCATAGGATGCCTTTGGATCTTTAAAAGAAAGAAATATCTTAAGTGAATAATGGCACTGGCAGTATTTCAGCCGTTGGTGAGGATGTACGCCGAAGCTGCAGCAAGTTTCTCAACTGCAGTGAAAACGACAAAGGAGGACGATATTATGACGTTCGCTTTTAAAGATGAGACTTACATCAGTGAAAAAGGAACTGGGGTGATCTATCTCGCCGGTGGGTGCTTCTGGGGACTTGAAAAAATGATGCAGTCGATCCCTGGAGTAGTAAGGGCAACAAGCGGATACGCCAACGGCGACGCCTCTATAAAACCCGAATACAGGGAAGTATGTTCAGGGAGGACCGGCTATCGCGAAACTGTGCGTGTCGAGTACAGAGAAGAGAAGATCAGCCTTGACGCCATACTCTTTGCCTTCTTCGGGGCTATAGATCCTACAGTTAAAAACAGGCAGGGCAATGATATCGGAAGCCAGTACCAGAGCGGGGTATATTTTACAGATGAAAATTCCGCAAAGATCGTCGAACACGTTGTAAAGGTCGAAAAGATGCGCCATAAAAACTTCGCAGTTGAGATAAAACCTCTGGAGTCATTTTATGATGCGGAAGAGTACCACCAGGATTACCTTGACAAAAATCCCGGAGGATATTGCCATATCACTCCGGCAGAGATAAAAATGGTAGAAGAAATGATAGTCGACCCCGCAAAATACAGAAGGCCCGAAGATGAAGAAATAAAAAATAGGCTTTCGAAAGAGGCCTATATGGTAGCCGTTGAGTCCGGCACGGAGCCATCCTTCAACAACGAGTTCTGGGACCACAAAGAAAATGGTATCTACGTAGATGCAGTAACGGACGAGCCATTATTTTCTTCAAAAGACAAGTTTGAAAGTCCGTGCGGTTGGCCTGCGTTTTCAAAGCCCATCGACCCCGACACCATAGTCTATTTGAATGATAATTCTTTCGGGATGAGAAGGACAGAGGTAAGGAGCCGAGCAGGAAACTCGCATCTGGGACATGTCTTCCACGGAGACCCTCACTCCCCAAACGGCACCCGTTTCTGCATAAACAGCCTTTCCCTCAGGTTCATCCCATTTAGCGAGATGGAGAAAAAGGGTTACGGATACCTGACCCAATTTGTTAAGTGATATCCCAGTTTTTTAACAACATAAAAAACAGAGCCCCGGAAAGATGACCCGTGGCTCTGTTTTGATTTTTATAAAAGCTCTTTTGTTTCGGTAACAGGCTATTCTTTTCTTCCTGCCATGAACTCAACAAACTGCCTTGCCGCCCTGCCTGAAAAACCTCCATGTTTGAGTTCCCACTGGACGGCTCCCAGTACCAGTTCCTCATCTGAAGCATCTACCTCATATTCTTTTGCCAAGATCCTTACAATATTGAGATACTCTTCCTGCTCTGGTGAGAAATATCTGATCATGAGGCCAAACCTGTCGACCAGGGACATCCGTTCCTGGATCGTCTCGGATTCGTGCATGTCCTCATACTTGTCTTCTCTGTCTGCCCAGGTCTCTTTAATTAGGTGGCGTCTGTTGGATGTAGCATATATGAGGATGTTGTCAGGTCTTTTTTCAAGGCCTCCCTCTATGAAAGCCTTGAGGAACTTGTACTCGACCTCGAAATGCTCAAAAGAGAGATCATCCATAAAAATAACAAACTTGTAGTTTCTGTTTTTTATGAGATCTACGATAGTCTCAAGGTCTTCGATCTGGTGTTTGTACACCTCGACCATCCTGAGTCCTTCCGGGACAAACTCATTCAGAAGCGCTTTGACGGTGGAAGATTTTCCTGTGCCGCTCTCCCCGTAAAGCAGAACATTGTTTGCAGGCCTGCCTTCAAGGAATGCTACTGTATTATCGACAAGTATCTTTTTCTGCTCTTCATACCCGACAAGCCCTTCGAGAGATATTTCTTCAGTGTGTGTTACAGGGATCAATTCCCCTCTTTTGCCGTCCCACCTGAAAGCCTTGTTGAGGGCAAACTGTCCTGAGCCGTGTTTATAATGGAACTCCAAAATCGTTTTGTAAAAATCATCTGTATCCGCAGACTTCCTGAGTGCATCGGCAAATTCGCGGACAATATGTCCGGATGATCTGTCAAGCGCACCGTTTTCCAGCTTAAGCGGCTTATAATCCCAGTACCTTCCAAAAGCGGAAACTTCGAGGTCTTCATCAATGAGGTTCAGATCGAAATTAAAATAGAAACGGATAGTCTCAATATCCTCTTTTACGAGCCTGGAGAGAGTTCCGGAGAGCTCTTTTCTGCGTTCCTGAGCAAGCGAGAAAGTGGTCTCGAACTTTGCAAAAAGCATGGTTATCCATGACTGCCAGATATTGCCGTTTATTCCCATCATCTCAGCAGCCTCTGCCATACGGCATACAGATTCACAATACCGGGAGATAGCTTCTTGCTTGTAACCTTCGTCGATCTGACCGGCACTTTTGATCAGTCCGGATATACATGCGAAGACCTCGTCTTTTTCAAATTCCCTGAGGGCCATAAGTTCCGGTTTCATTTACTCTTCCTCGTCAGATTCCACCACTCCGGCTCTAGCTCTTGCTTTTTTTCGTTCATCCGAGTTGAGGATCATCTTGCGGATCCTCACGTTGAGGGGCGTAACTTCGACAAGCTCGTCATCGCTGATCCATTCAAGCGCTGTATCGACCGTCATTATTCTCGGGACATCAAGCACTGTCATCATATCTTTCGTAGCTGATCTGTGGTTGGTCTGCTGTTTTCTTTTACTGGGGTTGCAGGGCATGTCCTTGTTTCTTGAGCTCTCTCCCACTACCTGACCGTTATAAACAGGCTCTCCCGGCTTAACGAAGAGCGTTCCGCGTTCCTGCAGATTATCGAGGGCGTAGCTCGTAGTCGTTCCGCTGTCCATGCTCACAAGGGAACCTCTGCTTCTTGATGCTATGTCCCCTACCCATTCGCCGTAACCAACGAATCTTGAAGCCAGTATCCCGAGGCCTCTTGTATCTGTAAGAAACTCTCCTCTGTAGCCTATAAGACCTCTTGTCGGTATCCGGAAAGAAAGCCGGAGCACTCCGGTGCCGCCGTTTTCCATGTTCTTCAGCTCACCTTTGCGCTGAGCCAGTTTCTGGATCACGACTCCCTGATATTCCTCCGGAACGTCTACGATGACTTCCTCCATTGGTTCCAGCATCTTGCCTCTGGCATCGTGCTGGACTATGACTTCAGGTCTTGATACACATATTTCAGAACCTTCCCTGCGCATCTCCTCAATCAGTATGCCAAGATGAAGTTCACCTCTGCCGGAGACCTTGACTCCATCAGGACGGCCGATATCTTCCATGCGAAGTGCAGGATCAGTCTTTGTCTCACGTTCTATTCTAGCTTTGAGCTGCCTCAGGGTTATCGCGTTCCCGTCCTGACCGGCGAATGGGCTCGTATTGACAAGGAAGAACATTGAAACTGTAGGTTCTTCAATATCCAGCGGGTGCATCACATGTCCGGAAAGTTCAGGCGAGTTGATCGTGTCACCGAGGTCTATATTCTCCGGTCCTGTAAACCAGACAATATCCCCAGCTCCGACAGCATCAACTTCTGTCCTGATAAGACCATTGGTCACATAAAGGTGGGTACAGGATGAAGTATCCGTAGAAACTATCTCCCAATCGGTCTGATCGTAATCTTTCCATCTTGTATGTGTCCTGACTATTTTGTCTCCTCTATGCAGAGTGCCTTGAAGGATCCTTCCGCATCCTATCCTTCCAAGATATTCACTCCATGAAAGAGTGCATATTTGCATGAGGAAGGGCTTGTCCATCTCAGCCTGAGGCGCCGGGACTTTTTCTATTATCGTTCTGAAAAGGTCGTCCATTCCAGCCTTGGTGTTGTCTTCCCCTTTGTCGAGATCGTCAACGAACCAGCTCTGAAGACCTGATCCATAGAGGACCGCAAAATCGCACTGTTCCTCCGTTGCTCCAAGTTCTATGAAAAGATCGAAAGTTTTATCAAGAGCGCCGTTTGGATCTGCATTCGGTCTGTCTACCTTATTTACGATCACGATGGGCTTTAGTCCCAGTCTGAGAGCTCTCATGAGAACATATCTTGTTTGGGGCATCGGTCCCTCGTTCGCGTCCACAAGGAGGAGAACAGAATCTACCATTGAAAGGACTCTTTCAACCTCCCCAGAAAAATCCGCATGCCCGGGAGTATCAACAATGTTTATCTTGTAGCCGCCCCATTCGACTGTGCAGTGCTTGGCCTTTATAGTTATGCCCCGCTCGCGCTCAAGCGTCCCCGCATCCATAACACGTTCTTCCACTACCTGGTTGTCCCTGAAAAGCCTCGCCGATTTAAATATACCGTCGATAAGTGTGGTCTTGCCATGGTCGATATGGGCTATAATAGCTATGTTTCTGATCTTTGATGAGTCCTGCATTGTTTTTGTTCCCTTCATCTGCAGATTACCGCTAAACGGCACAGATATTTTCAAAATTTAGATATATCGATATTTGACAAACGAGGATTATATCATTATATACGTATTCAAGTCAAAAAATATAGCCGCCCTAAAGGCGGCCAAAACAGAATATCTTGTTTTATTTATCAGGCCTGGTCGTCCCTTACCGACCTTAGATCAGCATAAAGGGTGTATCGGCTTCTTCCCATCTCCTTGGCAAGGCTTTCGATAGATCCCTTAAGTTTGAAAAACCCAAGACTGTCCATAAATTTAATACACTGTTTTCTCTCTTCGCTGTTTAAAAAATTCAGCGGTTTGCCAAATTTCTTTCTGGCTTTTTCGATAAGGGATTCATGGTCTTTGATCCCGCTGAACTTTTCTGTTTTAACACTTTCAAAAGAGAGCGGGATTGTCCTCATCATAAAATCGCCCATGTCTTTCAGAATACTCGCCTTTGTCATGTCAAAATTAATGCAGAGAAAGCCAACCAGTTTATGATCTTCATCTTTTATGAGTGCCACGCCGGAACGCATAGGCCTCCCATTCCCAGCTTCGGATGGGTAGTTGGCGATATAGTCAACCTCAATGGATCTGGGATCTGACATAAGTAATTTTCCGAAGTCCGTCATAGGTGCATTTACATCCCTGCCGGTAAGGTTGCCGTTTACAAGAGCAACTATAGATGTGTCCCCGTCAGAGACATCATGAAGGACTATTTCATAGTCGCTTCCCAGCATTTTACCGAGAAGCTCCACGGCAGGTATGAAGGGCAGAAGGACAGGATGGACTTTTTTTAACATATACTCGCCTCATAAAAAACTGACGGGAGAACATCATTGATCATCTCCCGCCAGCAAAAGTTTTTTGTTAGAGTTTGATAACAGTACCTACTCCTGCTTCAGATGCCTTTTTAACGACCTCTGCCGCAGCTACTATATCAAGTGTTGCAAAACCGACCGTCTTCATGATCGTGATTTCGTCTTTGGAGCGGCGGCCCTCGGCTTTGCCCAGGATCAGTTCGCCAAGCTCTCCGGCGATCGAATCAGAAGAGAAGAGACCTTCTTTCATGGGAATGATAAAATCTCCCGCTTCCGAAAGGACTGCTTCACGGTTATCTACAAAGATCCTGCCGGCACGGCGGATAAGCTCTGCAGGCAGCTCCCTCTTGTCTGGGGTGTACGAGCCAACTCCGTTTATATGGCATCCGGGCTTGATGTCCTCGTTGGAGAAGACCGGGGTTGCTGACGTAGTGACTGTTGTTATGATGTCCGCATCGGTTACAGCTGCCTTCGAAGAAGCAGCTTCGACAAGCTTCACCCCAAAACGGTCTGCAAGCGGCTGGTTCTTTTCAACGAAGGCCGCAGCGCGTCCGGGAAGCGCATCGAATATCCTTATCTCCTCAAGTTCCCTGACTGTCATAAGTGCCTCCAGCTGGGCAGGTCCCTGGCCGCCTGTTCCAAAAAGGGCCGCGATCCTGCTGTTCGGGTTAGAGAGGAGTTCTGTTGCTGCGCCTGAGATCGCCGCTGTTCTAATCTGAGTGAGTGTTGTGCCTTCTATTATTGCGGTAACGAGTCCTGTTGTGCCGTCTATAAGCGCTACTGTAGCCGGAACGACGGGGATACCCTTTTCAGCGTTTGCAGGGAAATAGGATACCAGCTTCACCCCTGCCATATTGAGTTCTCCCCCTACATAAGCAGGCATGAACATACACTGCCCGGCCTTTGATTCTGTCTCGAGGTTTATGCGGAGGGGAACAATAGCCTTACCCTTCGTATGGAGGACAAAGGCCCTTTTGTCTGCCTCTATCGCATCTCTCATAGTAAACACAGAGAGAATATCTTCTCTCGATAAAAGTAACATCTGTGGCACTCCTTTCTGGGTCGCTTCAGTCTTTTCAAATTCATTAAATATTATACTTCATTGAAAAGGCTATTAGTTTATAGCGAACTGACGATCTTATTTTATTTTTTTGTGAATGCTGCGCGCAGCAGATCAAGGCCTGCTATCATGATGACCGCTGCAACTACCCACTGGAGCATGCTGGTATCAAGACTCTTGACGATGAATACCGCAGCAAGGACTCCGAGTATGCCGAAGATACTGCTGAAGAGAGTTATCTTTCTGGCATACTGGCCGAGACGTACGAATTCCATACCGCCGACCGGAACAGAGAATGTGCATGCGCCCATCATAACAGGGAATGCGATTGCAGGGTTGAGTCCAAGTGCATAAACTGTCGCCATTGTAGGAGCGTAAGAACCTACACCAACGTTGTTAAGGGCACCGTAGACCAACAGAAGCACCATACCGAGTGCGAGTTTCCCGCCGGTCAGGCCTGTAGCCTCACCGCCCGAGGGAAGCAATCCGAACTTGCCTGCAACTACGAAGAATGCCGCGAGCACAAGTCCGACTCCCATAAACATCCTTATGTGTTTTACAGGCATCTTGACAACAAAACGCGGACCGAAATAAGCACCTACCATCTGTGAGACTATCAGGAGTACAAGGGTCATCTGATCAACGTCTATTGATGATATGTAGGCAAGGGCCATGACAGCTACCGGTATTGCGCACTGTGTATTGAGCGTTCCTGGAAGCTTCGCGTCATCAACAAGCTTTCTTGCACGGTAAAGGACAGTTGAAAGCGCGAAATCGGAAATACCGAATGTTGAGAAGAAGAAACAGACTGCTCCCCATACTGCAAGGAGTATATTGTTTCCCGGTTCTGCCCATGCTTCCTTTTTGTGTTTCATGAAATCTGTAAAGAATCGGAATGCGAACAGCCCATTGACCAGAACTATTAACAACAGCAGAATTTTGACCATACTTACCAGCCTCCAGTTTAATGTGATTAAATTCACTTTATAAATGATATCATTTTATACACTTTTTTGTCAACTGTACAATTTTTTATATTTTATGGTTGAATAATAAAAAATCACCGCCTCTGAAATACCTGCGGTGATTTCTAATATCTGTCTGCCTTCCAAAAAGTCATATTCGTTTCAAAACTTCGGGATTTACCAAATTTGGCGGGACCCTTCCCGCAAGAGCTTCAATAAGGTTCGTAGCTGCGAGCCGGGCCATCCCTTCCCTGGATCTTACCGCAGCACTGCCTATGTGAGGCATCATCACAACGTTTTCAAGCTTGAGCAGCGGTTCATCCATAGGAACAGGTTCTTTTTCATATACATCAAGGCCTGCCCCGCAGATCCAACCCTCCGAGCATGCGCGGAAGAGGGCTTTCTGATCAACGACAGCTCCCCGCGCAGTGTTTATGAGCACTGCATCTTTTTTCATAATACGAAGTTCACTTTCTCCTATGAGTCCTGATGTATCTTTTGTCAGCGCACAGTTTAGAGATACGAAATCGCTTCTTTTAAGCAGTTCTTCCAAAGGTACATATTCAGCACAGAGTTTTTCTTCATATTCCGTTTTGCGTGTCCTGCCTGTGTATATGATTTTCATTCCGAAGGCCAGCGCTCTTTTTGCTACAGCCCGGCCTATTTCGCCGAATCCTACGATTCCAAGAACGGAACATGGAAGGTCTCTACCCACAAACTGGTTTGGAGACCAATGGATCCAGCCGCCCCCCCTCATTATCCTCTCGTTCTCCCTCGCCTTCCGGGCCGACATAAGCATCAGCAACATCGCTGTGTCAGCTGTTGCATCCGTAAGCACCCCAGGCGTGTTGGTCACCATTATCCCAAATTCCGTCGCAGCCTTTATGTCAACGTTGTCATATCCGACAGAATAGAGACTTGCAACTTTCAGCTTCACTGCCTTTTGAAAAAAATTCCTGTCCATACAAATGCCCATCGTCATTATCAGGCCGTCAGCCAGCGGGATATCTCTTAATACGGTCTCGGGATCCGGTTTGCCGTCGATACTCCAGAGAGTGTGATCGACCTTCCCTTCCAACAGTGACATTCCTGTATCCTGTATGAGCTGGGTGAGAAATACTTTTGGCCTGGACATTAACATCATCTCCTCAGCAAATTTATGGAGGCCGCCCCATAAAGCCCGGCGTCAGCTCCAAGAGATGAGACCTCAATACTGAGATACTCCCTCATAGGCAATGGAAGCCATGGAAGTGTCCTTGTTTCCAGTTCCTCTGCGATCCCCTCTGCTTTGCTCATGCCCCCGCTTATTATGACCTTTTCGGGATCCAGCACTACAATAAGTGACGCTATGCCTCTGGCCATCGTTTCAAGTGCTTTCGAAACCAGGTCATCGACTCTCTTGTCATTCCGCATCTGCCAAAGGAATCTGAAGTCACCGGGCAGACCCTCTTTCAGAGCTTTCCTCTCAATGTAGTCTGCCGACGCAAGTGTTTCCAGGTGTCCTGCGCTGCCGCATCCGCATCTGATGTCTCTGATGTCTGATATCGAAATGTGTCCGGCCTCCCCGGCCATCCCATGCGCACCTGTAACAAGCGTGCCGTTCACAAAGATGCCTGAACCTATGCCGGAACCAAGCGTGAGGACGATAAAATCATTACATCCTATCGCGGCACCGCAGAATGCCTCTCCGATGGCAAAGCAGTTGGCGTCGTTTTCCATTGCGAGCAACGGCGACATGCCTCTCTTTTCAAGGGCGTGCCTAAGGTACTCGAGGAAAGCCACATTCTCAAGTCCGGAAAAATTGGTAAGTTTTGTAATGACCCTGCGTGAAGCATCCAGAAATCCCGGTATGCCCACACCTGCAGATGATATCTCCCTGCCAAGTGAGACCTCTGCTGTCATACCAGCTATGCAGTCCACTACCTCATGAATATCCCTGCCTTCAGGAGTATCCCTGTCGATCCTGTAAAGGATACGGACATTTTTTCCCTCTGACTCAACAAGGGCTGCGGATATGGTATGTCCTCCGAGATCAACACCTACAGAGAGCAACTTCGTCAATACCCCGCGAGCGATGCGCAGTCGATCGAGGAAGAGTACCAGCGTCTTATCTCAAAAATATCCTCAGTGGTAAATACCATTGTCCTTCCTGATACCCTCTCGCTTCCAGGAACGAGTCCCGCAGCATCTGCCTGCGCTGTTGTATGGAAGGTAAGCTCCGCTTTGTAGGGCGCCTCCATCCTAAGTACCGGGCTTCTGTCTGCAGACGCAGCGTCAAGGGCTCTTTTGACCGACTCGGATATGAGTACCGCTGTTTCCTCAGGAGATCTTGTGACAGCTGCGTTCCTGCCAAGTCCATCCTTTAGGGCGCATGTGACAAGCGTCTCGCCCAGCAGGCTGGATGCCTCAAGACATACGGCCGTATCTCCCGCCACCATGGAAACAGGAACCTCTAGGGCTCCGCAGAAAAGCGCGTTTAGTCCGGTTTCTCCAAGCTTGATTCCATTGACTTTGAATCCGTATACGACTTTGGAGTTGTATGTATGGTCAAGTACAGCTTTTTCTGTTCCGGCCATTGCGTGATATCCGATGAAGATCGCAGCATCATTACCGGATACTCCCTCGACCATGCCAAGGATCTTCGGGCTTCCGCTTATAAGTGAGACCTCGGAGGGAAACATCGATACGTCAAGGTTAATCATTTGGTCATGCGAGTCGTTCACTGTAACAAACTCGGCTCCCCAGCTCAGGGCCGCACTGACCGCCGCAAGCGTGTCATGGAGCTGCATCCTTCTGCCAAATTCGTATTCCGGTTTTCCGAACGTCACCTGCTCTGCCGAAACTACCCCGGTCGAGCCTTCCATATCTGAGCTGATATATACCTTCAAATCAGCATGACTCCTTCCATTGTGCGACAAAACCTGGATCCCGGAGCATCAGCCTTCCAACGCCGACAAGATCGCACACACCGTCCCTGAGCATTTTATCCGCAGTATGCGCATCGCTTATCCCACCCGAGCACTCGACCAGGACAGAAGAACCCAGCGAGCATTTGATCCTTTCCGCATAGGGTGCAAAATACGCACTGTCTTTACGGTCGATTCCGTATCCGCAGAGATTCCCTGAAATCCCTATCATATCAACGCCAAGGTTTGCAAGTTCACGCGCAACGGCGACAGTTTCATCTGTGGAAAGCCCCAATGGTTTTTCTCCGGGGAGAAAATCTGCCGCTCCCAGGCGCACTGAGAGCGGGATATCTTTCAGAGACTGCCTTACTCCGTCAGTTATCTCGTAGAGAAGCCTGGCTCTTTTAGTATCCGTACCCCCATATTCATCGTCCCGCCTGTTGGTCAGAGGACTTAAAAACTGTCCCAGCAGATAACCGTGGCTGGCATGTATCTGAACTCCGTCATAACCTGCTGTTTTGACCATGCGTACAGCTGCGTTTATAAAATCATCGATCGTGCGTCTTATATCACTGCGCGTCATAACTTCAGGACGGCGGCCAAGTTTATCCCAGTGATCACCTACGGGCACCCCGGAAGGGGAAAAGGACCTGTAACCCTCCATTTCGAAAACGGCAGGGTCTGCTATCTTTGCTCCGGCATGGTTGATCTGAGCCATGCAAAGGGCATTACCGCTTTTAAGGACTCCTGATATTTCCGAGTGTTTTTTCGTCACTTCGTCACTGTCAGCAAGAAATTGCGCCGGTCTGGTCCTCCCGCAGATATTTACCGCGTGGTGCTCCACTATTATGAGACCCGCACCTGATGCGGCAAAACGACTATATATTTCGAGAGATTTTTCAGAAGGAGATCCATCCTCCATGGAACTCGAAGAGGCCAGCGGAGCCGACACGATCCTGTTCACCAGAAGTTTGTTTTTCATCTCTATAGGTTCAAAGATCATATTCCAACCTCCTTTATACGTTGAATCTTATTTCAATGATATCCCCGTCTTTGACTAGATACTCTTTGCCTTCCAGTCTGAGACATCCAGCCTTCCTGCATTCATCGAAAGAGTTCGCATTTTGTTTATAATCCTCAAAAGCAACGATTTGAGCCCTTATAAATCCTCTTGCCAGATCTGAATGGATGGCTCCGGCCGCATCAACCGCATTATCTCCGTCGTGGAGTGTCCAAGCCCTGACTTCATCGGGACCGCAGGTGAAAAAGCTGATGAGCCCAAGGACTCTGTAAGCCTCTTCTATCAGCCTCTCCCTGCCCGGTTCAGTTATATTCAGTCCTTCCGTAAATGCAGCAGCCTCTTCTTCATCAAGCTCGGCAACATCCATTTCGAGGCTTCCATATAGGGTGCAAAGCTTGACGCCCTGGTCATCTGCCCTCTTTCTAAGTTCAGCCCATTTGGGGATCTTTGTTTCATCTGACTGAGAATCATCGAGATTAAGCAGGATTATCTCAGGCTTGGAAGTCACAAACGAGAACCCCCTCAGAAGACGCCACTCGGCGGGCTTCAGTTCGATGCTCCGCAGCGGTTTTTCTTCCAGAAGGCATTCGAAACACTGATCAAGGAGCCTCTTCTCCGTCTCTTCTTCGGGAGTCAGTTTTTTTTTGGCTTTCAGCTTACCAAGCCGGTTTTCGATGACGGCCAGGTCGCGGAAGATCATTTCATTTTCAATGATATCCCAGTCCCTTATGGGGTCTGTGCTTCCCTCCGGATGCTCGACAGATTTGTTTGCAAAACACCTGATCACCTGTATCAGGGCATCTGCGTCCGCGACAAATGAGAGGAATGAGTTGCCAAGCCCCTCTCCCTTGCCCGCCCCACGCGAGAGTCCGGCAAGATCTACAAACTCGACCTGAGCCGGAGTCACTTTTTTGGGTTCGTGCACTTCGACCAGAAAATCAAATCTTTTATCCGGAACTTCGACGACAGCCTTGTTGGGGTCCGTCTTCCCACCGGCATAGGGTTTTACCTCCGCGCCGGCCCTCGTTATCACGTTGAATACTGTAGATTTGCCGCTCAGGGGCAACCCCACTATTCCGCAGTGCAGCATTCCAATACCACTCCATTCTTATTTGTAGCAGTGATTTTTTATCATCTCACAAAAGCCCCGAACTTCAAAGCCTTCCACACATCAATTTTAGCCGACATCAATATCATCTCTCCGTCTGCCTGCTTTAGTCTACTACAAACAACCGCTGCTGGGCAATCAAGCCCGGAAAGAGAGAGCACTCTCTTAAATATTCGTACTATTTATATTTGCGGTGATCACTTATTTTTTATTGAGACCTTACTTCAGTAAAGATCACATATTTGGTGATATATCCTCTAAAGCTCTCCTATACCTGAAATATTTGCACCTTAAAACGAAAAAAGATATATTGAAGTTAGACTATATATTTCTTGACAAGGCTATAGCGCCGTAGGATAATCGGTTAGCCTCAAGTAACTGATAAAAATCGAACAATGGGGGACTGTACCATATGAACCTCTTACAGGTAAAGGACGAAGAAAGTGCTGTAATAAAGAGCATCCCGAAGGGTGAATCAGGAGAACGCCTTGAGGCGCTCGGACTAAGGGTGGGCAAAAGAATCCGGAAAGTTTCCGGAATGCCCTTCGGTGGTCCGATAACCCTCCTGCTCGACGGAAGGCACTTCGCCGTGGCACATGCAATTGCCGGCAAGGTCGAAGTTGAAGGCGTAGACTCCCCTCCCCAGCCGGCTGTTGAAAAAAGCCGCCTATGGCCTAAGTTCATATGAGCTGCCAAGACTGCAACCTATGCGAAAATAAGAGAAAAAGCTGTATAACCAAATTCACCGACTGTGGGCGAGTTCTTCTGATGGGAAACCCCAATGTCGGCAAGAGTATTTTTTTCTCAAGACTCACAGGAACTCACGCCCTCTCTTCAAATTACCCCGGGACAACTATTGGCTTTACCGAAGGAATGATGAGATACGGAGGCAAGACAGCCAGACTGATTGATGTCCCGGGCGCGTATACTCTTGACCCCACTAATGAGGCAGAAGCTATAGCCCGCAGGATTTTAAAGGATGGCGGGGATGTTGTTATATTGGTTATAGACGCTACATCTCTCGAAAGAAACCTCGTCATGGCAATGCAGGTACTTGAACAGAACATTCCTGTGGTAATTGCTCTCAATATGGTCGATGAGGCAAGGCATAAGGGAATATTGATAGACATACCAAAACTTGAGGAAGAGTTAGGAGTTCCCATTGTCCCTACCGTAGCTGTCACAGGACAGGGACTGAGTGATCTCGTAGCAAAGATGGAAGAGGCAAAGGTAAGCCATCTGAGACCAAAGACAAAAGAAGATCGTTGGCATGCGATAGGAGAAATAATAACAAAAGTTCAGACTGTTACCTACAGACACCACACCATGAAGGACAGGCTCGAGGATCTGTCAGCACATCCGCTCTTCGGGGGTGTCTTGGGATTTCTCGTCCTTATTCTGGGCTTCATGTCCATCAGATTCGTGGGAGAGGGAATTATTACCTATGTAACCGACCCCATATTTGAAAATTTATGGGTCCCCTTACTTGGAAAGTTAAATATAGCGCTTGGAGACGGAGTAGTCAGGAACATCCTCATCGGAGCACTCATAGACGGGAAAATCGACCTGGAACAAAGCCTGGGGGTACTGTCAACGGGAATATATGTAGAATTCGGCATGGTGCTGCCCTACATAATAGCATTCTATTCAGGGCTGAGCTTCCTTGAGGACTTTGGTTACCTGCCCAGACTTGCGGTTGTCTTCGATGCCCTGCTGCACCGCTTTGGCATACATGGATACGCAATTATTCCGACCCTGCTTGGTTTTGGATGCAACGTTCCCGGGATTCTGGGAACGCGTGTCCTTGAATCGGAAAGGGAGCGGTTCATAGCTGCGACTTTAATCTCCGTAGGAGTCCCCTGTGTTTCGATACAGGCAATGCTTTCGGCCACATTGGGTAAGTTCGGGATGATATATGTCGCGTCTGTCTACGGAATACTCTTCTGTGTTTGGCTTGTATTGGGCAGGATAATGCACCTGACGCTTAAGGGGTACAGCCCTGAACTGATCGTCGAGATACCCCCGTACAGAATACCCTCAATGAAGGCCTGGTCAAGCAAGCTTTGGTTCAGAATGAAAGGTTTCCTATACGAAGCAACACCGCTTGTCCTGTTTGGCATATTCCTCGTCAATGTCCTTGACACCCTGGGTGTTATGGAGAAACTTGCCGTTGTTCTTTCACCTATATTCAAGGGAATACTGGGTCTGCCTCCCGAAACCGCCATTCCGATTATAATGGGAGTATTCAGGAAGGACGTTGCAATGGGTCTCCTTATACCAATCGAACTTTCTGCGTCTCAGATGCTTGTGGCGGTAGTTGTGCTTGCTATGACCTTCCCCTGCATCGCAACTTTCATAGTTCTATGGAAGGAACTGGGGACAAAAAGAATGCTGATGAGCTCCGGCATAATGATCACAGCCGCACTGCTAACAGGAGGACTTCTGAACCTCTTCTTTAAAATCATACGATAATAAAAATCATACGATAAAGTCACATAACTGTTTTACATAATGGATAAGAGGGAGGGGTATGATGAAAAGGGCCATTTCAGCATTGATCGTGTTGCTTTTTATTCAGACCGCCCTTTACGCAGCGGAGAAAAATATCACTGTTACTGCTCCGGCACAGGCAGAAATCGGCCAGCCATTTCTTGTCAGCGCCAGATCGGAGAACAGTATCGAGAGGGCCACCATATCATGGCAGGAAAAAGAATGCGTTTTGACAGGGGACAACGGCATCTTCTCGGTGCTTCTTGGGACTGACCTGAAAAATGCAAGAGCCGGCACAAGCGTGCTTAGGATCATCTGCGAAATAAATGGAGAACTTTTGGAAGAAAGTCGTGAGATCCGCCTTATCACCCATAAATATCCCCGGGAAAATCTCAAAGTCCCGCCTGAAAAACTTACACCCCCTGCGAACTTGAGAGAGAGGATCAAAAGAGAGGCTGAACTAGGCAGAGCGGCTGTACATACTAATACACCCGGATCAGCACCGCTGCTTCCCCTTTTAAGGCCTGTACCGGGCACCTATTCCTCTGTTTATGGAAAGAGCAGGTATTTCAACGGACAGTTGAAAGGCCGGCACGGAGGTGTCGACATGCGAGCTGCTGTCGGGACACCTGTCAAAGCTGCTGCGCCGGGTAAAGTCGTTCTTACCGGAGATTTCTGGTTCGCGGGCAAGTGTGTCTATGTTGACCATGGTGCCGGGATAATCTCTTTTTACTGCCATATGTCAAAGGTCTCCAAATCAAAGGGAGACAAAGTTGAACGCGGAGAAGTAATAGGCCTCTCCGGTAAA
Source organism: Synergistaceae bacterium (assembly GCA_963682045.1). Taxonomy (GTDB): domain Bacteria; phylum Synergistota; class Synergistia; order Synergistales; family Synergistaceae; genus Caenicola. The sequence goes on from OY821326.1 coordinate 998,051, forward strand.
AGCGGCAGAGTGACCGGTCCTCACCTGCATTTCAGCGTTTCCTGGCGTGGGGAATTCTTTGACCCCGCTCCTCTTGTCAAATAGGTCCACTCCAATGAAAGATAAGACAAGAAGCCTCATAGAGATCCATATCGCGGTCGTCCTCTTTGGACTTTCAGGCCTCTTTGCCAGGTATGTCGGACAGCCTGCGGTTATAATTGCGCTTGGCAGGGTCTTTTTTGCAAGCGTCTCCATGTACCTCCTTTTCAGGTACAGGGGGACCGGCATCCGCCTCGGATCAAAAAGTGATTATCTGACCCTGGCCGCAGCGGGCTTGATGCTGGCGATCCACTGGACTACATTCTTCCTTTCCATCCAGGTATCAACAGTAGCGATAGGAGTCCTTACATTTTCAACCTTTCCGCTTTTTATCACATTTCTTGAGCCGCTGATTTTTAGTGAAAGGATCAAAATTAATGACGTTATCTGCGCCTGCGTTATGTTTGCAGGGGTGATGATAATAGTTCCGGAATTTCAACTGAAGAATAACATCACACTGGGCATCATATGGGGAATGACCTGCAGCCTTACCTACGCAGCGCTCTCACTGATAAACAGAAAATTTGTAAAAAGATACTCCGGAAGGCTTATCGCCTTTTACGAACAGGGAACTGCCACATTGGTCCTGCTTCCTGCTTTCTTTATTTACAGGCCGGTCTTTACAATGACAAGCATCTTTCTCCTGGTCCTCCTCGGAGTCCTTTTCACCGCAGCCGCCCATTCGATGTTTATCAACGGGATGAAAAGCATAAGGGCACAGACAGCCGGGATGATAGCCAGTCTTGAATCTGTTTACGGAATAGCAGCAGCCGCGGTCTTCCTCGGTGAGATACCATCCTTCAGCGAGTTTGCAGGAGGGGCATTGATCTTATCTGCTGCTCTCTATTCGACACTGAAGGCGTCAAAAGCGGCAGAATGATCTGTCTCTTTTTCATATTCAGTTAAAGGTAATTATAGAAGTATTTTCAGGAGGTCAGGGCTGAGTAGAGTTTTTCAGTCCGATCTGTGATCCTTTCGACAGTTGCCCCGTTTTGGAGCGCATACCAGACCGCACCTCCCATTCCGACCCCCTCTTTAACATATCCCTTTTCATAATCTGCAAGACCGGGAAATTTTGATGCCGAAAAATCAAGGGGAGCCGAGTACCATTCGACGCCAATTTTTTCTGCGTATTCGACAAAACAGCTCGTTATGTCCTGACATACATATTTAGTTGTAGCTACAAGCAAAGGCCTCGTGACCTTCATGTCACGCAGGAGGGCAGCAACTGCCATCATCTGTGTGCCTCCCGCCAGTACCACTTCTGCATCTTCAGGCAGTGCAGAGACAAAGGAAGCTACCGATATCTGCATCGGATCTCCCACTTCTGCCGCTGCTGCGAGACCCATGCCTTTCATCCCGCCCACTTTGATGCCCCGCCTTGAGGCGACTGCGTTCCAGATTTCTTCCTTTTTGAGTAGGGGGTTTACCGGTCCTGCCGATGAAACTGTTCCATTGTATCCAAGAGATCTCAGAAGAAGAAGTGCTGTTGTTGTCCCTCCTGGAATGGACTCGGCAAGCACAAACTTCTTTATGCCGGACCCGGCAAGATCTATTGCCGCCCCTACTGCTTTTTCAGAGATCATCAAGTAGTCGGGTACTGCAGCCCCTATCCTCGGATCCCTGCCGGGGAGTGCGCCGAGATCCCTGAAGGGAGCCACCGGAGCTATAGATGTACCTGCCCTTATGTTCATCACCGGCAGTCCTCCCTCAAGCACTGCTGCCTTGGTCACAAGGGCCGGAGTCGGATGGCCAAACGGGTCTATCGGGATGCAGTCGATGACCCTCGGTCTATCGTAATAAAGCATATCCGCATCTGCCGGCGCAGTAAAAGGAAGAGCCTCGGCATTGGCACCTGCCGCAGAAAGCCCGTTCTCCCTGGACAGGTCTGTCTCACTGATAAATAATATGAACATGAAATTACCCCCTGTACTAACTCAGGAATAAGAGTTAGAATCGTCTTTGTGGTCTCTGTTATCAGCAGAGCTTGTTGTTTTTTGGGCGGAATTAAACACCACGTGAAATTTTAACACGTTTTTGCTTAACAGACCCCGCGCTGAATGTTTTTTGATCATTAACAATGACCCTGACCCAGACAAAGGGGGATCTTATGTCTACTAAACTTGCTCCAACAAGGGGAAACCTTGTCAAACTTACACGCTCCATGAAAATGGCACAGTCAGGACATGATCTCCTGGATCAAAAACGACAGGTCCTTATGATGGAGCTTGTCCGTTTTATTGATTCTGCAAAAACTATCCAGAAGGATGTTGAACGAATTTTCAAAGAGGCATACGATGCCCTTCAGAAAGCCAACATCTCTCTTGGAATAGATACAGTTGAAGATATTTCCGAGGCAGTCCCTATTACATCTGACATCACCGTGCGTCTTCGCTCTGTGATGGGGGTCGAGATACCCGACGTCGATCCGTTATCAGATAAAACGGTTCCCAGTTATTCTTTTTACGGATCTTCCGGAGCAATGGATGCGGCATACTCAAAATTTCGAAAAGTTATGGTGTTGCTTGCACAGCTTGCGGAAGTTGAGACAAGCGTTTACAGGCTCGCTGTCCAGATCAGAAAAACGCACAGACGTGTAAATGCACTTGAAAAGGTAGTTATCCCTTCAAACCAGGCCGATATAAGATTTATATCAGACGTTCTGGAGGAAGGCGAACGCGAAGATTTTACAAGGATGAAAATAGCTCAGAAAAAAACAAAGTAGTCAAATTCCGGAGGTAATGACAATGGGTACATTGCAGGAAGTTCTCGCAGTTCTGCTTGGAGCGGAATCAGAGGCAAAACGGATCGTTGAGGATTCAAAAAATGAATCAGATGGCTTCCTTCGCACAGCGCAGGAAAAATTTGCTGTGGAACGTGCAAACCAAATGGCTTCAGCAAGAGAACAGGCAAAGGGGCTCATGGAAACAGCACTCAATTCGGCAAAGACAGAGGCTGAGCAGATCGCTGTCCTGGGAAAAGAGGAAAGGACCCGCATGCATAAACGCTTTGAGGAGAATGTTGATCCTGTTATTAACTCTATGGTCTCTGAGATAGCAGAAAGATATATTTCAAAAACAAAAAGAGGTAATTAAAGTTGCACTCCACTTCAAAGGGTCAGGCAACAGCCATAGGTGTGAAGTCACATGTGCTCTTCAGCAAGCTTCTTACTTCTGAGGAATACTGGGCGTTGCTGAACCTTAACAGCATCAGTGAGATAGCAGATTTTCTCAAACAGACAGAAGGATACAAAGAACACCTTGAAACTCTGCCGCCCGCAAAGGTACACCGTATAGATCTTGAGAACGCAGTGAAATCGTCGATTCTTGCTGAAGCAACGTCGTTCCTCTACTACCTTGCGGGTTCTAGGCGTCAGTTATTTACAGACTGGCTTGGATGGTATGAGGCAGAGCATCTGAAAAGCATTTTCAGATGGATAAGGACAAAGAGACTCGACCGAGATGAGATGAGAAAACATCTTTTTGCCGTCCCTGGATCAAAACTCTCTTATGCTCTTCTGCTGAACAGCCGCGATTATAGTGAGGTCCTTGAGGCGCTTAAAGACACCAGGTATCATGATATCCTAGTAGAACCGGTCAAACGCCTGATCAACGGGGAAGAATCTCTTTTTTCGCTTGAAATTGCGATAGACAACCTTGTAGAAACGTCCTTATACAACGACCTTAAGGATCTGCCCGAAAATGAGCAGAAATTACTTGAACCACTGTTCGGGACCAGGATCGACCTTCTCAACCTTTACCATTTCCACAGGTGCGTATGGTATTACCACATGACGCTTGAAGAGACCTTAAGCAGGATGCTCCCTGTAAAATACAAGGTAAAGACCCACCATCTCCGCGACATGTCAAAGGGGGCCACGTGGGAAGATAGGATCAACAGACTTGGGCTTGCTTTCCCTGTTTATGCGGGGATATTCAGAAGTGCCCTTGAACAGGAAGACAGTGAGCTCGCACTTGAGATGTCTATAAAAAGATACAATTATCTCAAGGCCCTGGCGATATTCCAGAAAGGATCGCCTGGCTTTCACACCGCCATCAGCTACTTTGTATTAAAATCTCATGAATTGGACGATGTGATCCGTGTGATAGAAGATGTCAGATATGATTATGATCGCAGGAATGCGGCCAATTACCTTATAAGGCCGATAATCACCGGGGGTGAACCCAAATGGCAGTAATGAAGATGGTCGCACTGACCATGATAGGCCCTGACTCGGAAATGGAGCCTGTCGCCCGTCAGATGGTATTGACAGGAGGCTTCCAACCTTTGCCGCTGGATCTTCTGGTAAACGACAGAACCCTCCGGTCTAAGGTAACGACCGAAACAGAAAACCCTTACGACGAACTTCTGTCCAAGGTTTCAACTGTATGGAGGATCGCAGGCGAAATGATCCCCGATCCATCTCCTGTTACACTGACAAAAGAGTTTACCCTAACAGCAGCCCGCAGGAAAGTTGAGCAAACTTCAAAAAGGCTGGAAGTATGGGAAAAGAGAAGAATCGTACTTTCCGAAGAGGAAGATATCCTCTCGGCCACCAAGCTGTTTGTGGAAGCGCTGAAAGGTACTGAATTCGGCCCTGAAGAACTTGCTGAGGGGACATTTCTGGTTCCTTTTTTTGGCCGACTCTCAAACGAAAACTACCAGAGGCTGACTGAAAGCAGTGAAGAGTCGCCCATAACGACAAGTGAGCTGACCGTGATCAACGGCAATACATGGGTCATTGTGTTGACAGTAAAGGGATATGAAGAATCAACCAGGAAGCTTCTGGAAGCGGTTTATTTCAAAGAATTTTCATTAAAAGACATCGCATCGCAGTTAAAAGGGAATGACCCCCTTACTCTTGTAAACAAAAGGATAGCCAACCACCGGAGAGCTATCAAAGGGTTAGCCAAGGCTGCCAAGGATATGCTTAGAGAGCATCGATCCGAGTACGAACTGCTCTATTCTCAGCTCTACACGATGCAGAGAGTCTATGACGTATGCAAAGGACGCGGTGAAGTAAGCGGAATGTTCGTCCTTTCAGGATGGATTCCGGCTGACACCCTCGCAGTTATCAAAAAAACTGTTGAGGAAGATGCGCCTATGACAACCGTGATGATCGAAGAGACAAAGGACATCAGCTACTCAGGCATACGTATACCCACGCTTCTGCAGAACAACCCCCTTTTCAGGGCTTTCCAGGACATAGTGTCGATGTACAGTCTGCCGTCTTACGGAGAGATTGACCCCTCTCCCATAGTAGCCATCTCGTTCATACTATTTTTTGGTTTTATGTTCGGAGATATCGGCCACGGTTTAATGATATTCCTTGGTTCAATGTTTATGGTCAAACGGGGGATGATGAAACGTTCCTTTGGACAGGTCATTAAATCAGCAGCTGTAAGCTCTATGGTATTTGGAGTACTTTACGGAAGCATATTCGGGATGGAAGACATAATTCCTGCACTGTGGCTATCTCCAATGCACGACACTAACAAACTCCTGATAATCGCCATCTGCCTTGGAGTATTCATGATAAGCCTAGGGCTCGTTCTCAACATGATAAAACAGTACAGGGCCAGGGACTTTGGAAGGCTGCTCTTCGACGGGCAGGGAATGGCCGGACTTGTGCTCTACTGGACAATGGCTGCCCTTGCAGCAATATATATGACCGGCACAAAGATACCTGAGGTCGTAGCTGACGTCATGTGGGCAGGTATAGGAGTAATGATGCTTCTCATGATATTCAGAGATATCCTTGCCAGATACCTGCTGCACCAAAAGGGTGAAGGAGAGTCTGTGGTCCTTAATCTTTTTGAGATAATGCACCACCTAATGTCATTCGTTTCGAACACAGCGTCATTTGTAAGGCTTGCAGCCTTCGCGCTCAATCACGTTGGACTCTCTATGGCAGTAATAATGCTCTCCGAGATGGTCCATTCTCTGCCTGGCGGAATAGTAATGAAAGGGATAATTCTCGTAATAGGCAATATCGTAATTGTCTGTCTGGAAGGTCTCATCGTTTTTATCCAGACCTTGCGGCTTGAATATTACGAGTTCTTCGGTAAATTTTACAAGGGAGGGGGGAGCGAATTCAAACCGGTCGGCTGGAAAAAGGACGGTTCCAAGTATGTTGCTCCGGCCGCCCAAAAATAATTACATATATGTAAAAGTTTTCTGACATAATAAAGATCAAACTGATAATTTTTTGTACAATTAATGAGAAGGAGTGGGTTTTTGATGTTTGGACTTGCAATGTGCTGCGGCACTGTCGCAACAATGATAGGTCTGGGGTATTTAATGCAGCGCAATGGTTACAAGGGAGGGCGCGCCTTCTATCTCTCAGGATTGGGAGTATCATCGCTCCTCGTCTTTACAGGGGCAGCGCTGTCTCTCACAATGCACCCTGCATTCGCTGAGGCCACTGCAGCACCTCTGGGAACAGGCGCAGGAATGGGCTTTATAGCCGCGGCCGTCTCGACAGGACTCGCATGCCTGGGAGCAGGGCTTGCCGTTGCAAGCGTTGGATCTGCAGCACTCGGACTGGTAGGAGAAAAACCCGAGATGTTGGGAACGACCCTTATCTATCTTGGCCTTTCAGAAGGTATCGCTATATACGGCGTTATCGTTTCACTTCTGATACTCGGACGGCTTTAAGGACAGAAGCAATAACATGAAAGCTTTTCTTGTGAGCGACAACCATGATTCCCTGGTAGGCATGAGACTTGCCGGCATACAGGGCTGCCTCGTTCACACCGCCGATGAAACTTTTGCGGCGATAGACAGAGCGCTAAAGATGCCTGACCTGGCTATTCTCGCAATTACAGAGAAGGCTGCGGAAATGGCCCCGGATGTTATTCAGCAGCTGCGAGAGCGCGGGGAACTGCCTCTTCTGGTTGAGATACCTGACAGATTCGGTACTAAACGGAGATCAGATTTTCTGACCCGCTACGTACAGGAAGCCATTGGGGTGAAAATGTAATGAAAGAAGTATCCAGTGAAAAGATAGGGACATTAAGGGACATAATCCTTGACAAAGCTGATTCCAGGAAGAAAGAACTGGTAGCAGGGGCAAGACAGGAAGCCGAAGAATGGATGCTCAGGGAAACAGAAAAACTTCAGCGTGAAACCAACCTTATCCTCCAGGATGCAAGAAAAAGGGCTGAGGATATCAGACGCAGACAGATCCTCTCAGCAGAGAGAGAAAAATCCACAGAAGCACTGAGACTGCAGAACAGGATCCTCTCTGAAGCGCTTGGAAGGCTTCAGGATAGACTCGTGCACCTCAGGGAACGTGAGGACTATATCGACATAATTGCAGGGATGTGCATTGATGCAAAAAATTCCCTAAGGGAGACCAAGGGACTCAAACTCAGGCTTTCAGCAGTCGACATGGGCCTGGCTGACTCAGTAATTTCAAAAGTACTAAAACTTATGCCGGATGCTGAAATGACCTTCGACCCGGAAACTGCTCCCATACTTGGCGGATGCTGGATATCTACAAATGATGGCCGCAGGCAGGTCAACTCTGACTGGCAAAGCCTAACACAGGAAATGGCCGATACTCTGGCTGAACGGCTCCTGCCGCTGCTTTAGGAGGAATGAAACTTGGAGGCTAAGACAAACATCGCCCCAAATAATAAGGAAGGTACAGTTACCTTCGTCAACGGTCCTGTCATAAAGGCCTCTAATATGCGTAATTTTGCAATGCGTGAAGTTGTTAAAGTCGGACCCCAAAAGCTTATGGGTGAAATAATAAGCATGGACAGTGATGATGCAACTATTCAGGTCTATGAGGACACTGACGGGCTCAGTATCTATGAAACCGTCACCGGTACAGGTGAATCTCTCTCGATAGAAGTGGGACCGGGACTGATAGGCAGCTTCTTCGATGGAATAGGAAGGCCTTTGGACGCCCTTCTTGAATCTGAGGGAATGTATATTTCTCCAGGTACATCGGTCAATATGCTGAACCGTAACAAGATCTGGGAAGTGACCCCTGTTGCCAAACCAGGCGACCTTATAACAGGTGGAACAGTAATTGCTACAGTACAGGAGACACCTCTCCTGCTTCACAAAATAATGGCACCGCCTGACACCGAGGGTGAACTGACCTGGGTGATCTCAAAAGGCCCGCACAAAGGCGGCGAAATGGTCGCAAAAATCAAGGACGCGTTTGGTCGTGAAGTATCCATACCTATGATTCAGAGGTGGCCTGTAAGGACTCCCAGAGCATACAGGGAACGCCTGCTTCCAAACGAACCCTTCGTGACCGGGCAGAGAGTCATTGACGGACTCTTCCCTATAGCAAAGGGGGGTACAGCATGCATCCCAGGGGGCTTTGGAACCGGAAAAACTGTCACTCAGCACCAGCTTGCAAAATGGGGAGATGCCCAGGTAGTTATTTACATAGGCTGCGGCGAGAGAGGGAACGAAATGACAGACGTTCTTGAGCAGTTCCCCGTGCTCGAAGACCCCAGATCAGGAAGGCCTCTTATGGAACGAACCATTTTGATCGCCAATACATCGAACATGCCTGTTGCTGCCCGCGAAGCGTCAATTTATACAGGGATCACTATCGCCGAGTATTTCCGCGACATGGGATATGACGTTGCAATAATGGCGGACTCAACTTCGAGATGGGCCGAGGCCCTTCGCGAACTTTCAGGCCGCCTTGAAGAGATTCCTGCTGAAGAGGGTTTCCCTGCATACCTGCCGAGCAGGCTGGCTGAATTCTATGAAAGAGCAGGACGTGTAGTGACATTAGGCGGAGAAAATGGCAGCATCACTGTAATAGGTGCCGTTTCGCCTCCGGGAGGAGATTTTACGGAGCCTGTTACAAGACACACCAAGCGCTTTATAAGATGCTTCTGGGGACTGGACAAAAACCTCGCAAACGCCAGACATTATCCTGCCATTTCGTGGATAGAGTCTTACAGCGAATATGCAGAAGAGGTAAACGGATGGTTTTGCTCGAACGTAGATCCACGATGGGGAGATCTCAGGGATGAGGTCCGTCAGATACTTGCAGAGGACAACAAGGTACAGCAGGTCATAAAGCTGGTAGGAGAGGACGTACTTCCCGATGACCAGAGACTTGTCGCATTTACTGCCTTTTTGATCAAGAACGGATATCTGCAGCAAAACTCCTTCGGCTCAGACTCCTATTCTCCTCCGTCAAAGGGCTTTGAGATCCTTGAAGTAATAATGGATTTCTACCAGAAAGCTCTTGGACTGGTTCGCAAGGGCATTCCGATATCCCTTATAAAGGAAGATGAGTCGGTCGACTCGATAACGCACCTACGCGAACTTTCTCCGGATGACAAAGATGGTTTCGCTCTTGTGAAAAAGAGGATAAACGCTCACCTTGACAGGGTAGCAGCAGAAAGAACAAGAAAGCTTGGAGGTGAGTAGCCGGTGGCAAACGCTGAATATATCGGAGTGAAAGATATTGAAGGCCCTTTTGTTCTCGTTGAGAACGTAAGCGGCGTAGGTTACGGCGAACTTGTCGACATCCGTGACAATAAAGGATGTATTCGTCATGGACAGGTAAAGTCCCTGAGCGAAAAAGCTACACTGGTGCAGGTATTCACCGGAACTGAAGACCTTATACCAAATACCACAAAACTGCGTTTCCTTGGAAGACCTCTTGAAATCAGGCTTTCAAAAAATATGCTTGGACGTACCTTTAATGGACTTGGAGAACCGAGAGACGGCTGCGGGGAGACATACGGCGGGAAGAGGGTCAATATCAACGGACTTCCCCTTAATCCAATGGCGCGCCAGTATCCCAAGGACTTTATCAACACCGGAATATCTGCAATCGACACACTGACTACGCTTATAAGGGGACAAAAACTCCCGATCTTCTCAGGGAACGGACTGCCGCACAACCAGCTGGCAGTACAGATAGCAACCCAGGCAAAGATTATGGGATCGGACGATTTCGCTGTTGTCTTTGCAGGAATAGGGATCAAGCATGACGACGCGGCTTATTTTACTCAGGAGCTCTCTAGCAGGGGTCACAGCAACAACATCGTAACATTCCTGAACCTTGCCGACGATCCGGTCATCGAGCGTATCGCGACTCCAAGGATGGCACTCTCGACCGCTGAATATCTTGCCTATGAGCTGGGACTGCACGTACTTGTAATAATAACTGACATGACAAGCTACTGCGAAGCTCTGAGAGAAATTGGTGTGGCAGCCGGTGAAGTTCCCAGCCGTAAAGGATACCCGGCCTACCTCTACAGCGATCTCGCGTCTCTTTATGAGAGGGCAGGAGTGGTAAGAGGCATCAATGGAAGCGTTACACAGATCCCGATCCTTACTATGCCCAACGACGATATTACACATCCGATACCAGACCTTACGGGATTCATAACAGAGGGACAGATAGTTCTGTCAAGGGAACTGGATTCAAGAAATATCTATCCTCCTATCGATATTCTGACAAGTCTTTCAAGGCTGATGAAAGACGGCATAGGTAAAGGATACACAAGAGAAGACCATCCAAGCGTTTCAAGCCAGCTCTTCGCATCTTACAGCAGGGTCCAGGAAGTACGTTCCCTCGCTGGAGTCGTCGGCGAGGACGAGCTTTCCAAAAATGACAAGATGTCATTGGAATTTGGAAAACTATTCGAGGAAAAATTTCTCAAGCAGGGAAAAGAAGAGGAACGTGAAATAGGCTTCTCCCTTGACATGGCCTGGGAAATCCTTAGTAATCTGCCAAAAAGCGAACTTACAAGAATCTCGCTCCGGGATATCCAGGAACACATCAAAAAATACAAAGATTGACCTTTGCTTTAAGCAACATACATTTGTTTAAAACGGAGCCGGGAGATAAAACCACCGGGCTCCTTTTTTATCAGGCTATGTCTGCCGGAAATAAAAAACAGGAAACTAATCCTCTATCTGAGCATTATCGCCTTTTTTCACTGTTCCTCCGGAAACAACTACGCAAAAAAGACCTTCTGAAGGAAGCAGACTGACTCCAAATGTCCTGCTTACGATGCTTGGGTGGTCCTCCTTACCTATTTGGGTAACCTCGATGACTGCATCTCTCCCTATCCTTATCTTGCTACCGGGCGAAAGAGAAGAGAGACCCAGCCCCTCAATCAAGAGATTCTCTGCAAAATCACCGGGTCCCATGTTAAGGCCCTTTTGCCTGTTTACCTTATCAAGGCTTTCATAACTGAGACATGTGACCTGACGTCCCCAGTCTCCTGCATGTCCGTCGTTTTCGATCCCCTTACCGGCAATAAAGAGCGCTTCCGGTACTTCTTTTTTTAGCTGTCCTCTTTGAGGACTGACAGATATTGAGTAGACCTTTCCATTTTTTTTCATGTTATCTTCCTTCCTGCCCATACATGAATGGAAAATTTATTTTTCTTACAGATTATAAATTCAGGGTTTAGCTGTCTGTTTATAGCTGAGAGGTGCAGTGGAGGCACCTTATTGCGTTGTCATCGATCTCCGAGAAACAGAAGGAGCATTTACGCTTGGGAGCAGGGGCTGGCTTTGAGAGTTTGTTGGCAAAGCGAATGACCCAGAATATCGCCCATGCCTGAATAAGGAAATTAATGATCGTGTTGATAAAAAGGCCATAGCTTATTACAGGCAAACCGGCTTCTGTCGCTTCAGCAAGCGTTGCAGCAGGAGCCCCTGAAAGACTTAAGAACAGATTGGAAAAATCTACTCCACCCAGCGCAAGTCCTATCGGCGGCATGAGGATATCGGTTACCAGAGAAGCAATCACCTTACCAAAGACCGCACCTATTATCACACCTACTGCCATGTCCAAAACATTACCGCGCATTGCAAAGTTCTTAAAATCCTGCATTACTGACATGAGAACACCTCCGCGTCATTAATGATGAGATTATAGGTCAAAATTGTAAATATTGTAATATTAAAAAAAGAAAAATAAACTAAAAAATCGCAGTTAGCAGGCAAAAAACATTCTTAACGTCACTTTACAAGCTTGCCAAAGCTTGGGATCGAATTGATCAGTTTTACAGTATAAGGATCATCAGGAGCATTCAGCACCTTTTCAGACGGCCCTTCCTCGCAGAGACTGCCCTCTTTCATAACCATTATCCTCTCTGCCGCACTTCCGGCAAGTAAAAGGTCATGAGTGACAAATATCATCGCGGTCCCTGACGCTGCGTATTTTTCCAGTACTTCGACAACCTCACCGCGCGTTGAAGCATCCTGCATCGAAGTTGGCTCATCGCATAACAATATTCCAGGAGAGAGCATTAGAGCCCTGGCGATCTGCACTCTCTGCCTTTGTCCGCCGGAAAGGGAAACAGCACGTGATCCCAGTATCCTCTCTCCTCTCAGGCCAAGCTCTGCAAGCAGGACCTCTGCCCTCTGCCTTATCTTATCTTTGCTGAGATCAAGTCCCGCAATAACTGCCGGTTCGCACACTGCATCCAGTGCCGAAAGTCCGGGAGGAATAGCACCATATGGATCCTGCTGAACATATCCACATTTTTGCCTGACCTTTGCTAGTTCGTCTGCACCAAGCAACGAGAGATCCTTACCGAAAAGAGCCACTCGGCCTTTCTCCGGTTTTACAAGTCCGACAAGGGCACGCAGCAGAGTGGTCTTGCCGCTTCCGGACCCTCCAACCACCGCAAGTCTCTCCCCTGGCGCCAGTGAGAGGGATATATCGCTGACAGCTTTGTGGACGGAGCCCTTTTTGGACCTGAAACTTACGGTCAGTTCGACTGCTTCAATAATTTTATTATCCATTCTTTTTATTCCTCTGCCAGAACATTTCCCTGATCAGATCTTTAGTATGTGGATGCCGGGGATCATTCACCAATTCATGTGGTGTGCCCGACTCTGCAATCATCCCGTCCTTCATAACAACAAGCCTGTCACAGACCATCGCAGCCAGCGGCAGGTCATGGGTGACAAGAATTATGGACAGGTCTTTGCTCTTTCTAAGCCCGGAAAGCAGTTCAAGTATTTCGGCCTGAACTATCACATCCAGCGCAGTAGTAGGCTCGTCAGCAAGAAGAAGTGCTGGAGAGCACGCAAGAGCAAGAGCAATCGCCGCGCGCTGTTTCTGGCCTCCCGAAAGCTCGTGGGGATACCTTTCTTTGATACCTGCATCCAGCCCTACATCTTCCAGAAGACGGACCACCTCTTTTTCTGCATCTTCCCCAAATTTGCCTGAGTGTACGTTAAGCACTTCCTCAATATGCCTTTTGATCTTCATTACCGGCGTAAACGAATTCTGGGCGCCCTGAGGTACAAGCGATAACTCTTTCCATCGCAAATTCCTCATCTCACTCTCCGACATCCTTAGGATATCGGCCCCCTTATATAGAATCTCACCTGTGACTTCCGTACGTGGAGGCAGAAGTCCCAGAAGGGCGGTCATCAGGGTGCTCTTGCCGCTGCCAGATTCTCCTACAAGACCAGTGAAGCTGCCTTTTTCGATGCTGAGGGAAATACCGTTAACAGCAGCTGTCACTCTGCCCATAGAGTTATATCTTACTGTAAGATCTTTTATATCAAGCATTTTTACCGCTACCAAGCCTTGGGTCTATCTTCTCCTCAAGATATCGCCCAATGTCCATGAAAATCAAACACAAAGCCACTATACCGAGACCCGGAGGTATAAGCAGCCACCATGCGCCTTCCGTGAAAGCTCCAAAGGAATGCGCCTCATGCAGCATCCGTCCCCATGATATGAGTCTTGGATCCGAGAGCCCCAGAAAAGCCAGTCCTGCCTCGGCCAGTATTGCACCAGGGACTCCCAGTGCAATATTTGCAAGGAGTATCGGTGCCGCCTCAGGGACAAGGTGGCGCAAGAGGATGTATTCTCGTTTTGCCCCCAGGACCCTCAGTCCCTCTACCCATGGACTTTCTCTCACGGTGAGCACAAGCGCCCTGACTGAACGCGCCGTTCCCATCCAGGAAAATATCGAGAGTATGAGTACCAGCTGCCACAGGCCTTTTCCCCACAGCCCTGCCAGTACCATCATTATGGGCAGGGTCGGTATCGAGAGCAATACATCTACGATCCGCATCACCAGAGCATCGAACCATCCTCCGATGTAGCCTGTCGCAAGCCCCAGTCCAAGCCCCAGGAGACTGGCGATAAGCGTTGCGCTGATACCCACGATCAGGGATGTGCGGATGCCGAAAATAAGGAGCGTCAGAACGTCACGGCCTCTCTGGTCTGTGCCCAGCAGTCCCTCCCTCCCTCCGGAAAGGGAGAGGGAAAGTTCCGTATCCATAGCCCCTTCAGTACGCAGGGAGTATCTTCCGTTTGAAGGAAAAAGATGTTCTACGCTTTTTCCTATCAGTGGAAGTCCGAGTTTCTGCTTGAATATCATGTCCCTGCCGTCCATATTTATCCAGTAGACATCGCTTCCCATAAGGGTATCCAGAGTCTTTTCGCCCAAAGGTGTGGACCATATTATCCTTATCTCTTTTTCAGGGTCGGCTTTTATCCTTCCGTTGAGGGCAAAAATTTCAGGAGGAAGCTTTTCCCAGTTGATGTCAACTGCACTATTTCCTACCTCGTATTCAGAAGAGAGGGAAAGTTTCGAATTCCACCATACTGGTCTCGCAAATGGTGCCCCGGTCACATCTGAAGGATGCCCCGCGATAAGCATCGGACCCAGGAAGCCTGTCAGGAATATACAAATGAGCAGAATAACGCTCTTCCGTTTCAGGATGTCTGTCATTGGTCTCTGCCTCCTACTCGCACCCTTGGATCGACGAGCCCGTAGACAACATCCGCGAGCAGGTTTGATATTACGGTTATCAGGGCCAGCATGTAGAATGCGGCACCGGCGGAAGGATAATCATGCCCTGAGACTGCCTCAAGCAGGAATGTCCCGACCCCGTGGAGTGAAAAGACAGATTCTGTGATGACCGCTCCGGATACAAGACCGGGCACGGACATCAGCAGGATAGTAAGTATAGGCGGAAGTATCGTCCGGAAAGCATGCCCATAGACCACGCGGTTTTCTGAAAGCCCCCTTGCCCTTGCCATCAGGACAAAATCTTCCCCCATGGCCTTCACCATCAGGTTGCGTACATAGAGCGCCCATCCTCCGAATCCCATAAGTGTGAGGGAGAGGACAGGCAATGCCATGTGCCAAAGATAGTCCAGTGTGATCGAAAGGGTCCCGGTCGGCTGAGGTATTGAGACGCTTCCCCTCAGCGGGAATATCGGGAATGTACGTGCAAGGAGCATGATTAGGACAAGCTGAACAAAGAATCCTGGAAATGACGCCGTGACCGCGCCTGCCCTCAAAACTATCCTTTCAGCAAGTTTCCCCCTGTTTAGTGCGGCCTTGATCCCAAGCCATATACCTAAGGCCGAGGATAGGAACATTGAAGTCGCCATGAGGAACAATGTTCCTGGCAGACGGGAGAGAAGCTCTTCCCATACCGGTTTCCTGCTAAGGAAAGAGAGTCCGAAGCTGAACGTGAGCATCTGTTTTATGTAAATAAAAAACTGTTCCAGCAGCGGCTTGTCCAGACCGTAGAGTTCCCTAAGCCTGTCCTTTGCCTCCGGAGAAAAATTCGGGTCGATAATAGTGCTTACCGCATCACCGGGCATTATCCTGAAGAGGATAAAATTCAGGACCAATACAGCGGCCAGGACCCCTATCGATGAAAACAACCTGCTCCAGAACCATCTGTTCTTCATTCGGTCCTCATATTTTTCTTTTCGAGCATACGATAATGATCATTTCTTTTCATCATTACAAACTCACCCGGTCTGTATTCATCAAGCATAAACGGACCTGCGCCAACAAGACCATAGGGACCGAACTTGCCGTTTGGGTCTATTGGGTTCCAGTTCTGCCAGTCTTTTACCTTTTGCAGCACCTTTGCCGGCATGCACGGGAGCCCCCCGATGTTGTCGAGGTACCAGTAACTCGTTCCCTCCATGTCCACAGTAAGCTGAGTGCTGTCTGTCACCCTTACAGACCTTATGTTTTTGACAGAGTCAAAAAATCTGGGGATACTGTTTTTTTTGAGAAAATCTAAGGTAGCTTTTACATCTGCTGCAGTAAGAGGGCTCCCGTCACTCCATTTGAGGCTTTTTCGGAGCCTGAAGGTCAGCTTTGTATGTTCCTTCCCGTCATTTGTTACAGTTTCAACAGACCAGGACTCCGCAAGTGAAGGCATATCGTCAAGCGTGAAAGGATCCGTGCCGATCAGGCTTTCGTATATAAGGCCGAGGATCTGCCAGGAATATGCGCTGCTTGCCACAAAAGGATTCAGGTTCCGCGGCTCTTCAGCAAGGACCATATTGAGTGGCCGCTCTTTACCGTCCACAGGCTCCGCCATGATGAGCGTCCACATATTGTCCGCCGTCATTTTTTCGTTGAAAAAAACATTTTTCCATTTTTTTGAGACCGCTGAAACAGAAAATCTGCTGTACACAGGGATAGAGGGCATAAGTTCAGCCAGCAATAACTGCGATCTTTTCGAGGCAGTTTCTGCATCTGCTCTGTTTTTTGCGTATCTCAGCCTCAAAAGGGCATCGTCAAGGGCCGGGTCATGGATCGACGTCATGTTGTAGCCGCCGGGCATGTCCATTGAGCTGTGATAGAAGGAGTAGAGCGAATCAGAGTTCTTCCCCATGCTCCATGCGATGACGCCAAGGGAATATTCTTTTCTGTCAAGTTTACCTATCATTGCGGAGAAATCCATCGGCTCGACATCAACAGGAAAACCGACTGACCTCAGAGAATCAGCGATCTGTTCTGCAAGCTCCGCTGTTGTAGGCGCTACCCGTGCAAGGGGCGTCAGAAGCTTCATTTTGCCCACAAGAGTTCCGTCAGGATATATCAGGCCGCCTGTAATGCTCCATTTGTATCCTTTTGCGCTGAGACGTTTTTTTGCGGATGCCTTGTCATAAATGTTTTTTGTGCTTTCCGGCAGGGACCATGGTGATACCGGAGGAAGCCAGCTGTTTATCGGTTCGCAGTATCCCGAGTATATGGTACGCACCATATTGTTCCTGTCTATCGCTTCTGCTGCGGCATGCCTTACTTCAGGGTCATCCCATGGTCTGCTCTTATTATTGAGCAGCAGGAAAAAAGCGTGGAATCCCCTTGCAAGCGACATGTAAAGCCCCGGGTCCCTGCTGAGCCTGTCGATATCTGAAGGTCTTGTTATATCGCTGACGATATCCAGTTCTCCCTTTTCAGCAGCCAGGACCTGGGAGTCGGCATTTGTGATAATTACCATGCACAGTTTTTCGATCCGCGGACCGTATACCTTCTCCGGATCAAACCTTTCACCTGCTGAGGCAGGAGTTGAATGCGGAACCGTGATCAGAAAGAAACAGAGAAGGAGACAGAACAGTCTGGTGAAACTTTTTTGCATTTGGCTCATAAACTCTCCCCGCTGTAAGTGCTTTTTATGACTATTTCTTTAGACGGCACCGGTTTGCCTGTAATTATGTTAAGGATAAGCCTTCCCGCAAGCACTCCCGTCTCAAAGGTTGGGACATCAAATTCTCTCTCCCATATTACAGGATACGACCCTGGATAACGAAAACCGATCGTGATGACCGGAGCGGCAGACTCCCCGGGAAAGTTTTCAGGATCGATCCAGATGATGCCCTCAACGCTCCTGTCAATGAGTTTGCCATATTCCCTCGCTGCCCTGAGCGGACTTCCCTCCGTGCGCTTCAATATGATCTCATATTCAGAGTTCGAGATAGTTCTGTCGAGCCCTGATATAAAGTTCGGAAACCAGTCGGGTGTGAAATCACGGACTACTAAGCCGATCAGTCCGCTCCTGTTGGTAGAAAGGTTGCGGGCGTTTTTGTCGAGGCGATAATTGAGCGCCCTTACAGCGTCCATCACCTTTACTCTGGTCTTTTCAGAGATCCTGTGGTCCCCTTTAAGAACGCGGCTTATTGTTGCCTTGTCTACGCCTGCTTCAAGAGCGACATCCTGCATCGTGACCTTCATCTGAACACCTCATAATGCAACCGTTTGTATTGCTTCCCATATTATAACGAGTCAAACAAGGGGGAGCAACAGCGGACTCCTCTCATGTCCACAGAAAATACTGAGGCCCACCCTGCAAAGGTGGGCCTTCGGAATAACTTTTGTGCAGTCTTAAAAGCTGTCACGCCTAAAGGAAATGCGTTAACCTGCGCACTTTTTCAGAAGCCTCTCCCATTCCCTGTCGACATCAGCCTGGCCCTGTGCAACAAGGTCCATCCTCTCTCTGTCCTTTTTGAAAAGGTGGGAGTAACGTCCCTGCGCCCTGAGGAAATCTTCCAGAGGGACCGGGTTTTTGGGTTTATATGAGAGGACGTGTTTTCCTTCTATCACTTCATATACGGGCCAGAAACGGCTGTCAGCAGCTAGCTTACAGACTTTCATCTGGTCCCCGGAATCAATTTTCCAGAAGAGCGGACAGGGGACAAGTACATTTACAAATGCCGGGCCCGGCGTCTCGACAGCCCTTTTGACCTTGGCGATAAGGTCCATCGGGTCATGGAGTGTTGTCTGGGCAACATATGGAATATCATGGGCAGCTACTATCTCAGTCAGATTTTTAGCCCTCTGGAGTTTTCCGGGTACCACGCTTCCTGCAGGCGATGTCGTTGCATTCGCGCTGATGGGGGTGGCACTGCTTCTCTGTGCACCGGTATTCATGTAGCCCTGGTTGTTATAGCAGATATATGTAAAATCATGCCCTCTTTCAAGTGCTCCGGAAAGAGACTGAAGCCCTATGTCATATGTACCTCCGTCGCCGCCAAACGCAACGAACTTTATCTTCTCCCTGACAAGACCTTTTCTGCTCAAAACCCTGTGGGCAGCCTCGACTCCTGATACTCCCGCACCGGCGTTTTCAAATGCCACATGCATGAATGGGACTCTCCATGCACTGTAAGGGTAAACCGTAGTTGATACTTCAAGGCATCCCGTAGCCCCTACGACTACGACCGGGTCTTCGACAGCCATCAGAGCCTGCCTTACCGCCGTAGGCGCCCCGCATCCGGGACACATCCTGTGTCCTTCGGTAAGTGGATTCTGTTTTTTTGTCAGTTCTTTAAGGTTAATTCCCGCCATTTTCTTCATCCTTTTCAAGCAGACCTATATACCTTGCAGTATCGCTGTAGTCATTTTCCATAAGCCCTGAAAAAACTTTTTCGGCATCTCTGGGGTAGAGATCCCTGCCTCCAAGGCCAAACAAATACTCTTGCAGGGGAACTCTTTCGCTGAGTCCGTACAGTGCGGACTTTACCTCTGCGGCCAGCGGGGCAGTTCCTCCGATGCTCGCACTCCTGTCCAGGACAGCAACGCCTTTTTTGCCCTTCGCAAGTTTTTTAAGGTCTTCTGCGGGGAAGGGCCGGAAAAATCTTACCCTGAGGCATCCTGCCCTTACTCCACTTTCACGCATTTCATCAACTACATCTTTTACAACCCCTGTTGCCGAGGACATGATCACGATAAGGTATTCAGCGTCTTCAGCACGGTAGGCATCCAGTGCCGGATATTCCCTGCCTGTGTACTCAGCCAGTTCTTTTGTAAGTTCTTTGTAGACCCTTGGGACGTTGTTCATTCCCTCTATCTGCGTTCTTTTTATTTCAAAATAATATTCCGACATTGTGAATGAGCCATAGGAGACCGGGTTGTCTACATCAAGAAGCGGGTATTTCGCTTTCCTCTCGCCCACAAACTTTTTGACCGCCTCATCTGAAAGAAGTTCTACCGGCTCATAGCAGTGACTCGTAATAAAGCCATCCTGACATACAAATACAGGCGTCAGAACATCCTCATGTTCCGCCAGCCTGACCGCAAGAAGGACAGAATCGTAAACTTCCTGGGCATCTTCGCAGTATATCTGTATCCATCCCGAATCACGCTCCGGCATGCTGTCTGAATGGTCGCAGTGGATATTTACGGGCGCGCCAAGGCTCCTGTTTACAAGACCGAATATTATCGGCGCACGGAATGAGGCCGCTATAGGGAATATCTCGTGCATCAGAGCCACGCCGTTCGCGCTTGACGCTGTCATCACCCTCGCACCTGATACAGATGCCCCTATGCATGCTGTGATCGCTGAATGTTCGCTTTCTACAGCGACATACTCCGAATCTACCATTCCGTTTGCCACAAACTCCGCAAACTTTACAGGGATCTCCGTTGAGGGAGTGATAGGATATGCGGCCACCACATCGGGGTTGACCTGCCTCATAGCTTCAGCGAAGGCAAGGTTGCCGGAAGTCATTTCTTTTCTCTTATTTAACATGGTCTGCAACTCTCCCCGGATCTTCTCCGTGCTCTCTTTTTTCGTTGTTAAAATCTGCTTCCTGGCGCATGGATATCGCGTTTACAGGACAGACCTGTGCACATACACCGCATCCCTTGCAAAAGAACATATTGATTCCGCATACACGTCCCTCTTCATTGGTCTTTATGGAAGAATCCGGGCACTGCAGCCAGCATTTCAGGCAGGATATGCACTTGTTTTGATCAAGCACCGGACGCATGCTCCTCCAAAGACCTGTTTCGACATCAAGAGCCGACGCTCCCCATGCTATCGTCGCGGTAGGAACATCCTGCCAGCATTTGGGTTTGCTCATGCCAATACAGCCTCCTCACGGCCGCGAAGGATCGCCCTCCGGTTTGCTTCAAGAACCGGTGCCGGAAGCTGCTTCATTTTCTTTGTAAAGTGATCGGCAAACGTTTCAACCGATACGTCTGTGAATAAGCGTGAAAGCGCTCCTAGCAATGGGGCGTTTGGCCTGTTCTGTCCAAGTTCTTCAAGTGTTATCTTTGTGGCGTCCACAACAAGTACCCTGGCATCCCTTGAAAGGCTCATCCTTCTGCGCAGTGCCTGTGCATCCTCCGGTGAATTGACGACATAGACTGCATCTGACATGCAGCCTTCACATGGATTTGAACTGACAACCATCGTCGGATCAACTATAACAACAATGTTTGGATTTTCTACACTGCAGCGGCGGCGGATAGGAGTATCCGATACCCTGTTGTACGCTCTCATTGGGGCACCCTGACGCTCGGCACCATACTCAGGAAATGCCTGTACATGCTTTCCCTCTTCAAAAAGCACTTCTGCAAGTATGGCGGAAGCGCTCTTTGCTCCCTGACCCCCGCGTCCGTGCCATCTTACTTCGAGTGTTTTCTTGTTTCCATTTTCCATAATTATTCCTCCATCCGTCATATACAAACTTTTCAAAGTGACCCTGTGTAAAAAAACAAAAAAATGGAGCCCCTCAAAATGAAGGGCTCCATCCGTTCGCTTGGTAATACAGCGCTAAGCGCCGTTCCTGCGAGGAGGAGCCGCGTTAATAATTATAATAATGATGTTCTGATCTATCATACTTTTATACGACATAAAACTTCCTCCCTTTCCCGCAGATTGGTGAGCATATTAACATCATTTCAAAAACGTGTCAAACATTTTCTTTAACTTTTTCTTGTCCTGCATCGGAATGTTAATTGAAATACTAACTTCCACATATGGCAGGTCGAGATGGAAATTAGTCTTTCACCAAATTCCACCTGAATTTAGTTTTACAGCCAATGGTTTAGAATATGCGGGAATCCCCGCCTGCATCAGAAAGGAGGACAACATGTCCAAACAGATAAAGGGGAATCATAAACACCTTACTCAGGATGACCGGATATATATTGAGAAATCGCTTGACTTCAGGATGCCTTTCAGGGAAATAGCCAAATATCTTATGAAGGATCCTACGACAATATCAAAGGAGGTACGGCTACACAGAAAAGTTAAGCCCAGGAATCCTTTTAACCAGGAAAACAACTGTACCAGAAGGAGCAAATGTTCCCTGAAGAATGTCTGCGGTACGGGCGAGTGCGGACAAATGCTTTGCAAGGGATGTCCAATGTGCAATGAGAGATGCGTAGAGTTTGAAGCGATCAGATGCGGCATAACCGATAAGGCCCCTTATGTCTGCAACGGATGTACGAAGAAGAGTAATTGCCGTATGGAGAAGCATTATTACAAAGCTTCTCATGCCCATACGGATTATGAGCAGCTCCGCTCTTCATCCAGAGAAGGCATTAATCTGACTGAGGCAGAAATTGTCCATATCGACGACTTTGTCTCCCCTCTCATCCAAAAGGGCCAGTCTATTGCACATGTCTATGCAGGACACAAAGATGATATCCCTTTTACTTCAAAGACCCTGTACAACTACGTCAATCATGGAGTTCTCTCTGTACGAAACCTCGACCTGCCAAGAAAAGTGAAGTACAAGCCCCGCAAAAAGCATAAGGAAGCTACGAAAAGAGACCGTAAATCTCTTGTCGGGAGGGATTATTCTGACTTTACCAAACTCATGCAGGAGTGTCCGGATACTGACGTGGTCGAAATGGATACCGTAGAGGGCACAAAGGGAGGAAAGGCGATACTTACTTTGTTCTTCAGGTCATCTAAGTTCATGCTGGCTTTTCTTACCAAGGACAAGACAATGAACTCTGTATTAAGGGTCTTTGAATATCTTGAGTCTGAGTTGGGAAGCGATCTTTTCAGAAGCACCTTCCCTCTGATACTGACAGACAACGGATCTGAGTTTCTGGATCCTTTGCTTCTTGAGAACGGAAACGACAATGTCAGAAGGACCTCTATATTCTACTGTGAGCCCTATGCCTCATACCAGAAGGGTATGCTTGAAAAGAACCATGAGTACATACGATACATCCTGCCAAAAGGTTCTTCTTTTGACACGCTGTCTCAGGAAGATGTCTCTCTTATGCTGAGCCATATAAACAGCACAGCGAGGACAAGCATTAATTGCCGAACCCCATTCGAGCTTGCCTCGCTGCTGATTGATAAACGCGTAATAAGGGCTGCAGGGATTCAAAGGATCGAACATGACGACGTCTGCCTAAGACCAAGTCTGTTCAGAAAATAAACCACTGACAGTTTTTTGATGCAGGCCGGAGTCGAATAAAACCCCGAAAACAGGTGGAATTTACTCTTTCAGAGCATTTTCCAGGTGTCCACTTAGCATGGGCTAAAACCCGTCAAAACACCCTTATTACGATATTATTGTAATGCAATATGACCCAAATTACACTTGCTGAATGTCATAAGTGGAGGTTAGTACTTCATCCAAAGAAATTCTTACGTGGTGGAATTTAACTTTTCAATCAACGTCCTGCATCGGAAAAGTAAACATTTGGGTCAATTTGATGCTGAAACCCATCCGGCAAATATTTTACTGCAGCAATATCCATCATTTCCAAGTTCCAGTTTTCTGCTGCAAACCTGAACAAAAGAGTATTTTTAATTCAGATTAGATTATTATGCTCTTGACAATTTTTAAACATCATTCATAATAATTTGCCTGTAGAAAGATTCTACATACGGGGCAACAAAATGGGAGGCCCTTAGGGATTCTCATTTTTTTTGCCATTATCACAAGGCTTAATAAAGCCAATTGCCGTTGCACGAAAACCTTTCCGCTATCGCGGCCTGTTCCGCTGGGGAGTTTTATGATCGCCTTACCTGAGTTGTGCCACACGTAGGGATTTCATGCAATGGCGCAACAGAGCATCTTTTTAAAGATGCAAAACGGGAGGTAATCATATAATGACACAGGAAACAAAAAAATTCGCAGATTTTAATCTGCGGCCGGAACTTTTGCGTGCGTTGGAGCGAAAAGGCTTCGAAACGCCAATGCCGGTACAGGTATGCGTTCTCGAAGACGAAACGCTCATCGAAAGCGATATTATAGTCCAGGCAAAGACAGGATCAGGCAAAACACTTGCTTTCGCCCTTCCTCTTATCAACGCTTTGGACTTCAAAACCAGAGAACCGCAGATAATAGTTCTTTCACCCACCCGCGAGCTTGCACAGCAGACTGCGCGTGAGTTCGCATGGCTTGGCTCTGAGAGCGGCGTAAGAGTGGCGACCCTTGTAGGCGGACTTGATATGGAGCGTCAGATCAGATCGCTGAAAGACGGTGCAAATGTTGTTGTAGGAACACCTGGAAGAATCCTTGACCATGTACGCAGGGGAACTTTCAAAACTTCTTCTATCCACAGTATAGTACTGGACGAGGGAGACCATATGCTTGACATGGGCTTTCATGATGAAATGGAAGCCATCCTACAGTCTATGGACAACGTGGAAAGGACCTGGCTTTTCTCAGCCACAATCCCGCCTGAGGTCATGAGCCTTGCAAGGCAGTACCTGAATGCGCCAAAGAAGATATCTCTTGTATCGGACATAACTTCACATGAAGATATAACCCAGAAAGCTTACATAATTCCTTCCCGCAGAAGGTTTGAGGGACTGACAAACGTTCTCATATGGGAAGCGCCTAGCAGAGCTCTTATATTCTGCGGTACCAGAGCCGAAACCCAGGACATAGCGGATAAGCTCTGTGATATCGGCTTCAAGGCGACCGCGATACATGGCGACATGAGCCAGAGAGAAAGAAACACCGCTCTGGGAGCACTCCGCGGAGGACGTGTCGGTATCCTTGTAGCAACAGACGTTGCAGCCAGAGGCCTCGACATCGATGCAGTCAGCCACGTTATCCAGTTCGGATTGCCTCAGAATCTTGAGTCCTTTGTCCACAGGAGCGGAAGAACGGGTCGCGCCGGACACGAAGGAAGCAATATGCTCCTTCTGACAGCCCGTGAAGCAAAGCAGTTCAAGTTCATGGCTTCAAACGCCGGATCAAAAATGAAAATGGAGTGGATACCTACGCCGGATGCCGGCGAAATTGAAGGACAGGCCAGGATCCGTTTTGAGAAGACCCTTATCGAACATGCCCTCGGATCTGATGAATTTCAATCATGGGCGGAGAACCTTCTTACACGTGACGAAGCGTTGATGCTCGTATCAGGATTGCTTGCAAAAGCATACGGAGACCAGCCTTCAGGATATTCAATAAAAGCTGATGTCGAAGCTGAACTGAACAGGGAAAAATCAAGAAATGACAAAGGCCGCCAGGGACCGGTCCCCTCGGGAAAAAGACCTTCAGAAGGAAGAAAAGAGGGTTCTGCAAGACCCAATATGGGCGGAGGACTCATCGTTCAATTCTCTGAAGGAAAGTCAGACGGCTGGGAAGTGGGAGCACTTCTTGGACTGATGTGCAGGTGCATCGGTGTCGGAAGAGAAGATGTAGGAAACATCAAGCTTCGCGACAACAGCGCTTCGATTGAGCTTTCTGAAAGAGGAGCAGTCCTTTTTGAATCCAGAAAGGACCGCCTCGAAAAAGAGGGACTCAACGTCACTTCTGCCAGGAAAATAGAATCACGCCCACATGACTACCATGATCAGAGAGACGGAGGCAAGCCGAGATCCGAGAGCAGAGGACCTCATCGCGACCGCAAACCTTCAGGAACAAGAGAAAGAGATTCTGATCGTCCTAAGAGGCGCCGGATAACAAAATAGCAGGTCATTAACTGCAACAGATATCCAGCTGCCCGCTAAAAACTTATCCTTGAGTTTTTAGCGGGCGTTATTTTTTTTATTGTGATATACTTTCACATCATCACTTAAACCCAAAAAAACTTTTTTTTGACGATAGAGGAGGCATAGCAATGATACACAACTTAACATTGGCAGGCTGTGGAAACGTAGGCACTGCGCTTCTTGAGATACTTAACGAAAAGCGTGCCGAGCTATCCGAGAGACACGGCTTTAATTTCAGGGTGACACTTATAACAGATCTTATGAAAGGCACAGCACTCGATTCTGAGGGGCTTGATCTGGAAAAAGTATTAAAAAGCCTTAAAGAGGGCAAAAACCTTGACTATTTCCCAAAAACTCAGGGCGCTTTCGGAGTACTTCTTGAGAAATCCCGTGCTACCATGATGGCGGAAGCCACCCCGACAAACCTCAAAACAGGCGAGCCAGGCCTTACTCACATCAGGGCGGCGCTGTCCAGAGGCATACATGTTACGACAACAAACAAAGGACCTGTTTCTGTTGCCTTTGATGAACTCAGCACACTGGCAAAGAGCTGCGGCGCAAAATTCAGGTATGAAGGAGTCGTAATGAGCGGCACACCATTGCTGCAGATGCTCCGATACGGAATGGCAGGATGCAGCATCCTGAAACTGGAAGGTATTCTGAACGGCACAACTAACTTTATTCTTACAAAAATGAACGACAATGGATCTTCCTATGCAGAAGCTCTTGAAGAAGCAACATCCCTTGGTTACGCAGAGTCTGACCCTTCCGGGGACGTTGAAGGATGGGACGCGGCAGGAAAAGTCTCTATCCTTGCAAAGATCATCTTCGGGAAAAATATCCCTGTTTCAGAAATTGACCGCCAGGGCATAACCTGCATAACTCCGGAAAAGATAAAAGAGGCCAATGAAAATGGATATGCAGTCAAACTCATCGCAGGACTTAGCATGCTTAACGGGATACCTTACGCGTACGTTACGCCCAAAGAGATACCCCTTACTCACCCTCTTGCTTCAATAAAAGGAGCTACCAATGCTGTTTCGATAACTACTGACAACCTCGGAGAGGTCACACTCATAGGCCCAGGTGCAGGGAGGCGCGAGACAGGTCAGGCCCTTTTAGTCGACCTGATAGCAATGTGCAAAGACTGAGCCGGATAAAACACCATATCTCGTGAATATTATAAAGAGAGGGTCCCTTATAAGAGGCCCTCTCTTTTTTGTATGGATCAGATGATAATGCTTACTTCCTGAGTTCTCCCGACTTGATCTTTGCATCAAAGTCGGCAGTAAGACGCCTCAGCTCCTTCGTCAGCAGAAGGAGTCCAATAAGGTTGGGGATGGCCATAAGTCCGTTCAGCGTATCAGAGAGGTCCCAAAGGTTTGTAAGGATCCCTGCTCCGCCCCATCCGCCAAGAACTACGAGGATTATCCACAGTATTTTAAAGGGCTTGATAAGTCCTGGGCCCCCGCAGAGGTAAACAAGAGCAGTCTCTCCGTACCAGTACCAGCCAAGGATCGTTGAGAAGGCGAAGAGAGAAAGTCCAAGCGAAAGTATCATCGTTCCAGCCCCTCCAAGCGTCATCGAGAAAGCTGAGAGTGAGAGCTGTGCTCCCGTGAGCTCAGGCTGGCTGGTCAGAACACCGGTTGTGAGTATTGCTGTAGCAGTAAGAGTACAGATAACGATAGTATCCATAAAAACTTCGAAAAGACCGTAAAGCCCCTGGCGTACAGGATGGTCGACCTTAGAGGTGCAGTGGACCATAGGAGCGGAACCAAGACCTGCCTCGTTGGAGAAAACTCCACGTGCTATACCGCGGGTTATAGCTGTCTTGACCGCCCATCCTGCAAGAGCCCCCGGCAGTGCCATAGGATCTCCGAAAGCTCCTTCAAATGCCATTGATATCGCTCCGGGTACTGCGTCAAGGTGATTGAAGATAACTGCAAAAGCTCCTATTATGTAGAAGATCGCCATGAATGGAACAAGATAAACTGTTACTGTTGCGATGCTTGTCAGTCCGCCCCATATAACGAGACCTGTCAGTACTGCAAGCGCTACTGCAGTGTAGATATGAGGAACTCCGAATGCAAGAGATATACCCTCTGCAGTCGAATTGGCCTGTACCATGTTTCCAATCCCGAAAGAGGCAAGGAATGCAAAGAGGGCGAAGAGGACCGCCAGCCATTTCATTCCGAGACCTTTTTCAAGGATATACATGGTACCACCCCTGTACTGTCCCAGTTCATCCTTTTCACGATAACGGACTGCAAGGGTAACTTCGCAGAATTTCGTTGTCATGCCGAAAATCGCAGAAATCAGCATCCAGACAAGTGCGCCGGGACCTCCGAGGTGAAGGGCTGTCGCGACACCGGCGATGTTGCCTGTTCCCACTGTTGCAGCAAGGGCCGTCGCCATAGCCGCGAAGGAGGAAATACTCCCCTCTTCAGTACTTTTCTCCCTTAATCTTCCAATAACTTCCCTAAGCATTGCCCCGAAATAACGTATCTGCGGAAAACCAAGGACAAATGTAAACCATACACCTGTACCCACAAGCAGAGTAAGCATCCATGGGCCCCAGACGATCCCATTGATAACACCGTTGAGTTTCCATATCGCTTCCACGAAAAACTCCTCCTCATAATTAAAATAATAAAGCAAAAAACGGGGAAAATCCCCCATACTCCTTTGACAGATTATCACGCTGCATTAAATTTGTCTACGTTTCATTATAATTTAAGTCAATTATTAAGCTGACACCAAAGTCGTAAATTAAAAAACACCGCCATTCAAAGTTTAAACCAGTTCTAAATTAACCCGCAATTAAAATCATTTTCTTCCTGCAGATCACCTCCTTGTTACAATCATTTTAATTGTCAGGTATAAATAAGGTCTAACAACAACCTGAATATTCTAAATTTTACAAATAAATGAGCACTAAGACAAGATAGTGATTTTTTACTTTAATGTAATAAATCGTAACATTCGTAATAATTAAGGCTTTATGTCAAACGCTTATTGATTTATCCTCTTTGCTGATATAGAATTTGAAGGCTGAAAATCTACATGCAAACTAAATTGATAACTATAAAATTATTGCAAACAAATAATTTATTACAACAAGGCGGGAAAACCTGTTGAAAAAGCTGCTTAAAAGTAATGTCTATACTTTCGCTGTAGTATTTTTTGCAATCGTTACAGTATTTTCTGTTCCGACGTTTTTTTTATATCGAAACATAGAAAAGATAGTACTCAAGGAAACAAACAAAAAGGCTGGAACAGTCGCAGTTTCAATATCAAAATTTATTGAACAGGATATTGATGAATATGAAAAGCTTTCCGACGCCGTCGCCAAAAATTTACCTGGCAATTACAACATGGATTACTACAAAAAAATGTCAGGACTCCTCAGAGATATCAAAAAGGAGCCGGAGGCAAAATTCATCTACACAGAAAAATTGATTTCTAAGGATAAAAAAGCATATGTGCTTGACGCAGAAGACCCATCAAGTAAGTATTACTCCCCTTTGGGAACAGAGGACAACATGTCAGATCTGGAAAAAAAAAGCCTAAAAAAAGAAGAAGGCTCTGTCTCCGGCTCAGTTGAGAGTGAAAGGTGGGGTAAACTGATATCTGCTTTTGCTCCTATAAAAAACAAAACAACAGGTGAAACAGTAGGGCTGGTGGGTGTGGATTTTTCGCCGCTATATGTTGACAAAGCCATGACAGGAATCAGGGCTCTGATAATCACTGGCCTTATTGGAGCCATACTTCTTGCCTGTGCGGCCGTTAACGTACTGCTTGCAATAAGACAAAAAAGTATCAACACAGACTATATGACCAAGCTGTATAACAAGTGTTACTTCGACACCCGCATCAAAACAGCTGTCAAGGAAGCATCAAAATGCGGAAGATCTTTTTCTCTGATGGTAATAGATATCGATGATTTCAAGGATATCAACGACCGTTTCGGACATTTGACAGGAGATGAGGTCCTCAAGGAGATAGCTGTATCGATCAAGAAGTGCACAAGGGATGATGACCTCTGTTTCCGCTACGGAGGAGACGAGTTTGTCGTTATCTTCCCTAATACGACAAAAGAACAGGCAGGAGTCATTGGGGAAAGGATACAGTCAACGCTTCTTTCTAATGGCCTTGGGAGTGAAGAGCTGTCAAATATCAGGATATCACTGAGCATCGGCATCGCTCAGTGGGAACCTGGAATGAGCGCCTCTGATCTGACAGAATGGGCAGACACGGCAATGTACACCTCCAAGAACAAAGGAAAAAACCAGATGACACTGTCGTGCAGCGAGAAGTAGCTCGAGAGGCAGTGGCATGGTACGTGCCACGTGAAACTGCCGGAAGATCACCGGCGTGAAGTGCGGCGAAAACCTTGCCGCAGGAAGAGCGGCACGAAGATGCCGCGCTTTGCGGCGATTACATCGCCGCAAAGCGGTTGGGAAGCAATTGTAAGGGCGGGTCAAACGGTCGTCAAACGTAGTCCAACAGTGGTTTTTTTAAACATAGCTAAGCAATCGTTAAGCCGTCGCTAAGCAGTGGCTCAGCGGTCGTAAGGGCTGACGGAAACTGCATCCGCGGTGAATTCAGGCTTTCTGATTTTGCCCCAATCCCAAGCGAGTGATAAGGACGCAGGTTTTAGCGATAGCCTCTCCTAAACTGCAAGTGGGGCAGATCGTGGATGATGACGACACAATGCGCAGCGGAGTTTCACGAAGGCATGAATACGTCGAAGTGAGGCTCCGCAAGCCTTGCTAAGTCAGCGCCGCGAGATGCCCCAATTGCCGCAATTGCGCTAGCGGAGGGGGACAATTTCAAGCCAATACCCATCAGGATCTTCTATAAAATAGATGCCCATATCCTTGTTCTCATAACATATGCAGCCCATTTTCTCATGATGTATATGGGCAGCCTCTATATCCTTTACTGTGAACGCAAGATGAAATTCAGCTTCTCCAAGGTCATATTTTTCTGTCCTGTCGTGCAGGTAAGTTAATTCAAGCTGAAGATCCGTCTCTCCGTCGCCGAGATAGACCAATGTGAAATCAGGTTTCTCGACCCGCCTTACTTCTTTCAGGCCCAGGGCTCCTTCGTAGAATTCCATGCTTTTTTTCAGATTAAGGACATTAAAATTAAAATGTGCAAATCTTGCTTTCATTAGGGTCACCCTTTTTATGGTAGTGATGGATCGTTATTCCTTAAGACCTTTCTCAAGTTCCGTGCAGAAACGTTTTACTGTTCTGTAAGCCCTTGCCAGCTCTGTTTTGCTTAGTGAAGAAAGCGCCTTGATCTCCCATTCGTGAAGGTCTTTTACCAGCCTTTCCGCAAGGGCTCTCCCTCCCGGGGTAAACCTTATCACTTTGCGCCGCCTGTCTTTTTCATGGGGGAACCGCCCGATGACAGACTTTCTTTCCAGCGCGTCGAGGGTCGCTGTCATAGTTTGCCGCGGTATCCCCAGATAGTCGGCAACCTCTGCGGGCTCGACTCCTTCTGGCCTCATATAGAGCTCCTCAATCAGGGTCATCGCACTGTTGGAGAGACCATGCTTCTGCGCCCAGCATGTGTATACCCTGTCATAGCGGCGCCATAGGTCAGAAAGTTCAAGCAGAAAATTAATTTCTTTATTATCCGTCTTTTTCATATGCCTGTATCGCCCCCTATATATTTTTATGAGCAAGGACATCCGCTGAGACACCCCTTGATTCAACGAACCAGATAGTAATTAAGATAGCAGAGAGTACGATATTTGCAAAGGTCATAGACAGCCAGACACCGTCAAGCTTCCAGAATAGTGGAAGCAGCCACAGGAAGAAGGGCAGTATTACCAAGGGATCAACGTATGTCAGAAACGATGAATTCCCGGAACGTCCGATGGACTGATAATACGATGCGCCGACCTTCGCGATCCCCACGAAGGGGAACATAGGCGAAGCAAGTATCAACCCTCTTGTCGCTATAGCTGCGGTAGTCCCGCTCATTGAGAAAAAACCCGGTATATATCCTGCAGAGACCAGCAACGCAGCCGAACAAAAAAGTCCTATCCCGAAGGCAGACGAAAAACCCATCCTTACAGTTAATTTCCTTCGTGCCGGCAGGGATGCGCCGTGATAATAACTTATCAGGGGCTGTATGCCTTCTGCCACACCTTCCTGCAGCATTATTCCGACAGGTATCACATAGCTTATCACTGAGTATGCCGCTATACCCTGTTCTCCCCCGTAAACAAGAGACTGCCAGTTATGCATGATCATAGTAAGAGCTGCAGCCATCTGTACACCAAATGGAGATATCCCCATGGTTATGATCCTTCCCGAAAAGGCCAGAGATCTCCATACATTTTTAAATCTCAGCCTGACATTGGATCGGCCTCCGATAAAGTGATAAAAGAAAAGTACAGCAGTCAACAGCTGTGAAAGAACTGTTGCCCCGGCTGCTCCCGCAACCCCGAAGGGAAATACAAGGACCCAGAGCCAGTCAAGGATGATATTCAGCACAAAACCGGAGACCATTATGTACATGGCTTTGCGCGGATAACCGTCGTTTCTGACCGCTCCGAGCAGGCCCATCGTGAATATCTGCGTGAAAGAGAATAGAAGCAGTATCAGACCATAGACTAAAGAGAGGCGTGAAAGCTCTTCTGAGATATTAAAGGTTCCTATGAGCTTCGGCAGTGAGATGCCGAATGATAAGGATACCAAAAGGGAGGCAAGCACCATGAGCATCACCATTGAAGTAAGTATCCTCTCTGCAAGCCTCTCTCGCCCTCTTCCCCTGCTTATGGAAAGAAGAGCTCCTCCTCCGATCCCTATCCCTGCTCCCGCGGCTGTGGCAAACAGAGTGAAGGGATAGGCAATACCTATCGCCGCCAGGCCTGCGTCTCCTGCTCCCATCCCCACAAAAAAACCGTCAACTATCGTATATACACCGCTCAAAAGCTGGGATGCGAGGGCAGGAAGTACAAACCTGCAGAAAAGAAGTGACATCTCCTTATAATTTTTGGTTTTAAAGGCCACCATACTAACAACTCCATGTAATCCTACTTAGTATTATCTGTATATGGATTTTACAATATTTTACTATTTTGTCAACATGAATAAATGAGCAATACGCTCGATTGCGGTAACAAAGATAAGATGCTAACCTCACTATTGTATTTGACCGGAAACTGAAAAATGCGAAACGGGGCAACTTATGAGAGAGTGCGTTCAGGAGACATGCGAGACACAACATCTTAACATGACGACACTGCCGATACCAGGCCTGGTGATAAGGCTTGCCATACCGACTGTCATAAGCATGCTCGTGACGGCTTTATACAATACAGCAGACACTTTCTTCGTTTCAAGGCTTGGAACGAGCGCAAGCGGTGCGGTCGGGATCGTCTTTTCAATAATGGCAATCTTTCAGGCCATAGGTTTTACTTTCGGGACAGGCGCTGCCAGTATGATATCGAGGAAACTCGGCGCCCAGGAGACCGAAGCTGCGAGCAGGTATGCCTCGACCTCTTTTTTTCTCGCCTTTGTATCAGGCCTGATTTTTACCGTTTACGGACTCTTTAGTATTGATGATTTTATGATCAGTCTTGGTTCGACGGAGACCATCCTTCCCTACGCAAAAAGCTACGCGATGTACATCTTGCTTGGGGCACCAATAATGTGCACCTCTTTTGTCATGAACAATGTTCTGAGGGCTGAGGGCAAGGCGGCTTTTGCGATGGTCGGCCTTGTGACCGGAGCCCTGCTCAATATTGTGCTGGACCCGATATTTATCTTCACCTTCGGCCTCGGCATATCAGGGGCAGCGATCGCAACGCTGATTTCCCAGTGCATAAGTTTTTCAATCCTTCTCTCTGTTTTCATACTCCGAAAGAGCAGCATGAGAATCAGCATCAAAAACATTTCAAGGAAACCAAAAGAATACTTCGACATCCTGACCCTTGGAACACCCTCACTCTGCAGGCAGGGACTTGCAAGCATAGCAACAGTGGCCCTAAATGTTGCTGCCTCGGCATACGGCGACGCAGCGGTAGCTGCCATGTCGATAGTGGGACGCACTTTTATGCTCGTCTTATCCATGATGATAGGCCTTGGACAGGGCTTCATGCCTGTGTCCGGATATAACTACGGCGCAAAGAATTACGCCCGTGTGAAAGAGGCGTTCTGGTTCACAGTAAAGACCGGTTTGTTGATAATGGCGGTAACCGCAGTAACAGGCTTTGTGATGGCACCTGAAATCGTATCGACATTCAGAAGAGAGGACGCGGAGGTCATCGCGATAGGAACTCTGGCCATGCGGCTCCAATTTTCCGCCCTGATCCTGCAGCCACTTTTCGTATCGACAAACATGCTTTTTCAGTCAACAGGGCACGCAGCAAGAGCGACATTTCTTGCCTGCAACAGACAGGGAGTATATTTTCTCCCTCTTATTCTGATCCTCCCCTCCATCTTCGGCATAACAGGAATCCAGATTACGCAGCCCATATCAGACATACTGAGCTTCCTCACATGTATACCCTTTTTATACTTTTTCATGAAAAAGCTGAATAAACTTGAGAAAGAAAAAATTTCCTGATGGCTGAAGTCGTGCTGCGTTTTAAGGAACAATCTCTGACTAAGGGAAATATAACCCCACAGCTTATAAAATTCGCGCTCCCTTACATGTCTGCAAACCTGCTCCAGGCACTTTATGGAGCGGTCGACACAGTGATAGTGGGGCACTTCACAAACGCGGCTGGACTTTCGGCCGCCGCAATAGGAAGCCAGTTCATGTTCCTTATCAACGGCGTCATAATCGGTCTCTCAATGGGAGGAACGATCCTGATCGCCAGATATTTCGGTGCAAAATCAGATACTGACATCAAAGAAACTATAGGGACAATGTTTACTCTCTTTGCTATTGTAAGCATTGCTCTGACCCTGATAATGTTTGCTGCCGTAAAGCCTCTGGTAAGCCTTATACAGACCCCACCTGAGGCGGCCTCCCAGACAGAGGGATATATTTTTATAAGCTCCGCGGGCATTTCTTTTATGTTTGCATACAACGCGCTCAGCGCCATGCTGAGAGGGTTCGGGGATTCCAAAAGTCCGCTTGTCTTCGTTGCCATCGCATCAGTCTGCAACGTCATAGGCGATCTGATCCTGGTTGCTGTCTTCAAAATGGGTGCTCCCGGCGCTGCATTGGCGACAATACTCTCTCAGGGACTGAGTGCGGTCCTGGCTGTTATATATCTGAAAAAACAAAGTTTCCATTTCGACTTCAAACTCGATAGCTTCCGAATCAAGAGCGAAAAACTCAAAAACCTGCTCTACATAGGACTGCCTATGTGTGTCCAGATGTCGATGACAACAGTATCATTCATGTTCATAATGGCCACAGTAAGCATAATGGGAGGAGTTGTGGCATCGGCTGCAATCGGGATCACCTCAAAGATAAACGGGTTTGTAATGCTGCCGCCCATAGCCTTTTCAGCTGCTATATCTGCGATGGTCTCGCAGAATATGGGGGCCGGCCGGCCCAAAAGGGCAATAAAATGTCTCTACGTCGGGATCTCGGTCACGTTGATATTCGGAGTGATATCGTTTGCCCTGCTGCAGTTCTTTTCTCCCGCTGTAATAAAAATATTCACTCCTGACACAGAGCTGATAAGAGCGACTTCACTCTACCTGAAGTCGTTCAGCATCGACTGCATCCTTGTATGTTTCGTCTTCTGCCTCAACGGATTTTTCAACGGATGCGGGCACACAAGGTTTAGTATGGTCAACAACCTGATGGCCGCGTTTTTGATAAGAGTTCCTGCAACATGGCTTTTGAGCAAGATCCCCGGAGCCGATCTTTTCAGCATTGGCTTCGCGACCCCCATGTCATCACTGCTCTCGATAACCATAGGTATAATATATCTTAGAAGCGGAAGATGGAAAAAAATCAAACTCTCATAAGGAGATGGTCAGATGAAACACCTTGATGAAATTATTTTGAAAAGGCAAAGCTGTCGGAACTACGACACAAAGCCTGTGGCAAAGGAAGACGTGATCAAATGTCTTAATGCCGCAAGACTGGCTCCGTCAGCATGCAACAGCCAGCCATGGAGATTCATCGTGGTCACAGAACCGGAAATGAAAGCTAAACTCTCAGCCCTTCTGCAAATAGTGGGAGGCAACAAATTCGCAGACGCGGCTCCGGTGCTTGTCGCAGTCAGTGAAGATGAATGCCCCAAACTTATGCCGGGAGTGCTTGAGAGATGGAGCTGCAAACATTTTGCCCATGGCGACATAGGAATTGCAATAGCGCACTTCACGCTCAAGGCTGCAGAATTAGGCCTTGCAACATGCATAATGGGGACCTTTGAGGACAGCGATGTTAAGGAACTCCTCGACATCCCGAAAGGCGACACCGTTCGTGTGGTCATTGCGCTTGGTTATCCGTCGGACGGCAGGGTAAGGGACAAAAAGAGGAAAGAGCTTGACGAGATAACCCGTTTTATCGATTAAGTAAAAAGCTCACCCTATTTCCAGAGTGAGCTCAGCCTCGCATAAACCGTATCGTCTTCCATGTGCCTCAGTGAGTGCAGGAAATACCTGCCCTCACTGCAGGGCAGCTCCTGAGTAAGACAGCGCAGCCTGGTGCGCGGTATGGCGTGTATGAACTCGGAGTCAACAAGGACAGGCGCCAGCCCTTCGCTGACTTCGTCCGGCACGGTGTCAAGCGCCCAGCCGAAATAGACTGCGTGGTTCGTGTGGTCGTTCACGTCGAGGTCCTGCCAGCGTACCTTCCACTTCTCCTCTATCTGCGGATCTGTCAGATCCGGGACTTTCACATACTCAGGAAGCACTTCCGAGATCCTCTCCATAAAACCCGTCATCAGTTCGCTTTTGTCGAGACGGATCGGCCTCTCTCTCTTAAGATCCAGCAGTACCCACCATGTATAGGCGGAACCGAGGAAACCGCCCGCTCTGTTCCACAGCTTGTACGAGCGGAGGGAGTAAAGGTTGCGGTAAGGTTCCGCGTAGGTCTTGATCCTTATTGCTCCATCTTCTTTGACAGGGTATTTCTCAAGATCGATATGATACTTCCTAAGGACCCATGTCACATTGTGCTCAAGTGTCTGCCTGACAGAGAGGTTGTATTTTGAGGCATCAATGTCCGCCATCTCCTGGAACATCTCCAGGAGAACTCCAAATTTCAGCCTGCCTTTGGGGTCGATCCCGCTGAAAGGGATCTGGTTCTCGATCTCAGTCATCAAGGTAACAGTCGAAGTAACCCTGTACATATACTACCGGGGTACCTTTGTCCCCCGATCCCGAGGTAAGGTCGCAGAGCGATCCGATAAGGTCCGACATACGCCTTGGAGTGGTTCCGAAGGTGTTGTGTCCGAACTTGTCCATTTCGCCCTTTGACTCAATGGCCTCGCGTATCGCCTCAGACGGGTCCTTGTCCCCTGCGTTGTCTGCAACATACTTGAACTTTATCTCTTTCGGCATCCCGTTCAGTCCGTCTGTGTAACCGGGCGAGACCACAGGATCCGCCAGCTCCCATATCCCGCAGACAGGATCTTTAAAAGCTCCGTCTCCATAGACCAAAACTTCAACATTTTTGCCTGTACGGGCGAAAAGTGTATCCTGAAGCTCTCTGACAAATTTATCGCAATCCCTGGGAAACAATTTCACTGAGTCGTCATTTGTATAGTTTGATCCAAGCAAGCCGTACTGATCATTGAAACCTGCCCCCTCCCTTACAGGAGAACTGCATATCTCGTCCAGTGTAACAACATTTGCACCGGCTTTTTCAAGGATATCCCGGTGAAGCTTTCTCGCATGAATGCTTGCCACTATCACTGTATTTGAAAAGCTGAGAGCATCAAGGGGATTATTGGCAAAATGCACGGAAATCTTTTCAGGATCTATGGATTTGTAGAGCTGCACATAATCAATGCCGGTAAAGGGGTGTCTGAATTCTCCGAAGACCCCGTAATACTCTTTTTCATCAAAGCAGTCGGATGAGAGCCTGTCGCTCTTGAGGTAGAAATCCATCGGATCGATGACCTGATTGCCAACTTCATCCGCGGGATATGAGAGAAATACACAGACCTTTCCCCTCACGCCGTTTACTATTCCCCTGAGCAGCTGATGGAACCTGTTCCTGCTCAATATGGGGAAAATGACGGAGACATCACCTTCCGGGACCCTTCTTTTTACATCCTCAGATATATCGGAAATGGTCACATAATTTCCCTGTGATCGTGCAAGTAGGGATTCCGTCACACCTACTATATCCCTGTCCCTGATCACAAACGGATCCCTGTCATTTTCAGATGCGGCAACGATCGTATCGGAAATTATATTTATCAGATCTGCACCTTTGGTTATTACCGGCAGACGGATACCTCTGGAAGCTGCTCCAACATAGCGCATTATATCTTTCCTCCCAAAACGGGCATATTTTATAAAAACCAACTATGTATTTTACCATGAACTTCCTTGGGGCGGGCAAGCGGTCGCCTTTTAGAGGCGGGGGAATTGCGGCGTGGATGATGCCGCGGTGAATTTGCCTGACTATGTCAGGCGGTGAATTTGCATCGCTTCGCATCGCGGAGAATTTGCAGCTTTTCAAGCTGCGGTGAATTACGGTGCCATGCACAGTTGAGAATTGGGGCAAATTTATCTATTGAACTCAAATCACGTCATCCCCGCATGCCCCTGAGCGGGGATCCATGTCTTGGTTTTATCTTGATAAACTCTGTATTAGACTGCAGTACTGGAGGATAGACAGTTCATGTAGAGCAAAGTTCCATAACATGACCGAGTCAGTATCCAAAACCTACATGTAACTAAATATGATATCCTTAAGGATAATTTGCATGTCTTTTCTGAATAGTATGTATTTTATGGTATATTTAATCGTGTGAAATAGAGTTGCCTGGCAGAGAGGCTTGTGATCAGCGATATTTGAAATGAGATATAAGAAATCGAACTAATAACTTATTACGCGTCAGGAGGCCTTCCATGGTTATTGTGAAGTTCTTAGCCACGATTGCTCTACTTAGCTCAATTATTTGGATCGTTGTTGATTTTGGATTTGAGTCGGGGCTAGCACTTGTTGGCTCCCTTTCGGCGCTGGTGTCTGCCTTTCACATTGATAAACGTAACGCCCGGCGTCCACAACAGCATCAGTCCGTCTCACAGTCCTCGACGGGAATTCAAGCCGGGGGCAATGTAAGTATTGGAAATGTTGAGGGGAAAAAACATGTTAAGTAAAGACCAAGAACAGAACGTCGCTGAAGGTAGTACCGCTATTCAGGCGAGAGGAAATGTCACTATCACAACGAATGGTCTTACCTATGCCGAGGTTCGAGATGTTGCACTCGATGTTTTTCGGGCAAATTTTTACGAACTATCAGATGTCGCAAAAAAAACTGCAAAGACCAGAGCTGAAGAAATCACAGAAGACTTCTTATCAAAGTTACAAAAGGAATATCCGGCAGGACTTGAGAAATCTAATGACCCTGATTTTCAATACGCGCTATTCACAACCCAGATGGAATACGCTAAGAATGGAGACAAAAATCTTAGTGATCTTCTGGTTGACCTGTTAGTCGATCGAAGCAAGCAGCAACAGCGTGACATTCTTCAGATTGTTCTCAACGAATCACTCCGAACTGCACCCAAATTAACTGAAGAACAGCTGGCCGCCTTGGCTGTCATATTCCTATTCAAGTACACCCAGAATTTTAGTATCGTCAATCATCAAACATTTGGCGATTACCTTGATAAATATGTCGCTCCATTCACTTCAAAAATTGTGAAAAACAGAGCTTGCTATCAGCATCTTGAGTTTGCTAGTTGTGGGACAATTGGGCTTGGCGAGCTAAGCCTAGAGTCCATTCTTGGTGCTAATTATCAAGGCCAATTCCTAAAAGGGTTTGACACAAATGAGATCACAAAGAGAGGAATCTCCACCTCCCTTGCTAAAATATTCTTTATCCCTTGCCTTAATGACCCCTCTAGGGTACAAGTCTGTTTCAATAGCAAAGAGTTGCTGAATAAGACCTTTGAAGAACATGGGATTACAACTGAGGATCGATCCAAGATTACATCCCTCTTCGATACTGAAAAAATGAGTGATACGGAAATCAAAGACAAGTGTATTGCTACCAGACACTATATGGCAGACTTGTTTGAAACGTGGTCTGAATCACTAATGAAAAATTTTACACTCACAAGTGTAGGTATAGCGATAGGTCACGCAAACATCAAACGGCTAGTTGGGGGAGAGTTTGCAAATTTGTCTATATGGATTAATTGAGGCATGTATAACAACACTATCAACTCGGATGTGCAAATGCAGCATTTCAACAATGCAGTTTTTGGTAACCCGTTATGGGGTATCGACAAGGAAAATAAATACTGAAACTAATTGAACAGAAAAAACAGGAGTTCATGCTCTTCTTCTCAGCAAGAAACGTTAGATATCTTAATTAAATATTACTCTTCTTAAAGGGACCTGGATTATCAATTAAATTGATATCTGAAAACATATAGAGAAACTCCAGAAGATACGGAATGGAAAATTGCAACGATGATTGTTCAGAAACATATTATGCAATTGGGGCAGATCGTGGATGATGACGACGCAATGCGTAGCAGAGCCTCACGAAGGCGTCTATGAATACGTCGAAGTGAGGCTCCGCAAGCTTTACTAAGTCAGCGCCGCGAGATGTCCCAATTGCTATTGACAGCAAGGGGGAAGTGACTGTATTATCTCGTGCAATCATTACAATATCTGACTTCAAAAAACAAAGGAGGCTCGCGAAAATGCCGGCTGATATGATCAGACAACTCTCCTATTATTACGCATATTCTTAT
This sequence comes from Synergistaceae bacterium, assembly GCA_963682045.1. Classification (GTDB taxonomy): domain Bacteria; phylum Synergistota; class Synergistia; order Synergistales; family Synergistaceae; genus Caenicola. The sequence goes on from OY821326.1 coordinate 1,038,442, forward strand.
CCTCGCTGCGATCACGCCTCGGGGCTATTGGTGTTTTCTGCGAAGTCTGAGTCAGCATAGGGATATTTCTGCTGGATGATACTTCAAGGACCGCCGACCCGAGGGCCGGCGGTCCTTTTTTGTTGATCATTCGGATATGCATTTTATGCCAAATGTAAAAAATTGATCGGAGGAATTATAAATGTTAAATACTGATATGTGGGTAATTGTTTCCGGGGCTTCGCTTTTATGGAGTGCGGCCTGGTCGATAATGAAAATCATCAGGTCGGCGAATTAAAATGTTCACTTTTGCCCCCTTGTGGATCGGATACGCTGTACTTCTGGTCCTGATCGCAAAATACTCAAGAAGCAGGGACGCGCTGCTTCCGGGAAAAGTTGGCGTAGCTGTTCAGGCCCTTGCATATGTCGCCACATATATTTCTGCTGTGGCGCTGGTCGGGTTTGGCGGCCTCTGTTACATCTTCGGGATGCAGATGCTCCTGATCGCGGCGGGCAACGTCTGGCTCGGGACATGGTTCGTCTACCGTTACCTCGCATGGCCTACAAGGCTGTGGCAGAGGAAGCTTAATTCAAAAACACCGGCTGAATTCCTCTCAAAGGCATTTGAGACCCCGAAGCTGCAGGTATTCCTCGGCTTCATATCGACAGTACTGCTGATCATTTACGGTTCAGCAGTATTTAAAGGCGCTGCAGTCATGGTCTCCGGAGTACTGCCTGTCTCAACAAACACCGCGCTTGCTCTCCTTGTGGCCGTTGTAGGCATGAGCGTCGTCTGGGGAGGACTGAGGGGCGTTCTTTATACTGAAGCCTTCCAGGGACTTGTAATGATACTCGGAGTCGGTGCCCTTCTTTTCTCTCTGCTTCGTGAGGTGGGAGGTCCGATAACAGGTCTTCAGGCACTGGCTGCGCTTCCTCCTACAGAAGCTGCAAATAACGGTTTTCTGGCGTTGAGCAGCGGTCCTGCCGGGCTCAACATTATCTTCCTTACTATCGTAACATCAGTAGGAATCTGGGCCCAGCCTCAAATGATACAGAGACACTTCGCACTAAAGAGTACCCAGGAGACAAGAAAAGCGGCACCGCTGGCTATGCTTGCGCTCTCAGTCGTGGTCGGCGGAGCCTACTTTGCAAGCGCGCTTTCAAGGCTGATCCTGGGACCCGGGATAATAAATCCTGATATTGTACTTCCCACGCTGGTACATAAACTTCTTCCTGTATTCGGTCAGCAATTGTTCGCCCTTGCAATAGTATCAGCATCCCTCTCTACAGCATCCGCACTTCTGCATATAGCAAGCGGCAGCCTTGGCCGCGACGTATTCAAAAAACATCTGACAGGCTGGTCATGGAGGATCGTAGTAATTTTCTGCACTCTCTGCAGCGGCATTTTCGCACTAAAAAGCTCCTCGATAATCGCACTTATATGCGCTACAAGCTGGACCATACTGGCATGTTCGATACTGGTCCCGTATCTTGCTCTTCTGATCCAGGGACCAAGGGCAGGATCAAAGGCAGCCTTTTCCTCATCAGTTCTCGGTCTGGCCGGGACCTTAGCATGGTATCTGCTGGCCTACAAACCCACATCGATGGGAATAAGCGGGATCTCAGCGCCCGGTATCATAGGCGCGATTCACCCAATCCTGCCAGGAGTTGCATCATCTTTTACCGCATTCATTCTCTTTGCAAAAAAAGGAACTTTTACAATGCCAGCACTTTCCGGGTCCGCATCAGCGTCTGAGGATGATCTGCCTTAAGGGCGGGCGAGCAGTTGGCAAGCAATGGGCAAGCAGTCGTTTTTTTAAAAATATAGCTAAGCAGTCGTTGGGACGACTAGAAGAAGCATGAAGCAAGACCAGAGCTGGCCCCTTCGTCGTCCCCGGACGACATGGAAAGGGCGTGGAACAAGGCCAGACCTGGATCCCGGCATCTCAAAACGCATTCGAAATAGTTCGGGCACTGAGGTTAATTTAACAAGTTTTCCTAATCGGAAAACAGTGCTCTCCTGACGACGGCATACGGGAATGACGGGGATGGGTCCGGGTCTCAGGTTCTACAACTGCTTGCCAACTGTTTGCCAATTGCTTGCCGCCGGCGCTCTTCCCGCCTGCATTTAACAATTGCTTCCCAATCGCTTCACGGCGATAAAATCGCCACTTCGCGCGGCATCCTCATGCCGCTCTTCTCGATCGTATTAGCATACGTTGAGGTGAAGGAACATCGCATGTTGCTAAGTCAGCGCCGCGAGATGCCCCAATTGCACTTATAGGGTGCGCAAGAAGGAATCAACCGCCTCAAGCCCTTCTATCAACACTTCCTTTTTTGGAGCATATCCTATGCGGAAGTGGTTTTCGAACTCGAAGCAGCTTCCGGGGACTACGAAGGCGCCGTTGTATTCGAACATTCGCCTGCAGAATTCCTCTGACTCCATTTCGTGGTCGTACTTGATCAGTGCTGTCGTTCCCGAGTTCGGGACTGTGAAGCTGAGGCCTTCTGTCTTTTCAACCCAGTCTGTGAGTATTTTTTTGTTCTCCAGAATGATCTTCATATTGCGTTCGAGTATTTTCTTTTTATTTTTGAGGGCTATCAAAGCAAACGCATCGTCGATCATCCCGCAGCTGATTATGTTGTAGTCACGGTGTTTGAAGCACTCTTTTATAAATTCCTTATCCGCAGCCACCCATCCAAGCCTCAGGCCTGCAAGTGAGTAGACTTTCGACATGCTGGATGTGCTGACGCCTTTTTCGTATATGTCCGCAATAGAGGGAACAGAGTAGCTTCCTTCGTGCTCAAGTCCACGGTAAACTTCATCGCAAATCACCCATGCCCCTACTTTGTCGGCTATTTCAGCGATCTCTTTCATCACCTTTTCACCGAAACAGGCGCCGGTTGGGTTGTTCGGCGTGTTGATGACTATTGCCCTTGTGTTTGATTTGACAAGCGACCTCAGTTTATTCATATCTGGGATAAATCCGTCCCCGGGTTCTGCCCGAAGACGCCTGACCTTAGCCCCGAGGGATTCAGGAAGGGAATAGAGCTGCTGATATGTGGGATATACTGCAACCACCTCATCTCCCGGTCTGACCAGTGTGAAGAGGGCAAGGAAATTCGCTCCTATCCCGCCGTTTGTAACAATAACGTTATCAATTGTTTTCTTTTTATGGTAGAGTTTGGTTATCTCTTCCCTCAGGTCAACGCTTCCAGGAATTGCTCCGTAGGTCAGCTTCGTCTCCGCAAGCCTTCCAAAGAACTCGTCCCTTTCGATAGAGGCTATATCCAGCAATTCTCCGACTTTCAGGGATTCCACACAAGTCTCAGCGATGTTGTATTTAGCATCATCCTCGTATTTATTCATCCACTCTTCAACTTCAAAAGCCTTGATCTCCACGTTGATTCCCCCTCTAAATACGGCTTAGCAATAGCTAAGCGTGGCTGAGCAATAGCTGAGCAGTCGTTAAGGCTGGCGGAGAGAGCTTGCGCCGGAAAATTTGCCTGACTCCGTCAGGCGGAGAATTTGCTCGCTTCGCATCGCGGTGAATTTGCAGCTTTCCAAGCTGCGGAGAATTCAATCTTTTTGATTTGGGACCAATTCACCGCCGGATGGGTCTTCCAGCAAATTCTCCAGCGATAAAAGTCGCGAAATCTTCGCAGCCAGAGGCTGCAAATTCCCCGGCTGACTAGGTTACCGCCTGCTTTTACAATTGCTTGCCTATCGCTTGCCAATTGACTCCCGGCGGACGCAGTTTCAGCCCGCCTTTAGCTATTTTTTCAGGTAGTCTATAACTGACTGAATCGCATTCAGCGCATCCGGCGGAAGTGCATCCATCCCGCCCAGCTCTGTCTGTCTTGATTTTACAAATTGCATCCTGTCGTTCATCCTGTTTATGAACTGCTGTTTGAAGGTCCAGTTCTTGAAGTCTACGTCGAATCCGGGAATGTTAAGAACTTCCATTCCGGGTATTCCACCAAACGGCACGAATTTTGCCTTGCCTTCGACAATATCTTCCAATATCTTAAGAGTAGTATGTTTTTCTACCTTCTTATCAAGAAAAGAACCGGTGTTGAGTATGTAGCAATCAACTCCGTCCTCAAAAAGAGATCTAAATCTTATGTAGTCCATCGCAAGGGGATACGTTCTGAACGGGTTGGCGTAGCTTTCTATTACCAGGGCATCGGGGTCTACTCCGGGAGCGAGCCTCTCAGCAGAAGTCCTTCTTGTTGCAAGTGTGGCACCCATTACCGAGGCAAGTGAGTTTCCGGTTATCTTAAGCACTGGCGGGATCGTGGGATCTTTCATAAGCCAGAAGATAGCATTGAGCGGCTCGTCTATCCTGTCTATCCTGTTCGGTGACCAGAACCTTGATTTCACAGCACGCCCGTTGCCATTCCTTATGTCTTCGCTGACAACGAAAAGCTTGCCTGCCTCGTCAACTACGACTCCGCAATTCTGAAGCGAGAGGAGATATTTATTATCCTCACAGCCCATCGGGTAGTCCTGCATCTTGTCAAAATATGCAGGTTCAAGAGCTATTGCATATTTTTCCTTTACATTGATCACTACTGCGTCATCATGAAGCACTGTGACATCGTACTTGTCCTTATGTTTTGCATGTGTCAGTGTGGATTTTCCTGAACCGGAAAGACCGAAGACTGCCATGACAAATTTTTTATCGCTTCCATCCCTCAGTTTGTATCTTTTGACCCCTCCGTGGCATGCAGCGTAGCCGTTTCTGGCTCCCACTCCCCATGCAAGTGTCAGGGTACCCTTCTTAAACTCTCCGAAATACCTCATTCCAAGAATCGCAGCACAGTTTTGTTCCGGGGAGAAGAAAGCAAGACCGAGGGGATAATCGGGATGAGTCCATTCAGGATCTATAAATACATAGAGGTCCCCGTCTTTGGGCAGTTCTCTCGAATTTGCATAGCGTTCCCTATATTCATCGTTCATGTATTGGAAATTCAGCATCCAGTTGTAGATGGAATTCTCAAACTTCTCAGGAACCATAACGTTTGCCTTGACCATAAAGTCCTCTTCAAGGCCAATAACGGCTTCCGCTGAGTAAAACTTCCTGAATCTGGAATTGTAAATTGCCTCCCGAAGAAGGGTTGCATACTCGGGGACCGAAACATTGGGATAACCAACGATCCTTCTGGCCGCAGCGCATCTGCCGAAAACTGCCCCGTCGTTGAAAAGCAGTACGTTGGCTCCTTCGGGAAGTCCCAGCTCTGTAGGACGAAGAACAGGCATTCCGGTAAGCTCGATAGCGCCCGGACTGTTCTTTGCAAGTTCATAGGCCTGGCAGAGATCTTTGACCTTAATGACATTGTTTCCGTAGAAAGCTGTCTCGATAGTGGTCCTTATAGGAATGGCGTTGAGTTTTTTAAAGCTCTCGAGATCCACGAAATGCCCCTGTGTAGCCATTGGAAATTTCCTCCCCGGGAAATAAATGATATTTTTGCACAAAAGACAACTGCGGCGTTTTTACCGCCCTGTCTATAGCTTACAACAATAAAAAAAATTGGCAAGAGTGATGGTGCAAATTATACAATTTACTGAAATATAAAAAACGGCCCCACCTTTAAGGCGAAACCGTTTCATCATTTATTAAAATATTGCAGTTATTTAAGAAAGACAGTATAACTCAATGATAGGATATGGGCTGTGTTGTCACGGACATCTGCGTAGTCTGTGGGAAGAGGGCTATACTTAGCTCCTGGAACAACTCTGTCTTTTATCCACATGTATCCCCATGCAAATGCAAGTTCCGAATTTTCGCTGCGTTTTTTAAATCCTATGCTTATCGTCTGCCTGTCTCCGGTCGGGACCTGAAAATCCATTGTCTCATCAGGCATCGGACAGTTGTCGTAGGCGTATCCACCCATAATGCTCCATGTATCATTTATCTTGTGCTCAATTCCAAACTGATAGCGCCAGACATCTTTCCAGTTCTTTACATCAGTGCTGGTGGGAAGATTTTTATCAAAAGTAACTTCAAGCTTGTCATATGTGCTCCATTTTGTATATACGGCCCCAAGCTCAATTCGTGTTTTATCATCAAACTTATGCCCCAATCCAAGCGTAATGCTGTCTGGAAGTGTAACCGTACCGTGCGCTCCGGTACTGAGGAATGAAAGGGATAAATTGGCGTCTGCATCCATGTTTTGGGTGATTTTTGACCTGTAGACTGCAGCAAACGATGTCGAATCGCTTATATCATAATTGAAACCCAGCAGCCATCCCAACGCAATATTATCTCCAGTAAGTTCAAAATCTACATCCGGACCGGAAACACCGAATAACTTTGAATAAGCTATCTTTTTCTTGAGATCAAGTTTTATGTAGTTTATATCAACTCCAGCAGCTACTGAGAGTTTGTCCGTGACTTTGTATGCTACCGTTGGCTGGACTGTCAGCCCGGTTATCTTGGCAAGATAGCTGTTGTAGCGCCCTGGCCATGTGGGTGTGTATTCGGTTGAATTACCAAATCTGGAGAAAACTCCTATGCCCCACCACAATCTGTCGTTCTGCTGATTTACATAATATAAATTTGGAACATAACCAGGTGCTTCAGTATTGCTCCATGTCTCACCACCTGCCATGGCTCCGTGAAAATCAACTCTTCCTCTGGGGTTTATGTATGAAAGCCCTCCTCCGACCCACCTTCCTTTAAGCCTTGTAATGCCTGCAGGGTTATAAGCAAGCAGGGAAGGATCGTCTTCAGCGAACATATAGGCCTCGCCCATCGCAACTCCTCCCGCAGACCATTCATAAATTCCAAATCCATCGGCGAACGCTGCGTTAGGCATCAAGATCAGAGCAAAAAGCAACAGACAAAAAAGGCCTCTTAACTTCTTCAAATTAACTCAATCCTTCCTCGACTAAATTGTTTTATATAGTTTTTATTTGGAACTTATGTGGCTGAAATTTGGATGCTTCTGACCCAGACTTGGCGTTATAACTGATATTTCAATTTCAACAGGGGTGGAATTCTCGTAGTATTTTGTAAAATCAGACAGGGTCCTGGATTCAAGATATCTTAAAAATGCCCTTGTAAGCTCGTCCATCATTGCGCCTATAAAACATACTTTGTTTTTACAGCCATCCAGACCACATCCCTTGGAGTCGAACGGACCGCCAAGAAGTTCAAATATGTTGCGAAGAGGAGTTTCATCCGGTACACAATTGAGTTTGTAGCCGCCGCCGGGACCGCGAACAGATTTGACCAGGCCTCCCTTGTTAAGGCGCTGGAGGACTTTTGAAAGATGCGGTTCTGTCGAACCTATAGCTGCTGCTATCTGCTGTGTGGAAAGACATCTGTCCGGGGTTCTGGCAAGCCCTCCAAGGGCATGCAGACCCAGTATCAAAGGATCCGGCAAGCTGACGATAGGATTCAGTTCGTTTTCCTCCTTAGCAATAACGGAATACCGGATATTCTATTCCATTTTTCTAGGATGGTCAACATTATGAAAATGAAAGTGATGTTTTTTAGAGAGTAATATATCAGCAGTAGGACCGGGGGAGAGCGATAGGCAAAACTTCCCTCTTATGGAGTTATAATTGATGCTTATTATTAGACTGTCATGTGTTATTGGAGGCCTGTTTTTGGAAAAACAATTAAGAAATATTACCTCAAATTTGACATTATGGCTGGCTGCAGCCGGGATCCTCTCGATCCTTACACCAAACCCGGCATGGGGTCTGCTCCTTGGATCGGCCGCCGCCATTTTTGCAGGAAACCCGGCCGCAGAAAGTACATGTAACGTATCAAAAAAACTTCTTCAGATCTCTGTCATCCTTCTGGGGTTCGGGATGCATTTTGACGCGGTGATCAGAGTCGGCCTGACTTCTGTATGGATCACTATGATATCTATATCATTGACCCTTATAATTGGCATGATCCTTGGCAGGATATTCGGCGTAAAGAGAGATCTTTCCCTTCTTCTGAGCACCGGCACGGCAGTATGCGGAGGAAGTGCCATCGCGGCAATGTCACCCTCAATCGGCGCATCGCAGTCAGATACCGGTGTGGCAATGGCAGTAATTTTCCTGCTCAACGGTGTTGGTCTCTTGATCTTCCCTGCAATAGGGCATTTCTTTGAGCTTTCACAGCAGCAGTTCGGCTTCTGGGCAGCGCTCGCCATACATGACACAAGCAGTGTAGTAGGGGCAGCCGCGATCTACGGAGCAGAAGCGCTGGCGATCGGTACCACAGTTAAACTCACGCGGGCACTCTGGATACTTCCTCTGGCTTTTGGGGGAGCTAAGCTTAACAGGTCAGAGAGCAGACCTCCCTTTCAGTGGTTTTTGGTCGGCTTCCTCGCAGCTGCTGCAGCAAGATCCCTTTTCCCGGCGATCGAGGCCCTTTGGAGCTTTGGATCTCTGGCAGGTAAACACCTTATGACAGGCACTCTCTTTCTTATCGGCGCAGGCCTGAGCAGGGATAAATTAAGACAGATAGGTTTTAAGCCTTTATTAATGGCGGTTACCCTATGGCTCATCATTTCCATTCTCTCTCTTGCCGCCGTAGTAAAAGGGTTCATGCCGCAGCTTAACATTTAGGGAGGAGATAATCGTGTCAGAAACAATACTAACGATGTTTGACGAACAAAACCCATGCTGGACAGAGGAACTCCTCAAACTTGCAGGAGAGGATACCTCCAGGCTTGATGACCTGATCAGTTCAGGATTCCTGGAGCTTTCAGAAGGAATTTACAGCCTGACGGAAACCGGAAAGGCCGAGTTTGAAAGATTGAAAAACGAACTTTTTCTGGAAAGCGCACCTGGATCAAAACCCTCTGATCCACATAGAAGTGTAAAAAGGACAAAACTCCGGTTCCTTCTGGATAACGGACACCTGCAAAGATGGGGCATCAAAGTCTATCATTCAGGACAGGATCTTATCTTTTACCCTGTACTGAGGAAAGAGGAACTCCTGTCGCTCAAAAACGGAAAACTGGAATGGAGCTACGCTGACTCACCACTCTACATAAAGATAAATGAGGAATTCAAGTCTGCGTTTATCGAGGAAAGAAGAACGGACCTCGTAACTCCGAAAAGACTGAGGTCGTGGTGTTCAGATAACTCAATGGATCCCGGCATATTGAACATTGACCTGCTCTACCTCTGCCACTACGATTTCATGCAGTACAGGGATTTCGGAGGCCATCCCAACGACCGGATGAAAGTGATCAACACGGACAGATTCCTCTTCGTCTTCCCTGAACACGAGACCGAAAAGAATCTTGCAACTGTCGCAAAATTCCATCTCTGGCTGAACACCCTGAGGCGAATGATGATCCCCGGCTACGTGGACAGGGATACCCAGGAGCAGGACAGCGTAAGCTGGCTGATCTTCACAACAGAGAGAGAAGCTACGGCAACGGCTCTAGCGGAAGAGCTAGGCAAATTCAAAGAAAAGCTTGTAGAGAACGCAAATCCCTGTGAGGTATGGACACTTTCCATAGAAGCGCTTGAAAATGTAACAGTGAAGAGGGAACTTATTTGGGAACTGCTTCCTGACATTGCGCACCCTGCTCAGAGAACGATCATTTAGACCGGAGGTACTTATAATTTATGTTCTGGGACAGTACACTTGAATCGATAATGCTGATTTGCTTCGCGGCAGCGTGGCCCGCTTCTATCCATAAGTCATGGACGAGCAAAACAAGAAAGGGCAAAAGCCTCTTCTTTCTCACCATAGTATTTGTCGGATATGCCGCAGGGATCACAAGGGTGTTGCTCAGGGCCGACGGGAGCTTCCTTATCGTGCCCTATTCCTTCAACGCCCTGCTTGTCAGCTGTGACCTGATGATCTATTACAGGAACTACAGGATAGATGAGGGCAAACCTCCGCTGATACCGGAGAGCACAAAAGATTTCGCGAAAGATTACTTCAGAAACCACCGATGGAGAAACAGAATGTAAAAATAGAAGGGGCCGCCTGATAAGAGGCTCCCCCGTTTTTTATCGTTTATCTCTTCCTTGGCATCGAAAGGGCACTGGGCGTTACTGCCATCCCTCCCAGTGATGTACAGCGGAGTTCGAGGGGAAGCATCCTTCCTGATGAATATACCGCGTCCACAGTGTCATCGATATGGACAGCGTTGTAATATCCTCCAAGGATCATGTCCGCACATATAAATGACTGAGATGCAAATGAGCCGTTCCTCGTGTGACATGGGATCTCAACTATTGCCTGCACAAGGTCGCAGACCAACCCCATTGCGTTCTGGAACATAACGGCTCCGGCATCTGCAGCCTGACGCGCCGAACCTCCGGCGGCCTCGACTACAGCTCCCGCTCCCATTGCGCCTGCCGCACCTATCTCAACCTGACATCCGCATACTTCAGCGGCAAACGTACCTCTGGTAGCAAGTACCCAGCCTATCGCCCCTGCTGCCCACATGGAACGGACGACTTCTTCCCGTGTTTTCTTCATATCTTCCAGCATAGTCACCATGACCCCGGGGATGACACCTGCGGAACCGCCCGTCGGCGCAGCACAGACTATTCCCTGACCGCTGTTGACCTGCATCGCCGCCATCGCGCGCGCCGCTGCCCTTGTATGTATGCCGCCAAGAGCAAGGCGTCCTTCCCTTTCTGCATTCATTATCTTTTTTGCAGAAGGATCAAGGAGGAACATCTGCGGACTGTTCTCCGAAAGACCCAAAGTGACTGAATCTATCATCACCTGAAGCCGTCTGTCCATTTCTGCATCAAGGGTCTCTTTGGGCATGCACAGGAGAGCGGATTCGAACTCAAGTGCGGCTTCGCCAAGAGAAAGTCCCTTCTCTTCTGCATATCTGACCATCTCCTCGCCCGATGTAAAGATCCGCTCTCCCCTTATAGGAAAAAAGACAGGGATCGCGCATAAACAAGCGAAAAGCTCCTTTCCCAATTTTAGTTTTTCAATGATCTGAGAATCTACGGGAGCGGATGTTGTCAGGAGCAGCATCGTCCTCCCGTTTTTTTCGCTGACAGACAAAATACCGGACTTTTCAAGCATTTCCCCGACCGGCTCTGACCTTTCTCCCGGCACTTCAACAGAGAGATAATAGGCGTCGCCCGTCATTTCGACTTCCCATCCGTTAAGCCTGCGGAATAGGAGTGCTCCGCCCCCGGTCGAATCGGCAACGGCTGAAAAGGTCGATCCGTCCTTAAGTTTTGCCTCGATCTTTATACTGTTTGGATGGCATGACTCCGGAAAACTTTCAATAATAAATTTAATATCCACCCCAAAGGATGGAAATAGGTCTAATGCTTTTTTGAAACGTGGATCGGTAAGCGGCAAATCAAGCGTTCCCATTATCATGGCCAGATCGCTTCCCTGCTCATGATATACCTCCGCTATTGAAGATGCCGGTTCAAATTTAAATGATATTTCGCGGGGAAGCTCGCCCATCATGCTTCGGCACATTTTTGCAATGTGGTAGGGGCCTGCTGTGTGAGAACTTGAACTCCCTGGCATGACCGGACCAATGACGTTGTTTAGTATGCTTGCTGTTGTCATCTGATGTTGCCTCCCTTTACTTTTCATTTCTGACCATTTGTAAAAATATCACATTCGGAGTTTGCTGTCATTAATTTTAAATAATAGGGTTGTTAATTCTGCCGAACTTCACTACAATGCTTGCCAATAAAGTCCTGTAAAAATCACCTGAAAAGAGGTCCTGTCATTTGGGAAAGAGCAATAACAACAAAATCTCGGCATTTCTCGAACGCAAGGGAGTGGAGTTTTCTTTCAAACGCTACTTTGTGGACGCGCTCGGGGCAATGGGGGTCGGCCTCTTTTCATCCCTTATAACCGGACTCATCCTCAAAACCATAGGTACAAAGGCTGGAATTCCCATACTGGTCGAATTCGGCAGTCTGGCAAGCTCAATGACAGGAGCGGCTATCGCAGTAGCAATAGCACAGGCTCTCAAAGCCCCTGCAATTGTTGTATTTTCATGTGTTGCAGTTGGATTTGCAGGCAACACCTGGGGGGGCCCCGTAGGGGCTTTTATAGGAGCTGTCGTGGCTTCTGAGGTCGGCAAAATGATATCGAAAGAGACAAAGATAGATATAATAGCGACACCGTCGGGAACGATAATCGCAGGTATGGCTGTCGCAAAGCTTGCGGGGCCGACAGTCAGCGCAATGATGACCGGGATCGGGATTATAATCATGAATGCCACGGAACTTCAGCCGGGGCCTATGGGAGCTGTAGTCTCTGCGATAATGGGAATGATACTGACCCTTCCGATATCAAGCGCGGCGATAGCTGTGGCGCTCAACCTTTCAGGTCTTGCCGCAGGAGCCGCAGCAGTGGGATGTTCGACACAGATGATCGGATTCGCCGTTATGAGCTACAGGGAAAACGGCCTCTCAGGACTGCTCTCGCAGGGGCTTGGTACATCCATGCTCCAGATGCCAAATATTGTCAGGCACCCATTGATATGGGCTCCTCCCACGCTTGCAAGCATCCTCCTGGGGCCGATATCAACGCTTGTTTTTAAAATGGAGAATATCCCTTCCGGCGCAGGAATGGGGACGAGCGGTTTTGTCGGTCAGTTCGGAGCAATTGACGCAATGGGAAGCAGTCCTGCAATACTGATGCAGATCGCACTCATGCACTTTTTACTTCCGGCAGTCACGACGATCACAATAGCTGAGATAATGAGGAAAACCGGTCTCATAAAGCCGGGAGACATGAAACTAGACCTCTAGATCCAGGAAGCAAGGCATCGTTTTATAATAAAAGATCAAAAACACAAGAAAAATTTAACAAAAACAGGGGCTTAAACCCCTGTTTTTGTTCTGTGGGGTATAATTATACTATCACATAAAAAACTATTCCTCATCACTTTTCAATACATCAACGGAGGTATTGAATATGGCGCACAACCACACTCATGGATCCCCTTACACCAGACTTACCGAGAGGCTGAACAGGTTTCCCCAGGGAGCCCCGGCTTCAAAGCTTCTGTTTGACATACTTAAGATCCTTATGACCGAAAAAGAGGCCGGACTGATGGCCCAGCTGCCTATAAAACCATTCAGGGTAAAGCAGGCGGCAGAAATATGGAAACTCTCTGAATCAGAAGCGCACAAGATCCTGGATGAACTTGCCCAGAGAGCTATCCTTGTTGATATTGAGCAGAACGGGGAACAAGTATACGCAGTCCCTCCTCCTATGGCCGGCTTTTTTGAGTTCTCCCTTATGCGGGTGAGAGAAGACGTCGACCAGAAGACGCTCAGCGAACTCTTCCAACAGTACATCTCTGTCGAGGAAGATTTCATGAAGGATCTTGTATGCGGAGGAGAAACACAGATGGGGAGGATATTCCCGCAGGAACCTCAGATACCGGATGAATACGCTCTCCACGTACTCGATTACGAGCGCGCCACAAACGTGATAGAGACAGCCTCACACATAGGGATAAGCATGTGCTACTGCCGTCATAAGGCTTTCCATAACGGCACGGTATGCGACGCGCCGATGGATATATGCATGACCTTTAACACTACTGCCGCCACCCTGATAAAGCACGGTCATGCGAGACGGGTCGATGTCGCTGAATGCAAAGACCTCCTGCAGCAGGCATACGAGCATGACCTTGTGCAGTTTGGCGAGAATGTCCGCCAAAGTGTCAATTTTATTTGCAACTGCTGCTCATGCTGCTGTGAAGCTCTTCTGGCCATAAGGCGTTTCGGAGTGGCCCAGACGATCTGCTCAAACTTCATTACAAAAGTTGATAAAGAGAGCTGCATAGGCTGCGGAAAATGTAAAAAAATATGTCCTGTGGATGCAATAGAAATAATCGGGGAAGGCCCTGCACAAAAAGCCGTCATTGATGAAAAAAAATGCATAGGCTGCGGAGTATGCCTGAAGCATTGCCCGGCAGGAGCCCTGATCTTTGAACCACGCCGCAACAGGTCGATCACACCCCTTGACACTACCCACAGGGTGGTCGTGATGGCGACTGAAAGAGGACTGCTGCAGGAACTCATCTTCGACAACAAAGTGCTCTTCAGCCACAGGCTGCTTGCAGGAGTCCTGGGATCAATACTCAAGATGCCGGTGATAAAGAGGAACTTAGCTCAGGTCCAGCTCAAATCCCGCTATCTTGAGGCACTGATCACAAAAAACAAGCCATAAAGAACCTGAGATCATATAGATGATTTAGCCGTAAACCAATGAAAGGGGTAAAATAGTATCTGCTCCCTTAATTATTTATTTACTCAAACTTCGCACATAAATAACCTAGACTGCACCTTGACAATTCAATAATCGGCACGTGTTAAGAATATCATTTTTGCCATTTTATGCACACTTGAGCAGTTTTCTTTTCAGCATCTCAGGCAGAGCTTCAATGAATGTTTCAAGCAGTACATCAAGCTCTTTATCCGTCAGCGACAGTTTATCGCATATAGCAGTCATAAACACTTCCATAAGAAGCCTGAAAGCTTCAATCCATGTGATGTCAGACAGTTCATTCGATACAAGACAGTAGAGCTCTCCAAATGTCTTATCATCCCTTCGGGTCCTGTTTTCTATGGCAAGCATCATGTATCTTGCAAAGACTATTGCGACGTATGCTGTCATGGCGTCATAAGAGAGTGAATGGCATTCTTTCGTCAGTTTAAGATATGTCTTGCTGACTTTGAAGAATACCTCTATGTCCCAGCGTTTCCCGTATATGCGGATTATCTCTTCCTCTGAAATGGCGATATCCGTTGATATCAGGACAAGATAATCTTTGCGTTTGCTCCTGTTACGTACATATACAAGCTTAGCCGGTATGGAATAATTATTGTCCTCTTTACTGCATATCTGAATGTCAGCAGAGAGCAGATACTTGGATCTGCCCCTGCGTTTCCTGTTCCTTTTGTAGATTTCTGTTGCAGCAATCATCTGTCCTTTGTACATGTAATGCACTTTAGATGTTTTCTTTGCCATTGCAATGACATCCAGGTTCCTATTCTTAAGAGACAAAAGCGTTGCGGGTGAGCAGAACCATGAATCAAAGAGAACGTATGAAGCAGATATCCCTGATTTAACTGCCGTATCTATCATTTCAAGCATAACCAAGGGAGCTTTGGTCTGTGCCAGTTTTCTTGTTCTGCAACCGCAGGAACGTTTATCTACCTTTTCCCTCTGTTCCCGCATGCGGGAATCCTGTTTCTCCGAGGAAAGAAGGCAGCTGTTTACAGGAATGAATGTATTCCCGTCACTCCAGCCCAGTGTCAAAAGACGGAACCCTGACGTATACATATGCGTTGAATGGTCAAATACTTTAGTGAGAAGTTCCACTTCCTTTGAACGTTTACGTTCGTAGATAGTGTCATCTACGATGAATACATTTACTCTCTTGTCATCAGTGAGTTTCGTAACCATGCTGTTTATGATTCTTTCTGCAAGGAGTGATGTGAACTTCATCCAGTTGATAGAGCAGGAATTTATGAAACGATAGAAGGTGTCTTTGTGTACTTCAGGAGAAGAAACTCCTGTCTTCAGTTCCATGAACAGACTGCGGTTATTGAAGATCAGATTAAAAAGTCTTTGAAAAATGCTCACTGCTGGAACCCCTCTGGACTTGTATGCATTGACCTTCTTAAGTACAGAACAGAGTTTGAATCTTCGGAAGAAGGCATCTGTTGCAGTAGAGATTTCATAGTCAAAATTAAAGGTCTGTGATATTCTTTTCATGGCATGAGCCTCCGTTTGGTATCGTTTTAGCGTGGTAACTAAATTATACCAAAAACGGGGCTCATGTCGCTTCTTTTTTGCCGATTATTATTGAATTGTCAAGGTACAGTCACCATTTCTTTGGTGCGAAGTTTGAGTTATTTACTTTAAAAGAACAGATATGTCCTTTTGACGGAAGTCATCAAAATAATCTCTCCGGGAGTGTGAGGTCATGACAAAAAAGATGATTGCTCTGGTAAAGGAAAGGCCGGAACCGGGACTGTGGATGCGCGAGGTTGATATGCCCGAAGTAGGACCCGATGACGTTCTTATCAAGATCAAAAAGACTTCCATCTGCGGCACTGATCTTCACATTTACAACTGGAACGAATGGTCAAAAAAGACCATAAAGACCCCAATGACCATCGGCCACGAGTTCGTAGGGGAGATAGTACAGACTGGCAGCCATGTCCGGGGCTGGGAGATAGGCGAAAGGGTCTCCGGAGAGGGACACATCGTCTGCGGCACATGCAGAAACTGCCTGGCCGGGAGACGGCATAACTGTCCGAACACCATCGGCGTCGGAGTCAACAGGAACGGGGCCTTTGCACAATACCTTTCGATACCCAAAACGAATGTCTGGAGATGCGTTCCTGAGATACCCGATGACATCGTATCCTGTTTCGATCCGCTTGGAAACGCCACCCACACAGCTCTTCAGTTCGACCTCATCGGCGAGGATGTACTTATTACAGGGGCAGGCCCGATAGGCATGATGGCAGCTGCAATATGCAGGCATGTCGGAGCAAGGAACGTAGTGGTGACAGACCTCAACGATTACAGGCTCTCGCTTGCGAAAGAGATGGGAGCGACAAGAACTGTCAACGTAAAGAGAGAAAAGTTAAGAGACATCTTCGATGAGCTTGGGATGAGGGAGGGCTTCGATGTGGGACTTGAAATGTCAGGAAGCCCGAAGGCATTCTCAGACATGGTCGACCACATGTTCAACGGAGGCAGGATAGCACTTCTGGGGCTCCTTGAACCCGGAACGGTAATAGACTGGGACAAGGTCATATTCCACGGACTTACCCTCAAGGGGATATACGGCCGGCAGATGTATGAGACGTGGTACAAGATGACTACGATGCTTCAGAGCGGGCTGGATATAAGCCGTGTCATAACCCACAGGTTCGATGTCATGGATTTCGAAGAGGGTTTCAGGGCAATGAACACCGGCGAATCGGGCAAGGTTGTCCTGGACTGGCAAAACCTTTGATCTCCCATTATCCTGTACCGACAGGCAAACGTTTGTTTATCTAAATATAATGACCGGGGGATGAGATAAATGAAAAGCGCCATAGGGATCATAACCAAAACGATAGAAGAGATAAAAGAGCAGGGACTCTACAAATCAGAGAGGGTGATCACAACTCCTCAGAGGGACATCATAGATACAACAACAAACTTCGGTGTCATAAACATGTGCGCAAACAACTATCTCGGCCTTGCAGACTCCCCCAGAGTCATCAGGGCAGCAAAAGAGGCATACGACAGATGGGGTTACGGACTCGCCTCGGTACGATTCATCTGCGGCACACAGCAGATACACAAGGATCTCGAAGCAGCTATAAGCGACTTCCTTGGCATGGAGGATACTATCCTCTATTCATCATGCTACGACGCCAACGGAGGTGTATTTGAACCCATACTGGGCGAAGGCGATGCCGTCATAAGCGATGAACTGAACCATGCTAGCATCATCGATGGAATCCGTCTCTGCAAGGCAGCAAAATTCAGATATAAAAACAACGATATGGAAGACCTGAGGACACAGCTTGAAGCGGCAAAGGGCTCCCGAATTAAAATGATAGTCACAGACGGAGTCTTTTCAATGGACGGATACATCGCAAACCTTAAGTCCATCTGTGATCTTGCGGACGAGTTCGACGCCCTCGTACTGGTCGATGACAGCCATGCGGTAGGGTTCATGGGAAAGACCGGGCGCGGCACCCACGAATACTGCGGGGTAATGGGCAGGGTGGACATTCTGACCGGCACTCTCGGAAAGGCTCTCGGCGGTGCGTCCGGAGGCTACGTCAGCGCAAAGAAGGAGGTCGTTGAACTCCTTAGGCAGCGTAGCAGACCCTATCTTTTCTCAAACACCCTTGCCCCGGCAATAGCAGGGGCTTCTCTTGAGGTCATCAAAATGCTTGGGGACACAACCGAATACAGGGACAGGGTACATGAAAACACCTCATACTTCAGGGAGAAGATGGAAGCCCTTGGTTTCGATCTGCTGCCTGGAACGCATCCCATTGTCCCCATCATGCTCTATGATGCAAGGATAGCCACTGAATTCTCGGCCAGGCTCCTTGAAAAAGGAGTCTACGTTACCGGCTTTTCTTTCCCTGTCGTGCCAAGGGGCAAAGCCCGTATCAGGACACAGGTCTCGGCAAGGCATACGAAAGAGGACCTTGACGCGGCAATAGACGCTTTCAGCGAAGTCAAGATCGAGATGGCCATATGACCCAGATTTTAAAATCCCGGTACTTTATTGCTGCACATTATGCTGAAGAGATACTATAATAGAGCGATCATATTCGGCAGGGAGGACAGCATGAGAAAAATAGACAAAGGATTTTCATTGGTAGAGCTGCTTATCGTAGTCATAATAATAGGGATCCTGGCGGGAATTTTATATCTGGTTGTCGGCCCCTCTGACGATATGGTCAGAGAAAAGGCATGCAGCGGAAACAGGGCCACTATAATGCTGGCCCTTGATGCATACAGATTCTCAAACGGACTCAGCAAAGAGAATTACACACTGCAGAGCTTCATCAACGACAAATACAAGGACACCATAAGCAACAACGAAGTGAAATGCCCCTCCGGCGGCATCTACTCAGCAGGTGAAGAAAACGGCAGAGAGATCGTTGTTTGTTCAGTTCACGGCAGTGGGAGGACAGGCGGAGGAGATGATCCCGGCGGCGGGGACGATCCAGACCCGCCAGGAAACATTATCCCCGGAACCGATAATTTCGGCGGCGACGGATACCAGGCGATAGATGACTGGGAAGAAGCCATTGTTGATGGAGACAGCATTTCTTTTAGTCAGGGGCAGAAATTTAAGCTCGAAGACAAATATTATGTGGCAGTAGGAACAGAATCTGATATTTACTACAGCGGTGACAGCAGCCCTGAAATGGAGAATGTCGAAACAAAATGGTGGACAACAAAATCCGGCGGAGGCCTTGTTCAGTTCACGGGTGTCTCAAAAAACTGGGACGAAATCGAGACCGGGTATAGATTCTACAGGGGAGACATCCTCTACTATAACGGCGATTACTATGTCTGCATGGTCCAGGGATACACGGGGTATTATGATGTAACCAAGGGACAATGGTGGAGCAATACGCCGAACCTTAGCGGATCAGCATGGGCATGGTACAAGTTGAGCAGCTAGATCCTGAAATAACATAATACATATAGAGATCTTCCGGATATTGCCGGAAGATCTTTTTTGTCTGTAAGATAGTCTTCAGTCTCTTATATTCTGCACTGACCCTCAGCAGAGAATAGCGATGAACTGGGAGGCAAGAACAACGAGTATGAGCGCCACAGGGTAAGTTGCCGCGTATGGAAGGGATACGTAGTCGGTGCGCGTTTCTGAAATAAGGACTCCAAGCGCAGGGGTGCTCGTCATTCCTCCGCATATCGAGCCGAGAGTATTGAATATATCAAGACTGAACATCTTCACTGCAATAAAATACCCCGCCATCATAGGCAGAAGGGTCATTCCGACCCCCGCGAAGAAGAGAACCGGGCCATGTTCCGTGAGGGTCGCCACAAAGCCCTTGCCCGCTGCTGCCCCCGCACCTGCAAGGAAGAGCGCAAGCCCGAACTCCCTCATCGTTTCAAGGGTAGATTTCCTTACCTCAAGCGATATCGGGCCTATGTGACCGAAATATCCTATCAGAAGTCCCGTAAGGAGCGGTCCGCCGGAGGCTCCGAGGCTGAACATGGCTCCTCCGGGAAGAGGTATCACTATCTTTGCGGCGATCAGTCCTGCCGCTATTGTCAGTACAAGAGGAAAAAACCCGAAGGGGTCAATTTTCATAGATCCTTTTCCTGCAGTACCTTCCGGCTGCAGGTCCTGCCCACAGTCCATCACAGGCTTGGTCCTGCTGAAATCTATTCTAAAAATCTTGGGCACTATCTGTACAAAGAGGACCACACCGAGGACACCAAAAGGATAAGCAATACCATATCCTATGGAGGCGCTCGGATCACCTGTCGCTTCGATAGCGGCAGCGAGCCCCGGGGTGCTTGTCAGTGCGCCGTTCATTATTCCTACAGCAAGAGGAACAGGAATCCCCAATATCTTTATTGAAGCCACGCATAAAGCTGCGCCGGAAATGATCGTCACGAATCCTATTACCATGTAGGCAACGGCTCTGCTTTTGAAATTGCAGAAAAATACGGGACCTGCTATCAATCCCACAGACGCGACAAAACATACCAGGCCGATGTCGCGGACAGCGCCGGATATCTCCTGTCCAAAATGCCCGAAGATCAGGGCAACAAGAAGAACTCCCGATGTGCCGAGCCTGATGTTGAAGAATTTTATGCTCCCCAGGATATACCCCAGAGTAAGAATAAAAAACAAAATTTTTACAGAACCCAAAAAAAAGCGACCCCTCGGTAAAAATAAGATTTTGCGGCGATTTTTCAGACACCACTGTAGTATTTTATATCAAAAATGATCTTCCTGCGATGGAGCCTCCAGGAAACATATCTGGCGCTTGTGTTTAAGTATCGTTGATTGAAAAGTTAAATTCCACCACGTAAGAATTTCTTTGGATGAAGTACTAACCTCCACTTATGACATTCAGCAAGTGTAATTTGGGTCATATTGCATTACAATAATATCGTAATAAGGGTGTTTTGACGGGTTTTAGCCCATGCTAAGTGGACACCTGGAAAATGCTCTGAAAGAGTAAATTCCACCTGTTTTCGGGGTTTTATTCGACTCCGGCCTGCATCAAAAAACTGTCAGTGGTTTATTTTCTGAACAGACTTGGTCTTAGGCAGACGTCGTCATGTTCGATCCTTTGAATCCCTGCAGCCCTTATTACGCGTTTATCAATCAGCAGCGAGGCAAGCTCGAATGGGGTTCGGCAATTAATGCTTGTCCTCGCTGTGCTGTTTATATGGCTCAGCATAAGAGAGACATCTTCCTGAGACAGCGTGTCAAAAGAAGAACCTTTTGGCAGGATGTATCGTATGTACTCATGGTTCTTTTCAAGCATACCCTTCTGGTATGAGGCATAGGGCTCACAGTAGAATATAGAGGTCCTTCTGACATTGTCGTTTCCGTTCTCAAGAAGCAAAGGATCCAGAAACTCAGATCCGTTGTCTGTCAGTATCAGAGGGAAGGTGCTTCTGAAAAGATCGCTTCCCAACTCAGACTCAAGATATTCAAAGACCCTTAATACAGAGTTCATTGTCTTGTCCTTGGTAAGAAAAGCCAGCATGAACTTAGATGACCTGAAGAACAAAGTAAGTATCGCCTTTCCTCCCTTTGTGCCCTCTACGGTATCCATTTCGACCACGTCAGTATCCGGACACTCCTGCATGAGTTTGGTAAAGTCAGAATAATCCCTCCCGACAAGAGATTTACGGTCTCTTTTCGTAGCTTCCTTATGCTTTTTGCGGGGCTTGTACTTCACTTTTCTTGGCAGGTCGAGGTTTCGTACAGAGAGAACTCCATGATTGACGTAGTTGTACAGGGTCTTTGAAGTAAAAGGGATATCATCTTTGTGTCCTGCATAGACATGTGCAATAGACTGGCCCTTTTGGATGAGAGGGGAGACAAAGTTGTCGATATGGACAATTTCTGCCTCAGTCAGATTAATGCCTTCTCTGGATGAAGAGCGGAGCTGCTCATAATCCGTATGGGCATGAGAAGCTTTGTAATAATGCTTCTCCATACGGCAATTACTCTTCTTCGTACATCCGTTGCAGACATAAGGGGCCTTATCGGTTATGCCGCATCTGATCGCTTCAAACTCTACGCATCTCTCATTGCACATTGGACATCCCTTGCAAAGCATTTGTCCGCACTCGCCCGTACCGCAGACATTCTTCAGGGAACATTTGCTCCTTCTGGTACAGTTGTTTTCCTGGTTAAAAGGATTCCTGGGCTTAACTTTTCTGTGTAGCCGTACCTCCTTTGATATTGTCGTAGGATCCTTCATAAGATATTTGGCTATTTCCCTGAAAGGCATCCTGAAGTCAAGCGATTTCTCAATATATATCCGGTCATCCTGAGTAAGGTGTTTATGATTCCCCTTTATCTGTTTGGACATGTTGTCCTCCTTTCTGATGCAAACGGGGATTCCCGCATATTCTAAACCATTGGCTGTAAAACTAAATTCAGGTGGAATTTGGTGAAAGACTAATTTCCATCTCGACCTGCCATATGTGGAAGTTAGTATTTCAATTAACAGTGTTTAAGTATTTTTAGACATGATCATTTAGTGGGATTGCAATTTATTGATTAGAGTGGTACTATTTCGCGCAATATATCGGAAGTTCGGGGGAAGCTGCATGAAATCATTTACCAACCTCACGAATAAGAATTTCAACAGCTGGTGGTGCGTCTAGCGTCCGCCCGTATCTTGCTGTGTCGATACAGGGGGACTGAAAGGGAAATTTTCTTTCAGTCCCCCTTTTTTTATAAATGCACCACGGCAGCACGCGCTGAAAAGATGAGAACAGACCAGAGAGTTTACACGAGCTAAGAGGAGGATAATATCATGACAGAGAGATTACAAAATCAGGCAGGTTTTCCGGTAAAAGGCATCTACGGCGGATTCGGAGGCACATACGTTCCGGGAGCGCTCGAACCAATCCTTACGGAGATCGCGGAAGAGTATGAGAAATGCGCGGCAGACAAATCATTCAGGGAAGAATACATCTCCCTTCTAAAGGACTACGTGGGACGTCCCTCCGCACTCACCGAGTGCAAAAACCTCACCAAGACAGTAGGTGGGGCCAGGATCTTCCTCAAGAGGGAGGACCTCAACCACACAGGGGCTCACAAGATAAACAACTGCATAGGACAGGCACTTCTTGCCAAAAGAATGGGCAAGAAAAAGATCATTGCTGAGACAGGGGCAGGCATGCACGGCGTTGCAAGTGCCACAGTCGCAGCGCTGATGGGTATGGAATGCGATGTCTACATGGGAGAAGTCGACGTACAGCGCCAGGCCCCGAATGTGCTCAGGATGAAAGCGCTTGGCGCTAAAGTCGTACCTGTCTCAGACGGACAGGGAACGCTCAAAGAAGCTGTAGATGCAGCACTTGCGGCATTCTGCAACGACACCTCGGTCTTTTACCTGATCGGTTCTGCGGTCGGGCCGCACCCATATCCGACTATGGTGCAGAATTTCCAGAAAATAATCGGCGAGGAAGCAAGGGTCCAGATGCTTGAACGGACCGGCTCCCTGCCGGACGCCGTCATCGCATGTGTAGGCGGAGGAAGCAACGCTATAGGCGCCTTCACAGCCTTCATCGAAGACAAGGATGTCCGCCTTATTGGTGTCGAACCATCAGGAAGAGGACTGACATACGGAGATCACGCCGCCAGCCTTACAAAGGGTTCCCCTGGAGTCCTCCATGGTTTCAAAAGCTACGTTCTTACCGATGATAAGGGCGAGGCCGCGGAGGTCTATTCAATAGCAGCCGGACTTGATTATCCTTCAGTCGGACCGGCACACGCCGCCCTCAAGGAGAGCGGACGAGCAGAATACATATGCGCAAGCGACAAAGAAGCGCTTCATGCATTCAGGCTTCTTTGCAGGACAGAAGGGATTATCCCCGCGCTTGAAAGCTCCCACGCACTCGCCGGAGCGATAAAGGTCGCTCCGGAACTCAGACCGGAGCAAAAAGTCCTCGTCAATCTCTCGGGGCGGGGGGATAAGGATATGGAGACGATCTCCGCACTCGGAGTAATTGAGGTTTAGAGCGGCGCTGACTTAGCAACATGCGATGCTTTTTCACCTCAACGTATTCATATACGCCTCGGTTCGAAGCATCGCAAGTTGCGTCGTTATCACTCGCTCTAAACCTCAATTACGATATTGATGACTATCGTTAAAAACTTAAAAGCACGGCGCTAACTTAGCAACACTTGTGGAGCCTCATTTCGACGTATTTATATACGCCTTCGTGCGGCTCCACTTCGCATTGCATCGTTATCACTCGCTCTAAATCCCAATTGCGATGTTGGCACTATTGAAGACCTGTGGCTTTTCAAGCCACGGAGAATTTGTGAGGAATACACTCGCGGTGAATTGGCTCTGAATCAAAAATCTTGAATTCTCCGCCTGACCGAGTCAGGCAAATTCACCAGCGACAACTGTAGCGAATTCACCGCAGACTAGAGGCTGAAAATTCCCCGCCGGATGGCACTACCGGCAGATTCTTGCCTTGCTAAGTCAGCGCCGCGGGTTTTACGATGATACCAATATTGCAATTGGGGCAAATCGTGAGTGATGACGACGCAATATGCGATGCTTCAAACCGAGGCGTATATGAATACGTTGAGGTGAAGGAGCATCGCATGTTGCTAAGTCAGCGCCGCGAGATGCCCCAATTGCACTTATGCGTCATATTTGATAGATATATTGTGTATTTCTTCTGATCTCGCCATGAAAGCGTCAACGATGTCGGGATCGAAATGCTTTCCTCTCTCTTGCCGGATACAGGAGATCACATCAGGAAACGGCCAGGCCTCTTTGTATATTCTTTTGGTCATAAGTGCATCGTAAACATCAACTATCGCCATCAGCCTGCCGGGCAGGGGGATATCCTCTCCTGCGAGACCGAGGGGGTAGCCAGTCCCGTCATACTTTTCATGATGTCCATCAATAATTTCTATTGCAATTTTAACGAAATAGGGAAGATCTTCGTCTTTGCAGGACTGCTCTTTTTTCAATGCCTCTGAGCCGTACCCCACATGTTTCTTCATTATCTCAAATTCTTCGGCCAAAAGTTTTCCCGGCTTCAATAAAATATTGTCTGGGATCCCCACCTTGCCAATGTCGTGGAGCGGGGATGTTCGGATAAGCTCGAAAATATAGCTGTCGGTGAGAACATCTTTGTATTTATCATTTGACCTTAAGCTCTCACAGAGGACCTTCATGATCATCTGCGTCCTTGTGGTGTGCTGAAAAGCTTCAATGTCCCTCATTTCCAACAACCCGACAAGGGCAAGAACAGTTATGTCTCGCGCTGCTTCAGATTCTTTTGTCCTCTCCGCGACCATCTGATCCAGTTTTTGATTGTCCCCCTCTACCAATTGCTGTGCTTCCTTCAATTTGACCTGGATATAGATCCTTGCAAGAAGAGATTCAAAATTTACAGGCTTTCTTATATAATCGACCGCCCCGAGTTTCAGCCCTCTTATCTCGTATTCGATCTCCTCTGCGTTAGTCAGGACAATCACGCGTATTCTGCTGTATTTTTCATCTGACTTCAGTATTTCAAGCAGTTGGAAACCGTTCATCTCAGGCATGAAAAGGTCCAGTATGACAAGATCAACATTAGGATTTTCATCAATAATACGAAGCCCTTCGATACCGTTAACAGCAGTGATGACATCAAAATCTCCCATCATTTTACTGGTGATCTTCCTGTCTATTGCAGAGTCGTCGACAATTAGTATTCTGGTTTTCATGTTTCCCTCCAAATCCATTTTGAGGAACAAGGTAGAACATCTTCCATGTTTAGCCATTGGTCTTTTTCAGACAAACTCCTTCAGCTGTGATGCGCATAAAAACACATTAAACCAATATTTATTATTTAACTATTCTGTATATACTATTCTATCGTTTTACAAATTTAAACAGTTTTTTACTGGTTTTGAATTTGTTGTTTATAAAGAAGGAATAAAGGAAGGGGGGTGACTTTAAATATTAATGATTGAACTTTCCCACCCGTAAAAGCAGTCTGAACCTTGAAAAATACATATAGGATTACGCACTGAAAAGCAGAAGGAAAGCCCCTTGAGGGGTATAATTGAAATCACCACAAATCAAGTAATACCAACAAACAAGGAGGCTTTCCCATGGCAAACATTATAGCAGATATTAACGATAGAGGACACCTGTTTCAATCATCCATAGACTCTTTCTTTCAGAAGCTTAATATCTCCGGTCTGCTGAGCCGTTCCAACTTTTATAAGGAAGCGGGGTTCAGCTGTATTCATATACTTAAAGAGCTTTTCGCGCTTGTCTTTACCGGCAAAAACCTTTACAGAACTCTCTCAGCAAAGAATCCTGAATTATCATTCAGAAAGAATACCGCTTACCGTTTTCTCAACTGCGGATATTTTAACTGGGAGAAACTTCTATATTTGGTCATGAGCAGGCTCATCTCTGAAGTTGACCGCCTCACAGGAAGCAGCAGGGAGTCTGTGCTGATAATTGATGATTCTCTTTTCAGCCGCAATAACAGCAAGAAGGTAGAGTTGCTCGCGCGTGTTTTTGACCACACAAGCCACAGGTTCTGCCGGGGTTTTCGCATGCTTACGCTGGGATGGTCCGACGGAAATACTTTTCTTCCTGTATCTTTCAATCTTCTGAGTTCGGCAAAGGATGAGAACGTGCTTTGTCCTGCCAACCAAACTGACAAACGCACAAACGGCTACAAAAGACGCATCCGCTCCAGGATGTCCTCTACGGATACCCTTATAGAAATGCTCAGAGAGGCCAAAGACATCCCCGCAAGATTCGTCTTGTTTGACAGCTGGTTCACCATGCCGAAAACAGTAGTGAGCGTAAAGGAAGAAAACAGAGATGTGATAGGGATGCTCCGTATATCTGACAAGATCCACTATTTCTGTAATGGCAGATGGCAGAACATCAGGTCAATATATAAGGATGTGTCCAAAGATACAAATCATTCTTCTCAGATCATAGGTTCGGTCTGTGTCATGATACGGAAGCATAAAACAGAGCCCTTAGACAAATGCATCAAAGCAAGGATCGTATTTGTTCGTGAGAGGAATTTCAATAAGTGGCTTGCAATAATGAGCACCGATACGGCCATAAGCGAAGAGGAGATCGTCCGTATATACGGTAAACGCTGGGACATAGAGACCTTCTTCAAGGTCTGCAAATCCCATCTTGCTCTGGCAAGAGAGTTTCAGGGCAGAAGCTACGACATGCTTGTAGCGACTACAACCCTTGTATTCTTGAGGTATGCGATGCTTTCGATAGAAGCGCGAAACAACTGTGATGACAGGACTATAGGTGAATTATTCTTCCTATACTGCAAAGAGATAGAGGACATAAAACTCTCTCATTCCCTGATGCTGATACTCAGTACGGTAATGCAGATCCTGGGAAACAGTCTCAATGGCAGAAAAGACAAAATACAAAACCAAATAACCGAGGCCTTTATGAATGCGTTACCGAACTACATAAGACAACAATTGGTATTATGTGCGTAACCTATATAGATTTTTCAAGGTTCAACTACCTGTTGGTGGGTGGGAAAGTTCAGTTAATGATTGTTTGACTACTGTTCGACTGCCTTTAACAACCGCTTACCACCCGACTCCCAATTGGCTCCCTCTTGATACAGTCCCCGTCTGCATTTTACAAATGATCAGCAAGCGCTTAGCGATGCTCAGCCATGGCTTAACAATGTTTTCTCCCAACATAAAACACATACCCGTAATATTGTTTGTATTTTGAATACAATTCTGCCTCATACCTCATGAACGCGATCATATCCTCAACGGTTTTATTTCCCGCGTGTTTTTTCAGGAATTCTTCATGCCTTGCTTTTTGCGGGGCAAAATAATTTTCTGTCCAACAACTTTCGGGCAGCGTAAATGCGGCGATGGGAACGTATCCTGTTTTTTGCATGATGGAAATATTGTGCCCTATCGTGCTGATCTCCGGGACGGCATCCGTCCACCACTTCTCGATTTCAGCGGGGCGCTCGTCTGTAAACCATGACTCATATGTCACGGCAACGTACCCGTCTTTTTTGAGAAAGCGCTTCCAATGATCCAGGCCTTTTTCAAAACCTATATTGCCAATAGCTCCCTCGGACCATATGATGTCGAATTCCTCATCCTGAAACGGCAGATCATCCATAGAACCGACAATACCCTTTACCCTGTCCTGTAAGCCAAGTCTTTCGGCTGTTGCGTTAAGTTTATCGATCGAAACGGCGAAAAGGTCGAGAGCGGTGATGCTGGCTTCTGTATTTTGCGCCAGGACTATTGTTTGAAAACCTGTACCGCAGCCCAGATCGGCTATTTTTGTTTTATCTGAAAGGTTCCGTATAAAACTCAACGCCCTGATCGTTTCTTCGGGACTGCCGGGCCCCTGGCGTTCAAGTTCCGTGAAAAATTCATTTATGAGTGCAAAATCAAATTCGTGGATCGTCATATCTTCCATTGTCATACTCCCTATCTTCGTCTATTAATTTGTGATGCACCGCTCACTCCTTGTGTTTACGCGGGGCGGAGTTCTTTTCAATAAACCGCTTTATGTGCACCGTTAGCAGCTTAGAGACCTCTTTCTTGTCAGGCGCCATATCCGAAATGCTCAGCAACAAATAAAACGGCGCATAAAACTCAAGCGCAAGCTGTTTCGGGTCGTTTTTGTCCCAAATACCCCTTCCCATCATTTCACGGAATAGATCTTCTATATAGCTGACCGGCCCGCTTACAAGACATTTTTGATACAGTTCAGCAATTTCAGGATTTCTGTATTGCTCTAAAATCAACATTTTTCGGAAATTACAGGCAAATTCATCCCCCGTCAAAAAATGAAACTGCGCTTCTATGAATGCCGTGATCTTATCCATATCAGTATTCCGGTAAGGCGCCGGTGACCTGTCAAATGTTTCCTCCGGCACTTCAAACTCTTTCGCTCTTTCAGCATCGATCTGACACATACGCTCCACAATGCTGTCAAATATATCTTGCTTATTCTTATAGTGCCTGTATAAAGCTCCTTTTGTGATGCCGAGTTCTCCTGCGATATCGCTGACTGAAGCTGCCTCAAATCCATCCCGCGCAAACAGGCGGAGCGCAGTGTGCAAAATGTTTTCTTTTGTGTCGGCCATCCAAGCATCCTCCTTACGCAGTAAACGTTCGTTCACCAGTATTATAGTTAACGAGCGTTTACTTGTCAACTCCATAAGACTCGACGAAGCGGCAATTTCCCCCGCGGTATATAATAAAGTGTGTGGGATTTGTGGACCCCATGACTGTGCATTATGTACAGAGTAAACCGGAGGTGTAAGTAATGCGGCAAAAGATAGCGTTCATAGGATCGGGACATATTGCTGAGATACTGATTAACAGATTTATTGAGAGCGGCGCTGCGGAGGGTCCTTCAATCGTTGTATCGGAACCTGATCTCTCGAGAACGGCAGAATTAGAATTGAAATATGGAATAAGCGCTGCCAAGGATAATGCCGATGCTGCAGACTCATGTGACATTATTTTCATCTGCGTCCATCCCAACGTTGTGCCGGCAGTCATCAACGATCTTATATCTGTAAATATGGAGCAAAAAATCCTGATCTCGGTCGCGGCAGGGATCCCGCTCTCACTCTATGAGAGTTCGATAGAAAATATCAAAGCGGTAAGAATACTTCCCAATCCGCCAAGCAGGGTGGGTGAGGGTGCTGTGCCTATGGCGTTCAACGGCAACGTCCTCCCCGAAGAAAGAGCGGATGTGCTTGCGCTGATCAACGCTCTGGGCAGATGCTTCAGCGTCACAGAGGACAAAATAGACATATTTACATCCATAACCAGCCCCGCGCCTCTCCTATATTATTTTGACTCGATGATCGATTCAGCCGTTTTGTGCGGTCTGGACTATAAAACTTCAGTTGAAATGGTTTACCAGACGATCAAAGGATGCCTGAAAATGTGGGAAGAAAGCGGCGCAGACATTAAGGAACTGATCACTCAGGCGTGTACGCCGGCAGGAACTTCGGTAGAGAGCCTCCGCGTCATGGACAGGATGTGCTTAAGGTCCGCAGTTAAGGAATCATACTATGCTGCTTGGCAGAAATCGTGCAATTGGCGCAATTGAAATTTATAGCAGCCCTGACTTCACAACACTCAAAATCCTTCACGTCGACGTATAACTAATACGTCTTCGTTTGGATTTTTTTGTGTTGCGTCGTCATCACTTGCTCTAAACCCCAATTGCGATTTTGGAAAACTATCAAGTGGCTGTGGCTTTTCAAGCCACGGGGAATTTGCAGCATAAGTCACGCTGCGGAGAATTTGCTGAATGAACCATTCAGCGGTGAATTGGCCCTAAATCAAAAATCGCGAATTCACCGCAGGATGGGACTCCCGGCAGATTCCTGCGTCGTCATTATCCTTTGACTATGTTCTTACCCTCTGCTTTTGCCTCGTATAACCTGCATTCCCGGAATTTATAACGATGGACTAGGTACGCCAAGTGCGGCGTAGATGTCTTTTTGTTTCTCTGTGATCTCACCCAGGACTCTGCCGTGTCCGGGAGCCTCAAATAGCTCTATTACATCCAGTTCGTCAAGCAATCCCTGCAGTGTCCATTTGTCAAATAGCTTGGCATCCTGCATCTTCTTCTTGACATAGGACAGGTAAATAAGCGTCACAAATTCTACGAACAGCTTGCCGTTCAACGATAATTCTGAAGAAACCTGCATCCTGCGGAAGTTAAGGCGTTCTTTAAGATTGCCGAATCCCTTCTCTACAATGTCCTTGCTGCGATAGAGAGACAAGGCCTCAAACGGATCCTGTGCCTCATTTGACAACAATCCAAAGTAACCGTAGTTTCTTGCCGCTTCCAACATGGCATCTTCTTTTGGCGTGACCTTCCTACCGCGTTTTGGAGTCTCAGTAACCTCAAAATACCTCTCATAGTCCTTCATGCGATACTCTTTTTTAGTGTTGTTTACCAGATCATCATGCAGGTATGTCAGATAGTCGTTCATCTCCGTCTGGTCTTTGGCGGCTTTCTCCGGGTTATAGAACAAAAGCAGATAGATCCGCCTTTTGTCTTTGATAACATCACCTTTATAGGGTCTTTCCTGTTCATAGTCCCACTCTAAAGTCTTACATATCCCGTATGTGGCAAACTGGGTCTCCAGATTGCTCCAAAGTTTAAGGCTGTCGCGCTCAAGCTCTAATGCATTGCTTACATAATTCAGACCGAGCTTGACTCCTATGATAAACTTCTGATGGTTCTTAATGAGAGCGTTGATATTCTCTCTGCTGTAGAAACCGCGGTCAAGGATCACGCTGACCTTCTTGTAGCCCATAACATCAAACTCGGACATAAGCTGCCTTACTGTCTTAACGTCCGATATATTGCCCGGCAACTTGCGGTAATAAAAAGGCAGCCCGGATCTCTCGCCGAACAAAAGAGCCAGATTGATCTGAGGCAGCCTGTCGTATTCCTTGTTTCTGCCCTTCCTGACCTGGTTCAGGACTTCCGAATAGCTGGAGATTGAGGTGATGTCAAAAGCCCAGTATTCTTTCTCTATTCGTCTTTTGCCCTGCCTTATGAAGAAATTCATCCGGTTCTCTTCACTTATGGACTGAAACAACTCACTGCTTCTTTGTGACGGGATGTCCTCCCGGTTAGGGTGAACATGCAGTTTCTGCCAGTGCGAAAAGCGATTTAAGGCGTTGTTTTCCTCCAGAATAAGAAAGTAGACTATGGACAGAATCTGTTTGTAAATCTCTGGAAAACAGGCCTTCAAGTCGTCTGTTACTCCGGAGATCCTGCCTATTTGGTCCAACAGGTATGTCGCTCCACAGAAGCTGCGCTTGTACTCGGTTATAGGAACGGCCCCAGGCTTGATCTGTATTGCTGAAGCAGTTTTATCTTTCTTTTTGTACGGCCTGGTCGGCACTATCTCTCCGGTGTCCGGGTCAACCTTGCCCAATAGAGTGCGTTTGGCACGCGACTGTTTCTTCTCCTTGTCCCAGTAAGCCTCATTGTTGTAGGCATATGTTATTCCAGTTTGTTTATTTGTCCAGTATACGATCCCCATGCTACCGCCTCCCATCGTTACATATTATAATATATAACGATAGGAGGGGCAAGTTAAAAATAGCCTAAGTCGTTGTTATATCTCTGTTTGAGGTGCCTTGCATCGTTATAAATTCCGGGAATGCAGGATTTATAGTCTACTGAGACTCAAAAGGCATTAAGTTGATGTTGTGCCAAGTTCCAAGCCGCTCATTTCATCTCTGTGGCATTTGTGCAGCATGCGGCTTGCAACGTGAAACTGCCTTTACAATGGCCAAACTGCGGCAAATACCGTCGAGCGATAGTGCACCTGTCAGAACTTCACACAAAATTCAGGACCATTTATGATTTATAGCTGTCCGGTTTTTCTAAAGGTTTTGTCGGATACGGGGCAAATTCGATATGAAGGATCGGCGTTTCGTCCATGCTGATTTCAGCATCGTTTAGAATTAGATCAAGGACATGACCGCCTTTTTGGCAGTCGTCTGAAAGAAAGTGCAAATGATAGCCTGCGGCATTTGTATTGCCCATGTATGCGGGCATCCAAAACCCCACCAACCTTCCGGATATTTCGTGGTATTCAAATACACTCTGTTCCTTCAGCGCATCGGAAAGGAGCGGGAACGGCGGCTGATACGGGCCGACACTGCGTGCTTTTATTGATTGAAATTTCCCTTTAATGACGATGGCGTACGGCAAATCATTCCGTTTCCGTAGTCCATCAAGCTTTGTTCTCAATAGATCAAAGTCCATACCGCCGGTCCCGATTTTTTTAGTAATATCTGCCTCGAAAGAGGTAACTGCATAAAACGGGCTTTTCAGGTTATCACTTTCGACGGTTACTTTTCCTGTCTTAGCTGCTTTATATACCACGCCGTCCAGTATGATCATCTCTCCGTCAAGTCCGGCAAATGTCCCCAAACCGACATTCCCCTGCGATTTTATCTTTTCAACAGAAGCCACGCCCTCATAATTCCCCGCTAAAAGTGCCTCTATTGTCGACCCCTGATAAAGAGTCTCCCTGTCCGGCTGTGGATCTGCGAATGCAGAAAATGGAGATGTGATAAAGAAGAGAAAAAAGGATGATATCAATACAATTTTCTTCATAAATTTTTAACTCCCTTTCTGAGGTGAATACTTTGGACGTAAATATTATATGTTTAGAACTTTATCTGAAAGAAATTGAGTTCGTAAAAGCGTTTATATGCTCAAGACCAGCCCATGTCTTAAGTGACAGATCGCTTACAACTACTTTCATGATACGCTGTTTTTCCTTTCTGCCGTCAGTATAATGAACCGTATGGCTGCCGAGGGAATGGATGGCATAGTGTACTCCGTTGTCCCTTCCGAGATATATCATAACGTGTCCCTTCATAAACAGGACATCTCCGGCAGAAACTGCCTCTGAAATCAATCTATCACGCTGAGAGGTGCTCAGCCCTTCAAACGAAGTGTTTACACCTGCAGTTTTAGCCTGCTGACCTGAGTTACGGGGAAGGAATATTCCAAACACCCTATAAACATCATTGACTAACCCTGAACAATCCTCGCTTTCCATGAGGCCTCCCCAGCCATAACAAGCACCGTAAAACTTAAAACTTTGTCCGATCAAGCTGGCACGTGTGTACGGAAGAAAGCCTTCGCTGACATTATCGTTATTAACAAAAATAAACTGTTTCTCTTCAAAAAATGTTCCGTCTGTCCTGCGGCGCGGTATAAGCACGATAAATGCATTTGAGTATTTTGTCTTTATAAGCATTCGGCTGCCCATTTGATAAAGGACGTCTTCTCCCTCTGAATGAACAAATAAGTTGCGTGCGGTAACAACGAGGAATTTCTGTGGAAGCACATAATCAAGCCACTTCATCCTGTCAGTAATTGCTGCGTCCTCTGCCTTTATCCAGCCTCTGCAGTTGTACATCTGAACATAAAAGAATTTTCCAGACCCACTGGTATAAAGGATTATTAAAGGCTCACCCGGGTCTACTGCCGTCTCCTGCAGGTTGTCGAAAAAAACATCGTCTGCTGTGTCAAAAAGCCCTTCTGACATTGGAAGAGTACGAAGATTAGTACGTCTGACAGTAATGCCGTAACTAATAGGAATAGATCCGCTCAGCACTCTCAAATTCAGTTCTTTTTTCAGAAGTACCCTCTCTTCGTCGCTGAAAAGTATTCCACAGCGATAAAGTTTGCTGTTAAGGACACTTACATCAGAAACTTTCTGTCCGAGAACTTCCCCGTCATTTGTATCAGGTAAGATCTGCAGATTCTGAATTGACGGTGATTTTGCGGCGATCTCCAAATTAAATGCCTTTATCTGCTCACTGGTCAAAATAACTTTGTCCGCTTCCTTAGCGGCAGATATCCAAAATTCAGGGTCTGTCAGCTTTGCATCCTCCGTTATACCTGCACCTGAGGCCGCTGAGCTGCCAAAACAAAATAATAAGACCATCAGTGATAAGCAGCACAATGACAAATGGAAACGTTTCTCTATCGTACTCATCTCCTTCTGTTCACCTAAAATGTTGGATTATATTTCACATCTGCTGCAGCTACATATACAGTTACAGGAGTAATGATACAATCTGTCTGGGTATGCACTGTCCTATTATAATGAGAGGGTGTGAAAAAATGATGAAAAAATTTTTACTGCTGCTGATTATATTTTTGGCTGCCGCTTGCCAGGTTTTTGCTGCAGAGGATGAAAACACAAATACATCCGATTCTTTCAGGGCTTACTGTAAAACTGAAATGGCAAAAGTCCTTGATACCTATAAAGGTGAGCAATACTCCGTCGTTTATAAGGAAGCAGGCAAAAAACCTGAGCATTGGAAGAAGACCTCAGATAGCGTGGACCCTGCTTACAATATAGAGATCCAAAAAGCAACAGAACCGGGGGAACCCGATACTGCAATACTTATCGTAAAACACTTAACTACATTTTATGCCGATAATTTTGAATCTGAACAAGGGGCAAGAGCCGAAACCAAGGTAGTTGACAGTGGGCAAAGAGTTTATAAGTTTTTTATGTCATATGAAAACAATGAGTGGGCTTTGAAAAAAGTCATCAGATATACCCACTGGCATAACAAGAAATGGCAAACATTGCCGCCAACAAGTGTTTTTGAGATACTACAGAGCAGAAATGAAGTAAAACAATAAACTGCGACGAAAAGACGCCACGTGAAGCAGCAAATACATGCCGTGAAACAATTGTGAAGATACCATCTCAGCAGTTGCTTTTAAAACTGGTGCCGGGAGGGGGGGTCGAACCCCCACGAGTGTTACCTCGGAGGATTTTGAGTCCTCTGCGTCTGCCATTCCGCCATCCCGGCAATATGCTGACCCGGATATTCTAGCGGAATTATTGGTTAACCGCAATGCCTTTACCTGTTAAAATAATGTTGTAAGATATACGGGTGACAAAGAAGCGGCGATTAGGGGGATAAAAGATGAAAAATATTATTCTTTCGCACTATACAGTCAGAGATATTGAACCCGAACCGTGGAAAGAGACATGGGATAACCTCGTCGATTTCGGCGAGAGGATGGCTCCCAAGCTTGAACCTATGAACATAAAGCTGAAGCTCAGGAAGGTGATCCTCGACGAGATCACCCAGGAGACCCTGATGTCCGGCAACATGGTGACGATCCAGTCACCGGAGATCGAAGTAAAAGAGACTCCTATCGAGGAACTCATTATGCTCGAAGTCGGATTTGCCGAATGTGATTCCTGCAGGGTGCCTGACGGTGGAAGTTTCCCCTGCCGGACACTGAAAGATTTTGACGGAAATGACAGGATGGTCCTGCCTGAGGAATTTTTCATGGAGGCTACACTTCGCGTCGCATTCAAATCACAGCATGAAGGAAGCTGCAGCTGCTCTGACTGTTCTTCCTGCGCCAGCGGATGCGGCGACGAGGAACAGGGCATACGCCACAAAGACTGAAGTGTCTGAAGGAGAATAAGATGGCAGATATTAAAATCACCACAAAAGGCGGAGACAAAGGCGCCACTTCACTCGGCGACGGTACGAGAGTAGCAAAGGATGACAGAAGGGTAGAACTCTACGGGACACTGGATGAATGCCAGGCTGCGCTGGGACTGGCACGTGCTTTGTGCGTATCGCCAAAAACAGCTGAGGACATCTTCTTCCTGGAAGATTATCTTTTCAACGCAATGGCATACTTTGCAGAATGCGATTTTCCCGAACCTGACCCTCAGATATTGGAGAACGTCTCTTTAAGGGTGGCAGCATCGATTAAAGAGGCACAGATATTCGTCAGACCGGGAGACTCTTCCTGCGGGGCAGCGCTGCACCTTGCAAGAACGATAGCAAGAAGGGCCGAAAGGACGGC
Organism: Synergistaceae bacterium; assembly: GCA_963682045.1. Lineage (GTDB taxonomy): Bacteria > Synergistota > Synergistia > Synergistales > Synergistaceae > Caenicola. The sequence goes on from OY821326.1 coordinate 1,074,533, forward strand.
GACTCCGCTGTTCAGGGAGAAAGAGATAACAGAGAAGAGCTACGCCTTTTTGAACAGGCTTTCAGACGTCATTTACATGATTTCGCTGAAGGTAGACGAGGAAGAACGGGAAAAGAAAAACTGAGATTAACAAACATGGGCGGCTTCGGCCGCCCACGTTTGTTCCAATGAAGTCGTACTATGATCCCTGCTCATCGGCAGGGTCGTCCGCGAACCTTTTCCAGAAGAGCTTAAGCCTCTCTTTGATCCGCGCCTCTGCCCCAAGTTTTCCAGGATAATAGAAACGCCTCTGTTCTGGCAGGTATGCCTGCGGCACCCAGTGGCCGGGTGAATCATGGGGATATTGATAACCTTCACCGTCATTCCTGAGATGGTAGGGAACTTCCATGAGATCTCCCTCTTCCACCGCTTTCATGGCAGCCCTTATACCGAGGTATGAGCTGTTGCTCTTTGGTGCGGATGCAAGATAGACGGCTACTTGCCCCAGTATGATGTCGGCTTCGGGAAGTCCTACCCTGTCAACTGCCGCGGCAGCGTTCTGAGCCACAACAAGAGCTATGGGGTCTGCAAGCCCGACATCTTCGGATGCGAATATACAGAGCCTCCTGCAGATAAACCGAAGGTCGTCCCCCGCCGCAAGCATCCTTGCAAGCCAGTAGAGCGCAGCATCGGGGTCTGATCCTCTAAGGCTTTTTATCAGGGCTGATATTACCGCGTAATGGTCATCTGAGATCCTGTCATACCTCTGGGTCGCCATTCCTGTGCTTTCGGCGATGATCTTGAGCGTTACCTCACGGCCGCCTCCGAGGGCAACAGCTGACGCAGCTGCTTCGAGCCTTGTCAGAGCCTGTCTGGCATCCCCTCCGGCAAGCAAGGCAAGTTTGCTTATGACTGACTTGTCGGCTGTCACTTCAAGCATTCCGAGCCCGCGCACTTTGTCAGAGAGCGCTTTCTCAAGCAATGATACTATGTCTTCCTCATCAAGGGGTTTCAGCGTGTAGATGACCATGCGTGAGAGGAGCGTCTTATTTATCTCGAACCAGGGGTTTTCTGTAGTCGTGCCGACCAGTATTATGTCGCCTGTTTCCACAGAGGGCAGCAGTACGTTCTGCTGTTTTGTGTTGAAGTGATATATTTCGTCCACAAATGCTATTGCGGATCTGCCTGATGCCCTTTTTGATGCTTTGGCTTTATCAACAAGGGTGCGCAAAGTTTCGACCTTGGCACTTACTGCGTTTATCTCAAACAGTTCTCTTCCTGTGGTTTTGGACATTATGCGAACAAGAGTGGTCTTTCCGACTCCGGGAGGGCCATAGAGGATGCAGCTGGGGACTTTGCCCCCTTCAAGCATTATCCGGAGAGGTTTGCCCGGACCAAGGATGTGCTCCTGCCCTGCGTAATCATCAAGGGTGTCCGGCCGCATACGTTCAGCCAGCGGAATTTCATAAATTGGTATTTTATGATCTTTTTCCGGGCTGAAAAGGCTTCCTTCTTCCATTTAGAAGATCTTTCTTTCTATGAACCTCGTCAGGTCAAGTGAATTCTTAGGCGCCTTGATACCCTCTTCTTCTGTAGTTACGGTGATCATGGGATAACGGGATGCAAGATATTTTTTTGCGATCGACGATATGGTAAGCCCCATAAAGTACGGCTCAAAGGACTGATTGTTCTTCCATTCCGTTGGTCCAAGAATGTAGTCATTGGATACGGTAATAGTACCCACACAAAGGGCTGCGACCCTTACAAGCCAGCAGTCAAGGGTGGGCGAGGTCGTTTCAGGCAGTTCAAAGGCAAGTTCGAATGCTGCATGAAGCCATTTTTCGCCCCGCTTGACAAAAATCTCGCGATATTCCCACGGCGTTATGGGCTTCGGGTCATCAAGATCTGAAACAAAATCAGTCATTTTTGGGTATGCGACATCTGACCAGGCGGTCCAGTCAGGTTCATCCCTCTGGACAAGCACTGCCCTCATTCCTGCTCTCCTCGCTCCCTGGAGATCATATAGAAAATCCCCGACAAGAAGGCATTCACCGGGTTCAAGGCCTATAGAACGGGCTGCCTCTGTAAGCGAACGCGGGTGCGGTTTTACCTTTTTCTGTTCGTCCCTGCTCCATACTTTCTCCGGAAGCTTGAGTCCGATCGTCTTTGCTGCCAGTTCTATGGATTCCCTGCAATTTCTGGATACGATAGTGTAAGGGATGTTTCTGGCCTTAAGCCAGTCGATAAGCTCGAAAGCTCCCGGAATGGGTTCTGCTTTACCTGCGCCTTCCATTTCGAGGTCGCAAAGCTCTTTCATAAATGATGCCTGATCTTCGGGAGAAAGTGTTGAAGCATCTTCAAGCAGCATAGCCTGACGTCCCCCGTAATAACGTTCCCTTAATCCGGAGAAATCAAGCTTGGTGTCTGCTATTACACCATCCCAGTCAAGGATAAAACCTCTTGAGCCTGAGGGGTGCCAAAATGGTGGTTTGATGTTCATGACTTTGCTCCTTACTGTTGTTTTCATAGATGCCAAAAATACCCCGCAAGAGCCGTGTACGGAAGGTCTTGACCCGCTCCTGAAAGAGGATTAGAACTCCACCCGCAAAGCTTGGTCAACCGACGAGGTCTCCGCCGCTAACGGGAAAAAAGTTCAGCCGGGATTTATTGTTGGCTCAAGACACAACCCGTATTCCACGTACTCCGCAGGGTCGATTTTAGATTCTTGTTCAATTATAGCTTTAAGAATAAAAAAAACAAGAGTACCAGTGTATACAGGCATCATCAGGCTTCTGGCACCAGTGATAATTCCCGCTTATCATAGTATAATCATATTGCCGGGTTGACCGGCGTACCCTTCCGGAGGTGATAGTTAGTTGTTCAATATAGCGGTTCATGGACACTTCTACCAACCGCCGCGCGAAGATCCATGGCTGAACGCGGTGTTAAAGGATCCCACAGCAGCTCCTGCCCATGACTGGAACCAAAGGATAGCCAACGAGTGCTACAAACCAAACTGTGCGGCCAAAATACTTGGATCAGACGGCCGGATCATATCGGTCATAAACAACTATTCTCACCTGAGCTTCAACTTTGGCCCTACCCTTCATAGATGGATCGAGAAAGAAGATCCCGCACTTGACCTGACACTTACAGAATCAGGGAAAAAAGCGATATCCCAGTGTTACAACCATATGATCATGCCCCTTGCTTCCGCAGAGGACAAAAAAACCCAGACCATATGGGGCATAAAGGACTTTGAATATAGGTTCAAAAGAAAGCCTAAAGGAATGTGGCTTCCCGAGACGGCCGTTGACATTTCAACGCTTGAAGTCCTGAGTGAAAACGGGATAGCTTTTACTATCCTTGCCCCAAGACAGTGCTGCGCTGTAAATCTGGATGGCAAATGGAAAGAGACACCTGAAGGGAACGGCCTTGATGTTACGCTGCCATACCTTTGCAGGCTTCCTTCAGGAAGGACAATAACTATAGTCTTTTATCATGGAGAACTTGCGCATGACATAGCTTTCGGCGGGCTCCTGGAAAACGGAGACAGATTCCGGGATGCGCTCGTAGGCGCTGTAAAGGTCCGAGCTGAAGACAGGCTTCTCGTAGTTGCGACAGACGGCGAGACATACGGCCATCACCATAAATTTGGAGAGATGGCGCTGGCCCGTCTTTTTGAAAGGTTTGACCAGGACTTTGAAATTTCACTTCCTGACATAGGGACCTTTCTCGAAAACCATCCGGCCAAATATGAGTGCCGCATAAAGGAGAACTCATCATGGTCCTGCGTACACGGGATCGAACGCTGGAGAAGTGACTGCGGGTGCAGCACGGGCGGGAAACCGGGCTGGAACCAGTTGTGGAGGGCTCCGTTAAGGGAAGCGTTCGACAGGTTGGCAGGGAAGATCGACGAAGCATTTTACGAAACAGTCTCGCCCTATTTCGATCCATGGGATCTGAGAAACATATCGATCGAACACTACCGTTCGGCGAAAGCAGACAGAAAAAAAGAGTATGAGGAGGGAATGGAATTCCTTTCAAAATACATGGGCGGGATAGGTGAAAAAGAGGGAGCCTCGATGCTCTCGATGCTTGAGGCAGAGCGGATGCGGATGTTCATGTTCACTTCGTGCGGATGGTTTTTTAACGATATCTCAGGCGTGGAGACAAAACAGGTCATCTCTTTCGCTGTAAGAGCAGCAGAGCTTACCGGCAACGTGATAGAAAAAGACTTCATGACTGACCTCCTGACCGACCTGCGAAAAGCCAGGGGCAACGATAAAAAATATACAAATGCAAGGATACTGGCTGAGCGGGATATAATTTCGAAGATACCCGCGGGCGGCAACGGCAGAAACGGGAAACAGACAAACGGAGCGCTGGGATCCACAGGTGCTGCATTAATTCCCGAGGCAGAAGGCAACCAATTTGGAGGAGAAAATATGACAGACATGAATTATGGCGGCAATCTTGCCCAATCGATCCTATCTACACTTGAAAGAGATCCTGCATTCAGAAATGTGGCCTATTTTTCGATGGAGATAGGACTTACTCCGGAGATCCCAACCTATTCAGGCGGTCTGGGAATACTGGCCGGAGACATCCTTAAGAGTGGGGCAGATCTTGGAGTGCCTATGGTCGGAATTACGCTCCTCTACAAAAAAGGCTATTTTGCACAGAAAATAAACGAACAGGGAAGACAGACAGAAAGACCTGTGGAATGGGACCCAACAGAGCTTCTTACACAGCTGCCCAACAAGGTCTCAGTCGTCATGAACGGCAGAAGCGTCTCGGTCGGAGTCTGGTCCTACACGATAATCGGATATTCAGGTCATCCGATCCCGATCCTCTTCCTTGATACCGATCTCCCCGAAAACACGCCTGAGGACAGGGCGCTGACTGGTGAACTCTATGGAGGCGACAACAAATACAGGCTATGCCAGGAACTTATACTGGGAATAGGCGGACTGAGGATACTTCGTGACCTGGGATACCGAAATGTAAAGACCTTCCACCTTAACGAGGGACATGCGGGCTTTATCACTCTTGAACTATTGAGGGAGCAGGGCTACCCCGACCTCCAGAAAGTACGCAACCAGGTCGTCTTCACAACGCATACCCCAGTCGAAGCAGGCCATGACTTCTTCTCCTATGACCTTATAAACGCGGTCATTGAGAGCACCTTCATTGAAAAGCTTAAGAACACCATAGGCGGAAGCGGACTCTCAATGACAGACCTTGCGCTTAAGTTCAGCAGGTATGTCAACGGAGTATCCAAAAAACATGCAGAGGTCAGCAGGGCCATGTTCAACTCTGATTCCATAGACTGGGTAACTAACGGTGTCCACTCCACCACATGGACATGTGAATCATTCGCGGCATTGTACGACAAATACATCCGTGGCTGGCGTTCAAACACCAGCAGGCTGATGCAGGCGGTACAGATACCGAACGAAGAGATTTGGGAGGCTCACCAAACTGCAAAGCTCAAGCTCCTGGATATGGTATATGAGGAGACCGGGCAGAAACTGGATCCTAAAATCCTTACAATAGGGTTTGCAAGAAGGGCTGCAACCTATAAAAGAGCTGACCTCGTCTTTACTGACATAAAAAGGCTTCTGGAGATCGGGGACGGCAGGATACAGTTCATATTCTCCGGAAAGGCTCATCCCCACGATGAACCCGGAAAGGACATCCTTCAGAAAATATTCAACATATCGAAGAAACTGGGGAAAACAATGCCCGTGGTCTTCATCGAAAATTACAACATCGCTCCTGCAAAGCTGATAACGTCAGGAGTGGACCTATGGCTCAACACACCGGTAAGACCGAGAGAGGCCTCAGGTACAAGCGGCATGAAATGCGTACACAACGGCATAATGAACTTCTCCGTCCTTGACGGATGGTGGATTGAGGGCTGCCTTGAAGGTCATACGGGCTGGGCCATAGGACCGGAACCGGGTCCAGATGACATGAAAGGCTACAACGAGGCAGAGGACGCGGATGATCTCTACAGAAAACTTCAGAATAAGATCCTGCCCCTCTATTACAACAACAAACCAAGGTGGATAAGGATGATGAAGCTGGCCATTTCGATAAACGCAAGCTACTTCAACACACACAGGGTAGTCAGGGAATATTGCGAGAAAGCTTACGGAACAGTTTTCAGGGGCCTTTAAAAAATGATAGCCTATAAGCATTTTACGCTCAAGGTGCTCCATATTGCTCCCGAGTGTTCCCCGCTCGCAAAAAAAGGCGGGCTTGGGGATGTTGTCGGTACGCTTCCGAAGGCTCTCAAAAAACAGAGCATAGACGCACGGGTTCTGATGCCGGCATGGCCTGGAGTAAAAGAGAGGGCCGAAGAAATGGGAAAGCTCAGTAGAGTGCCGCTTGGAGAGATCAGCGTTGCCCTAAACTGGCGTGCCTATTCTGCTTCAGTCCTTGAGGCTGAGGTCAACGGACTTCATATATATCTGCTCGACCAGCCGGAACTCTTCTCCGATCCGTGCATTTACCCCGAAAAACTGGATGCTGAGACTGTGCTTCCATTTATGTTTCTCTCTTTTGCTCCTTTCGAACTCCTGAGGCTGACCGGATGGAAACCGCAGTTCCTGCACGCCCACGACTGGACGACTGCCCCTGTGTCCGCAGCTTTGAAGTGGCACAGATATTATTCATACTTCAACGGAGATTACGATACGATCTTCACCATACACAACCTTGCATTCCAGGGAATAATCGACCATTCTGTCCTTGATGGCTGGGGGTTCAGCCAGAAGGCATATTCCAATCTGGACATGGACAGCATGGAGTTCTTTGGCCAGCTGAACATGATGAAGGGCGCTATCACGACTTCCGAAGCATTCACAACAGTAAGCCCAAGCTACTCCTGGGACATCCAGACTCCCAACGGCGGACTTGGCCTTGACGGTGTAATAGTCGCCCACAGGAACAAGCTGCACGGAATAATCAACGGGATAGACTACAACATCTGGAACCCTGAAACAGACAGCCTTCTCCCTGCCAACTACAGCCAGAAGGACATGACGGGAAAAGAAGAGTGCCGGAAAGCCCTCATAAAGGAATGTGGCTGGGATGAAGACAATAGGCCCATTTTCATATTTGTCGGAAGGCTGACGGAGCAAAAAGGGATAGACATAATGCTTGAAGCGGTCAAACCCTTCCTGGCAAAAAAAGCCAAATGCGTTATAGTCGGATCCGGCAACGATCTTTACACCAGAAGGATAAATGAGTTTCAAAAAGGAAACCCCGGCTCGGTGCACGCTCTCCTCGAGTTCAACGAGAGCAAGGCGCATCTTACATACGCCGGAGGAGATATACTGCTAATGCCATCCCTATTCGAACCATGCGGCCTTTCTCAGCTGATAGCTTTTACCTACGGCACGATCCCTGTTGCGAGGGCAACAGGAGGGCTTGCCGATACTGTCATAGACGCTGACGGATCACCGGACGGAACCGGTTTTCTATTCAAGGAATTCACTTCAGAGGAACTTGAAAAAGCCATCGAAAGGGCTATAGCAGCTAAAAATGATAATGCAAGATGGGAGAGTATAATCAAAAACGCGATGAATTCCGATTTTTCCTGGGATAATTCGGCAAAGGCCTACGCGGAAATCTACAGGGACATACTGACATCAGACTGATCTTTTACACAAATACAACTTTGGTGAGACGAACTTTTTATAAAACCAGAATATAATAAAAGAATGATTGTAACCATTATAAAAACCATATCGTTTGTTTTTTATAGGCTATAATTGTTTTGTAGTACCAGTGCTTCATATGTGATCCTTAGCACTGCGTGATCTGAAAATGACTGACTTTTGTCCCCAAAATGGCAAGGCATCGTTAAAAAGATTTTTAAGGAGGGGTTAAGATGATCCATAGCAAGTACGGTCGTGTCCTGGGCATGGTACTGGCGGGAGGTAAGGGAGAACGACTGATGCCGCTTACAAAATACAGAGCTAAGCCTGCTGTCCCTTTCGCAGCAAAGTACAGGATCATAGATTTCGCGCTTTCCAACATGGTCAACAGCGGCCTTTTTTCAATTTATTGCATGATACAATTCAAAAGCCAGTCACTCCATGAGCATATAGGAAAGGGATGGCAGTTTGGAAGTGCCCTCCGCGGCCGTGACTTTTTCGTCAATGTCGTACCTGCCCAAATGTGGGATGGAGAACGCTGGTACGAGGGAACGGCTGATGCCATATTCCAGAACCTTCATCTGGTTACCCTTTTCAATGCAGACAGGATATGCATTTTTGCGGCTGACCATGTATACAAGATGGACATCAAACAGATGCTCCAGTACCACATGGAAAACAAAGCGGATGTCACTGTTTCCGCATACGTTGTGCCATCTTCTGAAGCGAACCAGTTCGGGTGCATAGCAACAGATGAGACAGGACGGATAATCGACTTCGTAGAAAAACCGGCCGTACCTCCTGAGATCCCCGGAAGGCCCGGCTTCAGTTTCGTTTCAATGGGAAACTACATTTTTGAACGGGAGACACTGGAAGAATCTGTACTTTCAGACAACGAGATTAAAGAGAGCTCACACGATTTCGGCAGGGATATAATCCCCTCCTTATACAAAAACCAGAAAGTAATGGCCTATGATTTCTCCACCAACATACTCCCCGGAGGAGACAGGCCTTACTGGAAAGACGTGGGAAGCATAAAAGCCTATTGGGAAGCTCAGATGGACCTTCTCAAACACCCCTCTGAGCTGAGCCTTTTCAACCAGCAGTGGCCGATAAGGACAGTATCTTATTCCGATCCTCCGGGATTCACTTATCCCGCAGCAGACCACTCCTGTTCGGTCGACGGGTGCCTAAGGGCGGAAGCCAGCCGTGTTCTGGGAGCATATGTCAGGAAGAGCGTCCTTTCCAGAAATTGCGTGATCAAACCTGGAGCTGTTGTTGAAGAATCAATAATCGGCCAGAACGTTGAGGTCGGGGAGAACTGCAGGCTCCGCAGGGTAATAGTTGATGCGCACAACATTATCCCGCCGGGGACCTCTATCGGCTTCGATCCTGTTGAAGACGCAAAGAATTATCATCTGGACCCAAATTCGGGTGTGGTAGTTCTGGGCATGCCCAAAATACAGCTAAGAAAAAAACTCATAATACCCGGAAGCTATGAACAGCTCTTCAGTTCGCCCGATGAGACAGGTTTCTAGTTCGATCCCGGGCTCCTCCGACGAGAGGGGATCGGATCGCAGGATCATACAGAAAACTCTCGAAAAGGCGGTAAACGAAGGAAAACGGGTTACAAAAACCGGCAGAGTAGCAACATACATTCCCGAACTGTCCAAAGCCGACCCTGAACATGTGGGGGCATGCATAAAGACAGTAACGGGAGAGACTTATTCTGCAGGGGACTGGTATGAACCGTTCACGATGCAGAGCATATCTAAGACGATATCTCTGACCCTGGCCCTGCAGACAGCCGGGTATGAAAAGGTTTTCAGCAAAGTCGGACTTGAACCGACAGGCGATTCTTTCAATTCAATAGTGAAACTTGAGACCAAAACGGCTCACCCGCTGAACCCGATGATAAACGCCGGCGCGATAGCTACAGCCAGCTGCATACCAGGAGAGGACCCTTTCGAACTTTATTTGGATCTTGCAAGAAAAGTCTGTCTCAACAATAATCTCTCGATAAACCACGCAGTATACCTCTCAGAAAAACGTGCCGGGATGAGAAACCGCTCTATGGCATACTGGATGAAGAGCGAGAACATAATTGAAGGAGATCCCGAAGATGCGCTCGACCTCTATTTCAGGATGTGCTCCGTCAACGTAACTGCAGAAGACCTCGCAAACTGGGGAATGGTACTCGCAAACGACGGAGTCGACCCTATAAGCGGAGAGAGACTCGCTGAAAGCTGGATAGTCAGGATCGTCAAAACATTCATGGTCACCTGCGGGATGTACGACGGCTCCGGTGAATTTGCGATCAAAGCAGGGATACCCTCAAAAAGCGGAGTCGGGGGAGGCATCCTTTCCGTCGTAGAAGGCAGGATGGGGATCGGAGTTTTCAACCCCTCACTTGACTTTAAGGGAAACAGCGTAGGAGGGATGCGCCTCCTTGAATATCTTTCAAAAAGCCTGGAACTGCACTATTTTGCAGGCAAGCAGTAGTAAATGCGGGCAAGCATCGGCGAGCGGTCGGCAAGCAATAGTAAATACGATCAAACAGTCGTTATAGTACTAACAATGACCCAACCCCCTCTCGTCGTCCCCGGTATGAATAAATCGGGGATTCAGTTACTTTGAATTCAATCTATTACAGAGTTTATCAAGATAAAACCCAGACCCTCCCCGCTCAGGGGTATACGGGGATGACGTGATTTAAGTTCAATACATGAATTTGGTCCAATTCTCCGCAGCTTGAAAAACTGCAAATTCACCATCGCGGAGACGCGACAATTCTCCGCAGCGTTGACGCTGCAGATTCCCCACGGAGACACTCTCCTCCCGCCCCTACGACGGCTCAGCCGCATTTGTAAATCGCTGTTTCTCCATTTTCCTTAAGCATTTTATGTATTGACAACATAGGCAATAAATAGTAATCTTCACTAGCTTGGTAGGGATGGTGAGGATTATGGCAATTTCACAAAAGTGTCAATACGCTCTTAGAGCTATATACGAGCTCGCGCTCCATCAGGATGAGGGTCCCTGCAAGATAGGGGCCATTGCGGAAGCGCAGTCGATACCTGTCCGTTTCCTTGAAAACATCCTCAACAGCCTCAAAGGCGCGAGCATTGTCGATTCCGCGAGAGGCAAAGAGGGCGGATATTATCTTCTTAAGCCTGCCGACAAAATTACAGTCGGAGAGGTGATAAGGTTCATCCAGGGCCCCCTCGGACCCGTTGAATGCACGAGCCGCGTGGATGATGACTGCGATTTTTACAGCGACTGCGTCTTCAGACCACTTTGGGACAAGGCAAGGGCAGCACTTGAAAGCGTTTATGACGGCACAACATTCCAGGATCTCGTCGATCAGTCAGCTAATATTTGCAGGATACCTCAGTGTAGCTGCAATAAAAAGAAGATAGAATCTAAATCCAATTAAGAGGTGACTTGTTATGACACCGCGTAAGGTTTATCTGGACAACTCAGCAACAACTCAGGTAGATAAGAGAGTGCTAGAAACCATGCTCCCCTACTTCTCTGAGATCTACGGAAACCCGAACAGCCTCCACGGCTGGGGAAGAGATGCACGAGCCGGAGTAGACAAAGCCCGCGCACAGGTGGCAGAGCTTATCGGAGCGCAGCCGAAGGACATAATCTTTACCGGAGGCGGAAGCGAAGCCGACAACCTGTCCATCAAGGGAGCAGCATGGGCCCTCAAGGACAAAGGAAAACACATCATCACCAGTTCGATCGAGCACCACGCTCTTCTGGACACAGTTAAATGGCTTGGAAAAAACGGATATGACTACACTATCCTTCCCGTTGACGAGACGGGAATGGTGGATCCCAATGAACTGGAAGCGGCGATAAGGCCCGATACTATACTTGCCTCGATAATGTTCGCGAACAATGAGATAGGGACTATCGAACCCGTAGCTGAGCTTGGCGAGATCTGCCGCAAGCATGGAGTGTTTTTCCACACGGACGGTGTCCAGGCCGCAGGTCATATCAAAATAGATGTTAAGGAACTTCCGATAGACATGATGACCATGGCTGCTCATAAGATGTACGGGCCCAAGGGAGTAGGTGCCCTCTACGTCAAAAAAGGCATTAAGCTTATCCCGGTCATACACGGAGGCGGCCAGGAGTTTGGAGTTCGTTCCGGGACGGAAAACACGCCGGGACTCGTAGGCTTCGGAATGGCGGCGGAACTGGCTGCAAACCGTCTGGTAAACGGCGAGATCGACAACGAGATGCGCCTGCGTGACAAACTGATCGACGGCCTAATGGAAAAGATACCGGAGATCATCCTGACCGGGCACAGGACAAAGAGGCTCCCATACCACGCCAGCATCTGCGTGAAGTATGTCGAGGGCGAAGGGATGCTCCTCCTTATGGACGCAGCCGGTGTAGGGGTATCAAGCGGATCAGCCTGCACCTCGGGAAGCCTAGAGCCAAGCTATGTCCTGCTTTCACTTGGACTTGACCACCCGACGGCGCACGGCTCTGTAAGGATGACGTTGGGCAAAGATACAAACGATGAGGACATTGATTATGTTCTGGAGAAATTCCCGCCAATCGTAGAAAAGCTGCGTTCTATGTCGCCTTTCTACAAGAAAAACCAATAAATATTGAATATCCATGACTAAGGAGATGTTAGATCATGTACACCGAAAAAGTAGTAGATTACTTTATGAATCCCAGAAACGCAGGCAAGATGGATGACGCCAACGCGATAGGTGAAGTAGGAAATCCGAGATGCGGAGACGTGATGAAAATATATCTTAAGATCAACGACCAGGAAGTCATTGAAGATATAAAGTTCGAAACCTTTGGCTGTGCGGCAGCCATAGCGACAAGCTCGATGATAACCGAAATGGTAAAGGGCAAGACAATCACAGAAGCGCTGAAGATAAACAACAAAGACGTAGCGGAGGCCCTCGGAGGTCTGCCCCCTGCCAAGCTGCACTGTTCACTCCTTGCCCAGGAGGGGATCGAAGCAGCCGTTGCAGATTACTTCATCCGTAAGACCGGCAAGGCTCCAGAGGGATTCAAAACCAACACGACCTGCACAGCCTGCGGAGGTTCATGCGGAGAAAGCACCGGACATGACCACGAAGAGGAAGAAGAAACATTTGTGAGCAAGGACTATCGTGCTGCAGAATAAACATACGTCAGGAAAGATAATAGCGGTCTGCACATCCCCTGAAAAAGGGATGATAAAGCATGACGTGGGAGAAGGTTTCCTTCTTGAAGAGCTGGGAATAGAGGGAGACGCCCACGCCGGGTTTATGCACCGTCAGGTCAGCCTGATCGCTGTCGAAGACATAAGGACCATGATGGAAAAGCTCCCGGACCTTGTACCCGGAAGTTTCGCAGAGAACCTGACGACTGAGGGATTCGACCTTTCTGCCCTAAAGGTAGGCGACAGGCTCAAAGTCGGGGAAACGATCCTCGAGGTCTCGCAGATAGGCAAGGAATGCCATACGAAATGCGAGGTCTTCAGAAAGACCGGCGACTGCATAATGCCCAAAAAGGGAATTTTCACCCGTGTTATCAAGGGCGGAAAAGTAAAGACAGGAGATACTGTCCGGTTCGATAGTTAAAATTATTCAGTCTGGACTCAGGCAGCCTGGCGTTACTTATGCTGGCTGCCTTTTTATAAGACAGACGTTCCGGAGGAGATAAAATGAGCGGTATTGAACAACAAAAAGGCCATGACAAGGATGCTGAGCACCATGAACATGGGTGCTCATGGTGCTCATGCTCAGCAAATGAAAATATTTTCTGCGAATGCGAAGAGGATGAGAACGAAGAAAAGGCAAATTTTTCCAGGGAGATAAAATTCCTCTCGGCAGCAGCAATAGTATTCGTTCTGCTGCTCGTCACAGAAGAATTCTATTCCGGTTCAGTCAACGAAGTCCTGCTGGGTTCGGCTTTCATCGCCCTATACCTGGTCTGCGGCATGCCTGTACTGAGATCGGCACTCCGTGCGATATCGAGGTTTGATATTTTCAACGAGTTCACCCTTATGGTAGCGGCCACGCTCTCCGCAGTAGCAATAGGGGAGATGTCGGAAGCTGTCGGCGTCATGCTCTTTTACAGGTTGGGAGAGGCTTTCCAGGAAAGGGCCTCCTCCGGATCCAGGCGTTCGATAAAAGCCCTGCTGGCGACCAAACCCCTATCAGCAAGGGTAATAAAAGATGGTGAACCGATCGATGTAGACCCGAAAGAGATAGTAAAGGGGGACATCATTCAGGTCATGCCCGGAGAGATGATACCCATCGACGGCATCATAAGATCCGGAGCCTCGGATATCGATTCATCTTCTATGACCGGTGAATCGGTCCCTGTCCATGCGATCCAGGGAGATCCGGTCCACGGAGGCACGCTTGCTCTCGACGGACTCATCACAATAGAGGCTGCAGGTCCCTTTGAAGATTCCACCATCGCAAGGATGCTTGAGATGGTACAGAACGCGGCAGCACGAAAATCACCCACAGAAAAGTTTATCACAAGATTTGCAAAATGGTATACGCCCGCTGTTTTCGCCATGGCCTCTATGATGGCATTCATCCCGCCGCTTACCGGCCACGGGGACCTGAGGGAATGGTTTTACAGGGGGCTTGTACTGCTGGTAATATCCTGCCCGTGCGCACTTGTAATATCGATACCTCTTGGATATTTCGGGGGTATAGGAAGCGCTTCAAAAAGAGGAATCCTCGTAAAGGGAGCCAATGTCTTTGATGCTCTCAGCAAGGTGACTACTGCAATATTTGACAAAACAGGAACTCTGACATACGGCCGTTTCAAGGTCACAAAAGTTGTCCCGTTTGGAGAGGTCAGCAGGGAAGATCTTCTGAAGACCGCGGCAGCTGTGGAAATGGGATCTACTCACCCTGTGTCGGCATCGATAATTGAAGCTGCGGGAGAGACGGAGATCGATAATAAGGCTCTCATCACACAGTCCTCCGGAAAAGGGATGATCCTTACAAAAGGGGATTCTGTTACGGCAGCTGGAAACACAGCCCTTATGAGAGATTTCGGCATCACAGCAGAAGAAGTCTCCACACACGGAACTATAGTCCATGTCATGAAAGACAGTCTGTATATGGGATACATCGTCCTTCAGGACAGTCTCAGAAAGGAATCAGGAAGGGCAATAAGAGAGCTGCGCGAGCAGGGAATCAAAGAGGTCTATATGCTTACAGGAGACCGTGAAAGCGTAGCCAGGCTGATTTCAGATGAACTCGGCCTCGACGGGTATCGTTCCGAACTTATGCCTGAGGATAAAGTTGAAGCATTGAAGGAGATATGCAAAGGAGCGACCGAAAAGACGCTCTATGTAGGCGACGGCGTAAACGACGGCCCTGTACTCGTGACCTCGGAGACGGGCATAGCCATGGGAGGGTTCGGCTCGCAGGTTGCAGTGGAAGTTGCAGATGCGGTCATTCTTGACGACTCCCCTCTTAAAGTTGTTGAACTTCTCCGTATAGCGGGAAAAACACGTACTATCGTCTGGCAGAATGTCTTCATGGCCCTGGGCGTAAAAGGCATATTCCTTATCGGGGGCGCGGCAGGGATAGCCGGCCTCTGGGAAGCGGTCTTCGCCGATGTCGGCGTCGCCCTGCTTGCGATCCTCAATGCGACAAGGGCATCAAAAGCATAACTTCTTTACCTCCAACAATACCTGAAGGCATAAAAATAAAGCCGGCCCCTGTTTGAAAGCAAGGCCGACCTTTTATTCCATCCATATCAGTAATCAGGGTTTTGTCTCACAGGAACATATCGAGCAGTCGCGGAAGAGGCATCCTCCGTCAAGGTTGGAAACATCAAAACCTTCCTGCTTCATTAGGCACGCGGCGTAGTAGCCCTCTTTTCCGTTCCTGCAGTGGACATATACATGCTTGTTTCTGTCCAGCTGGCTGAGCTTTCCGCGAAGTTCCTCAAGAGGTATGCGCCGGAAGCCGTCTATCTTTATTTCGGAGACAGAGATGTCGTCATCCCCCCTGACATCTATGAAGATAGCCTCTTCTTCGGCAGGCATTCCTTCAATTGAGTTCCATTCAACCTTTTCAAGTTTTCCGGCCAGAACGTTTTCAATGACGAACCCGACCATGTTTACCGCGTCCTTAGGGGTCCCGAAAGGAGGCGAGTATGCCAGCTCAAGCTCCGTGAGATCGTACGCCGTCGCACCCATGCGGATGGAGGCGGCCAGTACATCGCAGCGTTTGTCTACTCCCGTGCGGCCGACTATCTGAGCACCGAGGATCCTTCCTGTCGGCACCTCGAAGACGACCTTCATCGCCATTTCCTCTCCGCCGGGGTAATAGCCGGCATGTGGATGATGGTAGACCAGCACCTTGTCAAAATCAAGGCCGTTCCTCTGTGCCTCTTTTTCACTCAGCCCCGTAAAAGCGACTGTCATATCGAATATCTTCAGTATCCCGGTGCCCTGTATCCCACCATACCTGCTCTTTATTCCGGCAATGTTGTCCGCGGCAATACGCCCCTGCTTGTTGGCGGGGCCTGCAAGAGCTACGGAAGCAGGCTTTCCTGTGATAAAGTTTTTCACCTCTGTCACATCGCCGACTGCATAAATATCCGGATCGGAGGTCACCATACGGTCATCGACCTTTATGAAGCCGCGCTCGTTGAGGTCGAGGCCTGCTTCTTTGGCAAGCTCGCTCTGAGGCTTCGCTCCGACGGACATCAGGACCATATCCGTCCCGACCCCGCTCTCCCGAAGCCTGACCGTAAGGCCGTCGCCGTTCTTCTCTATGGCTGTTACACCATCATTGAGGATGACCTCTACCCCTTTTTCCGTGACGTATTTATTGACAAAGACAGCCATGTCCGAGTCCAAAGGCGCGATAAGGTGATCGCTCAGCTCTACTATAGTTATTTTCAGGCCGGACTCAGCCAGGTTTTCGGCAACTTCGAGCCCAATGGCGCCTCCGCCCACGATCACTATTTTTTCCACTTTTTTTTCGCTTATAAACTTTTTTATCTTCACAGCATCGGGGATGTTCCAAAGGGTAAAGACACCCTCTGAATCTATACCGGGAATGTTGGGACGGAAGGGGAAAGACCCTGTTGAAATGATCAGTCTGTCATAGCTTTCTGTGTACTTTTTCCCGGTTACGAGGTCTTCGGCTTCTACTTTTTTATTCTCCCTGTCTATTGAGGTCACCCTGTTATTCACTCTTGCGTCAATATTATTCTTCTTGACAAACTGCTCAGGAGTCCTCACTATCAGCTTGTTAACGTCATCGACTATCCTTCCGCTGAGGAAGTACGGCAGGCCACAGGCAGCAAATGAGACGTAAGGGCCCTTATCGAACATTATTATTTCAGCCTTCTCGTCAAGCCTGCGCAGCCTCGCCGCTGCAGTAGCTCCTCCTGCAACTCCGCCTATTACCAGCACCTTCATTTTTGCTGCCCCCTTTTTGAGCTGTCGGATGTTTTTCATAATAAAATATATAGCACAGCAATATATTAACATCATTCTTATGCCCGCTGTACATAGATGATCATATAACGGATAATCAGTAAAAGCTGCAAATAATTCTTATGCAAAGGGGATGGACTGTATGCTGTTCATATGTTATCCGACTTGAGGGACCTGCAAAAAAGCCCGGGAATGGCTTGACAAAAACAAGATCAAATACAGGGAGCGCGACATAAAAATCGACAACCCTACCGCAGAGGAAATTGCAAGATGGCACAAAATGAGCGGGGCTGACCTGAAAAAATTTTTCAACACAAGCGGACAGCTCTACAAAAGCCTCGGACTTAAGGATAAGCTGCCGGATATGGCCGAAGGTGACCAGATAAAACTGCTTGCCACCGACGGGATGCTTGTCAAAAGGCCCCTTCTCGTAGGAAATGATTTTGTTATCACCGGCTTCAGAGAGGGAGAATGGGAAGAAAAACTTCTCAAAGCATAATAATAATGAGCTGTAAAAAATCAAAACATAAGATTTTCCCGCTTTAATACCGATAGAAATGAACAATATTCAGTGTTAGTATTATAAATACAACGTATATAACATATCGACAAAACAATAAAAACTGGAGGGATCTTTAATGCTTACAAGCTCACGAAATCAGTTTAAAGGCACAGTCAAGTCGGTAAAAAAGGGTGCGGTAAATGACGAGATAGTCATTAAGCTGCCCGGCGGCCCAGAACTTACATCAATAATCACTGAGACCAGCACAACGACCCTGGGACTTAAAGAGGGAACAGAGGTAATAGCTCTCGTAAAAGCATCATGGGTGATACTGGCAACGGATCTGGAAGGCATCAAACTCTCAGCCCGCAACCAGCTCTGCGGCAAAGTCAAGGAAGTTAAGACAGGTTCCGTGAACAGCGAAGTAGTTGTATCTCTCGATGGTGGAGACGAACTTGTGGCGATCGTTACCTGCGAAAGCGAAAAGAAACTTGGACTGGTCCCTGGTAAGAAAATCACAGCAATAATCAAAGCCCCTCATATAATAGTAGGCGTAGCTAAATAATTTAAAAACCAAGTTTATAAAGTCTGTTAAATTTAAAACAAATAAAAAATACGGGGTGATCACCCCGTATTTTTTATTTGTGCAGAGAACAGGACCCCTTGACTGATCTTTGCAAAGGCACGAAAATTACACTTTCTACAATTTAAGGTAAAGATATGAATATGCACACTGCGGTAACGTATGGGAGGGCATGAAGATGGAAAAAGAGATAAGGAAAAAAATACTCGGGATACTTGAAAAGGATGCCAGGCTGAACGCTAAGGACATCGCCTCAATGCTGGGATGCGACGCGGATGAGGCGGCTGCCGAAATAAATGCGATGGAAAAGGAAAATATCATCTGCGGATACCATGCCTTTATAAACTGGGACAAGACTGACGACGAAAAGATTTCCGCCCTTATCGAGCTGAAAGTTACACCCCAGAGAGGCAACGGCTTCGACAAGATCGCAGAAAAGATCTATCAGTTCCCGGAGGTAGAGTCTCTTTACCTCATGTCGGGAGGATATGATTTCACAGTGATACTGAAAAAAGCGACCATGAAGGAGATCGCTTTCTTCGTTTCCTCAAAACTCGCGGTAATAGATGAGGTGCAGAACACTGCCACACACATCGTGCTTGTGAGATACAAGGACCACGGCACTTCGTTCATAGAACCCCACAGAGATCTGAGGATGGTTGTAACGCCGTGAGGGACTTCATCTGCGAAAAGATCAAAAAGATAAAGCCCTCAGGCATACGCAGGCTTTTTGACATAGCCAACGAGATTCCTGACGTAATATCCCTCGGGGTCGGCGAACCTGATTTCGACACTCCATGGCACGTCAGGGAGGAAGGTATGTACGCACTTCAGAAGGGGCGCACATTTTACACCTCCAATGCGGGGCTTCCCGAGCTCAGGGACGAGATATGCAAAAACGTCAAAAGAAAATACGGTCTTGATTACGACAGCAAAAACGAGGTAGTTGTGACGATCGGAGGAAGCGAAGCTATAGACATTGCCTTAAGGGCGCTTCTGGATCCCGGGGACGAGGTCGTATACCCTGAACCCTGCTTCGTCTCATACCAGCCTTGCATACTGCTCTCTGACGGAGTGCCCGTGCCGATACCGCTCAGCTCCGATACGGAGTTCCGCCTGACGCCTGACAAACTTGAAGCCGCAATAACCGGAAAGACCAAGGCACTTCTTATGTCGTACCCAAGCAACCCTACCGGAGCCATAATGGAACGGGAAGATCTTGAAAAGATCGCCGAAGTGGTACGCAGGCACGACCTTATAGTGATAACGGACGAGATATACAGCGAACTTTCCTATAGGGGAGCTCATGTAAGCATTGCAAATATGCCCGGCATGCAGGAACGAACGATACTCATCAACGGATTTTCCAAGGCCTACGCCATGACAGGTTGGCGTCTTGGGTATGCGCTTGCCCCGGCCCATATCATGGAATACATGCTGAAGATCCACCAGTTCGCTATAATGTCCGCCCCTACTGTCAGCCAGTATGCTGCTGTGGCAGCACTGAGGGACGGCGACAAAGACATTGAGATGATGAAGGCATCATACGACCAGAGAAGACGTTTCCTCATGGAGGCGTTCAGGGAGATGGGACTTCCCTGCTTTGAGCCGTACGGGGCTTTCTACGTCTTCCCCGACATATCGGAGTTCGGCATGACTTCGGAAGGTTTCTGCACGGCACTTCTGAAGGCGGAGAACGTTGCCGTTGTACCGGGATCGGCATTCGGTGAATGCGGAGACAAACATATCAGGATCTCTTACGCCTATTCTGTCGACACGCTCAAAGAGTCGATGAAACGGCTCGGCCGTTTTGTAGAGGGGCTTCGCTTAAACCCCCGTTCCTGAAAAATGCAAGCCGCAGATTGCTCTGCGGCTCTTTTTTATTCCACTGCCAAGAGACTCTCCTCTATCAAAGGGATGCCTTAGCACCGCACTTCACAGATCTGATGATCCGTTCTATCTCTTCATCACTCATGTTTATGTTAAGCCCGGTCATTACCGCCCTGCTGAGGATCGTTTCTGTCCCTGCCATGGTCTCAGCGGCATAGGACGGCGCCTTTGTCCCGAAGATATCTTTTTCTCCCATCTCCTCAAGCGCTTTCCAATGTTTTGCGTAGTGCCAGGTGTTTTCCGATATTATGCCAAAACTGGTTCCTGCTTCCGCTGCCGCCCGCCTGAAATTCAGAGCCGCTTCCGGTGAGGGCAGTATAAATATCAGGTGTGAAGCTGTATCTCCTTCAGCATTGTGCATAGGACGGGATTTGATCCCCGTAACAGCCACGGAATCAATAATCCATTTCTTGGTCTTCCTTAGTTTCTCCAGCGTCTCAGGCATTTTGTTCAGAGCAACTACGCCCAATGCCCCCTGAAGCTCATTTAGCCGGTAATTAACTCCTAATCCGAACTTTCCCTCTTCACCACGGTCATGTTCCTTACTGTGGATATGTCCGTGGTCATGGTAACAGTCCATCTTGAAGTATAGATCATCATCGTCAGTGAGTACCATTCCTCCCTCTCCAACTGTGAGGGTTTTGTTCGGATCAAAACTCCAGGTCCCGCACTTTCCTATAGATCCAAGATATCTGCCTTTATATGTTCCTCCCACTACCTCGCAGGCATCTTCCACGACAGGGATACTGTGTCGTTTGCCTATTTCAATCAATGGGTCTAGGTCGGCTGCCCCTCCGAACATGTGAACGGGCATCAGTGCTTTAGTTTTCTCCGTTATCAATTTTTCGGCTGACAGCGGATCAAGACCAAGCGTATCATCTATGTCCCCAAGCACTGGAACAGCTCCGCAAGCAACTATAGCCTCTATTGTGGCAATGAAGGTGAATGGCGACGTGATGATCTCGTCTCCGGGATTTATTTCAATTCCTTTGAGTGCAACTATAAGCGCGGCAGTTCCATTTGTCAGAGCAAGTGCATGTTTTGACCCCGTAATTTTTTTTGCTTTCTCTTCAAATTCTTCCACGCGGTAGATGCCGTTTCTTACAGCATGGGAACCGTACCTGTGAATCATTTTTCTTTGAATGACATCTTCCAATGCCTGAATTTCTTCCATACCAAATATCTCAGTTCCTGCCATTATGATACCTCCCCGATCAGCTGTCTCTCTTTAGTTTCTTTTCATTACATTGTTATTTTCTGATATCTGTTCCTTATAAACTCCGGAGTGACATCTTTCTGCCAGTTATTCCCGAAACAGCTTTGCCACAGTTTCTCCATCCCCAAAGCTGTTTTTGTCATTTTTTCTATGTCTTTCTCACCTATACCGTATTCTGAAGCAACAGGTTTCTGCATTCCGTTCAGTTCAAGAAATTTCAGAGTATCAGCGTACCCGTCAGGATATATATCCGGCAAAGCCAGCATCGCAATAGTTACTGCAACACTGTGAGGCAAAGTGGGTGAAGAATTGCTGAGCCCGTATGACAGGGCATGTGCGGCACCAACCCTTCCTTCAATGCTGCTGCTTCCTCCAAGCACTGAAGCCATTGCCGCTTTTATTGCCGTCCCTGTTTCATGCTTATCCAGTTTATGAGAAAGTGCCTCTTTTGCCAGCATCAGCCCATTTGAAGCGTCAGTAAGCGCATCTTCAGAGCTGGTTTTGCTTTTTGTGATCTCGTAATGATGGTAATAGCAGTCCATAAGAGTAAAGAACCTGTTGAATTTTTTGGCGCCTGCGGAAAGCTGCGGATCAATAAACGCGACTGCCGGTTCAACAAATTTATTGTTTATGCCAAGTTTTTTTTCAGGACCTCTCAATACCGCTATAGGAGTTATTTCTGCACCTGTACCGTTAAGAGTTGGAAGTACCCATACGTCAAGTCCTTTTTTCATTTCCATATCGTAGCCTTGATATTTAAAAGCTGGCTCTGGATTTGCGGTGCATATTGAAGTAGCCTTTGCAAGATCCATCGTCGCGCCTCCGCCAGCTGCAACAAGCAGGTCGGAAGGGTTGGCATCTGACATTACAATTTTGACCAGTCTGTCAACGTCATCTGTTCTGGGCTCAGATTTTGATGCATCAAAAATGAACACGCGGTCTCTGCTGAAAAGAGCATCAAATGCTTTCTGTCCCCGGAGAGCACTGTCCAGCACGAAATATGGGTTCCTGGATTCAGTTTGCACTCTCTTCATGAGGTCTCCGACTCCATCTCCGGAACAGACAACCTCTGTCGGAAAATTTGTTGCCCACCAATGTGACGAATTTACAAAATCTTTTATATCAGATGGAATATTCTTCATCTTTCATCTCTCCTTTTATCGCTTTATAACTATTCCTATCCCGGAGTGAAATAGAGCATCACCGCTTAAGGAAGGCACTCATAAAATTCAGCTTTGGTCTGAAAAATTACTTCATAGATGCCCAGAGGCCTTAAGCTCCCGAAAGGTATTGCTCTATCCTAAGCAGGTCATCTGGAGTATCAATCTCAATAGTGTCACGTTCCGTTATTATGCACTTTATGGAATAACCTTTTTCAAGTACCCTAAGCATCTCAAGGCTCTCTGTTTTTTCAAGCGGAGTCTGTCCCCACCTGGAAAAATCAAGAAGAAAATCACGTCTCCACGCATATGGGCCAATATGTTTGTACCATGTTGCACCTGAATTTCGGGGAAAGGGGATAGGAGAACGGCTGAAATAAAGTCCTTTTCCATTACTGTCAAAAACCATCTTAACTATATCCGGAGATGCGATTTCTTCATTACGTTCGATTTTTTTTGCCAGAAGTGCAAGCGAAAATTCCGGAGCAGAATTCAGAGCATCGATAAGCGGATCTATCATGTCACTGCCGACAAGAGGATCATCCACCTGGACATTTATTACATATTCCGATGGAATTCTTTCTGCGACCCATGCAACTCTATCTCCTCCGCTGGGAAGATCGGGAGGGGTCATCATTGCCTCCCCTCCGTTTTCACGGACGAGCGCAACAATCCTTTCGTCGTCTGTAGCGACGACTACCCTGTCTACACTTCTGCATTTGCTGACATTTTTGAGGACTCTTATAATAAGCGGCACCCCTGCTATCGGAACGAGAGGTTTTCCTGGAAGTCTTGTGCTGGCAAATCTTGCGGGGATCACTGCAAGGGTCTTCATCCCTCTAACCTCCTTCTCAGACAGCTTACGCAGTGCATGACCGAAATATCGGCTTTGTCAGCTGTCTTTTTTTGGTTAGAGGCCAAGGATAATCCTCTTTAATCAAATTGTCAAATACTTTTTTTGCACAAAAAAAGACCGATACTAAGCCAATATTAAGCGGCCTCAGGGTAAACGTTTTTTAAAAAACAATGCAGACCTTACTGTTCGAGCGTATAGATCGTCCACTTCAGAGAGGCTGCTTTTTTTGCCAGTTTGAGATCTCCTTTGAAATAAAGGCCCTTGAGCTGCTTATCCTCACCTGGAGCCAGTTGGGTCTCCTCAATAAAGATATCACCGATCTCTTTCCTGTTATCTCCTACGAAACTGCAGGCAGCTGAAAATTTGACTGGAGCTTCACCTTTGTTCACCAACGTGATGTTCACTCCCTCTGACGTTACCTTGAGCCCTCGGTACTCGACAGGGGTTCCGTTGGGTATCTGCCCCTTTGAGCTGAAAACAGCAAAAGCCGGCATGGCAAAGATCAGTATCAGGATCATAGATATAGCTACTCTTTTCAATCCGGGCACCCCCGCTTCCTTTTCTGAATGTTTAAATTTTATCATATGTATCCCCATTATCAGTTTCTTTACGAGTAGCTATATCAGCAAAAAAACCTGTATCCATTATATGGAGTGTCGTATCATTAGAACAACGAGCGGCCCCCGTAAAGGAAGCCGCCCTACATAAGGCCTGGCGGAGAGCAGAGGATTCGAACCCCTGGGGCTGTGACACCCAACTGATTTCAAGTCAGTCACCATAGACCACTCGGACAGCTCTCCAGACAACGTTAATATTATAGCGACCTTTTCATTTCAGGCAAGTCTTTATGCAATTTTTTTTTGGAGGAAGACCATGTCAGAACAAAAAATGTCTTTTCGCGTGACAGGTATGACCTGCACGACCTGTTCGAAAATAATCGAAAGGGCTCTCTCGAAAGTGGAGGGTGTATCTTATGCATCGGTAAACCTTGCTACAGAAAGCGTATTTGTCGCAGCTGACGAGTCTGTTACATTTGAGATGCTTGAGAATGCTGTTGAAAAAAGCGGGTACAAGATACTTAAAGAGGCTCCCGCAGGCATAGACAACATAAAATACCGCGAGGCCAGAAAAGACCTCTTCTTCATCCTTCTGATCGGCATCCCCATGTCGGTGCTGATGTTCATGCATATGGCAATGGGTATCCACTACCACTGGTACGGGATAATGGAGATAGTTGCGGGAGGCATTGCCATATTCTGGGGCGGGCGCAAAACGCTCCGCGGGGCATGGATCGCAGTTGCACACGCCCACACCAACATGGACACTCTTATAGCTATAAGCGCCGTGGCCTCATGGGTCACAGCTCTCATGAACTACTTCGGTCTTGACATTCCATCCTTCGGTACAATAGGAGTTATGATATTGATGCTCCACCTCACAGGCAGGTATATCGAATCACACCTAAGGGACAAGGCCGCAAAACAGGTGAAGGCGCTTATGACCCTTCAGCCGAGGGAAGCCCGTGTCGTCTCTGACGGCAAGACTCTCATGGTGCCAATTGAAGCGGTCAAACCTGACACGATGATCCAGGTCAACCCGGGTGAAAGGATCCCGCTTGACGGAATAGTTGAGGAAGGGCTTTCCGGAGTCGATGAATCCCTTTTGACAGGCGAATCCCAGCCTGCAGTCAAGGATGTTGGGTCTGACGTCACAGGGGGAGCTATGAATCTCTCAGGCGTCCTTCTGATCAGGACAACAAAAGTAGGTGAGGACACATTCCTCTCAAAAATGCTCGACCTGGTGAGGGAAGCTCAGGGGAGCAAGGTGCCCCTTCAGGATCTTGCAGACAGGATAACCATAAAATTCGTCCCGGCCGTGATTTCGCTGGCTGTGATAAGCGCTTTGACATGGTTTTTCTTTTTCGACAGCCTTTCTGTCTATGTTGCGCCGCTGGCAGCATATCTCCCATGGCCAAAGGCATTCAGTTCGCCTGTATCCGCGGCCGCATATTCCTTCGTGGCAACTCTGGTAATAGCATGTCCGTGCGCACTTGGACTCGCGACTCCGCTTGCACTTGTAGTCAGCACCGGTGAGGCTTCAAAAAACGGTCTTCTGATAAGAAATGCGGAGGCCATCCAGACATTGCACGAAGTTGACCATGCCATCCTCGACAAGACAGGCACACTGACCGTAGGCGAACCGGAAGTGCTTGAATGGGAACTTGAAGATGAGGCGATCCCCTTCGCCTTCGCCCTGGAATCCAATTCAGGGCACCCTGTAGCCAAATCTGTCGTCAGGGCCTTGGGTACACGTGAGTACGACAAACCGGAAAGCGTTGAAGAGATACCTGGAGAGGGCGTGACAGGAAAATGGGGAGATGTCGAATGGTTCGTGGGCAGACCTCTCAACAGATCAAAATGGACAGCCAGATCTGCTCTTGCACGATCTATAGTTGAAGTGAGAAAAAACGACATCCCTGTCGGCTTTTTTGCCATCTCTGATCCAATAAGAGAAGATTCAAAAGAGGCTGTCTCAGCCCTAGCGAAACTTGGCATAACCACGATGATGGCCACTGGAGACGGTATGGAGGCAGCACTGGAAATTGCCGAACAGGCAGGGATAAAGAACGTCAGATGGGAAGTCCGTCCCGAAGATAAACTCTCAATAGTTAGGGAGACCCAGAGCAAGGGCAAGAAAGTTCTTATGGCAGGAGACGGAATAAACGATGCCGCGGCTCTGAAGGGCGCCCATGTCGGTGTAGCGATGGGCGGAGGTATGGATCTCGCGGTCGACAGCGCAGACATAGTGATCCTGAAAGGCGGCATCTCAAAAATAGTTTCGGCTGTTAAAATATCTGATAAGACATGGCAGGTGATCCGCCAGAATCTTTTTGGTGCATTTTTCTATAACATCATTGCCATCCCTCTTGCAATGCTGGGGCTGCTCCATCCGCTCGTAGCAGAGCTGGCGATGGCAGCAAGTTCTATTACAGTTATTTTGAACTCTCTTCGTATTTCAGGTTCGGCAGACAAATAACAAGGAGGATATGAAAATGAAAAAATTTACACTCTTAATTCCGGAAATGATGTGCGGCCATTGTGAAAAACGCATCCGTGAAGCTGTTTCATCTCTTGGCGGAAACATAATATCACTTGATCTGGAGACAAAGATCGTGGAAGCAGAAGCAGATGTTTCAGAAGAAGTACTTATCAAAGCCATTGATGATGCAGGGTATGAGGCACAAATAAATAATTAATATGGTAAAATGATTTCAGATAAGGGGGAATAAAAATGAAAAAGACCTTGATCTATGCCATTACAGCGCTATTGATACTGGTCTCAGCAGGTTCATCCTTCGCACACCCCCCGAAAAATGCAAATGCAGTTTGGGACAAAGCGTCTGAGACCCTGACCGTAACAGCTGAGCACAGTGTCAACGATCCTGTTAAACATTACATCCTCACCCTTACCGTATTTGAGGGCAATAAGCAGCTGCTTCTGAAACAGTACGATAAACAGGGAGATCCGGGCGGTTTCAGTGACAGCGTCATTTTAAAGGGACTGAAACCTGGTTCACATGTAAGGATCCAGCTTGTATGCAACATTATGGGCTCGACAGAATTTGAAATAACTATTCCCTAGTACATGAGGATCCACAATAAAAAGCAAAAAAAAGAAGGGAGCCTTCCTGAGACCATGGGCTCCCCTCTTTAATATCCTTAACCAGCCAGTTCAGAAAAATAACAGATCAACTGTCTGTGATCTTTCCGTCAGGCCAGAAAAATTTTGTGGCAGGTCTATCGCCCGGAGCTACAGGAAATATTTTTTTCCCTTCCCAGATTACCGAACTACTGCCTGGTTTTCCTATCCTGACTCTTATCGGCAAGTTTAAGCCCACCTCATATTCCTTATATTCCCCAGGCTTCATCGTTCCTTCAAAAAGAATTTTCCCGCCCTGACTTATCTTTGTCCATACATAAGTGTTTTCAGCTGTCACCCTTAAGATTCTTGGACGGGCATCCTGTTTCGACGCTCCGGTCTGCGGCTCCGGATCTTTAACTTCTGCAGTTGCCTGATTTACCGGTTGCTGCTGTTTGCCGTCCATCCATGAGAGGTCTGTCTGCGCGTCATTGCTGACAGTATCACCCGATACCGGGGGTACTGCTTCGTCTGCCGACAGTGACGCTTCCGGTCCTTTCGGCTGCTGCTCCCTGACTGTACCGGTCGTCCCTCCGTCTATAGGACTGGTTGCGGAAGTCTTAATGTCACCCCTGTACTGCCATGTTATCCAGCCAGCGGCCCCAAGTGACAGAACTATCAAAAGATAGAGCCACAAAAAAGATCTTGGCTTGAATATCTTAGGAGAATCGCTGTAATTCGTTTCGTCCCCGGCAGGGATTGGCGGTTCTGCCGCTTTCTGCCTTTTGGTTATGACGTCGTAGCTTTTCCATATATCAGGAGCGCTGAGGTGATCACAGTACTGTCGTATGAAACTCCTGACATAAGGGCCCTTTGGCAGATGATCAAGATCTCCCTCTTCGATCGCAGCCAGGTAGTGTTTCTGTATTTTGGTCACATTGGAAACATCTGCTATTGAAAGTCCTTGGGCTTCCCTTATGCTCTTCAGGCGTGCCCCGAGTTCCTTTATCTGTATCTGGGTCTTTTGTTCTTCATTATAAGTTTCTTTTTTTTCCAATCTGACGCCCCCTTTCTGCGTTGACGCGCATTTCCCTGATCACCGCTGCCGGATCCGGTTTGCTGAATATCGCGCTTCCTGCGACCAGTACGTCACACCCATGTCTCACGGCAAGTTCCGTGTTGTCAGGACCGATCCCGCCATCCATCTGGATAAGATAGCCGTCTTCGTTTGCCCTGCGCCATTCCGCCAGAGCCGATACTTTCTTAAGAGTTTCGGGTATGAATGACTGTCCACCGTATCCCGGATTGACTGACATTACCAGGACAAGGTCGACCATGTGAAGGAGAGGATAAAGTATTTCAACGGGTGTTCCCGGGTTGATGGAAACGCCGCAGGGAACACCTTCGTGCCTTATGCTCTGGAGTATCCTATGTATGTGCGGGGTCGCCTCAGCGTGAACAGTCAGCACCGAAGGCTTCTCCGCAAGGAACATTCCTGTAAAGGCTTCCGGAGGTTCGACCATAATATGTACATCAATAAATTTGTCTGGGTATCTCTTTCTTAGGGCCTTTAAAAGAGAGGGGCCGTATGAAAGGTTCGGCACAAAATGTCCGTCCATGATATCAAGGTGGAGCCATTCGGCTTCCTTCTCAATTTTCTCGATATCCCTCTCCATATTGAGGACATCCGCGGAAAGCAGTGAGGGCGAAATGATCACGCTCCTGCCTTCCATCTCATTTATTAATTGAAACGATCCTGCCATACGAAGTCACCCCCCAGATAAATGGTAATCGTGGCCTGTCCGGTGTAAGGAACATTCATCGAGATATACTCGCTGCCGTTTGCCATGACATCCTTAATGACCTTTGTTCCCGTGTCGTCTGTAAGCTCTATCTTCAGTGAGAGAGGTTTAGTCAGAGGCGGGACCTGGTATCTCAGTTTTGCCGTTTTCTGAGCGACTGCAGGAGCGGGTTTTTTCGGCTGCGGAGCTTTTACAGGCTCTGCCTCGTTTTTGACTTCCACTTTATTTGTTTCTTGTGACGGAACGGAGGCCGGGTTTTCAGGCAGCTTCGTCGGGATATCAGAAGGTTCGGTGTTTTTGATCACAACAGTCCTGACGGCAGCGGCCCTCTGAGGATCCTGGTCATCAGCCGGCGGTGTTTCATTGGATGCCTCTCCCGGCTTTAAAGCTCTTGCTATCGTGAGGTTTATCAGCGTTCCGGCAGGGACGTTAGCCCCGTTCTTGGGATTGGTCCTTAATACCGTACCTGCAGCGACCTCTGCTGAAGGTGTTTCTGTACTGCTTCCCACTGTAAGTCCTATCTGTTCGAGCACCTCGGCCGCCACATCAACTCCCTGGCCTTTGAGATCGGGGACGCTTACAAATGCACCTCCGCTGCTGCCGCCTGAGCTGACAAGGAGACTGACCATGCAGTTCGCAGCGACCTGCTGGGGAGCAGCGGGGTTTTGGGCAATTATCGATCCGGCGGGTTTAAGTTTATCTGTCACCCTGGTTATCTTGTCCACTTTAAAACCTGCTTCGCTTAGCCTTTTTACGCCTTCCTCAAACTTCAGGCCCCTTACATCCGGGACCGGAAGTATGGATCCGCCTTTGCTGACCCTGACGATGACCACTTTTCCCTTTGATACTTTCTCTCCTGCCGGGAGATTCTGAGATATCACTGTGTCTGCCCTTTCAGGCGAATCGACCTGATCGACTTTGGCAAGGAGTCCTTCCTTCTGAAGAGCTTCTACTGCATCTACTAGCTGCAGGCCTGCCATGTTTGGCACGGTGGCACTATTGTCCTCAATAAAAACTGTCTTTATCCCTAAATATGCACTGGCTATGATCACTATAAATGCTATCACCATGCCCCAGCGATGAATTTTACCCATAAAAAACGCTCCCTTTCTCCTCTATTTGCGCTTTACAAGAAGCGCCAGATAGAAACCATCGATCCATGGAAGACCGGGCCAGATCAGAGTACCGTACGGTTTGCCCTTTGACATAAGCTTATGGCTTCTTTCAACAGGAACTTCGGTAAGTTCTGGGTGCTGAGCCATTACCGCAGCAACTACCTTCTCATTCTCTTCTCTGAACATGCTGCATGTGCTGTATGCCACAATGCCTCCCTGTGCAACGAGAGATACTGCTCTGTCAAGGAGTTTTTTCTGAAGATCCGCCGCATCTAAAACCATCTCGGGAGTTATCCTCCATTTGCTCTCCGGATGCCTTCCCCACGTACCGCTTCCGGTACATGGAGCATCCAGGAGTATTGCTTTAGGCTCTGTTTTAGGCTCAAGGCTGAGGGAATCTCCGCAGTAAAAACTGACTCTGTCCCCGGTGCACATTCTTATCATCTCGTACTCTGCGGACTTTATCCGGCCTTCAGATATATCCCATGCCTCGATCTTTGCTTCCGGCATCATATCAGCAAGCTGACCTGTCTTAATGCCCCGTCCGCAACACATATCGAGCAGAGGCTCACCCTTCCAGCGTCTGGAAAATGCCTCCGCAACAAACATTGATGACTCGCTCTGAGGTGTTATCCTGCCCTCTGAAAATCCGGGGATCTCAAGCGGGTAAGGGTTCGCAGGGGTGCGGACCGACCTCTCAAGAAAGGGGGATGCCCAGGCTTTTTTCCCTGAAATCCTGTACTCCTGCAGCCATTCTTCCCTGTCTGTTCTATGCGAAAGCCTGAGCGAAAGATATGTTTTCATTCCGCTTGACTTTACAAGGTGCTTTGCCTCCGATATCGACATGTCCTTGGACCACTGAGCTGCCGCCCACCCCGGGATACCCCAGTAAAGTGCCTGGTCCCTGAGTGCGCTGCTTTTTTTCAGATCTGCCAGATATAGCTTAGCTTCATCTGCTACAGTGTGCAGGACAGCATTGACAAGTCCTATATCGTGATCATCACCCTTTGATTTTATTGCCTGTACAAGGCCGTTGATGAGAACAGGAAGTGCGAAATATTTAAGCTCCACTATCCCTGCTATTCCAATGATAAGAGCGTTATGCGTAAGTGGCAGCATATCTTTTGTGTTGCGTCTGCAGTATTTCATGAGCAGATGCTTCCAGAGTCCCTGTTTTCTCAGCGAACAGTAAACGAGAGTCGCAGCAAGTACCCTGTCAGAAGGAGCAATATTGGTGTATAACTTCCTGAGCGCTTCAGCGGCAAAGGCGCCTTCACTTACTTCGCCATACACCTGGAGCGCTGCTTCAATACCTCTCATCGGGGCCGATCACCTCTATGTGCGGAATACCGCTTTTTCATGGAACGCTTCAAAATATAATAAAAAAGGAGGCAGCCATATGCCACCTCCCGATATTTTACACTATTTTACTAGTCTCTGCGCATCCCTCTGAGGGCGAGCAGCCTTACCAGCTGAAGTATGGTCATGACAAGAGCTGCTACATAAGTTAGCGCGGCCGCATCTAGAACAGCTTTTGCGCCGCCTACTTCGTTGCCTGCCAGAAGACCTGTCTCAGAAAGGAGTTTGAGTGCCCTCGCGCTCGCGTCGAACTCTACGGGCAGGGTCACAAGGTGGAATACAAGGACCCCGCAGAAGAGCAGTATACCTATATTGAGCAGCGGGGTATAGCCCATTATCAGCCCTATGAAAAAAAGGGGCATGGAGACAGTAGAACCAATATTAACAGCGGGAACTATCGAATTTCTGATACGAAGGAAGGCATAGCCTTCTTTGTCCTGGATCGCATGTCCAACTTCATGGGCAGCAACACCTATCGCAGCGATGCTTGAATTGCCCGATACCGCATCTGAAAGGCGAAGCACCTTGCTCGTCGGGTCATAATGGTCTGTAAGATGGCCCTGTATCCTCTCCACCCTTACATTGCCAAGCCCAAATTTATCAAGCAGGACCCTGGAGACCTGGTCCGCGGTTACGCCGCTTGCGGCCCTAACTTCACTGTATCTTGAAAAAACTCCCTTGACCTTGAACTGGGCCCAGAGAGAAAAGAGCATCGCAGGTATCAACAGAACTATGGTCGAATCCAAATATGGGAACATCATTTTAGGACACCTCCGTTGTAATAGGACATATTAGTCTATATTAGTCAGACTAATTGTGTCTTCCGTAAAATCCCGCAATCTCCTCCACGACTCTTTCCTGTTCCTCCGGCAGGAGTTCAGGGAAAATGGGCAGCGCCAGAACAGTGCCCGTCAGCATTTCAGAAACAGGGAAGTCCCCTTCTTTATATCCAAGGTATGAGAAACAGTGCTGCAGATGGAGGGGCAGTGGATAGTAGATTCTTGTAACAACACCGCGCTCTTCGAGATACACCTGAAGATCATCCCTTCTCTCTGCCTTAACTACATACTGGTGATATACATGCCTGTTTCCGGCAGCTTCAGCCGGGGGAGTGACCTTATCAAGAAGCCCTTTCTCTTTGAAGAGGATCATGTATCTTTCAGCCACTATCCTGCGCTCTTCGTTCCACTCCTCCAGATGGCGGAGCCTTACTCTGAGTATGGCTGCCTGGACTGCATCAAGGCGGCTGTTTATCCCAATTTCATCGTGAAAATATGTTTTGCCCGAACCGTGGACCCTAAGGCTCTTTATGCGTTCAGCGCCTTCCTTACCGTGAGGTATGGATACCATACCTCCGTCACCGTAGCAGCCAAGGTTTTTAGTCGGGAAGAATGAGAAACACCCCATATCTCCTATAGCCCCTGCCCTGCAGATCTTTTTGTCGATCATCCTGTGGGCTCCAATTGCCTGGGCACAGTCCTCTATAAGCGCTATCCCTCTTTGGCTGAGTTCGTCCTTTATCAGTTCCAGCTTGCATGTCTGCCCGAAAAGGTGTACCGGGAGGACCGCCTTTGTCCTGGGGGTTATCTTTTCCATAACTGATTCCATAGAGAGATTGTAGGTGTCAGGTTCGACATCGGCAAAAACAGGTTTTGCACCATTCCTTGTTATACAGCTTGCCGTGGCAAAGAAGGTGAAGGGCGTAGTAATGACCTCGTCCCCCTCTTTGAGGCCCAGCGACATGATGGCCAGCACCAGGGCGTCAGTACCGGATGCGCAACCTACCGTGCTTTCGACATCCAGGTATGCTGCTACCTCCTTCTCGAAGGCCTCAACTTCAGGTCCCAGAATGAAGTGCTGTGTCTCAAGTACCCTGTCAAGAGCGACTCTGACCTCTTCTTTCACCCTGTTGTAATTTCTTGTCAGATCAAAGGACGGTATTTTTTTCTGTCCTGTCATAACCCAATTCCTCCCTATGATGAAAATGCTTTATTCTGCTGAGCAAGACCATTTATGTTTGCCAAAAGATTTCTTCTCTCGTATGGTTTCTCAAGGACCGCATGAGAGTGGCGGAGATGGTCCCTCATTAATCTGTCCGCTGATTCTTCATCCCGGGACATGATCGATGCCAGTATTTTTCTGTGTTCCTCTGTGCTGTAATTTTTTTCCTCTGTGAATGGATCGTAGAAAAGAATATATACATTCGTTCGAAGAATTATATTTTCAACGTATTCAATGAGGACGATGTTTTTGCTTGCGTCAGCTATCAGCCTGTGGAAATTATTGTTTGCTTCGAGACTTGCCTCCAGGTCACGGGCGAGGAAGGCTGATTCCTCGTCCTTAAGCACCTCTTCGAACCGTTCCGCAGTTCGCCTGTCGATACCATTTCTGCACGCCAGCTGAACGCTCAAAGCCTCAAGATATCCCCGTACATCGTAAGCTCCCTCTACCTCTGCTGCGCTGGGAGCTGCGACTCTTGCCCCGCTGTTGGGAATGATCTTTACAAGCCCCTCGCTTGCAAGACGTCTAAGAGCTTCCCTGACAGGAGTCCGGCTGACTCCCATCTCACTGGATATCTTAACTTCGGGAAGCCTTTCCCCAGGCTTAAGCTGCTTGTTAACAATTCTGGACCGCAGCTCAAGATATACGAAATCTGATGAAGTATTATAATAGCTTGAATAATGTATCACTAATTTTCCCCCTGAAACATATATCTTCAAAATGAAACTCTATACCTCAGCTCAACAACGTCTCATCATAACATATATTCACACTATGGCAAGTTTGACATATATCGTTTTATAACTAGAATTATCCCATGTGCAAACGACTTTTGGTCCTTATTCTTTCATTTGGAACGATAATTGCCTTTGGCTATGCCTTGGGCGGTCTTGGCGGCTACATGTTCGATCAGGGCAAACCGCTGGTGATAGCTGCCGGTCTCATCGGGGGGGTCGTCTCCGCCATTCTCGCTCTTAAAATATGGAGGACTTACCTCAACGACATCGACAGAGAAAACGAAGAGGCAAAACTACGGGCTGAAAATGATTGCCCAAAAGAGCAGCCTCAGCTTACCGACGAGAAATAGCCACATACCTTATCTGCTATCTTTGAAGCCGCACCCCGTTCAAGAAGGATATCTGAGTATCCCGTCACTATCTCTCTCCGTCTTTCGGGGTCAGAAACAAGCTCTTCAACAAGCCCTGCGACCATAGACGGCGTCATGACTCCTCTGTGTTCAGGAACGATCTCTTTCCCCGCCATCCTGTTCGGAAGCGACGCATATTTAAGTCTCCCGCTGTACCAGTAAATCAGTTTTTTCTTGAGTCTCCTTGCACCCGGAACAGACATAGGTATTATCCCCGGAATCCCGTCAAGGGGGATGTTCTCAACCTGGTTCAAAGGAACTACAGTAAGGAGGGGCACACAGAGCGAGGTTATTTGCAGGTTGTTTGTGCCCGGAAAAGCAACGGCAAGTTTAGAGGCTTTGATAGCCTCAAAATTGTTTTCGCGTATAAACCTTATCCTTCCCGGACCATCCCATAATATTTCCTCCGCAGCCAATCCGCCTGTCCAATTCAGGCCAGCTTCATCAAGGCCTTCTATGAGCAGTTTTTCATCAACGGTAGGAGCAACAGGCAAAAAGGCATGGTAGTTTGGGTGATTTCTCAAAAACTCCATTGCAGCGCATGAAAAAAAGGGAAATCCATCCCGGTATTCGAATGGCCTGCTGCCAGGCAAAAAAGAGACAGCTTCCTCATCCTCGGAAAGATCCATTATCTTCCTTGCTTCATCTGCATCTCCACATTCAGGAGCGCTGTCAAATATAAGGTTCCCGACCCTGGTCACATGATCCCTTTTGACTCCCTGAAGTGCAAATCTATTTTCAGCGGCTGCATCCGGCACAAAATAATGGCCAACGCGAGATTTCCATCTCGGCCTTGCCGTGTATATCATCCATATACATCTCAGTTTCGCTGATAGTATGGCGCCGAAGAAGGGATCTCCCCCTAGCTGCAGGACCAGCCTTTTTGTTCCCTTCAACGCCACGGAGGTATTCCATAACTCTTTAAAGGTGGATACAGAGTCTATCCCTTCAATCTCTTTTCCATACTCCGCCTCCATTCCGCTGGCATACTGGCAGGGCAGGACAACAAGAGAGACCTTCGCGGGAAAACCTTTTGAGGCAAGTTCCGATACTACCGGCTTTACCCATCCGGACACTTCTCCGGGCGAATTAGTCAAAATAAAAAGTTCGTCCATTTTTCCAATACCACTCTTTCCACTTTCAATGTCACGTAATGTAACTGAGGAACATTGAGCAATGAGATGGTATAATTATAAGGTTAAAAATTACAGATTGGGGACCTGGTCATTGTTTATTCCTCTTGAAGGCGAAAGTATCATTTGCCTTGCCAACACAGTAGCCATTTATAAGACAGAAAACGGAACAGAGATACTCAAAAGAGACGGCTCTGTAATCAGGACCGGATTCACCCCGACTACCCTAAAAAAACGACAGCTTGATTTCCTCAGCAAAAGGACGATCAATGGAAGGAGTTCATCAATAAATGGATAATATGTGCATTCCAAACAACTCAATGCTGACAAAAGATTCTGAGTACTCAGCAAAGGATATTCATGTGCTTGAAGGTCTCGTGGCCGTAAGAAAACGGCCCGGGATGTATATAGGAGACCAGGGACCGCGAGGTCTGCACCATCTGGTATACGAGGTAGTAGACAATTCCATCGATGAATCCCTGGCAGGTTTCTGCGACACTATCAACGTAACGATAAACGGGGATGGAAGCGTAACAGTTGTAGACAACGGACGCGGGATACCAACAGAAGATCATGAGTCGGGAAAATCGGCGGCAGAAGTGGTAATGACTATCCTGCACGCGGGCGGCAAGTTCGACAAAAGCGCATATCAGGTCTCAGGCGGGCTCCATGGAGTTGGCGTATCTGTAGTCAACGCCCTTTCCGAATGGCTTGAACTGACTATCTGGAGGGAAGGCAAGGAACACCATCAGCGCTACGAGCGGGGGATCCCGGTAACGGCTCTTTGCGTGGCAGGCGATACTGACATGAGAGGCACACGAGTCCAATTCATGCCGGATGAAGAAATTTTTTCCTCCATTGAATTCCAGGCTGATGTCCTTAAATCAAGGCTGCGTGAGCTTGCATTCCTGAACTCACATATAACGATCAATTTCGCCGATAAAAGAGCGGAGAAACCTCAGGAACGCACTTACAACTACCCGGGAGGGATCTCCACCTTCGTTGAGTACCTCAACAAAGGCAAAGAAGTCCTTTTTAAGGAACCTGTCGTAATATTCGGGGAGAAAGATAAAACCGAGATAGAGGTCGCCATACAGTACAACGATACTTATATGGAGCGGCTTTATGGTTTTGTAAACCTCATAAATACGATCGAAGGCGGAACACATGTCGCCGGATTCAGGACAGCCCTTACAAGGGCAGTGAATGACGAGGCAAGAAAACTAAAAATACTCAAAGAAAAAGACACAAACCTTACCGGGGATGACCTCAAGGAAGGCCTGACCGCGGTAATTTCCGTAAAAGTTATGGAGCCTCAGTTCGAAGGCCAGACAAAGACCAAACTGGGCAACGGTGACGTAAAAGGAATCGTTGACTCACTCGTATACGAGGGTCTGAAAGAAGTTCTCGATGCGAGACCTGAGATCCTCAAGCCCATAGTTGAGAGCGCTATCAGGGCAAGGCAGGCAAGAGATGCAGCAAAGAAGGCAAAAGATCTTGTACGCAGAAAATCTGTCATGAACGGGCTGACCCTGCCTGGCAAGCTCGCTGACTGCTCCAACAGGAACGCCGCTGACTGTGAGCTATACATAGTCGAAGGAGACAGCGCCGGAGGCAGCGCCAAACAGGGAAGAAACCGTGAATTTCAGGCCATTCTCCCACTAAGAGGAAAAATCCTCAACGTTGAAAAGGCCCGTCTTGAAAAGATCCTGGGAAGCGAGACTATAAGAAATATAATACTCGCACTGGGGGCCGGAGTCGGTGACGATTTCAACGATGAGAAGCTCCGTTACCACAAAATATTCATCATGGCTGACGCCGATGTCGACGGAGCTCATATCCGTACCCTGCTGCTCACGCTTTTTTTCAGGTACATGCCGCAGATAATCGATAAAGGTTATCTCTATGTGGCACAGCCGCCGCTTTACAGGGTACAGGTAGGCAAAGAAGTCTCCTACTGCTTCTCAGAAAAAGAGATGAAAGATATTCAGGCTGACGCCGCAGGGAAAAAAGTTGATGTGCAGCGCTATAAGGGGCTTGGCGAAATGAACGCAGAACAACTGTGGGATACTACTATGAACCCTGAGAACAGGATCGTGAACAGGGTTGAGGTCCAGGATGCGGTAGAAGCCGATGAGCTCTTTGGAATACTTATGGGTGACAATGTTGAGCCCCGAAGGAAATTCATTGAGACTTACGGACATGAAGTCCGAAACCTTGACATATAGAAGAGCTCAAAGAGATCCGGCCGGCAAAAAAGGCAAATAGAAATAAAAAGGCGTTGGGATATTGTTTCCCGCGCCTCTTTATTTCTCATAAAACTAGATTCTTTAAATACTGACTATAATTAAATTAAGTCATACTTGACCTTCGACACAAAAAATACACATTTTTGGGTTATAGTATCAATGTTCTGTCGAATTAAAACTTTACATAAGGATGAAATATATATATATGAAAATTATTGAAGTATCTCTTCGAAGACCTGTTACGGTCCTCATCTGCACAATAGCTCTGATCGTTTTTGGCACCTATTCATACATGAATATGGGCGTAGAACGAATGCCGAACGTCGAATTCCCGATCGTTGTTGTAAGGACGGTAATGGAGGGCGCAAGTCCTGCTATTATTGACAACGATGTTACAGACGTCCTCGAGGCAAGGATAAACACGATCGAGGGAATCAAAAATCTGAGTTCAAGCAGCTATGAAGGGCGTTCGGTCATCGTCATAGAATTCGACCTGGACAGGGACGTGGACGATGCAGCAGCTGATGTGCGAGGAAAAGTCAGCATGGCCACCGGCAGTCTTCCTGACGACGCGGAAACTCCGCAGGTCGATAAGTATGATCCGGCCGACAGGCCAATAATGAACGTGGCTGTCAAAAACGACGGCAGGACGGACATGAAGACGCTCGCCCGATACGTTGACAAGATCGTCACCGAACGCCTCCAGACTGTCAAGGGCGTCGGTGGTGTCCAGCTTGCCGGTTTCCGCGACAGGGAAATAAGAATCTGGATAAATACTGACAGCCTGGAAGCCCACGACCTCACCACAAAAGAAATCAAATCGGCGATCTACACCAAACATGTTGAACTTCCTGCCGGCAGGATAGAGACCGCTACCAAGGAATACGGGATCAGGCTTGAAGGAGAATATTCCTCTGTTGCCGAGCTTGAGTATCTCCCGGTAGCCGTAAGAAACGGCGCTGTCATAAGGCTGAGGGACATCGCGAGGATCGAAGACGGCCTTGAGGACAAACGAAGCGGGGCCATCTATGAGGGCAGGCCTACTGTCATGGTACAGATCCGCAAGCAGAAGGGTGCCAACGAGGTACTTCTCTCGCGCATGGTCAACGAAAAAATAAAGGAACTCAACCTGACCGCTCCTCCTGGGACCAGCCTTGCCGTAATGCAGGACAACGCTAAATTCATCATGCGCTCAATGAGCGGAGTTTTCTGGGACATCGTGGCATCGATCCTGCTCACATCTATAATAATGTTCGTCTTCCTGAAAACAATAAGGGCAACGATAGTTGCTGTCATCACAATACCTGTCTGCCTCCTGGGAAGCCTCTCCGTACTTTACTGGATGGGCATAACGATAAACAACATGTCCATGATGGGACTCTCTTTGGCAGTCGGCATGGTCGTTGATGCTACTACTGTCGTCATGGAAAACATAACGAGGCACCGTGACATGGGCAAGACTCCATACAGGGCGGCGCAGGACGGGGGCGGAGAAGTCGCCTTTGCAGTCCTGGCCGGAGCTGCGACTACCCTTGCCGTCTTTGTCCCGGTAGCCTTCATGGGCGGCATCATGGGACGTTTTTTCAACTCTTTCGGAGTCACGGTCGCTACGACTATAACCATATCACTGATAATATCGCTTACACTTACCCCATACCTATGTTCAAGGATACTAGGTAAGAAGATAGACGGGCCTGTGCAGAAAAAGCTGGAAAAGCCATTTATATGGATAGAGGGAAAATACAGCGGGGTTTTAAAATATGCAGTATCACACCGTAAATCCGTGCTTATTGGGGCTCTTGGGCTTTTCCTCCTAGGCATAGGGTTCGCGTCCACACTGGGCACAGAATTTTTCCCAAACGAGGACCAGGGGCGTCTAAGGGTCCAGATAGAGCTGCCGGCTGATTCATCGCTTGGAATGACAGAAAGCGTCGTAAAAGATATGGTCGACATTATACAGGCGGACGAGAGGGTCGCTTACACATACGGAATCGTAGGGAGCGGCGGCGGCGAAGAAGTCTACAAGGCATCCATCAACATGGAACTGATAGACAAGGGCAGCAGACCTGCTGCAAGTGTGATAATGAGACAGCTGAGAAGCAAACTCTCTGTATTCCGCGATGTGGACATCAAAATGGGGACATGGGGCGGCTCTGACATCACTCTCGTCATCCAGGGACCCACAAGCGAGGCTCTGGCAGAAATTGGAGAGCTGATCAAAAAAGACCTGGCAGAAAACGCGAGGGGACTTGTTGATATAACGACAGACCTTCAGATGAACAAGCCGAGGATAAACCTCGCGCTGAACCGTGCTCTTGCAGATGACCTCAACATCAACATAAGGGAACTCTCCGATGAACTCCTTACCTGGTTCGGGGGAGACAGGGCAGGTTCTTTCAACCAGGACGGATACAGGTATGACATAAGGGTCAGAGCTGAAGAAACCGGAAGAGACGATTCTGAAAAACTGAAGAATACGCTAGTAAGGACAAACGACGGACAGCTAATAAGGGCAGAAGGACTTATAACCAGCTCTATCGGCATGTCACCTAACGTCATAAAAAGATACAACAGGCAGAGGTCGCTGCAGCTCGGCGCCAATGTCGAAGGCGTTTCTCCAGGTGAGGGCATCTTGATCATGGAGGAAGTATTCAGGAAATACGCTCCGCAGGATGGCACATTTACCATCACACCAGCAGGAGATTCGGAATATATGAAAGAGAGCTTCTACTACATGTCCATTGCCCTGATCTTTGCCATAATCCTTGTCTATATGGTAATGGCCATACAGTTCGAATCATTTATCCATCCATTCACAGTTATGTTCTCGCTTCCGCTGATGACTGCGGGATCATTCGGACTCCTGGCGCTGGCAGGGCTAAGGATAAGCGTAATGAGCTTCATGGGGATAATCCTGCTTGTCGGAGTCGTAGTAAATAACGCCATACTGCTGGTAGATTTTATAAATCAACTGAGGGCAAAAGGAATGAATAAGATAGAGGCAGTACTGGAAGCAGGACCGCTCCGTCTCAGGGCTATCCTGATGACCACCGTTTCAACAATGTTCGGTTCCCTGCCTGTAGCGCTGGCTCTGAGCGAGGGTGGAGAGACACGGCAGCCTATGTCGGTGGCAGTTATCGGGGGCCTTTTTACCTCGACTATGCTGACACTCATTGTTATCCCTGTTGTATACCTCCTGCTCGATGACATAAAAGACAAAGCAAGTGCTGCAATAAACAGATACCGCGCTTACAGACGCTTCAACAGAACTGCTCAGTCAAGGGCGCTTAACTCCAAATAGAGGAGCGTGATATAAAATATGAACAAAAATATGATCATCCATATCCTGATCGCCTTCACGCTGCTCCTTGGAACTTCAGGCAGCAGTGCCGAAGGCGGCGCCGTCGACATATATGAGGCTATCGAACTGGCCCTGACAAATAATTCAGGTCTGAGATCCCTGAGGCAGGAGACGATAAAGGCATACGCCTTCGAGATCCAGGCTGACGGAACGCTCCTTCCAAGCCTTTCTGCAAACGCATATCTGGACAGGCAGAAAGAGAGCACGACAGATGACGGGGAGAGAAACGACAACAAAGGAGCCAGAGCGACTCTTGAACAGGTCATTTACTCAGGAGGCAAAAATTCCGCGATAAGAAGCCAGTCAAAACAGGTAAAGAACATAGCCGGGATGATAATAGCAAACGGAGAAAACAATGCTGTGGGAGAACTCTACGCAAGGTTTTATAATGTGCTTCTGCAGCGCGAAAGGATAAAGGCTGAAGAGTCGGCTGTAAATACATCCGAACAGCACCTCAAAGAGGTCAGTAAGATGCGGGAGCTCGGTCTTGCCAACAGCCTTGAGGTGATCAGGGCAGGACAGCTGCTTGCTACCAACACGGCCAACCTGAGCACTGCGAAAGGGCTTTATGAGTCAGCCCACATATCCCTTATGAACTACATGGGCATCCCTCCTGAAAAAAGACGCGAGGTAACAGGCAAGCTCAGCGTTCCCGAAGCGGAGGGCACCAGGCAGACATCACTTGAGATGGCACAGGCAAACAGAGCTGACCTTAAAAAACTTGAGGAACAGCTTGGATACCAGAAAAACCAGATATTGATCGAAAAAAGCGGTGCAAGGCCGAAAATAACGTTTGGTGCATCCGCAGGATATTTAAACCCATATCTCAAAGATGACAGAGGCGACGACACGTGGAGGGCTGAACTGTCCGTCACAGTTCCCATCTTTGACAGAAACACCGCCAGGGGAAATGCGATCAGGGCGGGAGCTGTGCTCGAACAGGACAAAATCGCACTGGAACAGAAGGAACTGGATATAAAATCAGAAGTAGAAACTGCATGGACAGAGATCGAAAGCACTCTGCACCATCTAAAGGCTTCGGAAAAAGCACTCGAGCTGGCAAAGGAATCACTGCGGCTTGCTGAAGTCGGATTCCGGGAAGGGGTAACACCGCAGCTGGACTTGTTGAACGCCCAGACATCGCTGACCTCCGCAAGGCTTGATCATGCACGCTCGCAGTACAACCACCTTCTTACAATAGTTGCACTAAAAGTTACTGAAGGTACCGTCATAGGATGGACCGGGGAGAAAAGATGAATATGACTGACAAAAACAACTATGGCACTTATTCAAAGAAAGTCTCAGACAATAAGAGGCTGATCATCATCGTTGCTACGGCGGTCATAATGCTGGCGGCTATCGGGATATACAGCAGGAGAGAAGCCATCTTATCGCCGGACTCAAACGGGAACGGCAAGCAAGCGGCCGCTGTGAAGATCGAAACGGTCAAAGCAGATAAGACCGTAAGGGAAAGCATAATCCAGAACACCTCCATAGACGCAGTGGACAGGGTAGAGTTACTCCCCAGGGTGACAGGAAGACTCGAAAAACTCCACGTCAGGCAGGGAGACCTGGTCAGAAAGGGACAGGTCATAGCCACACTCGAACACGACCAGCAGGATGCTCTCATAGGTTCGGTACGCGCCCAGGCGGCATCGGTAAAAGCCGACACTGAAAGGGCAAAAGCTGAGATGATGAACGCAAAAACAACTCTTGACAGGTACGCAAGGCTCGTCAAGGAGGGATTCAGCACCCAGCAGCAGTATGATTCCGTAGAGACAGCTTACACAAGCGCAAGGGCTTCCTACAACGCTGCAATTGCAAAAGAAAAACAGGCGGCTGCGGAGCTGGTAAGAGTAGGCTCTGCAAAAGCGGATTATATAATGGTCGCTCCTATAGACGGCACAGTGCTCAATGATTTTTCACTTACGACGGGCGCAATGATTTCTCCTAACTCGCCGATAATCGATATTGCCGATCTGAGCAAATTAAAAGCAACTCTGAAGGTACCTGAGTCAAAAATTTTTGTTGTTAAAAATGGAATGCCTGTATTCCTTAAATTCGACGCACTTCCGGATGAAGAATTTCTAGGAAAAGTGACAAGGGTGGATCAGTATGTAGACCCTTCTACCAGGACCAGCAATGTAGATATCGAGCTGGACAACAGGGAAACCGGCGGTCAGCTGAGGCCGGGGATGTTCGGACAGGCTTCCATAGTGGAAAGAGAGATCAAAAATGCGGTGCTCATACCGGAAAACGCGCTCCATGAAAGCGAGACAGGGTATTATGTTTTGCTTGAAGAGGAAGGAACAGCGAAACTCCGAGTTGTTTCAACAGGCACCAGACAGGGACACCTGATCCACATAACAAAAGGGCTAAAGCCAAACGACAGAGTTATAATCTTTGGAGGAAGCACCCTTAATGACGGAGATAAGGTCACTGTCAGCGGAGAAAACAATAGTAAGGATAAATCTGAATAGGAGGCATCTGGGATGTACAAGATAGTATTGCTCAGGCATGGGGAAAGCGAATGGAACAAAGCGAACAGGTTTACAGGCTGGACGGACGTCCCGCTTTCTGAAAAAGGACTTCTCGAAGCGCAGTCAGCAGGCAAAGTTTTGAAGGAAAAGGGCTTCGCCTTTGACAAAGCTTATACATCCGTCCTCAAAAGAGCGATAAAAACACTCTGGTGCGTCCTGGAAGAGATGGATCTGATGTGGATTCCCGTTGAAAACTCCTGGAAGCTGAACGAACGCCACTACGGAGGACTGCAGGGGCTCAACAAGTCCGAGACTGCCGCAAAATACGGGGATGAACAGGTTAAGATATGGAGACGCAGTTACGGCACACGTCCGCCCCTTCTCGAAAAGACCGATGAACGTTACCCAGGAAAAGACCCCAGATACGCCGGGCTTGCCGAAGACGAGCTACCTGCAGGAGAATGCCTTGCAGACACTGTCGCAAGGGTAGTCCCTTACTGGGAAGAGGCGATAGCGCCCGACATAAGGGCAGGCAAGAGGCTTGTAATAGCCGCGCACGGCAACAGCCTGAGGGCTCTGGTCAAGTACCTTGATGGCATATCGGAAAAAGAAATCCTGGAGCTTAACATACCTACCGGAATCCCCCTCGTCTATGAACTGGACGAAGAACTTAAGCCTCTAAAGCACTACTACCTTGGCGATG
This sequence comes from Synergistaceae bacterium, assembly GCA_963682045.1. Taxonomy (GTDB): domain Bacteria; phylum Synergistota; class Synergistia; order Synergistales; family Synergistaceae; genus Caenicola. Next base: position 1,118,826 of record OY821326.1, read on the forward strand.
AGAAAGCGATAGCAGCTGCCCAGGCGGCAGTGGCGAACCAAGGCAAGAGCAAATAAAAGCAGAATCAATCTGAAAACCGGATAAAATAGGGCCTGTCTCTCAAATGGGAAACAGGCCCTTAAATATTATAAATATCAAAGCAAAAGGCAGCAAAAGACAAAACCTCCAAACACTTTTGCAGACTTTTAAAATTTAAATATTCAATAAACACTGATATTATTTAATAAATTTTCAATCAGCCAAAAATACTATGCGCAGGAGTGCTGTTTAGATACAATCAGGAAGTATGAACGATCAGCATCTATAACGGAGGAGATCACATGAAATATATTCTGGACAAGACAGACAGGGACCTTTTTTACAGCAGGAACGACCCAAAGGACAGAAGACTCGGGGAACTTGTCCATAGGGGAAAGATGTTGTCAGTCCGGAATTCTGATGTGGTGATCATCGGCGTGCCCGAAGACAGGGGCATACTTGCAAACAAAGGGCGTGCAGGCGCCGCGAAGGGCCCCGATGACGTCAGGCGCCGCCTTTATAAACTTACCCCCGGGTTCAACATGGATCTTGACAGGATAAAGGTCATTGATGCCGGCAACATATCTACAAAGGGTCTTACACTGGAAGAGGTGCATCTTGCCCTGCAGGAAGCTGTAGCCGACGCAGTCTCGCAAGGCGGCATTCCGCTGGTGATAGGCGGCGGACACGACCTTACTTACCCCGGTCTTGCGGGGCTGGTCCAAGGAGCAGGGCTCAAAAAAGATTCCCTCGGGCTGATCAACGTCGATGCACACCTTGACGTGAGAACGGATGAAAACGGTATAAACAGCGGGACATCCTTCTACCGTGCACTTACACAGCTTAAAAACAAAGCCCTTTTGGGCAGCGCCTTCGTTGAGTTCGGCATTCAGGAACCATACAACTCGCCATATTACTACAATTGGGTGAAGAAGCAGGGAGGAAGCGTCTTTACACTCAAAGAGGTCTCCGAGCGCGTGATGGAATCCTTTATCCAGGCACTGAGCATGGTCAGCAAGAAGGGACACACAGTTGCCATCTCCCTTGACATAGACGCAGTACGCAGCACTGAAGCACCGGGGGCATCCGCAAGCAATCCGAGCGGACTGAAGGCGCCTGAGCTGGACAAGATAGCTTATCTTGCAGGAAGAAGCTCCCAGATAAAATATCTGGACATAATGGAGGTATCTCCGCCTCTTGACCAGGATCACCGTACTGCAGCACTTGCAGCTTCATCTATTTTCTGGTTTTTAAGGGGCCTGTCCGAGAGATAAAAACTACTCCGACAACAATTTATTTTAGTATTTCTTATCCTGTGCAGAGAGGATCATTTTGTGGCTCTCTTTTTTTATTTTCGTCCAGTATGTGACCAGGTCACATACTCACGGTCCTATCGGTGCTATAAAAAACAAAACAGCAGATATAGGATGTGATCATATGGCAATATCAGTCAAAAAAAGAAAAAAGGCAAGAATCTTGCGGAAAGATTGTGTGGCCTGCGGGGCCTGCGTAAACGTATGTCCGGTCAACGCGGTTTCCATATATAAGGGAATATGGGCTGGTGTGGACCCGGAAAAGTGTATCGGATGCTCTAAATGTGAAAAGATCTGCCCGGCCTCCGCCATAACGATGGAGGTCCCGGAATGAGCATGACCAAAAGCTGGAAGGATAAAATGTGGATCATCTCGGTCATCTACTTCTCACTTGGATTTTTCAACATCATCTTCGCCTGGCTGGGCATGCTCTGCTTCATCATACCGATACTGATGTCCGTCTTCGGCAAAGAAAAGACTTTCTGCAACAGCTACTGCGGAAGGGGACAGCTCTTCACCCTCCTGGGTTCCGGTCGAGATATATCGCTCAACAGGGATCTGCCTGCATTTTTAAAAAGCAGGTGGTTCAGGTACGGTTTTCTGACGTTCTTTATGATCATGTTCTTCAACATGCTTTTTGTAACTTGGACTGTATTTTCGGGTAGCGAAAGTCTGAATGAATCGGTGAGGTTTTTCTGGACATTCGACATACCATGGAGATGGGCAAACAAAACAGGAAGCAACGTTCCGCTATGGGCAGTGCAGTTCGCCTATGGTTTTTACAGCCTCATGCTCACATCACTGATACTGGGCCTTTTGAGCATGCTCATATACAAACCGCGGTCGTGGTGCGTCTACTGTCCCATGGGAACTGCTACTCAGATAATCTGTAAGATAAGAGAGGGAGAGAAACCTTAACTATTATTTACTCATGCTTTGAAGAAGTTTTTTGTCGATGATCTTTATGCCTTTTCGGGAAAGTTCTACCGCCCCAAGAACGTAAAAAGATTTAAGAGTCCTTGATACCACCTCACGAGCACTTCCTATATATCTGGCTATCTGTTCGTGAGTCACAGGAACGACATCACAGTCATTCCTTTCCATCTCCTCAAGAAGGAAGTTGGCAAGCCTCTTGTCCACGCTCAGAAAGAATATCCGCTGTATGGCTTCCATCACATCGGAAAAACGTTCAGCCGCCACTTTGTATGAGAAATTTTCCACCCATACATTTCTTGCTGCCAGATCGGAGAAGAAATTTGCGTTAACTACCAGTATCCTGCATTCTGTCTCAGCCTCGATCAATACTTCGAAACGGATCAGCTTCAGCACGCATGACGCGGATAGTATACAGAGCTCTCCGGGATTGAGGCGGAAAAGTGTCAAGTCCTTACCCTCTTCTGAAAGCATATAGACCCTGAGCGTCCCTGACCTTATCAGGAAGACACCTGCGCAGGAATCATCACTTCCGCTGAGACAGGTCCCCTTTTCATATCTTATGTCAGAGATATTATTCATGAGAGCCTCCTTTTCGAGGTCACTCATCTTATCCCAGAAAGAAAAGCTCTCTTTCAGAAGAGATATCAGCGGTCCATCGTGGATCAAATCACACACCTCCGGTCCAAAGTGATTGGTCTGCATAATGATGCAGGCCGGACTCTTTTATCATATCCCCAGCAGCCGTTTGGCGTTTCCTCCAAGTATCATCTCTTTCTCCTCTTTCGATATATCGAGTGATCTTATCAGTGTTATTTCCTGAGAAGGCAGATGCCACGGATAATCGCTACCGAAGAGTATCCTATCGGCTCCGTGCTTTCTTATGATCTCTTTGAGAATTTCCTTGTCAAGCCAGGGGTCTGCGCAGTAAGCCGTATCCATGTAGATGTCCGCCTGTCCCGCCACTGCTTCGAGAACATCTTCCGCCATCTTCAGTCCCCCCAGATGGGCTGCGACTATCCTGAGTCCGGGGAAATTCCTTGCTATCTTTACCATCGACCCGGGCGAAGCGTTCAGTTCGCCGGGAAACGAGGGGTCGAAACCAACGTGAAAAACAACGATCAGGTTCAGCGCCCGTGCCAGGTCGTAAATTGGAAAGTACTTCTCATCGTCAGGATATATCCTCTGGAGTGCAGGATGGAACTTTATCCCTCTGAGCTCTTCGTCAGATATCTTCCAGACATACTCAAGGGCGTATACGGAGCTTGGCAGGACGGAGCCGAAGGATACGATCCGCTCTGAATCAGTCTCCTTTGCAAAGCGGAGGACGTTCTCATGCTGGCTCTCTTTGGTTACGATGTTGAGGACGACAGACCTGTCCACTCCGCACTCATCCATTGTTGAGATCAGCCCGTCCAGGGTCGCGGGGGCAGAATACCCCACCTGTGCGTTCTGCGACAAAACGGTCATTGCGCGGTCCGCGAAACCATCAGGGAAAATATGTGTATGGAAATCTATGATCATGGTCTCTATCATGCCGCCTTTCCTTTGATCCTTCAAACTATATCACAAAAAAGCACAGGCGGAAAAATGTTGAGGACCCCCGGTGTGCAGTCCGGGAGCCCTCTGGGAGGAACGGATGATCTGTTGTTTCTGTTCTCTAGAATTCATACTGCCAGGAGAGAATGAACTTGCGTTCAGGGGTAATATATCCCTGATCGTCAAGTACAAATTCCCTGTCGAAGATGTTGGTGCAGGAGAGGACCAGCTTGTGCGATCCCTCTTTCCATGAGACAGAAGCGTTCATAAGGAAGATATCGTCATCCTTGTAGACACCACCGTCAATGTTCCTGTCTCCGTAAAAATGGGCGTTGAGCTCCCCGGCCCAGGGACCCTTTGCATAGTTGAGGCTTCCGCTAAGATCAAGCCTTGGCATATCAGACCGTTCCCATTCATCTGAGCTCTCTGTCTTCTCTTCTGCATTTGTCCAGGATATGCCCTGTGTGTAGCTCCAGTTTTCGTGGAAGTTGAACTTCATCTCTGCCTCTATACCCCATGCCCTGTACTTATCAAGGTTTACATACTGCCCCACCCAGGTTATGGGATCTGATTCATACTTTATTTTGTCCTCCATGTTCATGTAAAAAATACCGAAGTTCCATGGATTGGCGGCCTTTTCGTCCTTGACGCCTATATCATACGTCCAACCTTTTTCAGGTTTAAGGTTTGGATTTGGTATGCCATAATTTCTGTCAGGCATGAATATCTGGTAAAAACTTGGCATAGCGAAAAAGCGCCCCGCGGTAAGGTACCAGATCTTGCCTGACGGACTCTCCCAGTTGAGTGAAAGCCTCGGGATAAGCTCGCTTACAGTCTCGCCCTCATCGACGCTCCAGTGTTCGTACCTGAGCCCAATGTCAAGCCCCATTTCACCAACCGGCACTGAAACTTCAAAATAAGGGGAAATTTCATCCCTCTTAAGGTCATATGGAGTATTTTCGGTTATCCAGCCGCCGGAATTGGATCTGCCTGTATACTCTGAGCTTTCCCTGCGCCACTCAATACCCCACACCCCGTTCAGACCGAAGATATTCTGCTTTCTGTTGAACATCAGTCCCATGGAGCTGTCTTTGTATTCGTAATTGCTGATGTAGCTCGGATCAGAGTAAAAAGAGTAATCCTTCTCGTTCATGTTGTAATAGATGCGTCCGGAATTTACCTCGTCTGCATAAGTCAGTGCAAAACGCTGATATTTATTTTTCTGTGTGTTGCTGTAAATAGTGGAAATATTATTGTTGTATGTATTCTCCCAATCTGAGTCATAATCTCCCAACGCACCCGAAAATGACCACTTGCCCTTTTCGACCCCGAAGACATAGTCATTTCCGCTGTAGTCAGTTGCCTTGTCGTAGGTACCGTCTGATCTTTTCCTTATGTTTATTTCGGCATTTTCCTGGGTTTTGGTATAGCCAACTGTGACTTTAACATCATCACTCAATACTGCCGTTCCCCTGACAGCCCCTCTGAACCATCCATGGTTGCCGCCTTCAATAAGTAACGTTCCCCCCGAATCTTCCATGCCTTTTTTAGTAATTATATTTATGACTCCGCCTGCCGCGTTGGATCCGTAGACAGCCGAGCTGGCGCCTTTTACCACTTCTATTCTCTCAATATTTTCAAGGGGAATCGTCCTGAGGTCAAAGGGAGAACCCATTGATACCCCGGTACCGTAGCTTGAAGTCCTGAACGGTATTCCATCGACAAGAAGCAGCACTTCAGTTGTAAGTCCTCTTACCACAACGCTTTTGTCCAGAGCTGAGGCTGAACTGTTCCTCAATCCGTTGACTCCGGGCACCCTGTCAAGTACTTCCTGTGTGCTCCTTGCTCCGCTTATCTCAATTTCTTCTTTTGTTATCACGTAGGCAGGAGCAGGGACATCACGTATATCTTCAGCAAGACGAGAACCGGTCACCTCTACTCTTGCAACCTCTTGCACTTCTTCTTTTTTGTCATCGCTGACGACATCCCCGCTTGTCACGCCTGTTCCTGTACCAGCAAAAGCAGATGAGGAAAAAACCAACAGAAAGACGATCATTGGAATAACTATGCTCTTTTTGATCTTATAAAACACTATCAACACTCCTTAAATATAAAACTATGCTATGAGATTTTCCGAATAATAGTGTCCCTGTTTGTTCCGTTATTCCTCACTCCTTCAAAAACCCCTGTAAAAAAAGAGGGACTCCCTGATATCGGGGGTCCCTCTGTGACAAACATATCTCGTATCCCCAGGCAGGTATGCCCGTAAGGATACAGTTTGCCGCCTCTCGCCCACGCGATGATCAACAATCTGGCTTTTCAGCAGGTCTCCTGGCTCCCGTTCATCCTATTCCCGTGCCTTCCCATCCTCAGACAGTGGCTTAATACGGTTTCGTCGCGGTCACAGTAGCGGGGCTGCTCCGGCATCTGACCGGATTCCCTTGACTGAAATCCCAATGACACTATTCATTTGTCACTAGTTTTTACATCATGCATCCAAGGTTGTCAAGAAGAGACATTTAACACATTTCATGGAACCCGTAACATAGGAACAAGAAATATTATTTTTTTGTGTATTGACGTATGCGAATTATGGTGATAAAGTTTCCCAATAGTTAGCAATAGCTAACCATTGGACATAAATCCATATTTAGGAGGAATAGTAATGCCTTTAACTTTTTTGTCACCCGGAATGGAAGGATGCGTTAAGAAAATCACAGGGAAAGACAGCGTTCGCTGTTTACTTGAAAGCTTAGGGTTCGTAGCTGGCGGAAAGGTTCGCATGATATCTTCTTCCGGAGACAATGTCATACTGGGCATTAGAGGCTCGCGAATCGCGATCAGCAGAAAGCTGGCAGATCGAGTACATATATAACAAAACTGGAGGAGTGCACATGAGGACACTTAAAGAGGTTACCTGCGGAGAGACAGTTTCTGTAGCAAAAATCAACGGCACCGGGGCTTTGAAACGTAGAATAATGGACATGGGTATAACAAAGGGAACGAAGCTGTTTGTGCGAAAGGTCGCTCCTTTGGGAGACCCCGTCGAAATCAGGGTACGCGGTTACGAACTTTCTCTGAGGAAAGGGGACGCCGAAAGTATAGAAGTTGAATAAATTCAATTGCTAAAGTTATATTAGAAATCAGACACATCGGAGTTCAATCAGGCTCCTATTTTTTAACGAATATAAGTTAGCTGCAGCTAACTAACGGAGGAATACTTATGAAATTAAAAATTGCTTTGATCGGAAACCCTAATTGCGGGAAAACAACTATGTATAATGCAATTACAGGAAGTACACAATACGTGGGGAATTGGCCTGGTGTCACGGTAGAAAAAAAAGAAGGGTTGATAAAGGGGCATAAAGACGCCCTGCTTGTAGACCTCCCTGGAATATATTCTCTATCTCCATACTCACTGGAAGAGAGAATAACCCGTGATTATCTGAGTGACGGCAAACCCGATGCTGTTATCAACATTGTTGACTCGACCAATATCGAGCGTGGCCTGTATCTTACGACACAACTCCTTGAAATGGACATCCCGGTTTTGGTGGCGCTTAATATGACAGATGCCGCAGATAAAGCCGGAATAAGTATCAATGAAAAGGTTCTGTCTGAAAAACTTGGCTGCCGCGCTATCAAATGTTCTGCTTCAGACGGCACCGGACTTGGTGAGGTTTTAAGCAACGCGGTCGACATTGCGGTCAAAAAAGAGAAACCGGAACAAAAAATAAGGTTCAGATATGAAATTGAAACAGCGCTTCAGCGGATTTCCTCAATAGCCTCTCAATTTTCAGCAGAGCATCCATCTCGCTGGGTTTCTGTGAACCTTTTCAGCAGGGATGCTGTTCTCAAAGAACATCTTTCAATAAATAACGACAGCCTTTTGTCCATAGACAAGCTGATAAAAGCCTGTGAAGAAAAGTCGGACGATGATTCCGAAAGCATAATAGCGAATGAGCGTTACTTATTCATCGACCGAGTGCTCTCTAAAGCCCTCACAGACAGCAACTCAAGCAATGTTTCACATTCAGACCGGATCGACTCGGTTGTTACCAATCGCTTTCTTGGTCTCCCTATTTTCTTTCTGATAATGTGGGGCGTCTATTACATTTCTATCCAGACTCTGGGAGATATGACTATAGGGTGGACCGAAACATTTTTCGGTGATTGGATAGGAGGCACGTTGTCAGGCTGGCTTGAGACAGCACACGCTGCCGAGTGGCTGCGGGGTCTTGTGGTTAACGGCATTGTCGGCGGGGTAGGCGCTGTTATGGGGTTCGTCCCTCAGCTTATGATCCTTTTCTTCTTCATATCCTTCCTTGAGGATTGCGGTTACATGGCTCGTGTGGCTTTTATAATGGACAGGCTGTTCCGTCAATTCGGGCTCTCAGGAAAATCCTTTATCCCCATGCTTGTGGGCACAGGCTGCTCCGTTCCAGGGATAATGGCCTGCAGAACCATCGAAAATGACGTTGACCGCAAATTGACAATAATACTTACTCCATTTATTCCATGCGGAGCCAAGCTGCCTGTCTTCGCGCTTTTTGCAGCCGCTTTCTTCCCTGAGCAGTCATGGGTCGCTCCATCCATGTACATGATCGGAATAGGCATGGTTATTCTTTCAGGGATCGTTCTGAAGAAGACGCCTCTCTTTGCAGGAGACCCTGCCCCTTTTGTAATGGAACTCCCTGCTTATAGAATGCCACGGATCAAAGGTGTTGCAATACACATGTGGGAACGGGCAAAAGCATTCATAATCAAGGCCGGAACAATTATTTTTGCAGCCGCCGGATTGATTTGGTTTCTTCAGGCATTTAATTGGTCTCTCGAAATGGTCGATGCGGGAGAAAGCATCTTGGCCTCCATAGGAGGGGTAATAGCACCAATATTCGTTCCGCTCGGCTTCGGGACATGGCAGTCATCAATGGCTGTGGTGACCGGGTTTCTTGCAAAGGAAGTCGTTGTTGCGACCTACGGAGTTCTTTTCGGTCTCGGGGAGGTTGCCGAGGACAACCCGGGGCTCATAGCAAATATATCGAATATGTTCACTCCTGTAAGCGCATATGCGTTTATGGTATTCACACTCCTTGCGTCGCCATGTTTCGCTGCTCTTGGAGCAATAAGAAGTGAAATGAAATCATGGAAATGGACTTTCTTCGCTATGGCGTGGCAGACCGGGCTGGCTTACCTCCTGGCGCTTGCAATTTACCAAATAGGAAGCAGGATAGCTGCTTAAATTGAGAAGGGACGTGCAGTATAAATGACAACTTACGTTATTGGAGCAATGGTTTTCGCCGCAATGGGATATGCATTATACAGAGTAATCAGGAACAGCCTTTCGGGGAAATGCACCTGCGGATGCAGCGGCAACTGTCCAGGATGCAATTCAGCAAAATCAGACCATATAAAATAACGACAGCCAGGCGGCGCTGTACCTCCTTACAGCTACCGCAGAAAAGATAAAAGCTCTCCTTCCTCCGCTCCGGGGGGCAATAACCACCCCCCGGAGCTCTCTTAATCCAACAGGCAAAAGCTGAGCATCATAACGCTTAGCCCCTTATATTCTTCATTGCTCTTATAGAACGTGCATAATCATTTTCAAAAACTTCGATCGTCATTATCCTTTCTTCTCCACCGGACATCATATCTGTCACGGACTCAAAAAGATCAGGATCAAAGTACGAAAGATCTTTGTGGTCTGTCCCATCGGGCGTCACACCGTGAATGTGAAGCACTCTTACGTCATCTGCAAAACTCCCGGCAATTTCAAGCACAGGACGTCCGTATTTGACGAGGTGTCCCAAATCCAGGCAAATAGATGTACCTACGGCATTTGCAAGATGTTTGACATAACAGGGATCATAATCCAACGTTTCAATGCATACTTTCCTTTTGTCGCTGACCGCTTCCGCGATCATTCCTGCCGAACTGATACTTTTTTTAAGCCACTTTTCTATATCAGCACTGGGGGAATTTCCACTCTTTTCGCCGACGACATGCAATATCCAGGCAAAGGGATCAAGCGGGGCAAAGAGACTGATCGTCCTCAGACACATATCTTCCCTCACACGCCTCTCAAGATCAGAGCAGGATACAAATATTTCTGAGGGAAAGTGCACTGTACAGGACATATCCATTTCGCTGCACAGATCCCTCATGATCAGGACTTCTTCTTTGTCTGGCATGTTTGAATATTCGGGAATATCGAAAAGCACTATCTCCATATCGCTCACATCGGGGGAAAGGCACCTCATGTTATCGGCAAATGTACCGGGAGTCACCCACGAAGTCCCTCCAAAGCGCAGCCCCGGCAGTTCAAGAGCTCTTTTTATCACTGATAATCACCATTCTTCAAGTCAAAAATACTTTTTGAGACTCCCTGCGGCAAAAAAGATCAGGAAAACGGCAAGATTTAATACTACGATGCTCGCTCCGACAGGGATATCAAGGGAATACGAGAGGACAATACCAATAAAGAAACATATCGTCGAGACAATGCCAGAACAGATCACCACGCCCTTAAAGCTTGAGTAGAGTCTCATGGCGGTGAGAGATGGAAAAACTATAAGGCTCGAGATAAGGAGGGTTCCCATTATTCGCATTCCGACAACGATTGTAACGGCAGTCAGCACAGCTATGAGAGTGTTGTAAAAACCGACGTTTACACCTGTTGCCCTCGCAAAATCCTCATCGAAGGTAACTGTGAATATCACATTGTAAAGGACTGCAAAGAGCAACAGCACAGCAACAGAAAGTCCCATGCCAAGATAGACATCTTGGTCGTCCATTGCAAGTATGCTGCCAAACATATAGTTATATATGTCAATACTCATCCCTTTTGTTAATGATGTAGCTATGATTCCTATCGCAAGGGCTGAACTTGATATCACTGCTATAGCAGCATCTCCCTTGATTCTTAGATTATCTCTCATTTTCAGGAGCAGTATTGCAGCGGTTATTACGACAGGCACAGAAACAAGGAGAGGTGCCATATTGAAGGCCACGGCAATGCAGAGTGCCCCAAAAGCAACGTGACCAAGCCCGTCTCCTATCATCGAATATCGTTTGAGGACCAGACTCACACCAAGCAGCGACGCACAAAGCGATACCATCAGGCCTACCGCAACCGCCCTGACGATAAAATCATAAGCCAAGAGTTCACTTAGAATATTTAGCATTTTCGCCTGAAAACCTCTTGCCTGTTTCGGATCTCAGATATTCATCCGCACTGCCAAAAAAAAATATATTTGTGCCAAGGTGGAGGATTTTATCGGCATTTTCTTTAGCTGCTTCAATATCATGGGAAACCATGATTATTGTCAGCCCCTCTTCATTCAGTTTTCTGAGCAGGGAGTAGAATTCGGAACTTATGAGCGGATCAAGGCCAGCGGCAGGCTCATCAAGGACCAGCATGGCTTTCGCGGAACAGAGGGCACGTGCCAGAAGCACACGCTGCTGCTGGCCTCCCGAAAGCTCCCGGAAGGAACGTTTCCTTATCTTTGCTATCTCAAGCAATTCCATGCTGTAAACGGCCAGTTTTTTGTCTTTCGATGCATAAAAAGGGAAGATTACACTCGAGGCAAGACAGCCCGAGAGTACCACTTCATCCACCCTGGCTGGAAAGTCCTTCTGTACTTCTGTCTGCTGAGGCAGGTATCCGATCTCGCTTTTTTTGATGCCTCCGTTCAGCCTGATCACACCGGAGGAAAGCTCCGTAAGACCGAGGATGGCCTTTATCAAAGTGCTTTTACCTGAGCCGTTTTCTCCAACAACTGCAAGGTACTCACCCTTTTCAATTCGGAAGGAGACGTTTTTTAAAGCGGCAACGCCGTCATACTCCACTGATACGTTTTCAGCATCGAGAACTGTCATTTAAGCCCCTCTTTGAGGTTTGCCAGATTTTTTCTCATGATAGAAACATATGTTCTTCCCTTTTTTAGGTCCTCTGCAGAAAGATTATGGCACGAATTCAAAGAGAGCAGGCGTGTTCCTGTTTCAACACTGATCGTTTTTGCCATCTTAGGGGCTACCATCTCTCCATAAAAAACAACCGGTATTTTCTTTTTTTTTACCTCACTTATGATTTCAGTAATTCTTTTCACTCCCGGATCCGCCTGCGCTGAGCAAACGTCTATCGCAGAAAGAGACTCCAATCCGTAACGCTTAAGGAAATAGGCAAAAGCGTTACTGCCGCCAAACACGATTTTCTTTCTTTTTTTTGAAGCGACAGCTTTTCTGAACTCGCCGTCAAGTTCTTGGAGTTCTGACTTGAACTCCTTTGCATTCTTTCGGAAATATTCTGCATCTGCCGGATAGGCGGCACACAAAGCGGAAAGTATATTGTCCGTCATCACTGCCGCATTGTTAGGGTCTGTCCATATGTGCGGATCAAGGACATTGTGATGTGCTTCGGCGTGGTCTTCGTCTTCGTGCCGGATCAGTTTTATTCCCTTTGAAACATCCACAGTTACTATCTTTTCTCCTTTGACGGATGAAATTATCTTTTCTGCCCAATGTTCCATGTGTTTGCCTGTGTAAATGAACATATCCGCTTTGCTGATTTTGATGATGTCAGATGGAGATGGTTCATAGGTATGGCTTTCCGCTCCGGGGGGCAGAAGAAGCTGCACATCCGCTCTATCCCTTACTATCTGTTTCGTAAAATCATATTGGGGAAAGAGTGTCGCTATAATCCTGGGTTTTTCCTGAGTTTTGTTTTCAGCCTGACTGCGGACAGGATATTCCATTAACAAAAACGATAACGCTGACAAGACCAGTAACGCTGTCAGCAGCAAATATTTTTTATTTTTCATCTTTATCCTTCTTTCTGCACTCTGAACATATGCCGTAAAAGACCGTCTTGAACCTGTTCAGGTCAAACTTATGATGCTCGCTGAAATGAGCGGAGATCTGATCAAGGAAACTGCAGTCAAGGTGGAAGAGCTTCCCGCATCGCTCACACTTCATGTGGTAATGCAGCGGTTCTTTTCCGGAAGGCTCAGAATACTGGTAACAGGCACTCGCACCATCAACAGAAGAGTACTTTATGAGGAATCCCTCTTTCTCAAGTCTCTCAAAATGCCTGTATATCGTAGCCTTTCCGACAGGGTGGCCTTCCTGAATGAGAGCAAGGTGAACGCCGTCGGCAGTTATGTGCCTGCCGCTGTTCCTCTCTATCACAGCCAGAATAAGTTTGCGCTGGTTTGTGTTGTATCGGACTTCGGTCATATAAATCACACCATTCTAAAACTGGGAATCAGTTTCATATTGATATGATTATAACACTACAATAATGATGAAGCTACGACGAGTTCGGTCGCGAGCGATGGTGAAACGGTTGTAGGGACAGGGTGAATTTGCAGCCTTCCGGCTGCGGTGAATTCGCGACATTCGTCGCTGGTGAATTTGCTGAGTGGACCATTCAGCGGTGAATTGGACCTTAACACATTAAAGACACAAAACCAGTCATTCCCGTATACCTCTCTCCGTCTCCCCGGTATGCCGTTGAGCCGGGAGAGATTCATGTTTGGGTTTTTAGTCTTAGATTTTCCTCATAGACTGACCTAAACCACCCATAAGCCCCAGCTCAGAGGCACACCTGGGAGACGACGACAGAGGTCAGGTCCCCGGGGCCTTATGACTGCTCAGCAATTGCTTAGCCATGATTTTAAAACTATCGCTTGCCAACAGGACTTAAGTCCTGCGGCTCGACAGTTATTTCAGCTTAAACGTCACAGGCACTCTAACACGTACTGTGCCACTGTTTTTGAACATCCACTGCCTGACCGCGCGCAGGGCGCTTTCGTCAAGTCTTTGGAAGCCGCTTGAACTCTCGACCTCTGCGTTAACAACTCTACCGTCTGTTACAGTTGCTATTATTTTTACCGTTCCTTCTTCTTTACGTTTTCTTGAAAAAGAGGTGTAGTTGGGCAGAACTTTTTTGATGACTTCGAGGGTATTTAGCTCAGCGACACTTTCCGTCTGAGGCTGGACCTCTGCCTTCGAACCGGTGTCGGCAGCCGATGCGGCTGCCCTTTCGTAACCTGTATTTTCTGTTTCTCTTATACCTGGATTTCCCTGAGCCTGAACTTCCTGCACCGGAGCCTTTTCAGCCGGAGTTTTTACTGTTTTTGCAGGTTCAGCCTTCTTCTGAATCTGTTTTTTTTGTGCTGCCTCTTCGGGAAATGTAGCTTTTTTCTTGACAGGAACATCCTGTTTGAGAGGAGCAGCGACAGTAGGTGTTTTCCTCTCGCTCATTGCCAGGCGTACCCTCATGATAGGCTGTATAATGGGCTTCGCAGCGGCACCCGGCATCAGCAGCATAAAAGCCACATGCACTGTGATACTCAGTGTAAGCGCTATACCCCAAAAAAGCCTATCTCCGGGCTCGTTCATTATCAGTTTCCGCTCTCCATGAGAAGACCCGCTGAAGTGACCCCGACTTTTCGGAGTATGGAGAGAACTTCTGCAACTCTGCCGTAAGGAGCGTTTTCATCTCCTGCTATGAGAATATCCTTATCCCCGGCTCCCCTCGCAAGTTCGGGAAGTTCTTCCTGGGTGATCCTGAGACCGTTCCAGAATATCGCCCCGTCCTTTTCTACGGTAAGGGTCAGGGTGTTCTTCATCTCTGAGGCCTCTCCCTCTCCCGAGGGTAGGTCGACATCCAGCTTTCCCTGAATGAATGTCGCGGTCAGGACAAAAAAGATTATCAGCATAAAAAGTACGTCTATGAGAGGCGTGATGTCTATGTCTGCAAAACGCCTTGATTTACGCCTTCGCACTTTCCCCACCATGACTTGTGAAGTGTTCTCTTATAAGATAGTCGGCTCCTCTGTTGAGCGTTTCCTCTTCGCTGTCTATGCGGGACAGCAGGAGTCCGTGAGCAAATATCACAGGAATCGCAACGGTCAGTCCCGCGACAGTCGTAAAGAGGGCCTTCCAGATGCCTCCTGTAACAGTCGCTGCGTTTATCTGGCCTCCGAGATGAAGAGACTGGAACATCTCGACCATTCCAAGTACTGTTCCGAGAAGTCCGAGCAACGGGGCTGTCTTCCCCACTATCTCAAGTATAAAGAGGTGTTTTTCCCACCTATAGAGTTCACGGCGGACCTGTTGCTCTACAAGGAGCTTCATGTCCTCCCTTCCAACGCCCCAATGGGCGAAGGCCGCGAAGAAAAGCCTGTGGAGAGAACTCTGCGATGACCTGACCACTTTTCTTGCCTCGCCAATGTTGTTCTCAGATACTGCCTTGCCAAATGCCTCCTCAAGCACCTCCGGGTTTGTGGAGGCACTCCTGAAAAAGAGCAGCCTCTCCACCACGACCGTCAGCGCAATAACAGAAAGCGCCGCAATCACCCACATTATTATTCCGCCCGATCTCATATATTCAAGCAATTATGATCTCTCCCGTCTTTTCATATCCAGATAATCAGAAATTACGTTTAGCTCTTACGAGAAGCCACAGGAAGAATATGGATCCTATGCACGAAGTAAGGACACCGACAGGAACTTCCGCCGGAGCCCAGAACATCCTTGCCGCCGTGTCACACAGCACAAGAAATGCGCCTCCGAACAACAGGGATGCCACTGCAAGCTTTCTGTGGTCAGTTCCCACAAATTTTCTGCATATATGAGGCCCCAGAAGTCCTACAAATCCTATCGGGCCGCATGTTGCGACATTGATGCCTATAACTATCGATACAGAGAAGAAAAGAAGCCTCCTGAGCTTCACCACCGAGACTCCACGGCTTGCTGCCATGTCCTCTCCGCAGACAAAGAGGTTCAGCTCGGGCGCTGTTATAAAGGCTATAGCGAAGATGGCCCCAAGGGCAGGCAGTGTGGCGAATACAGGAGCAAATCCGACAGCTTGTATACCTCCCATAGACCAGCGCATCATCCTGAACGTATCCACATACCCTCCGGTAAACTGTATTATCATGTTCATACTTCCGAAAAGAAAACTCATGGCAACTCCGGCAAGAAGAAGAGTCGCCTCGGACATGCCCCCGCGCCGCAGGTTTCCTGCAGCATATATCGCAAAGGTAGCAACAAGCGCCCCAACAAATGCAGCCATCGACAGCCCCGAAATCACACTGAACAACGAGAAAACAAATCCCGTCCTAATATAGACGACTGCGCCAAATGCCGCTCCTGTTGATACGCCAAGCATGTCCGGAGAGGCCAGCGGATTCCTGAAAAGGGCCTGGAAAATCAGTCCGCATAGGGCCAGAGTTGAACCCGTTATCCATCCAAGCAGGACACGCGGAACCCTCAGGTCCCACATTATCCGCATGATATTCTCGTCTCCGCCGCCCAAAAGATCGGAGATGCTTATCTGCTGCATACCAATAAAGGGCGCCACAGCAACTACCGCAAGTGAGAAGATAAAGAGAAAAGGCAGGGACATGCGCTTCATCTTACAAACCCCCTGGGTGCTACATAAGGCATAAGCTGTCCGTCCGAACTAAAACTTTCAAATCCCGTCTCGAATATCTCCGACAAAAGTCCATTTTCAAGAAGCTCCGCACTTTGGCCTTGCCAGACCATCTTTCCGCGCTTTATAGCAAGTATCTCGTCCGCTCCGTGGAGGGCAAGGTTTATGTCATGTGTCACCAGGAGTATCGTAATTCCCTGCTCTTTGTTAACCCTCTCAATAAGTTCCAAGGTCTCCACCTGGTGTCTGTAATCAAGAAAGCTAGTAGGTTCATCCAGGAAAAGTATATCCGTGCTCTGCGCCAGGGCAGCCGCGATAAGCGCTTTTTGACGTTCGCCTCCGCTGAGGCTGTTCAACTGGCGGTCTGCAATATTTGTTACCCCTGCAGTTTCAAGTGATCTATCTATTATCTCCCTGTCCTCTGCAGTTTCCCCTCCGATCGCCTTCTGCCACGGATAACGCGACATCAGAGCAAACTCCTTAACCGTGAAGGGAAGCGAATCAGAACCCGTCTGATGTACCCAGGCTATCCTCCTGGCAAGCGCTCTTTCCGACATTGAAGAAAGTGGACTGCCTTCAAGCGATACCCGGCCGGTGAAGTTTTTATAAAGGCGGCCTATGCATTTGAGAAGAGAGCTCTTGCCTGCCCCGTTGGGACCTATGATTCCAAGGTACCTGCCTTTTCCAAGGGAAAAGGCGATGTCTTCAAGTATGGAAGATCCTCCTAGTTCAAGTGAGAGTCCTTCAACATCGAGAAAATCAGATCCGCTCACCATTTAACCTCCGGGTGTATCGCTTTTGCGAATGCCTTCAATATCATTCCCGACCTCGCTCCCGGTCTTAGATATACAGTTCCCTGCATTATATATATCCTTCCCTTGTTGACCGCGTCCACCTTGGCGCTTCTCTGCCACTGGCCCTTAAGGTATTTATCATTGAAAATCGTATTCACATCTATACTGTCTTTTGAGTGATAAAATGTTTTATCTCCAACAAGATCTATTATCACGTCCGGGTTGATCTTCATCAGCCCTTCAAGCGAGACCTGCGGGTAGGATATTTTTTTCTCTGTTACAGCGTTCTCTCCACCGGCAAGGGCAATCATCTCTCCGTAGAAATTGTTGTTGCCTGCAACGTAAAAGCTGTTGATCTGGTACTCGGAAAGTTCCCTTGATACACAGAGAAGGACTTTAGGCTTATTCAGTCCTCTTACCTTTGACGTTACCAGCTTTACGTCTGCACGTATCCCTAAGACCAATTTTTGCGCCTTATCCTGCGCCGAGCATATCTTTCCAAGCCTCATTATCGAATCGCAGATCTCTTCGATGGTGTTCTGTTTCATGACCAGGTAAGGTATCTTAAGTTTGTCCAGTTGGGGGGTAAACTGCATGTGTATATCCTGCAGAAGCAGAAGATCGGTCCTCATGGCCATTACAGACTCAAAATTTATCGCCGCAAAATCACCCATCTTAGGTTTTTTCGTCGCTTCTGGCGGATAATCACAGAAATTTGTCACACCGATTATGTTGTCTCCCTGCCCAAGAGCAAAGAGGATCTCCGTTCCGACAGGAGTCATCGAGATTATCCTTTTGGGAAAAGCCCAGGCTGTTCCATGCAACATCAGCATAATAAAAACTATCAACAAAAAGAGCTTTGACCTCTTCAAAAAAATACCTCTTTCCCATATAAGACAACAAAAAAAGGAGCCTAAGGGCTCCCTCAATAAATTTACACAATGAGGATGAACAACGCCCGCGCATAACATCCATCATCTTTTCTCGGGTCGCCTGACTTCCCCTCAAGGGTCACAGTGGCGGGGCCGCTCCGGATTTACACCGGATTCCCCCTTAAAAGATGCTGATATTCATTTTTTTATCAATGAGCTGCGCTTCAAAAATAGAAACTGGTCCATATATTTCCATTCTTGTGCCGACATCATGTGCGCATATTCTATCATAAGAGACAGTGATTGTTATAAATCTGCATAGATTGATGTGCTTTTCCACAGGCAAAAAACATGACATTGAGCGGTACATGTTGCGATTTTCCGTGCAGCCTGAAAACAGCACTGAAAACCGGACATTCTCGGACAACACACGGACAAGTGCTGGCTTGACAAACTGGGGATATAATGTAGAATGTTTTCCCGTGAATACTGCCTTGTGCGGGTTCATTTGAGTGGTAGGATGGCCGAGTGGTCAAAGGCAACAGACTGTAAATCTGTCGGCGAGAGCCTACGCTGGTTCAAATCCAGCTCCTACCACCATTATTTTTGCCCAAAATGCCCTTACCGCATTATTGGTTGCCGCCTTAGCTCAGTAGGTAGAGCACATCCATGGTAAGGATGGGGTCCCCGGTCCGAGTCCGGGAGGCGGCTCCAGCGATAATATAATCTCCGCAGGAATCCCTGCGGAGATTTTTTATGGCTATCAAATCAAAATAATATGCTGCATAAGTTATCTCTGCTTACACAATGGCTTCGCTGGCATGTGCTGCTTAATTATCATTAAACAGCTCTTTTTAACCTGTTCCTGCATGTTGATGCCAGAATGATAACTTCAATTATCAGCATGCAGGAGAATGTGTAGAATCCGGTATTGCTGCCCAGAGTTTCACTGATCTTGCTTATCACAAGCGGACCCGCAAAATATCCGACGCCCCAGAAAAGATAATACGCTCCTGATATAGTTCCCTTTAATGAATTGGGAGCAGCATTGTTTAAAAAGGTCATCGAAGATATATAGAATATTCCCAGTCCAAGGCTGCCAAGGGTTAAGACTATGCTTATCATAGTAGTTTCAAGATTCGGAAATATTCCAATTCCGAAAGCGGCAATTGCAAGCCCTAAAATCATAAACCGTTCTCTTCCGAATCTATCGGAAAGAGGTCCTGTTATAGCCTGTGAAAGACTGATTGCTGCATAAAACAATGCAAATACAATCTGTACAAACGTCTGACTGCAGCCCCTGACACTGAACAGAAATGCTGGCACGGCAGTAAGAAACAGACCATATCCGGCTCCGTACAGAATAATCCCGAACAAAGCGGCAAGTATGCTCCTGTCTGATGCCAGCTTAATGATATTTTTTATACTGATTCTTTCTTTACTGAAATTATTACTGCTGTCAGCAGTATCAACCAAAAAATAAATTATTGCGGCCCCAACGAAACATACTGCAGCATAAAAAAGGAACGCCATATCATCGGACCAAAATCTAAGAACCGCTATTCCCAGAATTGGCCCCAGCATTAAACCTGCATGCAGAACAGCATTATAGGAACCCATTGCTTTTCCCTTTGAATCCGGGAATTTTATCGATAACAGCGCTGGAGCAAGCGCCCATATTGGAGCTTCCCCTGCTCCCTGAATAATACGCCCGACAAAAATAAGACTGATACTGTCTGAAAAATAGTAGATCATTCCTGCCGCACAGCACAGGATATATCCAATAACCAGGAAAAATTTAACCCCATACCTGTCCGACAGTGCTCCGATAGGAATCTGTAAAATTACATAGGAGACGGCAAACGCAGAGGTTATATAACTCACTGATAAATTTGATCCCGTAAGGGCCAGGATTTTATGGGGGAGCAATGACATAATCATGCCCACTCCAAGCATTATCATAAATACGGATAAGTTAAGTCCGTAAAGTGTTTTTTTATTTTCCATTTTTCCTCCTTATCAGGGGGAAAAAGTCATCCCCCTATAGCAAACACATCGTTTTATGTTAATAACAGCCCTAATAGTCACAGTTTTTTTATAAGGGGGAGGAGACTGCAATGTGAACTGATCCATTTTCATATTAATACTAGTTATCATAACGACAGTTCCGCCTTTCTCAAAAAATTAATCATCTATTTTACATGTAGTCTCTATATAAAATAGATTAATTGCATGGAGTATAACATTAGTTAAATAAAAAGTTAATTCATTGCGTCTAAAACATTTCCGATCTTTAAACTTTTGATATAGGGTCATATCTTCAGGCTATATGGAAATTTCAGGCAATTCCAAACAGAAATGAAAAACGGCCCAGGAAAAACATCCCGGGGGAAGTTGAACACCGCTTCAGCGTCAATTGAACAGGAATGAATTGCCCAGAAGAAAATCCCCCGGGCGAGTAATATTTTTACTTTTTTACCTTAATTCCTTTCTTCTTACGCATGGATTCACCTTCGATCATGATCGTATATGAATCATGTACTATCCTGTCACATATGGCGTCAGCCAAAGTGGGTTCGCCGATTTTGAGATGCCATCCCGCTACATCGTATTTGACGCTTACGTTATTAACCGCATGACCTATATAGATTTTTCAAGATCCAGACCATATTTTTTGATGGTAAGGTTCAGTAAAAAATAATTGGGCTAATAAAGCTACAATGCCCTATATTCATAAGGGCCTCAATAAAGTCTCCGGTTCTGAAGTTATAAAGGTCAACCTAATGCACGCACTGTCCTGTGCCCGCCAATACAAAATTTTCAAAATTCTCTGACTGTAAGAATATCTTTTTATCACCGAAATCTGCGCAGATGATTTTACCTTTTCTTAACTTTTTATTAACGGTCTTTTTACGTCGATACAATAGAATGAAGAAGTAAACGAATCTTTGGACAATGAACGTAAGAAAGGATAAAAAATGGAATCTCTCAGGGGAAAAAAAGGTTTTATCTGCGACATGGACGGTGTGATTTACCACGGGGATAAACTGCTTCCTGGTGCACAAAAATTTGTCGAATGGCTCAAACGTGAGGATAAAAAATATATATTTCTCACAAACGGCAGCGGTAAATCTCCGAAGGACCTGCAGCAGAAACTTAGACGGATGGGACTTGATGTGGATGAAAACCATTATTACACAAGCGCTTTGGCAACCGCTAAGTTCCTGAAGAGCCAGAATCCCGGCTGCAACGCTTACGTTATAGGCGAATCTGGGCTTTTCAATGCTCTTTATGATGCCGGCATTTCCATAAACAACCTTGATCCTGATTACGTCGTAGTTGGAGAAACAAGAACCTACAATTATGAAAATATATGCCATGCAGTAAAACTTGTCTTGAACGGCTCCAAACTGATTGGCACAAATACCGACCTTACCACACTGACAGAGGACGGCATCGTTCCTGCATGCAGATCTCTGGTTGCCCCTATAGAAGCCGCAACTGGAAGGAGTGCATATTACGTCGGAAAGCCTAACCCTCTTATAATGAGGACCGGCCTGCAGATACTGCACGTTCATTCTCAGGAAACTGCCATTATAGGCGACAGGATGGACACAGATATAATCGCCGGAATTGAGAGCGGTTTAGATCCCATTCTTGTGTTGAGCGGAGTTACCTCACGTGAGAACATGGAAAAATATCCCTACAGGCCGCGCCTTATATTGAACGGAATTGGAGAGATCCCGACGTCAGTTTAATTAATTATTTGTACCGGTATTACCGTTGCATTACTGCAGCATTTCTGAGGAATCTATATACCACGTGCATGGTTTATATAGATTCTTCAAGGTTCTGAGCATGTTTATCCAATAGGAAGACTCCGTTATGCATTTATTAACATTCAAAACAAACTCAGTTGAATTTTTCGTCAGCAGATACGCGGCAGCAGTTCCCCCCCGGGCTGAGGCAAAAGAGTCTGTGATCCTATGGCGGTTTTCATAACCACCTTACCGGGCATATCAGAGATAACCTCTCCGATAATTGCAGCATTTTTCGAATATGGGCTCCCGTGAAGCGCCTCAATGACTGCAGGAGCAATTTCTTTAGGAACAAAAACTACAAGTCTCCCCTCGCAGGCAAGGTACAGCGGTTCCAGCCCAAGCATCCCGCAGACACCGGATACTTCTCCCGCAACAGGTATTTTTTCTGCATCAAGCCTGATTCCAACGTTGCTTTGTTCAGCGATTTCATATAATACCGTACCGACACCACCTCTGGTAGCATCACGAATTACATGGATCTCCTTTGTTGTTTCAAACATTTTTTCAGTTATACCCCAAAGAGGCGCGCAGTCGCTTGTTATCTCTGCGTCAATACCGAATTCATCTCTGGAAAGCAAAATCGTGCATCCATGGCGTCCGATGTCGCCGGTCACAATGACCGCGTCACCAGGCTGGGCCAGTTTTCCGGAAGTGTTCACACCCTCCATAATATGACCGATACCGGTAGTGGTAATGAAAATATTATCCACCTGGCCTTTTCCGGCTACTTTTGTATCTCCGGCAACGATTCTTACACCGGCCTCTTTCGCCGTTTTTTCCATTGAAACCGCGATCTGTTCCAGTTTTTCCATCGGAAAACCTTCTTCGATCACGAAAGCGCAGGACAGGTAGAGCGGTTTTGCGCCCATGCATGACAGATCGTTAACCGTACCGCATATGCTGAGCTTTCCGATGTTCCCGCCTGGGAACTCATAAGGCGATACGATGAACCCATCCGTCGTAAAGGCAATATTCCCCGCCTCAACAGGAAGAACTGCGGCATCATCCGCAGTAAGATCCGGATTGGAAAAATGGGCTTTAAATATCCGGTTAATTAGTTCCGATGTCTGTTTTCCGCCGGCACCGTGAGCAAGTGTAACTATTTTATCCATTAAAATTCCCTCCATATTGATAATAAGCCGAGCATGAACCTTCATTGGAAACCATACAGGCACCTACAGGGTGCTGCGGCGTGCATCCCGTGCCAAACAGCTTACAGTCCGAAGGTCTGCACTTCCCCTGAAGGACGTTGCCGCAGCAGCACTCTGGATTGCTCTTTCCGGTAATAACTGGAAGACTGAAGCGCAGCCTGGCGTCAAAATCGCTGTAAGCTGTCCGAAGCTTCAATCCTGAACCCTTTATTATGCCAAGTCCGCGCCATTCTGCATCACACGGCTCCATGACTTCGTTCATCAGCTTCTGCGCCGGCACGTTGCCTTCAGGCTTCACGACTCTCGTATAACAATTCACTAAGAATGGTTTTCCCTTTTTTGTCAGCTGAATCACAACAGCAAGAGCTGTAAGCAGTTCACTTGCCGTGAATCCTGTAACAACACCGGAAACTCCCTCCTTTACCAGTTGTTCACAGACAGCCGTCCCAGCGATCGCATTTACATGCCCAGGATAGAGAAAGGCATCGGCGCTGTCTTTCAGTGCCAGATATGCATTGGGCATAGTTTTGTTTGCACCAAGAATTGTAAAATTGGTCAATCCGGCTTCTTTGGCTTTTTTAATGGCCAGACATGCTGCGGGTGCCGTGGTTTCGAATCCTACCGCAAGGAAAACAACTTTTTTGTCCGGATTTTCCTGGGCATATTCAACGGCATCGATAGGAGAATAAACTGTTTTGATCACAGCTCCCTTTGATCTGGCGACGGCAAGGCTCATTTCCGTTCCCGGAACACGTATCAGGTCACCAAATGTACAGATGACAGCACCGATGTCAAGTGAAAGCATGACCGCCTCGTCAATATATCCGACCGGAGTTACACAAACCGGACATCCCGGGCCTGAAATCAATTCTATTGACTCAGGCACTATTTTCCTGATACCAAGCCTGAATATTTCGTGGGTATGCGTACCGCAGACTTCCATGATACGAAGATGCCTGTCATTATAAGATTCAATGATTTCTTTCGGGGAGACATTCCTGTTTTCCATTAAAGAGCCTCCATAATATGATCCGTTTCGGATGCATCACTTTCTGTGATTTTTGCAATAGCTATTCCTGCATGAACCATAACATAATCCCCAGGTTCAAGATCTTCGATGAGGGTCGCCGATATTTTCCTTTTTGCACCTGACACATCAATTACTGCCGTGTCCTCATTGATACTTACAACCCTTGCCGATATCCCTACACACATAATCCATCCCCCCTGTCTTTTCTCTTTAAAAACATTTGTTCTGTTATA
The DNA here is from genome assembly GCA_963682045.1 of Synergistaceae bacterium. Taxonomy (GTDB): domain Bacteria; phylum Synergistota; class Synergistia; order Synergistales; family Synergistaceae; genus Caenicola. Next base: position 1,142,969 of record OY821326.1, read on the forward strand.
AATATTCGCGTCATCGATTTAGACGGCACATTGCAGCAACTGCCTGTCCAAGTGCTATTCCGCCGTCATTAGGAGGAATCAGGCTGTGAAGCAGAACGCGGAATCCCTTTCTCCTCAGGCGGGAAACACACATCCCAGTAAGGAGCCGGTTTTGAAAGACTCCTCCGCTGAGTGCACATACTTCAAGCCCCGTCATCCTGCGGGCATTTTCACATCCAGCTGTTATCATATCTGCAAGAATTGAATGAAATTCATATGCAAGCCTGCCCAGGTCGTCGCCTGCAAGTACTGATCCAGTTAAATATTTCACCAAATCATCCGTACAAAGCACTAACCCGTTTTTCACGGGAATCAATATATTGTCCGTCATGCCGGAAACTTTGCGAGCAATATCCGGATACTGCTCGCAGTAAGCTTCAGCAGCGAACTGAAGTGCCATTGAAGCTTCACCCTCGAAGGTAGAAGTTTTTTTAATGTTAAAGATTGCACTGACAGCGTCAAAAAGACGTCCGGCACTGGTTGAAATGACACTGTTAAGTTTTTTGTCCGACATCGCAGTTAGTACACGCATTTCTTTTTCACTGCACAAACCCAGTCTGGAAATGATTTCGCCAGCTTCATCCTTGTATATTCCGCAGATCATTGAGACGGCGATTCTCCAGCCTTCCCGTGCCGATATGTCACCGCCGGTCTGTAGGAACGGACATATGCTTCCGAGTCTTTCAAACCCGCTGTACGATGCTTTCAAAAATTCACCGCCCCAGATGGTTCCGTCTGTGCCGTAGCCGGTGCCATCAAAGGAGACACCTATCACTGCGCCGGAATAATCATTTTCAGCCATACATGAAACGATATGAGCGTAATGATGCTGTATTTTCACAACAGGCAGACCTAACTCCTCCGCTATGGCTGAAGTATTGTATCTTGGGTGCATATCACACGCCACGGCCTGCGGTTTTGCTTCAAGCAGCCTTTGCATTGTTTCAATTGATTCCCGCAATGCCTTAACAGTGCGTATATCTGCCATATCTCCTATATATGGAGATGGATAAAATAGATTATTTTTTCCTATGCAGAATGTATTTTTCAATTCTCCGCCGATCCCAAGAACCTGCCCGTGAAAATTATCTGAAAGCATGAATGGCAGCGGGGCATATCCGCGTGACCGTCGGATGATGTAGGGTTTTCGTTCAAAAAAATCAATTACGGAATCATCTGCCCGTAAACGAATTTTACGATCATGCGACAAAACCACGTCACAGAATCCCATAATTTCCTTCATCACATCTTCATCGTTTCTGCAAATTGGCGCGCCGGAGACATTTCCGCTTGTCATGATCAGACAGTCAGTCATTCTGATATTATCGTCATATGTAAAAAGCAGCATCTGAACCGGCGCATAAGGAAGCATTACACCTACGGTAGGGTTGTCAGGTGCTATTCGACTGCATAACCGGCTTCCTGTTTTCTTCTTTAAAAGTATTATCGGTTTCTGATAGCCGGATAGTATCTCTTCCTGCTCTGGAGATACTTCACATTCACACCGCACTGTGTCAATATCGCGGAGCATAACTGCAAAAGGCTTTGCTGGCCTGTTTTTAAGCTCGCGCAGCCGGTTCACAGACTTTTCGTTTGACGCATCACAGCAAAGATGAAAACCTCCGATTCCCTTTACTGCAACTATTTTCCCGTCCATAATGGCACGCCTTATATGCCTAATAGCATCCGCTCCGCTCTCAGCCCCGCCAAGAATATATACCTGCGGACCGCAATCATTGCAGCAGACAGGCTGTGCATCATACCTTCTGGTTTCAGCGTGAGTATATTCATATTCGCACTTATCACACATTGGAAATTCTCCCATGCTTGTACGGACACGGTCATACGGCATCGAATCAAGGATCGTCAGCCTCGGCCCGCACGCAGTACAGTTAATAAAGGGATGCAGATAGCGTCTGTTATTTCTGTCAAAAAGTTCTTGCATACATTTGTCACACGTAGCAATATCCGGCGATACAAAGATATCTCCGGTCTCTTTTTCGCTTTCAATGATTTCAAAACTATCAGCAGATACCTCGTCAGCTTCACTTATATCTATTTTTAGAATACTGGATCTTTCGGGAGGTTCTTCCTTCAGAGCTTTCAAAAAAGCCTGAAGTGTTTCTTCCTCTCCCTGGGCGTGAACTTCAACGTAAGAACCCTTGTTGGCAACATTTCCCATAATACCTAACCTGTCGGCGATCCTGCTTACAAAGGGGCGGAAGCCAACACCCTGGACAATACCGTAAATCCTTATTATCAGAGAAGAAGTTTTCTTCAATACAGTTTCTGCTGTCTGGCCGGTCATTCTTCAAACCTGCCGGACACCGCAAAATGCGGAAAATCAATAAATGTACCTTTATACTGTCTAAGTGCTCGTTGTAGAAGGATGTCACCGATAATAATGTCATATCCGCCGTTTTTCACAGCTTTTGCAAATTGCTGTTCATCATTAAGTCTGAAGTCTTTTTCATCCTTCAGATCATTTTGCATCATAAAACATGACGCAACAGTTACGTCAGCATCAACATTCTTATATATTTCATCGCGCACAGCGTTTGCCATAATCTGCTGGTGGATCACAAGGATCTTTTGCCCTCTGAGTAGTCCATTCAGTGATTTTTTTAGGTTTGCTGGAATAAATGGACAGACAGCAGTATATGGCGTTCCAAAATTTCTTTTAAGATACTCTGCTGTTTTTAGTCCTGCAGGAGAAACAACGATGTTCTTTTGGGCAGCGGAAGCTCGGCGGACGCTCTCAAGGCCGCTTCCCATTCCATAGCAGTAAATTTTGTTCCAGCCATCGAATTTAAGTGTTTCAGCCAAGAGTTTTCCTGCACTCAGGCTGCTGAACTCTAACGGGGTCACACCCAGGACACCTACAGATCCCTTATCCACAGGAAAAACCTGTGTGGCAAATAGCTCAAAAAGTTCCAGCATCGCACTTTCCTCGCCCTCGTCGTATAGCCCTGTTCCGGTCGTTTCAACAGCTATCACCGGCAGTCCGGTGTTTTTTCTAAACATGTGTTTCAGTGCGCGAAAATCAGTGGCTATTACTGCAGGCACCGGGGTTCCTATAATGGACATGAACTCCGTATCTGTCTTTGACATAGCATCCTGCAGTTTGGACACAAGCCGGTCATCCCGCCCAAGTATGGCATCCATATCGCGCAGGCCTGCACTGAAAATAGCGCTTTTCTTTCGGAACCACCGCGGTTCGTCAAAACCGCATACGTTGCCTGTGCACCCTCCGGCATCGCAGATTACGATAAGGCCGCCCATCTCATAAAGCACCGAGACGGCACCGGACATATCGGGAGCAAACGGAGAAAGATATTTAAGCAGATTTTTCATTCAGCATTCTTCCTCTCCAGCGCTTCATCAAGTGTTTCAAAAAGCGCTTTTAACCCAGCATATCCGAACGGCTGGCATTCTTCGTTCCATCCTATGCCTGTACATTCCGGATGATAATATTCAGCGTCTTTTCCTATAACAGCATCCACATCCGTATCATCTGTGCTGTAATAAAGCATCGTCGGTGAAAGGTTGGAATAAACCTTTGTATGCGGACTAAGCTGTGCAATTTTTTTGATATATACAAAATTAACGCTGCCTACCGTACCGTAGATTTCTGCGACTTTGAACCCGTATCGAATAAGCGCGAGTGACAGTTCAAAGGGGTCTGCATTCAGCATTTCACCAACCGCAAAGACTACGCAGCCGTGCTTTTTCTGGAATTTTTCAATTGAAGCTAACGCTTCGTCATAGTACTTTCCGTCATCAAAAGCTGCACCGACAGCCTGACCTAAAAGACGGTATTGATTCCTTATTTTGTCAATCTGATACATTCTGCTAAGTTCAACACTCGGGATATTAAGCTTGTCATACATATACTGCGCAGCGTGCCTTGCTTCCTGGTTCAGCACAATGTTGAAATTTGCCTGTGACATCATTGAATATTCATCAAAATCCCTGCATCTGGATATTTCGCGTATATGGCGTACCCCAGCCTGCCTGAGCAAAGGATATAATTCACAGTTATCATTCAGGGGTGCGAAATATCCCATGATATTTAATGCATCCGGCTTTCTTTCAGCAGGCTGCAGCAGAGAATAAACTGCTTTGCGAACAGCAACCATAGGCGGCAGACGGCCCTCTCGCGTCAGCGCATACATATAGCATGGCAGTACTGGTACTCCAGCCTGCTCCGATGCTTTTCTGCATACACGTTCCATATCAGTTCCAAGCAGAGCATCAACACAGGTGATACAGATCATGACCGCAGACGGTACTTTTTCACAGGCTTCACAAACTTCTTTTACGGCAGCCGGAATTTTGGTCAGATGTCTTCCTGTGACAATATCAGTATCATCCATCAGCATATAAAAAAATCTCTCGCTGTACCCTCCCAGTTCACTTAACATTGTCGTATTTCTTCCGCAGCAGCCGGGTGAAACAAGCAACATCACCGAACCTGGAATTGCCAATCCGGCGCGTTTAACGCCAAAGCCCTGCGCACCCGGTGAGTTGAATGCCAGAGTCGCAGGAGAACTGTAAATCAGGTGAGCCGATGAAAGCAGTTCATCCGGTACTGCAGAACAGCCGCACTTGGCAAGTTTTTCGGCAGTTATGGAATAGGCCTTATTCATTGCTTCCCTCATCTCCCATCAGCAGTTTTGCAAGATCAAAAAAACTGCGGCTGACAGAAAGCGACGGGTCTCCCTCTATAACGGTCTTCCCTATGTCTTCATAACGGGTGATATCGCAACTTCGGGGTATGTCCGCAACGATAGACAAACCTGCTTTTAAAGCAAAAGCCCGGACCTTTTCCTCTTCATTCGCAACATTTCTACGGTTGAGTACAATACCACGCACTTTAGCGTAACCACGGTCGGCAAAATTATTGACAGCAGTGTTAATGTTGTTTGCCGCATAAAGCGCCATTTTTTCACCGGAGGTCACAATGAGCACCTCCTCGGCATACCCTTCGCGTATCGGAGCGGCAAATCCGCCGCAGACAACATCTCCGAGTACATCGTAAAGCACAACGTCGGGTGGGTATTTTTCAAAAAGCCTAAGGTCCGCCAACAAATCAAAAGTCGTAATAATCCCGCGGCCGGCACAGCCAAGTCCTGGTGTAGGTCCGCCGGTTTCGATGCAAAGAACATTGCCAAAACCTTTTTTTGCAATTTCCTCAATTCGTTCAGGCTCGCAGTCAAATTCTCTGAGATAATTCATGACCGGCATTACAGGATTTCCGGAAAGTAGGTTTATTGTGGAGTCAGCTTTTGGATCACATCCGATCTGTATTACTCTTTTGCCTAACGAAGCAAATGCAGCAGACAGGTTACTTGTAACCGTGGATTTTCCTATTCCGCCTTTTCCGTAAACAGCTATCTTTTTCATATCAGTTCTCCAAACTCAAAATTTCTGTTTATAAGGTTGGGTATTCGTTTCCGGTAACATCTCCCTGAGAACGCCTCATGCGGCAAACCGTAAAAGGGGATCATGTCAGGACATACCGGTCTGTAAAGAGGGTCCGCAATAACGCTGTCAGCTTTGGCAAACTGTTCTGCCGCATCTTCTTCAGCAGGAATCAGGACATCTCCTTCCGCAGTCAGCTCATCCGCTGTTTCCAGCGGACACAGCATTCTAACTGGTTTTTCTGATCCGGTTTCTATAGATCGCACCAGCGAACCAGCAAAGATGCTTTCTCCTACAACAGCAATACCTCCTGCTGATGTATTCCTGCGGCTTGCGCACGATGCACTGCTTTGTCCGCTCTCTGCAGCTCTCCTGAGTTCAGCGGCAAGATCCTTAGCAAACACGTCACCAAAAGGAACACCAGCAACATAAGGTATGCCGAATTGTTTTTGCAGCGTTCCAGCAGCCGCCATACCGCTGCCTGAAACAACAAGGTTAACGTGCGCGCTGCCCGCAAAGCTTATTTCATCAAGACTGCTCCCCATGGCCATGCAGCAGACTATTTCGAATCCACTCTCAGCAAGCCAGCGCCTGATGGACTCCATGCTGCCATTTACCGAAAAATCAAGCGGCGTTGCTCCAATAATATTTACAGAAAGTTCCTTTGATCTGGAAACATTCTTGCGGCAGAAAATCTTTACAATGGCATCGAAAGCTTCAGAGGCTCCGGTAAGGTAGGAGTACATTCCGTTTGTGTGCAGTCCAAAGGCCGGAATCCCTGTCCTTTCTCCAACAAGCGCTGCAATAGCCTGAAAGTCCATACCTATCATCATCGCCACAGGAGAACCGCATATTGCAATAAACCTCGGGGAGAGCTCCAGTGCAGAGTCAACGATGTCATTGATCAATTTCTCATCGTCGCCCATAATGGCTTCCGTCTCGGTCAGTGCAGAGATATATACCATGCTGTCCGAATCGTACCATCTCGGTTCGTCAAAAGTCGTATATGTCGAATTACAGCCTGATGCATCATGTACAACTGTCATACCTCCGAGTTCGAAAAGTGCGGAGCAGACTCCGGAGGTATCTGCTGTATAAGTTGGAATAATTCTCGCAGCCTGTCTCATAAGCAGCTTTTACACCCCAATCCTTTATAACTGATGACTGTTCTTGTATCCTTTTCGTGCAGATAGGCGTCAGTCATCATCCCGGCAAGACGGGAAATCCCATCAAAACCGTACATTCCGCCGCCCGCGACAATGTTGACAAAATTCCTTGTTTTGCTGAAATACGCGGCTTTCTGTCCAATTGCCAAAACTTTTTCTGTATTTGCACCCTGCCTTCCAAACCTCATCTTCACGTGGACAGTTGCACAAACCATCAGCTCCGGAGCGTTTTCCTTCAGCCATACAAAATCCGTTCTTTCTTCATCATCAAAACAGTCTGCATATACTTTATCTACAACAAATCCATGCTCCAGAAGCAGCCTGGCCAGGCTGAGCGGACGCGGCGTAGAAGTATAGTCGATCTCAACAGGAGTCTTTCCTATTATGCTAAGCACATCATTCAGCGCCCTGTCAGCCTCCTCTGAAAAATCAGGTATCCTTACTCCTGTAACATCGCTAAGTTTTTTGTAATTTTCTATTATTTCTCCGTATGAATAACTCAGCGGAAGATAGAGGTGCTTCTGTCCCAGTCTATGTTCCAGTTCTTCACCAGCGATGAATGCCGCGGGAATATATGTGATATTGACGGCACTTTCGGCCATTTTCAGATAATCTTCGTATGTTTTGCAGAGCGTGATATCCCTTATTTTGAAACCAGCATCGCATATCATTGATACTAATTCGCTTGATTCATCCGTAGGTCTGTCGTTTCCAATGATATTGACGTATTTTTTATTCTTCCGTTCATGCCTCAGCGGACTGTACATCTGCCTGCGTATATTCTGATCTTCCGTCAGACCGCTTTTGCGCATCGTCGGCGTCATATAGCACTCAATAAAATCAACACCGGGAAAACGTCCGCGCAGGATCTCCAAGGAATTTTTGAAATCACAGCCTGCAAAAAGATGAATACAGCTTATAAAAACAAGTACGGCAGGAGGGAGAGCGTCCATTTTATTTAGGATGTCGTCAGTTCCTTCAACAATATTCTGCTCCATGCTGCTGTCGAGAAGATTACTTTCAATGACAGAGACCCAGGACATTCTATCCATGGCATCCATTTCAGCAGCGGTAAGGATCACGCCTCGCAGACATCCCTCCGCACATACGAATATCTGATGCGACTGCGGGATCAGCATACTCGTATGCACGATGTTCCATGGCCCTCTGACGGGGGCATTATATTCAAGCCCTGAGACAAACGGGGCAGGAAATTCTGCGTCCCGGATTCGGACTTCCGTACCGCTCATATCGTCTTTTCCATTGATTCTTTTCAGCACGATCTCTCTCCGCGGTACATGAGCAGGATATTCTCAGCAAGCGTACGGTACTGATCAGCCATTTCAGTAGATGGAAAGGCTTCGATGACGGTTTTGTTAAGGGGCTCCGCTTTCTGGACAATTTCGCTCCAGTCAAGTTTTCCTGCAATTTTAGTATGAAAATCTTCGGCCAGCTGCTGAACTTTTTCGTTTTCGTCCTTCACATTTCGGCGGTTTAATATAAGTCCGCCCAGAGAAGCATAACCACGCCCTTTAAAATTCTCGACAGCCATGGCGATATTGGCCGCCGCGTAAATAGACATATTTTCTCCTGACGTGATGATAAGCACGCTGTCAGCATACCCGCCTCGCATCGGCATTGAAAATCCTCCGCAGACGACATCGCCAAGTACATCGTACATAACTATGTCAGGCATATATTTTTCATACGCACCCTTCTGTCCAAGCTTTTCAAGCGCAGCAATGATGCCACGTCCAGCACATCCGCGACCTGGAACCGGCCCTCCTGCTTCTACGCAGAGAACCCCGCCGAAACCGCTAAACACCATGTCTTCAAGCTTAAAATCATTGTTCTGCTCTCTTATGAGTTCAAGTACGGTTGGTATTTTTGTCCCTCCGTGAAGGCTTGAGGTTGAATCAGCCTTCGGGTCACAGCCAACCTGCATGACCTTCAGTCCCTTTTCAGCCATCGCAGCAGCCAAATTTGAAACTGTAGTTGATTTTCCGATCCCGCCTTTTCCATATACTGCCAGTTTAATCATTGTTCTGTTTTCCTCCATAAATCGTTTGTTTTTATAATCGTATCCTCCGTTTTTGTTCTTTCTGCATAAATACAAGCAGCCGTATCCAGACGGATACGGCTACTTGTATTTGCTTTCCAGATAGCGATATCAATCTTTCGTCTCAATAAAATTTTGACGTCAGGATGACATTTGCTTAATTATTATCGATTTATAATATCAATAATATACTGTCTTCGAGAAAACTCCTTTAAGTCGTCCTATCTTCCCCGCAAGAGAGTTGATTTTATCCTGTGGGGCATCAATCGCAATGCTGATAATATTAATTCCTTTTTCACGATATGGTATACCCATACGCCCGACAATGTAGGAGCCACAATCATGCAGCAGAGCATTAATCTGCTCCACCGATTCACTGTTTTCTACAATGATCGCAATAATCGCCACTCTTGTTTCCATCAGCATCTCCAAAAAATTTACCATTTTACGGTATTGATGCTAATCACAATTCAGCGAAAAGTCAAGTAAAGCAAACACTTGAGTAATCCACTGTTATTGATCAATACAGCAACGTCAAATATCCCGGATCTCTGGACGTTATCCAGGCCCGGGATATTTGACGCTTACTGTTATTTCATCTTACTGAATCGTATAAAATACTAACACTGATAGCTTAGCATTGACTTGGAGATAAATATGCTATAGTGAAAGGTAATCTAAAACGTATGAAAGAAAGGAAACTGCAAAAAAATGGATACAAAAGAATTTCAAAAAAAATCTCTGGTTTCGATATTCTTTTCATATTTTAAACCACACAAAAATTTATTTATATTAGATATGTCATGTGCATTTTTAATTGCAGTTATTGACTTGTCATTTCCGGCAATAACTCGTTATTCTCTATATAAACTGCTACCCGTTAATGCTTATAAAAGCTTTATAGCTGTTATGGTTATTATGCTAATTGCCTATACATTACGAGCTTTTTTCTACTATATAATAACTTACTATGGACACTCTTTTGGTGTATTAGTAGAAGCAGACATAAGAAGCGATTTATTTCAACATATGCAGGAATTGTCTTATGGATACTTTGATAAAAACCGTACAGGTCAACTAATGAGTAGATTAACAGCAGATTTATTTGATATAACTGAGCTTGCTCATCATGGTCCTGAAGATGTTTTTATATCCACCTTAACAATAATAGGGTCACTAACTATTTTATTTACTATTCAATGGAAATTAACTTTAGTCATTGCTTTGATCTTACCAATATTTTTATTAGTTGTATGGCATAGGCGTTCTGAAATGTCAAAAGCTTCTCTGGAAGTTAAAGTAAAAACTGCTTCCATAAATGTAGATATTGAATCAGGGATTTCAGGCATGAAAACAGCAAAAGCATTTGCAAATGAGGATTCAGAATTTAATAAGTTTAATGAATCAAACAATGCTTTCAAAAAATCTAAAGCCACGTTTTATAAGGCTATGGGACATTTCAATGCTACGATGGAATTTTTCCTTTGTATTCTGCCAGCAACAGTTATCTTGGTAGGTGGCATCTTGATCATGAAAGGACAGATGAATCAAATTGATTTGATTACTTTTAGTTTGTATATCGCCACTTTTATAACTCCAATCAGAAAACTTTCAAACTTTGCTGAACTATTTGCAAAAGGTGAAGCTGGACTTGTGCGTTTTGTAGATATGATGCGTACTGAAACTGAAATGAAAGATGATCCCAATGCTATAGAGCTAGGCAAAGTAAAAGGCGAATTAGACATTGAAAATGTCAGCTTTTCTTACAAAAAAGGAATTCAAGTATTACACAATATTTCTCTTCACGTTGACCCCGGCGAAACAATTGCGGTCATAGGTCATTCAGGTGGAGGAAAATCAACAATATGTAAATTGATCCCGCGTTTCTATGATGTTGATGAAGGACAAATTTTGCTTGACCACGTAGATATACGCAAAATCACACAAGAATCTTTGCATAAAAATATTGGAGTTGTGGAACAGGAAGTATTCCTTTTTGCTGACAGTATTCTCGAAAATATTAGATACGGCAGACCTGATGCTACTCGCAGAGAAGTTGCAATAGCAGCAAAACAGGCTGAAATCTATGATGATATTATTGCCATGCCTGATGGATTTAATACTTTTGTCGGAGAGCGTGGTGCAATGCTTTCCGGCGGACAGAAACAACGTATATCTATAGCCCGTATATTTCTAAAAGATCCGCCGTTCCTAATTTTAGATGAAGCAACTTCTGCCCTTGACAGTGTTACCGAAGCTAAGATACAAGAAACTTTTGATCGCCTAATAATTGGCAGAACAACTTTTGTTATTGCTCATAGATTATCTACTGTCAGAAATGCAGATAGGATTCTTGTATTTGAAAGCGGAAGAATTATTGAAGACGGAAATCACGAATCTTTAATAAAAAAGAACGTTGTCTACGCTGAGCTTTATAAAACCCAAAATTTGAGTAAATAGATTTTTGAACATCAAGTAAATACTTGTATATACAAACGGTAATAATTATGCTCACAACAATTAAAAAATGGGAAAACACTCAAGGAGCGAGACTCCCGCTGGGCATTCCTAGAGAAGGAGAAGCAAAAATAGATAAGAAAAGTACAGTCAATATTTCTGTGCAAGACAACTCTTCTTTCCAGGGAAATCTTTCCCAATCTTTGAGGCGGGCTTCTACCTCTTCAGGGGAAATATAGTGCTCCCAAGAAATGAGACATGAAAAATATGAAAGAACCGAATACAATGGTGAAATGAAGAAGAAAAATATTTATAACCCAGAATTCAAATCGAAGGTCGTACTGGAACTGCTCGGCGGACAGTGTACACTTAATGAACTTGCCGAAAAGTATCAAATATCACCGGCGACCCTGAGTAGCTGGCATAAGCAATTCCAAGAGCACGCTGCTGAAGTTTTTCGGCGAGGTGCAACGGACGGTGACCGCGAAGCAGGGGCTAAGGAGCGTGAGATCACAGTCCTGCAGCAGAAGGTTGGCCAGCTCACGATTGAGTGTGACTGGCTCAAAAAAAAATATGACGAAATATTTGGTCCCGAAGGAGCGCCTAAAACTCGTTTCACTAGGAAACAAAAAACTGACGGTTAAAAGGCAGTGCGAACTTTTGGAAGTCAATCGCAGCAGTGTGTATAGAGAGCAGATCCGAGATCTTTTTGATCCGACCCATGGAGAATCCCCGGAGAACCTGAACATAATGGAGATCATTGACAGGACACATTTGTCCAAGCCTGCCTGGGGATATCGCAAGATGACTGACTATCTGAAAAATCATTACGGCTGCAAAGTAAAAAAAAAACGAGTCCGCCGCCTGATGGACATTATTGCGCTGTATCCGGGACCCAACTTGAGCAAACGGTATCACAAACAATATGTACGGCCATATCTGCTGCGCAATCTTATAATTGATCATGAGGACCAGATATGGGGCATAGATATAACTTATCTGCCGTTTAAGAAAGGATTTCTGTACTTGTTTATCATCATCGACTGGCATACCCGCCAGATCGTGGATTATGAGGTCAGTTACACATTGGAAAAGGAATTTGTATTACGCTGTCTCAGGCGTGCTCTTTGTAATCGCAAACCGGAGATCATCAACTCTGATCAGGGCAGCCACTTTACCAATCAGGCCTACCTGGATCTGATGGAAAGCAATGGAGTAAGGATATCCATGGACGGCAAAGGCCAGGCACTGGACAATGTTCGCACAGAACGTTTTTTTCGCAGCTTGAAATACGAAGATATCTACATCAACGAGTACGCCACACCCAGGGAGATGATCAATGGCGTCAACGGGTACATCGACTATAACATGATCCGCCCCCATGCATCTCTGAGAGGACTTACACCCAATGCTTTCTGCCAACAGCAGAAAACTCATGCAGCATAATGAAAGGAGCTATTCGGATCATTAAAAATTTCGTGTCTTGACTTTGGGGGGCACTTTACTCCTCTGGTTTTCGACGATAAAGTCGTCTCTCAGGCTGTTAAAGATATTTTCCCGGACACATCCAATTACACGATAGGTGTCAGCCAGCCTCACTTCAGTCTTGGAGAATTTTCAGAATGTATAAAAGAAAGCCTTTTTTCTGCGCTTTTAAACAGAAATCTTCGGAAGCCTTTTCTTAGATACAGCGAGTTAGGTTCTTATGAGATAATTTTCCCGTTCGCAAAAAGCATGGAAATGCAGGCTTTTAAGAAAAAATTTATAGAACCGATAAGCGAACACGATGCAGAAAACAACTCAAACCTACTTGAAACACTTACCCAATTTGTGTTGTCCGGATGCAGCATGCGCGTCACAGCAAAAATGATCTCACCGCATGAAAATACCGTCCGATACAGACTGGAAAAGATTGCACTCCTGACCGGACTTGATTTTAAATCCCCGGCACAGATGGAAGAACTCGCATTAGCGATAAAAATAGACATCTGCAGCGAACTGCTTGGAGATCAATTCTAACCATTATGTAAACTTCCTGCTCTGTGCAATGACCCTAGACCTTCATCATTCCGCCTTCTGCTGCCGAGGCGGCCAGTTTTGCGTATATGCCCAGGATACCTTTCAGTTCCTTCTGAGGGGGCCTTTTCCAGTCCTTTAGTCGGGCTTCCAGTTCTTCGGGTGAAAGATCAACATTCAGCTTTTTCTTTTCGACATCTATGGTGATGATGTCTCCGTCCGCGACAGCGGCTATAGGGCCGCCTTCCGCGGCTTCAGGGGAGATGTGCCCGACAAAGCAGCCGTTGTTGGTTCCGGAGAAACGGCCGTCTGTAATTATCGCGGTCTTTTTTGCAAGCCCCCTGCCGTAAAGCAGTTTCATGGCGAAATACATTTCACGCATACCGGGGCCGCCCTTCGGCCCCTCGTAACGAATAACAAGCACATCGCCCTCTTTTATATTCCCGTCAAGTATCGCCCGATTCGCGTCTTCTTCGCAGTCAAAAACTCTTGCAGGCCCGGAGAAATGGTACATCGACGGATCCATTGCAATGGGTTTTGTGATGCCGGTCCCCGGAGCAAGGTTTCCACGCAGCACTGCCAGACCGCCCGACCGGCAGAAAGGATCTTCCTTTGTACGGATCACACGCCTGTCAACTCCGAACTGGTCAGGCCATGCTTTCAAGTTTTCTCCCAGATTTTTTCCTGTCACTGTCATGCAGGAGAGGTCGATGTCGTCTCCTAGCTCTTTCATGACCTGCGGGATGCCCCCGGCACGGTAGAAGTCTTCCATATCGTACTCTGAGGCAGGATTTACCATGGCTATAGACGGGATATTTTGACTTGCCCTGTCGTAAATTTCTATCATGGCCCCGGGTGCTATGCCTATCTCGTTCCCTATGGCGGAAAGGTGTATGAAGCAGTTAGTCGAGCCGCCTGTCGCGACCATTATCTTCGCGGTGTTTTCAAGGGAGTCTTTCGTGATGATGTCGTGCGCTGTAAGACCTTGCCTGACAAGTTCGACGATCATTTTTCCGGTCTCTTCCGCTGCCCTGGAGCGGGCTGCGCTTGTAGCCGGAATAAGAGACGACCCAGGGAGAGACATGCCCATGGCTTCTGCCGCGCAGCCCATCGAGTTGGCGGTGCCGTAGTATGAGCATGAACCGCATGAAGGTGCTGCGTTGTCTTCGAGCATTGATAAAGTCTCTTTGGTTATCCGTCCGGCGCTCAGCATACCGACGGCCTCCGATACAGAGGTGGAGTCGCTTTTGCGCCCGTCAAACGGAACGCCTCCAGCCATCGGTCCGCCAACAAGCAATATCGCCGGAATGCCCAGCCTGGCGGCCGCCATCAGCATGCCCGGAACTATTTTGTCGCATGATCCAAGCATAACAATGCCGTCAAGCCTGTGGGCTTCGGCCATTGCTTCGATGTCGTATGCTATAAGGTCTCTGGTGGGAAGTATGTACTTCATTCCGTTATGTCCGCATGACTGTCCGTCACAGGCGGCTATTACGCCGAACTCGACCGCCATACCGCCTGTTCTGTATATGCCTTTTTTGACAAACTCGGCAAGGTTTCTGAGGTTGTAATGTCCGGGTACCAGTTCGTTCCAGGAGTTTGCTATTCCGATAAGCGGACCTTTCAGGTCCGCGTCAGAGAAGCCCATAGATTTATAAAGGGCCCTGTTTTCAGTAAACATCGGATCTGAAAGTATTTCGGAACTTCTGAATTTCATAATGATATCTTCCTCCGTCTATCTGCTTCTACTTAAGAAAATAATCTTTCATTATGTTGCTCTCGCTCTTTGCGATATGTTCATAGAGCAGAGAAGAGAGACCCCTGGCATCCCTCTCCCTAAGTTTTTCCAATATCTCAAGGTGTTGGCCTATAGTTTCATGTATGTTGGAAAGTGACTGCGCGGAGAGCTTCTGAAAGCGCTTTATCTGGGCGTGGTATGTTGAGATAATGGCTCCTATACGCTTGTTAGTTGCATATTTAGTGATGGTCAGATGAAGGAGCAGATCCATCTCAGAAACGCGTGTCAGGTCTACCTCTCCTGCCATCGCGGCCTTTTTGAGAACTTTCCAGCCTCTCTCCATATCGTCTATCTCTTCTTCAGGGATCCTGTTTACTGCAGAAAGTGCCGCAAAGGGTTCCAGCAGTTTGCGTATGTCGTATATTTCTTTGAGATCCTCGAGGGATATTTCTGATACAAAAGCTCCTTTTTGGGGGATTATCTTGACGTATCCATCCTGTTCAAGGCTGCGCAGGGCTTCACGGATAGGCGTTCTGCTGACTCCTATCTTCCCGGCAAGCTGGTTTTCAGGCAATGGGGCTCCCATCTCGATCTCTCTTGATTCGATAGCGTCACGGATCCACTCGTATGCTTTGGTCCAGCTGGCCTTTTCCTGGTCATGCATTAATGACACCCTCCATTATTTTTTACTTAACTGTATACAGCAAACATACATCTTTATCACAATTTTGTCTATATATTTCATTGAATATCCGGCAATATCCTACATCCGGCCAGATCGATCAACAAAAAATTTGTTTACAAGCTGAACCTTTGATATAAGAGGATTCACAAATTTCAGAGTTGACATAAATATTAGCAGATACTATCATGCAAATATATTTGGAAAAACTTTTTTCACCGGATAATCTATTCATAGGGTAATGCCAAAATGGAATGGTATAATCTTTGCATGTATACAGATTACATACTTACGATACACAAGTCACATACCATAGAAGGGCAAAGCTGATGAGATACGACATACCATACGGAGATAAGAAAGTATTTTTTGAGACACCGGAAGGATCTGTCATATTTGAAGGAAAAATGACCAGTATCACCGGGATCAAAGATTTGGAAGGTGCACTGATCTCGGCACTTGAATCGCCTATCGGAGCTCACTCACTCAAAGATCTCGTGCAATGCAGTACACGCCATTCTCCACAGTTCAGGCTGCTCTTGATGAAGCAATGCACCTGATCCCCGACGCTACGATAGGCATTATTCCAAAGGGCGGTATTTCACTGCCAATTATCGAAAATATATAATATAAGAAAGGCGGCTGACTATGTTTCTTACGGACGAAGAAAAACGGATACTTGACGGAGCTGAAGGTGCCGGAAAACAGAAAGCGATGGAAATGCTCTATGCGCTCGGGCTCACCTTCGACGCGGAAAAGTTGATCCCGATAAAGCGTGCTCACGTTGCACTAAGCGGACAGGAAGGCGACACTTACTGGTGTGAGCTTCTTGTCGAGGGTGGCGCTACCTGCGCTGTTCCGCCAACGACCAATCCATACTGGGACACTGACTACCTGACTAAATTCTATGACGTTACCAAAGAGGAACTCAACCTGGCTAACCGCACAGGCGAAGCGTACCGCAAGATAGGCGCGATACTGACATACCACTGTGCTCCCGGAGTGTGCTCCAACGTACCATTTTTGGGAGAGCATATCGCATTTTCGGAATCAAGCGCGACTCCCTATGTGAACGGAGCTCTGGGTGCCCGCTCAAACCGTGAGTCATCAATAAGTGCGCTTGCAGCTGCAGTCGTCGGAAAAACTCCATATTACGGATACCACCTCGACGAGAACAGACACGGCGACATTTTTATTGAAGTCGATGCCGAACTTAATGAATGCTATGACTGGGGAATACTCGGACACTGCATAGGAGAGATGGCCGGTTCGCTTGACCCTGTCCTAGTCTTCAAGAATAAAGTCCTTCCTTCACAGGAAGATTTCCTCTACTTCGGTGCAGAGGCAGCTACGAGCGGAGCCGTTGCAATGTACCACATGGTCGGCATCACACCTGAGGCTCCCACTCTCGAAGCAGCTTTCGGAGGCAAAAAAATACCTGCACGATCCGCTCTAATCACAAACAAAACACTTAAAGACCAGGAGACAAAGCTAACAGCAGCCACAGGCGACATAAACCTCGTTATGCTCGGGTGCCCTCACTACACATACAGCCAGATACTTGAAGTCAAACGCCTCTTCGCGGGAAGAAAGGTCAGCAAAAATACTTCCTTCTGGATACTTGCGGAATCAGGCGCCGTTGAGCTTGCCGAGCGTTCCCGCCTCCGCCAGAAGCTGGAGCTCCTGGGAGTCCGCATGGTCGGAAACACCTGCATCGACGAACCCTGCTGGAAATCATTCGAAGGCAGCCTTGGCGTGACAGACTCTCCGAAGTGCGCGTACTACAGGGAACGCCGAGGTCAGCCATTCGCTATCCGCAGACTTTCAGAGTGTGTCGAGGCAGCAATAAAAGGGAGGCTGGACTAATGTCTGAGGATATGAAAGTCTATAAGTGCCGCAAGATAGTAAAGGGCAGCGCATGCGGAGAAGCATTGGTTTCCACTGATGCGATGTGTTTCTACCTGACTGACCCCGAGACAGGCATTGTAATAGAAAGAAATCATGCGATACATGGCAAAAGCATAGCCAACAAGATACTCGTGCTCAAATCAGGCAAGGGCAGCTCCGTTGTTCAAGTTGATGGTTTTTATCAGCTGTGGGTAAAAAACAACCTTCCTGCAGCGATTATATTGAAGGATACAGAACCCGTTATAGTCTCCTCTGCTGTAATGGTCGGATGTACGATGGTCGACCGCATGGAGACCGACCCATATGAAGCTATCGCGGACGGTGACTACGTTGAGGTTGATGCAGACAAGGGCGAGATACGCGTGAGAAAAAATAAGCAAGCATAAAGTAGGTAGTTACGCCACAAAAAGGGCGTTTTCTATAATTCTGTAATAAGCAAAAAATCAAAGGGGGAAACAGCAAATGAAGAAGCTTTTGTCAGTATTTATGGTTATTTTAGTAGTGGCTGTATTCGCGGGCACCGCTTTCGCGGCTCCGGAATACACTATCAAGGTCGGTTACATCGGTTCCGATTCACACCCGACAATGAAGGCAATGAAAGAAGTCTTCGTGAAACAGGTCGAAGAGGGTTCAAAGGGCAAGATCAAGGTCGAGCTCTATCCCAATGGACAACTTGGCGGCGACCGTGAACTTTCAGAAGCGGTACAGATGGGCACGATTCAGATGGCTATCCCCTCTTCGTCCGCGCTTGCAGGATTCGACAAGAGGATCCAGGCTCTTGACCTCCCCTATCTCTTCACATCAAGAAAGGCCGCATTTGAAGCAGTAGATGGTATCCTCGGAGAGAAGCTTAACGGTTACCTGGCTGCTAAGGGCATCCTTATCCTCGGCTACCAGGAAAACGGATTCCGCCACGTAACAAACAGCAAGAAACCCATCAAAACTCCTGCAGACCTTAAAGGCCTGAAGATCCGCACGATGGAAAACCCGATGCACATCGCATTCTTCAAGGCGCTCGGGGCAAACCCCACACCTATGAGCTGGGGCGAACTTTACACCGCACTGCAGCAGGGAACTGTTGATGCTCAGGAAAACCCCTACGCCATGATAGACGATGGAAAGTTCTACGAAGTTCAGAAATTTGTATCTGAGACAGGACACGTCTTCTCATATGAGATCCTTATCGCCAACAAGAAGTTTATCGAGAAACTCCCGGCAGATCTCAACAAGCTCGTAATCAAGGCTGCCAAGGATGCGACAGCAAAACAGCGGCAACTTATGGAAAAAGAGGAAGGCGTATTCAAGGCAAAAGTAATCAAGGCCGGAATGAAGGCAAACTCCCTTACGCCCGAAGAGAAGAAGCCCTTTGTAGAAGCAACAGCAAAGGTTTACCCGATGTTCGAAAAGGACCTCGGCAAAGATCTTATGGAAATAATCAAAAAAGTACAGAAGTAGCGCTGATATTGCACCACCGCTTCCGCCCTGCGGGACGGAAGCGGCTTTTTGCATTAAGAGGAGGTCGTAACTGCGATGGCGGTGAGTAAATTCCTTGATAATTTTGAAGAGTACTTTTGCGTTTGGACTATGGCCATAATGACAGTTATAGTCTTTATTCAGGTAGTAATGAGATATGTTTTTTCAAACTCACTCTCCTGGAGCGAAGAATTGGCCCGTTTCATTTTTCTTTGGCTCTCCTGGATCGGTGCCAGCTATGCAGTGAAGGAAAGAAGCCACTTCAGGGTCGAAATGTTTGCAAATATGATAAAAGGGAAATCACGCATATATTTTGAATATATGATTTTGATAGTATGGTTCGTATTCAGTTTCTTCCTTGCATGGCAGGGAACTATGCTGTTGATATTCCTGCAGGAGACAGGACAGGAATCAGCTGCTATGCAGGTTCCGATGACCTGGCCATACGCTTCCGTACCCATGGGCTGCGCTCTGATGTGTATCCGGCTCATAGTTGAACTCTATAAACTCCATAAACATGGACTACCTGCCCCAGTGATTCCGGCAGCAGAGACAGCAAAATAAGGGGACTGGATCATGGAAGCCATAATTCTTTTTTCTATCCTCATAATCACAATAGCATTAAGTATCCCTATCGGGATAACTCTTGGACTTGCCACAGGAATAGCTATGTGGCTGACCTCGGACATCCCGATGATAATGCTCGCCCAGAAATCTGTGACAGGACTGGATTCCTTCCCGCTGCTGGCTATTCCCTTCTTCATTCTGGCCGGAGCACTGATGTGCAACGGAGGTATTTCTCGGCGTCTTGTAGCACTGGCAGAAAGCCTCGTCGGCTACATTGTGGGAGGTCTTGCAATGGTAACAGTCCTGGCCTGCATGTTCTTTGCAGCTATCTCAGGATCGGGACCCGCGACAGTTTCAGCCATCGGTTCTTTTATGATCCCTTCCATGAAAGAAAGGAAATATGACGGAGGATTCGCAGCTGCGATAACTGCTGCGGCAGGTACAATCGGAGTCATCATTCCACCCAGCATTCCATTCGTCATCTACTGTGTAGTCGCTCAATGCTCAATCGGGGACATGTTTATCGCCGGGATCATCCCTGGGATAATCATCGGCATAGCTTTGATGGCTGTCTGCTACGGCACAGCAAAGAAACGCAAATACCTCACGATGTCTGAGCGCCCTAAGTTTTCTGAAGTAGCAAAAGCTTTCAAAGAATCTTTCTGGGCACTCCTTGTTCCGGTAATAATCCTTGGCGGAATATACGGCGGTATTTTCACCCCGACGGAGGCTGCAGTCGTCGCAGTTGTCTATTCGGTATTCATAGGCAAATTTATATACCATGAACTCGACATGAAAGTCCTCTATGACTGTCTTAAATCAACTGGACTCATTAACGGGGCTACATCCTTCCTGATCGGTCTTTCAATGGCATTTGCAAGTTATCTTGCTATGGCCCAGATACCGGCAAAGATAGCAGCGTGGCTTACGACATTTGTTGACAGTCCATTTCTCCTTCTCATGATCATCAATGTATTCCTTCTGATCATCGGATGCTTCGTGGACAACATAGCCGCTGTCATCATCCTGACGCCTATACTGCTTCCTGTAGTCAAGATGATCGGTATAGACCCGATACACTTTGGACTTATAATCACTGTCAACCTTGCCTGCGGTTTTATTTCACCGCCATACGGGATCAATCTTTTCGTTGCGTCCGCGATATCCGGGGAGAGCATAGAAAGTATTTCAAGGGAGATCATCCCTGCTTTCGTTGCAATGGTAGGCTGCCTGCTGCTCTTTACATATTTCCCTATCTTCAGCATGGGACTGCTGCAGATGATGAGATAATAAGTGAAAATTGTATCAGTTTTTTGAAATGTCCTGTCCGTTAATTTTATTGACAAGCAAAAAATATTTCTGATCTTAACAAGTAAAGGGAGTATTGTTATATGGGCAAGCCGATGATTTGGATAATAGACGAAGAATGGCCGGATTATGAAATCGAAAATGAAGAGCTCAAAAACGCTTTTCCTGACTGTGAAATACGCTATTCTAAATATAATTACCATTCTGATCTTGTAGAATTTGGTAAAGATGCTGATGCCATTCTATCTCAGATATATACGGTAATCGGTGAAAAGGAAATGGCAAAGCTTAAGAAATGTCAGGTTATTTCCGTGTTCGGAGGGGGATACGATAAGATAGATGTCACATCTGCTAAAAAATATAATATAAAAGTCACGTTTGTGCCGGGATACTGCGTTGAGGACGTATCTGATCATGCTATAGCCGCTATCTTCCATTGCAATAAAAAGATAACTTCGTATGCTGGGGCGATTACTAATGGATTATGGGGAAGCCCTGCTCTGCCAAACCCTCCCAAAAGGCTCAAAGAATCGAACCTGCTTGTGATAGGTTTGGGACGCATTGGAAGCGCTACAGCAGTAAAAGCACGTGCGCTAGGCATGAATGTTTTCGCATATGACCCTTACGTTGAAAAGGGAAAAATGGCCTCGCTCGGCGTTATCAAGGCCGAACTTTATGCCGGGCTGGAAAATGCTGATTATGTCAGTATTCATGCAAAGCGCACTCCTGAGACTGAGGGGATGATAGGTAAAGATGAATTATCCAGAATGAAGCCGTCTGCTTACGTTATCAATACGGCAAGAGGACAAATAATAGATGAACAAAGTCTGATCAAAGCGGTGAAAGAAAAAACAATTGCCGGTGCAGTTCTTGATGTGGTGCACACCGAACCACCAACATGCAGGGAAGAAGTTTTTAACACGCCTGGAATATTAATAACCCCTCACATTTCTTATCTTTCAATACAGGCATTTGAAGAACTTAAGAGAAGAGCCGCTCTAAATGCAATAAAAGTTCTCAAAGATGAACCTGTGACAGATCTTGCCCTATAAATCATAGTATCTGGTTAGCACAGACATACAATAGTTAGCCGTCTCTCTGCCTTACAAAGGGCCGTACTCTCATAAATCAATTGTTCTATTTGCAGCAGTTACGGTCCTTTGTACTTATTCAAACCCCGCGTTTTAACGGTCATCTTGCAGTGTCATGATTTCATTCACTTGATTCCGATTCCCCCGATCAGAGACTTTATACGTCAGAAGTTAAGGGTTAACTATCTTGCCTCTAGTCGTACTTGGAAATTAGGAACCGATTTACAGTGTTTCTTAGTAAGCGTCAAACATTATTTTCTAGATCTGTAAAAAAATGATATATTAAAGCGGTATCAGACAGGAGATGAAAAGATGCACCCGATCCTCTTTGAAAACAGTTTTATAACTGTCAGAACCAGCTATGTTTTTTGGTTTGCAGCTGTATCCCTTTTTATGTACTGGACACGCTCCAGGGCCGTAAGCAAGTATGGCTTGGACCCCAACAGGGCGACGGATGCGATTGTGTGGACTTTTTTTGCAGCCGCCGCAGGTGCCCTCTTTTTTGACTTTTTTGGCAAAGCCGTCCTGCTTTTTACAAATGACCCATCATTCAGAGGCTTCTTCCCCGCCGAGCTTTCCTCTTCCGGCGGGATATTATTCGGTGGACTAGCCGGCATATATAAATCCTACAGGGGGAAACTGCGGTGGAATGATTTCGCCGATGCTGCAATGATACCTGCAGCAGCCGCAATATCCATATGGAGGCTGGGATGCTTTTTCAACGGATGCTGCCGCGGTATCGGCCTCGACAACTCACCGCTGCCATGGTTCGCCGTGCATTATCCAGATGACCCTGCTCCCATTTTCCGATACCCCTATCCCCTCGCCGAATCAGCCTTCATGCTTGTATTGATGCTCTTTCTGGCTATGGCTGAAAAAATCTTCTTAAAAAAGAGGGCTCCCGGCCATACTCTGCTGACTCCTCTTTTCATCCTTGCTTACGGTGCTTTCCGTCTTTTGACCGACCCGATAAGAGAAGCGGGACTAAGGAACGGGGGACTGCTGATCTTTGCCTTCTTCGTCCTCATAGGAACTCTGGCATCTCTCTTCACGATATACAGGTCCGTTCACCCGGATAAATAAAAGATCCGCCTCAAGCCAGGAACATCCGGAACATTTCTGATCCTGATGTTATTTTTAATTTCAGCCTGATGCTGTATATTATGTAATAGTATTTTCTGTCCGAAACAATTTCTAAAAGACCGCTGAGGATCTTATACGATGTTTGTCTCAGAAGATAGGGGAAGTGTTTCAGTATCTAACATGAGAAAACAGAAGGGCTTCACATTGATAGAAATACTCCTCGCAGTCGGGCTGGTCGGCATTATTGCTGTCGCTGCCCTGGCTCCGCTCGTGTTTACTGTGCAGTCGCTTGAGACCGTCCAGAAGGACTGGGGAAAAAACATGAAAGCGATGGAAGCTGCCGACAGAATATTTTACGATACAAGAAATTTTGCCGTGAGCAATTCTTTCCCTATTTTTCGGACTGTGCATAAGGAGGGACTGACTGTCAGGGATGATGACAGGCTCCTTGTCTGGTCGGCTGCCCCTGTAAAGGAGAACAAAGCACCAGGGCTCATCGTTTATAAGATAGTATCTTCATCAAGCCTCAATAAATATGAGCCGGGACTCTACCGATGGGAGATACCAGGATGGAGATCTGCGGCAAAGGGTTCCAACAAAGAGGCTGGGCCTACTGCTTTGGATACTGACAGTCTGAGACCTGAAGAGGGCAAAATGGTGCTTAAAGACGCTGAAGGGTTAAGGTTGTCCGTCTGGTCAGGCGAGTCATGGTCCGATGAATATACGGGAGAGCTCCCGAAAGCCATGAAGATAACGATTACACTAAACGGAAGAAAACAAGTTTATGAAGATTCGCTGCCGACGATCCTCAAATAATAAGGGGTTCATACTCATATCCGTAATGATATCAGTAACGTTGCTTCTTACTGCCGCGACAGCATTTTCGTGGTACGCAAGAACTGAGATGAAAAGGGCGGAGTCAGTAAGCTTCATAGCCAGAAGCAGGAGCATTGCTGAGATCGCCTGCAAGTATGCGTCAAAAAAGATCGCAGAAGATAATAACGGATATGACAGCCGATCTGAGCCCCTTTACGCTTATAATGGTGTATTGAGGTCGGAGATCGACGGCTTCACGGCAGAAGTAAACATAGAACCACTTGATGACATGATCCCTATAAACGGTATTTTGCTGCCTGACAAGGTCACCATCAGATCTGAGTACTCCGACGCATGGGATAGGATATGGGAGAATGTGGGTTTACCCTGGCTTTCCGCGGTAGTTTTGGATTTCATTGACTCCGACAGCAGCCAAAAGCTGGAAGGAAGCGAAAGGGATACAAGCATCAACCGTGAACTGACCGATCTTGCCGAGCTCAGACTGATAAATGAAATAGACGATGGGGTGCTGTGGGGTACAAAGGACATCCCCGTAGGACTGGCAGGATATCTCACCGTTTACGGAAAAGAAAAGGTCAATATCAACACCGCTTCGCCACAGGTGATAGCAATAATGGACGAGAAGATCGACATTGCCCAGGCTCGAAATTTTACCGCGTTAAGGATGATGTATCCTATAAGAAGCCTGGATGATATGAAAAAGATCCCGAACATCCCTGTGGAAGTCATAACAAAACTATCTAATGTTATCGCTTTTGAAAGCTCTTATTTTCGCCTGAATATCACTGTATCATATGGGAATGAAAAGGAAAGGAATTTCAGGATCATACTAAAACGGGGAAACAACTCTTGCAGCGTGGTGCGATGGGAGGAATAGGTAAGGCAGATGACAATTTTCAACAAACTGAAAGACTCATTATCACAAAATGCGAGGAGCAGTGCAAAAATGGATGATAATATCCGTTTCTGTACTGAAGAAGATATTGTTGATCGCAATGTGACCCTGCCTTCCGCACAGAACGGACGGACCATCGCGCTCCTTCAGCTCAGGACGCTCTCAGTCCACCCTTTTTCCTTCCCCTTCGGAAAAAACGGGAGGGTGAGAGATGCCCTGAAGATGTCATTCAGGTATGCGCTCGGAAACGATGACGATTCCATCCTCATGATACCCCAGGTGACAGAACAGGGAACTGACAAAACTGAAGGGGTCGTATGGTTCGTTTCGAAGACCGAAATAGAGGAAACAGAAGGAAGGCTGGGCGACGGGATCACTTTCTGGCCAGCTCCACTGGCTTTGTTCCATGAGACGGGGGGTAATGGCCTGGCAATATGGAACGCTGACAGCGGGACCTCCGGAATGCTTTTTAAGGACCGGTCTCCTCTCCTATACAGATGGACACCTTCCGCAGAAAACTCAGTGAATGACCTTGAGAAATGGTTTGTCGATTACTCGCGATCCGCGGACATCCCGATAGATAATATCATCCTTGCAGAAAGATCATCTCTTTCTGCAAGAAGTATCCAAAAAGCAGGAAGAGAGACCCTGAGGTCATTAACGGGCTCGGTCTCCCTTGATCTTTCAACTAAAAGCGCCGACAGCGCCAGAAAACTGGAATTTTTTTTCGCCGCAGCCTTCAGCACAGCCAGATCTGCGGTCTTCCTTGGCCTCTTGTTTCTTGTCCTCTCGGCAGGAGCTTTTTTTTACAGCATACTGAACAGTGACCATTTTGAGGACGTTCCCTTTGAAATTTACGGGATAGCTTTTGGAGAGAGATCCAACAGCCCTCTGGCATCTTCCGCAGCAAGGGTAAAAAACCTGGGCACCAACGGAACTAACATGAGCCTGGAACAGACTCTGGACAACATAGCAGCCGTGTGGAAAACATCTGCTTCAACAGACTCTCTGAAGCTTGATGCGATCAGATACGGAACTGAGCGCACTGAGATACAGGGCACTGCGACCGGCAGCGGTCCAGTCGAGTCTCTTCGGGATTCCCTGAATAAAAACGGCTTCCATGCAAAGATCTCCGACATCCAACAGATCCCTGGGTCTGGAATGCGTTTTTCCATAGGTCTTGAGAGTTCGGAAGGAAGCAGACAGAAATGATCGAAGAGATAAGGGGACTGCCTGAGACAAAAAAACTGATACGCCTTGGACTGCTTGCTCTTTTAGTCTGGACAGCGGGAGCAGCGTTCTTTCTGGAAGCTTCAGCCATTCTGAACAGCAGTAAAGAGAGGGTCATGGACACAGGAAAGATCATTGATGCGGCAAATACCTTTTACTCGTATCCGTCACGAACTTCTGCAGAAGGCAAAGAGCCTTTGTCACTCCTTACGGATGTCATAAATGAACTCAGCCTGAAAGACCGTGTGGGGCTGATGAACTCAGGATCATCGGGACTGACCGTCCAGACGACGGAACTGAACGGAGCCGAATTTGTATCTTTCCTGAAGCGTCTCTCTGAAAAGGGCCTTCAGGTGAACACCGCCGATATAAGAGCTATAACTTCCGCTCAAAAGGGAAGGCTCATCAACGCATCAATGCTGATAGGAGCAAACAGCGATGGCTCTTTCTAAACCTCTTAAAATCATTTTTGCAGGACTATGCGGCCTTATTGCCGGGCTGGCCCTTTTTTTTCCATGGGACTCAGCTGCAGAGTATGCCGCGAGCAGAGCAGCCGCGGCAGCTTCGGAAAAAAACATTTTTCTCTCATTCCAGAATATTTTTACTGAGGGTCTTCTGGACAGGGAATTCATCTGCAGAGGCTTCACAGCCGATATGCCCGCTGTGTCGATCAAAATCAGCGAAGCCAGAGTGGATCCGATGTTCATAAGGTCTCTGATATCCGCCTCCAAAACCGGTACTCTGTCCTTTGGCAGAGGAGAGATCACAACGGTAACAAAGCAGAAGCTCAAATGGACATCCGGCACAGCAAATATAAAATCCACCGGAGACACCCTATATGTCGATGACATTACGCTTACCGGTGACGTATCGGCAAAGGGCTTTATTAATATTTCAAATGAGACAGGTAAGATAGTAAACGCGGATATAACCGCCCGTTTTCCCGATGAGTTTGACAGGGCGCTTCAAATGTTGAGCAATTTGCAGGTGCTTCCCCTGACAAAGATCAGCTCCGGGGAATGGAGGATAACAAGGTGAAAGGCAACCTTAGCTCCCGCTTGTCCGAATTAAAAAATGAGATTTACGAGCTGTTCAGAAACGGATACACCTCTGGCGGCAAACAGCAGTTAAAGGGCGTTCTTGTACCTGCCGTATCATTTATTGCAGGTCTCATCATCGCATCAGTTATGTGTTTTTTCATAGAATTTTCCCTGCTGAATGGATCAACTGAGGTAAAATATGATCTTGCAGAGACAGTCTCAAAAAGATCTCCATCGCTTATCCACTCTGTGAATACTGATCCCTACCAGAATTTTTCCGATTCAAACCCACTGGGAGCGCTTATGCCGGACAGGGGCAAAGGCAGTTCGGGCGATCAGTCATATCAGATTAAAGATATGAGCCTTGCGGGTACGCTTCCAGGCATTGGAGCATGGGTCCGCGACAGATCCTCAACGCGCTTCATATTGAAAGGCGAGGAAATAAACGGTTACAAACTGGACAATGTCAAATACACGGAAGTCACTCTCCTGAAGGGTGATGAGGGACATCTCCTGTTTATGAACATCTCTACCGGCAATCTGACACCACCGCAAAGGGCCTCAAGGCGCACTCAGCCAAACAACGCCCCCCTTGAAAAGACTTCCACAAAAAAGGCCTATCCTGGAATAGAGCCTGCATCGGAAGGGGTAGAGGGAGTGGTACCGAGGGAACTGGTGGACAAGCTTCTGATGAACCCTTATGACGAGATCGCCAAAATGAGAATGGTTCCTGCCGAAGGCGGAGGCATGCAGCTGGCAAAAATAGATCCTGACAGTGTCCTTGGGCTGGTCGGAGTCCAGAAGGATGATGTCATAAAAGCCGTAAACGGAGTTGAGATATCCAATCTCAGCGATGCGACGAACGCTGTCAATTCGATGATGTCGGGCACAAGGTTTGACGTGAAGGTCGAAAGGTCCGGCAAACCTCTGGAATTAAAATATCAGGTAAAATGAACGTCAAAAGGGAACGCGCTTTCACATTAGTTGAAGTTATGGTGGCTGTGGTTATACTGTCCCTGACAGCAACCGCAGCAATAAGACTTGTTATGCTTGGACAGGAAGGACTCAGAGGAGCAAAGGCCGAGATCACGCTGACACAAGAGGCAAAAGCTATCAGGACAGGTATAATGCTGGAAACAATAGAGACGTCAGGCAGGAGCGGCGATATAATATGGGAAACCTCCGAAGGGACAAGGGAAATGTTCGGCGAGGATTTCGGAAGATTGGACCTTTCCGGCCCTAAGCAGACAGATATGACCGTCATCAAACAAGATATGAGATGGAAAAAGATTAAGGTCAGCAACACGAAAGAAGAGCGAAATATCGTCATATATGTGCCATATGACTGATCATGGATAATTATCGCCGCTATTGGACAGCCTTTACAGACAGTTTGTAAAAAAGGACGATGCGGCAAGAAGAACAAAACAAATCACAGCATCAAACCAGCCATATAATATTTACACATTATTCATACTAGCAGCCGGGGAGAGATCTGACATGTTCAAAAAAACAAAATTCTTAGCCTCCATCTTTATCCTTTTATTAATACTCTCTTCATCAGCCGGATGCACATATGCCCAGACACAGGAAAATTTGGACGAAGAACAGAATCTTGCGGCAGCAGCCCGCCAGATGCGACAGTCAAACAATGTACAGCTTAATTTCAGCAACCTTGAGATCAGCAAGTTCCTTAGGTTCATGTCAGAACTTCTGAATGAAAATATCGTAGTGGATCCCGCTGTCGGAGGAAAGGTCTCTGTCGTTTCGCCAAAGTCCATCTCGTTAAGGGAGGCAAGGGAGGTAATGCTCTCTGTGCTTGAGATGAATAACCTTTCGATACAGAACATGGGCGGGTATTCAAAGGTATTGCCTGCAAGCTCCGGACCGACACTGAACAACACCGTAATAAAGGGTGACCGCAGCATAGCTCCCGGTGAATCCCTGACCGTCCAGGTAGTACCTCTGCGCCATGTAAAGGCAGGTTACATAACGGAACCGCTCAGATCCGCAGTTCCGGAAATAAATGTCACGCCCCTTGAAAATGGAAACGCGGTCCTGCTTACAGGGAAGGCCTCGGCTTTGAACCGTTCTGTAAGCGTGATCAGGGCCCTGGACGCGCAGGACAGCACAAGGAGCATAAAAGCCTTCGCCCTGACACACGCTAATCCTAAAGTCGTGGAATCTCAGCTGAATATTATGTCCAAAGACACTTCATCCAAGCTTTCAGGTATTCTTGCAGTAGGGGATGAGAGGACAAGGCGTGTCGTGCTTATTGGAAACAGCCAGGCTCTCAGGGAGTCCGATCGGGTACTTAAAATACTTGACGTCCCTTCGCGCGCTGGAAGCTTCCATGTTTACCGCCTGCAGAATTCGGACGCAAAGGTGGTGGCAGAACAGATGAACAGCATCCTGGCAACTGCAGCCAAACTTTCTCCCGACCCAAAGGGCGCGATCCCTTCCTCGGTAGTTCCGGACCTTCCGACCAACAGCCTTGTCTTTACAGCTTCACAGGAACAATTCAGTTCGATCAAGGAGATCCTTATCCAGCTGGATATCCAGCCGAAGCAGGTGCTCCTGCGCGGCCTGATAGCAGAAGTCAACCTAAACAAGCTCAACAGCGCCGGAATAGACTGGGCGGTCTGGGGGGGCGGCATAGCAGGTGACGCTGTGATTGCGGGCAACGTACAAATGGGCGGTTCCAGCGTCCCTGATAGTATAATTGACCTTTACGAGAAGCTGGTCACAACAGAGGAAATATATACCAATCCTGTTACAGGGAACACCTACACAACGACCAACACAAGCGGCAAAGCACTTATATACACATATGTAAAGATGCTCAACCAGTATGACGCGATAAACGTCCTCTCTATGCCGCGCCTGATGTGCACCGACAACCTCCCAAGCCATCTGCAGGTAGGTCAGGTCATTCCGCAGATGAAGGGGACGCTGACAGACACGACCAATCCAAGGGCTGTTCAGAACACCTACGAATACAAAGATGTAGGGCTCATATTGTCAGTAACGCCCCATGTGAGGAGCGGAAACCTTGTGGCTCTTGAAATAGAACAGAGGGTCGAGGAGCTCCTTACTACAACGGGTTCGACAACCCCTGTCACATCAAAACGCGAAGTTAAGACAAACGTCCTGGTTGCCAACGGAGATACGATAATAATCGGAGGACTGATAAGGGAAGTTGAAAAGGTCCTTAAGAACAGGGTGCCTTTCTTTTCATACATCCCCCTCATCGGAAACCTGTTTAAATCGAGTGAAAAACAGAGAGAAAAGGTCGACCTCATGATATTTCTGACTCCTTACATACTGGAAGATCCCCAGGCGGCTTCGAGGATGACCCAAAGCATAATCGGTGACGGACAGCAGCTTAGTCCCGCTGAAGTGGGCACACTGAGGAAGAACCGCGAGGATTACGAGAAATCGATAAAGAACGAGGGAGTAACAAAGGAAATGCTCAATCCTGATAACATACTGAGCGGAGATAAGCAGGAAGAGAAAAAGAACGACTGGAAATCAAAATACAACGAACTTGTAAAAGAGATGGAAACAAAAGAGAAAGACAAGGGGAAATGACGCTGAAACCCATGCCCTCACCTGAAGAGATCCTGGAACTTATCCCTTCCGGGGTAAGCCTTGATACTCTTCGCGATAAAGGGATAGTTCCTCTCAGAAAGGCTGAAGGGATCATGTCGATCGCCCTTTCCGACCTCTCTGCTTTCACAGAAGCCCAGCTGATCGCATCAAAGGCAGGAATGTCGTGCGACACTGAAATATATCCGGCATCTGATATACAGCATCTCATAAGGAGCCTTTACGATATAAAAAGCGGCATAGTACAGGATACGCTCAGCTCAATAGAGGAGGTAAACGACCTTTCAGAGCTAATCCGCCAGGAAGTGATGAGCGATACCGTAGACGCCCCTGTAATACGGCTTGTAAACGGAATAATCGTAGAATCACTCAAAGAAAGAGCTACAGACATACATATAGAGCCTTATGAAGACAGGGTCACCGTGAGGTACAGGGTAGACGGCGTGCTTCTAGACAAATACAGCCTCTCCAAGGGACATCAGGCCCCTGTAACAAGCAGGATCAAAGTTATGGCAAATCTTGATATAGCAGAGAGGTTCATCCCTCAGGACGGAAGGATCGGGATAAGCCTCGGAGAGCGCATGGTCGACATAAGAGTCAGTTCACTCCCCACGCAGCATGGCGAAAGGCTTGTAATGAGGCTTCTGGACAAAGCAAGAGGACTGCTGTCGCTTGAGGAGCTTGGCATGAAGCCCGATGAGAGAAAAAGGCTGGAAGAACTCATTAGGCGCCCTAACGGCATGATACTTTTCACGGGACCGACCGGTTCAGGTAAAAGTACGAGCCTTTATGCGATCCTTCAGGCGCTGGCAAGGCCCCAAGTGAACATTATAACTGTGGAAGATCCCATTGAGTACGACCTCCCGGGTGTAGGACAGGTCCAGGTAAACGACAAGGCAGGACTTACATTTTCTTCTTCCCTCAGGTCAATACTCCGTCAGGACCCCGACATCATAATGATAGGAGAAATGCGCGACTTTGACACGGCCCACATAGGCATACAGTCTTCGCTTACCGGACACCTGGTGCTTTCAACGCTGCACACTAACGATTCGATCAGCGCAGTAACAAGACTTATCGATATGGGGATCGAACCGTACCTCGTTTCAAGCTCTTTGCTCGGAGTAGTCGCACAGAGACTTGTAAGGAGGATCTGCCCCCATTGCAGAGAAGAGGTCCCTGCATCAGGAGTGATCCTTCAGCATGGAATAGATATGGCATGGCGGGGAAAAGGATGCGAAAAATGCAGAGGAACCGGGTATATCGGACGTTTCGGCCTTTATGAGCAATTTGACGTCACACCGGAGATACAGGCAGCCATAGCAGAGAAAGCCCCTTCTTCCGAACTGCGCAGACTGGCACGAAGAAATGGTTTCTGCACCCTTCTCGAACTGGGCATAAAGGCAGTTGCAAACGGCGAGACAACCCCCGAAGAAATGCTGCGGGTGGTCGGAGAGGTATAAGACTTGCCTCTTTTTAAAGCTGACGTTTACACGGCAGACGGCCGTCAAAAAGAACTCCGTAAAGAAGCAGCGAATGAGAATGAGTTGCTCAGGGAACTCGTGTCCGATGGACTGACAGTAGTAAGCATAAAAGAAGAAAGCAGCAGAAAGCTAAACCTTTTCTCCGGGCACAGGAAGAGAGCCAGGCAGATCAGCCTGGAAGATCAGCATCTCTTCTGCATAACACTCTCTTCCTACATCAAAAGCGGACTTTCAATAACTGAAGTTCTTAGGCTGCTCCAGAGACAGACCAGAAATAAACTCCTAAGACCTATTTACACTGAGCTGAGGGAATCTGTCGAGGGTGGACGTTCACTTGCAGCTTCAATGCGTGTCGCAGGGGTCTTTAGGGAGAGCCTGGTCGGCATGGTCGAATCAGGGGAAAGATCCGCTTCGCTTCCTGATATTCTGGAGAAAGCTGCGGAACTGATACACAACGAGGTTCATCTCCGAAGGAAGCTTCGTTCTTCGCTTACCTATCCGCTCCTGATGTTCGTGGTTGGAATGGCAGTGGTAGTCTTCCTCCTTACGTTTGTGGTCCCAAGGCTGACAGCACTCGTAATTGATTCAGGAGCCGAACTTCCCTTTGTGACCCGTCTTTTGATCTTTATCTCTGATGCTGTAACGATGGGCTTCATACCTCTCCTGATCGCTCTTTTGATCGTTTTCATATTCCTCCGCAGAAGCGGCAGGAGCATTACCATCCCGATATTCAGGGAGATAAAGGAGAACATTGCATTCTCAATGATATTTTCACAGACCGGGACGCTTCTGAAATCCGGCCTGCCTCTTATTCAGGCACTCAAACTCACAGAACCCCTTGACCCTGTCAAGGGAAGGCTCCAAATTGTGCAGGACCATATAAGAAAAGGTTACAGATTTTCACAGGGGCTCGAAAAAGAGGGTTCCTTCCCCGAGGAGATAGTCTCTGTGGTAAGGGTCAGCGAAAACGGGAGGGATCTTCCTGACGGGCTGATCCGGCTGGGCGGCAACTGCTGGGATATCGCACAGTCATCGATGCAAAAATACGCTACTCTTGCAGAGCCTCTGATAATACTTGTAATGGGTTTTCTTGTAGGGTTCGTGGTTATAGCAGTGCTTCTGCCTATTTTTGACCTTTCGACACTTGCGACCCGATAGAAAATTATCTGAGAACGCTTAAGGGATCGACCGGAAAACTGTTCTTTCTGACCTCAAAGTGAAGATGATTGCCGGTCGACTTTCCGGTACTCCCAACATAGGATATAAGCTGACCGGAATAAACCTGATCGCCTTTTTGCACTGCCAGATCGCTGCAGTGTCCGTAGAGTGTCGTGATCCCGTCTGTGTGATCGATAACAACAGTCTTGCCGTACCCTCCCATCCAACCTGAATAGACAACTACGCCATCCATCGCTGAGACTATCGCTCTCCCATATGGAGCCATTATATCCAGGCCTGAGTGGAAACTGCCCGCTGAGGCGT
Source organism: Synergistaceae bacterium (assembly GCA_963682045.1). Lineage (GTDB taxonomy): Bacteria > Synergistota > Synergistia > Synergistales > Synergistaceae > Caenicola. The sequence goes on from OY821326.1 coordinate 1,176,557, forward strand.
AAGAGCGGCCCCTCCAGCCAAACAGGCTCGAAACTCTTCCTCTGACCGGCCACATTAGGGTATTTCGCAACAGATACTCTCTTCCGGATGCTATTTTAATCATTCCGCTTCCTGTCTGTATGACTGAGGCATAATTTGCATCCGGCAAAAAGACCTCTCTGGCAGAAGAGAGCGGCGAGCCGGTGTCTATACCGTTTGCGGCATAGATTTGATCTCTTTTCGTACCATAGAGAGATGAAAGTCTTTCGACGCTTTCCCCCTCCGAGACTTTGACAAAGATCCCTTCCCGGTCGGGAATCCGCAACACTGTACCCGGTAAAAGACTGTTAATTTTTTCCGGGCTGTTTGATCCTATTATCGTATCCGCGCCGAGATCGAACCTTTCAGCTATCGACCAGAGGGTATCTCCCTCTTTTACTATGTATGCCGTGACAGAGACCAGCTTTTTCTGCCTTAAAAATTCTGCTTCCCTTTTTTTCATTTCTTTAACAAAGAATGAGGTTTCATCCATGTATTCCCTGTTTCTCGGCACATAGATCACCATATCCACTTCTCTCTTTTTTCTTCCGCCAATGCCGTTTATTCGAAGAAGGTCCTCTGCCGTAATATGATATTTTGCAGTAGCAGATTCCACAGATTCGTCCTTTTTAAGAATAAACTCGTCCCAATGTCTGTTGTCGCCCATTGAAGAGATCAGCTTATCAGTTACTATCCCCCCGTTTTGGGACAGCGTGCGGTAAAGTTCTCTCTCGGGCGGCGTAAGGTTGGACATGTTCAGCAGGTCACTTCCTCCTATTGAGATCACATCTTCACCAGAAGCGCTCCTTGGGTCATGAAGGTACAGTTCACCTGCCACAGACAACGATACCGCTGCAGCTGCCATGATAATGAATGAAAAAAAAAGCATTATTGCTTTCTTATACTTTCTAATTATTGCGGCTGCCTTTTCCATCTTTGCCCTGTCCCTTTCAGAAAAATGATACGGTCCCTTTGAACTGCCTCAGGCAACACAAAATAATCAGGGGTGTGAACAGTACGTTACATCAGGCTGTACGCAGCCTGATGTAACACGGAAAGATGGGATAAACGCAGGCGCAGCCTGATCAAGCTGCGCCTTTTCGCTATTCCCAGTTCGTTATATCTGAGTTTGAATCTTTTCCGCCTTCCTGGCCGTCCGCCCCGTATGAAAAGAGATCGAAGTCCCCGTTTCGGCCTGGAGATTCATAGATAAACTCTCTGCCCCAGGCGTCTTTGGGGACCTTTTTCATATAACCGTTCTTTTTGTAATTGAGCGGTTCAGGAGGAGTGGTCGGAGGTTTCACAAGCGCAGCCAAGCCCTGGTCTGTCGTCGGGTAAAAACCGTTGTCCAGATGGAAAAGGCCCAAAACCTGCTCCAGCTGTGCTATCTGGGTCCTTGTAGTCTTTATCTTTGCCTCTTCACTCTGTCCGATCAGCCTGGGACCGACAAGAGCCGAAAGGAGGCCAATGATCACAACGACGACCATTATTTCTATCAGAGTAAAGCCACGCCGTTTATCAATGAATTTTTTCGTTTTCATAAGAATCTGTCTGTCTCCTTTGTTCTGTAAGTTTTGTAATCTTATTTTAATATATTACCATTTATTTTTACGCATCGCTTCCTTCAGATATTACAACTTTAAAAGGGCGAGGGAAAGAACCAGATCGCCCAGACGTTTCCCAAAAAATGAAAAATTATTGAGGGCAGTATATTTCCATATTTCTCGCGCAGCCACCCCATTATCAGCCCTGGAAAGAAAGTGAAAAGGGAAATAAGATAGGGAGCAGCAATAAGGTGCAGGGGCGCGAATACAAGGTTTACAGCCACTATTGAAACTGCCGCTGGATATCTCCTTCTCAGCGCCGGCTGCATCCAGCCCCTGAAAAAAATTTCCTCTGCCACCGCTGCGGCAAACCCGGAGATCATCAGCTTCAAAACCATTTCAAACGGTCTTCTGTGCGGCAGGTCATCCCATGGCCACACAAGGGCGACAGCCGTCAGCAGTAATAGTGTAAATGCGGTAATAACAAGCGTCTGAAGGATAGCTCTTTTTTCAAAAACGACCCTGAAGGGAGAAACATCTTCCGCCCTGTCTCTGTTTGATTTTTTATCGTATGAGAAGAGATCTGAAAATCTGTCCATCCATTCCACTCTCTGCGAAAAGGCTTAGCCCTGTCGGTCGGGCTTGCTGCTTGTCCATTATATCACCGCTATTTTTTATGGATTATTATGCTTCTTATTTCCTGATCGATCATATTTTTCAAAGTTTGGAAGATTTGCTATGGAATCATCCATCTTTCAATCTTATACTTACATTGGAGCAATTGAAGTAAATGATCTCATGTTGCTTGAAACTGCCGTACACCATATCCTTTATAGTTTTGAAAGGACTTTATTATCTGTCCATCCCATGGAGGGATCACGAATGAAAGTAGGATTATTGATACTGTTTCCGGTCATTATAAGCTTCTGTTTATCATTTGATCTTTTTATAGCGGAAGCATCTGGACCACATGTCTATGTAGACTATGAATACGGAGACCTGAAGGAAGTAATTGTCGGCCTTCCGTACGGAATGTCGCCATCTATCAGCGCACCCTGGTTCGAAAACGCAATGAAAGTATTGCCGCCGGACGAAGCTGAGTATGCAAGAAAAACAGCGGGGATGCTCTGGACTGATATGATCAACCCCAAAACCGGCAAAAGCGAGACAGAGATGCTGGAAGAAGAAAACCTTGCGCTGATGAGCATTTTAAATTCCCTTGGAGTCAAAGTATATCGTCCTAAAGAGATAACTGTTGATTTCATAAAGAAAAATTATGGTTCCGACGTCCTGCTCAACGGGTTCAGCCAGGATTTTCCCAGAGATAACATCGCCGTGATCGGAAACAACCTGATAGAGCTCAACCTTCGGACACCACTCAGAAAAGTTGACATATCCGGGTTCAAAGAAGTACTGACAGACAAGTGTAAAAAGGGTGATGTCAGATGGTTCTCCATGCCCCACACGGAATTGCTTGCCCCTCCCGACCCTGATACTCCGCTTCTGGAAGGCGGAGACGTTATTGTATTGGGCAGGACTATCCTTGTCGGCAACACTCGGAATCCAAGCGTTGGATCAAACGAAGCAGGCTTCATATGGCTAAAAAACATTCTGGGAAGTTCCTATGATGTTGTGCAGGTCCCCCTGAGGGAGGACGTCCTCCATCTTGACTGCGTCCTCTCTGTTCCGCGTGAAGGCCTCGCGATAGTCTGTGAAGAAGCTTTTGTTGACGGACTGCCCGACCATATCAAGGGCTGGGACCTGATCAAGGTCGGTATTGAAAGCGTTCAGAGACTGGCAGTAAACGGGATACCGGTCGACAGCAAAAACTACATCATCTCCTTCAATGAGCACAACGACAACAGATACCTGCAGTCAGAGCTTGAGAAGAGGGGTATCAAAATCCACAGGGTATTTTTCGGGACTCACAACGGACAGGGCGGCTCTTTAAGGTGTGCCACACAGCCTCTGATAAGGAAATTTAAGTAAGAGGCACTGTATGTATGCGGTCCTCCTGTCTGGCGCTGCGAAAGCATTCGGCAGGAGGCCCTGTTAATTTCAGTGATCTGATTTGAGCCCCGCCCCGCACATCGTAAGTAGGCTGTCGGGCGTTTTTCCGTGCACCTCGCAGTATTTAAGGTATGCGGCATAATTTGCGGCGGTCGTGTGTTCGCAGTAGATGCCCTTTTCAGCCAACAAAGACCTTGCTTCAAGTATTCTATCTTCCGGTGCCCTTATAAGCCTGACCTCATACCTGTATATGTACTCAAGTATCTCTTCTCCACGTGCGGGACGGCCTATAGCTATCCCCTCAGCAAGAGTAGGTTTGGGGTCCACCTTTGCAGGAGATTTTTCACCGGCCTCTGCGGCCTTAACAAAGGGATCGCAGTTCTCGCTCTGAATAGCCACAATGTTTGGCATCCTATTGATCGCATCGCTTGCCAGAAGTTCTTCAAGTCCTTTGATCACACCTATAAAGAGCGTGCCGTTTCCAAGCGGGATGAAAATGTTCTCAGGAATTCTGCCCAGCTGTTCGTAAACTTCGTAGATATAGGTCTTGGTTCCCTCGTAGAAGAAGGGATTATAAACATGGTTGGCGTAATATTTACCCTCTTTTTCCACTTTGGCCCTGCAAGCATCGGCGCAGTTGTCGCGCGATCCGGGAACTATGTTTACGCGCGCTCCGTGCGCCTTTATCATGTCGATCTTTTTGGGTGACGTTCCCTCCGGCACAAAGATCTCACAATCTATGCCGCATCTGCCGCAGTATGCCGCTACGCTGTTTCCGGCGTTGCCGCTGCTGTCCTGAACAACAGAGTTTACACCTATCGTTTTGCAGTGAGCGATCAGGACTGCGGCCCCTCTGTCTTTAAAGGATAGAGTCGGCATGAAATAGTCCATTTTCAGCAGGACATCATCACTGAACCTGATGACAGGAGTCATTCCCTCTCCCATCGTTACTTCGCACCATGTATCATCCTCCAGCGCCATGAACCCCCTGTAGCGGAACATCCCCCAGATGCTTTTGTCTATTCGGGATGGATTGTAGCGGGGCGCCTCAAAATCAAGTTTCCAGAGCCCGCCGCACTCGCACTTCGGCTTTCGGGTCCACGTGCTCTCAATAGTGCCGCATTTACCGCAGACAAAATTCATTTTGGCACCTCCGCGACCGCCTCTATCTCGACAAGACAGCCAAAATGGAGCTTTCCGCACGGCACAACACACCTTGCCGGCTTATGATCTGCAAAAAACAATGAATAAACTTCATTTACTTCATCCCACATATCTATGTCTGGGAGGTATATCCGGCACTGTACAACGTTTACTTTAGTCAATCCGGCTTCACGCAATACCCTCTCCATGTTGGAAAGCGCAAGTACCGCATGTTCACGGGCCCCTCCTGAGACGACCTCACCTGTATCCGGATCCCTTGACAGCTGTCCCGAGATATAGAGCATGCCGTTCGACAATATCCCGGGGCTGTAATGCCCTTTATTCTCTTTTTTGTACTCAGGAACGATCTTTTTCATCGTAATATCCTCCCTGTCATCAACAGCCGGCAGGCTGTCCGTTATGGTCAAAATTACGTTTTCTTATCAGTAACAGTCATATTATAAACGGGAACGGGCAGTGATGAGAACATCATGGTATCTCAGCCGGATCCGGGATGAATCTGCCATTTCTAATGCCGGGCAAAAATAAAAATTATTAAAAATTAGTAATGACAACGTTACTTTAGCGCATTATAATGCCATTGTCTTGGTATTTTGGGGAGGTGCTCTTTTATGAAAAAAACGATCTTGTTTATTTTTCTTTTTCTTTTTTCTTCACCGAGCCTGGTATTCGCGGCAGGCCCTGAATATGACCAGGCTTACGCGGTCTATCAGAATCAGGGAGCTGCCGCTGCCGCCCCGCTTTTTAAAAAAATCGTCGAAAACACTCCTGATCCTGATGCAATGTGGATGCTCGGCTATATTTACAAAAACCAGGCAAACTTCGATACGATGTACGCTGAAAGCGCAAAGTGGTACAAGAACTATCTGCAGTTCCCCTTTGTAAAAAAAGATTTTGCCATGCACGAGCTGGGACAGATCTACAAAACCGGAGGTTATGGTGTTGAAAAAGATCTCGTCAAGGCAAGGATCTATTTTGAGACACTTGTGGAGTCCGGGTGGTCTGACCAGAATAACGCCAGATATCCCCTGAATGACCTGACTGCGGTAATGGGAGAACAGATGGCAGGCTATACAAAAGACGACACTGACTACGTCAAAGCCGGAAAGGCCTTCGTAAAGAACAAACCAAAGGATGCACTTGCCCCGCTGAAGCAGTCAGCGGAATACAAGAACCCTGACGCAATGGAAGTTCTGGGAACTATGTACAAATACGGTATCGGCGTCAAGCAGGACTACTTCGAAGCGGCTTCCTGGTTCAGAAAGGCTGCGGAAAAAGAGCTTCCCTATTCCATGTTAAACATGGGGAAACTCTATGACAAAGGAAACGGCGTGACACAGGATGATACGATCGCAAGGGAATGGTACAAAAAATCGGCACTGGCGGGAAATGAAGAAGCTAAGACTATCCTTACAGGTAAAATGGTCAGGGATCCCATTGCACCCCAGATGGCAATAGAGATGATTGGAAAAACGAGGTATGCCAAAGACGGACTCCCATGGGGCGAGGTAGTAAACAAATTCATACTCAAACCGAAATGGGAATATTATTATAATGACCAGGAGGGTCACGTGGTAAAACTCCGGGGTTACTACGAAGACGGACAGAAGGAGAAGAACTCGATCACTATATGGTACTACCTGAACTGCGAGCCCAACATCGCAGACGGAACGAGAGCATACTCTATAAAACAGCTTTACTCTGCAGTAAAGGATGAAAAATCAAAAAAGGGGATCCCCGACTGGCTTGCTTACGAACTGGAATGACCTTAAAGACATTTTCTGAATAAGCTATTTCCACGGCATGGGCCGCTTCTCAAGATGAAGACGGCCCATGTCCTTTTAATGCTTCAGTATTATAATAAAGAGGTAAATTTCTAATAAATACACAGTTTGCCATTCTTAAAAAGGAGGCGGCATCAATGGGTGTCCTTGCTGCTGTAATGGTTCCGCATCCTCCGCTGATCGTTCCTGAGGTCGGCAGGGGTGAGGAATTAAAAATAAAAGCTACGATAAGGGGCTTTACAAAAGCCACGGAACTCATAGCAAGACTGAACCCTGAAACTATTCTGATCTTTTCTCCGCACAGTGCCTATTATTCCGACTATTTCCACATATCACCTGGAAAGTCCGCATCCGGAGACCTGGCTAAATTCGGAGCAGGCCGGGTGACCTTCGATGTTGCCTACGACTCTGAGTTCGTCTCCGAGCTTGAAAAAAGAGCCCACAGGGAAAACATAGAGGCCGGCACGATGGGGGAACGTGAAAAAATGCTGGACCACGCAACTACAGTGCCTCTCTACTTTTTGAAAAAAGCATACGGCGGTGTGATGCCGTGCAGAATAGTAAGGATCGGGCTTTCAGGGATGCCGCTTGAAGAACACTACAGGTTCGGGACCCTGATTAAATGGACTGCAGAAGAACTTGGCAGGGATGTCTGCGTCATAGCAAGCGGGGATCTGTCACATGTCCTAAAAAAGGACGGCCCTTATGGATACAGGGCAGAAGGCCCTGAGTACGACAAAAGGATCATGGATGTGATGTCTAGGAGCGCTTTCGAGGAGCTCTTTGATTTCAGTGATGCCTTCTGTGAAAGAGCGGCGGAATGCGGACACAGGTCATTTACGATAATGGCCGGATGCTTCGACGGAGTCTCCGTAAAGGCTGAGATGCTCTCATACGAAGGCCCTTTCGGTGTCGGCTACGGGGTCTGCACCTTTATACCCGGGGAACCGGACCAAACCAGGAAATTTCTTTCCTCACAGGAAATGGAGGACGAGGAGAAAATGGATCAAATGAAAAAGCAGGAGAGTCCCTATGTGCGTCTCGCCAGAGAGACGGTGGAAAGATATGTATCGACCGGGAAAAGTATCCCTGTTCCGGAATATCTCCAGAAAGAAGCTCTGACAAGAAGGGCGGGGACCTTTGTCTCGCTGAAAAAATTCGGTCAGCTTCAGGGATGCATTGGCACCATATCGGCAACTGAGGACAACATCGCAAAAGAGATAATCCAGAATGCGATAAGCGCGGCCATGAGGGATCCAAGGTTCCCGCCTGTCACATCCTCAGAGCTCAACGACCTTGTCTACAGCGTCGATGTCCTTGGAGAAACCGAGGATATCGATTCTCCTGAAGAGCTAGATGTAAAAAAATACGGGGTGATAGTATCCAACGGCTATAGACGCGGACTGCTCCTTCCAAACCTTGAAGGGATCGATGATGTGGGAGATCAGATATCCATAGCTATGCAGAAGGCCGGTATCAGGAAAGGCGAAAAAATCAAATTGCAGAGGTTCGAAGTAGTGAGGCACCACTGATATGAGATGCGATGTCTGCCCGCGAGGGTGCACTCTTGAAGAGGGAAGGATCGGTTTTTGCCGGGCAAGGAAGAACGGCGGCGGCAGGAGCGTCTCAGTTAATTACGGCAAACTTGTATCTATCGCATTGGACCCGATCGAAAAAAAACCTCTGGCGAGATTTCACCCCGGAAGCAGGATCCTCTCCGTCGGCACCTTCGGCTGCAACATGGACTGCCCCTTTTGCCAGAACCATTCGATCGCGGCTGCCTCAGAGGAGGATGTAAGGACAAGGTACGTTTCACCCTCCGAACTTGCCCGCCTTGCCGGGGAACTGAAGGATAAAGGGAATATCGGCGTGGCTTTCACTTACAACGAGCCAATGATCGGATATGAATACGTAAGGGATGTTTCTGTCGAGACAAAAAAAATGGGGATGAAAAACGTCGTGGTAACGAACGGATGCGTTCTTCCTAATATACTTGAGCAGGTCCTGCCCTGGGTCGATGCCTTCAATATCGACCTGAAAAGTTTTTCGGAAGAAACCTACAGAAAGCTGGGCGGGGATTTAAAAACCGTAAAGGATTTCATAACCCGCGCGGCAAAGGGATCGCATGTAGAGATAACCACCCTGATCGTACCCGGAATGAATGAATCCGAAGAAGAGATAAAAGCCCTTTCAGGCTGGATAGCAGGGATAGAAAGGTCCATTCCCCTTCACATTACGAGGTTCTTCCCACAAAGAAAGATGTCTGACTGCATGCCTACAGATATCGACCTGCTGGGACGCCTTTTCGACACCGCAAAGAAAAACCTAGACAATGTTTTTATCGGAAACGTATAGCCGGACGGCAATGCCGCCCGGCTCTCATTTTGAAAATTAACAGTGAGAATTACTTTGACCCTACTTCATCGCAAAGATTACGTGTCAGATACTTTCCGGCTTCACCAACCGGCATCTGCGGGATAAGCCACATGAGCTTTGTTATTATAGCTTCGAACCCCATATCAAGGGCGCTTACCGCGCCTGTTTTGAGCGTTTTCTGACCAACGTCGTATGTCGAAAGGTCAACTCCGCCCTCAGGGCACTGGGTCGTTATGACCAGCAGTATGCCGAGATCAACGGCCTTTTTGATGCCAGGCAGAAGATCCTCTCCGATATAGGGCAGCCCACCCAACCCAAAGCACTCAACTACTATCGCTTTGGGCTTCATTTCAACGATCCTGTCAAAGTAATCGGCCCGGAACCCCGGAAATAGCTTGATCGGTATCACTTCGTTCGAGAAACGGATCTCATCGGGGGAGGTCTCATGCTTGCAAAGCGTCTCCCTGTCAATAAACGGGGTTTTCAAAATGGTGACTTTATTATTCCCCGAGAGTCCGAGCTCATCATAGTAAACAGACTTGAATGCCTCAATCCTCTTCCCTGACATTTTTTTAGCCCTGGGGCCATGGATCAGCCTTCCTGCAAATGTTACCGATACTCCCGACTGTCCTTTTGACAGAAGAGCTTCCATAAACCTAAACGCGTCTTCAAGGTTCCTTTTGGCATCCGTTCCGGGCTCAGACATCGGGATCATGGACCCTGTAAGCACTACCGGCTTTTCGAGATCCCTCATAACATAGGAGAGAGCAGCTGAGGTATATGCCATTGTATCAGTGCCATGGGCAACAACATATCCATCGTATGATGGATTTTCCCTTATGCATCTGATTATCGCTACCCAGTCCGCGGGATTTATGTTGGAGCTGTCCTTTGAAAAAACATCTGCAATATCTATATCGGCAATTTGGTAAATACCGGGCACATGGGCCGCCAGGGCTTCTCCCTGGTCCATGGGCACCAGGCCCTCGGCGCTTTGCTGCGAGGCTATAGTGCCTCCCGTAGATATCAGCAGTATTTTCATTGATCTCTCCCCTTTATGTTCTTTGAGCGATCTTTTAACAAATGAGAGGATTTGTCTTTATACTAATTCTACCAGCAAGATACTGTATTTATTGGGAGAACATGGTCATTTATTAAATTTCTATTAATAAGTATCTCAAACTTCGCACCAAAGAAATGGTGACTGTACCTTGACAATTCAATAATAATCGGCAAAAAAGAAGCGACATGAGCCCCGTTTTTGGTATAATTTAGTTACCACGCTAAAACGATACCAAACGGAGGCTCATGCCATGAAAAGAATATCACAGACCTTTAATTTTGACTATGAAATCTCTACTGCAACAGATGCCTTCTTCCGAAGATTCAAACTCTGTTCTGTACTTAAGAAGGTCAATGCATACAAGTCCAGAGGGGTTCCAGCAGTGAGCATTTTTCAAAGACTTTTTAATCTGATCTTCAATAACCGCAGTCTGTTCATGGAACTGAAGACAGGAGTTTCTTCTCCTGAAGTACACAAAGACACCTTCTATCGTTTCATAAATTCCTGCTCTATCAACTGGATGAAGTTCACATCACTCCTTGCAGAAAGAATCATAAACAGCATGGTTACGAAACTCACTGATGACAAGAGAGTAAATGTATTCATCGTAGATGACACTATCTACGAACGTAAACGTTCAAAGGAAGTGGAACTTCTCACTAAAGTATTTGACCATTCAACGCATATGTATACGTCAGGGTTCCGTCTTTTGACACTGGGCTGGAGTGACGGGAATACATTCATTCCTGTAAACAGCTGCCTTCTTTCCTCGGAGAAACAGGATTCCCGCATGCGGGAACAGAGGGAAAAGGTAGATAAACGTTCCTGCGGTTGCAGAACAAGAAAACTGGCACAGACCAAAGCTCCCTTGGTTATGCTTGAAATGATAGATACGGCAGTTAAATCAGGGATATCTGCTTCATACGTTCTCTTTGATTCATGGTTCTGCTCACCCGCAACGCTTTTGTCTCTTAAGAATAGGAACCTGGATGTCATTGCAATGGCAAAGAAAACATCTAAAGTGCATTACATGTACAAAGGACAGATGATTGCTGCAACAGAAATCTACAAAAGGAACAGGAAACGCAGGGGCAGATCCAAGTATCTGCTCTCTGCTGACATTCAGATATGCAGTAAAGAGGACAATAATTATTCCATACCGGCTAAGCTTGTATATGTACGTAACAGGAGCAAACGCAAAGATTATCTTGTCCTGATATCAACGGATATCGCCATTTCAGAGGAAGAGATAATCCGCATATACGGGAAACGCTGGGACATAGAGGTATTCTTCAAAGTCAGCAAGACATATCTTAAACTGACGAAAGAATGCCATTCACTCTCTTATGACGCCATGACAGCATACGTCGCAATAGTCTTTGCAAGATACATGATGCTTGCCATAGAAAACAGGACCCGAAGGGATGATAAGACATTTGGAGAGCTCTACTGTCTTGTATCAAATGAACTGTCTGACATCACATGGATTGAAGCTTTCAGGCTTCTTATGGAAGTGTTTATGACTGCTATATGCGATAAACTGTCGCTGACGGATAAAGAGCTTGATGTACTGCTTGAAACATTCATTGAAGCTCTGCCTGAGATGCTGAAAAGAAAACTGCTCAAGTGTGCATAAAATGGCAAAAATGATATTCTTAACACGTGCCGATTATTGAATTGTCAAGGTGCAGTCTAGGTTATTTATGTGCGAAGTTTGAGTAAGTATCTAAAAAAACGCCCCGAAAATCCGGAGCGCTTCATAAATATTTAATTTATTGGGAGACTTAAGGAAGGGCAATCTCAGGAATTTTAAATCCTTCAAGCAACTCGTGCATCAGGTCCCTTACCTTCATTATTGATGAAACTTTAGTCACGTTGCTCCCGCAGAAGAAAAGACCGTTCTCCCAGTCGCCCCTGTATGCGTTGACAAGCGCGTCCGCAATACAGAAAGTCTCATGCTTGATCCTGCAAATGCAGTGGGTCAGGCAGGGGGTCCTGCATGGCATCCTCTCCTGAATGCCCGCAAGGTAGCGCTTCACCATAGGACTGTTGATAGCGCGACCGGGAAGTCCGCACGGGCTGTTTATGAGGACTACATCTTCCTCTTTGGCATCCACGTATGACTGTTTGAACCTGTCTGATGCGTCGCCCTCTTCTGTTGCAGCAAAACGTGTTCCAAGCTGAACTCCTTTTGCACCCATTGAAAAGGCTTCTGAAATATCGTTGCTGTTCCAGATACCTCCGGCAGCAATTACAGGAATGTCCAGATCGTTCTCTTTAAGGTAATCGACCAAAGCAGGCACTACGGCTTTGAGGGAGAGTGCGGGATCAGATACCTGCTCGATGTCCCTTGCGCCAAGATGTCCTCCGGCTGTGTTCGGTGTCTCCACCACGATCGCATCCGGACAACGGTTATAATGTTTTTTCCAGCGGCTTATGATAATGTTTGCGGCCTTCACACTGCTCACGATAGGAACAAGTGCAACGTCCGGAAACCCTTCCGTAAGTTCGGGAAGCTTAAGGGGAAGTCCGGCTCCAGAGACGATAATGTCAGCACCCGCTTCACATGAGGTCCTGACAAGCGATTCATAATCACACAGCGCGCACATGCAGTTGACTGCAAGCACGCCGCCCATCGCCACATCCTTTGCCTGTTTTATGTATTTTCTAAGCATCTCACTGTTGCGTTCAGCGAAATTTTTGGCATTGTATCCCTCTGTAAGAACACCAAGCCCGACGGAGGCAAGCGTTCCTATACCACCTTCTGCAGCAACTGCTCCCGCAAGCTTAGGACCTGATATCATGACCCCCATCCCGCCCTGTACTATCGGATATTTGGGCTGATGCTTTCCTATACTTAGGATCGGGAGTTCCTTTTCTTTAGTGATCATATTTTCTGATACTCCTTAAAATAAACTTGGCAAATAAAAATTATTCGCCAGATCTTAATAGTGGAATAACGGATATGTTATTCTGTTTTTATGTTTTTGGCAAGTGCGATAGCCTCAAATTACCCTTCTGTCCGGTGTTTGATCAGAGTAAAAACACTGCTGTTGCCTCATTTCTTATCTGAACTTTAACTGCCTTGAAAATCATCCCTCACTTTCTTAGTTCTTATAGTTTTTGTGGTATAACTTTTCTGTAAACATTATTTTTTGTATACACATGGGGGCGTTACATTTGTCTGAAAGCCGTTTGAAAACATTTATCGGCATTACCTCTGCAGCAGCGATATCCATGCTGGGAGTAGGCATAGTCGCGTCGGGACTGCCGGCAAGAGTGATAACACTTTCAGGGGGGAATGCCTCCCTAGTCGGACTTCTGGCTTCAAGTTTCGCTCTTCCTTACATCTTTCTTCAGGTACCTTTCGGAAACCTCTCTGACCGCTACGGATTCAAGCCTTTCCTGCTCTTTGGCTACTTACTATCGGCAGTCTCAGGCATTATTTTTTACCTTGCCAACTCCTCCATGCCGATATTCATCGGGCGCGCAGTCCAGGGAGCAGGGGAGATACCTGTCTGGGCAACGGCACCGGCAATAATCTCAATAGCATATCCGCACCATAAGGGAAAAATGATAGGAATATACACAGCAACAGTATACATCATGCTCTCAGTCGGACCGCTCCTTGTTCCGAGCATGCCTGACATTTTCGGAGAAAGGGGAGGCTTTCTTTTTTTCAGTTCATTATGCTTTCTGGCTTTCCTGATAATTTTCTTTACCCAGAAAAACAGGAGGCCTGAGCCCGGAAGCAAAAAGGAATCGCTTGAAATCAAAAAAGCCATCGAACTTCTCTCCGATGTTCCGGTAAGGATAGTGCTGCTGGGGATCTTCCTCTACGGTTGCGGTCAGGGACTCCTCTTCAGCATAGCCCCTGGATGGCTTGTAACTGCGAGACAGTACGGCGCAATGGACATAGGCATGCTTTTTTCTGCATATTACCTTTTCATAGCCGGTGCGCAGTTTTTTTACGGTCCTCTCTCTGACAGGTATGGAAGGGAGATCTTCATGATACTGGGGCTCACCTGTTCCGCCCTTTCATGGGCGCTTTTCCCATACACAGGAAAGCTTTTTGCAACTCTGCTGCTCGGTATCTCCGCGGGATCGCTGGGGGGCTTTTTCGTATCCTCCATGGCATTCCTCAACGAGAAAGCTCCCGACAGTCTTAAAGGAACCATTTCAGGATCCTATTATCTCTTCTGGGGCATGGGATATTTTCTGGGACCGATAATGTGGGGAGTTTTCGGATCGATGCTCGGAATGCAAAAGAGCTTTTTCGCCTTCAGTGCTTTCCTTCTTTTGGCGGCAGCAACGATTTGCATTATATGGAGAAAAGGATCAAGAGTCAGATCTGTTTAATTATGCTTACTTCATCTTTACTGCAGCTCGATAAATCGTCTGCATCAGCGCATAGAAGCGCATCAATGGACAAAGTGTGGCTTTCGGTGTTACATTAGACTGGTCTTTAACATATAAGCACAGAAAAACCGGACGAGGAGATGATAACGATGACCAAGATCGAAAATATACTAACAGCAATAAAAGATGACCTTCTGCCGCTCACAAAAAAGGGAGTGCAGGAAGGCAATCATGTCTTCGGAGGAATGGTCCTTGATGCAGCGTCGTTAAAAACTATAGTCGCAGGGACCAACAACAGACAGGGAAATCCAATTTTTCACGGAGAAATTGATACTATCCTGCGCTTCTTTTCGATGAAAGACCACCCTCTTCCTTCGGAATGTATTTTTGTAGCCAGCCACGACCCATGTTCGATGTGCATATCAGCGATAGCATGGTCGGGATTCAAGGAGATCTGGGTCCTTTTCGGGTATGAAGATGTTGCAAAGGATTTTGAAATGCCGGTGGACCTGATGATGTACAAAGAGGTCTTCGGGGTAGAGGGCGCAAAGGATAAAAACCTCTTCTTCAGGAAATACAGCATCAAGCGCGAATCGGAAAATGAGCCCAATGCCGGGATCCTAAGGGGAAAAATCGAAGAGCTGGCAAACATTTATTCATCTCTTGAGGTAAAGGCTTTCGATTACCCCGGGATATAGTTACGTAACTGATCTTTTTTTCATGATAATAATGAGTGCGCCTTATGCTCCCTCCTTTTGCGTTTACCTATATAAGCTTGCGGGGACGTCCTACAGTCTTCTTTTTCTCCCCTGTCAGGATCTCTTCCGCAGAGTTTGCCGCCCGATCGTAGTACTGGCTGAGTGACTGCCGGAATGGCAGTTCCCCTCTCCAGAAAGGAAAATCATTGATGATCTCAAGTGCTGCGATTTGCCTTTCATTTTCTTCAATATTGTATTTGAATTCTGGAACTTCTTCCCCGTACCATTTGGAGTAAGAAGGACACTCCTCACCGTTTTTATATGTATCGGTGATGTTTTCAGCTGCATTGTCAGATCCTCCGCTTATAACTGAGCTATCCCCGTCTTCCCATGTCTCGTCCTCTTCATAATTGAGTTCTTCATTATCCCCGGATATCTCAAGAGTCAAAAGGTTGATTAGACCCTCACGGTTGACCCCTCTCAGCTTGAGCAGGAGAAAGGGGTCATCGTCAAATACTTCGGCAAGCAGCAGGAGTACTGCTATGATATGTTTACATGGAACAGCATCGTCAGGGCAGCTGCATTTATAACGCCGCAGGGCGCTTTTGCTCGGAAAAAGCCCGGTTCCAGCCTCTTTGAAGACTTTTTCCATTTCCTCAGGCATCTCTCCCGCCAAAAGTGTGGCTGCAAATGATGATCTCTCCCTGAAACGGAAAAGAAGAAGCGCCTTCGCTTCCTCTGAGAGGATCTCAAATCCAAGCCTTATTTGGTAGGGTTTCTTTCTGGTTCCCTGCACTGATGCTGTTACAAGGCCGGGTTCTATATCAATATCGACTACCTGCCCCCGTCTTGCATAGCTCCTTCCTCTTGCAAGGCGCGCAGAATCAATGCTCCCTTCAAGGATCTCGATCCATCGTCTTGACCACCAGTTTGATCCATGGAAGCGGCCCCTGTTGACGCGGGATTTTATTCCTCCCCTGGTGCTAAGAGGTTTGGTATATGTCCAGGAAGTCCTTCTTCTATACATTTAGTCCATATCCTCCACAGCATCCCTGCTTAATTTGAAAAGCTGCTTCAGTTCGCTGTCAGTCATCTCGGTCAGCCAGTTTTCACCGGCTGATACCACAGAATCCGCAATATCTTTCTTTGATTTGATAAGCAGTTCTATCTTTTCTTCCAATGTTCCCTTGCAGCAGAAATAATGTACCTGGACTCTTTCTTTCTGTCCTATCCTGTATGCCCTGTCTACTGCCTGCTGTTCGACAGCAGGATTCCACCACCTGTCAAACATCACCACATGGTTGGCACCGGTAAGGTTGAGACCGGTTCCACCCGCCTTGAGGGAAAGGACAAAAAATGGCGGGGCATCTTTCGACTCCTGGAACTTCCTGACCATCTCGTCCCTTTTTTGTCTCTCTACCCCTCCGTGCAAAAAGAGCGTTTCCCTTCCGAATGTCTCCTGTAGATAACTCTTGAGCATGGCCCCCATCTCAGCGTATTGGGTGAAGATCAGCGCCCTGTCGCCAACGCTCAGCATCTCCTCTGCTATCTCAGTAAGACGGACAAGCTTTCCCGAACGTCCGGCGATCTGGGACCTGTCCTTGAGATAGAGTGCGGGATGGTTGCATACCTGTTTCAGGGATGTTATCGCAGAAAGCACGGCTCCTTTGCGCTTGATCCCGCTGGACCCCGTAAGATTCGCTTCCATGTGATCGAGGACAGCTCCGTAGAGTGAGGCCTGTTCTTTGTTCAACGAACAGAAGACCTCTGTCTCTATTTTTTCAGGCAGGTCAGAAATGATAGCTTTGTCTGTCTTCAGCCTTCTAAGTATGAAAGGTCCGGTTATTTTTTTGATCTTCTGCAGGGCACTAGTCTCTCCCGCCTGTATCGGACGCATGAACTCCCGGATAAATCTGGATTTGTTGGGCAGCAGGCCCGGCATCAGGAATTCCATGATCGACCACATATCTCCCACGTGGTTTTCTACCGGGGTGCCTGTGAGCGCAAAATGCCATTTGGCTTTTATGGCTCGAGCAGCCTTTGACTGCCTTGTTTCAGGGTTTTTGATGTTCTGGGCCTCATCGAGGATGACACCAGACCAGTCCGCTTTTTTGAATGTCTCGTTGTCCCTGTGAAGCAGAGAGTAGGAAGATATTACAAGATCCCTTCCCCTTACAGATTCTACGAATTTTTCGCCTCTTGGCCTCCTTGTCCCGTGGTGTATAAGGACAGAGAGGTCAGGAACAAAATGTTCGGCTTCTCTCCGCCAGTTCTCTATGACCGAGGTCGGGCATATAAGCAGGACCGGGTCTTTTTCTCCCCCATGTATCCTTGTTTTCAGCAGGGCCAGGGCCTGTACCGTCTTTCCAAGGCCCATGTCGTCAGCAAGACATCCACCCAGACCTATCTCTGCAAGCCAGGAAAGCCAGGAAAGCCCCTTCAGCTGGTATGGCCTAAGTTCCCCGCAAAATCCATCAGGCTGCCTTATCTGCTTGATCTGTTCAGCTCCGGTAAGGATTGACCGTACTGAATCAAGCCATACTGAACCGGTAATGGCTGAAAGCGGGAGATCTCCCTTGCTCTCTCTGAACGATGAGAGAAGGGCATCTTTTCTTGTAATCTTCCGAGGCAGTTTTTTGATGCCGTCCATTACCTTTTCAAGCTCGTCACGGTAAAGAAGGACCCATTTGCCCCTGATGTTCGCGAGAGGTGTTTTAAGTTTCCTCAACAAGGAAAGCTCTTCTTCTGTCAGGACATCTTTTCCGATAGAAACAGACCAGTCGATATCCATCAGATCTCCCAGATCTATCCGGTTTCCGGCAGAGAAAACTTCTCCCTCTCTGATATTTCCCTTTACTGCAAGCCTCGGCCTGTCGGACGGAGCACCCCAAGTAGATGGAAATTGAACCTGTATCCCATGTTCCAGCATCTCAGGAACATGGTCATGAAGAAATTCAATCAGTTCATCAAATGACATCGGGCAGCTGACCGGAGATGGTTCATTAAGACTTCTTGCTATAGCAGGGACAAAGGAGGATATCTGTCCAAGCAGCTGAAGCAGGTATCTTCTGGGATTTGCTCCGGAAGTACGGAACCATTTTCTTTCAGCAGGTCCCGGACTCCATACTTTTTCAGCAGGTACAGTAAGTGTCTGATCCATTGCAGACTGCAAATGCCACGATAGTGTCCATGTTCCTTCTGTATTGCCTGACAACGGCTCTTCCAGCCTCAGAAAAAGTCTCCATGGCTGGTTTGTGACAACCCTGACAGAATCGGTCCACTCTTGGATCTGAGTACAGAGCGGGCCCATTTCATCATTCCACCTGTGAAGCGTGGATCTCGGCCAGGTAAGGGAACGCAGCCATATATCATGGGGGTTGGTCTGGTCGACCTGCTTTCCTCTTCTTCCGGGAACCGCCTGAGCTCTCCTTACTATCTCCTCAAGGAAAGCTTCCAATATTGAATCTGCAGTGTCTTGAGGATCATCAGGCTGCATCTTCTCGCTTGTCAGTGAAAAACTCCTGGTCACAGGAGGAAGGGAGTTTACGTATGCTGAGTATCCATCCTGATATTTAGCCAGATGAAGAGGCCTCCATACTGAGAAGTAACTTCCATCGGAAGATTCCATTCCCGGGAGGTATGTTCCCCTCGTTACCATCAATGATGCATATTCCAAACCTTTTAGAACATATTTCAGGTCATTGCCCCATAAGAGCCCGGGAACGGGAAGCTTTTCCCTGCTCTCCTTGATGAGCTGGAAGAGGGCTGTAAGCTCCTCGTGAGTAATGTGGAGGGCTTCGACAGAAAATCTTTCTACCGATGGTTCTCCGCTTAGTTCAGGCAGTTCCCCCAGCAGGGGCGAAGATGGCAGAGGACAGCCGTTGTATGCAGGCAGGTCAACATAAGCAACTGCCGAGGATTCCGCCGGGATCTTTCTGCTGTGGCGTATCCCGGCTGTCTTCAATATATCGTGTACAGCCAGGCTCCCTGCATCCCAGGGCATCCTTGGTATCCCGGAAACGAAAGAAGCCTGTGAGCTGATCAGTTCACCGGAACCGAATGAACGCTCCCCCCATACAAAAAACCTGTTATCAGCGTATGAAACATGTAAAACTATCATTTTTCACTCAATACCGCAATGATCTTTAATCAAAACAGCTTCCGCCAATAAACTCCCTGAGTATCGAAATATTCGGGACATCGTCTGACGGTATGACAGGGACAAAACTTAGTATCGAAAGAAGCCTTTGTGCTTCGCCATAAGCTGGGGAATCCTCTTTTACCGAAGCCAGCAGAGGCTGTACATAACCTTTGAGTACCGGAAGCTCATACGCAAGTGAAGTATTGAAGAGCGTATCGGCATTTTCCTGATAAGGAAAAATATGACGGTGTGAGCCTTTTACTACTGAAGGCCACTGAATAAGGGTCATTTCAGGAGAGTGCCCTCTCGTCCTGCAGTCGCGGAGCATGCGCCTTAAGAGCCTGGTGTCTGTGGTCCCTATCCTGTTGTGCATGTCTATAGCCGCACCGGTCAGAGGGCATATGAATATTCTGTATTTATTGTCAAGTGGATGCTTTCAGAAAGTTTGTCGTTGAGTCCGTGAATACCCTCTATCACCAGAAGTTGATCCTCGGCAAGTTTGAGTTTGTATCCCTTTTTTTTCTCGCCGGTAATAAAATCGAACTTCGGCACATCGATCTCTTTGCCCTCAAGAAGCGCAGCAAGATGTTCGTTGATAAGGTCAAGATCCAGTGCTTCAACCGCCTCAAAATCAAAATTGCCCTCATGGTCCCTAGGCGTTTTCGACCTCTCTACAAAATAGTTGTCAAGTTCGAGAGTAGCTGAATTAATGCAAGAGGCCAGAAGCTGTACACGGATACGTCTTGAAGATGTAGTCTTGCCTGAGCTTGAAGGACCCGCAAGGCAGAGCAGGCGGACTTCCGGCCTCTGTGAAATATGTGCGGATATTGCACTGAGTGTCTTGGTATGCAACGCTTCGCAAACCATTATGAAATCACGCGATTGTCCGTTGGCCACAAGATGATGTATGTTGTCCATCGTTGCTATCTTCAGGTTGTCAAGCCATTTAGCATAGCCCTGGAAAAGAGCGAAGGTTTTTGCTGATGTTTTGAATGGCTGTGTCTTTGAAGGATCTGCGAAAGATGGCCCTGAGATGAAAATCCCGCCTTTGTAGAGATGCAGCTCAAATACCGGTACGATCGCTGCGTTGTCTGCGAGGGCGCCTCCGAAAAAGTCATATATTCCCTCACATCTGTACAAGACCACAGGATCATTATTGACCCAGCGAAGAAGCCTCTCTTTGTCAATGTATCCCTGGGCGTACATTATCGCACGGGCCTTATCATTAGAGAGTTCCTCCCTGACAAGAGCGACCCCTTCTTTGACCATCCTGTGCATTTCTGCATGGATGGACTTTTTCTGTTCATCAGTGACAGGACCGTCAGGGCTGTCATAAAAGTAGGAAAAATTCATCGACTGACGAAGATGCAGCCTAATTCCGCATATCCTGGTAGCCGCAGATGTGAGCATAAAGGAGATCGTCCTGAGATATACCTCAGCTCCCTCGATAGTATCGTATGTTATGAATTCCAGCTTGGAATCCATGTCTATCTCCCATGATAGCGGGCGCTGGACCCTGTTGACCCTGCATGCAACGACCCTGTCTTTTTTGGAAAAATCGGTCCTTGCGAGTACCTCCCTGGCTGTTATGGGAAAATCGCTTTTTATCTCTTTCATGTCGTTGAAACTTATAGTTAAACTCATCCTTTATCCTCCCCGTGAGGCCTGTTCCAGCTTCAGATCTTTGCCGGAGCTTAAAAGTTCGACACCGAATTTAATATACTAAGTTTTTGAAATAATTCCAAACACAGGAGCTCATCTAAACATATTATCATAAAAATTGAGAAGCAGGTATTAAAAAAGGATGAATTTGAGAAACAAAAAGATAGTCGGGGCAAAATAGAATCGGGTCCGATGGTTTGGCTCATCGGACCCGATTGTTTTTTTCAGTTACGCCCTACAGCAGATCGGCTATTTTACTGTCAGCTTTTCTATTACTACCTTTTTCAAAGGGCGATCCATTGAGTCAGTTGGAACCTTTCCTATCTTCTCAACAACATCCATACCCTCTGATACGTGTCCAAATATCGCATGTTTCCCGTCGAGCCACGGACATGGGGCAAGTGTGATGAAAAACTGGGATCCGCCTGAGTCGGGTCCTGAGTTGGCCATTGAGAGTTTTCCAGGTTTGTCATGCTTCAGTCCTTTGCCGAACTCGTCCTTGATACTGTAGCCCGGACCTCCCATTCCCGTACCCTGTGGACAGCCTCCCTGGATCATGAATTCATCTATAACACGGTGGAATATTATCCCGTCGTAGTATTTTTTCTTGATCAGGTCTGTGAAGTTTTTTACCGTGTTTGGGGCAAGATCGTTATATAGTTCTATCTTGAATGTGCCCATAGATGTTTCAAAAACTGCAGTTTGCCTTTTTATCGCCGCCTCGGCCTCCGCTGCCGAAGCAGAGCTGGCAGCAAATGTCTTTATAAACGCAGATACAGTGATAAGGAACGTCAGTAAAACTATTATCTTCATTATTCTTCCTCCAATGTCGTCTGTTTTGATTCTTGAACCCGCAAATTCTAACATTTATATCTCTCCTCAGCCACCCTCAAGTACGCTGAAAAAATATATACATATATTTCCCCTTTGTTTGGCACGTATTTTTATGAGTGGTCAAAATTTGATCTTCACACGATATTTTTTTATGAAATCCGTTGGCATGTAGGACATTTTCGCCTCTCTGAGCCCCGGGTCGTTCATGTCCTCTTCCCTGTTAGCCACAGCAAGTTCCGGGTGCTCTTCGATCATGTGGCACATAAATTCTTTGTTTATCGCCTGATATGCCGCTCCGTATTCTAGGCTTGCCTTCTCAAAGTGCACGAATATCGTGTGGCATGCCAATTCTCCGATAGTGTAGGCCGCGATATTACCGGAAACCTCAATGACTCCTCCTACGATACGAGGGATGCTTTCCCAGTTGCTGAGTATCCTGATTATACCGTGGTTTTCCTGAAGCAGTCCTTTGTCAGTACAGCCGTTGTTGGCCTGGCACCATGCATGCTGGAACTCCATTACCTCCGGGATGATCCCCGGTGTTATCGGTTTGAAAATATAATCGAAATTTTTGCGGAACTGGTTTACCCTGTTGCGTTTTTTCATAAACCTGTTTCCGGGCAGCATTGCCAGATCCCTTATGTCATAAAGATATTCCCAGCTGCCTCTCATGTCCTGGGCGTCAAGCCTCTCTCCAAGCTGGAATTTCCAGAGATTAAGGAGTTTTTCCGGCACGAGCCAGAATTCTGCTTCTTTGCCGAATCTTTTTTGAATTATCTCCGCCCAGTCATCCCTTTTCCATTGTCCTAACGGAGCAAGGTTGTAATTACGGGGAACAGTCTGTCTTATCCAGAGAAGATCCTCATCATCTTCCCGGGCTGTCTGGTATCCGTAGTCTCCGGCCCACCCCCATAGGATCGGGAAGCTGTAATCAGATGCTCTCTGGCTTGTAATTTTCCAGTAATTTTCAAAAAACGAGATGTCTTCAATTTGAATATCCCGAAACTCAAGCAACAAATAACTACCTCCGTTCTGCGCACTTCTAAAGATTAAACCTCTTCTGATGATTTTGCCAATAGCAAAAGAGCGTAAATCTGTTACAATTTTGCAGTAGCTTCAAATAAAAAAAAAGGATCGATCGACTTGATAAACGATAACTGCGGCAACAATGAAGAAAAATGTCCTGAGATAGTTCCGGAAGAACAGACGGGCATGACCAAGGAGGAACAGGAATGGGGCCTGAAAAAAGAACCGCGCCCGCCTGTTCCCAGGTATATTTTTGGCGTTATCGCAGCCGCCGTACTGGCCGTTTTTCTCGGAGGAAGCCTGTGGTATTACCGAACAAGCGTCCTTCCTGAAAAATATTATCAGCGAGCAACTGTCCAGTTCAAACTTGAAAACTACTCAGAAGCCTACCTGCTTTATGAAAAAGTGCTTAGGCTTCGCCCCGAACGTAAGAACATCCTATACCAGATGGCATTCTGCATGGAGAAAACCGGAAAAACGGACGAAGCCATAAGCCTTTATGAAGAACACCTGAAAATCCTTCCCGGAGACGGGAAAGCGCTTATAAGATCAGGCTGGCTCTATACACAGAAAGGCTCCTTTGAAAAGGGACTGCCGGCTCTCAAAGAGGGTGCCGCAAAACTGAAGGATCCATATGCATGGGCACTTGTAAGCGAGGCTGCAATAAAATCAAAAAATATAGAGACCGCTGTCGAGGCTCTTGTTAAGCAGACAGAGCTTTTCAAGAAACCTGAGCAGGTGCTGACATGTTCAAAGATGCTCATGGACCTTGGGGCATGGAAAGAGGCTCTCAAAGGCTATGAAAGATTCTCTGAGCTCGCCCCCGATGACAGAAGGGGGATTCACGGGGCTAATGCAGCAAAAACCATGCTTGGATGGCCGACAGACCCGAAACTGGTTATCAGACCCGGCAAATCGATCGGAATAATAGAGATCGGCGACACAAAGGAAGAAGTAAAAAGCAAACTGGGATCGCCTGAGGCAAAAGAATTCAGGAAGGTCGGAGGTAAGTCGATCCTTGCAGACGACCACGCAGAAATCTGGACCTACAGCAAAACTATGCCAAAAAGAGGCTTGCGTATAATTTTCCTCAACGGCAAGGTCCGCGAGGCGGAGGCCCGGTCAGGAGAATACAAGACTGAAACAGGCCTGGGACTGACAAATTTTCTGTTCCCCAAGAACGCAGACAGGCTTGAATGGAGAAAAGAGGGAGACGGCAGAGCTGTAGTCTGCCTTGCCAAGGGCGGCGGGCTTACCTTTTACGCAGCCGGGCTCAACAGCGATGGCACGGATGCTAAGTACAGGAAGCTTCGCGTACATAAGGGCGATTCTTCAATAGACAGTGTTGAAGGCTTCAGCCTTCTTGAACTTTTCAACTAGCTCGGCTGTATATGTAAGTAGTTATTTTGAGCTTAATATCCGCACTGCCTCCATCGCATCTTTAGCATAGTGATCCGCTCCCACGTATTCTGCAAGGGAGTCTGTAAGGACAGCTCCGCCTACTATGACTTTGACCCACGGACACTCTTTTCTCAGGAGGTCAATAGTGGCCTTCATGCTTGAAACGGTGGTGGTCATAAGGGCGCTCAGCCCAACTATCTCTGCGCTGTTTTCCTTCACTGCCTCGACTACTCTCTCCGGGGGGACATCTTTTCCGAGGTCTATCATCCGGAAATTGTAATTTTCCATTATCACTTTAACTATATTTTTCCCTATATCATGGATATCGCCGTGAACTGTAGCGATGACCATCTTCGCTCTCACTTCGGATCCGGCCGAACCTTCTTTGGCAATGATCCCTCTGAGCAGTTCGAAGGAGGTCTTTGCCGCCTCCGCTGACTTCATAAGCTGAGGAAGGAAGATCATCTGGGATTCGTACTCTTTGCCTATCGAATCAAGAGACGGGATAATCTCATTCTCGATAATTTCCATCGGACCCATTTTCAACAGAAGGTTCTCTGTTGCTTTTTCCGCCTCTCTCTTCAGTCCGCGTTTTATAGCCTGCGAGAGGTCAAAGGATCCCTCCATTCCGGTATCTTTCTTAGGCTGCATCTCATATGATCCTGAATATTCAGCGATAAATCCTGCAGCCTGGGGATCTTTACCCATCAACACCCTGAATGCGGCAATAGCCTCTCTCATACCTTCGTCCCCGGGATTCATTATAGGAGCGTCAAGCCCCTGCATAAGAGCCATGGTAAGCATGGTCCTGTTTATTATCGGACGGGAGGGCAGTCCGAATGACACATTGCTCACACCAAGTACAGTTTTCAAGCCAAGCTCTTCGCGGACCATCCTGACAGCTTTAAGAGTCTCTGCAGCCTGCTCCTGCTGTGCAGACACAGTCATTACAAGACAGTCGATCAGAACGTCCTCTTTGGGAATGCCTATCTTCTGGGCCTCTTCCATAATGTTGCGTGCTATCCTGAGCCTTCCTTCGGCAGAAGAGGGTATCCCATCGTCGTCCAGAGTCAACCCCAGGACCGCGGCTCCATATTTTTTCACTATGGGAAGAATTTTTTGAAGTGATTCTTTTTTGCCGTTCACAGAGTTTATAAGGGGTTTGCCATTGTAGACCCTCGCTGCCTTCTCCAATGCATTGGGGTCGGATGAATCCAGCTGCAGCGGCAGATCTACAACAGACTGGATCTCTATGACTGCTTTTTTGAGCATCTCGGGTTCATCTATGTCTGGAAGCCCCATATTCACATCAAGAATATGGGCTCCCTGCTCCTGCTGGCGGATAGCCTCTTTAAGTACATGATCCATGTCCTTAGCGCGCAGTGCTGCCTGCAGCGCTTTTTTGCCGGTCGGGTTCAGCCGTTCCCCTATTATAAGGGTATCTTCTCCAAAGAAGACTGATCTCGAGGGGGAACATACACCTGTTCTGAGGGGAGCCCTCTTTCTGAGTGAAACCACACCCTTCAGGCGTTCTTTTACAAGCCTGATGTAACCGGGGTCTGTTCCGCAGCATCCGCCAACGATGACAGCTCCCTCTTCTGCAAACTTTTTGATGTGATCGGCAAACTCTTCCGGGGTAACATCATATCTTGCTTCGCCATTCTCAAAGAGGGGCAGCCCGGCGTTCGGCTGCACCATGACGGGTATACTGCTTGCTCGAAGCAACCTTTCAACTATCGGGACAAGCTGCTTGGGACCGAGAGAGCAGTTCACACCAAGGGCATCAGCGCCGAGAGCCTGCAGAGTAAGTACCATCGATTCGACAGTGGTTCCAAAGAAGGATGTGCCGTTTTCTTCAAAACTCATAGTAGCAAGAACGGGAAGGTTTGAATTTTCTTTCGCCGCAATAAGAGCCGCCTTAAGTTCATAAAGGTCAGTGAAGGTCTCCAGAAGTATGAGGTCCGCTCCCGCCTTGTTTCCTGCTCTTACTATCTCAGAAAATACCTCAACTGCCTCTTCAAAGGGAAGATCTCCTGTAGGCTGCAGCACACGGCCGCAGGGTCCGATATCAAGCGCGGCAGACTTTCCCTTCCGGCATGAAGCAGCTTTCTTTGCGATCTCTACAGCAGAAGAGACCAGATCCGCAAGAGGGCGGCCTGTCTTTTCTGCCTTGTATCTGTTGGCACCGAAAGTATTTGCCGAGACGACATCGCATCCTGCATCAAAATATTTATCATGGATGGACCTGATCAGATCCGGTGCGGTAAGATTGAGCAATTCAGGGATCTCGCCTCTTTTGAGTCCCCGCTTCTGAAGCATGGTCCCCATCGCCCCGTCAAAAATTATGGTTTCATCTTCATTTATTCTGAATGTCACAGGAGCCACCTCTTTTTTTGTATATACAGCTTTCTCTCATGGAGCACAAAGTACAATCTTTGCTCCGGCCAGTTATTCTCTCAGATATCCCGATCACTGCTGTCACTGATTTCATTGGCACCAGCATGTCTGTTTCCGTAAGCTTGAGACCTATACTTCTGTCCGCGCTGAGTGCAGAAATTATCTTCTGCGAATCCTCAAGAGGGACATCGCCGTATCCCGGGCTGAAGCGCATAGTAAGGTGCTCTTCAGGGGATATCGACCTGATGATCTCGCTTTCAGCCAGGTCAGTCACTCTCTCTATTTCGGCTGATGCACATGCATCGAGGATCACCGCTTCCGACATATCTTCAGCCTGAGATCTTCTCAGCAGCATATCGATCCCGCTTCCGATGGTGACCGCTATAAGGACAGCTTTTCTACATCCCCTGCAGATATCTGCAAGATCCCTGCCGTGTATGGAAAAAGTTTTATCGAAAAGAATGCCGGAATCAAAGACCTCAATATTGAAAAAGGCAAAGACCGACTTAGGCGCCGAGGCTTCGTTAATCCTTTGGTACTGTACGGCGATCCTGCTCAGGATCTCCGGAATCATTTTATCTTCAGGGATACCCAGCAATATTGCTGCTTCTTTTATGGCAGGATCATGAAAATTATCAGCCACGCTTTACTCTCAGCGAATAAAGGATGCCTCTTATGTTTTCTGATATCCTCTTTGCTATGTCAGGCTGATTCATTGTATAGAGATGGATGCCGTCCACCCCGGTCGAGAGAAGGTCAACTATCTGGGCTGTTGCGTATGCTATACCCGCTTCTTTCATGGCCATGCTGTTGTGGCCGAAGGCCCTGATTATTTTCTGGACCTTTTCGGGAACAGTGGCGCCGCACATCGATACCATTCGGCTTATCTGCGAAGATGAGGTTATCGGCATTATGCCGGCGACTATAGGGGTATCTATTCCTATTGACCGTGCCTGATTCCTGAATCTGTAAAAGAGTTCGTTGTCAAAAAAGAGCTGTGAAATTAGCACATCTACCCCGCAGTCAGCTTTTTCCTTGAGGCAGTTAAGATCATCCTCCACCGAATATGCCTCTATATGCTTTTCCGGGTAGCAGGCAGCAAAGATCCTGAAATCATATTTTGATTTGATGTAGCTGATAAGATCTGAGGCGTACCTGAAGTCTTTAAGCTTCTCGCCTTCGGCAATGTCTCCCCTGAGGGCAAGAATATTTTTGACCCCGTTCTCTGAAAGTATCCTCAGGACAGGATCCACCTCATCTTTTGAGTTCCCTGCGCAGGTCAGGTGCGCAAGGGCTGGAATGGCATAGCTGTTCTGTATCTGAGAGGCTATCTCAACGGTATTCTCGCGGCTGGTAACGCCTGCGCCGTATGTCACGCTGATGAGGTCCGGAGCCAGGCTTGCAAGGGCATCTACAGTAGCAAATATAGAAGCAAGATCCCCCGAGCCCTTAGGCGGGAAAATTTCAAAAGTCATCGTTGGCCTCATCTGTTCAAAATAATCTTTCATCACTGATCCCCCCGACACAGGTATCTTTCAACAATAATTGCCGCACCGTCGCTGTCATTCGCAGGAGCCGTCTCATCTGCCTCAGCTTTAACCTGATCAGGGGCATTGCCCATGGCTACGCCATGTCCCGCCCACCTGATCATCTCCGTATCGTTGACCCCGTCACCTATCACCAGCACATCTTTTGAATCGACGCCAAGTCTTTCTGCAACAATTGCAAGCCCTTTGGCCTTGTTGACATCCGGATGCGTTATTTCAACAAAGGCTCCCCACGATGTTGCCGTGTAGACTCTGCCATCAAAATGGGACTTCGTCTTCTCTGCCATAAGAGCAAAATTTCTCTCGTCAAGCGCTATCCCCAGAAGTTTAGTGGAATCCGCTTTAAAATCCCAGAAACCTTCCCCCAGAGAGACCGGCGGTATTTTTGATATCGTTTCGTAGAATCTGCTCCTTGGATCGCTTCTGTCTCTTACATAGAGCCTGTCGTCGCTGTATATCTGTATGTACCAGCCCTCTTTCCTATAAAAGGAGACCACCTCGGCAGTCAGCTCTATTCCAAGACCCTTTTCGAGCAGGATCTCCTCTGATACAGGATCGCGCACTATTGCTCCGTTGTAGAAAATGCAGGGCGTACTGATGCCTATCTCTTTTATCACAGGCAGGGCTGAGGGATACATCCTTCCTGTCGCAACTACAACAGGTATCCCCAATGAAATCGCTGATCTGAGCGCGTTCCTTGTCCTTGTCGAAAGCTCACTTGAACTGTTTAAGATCGTGCCGTCCATGTCGACGGCTATCAGTTTTGGATCGAAGATGCTCATATCGCAAAGACCGCAAGGGAGACGATCTCTGCTGCTACAGCAGAGGCGCCAAGCACATCCCCGTTGACTCCGCCCAGCTTCGAATTCATCCAGCCGGCCATCCCAAAACCTATCAGAAGGGCCGCGGCGGCTGAAATAATCCATCTGAAAGGGGCAAAGGGAATGAAAATAAGCAAAGATAGCGCGGCAGTGAAAAGATCATATCCTGTATACGTATCCACCCAGCCTTTTCCCATTCCGCTCTCCCATGGATATGTGCCTTTATAGGCGGCAGAACATGAGGCAAACCGTCCTGAAGCGGCAGCGACAGAGCAGGCCGCAAGCACCTCTGAGTTTTCAACGGACCCAAGCATTGAAGTCCACAGGCCGAAGGCGAGTATCAAGCCTGTCACACCATAGGCCCCGATCCTGCTGTCCTTCATGACGGAACGCAGTTCTTCGCCCTCTCTGCCTGAACCAACGCCGTCCCACAGGTCGCCCCACCCATCCAGATGGAGAGACCAGCCGACTGCTGCGTAAAAAAAGACCCCTATCCAGAGCGATCCCGGGGCCCCGATCCCCAGTAAGTCTGATATGCCGATCACAAGTCCTGTAAGCAGTCCAAGTATGCCGCCTGCCAGAGGAGCCAGAGAAAGAGTCCTGTTGCCGGAGGGCATTTTTGCGGGCCACCATTTTTTGGGCATAGGTATCCTGGAAAAGAGGGCCCATGCAACAACGAACCGGTCCCTTAGGTCAAAACCGAATTTGTCACTTTTTATCTCTTCGGTGAATCTTCTCAGATGATCCTGAAATCCGTTT
Organism: Synergistaceae bacterium; assembly: GCA_963682045.1. Classification (GTDB taxonomy): domain Bacteria; phylum Synergistota; class Synergistia; order Synergistales; family Synergistaceae; genus Caenicola. The sequence continues at coordinate 1,206,161 of OY821326.1, forward strand.
TTTTTCATTTCCAACAATGATCCTCCATACCGCCTTTTAGCCAGAGAGGATAACCCGCCACAATAAGCGCAGCTCTGTCTGCCTTTGAAGCGCAGAGCTGGTTCATCCTTCCCTGCAGATCCCTGAAACGCCTGCCCATCTTGTAGGATGGGACAAGGCCAAATCCAACTTCATTGCTCACCATTATCAGATGAGTGCCCTTTGGAGGTAAAGAACAGAGATCTTCCGTAAGAGCTCGTATCTGCGCCTCCCTGGCCTGCCATTCTTTTTCAGAAGCATCTTCGGCAGCATCACCCTCTAGAAAGAGGCGGGTGAGCCAGAGTGTAAGGCAGTCAAGCAGAAGCACCCCTTTGATTGTCTTTGTTGCCTGACATATCTCGTATGGGTCTCCTTCAAAGGTCTTCCATCCGGCCGGTCTTCTTTTTTTGTGCATTTCGATGCGTACCTGCATCTCACTGTCCTGTGCATCTGCGGCAGCAAGGTATGTAACAGCAACATGGGTATCCATTGCAAGTTTTTCTGCAAAGGTACTTTTCCCGCTTCTTGCCCCTCCAAGGATGAGCGTTATCTCAGATCCGAGTGCTGAATAGTCTCTAGTTCCCAAAATCTATCCCCTGCAGTATGTTGCCCAGCGTCTGTTCTATTATCTGTCCCTGGAAGCTGTCTTGGGGATAGCTTACGCCCGGGCCAACAGGTATTTCAAATTTAAGCCTGAATACGGTGTCCCTGCCTGAGTAGTCCTTCTCATTCGGATCACTTGCAGATTTCGGTATGAGATTTCTAGGGCTTGTCATTTGTTCAGATTTATTTACCCTTACGTTGCTGAATTGAGGTGATTTCATCGTACCGTTAATATTCATCGTAACAAAACGAAAATCTGTCCTGGTGAACCCTGAAAGGACTCCACCCAGGAAGTTTTGCAGCAGTGCGCTTTTGTCAAGCTCTCCGGTATATTCCATTCCTACGTTAATGATCCCCTGGAGCGCCCCGAGCAGCGCGTTCAAGGCCCGTATGTTAACCTTCCCCATTGCGAAGAGGCTCATCTCTTTTTTATTATTTACCAGACCGTCAAGCATTACATAACGGTATACCTGGTCTCCCGGAGGCGCGACAGCCTGGCTTCCCGGAAGTATCGTAAGGTAACCTTCATCAAGGGTAAATGCGCTTTGAAGCGTTTTAAAAAGTAAAGGTTTACCCTTTGTATATTTTTTTGAAGCCTCAACAGCTTCAAAACCTGAAATTTCTCCGTTTCTCAGGAAAAGGACACCGGCAGCATCTACCGTACTCATCCTTCCGGTTTCTCCACCTGCCCTGATCTTGAGATCTCCCTTTCCTGAGACGGACCCCGTAAGGGACGGGAAAGCCTGTTTTATCATTGGGGCCACATCAGCGCTCAGAACAGTAAGGTTGCCTCCCCACGTACTCTTGTTTATATCCATCGCGAGTCCGCCTGAAACAGTTCCGCCGTTTGTTTCAGCCTTTACGTCTTCCATAACTGCATAGCCATCCGAAATATAAAAAGGCGCGTTGACATTCTTTATCCTTATTCCGAGAAACCTCATCCTTTCTGAGGAGAAAAAACCCTCTCCTGCGAAATTGTCGACTTCTCCCTTTCCGGTAAACTTAAAGTTGACATTTCCACCAAGCCTTTCCCTGAACTGTTCCGGAAGGTAGACGCCGATCTGCCTGAGATCTATTCCTATCCCATTGGTATCAAGGACTCCGTACCACTTTCCGTTTTTAAGGAATACCCTGCCTTTTGCAGAGAGCTTCCCGGTTTTCAGCCTGGCCTTTGCCTCAGAAATATTTACGTCTGTCATGCTGCCGTCAATGGCAACATCCACCATGGGCAGCAAAAATCCCCTGTACCTGAAGGGAGCAAATGTACCGCTGCCCTTGTAAAGAGGCTTTCCAAGCGTCCCCGAAACTTTGATCTCGCTCTTGATAAGACCCTGCACTCCCCTTACGACTGGCAAATGCCGCCTGAGAAGTTCATACATATTTATGTTTTCCGATGATACTGTGAGATCCAAAGTTGAATCAGAAAAAGATTTATCCTCTGCTGAGGAAGTTATGCTCCCACTGACGTTATGCTTTCCCCGCAGAAACTTTATGGTCGCTTTGTCGATCTTTATTCCCCCGGGATCTCCTTTGATACTCGCCTGTGCCTCTTCAGAGGCGAACTGATGCCATCTGACACCATCCGAACGGATATCAGCGCTCCACTTAAGACCGCTACCGTCATCGGCGATCTTCAGTTCACCTGAACATGGCCCGTCCATATCCTGGCCTGCATTAAACAGGTCATTAAGGGCTGAAAGATCCACCTCTTTGATCCTGCCCTTCACATCCCACTTAAGAGTAGATGAAGGTACCCCGTCCTGGCCGGTCACAGGCAGGATGACCTTGCATTTAAGGTCAGCACTTCCCCGGCCGGTCCTTGCTTCCATCTTGCTGAAGTCTAGCTTCCCGGAGGAATAAGTCATCTCTGTGTAAAATTTATCCACATTAAGTCCCCTGAAACTGCCTTTTGCTGCCCTCAACTTTAAGAGTATTTTCGGTGAATCGGCTTTCCCCTTGAGCGTCCATGATCCGGCGGCATCGCCGGAGATACCCATCGTCTTGAAGAATTTTAAGGTGTCATGGAATTTATTCAAAGAGGCGTTCTTTATCGTTCCGCTTAAAGAAAACCTCTGGGCACCGTTGGATTTCTTTATAGTGCCCGAAGCGGTGATATGCGCCCCGTTCCACAGAAAGGAAGTGTTTCTCAAGGTAAAGGTACCGTCTGAAAGATCATACTCCGGCGATAATTTCACCCTGATAAGCGTTCCTATGTCTTTTATCTCGGCAGAAGAAGAGTTGATATTCGCTTTTACCTTTATGGCGCTGATATTGCCTCTGATAAGCGCAGAAATATCCGCCGTTCCATTAAGGTCATATTTTCCCAGTTCTTCCACAGCCTTACTGAGCTCCTCCAGCTTTATCGCCTTTGCCTCAAGTTTCAGGTCCACCGGCACTCCCTCTGCAAAGCTCACCGTGCCTGTAACCCGTATCTCACTGCCTTCGTTGAAGGCTGTAAGATCGACCATGCCTGAGGGTTGCCCATCAAAAATCGCCGTTCCCTGCAACGATGTGAATTTCATCTTATTGTATGACGCGTTTGAAGGAGCGATTTCGATCTTTCCCACCAGCGCGTTTAGCGGACCTTTAAGATCAGCTTCAATTGCAGTAATGCTGCCCTTAAGCAGAGATGCATTTCCTGCTATTTCGTTCGGTATTTTGTCGGTCCAGTCAGAAAAACGAAGGTTTTTAGCTGCAGCCTTAAGCTCAAGATATTTGCCCGGCGTCCTTGTATCGAGCTTGAGTATCCCAGTTATAGAAGACTCAAAAACCTTGCTCTCATTTAAAGTTACCTCCAGAACTCCTTCTTCGTATTTCCATTTCGCCGCTACCTCTTCAAGCGATATTTTCCCCAGCACCGACTTTTTGAGGATACCCTCTCCCATTGTGAATATATCTTTTCCCTCGCCCTTCATTTCCATTTTTGCCGATAAAGTTCCGATCACGTCATATTTTGAAAAAACTGGGAATATCGAGGCAATTTTTTGGATATTCACATCCTTGATTTCAGCTTTGAAATCAGGTTTTGGCCAGACAGCTCCGGAAATTTTTGCGGTACCCTCGTCAAGCTTCGCCAAAAAACCGTCAAGCACCCAGTTTCCAGACTCTTTCTTTGTTATACCGTATATCGAGAAGGGGATATCTTTGAATTTTCCCTTCAGTGCAGGGGCGAACCATCTAGGTCCGCGAAGTTCCAGTGAACTGTCCTCAAGCTCAAGGAGTCCCCATTTTGAAGAGACTTTTACGTTGTTTAGTACTATTTTATCTATGGGAATATCTTTAGAATCCTGGCCCTCTATTTTTTTCGGGACCATCTTGAGCATTGAATCATAATCTGAGTATAGTCCATCTATCACCAGGGTCGAAACACGTGGTGAATTTTTTAGGAGACTCAGCAAAGAAAGGTTTATCTCGATTTTGTCGATAGTAAGAAGCTTTTCGCCTGAACGGACAAGTAATACCTCTTCTCCCTTAAAACCCATTACAGGGTTCCCTGTAAGAGGGGACATCTGAATTTCAACATTGAGCTCATCGTGTACAGCATCGCTTATCTGGTCAACAACAAGATTGCCAAGAAAACTGAACTGGGTGATGACAACAAAGAAGATACTGACAACTGCGATTGTCAGTGTAAGTATTATTCCTATTTTGCTGTTGAATGTTATTCGTCTCAAAATTGATTACACCCCTGCAGATGCAGATCCTTTTTCGTCAGTGTGCGAAATTGGCCGCTATACCCAACTATCTGGTAATTCTACCATGTTTTGAACTGCGGACATATGCAATTACACTGTATATGACCTGTCTTAATTATAAATATTTACACATCTTCGAGAATTGCCGCCTCTGCTCCGGTATATTGTACGCTCTTTTGATTTGCCTCCGGTTGGGTCGTTTCATCGCTTTTCCCAAAAAAGACCCGCTGCAAGAGCGGGCCTGATCCATTTTGACATGATCAAATCGATTCAGTTGAGGTGGTATTTGCCCTCTATCCTGGTGGTTCCAGATCCGCCGAACAGTATCCTGTCGGCATCTCCTTCCTTAAACCTCTTTATCCTTACAACATTCGGATCGTTCAGCGAGGGCCCCTGTTCTATTACAAAATCATCTTCCCACATTCCCTCATCCACCAGGTAATAGCCGAAGGCGGAATTTCCCGAGCCTGTAGCGGGATCCTCAAGATATCCATACTTTGGCGCGAATACGCGTGTACGATATCTGGCTTTCCCTGTACTTACCTCATTTGAGAACACATCAACTATATCGAAATCTTTTTCCAGACAGAACTCTTTGAGCTTTTCCCGGTCGGGATATAAGTTAAGACAGTCCTTGAGTGAAGCCATGGGAACTATCAGTGTTCTTAGTCCACCATCTATGACCCGAAGCGGCCTCACTGCATCAAAAGCCGCAATAGGCGCACCCAGTGCTTTAGCTGTCTCATCAAGGCTTACACTGCGCTCCAGATACTCAGGCATTGGAGCCATGATATAAACCGCATCTTCGTCCCTCACATGGTTGAATACGGATAGCGTTCCCGCACGGACTCTGATCTTTAACTCTTTTTCGGAGAACAGCCCTGGATCAGTCGAGATAAGGTCATACATAATGGCTATCGTTGCATGTCCGCAGAAAGCTACTTCGCATTCCGAAGAATAATACTTTAAGTCGAATTCTTTATCGCGCCTGACCGCAAATCCTACTTCGTTTACAAAACCTTTGAGTTCGGATGCGATTTTCTGCATCTCTTCTTTACTCAGCTCATCCGGTCGTTGCAAAAGGACATATCCGGCAGGGTTGCCCGAAGATGATCCCATAGTGAACGCATCGATTTTTTTGAAATCCAGTTTTTTCATCAAACAAGACTCCTTCAAATAGATTTTTGATCAATTAACAAATATCTTTAAGGTCGCCGGGGAAAAAGATCTGATTTCGAAAAAGGTTTTATGTATAAAATATTGGCCTCATGCTGAAAGTATACTGCTAACATTGGATTTTGTTCAGAACGTCATTAAGAAAGACAGGGGGCACGGAATGAAAAAACCCCTTAGTTCTTACGGAACAAAAAAATCCCACCCCGAAGAGTGGGATGGTATATTCTGGTGGAGCTTAGGGGATTCGAACCCCTGACCTCTTGAATGCCATTCAAGCGCTCTCCCAACTGAGCTAAAACCCCGAAATCGAACATGGGCAATTATACTGATTAGGATAAATCGTGTCAATACTATCATAAACCCTATGAAAATACTTACTGGAGCAGGGAAAATGAATGCCTGCATATTTGCTTTCTTAATTTTGGCCGCCATGTTGATGTCCTCAGAAGCATCATTCGCAATTACAAAGGATGAGGTGTTGCCCCATATTTGTAAATCACTGGGACACAGCGTACCGAAGAAATATTTAACGGACCATGAGGGAGATCTGACGAATTCCTCGGCTATACAGCTTGCCCTGGAATCAATGGGATGGGGCTTTGTTATCACGGTCTACGACCAGATAACTATCCTGCCTGAGTGGAGTGATATGGACTCTATCACTGAAATTTCGAAAAAAATATCACCCCCACTGCCGTCAGCGATGACCGACCATCTTGAAAACCCTTTTGCGGAGGAGAATATTAAGACCCTCACAGACTGGCTTGATCTATGCAAAAAGAAAGTCTCATGGAAAGATTCATTTTCTTCTGAAGGAACGACGCTTACCGTCTTTAAACACGGGATAGGCAACCCTGCCGGATCGGCCAACGGGGACCTGAAAAAAGGTATGAATGAACCGCTTTTCGCCGCTATGGTAACGGTCGACATGGATGCAGTGAACTGCCAGATAGCCACTGCCGTCATGGTGGGAGCTAATAAGGCGCCCCTTGCAACGATAGCGGTGGAGAACTACGGCGTAATAGGCGGCATCAATGGAGGGTATTTTGCAGGAGCTAAGCCTATAGGTGTGCTTCGCAGACAGGGACACACCGACAATGCGAAATTTTGGCCCCAACGCTCTGCTTTTGGCTGGAACGAGAAGGGGGAGACGATATTCATTGACGGCAAGGAAGTCGCCAGCATCAGTTCTGACAGGCGTTTCGACAAATATACAGAGATGCTGCAAGCCGGACCGTTGCTGCTTAAGAACGGAAAATATTCAGAGAAGACAGAAAACATAAGAGAAAACGTCCTCAACATGCGTCACCCCAGAACGATCGTCGGAACAGACGGAAAACGGGTAATGTGGGCTGTCATAGACGGAAGGGACAACATGCACAGTGTGGGTGCAACGATAGAGGAGACCAGAAAGGTCTGTAAATGGCTGGGAATGACCACTGCCCTGAACCTTGACGGTGGAGGATCTAGTTCTCTTTGGTGGAGGGGAAATACATTCTCACTCCCGAGCAACAGCAATGATACAGAACGTCCGATACCCTACGGTGTCCTGATCTTCCGGGAGGGTTCAGGTGTACGGCAATGACCCGACTGACCCAGATCAGATATAGCAAAAAAAAGAGATCCCGCAGATACCAGCGGGGTCTCTCATTTTTTTGCTTAACTCTTGTCAGAAGATCTTTAAAGCGGAACTACTTGAGTTCTACCTTTGCTCCGGCTTCTTCGAGCTTCTTCTTGATCTCTTCGGATTCATCCTTGGAAGCCTGCTCCTTCACGGTCTTGGGTGCGCCGTCAACGAGTTCCTTGGCTTCTTTGAGTCCGAGACCTGTGATCTCGCGGACAACTTTGATGACGCCGATCTTGTTAGCGCCGTGCTCAACGAGAACTACGTCGAACTCTGTCTTCTCTTCTTCGACTGCCGCTGCGGGTGCTGCTGCGCCCATAGGCATCATCATTGCGGGTGCTGCTGCTGATACGCCGAATTTGTCCTCGAGTTCCTTAACGAGCTCTGAGAGCTCAAGTACTGACATTTCTTCAATTGCCTTGATAATATCTTCACGTGTCATATTAATTCATCCTCCTAAGGATTTTTTTTATTTTTATGCTGCTAGGCGGCTACCTCGCCGCTGGTGTAGACTATGCTGCTTCTTTTTTGTCCTTGATTTGCGAGAGACATGTAACGAGTCCCCTTGCAGGACCTGAAAGGACTGTGACCAAACCGCGAAGAGGGGCTGCAATCGTCTGGACGACCTGACCGATGAGAACATCCCTTGAGGGAAGGTCTGCCAGGGCAAATATCTGCGCTTGGCTGAGGATCTTTCCGTCAAGTATCGCCGCTTTAACGATGAGAGCATCGTTTCCCTTCTCTTTTGAAAAATCGCGTATGGCTTTAGCTACAGAAGCCACATCTCCGTAGGAGAGCACATAACCGTTCGGTCCAGAGTCAAACTCTGAAGCATGGACGATCCCGGCCTCGTCGAAAGCGATACGCATTAGGGTATTTTTGCATACCTTCATTTCACCGCCGGCTTCACGGATACGTCTGCGGCAGTCGCTGATCTTCTTGACTGTAAGTCCACGGTACTCGGTGATGAAGACTGCGTTGCTCTTATTGAGCAGTTCGACCAGGGAATCGATCATTTCACGTTTTGCTTGTGTTGGCATTCAATTTCACCTCCTGTTGATTTTGTGATCGGATGCCGGCAATAAAAATGGCTTCCGTCACCCAAGGGAGTCCGGAAGCCATAATACGTGTCTTAATAAAGTTACAGGAACACGGTTATCCTTCGCAGACCTCGGCAGGGAATTAAGCGCACGCGCACCTGCTGTCTTGAGTCTAAGCTGTGAGATTATACAATAAGGAATAATTTTTGTACAGCATCAAAATAACTGAGGTCCAATCACAAAAGAACAATTGTTAATTGAAATACTAACTTCCACATATGGCAGGTCGAGATGGAAATTAGTCTTTCACCAAATTCCACCTGAATTTAGTTTTACAGCCAATGGTTTAGAATATGCGGGAATCCCCGCCTGCATCAGAAAGGAGGACAACATGTCCAAACAGATAAAGGGGAATCATAAACACCTTACTCAGGATGACCGGATATATATTGAGAAATCGCTTGACTTCAGGATGCCTTTCAGGGAAATAGCCAAATATCTTATGAAGGATCCTACGACAATATCAAAGGAGGTACGGCTACACAGAAAAGTTAAGCCCAGGAATCCTTTTAACCAGGAAAACAACTGTACCAGAAGGAGCAAATGTTCCCTGAAGAATGTCTGCGGTACGGGCGAGTGCGGACAAATGCTTTGCAAGGGATGTCCAATGTGCAATGAGAGATGCGTAGAGTTTGAAGCGATCAGATGCGGCATAACCGATAAGGCCCCTTATGTCTGCAACGGATGTACGAAGAAGAGTAATTGCCGTATGGAGAAGCATTATTACAAAGCTTCTCATGCCCATACGGATTATGAGCAGCTCCGCTCTTCATCCAGAGAAGGCATTAATCTGACTGAGGCAGAAATTGTCCATATCGACGACTTTGTCTCCCCTCTCATCCAAAAGGGCCAGTCTATTGCACATGTCTATGCAGGACACAAAGATGATATCCCTTTTACTTCAAAGACCCTGTACAACTACGTCAATCATGGAGTTCTCTCTGTACGAAACCTCGACCTGCCAAGAAAAGTGAAGTACAAGCCCCGCAAAAAGCATAAGGAAGCTACGAAAAGAGACCGTAAATCTCTTGTCGGGAGGGATTATTCTGACTTTACCAAACTCATGCAGGAGTGTCCGGATACTGACGTGGTCGAAATGGATACCGTAGAGGGCACAAAGGGAGGAAAGGCGATACTTACTTTGTTCTTCAGGTCATCTAAGTTCATGCTGGCTTTTCTTACCAAGGACAAGACAATGAACTCTGTATTAAGGGTCTTTGAATATCTTGAGTCTGAGTTGGGAAGCGATCTTTTCAGAAGCACCTTCCCTCTGATACTGACAGACAACGGATCTGAGTTTCTGGATCCTTTGCTTCTTGAGAACGGAAACGACAATGTCAGAAGGACCTCTATATTCTACTGTGAGCCCTATGCCTCATACCAGAAGGGTATGCTTGAAAAGAACCATGAGTACATACGATACATCCTGCCAAAAGGTTCTTCTTTTGACACGCTGTCTCAGGAAGATGTCTCTCTTATGCTGAGCCATATAAACAGCACAGCGAGGACAAGCATTAATTGCCGAACCCCATTCGAGCTTGCCTCGCTGCTGATTGATAAACGCGTAATAAGGGCTGCAGGGATTCAAAGGATCGAACATGACGACGTCTGCCTAAGACCAAGTCTGTTCAGAAAATAAACCACTGACAGTTTTTTGATGCAGGCCGGAGTCGAATAAAACCCCGAAAACAGGTGGAATTTACTCTTTCAGAGCATTTTCCAGGTGTCCACTTAGCATGGGCTAAAACCCGTCAAAACACCCTTATTACGATATTATTGTAATGCAATATGACCCAAATTACACTTGCTGAATGTCATAAGTGGAGGTTAGTACTTCATCCAAAGAAATTCTTACGTGGTGGAATTTAACTTTTCAATCAACGACAAAAGAACATAAGAAATATCAAAAATTGGCATATGCTGATCAGAGGTTCCATTTTTGAAAAATAGCGGCCTTTCTGTGCTGCGTAGGCAAATTATGTTTAACTCAAAAAATTTTTTTACATTTCAGCTTATTCTAATGTACAATTATCAGCGAATCAATTCCCTTACATATTACTATGGAGGAGTTACCCTATGAAAAGACTGTTTATCTTTATCCTCGCATGCATCATTATTTCTTTCGCTTCATCATCCATGGCGAAACCTGTTGCTGAAGAGTTCAGGAACAAAGAATATGACTATTCGTCAATAAAGACCGTTCTCGTTATGCCCGTGATGTATGAAATAACGATACCTCCATCTGAGGCATTTTTTGATGATTTAGTACAGCAGAAATGGCGAGAGCTTACATCACAGGAAAAGAGCGGATTCAGCTTTCTTGTAAAGACCCCTGAACAAATCATCGAAAGAGATGATTTTGTCAAAGGAACCAGGCAGACAGAAAAATTGAGCAGGGACAAGGCTGCGGAGAAAGCCCTTACCCTCTCCCCGGAATACTCGGATGCGATCATAACTGCAACTGTTACAAAGTGCGCATACACAACTCTCCACCATCCCCAGGAACTTGTCTGGGATACCCGTTATGAAAACCGTTCAGTCTATGTCAACGGCAAGTGGGAGACCAGGAGCGTCCCGATACGCTATCAGAAGATAAAACCCTCATGGGATGAGACATTCGCAGTAGGAGCAGTTAGACTTGAGCTTCGCAGTTCAAAGGAGAACACCCTGATATACGGAGTTAACGTAAATGCCACCACTGCCGAAGACCTATTTACGCCTCTTCCAACTCTTACAAAACATATTACGAACATCGTCGAAAACACGGCCCAAAGAGTACCTAAGAAATAATTTTCCTGCAAGGTTTTTATAAACATGGGCAAAAAAAGGGGGACGCTGATGCGTCCCCCTTAACTTTATGACTGGTAAAGATCAACTTTATTCTGCTGCTACGTCTTTCTGAGCCTGCACAGGGTCTATGGATATTCCTACACCCATGGTCGTTGCAAGCGTTGCTGTCTTTACATAAGTACCTTTTACAGCGGCCGGACGTGCCTTTATTATAGCCCGGAAGAGAGCCTTGACATTATTTTCAAGGTTCTCAACCGGAAAAGATGCTCTCCCAACTGCGTTATGCGTAATAGCTGTTTTGTCAACACGGAACTCTATACGGCCAGCTTTGATTTCCTTGACAGCACCGGCAACATCGAACGTAACTGTGTTCGCCTTTGCGCTAGGCATAAGTCCACGTGGTCCAAGGACTTTACCGAGACGCCCGGCTGATTTCATTATGTCCGGTGTGGCGATCACTGCATCGAAATCCATTCTGCCTTCAGCGATCTCTTTTACAAGATCTTCGCCTCCGACGATATCCGCACCTGCATCCTGAGCTTCCTTCTGTTTGTCACCTAGCGCAATGACACACACTTTCTTTGTGTGTCCTGTCCCGTGAGGAAGGACTATCGTGCTGCGCACCTGCTGGTCTGCATGGCGGGGGTCTACGCCAAGACGAACATGGAGTTCGAGGCTCTCGTCGAATTTAGCAGTTGCACATTCCTTCGCTATTGCGACAGCCTCTGAAATTGAATACTGCTTTGAAAGATCGACTTTTTCGAGCAGTGCCTTATAGCGCTTACCTTTTTTTGACATATCTATTCCTCCTAGTGGTAATGTCGGAAGAGCATTAGTCTTCCTCCCACATCCCGGCTTTCACCGGGAAGTCCTTTTACGGTAATTCTAACCTACGACCTCGATGCCCATCGAACGGGCTGTTCCTTCGATCATCTGCATGGCCGCCTCAATGTCGTTCGCATTGAGATCTGGCATTTTAAGGGCAGCGATCTCCTGGACCTGCTTCTTTGTTATCTTTCCTACTTTATCCTTGTTGGGGACCGCTGATCCCTTTTCCTTGCCGGCTGCCTTCTTGATAAGAATGCTTGCCGGGGGAGTCTTAAGAATGAAAGAGAAGCTACGGTCTGCGTAAACAGTTATTACGACCGGAATGATCATCCCTACTTTGTCTGCCGTCTTGGCATTGAATGCCTTGACGAATTCCATTATGTTGATGCCGCGCTGTCCGAGCGCAGGTCCCACCGGCGGAGCCGGTGTCGCCTTTCCTGCGGGAAGCTGCAGTTTAAGCTCCCCAATTACTTTCTTTGCCATAGTACATGTTACCTCCTTGGTTTTGCTGCTTATGTAAAAGCCCTTTTAGGGCGATTATTCTTTTGTCAATGTGCGTGATGCGAAACGAAAGCTAAAACTATTTATGATCAGATCTTTTCAAGTTCAGTATAATCAGCTTCAACTGTGGTCTCACGTCCGAACACTGATACGCTGAATTTGATCTTGCCTTTGTCAGCGTCGATCTCGACAACAGGACCTGCCTGTCCTGCAAACGGGCCGCTCTTGACCTGGATCGTATCTCCTACCTGGAAATCGACCTCAATCTTCGGCTTGGCCTCTTTGCCCAGTTTGTTCATTATCTCCTCTACCTCTTTGGGGGTAAGAGGGATAGGATGGTTTCCTGATCCGACAAATCCCGTCACTCCGGGGGTGTGGCGAACTACATACCAGGACTGGTCCTCGAGGATCATTTCCACAAGCACATAGCTCGGGAATATCTTTCTGCGGACCCGCTTCGTTTTGCCCTCTTTGATATAAATTTTTTCTTCAATGGGGACAAGGACCCGGAAGATCCTGTCTTCCATACCCATAGTTGCGATCCTCTGCTCAAGGTTCGCCTTGACCTTATTCTCATAACCGGAATAGGTCTGGACTATGTACCAGCTGCGTTCCTGTGTGTTCCCAAATATTTCGCTCATGCCTAAAAGAGGGCCGCAGCCCTCTTCACCTCCAGGTTACAGTCGAAACTCGAAAGCCATCTCTGTTTCAGGCTATCGGACAATTTTGGAGAATACTCCCGTGAGAAGCAGATCTACCAGCCCGAGATAGGCTGAAACTATGAAAGTTACCACAATGACTACAAGTGTGGAGTACCACATCTGTTGTTTGGTAGGCCATGTGACTTTTTTCAGTTCAGCTCTTGATTCCCGGATATAGTCGAGGACTTTTTCCATCACCCCGACCTCCTCATTCTTCAACTTTGATATTTTTTAAACCCTAAATAAAAACCAGAAAAAACAAAATGGCAGGCCTGGAAGGATTCGAACCCTCAACCCCCGCATTTGGAGTGCGGTGCTCTAACCAGTTCGAGCTACAGACCTGCGTGCGGAGGTTATTCTACCTTACTTGCACTCCTTATGCAAGGTGTGTTTATCACAGAACTTGCAATACTTCTTTTTTTCAAGCTTTTTTGTAGCCTTTTTTTTGTTCACAAGCGTCACGTAATTGCGGTGCTTGCACACTGTGCACTGAAGACCGACGATATCCGCCATTATTCTTTCACTCCATACTAAAAAGTTTTTTTAATGGGCGGCTGGTTAGAGCCGCCCATGCTTACGACTGTTAGTCTATTATCTCAGTAACGACGCCGGCGCCCACTGTGCGGCCGCCTTCGCGTACTGCGAAGCGCAGTCCGGGCTGCATTGCGATCGGTACGATGAGGTTTACTTCAAATGTGCTGTTGTCTCCGGGCATTACCATCTCAATACCTTCTGCAAGCTTGATGTCTCCGGTTACGTCTGTCGTACGGAAGTAGAACTGCGGCTTGTAGCCCGAGAAGAACGGCGTGTGGCGACCGCCCTCTTCCTTCTTAAGTACGTAGACCTCGCCCTTGAAGTGCTTGTGAGGCGTGATGCTTCCCGGCTTCGCCAATACCTGACCACGCTCAACGTCGTCTTTGCCTGTTCCGCGAAGAAGTACTCCTACGTTGTCTCCCGCTTCTGCGTCGTCAAGGATCTTGCGGAACATCTCAAGGCTGGTCGCTACTGTCTTCTGTGTCTCCTTGATACCTACGATCGCTACTTCATCACCCGGCTTGATAAGTCCCTTTTCTACCCTGCCTGTAACAACTGTTCCGCGGCCTGTGATCGTGAAAACGTCTTCGATCGGCATGAGGAAGGGCAATTCAACTTCGCGCACTGGTGACGGAATGTGATCGTCGCATGCCTGCATGAGTCCCTCTATACTTGCCGTCCATTCGTTGTCCGTATCGCTCTCAAGTGCCTTCAGCGCGCTGCCGCGTACGATGGGAATGTCGTCTCCCGGGAACTCGTACTTGTTCAGAAGATCTCTGATCTCCATCTCCACTAGATCAAGAAGTTCGGGGTCGTCTACCATGTCGCATTTGTTCATGAATACTACGAGTGCAGGCACGTTCACCTGACGCGCAAGAAGTACGTGCTCGCGGGTCTGCGGCATCGGACCGTCTGCTGCTGATACCACAAGAATCGCTCCGTCCATCTGTGCCGCTCCTGTGATCATGTTCTTGATATAGTCAGCATGTCCAGGGCAGTCAATGTGTGCATAGTGGCGGCTCTCTGTCTGGTATTCAACGTGTGCTATGTTGATCGTAATACCGCGCTCTCTCTCTTCAGGCGCCTTGTCGATCATGTCGAACGGCGTAAAGTCCGCTCCGCCATGCCTCGCAAGCGTCTTCGTGATCGCCGCTGTAAGCGTCGTCTTACCATGGTCAATATGGCCTATCGTTCCTATGTTTAGATGCGGCTTGTTTCTTACAAATTTCTCCTTTGCCATTTCTGTCTTGCCTCCCTGTATTTGTTTCAGTAATAACGCCCTTAGGGCTAATATTTCCGACTATTCCTGAGCAACATCAAAAGAGATCCGGAATTCGAGCCGGATCTCTGAAGATAAGTAAGGCGCATTATACATTAAGGATCCAGCATATGCAAGAGTTCTCCGGGTTATTGTTTGTCACACTGTAAATGATAACACAATGAGCATTTTTGCGCTTGTTATTTAATATAAATCAAAATCGATCAGTTGATTTTTAAAAAATAATTTGATAATTCTAAAACTTAGGTGTATCGTATTTTTGGATATTTGTACATATTAATATAATGTAATGATGATATTGTGGGAGGTGCGTACTCTGGAAGATCTCTCTTATCTGTCCGAGGCAAAAGAAATATGGAGTGAATGGCGTTTTGAGCCTTGGAAGAACGGCTCAGCAGAGGGGCTTAAAAGGCGGGTCAGCCTTATAAAATCAGGGCTGATCGGAGAGATAGCGAGATATTATGTAGATGACTATATAATATGGAAGTATCTGCCGGAGGATCCCAAAAGAATATTTACGTCTGCAGGATCAGAACCCGACCTTATGTCCCAGCGCTTTCTTTTTGTTAAAACAGAGGGCAGATACTTCACAAGAAAAAAATCTTTTTTAATGGGCCTGAGAGGATTTATTGAGATCCATATATACAGACTCGGAGATGATCCTCCAAAAGTAATCGAGGATCTGGCATATCTCGTTAACAAGGCAGAGGAGGTGGTAGACCCGAAACATCCCGGACGAGCAGACTATCTTCAGGGGCTAGTCAAATGACAAGGTTCAAAATTTTAGGAGGTGTTATTTATGTTCCCCATTATGTTTATCGTTTCTGCAGTCCTTTTTGTTGTCGGTTACAAATTTTACGGAGACTTTATGGCAGGGGTCTACGGTCTCGACAATAAGACCCCCACACCGTCCGAAAGGCTCAATGACGGTATCGACTACTGCCCTGCACACCCGGCAGTCGTTCTAGGCCACCACTTCTCATCGATAGCCGGAGCAGGACCTATCGTAGGACCCATCACTGCCGCATCCATATTCGGATGGCTGCCTACGATCATGTGGTGCGTTCTTGGCTCAATCTTCCTCGGAGGCCCTCATGATATGGGATCTCTTGTGTCCTCTATGCGCCATGACGGCAAATCTGTCGGCACAGTGATTGAGCGCTGGATAGGAGAAACCGGCAAAAAGCTTTTCCTTGGATTTACTATCCTCTCTCTGATACTGGTCGTGGCAGTATTCCTGGTCCTTACAACGGCTACTTTTGTCACAGACCCGATAGTGGCTTTTGTGGGCTGTATGTATATCCTTCTTGCAATGATCTCAGGTGTGCTTATATATCGTTTTAATATGAACTTTAAAATAGTTACTATTTTCATGCTGGCAAT
Source organism: Synergistaceae bacterium (assembly GCA_963682045.1). Lineage (GTDB taxonomy): Bacteria > Synergistota > Synergistia > Synergistales > Synergistaceae > Caenicola. Next base: position 1,222,393 of record OY821326.1, read on the forward strand.
AATAGCTGTATGTTCAGTCAAAGGCGGAGACTGGCCTTTCGTGGCGGCAATTTTCACGCATTCAGCCGACCAGTGGAACATCTTCCTCGCAATTTACATTCTGGCAGCATCTGTGCTCCCTGTATGGCTTCTCCTCCAGCCCAGAGATTATTTGGCTTCCTTCTTCCTCTACTTCGCAGTTGGCATAGGTGCGATAGGAATGATCTTCGGAGCCAAGATGGACAGCGGTGCTATCCCAATGATAGCTGACAACGTTAAATATTTCGGTCTTTCAAAACTGCATCTCTGGCCGATGCTCTTTGTAATCGTAGCTTGCGGCGCTATCTCAGGATTCCACTCTCTTGTTGGGAGCGGAACAACTTCAAAGCAGCTCTGTCATGAAAGGGATGCCCTCCCTGTAGGATATGGCGCCATGCTTCTTGAGGGACTCGTAGCGGTCATCGCCATCGGCACACTAATGGTGGCAGGCAGTATTCAGAAAGGCGGTCCGGTAGGAACATTTGCAGCCGGATTCGGCCAGTTCTGTACTATAGTAGGGATAGACCCTGTCCTTGGGACGAGGTTTGGGGCCATCGCCATCAACGGATTCCTGCTTACCTCTCTCGACACGGCCACACGACTCACACGTTATCAGATACAGGAACTTTCAGGCGGCAAGATCGGCAAATACTTTGCGACGATAATAGCTATAGCTGTCGCACTGGGACTCGTCTATGTAAAGACGACAGATGCATCAGGCAAGGTAATCGCTGCTTGGGCAATGATATGGCCGGTATTCGGGGCTTCCAACCAGCTGGTCGCAGCACTTGCCCTCCTTGGGGTAGCGGTATGGATCATCCGCGGCCTTAAGAAAAAGGCGACATTTCTTATCGTTCCTTTCTGGTTCATGCTTGTTACCAGCATGGCAGGTCTTGTCATAGAGATCAAAACAACTATGATGAGCCCCAACCCGAATTACGCACTTGCAGGTATATCTGCCATACTGTTAGTCCTTGCGGTACTTATGGTAAGAGAGGGACTTAATGCCCTCAAGATAGACAAAGCATAGGATCAGACATAAAAAAAATTTCTCCGTAATCAAAGAGAGCGGGCTCCGGCAGGAGTCTGCTCTCTTTAAATATGCAAAAGATCGAACTGAAACCACAGCCTGCTCACGGAAGGGTTCTGGAGGCGGCCCTAGAGAGAGAGATCATATATATATTTATTTTATCCGTACCTTTTGGGCTGTTCTTCTAACGCGTCCCGCTTAAAATGCCGGCACTATACCCTTAGGAACGAGCTCTGTTTCAATGTACTTTTTGACTTCTTTGGAATTAGAGGCTTTGATCAGAGCCTTTACCGCAGGACTCTCTCTGTCAGCCGCCCTTACTGCGATGACATTGGCATAGGGAGAGTCCTTGCCCTCAATAATGATCGCGTCCTTTGCCGGGATGAGCTTCGCCTCCACCGCAAAATTAGTGTTGATGATAGACGCATCAACGTCCGGAAGCGTTCTTGGAAGCTGCGCGGCTTCGATCTCCCTTATTTTTATCTTTTTGGGATTTTCTGTAATATCCCTGGCTGTGACAAGCTCTCCCGCCTTTACCTTTATTAGTCCGTTTTTCTCAAGCAGGCGCAGCGCCCTTGAGCAGTTTGTAGCATCGTTGGGGATGGCTATCTGGGCTCCGTTTTTAAGTTCACTGAGTTTTTTGATTTTCTGGGAATAGAGACCAAGCGGTTCTATGTGTACCTTTGCCACCCATACAAGATCCAGTTTCTTTTCCTTGTTTGTGTTTTCTAGATATGGGACGTGCTGGAAAAAGTTTGCGTCAAGGCTGCCTTCAGCAAGAGCTGTATTGGGTGTTACATAGTCAGTGAACTCTTTTATTTTGAGATCATATCCCTCTTTTTTGAGAAGATCCCTGACCACGACCATTATGTCCTTATGGGGAAAGGGAGTGACTCCTACAGTTATAGTCTTTTCAGCCGCAAAAAGAGCTGTTGGGATTATCAGAGATAGTAAAATCGCTATTGCTAATTTTTTCATATCAAATACCATCCTTTCTTCTTAAGGGGCAGAGCCCCATGGTCAATACCGCGCCTGTACCGCACGATGTTACTCTTCCTGTCTCATACATACCGCACATATCGCTCCCTTTATCTATAGGCTCCACCTCCCTGAAAAGATTCCAAGATGGTCATAGCTACTTTATCTTTTCGTAAACTTTATTTCCCACAGACTGTATCAGCTGGACTATAACAATAAGTATCGCAACAGAATAGATCATTACGTCTGTCTGAAATCTGTTATATCCATACTTGATGGCAAGGTCTCCCAGGCCGCCGCCGCCTACTACCCCTGCCATTGCTGAGTATCCGAGAAGGTTGATGGCAACTACTGCCCAGTTGAGCACTATAGAAGGCATTGCCTCCTTGACCATTACACCGAATATTATTTGCATATCACCGGCACCGAATGACTTTGCCGCCTCAACGACCCCCGGGTCTACCTCGAGAAGGCTGCCCTCCATCAAACGTGCAACAAATGGCGTTGCCGCTATGGTAAGAGGAACGATCGAGGCCGTGCTTCCGATAGAGGTTCCGGCGATAAGTCTTGTAAGCGGTATTATTGCAATCATAAGTATTATGAACGGGAATGAACGGAGCAGATTTACTATCAGGCTCAATGTGGAATAAACTGCTTTGTTGGGCTTAAGGCCGTTTGAACCCGTCATTATCATCACTATTGCAACAGCAAATCCAAATATCCCTGAGAAAAGGGTGGACAACGCTATCATGTAAAGTGTCTCCCAAAGTGCAAAGAGCAGTTCATTCAGCATCTTTCATTACCTCCCAGAACATTCCGTTATCCCTCAGCCAGTCGATCACTTTTTCCAGGTCAGCATCTGAGACGTTGATTATCAAAAAACCCATAACGGTATCCCTGTATCTTTCTATCCTTCCGCCTACCACAGAAAAATCTATGTCAAGTTCCCTGGCCATCCGCGTTATTATGCTTTCGTTGGCGATCGCCCGCGGGAACATCAGCCTTATGTTAGTGCCCGAGGGGATCACCGCGTAGTCATCTGTTATGAGCTTGCGAAGCTCTTCTCCCGGGGCAAGGAAAAGGTTGTCCGCATCACCTGATGCCACGACCCTGCCTCCGTCCAGTATCACAACCTTGTTGCAGACCATTTTGACAACTTCCATCTGGTGTGTGACAACTATTATCGTTACCCCAAGCTTGACATTGATATCCATAAGCAGTTCCAGGATAGATATTGTGGTCTTGGGATCAAGTGCTGATGTTGCCTCGTCGCAGAGCAATATTTTAGGTTTGAGCGCCAGGGCCCTTGCAATGCCTATTCGCTGTTTCTGACCTCCGCTCAGGTTCCTGACTTTCTCATTCTTCTTCTCTGTGAGACCAACAAGCTCAAGAAGCTCTTTTACCCTTTCCTCAGCCTCTTTCTTCGGAACTCCCCAGACTTCCAGAGGAAACATGATGTTTTCGTAGACGTTCTTTCTGTTCATCAGATTGAAATTCTGAAAGATCATACCCATCTCTTTACGAAGTTCTTTCAGCCCTTTTGGATCAAGTTCGCATACTTCATGTCCCATTACGCGGACAGAGCCTTCAGAATATCCTTCGAGACCGTTCAGACATCGCAGCAAAGTAGATTTTCCTGCCCCTGAGTGCCCTACAATACCGAATACATCCCCTCGTTCGACATTGAGGGAGATATCGTTGAGGACCTTAAGCTCTCCAAATTTTTTGCCAAGTCCCTTGACTTCGATCATTAGTTCTACCTTCCTTTTATCCCTACAGTTGTTTTGATATGCAACAAAAAAGACCGGGCCAACCAAGGCCCGGTCTCACTGATCTTTGCAATCGACGCTCTAAGCGCCCGCCAGGTCAGGAGAGGAGCCTTGAGTGTACATGCACATCATCATGTTGTTGATGCCGATATTGTTTATAAGCATGGCGGTTCCTCCTTCCCCGAAATCTCTGACAACGCGCATTATATCACCATAGTGCATTTTGTCAAATTATAAACATGACAGATTACATTACTTAAAGGCCCGTGTTAATTGAAATACTAACTTCCACATATGGCAGGTCGAGATGGAAATTAGTCTTTCACCAAATTCCACCTGAATTTAGTTTTACAGCCAATGGTTTAGAATATGCAGGAATCCTTGCCTGCATCAGAAAGGAGGACAACATGTCCAAACAGATAAAGGGGAATCATAAACACCTTACTCAGGATGACCGGATATATATTGAGAAATCGCTTGACCTCAGGATGCCTTTCAGGGAAATAGCCAAATATCTTATGAAGGATCCTACGACAATATCAAAGGAGGTACGGCTGCACAGAAAAGTTAAGCCCAGGAATCCTTTTAACCAGGAAAACAACTGTACCAGAAGGAGCAAATGTTCCCTGAAGAATGTCTGCGGTACGGGCGAGTGCGGACAAATGCTTTGTAAGGGATGTCCAATGTGCAATGAGAGATGCGTAGAGTTTGAAGCGATCAGATGCGGCATAACCGATAAGGCCCCTTATGTCTGCAACGGATGTACGAAGAAGAGTAATTGCCGTATGGAGAAGCATTATTACAAAGCTTCTCATGCCCATACGGATTATGAGCAGCTCCGCTCTTCATCCAGAGAAGGCATTAATCTGACTGAGGCAGAAATTGTCCATATCGACGACTTTGTCTCCCCTCTCATCCAAAAGGGCCAGTCTATTGCACATGTCTATGCAGGACACAAAGATGATATCCCTTTTACTTCAAAGACCCTGTACAACTACGTCAATCATGGAGTTCTCTCTGTACGAAACCTCGACCTGCCAAGAAAAGTGAAGTACAAGCCCCGCAAAAAGCATAAGGAAGCTACGAAAAGAGACCGTAAATCACTTGTCGGGAGGGAGTATTCTGACTTAACCAAACTCGTGCAGGAGTGTCCGGATACTGACGTGGTCGAAATGGATACCGTAGAGGGCACAAAGGGAGGAAAGGCGATACTTACTTTGTTCTTCAGGTCATCTAAGTTCATGCTGGCTTTTCTTACCAAGGACAAGACAATGAACTCTGTATTAAAGGTCTTTGAATATCTTGAGTCTGAGTTGGGAAGCGATCTTTTCAGAAGCACCTTCCCTCTGATACTGACAGACAACGGATCTGAGTTTCTGGATCCTTTGCTTCTTGAGAATGGAAACGGCAATGTCAGAAGAACATCAATATTCTACTGTGAACCCTATGCCTCATACCAGAAAGGCATGCTTGAAAAGAACCATGAGTACATACGATACATCCTGCCAAAAGGTTCTTCTTTTGACACGCTGTCTCAGGAAGATGTCTCTCTTATGCTGAGCCATATAAACAGCACAGCGAGGACAAGCATTAATTGCCGAACCCCATTCGAGCTTGCCTCGCTGCTGATTGATAAACGCGTAATAAGGGCTGCAGGGATTCAAAGGATCGAACATGACGACGTCTGCCTAAGACCAAGTCTGTTCAGAAAATAAACCACTGACAGTTTTTTGATGCAGGCCGGAGTCGAATAAAACCCCGAAAACAGGTGGAATTTACTCTTTCAGAGCATTTTCCAGGTGTCCACTTAGCATGGGCTAAAACCCGTCAAAACACCCTTATTACGATATTATTGTAATGCAATATGACCCAAATTACACTTGCTGAATGTCATAAGTGGAGGTTAGTACTTCATCCAAAGAAATTCTTACGTGGTGGAATTTAACTTTTCAATCAACGCTTAAAGGCCCGTATCAGTGTATTTAGCAGGACAGACCGACAAGAGAACAATTTTTTTTTCATAGAATCAAAAAATTGTTTCTTTGTTTGTCAATTTAGTGTAAAATATCCGGACATTGGGGGTATTGATTTGTCTAAACATTTAAAAATGAATCCAAAACTGAAAATCATGATACCCGTCGTTCGCGGTCTCGCTAACATTTTAGGAAAAGACTACGAGGTCAATCTCCATGATGTTATGATGCCCGAACACTCACTGGTGATGTGCGAAAACGGACATGTTACCGGTCGTGCGCCGGGGGCACCGATGACTGACTTCGGCCTCTATATGCTCCAGTCCGAGGAATACCAGAATAAGGAAGGGATTTATAACTATCTGGCACGCAATAACCGGGGCGAACTGATCAAATGCAGTGCGATCTTTATCCGGGACGAGAATGAAAAAATAATAGGCTTCATGTGCATAAACTACGACATCAGTAAGGCTGTAGCAGCCCAGGAGCTGATCGAGAGCATTCTCCATCTTGATATGGAAAAGGTCGAGCAATACCCCGAATCTCCTCAGGCTGAGCCGCAAAAGCCGGATAAATTCCCGGTACCTATCCGTGAATGGTATGCGCAGAACCTTGAAGAAGTCGTAACAGATTCTCTTACACAGGTAAAAACAAGAATAGGGACTCCGCTCAATTACCTTACGAAACCGGAAAAGAAAGAAGTCATCAAAGAACTTCACGACAGAGGATTTTTCCTTCTGAAGGGCTCCGTTGACAGAGTGGCAAATGAAATGGCTAACACAAAGTACACCATCTACTCTTATATCCGCGACGTACAGAAACTGGAAATGCTTGAAAAAGCTCATAAAGCCCCGGGAAAAAAGGCAGTTGAATAGACATTTCAACTGCCTTGCTGTTTTATTTATCAGAAATTCCATTTCCTCTTGACAAAAATTTATTATGGAATAACAATATTCTTCGTTAATATCAAAAAATTGTTACGCAGATAATTTTTTGATACTATCGTCAAAACACACCTTTATGCAACAAAATCTTACTAATCACCATATCAAATCAAAAAAATCCCTATGGGATTCTGCGAACAAGCACAAGGAGGGAGAGAGGGCATGGAACTGATACAGAAACACCCGATACTTGAGTTCCATCACGGCAAGGAAGTAACGTTCACATTTGACGGCAAGGATATGAAGGGTTTTGAGGGCGAACCGATAGCGATGGCGCTGCATGCCAACGATGTACGGATCTACAGGATAACGCCTGAGATGAAACGTCCGAGAGGCTTTTTCTGCGCGATAGGCAAATGCAGTTCGTGCTTCATGGTAGTAGACGGAGTGCCCAACGTGCGTACCTGCGTAACGCCGTTGACGGCAGGCATGAAAGTGGAGACCCAGCATGGCAAGGGCCAGGTTCCACTGGAAGCGAAATAGCGGGAGGCGGGACAAATGAAGAAAACGATAGAGACAGACCTCCTAGTAGTAGGCGGCGGCGCGGCAGGACTCTGTGCGGCAGCAGAGGCGGCGGGAGCGGGAGCAAAAGTAACAGTGATAGAGAGCGACCTTCACCCGGGCGGCCAGCTGGTCAAGCAGACGCACAAATTTTTTGGCAGCAAAGACGAATATGCAGGGACCCGCGGCTACAAGATAGCAAACATTCTTCTTGACGAGATCGCATCCCTTGGAGACAAAGTAGAGATCCGGACCAACACCACAGTCACGGGCTACTATCCTGAAGAGGGAATCTTCACCGCGATGAAGGGCGAAGACGAATACTACAGGATAAAGGCAAAGAAGACAGTAGTTGCTACAGGAGCCCAGGAAAGACTCATTCCATTTCCGAACAACGACCTTCCGGGAGTATACGGAGCAGGCGCAGTACAGACCCTAATGAACGTATACGGAGTAGTTCCGGGGAAGAAAGTCGTCATGGTAGGAGCAGGCAACATCGGACTCATAGTCAGCTACCAGCTCAGACAGGCCGGAGTAGAGATCGCAGCCATAGTGGAAGCAATGCCGAAGATCGGCGGATACTGGGTCCACGCGGCGAAGATCAGAAGACTCGGCATCCCCATCCTTCTCAGACACACCATCGTTGAGGCACTGGGCGACAAAGTCATAGAAGGAGCCGTCATCCAGGAACTTGACGACAAATTCCAGCTTATAGGGGAACCGATGAAGATCGACTGCGACGTTATCTGCATGGCAGTAGGACTCACACCGACCACGGAACTCTTCTGGCAGGCCGGTGCGAAGATGCAGTACTGTCCTCAGCTCTGCGGCCACGTACCTTTCAGGGACAACACCATGCGCACCAGCAACCCGGACATCTGGGTAGCGGGAGACGCATCAGGCATAGAAGAGGCATCAGCGGCAATGGTAGAAGGCAGGATAGCCGGATTCAGCGCAGCTAAGGCACTGGGCCTCAATGTAAAAGAAGAATCATTCAAAGAATACTGGACAAGACTGGACCACCTTCGTGCAGGCGAAGTTGGAGAAAAGATCCGCGGCGGGATCTGTCAGGTACTTGTTGACGGATGGGAGGCATAAAGATGGGCTGCACATGCAACAGCAATGACAAAGAGAAACTATTCTGCAGCGGCGTACTTGTAGAGAACAGGCCCGGGGCCATCCTTCCCCCGCAGGAAGCGTGGGAGAATAAAAAGGGCGGATATGTAGTAATAGAATGTCCGCAGCGCATCCCCTGCAACCCCTGTGCGACCAGCTGTCCAACCGGAGCGGTAAAGCCCTTTAAGGACATCAACGACACTCCTGAAATAGATTATGAGAAATGCACGGGCTGCGGACTCTGCGTAGCGAAATGCCCTGGACTTGCGTGCTTCGTCATAGACCTCACCTACAGTGCGGACGAAGCAGTCATCAAACTTCCGTACGAACTTGAGCCGAAACCTTCGAAGGGTCAGAAAGTAAAATGCCTGAACAGGGTCGGGGAAGAAGTTTCCGAGGGAGAAGTCTACGCGGTAACAGAACCGCTTAAAGACCAGACGACAGTCGTAAGCGTTGTCATCCCTAAAAAACTGGTCGGAGAGATCCGTGCCATCAAGGTGGTGTGCTAGCCATGACAGAGAAAAAGAATGTTATCTGTCGCTGTGAAGAGATAGAGATCGACGAGATCCGTGAATGGATCGCGCGCGGATACGACACCTTTGACGAACTCAAAAGAGAACTCCGCGTCGGCATGGGACCCTGCCAGGGCAGAGGCTGCCGCGACATAATCCTTCGCGAGCTCTCCAAGGCTACAGGCAAACCAATATCAGAACTTGATCCCGGAACCATCAGGCCTCCGGTGAAACCAATTAAACTCGGTCTTCTTGCCGAGGATGAGTAGGAGGTGCGTATGATGGATTTCCCGAAAACAGCTGATGTAGTAATAATTGGCGGAGGAGTAGTCGGAACAGCTACTGCCTATTACCTTGCAAAATCTGGAAGAAAGAACGTCGTCCTGATAGAGAAAAACACCGTATGCTCAGGTTCAACGGGCCGCTGCGGAGCCGGTATCCGCGCACAGTGGGGCCTCGAGCTCAACTGCCGCATGGCACTGGCATGCCTCGACACATTCGAACAGCTTGATGAAGAACTCGGACTGCCTACAGGCCTCAACCAGGGCGGATACCTCCTTGTCGCATACAAAGACAAGGAATGGGCACAGTTCAAGAAGAACGTTGAACTTCAGCACAGCCTCGGCATCAAAACTGAAATATTCACAGACGTTAAAAGAGCTCAGGAAATATGCCCCGGCGTGGCGGTAGATGACGCACTCGGATTTACCTTCTATCAGAGAGATGGTCATGCAGACCCGTTCCTAACCACATTCGCCTTCCAGGAAGCAGCAAAGCGCCACGGAGCAAAATTCTACAAATTTACGGAAGTAAAGGGACTTAAGGTCGAATCCGGAAATATCAAAGCAGTAGAGACAAGCCGCGGCACCATCGAATGCGGACAGGTCATCAACTGTGCAGGCTCATGGGCACAGGACATCGCCAAGATGGCGGGCATCAAGCTCCCCAACTGGGCAGAGCGTCATGAGATCATCATCACAGAGCCCGTAGATCCCGGCGTGTGCCCTCCAATGCTGATGAGCTTCAGTGGCAACTATTACATCCAGCAGCGTCCCCACGGATCGATCATTGCAGGCGAAAGCCCTGCACATGAACCTCTGCTCGGATACACCTCAACGGCTCACTCTATTGCAAGCATCGCAAAGACTCTGATCAAGATGCTTCCAAGGGCAAAGGACATCCGTGTAGTGCGCCAGTGGGCAGGATATTACGACATGACCCCCGACGCGGCTCCGATCCTTGGCGAGACAGATGTCAAAGGTTTCTGGCATGCGACAGGCTTCTCAGGACACGGATTCATGCTCGGTCCTGTGGCTGGACAGATAATGACAGCCCTCTTGAACGGCGCAACACCGCCGATCGACCCGACGATAATGGATTACCGCCGGTTCGAGCGCGGAGAACGCATAGTCGAGCCGAACGTAGTCTAGTCATAAAACAGGAATTCTTTAAAAGGGCGGGCCATTCGACCCGCCCTTTTAATATATCCAAACCTCTTTGAAGAATATAGCCTTATCTATGATTTATAATTAAAGCCGAGGTGAGCAATAATGGAATTTATCAATATAAAAGGGAACACATGGGCAGCGTGCGGCCCCGTCAACATCGGAGCTTATGTGATAAACGGGGAAGCTGTGCTTATTGACAGCGGGAACGATTCTTCGTCGGGCAGGAAGATCCTCAGGCTTGCAGAAGAAAAAAACTGGAAAATAAAACTTATAATAAACACCCATTTTCACGCTGACCATGTCGGCGGAAACGCCTTCATACAAAAGAGGACGGAATGCGGTATCGCAGCTTCTGCCAGGGAAGCACCATTCATAGACATGCCGGAAATGGAACCAGAGATCCTGTGGTCAGGAAAAGCTCCAAAGGCAATATCAAATAAATTCCTTCAGGCGGAACCCTCAAATGTGACCCTTATTCTGAAACCAGAGACTGTTATAGAGGGGTCAGGCCTTGAGATAGTCCCTCTTCCGGGACATGCACACGGACAGATCGGCGTTTTAACGCCTGAGGGCGTCTTCTTTATCGCAGATTCTGTAATATCAGAACGAATACTTAACAAATACGGGATACCCTTCACTGCTGATTACTGCAGCGCGATGTCGACCCTTGACAAGCTCGAGCACTGCGACGCAGATTTTTTCGTCCCTTCGCACGGCGACATATGCAAAGACATAGTTCCTACAGTAGACGCCAACAGAAAATGCCTGATCGCCCTGAGGGATGAGATACTTGAAATATGTTCAGAGCCTTGCACGAGAGATGGAATAGTCGGAAAACTCGCTCAAAGGCACGGACTTGACATGAATTTATCGCAGTATGTCCTGATACAGAGCACTGTGGCTGCGATCCTCTCACCTCTTATCGATTTAGGAGAAATGGTCTGTTCTTTCGAAAAGGGGGCCCTTTCACTAAAAAAGAAGCCTTGAACCTCACTAACTGACTTCTATCCTCTAGCTTTTATTACAATTAAGGATTAAAGTGGGTGCCGTGTGTATCTGTTAGGAGGCATTTCGTGGACAGGAACCGGCTTTATATGTTGCTCGGCGATCTGGGCATATTGTTCGTCGCCTTAATTTGGGGAACAACAAACGTTGTAATAAGGGACGCCCTTGACGGGATAACCCCTCTTTGGTTCTGCGGGCTCCGTTTCGCAATTGCCTGGGCAACGGTCATGGTCTTTTTCGGGAAAAAGGCATTCCTCCTTCCCAAAGATACACGCCTTAAAAGTACCCTCGTAGGGATGGTTTTCATATGCGCCTACCTGTGCGGCGCAATTGGCCTCCTATACACAACGGCAGGCAACCAGTCCTTCATAATTTCAATGTCCGTTGTGCTCGTCCCGCTCTCTGTTTGGATCATTACAAAAAAATTCTCCGGCTGGCATGTAGTGCTGTCGGTACTCTTATGTACGGCCGGTATGGTCGGTCTTATGCTTGACGTGGACCTTTCGGTAAATCTCGGGGACCTGCTTAGCTTTGCTTCATGCGTTTTTGTTACGATATACATACTCCTTGTCCAGAAGTACGTCAAAGGAGCTGACCCGTACGCGCTGACGTGCTGGCAGGCTTTCGGGGGAATGCTTCTCGCTGTCGCTGCCGCTGCAATATTCGAACCCTTTCCCGCAAATATTCCTCCCAAGGCATGGCTCGCACTGATACACACGGGCACCATAGGCTTCGCACTGACTCTTGTCATACAAACTGTCGCTCAAAAATATACGAATGCCACACATGTGGCCATACTCCTCTCCACTTCAGGAGTCTTCGGCTCTGTCGCCGGGGTGGTATTCATCGGCGAACCCATGACCTTCAGGATATTTATGGCCTCAGCCATGATACTTGCCGGTGTAATTACAGTAGAGGCTGTTCCGGCTATAAGAAAAAGATACGATAATATCGAAGCCAAGGGCAAGCAGCTCACCTGATATATTGATGCCAGGCTGAGCCGAGTGCCGTGATCGCCGGCCTGATCTTTTCCAGGGGTATCCCGGCAAAAGAGAGATTAGCCGTGTAGCACCCTTCGGACGAACAAAAGAGCTGATCTGCCATTATCCCTTCTGATAAGGCTGATGCCAAAAGGATCCCTTCGTCTGCAACCGTTTTAATCGTAACAGCTGCGCAGAGTGACGTTTCCAGAAGCCTGCACTCAGCCTTATCCTTAAAAACCTCGTTAAGTGCCCCAAGCATCTCTTTGCTTTTTACCTGATATGTCTTTCTGCTTCTCCTGATATGACGTTCCAGATGACCGTCCCTGATGTACTCGGCTAAAGCAAGCTGCTCTATCTTGCTGGATGTCTGATCATAAAGCGAGCTTTTTATCCTGGCAGTCTCCGCAAGATAATGGGGAACGACCATGTAGGCTATTCGAACGGAAGGAAGAAGAAGCCTGGAAAAGCTGCCAATGTATATCACCCTCTCAGGATAGGCTCCCTGAAGCGAGGGAACTGATCGTGAAAGATAACGAAGCTCGCCGTTATAGTCATCCTCCAGTATGTAAGAATCATTTTCCTCGGCCCAATCGATCAGGTCTTTTCGTCTTTTTGATATCTTTGAGAGGGACATCTGCGGTCTGTTGGATGTAATGTCAGCAAAGAGACCATACTTTTGCCCGCTCAGTTCTTTGCCGGACAATTCACCCGCGTTGCCCACGTACTCGACCTTCCAGCCAAAATCACGAAAAATACGCTCCCCCTGAACATATCCCGGGCGCTCTATAGCCACCGTCCCGACCTTTCCCATCATCCTGCACAGTTCTGTAAGCAGCTGCTGCGTTCCAGACGATATAACTATACGGTCTGCGGATGCCTTTACTTTGCGTGCCTCAAAGCAGTATCTGACCAGGGCATCCCTCAGCTCAGCCTCACCCTGGGGGTCTCCTCCGGAGATTATCTTGTCCTGCATGTTCAGGGCAGCACGCAAATGTTTTCTCCAAACCGGAATGTCAGCCGTCTTTGAATCTATTCCGGTGCTGGTCAGGTCGTAAAGAACTGAATAATTAAGTCTATCCTGCTTAAGGGGCTGACCATCCTTTGACTCCTTGGGCCTTTTAAGTGCGAAATATCCGCTTTTAGGTCTGCTCTCAATAAAACCATCCAACTGAAGGTGGATATAGGCGTTTTCCACAGGAGAACGGCTTATTCCCAGCCCTTCTGACAAGTCGCGGATTGAAGGAAGCCTGTCTGAAGGCTCTATCATCTGCCTCTCAAGCGCTTCAGTCATTCCCTGATAGATCTGCATCCATAGAGGGACATGGGAATCAGGGTCAACAACGATAAAATCATATATCATTCAACATCCCCCTATCTGTCATGTTTAAAATAGCAAAATCTGTCCATTGTGAAAATGACAAATGACATTTATAAATATAATACGCTTTTTAATATACTACAAGGAGGAATGATCATAATGATCATCAGTGAACAGGTGAAACTTAATAGAGATCTCGCAAAAATGCTCAAGGGCGGAGTGATAATGGACGTGACCACGCCAGATCAGGCGCGCATAGCCGAGGAAGCCGGCGCCTGCGCTGTTATGGCCCTTGAAAGGATACCTGCTGATATCAGACAGGCTGGCGGAATATCAAGGATGAGCGACCCCAAGATGATTAAGAACATCCAGGCCTCCGTATCCATACCTGTCATGGCCAAGTGCCGCATAGGCCACTTCGTCGAAGCCCAGATCCTTGAAGCGATCGAGATCGACTACATCGACGAGAGCGAAGTCCTAAGCCCTGCAGATGATATTTACCACATCGACAAGACGATGTTCAAAGTTCCGTTCGTCTGCGGAGCGAGAAACCTGGGAGAGGCTCTCCGCCGCATAGCCGAAGGAGCAACCATGATAAGGACCAAGGGCGAACCCGGCACCGGTGATGTTATCCAGGCAGTACGCCACCTTAGAGCTATGAATGCAGAAATATCAAGAGTCAGGTCAATGAGGAAAGATGAGATTTTTGAGGCCGCCAAGGAACTGCAGGTCCCCTATGAACTCCTCCTCTCAGTACATGAGGAGGGCAGGCTTCCTGTCGTCAACTTCGCGGCGGGCGGAGTAGCGACTCCCGCAGATGCATCGCTTATGATGCAGCTTGGCGCTGAGGGCGTGTTCGTCGGGAGCGGGATATTCAAATCAGGTGATCCGAAAAGGCGCGCAACTGCGATAGTCAAGGCAGTCACAAACTACATGGACCCCAAAGTCCTTGCAGAGGTCTCAGAGGATCTTGGCGAGGCGATGGTCGGCATCAACGAAAGTGAGATCGCCGTACTGATGGCAGAACGCGAAAAATAAGGATGGACAGGATCTTCACCATAGGGGTCGTGGCTGTCCAGGGAGCTTTTGAGGAACATTGTTCAGCTCTTGGAAAGCTTGGGGTATCAGTAAAGGAGATACGGTCTCCCTCAGATCTTTCCCCTAATATCGATGGGCTGATTTTCCCCGGAGGAGAGAGCACTGCTCAGGGAAAACTGCTTCGGGAATCGGGACTTTTCGATATGATCCTGTCGATGATAAAGGGAGGACTCCCTGTTTATGGTACATGCGCCGGGATGGTTCTCCTGGCTAAAAGGATAGAGAACGACGACAGAAAACATTTTGCAGTCATGGATATCACCGTAAAACGGAATGCCTACGGAAGACAGCTGGGGAGTTTCATGACAACGGGTGATTTTGGCGGCATGGGAGACATCCCGATGTATTTCATAAGGGCCCCCTACATCTCCTCAGTGGGAAAAGATGTTGTGGTACTTTCCTCCGACAATGGGGTGATAACTGCCGCCAGGGAGGCAAACATGCTTGTTACCTCTTTCCATCCCGAGATCACCGATGATTTGACAGTACATTCCTACTTTCTTTCGATGATACAGTAAAAAAACGTTATAAAAATCAGGCCGGGCTATAGCAGCCCGGCCTTTGTTCATTTGCTGCTTTCATCCCTGAGATCAGGCCAGAAGCTTCCTTATGTTTTCAAGGGCTGGATTCCTCGCGTAGAGCGGAGTGTCGTCATTCGTCTGATAGGGTGCCTGATTTTCTTCAAAGGTCTTTTCGGGTTCGCTCCTGTAAATTATTCCAAGCGGATATGGATCTGTCTCCATTGAGAGTCTCATCGCCTCAAGTTTGTCTGAGGCGTCCCTCCCTTCGTCGAGCCATTTAGTGCTTTTTAAGAGCCACTGCCAGGTGTTGACCTTGTTGAACGAGACACATGGCTGAAATATGTCTATCAGAGCATAGCCCTTGTGCTTTATCGCCTTTACAATAATGTCCTTTGTCTTCTCTGCATCAGCGGCCGAAGCACGGGCGACAAAAGTTGCGCCGCATGAAAGAGCCAGCAGCAGGGGGTTAAGCGGTTTGCTCGTGACCCCGAAGGGCTGGGTCGAAGTCTTCATTCCTATCGCAGTCGTCGGTGACCCCTGTCCCTTTGTAAGCCCGTATATCATGTTGTTGCACACTATATTGGTGATATCCGGATTTCTCCTTATTACATGCATGAAGTGGTTCCCACCCTCTCCGTACATGTCGCCGTCTCCTCCTACAGCAATGACAGTAAGGCTTCTGTTGGAGGCTTTTATTCCCGTCGCAAGAGGAAGAGACCTGCCGTGAAGGCCGTTGACGCAGTGGCATTTCAGGTAATGAGGCATCTTGGCAGCCTGTCCTATACCAGACGCTACCACCACCTCCATAGGGTCCAGTCCCAGCTCGCTGAGCGCCATCTTCAGGGACTCAAGTATCTTATAATCCCCGCATCCCGGGCACCATGATATCTCGCCTGTGTAATCGAATGCTGTCTTGATCATTGTCAGCAGTCCCCTTTCCCTATGATCTTACGCTCAGGAGCTTGTCAAGTTCCTCGGCCAGCTCTTCAACGGTGAACTGGAACCCGTTGTATTTAAGTATTGTTTCATCCGCGCCTGTGCCGGTAAGGGAGCGCACCACCCTTGAGAACTGTCCTGTGGCGTTCCCCTCAACAAATATCTTCCTGCAGGGCGATGAAATGATCTTCCGGAATTCCTCCGAAAGCGGATAGACCTGCTCGCATGCTACAAGCACCGCGTTTTTGCAGCCAAGTATCTCCATCGCTTCCTTCAGGGGCTCGAATACCGATCCCCAGCAAATGACCGCGATGTCATACTTTTCGGGGCCTATAACGATAGGCGGGACGGCTTCTGCGGTTAACGCCTCAAGTTTTTTCAGCCTTTTTTCCACCATGGCCTTCCTCAGTGACCTGTCCTCAGTTATATGAGCGTCTTCGGTATGCTCATGGCTGTCGAAGGAGACAAAACCTTCTCCATATCCCGGGACCCCGAAGGGGGAAACATATTCACCCTTCTTCGGAAAAGCGTATCTTTTGTAACCATTCTCTGTTTTGACAGGATGCAGAGGTGCAGGTATGGATGACGGGTCGGGCCTGATAACGTCGTACCCGCTGTCAAGGAGGTATTGGTCAGTCAGTATGATAGACTGCACCTGGTATTTGTGTGCCGTATGGAAGGCCCGGCCTGCGAGCCTGAATGCGCTTTCAACGTTCACAGGCGCGTAAAGTGCTTTTGGAAACTCTCCATGCCCCGCATGAAGAGCAAGTTCAAGATCTGCCTGCTCCGTCCTCGTAGCAAGTCCCGTGGCAGGACCCGGTCTCTGGGCAAGGTGGACCACTACCGGCGTCTCGGTTATTCCGGCCAGGCTGATCCCCTCGCACATAAGCACAAATCCGCCGCCTGAAGTTGTGGTCATTGACCTTGCTCCTGCATAGGCAGCTCCTACGACCATATTTATCGCGGATATCTCATCCTCGGCCTGCTCAACTACGCTCCCCAGCAGTTTTGCGTTTTTCGCAAAATATGAAAAGACACCTGTCCCGGGAGACATCGGATATGCCGTTATGTAATTGCAGCCGGCAGAAGCCGCTCCAAGCGCAACAGCACTGTTTCCGTCGAGGAATATTTCATCTCCGGCCGGTTTATCCGGTGCCGTCAGTACAGCTTTGCCTCCGACGTTGTCCTTTCCGAGCTGATGTCCGGTCCTGAATGCCATTTTGTTTTTCTCTGAGAGATCTGTATCGGAGAAACGCTTTTCGATCAGTTCATCTGCGGCATTCTCTTCCAGCATAAAAATGCCTGCTATGAACCCGGCAACTATCATAGAGGAGAATTTCGGGCTCCCGAGATCGGCAGCCCTTTTCGCAAGGCCAAGGTCTATCATTTTTCTTCCAAGAGAAGATATCTCATCTTCCATTGCGGAGGCATCGCCTAGGATTTTTGTTTTTTCAGAAATTTTTTCTGTTATGTTGGACCTTAGCTCCGGAGAAAGTGCGAAAAGCCAGTCGATATTGTCCACATAAGCTCTTACCGGTTTAGTAGAAACTCTTATCTGTGTAGAATTATTTCCCCCTCTTACCCTTGACATGTATTCCCGGGTAGAAAATACGTAATAACCGGCTTTTGAGAGCATCTGCCTCGCCAGGTCTTCAGCTGTCTGAAGACCCAGTCCTGCCGCGGCACAAAAAGAAATTGTCACCTCAGACTCAGGCGAATGGATATTGTCCATATTTTTCCCTCCTTGGCTGATGCTTAAAAATCATACAAAAACATCAATGTTTTCTAAAATTGATCTGAATTTTCGCTTTAAATTAGATGATTTTTTGAACGGTTTTAAGAGTATACATTCATAACTTTCAGCCTTCAAGTGACTTATCAGCAAAATAGCTTACATATTTTGACATTAAATATAATAGTTATAAAATATCTATGGTAATAAAAATTATAAAACATGGGGGCGTCACATATGGAACTTAAGGGAAGCAAAACGGAAAAAAACCTGTGGGAAGCTTTTGCAGGAGAGTCAATGGCACGCAACAAATACACCTATTTTGCGTCAGTTGCGAAAAAAGAAGGATATGAGCAAATAGCGGCCATCTTCCTTGAGACAGCCGACAACGAGAAGGAGCATGCAAAGCTCCACTTCAAAGCGCTTTCAGGAATAGGCTGTACCGCTGATAACCTTAAGGCTGCAGCTGATGGTGAGAATTACGAGTGGAACGACATGTATCCCAGAATGGCAAAAGAAGCAGAAGAAGATGGCTTCAGGGAACTTGCTGAGATGTTCAGGAATATAGCCAAAGTCGAAGCCGAACATGAAAAACGTTATAAGGATTTCGCGAAGAACCTCGAAGATGGGCACGTATTCCTGAAGGACGGAAAAGTTTTCTGGAAATGCCGCAACTGCGGAGCGATATTTGAATGCAAAGAAGCTCCCCCAAAATGCCCTGTCTGCGATCACCCGCAGGCACATTTTGAGATCCAGGCCAAAAACTGGTAATATAAAAAATACTGACGGACTCTTCCCGAAAATAAGAGTCAATAAAGGGAAGGAATGCGAGGGCATATCCTTCCCTTTATCTTTGTAACTCAAACTTCGCACATAAATAAAGTGCATAGCACCTTGACAATTCAATAATCGGCGAACATTAAGAATGTTATTTTTAGTCATTTTCACGCACACCTGAGTAGCTTGTTTTTCAGCATCTCTGGCAAAGCTTCCATGAATGTTTCAAGCAGTATGTCTAGCTTTTTATCCGTCAACGATAATTTGTCGGTTACTGCCGACAAAAATACTTCCATCAGAAGCCTGAAAGCTTCAAGCCATGTGATGTCAGAGAGTTCATTCGACACAAGGCAGTATATTTCACCAAAAGTCCTCTCATCTCTTCGAGTCCTGTTTTCTATGGCAAGCATCATGTATCTTGCAAAAACCACAGCTACATATGCTGTCATTGCATCGTAAGAAAGTGAGTGGCATTCTTTTGTCAGTTTTAGGTATGTCTTGCTGACCTTGAAGAATACCTCTATGTCCCAGCGCTTTCCATATATGCGGATGATCTCATCCTCTGAAAGGGTCATATCTGTCGAAATAAGGACAAGATAATCTTTATGTTTGCTTCTGTTGCGGACATATACAAGTCTGGCAGGAATCGAGCAACTGCCGTCTCTGCTGCATATTCGGATCTCTGCAGAGAGCAGATATTTGGATCTGCCCCTCCGTTTTCTGTTTCTTCTGTAGATCTCAGTTACAGGGAGCATTTGCCCTTTGTACATGTAGTGTACTTTTGATGTCTTCTTTGCCATTGCGATGACGTCCATATCCCTCTCCTTAACAGACATCAGTGTGGAAGGAGAGCAGAACCAGGAATCAAAGAGCACGTGCGAAGCTGATATTCTTGATCTGACCGCAGTATCTATCATTTCAAGCATAACAACCGGAGCTTTCGTCTGTGCCAGCTTTCTTGTCCTGGAGCCGCAGGAACGTCTGTCCAGTTTTTCTCTTACTTCCTGAATACGGGAACTCTCTTTTTCTGAGGAAAGAAGACAGCTGTTTACAGGAAGAAAGGTATTACCGTCGCTCCAGCCCAGAGTCAAAAGACGGAACCCTGATGTATATCTGTGTTTTGAATGGTCAAATACCTTAGTCATTAGCTCCACTTTTCTGGCGCGGCTTCGCTCGTACAGCGTGTCATCCACGATGAATACATTCACTCTCTTGTCATCGGTGAGTTTCGTAACCATGCTGTTTATGATTCTTTCTGCAAGAAGTGAAGTAAACTTCATCCAGTTAATAGAGCAGGAATTTATGAAACGATAGAAGGTATCTTTCCCTGTTTTATAAGAATTTGTTCCCGTCCTCAGCTCCATAAAGAGACTGCGGCTATTGAAAGCTAGGTTGAAAAGTTTTTGAAAAACGCTCACAGCAGGAATCCCTCTTGACTTGTACGCATTGGCCTTCTTAAGCACTGAGCAGAGCTTGAATCTGTGGAAGAAAGCATCTGTTGCAGTAGTAAGTTCATAGTCAAAATTAAGGGTCTGTGATATTCTTTTCATGGCATGGACCTCCGTATGGTATCGTTTTAGTGTGGTAACTAAATTTTACCAAAAAACGGGGCTCATGCCGCTCTTTTTTGCCGATTATTATTGAATTGTCAAGGTGCTGTCTAGCTTATTTATGTGCGAAGTTTGAGTTTGTAAGAATATCAACAGGGAAAAAGGGTAGCAAAGGGGAGAAAGACGTTGATTGAAAAGTTAAATTCCACCACGTAAGAATTTCTTTGGATGAAGTACTAACCTCCACTTATGACATTCAGCAAGTGTAATTTGGGTCATATTGCATTACAATAATATCGTAATAAGGGTGTTTTGACGGGTTTTAGCCCATGCTAAGTGGACACCTGGAAAATGCTCTGAAAGAGTAAATTCCACCTGTTTTCGGGGTTTTATTCGACTCCGGCCTGCATCAAAAAACTGTCAGTGGTTTATTTTCTGAACAGACTTGGTCTTAGGCAGACGTCGTCATGTTCGATCCTTTGAATCCCTGCAGCCCTTATTACGCGTTTATCAATCAGCAGCGAGGCAAGCTCGAATGGGGTTCGGCAATTAATGCTTGTCCTCGCTGTGCTGTTTATATGGCTCAGCATAAGAGAGACATCTTCCTGAGACAGCGTGTCAAAAGAAGAACCTTTTGGCAGGATGTATCGTATGTACTCATGGTTCTTTTCAAGCATGCCTTTCTGGTATGAGGCATAGGGTTCACAGTAGAATATAGAGGTCCTTCTGACATTGCCGTTTCCATTCTCAAGAAGCAAAGGATCCAGAAACTCAGATCCGTTGTCTGTCAGTATCAGAGGGAAGGTGCTTCTGAAAAGATCGCTTCCCAACTCAGACTCAAGATATTCAAAGACCCTTAATACAGAGTTCATTGTCTTGTCCTTGGTAAGAAAAGCCAGCATGAACTTAGATGACCTGAAGAACAAAGTAAGTATCGCCTTTCCTCCCTTTGTGCCCTCTACGGTATCCATTTCGACCACGTCAGTATCCGGACACTCCTGCATGAGTTTGGTAAAGTCAGAATAATCCCTCCCGACAAGAGATTTACGGTCTCTTTTCGTAGCTTCCTTATGCTTTTTGCGGGGCTTGTACTTCACTTTTCTTGGCAGGTCGAGGTTTCGTACAGAGAGAACTCCATGATTGACGTAGTTGTACAGGGTCTTTGAAGTAAAAGGGATATCATCTTTGTGTCCTGCATAGACATGTGCAATAGACTGGCCCTTTTGGATGAGAGGGGAGACAAAGTTGTCGATATGGACAATTTCTGCCTCAGTCAGATTAATGCCTTCTCTGGATGAAGAGCGGAGCTGCTCATAATCCGTATGGGCATGAGAAGCTTTGTAATAATGCTTCTCCATACGGCAATTACTCTTCTTCGTACATCCGTTGCAGACATAAGGGGCCTTATCGGTTATGCCGCATCTGATCGCTTCAAACTCTACGCATCTCTCATTGCACATTGGACATCCCTTACAAAGCATTTGTCCGCACTCGCCCGTACCGCAGACATTCTTCAGGGAACATTTGCTCCTTCTGGTACAGTTGTTTTCCTGGTTAAAAGGATTCCTGGGCTTAACTTTTCTGTGCAGCCGTACCTCCTTTGATATTGTCGTAGGATCCTTCATAAGATATTTGGCTATTTCCCTGAAAGGCATCCTGAGGTCAAGCGATTTCTCAATATATATCCGGTCATCCTGAGTAAGGTGTTTATGATTCCCCTTTATCTGTTTGGACATGTTGTCCTCCTTTCTGATGCAGGCGGGGATTCCCGCATATTCTAAACCATTGGCTGTAAAACTAAATTCAGGTGGAATTTGGTGAAAGACTAATTTCCATCTCGACCTGCCATATGTGGAAGTTAGTATTTCAATTAACAAAGGGGAGAAAGATGCCTATCGCCTCGCAATTAATATTGCATTCTCCGTGAAAATTCTATATAATCCATCCGACAGTTGCTCAAAGTTGATGAGCAGCTCAGCAACAAAATTATGTCCTATGTTTTCGGAGGTGTCTATAAAGTGCGTTCACATGATGAGGATATGATTAACATGATGGTCCTTGAAGCTGCACGGGCCACAAATGTTCCTATTGGAGCCGGTTCCGTCTCTTTAATACTGAGAGAAAAGGGAATATGCATCAGCGAGGCAGGGGCAGGAAGAGTATTAAGGTCTTTGCGGGAGAGAGGCTTACTGACAAAAGTGGGTTTTCAAGGTCACGTTACTACCAATGAGGGGACAAAGAAACTGTCCGCATTGAGAAATGCCAGACATACAGCAGAGACCCTGGAGATACTCCTGAAAAACTCCGGAAACTTAACAGGACATTCAGTGACGGATATTCTTACGGTCAGAAAGGCCATCGAACGCGAGGCAGCATTACATGCAGCCCAAAAAGCTACCCCCGGTGATATTACGAGGCTGGAAAAGATAATTGAGCAGCAATACAGAGAAATGAAAAGAAAGAGCTATTACGCGGACATATCCGCTGAATTCCATCGGGAGATCATAAAGATAGCCCGTGTGCCCCTGCTAAAAATTATGTATGAATTTATCGGGCTTTCGGTCGAGTGGCAGAATTTCTTCATAGAGACATTCAGAATCTCCGATACTCCGCTCAATGTGCCTCATGAAAAGATCCTGACAGCTATTAAGGAAAAAGATCCAAAACAGGCCGCTGACCTGATGGAGGCACACCTTACAGACGTCATCGAGAGTGCCGGAAACTTTTCGACTTTATATAAAAAATAAGACAGGAAGGGATCAATATGAAAATAACAGGAGCCCGGATAGTTCTTCAAATGCTCAGACTCCACGAGATCAAACACGTTTTTGGTCTTCCTGGAGAGACTACACTTCGTTTTTACAAAGAATGGCTCAAATGTCCGGATATTACCCACATACTGACTCATGATGAACGGTCAGCAGCCTTCATGGCAGAAGCTTACGCAAAAGTAACAGGCAAGGTGGGAGTAAGCGAGGCTCCAAGTCCGGGTGGAGGACATCCTGTTCCGGGAGTGATCGAATCATTTACCGGATCTGTTCCAACGGTCTGTTTTACTTCCGACGTGCCTTACAACAACGATAAAAGAAACATGCTCTCAGGGTTTGACCAAAACAGACTTTACAGCGCAATAACAAAAGAAAGCATCCTTGCGACAAAGGCAAGGGATCTGCCATTCCTGATACGAAGGGCTTTCAGAGTTGCTGTAAGCGGAAGGCCGGGAGCCGTGCACATGAGGATCCCAATGGATGTATACGAAGAAGAGGCCGAGGTAAACGATCTCTACCCGGATCCCTGCATGGCAAGATGGCCATATCAGCGGCCTGTCGCCGATTTCAGGGAGACAGACAAAGCCATCGCTATGCTGGCTGCTGCCAAACGGCCTGTCATAGTCTGCGGGCAGGGCGCCCTTGCGTCTGATGCGGGCGATGAAGTTATTGCCCTGGCAGAAGAGTTCAATATTCCGGTAGGCTGCACTATGACCGGCAAGGGAACCGTTTCTGAAATCCATCCTCTCTCCATCCGGCTGATAGGAGCAAGGGGAGGCACAAGCTGGTCAAACAGATTCCTCCAGACAGCTGACCTGGTTTTCTTTATTGGCTCCAATACCGATTCAGCAGGAACTGACGGATGGAAGCTTCCCCCCAATGTCGGAGGACCAAAAATAGTCAGCCTTAACATAGACGGGGTAGATGTTGCAAACAATTACCCGACGGAGGCAGTCCTTGTCGGTGACGCGAAGGCGACCCTGGGATACATGGCAGAAAAAATAAGAGAGTACGGCATTAAAAGCAGCTCGGAAAATGCATCTGAGATCAGGACCGCCATGGCTGAGCTGGACAGATCAACAAAAGAACCATGTACATGTCCGGACACGCCTGTCCATCCTATACGTTTCGTGAAGGAACTCGAAGCGCTGCTGCCCGAAAAAAGTTTTGTGGTCGTTGAACCGTCAATGGCAAGCATCTTTTCTGCCGCATTCCTTGTCCAGAAACGGCAGGGCCGCATGTTTATATCAAACTATTCCAACGGAGCGCTTGGATATTCTCTGCCGGCGGCAGTCGGGGTCGCTGCGGCACATCCGGACAGTACCGTATTTGCCATGGGAGGAGACGGCAGTTTTCACTTCAGCTGCGGGGAGCTGGAAACCTACTCAAGGCTCGGCCTGAACATAAAGATGATAGTATTCCGTAATAACGTATTCGGCTGGATCAAGGGAGAAACTCAGCACGTATATCATTCAGACTTCTTCGCGACAAACTTTGGATCGGTCGACTACGCGGGAGTGGCGACGGCTTTCGGAGTTAAATCATATAAAATAAACGATCCGAATGATATAACTTCAGTATTGAGCGAAGCCATAAACTACAAGGGACCGGTACTCGTAGAAGTACCCGTTCCTGATGAAACAGAGATCGTACCTCCTGTCCCCAGATGGATAGAGAGCGCAAAGAAAAATAACATCTCCTGCTGTTATTGATCTCTCTGAAAGTCTGACACATCGATCCCGGTTATCGTGCCTTAATCCTTTAAAAGGCTGATGCAGAATTCCCGTCAAACGCTTAATATTTGCTCATCATGAAAGGAAGGTGCTTCTTTTGAAGATCAAAAAGACTGTTGCAGCGATGCTTATCGTTTGCTCAATGTTTTTCGCAGCTCCACTGGCTTATGCGAGCATTGGAGACATACTCAAAGAAGGGGCGCTCATATTTGGCGGGGGAGCCCTTGTTAAAGCTATTGGCCCCCAGCTGAATGATTTCATCAACACGCTCACCTTCAACAAGGGAGTAAAGTTTAACGGGTATACGAAAGTGGTCCCAATAGTATCCATAGGAAACGGGACAAGGATAGGGGCGGCACAGGTCGGCGGAGCTACAAAAGCCGTAGTTGACCGTGTAAAAGCTGTTGGGCAGCTGGAAGGCGAGTTTAACAGGATCAGGGCGCAGGCGCTGATACCGATCGACTCCGAAAACCCGCTGAAGCAGTTCAAACGCGTACAGGGAGTCGGGGTCACAGCTATTATTGACGTAGAACTCTAAATAAAAAACTGATGTTGTAAAAATTAGATGATCGGGCGGATGCGAAGGGACGCAGCTGAAATATTCAGGGAAGCATTATTTGAAATGCTCCCTGATAGAGCAGTGAAAAAATCCCTTTCCCGTGTCCGCCTTAAAGATGAAATTATCCTGATCGGGATAGGCAAGGCTTCCTGGATAATGGCAAAGGCGGCTTCAGAAGAGCTGAAAGAAAGGATAGTCTCCGGAGCCATCGTTACAAAATACGGACATTCGCAAGGACCCCTTCCCGGAATAGAGATCTATGAAGCAGGACATCCGCTCCCTGACAGCAACACATTGAAAGCTACCGAAAGGATACTTGAGATCACAAGAAAAGCAGGAGAGGCTCAGACCATCCTTTTTCTGGTTTCAGGAGGAGGCTCAGCTCTTTTTGAAAAACCTGCGGAGGGACTCTCCCTGCAGTCGATCTCGGATATAACATCCGCTCTTCTGTTTGGAGGAGCTGATATCAGCGAACTAAACACGGTGAGGAAACATCTTTCCTTAATAAAGGGAGGAAGATTCGCGATCCACTGCAAGCCTGCTGAAATATTCCAGATCACACTCTCCGATGTCCTGGGGGATAAACTTGACATGATAGCATCCGGACCTGCCGCACCTGATCCTTCTTCATCACAGGAGGCACTGGCGATCCTCATGAAGTATGGAATACCTCTCTCCCCTGAACTTGAGTCTGCTCTCAGGTCAGAAACTCCCAAATCTCTGGACAATGTCTCATTCGAGACCGCCGGTAATGTTGCGGGGCTATGCCGGGCAGCGAAAAAGGCGGCAGAAAAGAGAGGCTATACCTCAAAGATCGTGACAGAGGACTTGGAAGGAGAAGCAAGACTTACAGGAGCTGCGGTAGCAGGACGCGCCAAGGAAGAAATGAACAGACCCGGCTCAGGCAGGGCTAAAAGGTGCCTCATCTGGGGAGGAGAGACAACCGTAAAGGTAACGGGGAACGGTAAGGGCGGGAGGAGTCAGGAGCTTGCGCTCGCCGCAGCAGAAATGATCTCAGGGTCCAAAAATATTGTCATCCTATCAGCAGGGTCTGATGGCACAGACGGTCCGACCGATGCTGCCGGAGGTATAGTGGACGGCCTTACCTGGGAAAAAATCAGCACTGCCGGCCGCAAACCGATGGAGATGCTTGAGGACAATGACTCATACAACGCCTTAAGTATATCAGGGTCATTATTTAAAACAGGCCCGACCGGTACGAACGTAAATGATCTTGTGATCGCCCTCGGAGAGAACTTTTAGCCATCCTTCATTTCCATTTTTAAGCTAATTATTACCACATATTCCTGCTTTGATTATCCGTTGAAAACCCCTATAATCTAGGATATATTTTAGTAAATCGTTAGCAGTGTGCAGAAAGCAGCAGTTTTGCCTTTCCAGTATATCCTGGATGAGGGAAGGTGCCGACATGCCTGAAAAACCTAAACGCAATACTAATAGTTTTATCCTGACAGTGCTTGGAACAATTGCCTTTCAGGCCATGTTGTTTTGCGCACCTTTACCTGTCTTCGCCGATACCGCTCCGCCTGAGTTGATCAGGATGGGATACGTCACGCACGAAATATCCTCACATATCGCCAAGGGAAGTGGCGAAAAAGGCTACAGTTACGATTACCTCCACGAGATAGCACAGTACTACAACTGGGAACTGGAGTTCGTTCCGGTAACAGTAAAAGAGTCTGCCGAATCCCTGCGAAGCGGCCGGGTAGATTTGCTGAGCCATGTCCACTACAATGAAGAGCTGGAAAAACTAGTTGATTATTCAACAATGGAAGCAGGAGTATGCCGGGTTGGCCTTTACATACTTAAGAAAAATCAGGGCCTTGCCACGGACGACCTCCGATCCTTCAACGGGAAACGGGTCGGAAGATTTGCCCCGCAAAAACATATCCAGATGCTGGAAAGATCAATAAGCGATGCCGGAATAAAGGCGACGTATATTGACTTTGACAAGAGTGAGTCGCTTATTGAGGAATTGACAAAGGGTTCTGTAGACGGGGCCCTTATTTCCGGAAACAATATCCCGGCTGCTTTTAAAATAATAAAGGTATTCCCGGGAGAACCTTTTTATTTCGCCGTGGCTGAGGGAAACAAAGAACTACTCTCAAGGATTGACAGCGCAATGCAGAATATTATGCTGATGAACCCCTCCTTCAAAAACGAGCTTTTTAAAAAACACTATGGCAGGAACCTGGCCTGGGAATCTATTTTAACTATGAAAGAAAAAGAATTTATTGAAAGATCCCCTGCGCTGATCGTATCCTATGATCCCAGACGACGGCCCTTTGAATATTATGATACAGAAAAAAAAGAAATGGCCGGGATCAGTGCAGAGATACTTAAGCTCGTGGGAAAATACACCGGACTTACGATAAAAATAAGTCATTCCCCCACATGGGAGGAAGCCCTGAGGAGGATCCGCGAAGGTGAAGTAGACATGCTTACGGGAGTGAACAGAAGCTTCGTGTGGGGGGCAAAAAACAATTTCAGAGTGTCCCAGCCTTTCCTCAACGCCCCCATAGTAATGGTTATGAGCAGAGGGAACACTTACACGGGGCAAAGAGTCGCTCTGCCCAAAAATTATTTCCTCTCAGAAGTAGTTGAATCGTTCCATAAGTTTGACGACACAGTCTACCTTACCACGCAGGAAGAATGCTTTGAAGCACTGGTCAATAATAAAGTATCGGTGACTTTTGCCAATGCATACGTTGCAAACTATCTTATAAGTTTGTCCCGATACAGCAATTTATACGCAGTCAATCTCAGTGACCTCAGTGAACAGGTATCAATGGGTGTTTCTAAAAAATGCGACCCGATACTGGTGTCAATAATAAACAAAGCTCTTGATTCGATCCCGGAAGAAACCATAAACGGAATAATAGCGCACAGTTACACAAAAAATAATGTCTCATTCATCGACATGATATACGAGCACCATGTGGAACTGGCAAAAGGCATAACCCTTTTCCTCGTATTGCTGGTCATTGCTATGACGATCATTACCCTTTCAAAGTCAATCGACAAGAAGAACTTGAAAAAACTCCTCTATTACGACTCTCTGACAGGATACAAGAACTACAACAGCTTCAAAAAAGATGTGCCTGAAATAATCAGAAAACACCTTCAAGCCAATTTTGCAATAGTCTTCATTGATATTGTAGAGTTTAAATTTATCAACAGTTCCTTCGGCTACGAAGAAGGCGATAATGTGCTGAAAAAAGTAGCCCAAACCTTTGACAACATCATAGACAAATCAAAAGAGACCTATGCAAGGGTAACGGCAGACCATTTCATCGTCCTTTTGTGCTACGAAAAGTTCAAGTCAATAGATATCAGGGTCAAAATACTTTTCGGAGAACTTGAAAACCTCTCATTAAAAGGAGACAAAAACTACAACCTCATCTTCAACGGAGGGGTATATTTGATCGAAAACAGGGATATGCCGATCGAAACCGCCGTAGATAACGCAGGATTCGCAAAGAACACTATCAGGCAAAAACATAAGACAGCCTACGCATACTATGACAAAAAGATGCTGGACAGGATAAACAAGGAAAAGATCGTTGAATCGTCAATGAGGGATGCATTAAAAAAGGGAGAATTCGTCCCCTACCTTCAGCCAAAGATAGACTGCAATACTGGCATGACTGTTGGGGCGGAGGCCCTGGTAAGATGGATCAAGCCTGACGGAGAGGTGATCTTTCCAGATCTTTTCATCCCTTACTTCGAAAAAAGCGGCTTTATTACAAAGATCGACATGTACATGTTCGGTGAAGCTTGCCGAATACTGAGAAAATGGATGGATGAGGGCAAAGAGGTTTTCCCGATCTCCTGCAATTTTTCATATCTTGACATTATGGGAAGCAACTTTATTAAATATTTGAAAATAATGTCCCAAAGGCATAGGGTGCCACCGGAACTGCTTGAGCTTGAACTGACTGAGTCAGTAGCGGCACAGCATATCGAAGTAGTAAACTCGTGCGGCAGGGAGCTGTCGGCATATGGGTTCAGACTGTCGATCGATGATTTCGGGGCCGGGTATTCATCTCTGTCGCTGCTGCAGATCCTCAAGATCGATGTCCTTAAGCTCGACAAGACATTCGTCCAGAGAGGACTTGAGGGAAAACTGGCACATGATCTGGTAAGCAGTCTGGTGAACACTTTTAAGGATAATTCGATCCAGGTCATATTTGAAGGAATAGAGACGGAGGAACAGATCAATTTCGTCAAGAGTCTCGGGTGCAGTATAGTACAGGGCTATTATTATTCAAAACCGCTGCCGCTGAGCGAATTCGAGGGAAAATATCTAAACTGATAAAAGATCCCAACAAAAAAGAGAGGCAGGTCTGTTAAAGACCTGCCTCTCTTTTTTGTGCCTGATATTTTTATTCAGAAGCTTTTGTAATGATATCTTTTATTATTTCTGTTCCTTTTGGCGTCATGTTTACTATATCTTCAAGATCTGCATCCGAAAAATTAGAAAAATCAAATTTCGCCCTTTTAAGTATCGCTGTTCCTATATGATGTACTGCATCTTTGTTCTTTTTATATATCCTGCTTTCAAGTTTCTTCATCTTTTCATCGAGTTCCTTCATAAGGACCTCGGGACTTCTTCTTACTCTCTTTGAAAAACTTTCTTTTTTTGATTTTACCATAAAACGATCAATCCTTTCATATTTAAATAACATTATCAACAATTTGATCCCGACAAAATATATTTCTCGGAGTATAGCTAAAATGTTCTCATTTGTAAAGGGAAATTAAATTACATAAAGATAAACTGACGCTTAATTAAAAGTGTTGTTATTTCCACAACATGTTATTAATGTCAGGCATGGATTTGATAATATTTTCTCTTATTAAATATTCTGCTGTCTTTTTAAGTTCAAGAATATCATTTTCTGAAATCTCGGCATCGTAATTAAATTTTGGCAGGATCTTTATTATTTCTTTTTCCGTCAATCCTGTCTCTTTTTTCAGCAACGGGACAATTTTACGCGGAGAATTGACCACTTCAATACGGATCCTCTCTCTTATTTCCAGATATTTTTTTATCGCCGCCCGATTTTTTTCAGCAAATTCACCTTTTGCCACGATTAGGCTTAGACCTTCAACTATGCCTTTGCCGTCCGAGAGGACTCTGCATCCTCCTTTTTCAGCCCTTACGATCTCTGTGCCGGCAAGCAGCGCCGCATCCACTCTTTCCGCTATCAGCGCTGATGCCGCCGCACTAAGGGGCATAGGGAAGAATTCAACATCTTTTTCTGTTAACCCCTCTTTATACAGGAGTTCAACAAAAAGCTGATGAACTACAGATCCTCTTAATCCAGCTATCTTTTTGCCTCTCAGATCGGAGATCCCTCTTACTTTTGAATTTTTAACGACCACAGCGAATGCTTCGGGAGACCTGCTGTTAGCACCGATTATCGTGATGTCTACCCCGTTCACTATTCCCACGATCACAGCCGCGGCTCCAAGCCCCTCTGCAATGTCGAGCTCCCCGGCAGCCATTGCCTGCACCTGTTTCGGGCCTGACGGCAAATTGATGTATTCAACTTTATATTCGCCCTCAAATGCCTTTTCATACGTTCCGTTTTCTATTGCGACTATAGCAGGCAGATTGAGCGGGAGTTTCCAAAGTGCAATCCTCATCTCCCTGTCCCTCGCTTCAGCGGACAAAGAAAGAGTGAGTAAAAAAATCAGCAGAAAAATCAATTTTTTAGTCATAAACATCAGCTCCTGAAAGTTATCGGGGAACGGCAAATACCGCCGACCCCCGATAACTTTGATGTGTCAAACATACAGAGAATTTACTTCAAGACAGATTCCTCTACCGCTACCGCAACGGCGACAGTTGCTCCTACCATGGGGTTGTTGCCCATGCCTATCAGTCCCATCATTTCAACGTGCGCCGGAACCGATGACGATCCTGCAAACTGCGCGTCGCAGTGCATGCGACCCATTGTATCAGTCATACCGTAGCTGGCAGGTCCCGCCGCAATGTTGTCAGGGTGAAGCGTCCTCCCAGTACCTCCGCCGGAGGCCACTGAAAAATATTTCTTTCCGTTTTCCACCGACCATTTTTTATATGTTCCGGCGACAGGATGGGTAAACCTGGTAGGGTTTGTCGAATTACCCGTGATAGATACATCTACTCCCTCGTGTATCATTATGGCAACCCCTTCGCTTACATCGTCAACACCAAAACAGCGGACCTTTGATTTTTCTCCTGTTGAGAATGGACGTTCTTCTACTATACTGAGCTTGCCGGTGTAATAGTCATATTTAGTCTCCACAAGCGTGAAGCCATTTACGCGCGATATTATGTGGGCTGCATCTTTTCCAAGTCCGTTTAGGATGACCCTCAGCGGTTCCTTCCTTACTTTGTTTGCCGTCCTTGCTATCCCTATCGCTCCCTCGGCAGCAGCAAACGACTCGTGTCCGGCCAGGAAACAAAAACATTTCGTCTCTTCACGCAGGAGCATCGCAGCAAGGTTACCGTGTCCAAGTCCTACCTTTCTCTGGTCAGCAACTGACCCCGGGATGCAGAAAGCCTGCAGACCCGCGCCTATCTTTTCCGCTGCCTCTGCAGCTGTTTTGACTCCTGCTTTTAAAGCAGTAGCTGCGCCAAGGGTATAGGCCCATACTGCATTTTCAAAAGCTATTGCCTGTACACCCCTTACTATTTTTTCAACATCGATACCTTTTGAGAGACAAAGATTCCTTGCTTCATCAAGATCTTCAAGACCATTTTTCTCAAGAAACGGTTCGATCTGTCCCATTCTCCTTGCACAACCTTCAAATGTCACCATTGGATTCTTCTCCTCCTTATTCTTTGCGAGGATCTATGACTTTTACTGCTTCAGCAAAACGCCCATAGGTACCTGTGTTCTTTTCCAATGCCTCTTTTGGATCAACGCCTTTACGGATAGCTTCCATCATCTTTCCAAGCGAAACGTATTTATAGCCTATTACCTCGCTGTTTTTGTCAAGACCAAGTTCCATAACATAGCCTTCTGCCATTTCAAGGTATCTGACACCTTTGGGAAGAGTTCCGTACATCGTCCCGACCTGGGAGCGAAGTCCCTTGCCGAGGTCCTCAAGCCCTGCACCAACAGTAAGTCCACCCTCCGAGAATGCGCTCTGACTTCTCCCGTATGCTATCTGAAGAAAGAGTTCTCTCATCGCAACGTTTATAGCATCACAAACCAGATCTGTATTCAATGCTTCAAGTATTGTTTTGCCCGGAAGTATCTCTGCTGCCATAGCGGCTGAATGAGTCATTCCTGTACAGCCAAGAGTCTCAACGAGGGCCTCCTGGATGATCCCTTCTTTAACATTCAATGTAAGCTTGCATGCCCCCTGCTGCGGTGCGCACCAACCAACACCATGAGTAAAACCGGAAATGTCTGATATCTGCTTCGACTCAACCCATTTTCCTTCTTCGGGAATCGGAGCAGGTCCATGTTTAGGCCCCTTTGAAACGCATACCATCTCTTCAATTTCTCTTGAACACTGCATTATGACTCATCCTCCATATCGATTTTCTTGATATCTATTCTGATCCGGCATTTTAAAAGTCTCAGTATTCCCATTCAAAAAACGGGCTGCCCGCCTCGATCAGCCTACTCTTCATGTCGTAACAAATTTTTTCCAGTGCCTCTTCTGTACGTCCCTCGCATCTTGCAACGAGCACCGGCTGTGTGTTCGAAACCCTGACCAGGCCCCAGCCATTCTCGTAAATGATCCTCACTCCATCAACCGTGATAGTGTCAAGGTCCTCTGAAAGGGCCTTTTGCTTCACCCTGTCGACCACTTCGAATTTCAGATCATCAGCGCAATCATATCTTGTTTCTATAGTTGATGGATATATGGGGATCACAGACATAAGTTCAGATAATTTTTTATCACTGTTTGAAAGGATCCTGCAGATACGTCCTGCCGCATAGAAACCATCGTCATATCCGTAGTATTCGTCCGCAAAGAACATATGACCGGATACTTCTCCCGAGAAGAGGGCTTTTTCTTCCCTCATCTTTGCCTTTACAAGAGAGTGCCCGGAATTCCACCAGATCGGCCTTCCGCCAAGTCTGATCACTTCTTCTGGAAGCGCCATTGAGCTCTTAACTTCGCAAATAGCTACAGCGCCGGGATTTTTGGGGAGTATCTCCTGCCAGAACAACGCCATCAGCCGGTCTCCCCATATTATCTCACCTTTATTATCGACTACACCGATACGGTCAGAGTCTCCGTCAAAACCAACACCGAGATCGGCACCTTCAGACAGAACAGTCTCTATCAGTTTAGGAAGGTTCTCTCTCTTTGTCGGGTCAGGATGGTGGTTGGGAAATGTACCGTCCGGTTCACTGTAGAGTTCGGTAACTTCACAGCCTATCCTTCTTAGAAATTCAGGCGCGTATATTCCTGCTGTTCCGTTGCCTGAGTCGCATACTATCTTTGGCTTGCGAGGTCCGAGGGTTATCTTCGATACAAGCATGTCCAGGTATTCCTCATTTATCCCTGCAAAGCGAAGCAATCCGGGAACTTCGGCAGTAATCATCCTCTCTTCCTTAATTATCCTGAGGATCTCCTGAATGTCGTCTCCCCACAGGGTGGATTTGTCATATGCTACCTTAAGGCCATTGAATTCCTTGGGGTTATGGCTTCCTGTGACCATGATGCCCCCGTCTGCATCGAAACGATATAGACTCCAGTAAAATGTCGGAGTAGAGACAAATCCTATGTCTGTGACATTGATCCCTGCCTTCATCATTCCTGCTGCAGCTGCTGCCTTGATCCTTTTTGTTGAAAGACGGGCGTCTCCGCCAATAGTGGCTTTCTTTATGCCTTTGTCCATAAGCCAGGTGCCGTACGCATGGCCGATATACCCCACAAATTCATCTGTAAGCTCGGTATCTGCAATACCTCTTATATCATATTCCCTAAAAATGTGCTCAGGCACAAACGCCATATGAACACCTCCGTTAAAGTGACCTGACGACAATTATAGACTAATGATATCTTTTACTCCAGATCCAGCCTCAATAGACGTAGAGATAAACATCTTATATAATATTCGCATGAGGTAATTTTACCTTTGCCTTTTAAAAATCTTTCGACAAAGAGATGATGACATGGATAAGATAAGGATCGATAAAACAACGACCCCAAAACCGAAATGTGACGTAAGCAAGATAGGATTCGGAACCGTTTTCTCGGATCATATGTTTATCATGGACTATGAAAAAGGTAAGGGCTGGTTTGACCCAAGGATCGTTCCCTTCGCTCCCTTTCAGATCTCTCCAGCAGCAACAGTGCTCCACTACGCTCCGGAGATCTTTGAGGGAATGAAAGCCTACCGTACTCCTGAGGGAAAGATACAGCTATTCAGGCCTATTGAGAACGTGAAAAGGATGAACGTCTCGGCAGAACGCATGTGTCTCCCGCAGATTGAAGAAGAGATGATGATGGAGGCTCTTAAGGAAATTGTGAAGGTAGATCAGGATTGGGTCCCTAACGAACCTGGCACATCGCTTTACATAAGGCCCTTCATGTTTGGAACAGACGAACAGCTGGGCATCCATACCCCCCATCACTGCATATTCTCAATAATTACATGTCCCGTCGGCTCATACTTCCGCGAGGGCATCAACCCTGTACGGATAGCGATAGAAAAGGATGACGTAAGGGCTGTAAAGGGCGGTACAGGCTACGCTAAATGCGGCGGAAACTACGCTGCCTCCCTGCGGGCAGGAGAAAGAGCGGAGGCACAGGGCTATTCACAGGTACTGTGGCTCGATGGAGTTGAGAGAAAATATATTGAGGAAGCCGGCGGAATGAACGTAATGTTTAAGATCGACGGGAAGGTCGTCACACCCGCCCTTCTGGGATCCGTGTTGGCAGGTATAACAAGGAAGTCTCTGATAGAGATACTCAAGTCCTGGAACATTCCCGTCGAAGAGCGCCTGATCAGCCTGGACGAGCTTCTCGATGCGATAAATACCGGACGCCTCGAGGAGTGCTGGTGCTGCGGTACTGCGGCCGTTATCTCTCCGATCGGCGAACTTGCCTACGACAACAAAAAATACACTATCAACGACTTCAAGACCGGACCTCTCACAAAGAAACTCTACGATGAGCTTACCGGCATCCAGTGGGGCAAGAGGCCAGATCCTTTCGGCTGGACAGTACCTGTAGTTTAGTCCTGCAGTGACCCAAAAGATAAAGAGGCCGCCGGATCCCCGGCGGCCTCTTATTATTTCTTTTGATCAGTACCCCTCAGGGATCCTCTCTCTGAACTCTTTTGCCTCTTTATCAAACATCATGAGCCGGACCGAGGTGTTTTCTATCTGGGCCCTTACCTGCGATGGTGATGTCCCTCCGAGGGTATTTCTCCGCTCCATTGATTTTTTTGGTGAAAGAAGGGGAATGAGATCGCTTTTTACCTCCGGGATGCTCTCCTGCCACTCCTGAAGAGTCAGGGATGTGAGCGGTCTGTCGTTATCGATGCAGTATCTGACTATGCGGCCTACTTTTTCATGGGCGTTACGGAAGGGCACGCCCTGAATGACGAGGTATTCAGCAACGTCCGTAGCCAGGATCAGTCCGTCCCTGAATCCTCTGTTTGCAGCATCTTCATCCACCTTGACCTCCCTGATCAGTGACGGGAGGACGGAGAATATTCCGTGCAGGCAATCAATCGTCCTCAGCATGGAACGTTTGTCGTCCTGCAGGTCACGATTGTATGTGAGCGGTATTCCCTTTGTCATTGTAAGGAGATCCATCAGAGCACCGTTGAGCTGCCCGGCCTTTCCCCTCAAAATTTCAAGGACGTCTGGATTTTTTTTCTGGGGCATTATGCTTGATCCGGTACAGAAGGAATCCGGCAGTTTGACCCATCCGAATTCAGTGGAAAAATAAATAATGAGATCTTCCGAAAGCCTGCTGACATGTCCTCCGAAAACCGCGGCGAAATAGAGCACATCCATGAAGTGGTCGCGATGGGCAACTGTATCCATGCTGTTTCCTGTTACGGAAGAAAATCCAAGATCATTGCATGTGAACTCCCTGTCAAGGGGAAGGGTCGACCCGGCCAGAGCCCCGCATCCCAGAGGCGATTCATCGACAGCATCGTACGCATCAAACAGACGCTTGGCGTCGCGCAGGAAGGCATGGGCGTGGGCCATCCAGAACTGGCCCATGGAGATGGGTTGTGCCTGCTGCAGGTGTGTATAGCCCGGAACAACTGTTTCTGCATGCTCCTCCGCCTTTTTAATAAGGGAGGAGATAAGATCGTTCAGGCCATCCCAAATATCCAGAAGTTCTTTGCGCAGCCAGAGCCGGACCGTAGTGTTGGCCTGGTCGTTGCGGCTTCGTCCCATGTGCAGCTTAGCGCCTGTCGGTCCGCAAAGCTCTATCAGTCTGGATTCTATGTTCATGTGGACATCCTCGAGAGAGACCTTGGGAATCATTATCCCCTTTCTGACCTCATCAGCGATCAGACAAAGGTTTTTCTCTATCACGGAGGCCTCTTCTTTTGAAAGAAGTCCGGTATGTCCAAGCATCCGTACGTGCGCGATGCTGCCTCTTATATCAGCAAGCGCCATCCTCCAGTCCATATCGAGTGACTGGGTAAATTTTTGAACTGCTTCATCGGTATCCTGAGAAAAACGGCCTTTCCACATCATCTATCCCCGCCTTTTGTCATCAGTGGCATCATTTTTAAAATAAGTTGACCTGTAAATGCGAACTATTATAACAGCACATCAAAGAACATTTGGTCTTGTTGCTCATGTCAGCGATCTGCTCTTACGCATCTTCCCCGCATTTCTTTCTGAGCCTCGAGATCCTGTTGTTCAGTTCATACCTTTGCTGTCCAAGGCTGAGATCATCTGCATGACCCATCGATCCCATAATTTCGAGGGCTTTTTCAGCGTAGTTGAGCGCTGATCTGGGATCTTTCGCCTCTTTCTCTTCAAGTATTGAAAGGTTTTCGAATATCCTGAGGGAAGACGGGTCGTTTTTCAGCGCCTCAAGATAGAATTCTCTGGCCTTTCTCAAATTACCTTCAGCCTTTGCATATTCGGCCAGCTTTGCGTTGGCCTCACTTTCGGCCCCTCTGAAGTCAAGTGCTCTTGACCAGGCAGCTTTTGCTTTTTCACTCATTTTCGCCTGCTCCCAAAGATCACCGCATCTGAGTATATCTTTTCCTGTTGTCCCTTTCATCTCCGCGAGGCCGCCAATATGTGTCTGCAGGGCTGCCATGGAGATAACGTCAAGTGTGTTATGGTAAAAAACTCCTCGCAACGGAGAGGCATCGGAGGTCGAAAGGTAACGTGTATAAATCCCAGGTATCTCCCTCCCCGGCACATCCTCTCCGCTTCTGTGGACACCGAGGATACTTTGCTCTATGGATGAAAGGGAGCATGAGGGAAGCCTGCCCCGGTAGAAATGTCTTGCAAGCATCAGCAGATCCATGTGCGGACACCCGTCCCAGCCGGGAGCGGATCTTGCAAGCCTGTATCTTATCCTGAGCATCGGAAGGTCAAAAGCCCTGCCGTTATATGTGACAAGTCCGTAATCATCCTCCGGGAGTTCGGATTCCAGAGACCAAAGCCAATTCTTCTCCCAGGCGGGCCCCGCCATAAATAGCTGGACGACCTTGAATGAGCTCTCTGTATTGAAGCCCAGTCCTATCAGAAAGGCGTATGCTCCTTTTGCTCCTGAAAGGCCTGTCGTTTCCAGATCGAGGTATACTGATCTGCGCATACCTCCCCAGAAAGAAAGGAGTTCGCCCGAGGAAGATGGATCGAGTAGCGCCCTGTGCCCGTACTGCCTGCCGTATTGGATCTCACGCTCCATCCTGTATACTCCCCTGGTCACCCACTCTCCTTCAGGAAGTCCGGAAATATCTATTTCATTGGTGAGGTGCGTCCCAAGAGGAGATACGGGACCGGAATAGTTGTCAGGCAAAAAATCGTTCAGCCTGCCGAATAATTCCTGATCGCGGCCTTTATTGTCTTTCATTTTCTCTCACCAGGTCTATCACTGCTATTTCCGGGGGCGCAAGCAGCCTCACGGGAGGTCCGACGAATCCCGCGCCGTTGCTCACGTAAAGGAATCCCCCGCATTTAAGTTTTTTCAGACCCCTGGCATATCCGGGGATCCTGTGCCTTGAAGATATAAGGGGGAACAGCTGACCGCCGTGGGTATGCCCTGAGAGCTGGAGGTCAAAGTGTCCCTCCGTGCCCTTTTCAACTATCGGGCGGTGCCTCAGCAGCAACAGAAATTTCTCTCTCTGCTCCCTTTCATGTGAAAGTACCAGGGTCTCCGAACGAGAGAGGTTCCATTGCTCTATTATAAGATGATCCCTGTCATCAGCTCCGGCAATGATTATCCCGCCCGCTTCTACAGCCTCTGTCCTCAGGACTTTCATACCTGCCGACTCCATGAAGAAGACGGCCTCGTCAATATCGTCATAATAATCATGGTTTCCCGGAACTGCGTACATACCATACCTCGGCTTGATCCGCCTCAGCATTCCTATTTCACGCTTGCGCCCGGTTAATCTGCCATCTGCCACATCTCCTGTAACAACTACAATGTCGGGATCAACCTCCCGAACCTTACGTAGGATCTGGGCAAGGAGAGGCAGTCCGACAAAAGGTCCCAGATGGAGGTCCGTTAGCTGTACGATCCTAAGCTTTGGGCAGCCTTTGGGAAGCTTGGAGGTAGATACTTTTATCATGGTTTTTTGGACCGTATTGGCCTGCTTTATCCCCATTCCCAGCAAAAGAAGGCTAAAGAGAAAGGAGGCGGAAAGTACGGCCCCGGATGAAAGATGCAGGTCGGTCATTTTTTTTACAAAGTCGATCAGAAGAAGGAAGAAAAATGTGAAGAGGACGAAAAGCATCCAAACCCCGCTGATCCTGTCCGTCCATTTTCTTCCAGCAGCTGAACTGATCCTTTTTGTTCTTCTCGATACGAAGAGAAGGAACATCATGAATGTGCTCAGCGCAAGCCAGACAAAACTAAGCAGTCCATCAACTGCGGCTTCGGCAATTTTAAAAAAAATAAAAATGTGGATAAAAAGGACCGCCGAACCGAAAATAACCCAAATTAACGGATGTTCTGAGAACCTTTTCTCGTATGCTTTGTCGTTCATCTATATCTGTGCCGAGTACAATCTGCCGAATGACTCAAGTATTTTCTGCCAGATCGGCCTTTTTTCCCATTCATAAAGAGTCAGTTCGACAGAGTCTCCTGTGTCCGAAATGAACTGTTCAGCAAATTTAGAATTGAGCTCTTTGTCATATATAAAGAGCTGGACCTCAAAATTGATCTCAAGACTCCTTACATCCATATTGCATGTGCCTACTGAGGATATATCGTCATCTGCAAGAATAGTTTTGGTGTGTATGAATCCTTTTTTATACTGGTAGACCCTGACGCCAGACCTCAGCAGCTGCTCCACATTACCCCGGCTTCCCCAGAAAACAAGGAAATGGTCTTTTTGGGCAGGCATCATCACCCTAACGTCCACACCGGCAAGGGCGGTAGTCATCATGGCATTCATCAGGATGGGACCGGGGACAAGATAAGGACTTGTAATCCATACCCTTTCCCTTGCTCTTGAGATCATGCTGAAATATCCCATTGATATCGAATGCCATGCGTTATCAACACCGCTTGCAACGACCTGAAGCGGAAGGACATGGAGTTCTGAAAGATCCTGATCTGAAGCGCCGCCGCAGTCATCACATGAAACATTCTCACATATTTTTTGGGGATCTTCTCCTGACCTCATGCACCAGTCGTAAAGGAATATCTTGTGAAGTTCGCCAACGGATTCTCCTTCCAGGCGTACATGTGTGTCGCGCCAGTGTCCAAGGTGACCTTTTCCAAGGTATTCATCTCCGATGTTAAGCCCTCCTGTGAAGGCCACTACCCCGTCAATAACAATTATTTTTCTATGGTTGCGGAAATTCATCTTTCTTCGGAACATCGGGAAAGAGACCGGCATAAATGAATGGCAGTCAACTCCGGATTTTTTGAGGATCTGTATATATTCGCGCCTTAGTTTCCAACTTCCCACGGCGTCATATAGAATCCGTACCTTTACTCCCATTGATGCCGCCTCTGTAAGTATGTCGCGTATCTCCCTGCCAATCTCATCATCTTTGATTATGTAGTACTGCAGGTGAATGAATTTTTTCGCCTTTCGGAGTTCGCTTTTGATGGAGTCAAAGGCTTCATCTCCATTGATCAGCATATCGACACTGTTCCTGGTCATCAGGTCTGCTCCGCTTGTGGTGTGTATAGCTCTGCCTGTCAGGAACCTCCTGTCCTCTGTAAATGGAGTCTTGTCTGTCAGGAGGCCTTTTGAGGGTTTGAACAGTTTTCTGTTCTTCATGTTTTTGAGGTCGGGCCCAATGATTATATAGACGATGACCCCCATCACTGGAACAAGCAATAGTGTCAACAGCCAGAGTATCGTTCTGTCGGGATTCTGTCCCTCCATGAATATAACTATTCCAATGATAAATGCATAAGCAATAATGATGTGCCAAGTATAATTTTTCGCTGTATGGAGAAAGGATGACAAATCAGCCGTAAACTGAGGGTGAAGAGAGAGGCCTTCCTTGACTGAATAAATTACTGTCCTGTCTGCTAAATCTATTATAGTAGGCATGAGTCCTGCAATAAAGGCCGCCAATACCATAAACAAAACAATTTTAGTTGTCTTCCACATTAGTCTCTCACGCCCTTCAGCAATCTATTATATCTGATATAATTTATAGTTGTAACTGCAACTTTGCAAGGACTGGAGAGCTCTCTATGATCCGTTTAAAATTTGAACCCCGTCTTGACAACCCTGCATGGGTCAATGTTCTTATTCCTGTAGCAGCTGTTGTATTTGGCCTCTTCGCAGGAGGTCTGCTCTTTTCCATACTTGGCGTAAATCCTTTCGAGGCATACTGGGCTGTGCTGAACGGGGCGTTTGGAAGCATCTACGGACTGAGCGAGATCGTGACCAAATCTATCCCGATAATGCTTACCGCTCTTGCCGGGCTTATCTGCTACAAAATGCTGATATGGAACATAGGAGCCGAGGGACAGCTCTGTATGGGCGCAATAGCCACAGTAGCTGCCGTGAGGTTTATGTTCGTGGACAACTGGGCAGCCATGTTCGTCATAATGTTTATAGCGGCCGCAATAGCCGGTGGAATTTGGGGAGGGATCGCCGGCTTCCTCAAGGCAAAATGGAACGTCAACGAGACGATAACAACGCTGATGCTCAATTATGTCGCCATAAACATATCAGAGTATTTTATCTACGGCCCATGGAAAGACCCTATGAGCTGGGGTTTTCCCTTCACAGCAAATTTCCCCGATGCAGCAAGGCTTTGGGTCTGGGGCAGCACGAGGATACACGCCGGAATTTTTATTGCGCTTGCAGTAGCAGTGATCCTGCAGGTAGTCCTGAAAAGGAGCAAATGGGGATATGAAATTAGAGTAATAGGCGAAAACCCGCGCGCCGCACGTTACGGCGGTATGGACATAGCGAAGAACATCATTCTGGTAACATTTATCGGAGGGGCTATAGCAGGACTGGCAGGCATGGGAGAGATAGCAGGGCTGCATGGAAGGATGAGCCGCGGATTCACAATGGGATACGGCTACACGGGCATAACCGTGGCATGGCTTTCCAGGCTTTCCCCGATATATGTTCCTCTTGTCTCATTCCTTTTGGGAGTTTTACTCGTAGGAGGGGACACCCTTCAGGTTGTAATGGGCCTTCCAATGGCAAGCATCCAGATCCTTCAGGGACTCATTCTTTTTTCAGTCCTTGCGGCTGAGACGCTTTCAAGATTCAGGATAAAGATAGTAAGAGTTTCTGCAGGTCCTGCAGAGGAGGCAAAATAGATGGATTTCCTGGTAGCTATCCTGGCTTCCGCGATCAGAAGCGGGACACCGGTCCTTTACGCGACACTCGGAGAAGTGGTCTCTGAGAGAGCGGGGGTGATGAACCTTGGCCTTGAGGGAGTAATGCTCGTCGGTGCTTACACCGGGTTCGCAGTCACAAGGTCAACGGGTGATCCATGGCTTGGGATCATGGCCTCATTTTTCGCTGGTGCCGCGATAACGCTGATCCATGCATTTTTGTGCATAACCCTTATGTGCAATCAGGTAGTAAGCGGACTTGCTATGGTTCTCACAGGCTACGGACTTAGCGCACTTCTCGGCAGAGGTGTCATCGGAGAGACTATCTCCGGAATGGCACCGCTCAAAATGCCCTTTCTTGGCGACCTCCCCTTCATCGGACCGATCTTCTTCCAGCACAACGCTATGGTCTACGTCTCATACCTGCTTATTGCCGCGCTTTGCTGGTTTCTCTTCAGGACACGCGCCGGGCTTAACCTGAGAGCGGTAGGAGAGAACCCCAGGGCGGCAGATGCCATGGGGATCCCTGTCACATATATACGTTACTTCTACTG
This sequence comes from Synergistaceae bacterium, assembly GCA_963682045.1. Classification (GTDB taxonomy): domain Bacteria; phylum Synergistota; class Synergistia; order Synergistales; family Synergistaceae; genus Caenicola. The sequence continues at coordinate 1,265,181 of OY821326.1, forward strand.
CATGTTCGGCGGCGGTCTTGCCGGCATCGGAGGAGGCTATCTTTCTGTGGTCTACGCTCAGATGTGGATCGAAGGAATGACAGCCGGACGAGGGTGGATAGCGGTAGCCCTTGTTATATTCGGCCTGTGGAATCCTGCACGCGCGGCCTTGGGCGCTTATCTTTTCGGAGGAGTTGAAGCACTGCAGCTTCGGATGCAGGCAATGGGGTCAAGTATCTCAGCATCACTTCTGCTTACTCTGCCATACCTGATGACTATAATTGTCCTGACTCTAGTTTCCATCAGAGCCGAAAAGGGAATACTGCTCGGCGCACCTGCAGCCCTAAGCATTCCGTTCAGGCGAGAAGATAGGGATTGACCCTGCAAATTTTATAACTGAATTTAGCGGCTTATCACTGAAAAATGGTTTTCAGTCTTTTTATTTTATGATCCGGGATTCGAGTACGGCCAGAGGAGGTGTCGGTCATGCTGGAAAAATACGCCCAGGAAATTTCTGAATACCTCAGCGGATTGATGGGCAGGAGCATCATAATTACTGATATCAACGGAATAATTATCGGTGCCCCGGCAAAGGAAAGACTGGGTGAATTTCATCCGCCCTCTTTGCCATGTATAAAATATAAAAAAATGAGTTTTGACGATGAAGACGCAGCGCGAAAGCTTGGGGTCTGGTACCCGGGATCGACATTTCCTATTTTCTTCAATGGCCAGCTGATAGGAACGGCGGCGATCGCCGGTGAACCTGAAATAGTCCTTCAGTTTTCCACACTGCTGAAAAATCAAATCGAAAGCATGCTACGGGAAAAGATATACTCACCGTCGCTTCGATCATCTCAGAGTAAGATAAACGAGCTGGTCAATGACATAAGTTCCTTCGATCCCAGAAGGGATGATCTTTCGAAACTCCCGGAAAGGGCAGACAGGCTTGGTATCCAGCTAGATGTCCCCAGGGGAGCAATCGCAATTTTCTTCTCAAATTTCAGAGGGCTTGGCTTAAAAAAGAACCCTGTCAGACTATCATACAAAAGCAACTCCGACCCTATTTCTGATGAAATAGATTATGGCGCTACACATTCCAGAGTAATAGAGATACTAAGGGAGCTATTCCCGGATCCTCAAAATATTATCGCTTCGGTATCGAGAGACAGATTCGTAATATTCTGGAAACTGGAAAGTATTGAGGAAGAACTGCTTTTGCCTGAACTCGACCGAGCGAAAGAACTTTCGAAGGAAATTTGGGATAAACTTAAGGACGCTTCCATTGAGACGATCATCGGGATCGGACATCCTGCACAAAATCTTTATGAAATGCCCTTTGCTTACAGCAACGCGTGGGAAGTGGTCTCAGTAGCAGAAAAATTATCGATGCAGCCGGGAGTCTACTCTTTTAATGAAATGTTACTAGAGCACCTTCTGCTATCAGTAAATCCTCATTACTCCTTAAAATATCTTGAAAAAAAACTGGCAGAATACCATGAAGAGGACAACACGACAGATCTTCTCGAAACATTCTCCACCTACTGCGAATGCTTCTTCAGCAAACAGAAGGCTGCGGAAAAACTCCACCTCCATAGAAACACTCTTGCTTACAGGCTTGCAAAAGTAGAAGAAAAATTCAACATATCTATTGAAAACTTTGAAGAAGTCATCTCATTTTACCTTGTCCTCCATATGAAAAAACTGGGCGTCTCCGGAGGAAAAAAACAGGAACAATAATTTCTATATATGATATTTTGAGATATATGACAGGAGCAGCCTCCGCATGCGGAGGCTGCTCCTGTCCCGGATCTGTCGTGTAAAAAAACCGTTGGGAGGTTGTTTACTTAGCTATTTCGTCCGAGATCTTCTTCATTTCTTTCTTGAACTCATCCATAAGGTCCTTGCCCTTGCTCTGGTTAAGCTGGCTCCATGTGGCCGCGAAGGCATCCATCATAGGTTTCAGTTCTTTAGGAGTATACATGTGTACCTGTACCCCTTTCTTTTTCATGAGATCAAGATACTTCTGGTCGTTAGCCTTTGCGTTCGTGATACTCAGGGCAGCCTGTTTGTTCACCGCCTGCTGAAGGACTTTACGGTCTTCAGGGGAGAGCTTCTCCCATACTTTGTCGCTAACCATTACGCCAAGGCACTCAGTGTTTTTGTTGAAGTTGTACCAATGTTTTATAACATCTCCAAAGGTCGTGTAAGCTGCAACGATCGAATATCCCGTATCACCGTCGCAAACGCCTGTCTGCATTGCCTGGTAAACATCTGCGAAGGGTATCGAGATCGTGCGAAATTTAGCACCTTCGAGTGCTGTCTTAAATACATCCATGTTCGGTATACGAAGAAGCACTCCTTTATCTACCTTTGGATTCAAAGGATCCCTCATTGGCTTGACGGTCCCTATACCCACCATGTCCTCAAGATACATCCCCAAGAGCTTAACTCCCAGGTTGGAATTGAATTCATCCATTTTTTTGAAGAACCATCCATTCGGGTCGTAAACTTTAGCGACCTGCTCATAGCTGCTTGTGTATCCCTGAACATATATCAGGTCCATCCTGTTGTCGAATTGGCTCGGGAAAGATATCATTGCCATTTCGACCGTTCCTCTTATAAGTTCCTCATAAACCAGTGAGTAATCACCCAGTTGGTTGGCGGGGAAAACCTTGATCTGTACCCTGTTGTTGGTCTTCTGAGCAACTTCTTTTGCTACGTCGTTCATCGAAGTTGTCGCAAAATGTTCCGGGGGGTTCTGTCCCGCAAATTTAAGGACCAACGGCGCAGCTGCCGCAGACTGTACCATACTAATTAAAGAGACCGCACAAAAAACAGATACTAAAGAAAACATAATTAAACGTCTTGTCTTTGTCATCCCTATCACTCCCAATTTTTTTGATTTCATCTTGCTGCAAAAACCTTATTATTGCCTGATGTTCAGAAGGGAAACTGCACACTCTGGCAAGAGCCTGAGATCACTAGCCGTCCCTATTCCCAATCTCTCAAGATCGGAGGAAACATCAATAGGGAGAGTGCCCTCTTCCGTATTCTGGTTTAAAACCCCTCCCATGCATATCGGAATGGAGACATTCTGTTCCTCCATCTCATCCAGCACGTTCCTTGCATACTCGAGTGCCATGCCGTTGTGTGTGCTGATAAAAATAATTTCCGCATCTGACTGGACTCCGGCAAGAACGACCTCGTCCGGATTCCTTTCCGCGCCGATGTTAACGATCATGCATCCTGCCTGCCGCAGCAGTTTATCGATCAGCAAAAGACCATGTTCGTGCACATCGGTAGATGCAAGAAGCACCCTGCGTCCAGTGAGCTTCTCCTTAACTGCGCTGCTTCTAAAATATGGAGTCCATATATCAACCTGCTCGAGAGTCTTCGTAAAAATATCATTTGGTATAGCCAATGATTCTCCTGCAGGAGCACTACCGTTTTTTGCAGATGGATTGAGCGTATCTTCAAATACTCTCGGTCCAAGGGACTTGAGCACATAAAGCATTTCAACCGCGTTTCTCGTATCGACTCCGCATTCTTCAAGATAAGAAAGAGCGTCGTTGAATATCCTTCTGCCTTTCTTGCATATTGATGCGGCAAACTTCTTGGGTTCGCTGAAATCAAAGTGCGGGTGCATTTTTACCGCAATTTTTTCGATTTCTCTTCCCCACAGCTGTACCTCGCAAATCTCTTCGAGCGATGGCGCTCTCTGGGCTTCAGTGAAAGGAACAGGCAGAACTGCGTGTCCTGTCGGACATTCGATCTGTGTCATAATGTCCCAAAGAAGGTACTCTGCCGTCAGGGCACGGTTTTTTTCAGGATCGCTGTGTGACGATATCGTATCTCCGTAAAACATCGACCCGATACAATCGTGATCATGTATTTCATCCAGTGCAAAGATCCACCCCGAACGCTTGATCGGGTCAGAAACAAGGCCTCCAACGCAATGTGCAAGTTTTGCCCCAAGGAGGTCTTCGACAATGTACTTTTCAAGGTAAGCCCATGCGGCGCTTGTGCTGCAGTCAAGAAATAGCGCCCCAAAACCATCATCCAGATACGAATGCATAAGTGCCCCTTTGTCGCGAAGGAAGCCCATTATGCCAATGGCTTTGACTGTCTCAATCGTAGTCAGATCCTTGCGCCTCCACATAGGAGCCTCATGGGCGAAAAACTGAGACAGGTTTCCTATCGTCGTCACACCTGCCTGCAGTGCAAAGACTGTGTTTTCTGTCGAGGCAGGAAAACCTATTATGAAATCTCCCATATGTGCCTGGATAGGGGCAGCCTGCCCCACCTGCATCCAGTCTTCCTGAGTCTCAAGATATGGACCGCTTTCCTGAGGAGCGGACTTTCTCATATCTTTAGGAAGTGACATCCTTCTGTCGAGGCAGATCCCTGCCCTGTCAATAATAAAACCGTTGGTTTCAGCAAAATCATAGGCGGCTTTAAGGCTGTATGCTGTCTCGTGCCACGTATTCATGCCTATGTGCGCATGGAACATGATATGCCCTTCTTTTATGCTTCTGCGTTTATATTCAAGTTCAGAAGAGACTCCATATTTTTCCATGAACAAAGAGCGGCCGATCTTGATAGAGGAAGCGATCTCTTTCGATTCGCAAAGTACTGTCTCCATCTTTGGAAGTTTGGCCGAATATAATAGCTCTTTTATCTTTTTTCTCTGTCCGATCATTATGATTATCTCCATCCATCAAACTTAAATTAATATGATTATTAGTATCTTCATTAATCTATAATATTCATATCTTAAAGAGATATTAGCTCAATGATTAAATATCGTCATTGTATCCTCTACATAAAAGATCAACTTGAACAAGCTATTTTTTTATGCATTCAGCACAAAGGAAATTATATTTATCCCGGAGAAACAACCTGGGGGTCAAACTATTGTGCAGTATCCACAAGGGCCCGGAAATCCATCGACAGGGAAAGCAGGGAGACTATATTTTCAGTTGGTCCGGCATAATTGAAGTTCTTATCGATGATGATCCTGGTTTCGGGATACCCCATCTTCTCTGCAAGTTTGCGGAGATATCTCTTTCCGGCTTCCTCTGCCTCATTCAAAAGCTCCTGAAAATTACAAGAGGATACTGTAGCCTCGGGAAGGAACGCAGTGAAGCTGTCGTCACTAAAGCTGTGCATTATGAACACACTGCAGCTGAGTTCCATAGAACTCACCGCGGCTCCCGCAGCTCCTGCAACGTCAAAATTTTCAGGTACAGTGATATCGATTCCATCCTTTTCTCCTAGTTTTACAAATACCTTTGCTGGTGTTCCAACGTATATCCTTGGCAGAGGTCGACACCTGCATGCGTAATCTTTTATCGAATATTCGAGCACGGAATTTGTTTTCACAGATATTTGTCGTGCAAGATCGAAGCCTGCCATCCTGTATTTTTTCCCGATCGCATAGGAAGCAGCTTTAGATATCTCCGGATCTCCAACATCTGATAAACCCATTGTGTTGAATGCATCTGTGGGCGTGTATGAAAATTCTTTTGTCAGCCATTTTTCCGGGCCGGCTCGATAGAGATCTTCATCCATAAAGGGCAATGGCTTTACATTGTCCGGGAGATCTCTGATATCGCCTGATGGATCATTCCAGCCATCATTTATCAAAGATCCGGTTATATCATTTTCATTAGCAGAACCTTTCATCAGGCGATCAATAACATCACCGGCAGAAAAACCTGTCTCCTCAGAAGCCCTGCAGAGCGGTACAGACCTTTCCGGTCCCACCGTGATCTCTTCTGCTTCGGAAATTTCTATTTTGCTGTCTCCTCCGAGCGCGATGCTCATAATATCAAGCGAGGGGATCATTGTCCTGTAAGATCCTATCCTTGCTCCTTCTTCACTGAACACCGCTCTGCCGTTTTCGATCCTACCGATGTCCGTAGAGGTACCCCCTATATCTGCAACGATAAAACTGCTCTGTCTGTCCTCTCCTGCAATGAAAGACGCTCCCCTGAGACTTGCAGCCGGGCCGGAGTAGATCATTTCTATCGGAAATTTCCTGCACCACTCTGAGGGGACCAAGGTGCTGTCGCTCTTTAAAAACATTACAGGACAGGATAATTTATGTTTTTTTACGACTGTATTTATGTCATCAAGCAGCCTGTTCGCCACAGGTATAAGGGACGTATTGAGATATGCGGTCACTGTCCTTTTAACCGAATTCAGTTTTGAATATGAGAGTTCATGGCTGCAGGTCACATGGCCTGAACCATTTGAAAGCAGTACCCTTTGGGCAGCTGTTTCGTGCTCCGGGTTTCTGGGGGAGTAAAGAGATGATACCGTAAAAAGTTCTCCTGTCCTTTTTTTTACAAAACTTTCAACAGCTTCATGGTCAAAAGAATCCCTTTCTTTGCCCCATCCGGTGTGTCCTCCCCTTACTTTCAATAATGATGAGGGCTTTATAGTCATTTCAACATCTGATACTATGTGCGGGTACCTCTCAAAACCGATCAGAATAAGGTTAGAAGGCTCACCTTTGCCTTCGAGCAGCGCATTTGTAGATACCGTAGTTGAAATGTTTAAAGAGGCCACCTCGCTGCTTTTATTCCCGCAGTCTCCGATAAGCGCTCTGAGAGAGCTCTCTATTGCTTTAGCATACGAGGAGTGCACTGTGGGTATTTTCACTGAAGCTGCTATTTTTTTTTCGATGCAGTCATATAGGACACCGTCTGTATTAGTCCCTCCTACATCTATTCCGATGTTGTATCTCGGACCGCCCTTATCACTCATATTGTGCCTCCTGATAATAAAAAGAGAGCTCTTTTTAAAATTTGTTGTTTAATATGGCAAAACAACATTATAATATTCTTGTTAAGACTGCCATCAGAACGGTCTCTTCTTATCCTATATAATGTAACGTAAGATGTCATCATTGCGTGAGCACAAACAAGGCCGATACGACAACGTTAATGTTGTGCAAGATGCATATCCTGTTTGAGAGGATTAAAATATTCTTAAGCAGAGATGGGGGAAAATACAATGAGGAAACACCTCAAGTTGGTTGCTTTCATATTATCTTTATTTTTTATTGCCCACCCTATGTCTGCTCTTGCCCTGGCCTCACCCTCCGAAGCCATCCAGGAAGCACAAAAGCACTTTGATGAGTGGGGGGTCCCTCACAAGGAGGGAATAGTACTGGTGCTTTCCGGGGGCGGAACCAAAGGTCTGGCGCACATTGGCGTGCTTGAGGTCCTTGAACGTGAAAACATCCCTATAGCTGCCATTGTCGGCACCAGCATGGGAGCGATCATTGGCGGGCTTTACGCATCAGGATATAATGCCGAGGAAATGAGGGAGATAATTTCCGGGCTTGATCTAATGGAAATAATTTCCAACAGATCATATGCAGAAGTGATAGATGCCAACTACAATAAACCTCCTTCCAGCGGTTCCTCGATCTTCAATGTCTACATGGACAGCAAAAAGAAAACCAGAAGCAACAGGGGCATGCTCCGTGCAAAAGGGCTCTATGCTTTCCTGAATGAGATGACGGCCAAGGTCACAGTAACTGACTTCAACCTGCTGCCCATACCGTTCGCGGCAATGGCAACAGACCTTGAAACAGGGGAATCAATAGTCCTCAGGGACGGAAACCTTGCTTCTGCACTCCGGGCCTCGCTCTCTATCCCCGGAATTTTTGAACCATGGGAGATGAACGGCAGGCTTCTCGTAGACGGCGGGCTGAGGGCAAACCTTCCTGTCCTTGAGGCAAAGAAACTCTTTCCGGGCCATCCGATCGTAGCAGTCAACCTTTCCCCGGAAACGATCACAAAAAAACGAGAAAATCTGCGTTCAATGGTGGAGGTTATGGCTCAGACAATCGAGATACTCATGGTAAATCAGGTCAGGATAAACGCAGCGGCCGCAGACCTTGTAATAGCTCCTAAGGTGAAAGATTTTGGTGTGCTGCAGTCAGACGGCTACGATGAGATCATCGCACGAGGGGTGGCAGCTGCTGAGCCCCTGGTTGAACAGCTTCAAAACATCTCATGCGAACCCGATAAAACATACTGTGAGTTCAGCCATGTAGACCCGCCTTCCACAGTAAGACCGACTGTTACCGAAATAAGATTTGAAGGCCTCCCGAAGAGAATGGCCAGTATCCTTCACGGAAAATATGACGAATGGATAGGTGAGCCTCTTGATATGGAAAAGGTGGCCGACGCCGTCAAAATTCTTTCAGCAGGAGATGACTTCGTTTCCGTTGAGGGGCGTGCCCAGGACCTTACAGAAGATACCGCCGCAATAGTTCTATCTATAGAGCGGCCATCAAAATACGAATTCGGACTCAGCGGATATGCTAGCAACGTATACCCTGACAATTGGTTATCGCTGAGCGCCCAGGTGCGTGACATCTTCTCCGAGGGAGACGTAGGATCTGCGGAATACAGGTTCGGATCAAAGTGGGGAGGAATGCTCAGGTACTTCACCCCAAAGACAGAACGTGACACACAGTTCGGGTTTGTAATTTCTGCCCGTGAGGAAGGCCTTGTGCCGGCAAATGCTGCCGCATTCGAGCTTGAACGCTACACGGCAAGGATCGCATGGTACAAGGATATCAGCAGGAACTCACGGATAGGACTTGGCTACGCGGTCGAGAGGGTCGAATTACTCGACAACGGAACGATTGACGGGCCTTACATAAGCTTCACATTCAACAACCTGGATGACCCTGTTCTTCCCACTAAGGGGTTTTCCATCAATTCGGACATATGGTTCCCGAACGGAGAGACAACCATAACACACACGCGGTTCCATACCTACCTTCCCATTTGGCCGACATGGAATGTCATACTTTCCGGGGGACTCAAGACAGGAGATATAGACAATCCTGCATACGCGGCAACTCTGGGGACAAACGAAGAGCTTTTCAGCCTGGCGGCACATCCTCTGCTGGGAGATCAGGCATACTGGCTGCACCTCGGGGCGGCAAAGACAATAACAAGGTCATGGTGGGGCGGAATGAACCTGGAGGTATTTGGAAACTTCGGACAGGTAATGAGAGAATGGGATAACGAAGAAAGCTGGTGGGAGGTCGGCATAGCATTATCGGCCCCTACAAATAACTTCAGCTCAAGAGTAATGTTGATTTATGACCAGAGCGGAGAGCTCACGTTCGGTTATTCTATAGGCATACCTATGTGGTGGAACGGCCCTCTTCCTTAATAAATCACTGATTTGATCAAGACGGCTAAATAAGGATATGTTTTCAGGGCAGGGGTCAAATGTTTTTCCAGTGTTTGAACCCCTTGCCCATTACTTCTGATGCTTCTGTAACAACCATGAATGATTTCGGATGGCTTTTCGCCAGATAACGCTTGAGAACCATGGTCTGCCTCGGAGTAAGCAGACACATGATAGTCGGGCGAGCTTCGCCTGAAAAACCTCCTTCTCCGTAGAGAACCGTCGATCCTCTGTGAAGTTCGTCAGATATGTACTTTACGACAGGGTTGGTATCCTTTGCCATTATCAGCACAAGACGACGTTTATCGAATGAAGAAAGAACGCTGTCCGTGGTCTGCCCGGAGACATAGCTCGCTACAAATCCATACAGCATCTTCTCAAGTCCCACTATTCCCATAGAGACCCCCAGTATTACCATGTTTATATAAAAACTGTAACGGCCGACCTCAATGCCATATCTTTTCCTTAACACCGCAATTACTATGTCCATTCCACCCATGCTTACACCCGTTCTGAATACCATGCCTCCCCCGATACCTTTGATAATTCCTCCTGCTATTGCGACAAGGAACATGTCATTTACAATAGGGAACTGGACGAAACTGAGGGCTTCAAGCAAAAATGAAATAAGGAGGACATTATATATTGTCCAGGCTACAAAACGTTTAGAAAGCTCCCGTCCTCCCCAGAGAAGAAGGAAGACATTTGCTACGAGTGAAGTTATTGAGGGCGCGAGTCCAATCGCATATTTAAGGATTATTGCGATACCCATCACGCCTGCATCCGGGAATCGGTAAGGCAGTGTGAAGCCTATCACACCGATGGTATACAGCAGGGAGCCAATGGTCGATATTACAAATGTCGACCATTCGCTAAGGACAAATAATTCCATTTTTACAGTAAGATGTTTCAGCCTGTGTTTTACCTTCACGCTTATTACCTCTCTCCGGAGAATCGCGGATTACAATAGTCCCAAAGGCGGATTAAATCAATGCGTATTTTACTCATTAGCTTATATGTGATATTCTCTGTATTTACAAATTTGCTGCTGTGATAAAATATGCAGCAGAATTATCTTATAGGAGGAATAAATAAATGGCCGCACCGATGCAAATAAGTCTTGAAGAAATCATTACTATGCTTCTATCAAGGGTAGAATCGCTTTCAGCAAATGATGAAAACAGCAAAACAAAATCAAATATAATCTACCGCGCCCTCTATAAAAAGGGGCTTATCACAGAAGAAGATATCATGGATTCTGTAAAAGAGGAATACAAGATGCTCAAAGAACTCGGAGTCATCCAGACCGAGCCGAAAGAAGAAATGTACACGACAATAACCGATGGCATCCTTCAGTGGGTAAAGGGCGATGTCGAAGGAATTAAAAGGTCTATGGCGGAATATGAGAAAAAGCTCCAGGAATATGCCCGCGAAGAGGCTGCAAAAAAACCCAAGATCGAAGTTGCAGGTGCAAATGTACTCAACCAGCTCGACAACATGGCAGGTGCCAAAGGTAAACTGATAGTCTAGGCTCGCTGTTAACCCAGGATAAACATCATCCGTAGCAAAAGATAATGCCCGCTGCTCTGCGGGCATTATCTTTATAACCAAAACATGGGTGCGATCAGATGTCTATATGTTCCGCCCTGTCCGGCCTGTAGATAAGTACGGAGCAGGTAGCATAGCGAATGACCTTGTCAGCGGTGCTTCCAACCAATATCTGCTCTATCAGGTTGAAGCTTTTGTACCCCAGGAAAATCAGGTCGAACTTATTTTCTTCTGCATAACGTAAGATTTCATCGGCCGGCTCTCCTGAAACTATCATTTCTTCTATCGCGAGACCCTCTTTCATTCCGTTTTCTGCGATCACGTCCTCCATCACTTTGTGGAGTTTCAGCTTTGCCGCATCTTCGATCTTCTTCTGGTCTTCCTTACCGGTCGAAGATACAAAAGCTTTGATATCGTATCCCTGCAGGAAGCGTGAAGTCTGAGGCGCGCAGTGAAAAAAAGTTATCTCTGAAGCTATCTTCTGGGCCAACCTGTAACCTGCACCTGTAGTACGCCGCCCCACGGGGCTAAAATCGACTGCCAAAAGTATTTTCATTATTATGCAGACCTCCTGTGATTTATTATTACTTTATTTATATTGTTGTTGATATTCTAACATTCATTCTATAAATAAATACAGAAGGTCAGTCGGGATTAATACCTATTTATTTTTATAAAGAGCAAAATCCATACACAACATCCAGGGCAAACTCCATAGCAAGCCATGCGAAACCCCGTCTTTCCTTTGCAATATTTTCAGCCTGAAATGATCAGTCTTTGTCCGGTCTGTAGATCATGACAGAGCAGGGGGCATATCTGGCTACCTTTGACGCCGTGCTGCCCACCAGGAGATGTTCTATCGCACTGTAACTTTTGTAGCCAACTATGATAAGGTCTATCTTCTTTTCTTTAGCAAACCTTAAAAGCTCATCGCCGGGTTCACCAAATACCACTTCTTCTTCTATCTCCAAAGAACCGGCAACGCCGTTCTCAGCAAAGACGTCCTCCATTATTTTATGGAGCTTTTGTTTTGCCATTTCCCCTATCTTTTTCTGCTCATCTTTTCCGGTTGAAGAGATGAAGGCTTTTATGTCATATCCCTGGAGAAAACGTGCCGTCTGTGGGGCGCAGTGAAAAAAGGTTATTTCGCTGCCTATCTTCTTCGCCAGCCGATAACCGGCATGCGCAACTTCTCTTCCTACCGGGCTAAAGTCAACAGCTACAAGAATTTTCATTGTTATCATTACCTCCTGTCGGTCATTGTGATAATTATGGAACTATAATTATACCTGTTACAGCGTTTATGGGTAAATCAATTCAGGAGGATATTATTGTGAAGTATTTATTTGATGCAGTCTTGGTTCCATCAGAGAGAATGAACAGACATGACTGCAGACTTGTGGTGGATCTGCTCAGAGCTTCTACACAGATAACGACTTTTTTCGACTGCGGCGGAAGTTCGCTGATACCCTGCGCCAAAAAAGAAGAGGCGCTCAAGATGAAAGAAACGATTGGACCGGGTTGGATGCTGATGGGCGAAATCGGAGGAATGATGATACCGGGCTTCGATTTTGGAAATTCACCCGTTGAGATCATAAGGCGCGGTGCTCCGGAAAACGCGCTTATAACCACTTCAAACGGGACTAAGGCTCTTTTAGCTGCTGCAGAGGACTGTCCCGAGGTAAGGGTGGCATGCGCAAGGAACGCCGAAGCAGCTGCATGGGATGCTATCTGCAGCGGAAAGCATATATGTGTGGTTGCTTCGGGCCGGAATGGGAGATTCTCAATAGAGGACACTGTATGTGCAGGAATGATCATTGAAAAAATGCTCACGCTGGCACCGTCAAACGGCGGAACAGAGATGGAACTTACTGACGGAGCCATAACATCGATGGCACTCTGGCATCATTTCGGCCCTGACCTGGTTTCAGTCTGCATGGAATCCGAGCATGGAAAGATACTGCAGGAACTTGGCTTTACCGAGGACATATTCTTCTGCGGAGAAAGTGATTCTTCTGCATCGGTGCCTTGCTACAGAAAAGACGGGAAATATGGATCTATTTCAGTCAGATAAAAACTAAGGGCTTTGGAAAGATCCGAAGTCCTTAGTTTTTATAACAAAACCTAATTTATAAAATGCACTTTTCCATCTCTTCAATAATTTCAGAAAAGATGTCAAGCGCCTCTTGGAAGTCTCTGCGTCCCAGACCAATGCGGAAATTATTCGTATCAAGTCCGAATGCTCGTTCGCCAATGATCAGAAGTTCCTTTTCATTCATTGCCCTTTCGCACATCTCTGTTACATCAAAGGGCCTCGTCAGCTGGGGGAAGGCGGTACTTCCGCCGTTTGGCTGTATCCAATGCAGGATATTCTTGTGTTTTTTGAAGAACTTCTCCGCGATGCTGAGGTTGTCCAGTACGATCGTATGATTGCGCTGAAGCAAGTCTGTTGCGTTGCGCATGGCTATAGTGGCAAGGATTTCCCCCGGAGCATTATTGCACAAAGTTGTATAGTCCTTGTATGCGGCGCAGTTTTCAAGGATGTTTTTGTTCTTTGTGACCAGCCATCCGATCCTGGTCCCCGGAAGCCCGAACTTGTTAAGTCCTCCGATCGTCGTTGCCCTGGGATACATATCGGAAAGAGAGGGCAGCGCAGCTGCGGGGTCATGTTCCATCCCGCGGTATGTCTCTTCACAGAATACCCAGGTTCCCATCCTGTCAGCTATGTTCAGGATCCTGTCCATCTCAGTCTTTACAGGTATAAACCCGGTGGGATTGTTTGGTATGTTCAGGACAAGAAGCTTTGTATTGGGGGAAATATTTTCTGCAAGGAAGTTGAAATCGAGATTCCATCCCCAAGTCGTCTCCTGAAGCGGCCACTTGATTATCTTGCATCCAAGTGCCCTTGGTATCTCATAAAGCGATGGGAGACAGGGCTGCATTACAATTACCTCGTCTCCGGGATCCAGAAGAGAATTCATAAATATGAAGATACCCTCTTCAGGTGTAAGTTCCAAAATATCAGAGGGACGGATCGTGGTAAATCTTTTTGCTACAGCTTCCCGTAAAGGTGCAAAACCGTTCTGTTCCGTATAACCCAGAACAAGATTATCCCACATTTTTTTGCATTCTTCGTCTGCCATGTCAAGTATTTCCTGCATCGTGCAGTACTCGCACGCTGACTGGCTCAATCTGTATTTAGCTTTTGAAGAGTACCTGGCAAAAAGTCTCTCCAGTTTAAATTCTTTAATTTTCATAAAGATCCCCCTCTTAGTTTTTTTATCCGAATAAGCTTCATCATATCACTGATAAAGTATAACCTTTTTCAGAAAAGTTGTAATCATTACTGCAATATTGCTCTTATTAATTTTATGACAAAAATAAAAAAGCTTATCTTTACTTTCGGTCCATCAATTAAAGCTATATAATAAAATGTACGTGATCATTTAATGCCTGATAATTTTAAAATAAATGAAACGCAAACAAATATATCACGTTAGCAACGAGAAACTAAATCCATACATCGTCTGCCAGACAGGTTTTTATAAAAACATAAGACAGGCTGAATTATACATTTTTTCTTTCAAGTATTGCAACCTGATATATCTGTGATACAATTGTAGAGAGGGGTAATGTCATGAGCAGCAGCAACGATTCTTTTTTTACTATCAAATCTCTCAGGGAGCAGGTTTACGACTACCTTCGTTTTCAGATGAACGACGGAAAGATTCGTCCCGGATCCTTCCTTAACCTGAACGAGATAAGCATGGAACTGGGAATGAGCAGGACTCCGCTAAGAGACGCCCTATTCCAGCTGGAAACAGAAGGATTTGTTACCATCTACCCAAGACGTGGAGTTATCGTAAATACGCTGACTCTGGAAAAAATCCGAAACATATATGAGATCCTCGGGGGACTAGAATCCTCGGTGATGGTCCACATAGCGCTCCGCTTCCGTGAAAGTGACGCTGAGATCATGGAAAAATGCAACTCTCAGATGAGGAAGGCTCTCGACCAGAACAACTATTCAATGTTTTACGAAGAAAATCTGAAGTTCCACAATGTTTATCTGAACATGTCTGACAATTTAGAAATACTGCAATACATAAAGATACACAAGGAAAGGCTTTACGATTTTCCAAGAAACAAGACCTACGTCAAGGAATGGGAACTGCACTCCCTGGAGGAACACAAGGCTCTCATAGAACTGCTTCGCAAAGGTGACTTCAACGGAGCGGCAGAATATATCAGGGACGTACACTGGTCGTTCCAGGTCCAGGAAAGATTTATCAGAAAATATTACTTCGCTAAACATTCTGAACTGGACGTATCTGAGGAGGCATAACCGGATTGAGCACAACTGGGATCATTTTTGACATAAAGAAATACTCCATACACGACGGCCCGGGAACACGCACAACGGTACACATGAAAGGATGCCCACTCTCCTGCTGGTGGTGCCACAATCCGGAAAGCCAGTCGATGATCCCTATGATCCTCTTCCGCAGGGGAAAGTGCATAGGGTGCGGAGCATGTGTCAGGTCATGTCCTAATAAAGCTATATCAGCAACAGAAGGTACTTTGACAACAGACCTCGGACTCTGCGACAAATGCGGGATATGCGAAGATGTATGCCCTTCCGGTGCGCGGGAGCTTTGCGGCAGGAAATATACGGTCGAGCAGCTTATGGAACATCTCAGGAAAGACGAAATCTTTTTCAGGGACGGCGGCGGCGTGACCTTCTCCGGAGGTGAGCCCCTCATGCAGCCCGTATTTGTGATAGAAGCCCTCAAAGCCTGCGGACATGAAGGTTTTCACAGAGCGATAGATACCTGCGGATTCGTAGACAAAAAGGTGATCATTGAATCTGCAAAGGAGACTGACCTTTTTCTCTATGACCTGAAACATATGGATTCAAAAAAACACAGGGAATACACCGGAGTGGACAACTCGATAATACTTGAAAACCTTGTCGCTCTTTCGGAGTTCGGGTCAAAGATCAATATCAGGTTTCCCTTTATGCCGGGTCTTAACTCAGATGACGAGAATGTAAGGGCAACCGGTGAGTTCATCTCAAAGCTCAAAGGAATAACCGGGGTGAACCTCCTTCCTTACCACACAGTGGCCAGGGGAAAGCATCAGAGGTGGGACATGGAGTAC
This sequence comes from Synergistaceae bacterium, assembly GCA_963682045.1. GTDB lineage: Bacteria > Synergistota > Synergistia > Synergistales > Synergistaceae > Caenicola. Next base: position 1,281,093 of record OY821326.1, read on the forward strand.
AAGCTTCCGGACCTCCTGCCACCTACTGAAAACCAGATACAGAGAGCCGCCCGTATACTGAAAAGCTTTGGTTTGAACACACACATAGGCGGATAAAAGCACTTCCTATTTGGGAAGATATTGCGCTTAAAGCGTATTATTATAAAAGCGGCAGACCTGAGCACATAGCTGCAAAGGTCGGGGAAAAACTTAAAAAAATAACATAAAGATCACATGACAACACCCAGGGAGGTAAGAAACATGAATGAACGCATCAAACGTCTTCGCGACGAAAGCTTTGAAGCACATCCCTCTATCTGTATAGAAAGAGCCGTTCTTGAAACTGAATTCTACAAAGAGAACGACAACAAGCACCCTATGCCAGTTATGCGCGCCATGAACTTCAGATATATCTGCCAGAATAAAAAGATCTTCATTGGGGAAGATGAGCTGATCGTAGGCGAAAGAGGCTCGAAACCCAAGTCTGTATCGACATTCCCTGAGCTGACCTGCCATTCCAGGGAGGACCTCGAGATACTCAACATCAGAAAACAGCAAAACTATACAGTAGATCCTGAAGATATCAAGACCTATGAAGAGAAGGTCATTCCCTTCTGGCGCGGCCGCTGTATGAGAGACAAGCTTTTTGAGCGTATGCCTGAAGACTGGACCAAGCTCTACGAAGCCGGCACTTTCACTGAATTCGGCGAGCAGAGAGCCCTCGGCCATACTGCCCTCGATGGACTTATCTACAAAAACGGCATGCTTGACCTTAAAAAACAGATAGCCGGAGCACGTGCAAAGCTTGACTACCTAAAAGATCCGGAGGCCACAGCAAAAGACGAACAGCTCCAGGGTATGGATATTTCCTGCGACGCAGTCATGATTTTTGCTGAAAGACACGCTGAACTTGCAGAAAAAATGGCGGCCGGAGAAAGTGATCCAAAACGCAAGGCAGAGCTTCTCAAGATAGCTGATGTCTGCAGATGTGTACCCGCGAATGCACCTAGAGACTTCTGGGAAGCCGTCCAGATGTACTGGTTCGTACACCTTGGCACCATCACAGAACTCAACGGATGGGACGCGATGAGCCCCGGTCACCTCGACCAGCACCTTGCTCCGTTCTACGAGAAGGGTTTAAATGACGGAACACTTGACAGGGAAGCAGCAAAGGAACTTCTTTCCTGCCTCTGGATCAAGGTCAACAACACCCCGGCTCCTCCCAAAGTCGGAGTAACTGCAGCTGAAAGCGGAACATACAACGACTTCACAAACATCAACCTGGCCGGACTTAAGGCTGACGGCACTGACGGATCAAGCGAAGTGACCTACATCTGCCTCGAGATCTTCGACGAACTTCGCCTCCTGCAGCCTCAGGGCAACATCCAGGTCAGCGAGCGTACACCTGACAGCGTTATCCGCGCTGCAGCAAGGGTCTTCCGCAACGGCATGGGGTATCCTTCAGTCTTCAACGCTGACATGGTCATCCAGGAACAGATGCGCGTAGGCAAGACACTTGAAGATGCGCGTGAAGGCGGGACAAGCGGATGCATCGAGACAGGCGCGGCAGGTAAAGAGGCATACCTGCTCCACGGATACCTCAATATACCCAAGCTCCTTGAGTACACCCTTACAAACGGAGTCGACATGCTTACAGGCAAGCAGGTCAGCATCCAGACCGGCGATATCAGTGAGTTCAAAACCTTTGACGATCTTTATGCTGCATTTGAAAAACACCTCAACTACGTGGTAGAAACAAAGATCAAAGTTGACAACTACCTGCGCTACCAGTACGCGACTAAGATGGCAGCTACTTTCCTTTCTGTGGTTATAAGGGACTGCATACAGAAAGGCAAAGACTATTACAACGGAGGTCCACGCTACAACTCTGACTACATCCAGTGCACCGGTATAGGCACAGTCACAGACAGCCTTTCGGCAATCAAGAAACATGTTTTCGAGGAGAAAAAATACACCCTTAAACAGCTTGTTGGAGCTATGGAAAAGAACTGGGGGGGTGAAGAAGAAATGCGTCTCACTCTCTGGAACAAAACCCCCTTCTTCGGCAACGATGACGACTATGCGGATAACCTTATGAAAAAAGTCTATGACAGTCTTTTCAGGACTATCGACGGCAAACACAGCATCCTTGGACCAACATACCACCTCAACATGCTCAGCACCACATGCCACAACTACTTCGGGCAAAAACTCGCTGCATCACCAAACGGACGTTTCGCAGGAATGCCCGAGTCAGACGGCACTTCACCGAGCCACGGCGCTGACCGCAACGGACCAACAGCAGTCGTGAAGTCACTGGCCAAGATGGATCAAGTCAAATCAGGAGGCACCCTCCTCAATCAGCGTTTCCTACCTTCAGTACTTGCAGGCGAAGAAGGAATAGAGGGAGTCAAGAACCTTATCCGATCCTACTTCAAACTCGGCGGACACCATATCCAGTTCAACGTTGTTGACGAGGATACTCTCCGTGATGCACAGTCCCATCCTGAGAACTACCGCGGGCTCCTTGTAAGGGTAGCAGGCTACAGCGATTACTTCGTTGACCTCGATAACTACCAGCAGGAAGAGATAATCGCCAGGAATGCACAGGAAGGTTTCTAAGGGAACCCGAATCAACAAATAAGTCATAAACAGCAGGGGCCTTTTTTTCGAAAGGCCCCTTTAATATTTATAAACTTAAAAATTATCTCTTTGAAGATTTCAGTTGTTCATCAAGCCTGTGCATTTTTAAGAGTGAATACTTGTCAAGTTTTTCCAGCATACTCTTCCTTGCGACCATTCCAAGTTCGGTCTTCGAAAGTCCGCCCTCTTTTCCTCTCTCTTTCCAGTTGATCTTTTTGCCTTTGAAGTAGAGGTCCATATCAGCCACACGTTCACCGGAGTCATCATATTCCAGTCCGGAGAGGAATCCTTTTACCAATTCCTCGTCAAGAGGGGTAAAGAGTTTCAGGACATATACGTCAACCATTTTTCCCATCAGGGTGTATTCCCTTTTCCAACCCTCTTCCAGTATCGTCCCGAGCTGAAGTCCCTGGACCGCGGTCCATATCCTCTTTCTGTGGACGCTGAAACGACCTTCCTTGTCACCGATCTGAATGTCCATGCTGTTCCAGTCAGGTGTGCCCATAGAATCGCCCAGATATTCGTTCTGCCTCATCCTCAGAGTAGCAATAAGTTTTTCTTTTGTATGCTCGATCACATAAAGAGCCTTGCTGTACATCCTTGAGTGCGATATCTGGTGGTTGAGCGGTTCAGCGGTGAAGTAGATTACTGAGGAATCCTCCGGAAGGGGTTCGCTGAAGTAGGGATCGTTTGAAATGAGCTCACCGCCAAAGTCCTCCCTTATCTTTTCTATGCCCTTATCAAGGTCGCCCAATAATCTCATAAGTATGTAGCCGGGCTGCATCCTGCTTTCGGTGATCCCATCGTCGAGTCTCGCGGTGAGCATCATGCAGAGCAGTCGTTGTATAGAAGTCTCTGAGATATAGACCCTGAGCTCCTCTTTCCCCACTGCTTCGTTTTTGACGCAGGCCACTACTATCCGGCTGAACTCGCCTGAAATGGAAAAAGCTTCTTCAATGTCGCTGCCGGCATATTCACCCCAGCTGAGCAATATCTGTTCAGCCTTGTCGAAATTCTTGGCGAAAGTGAAAACTATCGTTTCGGGTCCGCTTCTCACAAAAAAAATCATTAGTCCGGGTTCCTTTCTTTAAATATCATTTGAAAAAAGAGGGCTTGTGATGTAGACACAGCCCTCTTTTGATATTATATATTATCAGTATGATAGATATCTGTCTCTTCAGACAACCTGCTTATTTGCTGTCAGTGCTTCTTCCCTCTGAACATAAAGGGCATGACTGCAAGACTGAAGAGGAGGATCATCCCCGGTCCTGTCGAACAGCCGCTGCTGCTGCCTGAGCCTGTATCATCCGAGGTGCCAAACGCCTTCAGGCATACGTTGGCCTTTTCATACCCAGAGATTCCCGTCAGGTCTTCCCATGTGGTGCCGTCTGATGAGATGAAGCTCTGGCCTGCCGAAGCAGTCGCCTTCTCCGAGTAGCCGGTTATCGGATATTCAACAGGTATTGCATAATCAGAGATATCCGGCTGCAAAATACTTACGACAACAGAAAATTTAATATATTTTGATATCTCTACAACTGAGTCAAGATCTACAGTGTTATATCCGGGGGCCGTAATAGTAACGCTCTTTACGGCCACACGGGTCCCTCCTTTGGGGGAGTTTCCGCAATCCTTATAGATCTCAATAGTACACTGGCTGTCGGGGCGGCTGGTGTAAAATGAAACAGAGTTTATCTTTTCGTTTCTTGTAGCTGTAAAGATATTGGCAAAGTAGGCAGGCTTGACTGAAGTGTAACCCATGAAGGAGCATAGTCCGAGCGGGTCATACTGGTAGATCTTTTCTTTGTCCGGGGCAGCCACTGTGTCATATGCAACTCCGTCGTTCAAGGAACCTTCTTCATAGGAAACATAGTAATAACCGCCATCTCCCCATGAACTTCCCCAGCTGTTCCTGACGATCCAGGCTCCTTTATTCGTTGGCCTGGGTGATGCGTTGAATTTTGATGTGGCATAATCATCATCCCAGCCGACGATTGTTACAGCATGATTAGTGCCTGAATCCTCAGATTTTATGAAGTATGCCGCCGTCGTTGGGTTAAGGTATAGATCACTATCTCCCTGCGTTATACCTATACTGACAGCTCCGTAAGTTCTTATCGCTTCCTTGATGGTATTGATACGGCTGTCCTTAAGCCTTACCTCTTTTACTCCCAGATTTCCCAGATAGAGAGCATTTTTGAGCTTATACTTTCTTGCTTGCACATCAGGTTTGTAAACAGCAGCGGTACTTTGGGGATATGCTGCCGATGATTCATCGAGGAAGCCGGTCCCTCTTGCAAGGATAGCCGCAGATCTCCAGTCGTCTCCGCCCACATCGTAGTATTTTTTGGTGCCTCCACTGGAATCAAATGTAAATGAGGGCAGATCATCCGACTCATCATTGAAGCCGTAATAAGCCAGATACCACTCTGAAAGGTCTGCGTTGTCCTTGGTCAATATTTTTTTGTCGTGGATAAGGTTGGATTCTGAAGCTGCCATTGCAGAAAATGTCCAGCAGGTTCCAAATGGGTCCTGGTTCCTTACCACCGGCATCTCAGATCTCAGGTCATAGCTCACCGGATTTGTTCCCAGCCTGTTCGTGGTGTTAATTACGCTGTAACCCTCATTTTCAAGGTGTGACCAGTTGACCGGGGAGGGGGCATAACCATGGGACACATCTGCGCCCAGAGGATCGGTGCTTCCTTTTTCCGGTGCGGATGTTTTTGCTTCGTCAATTTTTTTCTGCCATTCGACAAAATGCGGGTTGAGGGGGGCGGTAACGATCTCAGATGCCGAAGCGTATGAGGCAAAACCCCCTGCCGATAAGAGGATAGATGCGATGATCAGGGTATTGACTTTTTTAAATAAAGAATAAAAGGATAACATGCGAAGCACCTCTTTCTTTTTAAAGTTGATAGTTGACATGGTATATTATAAGCTATTTTTTCGTCAAACACTATATATTTTTGAGATTGCATTCAGGATAAAAATTGACCTTTAAGAATAGCTTGAAAAGTACTTACAAAGTATAATGGATACGGACAAACTATCTCCCAAGGGGTGGGAAATATGGCCAGGCCTGAAATTCTTAAATGCGTACTCTGCGGGAGTGAATATGGACCTTCTGCCGACAGACATGTCTGCGACAGATGCGGACTCGACGGTACACTTGATGTGCTCTACGATGTCAGCAATGCAAAGAAAAAAATCACCAAAGAGGCTATGTCCCTAAACATGGATATGTCGATGTGGAGATACAGGGCTATATTGCCGGTCCTGAACGACGCAAATATACCGGATCTGGCAGTCGGATGGACCCCTCTTTATGAAAATAAAGGACTCGCCTCAAAATACGGAGTTAATAAACTATATATCAAGGACGACGGACGAAACCCCACAGCATCCCTCAAGGACAGGGCAAGCGCGGTGGGCGTTGCAAAAGCCCTGGACTTTGGGCAAAAAGTCGTCGCATGCGCATCAACGGGAAACGCCGCCAGCTCGCTTTCGGGTTTTGCCGCAGTATCAGGGCTCGAAAGCTACATCTTCGTACCTGAAAAAGCACCTGCGGCAAAGGTAACTCAGCTTCTCGTTTACGGGGCGAACGTTGTCCTTGTCAAGGGAGATTATGCGAAAGCCTTTGACCTTGCGACAGCAGCAATAGAAAAATTCGGCTGGTACAACAGGAACTGCGCTATCAACCCTTACCTTGTAGAGGGCAAAAAAACCTGCGCTATGGAGATCGCCGAACAGCTGAACTGGGAGGTCCCGGACAGGGTCTTTATCTCGGTCGGGGACGGATGCTGCATAGGAGGACTCTATAAGGGATTCATGGACCTGCTCGACCTGGGGCTGACAGACAGGATGCCGAAAATAACAGGAGTTCAGGCAGAGGGTTCCAGCCCTATTTACAGAGCAATAATGGAGAATTCAGAAATGGTGACCTTCGGTCCTGCAGATACTATAGCAGACAGCATCTCAGTAGGCGCTCCGAGAAACTGGGCAAAAGCGCTCAGGGCAATAAGGAAGTCCGGGGGGACCGCCGTGACGGTAAGTGATTCGGAGATACTCTCCGCCATCCCGGAACTTGCCCGATCCTCCGGGGTCTTCGGAGAACCCGCAGGCGTAACAGGCTTTGCAGGATTCCGCAAGATAGCCATGGCAGGAGAGACAGGCCTGGATGAAACGATCACCGTAGTGGTTACCGGAAACGGACTCAAGGATATCGAGAGCGCGAAGAGATCCGTAGGACAGGCGTTCTCATGCGCTCCGGACTTAGAGGAATTTTCAAGACTTATCGCTTTACGATGAACTTATAATAATATTCTGAAGGGGGAAATATTCAGTGATCGACCTTACAGTCCACAAAGAGAAACTTAAAAATGCAGTAGAGGTAGCTAAAAAAAGGAACGTCCTTATCCCTACCTTCAAACAGATGAGGGATCCAGAAAAATATACGCCTGCAAGGATAAAAGAACAACTTAAAATGACCGGCCTTTGGGACGTCGACCCTGCAAACCTCTTCCGGATCACATGGAAGAATGAGCCGAAAAAAACAGGAGGACTTTTCGGTGAGGTCAACACTTTGGAATTCCCCAGTGAGTTCACGGGAGTTAAGGCACGCATCATCGCGCTCTGCGGCAAATGGTTTCCCACAGGAGCCCATAAGGTCGGAGCAAGTTTCGGCTGCCTTGTGCCCCGTCTCGTAACCGGACAGTTCGACCCGACATGCCAGAAGGCCGTATGGCCCTCTACAGGCAACTACTGCCGCGGCGGAGCCTACAACGCCCAGCTTTTAGGGTGCGAGTCGATAGCGATACTGCCTGAGGGCATGAGCAAGGAGCGTTTCGAATGGCTCCGCACCGTCGCAGGCGAGATAATTGCCACCCCGGGCACAGAGAGCAACGTCAAGGAGATCTATGACGAGGTCGCAAGAATACGGGCGTCACGCCCCGAGGCAGTCATATTCAACCAGTTCGACGAGATGGGCAACCACCTCTGGCATTACTATGTAACGGGAAGCGCCATGGAAGAGGCTTTGAAAAAAATAATGGGACCCAAAGATAGGTACGCCGGTGTGGTTGTTACATCGGGATCCGCAGGCACGACGGCATGCGGGGATTACCTCAAGGAGATATTCCCCGATAGCAAAGTCGGAGTGGGAGAGGCTCTCCAGTGTCCGACCCTCTACCTCAACGGCTTCGGTGAGCACCGCATCGAGGGCATAGGCGACAAGCACATCCCCTGGGTCCACAACGTAAAGAATACAGACCTCGTCTTCGCGATAGATGACAACAACTGCATGGCGATGATACGCCTCTGCAATGAGCCGGAAGGGCAGGAATATCTCAGAAGCCTGGGGCTTTCAGATGAATTCATATCACAGCTGCCTCTGATGGGGATATCCGGTGCCGCAAACATCGCAATGGCAATAAAGATGGCAAAATACTACGAACTCACGGAGAACGATATAATACTCACCGTCCTGACCGACTCGATGGAAATGTACACCTCCAGGCTTGAAGAGATGCGCGCTGAGCTTGGAGCATACTCGCCGCTTCGAGCCGCTGTCGACCATCAGAGATTCGTACTGGGGATGGGCATCGACGGTATGATGGAGCTGAACTACTACGACCGCAAGAGGATACACAACCTGAAGTACTACACATGGGTGGAGCAACAGGGCAAGACGAGCGAAGAACTCAACGCCCAGTGGTACGACCCGGACTACTGGAAGAGCGTCCACCGTATGGCTGATCTTATCGATGAAAAGATCGATGAGTTCAACAAAATGACCGGACTGGGAGAATAGCGGATGAGAGTTATCGACCTCAGCTGGCCTATTACAGACGGCATGATGGTCTTTCCGGGCGACGTGCCACCCACTGTCAAAAAGGGTGCCACGATGGAAGAAAACGGCTGGAGGACGACCCTAGTCTCTTTCAGCTCACACACAGGGACCCACATGGACGCGCCCTCACATATGGTACCGGACGGGGAAAACCTGGACCAACTGCCTAACGAGACCTTCTTTGGCTTTGGCCTGGTCGTGGACGTAAGGGGATGCGCCGGGAGAAGGATCGAGCTTGCCGACATAAAGGTGACTTCCTCTGAGATCTCGGGCGCTGACTATCTTCTCTTCCGCACCGGATGGTCTGAAAAATGGAATACGGAAGAATACATGACCGGCTTTCCGGTCCTTTCTCCTCTATCCGCAGAATGGCTTTCAGAGAAAAAACTCAAGGGTGTAGGATTTGACGCCATCTCAGCCGATCCTGTGGATTCAGCCGCAAACGAGATCCACAGGATACTTCTGTCAAGCGGGCTCGTTATCATGGAAAACCTGAGAAATCTGGATAAGGTGGGATACAGGCCATTTTGTGTGGCCGCCCTTCCCATTTCTCTGGAATATCAGGACGGAGGCCCCGTAAGGGTAATGGCAGTTCTGGATAAATAGTTTATCACAAAGAGAGCGGCGGGTGCCCGGGCATCCGCCGCTCTCTTTGTGTCAATTATCATATACCTTTATTGCCCGCTAAGCCATTTGAAGAGCTCATTATGAAGAGGGCAATTGCAGTTGTTTTTTATATGCTGCAGGTCATAGATCCCGCCGTCGTTTCCTGCGTTTTGATAATACCAGCTGCCGTTGTCTCCGGTACCGGCTGATTTTGCCGCGGTACCGAAAACCTTTTTGTTTATGTCGTTCTCCGATGAGGCTATGATATTCTTATAGGATTTATACCAGTCTTTATCTTGTATCTTTAAAAGCTCTGAAGCCGGTATCGTCTCTTCAAGGCTGTACAGCTTTCCATTTGCAGGCATTATTGAGCGGATCTCGTTGATGCTGAATCCGGGGGCAAAATCAAGTCCGAAAACTGTAACAGCATCTTCAGAGTCGCTATTATTTTCTATTACTCCCCGAACCCCAACATATCTGGATCCTTCAGGTATTGAAAGTACTGTTCCTCCTAAGGCATTTGATATTGCAGTATCAGGTATATTACTGCCATCAATATTTTTTTCTGCTGCCCTGGCGTTCATCAACCTTCTTCTGAATACATCCGAACCTGAAGGGCGCTTAAGAGCGCAGAATCTCTTCCCTGCAATGTTTATCTGCCTGCTTAATGTCGCTGTCTGAGGTGATGTGTAATAATAGTTCTTGACCTTTACGGTGGTCGTTCCTGAGGCACGGGTCGTATTGGGATTTCCCACAAAATCTCCGAACCACATCGGTTCAGATGCGTAAAATTTGGGGCCTATACACCAGGGATCTCTCTTTTTTATTTCTGAAAGAGGTTCGCCCGGAGTAAGTGCATCCCAGTTGTCCGTCCTCTTAAGCAGCCTGACCCTGAATATATGTCGTGGATATGCCTTTCCCTGAGTCTCGTCAAAATACTCCAGAACTGTGTAAAATATTCTATAACGATCGAACCATTGGCCAAATGTAAAATTACTGTTGTTTAAAGATGCAGGCATGTAATAATCGTATACCCTGTTGTTCAATGATTCGTTGAAAATCCCTAAAGGTCTGGGCTCATTCTTATTTTGCCCTACGATTTCTTCTCCATCCCTAAACTTTGATACTAAAAAACCATAAGGATAGCGGTATGGCATATACTGCACCGCATAACCAGCATCCTTGAATTCATCGTCAAGCTCGTTATTGATGATCTTTCCAAAATTACTGTTATTTGATCTCGTGCTTAAAAATAGAGCTGAACTTGATGCATTGTTTTTTATTTTTGAATCGAAAACAACAGAATAGTTAGTTACAGTTATATATGAGGGGATATCTGAAGTTGATTCCCTCCCGGCAACCCAGGCTCCATATATCCTGGCATTGTCAAATTTATCATACTTGAGCTGTATTACAAATGAAGCACCATAGTTTGGCTTGCTAGGTGAATCAATAGTCATTAGAATGTGACCCGAGTTAACATCGAATACATTTTCACTATCCTGTGTGGCAACATTTGTAAGAAAAACATCTCCGGTGCCGTTAGGAGTTTGACTGTAAGGATCCAGGACATCAAGGATTTCTTCGAACTCCTTGCTAGGCGCCTCAACTGCTTTTATGACGACATAATCGCTCCACCTTGGAATGCCTGAAGCAACAAGGCTGCCTCTGGATGACTTGACTACCGGTGTCACGCGGCATCTTATCACACCGGTCGCCCAGTCTGTCTCTGTTGTCCCTGTGTCAAGATGAAAAGTTCCTGTTGTGTCAAGCACCTTTACCGTAACCGGATCTCCTCCGGAGACAAGCTGCCAGTAATAACTGTTTCTGTTTAAATCTGTCGGACTGGCCTCCGTCACGGTAAGATCGGCGGAAACACTTCCGCTTATGAACCATTCTACGACCGATTCATCCGACATCGGCTGTGATGTCCCAGTCTGATTGATCAGGTCATATACAGCCTCTATTTTTGTGCCCTTGTGCATTGTCAGTCCGTTGATCTTGATCTTTGTATCATTGTCGTAAAGGTCAAGCCTGTCCAGATAGAGGCTGGCTCTGATTTTGAGTATTGTTCCCCTCAGGATACCTGAAACCGGGGGACCCTTCTTTTCCGGCCTGTTGTAGAGAGCACTTTCAACCTCAAGGTCAAGTTTAGCCTTAGGCTGATCGCTGTTTTTTCCATGTATGCCCATTTTAAAGATATAGTTTTCCTGGGTATCTTCCGAAGAAACCGGTATCATAAACTCGAGACTATCAATATATTCAGAACCCTCAAGTACATGGTCTCCCTTCGAGTCCCTGTGCACGACAGCGTCGCTTGAGAGGAATACGTAGTGGATATCTTCGGAGAGCGACGCGGGGGCCGGGATGGTTGCCGCATCTGCTGAAAGCAGCTCTATCTGATCGGTTACGTTGAGCATGGGGGCAACAGTCCTCTCGAAGGAATCTGCAGTGAAGCGCACACCGCTGATCACAACGGCGTTGGACTCCGCCTTGGTGAAGAGGTCAAAGCCCGAGCTGACTGTAAAAGCTATGCCGGCGATCACGATTGACATCATGACCACGCCTACCAGGAGCTCAACAAGTGTAAATCCCGCTCTTGCAAAGCTTTTCATGGTGTGTTCCCCCTTTTGATCAGATACATCTCTGTTCCCTCTTTGCCTTCCTGCTTATACCTGTAAAGGGTGAAGGGCAATTGCCTGCTGTTTATTATTATCTGGTCAGAACCAATTGAGGTCCCTGCGGGGGATGGGTCAGATCCCTGGATTATTCCCAGGATCTCATTTTCTACAGAGTTCTTGTACTCCTGCTCTTTTATGGTCACTTGTCTGGACTCGGTCACCATCTTTACACCATAGAAAAGCGTTCCTGTGAGGGCAAGGATTCCAACAGTGAAAAGCAGTATGGAGACGATTACCTCCACAAAGATTGCGCCGGTCCTCTTCAATTTCCTGCGCTCCATGTAAAAGTTCTTGGCGTTACTGTCAGATTTATGGTAGTTCTGACAATAGCTGATCCGCCTTTTTCAGAGGATGCTTTTGCAACGACTGATGCTCTCTGGTCATCGCCTTTTATAGTTATATCTATGGAAGCTGAGAAGTTTCCGTCTGTAATTTGTTTTGTTTCTGAAACTATCCCTGTCCTGTTCAATATACCGAAAGCTTCAGGGTCCGCTGTCAACTGTTCCGTCACTGCCTGGACCGTAGTCCTTGCAAGATAATCGAGCCTTGTTTTTTCGATCTGTTCTGTTTGCCAGGCCCCCACACGGAGGGTATTCCTGGCTATCGTCACAACGACAGAACTGATCAGGGAAAGCACAAGGAACCCTATAAGCACTATCGCTAAGAGGGCTGCTCCGGGACGTTTTTTTGTCATTGCACGATCAACTTTCATAAAGACTCCCCCATTTAGAAAGTATAAGTGCAGCGACGAATTACATCAATAAGAGAGATTTGCACATAATAATGATTTTTTAAGCTTTGATCAAGACAATGTGCTGTCTGCAAAAAGTTAAACTATCGAAAGGATAAGCTCCCTGATCACTTTGCATGCAACTGCGGTCGAGACTGCGCTGTTGTCATAGTGCGGGGCAAGTTCGTTCACATCGCATCCGACTACATCAAGTCCTTTCAAGCTATGGACAGCTGATATCAGATCCGTGAAAGATACGCCGCCCGGCTCAGGAGTCCCCGTTCCAGGGAATATGGAGGGGTCAAGCACATCAAGGTCTATCGTGATGTAGACAGGTTTTCCCATAAGCTCATCAAAGACTTCATCCAGGGTCCCGAAATCGTACTTCCTTTGAACGGTGTTTTCCCTGGCCCAGAGATCCTCTTCCCTTGTCATCGAACGTATGCCGAACTGATATACCTTGCCTCCGACAAGCTCATGACAGCGCCTAATGACGGTCGCGTGAGAAAGTTTTTCTCCCATGTAATCGTCCCGAAGATCCGCATGCGCGTCAAAGTGGACGATATTGAGGTCAGGATGCTTTTTTACAATGGCCCTGACAGCTCCGAGGGTGACAAGATGCTCTCCGCCTATCATCAGTGGTATCTTACCGTCAGCAACTATTTCTGATGCCGCCTCTTCGATCCTTTCAAGCGCTTCGCAGGTGTTGCCGAAAGGAAGGTCCAGTTCTCCCGCATCAAAGACAGAGAGATCGGTAAGATCTCTTTCAAGATAGGGAGAGTAGGTCTCTATGCCGTATGATTCGTTGCGGATGGCAGACCCGGCAAATCTCGAGCCGGGCCTGTAGCTGCACGTGCCGTCAAATGGGGCGCCGAATATGACAAGATCCGCCTCGTCATAACCGCCTTCGCACCCTATGAAGACCATCGGGCCGTTATTCTTTATCCGCGTCATCAAGGAGTTCCTTAACGTAGGTCGGTATCGCGAAGCAGCCCTTATGGAGATCCGTGTTGTAATACTTCGTCTTTATGCCGAGGCTGTTCCATCTGTTCGCATCAAGATCCTTAATCGGATCCTTTTTCTTGGATGCGAAGCCAAAAAGCCAGTGACCTGACGGATATGTAGGAATGTGGGCCTGATAGACCCTTGTAACAGGGAAGAACTCCCTGATCCTTTTGTGAGCCCTCTTCATGGACATCGCGTAGCTCTCATAGTAGGGGCACTCGTGCTGGTTGACAAGGATACCCTCTTCGGTCAGCGCCTTGTAGCAGTTACCGTAAAATTCTTTTGTGAAAAGTCCTTCTCCCGGGCCGAATGGGTCTGTGCTGTCGACTATTATCAGATCATACATGTTGACCTTGTCCCGTACGAACTTCAGCCCGTCCTCGTAGTATATTGTGACCCTGGGGTCAGAGAGCTTAGATGAGGTCTGCGGCATGTATTCAAGGCATGCCTCGACAACCATCTTATCTATCTCGACCATGTCTATCTTCTCGATCGTCCTGTATCTTGTCAGCTCGCGGACAGTGCCTCCGTCGCCGGCTCCGATAACAAGGACTTTCTTTATGTCGGGGTTCGACGCCATCGGAACATGGACGATCATATCGTGGTATATGAACTCATCCTTCTCCGTAAGCATCATTAGCCCGTCAAGTGTGAGGAAACGCCCGAACTCTTCGGCTTCAAAGACGTCTATTCTCTGGAATGTACTCTTCGCTGAATAGAGCTGTTTATCTACCCTGATGGAAAATCTTACGTTTTCACTATGTTCTTCCGTGTACCAGTATTCCATTTTTTATTCCTCCACTGTCTCGATATTGTTCATTTCCATGTCCTTGGTGCCGGTCATGACGCATCCCTTTTCCTTGGCGTAGCTGATGTAGTCGATTATCTCGGCTGTCAGCCTCTCACCGGGCGCAAGTATCGGGATGCCCGGTGGGTATGCCATTACAAGTTCCGCACTGATCATTCCAAGGCTTTCCTTTATGGGAACACTTTTTTTCTTTGCGTGGAAAGCCTGCTGTGGAGTCATAGCCACCTGCGGATCAATATATTCGTGGTCAAGCATGTTCATAGGGTCTCGGCTGAAGCGGCGCTGTATCTCTGCCAGAGCTCCAAGGAGCCTCTCAATTTCAAGTTCCCTGTCACCCACTGAAATAATGGCCAGGACGTTGCCGATGTCCCCAAATTCTATCTGTATACCGAACTCATCCCTTAGGATGTCATAAACTTCTATTCCTGCAAGACCCATCGCACGGGTATGTATGCTCAATTTGGTCCTGTCAAAATCAAAAACTGTCTCTCCGTTGATTATCTCTTTTCCAAAAGCCCTCAGGCCTGGGATCCTGTTTACCTCTTCCCTCGCATATTCGCTTAGCGAACATACCCTTTTGAATATTTCTTTACCGTGGAGAAAGAGGTTTTTTCTTGCAATATCCAGCGATGCCATGAGCAGATAGCTTCCGCTCGTTGTCTGTGTCAGGTTTATTATCTGCCTTACAGCCTCAGCTTCGACTTTGGGGCCTAGCAGTAGCATAGAGCTCTGCGTAAGGGAGCCTCCTGTTTTGTGTATGCTGACTGCTGACATATCCGCTCCCGCGTCCATTGCAGAAAGAGGGAGGTCCTCGCCAAAGTAGAGGTGTGTTCCGTGGGCCTCATCGATAAGGGCCAGCATGCCTGCCTCATGGGCTATTTGGACTATCTCCCGCAGATCACTGCAGACCCCGTAATAGGTGGGGTTGTTAACAAATATAGCTTTTGCGTCCGGATGTTCCGATACTGCCTTTTTTACATCGCTAACAGACATTCCGAGGCTTATCCCAAGTTCAGGTTCGATCCCGGGGTTCACATAAACAGGTGCAGCTCCGCAGATCACCATTGCGTTTATTACGCTTTTATGAACATTTCTCGGCATGATGATCTTATCGTTCTGTCTGCAGCATGAAAAGATCATATTTTGCACTGCTGCAGTCGTACCGTTTGTTATAAGGAATGCGTGGCTCGCCCTGAAAGCCTCTGCTGCCAGGATCTCCGCCTCCCTGATGACTCCGGTCGGGTGGGTCAGGTTGTCAAGGGGCTTGCTTGAGTTGAGATCCATCGAGATGCACTTCTGACCAAAAGCATCAACGAGGGCCTTATGTCCTTTGCCCTGTTTGTGGCCCGGAACATCAAAGGAGACTATCCTGTTTTTAATGTATTCCTGCAGAGCATCATAGATCGGAGTCTCATTCTGTCTATTCATAGATATTCATTCCCGTGTAGATTTCTATCATTTCCCTGCGAAGCCTGTTGGTTATCTCAAGCCTCTCTTTGGGGGTAAATTCGAGCACGTCATTGTTGAAGAGATAATTCTGGAGGTGCAGTTCCTTTATCAGCATCTTAGTGTGAAAAATATTGGCCTGATAAACGTTAATGTCCTGGGCGTCATATTCCTGCAGGGTCCTGGAGTCTATGAAATCCTGTATCGAGGCTATCTTGTGGTCGATATAACATTTACGGCCGTCCATCTCACGGGTGAAGCCCCGGACACGGTAGTCTATCGCAATGATATCCGAATCAAAGCTGCCGATCAGATAATCAAGGGCATTCAGCGGAGAGATCTTGCCGCATGTCGATACATCTATGTCCACACGAAAAGTCGATATAGCCTGGTTTGGATGGAACTCCGGGTAGGTATGGACCGTAAGGTGGCTCTTGTCAAGGTGGCCGCATACAGTCTCGCGTTTAGAGAGTATCTCAAACCCACAGTTGCACGAAGCGTCAAGAGTCTCCGGTGGCATGGGCATTTCGGAGATCAGAATGGTGACACTGGCTCCCTGCGGGTCATAGTTCTGCTTGGAAATGTTCAGAACATGGGCGCCGATCATGTCAGTCACATCGCAAAGTATGTTGGTGAGACGCTCTGCGTTGTACTGTTCATCTATATATGATACATACTCGTTCTTTTCTCTTTCGGTCTTTGCGTAGCACACATCGTAAATATTGAAGCTAAGCGTTTTTGTAAGGTTGTTAAAGCCATACAGTTTTATTTTCTCGGCCATCTCAGGCTCCTTTCTGAAAATGGCCTCCGCATGAGTGTTCATCCACTCGGGGTGCTTGCTTTACACCCCTTAAAATAAAAAACAACCACCCGCCTTCCTCAGGGGAAAAGACAGGATAGTTGTACTTGATAGATGATCCCTACTTTAATTTGACTGATGTATTATACAAATATTGGTAGTTTATTTGAGCCTATACAGTAATATATACTTTTACTGCTCATGTCGACCATTCACAAGTACTCTAAACTTATGAACACAATTTCGCGGAGGTCTCCGCAACAAAATTTGAGCTCTGGCTCATCAACACGATATCACAATCGCTAGTTCGGCATTTGACCCGGCTGTCCGTATGGCCATTCGTATAACTGTAATACAGTTAGGTCAGATTTAAAGAATGCTTGACTTGGTTTGTGATGATAGACTTAAATACCCTACCCTCCTTATGACCGCTATCACTAGTCGTTTTTTACCATATAAAGCAAAATGTTGCAAGTAATTTTATGACGATTTGATACAATTGCGTAAATATGAGATATTCTTCACAGAGAACGTTCCGAACAAAAACATCATCAATAGATAAATCAGAAAGGGGTCTGTCCAATGAGCCCTAGATCAGATCATGAGTCAAGGTATCAGCAGCTTGCTTCAGACATAGCATCAAGGATCGCCGAGGGCAGCTATCAGGTAGGAGATAAGATTTTCGCACGTTCTTCCCTCGCATCTCAGTACCAGGTCTCATCAGAGACAGCGAGAAAGGCAGTATGTGTGCTTGCAGAGTTAGGAATAGTCGAGGCTGAGAAAGGCAGCGGAGTCACAGTGAAGTCAAGGGAAAATGCGCTGCTCTTCATATCAAGGAAACGGGAAGCTAAGACCCTTTCGCACCTTAAAAACAGCATCCTCGAAAAGGCAGAAAAACAAATGAATGAAATAGCAGAACTTAAGGAACAGGTAAAAATGCTTGTCGACCTGACAGAACGGTTTCGAGCAACAAATCCTTTCATCCCCTTTGAAATCACACTGGAAGGAAACCTGCCTTCCCTTGGCAAAAAAATATCGGAACTATGCTTCTGGCAATCTACCTCTGCAACGGTTGTAGCCATAAAGAAAAAGGGAACTCTCATTCTTTCCCCAGGAGGTTCCACCTTTCTGGAAGAGGGCAACGTGCTTTATTTTGTAGGAGACGAGGGCAGCTACTCAAAGGTCAAATATTTCCTGCAAACTCTCCGGATAAAAGAGGCTTTCGATTATTAACTAAGCAAAGAAAAAAACGCCTTTTTACCTATAAATGTTATTGATTGTTGAATTTTAGGTTGAAAAAGTAACAACTTTATGTAAGAATAGGAGTGTTGAAATCAAATAAGTGGGGGGATACTGATGAATAAATCACTGAAAAGAGCTTTTTTATTTTGTCTGATTGTCATTGTTTGCGCAATGCCCGTACAGGCATTCGCTAAAACTGAGATAATCGTTACAGACAACGGATGGGACAGCCAGAAACTTCACAACGAGATAGCAAGGATAATCGTTGAGAACGCATATGACGGATATGTGCTCAAAACATCGACAGCGTCTTCAACTATGAACTGGCAGGCGATAATTGCCGGTGACGTGGATCTGGATATCGAAAGCTGGACCGACAACGTTGCTACATATCCTAAAGATGTGGCGAACGGAGATATAGTTGACGTTGGAATTTTGGCTCCGGACAGCAAGCAGGGACTCTATGTGCCAAGATACGTCATTGAAGGGGACGCCAAACGCGGCATCAAGCCTTTAGCGCCAGACCTTAAAACAGTAAAGGATCTGGCAAAATACCACAAGATATTCCAGGATGACGAGGATAAGCGCAAGGGAAGGATCTACGGCTCCATTCCCGGATGGATGGCCGACGAGGTTCTCCATAAAAAATATGAGCTATACGGGCTAAACAAAAATTACAACTACGCGCGTCTTGGAAGCGAAGCTACTCTTTTCGCATCGCTCGTATCTGCGTACAACCTGGGCGAACCATGGGTGGGATATTGTTATGAACCTACCTGGGTCAGCGGAAAACTGGATATCGTGCTTCTTGAGGATGAACCTTACAGCAAAGAGCTTTTCGAAAAGGGAGCCTGCGCCTTCCCGTCTCAGGAGCTCAAGATCGTAAGCAGCAAATATTTTGCAAAAAAAGCGCCCGATCTGCTTGAATTCTTCAAAAAATACAGAACAGGCAGTGAACTCATGTCCGAAGCTCTGGCATATCTTGATGAGAAAAAAGTCAGCCACACGGAAGCAGCGAAATGGCTCCTCAAAACTCACCCAAACCTGCTCGACGAATGGCTGCCCAAGGAGAGAGCCGAGAGGGTAAGAGCTATTCTCTAAGGACTTCCTTATGTAAAAAAGATACAAAATCAGGAAAGTCTTTAAATGAATTTTCTTTTCAACTTCCCCGAAAGCCTTCAAATAGGGAACGGGGAAGTTGTGGATATTTCTGTAAAAGCTTTTGGTTCAATAAACCCTCTGTTGTACGACGTGTTGAGGATGTCCAGTAATTATTATGGGCATCTAGGCGATTAGCATAGCAACGTTTGCTCCCTGCGGGTCATAGTTTTACCTGGAAATGTTCAGGAGGTGGGCGTCAGTCATGTACACAAATTAAGATAAAACGGAGGGGAGGTCTTTTCCATGAGCCCTAAGTCAGATCATGGGTCAAGGTACCAGCAGCTTGCTTCAGACATAGCATCAAGGATCGCTGAAGGCGATTATCAGGTCGGTGATAAGATTTTCGCGCGATCCTCCCTTGCATCTCAGTATCAGGTCTCATCAGAGACAGCAAGAAAAGCAATATGCGTGCTCGCAGAACTAGGAATAGTAGAGGCTGAAAAGGGCAGCGGAGTCACGGTAAAGTCCAGAGAGAACGCGCTGCTCTTCATATCAAGGAAACGGGAGACAAAAACTCTTTCGCACCTTAAAAACAGCATTCTCGAAAAAGCAGAAAGACAGATGGTTGAAATAACAGAACTGAAGAAACAGGTAAAAATGCTTGTCGACCTGACAGAACGGTTTCGAGCAACAAATCCTTTCATCCCATTTGAGGTCATACTGGAAGGAGACCTGCCCTCTCTTGGAAAGAAAGTATCTGAGCTTTGTTTTTGGCAGTCGACTTCTGCAACAGTAATAGCAATAAGAAAAAAGGGAACTCTTCTCCTTTCACCCGGTGGCGCTACTGTACTGGAAGATGGTGACGTGCTTTATTTTGTAGGGGATGAAGGCAGCTACTCAAGAGTCAAACATTTTCTTCAAACTCTCCAGATAAAAGAAACTTTTGATTATTAACTCAAACTTCGCACATAAATAAGCTAGACAGCACCTTGACAATTCAATAATAATCGGCAAAAAAGAGCGGCATGAGCCCCGTTTTTTGGTAAAATTTAGTTACCACACTAAAACGATACCATACGGAGGTCCATGCCATGAAAAGAATATCACAGACCCTTAATTTTGACTATGAACTTACTACTGCAACAGATGCTTTCTTCCACAGATTCAAGCTCTGCTCAGTGCTTAAGAAGGCCAATGCGTACAAGTCAAGAGGGATTCCTGCTGTGAGCGTTTTTCAAAAACTTTTCAACCTAGCTTTCAATAGCCGCAGTCTCTTTATGGAGCTGAGGACGGGAACAAATTCTTATAAAACAGGGAAAGATACCTTCTATCGTTTCATAAATTCCTGCTCTATTAACTGGATGAAGTTTACTTCACTTCTTGCAGAAAGAATCATAAACAGCATGGTTACGAAACTCACCGATGACAAGAGAGTGAATGTATTCATCGTGGATGACACGCTGTACGAGCGAAGCCGCGCCAGAAAAGTGGAGCTAATGACTAAGGTATTTGACCATTCAAAACACAGATATACATCAGGGTTCCGTCTTTTGACTCTGGGCTGGAGCGACGGTAATACCTTTCTTCCTGTAAACAGCTGTCTTCTTTCCTCAGAAAAAGAGAGTTCCCGTATTCAGGAAGTAAGAGAAAAACTGGACAGACGTTCCTGCGGCTCCAGGACAAGAAAGCTGGCACAGACGAAAGCTCCGGTTGTTATGCTTGAAATGATAGATACTGCGGTCAGATCAAGAATATCAGCTTCGCACGTGCTCTTTGATTCCTGGTTCTGCTCTCCTTCCACACTGATGTCTGTTAAGGAGAGGGATATGGACGTCATCGCAATGGCAAAGAAGACATCAAAAGTACACTACATGTACAAAGGGCAAATGCTCCCTGTAACTGAGATCTACAGAAGAAACAGAAAACGGAGGGGCAGATCCAAATATCTGCTCTCTGCAGAGATCCGAATATGCAGCAGAGACGGCAGTTGCTCGATTCCTGCCAGACTTGTATATGTCCGCAACAGAAGCAAACATAAAGATTATCTTGTCCTTATTTCGACAGATATGACCCTTTCAGAGGATGAGATCATCCGCATATATGGAAAGCGCTGGGACATAGAGGTATTCTTCAAGGTCAGCAAGACATACCTAAAACTGACAAAAGAATGCCACTCACTTTCTTACGATGCAATGACAGCATATGTAGCTGTGGTTTTTGCAAGATACATGATGCTTGCCATAGAAAACAGGACTCGAAGAGATGAGAGGACTTTTGGTGAAATATACTGCCTTATGTCGAATGAACTCTCTGACATCACATGGCTTGAAGCTTTCAGGCTTCTGATGGAAGTATTTTTGTCGGCAGTAACCGACAAATTATCGTTGACGGATAAAAAGCTAGACATACTGCTTGAAACATTCATGGAAGCTTTGCCAGAGATGCTGAAAAACAAGCTACTCAGGTGTGCGTGAAAATGACTAAAAATAACATTCTTAATGTTCGCCGATTATTGAATTGTCAAGGTGCTATGCACTTTATTTATGTGCGAAGTTTGAGTTATTAATAAAGCACAGCAAAAAAACCTTCTTGGCTATGAAAGATATCATTTGCTGTTTTTTAGCTTGAAAAAGTAACAACTTTATGTGAGAATAGGGAGGTTACTATAAGACTAATAGGAGGGTTCAGATGAATAAAACAATAACAAAAGGTGTACTTTTACTTTTTTTGATGGTCTTTGTTTGTGCAATGCCAATACAGGCACTAGCTAAAACGGAGACAACAGAGATCGTGATAACGGATAATGGGTGGGACAGCCAGAAGCTTCACAACGAAATAGCCAGATTGATCGTTGAGAATGCCTATGATGGTTACGTCATAAAAACGTCGACAGCTTCTACAACCATGAACTGGCAGGCAATAATTGCCGGAGACGTGGACCTGGATATCGAAAGCTGGACTGACAACTTTGCCACATATCCTAAAGACGTTGCAAACGGAGACATTGTGGATGTCGGAATTTTAGCTTCGGACGGTAAGCAGGGGCTTTATGTTCCAAGATACGTCATCGAAGGAGATGCCAAACGTGGTATCAAACCTTTAGCTCCTGACCTTAAAACAGTAAAGGATCTGGCAAAATACTACAGGGTATTCCAGGATGACGAGGATAAGAACAAGGGAAAGATCTACGGCGCCATTCCCGGATGGCTGGCTGACGGAATACTCCATAGCAAATATGAGCTTTACGGGCTGGACAAAAATTACAACTACGCACGTCTTGGAAGCGAAGCCACCATTTTTGCCACCCTCGTTTCGGCATACAACCTCGGAGAACCATGGGTAGGATATTGTTATGAACCTACCTGGGTCGCAGGAAAACTGGATATCGTACTTCTTAAGGACGAACCCTACACCACCCAAGAGATTTACTTAAAGGGAGGCAGCGAATTCCCATCCCAGGAGCTTAAGATAGTGAGCAGCAAATATTTTGCAAAGAAAGCTCCTGATCTGCTTGAGTTCTTCAAAAAATACAAAACAGGCAGCAAGCTGATATCCAAAGCGCTGGCATATCTTGACGAGAAAAAAGTCAGTCACACGGAAGCTGCGAAATGGCTGCTTAAGACCAACGATGACCTGCTTGACCAATGGCTGCCCAAAGAAAGGGCAGATAGAGTGAGAGCCATTCTCTAAAAACTTCCCTGTTATATAACAGAAATACGAGATTAGGGAGGTCCTTAAATGGAATTTTTATATAAGTTCCCCGAAAGTCTTCAAATAGGAAGCGGGGAAGCAATCGACATAGCTGTAAAAGCCTTCAGCAGGGAGAACAGGGAAACACTAAGGCTGATAAAATCAGCGATCATTGCTTCCATCAACTCAATAAACTCTCTGTTGGAAGCGATTCCATGGCCCGTTATGATCCTTATTGTTGCATATCTCGGCTGGAGAGTCAGCAAAAAGCTTTATGTAGGTCCTATGTATGCGGCGATGCTCTTTTTTGTGGGCATGTGCGGTCTATGGGACAACATGCTGGAGACGATCAGCATGGTAATAGTGGCTGTCTTACTTTCAATTGTCATGGGCTTCCCTTTGGGGATAGTAGTGGCCATGAGCAAAAGAACTTCCACAATCGTGAGGCCGATCCTGGACCTTATGCAGACCATGCCTGCCTTCGTCTATCTTGTACCGGCGGTCATCCTGTTCAGTCCCGGGAAAACTCCGGCTCTGATAGCAACCACGATATATGCCATAGTACCAATGGTCAGAATGACTAACCTGGGGATAATCCACGTGAACAAAGAGATGGTAGAGGCAGCTTCTTCATTTGGATCGACCAAAATACAGCTTCTTGCCAAAGTACAGATCCCTCAGGCACTGCCTTCTATAATGGCTGGTATCAATCAGACGATCATGATGGCGATGTCTATGGTGGTTACATGCGCCCTTATCGGTGCAAACGGCCTGGGTATGGAAATACTGCTTGCAACAAACAGGACCGAGATGGGCAAAGCGCTTATGCCCGGTATAGCAATAGTGATCATTGCGATCATACTTGACCGGCTGACCCAGGGCATGGTAAAGAAAGAGGCTGTGTCTGAATGATGAATGAAGATTACATTGCGGAAGCAAAAAACGTTGTAAAAATATACGGCAAAAACAAGGCAGAAGCCATTAAAATGATGACAGCAGGCCTTGGCAAGGATGAAGTCTACCGAAAAACAGGCGCGGCAGTTGCGCTCTGGGACGTATCTTTCAAAGTTAAAAGAAAAGAAATATTCGTTATAATAGGACTCTCCGGCTCGGGCAAATCAACCATAATAAGATGTTTCAATCAGATTTTGAGGCCAACTTCGGGAACGATCCTCTTCGAGGGACAGAATGTCGAAAAACTCAAAGGCAAAGAACTCTTAAATCTGAGACGGGATAAAGTATCGATGGTATTTCAGAACTTTGGTCTGCTCACACATAGAAATGTCATCGACAACGTCGTTTACGGACTCGAGGTAAGAGGCGTACCAAAAAAAGAACGCCTCGAAAAGGCACAGAATTTCATCAAGATGGTGGGGCTTGAGGGATGGGAAGACAAACCTATATCCACTCTTTCAGGCGGAATGATGCAGAGAGTCGGGATCGCGAGAGCTCTGGTCAATTCTCCTGATATGTTGTTAATGGACGAACCCTTTTCAGCCCTGGATCCCCTTGTACGCAGGGAAATGCAGTTTGAGCTGCTTTCGATCCAGAGAAAGCTTGAAAAAACTATCATCTTCATAACCCATGACATAAACGAAGCTTTTAAGCTGGGTGACAGGGTCGCAATAATGCATAACGGGCGGATAGTACAGTCCGGGACCCCTGAAGAGATGTCAACAAATCCTGCCGATGACTATGTCCGTAACTTTATCGAAGGAGCAGATATGAGTATGGTACTCAGAGTAAAACATGTCATGTTCAAACCTCATTGCATAGTCAGGGAACATGTCTCTCCGGCAAACGCTGTTATGGAGATGAGAGAAAATCAGGTCTCAAGCGCATACGCAGTAGGCGACGACATGAAGTTCCTGGGAGTCATAACTTTGGACGATGCTATCAGAGCACGGCAGGAAAAGCTCCCCCTCTTTTCCCTGCTAACAAAGAATATACCTGTAACAGGGGAAGAAATGATGATCAAAGATGTAATACAAAAAGCAGCAGAGGCAAGGTTTCCAATCGCAGTACTTGGAGACAGGGGAAAGCTCAAAGGCATCGTGAGCAGGGCATCAGTACTCTCTTCACTGGCCTGATCTTTACAAAAAGAGATAAAGCTGAGGGCGTCAAAGATACCAGCCGGGTATGTTTGACACCCTCAGTATTTTACTGATTTTAGCGTCCATTCTCCGAGAGATGCCACAGGTATAGAGAGGCTATAGTCCCATATGGAGAATAGCGCTTCCTGTATTTGTCGAAAATCGCCATCTCAAGATCCTTCAGACCATAAAGCAACATCAGCCCTTTTCTAATGGCAAAATCTTTGTAACTTAATATGTTCATCCTGCCAAGTGAAAAGATAAGGAACATCTCCGCAGTCCAATCTCCTATGCCCTTTATAGAGGTAAGACGTGATGCCACAGTTTCGTCAGGCAGGGCGGCAAGGCCCTCTATATCAAGACTGCCTGAAAGGACAGCCTTACTCAATCCTTTTATGTACTGAGCCTTTCTCATTGATATACCTACGGACTTGATCTCTTCATCAGGAAGGGATGCTGTCTTTTCTGGTGTAACGATTCCAAATTTTTGAGTTATCCTCATTCTGACAGTTTCCGCAGCTCGGTTGGATATCTGCTGCGTTGCAATATAGCCTACCAGCGAGTCAAAAAGATCTTCACTCACTTCACATTTCAGATATCCCGTGCTTTCGATCAGCTTTCCAAGTTTTTTGTCTTTCCGAGAGAGGAAGAAAAGTTCTCTTTCCCCGTATTCAAGAACGGGCATTTTTTCTTTCCAATTCCAGCAAAAATTCCTTTATGTCCAGACCCCCGCCGTATCCGACAAGTTTGCCGTTTGATCCTATTATTCGGTGACAGGGGATGATTATGGCGATCGGATTTCTGTTGTTTGCCATCCCTACAGCTCTGAAACCTCTTGGGCTTCCCGCCGCCAGGGCAATATCTCCGTAACTTCGGGTCTCTCCATAGGGCACCTGCAACAGAGCTTTCCAGCATCTTATCTGAAAATCTGTTCCCGCAGGCGCAAGGGGAAGATCAAAGACCTTACGTGTGTCCACAAAATATTCCCTTAGCTGCTCTGCCGCTTTCCTGTGAAGAGGTGTTTCCTTCCGTTCGTACTCTGACGGAAGTACGAAAGACTTTGCAAAATGGACATCGGTTATGCTCTCTGATTCCGTCCCTATCTCAACTTTTCCGACACCGTCGTAAGTGTAGCAGTAAAATGTTTTCATCTATTGCAGGCCTCCTTTGTCGTGCTGTTTTACACTACTTAAACTATACTTGCTTATAGGCTAAAATTATAGTTGCTCTGTATCATCTCATAAAGAGACAGGAGGAATGTTTATGAAGATTTTTGTTTCGGGCGCATCGGGCAACGTAGGAAAGACCCTCGTTAGGACAATACAGAAGATAGAGTGGGCAGAACTAGTCGGGGGATGGTGTAAGGAAACGGGAGAAGATCTCGGAGAAATTGCCGGGATAGGGCCAATAGGAATAATTGCCACCAACAATCTGAGATCCGGCATTGAGACCTCAAAGCCTGACATAGTCATAGATTTTTCTGCAACACCAGTACTCCCGGGAAACCTGAAGCTCTACGCCGAGAAAAGCCTGAACGCCGTCATCGGCACAACCGGACTGACGGACGATGACCTAGCACCATTCATAAAAGAAGTTAAGGAAAAGGGGCTTCGCTGGTCGGTAATACCAAATTACGGTCTCGGGATAAGCCTTGTGAGGGATTTTATCAAAAAAGTACGCCAGTATTATCCCTATGTGAGCATAATCGACCGCCATTTCCCGGGAATGGCCAACGCTCCAAGCGGAACTGCAGCAAGCCTTGCAAAGGCATCATCGGGAACACCCGCACCTGTGGAAAGCAAAGAGATCTATCCCGGGGTACTGGGCGCAAAGATCTCTGACGTTCCGGTCCTTTCACAGCGACTGCCGTGGCCGGGACCATACTCTGAACATGAGGTGCTTCTAGGGCGAAATGACGAAATCATAAGGATATCTGTTCAGGATCACACAAGTGATATATATATGGACGGGGTCTTCCTGACGGTGGAAAAGCTTCCTAAACTGGCTCCCGGAACATTTATCCGGGAATTGTCAGAAATCATGGAAGCAAGCTGAGGTGTTCGGGATCAACGCCAATAATAAGCAAAGAGCACGAGACGGTCAATGATCATACCTGTATAATTGATTTCAAATCCATACTGAAAAGGTGATCGTATGCGTCGTCAACTTATACTTGCACTGGTGCTTTTTTCCCTGATGATCCCCTCTAGCTCGTGGTCATCCGATACAGTTGAATTCAGCGCGCTTATTATTGAGAAGGACAACGGCGTGGAACAGAGAGGAAAGATCTACGTAGCTGAAAACATGTTGCGATATGAACTCGAGGGAAGCAACGAGGTCGTAGTCACCAGACATGATAAAAAAGTCATCTGGCTGATATTCCCGAAGCTCAAAAAGTACGTCGAACAACTATATCTTGGCGAACAAAAACAAAATTACGCTGGTGCTCATGAAGCAGATACAGGCAATCTCTCAAAGGAATTTATCGAGCATGAAATGGTGGACAGCTACAGGCTTAAAAAATTCCTTGTCACAGTTAAATACAACAACGGGGAGAGCAAGGACCAGTATTATGAATGGTACCGGGACAATTTTCCGGTCCCTGTAAAAACACAATCCCTCAATGGAATGACATCTTACGAATACGTGAACATCAAGCTGGGCAGACCACCGACAGAGTTTTTTTCTGAGCCTAGGGGATACAAAAAGATAACGGTCGAGGAGCTGGCTGAGATAGAAGAAAACAATAGCACTCAGCCCTGATAGAACAATATAGAAGGAGGGGGCATCTGTCCGCCCCCTCCTTCTATATATATTTCTTCAGTATATTATGACTGACTGGCTTTCTTCAGATCATCAAGATTCCCGCCTCTTCTTACCGCTATGATCTCGGCAAGGACAGAAACAGCGATCTCTTCGGGAGTCTCCGCTTTTATCGGAAGTCCTATAGGCTGGTGTATCCGGTCAAGATGTTCCTGCGATACACCTCTTGCAACAAGCATCTTCCTCAACGCTGCTATTTTTGAGCGCGAACCTATCATCCCATAATATGCTCCGGGCTTTTTATCCGTTATCGCCACAGCCTCTGCATCCAGGGCATGTCCTCGGGTCACTATGACGACATAACTTCTCTCGTGGAGAGTTATCCCTTTTTCGTATATATCACCGATAGGACAGACGATCGTACGAGCGCAGGGGATATTTTCGCTGTTAGCGTACTCTTCCCTCTCGTCCCATACCGTGACCCTGAATCCTGCAAAAGCCCCGACCTCGGCAACAGCCTTTCCCACATGTCCGGCACCAAGGATCACAAGTTCATCTTCCCTTCCTATCACTTCCATATAGATCGTTGCTGAACCTCCGCAGAGCATTCCGTCTTTCTCTGTAAGCTCCTTCTTCCATACGAGCACTGTATCACCTGAAGCTAGAAGTTCCCTAGCTTTTTTGATCGTTTCAAATTCTAAGAGTCCCCCGCCGATAGTACCGCTGATGCTGCCATCCTTGTACACCCACATGGAAGCGCCTTTGCTCCTGGGGGTCGATCCGGATTCCTCGGTAACTGTGCAAAGCACACCGTAGTCACCGGCTTCGACCTCTCTGCTTATTAGGGCCAAAAGATCTCTGTTCATGCTTTATGCTCCTTTGCCAAAAATTTCCTGATGACCGAAGGGAGGCAAGATTGCTCTCCGAGAGGAAAACACATCAGCTTCCTGCCGCGAAAGAGCACGAAGGATAATGGCAGGTCGGGCAGTGTTCGCAAAGTCCTCCCACGCCCCATCTTCGTACAAGGTCGCCGGGCTCTATACCTGCAAAGACAAAGGGCAGGAGTTTATCCAGCGCTGTCCTCTCATCAAAAGCAACACAGGCAGGTGCGCCTATGACCGCTACATCTTCTCCATCGATGGGCGACTTGGCGTAACCCAGCATAAGCATGGCACCCGGCAGGGCGGGAGATCCCTGGAAAGAAATCTTCCTGCAGACAGAACGGATAGCTCCGGGTGTTCTGTCATCCGCGTCCACACTCATCCCCCCCGTACAGATTATCACTTTGGCACCCTCATTTAGGAATTTACTGATCGCATCGGCTATCTGTTCAAGAGAATCAGTGCAGAATGCCTGCCCTATAACGCTGCCGCTGAGCCTGCTCAGTTTTTCATCAAGCTTTGGCCTGAAAGCATCATGCACCCTTTTGTCAACTATCTCTTTGCCTGTGGTCACGACAGCTACTTTGAGATCCCTGAAGGGCAGCACAGCAAAAGGCCTGCTTCCTCTCACTGCCGCAACGGCACGTTCGACCCTGTAGTCTTCCATCACAAGGGGTCTTATGCGAAAGCCAGCGACCATCTGCCCCTTCAGCACAGGACGGTGAGGCGCCAGTGCAGAAAGTACCCAGTCTGGATCCTGATTCACCCTGTTGACTGTCTCTGCAAGGTACCATAGTATGCCTGAACTTGTCGCAACAAGATTGCAGCGCCCCTCTTCTGGAGGCGTAATCCTTAAGTTCTCTCCGCAGAGCACCTCTGCGAGCTGCATAGCAGCGTCATCTTCATGAACTTCCCCGGGAGACATTTCCATTACAGAGAGGTTTTCCCTTCCCATGTCTTTCAGTGTGGGAATATCTTCTTTTGTAATGACCTGGCCTTTTTTGAAACGGGCAGATTTAATGTGGTTTACCGCGTCTATCTGTGTAAGGTCATGTGCAAGAGGCCTGCCAATGGCTCCTTCAAGCGGGATCACTGTTATCTTCATGTTTATCTGGCCTCCGTTTCGGGGCTGCATTCACTGCAGCACCCATATACAACAAGCTGTTTGCCTTCAACGGTCATACCCTCGGGAACCTCGACCCGGGGAAGCCGCTGATCTGTAAGACAAAACATTTTTCCGCAGTGAAGACAAAGAAAATGGGGATGATCCCCGGGACAGCCCTTTGACTCCGGATCATGGGCGCAAAAGCGCCATACTCCGTCCAGCCCCTGGACCTGGTGTACAATGCCCGCGGCTTTAAGGGTCTGCAGGGTCCTGTACAGCGTGACCTTATCAAGCGATTCGATAAGGGTAGAGGATATCTCGCTATGAGAGAGAGGGGAACCTTTTTCCACCAAAAGCCGCAGTACGAGCTTTCTCTGATGTGTGGCTCTCAGTTTTGCAACGCTAAGTATTTTTTCAACGTTCAAAAAACCACCCCTTAAATATTAAACGCAACCAATTTGCATTTTAATGCATTCCATCTGAGCCTGCAAGGTTTTTCTATAACCACATCTGATCTAAAACATTTTACTTTCATATTTTCCATAAATAAACAAAATTTATTTTAGTTTGTTTTCAGCAAATTGATCGTTAATTAACTTTGGATTCATGATAGAAATAATTATAATATTAACCACATTTACCTATTAACATTGTTTTTTATAATATTGCCAATGACGGTGACCTGCAGATAGTCATTTTTTTAACAAACGAATGGTTGACATTTATCGTATATGGTCGTATTATGTCGCCCATTACGTCAGGCCATAGCACCCGGCGAGCAGGCCAAAACCTCGAAAGGTGGGACATAAAATGCGAATAGACAGTTTGATCCGTGACATATTTAGTCTGGTTCTTGTACTAGTACTTCTTATTAGCAGTGGGTCCCCCGAGGTGGCCGACGCTTAAACGTCGTGTTACTTTCGGACCGGGACCCTTCAAGGGTCCCGGTTTTTTTTTGTCTCTATCATCAACATACAGGAGGACATGATATGAAAAACACTTTTACCATCCTATCTGAAGACAATCCAGGAGTTCTTATGAGAATAGCCGGATTGATCTATCGGAGGGGCTACAACATTGAGAGCCTCAGCGTAGGACAGACAGATACTCCCGGAATATCAAGATTTACGATCGTTATTGAGGGTGAAGAGGGTGTTTATGACCAAATCAGAAAACAGCTTCTTAAGCTCATTGAGGTCATAGAGGTCACAAACCTTACACAGGAAGGGCCGTTTGTGGAGCGTTGGCTCGCCCTTGTAAAGGTCAGGGCTCCCCTTGACAGGCGTCCTCACGTTCTTCAGACAGCAGAGGTATTCCGCTGCAGGGTCGTAGACCTGGGAACAGAAGCTGTGACACTTGAGATAACGGGAGACAAGGGAAAGATGATCGCCTGCATGGAAGCTTTTAGGCCTTACGGAATAATTGAGACAGCGGGTTCGGGGCAGGTGGCTCTTTCACGTTCCGGGTTTGTTCCCGAAGAGTTGGTTGAAACAGGTTTTGCAGCAATCAAATAATTTCCATGATCGTTATGACGAGGCCTCAAAGAGACCCAAGCATAAATAGATAACATAATTTTAAATGTCCAGCAGGACAGAAGGAGTGTTTTTGTTATGGCAAAAGTATATTACGACCGCGACGCAGACCTTAGTTTTCTCGATGGAAAGACTATAACGATAATCGGTTATGGAAGCCAGGGGCACGCACACGCACAGAATCTCCGCGATAGCGGAGCAAATGTGATCGTAGCCCTCCACGAGGGAAGTAAGTCAAAGGTGACCGCGGAGAAAGATGGTTTTGAAGTCTGCACTGTTTCAGAGGCTGCAAAGAAATCCGATGTAATGATGTTCCTCATGCCTGACCATCTGCAGGCATCTATATACAAAAACGAAGTGCTCCCCAACCTTAAGAAGGGAGCAAAACTTGCTTTCGCACACGGATTCGCAGTCCACTTCGGACAGATAGTACCCGAGCCCGACCGCGATGTCTTCATGGTAGCACCCAAGGGACCGGGACACATGGTGCGTCACATGTATAAAGAAGGAAAGGGCGTACCCTGCCTCATCGCGATCTACCAGGACGCATCCGGCAAAGCGAAGGACTTCGCCCTTGCATATGCGTCCGGTGTAGGCGGAGGAAGGGCCGGGATCATAGAGACCTCGTTCCGTGAAGAGACAGAGACAGACCTCTTCGGAGAACAGGCGGTCCTCTGCGGCGGAGTCAGCGAGCTCATGCAGGCAGGATTCCAGACCCTCGTAGAAGCAGGCTACCAGCCTGAGATGGCTTACTTCGAATGCATCAACGAACTCAAACTGATCGTTGACATGGTTTTCGAGGGCGGTCTCAGCTGGATGCGCTATTCAGTAAGCGACACCGCGAAGTACGGCGATATGATAGCCGGACCGCGAGTGATCGGCGAGGAATCAAAGAAGGCAATGAAACAGCTTCTGACAGAGATCCAGGACGGGACCTTCGCACGCGACTGGATACTTGAGAACCAGACAGGCCGCCCCCGCATGAAGAAATGGGCAAAGGCCGCCCAGGAAGCTGAATGTGAAGGGGTAGGAAAAGAACTCCGCAAGATGATGCCCTGGATGGAGCAGAAAGAAATACCCCGGTTCTAATAACAACATTACAGAAGCGGTGAGCGCTTATCCTGACCGGGCGGCATGACAACAATAAAAACAGAAAAACATCATCCGCCCGCTCCTCGCTTCTCACGGCATAATCAGCCGATTTCACTACCTTAATAAAGGAGAGAACGACATGATAGATCGCGTACGAATTTTTGACACAACACTCAGAGACGGAGAACAGGCTGCAAGGATCAATCTCAACAAGGGAGAAAAGCTCCAGATTGCCCGTCAGCTGGCCCGACTTGGTGTTGATGTCATAGAGGCGGGTTTCCCCGCTTCGTCACCCGGCGACTTTGAATCCGTACAGGCAATAGCCCGTGAGATAAAGGGCCCGATAATAGCTGGGCTTGCGAGAACCAGATCAGAGGATATAAGAAGCGCAGCAGAAGCTGTAAAGGACGCTGACCGCCCGCGTATACACACGTTTATAGCGACAAGCCCGATACACATGGAGTATAAACTGAAGCTTGATAAAGAGGGTGTACTTGCAGAGGTCCGGAGCGCCGTGAGCCTGGCAAAGTCACTGATTGACGATGTTGAATTTTCTGCCGAAGACGCAAGCCGTTCTGAGGTACCGTTCCTCATCGAAGTCTTTAAAACAGCCATAGAGTGCGGGGCAACGACCCTCAATATCCCGGATACAGTAGGGTATGCACAGCCTGATGAGTTTTACTCTTTTGTTAAAGAGATCATCAGCGGAGTCAATCCTCCGGAAAATATAGTCTGGTCCGTACACTGCCATAACGATCTCGGGCTCGGGGTCGCAAACTCACTGGCCGCGGTAAGGGCAGGGGCAAGACAGATCGAATGCACTATCAACGGTCTCGGAGAACGTGCAGGAAATGCCTCAATGGAAGAGATAGTAATGGCTCTTAACACAAGGCAGGACCAGTATCCCTCCAAGACAACAATTGACACGACAAAGCTCTACAGCACCAGCAAGCTTGTAGCTCATCTTACCGGAGTTATGGTACAGCCGAACAAAGCAATAGTAGGACTGAACGCTTTCGCTCATGAAGCTGGCATACACCAGCACGGAATGCTCTGCAACAGGGCAACGTATGAGATTATGACCCCTGAAACTGTAGGAGCTCCGGGGTCTGACCTCGTCCTCGGCAAACACTCGGGTCGCCACGCATTCAGGGATCGGGTAGAAAACATGGGTTACCAGCTTTCAAAAGAAGACATTGAGACAGGGTTTACTTACTTCAAAGAACTCTGCGACAAGAAAAAAGACGTGAGCGACGGCGACATCGAAGCCCTGATGCTTGACAGGGTCCTCTCTTTCGTGCCTGAGAGAAGGTACATCCTCAAGGACTATGCGGTACATGTAGGCACAGGAAGCAAACCGACCGCCAGCGTCACCCTGACATCGGGCGATGACGACTACACTGAAGCGGCAGTAGGCAACGGACCAGTAGATGCATCCTACAACGCTGTGAAGAAAATCCTCGGATTCTCCCCGCAGCTGAAGGGATTCAGGATAGGGGCAACGAGTGAACGTTCAGATGCTCAGGGGGAAACCAGGATAGTTCTCCACCATA
Source organism: Synergistaceae bacterium (assembly GCA_963682045.1). GTDB lineage: Bacteria > Synergistota > Synergistia > Synergistales > Synergistaceae > Caenicola. Next base: position 1,314,690 of record OY821326.1, read on the forward strand.
AAGACATCCAGGCCCAGGGACGCGGAACCAGCACGGACGTCATTGAATCGTCCATCCGCGCTTATGTGGACGCAATAAACAGACTGTACGCTGCGGCTGCAGCAAGGGAGATAAAACTAAATGGGCATGACTCTCGCTGAGGCGATAATAGCAAAGCATACCAAGGACCCTGTTGAAACAGGCTCCATCTGCCGTGTCAGCGTAGATTTCGCTTTCACGAACGACATAACCGGCCCCCCCGCGATAAAAGAATTCAGGAAAATGGGGGCGAAAAAGGTCTTCGACCCTGCGCGCTGCGCAATTTTACCCGACCATTTCTCGCCGGCAAAGGACATCGCTTCTGCAGAGCAGATCAAGGAGTGCCGTGAATTTGCATACGAACAGGACATGCTTTTCTGGGAAGTAGGCAGGGTCGGGGTCGAACACGCCTTCCTTCCTGAAAACGGGCTCGTCCTTCCGGGAGAAATAGTTCTCGGCGCTGACAGTCACACCTGCACGCACGGAGCTATGGGAGCACTTGCAACAGGAGTAGGTTCGACTGACCTCGCAGCTGCATGGGCTTTGGGTGAAACCTGGCTCAGAGTACCTGAGACCATGAAGGTCTCTTATGAAGGGACTCCGTCGGAATGGATCTGCGGCAAGGACATGATACTCGCTCTGATAGGAAAGATCGGGGTAGAGGGAGCCCGCTACATGGCCCTCGAATTCCACGGAGAGGCTCTTGGAAAGCTTGGGCTTGATGACAGGTTCACCCTGTCAAACATGGCCATTGAAGCAGGGGGAAAGACAGGTCTGATAAACCCCGATGAGAAACTCCTCCAATACGCCCGCGAACGTGCGGCGAGGCATTTTGAGCCGATCTTTGCCGATAAGGACGCAGTCTATGCAGCTTCCCTCACGATAGATGTGACAGATATGGAACCTCAGGTGGCAATGCCGCACCTGCCTGAAAATGTAAAACCTGTATCTGAGGCGGCAGGAACACCTGTCGACCAGGTCTTCATCGGCTCCTGCACCAACGGCAGAATCAGCGACTTAAGAAGCGCTGCCAGGATACTCAAAGGAAAGAAAGTACACAAGAAGACAAGGCTTATGGTCATCCCGGCATCTTACGAGATCTACCGCCAGGCGATGAAAGAAGGGCTTTTTGACATATTCCTCGACGCAGGAGCAGCGATCTCGACCCCAAGCTGCGGTCCATGTCTCGGAGGCCACCTCGGTATCCTTGCCGCAGGCGAACGCTGCATATCAACAAGCAACAGGAACTTCGTAGGCAGGATGGGTTCGCCCAAAAGCGAGGTAGTTCTGGCCGGTCCTATGGTAGCGGCAGCATCCGCAGTTGCAGGCTACATCTGCCATCCAAAAGAAATAATGGAATAGGAGGCAAAGAGATGGAGACGAAATTAAAAGGAAACACCTGGGTTTATGGCGACAACGTTGACACTGACGTAATAATCCCCGCAAGATACCTTGTTACAAGCGACGAAAGATCTCTGGCTGCCCACTGCATGGAAGATATTGATGAGACTTATGCAAAAGGAGTATCGAAGGGCGACGTTATAACCGCAGGCAACAATTTCGGCTGCGGCTCAAGCAGGGAACACGCCCCTATCGCAATAAAAGGATCCGGTGCATCCTGTGTTATAGCAAAATCATTCGCACGGATATTCTACCGGAACGCAATAAATATCGGTCTCCCGATCCTTGAATGCACGGAGACAGACCGCATTGCAAAAGGAGATCTCCTTGAGATAGACCTGACAAAAGGAACTATTACAAACAGAACAAAGGGCGAGACGTACCATGCCAAGCCTTTCCCTGAATTCCTGCAGAGCCTCATCGGTCTTGGGGGGCTGGTCCCCTACGTCAGGGCAAGACTTTCTGAATAAGGACGGTAATCAAAATGAAAACATATAAGATAGCGGTCATACCCGGTGACGGGATAGGCCCCGAAGTGATCGGGGAAACCATAAAAGTTCTTGAAAAATCCGGCGAAAAATTCGGCTTTTCTTTCGAGTGGGGAAAATATCCCTACGGGGCAGGGCACTACCTGGCGACAGGGGAGGTCATTCCTGAAGAGGCAATGGAAGAGATGTCGAAATGCGATGCCATGCTCCTCGGCGCTATCGGCGACCCGAGGGTAAAGCCCGGCATCCTGGAACAGGGCATCCTGCTTGCCTTCCGCTTCCGCTTTGATCAGTATGTCAATCTGCGCCCCGCCTTTTCACTGCCGAAAGTCCACACCCCCGTCGACCTCAAGGGGGCGAAAATGGATTCTGTTGTGGTCCGTGAAAACACTGAAGACCTTTACATGTGCATAGGTGGAACTACAGAAACAGGTGTGCTTGAACTTCCGGTAGATGTCAGCAGGGGCAAATATGAACTCAAAGGCATGGTAAACCTCAAAACAGATCCTGGATTTCCTTTCGCAGCCCAGGCTGCTATCAACAGCAGACCGGGCGTGGAAAGGATCACGAGATACGCATGTGAGCTTGCAAAAAAACGCGGAGAAGATACTGTGACTGTCGTATCTAAATCCAACGCAGTCTCTGCCCTCTACGGATTCTTCGAAGAAACAGCAAAAAGGGTAATGGCAGAGGAATACCCTGGACTCAAATATGCCATGGTAAACGTGGATGCCCTCTGCTACCACCTGGTCCGCAACCCGGCGGCTTACGGAGTACTGCTTTGTCCGAACCTCTTCGGTGATATAATCAGCGACCTGCAGGCCGGACTGGCAGGAGGACTCGGTACAGCCGCGGGAGGAAACATCGGGGACGGCCTTTCGATGTTTGAGCCGGTACACGGCTCTGCGCCTGACATTGCAGGCACAGGCAGGTCAAATCCTGTTGCGGCGATACTTTCAGGAGCCCTGATGCTGGAACATCTTGGGGAACAGGAAGCCTCTAAAGCTGTAAACTGCGCCGTATCAAATTTCCTTGAAAATGCAGATGAAAATGAGCTACCATTTGAATTCGGCGGGACAGCCGCCTTTGACCAGGTGGGAGAGGGTATCAGAAAGTATATTTAGCAAAGTTACACACCAGCCACTGATCTGAGGCTCGGGTGGTGTCGCTTTTACAATAGGAGGTATTTCCAATGGCTAAAATGAACGGAGCCCAGATGGTGGTCAAGTCCCTTGAAGCAGAAGGTGTGGACACAATATTCGGACTGCCCGGCGGAACTGTTATCCATCTTTATGACGCAATATATGACTCAAAGATCAACCACGTGCTGATGCGCCATGAACAGGCAGCTTCGCATGCCGCTGACGGATATGCGAGAGTGAGCGGAAAACCCGGGGTATGCATAGCCACATCCGGTCCCGGAGCAACAAATCTGGTGACCGGTATCGCTACTGCAAATCTGGACTCCGTTCCTATGGTCGCTATCACCGGACAGGTAGCAACCACGGTGATCGGAACAGACGCCTTTCAGGAGGCAGACATCATGGGAGCTACTATCCCACTTGTGAAGCACAGCATGCAGGTGAGGACTCCGGAACAAATACCCACCGCAGTAAAAAAGGCTTTTTACATCGCCTCTACGGGAAGGCCGGGCCCTGTCCTGATAGATGTACCAGCGGATGTACAGAAAGGTTTCGCAGAATTTGAATACCCCGAAAACATAAGCTTCCTGGGGTATGACCCTGAGATGGGATCGGACCTTTCTCAGCTTAACAACGCTGTCTCACTTCTAGAACATGCAGAGAGACCTGTTATTTTTGCGGGAGGCGGCGTAATAAGGTCAGGAGCAGCCGGAAAACTTACAGAACTCGCTGAGAAGCTGGAGATACCGGTAGTGACATCCCTCCTTGGAAAGGGAGCTTTCCCGGAATCACATCCGCTGGGGCTCTCCCTCGGAATGGCAGGGATGCACGGTCATCCTGTAGCTAACAGGGCACTCATGACAGCCGATGTCATCCTCGCGATCGGATCCCGTTTCAGCGACAGGACCACGGGAAAGAGATCGAGCTTTGCCTCGGAGGCAAAAATAATCCATATCGACCTCGACCCTGCAGAGATAGATAAGGCTATAGGTTCTGAAGTCTGGCTTGTGGGCGACGCAGGTAAGATCATTGATGCGATCACAAGCTCAATGAAGAAAAAATACTTCGACCGTTCAAGCTGGCTTGAAGAGCTTGAGATGATACGGCAGAAAGAGCCTCTCCCCAGAAACGAATACGCAGGAGAGATAGCTCCCTGGCAGGTGATAGAATCTCTGCGCGAGATAACCGGTGGTAAATCAGTGCTTACGACAGAGGTAGGCCAGCACCAAATGTGGGCAGCTCTCCACTACAAAGTCGAAGAACCGCGCCGCTTCGTGACATCAGGAGGTCTCGGGACCATGGGATTCGGCTTTCCCGCCGCGATAGGAGCTGCGCTAGCATGTCCCGACCAGCACGTCTGCTGCATCGCAGGTGACGGGAGTTTTATGATGAATATCCAGGAGCTCGACACCTGTGCGCGGTACAATATACCTGTCAAGGTTTTCATCCTCAACAATTCATGCCTTGGCATGGTCCGTCAGTGGCAGCAGCTCTTTTATGAGCACCGTTACTCCAATACTATATACAACCGTAATCCTGATTTCGTAAAAATTGCAGAGGGTATGGGAGTAAGCGGTTTCTCAGCTACCAGACCGGAAGAGATAAGAAAAACGATCGAGGCGGCTTTGAACGTACCGGGGCCAGCACTTGTAGATTTCAGGATCCCGCAGGGGGCGCTCGTGCTTCCCATGGTCCCTCCGGGCGGATCGATAGACAAAATGATACTTAACTGAGGGGAAGGATCTAAGAATGAACAGCGACAAGGCAAAAAAGGGTTATCAGAGAAGCCCTCACCGCTCCCTGCTTAAGGCGGCGGGATATACGGACTGGGAGATAGAGCGCCCATGGATAGGCGTTGCGAACTCTTACAACGCCATAATACCGGGACACGTTCATCTTAAGACCATAACAGAGGCTGTAAAGGCCGGCATATACGCTGCCGGCGGACTCCCAATAGAATTTCCTGTGATAGGAGTCTGCGATGGCATAGCAATGAACCATGAGGGCATGAAGTTTTCTCTCCCAAGCCGCGAGCTGATCATGGACTCCATCGAGGTCATGGCCCGCGGACATGCCTTCGACGGTCTTGTCCTCGTTACAAACTGCGACAAGATAGTCCCCGGAATGGCAATGGCTGCAGGCAAACTCAACCTCCCTTCCGTTGTGATCTCCGGCGGCCCGATGATGGCAGGCACCATGAAGGGCAGGGTCCTTGACCTCAACAGTGTTTTTGAAGGAGTCGGGATGAAGGCGGCAGGTAAAATTTCAGATGAAGAACTAAGGGATGTCGAAGACAACGCCTGTCCCGGGTGCGGATCATGTTCAGGAATGTTCACGGCAAACACCATGAACTGCATGATGGAGGCCCTTGGGCTTGGACTCACCGGAAACGGCACAATTCCGGCCGTCCATGCCGGACGTGTCAGGCTAGCTAAAGATGCAGGACGGGCAATAATGACACTCGTTGAAAAGAACATAAGGCCAAGGGATATCCTTACGATGGAAGCCTTTGAAAACGCACTTGCCGTCGATCTCGCCCTTGGAGGATCCACTAACACTTCTCTCCACCTTCCTGCAATCGCATGGGCGGCAGGACTGAAACTCCCGCTTGAACTCTTCAACGAGATTGGGGCAAGGGTCCCTCATCTCTGTTCAATGAGCCCAGGCGGACATCATCACATAGAAGACCTCTGGCAGGCAGGGGGAGTCGAGGGGCTTATGGCGAGACTCCTTGAAAAAGGCCTGATACACGGAGAACTTATAACTGTCACAGGAAGTACGGTAAAAGAAAACCTCAAAAAGGCAAAGGTCGTAAACGACAGCGTCATCCGCCCGGTGGAGGACCCCTATCACAAAGAAGGCGGACTGGCCTTTATGAAAGGCACTCTGGCTCCGCTCGGAGCTATCGTAAAACAGTCTGCCGTGCTTCCTGAAATGCTTGTACATGAAGGACCTGCAAGGGTCTTTGACTGCGAAGAGGAAGCAAGCAAAGCCATCCTGAACAATGAGATAAAGGACGGAGATGTGGTAGTCATCCGTTTTGAAGGACCAAAGGGGGGCCCAGGGATGCGTGAAATGCTCACACCGACCTCTGCCATAATGGGGCAGGGCAAGGGAGGCACAGTCGCGCTCATAACAGACGGCCGTTTTTCCGGAGCTACAAGAGGCGCTTCGATCGGACATGTTTCTCCTGAGGCAGCTGTAGGGGGTCCTATAGGACTAGTTGAAGAGGGAGATATCATATCGATCAACATTCCGGCAAAAAGGCTTGATCTTAAGGTAAGCGAAAAAGTGCTCGCAAAGAGAAGGGAAAAATTCGTTCCGAAGGTTCAGCCCGTTGACAGCCCCTTTTTGGAAAGATACAGAGAATTCGCAAGCTCAGGTGTAGAAGGAGCAGTGCTCAGAAAAAAATAAGAGTAGAAGCTCCAACGAAAATTTCTCCTGTTATTTCTATGATAAACATACTTACAATTTAAAGGGGATGCCTGTATTACTGGCATCTCCTCTTTATTTTTGCTTTTAATCAAACTTTATTCAGCAAATATAAACTTAAACGCCAACATAATGCAACATTGTTGCAAAACAAACCATGCTAATTTATAATTGCCTAATCTAAGTTCAATCATGTCAGGAGGATCATTATGAATATATTTAAAAGGTTATGCAATAGTATTTTTACCATCGTTATTTGCGCAGTAATAGCTTTATCCATACCGGCAACAGCTTTTGCCCAGACAGAACTGACCGTATTTGCAGCAGCTTCCATGACAGAATCAATGAAATTGGTTGCCGACCAATATAAAAAAACAGCCCCGGACGTTAAAATTATATATAATTTCGACTCCAGCGGTACGCTAAAAACTCAGATAGAACAAGGTGCTTTTTGTGATGTTTTTGTTTCAGCAGGACAAAAACAGATGGATCAGTTAGACATAAACGCAAACCCCAAGGTCAATACGAAAAAGCTGGACTTTATAATGACTGGGACTCGATTCAATGTTGTCTCTAACAAAGTTGTACTCGTAGTTCCCAAAGGACACAACTCCAAGGGAATCAGTGATTTCAAAGATACGCTGACCGATAAAGTTTTTATTATTGCACTCGGGAACTCAGATGTTCCTGTCGGCCAATACTCGGAAGAAGTTCTGAAGAGCCTTGGCATTTGGGATAAGCTAAAGAAAATGAATAAGATAAGCTACGGCAGCAACGTAAAAGAAGTACTTTCGCAAGTTGCTGCAGGAGCAGCTGACTGCGGAATGGTTTACAGTACGGATGCTGCTACATCTAATGCGGTAGAAGTTGTTGCAGAGGCTCCCAAGGGCACGCACAGACCAATAACTTATCCTGTCGCTATTTTAAAAGAGACCCAAAACCTCGAAGCAGCTACTGCATTTACCAATTTTCTTAAGGGGCCGGAGAGTATAAAGATTTTTACTGGAATCGGCTTTGCAATACCAAGCAAATAACGCAATCCGATTAGAAAAAAATTCAAAAAGTGGCCATTCCGAAAACGGTCTGGCCACCTTTTGAATTACTGGATAGGGGTAAGACATGGACTGGTTTCCTCTTTATAATTCGTTGCGCGTAGCATCGATCTCAACATTTATAACATTTTTCCTCGGAATATTTGCCGCGCACTACATTGCAAAAACACCTCGTTTTATCAAAGGAATACTTGATGGCATTCTGACTTTACCTCTGGTTTTACCTCCTACTGTAATTGGATTTTTTCTGTTAAATATAATAGGCCCTCTGGGACCGGTGGGTTCGCGAGTTCTTGAGGTATTTGGCTTTAAATTGACGATGACATGGTATTCGGCTGTTTTTGCAACAACAATAATTTCCTTTCCCCTGATCTATCGTACAGCACGCGGCGCGTTTGAATCATTTGACAGTACACTGCTCTACTCAGGACAAACTCTCGGATTATCGAATACCTTCCTATTCTGGCGGGTCGTGATGCCTAACTGCAAACAGGGAATCCTGGCTGGCGCAGTTCTTGCTTTTGCGCGTGCGCTTGGAGAGTTCGGAGCTACAACCATGGTCTCAGGCTATATTCCAGGCAGAACCGCAATAATATCTACAACTGTATACCAACTTTGGAGAGAAGGAAACGATGCTCTTGCCTATAAGTGGGTATTTATAAATCTTATAATCTCGTTTATGGTATTAGTAACAGTAAACATGCTCGAAAATCGTTATAAACAGCCCATTGGGGCAGCGAAAGATCATTTTGAGCATGAAGATTAGGGGTAAAAATGTCAATATACGTTAAAATAATTAAATCGTTCGGTAATTTTGTCCTTAATACCGAATTTGAAGCGGAAAATGAGATCCTGGCTCTCCTGGGGTCTTCAGGTTCCGGCAAAAGCATGACGTTGAAATGCATAGCCGGCATAGTCAAACCGGATAAAGGATGTATCGTTGTAGACGGCGTAACATTGTTTGATTCAGATAAGAAGATCAACCTGAGCCCTCAGGAAAGACATGTCGGACTGCTTTTCCAAAACTACGCCCTTTTTCCTAATATGACGGTGGAACAGAATCTTTATACCGTTCTGAAAAACTGTAATGGTCAAAAGAACACAAAAGAACGGTTAGACCTCCTTCTGGAAAGTTTTTATTTAACAGGACTTGAAAAACATTATCCCGGACAGCTTTCAGGAGGGCAGCAGCAGCGTGTCGCACTTGCCAGGATCATGGCAAGCAGCCCCCAAATTATAATGCTCGATGAACCATTATCCGCACTTGACAGTTACCTGCGGTGGCAGGTGGAAAGGGAGCTTTCGGAAATCCTGGGCAAATTTAAAGGAACAACGCTTTATGTTTCCCATAATCGTGATGAAGTTTATAGGTTATGCCAGAAGGTATGTGTCATAAACAAAGGACATTCTGAAAAGGTAAATTCGGTCGACGAATTCTTCAATTCTCCATCAACACTAGCGTCAGCTTTGTTATCGGGATGCAAAAACTACTCAAAAGCAGAAAAACTATCTCATAACACTGTGCATGCTTTCGACTGGAAGGTTAACTTAAGGTGTGATACCTTTATACCTGATGATACGAAATATATTGGCGTACGTGCTCATAGAATTCTTCCTTTTCGCATGGGTGATGAATGCCAAAACAAAGTTATTTGCCGCGTACTTGAGGTCAGACATGATCTCTTTTCCGTTATTATTACACTAACACCTCAGGACGCTGATCCCAAAAAAGAATTTTCTCAAATTAGAATGGAACTGCCTTCTATTGAGAATAATTCTGTTCAGCCGGGAGATATTATGGCAGTAAACATCCCTACTGATATGATTATGCCCTTAAGAAAATAAGCATATTTCACCATGCCACATAAGAACAGCCCAAGAATTTATCTGCACTCCCAAAATCAGGCTTGTTGGTAATTGAGACAAAAAACCCCGAACGATTTCAGCAGCTTGTTCAGGTTGAAGCCGCAGGATGCCACCAAGGCCGTTTATTTCATTCCACGATTCTGTCACTTTTCTTCGTTTGAACCTTTTATTCTGAGCCGCTGTGGCTTGCAACTTTGCTCCTGGGATAAAAACTTTATATTGCAGGTTTTCATGTAACTTTTTACTCCTGTATCCTTTGTCGCAGTAAACGTCTTCCTGACAGCGGCCAGCCATTTCCTCCATCCGGTTCAGTGTGTCCGGCGGTGCGGTGACGTCATTCGGTGATCCCTTGTATCTCCTTGCTCCAGGTGCCCAATTGCCTTTCAGGATCGTTACTGATGCATTCAGCAAATTTTTTTATTCAATAACTACTTTATTCATGTTTTTCAGTGACGATTTGGTAATTTGAGGCCAACTGAACCCCTGCACATAATCACAAATGGATGATAAAGGAGAATCACGAATCGATAATAAATATTACTAAAATTTATGCTTTTAAATTAAAATTAACAATATAATCACTTATAGTTAGTAATTTCTCTATATAATTTATTTATTTCTGTAAAAACACAAAAACATCTCTTGACTCGATAATCTGATAAGACTATCATACTTGCAACACTTAGATGCAACTTGGTTGCATCTAAAAAATATCAAGGGGGTTTTTGGTTTGAGCAACGCACTTTTTAGTTATGAAAAACCGTTTAATGATGTATCCAGAGATTATGCTCCGGGATCAATGGATAGAAAACTTCTAAAAGAAGCCATTGATGAAATATCTTCTAATGTCGCAGAAATACCTCTAATAATAGGCGGAGAAGAAATCTTTACAGGAAACACAGGCAATGTCGTTATGCCTCACGATTACAAACACAGGCTGGCAGTCTATCACAAAGCAGGAAGTGCGGAAATGGAAATGGCCATCAAGGCGGCCCTTGATGCCCACAATAAATGGGCGGGCATATCTTACACCGATCGCGCTGCGATAATTATGAAAATAGCGGAACTGATAAAAACAAAATATCGCTACATATTAAACGCAGCTACTATGATGGGGCAAAGCAAGAATGTATGGCAGGCTGAAATAGAATCGGCAAGCGAAACCATAGATTATTTCCATTATGCAGTCCATTATATGAGTGAAATTTATAAAAATCAGCCGTCATCAGAAAGTGGGGTTATTAACTGCATTGAATACAGACCTCTTGAAGGCTTTGTTTACGCAGTATCTCCGTTCAATTTCACTGCTCTCGCAGCAAACCTCCCGATGGCTCCCGTTCTGATGGGAAACACTGTGGTATGGAAACCGGCAACTACGTCTCTGCTGTCAAGCTATTACCTGATGAAGATTTATGCAGAAGCGGGCCTGCCTGCAGGCGTTTTAAACTTCATGCCGGGGCCGGGATCGGTAGGAAGCAAAGTCGTTCTGAACCATAAAGACCTGGCTGGGATACACTTTACTGGCTCGACACAGGTTTTCAATGGTCTGTGGAAGGGAATAGCTGAAAACCTGAATACATATAAGTCGTATCCTCGTTTAGTTGGGGAAACAGGTGGCAAAAATTTCGTTTTCATGCATAATTCCGCAGATGCAACAGAGGTTACAACTGCGCTGGTAAGAGGCGCTTTTGAATATCAGGGACAGAAATGCTCTGCAACATCGCGCTGCTATATTCCAGCCAGCCGCTGGAATGAAGTGAAAACTGAGCTGGATACAATGATGGCAACCGTAAAAACAGGAGATCCGCGTGATTTCCGTAATTTTGTAAATGCAGTCATTGACGAAGATTCTTTTGAAAATTGCATGAAATATATAGATTATGCAAAAAAATCACACGAAGCAGAAATACTTTATGGCGGCTCGGGGGATAAAAGCGTAGGATATTTTGTCCAGCCTACAATTATCAAAACAAACAACCCGCACTTCCTGACAATGGAAGAAGAAATATTCGGTCCGGTACTTACCCTCTTCGTTTATGAAGATGACAAATTTGAAGAAATGACGGAGATCTGCAATAATACGTCTCCATATGCATTGACCGGCAGTTTCTTCGCAAAGGACCGTGCAGCAATAAGAAAATCACATGAAACACTGAAATACGCAGCAGGCAATTTCTACATAAACGACAAAACGACAGGAGCCTGTATAGGACTGCAGCCGTTCGGCGGCGGGCGGGCATCAGGGACAAATGACAAGGCCGGGAGCCAGTTGAACCTCTTAAAATGGGTTTCCCCGAGGACAATAAAAGAAATCCTTATGCCGCCGCGTTGGTATTCATATCCTTTTATGGAAGATAAATAAATTCCGACAAACCTCTGTCTCTCCTTTCTCCTGGTGCCACCTACTTCAGAGTGGCGCCGATAAAAAAGAGCGGGCCGAAGATTTTTTCCTTTCTTCGTCCCGCTTTTATTGATCTGTTTGTACGTTCTGATCTGTCCTTGTTAGGCGGACAAGCTTCAATGGGCCTGATGGGGCAGCGGCAGAAACCTTGTCAAACAACCTCTCTTCACACTTCAGTTCAAGTAGATGTTTTTGATATAGTGATTTGAAAATATACCCTATTTCCTGCAATATACAGTATCTATAAGGGTCCCGTCGCGATATTCAACTACTGCAGCAATTTTATCGTGATCAAGTTCAGGCGGGCGCGGGATGCCTGTGAGTTTTTCGACTTCCTTCTTCAATGCCGTGATATCGACAACAGGGAGTCCTGATTTTAAAGCAGAGCCAAGAAGATCTTCCCTGAGCGGGTTAATGCAGATCCCCCTCTCTGTTACGATGGCGTCAACTGTCTCACCGGGTGTTGTTACTGTTGTGACTCTGTCCTTTATTGAGGGAACTCCACCTCTGAATGATGGCGCGACTACTATAGAGAGCTTTGCTCCCGCGGCGGTATCCTGATGTCCGCCGGATGCCCCTCTGAGTACTCCATCGTGTCCGGTGAGTACGTTTACATTAAAATCCGTATCGACCTCAAGAGCGGCAAGGATCACACAATCCAGGTTATGTACCATACACCCCGCGTTAAATGGGTTTGCGTACCACGAGGCATCTATTTCAATATGGTTTGGATTTTCCTGCATCGACTTCGTGACAGCTGAATCAAAACTCTGGACATCAAAGACTGCATCAAAGAGCCCCTCCTCAAGCATGGCCGCCATATATCCGCCCACTCCGCCAAGTCCGAAGCTGCCGCGGAGACCTTTTCCCTTCATATATTCACCGAGGTATTTTGCCACAGCCAGGCTTGCCCCGCCCACTCCCATCTGAAAAGAGAAACCGGGTTCCAGTATTCCGGAAGCCTTCATCAGGCGGAAAGAATCTTTGGCGATCCTGAGATCAACAGGATTCCTTGTTATCCTTGCAGCTCCTGTAGCAATTTTTTTCGGATCTCCCAGACTGTCGACACATACTATGCTGTCAACAAGATACTGCGGTATAGAAATCCTGGGATTAAGCGGATATTCTACTAGGTTGTCCGTTATAGCAACGACATGCTTCGCATGCCGCGCATCGGTCATCGCATAACCGAGGGAACCGCATGCGGAAGGCCCTGTACTGCCGGTGATATTACCAAGTGAATCGCAGGCAGGAGCTGCAAGGAATGCGACATCTATGGATATCGATCCTTCCTCTATAGCCCTGGCCCGTCCACCGTGGCTGCGGATCACAACGGGTATTTCCAGCTCGCCGTCGGATAGAAGCTTTCCGAGTTCGCCGCGGACTCCAGAAGTATAAAGACGGTTTATCAGGCCGCTGCGGATATAGTCAGCAATGCAGTCGTGGGCATCCGGTATTGAGCTTGGAGCAAGGGTAAGACCTTTAAAGCCCATTTTTCGCAGGATATCAAGGACCATGGGTATCACAGCATCACCGTTTCTCAGATGGTGGTGGAATGAGATCGTCATGCCGTCTTTCAGCCCTGAGAGCTCCACAGCTTTCTCGATATTTTCAACGACCTTGCTCCGTGCAGGCGCCGGACGGCGCAGCTGTATCTGAGTCCCCGAAAATGCGCCGGGCTGACCGAGCATAGCAAATGGTGACTTATACGGAGCGAAAGATCCTACTCCGGGGAGTTCAAGAGGGACACTTCTGCCAAGGGAATTCAATGCCATATCCATTACGAGCCGCTCCTTTCAAAACCATAGAGATCTGCAAGCTCCAAAAGATGACGGGCCCTTGTTACAACTGGAGCATCTACCATTTTACCGTCTACCGATACTACCCCTTTGCCCTCTTTTTTAGCATTTTCCGCGGCTTCCGTTACGCGTAACGCTTTTCTGAATTCTTTTTCGTCCGGCATGAAAGCCTGATGTATCGTTTCTATCTGATCGGGATGTATGGCGGCCTTGCCGGTAAAGCCAAGACCCACTATCGATCTGCATTCTTTGAGAAGTCCTTCTTTATCAGTGATGTCTGCCCACACCGTGTCATATACATCCACACCGGCAGCGCGCGCTGCGACTACAACTCTGCTTCTGGCATAGAAAAGCTCCCAGCCCTCTTTCGTTTTCTGGACACCCATATCTGCCGTAAGGTCCTGTCCGCCCAGAGTAAGGGCCTGGACACGAGGGCATGCGGATGCTATAAAAAATGCGTTCTCGACACCTACTGCTGTTTCGATCATCGCATGGATCCTGACTTTTCCGACCGGGATGGAATTAGCCTTTTCTATCTCTTCAATTTTTTTGTCCGCTGCCAAAACGTCTACGGGACCATTGCATTTCGGGATCCTTATGGCAGACGGCGAACATGGGATGATCTCTTTCAGGTCGTCATCAAAAAATTCCGTATCCGCACCGTTTACCCTGACAGTTACGATGAGATCCTTAAAATCATAGTCCTGTAAATAGCAGGCAACCATTTTTCTGGCTGCATCCTTCTCCGTGAGAGCAACTGCATCTTCAAGGTCGAGCAGTATGCTGTCAGCTCCGAATACCGGCGCATGCTGGATCATGCCGGGGGAGTCGCCAGGGATATATAGCATTGAACGGCAGGGCTTCATTCTTTCGCCACTTCCTTTACCGCACGCATGAGAGCTGTTTCGAGTCGCGCCTTCATTGTTATTTCAAGGGCCCCCTGGTCATGTATTGACACTTTGGCACCCGGCAGGGAATGCTGCTCTGCAATGTCCTCCACAAGCTGTCTCGTTCTTTCCGCAAAGACGGTACTGTTGGCCCCTTTATATTCAAGTTCCAGTTTTTCTGCCGGCGAAACAGTGACCACGCAGTCAGATGATTCCAATGTTCCGGCACTTGCCGTACGAATCAAAATCAACTTATTCATCACCTTTCATTCTTGGTTATATGTTTGAATGGAGGAGATACATACCTCCTCCATTTGCTTTTATACCTTTACTGGATCCCGGCGGCGGCTGCATGCAGGAATTCTTCGGTTGTCACTGTCCTTTTGCTGTGCATATCAGCTATCGTTACCAAGTCTTTGGTCATTATTCCCGATTCTATGGTTTTTATTGAGGCTCTTTCAAGCCTGTCCGCAAAAGTCTGGAGTTCTTTTATTCCGTCAAGTTCACCGCGCTTCCTGAGAGCTCCCGACCATGCGAAAATAGTCGCCATCGGGTTGGTGGAAGTAGCT
Organism: Synergistaceae bacterium; assembly: GCA_963682045.1. Lineage (GTDB taxonomy): Bacteria > Synergistota > Synergistia > Synergistales > Synergistaceae > Caenicola. The sequence continues at coordinate 1,329,745 of OY821326.1, forward strand.
TCACCCTTGAGATATTTGTAATAGTGGCGGGTAACTGTACCGTGTGCCGCTTCGTATTCAAAGACGCCATCCGGGGAGACAAGCACCGATGTCATCATTGCAAGACTTCCGAATGCAGTGGCCACCATATCTGACATAACATCACCATCGTAGTTTTTGCAGGCCCAGATAAATCCCCCTTCAGAACGTATTACTCTTGCTACTGCATCATCGATCAGGGTGTAAAAATATTCTATCCCGCATTTTTCAAAATCCGCTTTAAATTCAGCGTCATATATTTCCTGGAAAATATCCTTGAATCGGTGGTCATACTTTTTTGAGATGGTGTCTTTCGTTGAGAACCAGAGAGGCTGTTTGGTCGCCAGTGCATATTTGAAGCATGAACGCGCAAAGCTTCTTATTGACCTGTCAAGGTTGTGCATTCCCATTACGACTCCGCCGCCCGTAAAGTCATGGATCAGCTCTTTTTGAACTTTCCCCTCGTCACCGTCTGCCGACTCAAATGTCATATAAACTTTGCCCGGGTCTTTGATAACCATCTCAACGTCTTTGTAAATATCGCCGTATGCATGACGCGCGATCGTGATCGGCTTGTTCCACGTTCTTACAGAGGGGCTGATGCAGTCCAGAAAGATAGGAGACCTGAAGACGGTTCCGTCAAGTATCGCCCTTATTGTGCCGTTTGGGCTCTTCCACATCTGTTTAAGATCATATTCTTCGACTCTTTGCTGGTTGGGCGTTATTGTGGCACATTTTACGGCTACACCGTATTTTTTTGCCGCTTCCGCAGCTTCTACAGTTATCCTGTCATCTGTTTCATCACGTTTTTTAAGTCCAAGGTCGTAGTATTCGGTTTTCAGGTCAATGTAAGGTTCAAGCAGGATCTCTTTGATCTTTCCCCAGATGACCCTGGTCATCTCATCCCCGTCCATCTCTACCAACGGTGTCTTCATTGCAATTTTCATATCATTCCCACCCTTCTCTTCAGATATCTATATGTATTTGATAACTGCTTTTTTTCTGTTTATCTCACTCTTCATGTCATTTTGCTGCGAGTAATAATTCATGAGGCATCCCGCAAGGATGATCTCCCTGTCTTCCTTGGTAAGGCCCGGCATTTTAAGCGTGATAGCGGTCCTTGAAGCTCCGCGTATCACAACCGCATCAATTTGATCGTTACCTTCCCTGACCGCATTGCGGATCCCCGGTATGAATATCCAGTCCCCGACGGAAAGTTTTTCCTTGTCTTCAGGGGCAATGATAAAGGGGATCATTCCCCAGTTGATAAGGTTGCTCCTGTATCTTTTGGTTGCATATTCCTCTGCTATGTTTGACTGGCCTCCGAGTACTTTCTGGGAAGAGGCCGCCTGTTCACGGGCAGAACCATCTCCAGGCTTGACAGCGAATATCGTGCTGCCTATTCCTGTATCCTTTATGGCGTTGTCTGTTTTGGTCAGTGCAAGCACGGATCTGAGATCAAAAGGAATCTCCCCGGATTTTGCCTCAACAGTCTTCCTGCGCACGTTTTCAAGGGATTGCGCAGCCTTTGCCCTGCCTACATATCCGGGGTCCTTGCGTGAAAGGGCATATTCTGCCAGTTTTAGAGGATTGGAGCGAAGGGATGACGTCTCGCCGGACGGAATAAGTTCATCCGTGGTCGTAACAGGATCGGTTATGACCGATGCTACGCTGAGCATCAGATTTTCTGCCAGAGGATAGACCCTGGGCCAGGGACGGATGTTGGGACCGTAGATAAGTTCTTTATGGGTCTGCGGCTTTCCAAAACCACGGTAAACTTTTTTATCATATATATCTTTGCGGAATGTATATTCAACCTCATGCAGGAATTCTCCATATTGCTCCGCGGATGTGAGGACCCCTCCATTTGCCGCAGTCGCTGCTATCGATCTGGCATCCATCAGCGCAACTGACGCAAGCTGCCCGTCGTTCGGCTTGGATCCTTCCCGGTTCGGGAAGTTCCTGGTCGTATGTCTGATGCTGAGCCCGTTGTTGGCCGGCGTGTCACATGCCCCGAAACAGGGCCCGCAGAAGGCTGTTCTTACTGTTGCTCCGACAGACATCAGGTCATAAAGTGTGCCGTTTTCCGCAAGCTCCATTTTTATCGGCTGACTGCCCGGGTATATGCTCAGCGAAAACTCACCGATCCCTGATCCGCTTGCCTTGAGTATCTGGGCTGCCGCAGATATGTTGTCCGGCGTACCGCCCGCACATCCGGCAATGACGCCGTGATCGACAAGTAAGCGTCCGCTGCGGATTTTATCCGTAAGAGATAGCGTGAGATTGGGATTCTCTATCTGCATGGATGCCTCTTTTTCTACTTTTTCCAGTATATCCCAGGCGTTTTCGTTCAGCTCATCTATTGTATAAACGTTGCTGGGGTGGAACGGCAGAGCTATCATTGCCCTGACTTTATCAAGATCGATCACCACGGCACCGTCATACCATGCTGTTTCATCTGGATCCAGCTGCCTGTAATCGCCGGGTCTGCCGTGTATCTCATAATATTTTTTCACATGGCCGTCTGTTCTCCATATGGAGGAGAGGCAGGCTGTTTCGGTTGTCATTACGTCTATGCCGTTACGGAATTCCACAGGCAGGCTGCTTACGCCCGGACCAACAAATTCCAAAACTTTGTTTTTTACAAAACCGTCGTTGAAAACAGCTCCTATGAGAGCAAGGGCAACATCCTGCGGACCTACGCCGGGACGCGGTGAACCTTTAAGGTAAACTGCGACAACTTCTGCTCGAGGAAAGTCATATGTATGGCTCAAAAGCTGTTTTACAAGTTCCGGGCCTCCTTCTCCTATCCCCATGGTTCCAAGCGCACCATACCGTGTATGGCTGTCAGAACCAAGGATCATTTTGCCGCACCCGGTCATCATCTCACGCACGTATGAATGGATAACAGCCATGTGCGGAGGAACGAAATCCCCACCAAACTTTTTGGCTGCGGAGAGTCCATAGACATGGTCGTCTTCGTTTATTGTTCCGCCTACGGCACAAAGGCTGTTATGACAGTTTGTCAGCACATAGGGTATCGGAAATTTTTTCATGCCGCTGGCTATCGCAGTCTCAATTATTCCCACGTAGGTAATGTCATGTGATGCCAGCGCATCAAAATGTATCTTTAATTTTTCTCCGGTCTTATCTGCATTGTGCGCCTGCAGGATACGACAGGCAATGGTTCCGTTTGACGCTTTCATCTTGTCGGGCAGGACACTTCCCATTGGATCGAGGCCTGCGTTTGTCAAGCGGTCGTTTATCTCATCCATGTTGATATTTTCCGACTCTTCTACCAAAAGGCTCCCGCGGAGTAAATATACTCCTTTTCTGACCAACTTCAGCACTTCTATCCTCTCCTTTTGATTCTTCAGCTCTGTTCCTGCCGTCTCCAAAATCTGACCGATCAAACTGTTTCCTGGATCCTCTAAACAACTCTCGTACGGATCAATCTATGATCAATACTTCTATATCACCCCCCAAATAATACCTAATGAAAAACTTATGCGGCCCTTAAATGTCAACATTAAAATCCTGCAATGAAAATTTAATGAGAAATAAGACTTATGTTCCTTTGTCCGTGTTTTAAACACTACGAACGGAATCAAGGTTATGAAAATAGGTGTAGGAAAAAGCGCTTTTTTTATTATGTTATCTGAAAACACAGAAATTTTTAATTGTTATCAACAAAGATTCCAAAGTTGAAAACCTAGGAATAGCTACAATAGATCAATATACCCGTATAATCCATACTTGGGCTTTAGAGAGACTATTCCTGCTAAAATGCAGATGCCCAATGACTTACAAGTTCTTACTTTTAAGGCTGGAGATGGATCATTGGTAATATTTACATACAATGCCACTTTCCGCTTTTTCAGCAGTTACATATATATATACACTTTTCGCTAAAACGTCAATATAATTTTCACAATTTGAGTCATATTTAGAATAGTACGTTAATTGCAAGCAATTCTATCATAGGATATCTCCGAAGATTTATGTATATGGAATCATCACGCGGAAAAAATATCATTCCACTGACCGTACAGCAACGAGACAGGGCCGAAGGAAGTATCCTTCGGCCCTGTCTCGTTGTCATTTCTCTTTTAAGGCTTGAATTTATTCCTGTCAGTCCTGTCTTCTTCTTAGAAGAAGTTTTAGCGGTCTTGCCGCAGGCACAGTAACAGAAACTTTGTCAAAAGACTCTTCTTCCTTCCGGTCCTCGGTTTCAGGTTGGAGTTTTTTATCCTCCTCTTTCCTGTAAAGAACCTGCATTGACTTTGAGCCGTCGCGGTATATCGTTATCCCCTTGCATCCGAGTTTCCACGCGAGAACATAAGAATCAAGAACGTCCTTTATTGAACTCTCGTGGGGAAGGTTGACCGTTTTTGAGACTGCAAGGTCTGTGTATTTCTGAAATACTCCCTGGGTGCGGACATGGAAGAGCGGCACAACGTCATGAGACGTAACAAAAACAGATTTTATTACATTTTCCGGCAGTTGATCTTTGAGGGCATCGTCATAATGCCTATTCACCTGTTTCATAACTACCTTTGTCCCGTCTATCTGGGTGCGTATCCGCGTGTGCTCAAGTGCAAAGAGAGGTTCGATCCCCGAAGAACAGTCTGCAAGAAGGGCTATCGTTCCAGTGGGAGCGATGCATGTAAGAGTCGCGTTGCGGCGTCCAAGATGCTTAAGCGCTCCGGGTATGCCCTTTTCTTTTCCAAGTTCGACTGATGTTTTGTGCGCCGTATCTTTGATCAGGGACATTATATTTTCTGCAAGCTCTATGGCCTGTTCGCTGTCATAGGGGATCCTCAGCTGGAAAAGAAGATCAGCCCAGCCCATCACTCCAAGCCCGATCTTGCGCGTATGCCTGACCGCTTCCGATATTTCCGGAAGCGGGTAGTGGTTTACGTCTATCACGCTGTCAAGAAACCTCGTAGCAATAGCTGCTGTCTTCTTTAAAAGCTCATAATCGAACTCACCTTTGATCGCCATTTTGGCCAGGTTTATCGATCCCAGGTTGCAGGCCTCGTTAGGGTAGAGGGGTGATTCGCCGCAGGGGTTGGTGCTGGTAAGAGGGCCAAGATCAGGTGTTGTATTTCCCCTGTTAATGGCATCCAGGAATATTATTCCCGGATCTCCTGTCCGCCAGGCTGTCTCTGCAATTTCGTCAAGGAGTCCGGCTTCAGCTCCGTCAGGTGCAGCCGCTGCTTTCTCCATAAAACTGTCGAAAACACCCACTGAGATATTGAAATTTGCGATCGTCCCGTCTTTATCCTTACAGTGTATGAAGTCGCGTATATCCGGGTGGTCAACGTTCAGGATGCCCATATTGGCCCCTCTGCGCATTCCGCCCTGCTGGACCGTCTCAGTGGCCTTGTCAAAAAGGCTCATAAAAGAGATCGGACCGGATGCCCGTCCGTTCGTACTGTTCACTTTTGCCCCGCTGCTGCGTAGGTTCGAGAAATTGAAACCTGTTCCTCCGCCGCTCTTGTGAATCAGCATCTGTTTCCTTATCGCCTCACATATGCTTTCCATAGAATCTTCGATCCCTATAACAAAACAGGCAGCCAGCTGACCATGGGGGGCGGGGCGCCCGGCATTCATGATAGTGGGACTGTTGGGCAGGAATAGAAGCTTTGCCATCACATCGTAGTATTCGTCGGCCCATACATACTGGAGCGGGGCGGTTTTTTCGGCAGACGCGACATGCCTGGCTACACGTAAAAGCATCTGCTCAGGTGTTTCAGATGAATTTCCGAAATAGTCCTTCCACAGGTAACGGTCGTTGAGTATCTCTCTTGCTGGCTTATTGAATTCCGGTTTTTGCAACATAATAATATAAAACCTCCCTCTGATTTTAAGGGCAAATAATTCCCGTCAAATTATCTGACAACAATAATTATAATAACATAAAAATTTATATATGTAAGTGGCAAAACACTATATGCAATAGAACCTTATCCACCAAACACTACATATTGTGTGATTATCTATGTGGATATCAGTGAATGGGAAGGGGACAGAACCGAAATTTGGTATTTATCTATGCCAGGAATCTTTTGAGAAGAGCACGAGGATCGTGTACAGCTCCAGCCTTCCGCAAAGCATGCAAAATGAATATATCCACTTTGCGGCGTCATGCTGGGAAGCAAAGTTATTAACTGGGCCTACAGCCCCAAATCCGGGACCAACATTTCCAAGTGTTGTGGCTACGGCGCTGAAAGATGTTATCAGATCCTCTCCTGTCGCTGACACAGCAACTGAGGAAGAGACAAAAATGAGGACATATAAAACAATAAAGGTCGCCGTGGAAGCCACCATCCTGCTCTCTATCGTCTGATTTCCTACCCTTACTGTGATCGCTGCATGGGGATGGATAAATCTTTTTACTTCCGCAGCGATCTGTCGGAAAATGACCTGGATACGGATACATTTGATGGATCCTGCAGTTGAACCCGCGCAACCTCCGATGAACATCAGAGATAAAAGCAGTACCTGCGTGAATGGAGGCCAGAGGGAATAATCCGCTGTTACATATCCTGTAGTGGTCATTATGCTAACAACCTGGAAGGCACCGTAGCGTAGAGCGTGCATGACAGTGTGTGAAAAACCTTGTGTATAAAGGTAAAAGGATATGGCAAAAGTTGCTGCAAAAGCTGTCTTCACATAAAAAACAAACTCCGGATCTTTGTATGGGTTGAGGCTCTTCTTTTTTATTGCCAGAAGATGTAGGTTAAAGTTAGCTCCCGACAAAAACATTATTATGGTAAGCGCCCAATCAAAATACGCTGAATCATAGGCCGCTATACTGGCGTTTCTTGGAGAAAACCCTCCTGTAGATACAGTCGTGAATATATGGCAAATAGACTCATAAAAACTCATGCCTCCTGAGAAAAGCACTGCTATTCCGAGGATAGTCAGACCCATGTATACCTTCCAAAGCATAGTCGCGACATCCTGTATCCTCGGACTTATCTTTTCCAGCACTGGTCCAGGCACCTCTGCCTTGAAAAGCTGTGTAACGCTCATTCCAAGCATGGGGAGCAGGGCAAGGGTCAGAACAACTATACCCATTCCTCCAAGCCATTGGGTCTGTGCCCTCCACATAAGGATACCCCTGGGATTCATCTCAATATTGGTGAGTATTGTTGCCCCTGTCGTGGTAAACCCGGACATCGCTTCAAAATAAGCATCTGTGAAGGAGGGGATGTAGCCTCCTGCAATGTAGGGCAGGCACCCCTGGAGAGATGCGAATATCCATGCAAGCGCCACAGCGGCAAATGCCTCTCTTGTCCCCATATCCTTTGCCCTGGCCTTGTAGCCAAATAAGAAGAGAATCAATGAAAACAGCGAACCAGCTGCGATCGAAACTGCGAAGGCTCTGATGTCGCTGCTACCGTCTTTAACTGCCCATCCGAGCGGCATCAGCATGCATAATGAGATCAAAAAAACTATAACGGCAAGAAATCTTGCGACTACTCTTAATTTCACCTTGCTGATTCTCCAAGAGCTTCCATTACCTGCGGCATTGTGTCCGCAGAGGCAAACACAACTATTTTATCTCCCTTTTTAAGTTCTGTCTTTCCTGTTGGAATGAGTAGTTCTTGATTTCTCTCTATAAGGCCTATTATCGACCCGGCAGGCATGTGAAGATCCATAAGAACCATACCCACGGATGGCGATTCCCCTGACAGGGTCAGTTCAAGAGCTTCAGAACTGATTTCTTCAAAGACAGTTAGTACCCTTGAAGAACCTGGGTAGCGGACATATCGTATTATAACCTGTGCTAGTGTCTGGTTCCTGTTTACTATGGAATCCACGGGTATATGCTCTGTCATTCCTAGGTAATTCGATCTTTTGACCACAGCAATGCTCTTTGAGGCCCCCAGAGTTTTACCTAGGACTGCGAGCATAAGGTTGGTTTCGTCCTGATCTGTTGCGGCGACAAAACCATCCGCCTTGTCAACTCCTTCAGAAAGAAGCAGCTCTGAATCCGCACCATCTCCGCATATCACCAGCACTTCAGGGAGCTCTGCTGCTATTCGCTCACTCTTTGCTTTGTCCTCCTCGACTATACATATCTCGATCCCTGGCGTTCTGGTTATCAGACGTTTTGCTGTCTGGAAACCTATCTTTCCGGCTCCAATTATGAAGACTCTTCTCAGTTTTTTTGAAAGAGAGGGCTGAAAAAGCGATTCAAGTTCATGGACCTGGTCCCGATAGCACATCGAATAGCATATGTCACCGGGCAACAGAACATCGTTAGCTTTCGGGACAAAACTTTTGCCGTCTCTCTGGATCGAGACAACCAGTGTGATAAGATTTGGATTTTTCTTCCTTACATCACATAAGGGCATCTCTTTTATTACTGAGTCCTCTGCTATTCTGAAGACGTATATGCCCGCCTTACCACCTGCGATCTCAACGGCATGAAGAGCTCCTCTTACCTCAAGAAGTTCCTCAAGTTCCCTTGCAACTGACCTTTCCGGAGAGATAAGCATATCTATGCCAAGGTCCTTTGCCCACCCCTCGTTATCTGTGAATTCAAGACCTACTGCTCTGGCAATGACATGAGGAACACCCATCTTTTTTGCGATCCAGCATGACATTATGTTGACTTCATCTTTGTTGGTACAGGCAATGAGGAGTGGTATATCCTCCGCTCCCGCTTTGATTCCGGCTTTCTCAAGGACACTTGGCCTGGCTCCGTTTCCCCTCACTACCATAACGTCGAGGTCGTTCTCGACCCGGATTGCTCTCTCTTCGTCATCTTCAACCACAATTATCTCGTGCCCATCGGCAGAAAGATCTTTCGCAACGTTATAACCTACTTCTCCGGCTCCGACAAGAACGATCTTCAAATCTATTCCGCCTTTCAAATAAATCAAATCTTTGCTTCAATCAACTTTAGTAAACATCTTATAGCACCATACACGATAAAAGCAAGCTGGAAAAGTATGTCTGTATACATTGCCTAAGCGTTAAAAAACGGAGGCGGCTTAATGCCGTCTCCGTTTTTTACTTTAAAAGGCTATTAAGAATAATTACAGCCTAACCCTTTTTTTTCTTCTTTTCAGCTTCCATTGTCCTTTTAAGAGCCCATGCAAAGGAACCGAAACCTACAGCGATACATACTGCCATATTAAGCTGCCACATATATATTTCCTCCTTTTTCCATTCCAGCCTAAGCTAATCGAGCTTATTGGCATGGACAAGGTTCTTCGCCATGGCTCCGTTAAGGATGAAGAGGATCACAGCCAAAATCGTCCACTCCACTACCATGGATCCGGGTGTGTATGCATACTTCTGCAGCGGCCAGAATTTGAACCATTCTCCCGGATACCACGTCATGGACTGATAGACCCACCAGCCCCAGACCAATGCAAATTCGATGGGGAAGAACTTTATTATCGTCCACATCCATTTGACATGCATGTCTGAGCAGGGGGCGATGTCTTCCTTCCACAGCTTTTCAACACCGAACTTCATAGCGGCTATTGAATAGCAGAGTCCTACCATCAGAAGCGCGACTCCCCAGACCATGTCCTGGTTTTCGAAGATACCGTTGTCAAGTGCCGACCAGCTTCCGACGATGAGGAAGAATGCCGTTACGAAAGCTGTCGCCTTCGGGCGGCTGAAGCCCATGTCCATAAGGTTGCGGCATCCAAGCTCGACCATTGCTATTACAGAACTAAGTGCTGCAGAGAATAGCGCAATGAAAAAGAGGACCGCCATAAGGAATCCGCCTGTTGTATGGGCAAAAAGGTTCGTCAGGTTGACGAATGTCAGACCGTTGGCACCTGATTTCATGACTGCCATAGGATCGGGAGCGAGCGCGAAAACTGCCGGAAGTACGACCATACCGGCGAGCATCGCTGCTACCATATCTCCGAATGTTGCGGTAAAGGCGTTGAGCATGATGTCCTCATCTTTGGCCGCATAAACGAAGTAAACGTGGAACATTCCCCACCCTGCTCCGGACGACCAGGCTGCCTGTGTAAATGCTGCCAGCCAGACATTTGGCCTTGCAAAGTCGACCATGTCTACGTGGTACATGTATTCAAGGCCTTTCCATGCGCCCGGAAGCATAAGGACACGGACGAGAAGGATCGCCAGAAGGATGAAGACTGACGGGATCATTATCTTGTTTGCCTTCTCAATGCCGCCCTGTACACCACGTACGATAATTGCGGCAGCAATAAGGACAGCGGCCACAAACCACATCCAAGCCTCGACTGCAGGAGGAGTTGTGGCAAAGTTCTTCCAAACTTCGGAAGTAAGCTCTGTGCCGCCTGCCTGTACCTGTGTAAGGAAGCCGGTGAATATCAGAGCAAGGTATTTCATGACCCAGCCGAGAACTACGACATAGTAGCAGCCGAGCATAACACAGACCATCGCGCACCAGGCGCCTAGCCAGGTCCAGTTATCTCCCAGAAGCACCTTAAAGGCTCCGGCGTTGGCCATACGGGTCTTTTTTCCAAAAACGGATTCAGCACAGATAAGAGGTACTGCCCAGATAAATAATGCAAGGAAACAGATAAGAATGAACGCGCCACCATTGTTGCTTGCTACTTCGCGCGGGAAACGCCATATATTTCCCGTACCGACTGCCATGCCAAGAACTGTTGCAATAAGTCCCCAGCGGCTTCCAAACTGATCGCCGCCCTGTTTGATTTCAGCCATACGTTAGACCTCGCTTTCTTATCGATGTTTCTGATTTTGAATTAAATAATAAAAAGCAAAACAGACAGTTGTTCTCATTCGGGCCTGAATATTGACAGAAATACTTTACAAATCCCCCTTTCTTAGTCACAGTCAATGAATTCGAATATATATACAAAATAGATATTCAGAACCCAACTTATTAACAGCTTATCATATATGAACTTTAATATCAATAATATAAATTTTGATAACCTTTGTCTTTTTTACCGAAAAATCTTCGTGAAATATCTGAACAATCTAAAAGTACAAACTTTACTGATGCAATTAAACACCGTTTATTTCAATTTTTTTCTAACTTTGGCTTTAAAACTTTCAATTTTACTTCATAAATAATTCAGTTCAGAAACATCAAGAAATATCATTCTTGATATAAATTTTTATAAAGCATGACATGTATGTCAGAATATTTAGAAATAACTATCAATTTGTTGGCATATTAATTTTGGAATGGCATGACGAAAAGTGACGGGTAAGGATGTCAGGCTTCCACAAAAGCAATTTCCCTGCAAAAAACTGTGCTTGCTTGCAGGAAAAAGATGTTCTTGATGTATGTTTAATTTTAACAAAGAAATCCAGTTGTATCGAATTTCGTCAAAAACTAACACAAATAAATAAAATTATTTAAACTATAAATATATATAATTTAATTCTTTGATTTTATCTATTGTTTTATCTCTTGCTTTTCTTCTAACTTTTTTTCCAGCCTGAGCAGTTCGTTTCTGGTATCAGAATCCATATTCTTCATGATCTCGTTTCTATAGAGCATGCCAATGTCATTCCTGGAAAATCCCGGATGCGACTCAAGTTCGGTATATGCGCTCACCTTTTTATCCTTAAAGAAAACATCAAAGTCTGCAAAACGCTGCCCCATCTCGTTGTATTCCAGTCCCATGGCTATCCTTTTGATCTCCTGCACTTCCATCGGTGTAAATATCTTCACAAGGTAGATTGGTACGCTCATCATTACCATAGCCTGGTCCTTGCCCCATCTTTCCGCAAGGACTACTCCTGCCTGGAGGCCCTGGGTGGCCATCCAGAGCCTCTGCCTGTGTATATCAAAATATCCGTTTGCGTCATATATTTTGATCTCGACATCATTCCAGTCAGGTGTACCCATTGCATCTCCGAGATACTCTATCCCCCTGGTCCCCAGGTATTGGATAATTGCACCCTTTGACCTGTCATGTATCAGCAGCGCCTTTTCGTACATGTCGTTAGCGGAGACAGCTCTATTTATCGCTTTTGGAGTAAAATATACAACTGACGATGTCCCTGGTATGTAATTTCGAAACATCGGATCCCTGTCGATTATTTCCCCGCCCAGATCTTCGTGTATCGCCCTGATACCGTTTTCTATATTGCCCATCAATCTCATCATTATGAAGCCCGGCATCATTTTGACCTCTTCAACGCCGCTTATAAGCCTTTTGTTGATCAGAGTACAGAGAAGGAGTTCAATAGAATTTTCAGATACGAATGTTTCCTCTTCCTCTTCTTCGGTGAGCAGGTCAGGAGATGAAATAAAAAAAATCAGCCTCCTGTTGTTCCCATATATGCCCAGTGCTTTTTCAGGGTCCAGGGATACCAGTGAACCCCACTCATTGAGATATTTTTTAATTTCGGCAACCTTATCTGTTGCGTGGAGAACAAGACTTTCCGGACCGCTTCTGACAAGAGAGAGCATTAAGAAAACCTCCCATTATAATGATATGCGTTTACGTTCGAGCCTGGCATCGTTGGTCCCCGGCGGATATTTGAAAGGGATCACATCTCCTGTTTCCATGTGTATCAGGTGCATTTTTTCAAGTCCGTTCAGAAAAAACCTTCCGCATTCATCTATAGAAGTAGGATGTTCCATACTGTGTCCAAAGAGGTTGTACTCTCCGGCATCGTTCATTACGTCCTCATAAGTATGACCGGCCCTGAAACGAAAACTTCCTATGTAAAAACGACCGGGCCTGCTCCATACCTGGATCGAAGAGTTCTCTGTCATTTCAAGCAAACTCGGAAGATGGTCATGGTTTCCGGTAAGAAGGATGGCCCCACATGTTTCGTCAGTGAGCAGGTTCAAAAGCACACGAAGTTTTTTTCTGTAAAGATCTATCATGCCCGGCCTGGTCTCAAGCTTTATGTCATCTACGAGATCCCCTGTATGTACGATCCATGCCGGACGAAGACGCTGTATGGCTCTCCGCAGGTAGGGAAACATGGTCGAAGGGGTGTCAGAAATGTGAAGGATCATGTCCCTGCCGTCCAAAGGAGGAGGATTGAGGCCCGCCCGCACTGCAATATTATCTATTCTGCTCCTGATAGGACAGTTTCTTATCTCCTCAAGCGTTGGCTTGGGCAGGTTGCTCGGCAAGTGCAGAGTCGTCATGTTCTTCACCTCTTAAATTAAAAACCGGATTTACATCTGAACTTCTACTCAAAATCAAACCTTTTCCAATGATATTATAGCAGGAGGATGCATAAAAACCATTTCAAACTGCATGAGCACTTATGAACAAAATACTTGTTTTTTTACCAGCCAACATGTAGGATAGCAAAAGTAATCGATTGTTCTCCGAGCCTGTCCGCCTAAAGATATTATCCACGGGGGCCGGGCCGTTAGGGTTTCGCTGGAAACGGTGGAGCCTCCCTTTGGAAAGGAGAACGGCTGTCTGTATTTTATTCGGCCGTCTTCTCCAGTGAGGACGGCCGATTTCTGTTTTTAAGGGATATAATACAAAATCCCAACCCTCCCCTGCGAGATCGCCCCCAACGATCTCGCATCTTCATTATTTATAACTGCAATCAAGTTGCAAATAATAGTAAGTTTTCTTTTTTTCTCTTAAATTCACGACAAAAACAATTAAATAGTGTAGAATTACGTCTATGCCATATATTTTACTTTTATGGTTTTTGTCTCCTGATCAAATCAAGAGACGACCCTGAATCTGTTTTTCCTGTAGCGCCTGCTATGGAAAACAGACGTTAGGGCGGATCTGGAAACGGATCCGTCTCCCATTGTGGAAAGGGGGCAAATATTTCGCCACGTGCGATATCAATATCAATGCCCTCCTATTCTTCAAGGTCTCAAGGTTTTTAGCACCAATATATCTTTTAAGGAGGAGTATCCCCATGAAAAGCAACAAGCGCTTCTTACTTTTCATCACCATCATTGCAGTATGCATGCTCACTTTGGGCTCATTTGCATACGCCAAACCGCCAGTTCTCAGAATGGCAACAACTACCAGCACCGACAATACAGGCCTTCTCGATTATATGGCTCCTATCCTGCTGAAGGATACAGGGATCGAGATCCAGTGGGTATCCGTTGGAACAGGAAAGGCGCTTGAATACGGGCGTAACGGAGATGTTGACGTAGTCCTTACCCATGATCCGGCAGCCGAAGACAAGTTTATGGCAGACGGCGCAGGTGTTAACCGACGTAAGGTCATGTACAACGACTTCGTACTGATCGGCCCCGCAAACGACCCGGCAGGTATAAAGGGCAAACCCATAACCCAGGCGATTGCGACAATAGCCGCGAAGGGACAGCCTCTCGTGAGCCGCGCGGACAAATCCGGCACACATTCAGCAGAACTTAAGCTTCTCAAAGCGGCCGGAGTCAAAAATTTCGACAAGGCGACCTGGTATGTACAGACAGGACAGGGAATGCTCAATACGATCAACATCGCTGATGAACGCAAGGGATACGCACTTGCTGACAGAGGCACATTCATTAAATATGACGCAAATCTCAAAGGCAAACCGGGGCTCGTTATAGTAGTAGAGGGAGACAAACAGCTCCTAAACATGTACAGTGTTATGGCTGTCAACCCTATCAAACACCCGCATGCAAAGTACGACCTTGCGATCAAGTACATCGACTGGATCACCTCTTCAAAGGTCCAGAAGGATATCGCAAACTTCAAGCTTGAAGGCAAGCAGCTCTTCTTCCCCAACGCCGAAATCAGATCCGGACACTAGGCTATCTTATATTATTCGACTGGACCGGGTCCCGCCGTCAGGACCCGGCCTGATTTTAAGGAGGGTACCGGGTGGATTTCATTATTCAAGGTTTTTTTCAATCCATAAGGCTTATTGCATCAATGGACGAGGAAACTCTGAATATAGTGCTTACGACCTTAAGGCTGACCGGCCTTTCCATGCTCTTTATCCTTGGACTCGGTCTGCCCCTGGGCTTTGCGCTGGGTTATTTCGATTTCCCAGGCAAACACCTTCTAAGAACCATATCTGATACCCTGCTTTCTCTTCCTACCGTTGTAGTAGGGCTGCTTGTTTATGCCTTCATATCGAGAAGAGGTCCCCTGGGTGATTTTCAGCTTCTTTTCACCATTCGCGGAATGGCGATAGGGCAGATCACACTAGGGCTGCCGATCGTTATTTCTTATACGGCCACTGCTATAGAAGGCCTTGACAACAGACTGAAACTTACTCTGCAGACACTCGGGGCTTCAGGCGCAAAACTTGCGGTAACAAGCCTTTGGGAAGGGCGTTTTCAGGTCCTTGTCGCCGCGCTAACCTCCTACGGAAGAATCATAGGAGAGGTAGGTTCAGCAATGATGCTGGGCGGAAACATTAAATGGCACACAAGAACGATAACAACTGCAATCACACTTGAAACAGGCAAGGGAGATTTCGCACTGGGAATTGCCCTGGGTATCGTTCTGCTCTCAATTTCATTAGTATTGAACATCTCCCTCTCCTTCCTTAGGAGAAGAGTGGGAAACAGCTAGGAAAAAATATTTAACATACTACGGAGGAAACTCATTGGACCCGAAGATCATTTATGAGATCAAAAACCTGACTCACAGCTACGGGAAAGGACCTCAGACCATCCATATCGACTATCTGAAAATATGTGAGGGCAGCGTAACCGGAATCGTAGGCCCCAACGGAAGTGGAAAATCAACTCTTCTGAGGGTACTGGCTTTCCTTGAACCATACACAGGCGGTTCACTTTTTTTCGGCGGTCTCGATCCTTCCGGTAGTGAGGTCGACAAAAGAAAAAACGTAACATATCTCCTTCAAAACTCCTATCTCCTGAAAAGGTCCGTTTTTGAAAACATAGCATATGGGCTGCGGCTGAGAAATGAGACTGAGGACCTCAAGGAAGGGGTTTTTGATTCTCTTGAAAGAGTAGGGCTATCCCCATCAAAATTTGCCCATAGGCCTTGGTACAGACTCTCCGGCGGTGAAGTCCAGCGTGTGGCCCTGGCCGCAAGGCTGGCGCTCCATCCCAAAGTACTTATCCTTGACGAACCTACCGCAAACGTTGATGAATCAAGCGCTCTGCTAGTTAAGGAGGCTGCTGTGTCGGCATGGAAAGAATGGGGAACAACCGTAATAGTAGCCACTCACGACATTCCCTGGCTTACCGAGGTATCTACGGACATAATAAGTCTTTTCCGTGGAAAAATAGTCGGACACGGGACCGAAAACCTGATACACGGACCATGGATCAGGGAGAACGGAAGCGTGGTCAAAACACTAACCGACGGACAGAAGATCCATGCACTCATAAATGAAGCGGCGGAACTTCACGCAGCAGTGCTAAACCCTTCGGATATCGAGCTGATAACGGATAGCGAAATAGTCTCTTTATATGCGAACAGGCTCAGGGGAACGGTCACAAGCATGGCGCTTGAGAGAGCAACCGGATCAGCCCTTATTTCAGTTCAGACAGGCGATATTATCCTGAAGTCAAGGATGCCGGTCGAAAAAATAAAAGAAGTACAGATCTCCCCTGCATCAGAAGTCACTCTGTCCTTTTCACCGGAAGACGTCCGCTGGATTTAGATAGCCGCTTATACTGTTTACCAAACAGATTCCTGTTTAAGTGAAAATAATGTAGAATGATATGGTGTTGCAGCAAACTTTTGCTTATGTCTGCTGCAAATGATCAGCGTGAGAGGATGATATATATGTGCGGCATCATGGGATATATTGGAGATAGAGACACAACTAAGGTTATCCTAGAAGGGCTGGCAAAACATGAATACAGGGGCTATGACTCTGCAGGAATAGCCGTTATAAAAGATGGCGTTATCCATGAGCTCCGTACCACAGGAAGGGTCTGCCAGCTTGCAGAAAAAGTCGCAAAAGAACATTTCAACGGAGATTTCGGCATTGGCCACACCAGATGGGCAACACACGGCGGGGTAACCGAAAACAACGCCCATCCTCATATGAGCAGCGACAATAAGGTGGTCCTGGTCCACAACGGTATAATTGAGAATGCGAGAGAGATCAGAACTGACCTTGAAGCTGCCGGGATAAAATTCCACACTGAGACAGACACTGAATCAGCGGTCCAGTACCTCGCCTCAGTCTACAGCGGAGACCCGAAGGAAGCCATAGTCAAACTTACAAAGAGAATAAGAGGCGCTTTTGCCCTTGTGATAATGTTTCATGATAAACCAAATGAAATATGGGTGGCGAGAAAAGGTTCGCCGCTGGTAGTCGGACATGCAGGAGAAGAGGGTTTCTGCGCTTCCGACCCAACCGCATTGCTGGAATTCACCAGGGATGTCTGGTTCATGGACGACAACGAGATCGCAATGATATCAAAAGACGGCTGCACTTTCTACGATTTCGACGGAAACCAGCACGACAAGGAATCCATGCATCTGGACTGGGAAGCTGCTATGACCAGCAGAGGAAATTACCCGCACTTTATGCTGAAGGAAATACATGAGCAACCGGAAGTAGTTACTCATACTCTTCTTGGAAGGGTCGCCTGCAACAGTGTAGACCTCAGTCATGAGCTTGACTGGACACCGGAACAGATATCAGGATGGAAAAAGATCCATTTTGTCGCCTGCGGCACCTCACATTATGCAACGATGGTCGCAGCGCGCATAATGGAGGAGGTCGGAAACTTCGAGATAAGGACCGAGGTCGCCTCGGAATACCGCTACAGGAATATCCCCATCGGACCCGACACCCTCGCCGTATTCGTATCCCAGTCAGGGGAAACGGCCGACACTCTGCATGCGGCAAGGCTTGCCAAAGCAAAAGGAGCAAAATGCATCGTCGTGACAAATGTGCGGGGATCGACTATCCACCGTGAGGTTGGTGAAGCACTGATAACACCGGCCGGACCCGAAATAGGCGTGGCCGCGACAAAGACATTCATGGCTCAGATTACGGTACTCACCCTTCTGGGGCTTTACCTTTCAAAGCTGAAAAACGAACTCTGCCCGGAAACTGAGCAAAGGATCGTTTCTGCGCTGATGGACATACCTGCCAAGCTCGCTTCGATCCTGGAAAAAGAAAAGGAGATAGAGGCTGTGGCCAGGAATTTTGCTGAGGCAAGAGGCTTCTTTTTTATTGGAAGAGGTCTGGCCTATCCGCCCGCACTGGAGGGCGCACTTAAACTAAAAGAGATCTCCTATCTGCACGCTGAGGCATACCCGGCAGGAGAGATGAAGCACGGACCTATCGCGCTGCTCGGCAAAGAACTCCCGGTGGTTGCGCTTGTACCCAAAAACAACCTTTGGGAAAAGACCATTTCGAACATTGAAGAATCAATGGCAAGGAACTCGCCGATAATAGCTCTTGCAACAGAGGGAGATACTGAAATTGAACACTATTCAAAAAATGTCATATTCACGCCCGAAACCGAGCCGGAGCTGTTCCCCTTTATTGCGGTCGTGCCGCTGCAGCTTTTTGCTTACTACATCGCAAGGCAGCGCGGCTGTGATATAGACATGCCCAGAAACCTTGCCAAGTCAGTGACGGTGGAATAAGACCCTAACAAAGAGATATCAGGGGAGGCTCATTGCAGGCCGGTTTGACGCCGCCGGAGGGAGCCTCTTTGTTTTTGCTGATTTAATTATTAAAAGGAGAGAGATCTTGAAAAAGAATAAGATCGTAGCGACATTTATGCTCACATTGCTTTGCCTGACCTGCGTACTGCCCTCTTTTGCATGCGCATCCGACAGCGAGGATACGAGTTTTGAGACATTTTTGTCCGTGCTAAAGGCATGGGGGACTTTTCTTGCCAAAATCACCGGATCCTACGATGCCCTGGACAATATCTCCATTTTCTCAAATTTTGCAAGGATGTGGCACGGTTTTGTAGGATCGGAAGGTTTCAGCGTTGAAAGGCTTTTTGAAGCGATCATGAGATGGCTTGGCATTTCCATCATGATGCAGCCGGAGGAAGGGCCTCAGGAAAGTTATTCGATATGAGGGCATGGGTGTACATCCTACGGTGCTCAGATGACTCCCTATACACAGGGTGGACCAACGATATCGAGAAGCGGTTTGCTTCGCATAACCGGGGCACAGCCTCAAAATATACGAGGGGCCGGAGGCCTGTCGAAATCGTCTTCAAAGAGGGGTTCGATACAAAAGAAGAGGCCATGTCGCGAGAGGCAGAGATCAAGTCAATGACAAGAGCAGAGAAGCTCCTGATCGTTGATCAAGATAACAAATAATATAATTATTGATAAACGTATACTATATATAGTACAATATATTGTAACTCAAATTTAATGTAAGGATATTTGTCTTTTGTTTCTTTGAATATCCGTAAAGAGGGGTTAGGCATGAAAGGTCGTACAGATGTAATAGTAGGCGTTCAGTGGGGAGACGAGGGCAAGGGACGCGTAGTCGACGCACTTGCAGGCAAGTCAGGCGTAGTAGTCCGTTATCAGGGCGGAGCGAATGCAGGACATACCGTGGTAGTTGAGGACGAAAAATATGTCTTTCACTTACTCCCTTCCGGCATCCTCTATCCCGGCAAAGTTTGTGTGATCGGAAACGGGGTAGTGATAGACCCTGAAACGCTCTTTGCAGAACTTGACGATCTCAGGGATAGGGGAAAGACCCTTGCCAGGCTGGTCGTCAGCCATGGCGCACATGTGGTCATGCCGTATCACAAACAGCTGGACAAACTGGCTGAGGGAGCAAGGTCAGAGGGCACGAAGATAGGAACTACCGGACGTGGGATCGGTCCATGTTACTCCGATAAGTTCGAGAGGGTCGGGATAAGGGCGGAGGATCTTGTAAACCCGGAAATTCTGAAAGAAAAACTTCTGATAAACATCGAACTTAAAAATAAGATCCTGACAAAGATCTATGGCTCCGAGCCCTTGGATCTCAAGAGTACGTACGAGACAGCCCTTGAGTGGGGCAAAAGGATAAAGCCGCTTCTTGGAGACGCTTTCCTTGAGATACACCGAGCACTTGATTCAGGAAAGAACGTCCTCTTCGAAGGAGCCCAGGGGACCCTCCTTGATGTCGACCACGGAACATATCCTTTTGTCACGAGCTCCAGCCCATGCTCCGGAGGAGCCTGCACCGGAGCGGGGATAGGACCGGGGAGGATAGACCGTGTGATAGGAGTCACCAAGGCTTACTGCACCAGAGTAGGAGAGGGTCCCTTCCCTACCGAGGATAGGGGATCTCTCGGAGAACTGTTAAGAACAAGAGGCGGGGAGTTCGGCGCTACGACCGGCCGTCCAAGGCGCTGTGGCTGGAACGATCTTGTGGCAGTAGACTACGCGGTAAAGATAAATGGAATAGACGGGCTTGCGCTGACAAAGCTTGATGTCCTTTCAGGATTTGAAAGGATCCAGGTCTGCACTGCTTATGATATCGAAGGGGCCATACATAAGAATTTTCCAAGCAGCTGTGCGAAACTGGCAAAAGCAGTCCCGGTTTTTGAGGAACTACCGGGCTGGAAGGAGGATATTAGCAAGTGCAGAAGATTTGAGGATCTTCCCTCTGCTGCACAGGACTATGTCCGCTTCATCGAAGAAAGGGTACTGACCCCCGTCGTACTTATCGGAGTCGGACAGGGAAGAGAAGATACTATCCTGAGAGGTATATGAAGCTAAAATTTATGGACTGCATTGCTTCTGCCAAATCTGGAAATGTAAAAATGATGAAAACCGGGGAAAATAGAAAAACAGTAATTGTAAGAGGCGGCGGAGATCTTGCCACAGGCATAATATACAGGCTATGGAGATCCTGTTTTGATGTTTTGTGCCTTGAGATCCCCCGCCCCACTGTTGTAAGGCGTTTCGTTGCTGCAGCCCGGGCTGTTTATGACGGAAACTGCCGGATAGAAGATATGGATGTATGTCTGGCGGAGAACCCTGATCAAATAGACTTCAGCAAAGAGATAAACGTATTGATAGACCCGGAGGGAAATTCCATCGCTTTACTCAAACCCTTCGCTGTCATTGATGCGATGATGTCGAAAAGAAAGACAGCGACAAACAAAAATATGGCAGACCTTGTGCTGGCGATAGGGCCGGGCTTCAGTGCACCTGAAGATGTTCATGGGATCGTTGAGACAAAGAGAGGGCATTCTCCTGACTTTAGAACTTAAGAGGTCAAAAAGTGCCACAAGCTCTGTCTAACAGCTGATTTAGTCGTTTTAATTTTATCCTGTTATTTCAGATTAATACTCAAATCGAGCTTGGTACAGGCCCGGAACTTAGTCAGGGTCATGTTCGTTTTCATGTTAGACATTCCCAGCAAACCTGCCAGATTTAGGTAGGTCTGGGTGATGCGGGTTGGTGTGACGACACAGCGTGGAAATTCTCCCTGCACCAAAACCAACGGCTCTCGAATTGCTTCCATAATAGTCCTAGCTGACACTGACACCTGCTTTTCTGTCTCCAGCAGGTATTGAGCATAGCGGAGCATACAGAGGGATATGAAACACATGGCAAAATGACCCTTAATGTGTTTGTCAGACCAGACAAAAACAGGTCGGGCTCTTAAATCACTCTTCAGTATTCGGAAGCTCTCTTCAATTTTCCACAGACCTCCGTAAATTTTACATACACTTTGCGTATCCAGCTCCAGATTATTGGTTATAACCGCATAGTATCCGTCATAGCGGGCAGCTTCCTCGATCTTAGATTCATCCAAGCTCCAGTTCTCCGTGTCGAGTTCCATCTGAAGAAACTGATTGCCGCCGCGCCGGATAGCCGCTTTCAACTGGTAGGGCTTGTCTAGCTTTTTCCTCAGTCGTTCAAGCATCCGCTCCCGGTCTCCCCGATCTTTCTCAGCACGTTTGGCCGACCACGTTAGATGAATCTTCACCAGGATCTCCACTTCGCGTAACGTTCGTGGCCGTCCCCGCTTGCCTGTTACCTCACGTTCTTCCTCGGAAAGCGGCAGCCTTACCTTAAGGGAATCTCCGACCACTTTGGAGCGAAACGTCACGGCATCGCCTTCTTTGCTATCATCGTGCCATCCAGCTTCTGACCATACCAGTTCTTTGAAGATCTGCGGGGCTCGCTTCAGTGTGTAGCTGATTACAAAATCATGGCCACTGCTGTACAGGTATTCCAGATTGTTTCCACTATTGAGTCCTCGGTCAGCGACCACTATTATTTTTTCCAAACGATATAAGTTTTTGAGCTTCTCGATGGATTGCACCAGGGTGTTCTGGTCCATAGTATTTCCAGGAAATAATTCGTAGGTGATAGGTATGCCGTTGTTGTCCATAAGCAACCCCATTACTACCTGCACTTCGTTGTTTTTATGATCCTTGGAGAATCCGAACATCCGCAGTTCACCCCAGTGTGTGCTTTCAAAGGCATAAGTTGTGACATCGTAGAAGGCTTCTGGTCCCTGTCTATTGGTTTTACGTTCGAAAAAGCGTGATAAATGTTCTATCACCGCAGATTTCTGCTCAGACAGTATATCTAGGACGTCATACAGCACATCCAGACTTAGCGGGTTCACACCGGCATAGGTAGGCAACTCCTTAACACAAGCATGTACGCTGGCCGGTTCGGCACAGCGATGGGCTGCCAGATAGTAGATCGCCTGGGCTACAGTCTCAGCATTACGCTTCCCAGACTTGGTTACGAAGAAGGTGTCCAGATCCATTTGCTGCCAAATTTGCTTAACCAAACCATGCCCGAATTGAAAAGAAGGCACCACATCGTCAGGTTTTAAGATATCGCCCACTGGTACTTCTAGAGTGATGGGTGCCCCTGCGGCCTTTTTCTCACGAGTCAGGCGTGCTGCCTCCAGCTTTAGCTTTGCAACGACATCCGGGTCCTCGGCAAGCATTTTCTCGTAGTTGCCGATGGTTTTTACAACATGAGTTTTCTTTTTACTTGTGCCAGGAATATGTGTTTCCTCTCTAAACTGGATGACGCGCGACTTACCGTAACCGGAGATTGCAACGTACATAGGGGACCCCTCGCTTCTGTAAAATATAAATAAACATGTGCAAGGTCATTATACCACAAAATGAGCTAAAAAGCAGGATATAGCAGGACAAAAATAAACAAAGTTTTTTGTAAATAAAAAACCCCCGAAACCGCCTTATTACAGCGTATTCGAAGGATTGATGGCAGTGGTTATAGGGCGTTAAGTTCCAAAGTCAGGAAATAGACTTCAGCAAAGAGATAAACGTATTGATAGACCCGGAGGGAAATTCCATCGCTTTACTCAAACCCTTCGCTGTCATTGATGCGATGATGTCGAAAAGAAAGACAGCGACAAACAAAAATATGGCAGACCTTGTGCTGGCGATAGGGCCGGGCTTCAGTGCACCTGAAGATGTTCATGGGATCGTTGAGACAAAGAGAGGGCATTCTCTCGGAAGGCTCATCACCAAAGGAAGTGCTGAAGCCAACACGGGCATTCCTGGAGAGATCCTGGGATTTACATGTGAACGTCTCTTAAGGTCTCCCTCGGATGGATACCTCTCCCCGGCCTCATCGATCGGTGAGAGGGTAAAAGAAGGGGATGTCATCGGGTCGGTAAACGGCATTCCGGTAAAGGTGCCGATAGGAGGCATAATTCGCGGTCTTATCCACCCATCGGTATTAGTCAGGGAAGGCTCCAAAATAGGAGATATCGATCCCCGGAATGAACCGGGCAACTGCTGCATTATAAGTGACAAAGCCCTTGCCGTCGGAGGAGGAGTCCTTGAGGCGATACTCCGTTTCGAAGCAAGGGGCAGGTTGGATTAATCTTCTTTTCTAAGAGCGGTAGCAGGCAGCTCCACTATATCGCCTTCCTGTTCCTCATCATGATCGGCAGGCTCGCTTCCCGCAAAATCTGAGTGATCTTCACAACTTTCGTCCGTTGTATCTATCACTTCGGAATTGCTCTTTCTATAGCTTCCGCCGCTGAAAGGATCATAGCTCTTCGATGTATAGACCCTGACTCCGTTGCCTCTCAGTAGCCCTACAATGATCAATGCAAAGAGAACTATTCCCACCAGTCCCGCGATGAGTATTATGGCCGGGAAGGCAAATCCGAATATCAGCGTTCCGACAAGTAAAAAGACCAGTAGTCTCATTAAGTCTCTCTCCTTCAGGATCTTTTCTGCCTGTTATCCTTTGCGGCAGTACGTGGTTTCTTTTTCCTGCTTTCGGCCGCGGCTTTTCCTCTTCCGGTACCACCAGCTGCCACAGGTTTTTTTGCAGATTTATATATGCTTCTTTTTTTCTTTTCATCTGTACTCGAAGGGCGGTCTGCACTTTGTCCTTCGGATCCAGCCCTGTAGGAAGGCCTTTTTGCGGCTCTTGCTGTGCCGCTTTTTCTCTTCTCATCCGTCCTCGAAGGGTGGTCTGCACCGCGGCCTTCGGATCCAGCCCCGTAGGAAAGTCTTTTGGGGGCTCTTGTTGTGCCGCTTTTTTTCTTCTCATCCGTTTCCAAAGCACGGTCTGCATCGTGGGACTCAGGCTTAGCCCTGTAAACAGGCCTTTCTTCTTTCATCTTGCCGCTTCTGTATCTTTCTTTCGGCGGGGCGTCAGTCTTCCTTCGTTTATCCTCTGAGGCAGGTCTCTTTGCTCCGCGCTCTTCAACAAATCCACCGGATGCCTTTGTTCCCGTTCTCTCTGTTTTCTCCCTCTTCTGTCCGGCCGCATCGGATCCGCTTTTGCCCCTGGAGGGTCCTGACGTTCTTCTGGGATCTGACGCCTCTCTTTGGGGTGCACGAACCTCTTTCTTTTTTGCCTCAAAAGCAGGTTTTACCTTTGGTCCCGGTTCAAGTATGCATGGATCACCGGCCATCGTTTTTCTTCTCAGCTGACCGCATGCAGCGTCAATATCGGAACCCAGTTCCTCCCTTATCTCTGCTTCGAAACCGGCTGTGACAAGGACCGAACGGAACTTAAGGATGTTTTCAGGAGAGGGTTTCTCATAACGGCCGTCGACCTGGTTGAACGGGATCAGGTTGATGAAGACATGTATGCCCTTCAAATAGCGCAAAAGCAGTCTGGCATGTTCAACACTGTCGTTTATTCCTCCGAAGAGCGCGTATTCTATGGTGATCCTGTTCCCTGTTGTCTTCTGATATTCCTGCATGGCCTTCCTCAGCTCATCAAGCGGGAATGTCTCGTTGACCGGCATAAGGCTGCTTCTCAAATCATCATCAGCCGCATGCAGGGATACTGCAAGGCGAACTCCCAGGCCGGATGCTGCGAGATCCCGTATGCCGGGCACTATACCCGAGGTAGAGATCGCAATGTGTCTGATGCCGAGATTTCTCATATCCGGATCGTTAAGCATCCTGACTGATTTGAGTACCTCCTCGGTATTGAGGAAGGGCTCACCCATCCCCATGTAGACTGCGTTGTTGATATCGCGGCCGACAGATCTCTCCATGGCAAGGAACTGGCCTGCGATCTCTCCGGCAGAAAGGTTCCTTACATAGCCGGAAAGCCCCGTGGCGCAGAATGTGCACCCGAGAGGGCATCCTACCTGTGTCGAAATACAGGCCGTCAGCCTCTCTCCCTGTCTCATAAGGACAGATTCGACACTTTGGCCGTCACGCAGCTGCCAGAGATATTTTCTTGTCCCGTCAATCGATGAACGTTGTTCCTTTATCAGCAGGGGAGCCCCAAAATCTATCTTTGACTCGAGCAGATCCCTAAGCGTCTTTGAGAGATTGGTCATCTCAGCGACATCAAAGGCCCTTTTCTGCCAGATCCACTGGCAGATCTGATCAGCACGGAACCTGGGCTCACCAAATTCCTTATCAAGGATCTGTGACCATTCGCTGTTATCAAGATCCAGAGCATAAATTTTATCTGTCATTAATTTGCCCAAGGCTCAGCGAGGTCGGGATATAGAGGAAATCCATCTGTCAATGCGGCCATGCTAGCCTTTACTTCTTTCTTTATCAGATTGTTTTCCGGATTTGAAAGTACTTTTTCGATAGCATCAGCTATTTTCTCCATTTCAGGCTCTTTCATCCCTCTGGTCGTTACAGCGGCTGTTCCAAGCCTTACTCCGCTTGTAACCATTGGCTTGGCAGGGTCGAAAGGTATCATGTTTTTATTGGATGTAATGCCGACTTCTCCCAGAAGCACCTCTCCCTCTTTGCCTGTCACGTTCCTCGAACGTACGTCAAGCAGTATGAGGTGGTTGTCGGTACCTCCCGAAACAAGGCGGAAACCTCTGTCAGTAAGCGCTTTGGCAAGGGCAGAGGTATTGCTTACTACCTGGCTTGCGTATTTTTTGAACTCTTCAGTTCCCGCGAGCATGAATGTGACTGCTTTTCCTGCTATCGAATGCACCAAAGGCCCGCCTTGTATCCCCGGAAATACTGTCCTGTCAAGAGTTTGAGCATACTCCTTTTTGCAGAGTACAAAAGCTCCCCGTGTACCTCTGAGTGTTTTATGCGAGGTCGAGCTGACATAATCAGAATAAGGCACCGGGCTGGGGTGCGCACCTCCTGCAACAAGCCCCGCAATGTGGGCCATGTCCACGAGAAGTACCGCCCCCACCTCATCTGCTATTGCACGGAAGCGGGCAAAATCTATGAACCGGGGATAAGCGCTTGCGCCTGCAACTATGAGTTTGGGCCTCGTCTCCTTAGCCAATCTCTCTACCTCGTTATAGTCGATCGTCTCTGTTTCCCTGTTTACTCCGTAGCCTACGATGTTGTAAAAACGGCCTGAAAAATTGACCGGGTGACCGTGTGAAAGATGTCCGCCGTGATCTAGCTTCATTGAAAGGACAGTGTCCCCCGGATCGACTGTCGCGAAGAATACTGCCTGGTTTGCGCTTGCTCCTGCATGCGGCTGGACATTGGCATGGTCGGCTCCGAAAAGTTCACAAGCCCTTTTTATGGCAATTTCTTCTATCTCCTCAACAAACTCACACCCGCCGTAGTACTTTTTATAAGGGTAACCTTCCGCGTATTTATTGGTAAGGATAGAACCCTGTATCTCCAGCAGAGAGCGGGGGACAAAGTTTTCTGACGCAATGAGCTCTATGTGGACCCTCTGTCTTTCCAGTTCGCTTTCAGCAAGGCCGTATATCTGCGGGTCCAGACTTTTCAGCGTCTCTGTCATAATCTTATTCATCTATTGCACTCCTTTTTTATTATTCTTTATATGATCCTTATGATTATACCAGTTCAAGAACAGAATGAAGGAGAACATTACAACCGTTCTCCAGGTCTTTGATATCAGACCACTCTTCGGGGCAGTGGCTTCTCCCTCCGACAGAAGGAACGAATATCATAGCGGATGGACAGAAAGAAGACAAAAACTGAGCATCATGGGAAGCCCCGCTGATCATCTTCATTGAATCAAAACCCAGGAACGAGGCACTGGAAGCGACAAATTCGACCATACCCCTGTCAAAAACTACCGGAGCCGCCTCGGCTGTCTTTTTGAAGCTGTATTTCAGTCCGCGTTTGACCGCACAGGATACTATCAGTTTTTCAACTTCCATTTTTCCCTCTTCAAAGAGCTCCGTGTCGAACTGCCTGAAATCCAAAGTAAATGAGCACTTTCCCGGGACTATGTTAATAATGTCCGGTCTGGGAACTATCCTTCCCATAGTTGCAACGCTTCCCCTGCCCAGTCTGAGTGCCAGTTTCTCTGCTTCAAGGGCAAGCTCTGCGGCAGCAAGAAGTGTGTCTTTTCTCATATCCATCGGAGTTGAACCGGCATGGTTCGATTCGCCGTAATACTCTCCCGTCCACCAGGCCAGCCCCTGTATGCCCTCAACGATCCCTATGGAAACACCCTCTGCGTGCAGCCTTGGTCCCTGCTCTACGTGCAGTTCCAGATAGCAGCCGACGGGGGTAGAATCGGTCCCTCTGTAGCCTATGCGGTTGAGTCCTTCTGCTACAGTCACACCGCTGTCATCCCTTGAAGAGAGCAGTTCCTCCAGTTCGACCCTCCGGGTGTAGTAAAGGCTTCCCATCATATCCGGCTGGAAACGAGCCCCCTCTTCATTCGTGAAGGCAGCAACGACTAGAGGTTTTTTAGCAGAGACTTCATTCTCATTTAAGGTCCTTATAACTTCCAGGCCGCCAAGGACGCCATACACTCCGTCGAACATTCCTGCGTCCCTCACTGTATCTATGTGGGAGCCCATTATTACCGGAAGCTCTGAAGGATCCGATCCCTCTCTTATACCGAAAATATTTCCTATCTCGTCAATTTTTACTTCGAGGCCCTCGTCTCTCATCCATCTGCAGAGAAGATCGCGTCCTGCTTTGTCTTCATCAGTAAGTGCAAGCCTGGTCCGGCCGCCGCTTTCGGGGTCGAAGCCGACTGATCCCATTTCCCTTATTGAGCCAATAAGCCTTTCTCCGTTTATCCTCAAATGTGGCCTGCTTTTATCGTTCATTTTTCCTCATTGTCCTCCCGGAACTTTATTTATGTATAATTATGACTGACCGGTAAAAAAATGCAAATATAACTATGCTTATTTAGAGGAGGGCTTCTCCTGAATATCATTGATGCCCATGTGCACATTTATCCGCCGGAAATAGAACGTGAAAGAGAAAAGATATCGGAAAAAGAACTATGGTTCGCAGGAATGATAAATTCAAAAGTGCACAAATGGGGCACTGCTGAATCCCTTATAAGCCACATGGACCTGCATGGAATAAAATCGTCCCTCGTTACGGGGTTCGCTTTTCGCGACCAGGGTCTTTGCAGGATCATGAACGATTACGTCCTTGATTCAGCGAGAAGATACCGGGGCAGGATAATTCCCCTGGCAGTTGTCTCACCCTGTGCAAAAGGTGCCACGGAGGAGATAGTTCGCTGCGCACAACTTGGAGCCGTAGGGATTGGGGAGCTCTTCCCTGATGGGCAGGACATGGATATATCCGATCCCGGGCAGACATGGCGCATGGTCGGAACATGCATGGAAACCGGGATGTTTATACTTTTCCACACAGCTGAACAGGTCGGTCACCAATATACAGGCAAGGGTCACACCGGGGCCGAGGATGCCGCAGCTTTCTGCATGAACCACCCGCAGATCAAGGTAGTCTTCGCCCATTTCGGCGGAGGGCTCTGGGCATATGAGTCGATGCCTGAAATGAGACTTGCCCTCTCTAACGCCTATTACGATACTGCCGCATGGCCCTGGCTCTACGGCCACAAAGTTATCGAAGGGATCTTCGCTGCCGGAGCAGGAGATAAGGTCCTTTTCGGGTCAGACTGGCCAATACTTGAATATCCGCGATACGAAAAGCTTCTCTCCCTCACGAGGCTATCTCCGGGACAAAAAGAAATACTGCTCTGCCACAACGTCCGTGACTTTCTGTCATCAGCAGATCATGACCAGGACATATAAAAGGAAACCCCGGGCAGGTGGACCGCCAGGAGTTTCCCTTTATATGATTTGTAAATAGCGGGGTTTTTCCCGGTTTCCTTATGCAGATAAGGAGAGCAGAGAACGATAGTTTGGGTAAGCCATGTTGTCCGACGATATATAAATCTCGACGGAATCAGAAATCTTCCTGATCTCTGTCATCAGTGGGACAGCCTCTTCCACCAGCGCGTCCGCATGCTTCCTGAGGCTGAGTTTTGCCATTCTTTCCTTCATTTCGACAAGTTCTTTTGTCTTTTCCATAAGGTTCAGTTTCGCTTGGGCAAGTCTGGCAATATGTTTCTTCCATGCGTCAAGACCTTCTACATCACACCCTTCGGCAGATGAGAAGGATTCTTTCTCAAGGATGATCTGCTTAGAGAGGGCCGGCAGTATGCCTTCCCAAATCATATCGCGAAGCACCGACATTTCGATCTCTACGTTCTTTACGAAGGATTCCATCCGTATTACATAGAAGGATTCCATTTCTTTTTTCTTGAATATCCCCAGTTTTTCAAGCATATCAAGGGTCTTAGGTTCAACAAAAAGGTCTATTCCTTCAGGTATCGTCCTGGCTTTGACTATACCCCTGCGTTCCGCCTCCGCATGCCATTCATCTGAATAGGCATCTCCCTCGAACCGGATCTTCCTGTTCAGCTTTGAAACCTCTCTAATTGTGCAGAGGGCTGCATCTATTGCATCTTCACCCTTGTTTATACGATCTTCGAAGATATTGATGAATTTTTCCAGACCTGCTGCCCATACAGAAAGTATTGCGGTGACGGGGACAGCCATTGCCTGTGAAGCACCCGGAGCCCTGAATTCAAACTTGTTTCCGGTAAAGGCTATTGGGCTTGTCCTGTTCCTGTCGCTGTCAAAAGCTATAATTTCGGGAAGCTTTGAAAGACCGATGTCCATAGTATTTTTCGCCGGCATATCTCCGCCGCAGTTGCCCTCTTCTATCTCGCTGATTATCCTGTCTATGGCCTGCCCCAGATAAACGCTGATAATGCTCGGCGGTGCCTCGTGCCCCCCCAGCCTGTACATGTTTCCCGGGGTAGATACAGATGCGTGGAGGAGTCCGGAATAGTCTGCCACACCCAGCACCAGGGAAGAAAGGAAGGATAGGAAGATCACATTCTTCCTGTGGTTTGAGGATGGCTTAAGAAGGTTCCGGCCCTCGCTGTCCTGGAGCGAAAAGTTTATGTGCTTGCCGCTTCCGTTCATATCCATAAAGGGCTTTTCGTGGAATAAAAGGCGCAGCTGGTGCTGATGGGCCATTTTCCTCATTGTTTCCATAATTAGCTGGTTCTGGTCGCAGGAAAGATTTGCCTCTGTAAAGTGGGGCGCAAATTCAAACTGACAGCGAGCAACTTCATTGTGCCTCGTGGCAAGATCGACACCCAGCCTTGCAAGGTCTCTCTGGACGTCTTCCATGTAGGCAAGTACTCTGGTGGGGATGGAGCCGAAGTAATGGTCTTCCATCTTCTGATCCCTTGGCGGCGGAGAGCCAAGGAGAGTCCTGCCGCAGAAGCGGATATCGGTCCTCTGCTGAGCACGCGGCCTGTCAAGAAGGAAAAATTCCTGTTCTCCTCCAACCGTTGCCCTCACATACCTGACGCCTCTGTTGCCAAAAAGCTTTAGCATTTTGAGGGCACGGCTCTCCACAGCTTCCATAGACCTCAAAAGATATGTCTTAAGATCGAGAGGAGAACCGTCATATGCCAGAAATACCGAAGGAATGCATAGGGTGCCTCCCTTGGGGCTTTTTATAATAAACGCGGGGCTCGTTGGATCCCATGCGCTGTATCCCCGTGCCTCGAAAGTACTCCTTGTCCCTCCTGAGGGGAAGGAAGATGCGTCGGGTTCGCTCTGCATAAGATCCTCCCCTCTGAAGGTCTCGAGAGGAAATCCGTTGTCATCTGCAGTCACAAATGCAGTGTGTTTCTCAGCCGTCAGCTCGGTCAGCGGATGGAACCAGTGTGCCCAGTGGCTTGCCCCCTTGCTGACTGCCCAGTCCTTCATCGCAAGGGCAACAGTATCTGCTATGCCTGAATCCATCTTCTGCCGACCTTCGATCGCACCTACCAGGTTTTCATACACATCCCTCGGAAGGCGCTGCTTCATTGCCTTTGGATCAAAGACAAGTGACCCGTAAATTTCTCTCATTTTTGGAAATTCTTTAATTTCCTGCATCCAACATCCCCCCAAGGGCAAAATAAAAATATCACTATTGGTGTTATATCACTTTATAAGCACTATGACAAGCGTATTTTTTTGCTTAGTTCTATAAATTACCGGTCAAAAGCTGTAGTTTTGTTATTTTATGCAATATACAATAATTTCCACAAAAAAATGTCTGCACTCCTCGTGAAACAATAGATGGTCTTTTCTGTGAAAAAAGTGTATAAAAGACTAGTGTGCAAATAAAAATACAAACCGATCAAAATGTTAGATTTCCAGACATCATCGCATAATTTCCTGTTATGGAGTAACTGATTTTTCTAAGGGGAGTGTGACTCATGAAACAATCAAGCTGTCTTTTTCTCTTGTTTTTGTTTACCTTTTCTCTTCTTTACCCCTTTTCTCCTTTGCATGCGGCTGAAAACGAGGAGACATCTGAATGGACTTTTTCCGCAACGCCTTATGTATGGTTTTCCGGCCTCAACGGTACGGTGGGAGTAAGGGGACACAAGGGCCGCATAGGCCTGAGCTTCTCCGAAATCCTTTCGGACATGAAAATCTCCGGGATGATGGAATTCCAGGGACGCAAGGGAAACCAGTATTTCTTTTTCGACGGTATGTATCTTGATCTCTCGGACACCGAGCAGGTTTACGCCGCCATGTTCACTGACATCGGCGTTAAGATGACCCGCCTTCAGGCCGCGTGGGGTTTACGCGTGAAGGAATGGGAGTCGTCCTCTCTCGACGTTTTTGCAGGTTTGAGATATTGGAATATCAATAGCGGTCTGACATTCAGAACTGTGTCGGTCCCCCTAAGGCACTACAGCAAAACTGAATCCTGGGTGGACACGAGGAAGGTAAACTTTTCCAAGGGAGCTCCGGTCAAGGTACTCGTTACGCAAAATGGACGTTTTTTTGCCGGGGATGCGTCAGCGTACTTCGAGCCGGCAAAGCCGTTCGAATTCCTCGGAGAGGACCAACTCTAAGATCCATACTATAGAAGAAAGGGGAGGACAATTATGCAAGAAATAAGATCAAAGATCACCATCATAAAGGGTGATATAACGACGCAAGATACCGATGCCATAGTTAACGCGGCGAACAGCACCCTCCTCGGAGGAGGTGGCGTGGACGGCGCGATTCACAGGGCTGCCGGTCCCGGACTTCTCGCTGAATGCGCAGGCCTTGGCGGCTGCCCTGCGGGAGAGGCCAAAACCACCGCCGCATACAGGCTTCCTGCAAAGTTCGTCATACACACAGTCGGACCCGTCTGGAGGGGCGGGAAGTCAAATGAAGAAATAATTTTAGCCAACGCTTACAGGAACAGCCTTAAAGAAGCTGTCCGCGTCGGGGCAAAAACAGTTGCATTCCCCGCGATCTCCACCGGCGTCTATCGTTTTCCTCCGGACCTTGCCGCCGATATTGCGGTCATGGCCATAATTTCGTTCCTCAGGGAGCATGATGCGATTGAAGAGGTGAGGCTGGTCTGCTTTTCAGACGAATCGGCGGAACACCACATGAAGGCCCTGGATAAACATTTATGCTGATAATTTCTGTCAGAGCCAATATTTACTATATAATATCCGGTGTTCGCTTATCATTCGGGAGGTAACATAAACTGATTGAGATAAAAGATCTACAGATAAACTTTAAAGAGAATATAGTCCTTGACAAAATAAACTGGTTTATAACCCCCAAAAGCAGGATAGGGCTTGTCGGTGACAACGGAGCAGGAAAAACCACCCTCCTCCGCGTCATTGCTGGTGAAACGGAATATAACGGGGGCAGCCTGACCATACCCAGGGACCATAAGATCGGCTACCTTCCGCAGGACCTGGTGGAGATAGATGAAATACCGCTCCTTGATTACCTCAAAAGACGCGCTGGGCTTGAGGATCTTGCCGCAAGACTCTCCGAAACAGAGCATATCATGGCCTCCCTTGATGAAAACTCACGGGAACTGCGGTCAATGCTTGCCGTTCATGAACGCCTGCAGAGAGAGTTCGAGGCAAATGGCGGCTTCGGCTTCGATGTAGCAGCAAAACAGGTCCTGAAGGGTCTGGGCTTCCGCCCGGAAGAGGATGCGGGACGCATGACCTCAGAGTTTTCCGGAGGTTGGAAGATGCGCGTGGCTCTTGCCGCTCTGCTTCTCTCCCGGCCTGATATCCTCCTGCTCGACGAACCCACCAACCACCTTGATACAGAAAGCATGGAGTGGCTGGAAAACTGGCTGAAAGATTTCAGGGGTACTATCATTGCAGTATCCCATGACCGCAGGTTTCTGGATAAGATGGTCACATCCGTCGCGGAGCTTGTCGGGGGCAGGATCAACCTCTATTCCTGCGGTTACGAAAAGTTCCTGCGGGAACGTGAGGAGCGCAGAATAAGGCTTGAGGCTGAATGGGAACAACAGAAGGAAAAGATCGAAAATATCCAGCGCTTTGTTGAGAGGTTCAGGTATAAAGCGACCAAGGCCACACAGGTGCAAAGCAGGATAAGGCAGCTCGAAAAGATGGAGATAACAGAACTCGAAGGGCCCTCAAAAAGCGTTCACTTTAAGTTCCCTGATTCTCCAAGAAGCGGTTACGAGGTCTTGTCTTGCAAAAACCTGACAAAAAAATACGGCAGGAAGACTGTTTTTGAGAACCTTGAACTGACTGTCCAAAGGGGAGAAAGACTGGCTCTGGTAGGCATAAACGGAGCAGGGAAATCAACCCTCCTCAGACTGATGAACCTGTCGGAAGGGCCAACGAGCGGGGCCGTCACATACGGACTGAACGTAAAAAAAGCATATTTTTCACAGGAAAGCGCTCAGAACCTTGATTACAGCAATACTATATGGCAGGAAATAAATAATACCGGCTCAAAGATGCTGGAGGGGGCAAAGCGCAATCTTCTGGGAACATTCCTTTTTTCCGGAGACGATATACACAAGCCCATATCTGTCCTGTCGGGAGGAGAAAAATCGAGGGTAGGCCTGCTGAAGATGCTCCTCTCGGAATCCAACCTCCTGATCCTTGACGAACCTACCAACCACCTCGACTATGCCACAAAGGAACTATTTCAGAAAGCACTCCTTGAGTACGGCGGTACGATAATCATCGTCTCCCACGACCGCGCGTTCCTGGATGACCTCGTGGAAAGAGTTATAGAGATCAGGGACGGCCGCCTGTACGACTACCCGGGCAACTATTCCTGGTTCATAGAGAAAAGGACGATGCAAACAACCACTGAGAGTGAAAACGGCGAAAACGAAAAAACCGATCAGTCTCAGGCAGAGAGGTCAAAAGAACAAAAAAGGATCGGAGCGGAAGAACGCAACAGGATCTACCGCGAGAGGAAAGCCATTGAGGACAGACTATCACCCCTTGAGAAAATGATAGAAAAAGATGAAAAGCGCAAAGAGGAGATATCAGGGCTTCTGTGCGAACCTGAAGTCCTCGATGATTCAACTAAAGTGCAGTCGCTTATGATAGAGCTGAAAGATACTGAGAAGCGCCTTGAA
Organism: Synergistaceae bacterium; assembly: GCA_963682045.1. GTDB lineage: Bacteria > Synergistota > Synergistia > Synergistales > Synergistaceae > Caenicola. The sequence goes on from OY821326.1 coordinate 1,364,756, forward strand.
GAGAACTACCCGCTCTGGGAGAAACTTGCGGCAAAAATAGAATCGATAAAATAGCTGGCAAAAGACGGGAGGCTGCAATTAATGCTTTATGACAGCATAGAAAACTTCATCAGGTACGCTCCGAAAATGATCCCGGAGTCAAATCTTCTCATACCCTTTCTTGAAGCTGTCGGATCAAGGTCGTTTGAAGAGATAAAGAATATGGAGCCCGGTGCTCTGGACCTCCGGTTCGGTGAGTATGAGACCCTGGGTGCAGAGGAAGTTCCCTTTGAATCACACCGGACATTCTGGGATCTGCAGATAGTAATGGAGGGCGAAGAGCTGGTGGGATATTCCCCGTTGGAGACTCTGCGGGAAATCTCGGAATACGACCCCGTAAGTGATATTACATTCTACTCCGGCAGTGGCCAGATGTTCAGGCTGGAAAAAGGCATGATGATGCTCCTCTCCCCATTTGACGGACACCAGCCCGGAGTTATTTCCGGCGAGACTACCTCCGGGATTCGCAAGATCGTTATTAAACTTCCTTGGTAAAAAAGGTAACTGTAGCCGAGGCTCAAGTTACCTTTTTCTTGTTTCAGGTACTAGTGTAAAAACCTTTTCGCAGTTCAGAGGTTCACGGACTGAAGTGGGAATATCGCCCTGACTATTTTCCTGCCAGTCCAAACTGTATTACGGCAAGGGCAGCACCCGGCCTAACATCAAGGCCGCATGAAATTGCGGCTCTTTCTATAGCGGCAATTCCCGATACAAGCATGTGCTTGTCAAGATTTCCCATGTGTCCCATTCTGAACCCTTTTCCTGCATATTCTCCGAGGCATCCTGCCAGTAGCGCTCCCTCATCTGCACAGGCGGCACGGAAAGAGGCGTCGTCCACTGGCATTTTTTCTGGATAGAGGAAGATAGAAAGGGTCGGGGAGCGATATCCATTTTCGGCAAGAGGCCTGAATCCTATCGCGGTCATGGCTTCAACCACAAGGCCGGCATGATCCCTGTGACGGCGGTATCTCTCCTCAAGCCCCTCTTCCAGCATGATCCTTACAGATTCTTTGAGAGCTGAGATGTTGTTGACCGCAGGAGTTCCCCAATATTTCTTGGTATCTGTCATAACAGGTATCCAGCGTGCGTAATCTATGTATGACTCCCTGATGGATCCCATCTCTTCGCGCTTTTTCAGCGCCCTCTGTCCGGCCCAGACTATTGCCATTCCGGGAACAGAGCAAAATGCCTTCTGAGTGCAGGTGAAGTAAGCATCTATACCCCACGTCATGTCAACTTCAACACCGCCACCTGCAGCAACTCCGTCAACAACAAAAAGGACATCGGGGTGTTTTTCTTTCATCATCTTCGCCATTTCCTCAAGGGGAAGCTCCACACCTGTCGATGTTTCGACATGTGTCACAACTGCGACAGTATAGCCTCCCTTTGAAAGTTCCCTGTCAACTTCCTCAGGTGTTACGGATCTTCCCCACTCCGCTTCCATGGCAGTGATGTCCAGGCCTCTGTTTTTGCAGATAGAGATATAGCGGTCTCCGAAATGTCCGTTTGAACAGACCAGCACCTTGTCCTTCTCACCAGCAATATTTGCTATCACCATTTCCATTCCCATAGTGCCTGAACCTGCGACCAGAAAGGCTATCCCGTCACAGTTCGCGATCAATCTCAGTTCAGAAAGAAGGCTCTGGAATTCGGCTATGAAATCCGGATCCGTGTGTGCCTTGACCTCACTGCCCAATTTCTGGAGCACGCTTGGCGAGACGGGTACGGGACCCGGGATCATAACAAGCTTTTTTGTTGGAATCATCATTTGGCCTCCAGTCATATTTCAGGTTTCTCTGATACTCATTAAATATTAAACATATTATATGATATGGACCCTATTTTTGCCTTCAAATACATATTCCCAAAAAAGATGCACTCTCTTTTCTTTCTGCTAAAATACTCCTGCTGTAAGGAAAGCAGAGGAGACATCAGAAAAAAATGAAACTCAACAGTGAAGAATTTAAGGGCGGGCTCCTTGTCGTCGCAGCCGGAATGTGCTGGGGCATGACAGGAACTATACAGGCGCTTGCGCCTGAAAATGCCACACCCCTGACGATAGGTTCGGCCAGGGTCTTCGGGGCTGGGCTTCTCTTATTGATATGGACCATTTTTCGCCGCAAAAAGATCTTTAGCGGTGAAAAATGGAACTGGACCGGCATAATTACTGCCGCCTTAGGCCTGACAGCATACCAGTTTGCCTTCTTCTCGGCAGTGAAGCTCACCGGAGTCGCGATCGGCACCATGGTGGCGATAGGAGCAGCCCCTGTTCTTGCAGGAATACTCGGCAGACTTTTTTTCAAAGAATGCCTCTCTCCCAGATGGTTCATCTCGACCATGCTTGCCGTAACAGGATGTTTTCTGTTAGTGGCAGCCGGCAACAGCGATTTCAGTTCTGTTAGCATCCCCGGAGCGATTCTTGCCTTCGGAGCAGCTCTCTCTTATGCAATGGAAGGCGCAGGACTAAGGATGATCGGAAATAGGAATCCTGTTGAAACAGTCTCGCTTATATCGATACTAAGCGCGGTCATGGCGCTCCCTTGGCTGATAACGGGCGATATTTCATGGGTTCTTGGACTCAGGGGCATGATCTGTGTCATTATCCTCTCCGTCTTTACAACGATACTTCCATTTTCTCTTTTCACAAAAGGCATAGAGAAGATAACCCTCGGGAAGGCATACACCCTTTCTCTATCAGAACCTATGACCGCCTGGCTTCTCTCTGCGCTGCTGCTTGGGGAACGGCTCTCTCTGATTGGATCGCTGGGGGTATTGATCCTTTTCAGTGGAATAATTACCCTCGCGTGCGATAATAATAAATAAATCAATGTTTTTTTAATGTTTTTACTCAAATTACATTTTATTATAATGTATATTGTAAGCGTTATGTTCTTTTAGTTTAAATATTTCTGATATGTATGAAAATCGCTTGACTTATATTGCCTCTCGGTTATTATAATCCGTGCGCAAAAGAGTATCTGTTTGGGTGAATATTCAGAACCTTTTCACTCTTACAGTCCCCGAAACGCAAGGAGGTAATCATGCGAAAGATATGGAAAATGCGGAAGATCTTTATTCCGCAGGCGGTCGCGTTGCTGTTTGTATTAACAACAGTGGTCCTTTCTCCCAATATGGGATTATGTAGCGTGCCGGCTCAAAAAACACTAAGCAACACCTCTGCCGAAGGAGCCATCATCACGACCACATATGAAACAAAAAACGATGAGGGCAAGCTTGTAGTAAAAACTACATCTTCAGTAAAAAAGAAAGAAATCGCACTTTCCCGCGCCGCCTCAGGCGAAGATACCGATACCAGCAGATTTCTTAAAGGACTTGACGTTTCAGTTGTGAACGCGTTGGGTAAGATGGGCCTTGCTCCCGAGCATATTGGCAAATGGATAGGCAACCATCCTGATTCAACCCTGAAAGAACTGAACAAAATGCCCGCCAACAAGCAACGTAAGGTAGCAAATATTGCGACCTTCATCAGATCCATCAACACAAAAATCTCTCATCAGATAGCATGGAGAGAGGCTTCTGCTCTTGTTTTCTACAGCGCGAAATACAACGTTCCGACAGACCTGTCTGTAAGCATAGCAAAGACAGAAAGCCTCTTCAACCCTAGCGCGATGAGCAACAAGGGTGCTCTGGGGGTAATGCAGGTAATGTGGAAGGTCCACCACGGAATGCTTAGTGCAAGAGGCGTAGCTACGACAAAAGATCACATGTTTGATCCTGAGCGCGGTGTGGAGGCAGGAGTACTTTTGCTTTCCCGCTACATAAGCGCATACGGGACAGTCCAGAAAGCTCTCAACAGATATTACGGGGGTATTTCCGTCTCATACCTGAAAAAGGTCAACAACAACATGGCGCAGCTGAAACGCCATTCGGAGAAAACAGGGTTCTGATCTGCAGTCAACAACAACATGGCGCAGCTGAAACGCCATTCGGAGGCTTTAACAATACTGACTTTAAGCGCAAAGAAAAGCCCATATCCAGTTTTTCTTTATATTATCTATACTTCAAATGAACCGATCACTGCAGTGTGGTCTGATGGGCGTTCCATTGACCGGAGAGACCTTTCGACCCATACCTTCCTGCTTGCATCAGCCATAACTTCAGTACCGACTATATGGTCTATCCTCCAACCGATATTTCTTAAAAGAGCATCCTTTATCCTGTAATCCCAGAAGGAATACTCGCCATCGCCCGGAAGGTGTTTTCTGAAAATATCAACTAACCCCCATGCCATGACACTGGCAAATGCACCTTTGACATCTCTGTGGAAGCATACATGATTCGTTTTATTTATCGGGTTGGCGACATCAAGTTCTGTGGGTGCAACGTTGAGATCCCCAAGCCACAAAAGCTTATCTTTAGGAGTGAAGTTCCGTTCAAACAGATCCTGTACCCTCTGAAAGAATCGAAGTTTATACAGGTAATCCGGATTGTCGATCGACCCATACCTTCCTGCTTGCATCTCTTTGCCCTGAGGTATATACGTGTTCAGGATGTTCAGGTCCCCGAATTTAGCGAGTATTACGCGTGCGTTCTCTGATTCCTCCCTCTCCGCCTCCGCAGCCCCGTCGTTAAGTCCGAATGAAGCCTCATCAGGTTCAATCTTCGAGATGACAGCGACACCATTATAAGACTTCGTCCCTTTATATAGGCAGTGGTAGCCAAGTTCCTTAAAAAAATCTTGGGGAAATTCCTCATCGCGGCATTTGGTCTCCTGGAGACAGAGGATATCGGGAGCTCCTCCTGAAGCAAGGAGGCTCTCAAGGACCGGGATCCGGCTTTTGACAGAATTTACGTTGAAAGTACCAATATTGATCAGAGACATTCTATTCACTCCTTTCCTAATTTCCAGCGAACAAAACTATTATAACTTAAGAAAATGTCGCATTCCAACGAAACATAAATTATCTTTATCCGAAAATATAATATACAGCCGCTCATAGTTTCTAAAGCAAAAGAATATGGCCCAGCTATACCAAATTATTACGAGTGCATCCTCGATATTTTTAAAACCAGGTTGCCAGAGTTGTTTATATAAAAATTTTTATGCGGCGGCAACCCCTCAGACGGTAGTTTGCCATAATCTGTTTTTGACAGCATTGACATCCAATATAGATTTGACATTATTAGACTTGCCTTAAAGTATTATTGTGTTGGGCTGTGATTCTGATTATAAAACCGTAGCTATAGAAATATTGGAACTATTAAATTAACTATGTTTTGTATTATTGTTTACTACTTCACAATATATACAACGTGGTATAATAATCTCCATAATTAACACATTTCACTTAAGGTCTTTTTCGTGGGTGGAAATAAAATAAGAAAGAGGGGTGTTTTGTTATGAAGAAACTGGCAATTTTTATTCTGTTAGCAGCTTTGATCGCATTTGCTGCGTCACCGGCTTTTGCTGCTACAACACCTAAGGCTGGTTGGCCGTCGCAGCTTAAATTTATGGCCGGACCTCCCGGCGGCAACTGGTTTGCTTTAGGAAGCGCCTTTGCAGATATGTGGAGCAAAAACGTCTTACAGACGACAAGCAGTTCGGGCGGAGGAGTATCAAATATACTCAATGCTGATGTTAAGAAAGGTGACTTTGGTTTTTCTGTAACGTCTCTACTGGGAGCTGCAATCAAGGGCGAGCAGGATTTTATGGGCCGTGCAACTAAAAATTCAGTTATCATGGCTAACCTTTATACCCAGTATACCTATTTCATTATGCGCAAAGATTTTGCAGAAAAAAACAAGATCACAAAACTGAGCGATATCTTTGACAAGAAGATTCCTGTCCGTATGGCAACGCTTAAGCCCGGAACAGCCTCTGAATTCGTTGTAAAATCACTTTTTATGAAAGGCTACGGTGCAACATATAAGGATATTAAAAAAATAGGCGGTTCAATGGAGTTTGCTTCTTATGAGGGAGGAGCCGATCTCCTCGCAGACAATCATCTTGATATGTTTATTTTTTCCGTTGGTAAGGTTGCTTCTATAGTTATGAATATTGAAAGCAATACGGATATAATTGTCCTGCCCGTGGACGACAGCGCATTGAAGGCTCTTTCTGACGCTTACGGAACAACTACCTTTACCGTTCAACCAGGGATATACAAAAGTGTTAAAAAACCAATCAAAACAGTGGGAGACTATACGTGTATAGTAATCAGAAAAGATCTTCCTGACGATCTAGTTTATGATCTATGCAAATCCCTCTGGTCAAATAAATCGGCATTGGCAAAAGCGGTAAAGGATATTGACGAGCTTAATCCAAAAACTGCTGTTGCAGCCGGAGTTCCTACCCATCCAGGTGCAGTTAAGTTCTGGAAAGAAGCTAAATAATTTAGTGACTATTATCCTGTGAAACAAGCAGTCAGTGGCTGTGTAGGCCACTGACTGCTTGTAGATATTCAATTGCATATTAAAACAGTGATCTGAACGTTAGTTTACTCAAAAGGATGTTGATCAAATGAGAAAGCTACATGGTATCCCGTACAAAATATTATATGCCTATGTTGTTATGATTGGATTCTTCCATCTTTATACATCAATATTTGGCTCTTTTGAAGCTTATCTACAGAGAAACATCCATTTGGCCATGGTCCTTCCTCTGGCTTTTATTCTATACCCGATGACCAACAAATCGTCTGACAACAAAGTACCTGTCTATGACTGGGTATTAGGGGCACTTGCAACTCTGCCTGGATTGTACGTTGTTTTTGATTATGAGGCAATAACATCTCGAATAATACAGGTCGACCCTGTTACTCAAATACAATTTATCCTCGGCCTTTTACTTTTTGTGCTTTTAATGGAGGGTACGCGCCGGGTCGTAGGTCTGCCTCTGACGATAATAGCGTGTCTCTTTGCCGCATACATGTACCTTGGCGATTATTTGCCGGGTCTTATGCGCGGACTTCCCTTTACTCTGCATGAGGTCGTTGAGCAGATTTATCTTACGGATGAAGGTATTTTTTCAATGCCTCTTGGTGTTTCTGCCACCTTGGTAGCTGCGTTTTTAATATTTGGCGGTTTCCTTGAAAAATGCGGAACAGGGCCATATTTTATGGAAGTTGCGCAGGCTTTCACAGGAACAGCGCCGGGCGGCCCGGCCAACATAGCTGTTATGAGTTCATGCCTTTTCGGTTCGATTTCAGGATCTGCCGTTGCCAATGTATATGGTACAGGAACATTTACTATTCCCCTTATGAAAAAAATCGGATATAAACCATACTTCGCGGGGGCTGTCGAAGCCGTTGCAAGCTCCGGTGGACAGATCATGCCCCCTGTAATGGGAGCTGGGGCATTCCTGATGGCTTCATTTCTTGGAGTCCCCTTCGTGGAAATAATTATTGCTGCGATAGTTCCAGCTCTGATATATTACGGTGCAGTCTTCCTGATGATACGGCTGGAAGCACTAAAATGCGGGCTGAAAGGGCTCCATGCTGAAGAACTTCCGAAAAAGAAAGAGGTATTAAAAAAAGCATATCTTTTTGTGCCAATAATTGGATTGGTCTTTACATTGCTGAAAGGCTACTCGCCGATGTATGCGGCAGTGATAGGGATCGTCCTTTCATGGCTCGTCTCCCTGCCAAGCAAAGAAAACAGGATGGGTCCCAAAAAAATAATAAGCGCGATACATGATGGAGTTGAAAACATTACACTTGTCTGCGTTGCATGTGCATCCGCAGGTATTGCCCTCAGCTCAGTTTCCCTTACCGGAATAGGACAAAAACTTGTAAGTCTTGTGCTTGCCTTTGCTGGCAATACCCCGCTGCTTGCACTTTTCCTGGTCATGATAGTATCACTTGTCCTTGGAATGGGCCTTCCTACTACCGGAGCTTATATCCTAGCTTCCGCACTGGGGGTCCCTATTCTGGCAAAACTTGGATATCCACTGATTTCAGCTCATATGTTTGTCTTTTATTTTGCAATAATCTCAAACATAACACCCCCTGTTGCTCTTGCTGCATATGCAGCAAGCTCCATTGCCGGATCTGAACCTAATCAGACCGGATTTGCGGCCTGTAAGCTTGGATTTTTAGCTTTCGTTGTTCCCTTCGCTTTCTGCTATGACCCTGGGATCCTGCTGCAGCTTGATTTGATGGGCAATTTAATGGGTATCATGGCCTGTCTTGTTGCATGCTTTGGATTTGCATTCGCAATTATAGGCTACATCAACCGAAACCTGGCAATTTGGGAAAGAACGATCTTCGTGCTATTTTCATTGATGGCACTGACTCCAAACAATACTTTAACATTGGCAGGATCAGCAGGAGTGATAGGCTCCTCAATAATATTCAGCAAACTGTTTAAGAAGGACAAGGGAGCTCCAAAATGTGATTCAATAGAATAATTTGAGACTCAATAAACTCTTTTCGAAGAATAAGTTATGGGAGCTGTATCTTTTATTAACCACATTAACCACAAGATAACAAAAACATTGCATTATTCAGATATGCCTGTTAGAATATCCGACATGATAAAAATTGCGGCTTCTAAACATGTGTCTGTATACTGCTGTTGTATGGAGGGCTTCGGAGGTTAATCCGCGCTGCCCCGTTGGCTGTTGCGGTCATAGACTTAACAGCAGGTATTTAAAAATTTAATTAGGAAACATAAGACCTGCTACGGCAGGTCTTTTTTATTAGAAAAAACGTAGGACAAATCGATTTGAAAAGGGTGATATGAATGTCAGCTTGGGAATATATCAAAAGCGATTTTGAGGCTGCAATGCGTAACGATCCTGCGATACCCAAAGGTATAAGGGGAGCACTTGAGGTCGTCCTCTGTACCCCTGGGTTCCTTGCGATCACATTCCATCGTGCCTTCCATTTCATGCATTCAACTATGCACATCCCGGTACTGCCCCGTTTCCTCTCGCTGATAGTAAGATGGTGGACAGGGATCGAGATCCACCCGGGAGCAACGATCGGCAAGGGTTTCTTTATTGACCACGGAGCAGGAGTGGTTATCGGAGAGACAGCAGAGGTCGGCAACAACGTTACCCTCTATCAGGGAGTTACACTGGGAGGAACAGGCAACGAGAAAGGTGCGAAGAGGCATCCGACCCTCGAATCAAACGTTTTCGTCGGCAGCGGAGCAAAAATACTGGGACCGATAACGGTCGGGGCGAATTCCAGGATAGGAGCCAACAGCGCTGTGCTTAAAGATGTCCCCAAAAACGCCACAGTTACCGGAATGAGGGCAAGAATAATAAAAATTGACGGCAAAAGAGTAAGCGAGTGCTCGGCCTGCATGAACCCGGAAGAACTCTGGGCAAAGCTCTTAAGGATGGAGGAAGAGGTGGCCATGCTTAAAAAAGATATAAAGCACCTTAAGGGAGAAAAAGAGGAGCCTGTGATCCCTTCTCACGTAGAGGTCGAGGTCCTTCATAAAAGAAAGGAATGACTTCGTGAGCCAGCCTAAACTGTTCTGTTATTCAGCTTCTTCCGCAGTCCCGGATCCTTTCTCAGGTCCCGGGACTCTTTTTTGGGAAAGATAGACCCCAAGCAGTATGAGCAGTCCGCCAGCTGCGGCAAAGATGGTGATCCTCTCGTGAAGAACGACAAAGGCCGAGATCATAGCTATCGGTGGAGTAAGGTATATTAGGTTGTTTGCCCTTACGGCACCAAGTTCCCATATGACTTTGTTCCAGAGAAGAAAGCATAGTGCAGAAGCAAATACCCCGAGAAAGATAAGGTTCCCAAAAACTTCATTCTCCATAAGCACTTCGGGATTCCATTCAAAGAGCGGGGTAAAAAGAAGCGGGATAAGAGATATAAGCGAATAAAAAAAAGTTTTCCTTGTTATCACTACTGCTGAATAGACAGCCCTGTTCAAGTCCCTGATAATTATCGAGTAGAATGCAAAAGAGAGCGCAGCCATTATCGCCAGTATGTCACCTACTGGGTTAAGTTTAAGGACAAAATGACCGTTGAATACTATAAGGAAGACTCCTGCCAGTCCGAAGACACACCCGTATATAAAGTTAACCGTAATCCTTTCATTTTTAGTCATAAAATGTGAGACCAGGCCAGTCAGCATCGGGGCAGTCGCGACAAGCAGAGAAACGTTTGATGCTGTGCTGAACGAGAGAGCAAAATTTTCACAGAGAAAATAGAGGGTAACGCCCAGAAAACCTGCGAGAGCAAATTTTGCCTCGTCACGCAAGCTAAGCGGCCACATGATCTTAGGGCTTGCAGCAAAGAAAAGAAGATAAGCTATCACATATCGGTAAAAAAGGATTTCCGTAGGCGACAGATAATCAAGGAGAATTTTTGTTGAGACAAACGTTACGCTCCATATGAAGATAGTAAGCAACGCCAGAGAGTAACTGAGTATTATGTTTTTGCGCATTGGCAGATAGTCTCTTTTCTCTTGATATTTCTGTCCAGCGCTGTTTTTCAAGGCAGCCGGACTAACAGGTAATATTGTATACTGTTTTTTATCCGGCGTCTTGATATTTTGCATTTTCGGGGCCAAATTGTTAGAATCAACAGGGCATGTGATACATATAAATCGGGGGCAGAGAGATGGACGATAAAAATTACCCGCTGGTAAAAATGAAGAGTATCGATAAGATCTTCTATGGCTCATACGCAAACAGAAATGTTGATTTTGAGCTTTTCAGGGGCGAGGTCCACAGTATCCTGGGCGAAAACGGAGCAGGCAAAACTACTCTCATGAACTGTCTCGCAGGAATATATCTGCCTGATGCAGGAACTATAGAAATTGAAGGAAAACCGGTAATACTTTCCAACCCCCGCCTGGCGATAGAGAATGGAATAGGCATGGTCCACCAGCACTTTATGCTCGTTCCCGTATTTACTGTCTGGGAAAACATGGTCCTTGGTCTCAAAGATGAGCCTCTCAACCTGAATAAAAACAAGATAATCGAAAAAATCCGCTGCCTCTCAGAAAAATACGGCCTCAAGGTCGATCCGGAAGCAAAGATATGGCAGCTTTCTATCGGCGAGCAGCAAAGAGTGGAAATACTAAAAATGCTCTACAGGGGGACCAAAGTCCTTATCCTCGATGAACCTACCTCTGTCCTCACCCCTCAGGAAACAAGGGAGCTTTTCCGAACACTTAAAAACATGATCAGCAAAGGACATGGAATAGTCCTTATCTCACATAAGATCGAAGAGATCATGGAGATATCCGACAGGCTCACTATACTCAGGAAAGGGGTAAGGGTCGGAACTGTACCGGCAAAAGGGATCTCGAAAGAGGAGATTGCAGAAATGATGGTCGGTCATCAGCTTGAAGGGATCGTCATTTCAAAGGACAGGCCGGAGCCGGGAGATACATTTCTTGAATGCAGGGGTATCTGCGTTAAGAATGACCGCAATATCCAGGCCTTGAAAGATCTCACGCTTTCCCTGCGGTCAGGAGAAATACTGGGGATAGCCGGCGTTGACGGCAACGGCCAGGAAGAACTCTGCGAGGTACTTGCCGGACTCCGTGCCCCTGAGAACGGAGTGATCGTGATAGGAGGCAAGGACATTACTGGATCCTGCACAAGAGACTTCATCAATTCGGGCGTGAGCTATATCCCCGCAGACAGGAAGGGCGTAGGACTTATCCCCAACATGAACGTTGAAGAGAACATGCCTCTTAAAAATTACTGGGAGCCTCCGGTAGAGACAAAGAAATACTTTATGGACTGGAAATACATTGCAAAATTTGCTGTAGAGAGAGTAAAAAAGTACGATGTGCTTGCCCCTTCAATGCGTGCGCCTGTAAGGATCCTATCAGGAGGCAATCTGCAGAAACTGATGCTGTCCAGAGAAATTTCCGATGGCACAAAGGTCATCATAGCCATGCAACCGACATGGGGGCTTGACGTCGGAGCAGCTGAATTTGTGCATCAGCGCCTCATGGAGGCGAGGGACAACGGAGTGGCCATACTACTTATATCAAAAGATCTGCAGGAACTGATGTCTATCTCCGACAGGCTGGCTGTTATCTACAGCGGTTCAATAGTAGGCGTGATCGAGGATCCTCGAAGCACCGACGCAGAGACTCTCGGACTTATGATGGCAGGAGTAAGGCCGCAGGTCTAAAAAATGACAAGTGCGGGCTTTCCAATAGAAAACACTCTGAAAACCTTTTCTCTGGCGCGCTGCAATAAACAGAATATTCAGCTGTGATGACGGTATTTTTATGAACCGGACATTTTTTCAGATGCACCTTTTATTTTTTCATTTAAATGATAGAATCTAACCTGCATCATTTACTGGTAATTTTTATGCTTTGAATAGGAGCTTTCGCTTTACAGGACAAGAGGAGGAGAGTTATATGAAACTTCCGTCATTCTGGGGAGGAATACACCCGCCTCAGAAGAAAGATCAGACTGTCAACAAAAAGATCGAACAGTACCTGCCCAAAGGAGACCTTGTTTTTCCAATGGCACAGAGCCTCGGAGCGCCATGTCAGCCGGTGGTGAAAAAGGGGGACAGGGTACTTGTGGGACAGAAACTGGGTGACAGCGAAGCGTTCGTTTCAGCACCCGTCCTCTCAAGCGTTTCGGGAACGGTGAAGGATATCGCCCTGAGACTCACATCAGCAGGGATCTATGAAAACTGTGTCATAATCGAGAACGACAACTGCTATGAAAAAGACCCATCCTGGGAACCTCTCGAAGATTACGCCAACGCAGACCCCAAGGAATATCTTAAAAGGATACGAGAAGCAGGCATCGTCGGCTTTGGGGGCGCGACCTTCCCTACTGCGGTAAAACTTTCCCCGCCGCCGGACAAGAAGATCAAATGGCTTATATTAAACGGTGTCGAATGCGAACCCTACATCAACTGCGACAACCGCCTCATGCTGGAAGAACCGGAAAAGATCGTCGAAGGTCTTAAGCTCCTTTTGAGGCTTTTCCCTGAAGCAGAGGGAATCATAGGCATAGAGAACAACAAACCGGAAGCGATTAAGAAAATGGAGTCCGAAGTCGCTAAACAGGAATCCGGAAGGATCTCCGTCGTTGCTTTGGCGGTAAAGTATCCCCAGGGAGCAGAAAAAATGCTCATCGAAGCAGCGACAAAACAGGAATATATCATGACAGCCCTTCCCGCCGACGTAGGATGCATAATCCTTAACGTCCGCACAGTTCATCAGATCAGGGAGGCAATTGTTGCCGGAGATCCTGCCCTGACAAGAATAATCACAGTGACAGGCGACGCTGTGGCAGAACCTAAAAACATCCATGTGCCGCTCGGGACTTCGATGCGGGAATTGATCGACTTCTGTGGAGGTTTCAGGGAACAGCCGGTCAAGGTTATCTCAGGCGGCCCCATGATGGGGGTCTCCCTCCGTTCAATAGATATCCCGGTAGTAAAAAGCACTTCGGGGATCCTTGCCCTGACAGCTTCAAACTCTCATCTTGCCCCTGAATCAGCCTGCATAAGATGCGGACGCTGTTTTGAGGGATGCCCCATGGGCCTTATGCCCAGCGTCCTGAATCCGCTTGTCCTCATGAGAGACTACAAGGCATTCGAGGAGACCGGCGGGATGAACTGCATCGAATGCGGGGCTTGTTCTTATTCATGCCCCGCAAACAGGCATCTCACTCAGTCGTTCAGGGACGGCAAAGCAACTATCATGGCAATGCGCAGAAAGGCGGCGGTCAAGTAATGGAAAGACTGCTTGCAGTATCAAGTTCACCTCATATTCATGCACCCCAGGATACCCGGGTGATAATGGCATGGGTCCTTGCCGCCCTTGCTCCTGCAGGTCTGGCAGGCATATATTTCTTCGGAATCAGGGCAGCTGTCATCATGGCGGTCTGTGTCGCAAGCTGCAAAATATCCGAGTATGTCTGGCAGAAGCTAGCAAAACAGACCGTCACCGTAGGGGATCTTTCCGCCGCTGTTACAGGTCTTCTGTTGGCCTATAACCTCCCTCCCTCTATCCCTTTCTGGATGGCGGCAGTGGGAAGCGTCTTTGCAATAGTCATCGTAAAACAATTCTTCGGAGGCATCGGCTGCAACATCGTTAACCCTGCCCTCGCGGGAAGGGCCTTCATGATGTCAAGCTGGCCTGTTCCGATGACATCATGGACCCTTGATGGCCTTTCCAGTGCTACACCTCTTGCCATGATAAAAGGGGGATCGATCGAGAGCCTGCCGAGGATATATGATTTATTTATCGGCAACATCGGAGGCTGTATAGGAGAAACTTCAGCAGCCGCTCTTTTGGTAGGTTTCGCCATCCTGCTTTACAAAGGAATAATAAGCTGGCACATCCCGGTAGTCTACATCGGAACAGTCGCCGCTTTGACCGCTGTTTTCGGAAGACCGGCAGGACCGTTTTATGAGGTGATCGCAGGGGGGCTTTTCCTCGGAGCCATCTTTATGGCTACGGACTACACAACTTCCCCTATGACAAAAAAGGGGCAAGTGATCTTCGCACTCGGGTGCGGACTTCTTACCTCTCTAATCAGGGCTTTCGGAGGATACCCAGAAGGTGTTTCTTACTCAATACTGATAATGAACCTGACCGTTCCGCTGATAGACAAATTTGCACGACCCCGCATCTTCGGGGAGGTGAAGAAGCATGGCTAAGGTACTGAAACTTGGTGCTGTGCTCTTTGCCATCACAGCTGTGACAGGGCTTATACTTGGCGGGGTATACACTATGACACTCGAACCGATTAGCTCCGCAAAGGAAAAGGAAAAAATGGCTGCATTGGCAGAAACTCTTCCTGAAGCCTCTGATTTTGAAAAAGTGGGTTGTCTGCAGGATAATAGCGTCATCAAGGAAGTAAACAAAGGCTCCGCCAACGGAGAGACTGTCGGATACAACATAACAGTGACCCCTAAGGGATATGGCGGTCTTATAGAAATGGTGGTCGGGATAGACAATAAGGGCAAACTTATCAGCATCAAAATCCTAAGCCATACTGAAACACCCGGATTGGGGGCAAAAGCTGCCAATCCTGCTTTCTCAGATCAGTTCAAACAAAAGAACGTAGACAGGATCGTAATAACAAAGGCCAAATCCACTGCGGAAAACGAGGTCCAGGCCATATCAGGAGCCACCATAACTTCAAGCGCAGTAGCTGATGGTGTCAATAAAGCGCTTGAATACTGGGCAAAAAATCTGAAAGGGGAGGGGAATAAGTAATGATGAGTCCTCTCAGATTGCTTAAAAACGGAATACTTACAGAGAACCCGACCTTTGTCCTTGTGCTCGGTCTCTGTCCGACCCTAGCGGTCACCACCAGCGCCTCAAACGGTTTCGGAATGGGGCTTGCAGCAATGGCAGTACTTATGGGCTCCAATGTGATGATATCCATGATAAGGAAATTCATCCCTGACGAGATCCGTATCCCGGCTTTCATTGTAGTCATAGCGGGATTCGTGACCATAATCCAGCTCCTGATATCAGCATACGCTCCTGCTCTTGATAAATCGCTGGGCATATTTATCCCCTTGATAGTCGTAAACTGCATAATTCTTGCCAGGGCGGAGGCCTTCGCATTCAAAAACGGCGTGATAGACTCTCTATTTGATGGGATAGGAATGGGACTTGGCTTCACATTAGCCCTGACATTCATTGGGGGGATAAGGGAACTTCTGGGAAACGGTTCGATCTTCAATTTTTCGATAATCCCGTCCTTTTACCAGCCTGCCCTGCTTGTAATCCTCGCTCCCGGCGGATTTATAACGCTGGGGATACTGATAGCGCTTTTCAGGAACATGCAGATCAGGAAAGAGGAAGAATCCACAGGCTTCAAGCCTGATTTCGACGGCTGGGAAAAACTGGATGCGTGCGAGGGCTGCGGACTTAAAAAATACTGCGGGGGCGGCGGACTAAGCCTGCCCTGTGCAAAAGAAGAAAAGGAGGGTGACGCATAATGTCTCTGCTTGCGCTCTTCTTCGGAGCCATTTTTGTAAACAACATACTTCTGGCCAGGTTCTTAGGCTGCTGTCCCTTCCTTGGAGTCTCAAGCAAGCTTGAAACAGCCAAAGGCATGGGCATCGCTGTAATTTTTGTCACTGTCATGGCTGCAACGATGACATGGCTCGCCTATACATTTATCCTTGTACCGCTTGGACTGCAGTATCTTTACACACTGTCGTTCATCCTTATAATCGCAGCTCTTGTTCAGTTTGTTGAGATAGTTCTCAAAAAAGTTCAGCCCGCCCTATATAAGTCTCTGGGGATATTTCTTCCGCTGATCACGACAAACTGTGCAGTTCTCGGCGTAGCGGTCATCAACATGAATGAAAGATATACCTTCATTGAATCGATCGTTCATGCGGCAGGGGCATCCGCCGGATTCCTTCTCGCGATAGTCCTTATGGCGGGAATAAGGGAAAGAATAGAGATAAGCCAGAACATGCCAAAATGCCTCAGAGGGCTTCCTATAGCGCTTGTAACCGCTGGACTCATGTCCATTGCTTTCATGGGCTTCAGCGGGCTTATCAAATAGGGGGAAAATGATATGACTGGAATGATATATCCGGCAATAATAATGGGAGGCCTTGGACTGATCTTCGGCACCCTTCTGGCGTTTGCCTCAAAAAAATTCCATGTTGAAACGGACCCCCGGCAGGCGAATATCCGTGCAATCCTTCCCGGTGCAAATTGCGGGGGCTGCGGCTATCCCGGGTGCGACGGCTTTGCTGAAGCTCTTGCAAACGGGACAGGAAAGATAACCGGCTGTGCTGCGGGAGGATCCGCCCTGGCAGACAGCATAGCTGCAATACTTGGAGTCCAGGCGGAAAAAGATGAACCAAAGATAGCTTTTCTCAAATGCAAGGGATCATACGACAAAACAGTGAAAAACTGCGTCTACTACGGCGAATATGACTGCCGGGCCGCGGCTGTAGTTCCCGGAAAGGGCCCCACATCATGCGCATTCGGATGCATGGGCCTCGGTACATGTGTCAGTGTCTGCGCCTTCCACGCCATGACGATTAAGAACGGCCTTGCTGTGGTGGATGCAGAAAAATGCGTTGGATGCGGAGCCTGCGTCGAAAACTGTCCAAGAGACGTATTGGTGCTGGTGCTGAGGAAATCAAAGGTAAATGTATCCTGCAACTCCCCCCTTAAAGGGCCTGATGTTAAAAGGGTCTGCTCAGTCGGATGTATTGGATGCACCCTTTGTGTCAAAAGCTGTCCCGTACAGGCAATAGAGATGAAGGGGGCCCTCGCGGTCATAGATCCTGCAAAATGCATCAACTGCGGCATATGCGCGACCAAGTGCCCAACAAAAAGTATTACCGACAGAAGAACCAATGAAGAAAAGGCCGTTGCGGCTGCCAAGAATACAACGTCTGTTTAGCTAAAAAAAGATCAAAGGGATCCCGGCAATAGCCGGGACCCCTTTTGTTTTTTATTGCCAAGTCTGGCTACTTTTTGTACTCAGCTGCAAGCTTTTTAAATGCGGGCAGAGATGCCTCGATCTGATCTGTCCTAACACAGTATGAAATACGGACATAACCCGGACACCCAAAGCCATCTCCCGGCACCAGCAGGATTTCATGTTTCTTTGCCTTTTCGCAGAAAGCTGCTGCATCAGGTTCAAGAGCTTTGACAAACAGATAGAAAGCTCCGTCAGGCTTGGCACATTCGTAACCCATTTCCTTCAGTGCACTGTAAAGAATATCCCTGTTTTTTTTATAGATCGAGATATCAGATGTTCGCCCAATACACCTTGCTATCAGATACTGAAACAAGCTTGGCGCACAGACATATCCGAGAGCTCTTCCTGCTCCGCAGACAGCAGCATAAACATCTTCCCCATCCTGCATCTTATTGGAAACCAAAACATAGCCGATCCTCTCTCCGGGGAGTGAGAGTGATTTACTGTACGAATAGCAGACGAAGGTATTGTTGTAATGGTTCAGGAGGAATGCGACCTCAACGTCCCCATAGACCAGTTCTCTGTATGGCTCGTCCGAGATCAGGTAAATCACATGGGCAAACTCCTTCGATTTTTTGTCCATTATCGAGCATATTTTTTTGATAGTATCGAGCGAATAAACTACACCCGAAGGGTTATTGGGCGAATTGATTATGACAGCCTTTGTATTTTTGTTTATAGTTTTTTCAAATTTCTCGATGTCTGCCTGAAAATCTTCAGTATTGACGGGTATAACTGATAATGAAGCTCCAGCTGATTCCACATAGACTTTGTACTCCGGGAAATAAGGAGCAAAGGTCAGGAATTCATCCCCAGGAAGAGCCAGTGCTTTGCAGCATATCGAAAGAGATGCTGCTGCTCCTGCAGTGAGATAAAAATGATCGGCGGTAATATCAGTCCCATATTTACTGTTTATGTGATCAGCCAGGACCCTTCTTACGCTAAGATCACCCTGCGCCGAGGTGTAGCCGTGGATCTTTGTCGGGGGCTCGTTGGTAAGAAGGTCGATCATCGTATCCCTTAAAAAATCCGGCGCAGGTACATTCGGGTTCCCGATGCTGAAGTCGAAAACTTTATCCGCTCCTATCTCGCTTCCTCTTTTTTTGCCATATTCGAATATCTCACGGATCTCCGAACGTTTTCTCCCCAGCTCAAGCATTTTTTCTGAAATCATAAGAACATCACTTTCCTCTCAGCAGACAAATGTTTTTACTATATTTAATTTTGTACTTCCCTTAAATCTTTCCTGTAATAATTTTTGTTGGTGACCCAATAAAAATTATATTCCATACGACTGCAAAAACAAAATATTACTTACTCCGTAATAACCTCCGCTTTCTTTGTGGGATATATCAATTCAAACATATCTGCAAAATACATGATTTATGTAAAGGAATTCCATGGCAAAAAATTTATTGTTATGATATTCTTACACTGCAGTTAAGGGGTCAGCAAACAAACGATCATCAATAAGATCTCCGCAGCCGGAGATCAACTCAAGGGGAGGATCTTTTAAAATGAAAAAACGCGGAATTATTGCATTTTTACTTGTTCTTTGCTTCGCTGCAGCAGCTTTTGCAGCCTTAGGCCCGATCAAGATCAGCGACCAGAAACCAACCTTCATCTATGTAGGGCCTGTCGGTGACGGAGGCTACAACTTTATGCACGACCAGGGCCGGAAAATGATGGAGAAGCTCAACCCGGGCATCAAGGGCTCGATAGTTGAATCTGTCCCGGAAGGCCCCGATGCAGAGAGGGTCATGGAGACGGCCATTCGTAACGGGTCCAAAGTCATATTTGCCAACTCATTCGGCTATATGGACCATGTTATCAACGTAGCCAAGAAATATCCCGATGTCTATTTCATGCACTGCTCAGGCTACAAAGTTGCTCCGAATGTCAGCACCTACTTCGGCCGCATGTACCAGCCCCGATATCTTTCAGGTCTGGTTGCGGGCAAAGCGACGAAATCCAACCTTATCGGTTATGTAGCAGCCTATCCGATCCCCGAAGTTATCCGGGGTATTAACGCCTTCACGCTCGGCGTCCGCAAGGTCAACCCGAATGCAAAGGTAAAGGTTGTCTGGCTCTTCTCATGGCATGATCCCGCAAAGGAAAAAGAGGCAACAAAGGCACTTTTTGACGCAAAGTGTGACACTATCGCAATGCACGCTGATACCGGCGGAGCCCCCCAGGCAGCAGAAGAACTCGGAATGTGGGTCATTGGTTACAACAATCCTATGGATAAGTATGCTCCTACACGCCACCTTGTAACTCCTATATGGAACTGGGGCAAGTACTATGACTACGCAGTCAAGAACATTGGGAAAGGCACCTGGAAATCCGAGCAGATCTGGTGGAGCATGAAGGACGGAATGGTCGACCTTTCAGGATACGGCAAGGCAGTTACTGAAGATACCAAGAAAGTTGTCGCTGCTGAAAAGAAAAAAATCCTTGACGGAAAGTGGGATGTCTTCTACGGACCCATCAGGGGCCAGGACGGTAAAGTTGTTGTCCAGAAGGGCAAAAACCTAAACGACGGAGAAATGCTCAGTATGAGCTGGTTCGTTGAGGGAGTAGAAGGAACTATTCCCAAATAAAAAGTTTTGCCTGATAAAAAGAGGAAGGGCATTTTTGCATGCCCTTCCTCTTTTTGTATTCTTTTTTAATGTAGTACAATTTCATGCTATACTTTGGTTAGTATTAAGATTAGTCTAGCTATTACTATATTAAATTTGTTATTTAATTCTGTTTTTCATTTTATTGCATTTTATTTTTATTACATTCCTTCGGTTTTTGTGTAAGCTGCCTTATTTATTTGGTCAACTTATTCCAAAAATTCAGATACGTACAAGGGTGGTCCGATGAAGGAGAAAAACGGAGTTAAAAGCGAGGCTTACTTTGGAAGTGTCCGGTTTTTCAGACATATCGTCTATTTGTGTCTTTTTCTGATTGTTGTCACCCCTTATTTATGTATAATGGTGCTTTTTTATCAGAACAAACTCCTTCGGTCTGAAGTAACCGCCCTGAGATCAAGATCATTGGACATAGGCGCTTCTCCTGATGTGGCACTAATTCCTGAAAACAGGAAGATCGTTTTAAGCTCGGAGTATCAGAAAAAGTATCCCGACCTCTACTGTACCCCCCGGATTCCTTTTGTAAAAAAGGAAAAAACCGTCTATCTGACGTTTGACGACGGTCCATCAAGACACACAGATAAAATTTTAAGGATCCTTGGAAAATATAGTATTAAAGCTACTTTTTTTGCCGTTGGGAAAAATGATCCAAAAAGCAAAAAAATTATGAAGCGAATAGTTGAAGAAGGTCATACTCTTGCACCTCATTCTTACACACATGCTTACAATAAAATATATACCTCTGTGGATTTATTCCTTGATGACTTTAAAAAAATAAACGACCTGATCTATGAAACAACCGGAGTGAGACCAAATATCCTCAGGTTTCCCGGAGGAACCGTTAATGTCTATAACAGGAGGATCTTCAGGGAATTATCAGCTGAAATGCTTCGTCGCGGCTATACTTTTTATGATTGGGATGTCTCAGCTGCTGATGCGACTAAAAGCGCAACTGCAGATTCTGTAATGAAAAGCATAATTTATGGCGTCCATGAGAACAGAAGGAACATAGTACTGATGCATGATACTTCTGAAAAGACCCTTAAAGCGCTCGAAAAAACAATCATTTATCTTAAAAACAAGGGATTTGCATTTGACAGACTCACAAACGAAGTTGAACCTGTAACTTTTTATTACAATTACCCAGAAAAGGGAGGGGTTTAATAGTGGGATACATGAATAATTTCAAAACTTCATTGAATGAGGTCTTCCGGCTCTCGCCCACAGACCTTGAAGGTGAAGAAATTCGCGATGATACTACAGTCGCGGTTAAAGAAACGGAGGATATTGAAGAAGGACCGGTTATCGATGAGACTCCGCGTTCACAGCATTTTGTCAGCAATCCCGACTATCGGCATAATGACAAAACCTCGGCCTGCAGCACAGCAAGAGATTCTGTCATTTCAGCAGACACCAGGATCATCGGGCAGATAATGTCCAACGGCAACCTGCTGATAGGCGGAGATGTAGAGGGCGATATCATAGCAAAGGGAGATGTGCGAATAAAGGGGAAAGTTCGCGGAAACATCTCTGCAAACAAGGTGGAACTCAGTGAATGTTCCGTATTGGGAAACATTCGCGCAGAAACATCGCTGGTGATTGACTCGGGCTCTGAGGTGATCGGTGACATCGAATCGGGAGATACCTCTATTGACGGAAAGATCAAAGGGAATGTAATATCAACAGCTGATGTCGTCTGCCAAAAAAATACTTTTATACTGGGCAATGTATCGTCCGACAGCATATCCATAGAAAAGGGGGCCGTGGTCTGCGGTGAGATCCATATAAAATGCAGTGAAAATCCCGATGAGCTTTTTTCAAAATATTTCAGCTCTGTAAAACAAGAGTTATAAATCATAGCTATTTTTACTGTTTTTATACTTAAAGCGGGCAAAAAACTGTAAAAATCAGTTTGCCCGCATTTTTATGTGTATGAAAATATATAATAATTTTCATATAATACTTGCCACAAAACATTCTGCTCTTTGATCTGTATATATAATGATATTAAAAAGAGCGGCAGTGTCAAACATCATGACAAGAGGCAAAAATATGGAGGTCTGATCCTTGAAAAGGACAATTATTTTAGCTGTGATTTTTAGTTCATTTATCTTTTTTGCTGTGCCGGAAACGGCGCATGCTCTAGAACAGAGGCTATATGATGTAGCGGTAATAGGAGCCGGGTCGGGAGGATGTTCTGCAGCCATACAGGCTGCAAGAATGGGAATGTCCGTTGCCCTTATCGAGGAATCCGACTGGATAGGCGGACAGATGACAGGGGCTGCCGTCTCAACGATGGATGACAAGACAAAGACCCGCACAGGTATATATCTTGAGTTCATAACTAAGGTCAGGGAATACTATTCGGCCAGGAATACAAGCGTTAACATTTGCTACTGGGGAAGCGACACCATAGCATTTGAACCATGGGTCGGACAGATGATCCTTAAGGAAATGCTCAGTAAGGCAGGCCTCGTTGACATAATTCTTAAAGCCAAACCGATATCGGTAAAAGTAACTGAAAACAGGGTCCGTTCGACTGTTGTAAAGGTGGATGGGAAGGAAGCCCAATTCTCAGCTAAGGTCTTCATCGACGCAACAGAATGCGGGGATTTCATCGCTTTGTCCGGTGCCCGTTACCGTTCCGGAAACACGATCTCTCCTGTGATCGACAAAAATGCGATAATTCAGGACATAACATATCCTGTCGTCATAAAACAGTACAAAGAGGGACTGCCTCCAGAACTAAAAGTCCAGGGGGCACCTCCGGGATACACCGATCATCTTTTCAAATTCAGGATGACGATAAGAAAAAATGGAAGCACATGGCCGGGGGATTACCCGTTCAGCCCTGTCGTGCATAATGCCTACCGCGCTATCCCGGATCCCTCGAATAACGCCATCATCGACGGAGGCAAGCCGGAAACATGGACAAGTATCACAAAGACCGTTATAAACTGGGCAAATGATTATCCCGGTCAAAATGGCAGTTCTCCCAATCTGTCTGTTGATTTTCTTGAAAGCCCGAACTTCAGAGTCCTCGCTACTAGGGAGGCGATGCTGAAGACCCTTGCCTTCCTATACTATATGCAGACAGAGCTCGGCATGTCCGACTGGTCTGTTGACAACAGACAGGGTTATGGAGGCTGGTTCAGCACTGACTGGGCAGACTGGGCGGAACTTCCCGAAAAATACCGTCCGATCCTCTCTCTCTTCCCCCCTTTTCCTTATGTCAGGGAAAGCAGGAGGCTGGTTGGCATCCGGACCATGACGGTCGATGACATCCTAAGGGATGAAAAGCTGGGCCGGACGCTCACTTCAAAACCGCACAGTCTGGCCTTGGGTGAATATCCCATAGACATACACGGCAAAAACGACAGCATATACCTTGAAGCAGACCTGGGAGAGACGAAGGAAAAGATCCCGAATGACTGGAACGGGGATGGCGGGCTCTTCCAAATACCCTTTGAGGTTTTTGTCCCGGAGAAGCTAGACGGACTTCTGGCAGCGGAGAAAAATATCTCCGTTTCAAGGGTGGTAAATGGCTCAACAAGGCTCCAGCCCGTTACGATGCTGACAGGACAAGCTGCTGGAGCGATCGCAGCAGTATCCGTCATCCAGAAAGTCCAACCCAGGCAGCTGCGCCCGCTCGATGTACAGGCAGAGCTTTGGAGATCAAAGAGCAGGCTTTCCCTCTTTGATTTTGAGGATGCACCCAATTACTCCGCATCATGGGAAGGTGTCGAAGCAGCAATGCTTTACGGGTACATGGACCCGATGACAGAGAAATTTTTCGGTGTATACAACGAAATGCACTGGGTAGAAGTAAGGGATGCCCTCAGAAGAGCTATGGGAATACAGAAATTCCCGGATAGGAACCTTCAGGAGCTTGTCACGGTCAGTGAGTTTTCCTCATGGCTGGAAGTACTTTTCAAAAAAGACATAAAAAGATACCAAGGGGTAATAGATGGCCTGACAGGCGACAAGCCCCTTACTAAAGGAAAGCTAGCAAGCTCGGTCCTGGCTCTTTTGAAGGTTGCACCTGAAATTAAAGATAAAAAAAATAACTGAGGATATATCAGTAGTTTTTGAGTCCCTAATTTTTTACAGGCGGTCTTCTCCTTGGTGGAAGGCCGCCTGTTTTTTATTATCTGCCACACCACTAGGCATATTTTTTATATTGAACAGGGTTTTCTCCTTTGATGTATGATTGGCAGACACATATTATCTTTGTTTGAATGAAATCTGACCAGGTTTATGGTCCCAAAGGGCAAACCGCTCTTGTTGTTCTGATTCATAAAAAAAATTAGGTGCCGAGAGCCGACTGTATTTTTGCAGCCGACTCTTTAGACAGCAAGCTTCAGTAAATCATTTCATCCGGTCTTGCTATATTTGAGGCTTCCCAGCCCGGCACAGGAGGCAGTTGTCTATCCTCAGTCATAACAGGTACATCTATAAAGCATGGACCCTCTTCCAGCAGACAAACCTTAAGGAGCTTCTCAAATTCCGAGATTTTTTCTGCACGAAAACTTTTAAGTCCAAGAGATTCTGCAAATTTCACATAATCAACTTTAGAAAAATCTGTAAACTGTGAATACCAAGGCTCAACTTTCCTGCCTGTCTCAACATGCTCCGTTCCTCTTATCCAGCCAAATGCTTGGTTATTAAATAGAACATAAATGATTTTCAGGCCAAGACGCACAGATGTTTCAAGCTCTCCTGCACAGAACCCAAAACTACCATCGCCAACAAGACCAATTACAGGAGAATCTTCTGGTACTCCGAATCTTGCACCGATCGCAGCCGGTATCGCATAACCAAGTGCTCCCATTGAAAAGTTATACGCTGTACGGCGTCCTGCTTTATCAAGACGCATGAAACCAGCAGAATAAACGGCAGAAATTCCCGGATCAACGGCAAAAAATGTATTGTCAGGAACAACTCTTTCTATTGCGCGAACAAGGGAGAGCGGATGTATATTATCTCCTTCTTTTGCAATAAGAGCCTGGAGTTTTTTTTCATGGACGGCTCTTCCTTCTCCAACTTTTGCCGCCCAATTTCTTCGATTTGGTGTTTTTATATCTTTAAGCGCTGTGATAAGCTCCCGAAGCGTCTCACGTGCATCACCGAAGAGCGGCAGGGCGTTATAATTATTACCAAGCTCACGCTCCGATGCGTCTATCTGGATAAACGTCTGACCTGATCTCGGATCCGGTATTTTCCAGCTATCCGTACTGGCTGAATCTGTACTCGATCCAACGAAAAGAACCAGGTCCGCCTCCATAATCATCTCGTTTCCCCATTTACGGCCTCCACGTGCACCAATCACACCCAGCGCTAAAGGATGATTCTCCGGGATCGCTCCCTTTGCATTAATACTGCTGCCCATAGGCATATTCTGTTGTTCGGCGATATCCTGAACTTCGCGCCACGCACCGGAATGCACTACACCCTGGCCGCATATCATAACCGGACGTTCAGCAGCAGCTATATGTTCTGCTGCATCCATAATATCTTCTTTTGCTGCAACATTGCGACAGCCTGGAAAGTTTGCATAGCGAGGCTGTGTGTAAATCTCACAATCCGGGACCTCACCGTCAAAGATGTCACTTGGTATTCTTATGTGCACCGGACCAGGTTTTCCTGTCGTGGCTGTTCTAAATGCACGTCTGAATAAGTGCGGGAGCTCCTCAGGTTTATTGACAGTGTAGCTATCCTTCGTAATACTCTTAAACAGCGCTGTCTGATCACAGCCTGTCAGCATGTTTTTCGTATAGAATTTAAGTGGTATATCCGATGTGATACAGATAAGCGGTATACACGACTGGAATGCCTCTGTAACACCTGGGATCATATGTGTGCATCCAACACTTGGGCCTTCACATATGCCCACACGACCAGATGCTTTTGCATATGCATCAGCCATAAAAACGGAGCTGCGCTCATCACGGCACATATGGTATTTTATTTCAGGATAATCCTTCCATGCACGATATAGACTCAATGTCGTCTCTCCAGGAAGACCAAAAACATCTTTCACTTTATATCCTTTTAAAATTTCGAAAATTGCTCTGCTCGCGTTCATACAGTGTTTCTCCCTTCAAATTACGAGAAATTTAATTCATCATTAATGATTGATGTGACCACATAAAGATACCAAATTAACCTAGAAAGGTCAATCTTTTTTTGAGGATTTTTTGCGCATATTGCTGATATAACAGGCTATTTATAGGTCAAACAATTATTTGACACGAAATATTCTTACAATTATAATAACAAGGCAAGTAGATCTTCAATGATGATTAACATATAGGAGGGGATATCTTTGAGTAAGATAAGAATTGTAGTTAGTGGCGGCGGCTGGGGTGGTTGTGCAGCAGCGATTACAGCAAAGAAAGCAGGAGCTGACGTAGTCCTTCTTGAACGAACAGACATGCTTCTTGGAACAGGACTCGTCGGCGGAATTTACCGAAATAACGGGCGTCAGACTGCGGCGGAAGAACTTACTGCACTAGGTTGTGGTGACCTTTTCAAGATAATGGACGATTGCGCCCGTCATAAAAACATTGCATTCCCAGGACATGCACATTCAAGCTTATACGATGTTTATAAAATCGAACCGGCCGTTAAGGAATACCTAATGGCTATGGGAATAGATGTTTTAATGAAATCCCCGGCAGTTAAAATTGAGAAAAAAGACGGGAAAATTTTTTCTGTAACAACGCGTGAAGGCAAAATTTTTGAGGCAGATGCGTTTGTTGATGCATCCGGGACCTCTGCTGTTCCCGGGAACTGCGTCAAATACGGTAATGGGTGCGCAATGTGCATACTCCGCTGTCACAGTTTTGCACCGCGCGTCAGTCTCACGACACTGGCTGGAATTGAAGAATGGAACGGGCATAAAAAAGATGGCTCCCTTGGCGCAATGAGCGGTTCATGCAAATTATTTAAAGAATCTCTTTCTTCTGAGATAAAAAAAGAGCTTGATGAAAAAGGAGTATGCGTAGTTCCCATTCCTGCAGAGGCAGACATGGGCGAAAAACTCGGAATGAAGGCATGTCAACAATATGCACTGAAAGAATTTGCCGAAAATATAATTTTACTTGATACCGGCCCTGCAAAGTTAATGACACCATACTTCCCTCTTGAAAAACTCCGGATGATCCCTGGTTTTGAAAAGGCCCGTTATGAAGACCCCCTTGCAGGCGGCAATGGAAACTCAATGCGCTACTTCCAATTTGCAAACTGCAACCATGCCTTGCAGGCACAAGGAGTTGTTGACAACCTTTTTTGCGCAGGGGAGCGGGCAGGCGCAATGGTTGGACATACAGAAGCAGTAGTAACAGGCTCACTTGCCGGTCACAATGCTGTTCGTCAGGCTAAAGGTCTTCCTCTTATTAAGTTAGCTAACGAGCTTGCAGTCGGGGACTTTGTAAACCACGTAATAGATGAGATGAAAAAAGACGAGTGCCGCGGAACAAAATATACTTTCTCTGGTTCCGTTTACTTCGAACGCATGAAAGATTTGGGACTGTATCTCATCGATGCCAACGGAATTGCTGCCAAAATTGAAAAACTAGGACTGACAAATTTGTTAAATAAGAAAATCTGTTAACAAATATTCGGAGGAGTATCATATCTGGTGCTCCTCCTTTTTTTGAATTATATCCATATATTTTCAATAAAGGAGATGTTATTAATGGTTCCAGAACTTACCTTGATACATTTTGTTTATATTACTATTGTATTTTTAGCAATAATACTTATGCTCGGACGTAAGGATATTGTCATTATCTCCATAGTTGGAATACTCCTTATCGGAGGAATTTATTCCGGCTCATTAATTAAGGCAACACAAATTTTATTTACAAGTCTTCTAGTTGCAGGGACAGATCTCTTTAGTATTATGCTTGTAATTTCATTAATGGTCGCAATGTTGCGATCTTTGAGTAAGATGGGTGCAGACCAGCTTATGTTCCTGCCATTGAAGAAGCTAATTAATGGTCCTAATCAAGCCTTTTGTTTTCTTGGTGTTATTGCCTATATTACAGCTTCTCTCTTTTGGCCAACGCCCGCAACAGCGCTAGTCGGCACATTACTTTTTCCAATATGTATAAGGGCTGGATTGACTCCGCTTGCGGTAGCCGTTGTCTTCAATATTTTTGGTCATGGAATGGGGCTTTCAGGTGATCTTGTTATTCAGGGGGCATTAAAACTTTCCAGTGTTGCCGCGGGTATTACTGTTGAAGCATTATTCCCGAAAGTTGTAATCCTTTCTATAACAACTGGACTAATTGCAGGTGCTATTGCATGGATTCAAATGAGAAAGGAAATTAAGGAATTTCGCGGTTCAGATGAATGGAAAAAGTATATAAACAAAATTGAAGCTCCTATAGAATGTGCCTCTTGTGCTATTTATTTTGCAATAGGTGTTCCTGTGATTTTTTTTGCCATGATTATAACTATGCTCATTTTCAAAATTAAAGGTGGAGATGCAACTGCTCTTATAGGTGGAACTGCACTTGTTATTCTTCTTTTATCTGTGATCGCCTATGATCGCAAGCATTGTTTTGAAGATATCGTTGTATTTATCCGAGAAGGCTTCCTTTTCGGCATAAAAATATTTGCACCTGTCATTCCAATAGCAGCTTTCTTTTTCCTCGGGGCCAATTCAGTAACAGATATTCTCGGAGCAGGTGCACCTAAGTGCTTATTTGACATAGGAAGTTGGCTTGCCTATCAACTTCCCCTGGGACGCGTACCCGTTGCATTCGGAAACCTTATAATAGGAATGATAGCAGGAATAGAAGGATCTGGTTTTACAGGTCTTCCCCTTACAGGAAGCCTCGCACAGGCAATAGGTGGACCACTCGGATTAGATGTTCCAATGATAGCCGCTGTCGGACAAATGGGTTCTATCTGGACAGGTGGTGGAACTTTGGTTCCATGGGCTTTTGGACTTGCAGCAACAGCAGGAATTGCCGGGGTTGATCCGATAGACCTTGCAAGACGCAATTTCATTCCGGTTATCTGTGGGCTTATTGGATCAACTATCCTTGCAATATGTTTGATGTAAAAATTTTTCGCTGGCATAAAATTTGTATCGAAAACTACAGTATGGCTTGAGCTGATTTTATAAAGTCAGCGGTAAATAAAATCTTACAGATTAAGCGTAAGCGTCAAAAATCCCGGACATGGATAACATCCAGAAATCCGGGATATTATATTTTTGTACTAAAGACAAGCCACAGAACAGAGGCTCAGAAGTTTACTGCGCAGTGTTAATATTGTTTTGTTCCAGACGTAAGCTGTCCGGCTGATCTTTGCTCCACGGCAGCAGCGTATGATGGTTTTTTTTAGGAATGTTGGTCATGGTCTCAAATGTGTATTTGAGATATTCAATGGACCTGAGCCGGTTTTCTTTCGCCGTCTCAAGCATTAGCCTAGGACGAGGAAAAACCTTGCGAAAATGAAGCCCAAAACTACAGAAGATCCACAGAATAGAATTTTCCAGATGCGCCTTGAAAACATGATAAATATGGAGCATGAAGTTGTGTTGCTTTTCGAGAAAATCAACTGGAAAGCGTTCGAGAAGAAGTTCGGTGAAGTTTACATACAGAATGTAGGACACCCAATAACAAGCCTGGTTTTCGCCTATTTCAAGCTAAACGACAAAAATCAGGCATGCAATTAGGATTTGTTTGACCTTTAAGCTGTTTTTCATTGACGACTGGATTATTGCCTCATATATAATTGTTTTCCTAAAGTTCAATCACTGTCCCTACATTGCAAAAGAAGAATTTTTCCTTAAACTCTTTAACAAGTTCCGTAGATGCAGTCATACCAGTACAATGGGAGACTCCTATTCTGCTAATGTCATACTTCTTTAGTGCTTCAATACTTTTGTCTCTTTGCTCTTCTGTTACAGACCCAAGATGAGTACCTCCAATTACAGTATGGATCTGTTTTTTCCCCGTCATTTCAATGGCGTAGTCTAAAATATTAATTATTCCTGCATGTGAACATCCTAAAATTATGAACAATCCATTATCTGTGTCAATAATTAAAGACTGGTCATCCAACAATGAATCTCTAACAAACTTTCCTTTGTGCATTATGACTTGATCAACATCTCCCCGCTCGAATTCGTTTTTTCTAGGAACTTCACCCGTTAAGTACATGCCAAATGATATTTCCGTAAAATCAGTATTATATACAAATTTAGCCCCAGCAGATTCCAACGTCTCTTTGCGGTGGGGAATGCCTATAAATTTCGTTTTTGCTCCGCGTATTAAATAGCTTTCTTTGAATAGTTCTGGATGTGAATAGACCTCTACTGAACCAGTTGATTCAAGCGCACTAAGCAACCCACCGGTATGGTCAATATGATGATGGCTCAGAATTATTCCTTTAATACCTTGTAAATTCTTCTCAAATACTCGTGCATTGTTAATGAGCGCCAATCCCTGTCCGGTATCAAAGAGATAGTTTCCCTTTTCTGTTTCAAGAAATACTGACCAGCCATGTTCCGCTATTGCTCCAAGATTACTAAAAACGCTATTTTCACATAAAATTGTTGCTTTAACACTCATGATTACATCTCCATTCTATTTACATTACTACAATTGCTATTGTTGTTGAAATGATTAGCCCAGTTGCAATGGGAAGGAATTTCTTTCCAGATCATACGGCGGAAGATAAAAATAATATCCGTATACCCCCTCCGTTTTATATTAGTTTATATACTAAATTAAATAGGTACACACACCCGCTATTTTGGGATTCATCATATTCAACATTTAATGTTTTTTCACTCCCCGCTGCAATTTTTGAGACAATATATTAATTTAGCATATAAACCATTGACCTAAGCACCATCGTCTATGAAGACAATACTTAGAATTAACTCCTTAAAACTTCGTTAAGCAATCTAAGAGCAAATTCAAATGTATCTATATCCCTTTGAGAGATATTCTCTTTTAGTTTACGATAGAACTCAATATGCATCTCTTTGTGTGCTTTATATGCAATTGCACCTTTTTCTTTTAGGGAAACTATTACACTCCTAAAATCATCGGGATTTGCCGAACGCTCTACAAGACCCTTCGACTCCATTCTTTTTACTATTTGGGTTACGGCACCCTTGCTAACACCAAGAGAAGCCGCCAGTTTGCTCATAGATATTCCATATCCACAGCCTATGGCATCAATAACATGCACTTCACTCGGAGTCAAAGCACCAGCTCCACCATACTTGCGGGGAGTACGTTCAAGCTGCTTCAACTGTATTATCAGACGACCTATATCTCTGCTTCCATTACTTACGTGTGTAATATTCTGTTTCGCATTGAATTCATTTATTATATCCATAATTTTAGTTTAGCATATAAATTACTTCTGTCAACAGATGGTTTATCAAGAGACACTCTACTAATAAATCAATCTATTTAACTCAAACTTCGCACCAAAAAAGATAGAATAAAATCAAGTTCGCAATTTTGAGGAAAGAAAGATATAGGCAAAGCCATTAAGGCTCCTTTAAACTAAATGTGTTCGAGACACTTACAAAAAGGAGACATGGGCGAAAAACTCGGAATGAAGGCATGTCAACAATATGCACTGAAAGAATTTGCCGAAAATATAATTTTACTTGATACCGGCCCTGCAAAGTTAATGACACCATACTTCCCTCTTGAAAAACTCCGGATGATCCCTGGTTTTGAAAAGGCCCGTTATGAAGACCCCCTTGCAGGCGGCAATGGAAACTCAATGCGCTACTTCCAATTTGCAAACTGCAACCATGCCTTGCAGGCACAAGGAGTTGTTGACAACCTTTTTTGCGCAGGGGAGCGGGCAGGCGCAATGGTTGGACATACAGAAGCAGTAGTAACAGGCTCACTTGCCGGTCACAATGCTGTTCGTCAGGCTAAAGGTCTTCCTCTTATTAAGTTAGCTAACGAGCTTGCAGTCGGGGACTTTGTAAACCACGTAATAGATGAGATGAAAAAAGACGAGTGCCGCGGAACAAAATATACTTTCTCTGGTTCCGTTTACTTCGAACGCATGAAAGATTTGGGACTGTATCTCATCGATGCCAACGGGATTGCTGCCAAAATTGAAAAACTAGGACTGACAAATTTGTTAAATAAGAAAATCTGTTAACAAATATTCGGAGGAGTATCATATCTGGTGCTCCTCCTTTTTTTGAATTATATCCATATATTTTCAGCAATACTATTTTTGCCTGAGGCATATTCGACTTTGTGCCTTGTCTTATGGCGTTCCCTTCATAAGTTTCAATTTTTTCTCTGCATATCCTCACTCTCCGCTGTAACCGCTATCTGGATCCATCAGAACTTATTGATTCGTTGCATGTGGTTTTTCTTTTGTTCTCTCAACAGGTTTCTTTAGTTAAAAACGGCAGAAAGGGCTCGTTCATAAAGCTCTCAAGAGACATCTCTCCTATACAAATCCTAGTGTATAAC
Source organism: Synergistaceae bacterium (assembly GCA_963682045.1). GTDB lineage: Bacteria > Synergistota > Synergistia > Synergistales > Synergistaceae > Caenicola. The sequence continues at coordinate 1,397,308 of OY821326.1, forward strand.
GGACTGTTCCTTTTTCTTCTATAGTAATACACTATGCCTAAGTCATTTGAGCCTATTTCCCGGAAAGGGTCTCTTTGCACCGTTCTGCAGGTCGCATAACTAAACGGACGCTTGTCTCACAAATAGTTTTTTGGGGTTATGCTATAGCAAGGAAATACTTTAATGGCAAAATCAAGGATAAAATAAAAATCCTGATAGAATCCTGCAACTTCAATTTAAAAAAGCTGCTGAATTAAATCAGGGGCTTTTGTCTATTAATAATAAGCCTGATTTTTCGTCAATTCGAGGCTTTATGACAAAAATCAGGCTGAATATTTCAGACTTTGATGGTTTCCGTGGCGGCTTTGTTCGTCAATCAAAAACTGCTATTTGATGTAAAGGAACCCCAAAAATGAAGCAAAAAGCGCGGCGGTCAAAAGACGTAAAATCGCTCCTATTACTGCAGCAACCATACACTCCCTGTGTGTAAGATCAGTGGAAGAAGCCCAGATAATAGGAACCTGTCCAAATATTATCTGGAGCGGGAAACCTGACGAAGCAAGAACGAACGAACCAACTATCAACTGAGGGGCATACTGTCCTGCAATATCTTTAAGCTGCGCCAATGCAAGCGACCCTCCTGCAAGTATCGAAACTACACCGCTTTTGGGTTCAATATTCATCACCGTAAGCATACTGCTGAGCATTTGTTCAAATGGTCCCCAAACACCAAAAAATTCAAGAGCTCCGATTCCCGCAAAAACTATTGCACTTGAAGGGATAATAAGTGTGAACAGAAGCTCCGCCCCTTCCTTTGCTGCCCCAAAAATTGTCGGCAGAAAACCCGTTGTTGGAGTAAAAACAGGCATATCTGTCAGAGATACCGGTTTGCAGTCACGCCAGATTGTAAAACGAAGGAGGAGAGGGACAAGAAGTACGGGGACAAAATAGCTAAAAATAAGAACAGAAAAAACCCTTACATCTACAACTGTCATAGCAATAATTCCAAAAATAAGAATTGAAAATGAGCAAGGAGCCTGCATCAATGTGGCAATGCCAATTTTCTGTTCATCTCTTGTCGCCCCGGCTTTTTTAAAAATCGGGCTTGCGATGCGCCCTGCTGCATTAATATCACCAAGGATATTATAGATAACAGGAATAGCCACACATGCATTTACTCCTACTATTTTCATAAGCGGAACAAAAATCCTCATCAGTGCATCTGTAAAACCAAGACGCTCAAGAATTCGTCCCATAGTAACACTAATTATGATGGCACAGCCAATGCTTCCTGTTATATAAACAGGGACTACAACATTATATGCACGCTTAAACATCGCATTGAAAAGGTTTCCAACTGCGCCCGCATTGATAAAAAGCATCGCCATTGAAAAAATAACGAGAACCATACCAACAGCTTCAATCTTAGAGATTTTCCTTTGCTCCTGTTTTTTGCTCTCCACAATTATTCCTCCTTCTAACAATAAGCTTAAACAAAAAAACGAATTACGATAAACACTATTTATGTTTTTTATTACTCAACTTTGGGTCGTGGAAGGTATCCTTTTGCCATTCGTTTGCCATATTCTTTAAGTGCATCCGTACCTACTGATTCCAATGGAATGTTTACCATGCGCTCTCTAAAGATATGCACATCCAAATCGGGCAGCTGATATTTTATTGCATAAGCCAAAGGAACTCCATTTTCAAAAATCTCCATTGCATGTGAACTACCTGCAACAAGGTTCATCCCCAGTTCTTTTGCTTTCTGAACAAGCTGGCTATTTGGCAGTGGACGGCTGATATTTGCCACAAGAGTGTTTGCGGGGTATTCCTTATATGCTGCTTCAAGATCTTCCGGTCCAAATCCCGTATGCGGGAATATTGTTATAGTCTTTCCGAGTGGGCTTTCCGGTTTTCCAAGGAATATTTTTGCCCTAGCTGAAAGTGTTGTTTCACAAAGATTGTCACAGCACCGTACACTTTTTTCCTTTTCCAGCATATCTTCTTCCATATATGTTCCCATAATGTCCTCAATTCGATTAATCATCACACCAAGTGTAGGAACTTCGGGCATTGCTTCTCCATACCATACTATTTTTCCAGGAGTACCGCCAAAAGCAATATTAGCTTTGTGCGCAATACTGCCATGTAGCCACGCAATACCTGGATGCAGCCCATGGAAGGCTTCATGCAGCTCAAACACAGAAAGATTATAAAGACCAAGGTAATTTTTTAATGTAACTCCTCCTGAGTTAGCTCCTTCCGCTATAGGATGATGAACCACCAAGGCATCTACCCCGGTAGCAGCAGCAAGTTCTATCGCGTTTTCGGTCAAGGTCATCAGGACAGCAAGACATTTGACTTCCGCTTCCATACGTCCCCATACGAGTCCAGGGAGCTCCATCACCGATTTACCGGGGATATTAGATGTTTTCATCGTAACAAAATGATTGTTTCCGGTAATATCTGCAAATGTTTTAACTACACGTCCGCCTGTAATTACATCCAAGGCTTTAACAACATCTTTTACATAAACTGTTTCTGACAAATTTAGCACTCCCCTTTTTTGTTATATATCATTCAGCCGACATTATTAATTTACTAAAATGTATTTGTTACTGCTGGTTTTAGACTATTTCGATCAACCCCGCACCAAGCAGATGAATGTTAACCAGCCAACAAAGCATGAGTTATGCGTGTCGATTCGTAGTGCTGTAGAGTATATTTAAAGTTTTAATACTTTCAGACGGTAAAAATTAAACAACTCTTTCAACAAAAAATGTCCTGTTTATTTCAATGTGGGAACGCCCGTGGAAAAATCCGGTCAATTTGTTCAAAAAGAAGAATTTTTCATAAAATCTATTTTTCTAAATTATATTTTTTTAGGACCATGTCTCTATAGATTATCAACTTCATATAACTCAATCTTCAGGAACAGGCTAAAGAACTCTCTCTGAAAATACTGGTTTCAGAAACAAAATAATTTTTTAAAAGACAATTCATTAAGCAATTTGCTTAAACTAAGAGCGATAAATCTCTACACAAAGTAAAAACTTAAATATGGTTAGAATAATTTTTTATTTATTCTCTTATGGATTCTTTAATAAAGTATTTAAACTTTCTGGTAGAAAATAAGTACATTAGGAATGTTATGTTTACCCGAAGCAATACCTCCTTCATAAGGCAATTCCTGCCTTTTCTAGAGAATTCGACATGCCAACATTCATCATCTATGATGAATCATTATCTGGCGTTTTCTGATAATTGTCAATCCTTGCATAATAATTATCAAAAAACATTTTGTTTCTTATAAAAATCACCACTGTTTGAAACGGACAAAAAATTAAAGGAAAATTATGTTGCTATAGCTATTTACATAAGTCTCAGCAATAATACCTCGAACATGTGGGAGATAGTCTCGGCCTTAAGATGGTTTAACTATTGATCATTATTGATGGTCTGATGTTGTTTTGGTAAACACAGCAATACTATCGATAAGGAACTTCAAACTGCTTATGCTCTGCTTTGAATAAATATTCTGCCCAATCGAACAGGAGGCTCATCCTCTCACGGCATATAATTAGTTGAACTATATGAAAAGAAGTAACTCGCAACAGGAAGACTTTCTCGGCTATGTACTGAACAGGAGATCCATATAAGGAACAAGAACCGACAAATACTGCAACAAAACCTCATTTGTTTCCCCGTACTGAAAAGCTTTGGGAACGTAAAATCCGCTTTCCACCATCTTTGTCACCGGAAGATCTGCTCAGCTGCGTTCATGCAGTGTTTCTCTCTTCAAATTACACAAAATTTAATTCATCATAAATGATTGCCGTGGCCACATTATGACACCAAATTAATCTGGAAAGTCCAATCTTTTTTAAGAGAAACATCGATTAACTTAGTCCATTAGCGTTTTTTGCGTTTATAAACGCTTTTTGAAAAATATTTGACAATACATTCTGCCCTGACTATACTACTAACGATTCTTCAATGATGATTAACACATACGGGGCCTTTTTGATTTCACGTGTACGGATTAATAGTTTAGGTGTAGATATTGAATGGCGCTCCATTTTCTAGGGATATCATCAGGCAGGTTGAACAGGGGCTGAAGCAAAAAGACGACGCCTCATGCAGAAATAATTAACGTACCATGAAAAGTTAATACAGGCTGTAACAAGAGTGTCTGCAAACAAACGATGGGATGGCATGCAAATTAGTTGTATGCTGCTGCAAAGTACAAGCTAAATTAAAAATGGATTAACTCTACAAGTACCAAAATATAAAAATATTTGCTTCGGAATTTAAAGCTAATTATCTCTTCCTACTGAAAAATCACTACGTATCAGTTTCTGCACTTCCATATAAATACTCAAGCAATAGTACTGTTTTTGTTTTTTCTTGCAAAAATGGGCAATATACATATAAAAAATAATGGCGCTGGCAGTATTAGGATGATACTGCATAAAAAATGGAAGTCACTCCTTATTTTCAATGTTTCTGAATAGCAATGACTTATGTTTACTTTGTATTGATGAGGTTGATTATAGCCTGGTCTGTAATATGCGGTAAAAAGGCGCCATCGGATATTTGCAGACATCCCCTAACAAAGGAAAGGCAGCACTTATCGTCACGGGAATTCAACCATAACGAGACTGAAATTGGCCTTTATCTTCTACTTGCCTTGTATTTTACTTATACAAACAAAACAATAATATTTAAGGGGAGGAATTATTATGTGTAAAAAAATTAGCAAAGCAAATTTTAGTTGTGTACTTATTTGTTCTTTTCTGTTTCTTCTGTTGTTCTCAGTAACAGCAAATGCGAAAACATCTTTAACTGCTCTCACAGTATGGAATGAAGACAATTACCAGACGAAAGGCCTTCAATTAATGGCTAAACGTGTTTCTGAACTTACAAAAGGTGAGTTAAGTCTTCGTGTTGAATACGGAGGTTCTCTTGGCTTTAAAGGACCGGAGCTTCTTAATGCGGTAGGAGAAGGACAACTTGATATTGCAGAGATGGTTGCCTCTAATGTGGCGGGAGATGCTCCTGTACTTGCTCTTAGGACACTACCGATGATGATTAACAATTGGAAAGAAGTCGCTTTATTTGACAAACTTGCAAAACCTTACTATGAAAAAGTTTGTACTTCAAAAAACCAGAAACTATTAGTGGTCTCACCATGGCCACTTGGTGGGCTTTGGGCAAATAAAAAAATTACGGATATCAAGGATATGAAAGGCCTTAAAATACGTTCCTACGACAGAAATGGGGCTCTTTTCGCAGCAGCATGTTCCGCACAGGCTTTAAATGTTCCGTATTCAGAAACATATACTGGCCTTGCGACAGGCCTTATCAACTCAACAATTACTTCATCAATTTCCGTTAGAGAGGGAAAGTTCTATGAAGTTTGCAAGTTCCATATGCCAATTTGTTTTTCTACAGCAAGCAGCATAACAACTATAAACCAAAAGTCCTGGGAAAAGTTGACACCCAACCAGAAAAAGGCGCTAGAAACTGCTGCAGCAGAGTGTGAGAAGTTTCTCTACCAAGAAGTTAAGCGTGTAGTTGCCGAGAACGATAAGTACTGCTACAACAATGGCGTAACCCTTGTCCCGGTATCAGATAAATTCCATAATCAGCTTGTAGAAGCCGGGCAATCAGTTATTAATGACTGGTTAAAGCAGAATAAGAATGCAAAAGATGCCGTTGAGCTTTACAATAAATTCATGGACGCAAAAAATAAGCTGAAGTAATAAGCAAATAACTATACGCGATATGCTAGAGGGAGCTGCTTTGTGTTGCATTGGTAAACCAGAACTCCCTCTTTTATTTTTTTAACAAAGGTGATGTTAAAATGCAAAGAATGATACGTGCTTTTGAAAAAATTAATACCTACGCAGGGTGTGTGTCCGGAGTATGTATATGTTGTGCAGCTCTTTTGATCATTCTTGAAATATTGATAAGAAGTGCTACAAGGTATTCCCTTTATATAACCGATGAATACACGGGCTATCTTATGGCTGTCAGCAGTATCTTAGGACTTGGTTTTGTTGAAATGCATCATGCCCATATACGCATGGATCTAATAGACCTCCTTGAAAAAAAACTTCCCCGACTATGCCGTTTCATCAAATTATGTGCATATTTACTAGCAATTATCGTTGCAGTCTATATTGTATTTGTTTCGTGGAAGCTTTTCTGGCGGTCATATATTTACCAAAGCCATTCTACACAGATATCAGCAACATTACTTGCTATTCCGCAGGCATTTTTGCCGCTTGGGGCAATTTTGTTGGCCGTGCAATATATTATTAACCTTTATAAATTCGCATCAGGCACCTCAAAAAAGTAAGGTGGAAAAATCATGGAAATGACAGCTTTTCTCACAACAATTGCTATTTTAGCTCTTCTTCTGGGCTGTGGTGTATGGATAGGACCTTCTTTGTTTATTACTAGCTGGATAGTCTTTTCCATGTTTACTGATCTTCCTGTTATGAGCATCCTTGGCAGTGTTCTTTGGAATAATTTAAATAGCAGTAGCCTTATGGCCCTTCCTTTGTTCATTATGATGGGTGAAATACTTGCTAAAACAAAAATTTCAGCTGATCTTTTTGACGGTCTAACTCCATGGGTTGCAGGGTTACCTGGAGGTCTGTTGCATGTAAACGTATTTGCCTGCGCGATTTTTGCGGCAATTACTGGTTCTGTTAATGCAACAACTGCAACTGTCGGGAAGATTACTATTCCAGAGTTTAGACGTCGCGGCTATAACGAATCATTATCTATCGGCAGTCTTACCAGTTCTGGAACGATGGGTATTCTTATCCCTCCAAGCGTTCCAATGCTGATATATGGTGTCGCAGCAAATGTAAGTATCGGGAAACTTTTTATTGCAGGAATAATACCCGGAATAATATTAATGCTTCTTTTTTGTCTATATATCGGCATTGCCTCTAAAATATTGGGCGGAGGAAATGAACAAAATAATAATATTAAATATTCTTGGTTAGACCGTTTGTCTAGCCTTCCAAAGATTTTTCCCGTAATTCTTTTGATTGCTTTTGTTCTGGGGAGTATATATGCTGGGTGGACGACACCTACAGAAGCCGCAGCCGTTGGTGTTCTCGGATCAATAATCCTGAGCATTGCGACTCGCTGTTTAACATTTAAACTCATAAAAGACTGTGTCCTTGGCGCTGTAAAAACAAACTGCATGGTTATGCTGATTCTTGTAGGTGCATCGTTCTTTTCTGTTACACTCAGCTACCTCAATCTACCAAAATGGATCAGCGCAACGATCGTATCACTGGGAGCAAGTAAATACGCCGTTTTGCTTCTTATGGTGTTCGTATATTTGATTCTAGGGTGTCTTGTTGATGGATATTCTATGATTGTTATGACTGTTCCGATGTTTTTGCCGCTTGCTAAAGCCTATGGCATGGATCCCATTTGGTTCGGAATATTTGTTATCTTACTTGTTCAGATTGCAAATATAACTCCACCTGTGGGGTTTAATCTTTTCTTAGTTACAGGTCTTGCAGATAGAAGCATTGGATTCATTTCCAAGGCAGTATTACCGTTTATTATTATTATTTTTGTATTTACTTTTTTACTGGCAATGTTTCCGGAAATCGTAATGTTTATGCCGAACCTTATGGTAAATTAACTCAAACTTTGCACAAAGAAACCTTCGCATCACCAAGATAATTCAATAAAAACCGGAGAAAAACAACGGCATGGGCCCGTTATTTGGTAAAGTTTAGTTACCACACTAAAACGATACCAAACGGAGGCCCATGCCATGAAGTTGATGGAAGTATTTATGTCATCAGCAACTGACATATTATTGCCGACAGATAAAAAACTTTACGTACTGCTTGAAACCTTCATGGAGGCTCTGCCTAAGAGGCTGAAAAGCAAACTGTTCAAGTGTGGATTAAATGACAAGCTCGAGTTTTACTGTAAATATTTGTTCTATGCTTCTGTGTCTTCTACACTCTGCACAAGATTATCAAGATGGCGTTTCATCGTTAATTCTGCAAGTTCGCTGTCTCTTTGTTCAATTGCTTCAAAAATTTTTCTGTGCTCTGTATTGTATATATGTCCAGCTTTACGCCTAATAACTTCAAATTCTTTAGCATATTCCTGTTTTTTCCTAAGCAGTTCAACGATTGCCTCAAGTATCTGATTGCCGCTTGCTTTGGCAAGAAGTCTATGGAATTCTGTGTCCAGGTGCGATATGGGTTTTCCGTTCAGAGCAAGGGCTTCCTGTTCCTTTACTATCTGCTGCAACTTGTAAATATCATCTTCTGTTGCATTCTGAGCAGCGAGGCGTGCCACCCCTATCTCAACCAAACGGCGGGCGGTCAAAAGGTCGAGGAGTCGACTCCTTTCGGTTTTATCAAACACATCCATAAAACCTTCGGTCCATTTGTCCTGCCATTTCCATTCCTCAAGTTCTCGCAGGCGACTAATTCCGGCCTCCGAGAGGGTACGGCCCTGATTGCTCTGTTTCTCGGTAAACCCCCGGCAGTCCATCTCCCGCAGCAGTCTTCCGACCGTGGCCTCTGCCATGTTGTATCCTTTTTCATTGAGATGTCGCTGCACAGAGCCAGCTCCTTCCGGCACCCCTCTTTCTTTAAGATATAGCAAAATATCATATACTACGTTTTCGTCCTTTATCTGCATCATTCAATATAACGCTCCCCGCATTATTCAACATAGAATTATTGTTCAATCACAAATAATGATTAATAATACTTGGGTACGATAACATATGCAACCAGTAAATTATGCACTATTTTTGATTTTCATCGCTCCGTTATTTATGGTTAACTCAAAAAATAATTAAACACCCTCAAGGAGTTTTTAGCAGGTGGTCTTCTTTCCAGAGTAAAGCCGTCTGTATTCGTTGTCTGTCTTCTTACCCCGAATATTTTTTTATAATGAACAGGGTTTTCTCTTTGATGTATTATTAGCAGGAGCGTACTATTTTTGCTTTAGAGAGAGCGCTGACAGGAATTATGATCATAGAGGAGAGGGGCGGCGGAATGAAAAAATATTTTAAGATCATCGCTATCGCTGGATCTGCATGCCTCCTTGTATACTCCTCTGCTATGAACGCAGAGGCTGTGGTCATCTCGATCCTTGCTCCTTCTGCAGATGAGCAGGTTCTTGAATCAGGAAGGGACTTTTACGTTATCGGCAGAATAGAACGTGATGGTGTACGTCCTGAGGACATGCCTTTTGATATCAGGGTAGATGTTGCAGAGACCGGTCTCGTCAGGGACGGAAAGATGATCCCCCTCAGGACCGTAAGCAGTCACGTTGACCATTTTACAGGGCTGACACCCGAAAGAGATATTTACTTCAGATATGAAGGAAAGGCCCCATGGGTGGATATAGGCAGTGAAGAACTCTACCGATCTCCTCCCCCTGACCTCGTATACCAACACGGGGATCCGGAAAGTTTCTATGATCCCTCGCTGAAAGCCGTTGTGACTAAAGACCGCTTTGCAGTCCTAATACAGGGCGGCGTAACCAAAGATTTTGACACAACTTACAGCTACCCGGATGACCTCGGATGGAAACTCTACAGGATAATAGTGACCGCAGTCACAGGAGATAAAGTACTTGCCCGCACAGAGGAAGATGTTATGTTCGGAACAGTCCAGGAGAAGGTTCTCGCAAGGTTTTCACCTGATGAACACATGAGGTCTGTCGTCTCTTTTGCGGAAGAAAACGGGTTTCGCATATACAGGGATCTTTTCCCCGGATACTGGCCTTGTGCAGACGGGTCAGTATATGAGATTCCACGCAGATGGAGGGTAAATGATGCCCTCGAGTATGTAGGGGGAAGAGTACATGCAGTAATTTATAACATAAGAGAAAAAAGGTGCGCAAGCCAGGAGGTCGAGATAGGACGTATGGCATTCGAGGGCTGGCTTGATTCTGACGATGTCATTTACTACCACTATGACATAGGCGAACCTTCGCTGAAATACAGGACATGGTACGGAACAGACATTAAGAGAGGAAAACTGGTAATGTTCGAAAACAGGAAAAGAGTTGCGTTTACACGGGCAGAGACAGGTCTGGAGGACAAGGACTACTATCCGGAGACCCCTATAGATAAAGCTGACTGGAACGTTTATGATTCCGTCTCGGTTGACAGGGGAAAGCCCCTTGTATTATGCGGGACTGTTACTCCTATACAGCCAATGCTCTCTGAGGTGATCCCGAATGACGACGGGACATTTGAGGTAGGCAACCGAATAAACACAATAAGGTATAGATTCGTGGATATGATAGAGGGGCTCCTTTATGAGACCCAAAAAACGGTCTCCCTTGAAAGACGGTACAAAAATCCTTATGGCGAATGGTCTCTTGGATCAATATATGAGTTTCGCCATTATTTTGATCTTCCTGAAAGCCTTCATGGAAGGATAGTAACTATTTACGCAGACGCATATGACAAATACGGCACGAAAATAGACTGCCCTTCAGAAGCCTTTTATCTCCGTGTCAGATAGTCCAAAGGCTGATTTACCCTCCGAACCCCTTGATGGTATAATGTTCCGGCCCGGCTTTAATCCGTGAAAGGATGGATCTGAAATAACTCAGTTTGCTAAGATCGAAAACAAGCAAATGCTTATAGATCAGGAGAAGATTCCAAAGCTCCTGATCCATTTTGCTTTTCCGGCAATGGTCGGTATGGTCGCCGGCGCCATATACAATATCGTCGACCGTATTTTCGTTGGAAGATACGTTGGAACAGCCGGACTGGCGGCAATCACGCTCTCTTTTCCGGTGATGCTGCTAATGTTTTCCTTCTCTCTCCTTATTGGAGTAGGCGGGTCCTCAAGGGTCGCAATATTGAGGGGTGCCAAAAAACAGCGCCCTGCCGAACAGGCCTTGGGACACACGCTGATGCTTCTTGCCGCAGTTGGTTTTGCAGGGATGGGGCTCAGCGTATACGGCGTTGATCTACTTCTCAAGCTATCCGGCGCAAGCGAGGAAATTTTGCCCATTGCAAGAAATTATCTGAGGATAATCCTGATCGGTGGCCCCCTGGCACTTATGGGGCACGGGATAAACTCTCTTATAAGAGCCTGCGGAAGTCCGCGCTACGCCATGGGAACACAGATACTCGGAGCTTTTTCCAACATCCTGCTTGATGCCCTCTTTATTGTAAAAATGGGTATGGGGGTTGAAGGAGCCGCTTTGGGAACAGTCATGGCGCAGGGCGCGGCAACAATCTGCGGGTTGATGTTTTTTTATTGGGGGTCAAGCCCCCTGAGAATAAGGCTTCATTTCCTCGTAAGGCTGAGGATGAAAGTGATTAAAAAAATATGCGCCGTAGGAAGCTCTCCTTTTATAACAGAACTCTCCTTCGTTTTCTATATGACATTGATGAACAACATGGTAAGGAAATATGGAGGGGATATCGGCCTCTCTGCAATGGGAGTCTTCCTGAGCCTTGATTCTATCCTTTTCCTTCCTGCCATGGCAATAGGCGAGGCTGTACAGCCTGTAATAGGATATAATTACGGCGCCGGAAAACCAGACAGGGTAGTAATGGCGATAAAATATGCAATCAAGATGGTTACGTGTCTATACGTTTTGAGCTTCGTGATCGCGGAGATTTTCGCCCAAAAGATGATACTGCTCTTCAATGATGATCCTGAGCTTCTTGCTATAGGCGTTCCGGGTATGAGGATAGCCTACATTGGCATAATCTTTATGGGAGTGACCATAATAACAAACTCTGCCCTGCTTGGGCTTGGAAGGGCAAGGGAAGCAATAACGCTGTCTGTATTCCGTCACGCAGTTTTCCTTTTTCTGCCTATTATCATACTGCCAAGGTTTTATGGCATCTGGGGGATATGGATGTCTTTTCCGGTAGGTGATATTTCTGGCTGTCTTATCGCAGCTATATTTTTAAAGAGGCTCTTCAATTGGCTTGAGGGCGATTCAGCTATCTTTAGCAACTGAGTTTATTTTTTCCTGCGCCCTTTTCAGAGTAAGCGGCGATATTCCGGTAGCGATGAAAGAGACTCTTTCTGCAAGGTTAAGCACATGATCAGAGACACGCGAGAGATGTCTCAGAGTAAGGGTCACTATGCATAAAAGCTTCAGTTTATCACTTTCACACGCTGTTTCGGATCCTAATAGCACATCAAAATTTGATATTGCGTTTTTTCTTGTAAACTTAATCGTCTTTCTGCGGTTCCTCGCAGAACAGATGACCGTTTCATCATCCCCGGCAAAGGCCTCCGTCACTTCCCTGATCATCTTGATGTTTTCATCGGCCATTCTCTCCACATATGGAACGATCTCTTTCGGAAAGTGAAGGCCTTTCGGAAGATCGAGTACGTTCATAGCTATATTCACCGACTGGTCTCCTATCCTTTCAAGATCAACGATTATCTTCATCACTGAATAGACAAAGCGAAGATCCTCCCTGACAGGCTGCCTCATCGCGATCGAATAGAGACATTCCTGATCTATCTGCTCTTCTTTTTCATCTATCAGGTCGTCTTCTTCTATCACTTTTTTTGCCAGTTCAGGATTTCCCGTTTTGAGTGCAAGGACTGCATTTTCAATAGAAGCTGCCGCATTTTCCGACATCTCCTGCACAAGGAGCCTCAATCTCTCTTTATCAGATGCGTAAAGATAACTTTGGACACTGCTTTGATTTTTGTCTTCGACCGTCTTTTCGTTCATCCTGATCTTCCCTTTCAAAAAGGTATTCTTAACAGGGGTTTTCGCGTTCAGGCATTATATAAAGCTCTTCATCCTCAGCTAGTATTTTCGACATGCCAAAGAAGCCCTGCATCAGTGATATCACTCTTATTGCCTTGGAAATATCCCTTCCGTAAGAATAACTGCCGGTGATCTCATCCCTTATTTTCCTGCAGATCTCACCATATTCCATTTCCAGTTCCCTGGTTTTTTTTATCAGTCCCTTTTCTCCGATAACAAATGCCCTCAGGCTCGTGCGCATTATTTTCCCTGAATGCTCAGACCATTCGTTCCAGAGCTTTTTGCCTGTTCTTTCCCTGATCGCGGCATGCGCAGCTTCATCTGAAAGAATCTCGCTGATCTCTCCGCAAAGAGTTTTTGACATTGAGCGTAGGATAGACATCGTCCTGCTCACTGACGCGAATTTCTCCTGCAACTTCGGATCTTCCGCGGTCACACGTATCCTGTAGGAATAATCCTGGCATGACTTACTTAGCTCTTCTATCGCTTCCGGCAGTTTTTCAAAAACAGGCATTTCTCTCTCAGAAGGTATCATGAGCATCTTCAGATAGGCTTCGATATAGTTCGAAAGCCTGACCATCTCCCTTGAAAGGAGCAGTACCGCCACGGAAGGCACTGAGAGGAGTTCTTCCTCAATATACATCGGCTGGTCCAGTTCTCCGGAGGCATTCACCAAACGCACAGAAAGGTTGCTGAGCAAAGAAGCGAAGGGCAGAAAGACCATTATGTTGAACAAGGCGATCATTATCTGACCGTACACAAGCTCCTGAACAACATCAAGGCCTGCAGCATTCAAAAGCCTGTGGGCAGGAGGAATCATAAAAGCAAAAGCAAGAGTGCCGATAAGGTAATAAACGGAGGAGCAAAACCCCAGCCTCCTGGCGCTCAGCCTTCCTCCAAAGCTCGCCGTGACCGCAATAAGGGATGAGCCCAGATGAGCTCCAAGAGCGATAGGCAGGGCAGAAACAGCCGGAAGTGCATCAGAAAGAGCAAGGGCTATTCCAAGCCCTATTATCGCAGATCTGCTTTGAAAAATCGCGGCAAAAACAAATGCTGACACACCCATCAGGAGAGGGGACGATGACCAGGAGAGCGCTATTTCTCTTGCTTTGCCCTCTTCAAAGAGCGATCCTGCTCCAATCCGTAAAAACATCATACCCAGGAAAATGATGGTGATGCACCTCAAAACTCCGGCAACCATGCGTATCTTCCTGTTGTTAAGCTTGCTAAAGAAAAAAGTCCCTGCAAATAGGAGCGGTGCATAATCAAAAATATTGAAACTGAGAAGGACCGAGACGAAGGTCCCTCCCAGGCTTGCCCCCATGACCATCATCAGGGAATCTGCAAGCGAGAGTATCCCTGCATCGACGAAACCTATCCCAAATGAGATGGCGATCGCGCTGCTTTGCGCAACAGCAGCAAGCAAAGCTCCAAGGATGAAGGATCTGCTCTTGTTCCCTGTGAGCCTCCCTATTCCTTCTTTTATGCCTCCGCTGATATCCTGCCTGAAAAAACGGGCGCTTTCCTGAGCGCCGTAAAGGAATAGCGCGAGACCGCCTGTTATGCTGACAAAACTGTTTATCGCTTCCGTCTCCCGCACCTCCCTTTAAAAAGATCTTCCTAATTTAACTGATGCTATCCTCGGGTCATGCTGTACAAAATGCCGTGCCTGAGGCCTCTGTCGCTGACAACTATTTCCCTGCACCACGCAAATCGCATTGCGTATCTGATAATGCATGCGCCGGCAAGGATGATATCTGCCCTTTCCTGATCAAGGCCCGGTATTTTGCGTCTTTCCTTCGGACTTTTAACTGAATATTCCCTGATCTGTCTCCCGACTTCTTCTTCTGAGAGCACTGTACCGTGTACTTCTGCCGGATCATATTTCTCCATCCTTTTGTAAACGGAAGCCATGCTTGTTACATTTCCTCCGATGCCAATAGCCATATCGATCTTAAAAGGAGGTTTTACGCTGTTAAAAATCTGATTTAATTCGTTATCCGCTTTATCCATATCTTCCTGCAAAATCGTCTCATTTGAAAAAAATTTTTCCGTAAGAAGGAGTGCACCTGTTTTGAAGCTGGCCTTGCAGAATATTTCTCCACCTTCCGCAAAGACCAATTCCGTACTTCCTCCGCCCGTGTCGATCGTGCAGTACCTGTTAACATTACTCAGGTCAAAACCTGATACAGCGCCTAAAAAAGAAAGAGCTGCCTCTTCCTCCCCGGAAAGGATTTCCGGATCTACTCCTGTAAGTTCCTTTAGCATATCTGAAAATTCCCCGGCGTTGGATGCGGTCCGAAGAGCCATTGTCCCAACTATACGGATAACGTCAGCGCGATACTTTTTAGCATCCAGAACAAACTCATTGACCGTGCCTATAGTCCTTCTGAGTGCCGGCAGACTTATTAGCCCGGTCTTTCCCAACCCTTCTCCCAGCTTTGTTATCCTTACGGTATCTTTCAATACTACGGGTCCGTTTTCGCTGTTTGTCTCCGCAAGCATGTACTTCGCTGAGTTCGTGCCAATATCAACTGCTGCTAATATCATTCTTTTTGCTCCTCTGTATTTTTATCCTGACAACGCTTTAAATTGATTATAACCTGAGCATAAATGTGCCGCAATAAAGCTATTTTAATGTCTTTTTAACTGTCGATGCTGTAAAATTACCAGTAAATCCGCTTTTGCGGGGAGGTATCATAATTGCAGACTGAAAACGTGCTTCACATAATAAGCCACACCGACCTGGACGGAGTTGTCTCCGCCGCTCTTGCCTGGCATGCAAACAGGCCGTCCGGGCTGCCGATAAAAGTTTCGCTTATGGGTTACGCTGAAATCGACAATGCCATACTGGAATCGCTTAATTCTGGACAAAGACTGATCGTTCTTGATCTTTTCTGCCAGCGGGATCAGACCGTTGACGAAATTGACCGGACTTTTACTGAAGGCAGTCCTCCTTTTGTATTTGACCATCACAAAAGCACCTATGACAGGTATAGCAATAGGAAATGGGCTGTAGTCGATACCGGGTACTGCGCTGCCATGGTATATTGGAAATGGCTCAAAGAACAAAAGCTGGATGACGGCATGAGGAAGATCGTTGACGAAATTGAACCTCTCATAAAAATAACGAACGACAGGGATCTATGGCTTGGAGAAATCCCTGAAAGCCGTCTCTGGCAAGGTCTCGTGACGATATGCGGACCATGGGGAGTTCTGATGAGGCTGGTCTCAGATCCTTCTGCCGAGCTGACCAAGGGAGAAAGGGATTCAGCACAAAATTTTGTGGACCTGCAGGAAGAGAGGTTCGGGCATGCAAAGACCGGGATATTGAGGACCGGAGATGATCTCTCCTTTGTCAGTGACGGGGTGCTCGAATTCGGGGACGTTTCGGACTTCTGCGGACTGATACTTGACAGGGATCCGAATCCACCCAAGCTGGCCGCAGTTTCGGCAAAGAGGGTGGGGGGCGACTGGGCTCTTTCGCTTCGCAGCCGTGACGGACTCGCCGGAAAAATAATTACTCTGCTAAAAGACGGCAAAAAAATAAGAGGGGGCGGCCACGGCGATGCTGCCGCACTCTATTTTCCCTACAGCTATAATGAAGCTCAGATTCGTGAGACTGTACTGGCTGCTATAAAACAGGAGAAAGAAAGGACCGAGGCACCCAATGTAACGCTTGGGGATATATTCAAAGGGCTTGATAAAAATTGAGATCGATAGCCTTTCTTTACGCTTCCGAAGGAACGGGACATAAAGCCGCTGCTGAAAATCTGAAAGAATGGTTTTTAGAGAGCGGCTCCGAAAATACTGCGATGTGCTTTGATGTGCTCGAAGTCCTGCCTTTTTTGCTGCGCGAGTCTGTCTCAAAGGGCTATCTGCTTATCGCGCGCCATGCTCCCTGGATATGGGGTAATTTTTACTGGGGATCAGATAAACCCTCCGTTCAGGCATCCATCTTCGACCATATACATTCACTTCTGTGCAGCATCTGCCTTCCGAAGATCGAAGACCTAGTCTCCTCTTTCGGAGCAGAGGCTGTTGTCTTCACCCATTACTTTGGAGCCTCGCTCTTTGCTTCGAGAAACCGCCTGAAGATCCCTGTATTCTACGTAAACACTGATTTCGTCACTCACCGGTTTCAGAGAAGCCCCGTTTTTTCTGCATCATTCACAGCAAGCGAGGCTGCTCTTGAACAATACAGGATCGATGGTATCGGCAACGTTTTCAATACGGGAATACCCGTTTCAAAAAAATACAGCTCCCCAATTTCAAAAAAGACTGCTAGGGAGCAGCTTGGGCTCGATCAGAACAAAAAAACCGTACTCGTTACAGGAGGAGGAATCGGCGCCGGACCTGTTCTCGATGTAACATACTCACTTGCTGAAGAAAAGGATATTCAGACTTTGGTCATCTGCGGAAACAATTCGCAGTTATACAAAAAACTCTCCTCAAAATACAGCGGCAATGAAAATATCAGGATCATGTCATTCGTGGACAATATGTCTGAATACTACTGCGCTTCCGATCTTGCTGTGATGAAACCCGGAGGGCTATCTCTCTCAGAGGCTCTTTCTGCAAAACTTCCACTTCTTCTTATGGAACCCATTCCGGGTCAGGAACAGCTCAACATGGACCTTCTATGCAGCAATAATGCAGCGAGGCGCTTAAAAGACAGCAACAGGACCTCAGAAGAGGCCTTGGAAATACTGGAAAACAATAAAGCATTGGAGAGTATGATCGAAGGAATAGAGCTGTTTTCGCGGCCCCGTGCTGCGGAAGATATCCTTGAAATAATAACAAAACACAGATAACCAAGAGACATAACGAGAGGCGGGGCAACAACTATATACCCCGCCTCTCGTTATGTTGAACAGTAATGATCTATTAACTATTTGCTCTTGGGAGCGAACTGCTTACGGAATTCATCCATGAGATCCTTGCCCATGTTGGCTTCAAGCTTGACCCAGCTCTTTGAGATCGCTTCCTGAATAGGCGCAAGCTCTTTGTCTGTGTATGTATAGACCTTGATTCCCTTTTTCCTCATAAGATCCATGTAGCGGGCATCATCTTTTTTAGCCTGATCTATGGACTTAGCGGCAACCTTAGTGACTGCGTCAAAGATGATCTTCTGGTCTGCCGGCTTGAGTTTGCCCCATGTCTTCTGGCTCATAAGATATGATTCGTTTTCAAGTGAGTAGTTTGTCTGATACCAGTACTTCATAGCATCCTTAAGAACTGTGTAGGCCAGTGCCGGAGGGATGGAAGATACTGCATCGCAGACACCTGTCTGCATTGCCTGGAATATGTCAGCGTAGGGGAGGGAGATAGTCTTGTAGCCCATTGCCTCTACACCGGTCTTGTATACGTCCATAAAGGGAACTCTTGTCAGGACACCCTTATTGACTTTGGGGTTAAGGGGATCTCTTACAGGCTTTGTGCTTCCAAGCCCGATCATTCCTTCAACGTTGAAACCAAGGAACTTAACTCCGAGCCTGGTGTGGAAATCGTCCATCTTCGTAGCCATCCATCCCTTAGGCTGGAAAGCTTTCTTTATTCCATCGTAGCCTGTAACAAAACCGTTGATGTAAACAAGTTCCATTCTCGGGTCGAACTGGCTGGGAACGGAAATAAGAGCCATGTCGATAGTTCCGCGAATAAGTTCTTCATAGACGAGGGTGTAGTCTCCCAGCTGGTTGGCGGGGAAGATTTTGATGTCGATGCGTCCGTTGCTCTTTGCGCTTACTTCTTTGGCAACTTCTTTCATAAATCCTGTTGCGGTATGGTCAGGCGGAAACTGTCCTGCAAAACGAAGGGTCGTCTCAGCTGCTGATGCGGCAGAGACCATTGCGATAAGAATCATTATTGCAGCAAGAACAAGTGCTAGCTTTTGGGTGTTTTTCATGGTTTTTATTCTCCTCTCAAGTTTTGATTCTATTATTTACAGCCACAGGAAATGACTGATATTTATCATTATTTGTATATTAATTCACATTGTTTGAATAATAGGCATAATTACACAACACGCTATATCTTTTCCCGTGAATCACAATATTTCCTTTTGTTTTTTGTTTCATATGGTTCACAAGATATATCAGTTGGAACATGTTGTCAAGGAAAGACTATTTAACTTTAATTTTTGCATCACGGTTTATTATGTTTATAATTTAAATGTGTAGTTCAACGTCAGCTCCGGAGAGAGTTTATATTACTCTGTTGCAGTCTGAGAGGGGCTCGCTGCTTATTATTACAGATTATGCAGAGAGAAAAATATGCAATTATTGCAAAAAATATCACGCCCCTCAACACGAGGGGCGTGATATATCAATCTCAATGTTTGTTCTTGTTTGTCCTAATTTTAATCTCCGAGTGGAGGGAGGGGACCTATTTCATCCTCTTTAGAAAATTCCTTTTTAGGAAAGTAACGTTTTTTTAATGACTCAAATCTGGCGTTTAGATCTTCCATCATCAAAGTCGCCCAAAGTGGATCGGGCCATTTTTTTCTGTGGGCCGTTGTAGAAATGCAAGCACACATCATAGCCCCAAAATAGAAGTAGGCGTCATTAAAGGCAAGTGCCAAACCAAAAAATATGAAACATAGAGATGCAAATAGGTCCTTGTAAAAAAACACATTATCGCTCCCTGTCTAAAAAACTTTTAACACTCCAACTTAATATTATATCAGATTCTATGCAATCCTTACCAAAAGAGGGTCAATTTGCGCATATATGTCTGACCACAGTATAAAAAATTGAAGCTCTCAGCCAAGGCTAGAAAGCTTCAATAAATGTTTGCTGTATTTTTCTCCCACTAACTTTTTTAAATCTACTACCATGGATGTCCGAGTATTACATGGGGCAGGAAGAGAGATACCTTCGGTATGTAAGCAGTGACCGCAAGCACCGGGATCCAGCAGAGAGTCATGAACGTAAGGGCCGGTTTCATGATCTCGTTGATCGAGGCGCCTCCTACTCTTCCACTCAGGTAAAGCACCGGTGCACACGGAGGTGTGATGCATCCAAGAGCAGTATTTACTCCTACTATTGCAGCATAGTGTACAGGATCTACTCCGAGTTTCACTATTATCGGGAGCAGAATCGGCGTTGTAAGAACAACTACGCTTATGTCATCCATGAGCATTCCCATGAGGACCAGGAATACGTTTATCATGAACATGATTATGTAGGGGTTAGTCGAAATCGAATAGAAGAGATTGAGCACCTTGCCGGGAAGGTCCTCAAGGATATAGAGCCTTGAGAGCATGGAAACGGAATAGAGCATTACCATGATAACTCCAGTCGTTATCGAACCTTCGACCACTATGTTGAAAAGAGTCTTCCAGTTCAGCCCCTTATAAACGTAGAGTCCTATGGGGATACAGTATACAACAGCGAGGGCCGATGCTTCTGTCGTTGTCATTACTCCTCCGTAAATGCCTCCCAGTACCATGAACGGCATGAAAAGAGCAGGGATCGCAAGACGTCCGCGTTTCATAAACATTTCATAGCGTTCTTTAGGAGAACGCTTCTGTTTAACAAGAACATCTTTGTTATTGCGAAGTATCCAGAGGTTTACCACACTCAGAAGGATTATCGTCACAATCCCGGGGCCTATGGTCGAAAGGAAGCATGCAAGAACAGAAATACCGCTTATCCATGCGAAGATTATCAGAGTCGCGTTCGGGGGTATCAGAAGGCCCAGAAGGGATGCGTTCGCCATAAGGGCGCAGGCATGTCCCATCGGGTAACCACCGGCTTTGAAACGTGGAAACATGATCGCGCCTATACAGGAAAGGGTAGCGCAGGCAGCTCCGCAAATGGATCCGAATATTGCACAGGAAATGATCCCGACTACGCCAAGACCGCCTCTGATATGCCCAACGAATACATCGACCATATCTATCATCTTTTCAGCTATTCGGCCTCTCTCCATAATACCGCCTGCAAGAATAAACATTGCTATGGCGATGAGGGAGACGGAGTTCATCTGTGTAAAACCATAGGGCAGAAGCTGTGTGGCCTGGTAACCTACCTGATCGACTCCTCCGAAGAAGATCAGCCAGGCGCATGAAGCCATGAAGCTGACAGGGACCGGTACACCGATCACCAGACATGCCATCAATATTACAAGTGCGATATAGATCATTCTGTCTTACCTCCCGTAAAAAGCACTTTTGCGGCTCTTATCATATCCCATAAAAAATAGTAGGACATGAAAAACAGGCCTATCAAGATCGGGAGGTAGCCTGTCCACAGAGGGATCCTCCATGCAACGGTCTTTGGGATAGCAACTCCGGTACCGAGGGGACCAGCGAAACCAAAATAGAAGAAGTCCCATCCATACCATGTGAAAAGAAGAGTTACACCCAAAGTCACTACTGTTTTTGTGAAGATCAGCAGCCGCTTGATAAATCCTTCTTTAACGTAAGACTGAACAAGGTCGGCGGAGACATGTGATCCTGCAAAAGCTCCGTAACCCGCTCCCATGAAATAGAGCCAGAAAGCGAATATTTTTATCCATTCCTCGTAGCCGTAGAGGTCCATTTCAAGTACATAGCGCATAACTGTTGCCGCGCTGATAATTACAGCAAGCAATATAGCCATGACAAAACACACTATAGCAAAAGTTCTGGTTACAATCTTGTCAAAGGGGTTTGTTGCAACTCTTACAGTTGAAATTGGTGCTTCGTATTCTGTTTCTTCGATAAACTTACACTGTGCCTGTGTCATAAATGGGGCTCCTTTCAAAAAAGGAAAATCCGGGGAGGAATATCCTCCCCGTTGACTTCCCTGATGCTGCTTTAGTGATCGGTAATTTTATTTACCGAGGTGCTTTACAAATTCCTTCATAAGTTCTTCAGTCATGCCGCGCTTGCCAAGCTCTGTCCATGTTGTGATGCATGCTTCTTTGATCGGCTTGAGTTCAGCTTCGCTATACTTGAAGACTTTTATTCCCTTTTTCTCCATAAGAGCCATGTATTTGTTGTCTTCAGACTTCGCATTGTCTATGGAGAGAAGGGTGTATTTCTTTGCTACTTCCTGGAAAACCTTTTGGTCTGCAGGAGTGAGCTTCTTCCAGGATTTGTCGCTGACCATGATTGCAAGGTATTCCATTGAATAGTTGGTGTGGTACCAGTACTTAAGCACGTCACCGAGGATCGTGTATGCCGCTGCTACAGGGTAGCCGTCAACTGCGTCGCATACGCCGGTCTGCATTGACTGGTAAACATCTGAGTAAGGGATGGTGATCGGGCGGAAACCCATTGCTTTTGCTCCTAGAGTGTAGACATCCATGTTCGGTACTCTGGCAAGAACACCCTTGTCTACCTTTGGGTTTAGGGGTTCTTTGAGGGGCTTCGTTGACCCAATACCGATCATTCCTTCGATGTAGGATCCGATCAGCCTTACTCCGAGGGCGGAGCTGAGTTCATTCAGCTTGTTGGGCAGCCACGCACCTGGGACGAAGACCTTTTTCGCATCATCATAGCCGCTAATAAATCCGTTGACGTAAACGAGCTCAAGGCGGGGGTCAAATTCGCTTGCGATTGACATAAGAGACATGTCGACTGTTCCGCGGATCATCTCTTCCATAACAAGTGAGTAGTTTCCGAGCTGGTTTGCCGGATAGACTTTAATCTCAACGCGGCCGCTGGTTTTCTGTGCTATCTCCTTGGCCATCTCGTTCATTGTCTTAGTCGCCATGTGGTCGGGCGGTGACTGACCTGCGAAGCGGAAAACGATAGGGGCTGCTGTTGCCGGGCTTACTGCTGCTACGAACAGAAACATTACTGCAAGGATAATTGCAAATTTTTTCATCAAAAAAACTCTCCCTTCAAGTCTCTATTTCTTGTTCTTGGATAATGACTTTAAATACTATCTGCAGATGCACGAGCAAAACAAAAAAGCTGTTACAAATCGCTCTTCCTTACAGTCCTCCTTTCTTGCATGACAGAGTAAAACTGTATTTTTATTGTATAATTTCCAAAATTACAAAACCTAATATTTCAAATTCACACTTCAGTAACATTTGAACAATTAACTGAAAAATGAGAGAATCACGGAAACAAATTACATCAAAGAGCCCTTTTAGTCAATCTTGCGTCCATGCTATTAACTTACCTGATATTTCTGCGGTCATATTATACTCGTATGTTTTTAATGAAAAAAGTATCTCACAAATAATTTATTTTGCTTTTTAAAAATTAAGTATCATCTTCTTATTTTTGAGACTCATCTCGTACCATAATAATATTTCAGGAAAAAATGACCGCACCAATTATACCGTAAATAACAAGGAGCACGGGGGGGTAATTTTTAAAAAATTTGCATGTTCGGATGAGTAAAATGCCTAAAATCAGCATCGCCATAGCCGTAACACCGTTTTTGGCCGTTGCTGTGAGCGGAGAGATAAGGGAGAGTGTAAGTAAGCCTCCCACTATAGGACGCAGCATATCTTTGAATTTTCTGCTTTTTTCTGCCTCTAATTTTTTCAAAAGACACAATACCGCGCATAAAATCAAAACCGGTACTATAACGATCGATAAAGTAGAGACAATGGACCCGGAGACCCCAGCCTGCTGAAACCCTACGAAAGTTGCCGCATTGATCGCAATAGGTCCCGGAGTTACCTGCGAAAGAGCAAGTACCTGGCTGAACTGGTAAGGTGTAAGCCAGCCTGTCGCCTTAACAAGCTGATATTCAATAAGGGGAAGCGTCGAGAGTCCCCCTCCGAAAGCCCCCGCTGCTATCTGTGAAAAAGAAAAGACAAGTTCCAGAAGAACTTTCATCGCAATACCAGCTTTTCCCTCATCAGCTGTACTAAAAATGCCGCAAGCATAGAAAGCAGAGGGTTGATTCCAAAAATTCCTATCAAAGCGATAACCACGACAAACGGAACAATATTCCACCATCCGCATGAGAGCGTAGACCTGACATTGTCAAATACGACCATTGTAATGATAGCCCCTGTACCGGCCAGGACACCTTTAAAAAAGCCCTGTAACTCCGGAGTTCCTGAATATTTAAGAATTATCGGGGAAAGGACAAGAATTATTAGAAAAGGAGGAAGGACAGCCCCCGCAACTGCAACCATGCTCCCTTTAAGCCCTCTGTAATACCTGCCAAGCAGCCATGCTATAGAGACGGCAAGCGGGCCTGGCACTGATGCTGCAAGGCTTATCATATCAGAAAATTCTCCTTCAGAAATATCCTGTCTGTCTGCTATGCCAAGCTTTACCATTCCCAGGATCACTATTCCACCGCCGAATGTGACAGCGCTTATCCTAAAGAAGAAAAAGAAGAGCTGAACTATCGTCATTGATGTCCTCTCAATCGACAATTGGCTTGTCGGTCATTTTGTATAAATTATCGCTTCCTTTAATAATAGTTGAAAGAAATGAAAATGAAAACATCATTGATATTGCGTAGAAAATTTTGAAAAGAGAGCTAAAATTAAAAAAAATGATTCATTGGAGGATCTTTGATGAAAAAATATATGTTTTTGATCCTTTCTTTGTTATTTACATCCTGTACCTTGAGCCTGCCCGCTCATGCAGCGCTGCAGAATGCCCTTTCGGAGACCATAGGAAAAAACATCGCTGCTGTATTCAGGCCTGAATCAGCAGCAGTAACAGTTAAAGATCAGACCGCGTGGATAGAGATCAACGGAGGAACAATAGACGGGATAAGGATAGAGAAAATGAAACTGCTTGCGATCCTGCAGGACATTTCTGCTCGGGACGGATCTACCGGCAGCGCATCGTACCTTGCTCAAATGATTAAAAGCTCAAAGGGCGAGGTAGTGCTTACTGAAAAGGATGTTAATGATTATTTCAACAAAAACGAAAATCCTGAGGGCTTCTCTGATCTGCAGTTCGACTTTAAAAAGGAGGGCTTTACTGCACTAGGTAAATTCAGGACCCGGATCATTATAGACATTGAGCTTCCGATATCAGCAAAAGGGGTCCTGGGTCTGCATAATGACGGGGTCTATCTGGAAAATACAGTCATAAAAGTTGAGGGGATGAGCCAGCCTGAGGTACTTACCAATATGATACTGTCAAAATTAAATCCTTTGCTTGAATTTAAAGACATACCATTCCCTGTTACATTTGAAAAGATCACTATGACAGAAAAAGCGGCCATCATGACAGGGAAACCGAAAGAATTTATAGGCGGAGATACTTGGAAGTGGAAAAACCTTCAGTAATTTAACCAAAACCCCCTCAACATATAATATTCATAACAATGCTCTGCCGGTAATGAGGCAGGGCACGTATTTTTTATTTTGATGGTCAGGTAAAGTCTAATGTTACACACACAATAAACAGCATTTTATCAGGTAGAATAGGCATCCTAACTCTTATAAATAATACATCGGACCCATTCTTAATACCCATCAGACACCTGATCCGCGACTGTTCTTTAATGATCATGCTAAAAGACTGAAAACATAACTTGTTCCCCTTTTATATAATGAATTCTCTTTTTCTTGATGTAAGTTATTATTTTCTGAATTTTAGGCAACATACACACATTTTTCATCCACATACTGTGGATAAGCATAAAAATTCCTTCACTTTTTCACTCTCCCGGCGGTTATTCAAAAAAATCACAAGCTAGGCATCACCAAGATCCTGTTCCTAAAAAGGGCGTTTGTTTACTCATTAGTATCATCATATCCACAAAAAACGAATCATGGGTAAAGGTTATCCACTGCTGTAAAAACAGTATGGTCACCTATGGTCTAATTTATTTGACTTTGTTATATTTTACGCTTAAGCTTTTGTTCCGTACTTTCCCATCATCCACATAAACACGGAACATGTTTGTGGATATGTGGATATATTCTGTGGATTTAATTTGTATTTTTTGTTTTTTCTCACAAAGAGTTCTTCATGATACAATTGTTAAGACAGACTTTCTTCGTTACTATCTGTCCCCTGAGGTGAAAATTAATGGCCAAAGATCTAGATATATTATGGAGTGAATTCAAAACTCACTGTGTTGAAGTAATTTCCAACTCTGACAGCGCTATTAGGACTTATTTGGACACCTGTCTTCCTGTTTCAATGAAAGATGGTGTTTTTGTTCTTGATGTACCTACCCCTTTTGCCAAGGAGCAGATAAAATCCCGCTTTCTTAATAAAATGAACGATCTTCTGGTCGAGACAGGATTCGGCACAAGTATTGAGATAGAGGTCAGCCAGGAGATAAAAGAGGATGTAGGGGCTGCAGGAAGGGCTGTCGCTGCTGCTTCCCCGGCAAAACTTTCCCTCAGCAGGAATGGACTAAATCCCAATTATGTTTTTTCTTCTTTCGTAGTTGGAAAGTCAAACAGGCTTCCTCACGCAGCATGTCTGGCCGTAGCAGAATCACCGGGTGTTGCATATAATCCTCTTTTTATTTGGGGAAAAGTAGGGCTCGGAAAGACTCATTTGATGCACGCTATAGGACACCACATTGAAAAGACTCAGCCAAATACAAAGGTCCTTTATGTAAGCGCAGAAAAATTTACGAACGATCTGATAACCTCTATAAGAAATAACACAAATAATGAATTCAGGTCCCGTTACAGAGAGCTGGACGTTCTCATGATAGACGATATTCAGTTCATTGCAGGGAAAGAACAGACCCAGGAAGAGGTATTCCACACTTTTAACGCGCTTCACAATTCAAAGAAACAGGTAATTATAAGTTCAGACAGGCCTCCCAGAGATATTCAGGGGGTTGAGGACAGACTTGTTTCCCGTTTTGAATGGGGACTCGTGACTGACATTCAGCCGCCTGACCTTGAGACACGCGTTGCGATCCTGCAAAAAAAGGCAGAGATAAAGAATTATGAAATTCCTGACGACATTATTCTTTTTATCGCTCAAAATATTCCCAGCAACATTAGAGAGCTTGAAGGGGCCCTTAACAGGATTGTAGCATGTTCTGAATTCAATTCAGATCCAATGACAATGGAAAATGTTTCTATATGGCTTAAAGACCTGCTTCACGATACACGTTCAGGTCCTGTAAATATTGGACTTATCCAGCAGCTGGTTGCGGAGACATTCGGCATCTCAACGGAGGATCTGATATCTCCAAAAAGAACGGCAGATCTTGCTCTTGCAAGACAAGTCGCTATGTACCTTGCGAGAAACAGAACCGGTGAAAGCTTACAGCAGATAGGATATGCATTCAACAAAAAGGATCATACTACGGTTATTCATGCATGTAAAAAAGTTGAAGAACTTCTGAAAAATGATCTGCGGGTCCGCTCTTTTGTGGATAATGTTGTAAGTAAACTGTAGATTCTCTGGTTTTTTTCGTGTATATTTTTGTGTGTAAAAATATTATTAAATTTTTTCCTTGTATTTTGTGATTTATGTGGATTAATAATTTTTCTGTTTCTATTTTTATTCACATAATAAAATCAATACTTGTAAGAGTTTTTATGTGTTTTCAACAAATCCACAGCCCCTACTACGCCTATTACTTATTTTTGATTATATACAGATAAGAGCAGGAGGTCATCCTTATGAAACTTTCTATAAACAAGAAATTATTTCTCCAGAGCTGGGGGCTTGCTGAAAGAAGCACTTCAAGTTCCAGCTCAATGAGCATCCTTTCCTCTGTCCTTGTTAAAGCGTCACAGGACCAGGTAACTTTGCAGGCAACGGATATAAGAACATCAATAATTTGTACAGCATCAGGCATAAACGTCCTGGAACCGGGAGAGGCCGTTTTTCCAGTAAAAATTGTCAGTGAACTTTTTAAAAAGGCTCCCGGCGAGGAATTCAATCTTACTGTTTCTGACGGGAAGGTAGTTTTGAAAGCAGGAAAGAGCAAATATAATTTTAGTACTTACCCTGTAAGAGAATTTCCTTCACTTCCTACCTCAGCAGATGCAAAACTCTTCTGCAGACTCTCTGTAGGAGTACTTGCAGAGGTAATTGAAGAGGGAACGCTTGCTGCATCCTCAGGTGAGGAATTTCCACTTTATCTCTCCTCAGCGAATTTTCAGATATCAAATAATGTATTAAACATCGTTTCAACGGACACAAGGAGGCTTGCTCTCTCAGGAGCAGCAGTAAATGAAAGTGTTGATTCAGAAAGCGCCCTTCTGCCAATGAAGGGAATCAAAGAGATACAGAGAATACTGGCTTCTCTGAATCCTGAGTATCTCGTAGAGATACTTTATGACGATGCACAATTTTATTTTAAGGCAGATAATGTTGAATTTACAGTAAGGAGAGTTGAATCTCATTTTCCAGCCTATGAAAAGATCCTTCCCAAAACACATTTGACAACTGTAGTACTTGACAGAGGAGCTCTAATCTCCGCTCTCGAAAGGGTAGATGTAATCGTAAAGGATTACAACAGAATGGTCATTCTTGATATAGCCAAAGAAAATAGGTTTGTAATGAGGGGAAGGGCCCCAGATTTCGGAAATGCAAAAGAAGAGATATTTGCAGAAATATCTGGCGATAACCTTAAAATAGCCGTAAATTCAAAGTTCTTCATGGAATCACTCAAAGTGTTGAGAGAACCGCACGTAAGACTTTCTTTCAACGGATCATCAGGACACATGGTAGTCAGAAGGTCAGACGGAGAAAAATTCATCTGTCTTATAGCACCTATCAACCTCACAGAAGAAGAACTCAACTTAGATGAAACAGAACCTGATTCTGGAGATGGGATATAACAGGGTACGGTTCAACAATTTCAGAAATATTGAACCCCGGGAGATAAAATGGTCCCCGGGGTTCAATTTACTTACCGGTCCAAACGGTTCGGGCAAGACAAACATACTTGAGGGAATAAATATAGTTTCCGGATGGGGACCCCTCGAGCGGGGGACCAGATCTTCATCACTCCCGACCTGGAACAGCGGAACTTCTGAGATCCAGCTTACAGGTCAGCTTGACGATGAAAACGGTGAGATAATAAAAGTTAAAATTTCATCAAGATATACTATCAAAATAGAGGAAGAAACAATAACAGCAACAGACTTAAGGTGGAAAATACCTGTCCTTTCATTTCTTCCCAACGATATGTCGATAATAGAGGGATCAGCCTCCTTCAGAAGAAGGCTGATGGACATGGTCCTTACGCTGATAGTACCGGTATATGCCTCAAGGCTCCACGATTACAGGCGAGGTATAAAACAGAAAACTGCTGTCCTCCGAAACGGAGGCAGGACAGATCTTATAGACAGAGCCCTTCTTCCGCTTGCGTCATGGATCTGGAAGATGAGAGAAGAAGCCCTTGTAATGATATCTGAGTCAATGAAGGATATGTGTAGTCTCCTTCCTTATCCGACAGAGATAAGCCTTTTAAGAGGAGGGGCAGGTTCTCTGCCGCAACAGGAAGAAGATTTTAGGTATTCGCTCAAAATATATAAGACAAGGGAAGAAGTTTTGAAGATCCCGGTGGTAGGACCTCACAGAGACGATATGCTTATTATGACAAACGGGACTCCTGCGGCTCTTTCGCTAAGCAGAGGCTACAGACGCCGGGTCGCTGTAGCATTGATACTTGCAGCAGCTGAAGGTGTAAAAAGGAAGCTTGGCAAAAACCCGGTCCTCCTTCTTGACGAGATCACAGCAGAACTGGATTCAGAGGGAAGAAACATTCTATTCTGTGCTTTGATTGAAAGAAAGACACAGGTTTTTGCTTCTACAGCCGAGCCCTTCACCGAAAGGTTTCCCGGCAGAATATATTGTGTTGATTCAGGGAGAGTTGAAATAATCGATGAGAATTGAAGAAAAATATGATGTAATAGTTGTGGGCGGAGGTCATGCAGGCTGCGAGGCGGCACTTTCAGCCGCACGAATGGGATCAAAGGTGCTTATGTTAAACCTCTATTTGGACAACACGGCAATGATGCCCTGTAACCCTTCGATTGGAGGTCCTGCAAAAGGACACCTGGTCCGAGAGATAGATGCTCTGGGAGGAGAGATGGCGAAGGCTGCAGATAAAGCAACCCATCATCTCAGATGGCTCAATACATCAAAAGGACCGGCGGTAAGGACCCTCCGGGCACAGTGTGACCCTGTAAAATATGGAAATCATTACAGAACTGCCATACTGACATGCCCAGGCTTGGAAGTCCATCAAGCAATGGTAACGGATCTACTGACATATAAAGGCAGCGTTGTGGGTGTAAAGATACGCACTGGCCAGACTTTCCTTTCTAAGACAGTGATAATAGCTACTGGGACCTATCTTGCCGCTAAGATCCACATCGGCCTTACCTCCCATAAATCAGGACCTCTTGGGATGGTATCTTCGTCCGGGCTCGCGAGGAGTATACGTAAAACAGGTCTGACGGTCGGCAGGCTAAGGACCGACACGACCCCTAGAGTGCTTGCGGATTCTATAAACTGGGAAATACTTGATCGTCAGGAGAGCATAAAGGAGCCGGAGTCTTTTTCTCATTTTGAAGAAAAGAGGGTGCATGAAGGAATCATTTGCGGCCTCACTAGGACTAATAAAGAGACACATGCGGTCGTGAAAAAATATTTTGACCGCTCTCCACTCATACAGGGTACTCTTGACTCAGAAGGTCCCAGATATTGCCCCTCCATAGACGACAAGATCATCAAGTTCCCGGAAAAGGATACCCATCCCATATTCCTTGAACCCATTAATCCTGAGGGCAGAGAGGTCTATCTTCAGAATTTTTCAACTTCGATGTGCCTTGAAGCGCAGTTTGAGTCTGTCAGGACGCTCAGGGGATGCGAATCTGCCCATATACTGAGGCCGGGTTATGCAATTGAGTATGATTTTGTTGACCCGACACAGCTTTATCCCTGGCTTGAGACAAAAACGATAGCCAACCTCTTCCTTGCGGGGCAGATAAACGGAACTTCAGGATATGAGGAAGCCGGCTCTCAGGGACTCATGGCAGGGATAAACGCAGCGCTGAGAGTCAAAGATCTTGAGCCGCTGATACTGAGACGTGACCAGGCGTATATAGGCGTCCTTATCGATGATCTTATAACAAAGGGGACAAGCGAGCCCTACAGGATGTTGACCAGTAGGTGTGAGTACAGGCTGCTCCTGCGCCACGACAACGCCGACATCAGACTTTCTCCGACGGGGAAAGAGATCGGTCTTTTACAAGAAAATGAATGGAAGGTCCTCCGAAAGAGATGGCGGGAGATAGAAGAAGAGACTCTCAGGATAAAAAACATTAAGATACTTCCAACCGAAAAGATTAATCAAATACTGAGAGGAGCTGTTTCCTCCCAACTTTCTGATAGTATCCCCGCAGCAGAACTTCTTAAAAGGCCGGAAATAAGCTGGGAAGTCTTCTCGGAAATCACTTCAAGCACTATAAAAAAGGAGCTTGGTGAGAGGATATCTGTTTCCGCAAAGTACGAAGGATACATCGACAGGCAGATGCGCCAGGTAGAAAAATTCCGCAGGATGGAGATACTCAAATTTCCTGAGGACTTTGATTTTTCTGAGGTCAGCGGGCTTTCTGCGGAAGGAAAACAAAAACTTTTAAAATTTATGCCTCTAACACTCGGACAGGCCTCAAGGATATCAGGGGTTCCTCCAACGGACATTCAGCTTTTATGGGTTGCAGTTGAAAACAAAAGGCGATCAAAGGACGTAACTACAGATGTCTGACATAATAAAAACAGCGGATGCGCTTAAGGGCAGCGTTCCTTACAGCCTGAAACTCTGTCTCAAGCTTGCAGAATTGGAAAAGCAATGGCATGAAGTAGTCGGAGCTGCAGCGGCAGAAAGGAGCTCTCCTGTTTCCTGTGAGTTTTCTGAAGAAGGACTGCTCATATCTATCCATGTAGATTCTCCGGGTGTGCTTCCGGCGCTGAAATCAAGAAAACCGCTTATTTCACGTTCTATCAGCGGGTATCTTGGAATAAAAAATGTAAAACTGGAGATAAAGGTTGGAAAGGTGAAGAAGCCATCTTCTGTCAAAAATCCGCTTCCTGATTATCTTAGGCGTCCCCCGGTCGTAATTTCAGAGAGCAGCCTTCAAAAAAACATGAAAGATATATGCCGTGATGTCAGTGACGAAGAACTTGCAGAGAGCCTGGCAAAATTAAAAACTATCATAGAAAAACGAAACAGAAGAAAAAAATGATATTTTTTTATCATATTTTGTGTAATGATTTGAATTGCTTTATGCAATGCAGTAAAAATGCGGATTGTGGTCGATAATGAACTAGATAAAAATATAAGAACATTATCAATATAAATAAAAAGATGAAATGGGGGCTTTTGGATGAAACTTGGAGATTTGATACAGAGCGGAGATTTTAAAGGCGAAAAACATGTACCTGTAATTGATGCACCTGTGAAGGTAAAGGCAGATGAAGCTTTCAAAGTGAATCTTTCCGTAGGAAAAGAGATCCCCCACCCCAATAAGCCGGGGCACCACATCTGCTGGATACAGCTTTTCTACAAGCCGACTGACGGCAAATTTGTGATTGAGCTGGCAAAATTCGATTATACAGCACACGCGGCAGCAATGGATCCCGCTGCGCCCGGTCCTGCAATGACCGAGCCAAGCAGTTCCGTCCTCGTAAAACTTGCAAAATCGGGAACACTTATCGTACAGAGCTACTGCAATATCCACGGTCTC
Organism: Synergistaceae bacterium; assembly: GCA_963682045.1. GTDB lineage: Bacteria > Synergistota > Synergistia > Synergistales > Synergistaceae > Caenicola. The sequence continues at coordinate 1,429,672 of OY821326.1, forward strand.
TGGGAATCTGCACAGGAGATAGAGGTTGAGTAGTATTTTTTGATTTGACAACGGACCCAAATATCATCAAAGGGGAGGGTCTTAAACCTTCCCCAATTTTATATATTTGGAATAGAATATACGTGGTTAAGGTGGCACATACTATATAATACGAACATTTAGATAAATTTATTATAAATGTTAGCACTCTTACCCTTGTTTTCCACTTGTTTAATCGAGCAAAAGACAAAAACAGAGGAATCTCTACCGAAGAAAACAGAGTTGGTCACAAAAATATCCACAAAAAGTGGATAACGTTGTAAATAAGGAGGTGAAAATATGGCACAAAATCATTTTTATCTGACCACCAAGTATAAAACAGGCATAATGATGTCTCTCATGACATTCATCTTTATATTAATGATTCAAGGAACTGCTCTGGCATCCAAACCTCTTGCGATAATAGATGATCTGCAGAGAAATGTAGAATTGCCGCGCCCTGCAGTCAGGATAGTATCCCTGAGCAACTCACATACCGAAAACCTTGTCGCGATAAGAGCAGTAAGACAGCTTGTCGGAGTTAATTTCTCTGCAGACACTAAATGGGTCCTAAAAAACATTCCAAGGCTCTCCAGACTGCCCTCGGTAGAACAGATAGCAGGGCTGAAGCCCGACATCGTGATTATGGATGCTGATTGGGCTAAAATGAACAAGGACCTCCTGAATGACCTTGACAAAGCCAAGATCAAGTATGCAGCCCTGAATAGGCCTAAATGGGCTGTGCTTGAACGATATCTTGAAAAATTGGGGACACTTTCAGGCAGGTCGAAAGAGGCTGCGCAGACACTGTTTCTCTCTGAAAAATCACTCTCAAAGAGCGAGATCAGGTCTGCAAAGATGAGAAAATTGAAGGTCTTTGTAGTAGCTGGCGCAGATTATTCAACTTGTGCTCCAGATTCATGGGGTGCGAGGCTTATCAATGCGACAGGGGCCGAGATACTTACCGATGCGAAGGGAACAAAGGTCCAGGATTTTTCCTGGTACATTTTTTACGGCCCGCAGAAATTGGCTAATAACGCAAAGAACGTCGACGTCATAATAACGCTCAAAAACATTGGAAGGGGGGTTCCCCCAGCCTCAAGGGAATCGATAATAAAAGATCTAAGGTTCAAAGAGACACCGGCTGTAAAATACGGCAGGGTCTGGGAGATGGATGAATCAGACCTGATGCTGCCATCACTTGTAAGGCTCGACTCTTCTCTTCTAGAATGCTGGCAGCTGATAGGCTACAAGACTAAATAATAAGCCGGGACCCAGGTATTTTCCGCTTTGAAAAGTCCCGGCTCTTTTCGTTATTTAACTGCACTCTTTGCGATAGCCGCACCAAGGACAAGTTTTACTTCACCTGTATTCAGTATGCCGTGGGAACACCCCTCCCTGCAAAGGAAGACATCTCCCGGCAGTGCCGTGCATTTTTCCCCTTCTTCAGTATAAAGGCCTTTTCCTGTCATAATGAAATATACCTCTTCCGTACCTGTGTGCTTGTGATAGCCCACAGAAGCTCCGGGATCCAGTTCCAGTCTTGTCGACATAATAAAAGCTCCGTTTTTATCGGGTATCGTCACAGGAAAACTATCTGCCGCACCGATGCCGCATCCGCCCAGTTTTTTCCTTCTTTCTGCTTCAGAAGAATTTTTTAATACCATGAACTTTTGCCTCCTTGTTGTTTGAGTATCTGACTAATTTTATATCATACTTTCTTCCTGGATACAGTCATTAAAGATCGCAGTTTTCTTGGTAATGGCGTGTTTTTAAATCTAATCATCAATTGCACGATAAAAATATTTCGTAGAGCAGTATAAAATTATTAAAAAATGTGTAAGTATCTATAGACTAATATTGACTAATTGAGAATGAAACCAAGATCATCTTTTCTTTAAGCCTCATTTGATAATTGCGTTTTTAAAAAAAAGGGATTATAACTGTAAGTAATTGATGCACCATGCTAAAGAAATGCTAAATAATTATATTTTTAGGAGGTGCATAAACGTAGCCCGGAACGAATATTTAAAAAAGTTATTATCTTTTGGAAATCAAAATAATATGAATGGAGGTATTGTAAAATGGCAGAACAGACAGCAAAGAAAACATTTAAAGTTCCTCACACCTTTGTTATTCTCTTTTTTCTTATCGTAGTAGCAACTATCGGAACGTATATTATCCCGGCGGGTGTGTATGACCGTGTAACAGATCCTATAACGAACCGTTCGGTAGTCGATCCTCTTTCATACCATCTTGTTGAAGCGACTCCGGTTGGATTCTTCCAGATGTTCATAAATCTTTACAAGGGCCTGATCGATGCCGGCGATATAATCTTCTTTATCATGATCTCTTACGGCACCTTTTATCTGATACTTGAAAGCGGAGCGCTGCACGCGGCTATTGGATCTCTGCTGAGAAATACAAAAGGCAAGGATGTCTTTGTCCTTCCTCTCTTCACTTATCTTTTTGCAACAGCTTCGACATTTTTCGGGATGTACGAGGAGGCCTTTGGTTTTATTCCGATTTTTGTAGGACTGGCAATAGCCATGGGCTATGATGCCATAGTCGGGATGTCGGTGGTAGCCCTTGGATGCGGACTGGGCTTTGCCGCCGCCTTCATGAACCCCTTTACTGTAGGGCTGGCTCAGAAGCTTTCAGAGCTGCCGCTCTTTTCGGGCCTCGGATTTCGTGTAGTTGCATGGTTCGTATTCGTTACCATGGGTGTAATGTGGATGATGCGTTATGCCGCAAAGATCAGGAAGGATCCCAGCAAAAGTCTCATGGTCGGGATAGACATGGGCGCGATGGCGCTTGACCATGACGAACTTGTAAATACAAAGTTCACCGGCCGCAACAGAGCAGTACTTCTTGTTCTGTTTATAGGAATGAGCATCCTTATCTGGGGCGTTCTGAAAAAGGGATGGTATTTTGACGAACTCTGCGGAATACTGCTTATAACGGGTATCGCTGCCGGAGTTGTAAATGGTTACGGTCCCAGCAGGATCGCTGTGATATTTATTGATGCATGGAAGGACATAGTCTTCGGAGCATGTGTCGTTGGTATTTCGCGCGGTGTTCTGATCGTAATGAGACAGGGACAGATAATCGACTCCGTCATTCATGGTCTGGCCCAACCCCTTTCATCTATGCCGAAATGGGTAGCAGCGGAAGGAATGCTTTTCGTGCAGACACTGATCAACTTCCTGATCCCCTCGGGATCAGGGCAGGCTGCAACGACGATCCCCATCATGGCTCCTCTTTCTGACATACTGGGCATCCCGCGTCAGGTCGCAGTACTTGCTTACCAGTTCGGCGACGGATTCTCCAATATACTCTGGCCGACGACACTGTTGCCGGTCATATGCGGTATTGCCAAAGTCCCGATCGAACGCTGGTGGAAGTATTTCGTCCCCTTCTTCCTGATTCTTTTCTCGGTACAGATGGTGTTCATATTCGTTGCAGTAATGATCAACTACAGCTAATAGGGCAGATATGCCTGTATATGACCTGGTGGTTCGGGGAGGAGTCGTTCTCCTCCCCGAACTCAATAAAGAAGAAAAACTTAATATTGGCATCTCACAGGGAATCATAGCTTGTCTTTCCTATGAGGAGATGGAGGCAAAAGAAGTGATCGATGCGTCCGGGTTATATGTCTCTCCCGGATTTATCGACTCTCACATGCATGACGAAGAAAAAGAAAGCGGGGGCATTATAGAAAAAGCGCTCCTGAGACAGGGCGTTACGACTGCAATCGCAGGAAACTGCGGATCAGGTCCGTTAGGTGCTGAAATACTGCCTTTCCGAAAGGAGCCCTGGGTCAACCTTGGTTTCCTTACAGGACACAAAAAACTGCGCGAAGCCGCTGGAGCGACAGACAGATACTTGTCTGCGGAACAGCATCAGGTCGAAATAATGAAAGGCCTTCTTATGAAAGAACTTGAAAATGGCTCTTTCGGGCTGTCTATAGGTCTTGAATATCTGCCTAATACCCCGATCAGTGAACTTGAGGCCCTCTTTGAGGTTGCTGTTGATTTCAAAAGAATATGGGTACCTGTACATATAAGGGAAGATGGTCCCGCTTCGATAAGGGCGACTCAGGAAATACTGGACCTTGCCGCAAAATGGCCGCTTCGTTTCCAGATATCACACACAGGCAGTATGACGGGGTTCGGACAGCTTAAAGAGGTCCTTATGCTTATCGATAAAGCGAGAGCGTCAGGAGCGGATGTCACTTTTGACTGTTATCCCTATGATGCTTTCTGTACAGATCTAGGTTCAGCTGTTTTTGATCCCGGGTTTGAAAAAAGATGGGGCAAAGGAAAAGAATCCCTTGAAGTTGCAAGCGGTCTAAACCGGGGCAGGTGGCTTGACGAGGAGGGTCTTTTTGAACGTTTGAGGCAAGAAGAACCTGAGTGCTTGATCATAGCGCATGTAATAAAACAGGAAGAAGTGGAGCTCTGTCTCTCTCATCCCGACTGCGCGATAGCTTCAGACGGCCTGTTAAAAGGCGGGCGCGGCCATCCAAGAGCTGCCGGAACTTTTCCGAGAGCCCTCAGGATGCTGAGAAAAATGGGTTACTCTTGGCCGGAGGCTATACGTAAATGTACATCGCTTCCCGCCGAGATGAACTGGCTTGATAAAGGGGTCATTAAAGAGGGTTTGGATGCAGACCTTGTAATCTTTGACGGAGAAAGGCTTTGCGACAAAGCGACCTTTACTGACGAACTGCTTCCTCCGGAAGGAATAAAATGGGTGATCATCGGAGGGCAGAAGGCTGTTAAAGACAGCGAGGTGCTGGGTGGACCCAAGGGAAAACTAATGAAGAGAAGGTAGCATCAAAAAGAAAAGATCGATAAATATCCGGAAACACGCTGCAGGATGGGCGGTAGTAAACTGTCTGATGTGAAAAGGAGGGCAGAATATTGGATAAAAATAAATATATTGAAAATCTTTACTCTGAGATTGAAAAACACTGGCAGGAAATGGTCAAAATGAGCGACGAATTTGCTGCTGAGCCGGAAGTTTCGGGCGAAGAATTCAAAACAAGCAATAAGATCGTTGGTGTTCTGCAAAAATCGGGCTTCGATGTTGAGTACCCATTTATGGGAATTCCTACAGCCTTCATCGCAAAAAAAGGAAAGAGAGGAAGCGGCGGAAGAGTGGCCCTTCTTGTGGAATACGACGCTCTGCCTGAGATCGGACATGCCTGTGGGCACAATCTCCACGGAGCGATGTCTGTACTTGCCGGATTGGGGCTCCTGCCACTTATGGAGGAAATATCGGGCGAGCTGTTTGTGATAGGAACTCCCGCAGAGGAAACAAACGGAGCCAAGGTGGAAATGGCGGAAAAAGGGGTCTTTGATGGGTGTGATTTCGCCATAATGATACACTCCCATTGCGGAAAAACAATTGTAAGGTACCGCTCACTGGCGATGGACGCAGTTGAATTCACATTCAAAGGAAAGACGTCTCATGCCGCATCAGCTCCATGGGAGGGAGTGAACGCACTTAATGGGCTCCAGCTTTTCTTCCATGCGATAGACATGCTTCGTCAGCATGTTAAACAGGAAGTAAGGATGCATGGCATCTACCAGGAGGGTGGCACTGCTCCCAATATCGTTCCGGAAAGGGCTAAGGGACGGTTTTATTTCAGGGCGCCCCAAAAGGCATATCTCGATGAGATAATGGAAAAGGTATACGATTGTGCCCGCGGCGCGGCTCTCGCAACGGGGACCGAAGTGACATGGCGCAACTTTGAAGCCAGCTTCAAGGATATGCTTCCGAATGAGACAGCGGAAGAACTTCTGGAAAGCCTTTTTGCAGAATTTGGCATTCCTGTTACCCAGATCGAAGGATTCATGGGATCGTCAGATGTTGGGGATGTAACATATAAATGTCCTGCTGTACAGCCTGAAATGGACATTTGCGGTAAAAACATCGAAGCCCATACAAGAGCTTTCGCTGAAGCCACGACGACGGAGAGAGCTCATGATGCTCTGAAGACAGGGGCAAAGATCATAGCAAGGTCGGCGCTTGAAGTTTTGCTTGACGAGAAGCTTCGCGAAAAAATGTGGAAAGACTACAAAAAAGAAATGGAATAAGGAAGGGAACACTGATAAGCATGGAAAGATCTAAGGTCTATTTTACAAACCTGAGGACTACACCGGAGAGGAACATCCTTAAAAAACTGGACAAGCTTGTAAGGAAAGCCGGATCGAAGAGATAGACTTTAAGAAGCAGTATACTGCCATCAAGCGCCACCTTGGAGAACCGGGAAACCTTACACCCTGACACTCACTGGCAGACGACACTTGCGCACTGTGAGAAGCTTGGATAGGAATAAGAAACTTCAAGCTAATCAAGATATAGAAGTAAGCCTGTTTCAGCCTTTGGTAAGGATGTTGAGAGCGACAAGGATGAGTACGACACCGCCCGAATATTCGGCGTAGGTCCCGATCTTTTTCCCAAGTTTTTTCCCTCCCAGCGCTCCTGAGAAAGAAAGCAAAAATGTTATGGCTCCGGCGGATAAGGCAAGAAACAGAGCCGATCCTCCGGAGCTTTTTATTGAGAATCCGACTATGAGGGCGTCAAGCGAAGTAGCAAAGGCCAGTATGAGGACGTTCCTCAACGTTATGTTGTTCATGCAGGAGTTGGTCTTGTCCTTTCCGAGATAGGCCTCTTTTATCATGTTCAATGCCACCCATATTATGAGGGCTGCACCTATCCAAGGTGCCCAGCTGTTGAGAAGGTCTGTCATGTTGGCAGCTATCAGGGCCCCGAGCAGGGGCATCCCAAACTGCGAGATTCCAAAAGCCCCTCCCAGAGTAAGAGCGTCGCGTCGGCCAAGGTCTCCGTGGCATATGCCCATGCATACAGAGACAGAGAAAGCGTCCATGGCGATAGAAGCCGCTGTTGCCAAAATGCTTAGATCTAACGTCATTGGACATGATCCCCATTTTTTTTCACATAGCAGTGAGAGCGGTAGAGATCAAATATCAGGAGGAAAAGCACCAAAACAAGCGGTCCGAGAAAAACACCCAGAAAACCCCACTTTATTACCCCACCGAAAAGTCCCAGTATAACAAGCAGCGTAGGGATCTCTTCGCCCGTTCCTTTGCCCTTGCCTCCGCTTATCAGGAAGGGGCGCAGAAGATTGTCGATAGTTCCCACTACGATAGATCCCCATGCTAGAAGCAAGATGCCTCCCTTTATGTCTCCTGAGAGGATCAAGTACAACCCTCCCGGTATCCACACAACGGCGGTACCGGCCGGGAACATCCCAAAAAAGAACATCAGCATCCCGAAGAACGCAGGGGTGCTCAATCCGACGAACCACCATCCGATTCCCCCAAGTATTGCCTGAATGGCTACTGTCAGCAGTATCCCGAAAATCACAGAATTAAGGAGTTTTTTTGTGCGCGAGAAGAACATGGTCTTCTCTTCCTCTGAAAGAGGTGTAACGCTTTTTACATATTCGACGATCTTTACCCCGTCCCGGATGAAGAAGAAGGATACCATCATCACCAGTATCATCTCTACCAGGATCGAAGAGGCACCTTGGATCAGCGATTTTGAAATATTGGTAAGATTTCCCCCTGCCCACTGTGCTGTCTTCTGAACGAAACCCCTAACAGATCCGGAGTCCAGAAGAAAATCTTTGAGGTAGTCTTTAAGCCAGCCCGGTAACCATTCGGGAATGAGATAAACAAAATCTCTTGTCTGGTTTATCTCGTTTATCGAAATAAAATCTGTAATAGCTCTGATAATTTTTGAGAGCTCGTTTCCAAGGGAAGCTATGATGTATATGAGAGGTATTATGAACAGGATAGCAATAAGGCAGAGCGCAGCAGCGGCAGAGATGTTCCTGAAACGCCCTTCTGTGAGATCTGTTAAATAATGGTAGACAGGCTGAACGATAAAAGAGAGCATACCTGCCCATATCAGGGCCATCATCAATGGATGTGTGACCTGCCATGCGAGGAAGGCAAAAACTGCCATAAAAAAAATAAAAGCTGTGCGGTCGCCCTGAATGTTATCCTTCCTTTTACATTTTTCTTCGTTTAAATCCAACCGTGCCTCTCTCCTCTGTTGTATAATGGTGTTGGAAATGTTCTGATTATACATCAACAACAAACGGGAGTGGTGGACAATTGAGTATACCGGCAACAGAGCTTTGCTATCCGTATCCCGAGGAATCCGAAGGGACATCAAAGGCGAAAACTCCTTCCACACAAAATAGATCTGAACCTGCACGCAGAGAATCCATAAAGGTCATTGCTGTAGGAGGCGGCGGCGGGAACGCACTCAACCACATAATCACAAAAGGAATAGAGGGTGTTGATATCCTCGCAGTAAATACAGATATAAGAAGCTTAGACATGTCTCTCAGCCACAATAAGATCGTTCTTGGCGAGAAAGTCACGAAGGGGCTGGGAGCAGGAGCTCTGCCTCACATAGGAGAACAGGCGGCAAGAGAATCACTCTCCGAAATACGCGAGTATCTCAGAGGGTCAGACATGGTCTACCTGACTGCCGGTATGGGCGGTGGTACAGGTACAGGTGCTCTTCCGATAATAGCCCAAACCGCAAAGGAAATGGGCATACTTACAGTTGCGGTAGTTACCAAACCATTTATGTTTGAGGGAGCAAGAAGGATGCGCTACGCGGAAGAAGGCATCGCCAAACTTCGACAGTGTGTAGATGCCCTGATAGTCGTGCCTAATGACAGACTTCTTCAGATATGCCGCAAAGAGACTCCTTTAAGCGAATCCTTCTCGATGGTCGACGAAGTCCTGAGGCAGGCGGTACAGGGCGTTACGGACCTTGTTATGCGTCCGGGAATGGTCAATGTTGATTTTGCTGACCTTAAAGCTGTTATGAAGCATGCGGGCATTGCTGTAATGGGTGTAGGCTGTGCGAAGGGTGAAAACAGGATCGATAATGCACTCAGGGAGGCATTGGAAAGCCCGCTGATGGAGTGTTCAATGCATGGAGCAAAAGGAGTCCTCATGAACATAACATGCGGAGAGGGTCTTGGAATCTTCGAAGTACAGCAGGCCGCCGCATATATTGAAGAAATCATCTCAGAAGATGCGACCTTTGTCTGGGGATGTGCTGAAGACAGCGATATGGAAGAAAGCGTTGAAATAGTGATCGTTGCTACTGGCTTTGAAGACGACCCTTCAGAAGGCAATGGATTCCATCAGGAATCATCTGTCAGCCCGCAAAGGTCTGTTTTCAAACAGGAGATCCAAAGGCCGGTCTGGCATGAACCTCTTTCGACTGCTGCAGAAGAAAAGATAGAAAAGGACCCTGCTCCTGTGGCCGAAGTCAGAAGAGGGCCGTCATGGCTTGAAGAAAAAAAGGGACCACAGCTTGAAGAAGCTATTCCTAGGGAATTATCCGAGGAATTGGACGAACCTACGTTCCTCAGAAAAAACAAGACATCCGGTAAACCTCAGATAATCTGAACCTCATATTTATATTAAATATAACGTAAAGCAGGATGCCTCCTATGTTTTTTAGGAGGCATCCTGCTTATTTTTTTGAACTGGTATTTTCAATTAAAAAAGCAACGAAAGCATAATGAGATCTTTGCGCAGTAAAAAAAGTCAGATGAAGAAAATAGATCAAATATAGTCAATGCCTTAACGCTCATTTTAAGTCTTAAGATAGTCCGGAACAGGGTCATTTTCCGGGAAACGATGACATCCAGTGATATAATTTGAAGAGTTTTATTGTACGATCACTAAGGCAGCCGAATAACAGGAGGAATAGAGATGGCAGTAAAAGCCAGTTCAGAGTTTGATTATGAAATATGCAACAACAGGATCAGACCAATAGCGGAGGCTCTCATAGCGAAATATGAAGAGCTGCGCCACATAGATCCGGAGAAGATACTTTTTCTTGTCAATCACAAAAGCTCCGGAAGCAAAAAACAGATGGTGCTTGCCAGGACTAACAGGATCTCTCCCAAATGGACAGAGATACTTTATCAGCTGGGAGCCTGTTCGTATTTTTATACGGTCGAATTCTATGCTAAGACGACGGCGGCAATGGACGAAAGCCAGATGGTAGCGCTGGTCTATCGTGAATTGAGGCGGATAGGCCCGGAAGGTGAGATCTTGATACCCGATGTACACGACTGGTGGCAGATACTCATGGGCCTGGGAAGGAAATGGTTCTACCCCGACAGCACATGTCCTAACCTTCTGGATGACAACGTCGACTGGAAAAAACTTATGGGACAGTACTACGAGGATATACATTCTGCTGAGTAGGTACAGGGTCATTTCTTCAGCGGATATCTTCGGAAGATAAACAACAAAGCCCCGCGCCGCGGGGCTTGTTGTTATCAGGCTCCAAGTTTGATGCGTTCGTAACCTGGTTCTCCGTTCTTTTTGTTTGTGATCTCAAATATCTCGAGTATCGGTAGTTTTTTCCAGATCCTCTCTTTGCCGGAGGAGTATATTATCTTAATGTCCGTGAGTCCGAGGATGCTCTCCCTTTTGATGTCAAGGCCCGCATTCTTTCCGTTTTTAAGAGGAGTATCCTTTAGGAGATTTTCGGACCAGATATTCCTCCCTGTTTCAGATATGAAGATTTCTTTTATGTCTGATCCAGAACTGTTTATAAACTCAAGAGGAAGTCCTTCCTTTTCCGGCTGATCTTCAGCTGAAGGCTGTGTGCTGCAAATCTCCGCTAAAACAGGCAGAGCCAGGAATAGAAAAATTACAACTGCAAGAGCTGATATATTCATCATAAGACCACTCCTTTCATAAAATCATTCTGTAATGTAATATCATTATGTTCAATAGGTAAAATAGCCTGTCTGAGTTATTATTTTCTCGGGTATTATCGGTAATGATACAGATCATATTCTCTCTTCAATTGAGGACGGGTGATGAGCATGCTTTGGAAAAGGTCAGAGAGAAACCTCCTTGGGATACTCTCTGTTATTGTTCTGATTTTATTTTCTTTCGGCGCACTTCCTGCTCCCGGGGTCGGTGAAAAAGAATTCCTGATAAAAAATTTTACTCCTCAGGGAAAGGTGAGCGGAAGAATTGAGATCAAAGCAGTTTTTAACCGTCATGCTGCCCCTGAAGGCAGGATAGGGACACCTCTTTCTCCTGACGAGCTGCCATTTAAATTTACGCCGTCAATACCTGGTACCGGAAAATGGGTGAATGACACGACCTTTGTCTACTACCCCAAAGCCGGCCTGCTGGATAAAGCTACCTCATACACAGTAACTGCCAAAGCCGGACTGAGAGACAAAGAGGGCCTTCGGCTCTCCGGAAAGCAGTCCTTCTTTTTCAATACAGCTCCACCCATCTTTATTGGAGCAAAACAGATAGATTTTGATATAGAACGCGAAACAGTGAGTTATGAACTGGAATTTTCGCTTCCAATATCACCTGCAAGGTTTCGAGGGTACACCGATGTAAAAGAGACTTCGGGAAAGCCGGTGGAATTCCAGATAGAACAGGGGCCTGTATCAAGAAAAATAAGGATGAAAGTGTTCACCCCAGAAAGTCCTAAAAACATGAGACTCACAATATCTGCCGGAATGCCTGCTGCATCGGGGAATGTAGGTTTGGCGAAAGGAATATCGGTCAGCCTTGATATTGCTCGGAATATGGAAATCAGGGATTCAAATGCCTTTTCAAGCATAAACAACGGTGAAATATACCTTGAGACGACCGCTCCTGTTGATTTTTCCAAAGCCGGCGCGTTCATTGAACTAAGCCCGAAAAGCAGTTACACCATCGAACCAAGGGATAGGGGATTCGCAATCGCTGGTGCGTTCGAACCCCAGGACAGAGTAAAACTGACCGTCAGAAAAGGTTTTCCTGCGCTGGGAGGCAAGCCTCTTGGTGTTGAGTGGCACAGGACTTTTATATTTCCGGAGAAGGAACCGGAGATACGCTTTACAGCACCGGGAAGGATCCTTTCTCCCGCAGGAAGCATGAGGATCCCCATAGAGACAGTGAACATAGATACTGTCCAGATACTTGTCTGGAAGCTCTTCGAAAATAACATTCCGATTGGCATGAGGAGCCCATGGTCGGAATATCCAATGGATCTTTCTTCGATGCTGGCAAACAAAGAATATAAGGTCCAGGGAGGCCTTAACAAAAAAGTACGCAGTGCCCTGGATCTCAAACAGCTGATAGGAAACGAAAAAGGAGTATTCCTGCTGCTTGCCCAGAACAACAGCGGAGAGTGGACCGAAAGCAGGCAGGTTATGAATGTTACTGATATCGGAGCCACAGTCAAGACCGGTCCGGATTCTGCACTCTTCTGGATAAATTCAGTAAGTACAGGTGATCCTCTGCGCGGAGCGGAAGTTACACTCTGGTCATGGTCGAACCAGCCTGTCGCAAAAGGCCGGACAGACAGAAAGGGTCTTTTGCAGGTGAGATACAACCCGGATAGAGATCTCTATCCTGTCATGGCAACTATAAGCAAAGGCTCTGATACTGCCTTTATAAGATTTGACAACGGACTCTACGGAGGGAAAGAAGTATTCGATACGAACGGAGATCCCTGGATCTATAAAGGTTACAACGCATACTGTTATACCCCGCGGGATATTTTCAGGCCGGGTGAAAACATTCCTCTGGCAGCGGTTGTAAGGGACGCAGGTAATATATTTTCCAAACCCTTCCCGGTAAACATAAAGGTATTCAATTCAAAAGGTACCCTCTCATTTTCACATACAGAGACGCTGACAAAAGAGGGGACAATTTCCAAAGAATTTCACATCCCAGCGGATGCCCCGACAGGGACGTGGTCCGTGAGCATCCATATCCCGGGAGAAGATGAGCCGATTGGGCGGAAAGAATTCTATGTTGAGGAATTCGCCGCCCCAAGGCTCTTTGTGGAAGCGAATGCCTCTCCGGGCATACTGATCGGAAAGGGATCTGCCGAACTCTCGATCTCATCCAGGTATGTTTTCGGAAGCCCTGCTTCAGGCCTACCGTGGGAGGCTGAAATGAGGGTCGCAGAAAGAGAATTCAGCCACCCGAACTGGAAGGGTTTTGTCTTCAGGGACTCAGAAAAAAAATTCCAGCCTGAATCTGAGTATATCGGTTCTGGAAAACTGGATCAGGAGGGAAGGACGAAAATTACTCTACCCGGCAGGGACCGCATGGCTCCCTCTGTACTTGATATCCTCGTGGGGGCTTCCGTCTTTGAGGAGGGAGGCCGCAGGGTCACCAAGACTGTGGTCCTGAGGTGGTATCCGTCTCAAGTATTGCTCGGCATAAGCCTGCCTGAGGGAATTTTTTCTCCCGGAAAACCGATAAATTTTACTGTAGGAGCGTTAAAACCGGACGGGGCACCCGCATCTTCTGAGGCGATAAAGTACTCCCTTTTCAGAGTCGTGGAACAGAGGGTGACCTATCAAAAGGACGGAAGGACGGACACCCGTCTGCAGCAGGAACTGCTGCCCAGGGGAGAAGGAAAGCTTAAGCTTTCTTCAGGCAAGGCTTCGGGAAGCTTTATGCCTTCAGAAGCAGGCAGGTATTTGCTCAGGGCAGAAGATACCTCCGGTGGATCGCGTGCCTCGCAGTATATATATGTATACGGAGAAGAAACCGCCTATTCTGACGTCGGCCCCGACATGGTCGAGATCATGACTGACAGGGAAAGGTACAGGCCGGGAGAAAAGGCTGTTGTAAAAATAAGGTCTCCCCACAGCGGAAAACTTCTGATAGGGGTAGAAACCTTCCGTGTAGTCCACAGTTCGGTATATGACATCAAAGAGGGAGATACGGAAATATCATTCAAGGTAACAGGCGAAATGGCACCCAATGCCTGGATAACAGCTCAGGTAATAGAAAAAGAAAAAGGTGGGGAACGTTCAAGAGCATATGGAGTTGTCCCGCTTTATCTTGATAACAGGGATAAGAAATTAGAGGTGACAATCGAAGACCCGGGAAGGATCAAGCCGGGGGCAAATGATTTCAGGCTGAAAGTAACAGACAGCAGCGGCAGGGCAAAGGAAGCCGATATTACTGTAATGCTGGTCGACGAGGCGATACTCGCGCTTACCGATTACAAGACACCCGACCCCTGGAAGCACTTTACTTCGAAGAGGATGCTCGGAGTAGAGACCTATGATATTTACGATTCAATAATCAAACCGGAGGATCCATCCTCGCCACTGTTGAAGGCGGGAGGAGGAGGTCCCTCAGAGATGGCTCTGAAAAATTCGAACCTGAGTCCGGTCCAGGCCAAAAGGTTCAAAATGCTCTCGCTTGTAAAAAAGGTGCGTTCAAATTCAAAAGGGGAATGCGTTTTTTCATTCACTGTACCGGAATTTGCAGGAAAGGCCAGGCTGATGGCGGTCGCAGTAACGCCTGTCGAGTCAGGGGGAGCTTCTGCGGAAGTGGACATAAACAGGGAGGTCGTAGTCGAGCCTTCGCTTCCGAGGTTCCTGGCACCGGGAGACAGGATCACCGTTCCATGTCAGGTCTTCAACAGGAGCCCAAAAAGCATAAAAGTCAGCCTTGATGCTGGGACAAGCGGACCTCTTCAGATAAAGGGAGCAAAAAGCTTCAGCACTACGTTGAAACCGGATTCAGATCACACCTTTAGGATAAGTTTTGAAGGTACCGGAACAGGAACCGCGAGCGCTTCCTTTACAGCGAGGTGGGGCAGCGAGGTCCTTAAGACCAAACTGGAGATCCCTGTAAGGCCGGCGTCGCCTAAAATCACAGAAAGTCTCTCAGAGATCATAGAGCCCGGGAAGACAAAAGATATTAAAATACCCGGCGGCTGGAGGGAAGGTACGTTGAGCGGTACTCTCGTGATGTCGGCAATGCCCTCAGCGAACCTTCAGGATATTGCACGCTTTTTGATAACATATCCGCACGGGTGCATGGAACAAACAGTCTCTTCGGCGTGGCCGCTTCTCTTGCAGAGAGACCTCGCCGCCTCGGTTGACAGCTCTCTCGCAGATCCTGATCCCATGAAAAATTCTCTTGAACTAAGGGTACAGAAGATATTGGGACTCCAGAATTATGACGGAGGTTTTACCAGATGGCAGGGCGAATCCTGGTCCCAGCCCTGGGACAGCATCTACGGTACCCATTTTCTTGTAGAAGCTGGGAAAAACGGTATAAAGATTCCTGAGGAAAGACTGAATGAGGCGCTTAAATATTTGAAAAGGCAGCTTTCCGCGGAACCATACGACGTAAATGATGAAAACGTCTGGCGTCAGGCGCTCTCGAGAAGGGCATACGCCTGTTATGTACTTGCCCTTGCAGCAGAGCCTCCTCTAGGCTGGATGGAGAGCCTGAGGGACAAAAATGACTCACTGGACTCATCAGGCAGGTTATTTTTGGCAGCGTCCTATGCTGTTTCAGGGCAGAAGGGCGAGGCTGACAAAATGCTTGGCAGGAAGACCGGAGCAAAAAAGGAAATCCCGGGCGGAAATGAAAATTATGATTCCAATCTAAGGAATGAAGCCCTCGATCTTCTGGTCAGGGTACACATAGACCCCCGAAGCTCGGGGTCGGCATCCTCGGCATCCGGTCTGCTGGGATCGGTCAGGAAAGCGAGGTACCTGAATACTCAAGAAGGGGCATTTGCAATGCTTGCCCTATCAAAATTCTTCAGAGCGCAGCCGGCTTCCGGGAAACCTTCAGGAGAGCTTTTCTCAGGCCAGAAAACTTTAGGAACAGCCAACTCAGAGAAAAGGACGATATCAGCTCCCCTTGATGGAAGGACTTCTTTCAGGGCCGTCAACAAAGGATCTTCGAGGCTCTTTGTGTCCTGGAGCGCTGAGGGCATCCCCCTTGGAAAAGTTAAAAACAGAGATAACGGCATGGAAGTGAGACTCTCTATGTCAGACCGTAAAGGGAAGCCTGTGGGACAGAAAATCGAGCGGGGTACAGCCCTAATATCGAATGTCTCTGTTTTGCCCGGGGCAAAGGACCTCAGGAACGTCGTGGTCATCATCCCGCTTCCGGCAGGCCTTGAAATCGAAAATCCGAGGTACAGCGCGGACGCTGAGCCCATTCCTCCCTATGTGAGGGTGGAAGCAAGGGATGACAGACTCCTCCTCTACATAGAAAAACTTGAAAAGAGGCTGGACTGGAAATTCATACTCAGGGCAGTGACATCAGGGGCTTTTGATGTACCGCAGATATCTGCAGAGTGTATGTACGACCCAGCTGTTTCCAGCGTAAGCGGCGGCGGCAGGATAGAGATCAGGTAGGATATCAGCTCATCCGATCCTTTGATATGAAGCTCAGACAATACTTATCTGATACTTCGAAAAAAGACTTCCGTAAGGTCCGTAAAACGTGGCCCTTGCTGCTTGTCCTTGTTTTTGTCTTTCTAACAGCGGCCCTTTCTGTTCCTAGTGAAAAAATAACAAAGTGGCACTGGTCAACAGTAGTTACAGATAAGCGGGGTGCGCCTCTTCAGGGATATCTTTCAAAAAACGAAGAGTGGTCCCTGCCTGTTCCATTGGAGGAAATGGGAGAGTGGATGCCAAAAGTGGCAGTTGCCCTTGAAGACAGGAGGTTTTTTTCTCATCCGGGAGTTGACGGAATATCCCTCTTGAGGGCGATGATCCAGAATATGAGGGCAGGGAAGGTAATATCCGGGGGCTCAACGATAACTACACAGCTGATAAGACTTTCTTTACCAAGGAAAAGGACACTCAGAAACAAGGCGGCAGAGTTCTGGCAGGCTATACAGCTGGAAAGACTGATGACGAAAAGAGAGATACTTGAGCTCTACCTCAACAAGGCTCCGTTCGGATCCAACATTAGGGGCATCGAAGCAGCCGCCAGGGCCTGGTTCAGCAAACCTGCCAAAGAACTATCCCTTTCGGAAGCGGCAATTCTTGCCGGATTACTGCGAGGTCCGGCATTATACCGCCCCGACAGACATCCTGAAAGGGTCCTGGCATTAAGGGACCGTCTCCTAGACAGACTTGAGGAGCTCGGTATCGCTTCCCCTGATGAGATCCGAAGGGCGAAGCTCGAATCTGTCCCGGCAATGCGCTTTGCTATACCTTCTTCATGCAGGGAAGCTTCGGTGCATGCCGCAGCTCAGGGGGCTTCCCCCGGACTTCGTGACAGATACGGACGCATAAGATCTTCCATAGACAGAAGGATGCAGGATATTGCCGAACAGGAACTCAGACTCGCACTTTCGGGACTTCCCAGTGAGATCACGGCTGCAGCTGTGATAGTTGAGAACGAGACCGGCCTGGTCCGAGCCTATGTGGGTAATATGAGGGAAGAAGGAGACGGACCGGCATCCTGGGTCGATTGCGGCAGCTCGCCCCGTTCTCCCGGTTCTCTGCTAAAGCCATTCGCATATGCGCTTGCTTTTGAGTCAGGAAAACTTACCCCCTCATCCCTGCTTGCTGATACACCCATGTCGATGGGACAAACAGCGCCCCGCAACTTTGATAGGATTTACAGGGGACCGGTTTCGGCAAGAACAGCTCTTGCCGATTCCCTAAACGTTCCTGCAGTCAGAGTCCTCAGGAATATTGGACCCAACAGGCTCCTGGACCTTTATAGGAGGCTCGGTTTCAGCGGCATCACAAAGGATGCCGGGTGGTATGGAGACAGCCTGGTCCTTGGCGGGTGTGAGGTGACCCTTTTAGAGACGGCAGGAGCATACCGGACTTTGGCAACCGGAGGGAACGCGGGTCTTATCAGCTGGATAGAAGAAGCCCCCTCGGTCGAAAAAAGAAAAATCATATCAAGCGGAGCCGCTGCTTTAACGATAGACATATTAAAGGACGAAAGGAGGCTTATGCCTCTTTACAGGGAACTTTTCGGCGAAGATGGTACGGCTATTGCCTTTAAGACCGGAACCTCGTATGGTTTACGCGATGCATGGACAGCCGCCGTTACAAAACCGTATACGCTTGTTGTCTGGTTTGGAGATCCGACCGGGAAACCCCACCAGGCGCTGGTCGGAATAAAGACAGCTGCGCCGCCGACCGTACGCATTATGAGAAAGATAACGCCTCCCGGCACAAACTGGTTTGAATATCCTTCTGAAATAAAAAAGGGAGAGGTATGTCCCCTCTCCGGTTCTCCGCGCAATTCGCTCTGTCCGAGGGGAGTAACAGATATCTTTATTGAGGGTCTCTCTTCAAGAGAACCCTGCAGGCTTCACGTAATGGGTGATAACGGGCCGGAGGTGAGGTGGCCTCCTGAAATCGAGCTTTTCCTCTCGGACAGGGAAATTGAGCGGACAGTTTCCATGATAGAGATAACATCGCCCAGGAATAATGCGTCCTACATAATGGGAAGCGGAGGAGGAAAAATACTTCTGAACTCAAAAGGCGGCGAAGGAGAAATTTACTGGTTTGTTGACGGAGGGCTCTGTCCTCCCGCAGAAGGTTCAGGGGAGGTCTGGTGGCAAATGAGTGAAGGCAAGCATAAGATCTCTGCTGCTGACGCATTTGGTAATTCTGCCCATGTATGGATAACGGTGATATCAGGGAAGGTAAAAGAGCAGGAGGAAGAATTACCGATCCTTGAAGAAGTTGAATAAAAGCAGTGGGGCACAGGATTTTTCGTTCAGTGCCTGACTATTGGTACAGCACTCTTTCCCCATTCGAGTTTTTGAAGCATGCCCCTTAAAAACATCTCTTCAAGCGAGGGGGCTATCTCTGGTTTTGAAGAACACGGAACATATAGTCTCATCTCAACGTTTTCCCCGTACAGGGCGGAGACCCTGTCTTCCCCGAAACCCCATTTTTTCAGCGAAGAGGAGAGGGTTTTTGAGTATTCGTAGCTGCAGGAGAGATCAAGCTGAAGGTTAAGCTCCATTTCGACAGTACCTGCCTCTGTGACGGCAAGTTCGGCTGCCTCGCCGTAAGCCTCTATGAGTCCCCTTACCCCGAGTTTGATCCCGCCGAAATAACGAGTGACCACGAGAAGGGTGTTTTGAAGGGAATGCCTCTTGAGCATCCCTAAAATCGGCCGCCCCGCTGTACCGGCAGGCTCTCCGGCATCAGAACAGTGTTCCTGTATGTTTTCTGTACCGATCCTGTAAGCCCAGCAATGATGATTCGCCTTGGGAAATATTTCGGCAAAACCTTTTAACTTTTCTGAGGCCTCATCCGGGTCTAAAGCTATACGCACAGATCCAATAAAACGTGATCTTTTGACAGTCAGCTCAACATTGATCTCCTTTGCCGGAGCTATAAAAGAATAGCTGTTTTCTACTCCGGCCACTTTTCCCTGAGCCTTTTCCAAGTTGAATTAAGGGCCTCTGATATCACGCGGACCTCCCCCAGGACGGGCATGAAGTTTGTGTCACCGTTCCAGCGGGGCACCACGTGCATGTGGAGATGCTGATCTATCCCTGCCCCTGCAACTTTTCCCAGGTTCATTCCCATGTTGAACCCGTGAGGGTTCATTACCTCGGTGATCACCCTGTGGGATGTCTGGCATAATGACATCATCTCTGAAAGCTCTGGGGGGGTCAGGCCCGGCAAATCGGAAGTGTGGCGGTATGGGACTACCATCAGGTGTCCCGGGTTGTAGGGGAAAGCGTTAAGTATGACGAAGCATTCTTTGCCCCGGTGGAGTATGAGGTTCTTTTCGTCATCGTTCATTTTTGGAAATTCACAAAATATGCATCCGGGTTCCTTTTGTTCGTTGTCGTCTGAATTTGAAAGGATGTAGACCATCCTCCAGGGAGCAAATATCTTGTTCTCCATACATGAGCCACCGCCTTGTCTTTACCGATCTGATAATTATTATAGTGCTTTTTACATAGCAAATGCCAATACTTGTGGTATAAAATTAAACATATCTTTGACAAAACCAAGTTAGCAGGGGGAATATACATGAACAAAATTTCAAAGTCCCAAGCGCTGATTTTTATTTTGGCGGTAGCCGTTATCTTATCAACAAGCCTTACAGCATTTGCCGAGGAAAAAGCTCACGAAAGAAGAATAAGACTTTCTGCCGAGCTTATGCGGGATATGGCTGCTCAGGATGATGCAGCGAGTATGGCTGACGTTATTAAGTCAGGGAAAGGCGTCGCGATCTTCCCTGCTGTGACAAAGGCTGGACTAATGATAGGAGGGCAGGTCGGAGAAGGCCTGGTTCTTCTGAGGAATTCCAACGGCACATGGAATGGTCCATCCTTTATGGGTCTTTCAGGTGCATCCATAGGGATTCAGATAGGAGCACAGTCTGTCGGCCTTGTTCTGGTAATTACGAATGAAGACGGCCTCAGGGCGTTTACAGGTGGAAACAGCTTCAAGCTTGGCGCTGACGTTGCGATAGCTGCCGGTCCCGTAGGCAGGGACACCTCAGCTGCCACTGACAGCAGAGCCAAAGCCTCTATCTACAGCTACTCGATGTCCAAAGGTTTATTTGCAGGAATGACGTTTGAGGGCTCGGTGCTAAACCAGAACAGGGACGCCAACAGGGCTTACTGGGGCAGGGACATGTCTGCGGAAGCGGCACTTAAAAAACCGGCCAATGACAAAAGGATAAAAGAACTTGTAAACAGTCTTAATGCATTGGTCAAGAAAGCTCCAAAATAACAGGCAATTGGGGCATATAACGGCGCTAACTTAGCAAGACTTGCGGACCCTCGCTTCGACGTATTGGTATACGCCTTCACGAGTGTCCGCTTCGCATTGCGTCGTCATCATCCCCGATCTGCCCCAATTGCATCTCTCCGTCTTCCCAGTGTGGGCTTGAGCCGGGATCCACGGGTTTTGGGTTTTAAGGTCCCAACAATCGATTTGCTATAGACTCCCAATGGATTTGCAATCGATTCCCGCGGATGCATTCTCCGCCACAACCATTGCAAATAAAGAGGGGGACTCTCTGATGAGAGCCCCCCTCTTCCTATTCTTAATATCGCCCCGCTCCGGGTGCTGCAGCTGATCCGGACTTACGCCGCCTTGTAACTGAAACTGCGATACGGGAATCTGGAACTCGTTGCCGTGAACCTTGATTTCTGTTTATCGGAATAATCAATTGCTAAAAGCGGACGGGGCGATTTCTGATTATTAGGATACACAGAAAATTAGAACCTGTCATCAGTAATGGGACTCAGATTACTGAATGCATAAGGGGCCTCATGTTATATTTGTGTTTACACTAACGTGCCATCTAGATGCCATAGTGCATCGGCATTTCATGATTTATAAAAATGATCCTTGACGTATTCTGATCAGAGGAATATATTTCTCAAGTGTGCATATGCACACTAAAGGAGAATAGACTTGCCGAGAGAGGTCAAATGCAGAAGAGTATGCAGCATACCTGAAACCCTGCGCTTTATTCCCGAAGGCAGCGCAGAAGATGTGACTGTCCTTACCATCGAGGAAGTCGAGTCGCTGCGTCTTTGTGACCTTGAATCTATGGACCAGGACAAAGCAGCAAGCTTGATGAATATATCAAGAGGAACGCTGCAGAGAATACTTTACTCTGCACATAAAAAAGTTGCGGGGGCTCTCTGCAGAGGCAGGGAGATCCATATAGACGGAGGACATTTCGAATTGTCGGAGGCCCGCTGCAAAGGTAAAAAAGAATGCAGCTATTGTCGTTTCCGGCGTGGAGAGATCAACTTAATACAAGGAGATGCAGAAGATGACCGAACATGAAAATTGTACAAATGAATGCGGGAGCTGCGGAGAGGAATGCACTTCCAGGACACAGCCCTTTGATTTCAAAGCTAAGCTCAATCCCCTCAGCAGTGTAGGAAAGGTCATAGGAGTGGTAAGCGGAAAGGGAGGGGTCGGAAAGTCTTTAGTAACATCCCTTCTGGCTGTGCAGATGCAAAAAATGGGACATCAGTCGGCTATTCTGGATGCGGACATAACAGGACCCTCGATACCAAAGATGTTCGGGCTCTCAGGTCTGGCGAAGGCAAACGAATCAGGTATAATCCCCGTAACAACTAAAACAGGCATAGACATAATTTCGATAAATCTTCTAGTGGAAGACCAGACGACCCCTGTCATTTGGCGTGGCCCGGCTGTTGCAGAAGTGGTTAAACAGTTCTGGAGCGATGTTATCTGGTCCGGTGTCGACTATATGTTTGTTGATATGCCTCCTGGAACCGGAGATGTTCCCCTTACGGTCTTCCAGTCGCTTCCAGTCGACGGGATAGTCATAGTATCTTCTCCGCAGGAACTTGTTTCAATGATAGTGGAGAAGGCCGTCCGTATGGCAGAACAGATGAATGTGCCTATACTTGGGATAGTAGAGAACATGAGTTCGGTCATCTGTCCCGACTGCGGGAAGGAGATCAAAATCTTTGGGGAGAGCAGAGTGAGGGAGACAGCTGAAAAACATGGTATAGATTTTCTTGCAAGTATACCGATCAGTTCCGAGATCGCCTCTCTTTGCGATGCCGGAAAGATAGAAACTGAAAATTCCGGATGGCTTAAGAAAGCCGCCGCAAAAATAGAAAAACGTTGATGGACATAAAAGGGGGGCTGCTTTTCCAGTCCCCCCTTAATTGGTCTTTTGCGTTATTTAAGGCCCTTATTGGCACAATTTGTAGTTGCCGCATTCCCCGGAAGCTTTATTCCCGCATTCCGGATCATGATTATGGTCGTGAGAATGTCCTTCCTTCATGAATGCATAGATAGGTGCGTATATTGAAAGAATGACTGCTGCATTCTCTGAGCACCCTGCTCCGGAAGGGTTTTCTGTGGTACATCTGCCACCATCGCAAAGCGGGACTTCTGTCCTTAATGTTTCAAGGTCACTTGCGCCGTTAATGATCGCATTCAGCACCATGTTTTTTGTTACCCCTGTTTCCGTACACACTTCACAGCCTGCAGGAGCGTCCCTCCAGAATTTTTCAAGTTTATCCATTACAATATCCCCTTTCAAGATTTTATCAATTTTTAAAATCAGAACTCATCAGAGCTTGAGAAGACAGGAACCCTGAATAATACTTCGAATCCGTAGCTTTTGTACATTTTAGCTCCCATTTCAGTGGCCAGAAGGACCATGTTCTCTGAAAAATGAGAAGCATGCTCAGCCAGCGAGTCCATAAACCTTACGGCCAGTCCCTGTCTCCTTACCTCTGGTTTTGTTGCAAAGTAATAGAGCCCGCAGGTTCTGTCAGCTGAATGCAGCAGTGCGGAACAGAGTGGTATCCCCTCTATTTCAAGGCAGTATAGGCGGTTCTCAGGACAGTTGCTCAAATAGGCCGCAAAATTAATGTAACTGTCCGGGACCGGAAGTTCGCCGCCAAATCCAGTCCAGGCGGCTTCCGCCCATTCTATTGAACCTGATCTGTCAGTAACTCTCTTAACATATGGATCCTGCTCTCTTTCTGAAGAAGAACTGCTTATTGACATCGCAAGATATTCCGCTCTGACCGATAGGCCTCTGCTTTCAAGCGTTTCTGAAACTTCTTTTCTCAGTTCGGGCAGCTGCATTGAGATGAAAGGAAACTTTCTGTCCGCAAAAAAATCAAGGACCGTAGAGGCATCTTCCTTTGACGAGCAACTGTCGAACAAGGCGTAATTCTCACCCGCGAAAGGCATCCCGGTCGCAAAAGCGCCGGCTCCACGCCGCAGTTCAAGGATGTCTCCGCCTGGAGTATTCCCTAGTATCCTGAGTGCTGAAGTGAAATTTTCAATAAAGTGCCGGGTCTCTGGCATTCAATAAGCCCCCAAAGTATATAATCATAAAAGGCGAAGCCAAGTATCTTATTCTATTTTAAGCCAAAAAGAAGGACTAGAAAATGCCGTCAGGGAAAAAGAAAGGAAAACTCCCCTCCGGGGAAGGCTTCACACTTGGAGCTGATGAAAGCCTGGGCATGTCGATCGGTGCGCTCTTTCGTGGAAACGGGAACAAAGAGGAACCACTTGCCCTGGTCTCAGAGGAAAAAATAGGCAAAGTCAAAAATATTGATTCTGAAAAAGAAAGCGAAAGCGGCATATCACGCCTCTCCAGGGTCTCGCTCCAGAGGCAGACAGCTGGTCGCAGAGGAAGGACTGTGACTGCTGTGATCGTTCCGAAGGACTCGAACATAGACAGAGATCAGCTTGCGAAAGAGATGAGGAAAGGTCTCGGTTGCGGATCTTTTGTCGAGAACGGAAATGTGATCCTACAGGGAGATATATGCGACAGGACCAGGGATTGGCTTCTGAAAAAAGGTGTAAAAGAGGTAATATGATTAATATACACCAAGTACTAGATCATAAAAGAGTATAAAGATGTTGACTTTATCTGACTTTGGAATAAAAAAACCGCGGTCCCTGTCCGCGGTCATTAAATGTCGTTATCACTGCTTATTTGTCAGGACCTAAGAGCGGTGCTTTACTTCTTATTGACCAGCCAGACCCCGCAGAGTATCATCGCCCCTCCGGCAAAAAGCCAGGGCGTGAATCGTTCTCCGACCAGAAAATAAGATATTACTACTCCTGTTATCGGTTGAAGGAACTGGAATACAGCGACCCTGGCCACTGTGAAGATCGAAAGGGCTTTGAACCAGAAGATGTAGGCAAGGGCAGATGAAAATGCTCCAAGGAAGATAAGGGCAGTCCATGTTCCCGAGGAGAAAGAGGGTATGACTGAAAAATCGCTCCCTATGAATATTGCGAAAGGTGTTGCTACTATAAGGGCAAAGAGCATTTCCCAAAAAATAACAAATGCGGGGGAGAGGTCCTTTTTGAGCACTCTCCTTGAGACGATCAGGAAGATTGCCCAGTTAAGAACGGAAAGGAGCATGATGAGATCTCCTATGCTTCCGAAACTTCCCGAATTTGCAGTAATGACTGTTCCGCGTCCAATAACGAGAGTGACTCCCACTGCGGCGAGGATCATCCCGCATATTCCCCTGCCGGAAATCTTTTCTTTGAGGAAGATCCTGCCCAGGATCGCGACCAAAGCGGGTGTCGCTATCATCATCCAGTTTGCGTTGGCTGCTCCCGCTGTTCTCATTGCGTAGCACTGTATTGACTGATGAAAGAATATTCCCTGGAATCCCATGAGGAACAGTGCTGCCGCTTCACTTTTTGAAGGGAGCCTCAGTGATCCTTCCAAAAGTGATCCCGCAAGCAGCACCGGCATTCCGATAAGGAGCCTGAGGCACATTATTACCATGGGCTCGGCCTGTGCGAGTGCGAATTTTGTCGAGGGAAAACTTCCGCCCCAAATGGTGACAGCTACCAATACCATTGCATAGTTTGCGAAAGAAGCCTCTTTTGACTGGATATCTTCTCTGTTTGTTACGGTCATTGCTAAAGTTTGATCCCCCGATCTTTTCAGCGTAGATCTTCAGGTCCTCTTTTCAGTAACGGGCTGCCCACACGCTGCGGTCTTGTTATTTATTTTCTGTTAACGAGGTAGACCCCATACATTATTGTTATGCCTCCGGCAAACAGCCATACCGTGAAACGCTCACCAAGCAGCAGGTATGCAATTATTGCCCCGGCAAATGGCTGTAAAAACTGAAAGGCTATTATCCTCGATACGGGAAGCACAGAAAGGCCGTGAAACCAGCAAAAATATGCTGCTGCAGAGGCGCCCGCGCCGAGAAATGTCACTGCGGTCCAGGTTCTCGGGCTGAACGATCTAATGACAGAGATATCGTATCCCATAAGCAGTACTGCTAATGTTGCATAAATAAAGGAGAAAAACATCTCCCAGAAAAGGACGAAGCTGTAAGGAAGGTCATCCTTCAGGACTTTTTTGGAAAAGACAAGGAATATGGACCAATTGAGCGAAGAAAAAAGTATCAGCAGATCTCCGATCGTCCCGAATGATCCTGATGTCGGGACTGCACCGGCTGAACCCAGGCGAAGCACTAACATTACTCCGGCTGCTGAAATCAATAGTCCGGCAAAGCCCATGTGGGATATTTTTTCCTTGAGGAAGAACCATCCCAAAAGAGCCACAAAGGCCGGGGAGCAGATTATGATCCAGTTTGCGGTAGATGCGCTAGCCGTTTTCATTGCGTAATTCTGGAGACCTAAAACCAGGAATATACCCTGGAAGCTCATGATGATGAGGGGCCACAGTTCATGTCTCCCAGGGAGACGGAATGTTTTCTGAAGGTACGATCCCACAAAGAGGAAAGGGATAGAGAGGCCAAGCCTCATCCAGAGGACTACCATAGGATGGGCCTGTTCGAGGGCGACCTTCATTCCAGCAAAACTCGCACTCCATATAGTAATGGCAGTAAGGATGATCAGATAATCGCTGGACCTCGCAGCTTTGACAGTGGATGTACTATTTTCGGACATAAAAAGATCTCTTCTTTCAGTTATTGTTTCGGCATTGCAGAAATGTTCATTGTCAGACGGCTGCTCCGAGGAATAAAGACAAAGAGTAGTATAGTCTAAATCATCTCTGATGTGTGCAAAAATTAAAGACCTATGGTGTAGTAAAATGTAAGCGGCAGTTGATCAGACCAAAAGCAGAAAGCGAGGCATATGGATGGATGACCGTACTGTAAAAAAAGATATTATGAGAATGTTCAGCGACGGGACCGTTCAAAAGATAGAGGATGATATGATTGTCGAAAAACGGATTATCCTTGAAGTTGACGGTTCTCGGGAAGCTGTTGTGATATTCACGCCCGGAGAGGAAGAGTTATGGGCTCTAGGAAACCTCTACTGCAGGCGGATGATAGAAAGCATGGACGATATAAGATCTATTAAAATAGATGACAGAAGAATAATAGTTGAAAGAGCAAACAAAATAGAGGGCTGGAAACTGGAATCCAGATTCCTTCACACTGCGTCGGGGGCTTTTTTACAGGAGCAAAGGGGAAATAATGACCCTCCATTCCTTCCTGTAGAATGGCAGATCTCCTTTGATGCGATCATGTCCAGCATTGACTGGATAGCGGAAGCACCTCTCTTCAGACAGGCGGGAAGCGTGCACGTCGCTGCCCTTGTCTCTCCTGAGGGCAGGAGGTTTTTCAGGACAGAGGACGTGGGGAGGCACAACGCAGTCGACAAGGCTATCGGCTGGCTTTTGAAAAACAACGTAAAAACGAATGACACTGCGCTCATAACGTCAGGACGCCTGCCGGATGACATGGTACATAAAGGGGCAGGGGCCAGAATACCCGTCATGGCAAGCATATCAGCTGCGACAGCAAACGGCGCGGATGCGGCGAGGCGCTGTAATATGACACTGATTGGTTTTGCCAGGAATGGAAGATTCAACGTATACAGCGCTCCGGAACGGATAAAATTTAACTCAGAAGAAAAAATATCGGAGGATGAAAAAATTGCTTGAAGATCTTTCCGCACATGTGCTGGATATAGCAGAAAACAGCGTCATGGCAAGCGGTACAGAGGTCAGGATCGAGATTTTGGAAGATAGATCTGCTGACAGACTTATTTTCTCGGTAGAGGACAACGGAAAAGGCATGACCGAAGATTTTATTGCAAAGGTGACTGATCCCTTCACTACAACAAGGACGACGAGAAGGGTCGGTATGGGATTGCCCTTCCTCAAGCAGTCTGCAGAACTCTGCGGAGGCGGACTTGCCATAAGTTCGAAACCGGGAAAAGGCACAAAAACGACCGCGACCTTCAGAATGAGCAGCATAGACAGGCCTCCCCTCGGAGACATCCCTGCCACGTTGATGACGCTCATTATGGGTTCCCCGGAGATACACTGGACGTACAGACATAAAACAGATTCAGGGGAATTTGTACTGGATACGGATGAGATAATAAATGCCCTCGATGGAGACAGGGAGATGCTCCGTTCTGTGCAAGTCGGTCTTTGGCTCAGGGAACATATCAAGGCAAATTTGGACGAGATAAAATGGGAGGGATAATCTATTCCAATCTCGTAAATGACGAAAGAGAAAGATCGATAAAAATATATTCTTAGATAAGAATAAACTGTATTACTTAATATTTTGAGTGAGATAATATTAAAAATGAGTGCATACAGTCATATTTTGTAAAGCTTGTTATTTTTTGCGCAAAGCTGTAAAATTGTTATCAAATGCTATAACAATTAAAATATAGATTAATTCTATAGGAGGATGTTTAATATGAATTTAAAAGAATTAGCTGAGCTGATCAATGCTGAGGTCATAACCTCTGACAGGGATCTGAGCGAGATAACAGTACCATTTGCATATGCCTGCGACCTGATGAGCGATGTCCTTGCCTTCTGCTCTCCCGGTTCCCTTCTCCTTACTGGCCTTACCAACATTCAGATAGTCAGGACAGCGCAGATGCTTGATCTTCCTGCCGTAGTATTTGTCAGGGGTAAGATCCCGCTCGAAGAGACAGTGAATCTTGCGAAGGAAAGCGGAATCCCCGTACTTCTGTCCAAATATAGCCTATATGAGGTCTGCGGAAGGCTATATGCAGCAGGTGTAAAACCAAGTTACGTTCCACAGCCGCGGGAGGCATAACAGTATGGCTGCTCCTGTATGTATGGAATACAGGATAGAGGGTAACAACTTCATGGTGGCAGGTACTGCCTCTAACAATATAAAAAACACCCTCAAAATGCTTGGCATACAGTCAGATGTATGCAGAAGAGCTGCTGTAATTGCATACGAAGCAGAAATAAATCTTGTGATCCACGCAAACGGCGGGATCCTGAAAGCCGTCATATCAGAGGATAAGCTTGAAATATCGACTGAGGACGAAGGGCCTGGAATACCTGATATCGATCAGGCAATGACAGAGGGATATACCACTGCTTCGAACCAGGCCAGAGAAATGGGTTTTGGTGCCGGGATGGGGCTTCCGAATATAAAGAGGAATTCGGATCTTTTTGAAATAGAATCTACACCCGGTGTCGGGACCAAATTGATATCAACTGTATTTTTCAACAAATAGCTACCTGACAAAAATCCTTCAAAAAGCTTGTTCATACCTAACATGTTATTTTTTACTTTAGGTTCCGGCTGTTATACTGTTCAAATTAAACAGATCTCAGTTACGGATCCCCGATATGCAGTTATTGAATCCAGCCGTTACCAGATTTCCAGCTATATGCCGGCTGTTACGGAGGAGCGAACCGCATGGAACACAGTATAAAAATCTCAAAAGAGGCATGCCAGGGATGTGTCAATTGTATCAGAGTTTGTCCTACAGAGGCTATTCGTGTAGTTGACGGAGAAATAAGCATCATAGAGGAGCTTTGCATAGACTGCGGAGAGTGTCTGCGCTCTTGCTCACGTTCTGCTCTTGGCATATATGAAGACGACTGGAACAGGATAAAAGAATCATCCAGAACGACATTAGTTCCCGATCCGGTCTTTTTTTCGCAGTTCAGCCATTATGGCAGGCCGGACAACCTCGAAGACGTTCTCCTGTCACTTGACTTCAAGACACTCATTGATGAAGCTGAGGATGCTTTTGACCTGGCAGCCTACGCTGTAGCGCAGCTCATCAACAGGTCGTCCAGGACCGTTCTGCCGCTCATATCAGTATACTGCCCTGCTGTTCTCAGACTAATCCAGACCAAATTTCCGGAATTGCTTTCAAGGGTAGTTCCGGTACTTTCTCCCCTTGAGATCGCTGCAACATTATGGAGGATGAGGACCAACAGTGATGCGCCCCTTACCCTTCTTGCCCCCTGTCCGGCCAAGATAACCATGGTCAGGGAACCGCACGGCAAAGGAGTTTCTCCTCTTACGAACGCAGTAACGGTAAGGAAGGTAGCGAGGAGCATAATGGCCGAAGGTGACATAAATGTCGAAAACGAATCTGTGCCCAGGAAAAGGAACAACAGGTGGATACAGTGGGCGCGGCGCGGTGGAGAATCGAGGCACGTCCAGGCCTTCTCAGATAAAAAGCTGACTATACTTGCAGTATCAGGCATGAGGAATACACTTGACACACTTCAGGAACTTGAGCTGGGAAGGCTGCGAGGCGTTGATTTTATCGAATGTCGTGTCTGTGACACAGGATGCGTCGGCGGAGTAGGAACTGCGGATTCGCGTTTTCTTGCAAACCTCCGCCTTGGCAGCATCGAGACAGAATGGAACATCACCCCCAAAGAACTATCAAGGGCGGAGGAACTCTTCACAATGGACATATGGTCTGTTGCTAACGAATATCAGCCGCGTCCCCGTCTTCCTCTTTCTGATAACGTGGCTGACGCCATGGTTAAACTGCAGCAGATGAAGGAAATCTATAGCGGCCTTCCCCATATCGACTGCGGATCCTGCGGCAGGCCCTCATGCCAGGCAATGGCAGAGGAAATAGTCAGGGGTCACGGTTCTGTGACAGACTGTATCTTTAAGCTTAGAGAGGGTATCTCTGCACTTGCATGTCAGATCGTAAAACTCTCAGAATCCCAGCCACACACGCTTAAGAGAAAGGGAGGAAAAAGTTGAAGATAAAGGACCTATGCGAAAAACTGAACGCAGATGTGCAGGCAGCAGGTGACCCTGAAAGAGATGTGACTAAGGCTGCGGCCGGAGATCTGCTCAGTTTCATAATGGGCACAGTCTCAGAGGGGTCTGCCTGGATAACAATACAGGCCCACCTCAATGTTGCAGCTGTAGCTGTATTAAAGGATATTCCGATCATAATACTGGCCTCGGACAGAAAGGCCCCTGCTGACCTCATCGATCGCTGTATCGCAGAAAACATCTGTGTGGCATCTGTCAGCGGATCTATATTCGGAACATGTACGAGGCTTTCGGAGCTTGGTATAGAAGGATAATATGCTTAAGCCTTTCTGGGTTGATCTCCATATCCATACAGCCCTCTCTCCCTGCGGAAGCCTGGATATGGGAGCTCCTGAGATAGTTTCAGCTGCCAGAAGGGCCGGTATCGATGTAATTGGCATAGCTGACCATAACACCTGTGATAATTTCCCCGCAGTGCACGAAGCTTCGGAGGGGGTTCCTTTCGTCCTGCCGTGCATAGAGACTCAGAGCGCAGAAGACATACATATTCTTACTGTTTTCCCGGACCTAAAAACTGCAATGACTTATAAAGAGTGGCTGTGGCAGAAAATCATGCCGATAAAAAACGATGTTGACTATTTTGGTTATCAGGTCGTCCTGGATCATTGCAACAATATCTTGAGAGAGGAAGAGACACTTCTTATCCAGGGTTCCGGATATGAAGTTGATCAAATTGTATCCAAAGTACAGAACCTCGGAGGTCTTGCGATACTTGCACATGTCGACAGACCCTCTTTTTCTTATCCCGTTGCTTTGGGGCCGATGCCCGTTGACTACCCGGCGGACGCGTTTGAGCTCTCATGTAGGACCGATTCGGTCCAAGCTGCCATGTGGAGGGAAAAGTATCCAGGCAGGACATTCATAAGATCCTCTGACTCACATACTTTAGATACGATATCCAGGGCTAACTGCACTAAAATGACGCTTGAAGCGGCGACTTTTGAGGAGATCAGAAAGGCCATAAGAGGAGAAGACGGAAGAAGGATCTCCTGGCCTTGGGGCTGATAATTTTTTTCGGATCAAACCAGGTTACGTTTATAATAAAAAAGCGTTCTGCCCGAGCATAAGGCAGAACGCTTATCCGTTCCCTAAGGTCTCTTAGTGCAGAGGGGGATCTTACCAGACTTCAATAAAAGCTACGTTGGTGTAGATGTCCTCGAGGCGTACTTTATGTCCCTTTTCCATCTTGGCGAGTTCAAGGAAGGTGTCCTTCTGCTTAACTCCTTCGCTGGCATCAGCGAAGTTCTGGTACATCTCCATAGCTTCCTGTTCCTTTTTCATTGCAAGGGCAACGGCATCCTTAAAGGCCATATCAGCGGAAAGGGTCTGGGGGGCCTCGACAGTCTCCGCGACCTTGTAATCCTTCTCTTCGTTGAACTTCATATCTTTCATTTCATTGCTCAAATAACCTTCAAGAAGCACCTTGTGTCCCGATTCCTCGTCCGCAAGTTCTTCAAAAGTCTTTTTCATTGCGGGGTCCTTCATCTTGGCTGCTGCATCCCTGTAAAATTCGTATGCTTCGACTTCATTGTCTACTGCCATTTTCAATATTTCTTTGTAATTTTTCATTTTGATCTCCTCTCTTTTTATTTGTCTGTATGGGGAGGACAGGGAAAATATTATATATATGCTTTAAGAGCTAACTAAAGGGATCGGTCTTTTGAGATCAAAGAGAGTGCCACTCTCCATCCTCGTATGTTTCCATGGAGAGTGGGTCCAGGTGGAAGTAAAGTGCGCAAAGTTCGAGGCGGCCTGCCTCCAATGCCTCTTTGACAGTTGGATATTCCTTTAATTTAGCAAGCTGACGCACTGCCTGGGCCTTTTCGGCTCCCTCAAGGTCTGATCCCGTATATTCTTCCTGATCGAGCCACTTTCTGAGCCCTTCTGTATCCAGATGTTCCTTGTCTTCTGTTGCTTTTACAGCTCCGCACTGGTTGTGCCCCAGCACGGCCAACCTTTTTACCTTCAGATGTTTGACCGCATAATCTATGCATGCCCTCACTGAAGATTCCTCTGTCCGGGCGAGGTTCCCGACATTCCGGAGTATGAAGATCTCTCCTGGTTTTGCATCGAATATATGTTCCGGTATTATCCTGCTGTCGCTGCACGAAATCATCATGGTATGAGGACGCTGTCTGGCGGCCAGATCGGCATAAAAATCCCTGTCAGCCTTTGCTGCAAAACGCTTGAAACCATCTGCAAGTTCCTTCATCGTTATTTCACTTCCTGGCTGAGTTTCATTTTTTCCACATCGTGGGGTGTGTTGAGGTTAAAAAAGGAGCTTCCTTCATCACCGAATTCTTTGAGCTTTATTTCGTTGATCACGGTAAGCCTGACGTCATTGTAGAACTGTTTTATCTTTCTGTCTCCACGCAGTATGGCATCAGAAACAGCGCCAATACAGTTTTTACGATAGAATGCGTGGAGAGGTTCCAAAAATCCTTGCCTTTCTGCTACAACGGCATCGTTGTTTACGCT
This sequence comes from Synergistaceae bacterium, assembly GCA_963682045.1. Lineage (GTDB taxonomy): Bacteria > Synergistota > Synergistia > Synergistales > Synergistaceae > Caenicola. The sequence continues at coordinate 1,462,561 of OY821326.1, forward strand.
GCAGAAACTGCTCATCCCTTTTATTACATCCGGGTTAGGGGAGGGCATATCACAGCCCAGAAGGAATCCCCATTCTTCTTTCATATGGTACAGACCGTTGTAAAGACCTTCGAGCGGCCCTCTTGCCTGTACCCTGTCCTCTACTATTGCTATGTCCCATTTATTGACAAGCGGAGAGAGGGCCTTTTTTGCCTTTGTAGATTCTCCGGGAGCAACGAGCAGGATGACTTCTTTAAAAAGAGGTGCAGCAAGCTCGAGAGTGCCTTCAATAAGAAGGGAACCCTCGAGCTCAAGATAAAGTTTATTCCTGCCACCCATTCTTGAGCCCTGACCGCCGGCCAGCAGGAGCAGCGAAGCGTGGAGGCGCTCCTTGTGTGCTGTACTGCCGACCGGGGTAAACACCAGGTTCTTGTTATGAAGGAGTGGTTTCATGATCAGCTGCTTTATGCTTTGGGTTCGTCAAGAGCTCCTGAGAACACCATGTAGTAAAGAACTGCTACGAACAGTATGCCGCCTACCATATTTCCGATGGTAACAGGGATAATGTTTCCCCAATAACCTCCCATTGTGAGAGCCGCGAGTTTATCAGGTGCCACTGCTGCAAGTTCAACTGTTGCGGCATCTCCGCCCTTGATGAACATTCCCAGCGCTATAAAGTACATGTTTGCGATGCTGTGTTCAAATCCCATGGTTACGAATGCCGAGACAGGGATAAGACAGCAGACGTATTTGCTCATTACATCCATCGCTGAGAAGGACATCCATACTGCCATAACGACCAGCCAGTTACAGAGGACTGCGCTGAATACCATCTGAGTCATGGGAAGATTTACCTTCGCAACAGCGATCTTAAGGGCGTTTACCCCCGTGGCGCCTGTTGCAAGTCCTGTGTTGTAGATCATCCATGCCATAAATATCGATCCGATAAGGTTTGCTATGTAGACAACAGTCCAGTTTTTAAGTACGCCCTGGAAAGATACGCATCCATTGAGCATGCCTATCGGCATAAGGCAGTTTCCTGTGAAGAGCTCTGCTCCGCCAACAATGACGAGCATGAGTCCGAGGGCAAATACCATTCCTCCCAGCAACTTTGAGATCCCGACGCCGGCATACTGGGCTACATCCTGAGTAACAGTAGTCATCAAAAAGCCGCCGAACGCGATGTAGGCGCCTGCAAGGAAGCCCATTACGAGCAATGCTTTGATAGAGAGAGCTGCCTTGGCTTTTGCCACAGTACAGGCACTCTTTGCAATTTCTACAGGTGGTTTGAAGTTCATTTCTTTAAACGCCTCCGTTATCATTGTAATGGGGCGGATAATATTGTCCGCCCCTTAATTTTGCTGCTAAGGCTGTTTAGGCCTTGGATACTTTTACTGCACTGACCTTAAATGCAGGTGTCTCTGAAGTGGGATCCCAGACCGAGGCAGTCAGCAGGTTGGCTGAAGCTTCTCCAAAATGAAACGGAAGGAATACCATCTTTTCCTGCACACTGTCAGTTATCTTTGCGGCTCCTGTTACTTCACCGCGGCGTGATGTGACTATTACCTTTTCGCCTTCGCTGACGCACATAGCGGCTGCATCGACGGGGTTGATTTCGATGTAAAGTTCCTTGACGTATTTGCCGGATGCGCCTCTGCGGCTCATTGAGCCGGAATGGTAGTGGTAGAGGTTGCGTCCCGTTGTTGCAATGAACGGGTACTCTTCATCAGGCCATTCATGGGGTGCAGCCCACTCACATGGTGAGAATGTCGCCATCCCGTTTGGTCTTGCAAATTTCATCGTGTGGAGGTTTGGCGTTCCGGGGTGTTCCGGAGTCGGGCAGGGCCACTGGAGGTATCCTTTGTCAAGACGTTCATGGCTCATGCCTGCATAAGCAGGAACGAACTTAGTGATGTCGTTAAAGACATCGGACGCTGTTTTGAAGTTCCAGTCGTGTCCGAAACGTTTTGCAAGTTCGACAAATACAGTCCAGTCTTCCCTTGCTTCTCCGGGTGCTTCAGCTGCCTTGCGGAGCAGTTGGACGGCGCGGGTCGTATTGGTGCAGGTTCCCGGCTTTTCAGGCCAGCATGCGGCAGGGAGTACTACGTCGGCTTTCTGTGCTGTCTCAGTCAGGAAGATATCCTGTACGACAAGGAGGTCGAGTTTGTCAAGGGCGTGGGAGACGTGGTTTGTATCTGCGTCAGTTACCATTGGGTTTTCACCCATGATGTAGAGTGCCTTAAGTTCGCCCTTTCCTGCTGCTTCCATCATGGTCGCGACAGAGAGTCCGACCTTGCCCTCTTGAGGTATCTTGCACCCCCAAAGGGTTTCGATCTTTTCCGCTGCCGCAGGAAGACCGACCTTTAGGTAACCGGGTAAGGTAGCCGGCAGACACCCCATGTCGCATGCACCCTGGACGTTGTTCTGTCCGCGCAGCGGGTTGATGCCGGTTCCGGGTCGTCCGAGCATTCCGCAGAGAAGTGCCAGGTTGCAGCAGCTGCGGACGTTGTTGGTTCCTGTTGTATGCTGTGTGATGCCCATCGTATAGTAAAGTGCTGAGTTTGGTCCTGATGCATAGAGGCGGGCGGCCTCACGGATAGTATCCGCAGGTATGCCTGTAATGCCCTCGACATACTTGGGTGTGTACTTCCCGACCAGGGCCTTAAGTTCCTCAAATTTCTCCACTCTCTCCTCGATAAACTTTGGGTCGTGGAGGTTTTCGGCAAGGATAACGTTCATCATGCCGTTAAGGAGTGCCACGTCAGATCCGCTTCTCTGCTGGATTTTGACGGTAGCCAGATCGTGAAGCTCGATCCTGCGCGGGTCACAGACGATAAGCTTGGCGCCCTTGCGGACCTGCTCTTTAATCATCATGCCAACGACAGGGTGTGCTTCGGTCGTGTTGGAACCGATCACCATGATAGTATTTGCATGTTTGATAGAATAAAAATCGTTTGTCATTGCTCCGCTTCCGAAGGTCTCACCGAGACCTGCAACTGTCGCGGAGTGTCAGAGATGGGCGCAGTGGTCTACGTTATTAGTGCCCATCACCTCCCTTGCGAACCTCTGCATAAGGTAGTTGTCTTCGTTTGTGCAGCGTGCAGAGGAGAAGAACCCGGCTTTGCCCTTGTTTGCCTTGAGACCGTCGGCTATCTTGCCGAGAGCCTCATCCCAGGTTGCCTTGCGGAATTCACCGTTTTCCTTGATGAGAGGTGTTGTAAGCCTGTCAGGATGGTTCACAAATTCCCATGAGAAGCGTCCCTTTACGCAGGTGCGGCCCTTGTTGAGGGATTTTGTGTTTGTGTGGTCTGAAGTAACGTTTGCGATCTTGCCTGTCCTTTTATTGACCTGGACGAGAAGTTCGCATCCCACGCCGCAGTATGTGCAGATGGTTCTGGTAGTTTCAACTTCCCAGGGACGTCCTTTGCCAACTGCAGGCTTCTCATAGAGAGCGCCTACAGGGCATACTGCAACGCACTGGCCGCAGAATGTGCAGTCTGATTCTTCAAGTGTCCTTCCGACAGGCGGCTGGACAGCTGTAACGATACCACGGTTTTGAAAGTCGATCGCGTGGTACTGTGAGTGCTTGTCACAGACTCTGATGCAGCGTCCGCAAAGAATGCATTTGTTAAGATCGCGGATGTAGAAAGGGTTGCTGTCATCGAGCTTGTGGTCTTTGCAAGTGTCTCCCTCTTCCCAGAAAGGAGATCTCTCTATCCCGAGATCATATGCGATTGCCTGGAGTTCGCATTTTCCGTTGCTGCTGCAGCTGAAGCAGTCCAGGGGGTGACGGATGAGAAGAAGTTCAATGACTGCCTTGCGGGCCGCACGAACTTTTTCGGAATTAGAATTTATCACCATTCCGTCCATTATTGGAGTGGAGCATGCTGTCTGAAGTTTGGGGTTGTTTTCCACTTCTACGAGGCATACCCTGCAGGCCCCTGCTATCTCCAGCGCGGGGTGTTCGCAGAGGACCGGTATGTAAATGTCAGCGGCTCTGGCGGCCTGAAGAATAGTCATTCCAGGCTGGAACTCTACGCTTTTTCCATTTATTATTGCGTTAGCCATATTTTCTCACCTCATTTCTATTTCTTATCTATAGCTTTGAAGGGGCAGGCTTCGACGCATGCTCCGCACTTGATGCAAAGATCCTGATCAATGAGGTGCGGCTGCTTTACTGTTCCAGAAATTGCTTTGACCGGGCAGGCCTTTGTGCACTTTGTGCAGCCGACGCATTTGGCTGGATCTATCGTTATCGTAATAAGCGCTTTGCATGCTCCTGCCGGGCATCTCTTTTCCCTTATGTGTGCTTCGTACTCATCCCTGAAGTAGCGAAGAGTCGTAAGTACAGGGTTGGGTGCCGTCTGTCCCAGACCGCAGAGTGAGGCCGTTTTGATCTGCGTGCCAAGGTAAATGAGGTTGTCGATGTCTTCCTCGCGCCCCTTGCCCTCGGTGATGCGGATAAGGATGTCAAGCATCTTTTTGGTGCCTTCGCGGCAGGGGATACATTTTCCGCAGGATTCACGCTGTGTGAATTCAAGGAAGAACCTGGCCATGTCGACCATGCATGTCTCTTCATCAACGACGACCAGGCCGCCCGAACCCATGATGGCTCCTGCTGCTGTCAGTGATTCATAGCTGATCGGAAGGTCGAGATGTTCCTCTGTGAGGCATCCGCCGGAGGGTCCGCCTATCTGGACAGCCTTGAATTTTTTCCCGCCCATGATGCCGCCGCCTATGTCAAATACGACTTCGCGGATTGTGGTTCCCATAGGGACTTCGACAAGTCCTGTGTTGTTTACCTTGCCTGTAAGAGCGAAGACTTTTGTGCCTCGGGATTTCTCGTAACCGTAGCTTGCGTACCATTCCGAACCGTGGAACATGATCTGCGCCACGTTTGCCCAGGTTTCAACGTTATTTATATTGGAAGGCTTTTCCCAGAGACCCTTTATTGCGGGGAATGGGGGACGTGGACGCGGCATGCCGCGTTTGCCCTCGATCGAGTTCATCAGAGCAGTCTCTTCTCCGCATACAAAGGCTCCTGCTCCTTCTTTTACATGGAGTGTGAAGTTGAAGTTGGTGCCGAGGATATTTTCGCCGAGAAGCCCGGCCTCTTCCGCATCTCCTATTGACTTGAGGAGTCTCTTTATCGCGAGCGGGTATTCAGCACGGCAATAGATATAGCCTTCATCTGCGCCCATTGCGTAGGCTCCTATTGCCATTCCTTCAATTATTGCGTGGGGGTCGCCCTCAAGAAGGGAACGATCCATGAACGCACCGGGGTCTCCTTCGTCGGCGTTGCATATAACATATTTTTTGGGTCCGGGGGATTTTGCACAGAACATCCACTTCATGCCCGTGGAGAATCCGCCGCCGCCGCGTCCGCGAAGGCCGGAAGCTTTGATGTCTTCCACTACCTGCTCAGGAGTTTTTTCGGTGAGTACCTTTGCAAGTGCCTGATATCCGTCACGTGCGATATATTCTTCGAGTGAATCGGGATCTATGTAACCGCAGTTGCGGAGCGTCAGCCTTACCTGCTTACTGTAGAAGGGGAGCTCGTTATAGTGCGGGACAGCTTCGGAGTGCATCGCTTCCTTGTAAAGGAGGCGCTCAACGACCCTTCCTTTGAGGAGGTGCTCAGCTACTATTTCTTTTGCGTCCTGCGGGTTTACGTGAGTGTAGAAGGTTCCTTCGGGGTATACGATTACGATTGGGCCTGCTTCGCACATCCCATGACAGCCCGTCTGTACGGTAGTGATTTCCTTATCGAGTCCGTTGGCCTTGATTCCTTCACGAAGAGCCTCAAGGACCTTGTCGGATCCTCCTGAGGTGCATCCTGTTCCTCCGCAGACGAGTACGTGGCTTCTGAAAGTTGCCATATCCTTACGCCTCCTATTCAGGTCTTCCGATGACGTTTTCCTCGACGACGTTGCCGTTTACGAGGTGGTCAGCGATTATGCGTGGAACATCTTCGGGCTTCAGGTTGCCGTATGTGACTCTTGGCTCGCCCGGACGTACTATATCCATGAGCGGCTCATTCTGGCACATACCGATGCAGCCGGTCGTTTCAATTGAAACATCCTTTAGTCCGCGCTTGGAAATCTCTTCCATGGCGGCTTCCATTATCTTTCTTCCGCCGGCAGCGATACCGCACGTCCCAAGTCCGATTATGACTCTGAATTTGCCTTCCTTGCGTGCAGCAGTGTCAGTGATAGCTTTTTCTCTAAGTTTTTTTAATTCTTCCAGATTATTGATCTTAGGCATATTCTGTCACATCCCGCCCTATTCGTATTTTGAAAGCATGTCAGGAACCTTGTCCTTGGTGAGGCGCCCGTGAGTCTCGTCGTCTACCATGACACACGGCGCAAGGCCGCATGCTCCGATACATGCAACAGGTTCTATTGTGAACCTGAGATCGGGAGTTGTTACCTCGCCGGACTGAAGCTTAAGCTCGGAAATTACCCTTTCGAGGATACCAAGGCTTCCTCTGACGTGGCATGCTGTTCCGCGACAGACTCTGATGATGTGGCGTCCGCGTGGTTTGAGGTGGAACTGCGCGTAGAAAGTAGCTACTCCGTATAGCTCTGCCAGAGCGACTTTGGTTTCTGATGAGATGGTGACCATGGCCTCATCGGGCAGGTAGCCGAATTCATGCTGCACTTTCTGAAGAATGGGAATGATACCGCCTTTTTTCCCCTTCCATGGAGCGACGATATCTTTCGTCACCTGTGCAACATCTTTTGTTGCTGTGGACATCTCGTTTCCCCCTTTAAACGTTTATACTGTAGGCGCATGAATGAAACTCTTATAATGGAGAAAAAAGTTCTATGCACACACAAACATCCCTGCGGACAGCTCCACAGGGAGAAAACCCAAAAAATGAATTTAAGTTTCGGGATCAGCTCTCTTGCCCCTGTTCCCCAAAAACAATTATCGGACAAGTTTGCGAAATGAAACACAATCTATACGGAGAAGTCTATCAATAATTAATGCAAATTACAAGCCAAAATGCTCACGGAGAAATGTCGAAAACACAAGAAATAATCAAGATTTAGCTCTGCTTCTTAACAAGCCAATTGCCGAAAGTTAGAGTTTAAACGAACTTCGGGTCCAGTAGTTAGTTTGTACTATGAAAAAAATCTGACTGTTTTGTCGCCGAAACGAATTTTACATTTGCTATCAATATACCACATGATGGACTTAAGTTTAGTGTATCAATTAATAAATACATAATGTGGCGATGGAGTTCACCGACAAATCCGTAAAAGCGGTAGTGACTCCTGTTGGCTTATTGGGCCCGGCAGGAATTTTCTTTTTGTCGAAAACAAAGTGGAAGGACGGAATGAAGCAACGACGACGTGTCATTTTTTAATAAATGGCGCTTAAGCCTTTTTAGTGAGATAAACAAAGATTTTGTCTCAGGTACGAAGGATGTTATTTTTGACGGCACGCACATAACTACTTGTCCTGAAAATATGTATAACAGCAAGATGGAATAAAACAACAACGGCAGCTACGATTCTCAGATAAATCTAATGTACACTTTTTCAAGCAAGCCGGAGACCTCCCCTGTTTATTGCAGGACGTTTTTGGGAAATATTTGCGATGTAAAATCTTTCAGGGATGCAGTAAGGAGGTCCGGAATAGAAGACATGGTCGTTATAGCGGACAAGGGGTTTGGTTCCGACACCAATTTCGGGTTTCTTGAGGAGCAGGGATTACGTTATCTGGAACAGCGGGACTGTTTGAACGTGCCGAGAAGATGGGGATCCTGCTTATTCGCACAAATATGGATCTGGATGGGAAGGAGGCGAATATGCTTAGCGGATATTCTGTAAAGGATTGTCTTTTCTTCTTGTCCGGGATACGAAAGCAGTAACAGGGAAAAAACTGGGAAACTACTTTGAAAACCCAAAAACTGAGAAGATACTGAGCCTGCTCAGATGTGGTATATAAACAGGCTCAGATATATAGTACCTGTTGTTAAAAAAGTTTGGTATTAACCATATTTGGCGGTACTGGTCGGTGACGATTCTATGATACGGAATACTGGTTTCGGTTCCTTTGCTGGTTTATACAGAGGATTAGCAACTTGCCGTTGTACCCATGATGATATAACGAATCGGTTATGGAATCTGAAGCCCAGCAAAAAAGCACTACTGTCCCGCGTTACTGAACGGGCGTAAAGTGGCTTCGGCTTTGCTTACGTTTGCAGTGGTGGTGTTTATTCGGATGAAATTTCCAGACCCAGTGAAGCTGGAAGAACGGGTGGCAAGTTCCGGGCAAACAGGTCGAGAAGAGCGGGGCGGCAAAGCCGAAGTTGTCGCGAACATTCTGGTTGAACCCGATGTTTTTCTTTTTTCGGCGCGTTAGGGTTTGCCAGCTTTCATTTGATTTTTTCCTACCTCCAAGTTAAGAAGGGAATAGCTGAGTCGTTGGTATCCCCGCTGGATGCCGAGGTAATAGGCGTAGATGGAGTCGAGGTAATCTTGGTAAACAAGTGATATGATAAATGAAGCATGGGCGTTTTGCTGGCGATTTTGCTTTTTGCGAGCCGATATCGTTTCTTGGCTTTTCTGGTAACGTAGGCTCGGTGGTTGTGACAGGGATGTTGTGGAGCGCGGTTGTGGAAATTCAAAAGACGATTATGTGGATTGCTTCAGCAATCTGATTTAGACAGAAAATCGTGGCAAAACCGATGGAATTTTTAATGCATTGCATTGGACAGCCTGGTTTATTAGACAGGATGGCAGAAGGCTTTGTTTACGATTATAATTTCGGATGTGTGCTTGACTTTGTTGTGCTGGCTGTGTTTGTTTGCCTCGTTTTTTCGCAGCAGCAAATAGTGATTGACGCGATATCTTTGGATATTGCTATTTAAAGAAGAAACAACAAAAAAGAAAGGAAGTTTTTTTATGTCGAAAATTGCCTCAAAAGCCAAACGGATGCGTATTTATATTGGCGGATCAGATCGCTGGAACCATCGTCCCGCTTTTCAAGCCATTGTTGAAAAGGCGAAAGAACTGGATATGGCAGGTGCAAGCGTGTTTCGCGGCGTGATGGGTTATGGAGCTAACAGCCGGATTCATACGGCCTCAATTGTAGATCTCTCCGGAGATTTGCCGATATTGATTGAACTGGTTGACAGTGAAACCTATATCAATCAGTTGTTGCCTTTTCTTGACGAAGTGCTGGACGAAGGCAGCATGATTACGATCGATGATATTGAAGTAATAAAGTATGGAGGTAAACCACCGAAACGATGAGTATAACTGGTGAAGGAAAGCAAATGTGAGGAGTGAATGGAATTGAAGTTTTTTGCAGTTGCCGTTGGCGGCGCGTTGGGTGCCTGCTCTCGGTATTTTGTTTCGCTGTGGGTAGCCAGTCGTTTGGGCGCTGATTTTCCCTATGGGACCTTGCTTGTTAATGTGGTGGGTTGCTTTATCATCGGTGCGTTTTTGACGCTGACCACGGAACGGATAATTGTCAACCCATATTGGCAACTGATTATTACAGTTGGTTTTCTCGGTGGTCTTACGACGTTTTCTTCGTTTGGTTATGAAACCCTGCGGCTTGCTGATGGAGCGAATCTACTTCCGGCAATCAGCAATATTGCACTCAATGTATGCGTGGGGTTGCTTGCTACCTGGGCTGGCATGGTGCTGGCTAGGGTGCTGTGAAGTGTTTGTCGGAACCTGGCCGGTGCTTGATATTGAGAGCATGTCTAAGGAGCAGGTAAGTGTGGTGGTCCGGTCCGGATAGCGTTGGATGCTTAGGGTACTATTACAGAAGAGGGACTTATCCTGCCTAGAACAACACGGAACCTGAAACTTTCCAACATCGCAAGTCTTAATCATAAGGAATTTAGAGCAATCTAATATTTACTATTTACAGAATATTTCCGGTGATATTATCGCATCTCTTAAGGGCCAGTTTTCGGATATTGGGCATCAAATAGTTACTGTATCTTTTCTCAGGACGATGTACAGGACTCCTTTTAAGCGGATGGAGCATTATTATGCGCATTCTTTTGTATCAGAGTTTTATCAGAAACAGCCCCTCTCCGGAAAGAATATAAGCCTCCTGCTTCGTGGCTTTGGAACCCGCAGAGAAAATATATGTGCATTTGTGAGAAAGTTCGTCGGACAAAGCAGCCATTTGTTCTTTGATGCCACCAGCATCTTCTCCGAATCAGGAGAAATGAATATCAACCGTATCGCGGATATAACAGCAAACGGATACTTACCCCACAAATAAGCCTCCTTTATGCCTTTGCTAAGAATAAAGGTGAGCTACAGGATACTTCCTGGAAATATCCGCGATGTTTCTGCCTTTGGCATAACTGTCAAAGAATCGGGTATAAACAATGCCGTAGTAGTCGCGGATAAGGAATTTTTACAATCCTTGGAGAATCCGGAGTAGGGTATATTATTCCACTTAGGCGAAGCAGCAGCTTTTTTGACAGAAGCGTTATAAAAACAGGAGATAAGTCATCTTTTGACGGTAGGTTTATATTCAGGGATAGGCGGCCTGTTCGTTACTACTCCCGTTCTGTGGGTAACGGAAGGACGGTACACACTTTTGTAGACGAGGATTTAAGATCCATGGAAGCCCGTGAGTATCATTTGTTACAGGCTTTTCAGAGTGATTAAGGATCATGGGCTGACAAGTAGATATTCGGTTGAGGATTTGATTGAGTATCTCAAAGATAAAAATAAATGGCGGTGAATGGATCACCGCCGAAGTGTCATCTAAAACTACTAAACTCCTGAAGGCTTGTGATATTCATATTACTTAATTGCGGAAAAGTTACAGTGTTAATAACAAGCCAGATTTTCGCCCATTTGAAGTTGAACGGCAAAAACCAGGCATTGCAATTAGGATTTATTGGATCATTAAGCTTTTTTCAGCAACGACTATGTGGCGATTAGATTCTCATAAATGCACACAGCAGCAACAACACAACAGTAGCAACACACAGTAGCAATCAAACTTGCCATATCTGTGGATGAAGTATATAATCAGCCTGGTTTGTGTTTTTTTTCTCAAATCTTTCATAGCACAAAAAAGTCGTATGGCAATTTGCCATACGTTCTCTTGCGCTCAAAGCCCTGTTTTTCTTGGGGTATAGTATAAAGGTAATACAGACTTCCCGGACTGGAGGGCTCGGGAAGAACATAAGGAGGGTGCGTTTTATGTTAGAGAACATGTCAGAGAAGTCCTGGGAACAGCTGGACCAGCTTTTGGACAGGTATCGTGGCACGAAAGGCAGTGTGATACCTGTTCTGCAGCAGGCCCAGGAAATATTCGGATATCTTCCGAAGGATGTCCTGATTAAAATCAGCAAGGAGATCAGTGTTCCCATCAGCCAGGTGTTCGGTGTAGTTACCTTTTACTCCCAGTTCCACTTGGAACCTCGAGGCAAGAACATTATCAGATCATGCCAGGGAACAGCATGCCATGTGCGCGGAGCAAAGGCCGTTCTCAATGCTATCCGTGAGAAGCTGGGGCTTAAGGACGGTCAGGTAACAACTCCCGACCTTGAGTACACGCTTGAGACAGTGGCCTGCATCGGAGCCTGTGGTCTGGCTCCATGCCTCATGATAAACGATGATACTCATGGAAGGCTCACAGCTGAAGCAGTCGGACCCATGCTCGACAAGTACTGTAATAAGTAGGAGAGGCAGGAGATATCAATGACTATAAAAAGCCTTGAAGATCTCAGGAAGATAAAAGCGGACTCACAGCTTCAGACAAAAGCCCGCAAGAATAATGATACACAGGTGATCATTGGAATGGGAACCTGTGGCATAGCTGCAGGAGCACGGGAAGTAATGACTGCTGTCCTTGAAGAACTCGCTAAGCGCAACCTGAACAATGTTTCCGTCCTTCAGACCGGGTGTATAGGAATGTGCCAGAAGGAACCCCTTATGGATATAGTACGTCCTGGTGAGGACAGAGTCACTTACGGGCCGGTATATCCAGCGGATGTTCCCCGCATAATCGCTGAACACCTTGTAAACGGGAATATAGTCGAGGATCTTGTTGTGGCTAAGATCCCCAATAAAGAATAGGATCTGGGGGAGGAATTTACGATGGCTCTTGTGAGAGCTCACATACTTATCTGTACCGGTACAGGCTGCACCGCATCCGGAGCGAAGGATGTACTTGCTAAATTTGAAATAGAACTTAAGGCGAAAAAACTGCGCGACGAAGTAAGTCTTGTTGAAACAGGATGTCACGGATTCTGCGAAGAGGGGCCTCTTGTGATAATTTATCCGGAGGGTACTTTCTATACCCGTGTAAAGCCGGAAGATGTTGCGGAGATAGTGGAAGAACATATACTCAAAGGAAGGGTCGTAACACGGCTGCTCTTCAAGGAACCCCTTACAGCTGAACAGGTTCCGAACTATGATGAAATCGCATTTTATAAAAAGCAGCACCGTCTGGTCCTAAAGAACTGCGGACATATAAATCCCGATTCTATTGAAGAATACATAGGAGCCGACGGATATGAAGGCCTTGCGAAGGTGCTTCTGGAAATGACGCCTGGACAGGTCGTGGAAGAAATGAAAAAAACCGGACTCCGCGGGCGCGGCGGCGGCGGATTCCCTACAGGCATGAAGTGGATGTTCTGCGCAAAATCCCCCGGTCCGAAAAAATATGTAATATGCAACGCCGATGAAGGAGACCCAGGCGCATTCATGGATCGTTCTCTTCTTGAAGGCGACCCCCATGCAATACTTGAAGGAATGGCAATCTGCGCCTACGCAATAGGTGCTGATGAAGGCTACATATATTGCCGCGCTGAATATCCCCTTGCGATCAAACGTTTGAAGCAGGCCATCACACAGGCTGAAGAAGCAGGGCTTCTTGGTGAAAAGATCCTTGGTACTGACTTCAATTTCACAATCCACATCAAAGAAGGAGCAGGCGCATTCGTATGCGGAGAAGAGACGGCACTCATGGCATCAATAGAGGGCAAACGCGGCATGCCGCGCCCACGTCCCCCATTCCCCGCAGTAAAGGGTCTTTGGGAAAAGCCATCCAATATCAATAACGTTGAGACCTTTGCCAATGTTCCATACATATTCAGGGTCGGAGCTGAGGAGTATGCGAAGCTCGGCACAGAGAAATCAAAGGGGACTAAGGTCTTTGCACTTACAGGAAAGATCAACAATACGGGACTTGCGGAAGTACCCATGGGTATTACCATGCGCGAGATCATCTTTGATATCGGCGGAGGTATCATGGGCGGCAAAAAATTTAAGGCAGTCCAGATAGGCGGACCTTCGGGCGGATGTATTCCGGAAGAACTGCTAGACACTCCCGTGGACTATGATTCGCTGATAGCTGCAGGAGCAATGATGGGATCCGGCGGACTCGTCGTAATGGACGAAGATACCTGCATGGTGGATGTTGCCAAGTTCTTCCTCAACTTCACCCAGTCCGAATCCTGCGGTAAATGCACTCCATGCCGCGAGGGAACGAAACGCATGCTAGAAATGCTCACGGCTATCACAGATGGAAAAGGAAAAGAGGGCGACATAGAGAAGCTGGAGAAACTTGCCAAGTCTATCAAGGCAGGAGCTCTATGCGCACTAGGACAGACTGCTCCCAACCCTATCCTTTCCACGCTGCGTTACTTTAGGGATGAATATGAGGCCCACATATACGAAAAGAGATGCCCCGCTGGAGTCTGTACAGCACTTATAGGCTACAAGATCACCGAAAAATGCGTTGGATGCGGTCTCTGCAAAAAGGTATGTCCTGTAGACGCGATTTCCGGAGAACCCAAAGGAAAGCATACCATTGATCCGGAGAAGTGCATTAAGTGCGGAGCCTGTATGGAAAAATGCCCGTTCAAGGCGATCATCCGCGGTTGATTCTGGTTGAGAGGAGAGACATTAGATGGAACTGGTAAAGGTAACTATAGATAATAAAACAGTGTCCGTGCCGAGCAGCTATACAGTGATAGAAGCGGCTCAGGTCGCAGGTATACACATCCCCCAGCTCTGCTACCACTCGGAGCTTAGCAAAGAGGGAGCATGCAGGGTCTGTGTGGTCGAAATAGAAGGAGCCCGCGGACTTGGTGCTGCCTGTGTGTACCCTGTTTCTGACGGGATGGTTGTCCATACGAACACCCCAATTGTCAGGGAGACGAGAAAGACGGTCGTGGAGCTTCTGCTCGCGAATCATCCCCAGGAATGCCTCACGTGCCAGAAAAACAATAACTGCGAACTCCAGACCATCGCAGCAGATCTTGGTATTCGGGAAATACCTTATACAGGAGAAAAGCGCCACGCTGAGAAAGACGAATCCAACCCAAGCATCGTACGCGACCCAGAGAAATGCATACTGTGCGGCAGATGCATCAGGGCATGCCACGAACACCAGGGTCTGGATGTCTATGCATTCGTGAACCGCGGATTCAAGACTCTTGTTGAGCCGGCCTTCAGCTACGGTCTGGACAAGGTCACTTGCACATACTGCGGTCAGTGTGTTGCGGTATGCCCGACAGCGGCAATCTGTGAAAAAGATGATACAGAAAAGGTCTTTGATGCACTTGGAGATCCCAACAAGTATGTAATAGTCCAGACAGCACCTGCTACGCGAGTGGCGCTTGGAGAGGCCCTTGGACTTCCAGCCGGTGAAATAGTCACCGGCAAAATGGTAGCTGCGCTTCGCAAACTGGGGTTTGACAAGGTGTTTGACACGGATTTCAGCGCAGATCTTACCATAATGGAAGAGGGACATGAGTTCCTTGACAGGGTTGTAAACGGCGGAACGCTACCGATGATCACATCCTGCTCGCCGGGGTGGATCAATTTCATCGAAATGAAGTACCCCGATCTTCTCCCGCACCTTTCCTCGGCAAAATCACCTCAGGGCATGTTCGGTGCCCTTACTAAGACATACTGGCCGGAGACTCAGGGTATCCCGCTTGAAAAGATATACAGTGTTTCAATAATGCCCTGCACTGCCAAAAAAGCTGAACGCGTAAGGCCTCAGCTCCAGAGCAATCCCGGCATTCCTGATGTTGACGCGGTCATTACTACAAGAGAGCTTGGAAGGATGATAAAGAACGCGGGCATCGATTTCAAAAACCTGCCGGAAGAAGAATATGACAGTCCTCTTGGTCTTTCGAGCGGTGCCGCAGTTATCTTTGGCGTAACGGGCGGAGTCATGGAAGCAGCGTTGCGTACGGTCTACGCAGTACTCAATGAGGGCAAGGATATTCCAGGAATCAATTTTATGCCGGTCCGCGGAATGGAAGGCATCAAGGAAGCCACCGTAGATGTTCCTATAAACGGAGAGAACGTCACTGTAAAGCTTGCGGTAGCCCATACACTCAAAAATGCAAGGATCCTAATGGACAAGGTCCGTGCAGGAGAGGCTGACTACCACTTTATCGAAGTCATGGCATGTCCAGGAGGCTGCATAGGCGGCGGCGGACAGCCCCAGCCTGTTAATGCTGAAGTCAGGGCAGCCAGAACTG
This sequence comes from Synergistaceae bacterium, assembly GCA_963682045.1. Taxonomy (GTDB): domain Bacteria; phylum Synergistota; class Synergistia; order Synergistales; family Synergistaceae; genus Caenicola. The sequence continues at coordinate 1,478,039 of OY821326.1, forward strand.
CTGCCACCTACAGGGTCGATGAGTCAAAGACGATTCGCCAGTCCCATAAGAATCCCGACATAGTGGCCCTTTACGATAATTGGCTTGGCAAGCCCCTCGGCGAAAAGTCGCACCATTTGCTCCATACCCACTACAAAGCCCAGCCAAGGGAAGTCTAGAAACACATTATAAAATGTAATCCAGAGAGGGGGCCGTACGGCCTCCTCTCCTTTTTTGCCTATATATTTAAGAATATCGGAGCTAGCGTCATAGGTTATCACATAAGGCATGAATCCCTTTTGTTGGGAGCCTGCTTTTTTGACTTTTATCATTACCAGACACGGCGGAGATAAAAAAGAGTTAGATAAAATTCCTAAACTCTCTGTATAATGGTACTTACGAAAATGGGGGGGCTGAAAATGGAGCAGGGTATTGTGGTAAAAAATACGGCTGAGCTTGAACATTCTACTGTAGGAGATCTCTGTTCCCTTGCTGAAGTACTCCACCCCAAAAACGAAAAACTTCCTTTTTGCGGCTTCTCGCTGTCACATGCCGAGATCCTCCCCCATGGCTGTACCATACCTCACAGAATGATGAAGTCTTCGGAAGTTTACTGGATAATAGAGGGAAGCGGCACTCTTTTTATAAACGGGACACCCGTAGCTCTTAAAAAAGGAATTGCTGTCATGGTCCCTCCTTCAACGGAACAGTATGCGGTAAACGACAGTGATAAAATACTGGAGTTTCTCTGTATCGTATCACCGCCATGGGATAAGTCAGACGAAGAGATTATTTGAGTCTTTGGATTTGTGCCAAAATGCTCCAAAAATTGTAGAGATAGAATATAGTTGTTTTTATATAAATGAAGTCTATTATGAGGATGGCCCCTTTGGCGGTCACAGGATGTCAGGAGCTGCAGCTTATTGAATAATTCGGAAAAACAGAAAATATATCTTATCCGTCACGCCAAACCAGAGCTTCCCCACAACGGGAAGCTGTATTACGGATCAACTGATTACCCGCTTTCCGAAGAGGGAATGAAGATGGCGAGTAATTTGTCCAATGCCCTGAAAAACCTTGAAATAGGGGCTGTTTTTTCAAGTGATCTCAGGAGAGCAATGGATACCGCTGAGATAGCCCTGGCAGGACGTTGCTGCGAGGTAAGGCAGGTAAGAGGACTTCGCGAGATACACCTTGGAGAGTGGGAAGGCAGGAGTTTCGATGAGGTTAGGTCCACGTGGAACGAACTCTACGAAAAAAGGGGGACATCCTTTGATTCTGTCGGGCCGCCTGGAGGGGAGAGCTTCAAAGATCTTCAGAAACGAACAGTCCCTGCCTTTGAGGGTATACTTGACAGTAATCCTTCAGGCAGCATTCTGGTTTTTGCCCACGGCGGAGTGATATGGACACTGATGTGCAATTATTTCGGCTTTAAGCTGAATGATATTTTTTTCTACCCGATGGACTTCTGCGGGATACATTTGATAGAACGTACCGGCGAATTGATAAAACTGATAAAATATAACTGGAGTTCGAGCCTGTCCTGAGAACGATCTGAAAATGCTGCGCAATGGTCCTTTAATGGGTCTATAGCAGCCGATCTTTGAATCGATTGGAGGAACAAAGTATGAATAGACAAAGAGGAGGTTTTTTTCCCGGTATTGTCGTAATGCTGGTGATAATACTTCTTTTCGCGACGGCTCTTCTTGCTGTTGCGACTCTCCGGGAGAGGAATATATTAAAAGCAGAGTCTCTTCTCCGTTCAGGAGACTTTTATGGCGCGGCAGAGCTCTTCAGGAAAGCTGAAAAATTTAGTCTCAGACCGGAATCTAGGGTCTTAAAGGGGCTTGCTGAGGCCAATCTTGGGATGGAAGACTACGAGACTGCGGCGCAGTATTATGAAAAACTTGTCAGACTTGAGCCCGATAACGTAGATGCAAGATATAAACTCGGCCTTCTCTACATAAGGGCAAAGGATTACGGTGCCGCAGAAAAAGAAGTGGAGGAACTGAGAGCAATAGGCACCGAGAGCGCCATACAGAGCGCGGATGCCCTCACAGAAAATCTTTCCTCAGGCAAGGTAAAGGGATTTTTCAGGGATCTGTTGAAAAAAATCGCACCGGGCCTGCCTGAGATACCGGGCATCACACAGGACGAACCGATCAGGCCTGACACTGAAGATACCGCAGAGGATCCTCTTTCAGAGGAGGAGCATGAAGCAGCAGAGACCTTTAAGCGCACACCTGGCTCAGGGGATGCTGAAACTGAATGATGAAGTTATTTCTTAAAAGAGCAAGGGTCCTGCCCATTCTTCTGTTCTTCTTCTTGATCGCGGGAAATGCTGCCGCTGAAGGACCGAAAGAAATAAATACAGAAAAGAACCCCCTGCACAGGTCAGTCTTCGCCATGCCGGTATATGTGGTTTTGCCGGAGAGCTGCAGTTTTGTAAAATCGCATGCAGGATGCGTGGATAAAACAAAAAAAATATCATTGGAGTCCTCAGTCATACGTCTGCCATACTCTGCCCTTCTGGAAGAATTCACAGAGGAAAACCTGAAAAAGGCAAGTATGGAACTGAAGATGAAAAATGAATTTATCTGGAACGGTTCACCGGCTATGCTAATGAAGATATTCCAGAAAAAAGGCTCCAGTCTGGTCGGCAAATGGGCTCTCGTCGTTGACAGGGGCGAAGAATGCTGGATGATAAACGGTCTTTACCCTGCCGGAAACCAGAGTCGCGGAGAGGCTGTACTGAAAACGATAAAAAGCGCATACTGGGAAAATGAAAAAAGTTCTTTTTCTGCAGAAATTTCGCAGGGAAACGTGGATGTAAACGGAACTCCTCTCAAACTGGCCAGTCTGCTTGATGGTGCAGTGGTATATACAAAGGATGGTTTTCTCCCGACAAAAAAAGATGACGGTTCTCTCTTTGTGGTATCACGCCTATCGAACATCTTTGTAACGCCTGATAAACAGCCAGGTTTTGCAAAGGAAAAACTTCAAATGATAGAAAAAGGAGAAAAGGTCGACATCATTTCTGAAAAAACGGTAATGATCGATGGGCTCACCGGCATTGAGATAGTTGGTTATACTGCCGGGGAACAAACGAAACTGATATACCAAACGATGCTTTTTGACGGCAAGAACAGCCACGTTATGGTTGGCATAGCAAGATCCGCGATCCCGGAGAACCTCGATTTGTTCCACAGTACAGCTGAAACATTCAAAACAGCGAGATAAGACGAAAGAGATCAGGAGGAAAAGATGCAGATGAAAAAACACATAAGGGTAACAGCACTTTTTCTGATTTTATTGATCGCCCCTATCCAGACAGCATATGCTTATACCGAACATCACAGTTACAGTTCGAGCCATACTGAGGTCTGGGTCGATGCCACGGGCCTGGCAGTTCTTCTGGGGACTCTCGCTGCCGGAAACAGCAACAATGATGCAGAGGCTGCAAAACAGCAGGCTGCTTATGAACAAAAAGTCAGGGAGATAAGGGAACACGCGAAGGAAAGTTCCAGAAAAGAGATGGAACACGCTGTTGACCTTATTTTTGAGAGAGGCGTTCCCGGTGCAGTAGAATTGCTGGTGAAATCCTGGGAAGGCGAAGGAAAAAAGACTTTCCTTGATGACAGAAATGGAGTAGCCGTACTCAAGGTCAGTGGATTTGAAGAGAACATCAGATTGGAATACACGATCCGTCAGGAGAGCAAAAAAATTTCAGTAAGGGTAACTGCTCCCGATTATTCGGTCTCAGAGGAGTCGAGCGCATATTATAAAGAACCCGAGCCCCTTCCTCCTTCTAAAAGTTATCTTGGTTTTGGGCTTGAGGAATTCTCCCGGGATCCTCAGGGGAGACTTCTTATCAAAGATGTCTTAAAAGGGACCGCTGTTTTCTACTCAGGAGTTTTGCCGGGAGACACGCTTGTCATGATCGACACCTATGACACAAAAAATTTCGATATCGCGCGAGTCAATTCATATCTTGAGAACAGAGCTGACATAAAATCAAAAGTAAAGATCACTGTCTCCCGAAAAGGGGAGCAGAAAACCATAGAGATCCAACTCTAAAGAAAGAGCAGCCAAAGGCAGTTCCTGATCCCGCATAGGACTCACTCCCCCTCATGCGGCGTTGAGAAGTGCCTTTGACAGCAAAAGGAGGAAACAGTTTTGCCTATCAAAGATTTTAAAGTTGAAAAATGGCTGAACCCCCGCGATGCACACTGCAAATATAATCTGGGCGCAAGCTGCGTGAAGGCTATTTCTCTGGACGAACTGGCAAAACTGAGCGGTGAAAACAAAGATGAACTGACTAAGTATTTCTTTGAGACCCGCCTCCACTACGGCGCGTTCTTCGGGCTGCCCCGGCTTCTTGATGCGATTGCATCAACATACAAATGTGCAAAACCCGAAATGGTCCTTACTTTCCACGGAGGTACTGGCGCAAATTCAGCTGTGCTTACGGCGATGCTTGAAAAGGGAGATAATGTCGTAGCAGTAATGCCCAACTATCAGCAGCACTATTCGATCCCTGAAGCCCTGGGTATCGAAGTGTGCCCCCTTCGCCTGGAAAAGGAGGATGGCTACAAGATCGATCCGGAGAAACTCGACTTTCTGACAGACAGCAAAACAAAGCTGATAACTCTTACTAACCCCAATAACCCCACAGGTTCCTATATGAACGCTGATGAACTGCGCAACATTATAGCCATTGCTGAAAAGAACGGCTCATATATCCTCTGTGACGAGATATACAGGGGGCTTGCAGATGAATACATGCCCTCGATAGTAGATCTTTACGATAAGGGTATTGCCACAAGCAGCATGTCCAAGATCTATTCAATGGCAGGCACAAGGGTCGGCTGGGCCGTTACGCGTGACAAAAAGGCATACGACATACTTGAGAACAGACGTTCCTACGACTCGATATGCAACGGGGTCTTCGATGAGCTGCTTTCTGCCATAGCTCTTGAGAACAGCGATAAAATGCTTGCAAGGGCCCGTGCGATAGTAAGGCCAAACAAAAAAATCGTTGATGAATGGATCAGAGCACATCCTCATCTCTCTGTTTACGGAAAGAGTTTTACAACTACAATGCTGGTCCATTATGACTACGATATCGACGAAGTGGAACTATGCACGGATATATACGAAAAAAACGGAGTCCTTCTTTGTCACGGAGACTGTTTTGAAGAGAAAAAGTGTTTCAGGCTCGGTTTTGGTTTTGGCGATAGTGCGCTGCTTCAAAATGGACTCGACACGCTTGGAGGATATCTGGCTAATTTAAAATGATGAGATTTGGATAATGACCCTTGTCCGGTGCAGAAAAAGCTTAATATTTCAGCGAAGAGAGTCAAGATCGCCAGAGATGAGCAAAATGGTGAAAATATCCAATATTTGGGTCATAAAAATAGTTGCATTAACCTGATGTTACATGATAGACTACCTTTTGCGGTGCGGACTCGTAGCTCAGTAGGATAGAGCGACGGCCTCCTAAGCCGTAGGTCGCCGGTTCGACTCCGGCCGAGCCCGCCATAAAATTGGTGATACCACGGTTTACAGGCCCCTGAGGTTACTCAGGGGCCTGTCTCGTTCTTTGCCAGCTGATCAGGAGGAAAAATTTATCTGAACCTTTCTTCTTTTAGTAAACCGAAGCCATACATACCAGCGTGCTTGAGATTCTTAGCAGATATTGGGATCTTTGGGAGCGAAGGTGAGCAACATTTTTATAATTAAGATTGTAAAAAAATATTAAGTAAGTTTTTCTATTGATTTAATGCAGTGCTTATATGCTATTATTGTAAAATAAACTGTTTATATAAATAATTAAGGTATTTAAAACTCTTTAATTATGACAAAATCAAAGAAAATATTCATTCTGGTTTTTGTTCAAAGCGGTCTGCAAAAAGAAAGGGTGATCAGTCAGAAGGACAGGACTTGAAGATACCCCTGCTAAGTCAAAAAATCAGAAAACTATAAAGAGGTTTAAACCAAATTATATCCATATGCGGCTTGTACTGATGCGGCGGTTCTTATGCTTTGATATTTTTTATGCGCAGGGTACTGATATCCTATCTTTGGTAGATTATTTATATGCTGTCTGGAAGGGTGTGAGCGCGGTTGAAGAAACTGATAAAAAACAATGTTTCATGGGTAGGCAAGGTGGACTGGGAACTCCTCAAGTTCCATGGGGACGATTACTCGACACACAAGGGATCGACTTACAACTCCTATCTTATAGAAGAAGAGAAGACGGTCCTGATTGATACTGTATGGATGCCGTTCGCAAGTGAGTTTGTCGAAAACCTGCAGAAGGAGATCGACCTGAACAAAATAGACTATATAATTATCAACCACGGTGAGGTCGACCACAGCGGCGCCCTTCCCGCACTGATGAAACTGATCCCCGATAAGCCCATCTACTGCACCGCAAACGCGGTCAAGTCACTTAAGGGACAGTATCATCAGGACTGGGATTTCCACCTGGTCAAAACTGGAGATAAACTAGACATTGGAAACGGAAAGGAATTAATTTTTGTTGAAATGTCTATGTTGCATTGGCCGGACAGTATGGCCACATACCTTACCAAAGACAATGTTCTTTTCAGCAACGATGCGTTCGGTCAGCACTACGCAACAGAGAAGCTCTTCAATGATTTGGTTGATCAGTGCGAACTTTTCAACGAATGTATCAAATACTACGCGAACATAATTACCCCGTTCAGCGCGATACTCAGAAAGAAACTTGCAGAGGTTCTTTCTCTAAACCTTCAGATCGATATTGTTGCGACGAGTCATGGAGTTATCTGGCGGGATAACCCTGTGCAGGTAGTTGAAAAATATTTAAAATGGGCGGAAGACTACCAGGAAAATCAGATCTCCGTCATATATGACACTATGTGGAACGGAACCAGAGAATTAGCGGAGAGGATCGCAGAGGGGATCGGCCTGGCAGATAAAGATGTTACCGTCAAGCTGTTCAACCTTGCAAAGAAAGACGATAACGATGTCATCACCGAGGTCTTTAAATCAAAAACGGTAGTAATAGGTTCTCCCACGGTAGGGAACAGCGTACTTCATTCAGTTGCGGGTTTCATGCATCTCATGAAGGGACTTAAATTCAAAAATAAAAAGGCCGCTGCCTTTGGCTGTTACGGATGGAGCGGCGAGGGGACCAAGTTCATCCTGGAGTCGATGAAGAATGCCGGTTTTGAGCTGATAGACGAAGAGGGACTCAGGAACGCGTGGAATCCGACTGAAAAAGCTAAGGAAGATGCAGTCAATTACGGGATGAAAATAGCAAAAGCATAGACGGGCAGCAAAAATATAAGGAGGGATCTTACGTGAGTATGTTCTGTTTTCAGTGTCAGGAAACTGCAATGAACAAAGGATGCACTGTAAAGGGCGTATGCGGAAAAGAGGAGCACGTGGCAAAGCTTCAGGATCTTCTTATTTACACAGTTAAAGGTATTTCGGAGGTTGTGGTAAAGGGCAAAATTGATGGCGCTGCTATTCCCGAGGTGAACCATGAAGTACTGAGAAGCCTCTTCATGACTATCACCAACGCTAATTTTGATGCAGATGCTATAAAGAAACAGATTAGCAAGATGATCTCTCTCAGAGAGGATCTTAAAACCAAAGCAGGAGTGAGTGGGCTTCATGATGCAGCCGTCTTCAAGGCTGATGCAATGGAAGCTATGCTGGAAAAGGCAGCATCAGTCGGAGTCCTTGCTACGGAAAACGAAGATGTCCGCTCCCTGAGGGAAATGATAACTTATGGCTTGAAGGGCATAGCTGCATATGCAGAACATGCTCTGAACCTTGGCAAGGAAGATGTCACCCTTTACAAGTTCATGTATGAGGCCATGGCAGCATTGCTGGACAACAGCCTCGGGGCGGACGACCTTGTCGCCCTTACCCTCAAGACCGGTGAGAACGGTGTAAAGGCAATGGCACTCCTTGATGGGGCCAATACTTCAAAGTACGGCAACCCCGAAATTACAAAGGTCGATATCGGTGTCAGGAAAAACCCGGCGATACTTATTTCCGGACATGACTTTACCGATCTTGAACAGCTTCTCGAACAGACAAAGGGAACGGGAGTGGATGTTTATACCCATGGCGAAATGCTCCCCGCCCACTATTACCCGGCATTCAAAAAGTATGACAACTTTGCCGGCAACTACGGCGGTTCATGGTGGAAGCAGATCGGTGAGTTTGAAACATTCCATGGACCGATCCTCTTCACGACAAACTGCATAGTTCCGCCCAAGAGTGAAGAAGTAAGAAAACGCATATTCACGACAGGTTCATCCGGGTTCCCCGGATGCGCACATATCGTTCCCGATGCTGCGGGAAAGAAAGATTTCTCTGCAGTGATCGAAATGGCGAAGAAGCTCCCGGCACCCGAAGAGATAGAAACGGGAACGATCGTTGGAGGCTTTGCCCATAATCAGGTCCTTGCTCTTGCTGATAAGGTTGTTGATGCGGTTAAATCGGGCGCTGTCAAAAAGTTCTTTGTAATGGCAGGCTGCGACGGACGCATGAAGTCCAGGGAATACTACACGGAGTTTGCGAAGAAACTTCCCCAGGACACGATCATCCTGACTGCGGGCTGTGCTAAGTACCGCTACAACAAGCTCGACCTTGGCGATATCGGAGGCATACCCAGAGTCCTTGACGCAGGACAGTGCAATGACTCCTACTCGCTTGCCGTGATAGCACTCAAGCTCAAGGAAGTTTTTGGCCTTGACGATGTCAACAAACTACCGATAGCCTACAACATCGCATGGTATGAGCAAAAGGCCGTTATCGTACTGCTGGCCCTTCTCTCTCTCGGTGTCAAGAATATCCACCTTGGCCCCACGCTGCCCGGTTTCCTTTCACCAAACGTGGCCAAGGTCCTTGTGGAGAAGTTCGGTATTGCAGGAGTAGGCAATGTCGATGATGACATAGCCATGTTCATGGCATAAGCAAAAAATAATATTTACAATAAAAACATGTGGTACGTTGTTCGTACCACATGTTTTTATTCCGGGGCAATATTCGGATGCTGGAAATTATCTTAAAAACCTTATATATTCGCAAAATTCTGTAACTAGCCTGCAGTTGTACGTCGCTTGGATATGCATGTATAATAATTCACGTGCTTTTGTAAAATGCAGGCGGTAAGCCTGTGACAATACATCCCTGGGAGGTCATTTCTGAAATGGAACAGATTCGTACACTAGGTGCACTGCTTGAGTATGCAAAGGAAGTAGGCCCCAAGAAGATAAGTGTTGCATGCGCCGAAGATGCAGAGGTAATGGAAGCGGTAGAGAACGCACGTAAGGCCGGTGTTGCCGAAGCATTTCTCGTAGGTAACTCGGACAAGATCAAAGAGGTCGCAGATAAACTTGGCATTGATCTCGCCAACTACGAAGTAGTCGATGAAAAGGGTGGGGAAGCAGCCGCAGCACTTAAGGCCGTTGAACTGGTATCGAGCGGACAGGCACAGATAGTCATGAAGGGCATGGTCGCGACCGCCAACTTCCTTAGAGGGATACTCAATAAGGAAAAAGGGCTTCGTACAGGCAAGACTCTATCTCACGTATACATCCATGAGATCAAAGGATACGACAGAATCTTCTTCATTTCCGACCCCGCGTTCAACATGTATCCCGACCTTAAGATAAAGATCGATATAGTCAAGAACGTAGTGGAACTCGCCCACGCTTTCGGTGTAAGCTGCCCGAAGGTCGCAGCACTTGCAGCGGTGGAAGTCGTCAACCCGGACATGCCTCCGACGATAGATGCAGCGCTCCTTACACAGATGAGCCGCCGGGGTCAGATCAAGGGATGCATCATCGACGGACCCCTCGCACTCGACAATGCGATATCCCCGGAATCAGCACATCACAAGGGCATCAAGTCCGATGTTGCCGGATATGCAGACATACTGCACGTTCCCAATATAGATTCAGGAAATATGCTTGCAAAAGCGATCGTCTATTTCTCAGAGAATAAGACAGCAGGCATTGTCCTCGGAGCAGCCGCGCCCGTAGTTCTGACCAGCCGCGCGGACTCAGCCGAGACGAAGCTCCTCTCGATCGCATCAGCTGTCGCCCTTGCAGCCCACCAGGGAAAGTAAACGATCCAAACTTTCTCAGATAACAGGAAATGCAAAGAGGGCGGTATTCCGCCCTCTTTTAGGTGCGCCCGACATGTGCGCAGGCTAGACGGTGAAAGACCGTTACAGGCTTTGCAGTGGGAACTGTTAGCCGAAGGCAAGGGTGTCCATCGTGAGGTGGAATCTGAAGGAAGCCGGAGGCAAACCCTCGGTCCGACGAACAGAAACCGCATATAAGGCATATGTGGGACGGATGAGTCTGCCTAACAAGACAAAGTCCAACACTGCACGAATCCCATGGTGTAAATGCGGCGGATAGATGAGGGGAAAGTCTGTGTGCTTACTCGGGGAGATCTTGAGACTGGTCGGGGAGAGAAAAAAAACTTTCTCGACAACCCATGCGGGGACGTATGGCTGAATCTCAAGAAGTCAGCAGAAGTCATAGTACTCACAGAGACTGTGAGGAAGGACAGAACGGTAACAAACTTCTCAAACGAAGGAAGGTGGGACAATGCATAGAAAGCAGAAAACTGTGAAAACAGACTATTCATGCGAGGACAGGCTGGAAGCCGAAAGTAACATGAAAGTGCCGAGCATTGTCCACACGGAGACCGCAAGGGAAGAAAGCGCAGAAAAGCTGCTCGAACGCATCCTCAGCAGACCCAACATGGCAGAGGCATACAAAAGAGTAGTAAAGAACCACGGGTCATCAGGAATAGACAGAATGACAGTAGAAGCAATGTATGCACACCTGAAAGAGCACTATGCAGAACTGGCCCTGAGCATCATGAATGGCGACTATAGGCCGGAACCTGTGAAGCGGGTAAATATTCCGAAGTCGGACGGTGGTCAAAGGAAACTTGGAATACCAACGGTAATAGACCGCATGGTACAACAAGCCATATCCCAAATCCTAACGCCCATCTTCGAAAAGAAATTCTCGGATAACAGCTATGGTTTCCGTCAGGGCAGAAACGCTCATCAGGCAATAGCGAGGGCAAAAGAATACTATGAGGGGGGCTACAAAGTATCAGTGGACCTTGACCTGGCGAAATACTTCGATACGGTCAACCACTTCCTTCTCATAAGAATGCTCAAAGAAGAGATAAAAGACGAGAGAGTCATACATCTCATCCGGAAATATCTCAAGGCTGGAGTTCTTGAAAATGGTCTGATAAGTCCGACCACAGAAGGGACCCCTCAGGGAGGCAATCTTTCTCCGCTATTAGCAAACATATACCTCACAAAATTTGACGACCTTCTCGAAAGCAGAGGTCATAAATTTGTAAGATATGCCGACGACTGCAACATATATGTCAAAAGCCGAAGAGCGGCCCAAAGAGTAATGACAAGCTGTGTATCATATCTCGAAGGAAAACTCAGACTTAGAGTCAACAGAGAGAAAAGCTGCATAGGAAGCCCAATGAAACTCAAATTCCTGGGCTTCTCCCTATGTACCACAAAGGGAAAAGTTGGAATAAGAGTACACCCCAAAAGCCTGAAAAGATTCAAAGACAAGATCCGCTGTCTGACCAGCCGAAAACATGGCAGGTCAATAACAAATACCCTGCTCAGTCTCAGGAGATACACAACCGGCTGGCTAGGGTACTACTCCATAGCAGACATGGGATATCTTATGAAAGGCATATCTGAATGGATAAGAAGGCGCATACGGCAAATCTACTGGAAACAGTGGAAGAGAACAAGAGCCAGACAAGAGAATCTTGTGAAACTGGGAATTGATAAAAGTCAGGCATGGCAATGGGCAAACAGCAGGCTCGGATACTGGAGAATAGCGGGCAGCTGGATACTCAACATGTCATTAACAAACAAATACCTCGTATCACAAGGATATGACGACATCTCCGAGAGATACGAGGCAAAGCGCTTAAGTTACCGAACCGCCGTATACCGAACGGTACGTACGGTGGTGTGAGAGGACGGCTGCTCAAATAATGGGCAGCCTCCTACTCGATTTTAGGGTCAGGAAGAATAGAATGGAAAAGAGACTGGAATATTCAAATATACAAGAATATGTGACTTCCGGGACCTTCGGTGACAAAGAGGTCAGGATTGCTTCCTGCCTTCCGAAAATACCGAACGGGATCCAGATCGTTCTGCTCCACGGAGTGCATAGCAGTGCCAATATGGGAGAACACAATAAATTCCGGTTCCTTTCCGAGCTGCTTTCAGAGAAAGGATACACTCCATGGCTGGTGGAGACGAGCCGAAGGATCAGAAATCGTCAGGACTTTTTAAATGACGTATCCCAGTGGATCAAAAAAGCCTTTTCAGAAAAGACTTTTGCACAGGAGCAGCGGGATGTCTTTAACGCAATATGTGACATCAGGACAGCAACGCCGGGAAAACCGCTCTGGATATGGGGTTTTTCACTTGGCGGGATCATCGCCCTTTCTGCTGCGGCCGATAATATCAACTGCCGGATAAAGGACGGTTCTCAGGTTCCGGAGAGGGTGATACTCAGCGGAACGGGGCTTGTGGCCTACGAAGATGTAGAGGCACGGATGATGTCCCTTCCTGTCCTTTCAACTCTCCGCTCAGAGATAACGGCGGACATGCTCTCACATGTTAATGCCAGAGGGCTGATATCCTTCAGGGGCAGCTGCGATGAAATCTTTTCCGAGGAGAGCTGCCTTGGAGTGCTAAGAGAAGTAAGCCTGCCGGATAGAGAGAAACATTTTTTCATCATTGAGGGGGCGGACCATTCTTTCCGCAGCAGATACGGCAAGGCCGACCCGAAGATAATGAAAGAGATGATCGACCAAATAGCTAAGACCTGGGCTTAGCTCTGTGATAAAATGATCTGACCGTTCCTCTAATGACGGGGAGGTCTTTGATGGATCACATTACTGAGGCGAACGATCGCCTTTCAAATAGCACAAAACAGAAATGCTGTGCTTTTAAAAACTTGTTCGGTCTTAGGATCGGAGGAGTGTATGTTTTGTGTTTCATACTTTTTTCTATCCTTCTTACTCCCGATAGCTTGTACGCAGAAGAGATAGATTATCAGGCCCTTCAGGAAGATCCTCTCGAAACAGCATACAGAAAACTGGGCTCGCCCGGCGATATTGAATGGGACGAGGAAGAGATGGTCAGCGGAGGTGCACCGCTTCTCATCAGCGATATGAAGTGGCCCCTGAAGTCAGGGGAACTTTCCAGCCTCTTTAGCAGGACAAGGTCAAAAGGCAGGCGGAAACACCTTGGCATAGACATCGTTGCTCCAAAAGGCACCTCGATCCATGCCGTCCTTGACGGAATCGTTGAGGTAGTCTCAAATGGGGGAAAGGGTTTCAGAGGTTATGGAAGAATCATCATAATAAATCACTCGGATCAGCTCTGGACGCTTTACTCACACTGCTCGACAATGAACATAAAGGTGGGGCAGAGGGTGAAACAGGGAGACCTGATAGCTACTGTCGGCAGGACAGGGAGAGCAACGACAAACCATCTCCATTTCGAAGTCCGCAATGCAAAAGGCACTGCCCTTGATCCAATGAAATACCTTCCCGAATACGGGGCTCTGCCAAGTAAACTTTACAGAAGATAGCTCCTATGCTCTAAGCTTTCCTCATATACCAAGAATTTTGTGTTCATTTTCTTGTCAAACTGTTAAAATTACATCAATATTTACCTATGAGATGGTCTTTGGAGGAGTGACAAGTCATGTTTAAACAGATGTCAGCTTTGGTGGTTTGTATATGTCTAATATTTATTACGGCTGGTTCCGCGCTGGCCTCCCAGAATGTATACGTTGAGGAGGTAAAGTTCAGGGAAGGCGGTATCGTTGAGATCGACCTTGAAGATAAGACAGATAAAGACGCACAGATAGTTTGGACAACACAGGAGACAGTATCCGTAAGGGATGCTTCAGGCCGGGAAGTCAAGGCAGAGCTTAAGAAACATGACGATGACACCTTCTTTCTGAAGGTTCCTGAGTTTCTGCTGGATGGAAGGTATTCTTTTTCGGTAGATAATGTAAACTACGGCAGGCATAGTAAGATAATGGTCACAAGCTATTTTGTCGCGACACCCCACTGGAAAGCCGAGTATGACGGACCCGCTGCACCGGGGAGCAGCAGCGATCCGATAGGTAAAACTACGCTTTATGTCGGAGAGATGGAGTTCAAAAATGGGAACGAACTTGAAATAGACATAGATGATGCAGTGGGGCATGATAATGAGATAACATGGGACGGCAAGGAAAAAATTATGGTAGCCGACAAGGACGGAAGGACCTATCCGGTTCGTGTCAAAAAGTACGACAACGATGAAATAGAACTGCTGATTGACGGGCTCGCAAGCGGAGCGAAGTATAGAGTCGAGATCAGGGGTATCCTCTACAGAGGAGAGAAAGTCACGTTGGTCGCAGAATTCGAAGCTACCGGAGGATGGGAATACAAGGACCCCAGGAAAAAATAACTCTCCAAAGCTAAAAAACGAAGATCTTCTTAGAGTATAAAAAGTGAGGCCGGGGCGGAAGCATCCCTCCGGCCTCATCTTGCTATAATAAACGGGTATGCATATAACACTACCAATCAGGAAAAGTCCGGAGGCGGCAGACAGAAAGCGATGAACATTAAAGTTAATCCCTCAAGATCCATAGTTTATCTCGCAGCTGCCGCAGTGACAGTCATGTTCTTCCTTTCGCTGTATGTGGACATTACAGGCTGGCGAACTCCAATAATGGCCCAGAGGGAATCATACCGCCTGGGTACTATCGTGAGAATCACTCTATACGGGGATAACAGTGAAAAGCTGAACGACGCTCTTGACCTATCGATGAAAGAAATAGAAAGGCTTGAAAATCTTCTGTCGGCCAACATCTCCTCATCGGACATATCGCTTGTGAACAGAGCATCAGGAAAATATCCGGTAAAAGTTTCAGAAGAGACAGGCTTTCTTCTGGAAAAGGCGCTTGGATGGTCAGAACGGACAGAGGGAGCCTTTGACCCCACTGTCGGAAAGATCGTCAAACTCTGGGGCATAGGAACTGAAAGTGCAGCCATACCAAGTCCTGAACAGCTGAAGCAGGCTGTGGAACTCACAAATTTCAGAAAAGTTTCTGTTATACATAAAGCGGAAGGGACTTTTGTACAAACGGCAAAGGGACAGAAGATAGATCTCGGGGGAATAGCAAAGGGATATGTGACAGATAAAGTAAGGGACCTGCTTGTAAACGAGGGTGTCTCATCTGCCCTTATCGACCTCGGGGGGAATATAGCAGTTTTCGGGAGCTCCCCGAAGCCGGGAAAGTGGAAGCTAGGGCTCCAGCATCCGTTCATGCCCAGAGGAGAATATTTCGGCATTGTGGAAGTATCGAATGTCTCTGTTGTGACATCAGGACCATATGAGAGATATTTTGAATCCGGCGGAGTTAGATACCACCATATTTTCAACCCGGCAACCGGATATCCCGCTCAGTCAGACCTGGCCTCTGTGACGATAATAAGCGAAAAATCGACGGATGCAGATGCACTTAGTACTGCACTTTTTGTTATGGGTTTTGAAAGGGGTATCTCTCTATTGCGGGAATTGAAAAATATTGAAGCGGTCCTCGTAACAAAAAAACCTGAAGGAACTGCAGTATGTGTGACTAAGGGTCTTAGTGAAGGCTTTATACTGAAAGAGTCTGATATGAAAATAGACCCGGTGGTGCAGTGATGGAAATGAAGCGCGGAGACAGGGCCATGCTGAAGATCCTTATGGTGATACTTGTGGCTTCAAGTGTTGTGTGGGGCATCAGATTTATGACTGCAGCACCTGATGTAATGAGCGCGGAAATAATACAGGATGGTAAGCTTTTACAGAGAGTATTGCTCAAAAAGGGGGATCAAGCCAAGGATTTTATTATAGAGTACAAGGGCGGTTACAACATGTTGAGAACTGAGGATGGCAGGATAGCCGTTATTGAGGCAAACTGTCCGGACAAGGACTGTGTTAAGCGGGGATGGCTGAAAAAGCCGGGAGATTCTGCTGTATGTCTGCCCCATAGGTTGGTGATCAGACTTACAGGAGAATACGAAGTTGACGGGGTGACCTACTGATGAAGCTAAAAAACATTATCATAACGGGTTCGCTTGCTGCATTTGCCTTGGTCTTCAACATGTTCGAGGGAAGTCTTCCTATGCCGCTTCCTGGAATAAAACTTGGTGTAGCTAATGTTTTCTCTTTGTTGGCGCTGGTCCTTTTGGGCGTAAAGGAGGCTTTTGCCGTTACCCTTATCAGGGTATTTCTTGCCTGGATAATGACAGGCAACTGGTTCGCACTCCTTTGCAGTCTGGCAGGAGGGCTGATGTCAGCCGCTGTGATGTCCTTTATATACTTAAAATACAGGGATGACTTCAGCCTGCCCTGGATAAGTGTCGCAGGCGCCTGGGCCTTTAACGTTACACAGGTTTCAGTTGCGGCTCTTGTAGTGAATGACATCAGGGTGCTCCTCTACATGGTGCCGCTTTTGGCTGCGGGTACCGCGGCAGGATGGGCGGTAGGATGGCTTGCCCTTCTTCTGTGCAAAAGAGTCGGATTACTGACTGATATAAATTTCTGACAATCAAAAGGAGGATCGCCGTACTATGAAAATAAAGATAGAAAATGAAATATTTGAAGTTTTTCCAAATGCCAAGATCGGCTGGCTGCTGGCTGAAGTCAAAGTCGTGCCTTCAAATGAATATGTTGAAAGCATGAAGAAGAGCCTCACCGGAAGGCTAAAGGACATTGGGATATCTCAGGACACGATGATGCTTCATCCGGATGTGGCAGGCTGGCGCGAGGTTTATTCGAAGATGGGGGTAAAACCGAGCAAATACAGGTCTTCTCTCGAATCGCTGCTTCGCAGGGCGTTCAAGGGTGAAATGTGGAGCGTGTCAAGTGTAGTCGACTGCTATGACTGTGTCTTAGCGATCAATCTTCTTCCTATGGGAGCTCATGACATAGAAAAGCTCAAGGGTGGTCTGGTCCTCAGGTTTGGGCGTGAGGGTGAGAAATTCTATCCTCTGGGAGCGGGCGACAGCGTGATCGACGTCGATACCAGGAACGTGCTTTACGCAGACGAGGAGAAGGTTTGCTGCTGGCTCTGGAATCACCGGGATACCAGAGACGCATCTCTCTCCGAAAGCACAAAAGAAGCACTCTTTCTTGTAGATCAGGCGTTTGATACCGAGTGGAAAACTGTCCGAGAGGGACTTGATTCTCTTTCTACCGAGCTTGAGAAGATCGGCTGTAAAACTATTAACAGCGGGATCGTAAACTCAAGGTCGACTTCTTCAGTAATAATTTGATGGAGATCACAGGCTGCTGCGGTATGGACTGCGGCTCATGTGAAGCACGCAGGGCAACTGAGAGGAACGATATCATGGCGCTTTCGAAGATAGCTGCTGCAGAGGAAAGCCGCGGCGAACACTCATTTTTATCCTGCCCTCAAAGATGAAATGCACAGGGTGCATGGAGCCTGGTGCAAATAGTATAATATGTGCTGAATGCAGAATAAGGATTTGCGCTAAAGAAAAGGGTATCCCCCACTGCGGCTTCTGTGAAGAATTTCCCTGCGATCTGGGGAACACGATATGGGAAGCCATCCCTGAATATAAAAACAACATCGAAAGAATAAGAAGCAGATAAATACACGTTATTTTTTGCCTGCAGTCTTCTTAAAAGACGGTATTCTGATAATGGTATAGTACCTTGATCACCAGAACAGAGATAAATGGTTATTGACATATGTCATAAAAGTTATATGCTTGGGTTGTAAATGGCATATGTTATAAACTAGCCGGAGGTGGTATTTATGCCAAGAGGAGATGGAACAGGACCTATGGGGCTCGGCCCCTTTACAGGCAGAGGCATGGGGAGCTGCATAGCAAGGGGTGTTGCCGGAATTGGTCTTGGGCTTGGCTTAGGTTTAGGTTGCAGAAGGGGTTTCAGAAGATGGTTTGGCAGGGGAGTGGATACCTATGTCGGAGATCCGAATAAATCTGAAAAAGAACTCCTTCTCGAAGAGATCAAACGTTTGAAAGACCGGATCGAAGCTATCGACAAAAAGGCCCCAGTTCAATAGACAAAAGAGAGGCAGTCTTGGATAAGTAAATAAGGCTGTCTCTTTTGGAAATTGAAAATAAATTATCACCCAGAAAGGTTAGAAAAATGATAACAGTTGACCTTATGAAAAGTGCTGTTGAGGCATCCCAAAACAGAAAAATTAAAGATATAAGAGTTGGACTTGGATATATATGCACAATGCTTGAAAGCGGACTTGCATATTCCTTCAGAAACGAGCTTGGGCACTGTTGCAGCGTTCTGGCTCAGGCTGGAGACTTGATAGGGAAGGAATGTGAAGAAATTATTCCGTGGCTAAAGGATAAAAACCTTTTCAAGGTGGCGGTAGGTCTTTCTGTTATCAACACAGTGCTGAATAATCGATTCCACGAAAATGATACGGGAAACGTTGTTAAAGCGATCGAAATGGGCAAAGATGAAACATTCGGAATGGTCGGAGATTTTGAACCGATACTTTCATTTGTGAGAAAACAGACAGATAAAATTTATGTGTTTGAGCGCATAGCGCAAGAAAAAGATGGTTTATATCCTGATAAAGACATACCACGCTATCTTCCCGACTGTGATGTTATAGTAATTACCGGGACAAGCATTATTAATAATACTATAGATGATGTTCTTCCATTTTGTTCAAAGGCCCGGGAAGTGTTTATAGTTGGACCCTCTACACCACTCCATCCGGAATCATTTATGAAATACAATGTAACGCTTCTTGCCGGAGCTGTTGTAACTGATTCTGCGAAGATGCTGAGAATAATAAGTCAGGGCGGAGGAACGATGCAGATGAAGCCAGCTTCTAAACATGTCCTGGTGAATGTTCGAAAATAATAAAATAAGCCTTGGAAGAAAAAATATTAAACGGCGGCCCGATAGAAGGCCGCCGTTTATCATTACTGGTTCTTATCGTCTGTTTTTGGTTTCAATGCAAGAAAACGCAGCCTGACGTAGTCAGCTACCCATCCATTTTCCTCCGTATATAGCAAGGGGCGGCAGTAATTCTCAACCTCTTTATAAAAAAACTCCTTTTCTTCTTGTGAAAAGCCCTCAGTGTGACGGTTGGCGAATACCTCGAGCCAGCATCTAATACCGCCCTTGAGAGGTGTAGGTCTGTCTATTCTGGCGATGTAGGCGACTTTGAAGCCCTGATTGTCCAGTATTTTTGAAAACTCCCCCAGCTCAGGAAATTTCCAGGGATTCCGCGCTCTGTAGTCGATCCCGCGCTTGATCAGGGCTATCTTCATTCCTTCCCGCATCACCCTGATACAGCCTTCCCCCCCGCACTCTGCAGCGAAGCGCCCACCGGGTTTGAGAGCTCTCCATACGCCCCGCACTACAGCATACTGGTCATTCATCCAATGAAGAGCTGCGTTGCTCATCACAGCGTCGAACGCTTCCCTGAAATGCAGATGCTCTCCGTCAATAACTTCAGCCTTCAATCCTAGAGATCTCGTGGCTTCTACCATTTCGAGGCTTGAGTCGACACCGAGAACATCACATCCCATGTCAGCCAGTTCTTTGGTCAGAGTACCGTCTCCGCATCCGAGGTCAAGTATCTTTTCTTCCTTTTTTGGGTCAAGCAGCTCGATAACCGGTCTTCCAAAGAGAGGAACAAAATCTGCCCCTTTTTTGTAGTCTTCTGGGCCCCAGCATTGATTTGACATCGGAAAGCCTCCTTAAGTTCTTGTGACTCTTATTATATTGGAGAGAGGACAAAAATGCACTCTTTGAGATGCTTAAAGAGGCTGTTTTTAATAAACCTTTCAATTTACCCCCTGTTTCTTGACGGAATCAGTCCTCTTGATGTAGTCTAGTACTGTCCATGTTTTTGTATGACCCCGAGTCAAATTGCCTAAAGGATCTTTTCCAATGGCAAGAGACCAATGGGTGTTTCCGGAAACGGAAGTGCCTCCCGCACTTGGAAAGGGGGAGTTGCAAACTTCAGGGGGTCTGTCTTAAGATTCCCTTATGTCTTGTCCTCTTCCTAGTGCCCGATAAACGTATGATCTGCGGTTTCAGGTGCTGTCTCTGAATTCCTTAACAAGAGGAGGAACATGATTTGCGAATTTTAAAAGTTCTGATAGCCGAAGCAGACCCTTTGCTTCAGAAGTTGTATTCAGATCTTATAGCTTCCGAGCAAGCTTTCACCGTACTCAAATGTGTCTCCAGCGGTACGCAGATGTTTGATTCGATGAGATGTGTCGAAGCGGATCTGGTCCTTTTGGATCTTTACCTTAAGGATTTTAATGCCCTCGATGGGCTTGAAGAACTTCGTAAGGAATTTCCGAAGACTGACTACATAATAGCTTCTTCAGGCGAGGATCCTAACCTTGTAAGAAAAGCTCTCTGTCAGGGCGTCTTTGAATACCTGATAAAACCTTTCTCTTTTGAGAGACTGAGGCTTGCCCTCCGGAACTACCACATATATCATCAGAGCCTTACCGGCAGAACGAGGCCTTGGCAGCAGGATGACCTTGACACACTGGTCTCTCTGCGGGCGAGGGATCCCTCGTGGGCGAATAACCGGGCCATTCCCAAAGGGCTGCAGCTCAAATGCCTCAATGAAGTAGAAAACTTTCTGAAAGACAACAACGATACTTTCTCCGCACAGGAAGTCGGGGACGCACTTGGCATTTCAAGGTCAACAGCAAGAAGATATCTTGAATTCCTGACGATGAATGAAAGAGTAGTTGTTGAGTACGCATACAGAAAAGTCGGAAGGCCTGAGAAAAGGTATAGGATGGCATTGATATAGTTAGCAGGACAGAATAACGGCAGGGCCGATCACGATACTGAAAAATATAATGCGGGCAGGACTGACGAAATGTCCTGCCCGCTATGTTTTTCTCTCCACTACATTCCGAAAAAATACCCAGTTATGTAAGTTGCCAGTATGCCTCCGACCAGTACGACAAGTATTCCTCTGCCGTACCATCCAAGTATTATTGCGGTAAGAGCTCCCGCCGCAGAACTGTATATGCTGCCTGTTGCCGTGAGGACGTCAGGGAATATAAGAGCTCCGAGCACAGCGTAGGGGATGTAGTGCAGCAATGACTCAACAAAGGGCGGGAGCTTCCTCTCTCCAAGAAAAAAAACAGGAAATATCCTTGAGGGAGCTGTAACGCACATCATGAGGACAGAAAGGATCATTATTTTTGTCATCAGCGAGCTTCCTTCTTCCCCAGCGGGAAGGCGACAGCTCCAAGGAGAGCAGCAAGTCCAGTTGCAGTCATAATTGCTATCCCTCTGTTCATATCTGCAAAACAGGGTGTCCATTTTATCAATGCGCTCAGTCCCATACCAGTAGCTGCGACTATCAGGGCGGATCTGCTCTTCCTCACCGAAGGCAGCAGCAGTCCTATAAATAGCGCGTAAAGCGCTATACCCATACTCTCCTGCACGTTCTGAGGCAGCACAGAAGTTCCGTAAAAACCAAGGACCGTCCCGATGACCCATGTACAATGGCCCACAATATTCAGGCCGAACATGAATTCAGGCGCAAGAAGCGGTTCCTTCTGCATTGAGGCTATGCTGAAGCTTTCGTCCGTAAGCTCAAAGCATATCCAGGATTTTTTAAAAGCCGATATTCCCGGTGTCAGCCGTCTAGCAAGAGAAGATGAAAGCATTATATGCCTCATGTTGAGAACTGCCGTGGCCAGGATTATTTCAGGGATGGAGGAACCTATTACAAGAAGGTTGAGAGCCACGAACTGACTTGCTCCCGCAAAGACGATAAGCGACATGAACAGGCTTTCAAAAGCGGTAAGCCCGGCTGTCTTGCAGAGGATTCCGCATGCCACCGCACTTGGGATATAGCCCACAGCCACAGGAGTGCCGGTCCTGAGTCCGTATCCGAAACCTCTGGCGACCTGTGCTTTATTAACGTCAGTTCTTTTCTTTACTGCATCCATAGGACTGTCTCCATTTCTGAAATACTGAGGAATGATTGTATTATATAAATCAAGTCAGTGTCAAACTTGCAAATAGAGAAAACTTTAGAAGGAAAATTGAGAGCAAAATCAACCAGAACCTTCCTTATTCGCCCTTAAAGTTGTTGCGCAATTCAGATGAGTGTATCCTAAGAACAGAATACATACCATATGTATGCAACTAAGTTGCATCTATTCCCCGAGTTTGTCTCCCTAAAGATATTTATCCATGGGTGCAAACCAGCGGACCGACTTCAGCATAAACGGTCTTGAGGGTCTCATGGGAAACTATGAGGCCTCCCGCAGACGGTATCCGTCTTTTTTGGAAAGGGGTCACCAAGGTGGATCGAAGTATGCCTCCCGGTATGCTTAACGACTTTTCATCTCATCCCTTTTCAAAATTATCTGCAGTTGTTTTCATGCGGCGTCATGGAAAGATCCCGCTTTGATATGTAGATCTGGTTTTGAATTCAGTTCCGGCAACGGAGAGAGGAGATGTAACAAGTGACAGAAGCAAACTATCATGTCAAGAACCTTACCATCAACGGGGTGCCTAGGAGGATCATAGGCAAACCGGAAACATCACTGCTCACAGTTATCCGCGACCAGCTAAAGATGACAGGTACCAAGCGAGGCTGCGATCACGGACAGTGCGGAGTTTGCAACGTGATCCTCAATGGAAAGGTTGTCCGCTCATGCATTACGAAATGGAAGAACGTTCCTGAATATTCTGAGGTCACGACGATTGAAGGTATCGGGACCCCCGAAAACCTCCACGCTCTTCAGTGGGCCTTTATAGTTTGCGGGGCGATCCAGTGCGGATTCTGCACGCCCGGATTTATTACCGCAGGCAAGGTTCTTCTTGACAGCAACCCAAGCCCGACAAGGGAAGAAGTCCGCGAGTGGTACAGCAAGCATTGGATGGCCTGCCGCTGCACGGGATATGTCCAGGTTGTGGACGCTGTTATGAAAGCGGCTGCGATACTCAGAGGGGAAGAGAAGATCGAGGACCTGGCAAAGATGTACAAGCCCGGAGACTCGCTGTGGAACTCTAAATACCCGCGTCCCAGCGCGGTCTACAAGGCGACAGGACTTTGGGATTTTGGCGATGACGACAGGCTGAAACTTCCGGAAGAGTTCCTCTTTGCATATCCATTTGCGCTTGAAGGCGTTCGCCATGCGAAGGTCAACAAGATCGACACTTCAGAAGCAGAGAAGATGCCTGGAGTTTACAAGATCGTGACCTACAAAGATATCAAGGCCAACAAGGGTACCAACAGGATCAGGGGACAGGTAGGATGCCCATCTGTCACGACGGATGGATGGGAACGCCGAATCATGGTCGAAGAAGGCGATAAGATACGCCAGTGGGGCGAATGTATCGCTATAGTCTGTGCGGACACTGAAGCTAATGCCCGTGCCGCCTCCGATAAGATCAAGGTAGACTACGAACCGCTGCCGGAGCTTATAGACATATATCAGGCCAAGGCTGCCGATGCAGTAAAAGTTTACGATGAGATCGAAGGCATAGACGGAATGCCCAATGCCTTCAACAAACGCATCTTCACAAAAGGTGCCGATCCGAAGGAAGACCTTGATAAAGCTCCCTACATAGTAGAGGATGAATTCTACAGTTCGCGCCAGCCGCACATGGTACTTGAGACTGACTGCGGATATGCTTACTACGATGAAGAAGACCGCGTCACACTGGCGACAAAATCCATCTGTGTCTACAGGCATCAGATGATGATAGCGCGCGGAGTGGGCGTTGCTCCTTCAAAGATAAGGGTCATCCAGAACAACATGGGCGCTTCTTTTGGTTACAAAGTTGCACCGACAAATGAGCCCTACCTTGCGATAGCCCTCGTTGCATGTCAGCGCCCTGTATATATGCGCATCAATATGAAGGAGCACAACATCCGCACTCCAAAGAGATCCCCGTTCCTTATGCATATCCGGGTCGGTGCGGACAAGAGCGGCAGGCTTATCGGAGCGGAACAGACATGGTGGGTGGATCACGGCCCATACAGCGAATCATCCAACGACCTCACTAATAAGGGCGGACAGTTCTTCTTCTCTCCCTACGCATACGCCAACATGAGAGCCACAGGATACACATGCTTCAGCAACCATCGCTGGAGTGCAGCATTCCGCGCATACGGAGCGCCTCAGACATACTGGGGATGCGAAACTGCTATGGATATGCTGGCGGAAAAATGCGGGATAGATCCCTTTGATTTCAGGGAGATGAACCTTCTTCAGTGGGAACCGTTCACAACGAACCCGCTCGGTGTCATGCCGTCAGGTTATGCCCCTGAAGTATTCCCGCTTCCTGAGATGATGAAAAAGGCACGTCCCTATTATGAAGAGATGAAAAAGGAAGCTGCCGCAAAGACCACCGATAAGATCAAATTCGGAGTCGGAGTCTCGATAGGTATCTATAACTCAAACGATGACGGAGCAGATGAAGCTGCAAGCAACATTGAGCTGACGAAGGACGGAGTCATTGTCTACAACACATGGGAAGACCACGGTCAGGGAGCCGACATGGGATGTTTGGGTACCGCACATGAAGCTCTTAAGCCATTGAATCTGCATCCGACTCAGATAAAAATGGTCCTGAGCGATACAGCCAAGGCTCCAAACAGCGGAGCGGCGGCAGCAAGCCGTTCACAGGTAATGGTTGGCAATGCCATCGTCGACAGCTGCAAAAAGCTGCTTGAAGCAATGCGCAAGCCGGACGGGACATACCGCACCTATGTCGAAATGATCGCCGAAAATATCCCTGTCTTCTACGAAGGCTATACGCAGGCATGTGTGCAGAATGCAGACGGAAGTATTGAAGTCTGTTCCGGCAACGACAAAGATACCGGCCTTGGAAAACCGTTTGGCTTCCATATGTTTGCCGTCAATCTTGCCATGGTTTCTGTAAATATGGAAACAGGCAAAGCGCATTGTGAAAAATTTGTTCTGGTTGGTGATGTTGGCGTTATCAACAACTACCTTGTCGTCGACGGACAGCAGTACGGCGGTATAGCCCAGGGCATAGGGCTTGCTCTTACAGAGGACTTCCTTGATGAGAGCAAGTACAACAACTTTGTGACGATGGGACTGCCCTACATCAAGGATGTTCCCGATGACATCAAGCTTATACACGTTGAGACTCCGCGTCCTCTCGGTCCCTTCGGTGCTTCCGGAACAGGCGAGATGCCCCTTGCAGCGCCGCACATCGCGGTATGCAACGCAATAAAGAGCGCCAGTGGAGTCAGGATCAAGGCAATACCCGCGACACCGGAGAAGATCTTGGCAGGTCTTAAAGAAAAAGCGTAAATCCTTTCCTAATAAGTTAAAATATTGTGAGGGGCTCTCTATTTGCCCCTCACCCCATTATGAAAGGAGGAATAATTCGATGTCCGAACAGGAAATGAATTTTGGAAGCATTTACGAGCTCCCGTTACAGAACGCCTCTGCACTTGCTCCTGATATCGAGAAAAGGACTGTATACGGACCCGGAGACAGGTTCTGGGAAGGCTGGGTGATGAGACACTTTAAACTTCCTGCCCATCAGTCCATCCCCGAGCATTCACACGAATGGGACCACCTTATGTACACGATCAGCGGAGACGGCTATGTTGAAGTAGAAGGCGAACGCTATGACATGAAGACGGGATACTGGACCCGTATACCCGGCGGAATGAAGCATGTCTACCATAACGATGCCGATATGCCGCTGGAATTTTTCTGTATAGTGCCGACCCATGGCGATCCTCATGCCAAAAAGACCAGCATGAGAGCGGAAAGAGCAGCGAATAGAGCTTGATATCAACGCCTTTGGCAGACTGGGTAAATGTGACTATGTCGGCATGTTTATCCGGTCCGCTTGAAAGAAAACCACATTAGAACAACATATACAGCAGTTAAAGAGATGCTTGAAGAAGCATCGCAAAGGATAAGGAATATTCTGGTTCAGTTTTTTGTCAGGGAATAAAGAGAGAGGTTGGATCTTTGGTGGGCAGTGCCCCACGGCACCGGTTCAGAGGTAAATATCTGTTTTAGATCGATTTGCCTTTCTGAACCTGTGCTGAAACTATTTCTTCAAATGTGTTCTTTAAAACTCAGATGACGTGGTATTCTGTTCTAAACTATCCAAACTATCTCTTCATGATGATCCGCTCTACAGGCAGTCCGTTTTTCATCTCAACTGCTTTAAAGCGTCCTTCCGGCGTCATCCAGAACGGTTTGCCGGAAATGTATACCAATTTATTGCTCATTTTTCCACCCCCTTATACAAAAAGTAATGACCCTATATTATACAGGCTGTTTTTTATCTGTCAAATTCAGACGGTGGAGACTTGAGGAAAAACTGCCTACATATCAATGATGGGCGGAATGAATGCTGCGGACGTTTCTGTGTCCCATGGGAAGAGTACCCATGTATCCTGGCTGACTTCCGTAATGAAGGTGTCTACCAGGGGCCGTCCTTCCGGCTTTGCGTAAACTGTGGCGAAGTGCCCCCCAAGAAACATGTCTCTTACGATCTTTGCTGTTTTTCCTGTGTCTACGAGGTCATCGATGACAAGCCAGGTCTCGTTGACTCCGACAAGGTCAGGACGTTTCAGGATATTTGCTGCTCCCTGATCTTTGATGGTGTAGCTTGAAATGCAAATGGTATCTACAAGGTGTATGTTAAGTTCCCTTGCAATTATTGCCGCAGGGACCAGACCACCCCTTGCAACTGTTATTATCCTGCTCCAGTCTTTCCTCTTATCGAGCAGTTTCCATGAGAGAGCCCTGCAGTCTCTGTGAAGCTGTTCCCACGATACCGGGTAATTTTTATTGTAGCGGTCGGAAGCTTTCATATTAAGACTCTCCCTGTAATAGAATTATTTGTCGGAAATTGTACATTCATAATATCGGGTTGTCCATGACACGTCAGGAACTGCGGGTTCAATAGAACTCAGGTCTCCTCATTTCAAAGACCCTTAGGAAATCCCTGGCTTTTTTGACCTTTGAAGTGTCGATCTTAATGAAGGCGAAGTCTTCTGTCAGGCCTCCCTGATAAAGAACTTCACCCCATGGATCCACCACCATTGAGTGTCCTCCGAAGAGAGTGCCGTTTGTTGTCCCCACTCTATTGCAGGCTGCCACGAACATCATGTTCTCTATCGCCCTTGCCTGCAGCAAGGTACACCAGTGGTCGATCCGGGAGACGGGCCATTCCGCAGAAAAAAACTGGAGCTCAGCCCCCTCTGTTGCATATCGCCTGGTAAGTTCGCAGAAACGAAGATCATAGCAGATAGCAAGAGCAGCGCGGGTGTCACCGAGATTGAAGAGAGTTTCTTTCTCGCCGGGAAGCAGGAATTTCTCTTCATCCATCAACGGTATCAGGTGGATCTTGTCGTAGCTTGCGACATAATTGCCTGAAGGGTCTATCACCATTGCCCTGTTGGCTGCGCCTTTATCGGTAAGCGCGAGTACAGAGCCGCCTGTAAACCAGCAGCTGTATTTAAGTGCGAGTTTTCCAAGAAATTCTGCAGCCTGGGAGGCGTCCCTGTCACCATATTTATGGGATTCTTCTATAACATATCCAACGTCCCAGATCTCAGGGAGGATCACTGCGGTTGGGATGTCAGATTCCACCCACTTTGAACTGAGCATCCTTTCAACCTTTTCATAATTGGATCTTCTGTCGCCAACTGCCAAATCGATCTGTGCGATAGCGATACGAAGCAATGACATTATAGAGATCCTCCTTCGGGTATCTTTTTTGTCTCCGGAAATGTATTTGATTTAACTTTAAACAAAACATTGAAAAATATCAATATCTGATGATTTTGTTAAGATTTTCAGCCATTGCTTTCAATTTTTTCCAAGAGTCTCTCCAGGGACCTGCGGTAAGATCTTTTGAGCCTATCTGACTTTTGCAGCGTCATAATGAGCCAGTCCCCTTCTGATGTGCCTCTTGGAAGCATCCGTGCAGGCAGGTTTACAGAAAGTGCTTTTTTGCCTACTAGCAGGGTACATATTTCTTCATTGATCGAATCTACAAAGATCTTTTCTCTTTTAACCGCCATTTTTCACTACCTCCCTGTTTTGGGGGTATGATATCTTTTCTCCGTCAGAAACTATCCTGATAGTGCCATCCTTTGTGTCCAGCCTTTTTATCCCTAAGGATGAAACAGCACGCACCACCTCTTTGTGAGGATAGCCGTAAGAATTGTTCCTGCTGTAGCTCAGTATGATGACATAGGGCCGGACCTCTTTGAGAAGGCTCATGTTTGTTCCGTTGCTGCTGCCGTGGTGAGACGCTTTCAACACCGCCGCCCGGGGAAGCGGCCTTACAGTTGAAAGCTGTTCCCTCTCCATGTCGGCCAGCATCAGGAAGTTTGTACTGCCGTATTTTATATTTAGCACGAGGCAGTTGTTGTTTGCATCACGCTTCGTTCCTCCGATGAGTTGGGCCGGTCCAAGTACCTCAACCAGAGCCCCCCCTATTTCTTCTGAATAGCCCCTTTTGGGCCTGCCGAAGGGTATGTTCTTTTTCTGTATCATATTGTAAAAATTTTTCTGAAGCGGCGAACTGCTGACAAAGCCCGAATCCCAGATTTTACCAATCTGAAAATTTGACAGTACTCTTTTCATTCCGCCTATGTGGTCAGAATGCGGGTGGGTTGCTACTAAGAGGTCGATTTTTTTTATTCCTATTCTTTTCAGCTCTTTGAGCAGACTTTTCCCTGCATCTTCAGGACCTGCGTCTATAAGTATTGTCTTTCCGTCGGGAAGGACAAAAAGTGAAGAGTCCCCCTGTCCGACATCAAAAGCATAAAAACGGAGTCCTCTGTCAGCTTCAGTGACCTCATTTCTGCTTATCCATGCTGCGCCGACAGGAAGACTTATGATCAAGGTAAAAAGAAGGATAAATATTTTTTTGTATTTTCTCAGCAAAAGACCGAAATTCAAAATGTCTCTCCTTACTCATCCTTTTTGACTTGCCATAGATTTTACCAAAGATGGCGATAAGGTTATAATCGTCGGAACGCCCTTTACGCGAAAGGATGTAGGCAATGTTTGGTTTTGTTCTGGTTTTGCCCCTGATGCTCATAATTATAACCGGTAATCTTCTGAGATCTCGGGGATTTTACAGTGAAAGAGATATTAAAACCCTTACAAAGACTCTTTACTGGGTAATACTTCCTCCTCTTCTTATCCGGACCACGTTTATTTCAGGCCGGGAAATTTTTGTGCAGATCGATCTTCTTATCGGTCTTACCCTTGCATACATCCTGACGATCGGTATTGCAGCTGCAGGAGCAGTATTTTTATACCACAGGGAGGACCGTGAGCGCATAGCTGTCTCGGTTTTTTCATCGATAAGGGCAAACAACATTTATCTGGGTTTTCCTGTAATATTGCTTGCGATGGGTGAGGCAGGACTCAAGGATGCGTCCATATACATAGCCGTAAGCACGATATCCTTTCAGATAATGTCGATCATGGCAGGTGAAGTTGCCCTTTCGGGTAAATTCAGCATCTCTGGCCTTGGCGGAATACTTAAGAGACTGACCGTCAACCCGCTGATAATCTCCTGTGTACTTGGGATCGGGCTTGCCCTCACCGGACTTCGTGCTCTTCCTCTGGTTATTGATGAAACGATGAAGCTTATGGGGGGAGCGGCAACGGCGATAGCGCTTTTAGCGTTGGGCGGTACTCTCGATCTTTCGAGGATCAGCAGCATTTACAACATGATAAAGGCCACCTGGCAGGACTGTCTGATCAAACTTATCATACATCCCCTTATTTTATGGAGCCTGCTTCTTGCCCTCTCCGTTCCGGAGCCTCTGCTGAAGGTAACGGTAATGCTTTCTTCGATGCCCTCGGCTGTCAACTGCTTCATAATGGCGAAAGAGATGAAGATGGACCCGGATTATGCGGCAGACCTTGTCGCCTCAACCACAGTCCTTGGAATTATATCCATACCTGTCTGGGCTAACCTTCTCGGGATAATATAAAAGGTCGGGCGAACTGTATTATGGTCTCTTCTGTTTCAAAGGTTGGATTGGGCGGGAAAGTTTCGGCGGATGCCCAGACTATATTTTGCTCTTCAGGCTAGCCTGCCTGCAGCACATCCTGCACCCTATTTCCAAGCTGTGAAAGAAGAATGATGTCGGGGTATGAAGTATATGCATACTCCTTTTAATCTTATAAGCCTTACGGTCTGTTCTATTTTCTGAATAAGCACCTTTGGCGCTTCGTCGAAAAGCAGGCGTGCCTCATTAATCCCTTCTTAAAGCAAAACAGCAGATCCGAAGCTAGCTGCGCTGAATCTGCCGTCATTTTAGCGCTGTCCGTATAATTAACGCGGTTTTTAACTTACGCCATCGTTATGACGGTTCCCTCTTTGCCGTCAAGCGCATCGACAGCTTTGTAAAGGGAGGTGATGATAGCTTTCTTACCCGGAAACCTTCTTGCAAACTTGATCGCTGCCATCACTTTCGGGAGCATGCTTCCGGGGGCGAAATGCCCCTCTTCGATATATTTGATTGCCTCTGAGACAGTTACATGCGACAAGTCCTGCTGGTTCGGCTTTTTGAAGTTGAGGCTTATCTTGTCAACTTCCGTAAGGATGAGAAGGATATCGGTCTCCATGTCCTCAGCAAGTCTCTCAGCAGCAAGATCCTTGTCAATTACCGCGGGAACTCCGGTGAGGGATCCGTCCATGTTCTCTATAACGGGAATCCCGCCGCCTCCTGCTGTTATGACTATTGTGGAATCCCAAAGGCGTTTGACAGAATCTATTTCAGCTATCCTCTTCGGGTTTGGGGATGCTACTACTCTGCGCCAGCCCCTGCCCGCATCTTCCTTCATAGTGTATCCTTTTTCTTCAGAGATCTTTTTAGCCTCTTCTTCCGTATAAAACGGACCTATGGGTTTAGTTGGATTTTGGAACGCCTTGTCATGTTCATCTACGATGACCTGTGTAACGAGCGTAACTACCGGAACGTTGCGGTTTCTGTTTCTGAGTGCATCCCTAAGGCACTGCTGGATCTGGTAACCTATGTAGCCCTGACTCATAGCGCCGCATACATCGAAAGGCATTGCCGGAAGCTTGGGGTTTATCTTTTCCGCTGTTTCCTGAGAAAGTGTGATATTGCCTACCTGTGGACCGTTTCCATGTACAACTGCCATCTCATACCCCTTGCAGCTTATATCGGCCAGATAATCGCAAGTCTTGCGGACGACTGCGAGCTGAGCCTCTGCTGTCGGAGGGCTTCCTGCTTCCTGCAAAGCGTTTCCTCCTAGAGCCACAACTACTTTTGTGAAATGTGAGGACATTTACTGAACACACCCCTTGGATTTAAGATTTGTAATAATATTATAAACCAATGATCCATTGGAGTTCAATATTTTTTATGGGACTTTGTAATGTTTACAATAAATCAGCGATCCCGGAGACTGAAAAAGCACACCATGCCAGAAGTGCACCCATGATAATTGATATGGCCCGGCCCTGTTTTGAGAATAAACGCCCCTGGACATCTCCGAACAGAGACCAGATGGTAAAGGCCACGGCACAGTTCAATGTCAGGAAAAGTCCGCAGAGAAGGAATATCAGCTTTGAATCAGTCCATGGCGCTATGAAGGAGGACATCGCGGTGAAACCAAAAAGTATGACCTTGGGATTAACAAACTGCAGAGTGAATCCGTCCCTTATCCCCGGAACCTTTTCCTGCTCAGCGTTTCTTTTTGATGCAGAATATCCTTTCGGAAAGGCTATTTTCCATGCAAGCCAGAAGAGATAAATTGCACCTATGCCCCTGAGCCAGGGTAATATCTGCGGAATCAGGGCACCGATGAAGATATTGCCTATCGCGTTAAGCAGCATAACTACAAATAGACCGACCGTCATTCCCGTCATGAGGGGGATGGTTTTCCGGAAACCGAAAAGGCGTGCGGTGTTCATCGCAAAAATAATATTTGGTCCCGGCGTGTAGCAGGCTGCTAAAACAAAAGAAAGAAAGGGAATCCACTGCATGTCCAGTACTTTGAAGGCTGCTAAAGCAGCTTCTCCATTTCGTCCAGCGTCTCGGTAAATATTCTGATGACCTCTTTTACGGGTTTTGGAGAGCTCATATCAACCCCAGCATTTTTCAAAAGTTCGATCGGATAATCCGAGCTTCCCATTGAGAGGAGCTCAAGGTATTTGTTCCTTGCCGGTGTGCCCTTTTTTAGTATAAGCTGCGCCAGTGCTGTCGCTGCCGAAAAGCCTGTTGCGTACTGATAAACATAGAATGGATTATAGAAATGGGGTATCCTTGCCCACTCCATTTTAAGAGGTTCGTCTATGATGATATCCGGTCCGTAATATTTTTTGTTTAGTTCATACCAAAGTGCCTGAAGCGCATCCGGAGTAGTATCCCCGTCCTCTGCCGCGCGCTTGTGTACCTCCCGTTCAAACGAGGCGAACATCGTCTGCCTGTAGACCGTGGTTCTGATGTTCTCAAGACGGCGGTTGAGCAGATAAAGTCTTTTCTTTTTATCTTTTGTATCAGCTATAAGGTCATTGAGGAAGAGCACTTCGTTGGTCGTTGAGGCGACCTCTGCCGTGAAGATGCAGTAATCAGCAGTCGGATAGGGCTGCCGCTTCCTTGAATAGTAGCTGTGCATCGAGTGTCCCATCTCGTGGACAAGGGTCGAGACATCGTTGAGGTTGTTCGTATAGTTCATCATTATGTACGGATGTGTAGCGTAGCTTCCCCACGAGTATGCGCCGCTCCTTTTGCCTTTGTTGGGGAAGATGTCGGCCCATCCGCTTTCCAGGCCATTTTTAACAATGGAAAGATATTCATCTCCAAGAGGTCTGAGGGCCCTGAACATCATCTCTTTTGCTTCGCCCCAGGATATCTCTTTAAACGGGTCTTTCACGAGAGGGGTATAGAGGTCGTACATATGCAGCTCTTTGACCCTCAGTACCCTTTTTCTCACTTCAAGATACCTGTGAAGAGGCGTCAGGCTGGATTCAACGGTCTCCACCAGCCGGCTGTATACGGAGACAGGGATGTTGTCGCTGTCAAGCTCAGCCTCAAGCGGGGAGGAATATTTCCGTACCTCTGCGTAGAACTTTGATGTTTTCAGCATGCCGTCAAAGGTCGCGCCCAGAGCGTTTTTAGTATCGCAGTATGGCCTGTAAAGCGATTCAAAGGCAGCCTTTCTCACGCTGCGCCTCCGTGAGCGAAGGTAAGAGACAGCCCTCTCCTCTGACATTTCCACTTTTTCTCCTTTTTCATTTCTTATAGACTCAAACTTCATGTCTGCATTTGTAAGCATGGAGAATACATTGTCTGAAGTCCCGGCCATGTCTCCTGTTTTGGCAAGCAGTGCCTCCTCGGACTGTGAAAGCACATGTTCTTTCTGACGAAGGAGTTCTTTCAGACTGAAGCAATAGTCTTTGAGGGAGGGATCGGCTATAAATGTCCTTAACCTATCTTCAGGCATTGAAAGTATCTCCGGAGTAATAAAGCTTGAGACAGCCGACATTTCCACGGCCAGTGACGATACTCTGTTTACCGGTCCCTGGTACTTTGAATCCGCCGTATCCTCGTGACTCTTCATATTGGCGTAGACTATGAGCTTGCCAAGGGTTATCGAAATTTCATCCCTGAGTTTGAAGCATTCAAGCATGATCTCTTCAGATCTGCCCAGTCTTCCCATGTAGGCGGTGATCTCAGGAAGACGTTTTTTAACAGATATAAAGTCTTTTTCCCATTTCGAATCGTCTGGGTATATATCTTCAAGCTTCCATTTAAAACGGACAGGCACCTCGTCCCTTTTTGGCAGCAGTGAGCCGCCGCCAAGCTCTATTTCAATGTTTTTATCGTTGATGTCACTCATAAAGATCCACTCCTTTATCTTCTGCTGAACTATTGTCTTGTTTAAAGGGATAATATGCAAGCTTTTTTTGCCGTGTGAGAGTACTAAAAGCCATAGAATTATGGTACTCTTGTCAGCATAACTGCTTTTCCAAAGATCCTGCCTTCAAGACGATTTTTGAACTACCAGGGCAGGTCTTCTGCAGATCATTCAGTTCCTTCTGGGAGGGTATGTGATTGAAATATAATTTTGACATAAATATGGAAAGACGCGGCACGAACTGTGAGAAGTGGGATCTTCTCGAAGAGGAATTCGGCAAAAAAGACCTCCTTGCTCTTTGGGTGGCTGATATGGATTTTCCTGCTCCCCCCGAAGTTCTGGATGCTCTCCATAAAAAGATCGACGAAGGTGCGCTTGGATACCCGATAGCGCCAGACTCTCTGCTCAAGGCGATAACGGACTGGCAGAATGATCGTCATGGATGGAAGATCGGCAAAGAGGCCGTGGCCTGGGCACCCGGAGTTGTAGCAGGACTGGCTTTTTCTATAATGGCATACACTAAACCGGGCGACGGGGTGATCATACAGACCCCTGTTTATCCTCCCTTCTACGCCACCATCAGCGAATCGGGAAGAAGGATCGTAAAAAATCCGCTGAAAAGGGAAAAAGGCTGCTACGTGATGGACCTGGAAGGTCTTGAAAAACTTGTTACCCCTACATGCAGGACACTTATACTTTGCAGTCCCCACAACCCAGTAGCTCGTGTCTGGGCAAGGGAAGAACTCGAAGCTCTGTCTGAACTGGCAGAACGCAAAGACATGATCATAATATCTGACGAGATCCATCAGGACCTGGTCTACAGCGACGCGAAACATATAAGCATAGCCTCGCTTTCAGAGGGAATGAGTTCGCGCGCGGTCACCTTTGTTGCGCCAAGCAAGACCTTCAATATCGCAGGCATGAATTCTTCAGTTGCCCTCATTCCCGATGAAAAACTCAGGGCACGTTATGTTTCAGTTTTGAACAGGCTGCACCTGAGTTCGCTAAGCATTCTTGGACTCACTGCTATGGAGACTGCCTATGCAAAGTGTGCCGGGTGGCTTGATGAACTTATGGCATACCTCGAAGAAAACAGGAACTTTACAGAAAAATTTGTGAGAGAACGGATGCCGAAAGCGAAGATGGATCACCCGGAAGGGACCTACATATTCTGGATAGATTTCAGGGGATATGGATTTGATTCGAAGAAACTCATGGATTTCCTTGTCAATGAAGCCGGGGTTGCGCTTAACAATGGGCGGAACTTTGGAACCGAAGGAGACGGATTTGCCAGGATAAACATTGGGACCAACCGCGAAATGCTGAAAGAAGCGCTGGAAAAGATCGCAAAGGCGCTCGAAGCAAAGTTTTGATCTTATATCAGATCATTTGATTTGTATAAATCAACAGGGAGGAATATTTTTAATGGCTAAAAAAGAGCCGCTCGTACGTTACTGCCGTTTCTGGGTAGATGGCAGGACCTATTCGGGCAAGATCCGTGACAATTCTGTCGATATCGTTGAAGGAGATCCCTTTACAGGATTTTTTCCTATAAGGCTGAGCTACCCAATAGACAGGGTGAAGTTCCTACC
Source organism: Synergistaceae bacterium (assembly GCA_963682045.1). Taxonomy (GTDB): domain Bacteria; phylum Synergistota; class Synergistia; order Synergistales; family Synergistaceae; genus Caenicola. Next base: position 1,513,630 of record OY821326.1, read on the forward strand.
GCCTTTCATGCCTAAGAAGATCTGGTGCGTAGGCCGTAATTATTTGGGTCATGTGAAGGAACTGAACAACGAAGTGCCGAAGGAACCGCTCATCTTCATGAAGTCTGTCTCAGCGATAATTGGAGCCAACGATTTTATACGGATACCCGAATGGGCGGGACGTATCGACTACGAAGGCGAACTTGCCGTGATCATCGGCAAGGCCGGGCACAACATAAAGGAAGAGGATGCATTCAGCCATGTTCTTGGCTACTCGATAATGAACGATGTAACTGCCAGGGAACTGCAAAATTCCGACGGACAGTGGACGCGGGCAAAAAGTTTCGATACCTTTGCTCCGTTCGGACCGGCGGTACTGATAACAGATAAGATGCCGGAGGATACAGTTATAAGTACGACCCTTAACGGGAAAATCGTACAGGAAGCTTCATTCTCGCAGATGATCTTCCCCATACCAAGGCTTATATCCCATATAAGCAGGTTTGCAACGCTTGAACCCGGTGATGTTATTGCGAGCGGCACACCGCAGGGAGTAGGGCCGATGAAGGCGGGAGACCTGGTCGAGGTGAGTATTGAAGGCATAGGAAACCTGAGGAACATTTGTGCCAACTGATCAAAAGAATTCAAAGGCCCAAATATTAAAAGGGGCGGACCGTTGAGGACCGCCCCAGGTTTCAGGATTTCATGCCGAGCGAGATTATAGTGGTAAATGCCTTTTCAGGGGAAAGGTCAAGATATTCGACGCTCTCTTCAGGAAAGAAGAATACGAGACCTGTCGTTGGGTTGGGAGAGGTCGGCACAAAAATAGTCACTCTGGGGCTTCCGTCCGCTGCTTTCTCCCTCTTTGTTACAAAGCCGATTATGTATCCATCTCCGCAGGGCACTTTGGCTGTTCCCAGGTATCCTCTTTCGCCGCCTCCTGCTGTAAAGGTCTGGACCATCTCCTGAAAAGTGGAGTACCATCCGCCGACCACAGGTATCTTTGAGATCACCTGGTCAACTATGTTGAGGATCCACTTTTCTTTTCTTCTGAGCTTTCTGCCTGTATATATGAGCAGAAAAATTATGAAAACTGTCACTGCCACAGTTGTCTTCATGGATTTTGTCAGCCCGAAGATCATTGAGCCCAGCGCCTCGAAAAGCAGGATGAGGTAATAGAATATGAAAACAAAGACTGCAAGCGGTATAAGCGCTATACATCCAAGGAAAAAGTCTTTGGCGATCCTTCCTATCCTTGAACCGGAAGAGGCCTCTTTTTCATTTGTCTGCTTTTTGCTATCCATTCAGATCACTCCAAGACTTGTCAATTTGCTCATTTCTGAGATATCCTTAATGCAGATGCATTTAACGGGAGGAATCCTTTAATGTTATACAAGATCACAACGTTTATAGTCTCAGTATATTTTACCCTCTATCACCGGCTTTCGGTGAGCGGAAAAGGGAAAATACCACATGACATCCCTGTGATAGTTGCATCAAACCATGCGAGCTACCTTGATCCTCCTCTGATCGGCTATACATTCTGCCCCAGAGTTCTGAAATTCGTGGCATGGGAAAAACTTTTCAAGTTTCCTCCCTTTGGAGCATATCTCAGGAAGATGGGGGCCATTCCTGTCACGCCTGAGAATAAAACCAGCTCCGCAGCCCTCCTGAGGATGATAATGGGATTCATACACGACGGATTCAGTGTCTATATCTGCCCAGAGGGACACCGAACAGAGGATGGGACACTCCAGCCCCTTGAAGGCGGAGTCGCTATCCTCTCGCTCAAGACAGGTGCTCCCGTAGTGCCAGTATGGGCAGGAGGCACATACAGGGCTATGTCTCCCCACATGAAATTTCCACGTCCTCGAAAACTTTACGTTGTTTACGGAGATCCAATATTCCCCTCAGATATCCCGCAGGAACTGACGGAAAAGGAAAAACGTAAATACATCCTTGAGAAAATAGAAGAATTTTACAGGAAAATGGATGCCAAAGACAGAGAAAAGTATCCCAGATAGCAAAGAGTGCGGCAGGATAAAGAAGACGCTTCTCATCCTTGCTGGCGTTGTCTCCCTAACGCTTGGTGGCATCGGAGTCTTTCTTCCGCTCCTTCCTGCGACGCCTTTTGTACTTCTTTCCGCCGGATGCTTTGCAGGAAGCAGCCCTGCGATGCACAGATGGCTTTGCAGGTCGCGCTTTTTCGGAGAGTACATAGAGAATTATCGGACAAACGCAGGGGTCAGCAAATCGGTAAAAATATGGGCGATAGTTTTACTATGGGCTGGCCTCGGATTATCTGCGGCAGCTGTGCATAAACCGCTTGTCCGGATAATTCTGGCTGTAGTCGGAATATGTGTGAGCACCCACCTGCTTATGATGAAAACAAAAAATGAAAATAAGGAAACCTGTTGACCAAATAATAGGGGAGATACTGACGAACATCAGCATCTCCTTCGTGCCAGGTCTTTCAGTTCCTGAAGCTCTTCCGGGGAGATATTTCCTGAGATCCACGAAGAGTATACTGAGTTGTTGTGCAGCAGTGGTTCTGTTTTAAGCTCAGGCATCTCTTCCGCCGCCATGTTGAATGAAGCGGTCCCCGGTATCGGCGAAAATTCGGCCAGTTTGGGTTTTCCTCCCGAAGAATGGACGAACCTTAAGGTTTCTTTGACTGAATCAATGCTTTGGCCGGGCAGGCCCAGCAAAATGTATGTCTCGCAGTCAGCTCCGGAATAGCCTGCGTTCAAAAGTGACCTGACCGCCCTTGCATATTCTTCCCTGGCAACCTTACCTGAACTTGCGCCTGACATTTTCGGATCGATGCTTTCAAGTGAAAGCCTTATCGTTTTAAATCCGCTCCCTTTCAGCATTTCCGCGCATTCATCATCTATCTCGCGTACATGGAGTCCGTTAGGCGTGTGGAAGCGTACCCTTTCCCCGTATGCTTTTATTGATCCACGACAGAGCTGGTAAAAATACTCTTTTTTGTCAATAAGAAGAGCGTCATCGTAAAATGCAATGTCCTCCGCCCCGAGGTCGACCTGATGATCGATCTCCCTTAGGACTTCGGGAACGGTCCTCCTTGTGTATTGGGGCCATAGTATGCGAGAGGCGCAGTAACTGCACGAAAGAGGGCATCCAAAGGATGTCATGGTAATGCCGTAGGGAAGTTTTTCATAGAGATTCATCGCGGGATAGTGGCTGTCGGGGGTCCAGTGGCCGGCAACGATGTAGTCTGCACCAAGCCCCTTTGCATGTTCAGGGCAGAGCCTCGCGTAGGTGCCTCCGAGAACTACCGGCACGTCCGGTAATTCTCTTTTAAGGATCGAAATGATCCATTTTACCCCGCCGTACCAGTACGTCATTGCTGAAGTGAGAAATACTGCATCTGGCCTCGGGATCTCTGCTAGTCTTTCCATTATCCCCTCTTCGGAGAGTCCGAACCGGTGATACTTCCTTTTTATTCCCCTGTATGCAGGGGGTTTTTCGATTTCCATGCAGCCGATCTTTTCACGCCCGAATGATCTTTTGCCTACAGAGGCCTCATGTATGCAGTCCAACAGATAGACCTCATTGCCGTTCATCTTCATCCTTTCCAGCAGATAGAGAAGTCCGGCAGGCTTAGACCAGAGATCAAAGAAGGCAAAATCTTCAACAGGAGGATTGATGCCGAGTATCCTCTGTCTTTTCATTGAGAAAAGTTCTTCGAATTTTATTTCAGTTGTAATAGTTCTCAAAACCTTTCTTACAGAAAAAATATCAGGTGTTATCTTTAATTAATGGAAAACAGAAAGGGCCCTAACAAGGAAGCGGATTATTTATTTATCACGGACAGCAGCATATTATGCTGGCCTGCATTGAATTTCTGGAGGTTGTCCATATTGGGCAGATAGGGCATCCCTGTAAAAGTGTCTCCATAAAGGCCTGTCTTTTCAGCCTGTTTTTCAATCGACTTCTTTACCCCTCCACTTAACTCCTGGAGGTCTGCGACTGAGAATGCGAGGCTGTGATCGTCGGATGCTCTCATAGCTCCGACCCAGTAGCCATCGCCCATAGTAGTAAGATCACTGTAATTTTCAGGTCCAGGCGATGCTGGAGGAATAGCTTTGTAAGTGCTGGATCCTTCATCGTAATACCAAATCGGCCAGCTCCCGTTGTCGGACCAGTAGAGCAGCGCCGCGGCTTTCATGTTCCTGAGGTCCGATATGATCCTTGCAGCCTTTGCCGAATCAGTCGCAGATCCTGCTGACAGGAGCATCATGCCGGCAAGTATCCCTACAATGATGACAACTATAAGAAGTTCCACTAGAGTAAAAGCTCTCTTTTTTGCTGATCGTTTCGATATTAATTCTGACATTCCTGATATTCCCCCATTATCAAATCACATCCTAAAGATATTATCTGTCGCTTGTTATCAAGTCAACCCGGACGTCACTCTTCGGCCCGAGAGGTTTTTCAGAAAATATTTAAACAAGTGGTCCGACCGCCAAGGCCGTTAAATTTTAGTTTTTTAAATAAACAATAATTGTAGGAATTATTGCCTCTGTAACTGACCCGGCAATGTTATATAGTATTTCCCGTTTGGTATGTACCAGCGCTGATCCTGGCCTGAACCGGCAAAACTGAAAATGTCTCAAAACAACCGGCTTATAACTAAATAATCAGACTATTTAGACTATGCTTTAGCACTTGTTTTTTTCTTTTGTGCATGATATAAAGTGTACTGGGTGGTCCAGGAAAGGAGTTTTTTCACATGATCGAAACTCAAGTCTCGCGGGGAACCCGTATATACGAGAAGGTAGTAGAAAAATTAAAAGAATCCATTTCGAGAGGAGACATCCTGCCGGGCGATCCTCTTCCATCTGAAAGGCAGCTAATGGATGACTTCGGTGTTAGCCGAAGTTCTTTAAGGGAAGCCTTCAGGGTTATGGAGCTTCTCGGACTGATAGAATCAGTTCCGGGAAAAGGTCGTTTTGTGCGCCATCCTAAATCGCCCGCAGAGGATGAAAAGCATATCCGCCTCGAAGATTCGGCTGTTCTTGAGCTGATGGAGGCGCGCCGTATCCTTGACCCTGCAATAGCTGCTGAGAGTGCTATGAGGGCGACATCTTCAGATCTTACAAGAATGCTCAGGGTCCTGACAGCTACAGAAAAGAGGCTCGGAGACCCGAACCTGCGTGCCCAGGCAGATTTTGATTTTCATCTGGCGCTTGCTGAAGCCACACACAATTTTGTTTTCGTAAATATAACCAGGATGAATTTTGATCTGATCATGGCCACTCACGATAAGATCTACAACCTTTTGGAAGATAAGGATGCTTTTCTGCTGGAGCATCGCTCAATGTATGAAGCAATCCTGGATCATAATGTTGAGCTGGCACGTGAGATGGCGGCAAATCACATCGACAGGATATACAAAACACTTCACAGAGGTATAGCGGCCCAATAAATCCGGACCGACCGATATAGAAAAAAGAATCGTCAGGAATAATGACAATTACAATAGAAACAGGAGGAATCAACATGGAGAAAAGAATCAGAGAGCTGTTTCCTGAAATCGAGTGGATCAAGGACAAGGGTATGCAGGACAAGGTCGTTGCTTCTTATGTAGACGCACTAAAGACGGGCGGCTGGGAACCTGATGACATGGATAAGATTCCATTCACACTTCTTATCCCCAACTGTCCTTTCACATATCTGGATCACGTTAAGGGTGTGACCCGTATAGCAAAAAAAGCAATGGACGAGTTCAACGCCATCTATCCCAAAAAGGATCCCAAGTTCACGATGGACAACGACCTCCTTGTAGCGGGAGCTCTTCTTCATGACGTGGGCAAGCTTGTCGAATACGAAAAGAACTCTGCAGGCGAAACAGTCAAGTCAACAATGGGCAAGAATCTTCGCCACCCCTTCTCAGGTACCGTTATTGCGCTTCGCAACGGATGCCCCGATGAGATAGGACACATAATCGCAAACCACGCACATGAGGGAGACGGGACACTTCGCAGCCCCGAAGGCGTAATGGTAAACAAGGCCGACTTTATGAATTTTGAGAGCGTGAAGTCGTTCCTTGGAATGAAATAAGCAACATTAAATAAACGGAGGGATAACCGACATGGGCAAGACGGCAATAGTCAAGATCATGGAGCGGGCAGCAGGCAAACCCGTAAAAGTTGGAGACCGCGTATGGTGCAAAATAGACTGGTCGACCGCGCGCGACTTCGGCGGAGCGAACTGCGTACTGCAGTTCGAAAAGGAAATGGGAGCTGACGCAAAGGTATGGGATCCGGATAAGATCGCATTTACTTTTGACCTCCAGGCACCTTCGCATTCCGAGAAGGTCTCCACAAACCAGAAAATAATCCGCGAATTCGCAAAAAAACAGGGCATCAAACGAGTATTCGACATCAACAACGGCATCGGACAGCACGTAATGCTTGAAGCCGGAATGATCAAACCCGGCGATGTGGTCCTCGGAACAGACAGCCACATGAACCTCCTTGGCGGCGTTGGCGCATTTGCCACAGGTGTAGGGAACTCAGACATCGCTGCTTCCTGGATCAACGGTACCAACTGGTTCCGCGTTCCTGAGACGATGAAGATCGAAGTTACAGGAAAATTCCAGAAGGGCGTCTGCATGAGGGACCTCCTTACCCATATCGTCGGAGACCTCGGCGCAGGCGGAATGGACTTCCTTGCAGTCGAGTTCACAGGCGAGACGATCGATAACTCGACCCTTGCAGACCGCATCACTCTCTGTTCTATGGTTACTGAGATGAGCGGAAAAGTTCCTATCATAATGCCGAACGGTGAAGTCCTGAAGTGGCTCGTGGAGCGCGCGGGACCGGAAGTCGAGAATAGAGTGAAAGAACTCTCGGCAGATCCTGATGCAGAGTACTGCAAGGTTTTCAAGTACGACGTGACCAACCTCGAACCCCTCGCGTCATGCCCGGATGCCCCCGACAATGTCAAGCCGGTCAGAGAAGTTGCAGGGACGGCAGTAGATCAGGTCCACATAGGATCATGCTCGAACGGGCGTTTTGAGGATATCAAGGCAGCCTATGACGTTCTCATTGCAGGCGGCGGCAAGGTAAGCCCGAAAGTCCGCACTATAATCACGCCAAGCACAACTGAAGTACAGCTTGCCTGTGCTAAAGCCGGAATGATCGAGAAGTTCCTTGAGGCAGGCATTGTTTTCACCAATCCGACCTGCGCTCTCTGCACAGCTGAGCACTACGGAGCTCTTCCCAGCGGAGATGTCGGATGCTCGACCACGAACCGCAATTTTATAGGCAAGGTAGGCAAGGGAAGCCACACTTATCTTATGAGCCCCATGTCTGCAATGGCAACAGCAGTCAAAGGCGTCATCACAGACCCCAGGGATATTCTGGGCTAGAGGAGGAAGATTGACATGAGCGAAATTCTCAAGGGCAGAGCGTGGGTATTCGGTGACGACGTCGATACTGACCTCATCTACCACAACAAATATCTTGCTGAGACAGATCCCAAAAACATGCCGCAGTATGCGTTCGAATACTACCCAGGCAAAGAGCATTTTGCGAAGGAAGTAAAACCCGGAGATTTTGTAGTGGCCGGAAAGAACTTCGGATGTGGCTCAAGCCGTGAACACGCTGTCTATTGCCTGGAATACGCCGGTATTCCTGTTGTACTTGCCGAGACATGTTCACGCATCTACTACCGCAACGCCATCAACAACGGCTACCCCGTTCTCTTTGTAAAAGGCATCTCAGATGCCATCAAAGAAGGGAAGATCAACGACGGAGATCAGCTCGAAGTCGAACTTTCAACAGGAACCATCAAAGATGTGACGAGCGGTCATGAATTCCACGGCGATGCTGTCAGCGATCTTGAAAACGATATAATGCAGGCCGGCGGTCTTATGGAATACCTGAAGGCCCAGGCAGCTGCGAAGAAATAGTAAGAACTGTGAAGCGGTCACCTTATAAGTCAGAGGATGTTTTTATGATCGCTTCACGATTGCTTCACAAAAGTTTTTAATTTACTCAAAACAGGGAGCGTGAAAGTAAGATGGGCAAGACATTTGCCGAAAAGGCACTTGGCAGAGCTGCGGGCTATGATGTCGTAGCCAATCAGGTCGTAACAGTCGAACCTGACTGGTGCATGAGCCACGACAACGGGGCTCCTATCGCAAGAACATTCAAGAAAATTGGCGTTAAAAACGTTTGGAAACCCGAGCGCATCGTATTTATCCTCGACCACGCGATCCCGGCGCCTTCCAGCGACCACGCGGTAAACCACAAGGAAGTCCGCGAGTTCTCGGCAGAGCAGGGCATCAAACATTTCTACGACGTGACCAGTGACGGCGGAGTTTGCCACCAGAAAATGTGCGAGGAAGGTTTTGCACTTCCCGGACTTATCATGGTGGGAAGCGACAGCCACACCTGTACATACGGAGCATATGGAGCATTCTCGACAGGCATAGGACGCTCGGAGATGGCAGCTGCATGGGCAACAGGCAAGATTTGGTTCAAAGTCCCCGAAAGCATGAAAGTTGTAGTGACCGGCAAATTCAAGCCAGGCGTATCCGCAAAGGACTTTATCCTTAAGTTCATCGGAGACGTAAAAGCTGACGGAGCCGACTACATGAGCGTGGAGTTCCACGGCGACGGAATCGAGAACATGAGCATCGCCGAGAGGATGACCCTCTGCAACATGGGCATTGAGTTCGGAGCAAAGAACGCAGTATGCAGACCCGACCAGAAAGTCCTTGACGCAATAAAGGACAACGCGAAGTGTGATCGCTGGGAGCCCCTCTGGGCAGACGAAGACGCGGTATACGCGGCTGAGTACCACTATGACCTCGGCGACATCGAACCCGGCGTGGCAAAACCCCACAAAGTGGACAACTATGGCCCAATCAGCGAAGTTAAGGGCACAAAGATCCATGAGGCATTCCTTGGAAGCTGCACCAACGGGCGCATCGAAGATCTTCGCGCGGCGGCGGCTATTCTCAAGGGCAAAAGAGTAGCTGTTCGTACAATAGTCATCCCTGCTTCCTGGATAGTCTACCGTCAGGCAATGAAAGAGGGACTTTTGGATGTGTTCCTTGATGCAGGCTGCGTTATCTGCAACCCGGGCTGCGGACCCTGCATGGGCAACCACGAAGGCATCCTTGCACCGGAAGAAGCAGCTATCAGCACAGCAAACCGTAACTTTAAGGGCCGCATGGGCGACAAGGACAGCTTCATCTACCTTGCAAGCCCGATGATGGTCGCGGCATCCGCCCTCAAGGGCGAGATCTCCGATCCGAGGGAGGCGCTTTAACATGTCTGTCAAAGGTAAAGTTTGGAAATACGGCGACGACGTAAACACAGACGTCATTTTCCCCGGTAAGTACACGTACACCATAAAGGAACGCTCTGACATGGCAAAGGTAGCTCTTGAGGACCTTGACATGGAGTTCAACAAGAACGCCAAACCGGGCAATATAATCGTTGGCGGCAAAAACTGGGGATGCGGCTCCAGCCGTGAACAGGCTGTATCATGCATTAAAGAGCGCGGAATCGCAGTCATTATTGCGAAGAGCTTCGCACGTATCTACTATCGCAACTGTTTCAACGAGGGCCTTCCGATCATCGTATGCCCCGAGGCAGTTGACGCCATCAGTATGGGCGACGAAGTAGAGGTTGATTTCGAAAGCGGCGTGATCATTGCAGGCGGAAAAGAGTTCAAGTTTCCGGCATACCCCGAGTTTGTACAGGGGCTGATCAAAGACGGCGGACTTATCCCTCACGTTAAGAAGTCGCTGGGACTCGCCTAAAGCCTGACAGAAATCAGGTATCACGGGTTTTAGACCATCCGGTCCGGATCTTAAACAGGATCTTGCTTTAATGCAAAGATGGATCGGATGGCTATCAAATATAAAGTAAAATTAAGAGGAGGAAATAATATGTCAGGCAATGTTCTCAAAGTTAAGGAACAGAAGGATCGCTACAAGGTATGTTACATGGCCGGAGATGACTCTGGTTTTGACATGATGGAGGGCGCGCTTCTGGTCCTCGAATCTCTCAATCTGCCCATCGACTGGGTCCGCGCTGACCTTGGCTGGTGCATGTGGGAAAAATCAAACAAGAAATTCGGTGAAGGCGACCCTCGCTGCAACACGGTCCCGCCTGAAACCATCAAATCGATCCGTGAAACAGACGCAACACTCATGGCAGCGATCACATCAAAGGCCGGAGTAAAAGGATTCAAATCAGCTATCCTCCAGATGCGTCAGCTTTTCGACCTCTACATAAACATCCGTCCCGCGAAGAAACTCCCCGGGATCGGAACTCCTCTTGCAAAGGATCCCAAAATTGACATAGTTATGTTCCGTGAAAACACAGAAGACCTTTATGCGGCAGTTGAGTTCTACCCGCTTCCCGAAGCGATGTTCGACCTCCACAAGGGAATGGAAAGATTCAAAGGCCGCGAAGTAGCAGTATCATGGCGTGTATTCTCGAAGGATGGCTGCGAGCGTATCATCCGCGCTGCATTCGAATATGCGAAGGCGACTGGACGCAAGACGGTACATTGCTGCAACAAGGCAAACGTCATCCGTGAAACGGACGGAATGATGAAGAGGATATTCCTGGAGATCGCAAAAGAATACGAGCAGTTCGGCATCAAGGGTACCGAAGAGAACGCCGATGCTACAGCAATGTGGTTCATCAAAAGTCCACAGGATTACAGCGTTGTGGTCGCAAGCAACGTCTTTGGCGATATCCTTTCTGATGAAGCTTCGCAGCTTACCGGCGGACTGGGTTTTGCACCGAGCGGAAACATCGGTAAAGAAGCTGCTATTTTTGAGCCCAGCAGCGGTTCAGTACCGAAGTACGCACATCAGTACAGGGTCAACCCGAGCGCAATGATCCTCACTGCAAAGATGATGCTGGAATACCTTGGCCTTGATGAATCTGCAGCCAAGATTGAAAAGGCTCTTGGCGAAGTTCTTACCGAAGACAAGTCCGGAACCCTTACATACGACGTTCTTCGCGACTTCCGCGGAGATCCTGACTGGGAAAAGAACGCAGCCAGTACTATCGACATGGCAGCAGCCATCGCAGGAAAGATCGATCCTGAATTCAAGGGCGCGAAACTTGAAGCGGCAAAAGCCAAAGTCAACAAGATGTGCGCATGGGATGAGGCCAGCCTCATAGGATTCAACGATTAAGTACTAAAGTTAAATTAGTTTTGCAGTTTAAGCGAAGCGGCAAAACTGAAAGGTCAAAAAACTAAACAAATAGACGGTCTGCCTTCCCAGCTCTCAGTTGAGACGGGCAGGCGGACCGTTTCTCCATGAGATGAACAGGGAGGTAAAATACCATGAACACAGCTCAGGCTGGAACACTGGAATCAATGGACTGCCTTGTGACAGTATCAGAAGCAGCTCAGGGCACCGGTGCGAAAATTCGGATAGCCGGAAGCAGCGCTGCAAGGTTCAAGTCAGCTATGGAAAAGAAAACGGCAGAAGTGATCGCTTCGATGGGCGTAAAAGATATCGACATTTCGATCCAGGACAACGGAGCCCTGGACATCGTTCTTGGAGCAAGAGTTGAAGCCGCTGTAAAAAGGCTTATGGGGGGTGAGAGATAATGCGCCGTACAATGCTCTATCTTCCCGGAAATAACCCCAACATGCTCACGCGCGGATATCTCTTTGGTTCCGACGGTCTTGTTCTTGACCTTGAGGATGCGGTCGCAATGGCCGAAAAGGACACGGCCCGGATCCTTGTCCAGCATTTCCTCAAACAGGGAGAGTTCGGCAGTTGTGAGGTAACGGTCCGCATAAACGGAGTAGATACCGAGTACTGGAAAGATGACCTTGCAGCAGTAGTACCTTTCCCGGCACTGCAGGGAATAAGGGCTCCCAAGGTTGATGATGCAGCAACAGTTAAGATCATTGACGAAGAGCTCTCAATAATAGAAGAGAAAAACGGGATCCATGTTGGAAGGACCAAGATATTCTGTCTTCTTGAGACAGCGAAGGGGATTTGGAATGCATTTGACATAGCCTCGGCATCTCCCCGCGTTGCAGCGATAATCCCAGGCGGCGAAGACCTGACGGCAGACCTTAAGACGAGCCGTTCAAGCGAAGGGACCGAACTTGACTGGGCACGCCGCATGCTAGTATTTGCTGCCAGAGCGGCAGGGGTAGACCCGATTGACACCGTATTCCCGAGAGTGACGGATGACACGGGACTGCGCAAGGAAACGGAATTCATAAAGCAGCTCGGTTTTGAAGGAAAGAGTGTCATCCATCCAAACCAGATACCGATCATACATAATGTTTTCAACCCGACAGAGCTGGAAATAGAAAAGGCCCTTAAGATAGTTGCGGCGGCAAAAGAAGCCGCGGAACGAGGTCAGGGCGCGGTCTCTGTTGACGGAAGAATGGTCGATATCCCGGTCGTCAAGAGAGCGGAATACACTCTTGTCAAGGCCGGACTTTTGGAGGTGAAGTAAGATGGCAAAGAACGCACTAGGCCGTGAGATACCTGAATTTATTGAAGGATACGGTAAAACAAAGCTCTTCCAGGGCGCTTTTGCCTTAAAGCCTGAAGGATACAGGGCAGGCGGAAAGATCCGCTGCGTGAACAGCACCTGTACCGACAAGCGAGTAAGCGGCATAAAAGCAGCGATAGCGGCATCAGGCCTTAAAAGCGGAATGACTGTATCATTCCACCACCACCTCCGCAACGGCGACTTTGTCGTCAACATGGTGATAGATGCTTGTGCAGAGATGGGCATTAAAAACCTGACACTTTTCCCGACAGCTCTCTTCGGTGTACACAAAAAGCTTATCGAACATATCAAAAGCGGAGTCATAACAAGAATAATGGGCTCAGTCAACGGACCTATCGGACAGCTCGTATCAGAGGGCGGAATGGATGTTCCCGTAGTACTGAGGAGCCACGGAGGCCGTCCGCGCGCAGTTGCGTCAGGCGATGTCCACATAGATGTTGCCTTCATAGCAGCACCTACAGCTGACAAATATGGGAATATCTGCGGGACCCAGGGAAAATCAGCATGCGGTTCCCTTGGCTATGCTTTTACCGATGCCCAGTTTGCTGACTGTGTTGTTGCGATCACCGATAATCTACAGCCATACCCTGCAGCTCCGATCTCTATGTCCCAGCTGAACGTAGACATAGTTGTCGAGGTCCCGAGCATAGGCGATCCCGCAGGAATAGTTTCCGGTACGACCAAAGTTACCAGGGACCCCCTTCGCCTCCTCATCGCAAAATATGCATCAGAACTTATCGAAGCAAGCCCCTATTTTAAAGAAGGGATCTCCTTCCAGACCGGTGCAGGCGGCATACCTCTTGCAGTGACGGCTTTTATGAAAGAGGCCATGATAAAGAATGGGATCAAGGCAAGCTTTGGTCTTGGCGGAATAACAGGCTATTTTGTCGAACTGCTGAAAGAGGGGTTGGTCGAAAGGTTGATGGATGTTCAGTCATTTGACCTGGAGGCAGTCCGTTCGATCGGTGAAAATCCGAAGCATATCGAAATATCAGCTGACTGGTACGCCAACCCATGGAACTCGGGAGCTGCTGTCAATATGCTTGACGTAGTCATTCTCGGAGCTACGGAAGTTGACGTAAATTTCAACGCCAACGTCAACACAGAAGCTGACGGCGCCCTCCTGCACGGGACCGGCGGACACCAGGACACTGCTGCCGGAGCGAAACTTACAATAATCGCCCAGCCGCTGCTCCGCGGACGTATTCCCTGTGTGACGGACAACGTTTACAGCGTAACGACCCCTGGTGAAGTCGTTGACGCCATCGTCACAGAGTATGGTATTACCATCAACCCGAAACGTAAGGACCTTCTTGATGCCTGCTCAGCAGTCAAAGGGCTCCCGATTGTTTCAATGGACGAACTGGTTTCAAGGGCACATAAGATGTCCGGTCCTACCGACCCTGTCGAAACAGAAGACCGCGTCATAGGTATTGTCGAGTGGCGCGATGGAACGGTCATTGATGTCGTTCACCAGTTGAAAACAAAATAACAGCGGCTAGAAGCCGTAAGGTTTAATGAACGTTCAAGAGCCGGCCGGGACATTGTCTGGATGTCCCGGCCGGCTCTTATGTTTGCTTAATTAAAGTTTTCCCCTGCCTTGTGCCCTCGCTCAGGAAAGATTGACGTCAGCGTACTGATTTTTTTTCAACAGAACCTTTTCAATAAAAATATCCACTATTTCCGGGTCAAACTGTTCACCCCGGCACTTTTTAAGCTCATTTAGCGCTTCTTTTTGAGTCATTGCTTTTTTATAGGGTCTCTCTGAGGTCATTGCTTCATAGGCGTCCGCCACGTTTATTATCCTTGAATGGAGAAGTATGTCGCCTTCCCTGAGGCCATCAGGGTAGCCCTTGCCGTCCCATCTTTCGTGGTGCTGGAGTACGGATTCCGCCAGAGCCGCGTATTCGTCTATGGATTTCAGGATCTGGTAGCCTTTTTCGGAGTGTATTTTGATCTGTTCATATTCTTCTTTAGACAGCTTCTCCGGTTTGTTCAGTACAGACGCAGGGACTACCACCTCCCCGACATTATGGAGCAGTGCGGTTGTTTTAAGGGCTGCTGTCTCTTTTTCAGTAAAACCCATAGCAATGGCGATCTTTTCACAGTAGTACATGACCCTTTTAGAGTGTTGCTTTGAGACATCATACTTGTCCTCTAATAACTTGATCAGATTTTCTATCATAGAATTTCTCATTATTTTGCTGCTCTTCAATTTCCCCTTATACATCGAAGCTTCGGCTCTCTTAAGTGTTTCTAAAATACTCTGACCATCTTCCGTTTTAACTGCGCAGCCCAATGCTATAGAGGGGACCAGAGAGTCAATTTTTGTCTCTGAAATAGTTCTCTCTACCCTTTCCGCTACCTTTTCTGTGCTTTCGATGTCTGTTTTTGGAAGCAGTACAAGAAACTCGTCACCGCCGATCCTCCCAACGATGTCGTCGCTCCTCAGCATATCTTTGAGCGCATTTGCTACAGATACAATAAGCCTGTCACCCATCTCGTGCCCTAAAGAATCGTTGACCAGCTTAAGACCGTTGACGTCCATGTAAATAACAGAGAACGGAAGGTTGCGTTTTGTGTCGAGCCTCTTTATCGAATCCTGCATATATTTTCTGTTATAAAGGCTGGTCATGTGATCGTGAAGGCTGAGGTATTCTACTTGTTTTAGCCTCTCGATCTTTTCTGTGCTGTCACGGAAAACAAGGATCATTCCAGAGATATTTCCCCTGCTGTCCTTTATCGGAGCTGAAGAGTCCTCTATATAGAGTTCAACTCCGTTCTTTGAGATAAGCAGCTTGTGGTTGGAGTTGTTTATCTGGTCTCCCTTTTGGAGTACCCCTTCAAAAGGAGAAACTATTTTTTTCTTCGTTGCCTCGTCTCTTATATCGTAAATATCCTCTATTTTCATCCCAAAAGCGTTTTTCAGCTTCCATCCGGTAAGGTTTTCAGCAGCCTTATTCATAAGTTGTATCCGTCCGTTTTTGTCCGTCGAAATAACACCATCGCCTACAGAGAGAAGAGTCTTTTCTATCTGTTCTTTCTCAAGATGAAGGGCCTCTTCAAGTTTTTTTCTTTCAGTAATGTCGTCCATTATTACGACAAACTGTCCAAATTTTGGCGAATAGGAAGAGACCCCGTACCACTTGTCAAAATGGGCAGAGTAACTGTCAAACTGGACAGGTTCTCCGGTCAGAGCCACCCTTCCGTACCTTTCTATCCATATGCTCTCAGTTTTTGGGAGCACCTCAAGCACAGTCTTGCCGACAATATCCTTTTCTCTGAGGCCTGTCTGTTCTTCAAATTTTTTATTTACGCTTATAAACCTGTAATCGACCGGCACGTTGTTTTCATCGCATATTATTTCGTGGACGGCAAGCCCGTGAAGCATCTGGTCAACGAGAAGCTTGAAATGCTGCTGGCTTTCGTAGAGTCTTGTCTGGGTCTTTTTGAACTCAGTAGTTTCCCTTATTATGTCTCCTGTTCCTATCACCCTGCCGGCAGAGTCGAATATCGGGAATTTTTTAGCAAGGATGTTTCTGTCTTTATATTTGGGCTGGTCGAGGATGTTTTCCATAAGCAAATATTCGCCCGGTTTTAGGGTCTGGGCCTTTCGGTCCTGGTCAAGATAAAATTTTCCTGGGTCAGTGTCCGGAGAAAACCCGAAGATCTCAGCACAGTTTTTCCCCAAAATGTCTTTTACGGAAGAGTGGCCGGAAAGCTTTGCGTATGAATCGTTTGCAGCCGTGACCTGAAGGTCTGCGTTTTTGAAAGCGATCATGTCATCGCTCTGTTCAACGAGGGTGGCCAGTGATGCGATATGCTCTTCCGCTTTTTTACGGAAAGTGATGTCACTGAAAGAGCACATTATAAATTTTTCCTCATTACATTTTTCGAGCCTACAGCGGCTGTTCATCTCAGCGAAGATAATTTTTTTATCTTTGCCGACAAAGGAAGTCTCAATAGATACTGTACAGCCGTCGGGATTATCTCCCCCACTGATATTTATGAAATGATCCCTGCACCTTGCCAAATGGTCCGGATGTATTATGTCCCATACGGTCATGGCATATGTCTCTTCTTCGCTGTAACCCATTTTTTCTTTCCATGAACGATTTACATACACGAAACGGCCCTCCGCGTCGACGCAGAGGATCATCTCGGAAGTGTTTTCAAGAAATTCCCGGCAGAGTCTTTCTGTAAAACTGAACGATGCGTTCATCTCATCACCTGTGAAAAATGACCCAAAATAGCAAAAACAGTCATTCATCAGTCTGCTATGATAATTTATATCAGCTATGTGGATTATACAGTCATTCTACAATTTACAGAATAGTCAATCTTGATGGTCAAAATTAGCTGTTCCCCCATTGCTTCCGCGAAGATAATAAATAAAGATTTCTTTGTTATAATCAAGGAGGTCTTCTTCTGTTGCCTGTGGTAAACGTATCAACTGAGGTTTTATAACAATACGCCTAAGAGAGGAGTTTTGTTGCTTTGGAGGTCCTTAGAGAGAAGTTCAGGGAAGTTCTGCTTGCTGTCCTTCCGATCACTCTTATAGTTACGGTTCTGAACTTTACCCTAACTCCACTTGGAACGCATCTTTTCATAAGATTTCTCGCCGGAGCTCTTTTTATAGTTGTAGGGCTTTCCATATTCCTGCTCGGAGTCGACATAGGGATAACACCGATAGGCAATCAAATGGGAGCCTCCATTGCGAAAACAAATAAGCTGTGGATAATCATAGCAGCAGGCCTTTTGTTGGGCTTTGCTATATCGGTGGCAGAGCCGGACCTTCATATTCTTGCTCAGCAGGTTGAAAATATCACATCTGCAGGCATAGAAAAATTATCCATTGTAGTGGTAGTGTCTGCAGGCATAGCCATTATGCTCTCCCTTGGATTTGTCAGGATAGTTTACAATGTGCCGCTTAACAAGATATTGACCGGTCTTTATCTCATAGTATTTTTTCTGGCATATTTCACACCCGAAGAATTTCTGGCGATATCTTTTGATTCCTCCGGTGCCACTACGGGTGCGGTCACAGTTCCTTTTATCCTGGCTCTTGCAATGGGTGTCTCCGCGCTGAAAAAAGACAGCAAGGCCTCTGAAGTGGACAGCTTTGGAATGGTAGCTATTGCATCTGCCGGGGCGATAATAGCTGTGATGCTCATGGGGATACTGTCAAAGACAGATAAACTTACAGGAAGCCTCCCGGTAGCAGATACCTCTTCCTTGTCGATAATGGGTCCTTTTGCTGAAAAACTGCCCGTCGCTGCAGAAGAGGTGTTGCTGGCACTTTTGCCCGTAATCGTCATCTTTGCAATATTCCAAAAAGTGTCCTTCAAACTTTCTCAAAAAGCGGTGAGAAGGATAGTGACAGGAATTATTTTTGCTTTTGCAGGCCTTGTCCTCTTCCTGACAGGAGTAAACGGCGGTTTTATGGAAGTTGGGGGCCTGATAGGACGTAAACTTGCCCTCTTGGAGAACAATGCATATCTTGTCTCTGTAGGCTTCATACTCGGACTTGTAACAATACTGGCTGAACCTGCAGTTTACGTATTGACGCATCAGATCGAAGATGTGACGAGCGGTTACGTCAGAAGGAGTCTTGTAATGGGAACGCTGAGCATAGGAGTGGGCGTTGCTGTCGCTCTTGCGATGGTGAATATCTTAAGTCCACAGATAAAGCTTTGGCACTTCCTTTTTCCGGGATATTTACTATCGATCGCGATGTCTTACTATGTTCCCAGGCTCTTTGTGGGTATTGCGTTTGACTCCGGAGGAGTAGCCTCAGGGCCTATGACTGCAACATTTATACTGGCTTTCGCCCATGGGGCGGCCGATGCGGTGGAGAACGCGAGCGTTCTGACTGATGGTTTTGGACTTATAGCTATGGTGGCACTTACGCCGATAATTGCGCTCCAGATACTTGGGGCGGCCTTTCAGATTAAGTCGAAGAAGGGGGGGCCTTGAAGGTGATGAAGAATGATGCTGAAATGGTTTGCTTTGAACTAATATGGGCGATAGTCAATTTTGGAAAGGGCAGCAAGGTTATGCAGACGGCAAAAAAATGCGGGGTGACCGGAGGAACGATAATCCTTGCAAAAGGTACCGCAAACGACAAGTTTGCTGATTTTCTGGGTTTGTCGGACATCCGTAAGGAAATAGTGCTTATGGTCTCTAATAAAAAAATGACAAGATGCGCACTTGACAGACTTGATAAAAAATTTAATTTCGAAAAGCCAAACCATGGAATAGCATTTGCGACAGGTGTCAGCGAAGTCATCGGCTCTGTTGGATGTAAGGCAACAGAGGCAGACAGGGAGGAAGGCGGGGAAGACGCAATGCACTGTGCTATAACAGCAATAGTAGACAAAGGCAAGGCGGAAGATGTCATCGATGCAGCTACAGCGGCAGGATCCAGGGGAGGCACGATAATCAACGCCAGGGGCTCAGGAATTCACGAAACGAGCAAACTATTTTTCATGGATGTCGAACCGGAAAAAGAAATAGTAATGATACTCTCAGAGAAAAAAGATGCAGAAGCGATAATTTCCTCCATCAGGGAAAAACTGGATATCGAGCAACCGGGAAAGGGGATAATTTTTGTCCAGGAGGTCAGCAAAGTCTACGGACTTGCATAGTGGGACCGCCCTTGCCTTTCTTAGGCTGTTATAATTTATGTCCGCAATGGGGACAGTATTCAGACGTTTTTTTCTTTTCGGGTTCTTCTATTTCGCTTAAGTGTTCGATGAATCCTGCTGAAAGTATACCTGTAGGGACAGCGACCATTCCTACCCCAAGAAAGGTCAGGATTATGCCTATAACTTTGCCAAGAGTGGTTATGGGATAGATATCACCATATCCGACAGTGAGAAGTGTCGATGTCGCCCACCAGAATCCGGAAAAAGCGTTTCTGAAGACATAGGGCTGTGCCTCATGTTCGATCCCGTACATCAGTATGGAAGCTGAGATCATGAGTATCAGAACAAGAAACACCGATGAAATAAGCTGGTTTTTTCTTTTGGCTACAACTTCAGTGATGACATTAAGAGAGTCCTGGTATCTTGTGACCCTGAAAAGCTTGAATATCCTTATGACTCTGAAAATACGGAATGCAACAAATCCAAAAGGCAAAATACTGGGCAGATAAAAGGGGAAAAATGCCAGGAAATCAACTAACCCCGAAGGAGAAAAAAAGAAGGCCACAGCGGCACGGGATCCATCCCTCTTATCAGGATAGAGGTAGCCGGCAGTCCAGAGTCTAAGTGCAAATTCCACAGTAAAAAATATAACTGTCGTGAGTTCAATTAAATACATGGGTTTTTTATAGCCGACAGACGCTTCAAATGTGGAAAATAGAGCAATAAAGAGATTTACAGCTATAGCGGCAACAAGAACGAAATCGAATATCCTGCTTTCCTGATCGTTATCACTTCCAACCTGGATTACATCAAAGATCCTTTTTCTCGTATGCATAGGATCACTCCTAAAATTTAATTTTTCATATAATCTTATCGAAAAAATTTTACTTCATTTTACTGTCATCAGCTCTTATTCAAGATCAATTTCAGACAGATATGCTAAAAGTTTAGGGAATACGCCAAACTAAGTGTTTTTACCTATTATACGACTAACGTTTATGTGACTAGATCACACACAGTGATACCAGCATCGTATAGAATATTTGTGTAAATAAATATTCTATAAATTTACACCCTTACAAAGGAGGCGGAAAATGGAGATGAATGGAAATTCCCGCGGCTGGTTATTTAAAGCGATATTTCTGGGTCTTGTTTTTGCTGTTTCAGTCCTTGTCATCAAACCGGTCGGAGTCTCGACCCAGTTTTCGATGATTGGAGGAATGATCCACAGCGTGATCGATCCCTCTGTAATAACAGAGGACAGCGTACGCAAGAGCGGCTATCGCAGCACGAATGCATATTACGACAAAAGCGAAGGGGCCCTTGCAAAAGATATTAAAAACCCGCTCAACTTCGCGATGGTATTTTTGTTTGCCATTCCTCTCGGCGGATTCATAGCGTGGAGCATGGATCCCAACAAGAGGAACAAGATGGCTCAGGATGCACTAAGGGCAGCAGGACCCAAATCTGCATTTGAGAAATATTACATACGTGAGATCTTGGGCGGATTTATATTCGTCTTCGGCGCCAGGCTTGCCGACGGCTGTACTAGCGGTCACATGATGAGCGGTATCATGCAGGGAAGCATAAGCGGTTTTGTCTTTGCGGCATGCGCCTTTGTTGTGGCGATACCCGTTGCCAAAGCGCTGAAGAAACTGGGATAGGAGGTATCAGAATGGATCTTTTTATCGGCCTCGCAACAGGAGTGCTATTTGGAGCCGCTCTGTATTTGGCTGATGCCGCAAGCCCTGTCAAAATGCGCCAGATGCTGAGACTCGAAGACTATACGATTTTTAAGATCATACTCTTCGCAATAGGACTATCTAATGTGCTCCTTTTCGCTTTCAACATGTTGGGAATACTCAACCTATCACACCTAAGCGTCAAGACGATGCATCTCGGAGTGATCATCGGTGGTCTTATCTTTGGAGTAGGTTTCGGAATGGTGGGCTCATGCCCTGGAACATCCTTTACTGCCATCGGTACCAATGTCTATAAACAGGCGCTTATGATCGCGATAGGAGGCATAATCGGAGCCCTGATATTCTCCCTTATGTACGGAAATTTTGAAGCGATGGGAATATTTAAGTCCTTTAACTTTGGCAAGCTGACCCTGTTCAGGATATCGGACAAATACCCTTCAGTAACAGAGACAGGGTATGTTGGTTTGCTTGTAATGGGTGTAGTATTTATGGCGATAGCCTGGTTTATGCCTGACAAGCGCAGAGCATAAGAATCAGGCACATCAGATAATTAATTATTCAAGGGGCGCATCCGCAGGGATCCGCCCCTTTTATATACTTACATTTTGCATTGAACATAAACGTTGCCTCTGCGGCATTGTCTGTGCTATTGTTTCCGAGTTGATCCGGCAAATGATTTTTTCTGAAAATGAGAGGGGGATGGGTTCTATTGGGTGACAAAAAGAGAGTGTGTATTGGCTTTGTTGGGGCAGGAAAAGCCGGTGTATCCCTGGGGGCATATTTTCGCAGCAAAGGATTGGAAATTTCGGGATACTTGAGCCGCAGCAGGAAGTCAGCTATTTCAGCTGCTGAGCTGACATCATCCAAAGCCTTTACTACTCTGTCTGACCTTGTCGCCGCCTCCGATATTATAATTGTTTCGACTCCTGACGGTTCCATAGCCAAAGTCTGGAAAGAGCTCCGAAAATGCGATATCAGGGACAGGATCGTATGCCATCTGAGCGGATCTCTCTCTTCTGATATCTTTGACGGTATAGAGGCAAAGGGCTCTATCGGCTATTCTGTCCATCCGATGTTTGCTTTCGGCGGCAGGGACGGAAATTTCGAAGATGTTGAGAAAGCCTTTTTTACGATCGAAGGAGCGAAAGAGAGGCTTGATGAGGTGAGAGAGATCTTCCTGTGCACTGGAAACAGAACCTTCGTCATAGACAAAAAACAAAAGCACCTCTATCATGTTTCGAACGTGATGGTTTCAAACTTGGTAACAGCACTTCTTAGCCTTGGCACAGAATCCTTTAAAAGGTGCGGTGTTTCAGGTGGAGAAGCCCTGGAGGCACTGCTGCCACTTATCAAAGGAAACATCGAAAATATAGCAAAAAGGGGTTTTCCGGGTTCCCTTACAGGACCTGTCGAACGCAATGACACTGATACGATTATGAAACATCTGGATGTTCTGGGAGAAGAGGAAAGGCAGATATATAGCCTGCTTAGCAAAAAACTGACGGAACTCTCGAAGGTAAAGCACCCTGGAAGGGATCAATCCAAGTTGCTTGAACTCCTTGAAAAATATAACTTATGAGCTTGCCTGAATGAAAAAATGAAAGGACTAAGATCATGAAAAAAACAACAGCCACATTTCTTGAAGCAAAATCGAAGGAAAGAAAGCTGGTCGTAATGACTGCTTACGACTATTCTATGGCTAGGCTTGCAGATCCGTGCGACATAGACGCGATATTGGTCGGAGATTCGCTTGGGATGGTCTGCTTAGGCTACAAGGACACACTGAGGGTAACGATGGAGGATATGATCCACCATACGAAAGCTGTTTCAAGGGGAAGGACTGAGGCGCTCCTGATCTCTGACATGCCATTTATGTCATACCAGGTATCTGTCGAAGAAGCGGTCAGGAATGCAGGCAGGCTTGTCCAGGAAGGGTATGCCGAAGCTGTAAAACTTGAGGGAGGGACTGATGTCCTCAGTCACGTAAAGGCCATAGTAAAGGCGCAGATCCCGGTTATGGGACACATAGGCCTTACCCCCCAGTCAGTAAATATTTTCGGTGGTTTTAAAGTCCAAGGGCGTCAGATGGAGGCAGCGAAAAAACTGATCGATGATGCGAAACGCCTGGAAGATGCGGGCGCATTTTCGATCACTCTGGAATGTGTTCCTGCGGCCCTTTCGCAAAAAGTAACGGAGGCAGTATCGATCCCCACGATCGGCATAGGAGCCGGGGCCTCTTGCGATGGTCAGGTGCTCGTCTTTCACGACATGCTCGGCATGTTCCCGGATATGAGGCCTAAATTCGTAAAAGTATTCTCCGACGCAGGTGCGTCTATGCAAGAGGGGATAAGAAAATACGCTGAAGAGGTCAGGAATGGAGCCTTCCCGACAGAGGAGCACTCCTTCACGATAGATCCCGAAATAATTAATAAACTATAGATCAGCTTTTCTCATCTTGAAAAACTGAACAATGAAAGGTGTGGAACAGGATTAAATGATAATATCAGGCAGTGTTCAGGAAACCAGAGAGGTAATATGGAACTGGGAAAAACGAGGTTTCTCCGTCGGTCTGGTACCGACCATGGGATATCTACACCCAGGGCATATAAGCCTTATAGAGAGGGCCAGAAAAGAAAATGATATGGTCGTGGTAAGCATTTTCGTAAACCCGATCCAGTTTGGTCCCAATGAAGACCTGGATAAATATCCCTGTGATATGGCACATGACAGGGACGTCTGTGAAAAAGCCGGTGCAGAGCTCATCTTCGCGCCCCAGCCGTCAGAGATGTATCCTTGCGAAAACCTTGCCTTTGTAGACATTAAAGGACTTGGCGATGGACTTTGCGGAGCGAAAAGACCGGGCCATTTCCGCGGCGTGTGCACGGTAGTCTCGAAACTTTTCAACATCGTCCTGCCTGACAGGGCATATTTTGGGGAAAAAGACGCCCAGCAGCTTGCGATAATCAGGAGGATGGTCAAAGATCTCAACTTCAGGACAGAGATCGTTTCCTGTCCCATAGTCCGTGAGCCGGATGGACTGGCGATGAGCTCAAGGAACCTCTACCTTTCGCCTGAAGAAAGAAAGGCTGCGCTCTCACTCTCCAGAAGCCTCAGCGAAGCAAAGGAGCTTATGTGTAAGGGCGAGAAAGATGCTGTGAAGATAAGAGATGCGATAGTCGCAGGTATCTCAGCCGAACCGCTTGCAAAGATAGATTATGCTGAAATAGTGGACTCCGCGGATCTCAGTCCCGTCGAAAAGATAGAGAAGCCTGTTCTTGCAGCAGCCGCTGTCTATTTCGGAAAGACAAGGCTGATAGATAATTTTACCTTCGAAGGAGATACAAAATGATAATTACTATGCTAAAGGCAAAAATACACAGAGCAGCAGTAACAGAATCAAACCTCAATTACGTAGGCAGCATAACCATAGACAAAGACCTGATGGAAGCGTCGGGCATACTTGAATATGAAAAAGTCAGTGTAGTGGACATAGACAACGGCAGCAGACTTGAAACCTATGTTATAGAGGGAAAGTGCGGCAGCGGTGTGATATGCCTGAACGGAGCGGCCGCCCGCCTGGTACACCCCGGTGATAAAGTGATAATACTTGCTTACTGCCAGGTCGATTCCGAGGAGGCGGAGAGCCATTCCCCTAAAATAGTATTTGTGGGGAGCGGCAACAAGATCATGGAGATCAAGGGTTCCGAGGAACACGGAGAGGTAAGATAAAAGAGGCCGGGCAGAAGAAGCCCGGCCCTTATTTATCCCGTATCAGCAGAATCTGAGGATCATCACATAGTGAGCGGTACTTCCAAGTATTACAAAAAGATGGAAGAGTTCGTGGAAACCAAGCCAGCCTGGAAGTATGTTGGGTTTTTTGAGGGCATATATGATCCCTCCCGCTGTGTAGAAAAGTCCTCCTGCGAGCAGCCATATGAGAGGAAGAGGTCCGCCGGCCCTGTAAAGGGGTACTATGACGAAGACCGCGATCCAGCCCATTATCAGATATACCCCGGTGTAGAGAAATCTTGGAATATCGAAGAAGAACATCTTCATTACTATGCCGGCAGCAGCGCATGACCAGATAAGGGCAAGAAGCAGGTAGCCCAGCCTTCCCCTCAGTAGGGTCAAACATATCGGAGTGTATGTTCCTGCTATCAGCACGAATATCATGCTGTGGTCGATCTTCTGAAGTATACGCACGGCTCTTTCTGAGGCATTGACAAGGTGATATGTCGCGCTTGCAGAATAAAGAAGTATCATGCTTGCTCCGAATATCGAAAAGGAGACTATCTGCCAGACGTCCCTGTTCGTGATGGCCACATATAGCAGCAAGATCAGCCCGGCAACGGATAGAAGTGCTCCGGCGAGATGGCTGAACCCGCTTGCCGGCTCACGAAAAAATTTCCCCATTAGAAATTCCTCCCAAAATCATCTGATGTGCAGACCTGCATCCCGCGCCCGGTCATCTCGCGGAGGAAGTCTTCACCTAATTTTTCAAACCCTTTTACGGAGCTTGTAGTGTCTGTCAGCAATACTAATTTTTTGATATCTTCCTCGTCCCAGTTGTCTGCCAGGTCTCTGACGCTGTTTGCGACGCAGTGCGAAAGCGCCTGTCCCGATATGGCTATGATATCTGCCTCATGGAGCCTTTTTATAAGTTTTTCGTTGAGCCCGGTGGCAGGATCTTCCGGGTCCTCAACATCGGCTTTGAGTGCTAAATAATGTTCGGTCCACATGTTGAGGCCCTTTAAGGTGTAATCGACTAAGGAAAAGTTATTTTCCCACTCGAGCAGAGCATCGTAGACAGGTTTTGTTACACAGTGTCCCCAGGATCCTATCAGGCAGTGCGGAGGCCATACGCATAGCACGTAGCGATTATTTTTTCCCAGCTCTTTTACGTAGCGTGCGGCCCTCTCCATGTGATCCGGGACGGTAGTGTGCCAAAGTCCCTTTTTAATGTCTTCCTTCGTGATAAGCGTGTAAGGATCGGGGTGTCTGCCGTCAGGATCCATCCAGAAGAGGGGATGGGCGATGTCTATAAGACGGTGGGTGTCAAGAGTAACGCTTATATGGCTGATCTTATCCCTGAGTCCCTTTATCGTATCCGAAAGCCTGAGAGAATCCTCCCGGGCTCCGGGAACGTAGAGGGTCCCTTTTGGGTCGCAGAAATCGTTCTGTGGATCAACGATAAGAAACTCAATCCTTGTGCCGCTCATCAACCTAATGCCTCCTTAGAACTATGTGGATATAGCCTCTTTATGTTATCACTTCCGGATCCTAAATGTTTATCCAATTTTTAAGGGTCAACATGAAACGGAAGAATAAAAGACGCACAGGGAATCTTTAGGAGGTCATTATCCTGCAAAATTTAGGAATCTGCAGTACTTCGCAACAGCTTTAAGCAGTCCATCTATATCATTTCCGCAAACCTCCCCGATGTTGCCTATACGGAAGGTTTCAATTTCGGATATTTTGCCCGGATACAAGACATAACCTTCGGCCTTGATAAATTCATAAAAATCCTTGAAATTGAAAGCTTGGCTGTCAGGGTAGAAAAAGGATGTAATGATCGGTGATTGCATTTCAGTTGACAGAAGCGCCTTAAAACCAAGAGTCTCCATTCCGGCAACCAGTTTATCATGGTTTGTCTTGTAGCGTTTGTATCTGACCGCGACACCACCCTCATCTTCAAGTTCCTTCATGGCCTCAATAAAGGCCCTTACAACATGAGTGGGCGAAGTAAAACGCCATTTCCCGCCTGAGTCTTCCATCGTTTTCCACTGGTCATAGAGGTCAAGAGCGACTGAGCGTGCTAGCCCGGCACATTCTTCCAGCGAGCATCGCCTGGCGATAATGAATCCGAGGCCGGGCACTCCCTGGATACATTTGTTGGCGCTGCTTATCATAAAATCAATGCCTATTTCGTCAACACAAAAAGGGATCCCGCCAAAGCTGCTCATAGCATCCACGATGTATATCTTTCCAAACTTCTTGACTATTTCCCCGATCGCTTTGATATCATTGATGATTCCCGTAGTAGTCTCGCAATGGACAACAGCGACATGCGTTATGCCGCTGTCATTTTCAAGAACCTCTCTAAGCCTGTCAAGATCGAATATTTCAGTTTCTTTTGCTGAAATTTCAGATGAATCTATCCCAAGCACATCAGTTATCTGCAAAATTCTTTTGCCGTAAGCCCCGTTTTCTAGTACAAGGAGCTTCCCGTTTTTTGGAATTACACTTCCGATCACCGATTCAACTGCAAACGTACCACTCCCCTGCATGAGTATGGCAGTATGCTCTTTGAGTGCGGCGTCATTAGATACGGACAAAGAAACAAGATCCTTCCGCAGTTTCTGTATCAGCAAATTGTAATCCTCATCCCATGTGCACCAGTCCCTCAGCATGGCTTCTTTTACTGACAGGGTTGTAGTGATTGGGCCCGGGGTCAGCAGAAGGTACGGATTTTCCATTATTTTCCCTCCGTTTCCAACACTCATTAAAGCCTGTTGTTTATCTCATCAATAAGCTCGGGCAGCTCAAAAATACTGTCGATCACATAGTCTGCGCCCGCGTTACGGAATCTTGCTTCCGCCCTGTTTTTTCGCACAGCTATTTTGTCTTTAGCAATTGTGCATGATTCAGAAAGTGAAAGCCCTGTTTCGCTGCTTCCGCTGAGGACTCCCACGCTCCAAACACCTGCGTTGCGCCCTTCTTTTATGTCACTTACCGTGTCTCCCACCTTTACGACACACTTTGGCGGGAAGATATCCAGTTTTTCCATATTTTTGAATATCATATAGGGATAGGGGCGGCCGAATTTGACATCATCCGGAGTGACCAAAGAGTCCGGTTCATAGCCGTTTTTTTTTGCTTCTGAAGCTACAATATCCATCATTTCTGATGTATAGCCTGTGGTAGAGCCTATTTTCAATCCATCTTCCCTCAGTAGAGAGACGACAGTAGTTACACCCTTGATAGGTTCGGAATAATTGAGGAGGATCTCCATCAGCGCAGGCTCAAATTCAGAGTAAAAGATGGCTACGTCGTCTTCTGTAAAAACCCTTCCGTTCTGTTTTTTAAAAAGATCAGTAATTCTTTTGGTTTTTAATATCTCCCTTATGTGTTCGATCTTTGGCAGTCCCATTGGTGCTCTCGCCTCATCAATGCTTATATCGATCCCATGCTTTGAGAATATTGATAAAAAGACATTCAACGGCGCAAAACATCCATAGTCTACGGTAGTACCTGCCCAGTCAAAAATAACTCCCCTGATTTGTTTCTTTTTCTTAATCATTACTGCACCCCTCTGAATAGAATTTATGGTTGTTACTCCGCCTTTATGACTTTTCTGCCTGAAACAAATTCATAAACAAGACGCACAGCTATGTTTATAAGGATCACGAGGACAGAAAGTGCGGCTGCAGGCGCTGTGTCCCCGGCATCTTCCATATTGACGATAGCGACTGATGCCAGCTTGAAATCGGCAGGGTAAAGGAAAACCACAGCTGATATAGTTACCATTGCATTCACAAAGAAAAATACAGCGATCTCAAACAGCGCATCTTTGCACATTGGAATGGTGACCCTTACAAGTGTCCTGAATGATGGGACCGACATTGATTCGGCGACAGACTCTATCTCTTTATCCAGTTTCTTCAATGCTGAAGTGGCTGTTACAAAGGGAACGGAATAAAAATGTACAATATTTGCAATTACGAGGATAATTATTGTTCCATAAATGAAACTCAGCGGATTGTATTCAGAACTGAAGAAAAAGATAAAGGCAAGACCTATCGAAAGTCCGGGTAGTGCCAAAGGAATAAGTGAAAATAAATAACCGGTCTGCCGTAAAAGGCTGTGCCCCCGAAGTTTCTCAATCAGCCAGGCATTCAAAAAAACAAAAATCGTACCGAAAACAGCGCTCAGTGCGGAGGTGACAACACTGTTCAAAAATGAACTGAATCCTCCTGTTGCCGGGCTGTCCACGGTAAAATGTTCAAGAGTAAATCCCATATTGTATGGCCAGGCTTTGACCACGGATGCCATGAGTACTGCAGAAAAAAGAGCCATTATGAATATATTTATTGCCACACAGTATCCCGTTAGGCAGAGATCTCTCCATTTATTCGGTATGATCCTGTATTTTAAGCTTTTGGATGATATGGTGTCCCTGTTTGGAGATTGAGTCATCCTGTCTGTAATAAACATCATCACCGCCGGTATCATCAGCAGGATACCAACAACAGCTCCCATCCCGAAATTCTGCTGTCCGACAACTTGTTTGTATATATCTGTCGCCAGAACATTTAAATTACCGCCGACTACTTTAGGAGCACCAAAATCAGAAAAACAGAGAGTAAAGGCTACCATCAAGGCGCTTATGATGCCAAACCTTGCCCCGGGCAGGACGACCGTCATAAATGTTCTGAGTGCACTTGTCCCCATGGATCTGGCTGACTCATATAGCCTGTTGTCCGCATATGAAAGCGTTACGTAAAGGATAAGAAAAGCCTGAGGGAATGTATATACTACCTCGCTTATTATGATTCCCAGCGGGCCGTAGAGAGGAAATTTTAACCCTGACATCGTAGTAATGATTCCTTTATTGCCGATCAGATAAATAAGAGCTATGCCAAATACCATTGTTGGCGCAAAAATCGGCATCATTGCCGTAAAACGAAAGATCCTTTTAAAAGGAATATCCCCTCTTGTAAGTGCGTAAGCGTAAACAAATGCAAGACAAACGGCGATTATAGACGTAATAAGAGAAATTATTACCGAATTCCATAACGATACAGCCATTCCGGAGGAAGAAAAATATTCCACAAAATTTGTAAGGCCGATAAACTTCCCTGAGTTATTTTGAAAAGCCTTTATAAAAAGGACCGTCATGGGACAAATGACGGCCGTAAAAAGAAATGCCAGACTGAATATCAGGAGGGATAATTCAATTGTGTTTTCTGTTTTTATTTTTCTCACTTATGCGCTCTTTAGAGCGATAACTTTATCGCTTGGTATATCAATGTAAATGCTGTTCCCTCGTCTGAACGGGATCTCTGTATTGTGGTCAGATGCAATATCGACCATCAGTTCCTCGCCTGTTTCTGACTCAACAGCAATACGGTAGAACGAACCCCTGAACTCAATATCAGAAATAACGCCGCGCAGAAAATCTTTAGAGCAGCTTGTCGTAAATAGTCTGAGGCTCTCCGGCCGTATCGCGTAGTGGTGATCCTTCAGAAAATTGGCTGTTCCCACAAAATCTGCCACAAAACTATTAGCAGGATATTTATATATGTTCTGCGGAGTATCTATTTGCTCTATTCTGGCATCGTTCATCACTATCATGCGGTCAGACATAGACAGAGCCTCTTCCTGATCATGTGTGACCATTATAGTTGTGATCCCTAGGCGCTCCTGTATATGGCGTATTTCCTTTCGAAGCTTCATTCTGACTTTTGCGTCCAGTGCAGAAAGCGGCTCATCAAGAAGCAAAAATTCCGGTTTCAAGACGACGGCCCTTGCAAGAGCCACTCTCTGCTGCTGTCCGCCTGAAAGTTGCTGCGGATAT
This sequence comes from Synergistaceae bacterium, assembly GCA_963682045.1. Classification (GTDB taxonomy): domain Bacteria; phylum Synergistota; class Synergistia; order Synergistales; family Synergistaceae; genus Caenicola. Next base: position 1,544,087 of record OY821326.1, read on the forward strand.
TTTGTGCGATGTTGGCTAAGTCCGACAAGATCGATAATATCATCGACGCGTGACTTTATTTCACCCCTGGAAATTTTGCGATTCCATAGTCCGTAACCCACATTCTCTTCAACATTCAGATTGGGAAAAAGAGCGTAGGACTGAAATACTATTCCAAAATTTCTTCTTGCCGGAGGATCGCAGGTAATATCTCTTCCGTTTATTTCTATGCTCCCGCTTTCCAGATCTTCAAGCCCGGCAATAACGCGGAGCAGTGTGCTTTTTCCGCAGCCGGAAGGGCCAAGGATACAAACGAACTCTCCATCGCGAATATCAAAGTTCAGTTTGTTCAGTACTACTTGCTTCCCGAATTTTTTAACTATGTTATTCGCTCGGAGAGTTACCATAATTAATCTGTTCCCTGCTATTTCTTGGGTTCTGACTTGCCGTCGTAGCGGGAAGCCCATTCTTTAAGGATACGTGCTCTGTTTTTAGCCGACCATCTGAGGTCATTCTTTTTAATAAGCTGAGAAAGAGGATCCTTTGAATAGCCATCCGGGATTTTATTATCCATCTTCACCGCCGTTATTGCATAATCGCCCTTAAGTGCATTTATAGCTTCATCCGAAATTGCCCAGTCCAGGAACTTTTTAGCTTCAGGTTTGATATCCTTCTTTTTGATGAGTGCGTTAGCCTCAACATCCCATCCGCTGCCTTCGATGGGAAATATAATATCTACGGGCGCACCCTTCTTTTTCTGGTTGATTCCTGCATAACCGTATGAGATACCTACTGCAAACTCACCTGCAGCAGCCTTTTTTGCCGGTGCGGACCCTGAGTGAGTGTACATTGCGATGTTCTGGTGAAGTTTATCCAGATATTCAAAGGCCTTTTTCTCTCCCATAAGATGGATGAGACCGGCTACTGCAAGGAAACCTGTGCCTGAAGAGTTAGGATTGCTCATTATGATCTGGCCCTTGAATTCAGGTTTAAGCAGGTCCTGATATGATTTTACCTGGGGAAGGTTCTGTGCTTTTGCTTCTGCTGTATTCACCACGATGGCGCATTCCCACGCATCGATACCTACCCATGCAGGGGGATTCGCTTTGTCTTTCAGCATTTTTTCGACTCTGTCGAGTCCCTTGGGAGCATAGGGCTGGATCATTCCCCTGTCTTCAAGAACAAGAAGACTTGATGCTGCCGTTCCCCATACGACGTCTGCCGGTGTATTTGAGCCTTCTGCAAGTAGTTTTGCTGTTATTATGCCGGTTGAATCCCGTACGATTTTGACATCTATATCTTTATTTTGTGATTTAAATGATTCCAGGTACTTTCCTATCTGTTCATTTTCAAGCGCCGTATAGACGATCAATTCTTTGGAAGCCGCAAGGGCCGGTAAAGAGCAAATAAGAGACAGACACAACATAGCTAACAGAGCGCAATACTTTTTTAGACCTTTGTGATCAATACTTCTCATCAATGTTCCTCCTTGTGATCTGAGTGATAATTTTTGCCAAGTTTATTTGGTAAAGATTACATATGAATTGTATCCGGACAATGTTGAGGATAAATGTATTTTATGTAACCAAACGGTAACATTGTGGTTCTGAAAAAATGATGAAAAAAGAACGGATCAAAACTCCTAAAAGTGTGTGTGGAAGAGATACACCATCATTATTTAATGATCCTGCACTGCCCATCCCTTCCGCTCTTCGTGTAATTGTTTTTTATTGTCAATTTGTCCGTTATGTTGACATATAGATTGCTGTGTGTTATATATACTGTCAGATTATATATCAAGTAGGTGATGACAAAATGAAAGCTTCGGATCTTATGCATGAAAGATCTATGGCCCTTGCCGACTGCAACAACTTCTTTGTTTCATGCGAACGCAGGGTCGACAACGACCTTGATCATTGTCCTGTGATAGTCCTTTCTTCGAATGACGGCTGTGTTATATCCCGTTCCAACGAAGTCAAAAAAATGGGGGTAAAAATGGGAGATCCCTATTTCAAGATAAGGAGCATGCTTGCGTCCAACGGTGTCGCCGTCAGGTCCACAAACATGTCTTTATATCAGGAAATATCTGCCGAAGTGATGTTGCGTATCAAACTCTACACGGACGCAGTCGAAATATATTCTATAGATGAATCTTTTTTCAACATAGGGATATCGAACGTAAAAAACCCCATATCCTACTGTCGTATGATAAAGAAAGATATATGGGACAAATGCCGTATTCCCGTATCGATAGGCATAGCTCCCACAAAGACCCTCTGCAAGCTGGCAACTGAATATGGTAAAAAAAACGAGGAGACAGGAGGAGTCTTCTGGATGGACAGGGCGAGATACATGGATACGGGTTTCATGTCACAGTTTGAATGTGCGGACATATGGGGCATAGGCCGTAAGATAAGCGCGAAATTGGCGAAATCGGGAATAAAGACAGCCGCGGACTTTATCAAAAAAGATGAGATATGGATCAAAAAGACCTTCGGAATAATGACCCTGTACGCATCATGGGAGCTCAAAGGCCATCAGGCATATGCCCTGGATACCAGTCGCAAGCCTCCAAAGTCTATCATGGTCTCCCGTTCGTTCGGAAATTCCATAACTACATACGAGGAGATGCTCGATCCCCTTCTTTGCTTCACGGTCTCCGCGGCGAGACAGCTGCGCAAGGCCAGGCAGACGACTGGAAAAATGTCCGTATTCATATCGACCAGCAGGTTCGATACGGAAAAATATTATGCCAATAGCCGTGAGACATCTTTTATAAGGCCGGTATCCCTTGACTCAGACCTCATGAGCAGCGCGGAGCAGATGCTGAAGGAGATATTTATCCCCGGCTACAAATATAAAAAGTGCGGTGTTATACTCTCCGATTTCTCAGATATTTCTGCAGGAAGGCAGACAGCTCTCTTCGACGAAGAAAACGGAGCAGATGAAAAAAAACTCAGGGTAGCCTCTGCCGTGGATTCGATCAACAGGGAATTCAAACAGGGCATAATAAAACCTGCTGTACTCTTTGAAGCGCCGGAACATGAAAAAAAGTGGGCTCCCAGATCAGAGTTCAAGTCGGAAGGGGGACGAAAAAAAGAGTCTCCCCTGCCCGATGGCCTGCGCTTCCAGAACCATTCCGAAGACTTTGCCTCCTGATGTGTAACTCATAACATTGTCCCCTCGAAACTGCATAAACTAAGCCCTATGGCTGAGCAGCCGGGTTTTATATTATCGATTCATCTTGTTATCGTGTAGAATATTACTCAGAACACAACACCTCCATCCTCCGGGCGGAGGACAAATTATCTCCCGCCTTGTGTAAATGGCTCCGTCATATATAAAAATCAGAAGGATGTTGCCTCGTTTGTCACCCAGGCAGGAAAGAGGAAGGGGAGTTGCCAGATGACCGAAATCACACAGAAAACACTTGCTATAGTATGCGGAGGCGGACCCGCCCCGGGAATCAACAGCGTTATAAGCTCCGTAGTCATCGAAGCAAAAAAATCAGGCTGGGATGTTTATGGCGTCTATGATGGTTTCTCCGGTCTTGCAAAGGGAGAGAAGAACGTGGTCCTGTTCACGATAGAAATGGTCAGCCGTATACACTCGGACGGCGGCAGCGTGATACGTACCTCAAGGTATAATCCTACTAAAAAAGAGGAAGACCTCGGCAGAGTGGTCGATGCGCTGATAGAGCTGAGTGTCACTCATCTTATAACTATAGGCGGTGACGATACGGCCTATACGGCTTCATGTGTTGCTGATTACGCCATGAACAAGCGCGGGCTCACGATAAGCTTCGTACATATACCAAAAACAATAGATAATGACCTGCCTCTGCCTGAAGGTATCCCGACATTTGGCTTTGAGACAGCAAGGTCGTTGGGCACACAACTCGTATCCAACCTGATGGAAGATGCCAAGACCACCGGGCGCTGGTTCATAGCAGTCGCTATGGGAAGAACTGCCGGTCACCTTGCCCTCGGAATGGGTAAGAGCGCGGGGGCCACAGTCACCGTAATACCCGAGGAGTTTCCGCGCGGGGAACTTGTACCGATGTCACTGATAGTTGACATCCTTACAGGCGCTATCATAAAAAGACTTGCTTCAGAAAGAAAATACGGGGTCGCGGTAGTCGCGGAGGGATTGCTGGAGAGGATAAAGGAAGAAGATCTTGAGGCTCTCAGCTGCATCGAACATGATGACCACGGACATGTTCGCTATGCAGAGATCAGTTTTTCAAGTGTCCTCAAGAGAGAGGTCCAGGCAAACCTGGCATCGCTTGGAATCAAGATGGACATAACCAATAAGGAAATAGGATATGAGGTCCGCTGTGCTCCTCCTAACGCCTTCGATATAGAATATACAAGAAACCTGGGATTTGCAGCGATAGAGTTCCTCAAAGAGGGAGGTACGAATTCGCTTATTTCCATACAAAACGACATGATAGTGCCGATACCTTTTGAGGATATAAAAGATCCGGAAACTGGCAAGACACGTGTTCGCAGGGTCAACACAAAATCAATCCAGTATAGGATCGCGAGGCAGTACATGATAAGGCTTGAAAAAAAAGATTTTGAGCCTGGTCTGGAATTTGTGCAGCTTGCTGTAGCCGCCCGCATGTCTCCGGATGAATTCCGGGAGAGGTTCGAGTATGTAACAGGATACTGATCAAAATATGTCATGAGAACGAAATCAAAATTAGTATTCTTTCTTTTTATAGTACTTCATGTAGCCGGTTTCCTCACATCGATCCGGGCTGTTATGGATGTTAGGACTTCGCAGGGTGCTATAGCTTGGGTTATATCTCTGAATACCTTTCCATCCATATCATTGCCGGCTTACTGGATACTGGGAAACAGCAAATTTTCCGGCTACGTGACAGCCCGCAGGACAGAGGTGGTCGAAGCCAAACCCATAATGCGCCGACTGTTGGATGACTTTATAAAATATGGACTGAAAGAAGGAGAAAACACTCCAAGAGCTCTCCTTATACAGCGCCTCGCAAAGATGCCTTTCACTAAGGGAAACACAGCTAAACTTCTCATAGACGGGGAAGATACTTTCGATGCGATATTCAAGGGCATAGGGTCAGCAAAAAAATATGTCCTGGTGCAGTATTACATCCTGAGAGATGATGAGCTGGGGATAAAACTTCAGGATGCCCTTATCGAAAAAGCGAAAGAGGGCGTCACCTGCCTGGTCATTTACGATGAGGTAGGCAGCCGTTTCAGCAAAAATTACCGCAGAGCCTTTGAAGACGCCGGAATCAGAATACATGCCTTCAACACAAGGCAGGGCAAGGGTAACCGTTTCCAGATCAACTTCCGCAACCACAGGAAGATAGTCGTTGCAGACGGAGAAGTTGCTTATGTCGGCGGACTTAACGTCGGCAACGAATACCTTGGCCTTGATCCCGGCATGTCGCCATGGAGAGACACGCATGTAGAGGTCAGAGGCCCGGTCGTCCAGGCTGTCCAGCTATCTTTCGCTGAAGACTGGTACTGGGCTTCAAAAGAAGCATTACCTGAACTCAACTGGTCGCCGAAACAGGTACCTGAAGGCACGGTGACCGCACTCAGCCTGCCCTCCGGACCCGCTGATGAATTTGAGACAGCCTCACTCTTCTTTCTTGACATGATCAATGCAGCGAAAAGACGTTTCTGGGTGGCAAGCCCTTACTTCGTACCTGACGAGCAGATCGTCTCGGCATTGCAGAACGCAGCGCTTAAAGGCGTAGATGTAAGGGTCATCATACCCAGAAAACCGGACAATATTTTAGTCGGCCTTTCTGCTTATTCGTATCTTCCGGAACTTGAGAAGGCTGGTGTTAAAGTTTACAAGTACAACAAAGGGTTCATGCACCAGAAAGTTGTCCTTGTTGACGATGACACCTCTGCTATCGGTACAGCAAACTTCGACAACAGATCATTCAGGTTGAATTTCGAAATAACTATGGTAATGTCAGACAAGGATTTCGCGAAAAAAACAGAAAAGATGCTACTGGACGATCTTTCAAGATGTACCCAGGCCAGTGCCACGGAATACACACAGGCCCATTTCCTCTTCCGCCTCGCGGTGAATGTCAGCCGTCTTATGGCTCCTGTCCAGTAATCGGTTTATCTTAATGGTTAGCATATCTAAGACATTAGATCTACAGGCTGATCTTTATTGTTATCGACTAAGTCAGCCGATCCTCTCAGTACAAACGGTTTTCGATCGTTGATGCATTTATACTATCCTTAATTATAAATAGAAAGATATGATTTGAATATTTTTGTTGTGAAATTCCAAAATTTCTGTACAATATCTCTCATTACTCTGAAAAAGAGATAGAGGGAGAGAACTTGATGCCTCAGACAGAAAAAACATTTCTACGATGGATCCCGCTGCTGGGAGGACTTCTCGGCAGTACCACCTGCGGATTGCTTCTTTATGCCTTCAGCGTATTCATCCGCCCCCTTCAGGCCCAGTTCGGATGGAGCGTCCCCGACGTTGCAATGGCCTATGCGCTCATATGCCTGATATTTGGTCTTATGACCTTTCCTGCCGGACGGCTGAGCGACAAATACGGTTCGAGGAACGTAGTACTTGTCGGCGGGGTCATCATGGCCTTCGGTTTCTTTATGGTATCTACGATAACTCCGCCCGATCCTGCAGTCATAGCTGCGGGCGGTGAAGCGGCAAAAGCTGCGGGCAAGAAACCGCTCTACCTCCTATACCTTTACTACGGGATAATCGCGGGATTCGGAGGCGGATGCGTCTACCTTCCTCCCATTGCCACAGCTCCTAAGTGGTGGCCGGACAGAAGGGCTCTTGCAACGGGCTTTACTGTCGTGGGACTAGGCCTGGGTTCTTTCATAATGGCTCCTATGGCGACAAGCATGATAAATCATTTCGGCAGTGCGCTTCCTGTATTTAAATATGTAGGAATAGCGATGGGTATAATGGTAGTTCTCGCTGCCCTGTGCCTTAAAGAACCTCCGAAAGGCTACAGACCGGCAGGCTGGAATCCGCCTGTACCGTCGTCAGTGGACGGTACAGTTAAATGCTGCAGGGACTATACCTATGAAGAGACAAAAAAGACCCCCCAGTTCTGGCTTCTTTGGGTCGCCTATTTTTGCGGTTCATTTGCCGGACTCATGGTAATCGGACTGATCGCCAAGCATGGCATTGACGCGATGACACTTGTTTACAGGGCAAAAGAGGGACTTGACGCCGCTGCGGTCATCCCCGAGGATGTGGCAAAGAGCATTGCCATGTCCGCCTCGCTTGCACCCAGCACTCTTGCTGTGTTTAACGCGGCAGTCCGAATTATGGTAGGTCCCATTGCCGACAGGATGGGAACAAAAAAAATATTTGTCGCCCTCTTTGCTATGCAGACAGTTGCGATGCTTATACTTTTCCCCGCAGGCAAAACGGCGGCTCTTCTCGCTGCATGCGCAGGTCTCATCGGATGGAACTACGGAGCGATGTTCACGCTCTTCCCGGCGACCCTGCTCCAGTATTATGGTCCATCGAACCAGGGTTCCAACTATGGACTGCTCTTTACAGCATGGGGGGTGGCCGGTTTCTGCGGCCCCTACTTCGGAGGCAAGCTCCAGGCAATGACCGGTTCGTTCTTCGTGCCCTTCATTGTTTCTGCGGCGGTCCTCGCGGTTTCAGTTGCTATACTGGGCACACTCAAGGCCCCCGCTAAGCTGGTGTAATTGGGGCATCTCGGAGCGATAGCTTAGCAACATTTGCGGTCCTGCGCTTCAACGTATTGGCATACGCCTTAGCTTGAACCACTGCGTGTTGCGTCGCTATCATCTCCGATCTGCCCCAATTACGAGTATGAACGGAAAAACATAAATACACGCCTTCACGGGGGTCCGCTTCGCATTGCGTCGTCATGATCTGCTCTTTGCCTCAATTATGGCAAATGCGATGGTGAAGTGCGGCTAAAAACCCAGCCGCGGGGAGGGATTAGGAAGCAGTTGGGAAGCGGTTGTTAAAAACGAAAATCATGGACTTAGTCTATTCATGAATTTAAATTATTAAAATATAAAGACTAAGTATCTTAGAAAAAGTAAGGACATTTAAAAAAGGTAAATTCTTGTTGTCCCCTCTGCTGATCCCCAACCGATTTGCAATCGATTTCCAATCAATTACCCATTGATTTCCCGCTATTCTCCCAACTTTCATAAAAGTATATAATTGCACGTGTGACATAGACCTGAGGAAAGCCAGTGAGAATGAGATGCAATGCACAAATTTGAAAAAATACGGATTTACTGAGCGTTTTGAACAGGAGGCTTCCTTTTATGAGGGGCTTTATCCTGCTCGCGTCTCTGAACAGCACCATTACCTCTATAAGGTTATCAGTGAAGAAGGCGAGCTTCAGGCAAGTGTTTCGGGCAAACTTCATTATGCTGCTGAAGGGGCTATGGATTTTCCTGCAGTGGGCGACTGGGTCATGATAGACAGGATGGATGGAAAATCAGGCAGTGCGGTTATTCGCAATATCCTCAAGCGCAAAAGTTTTTTTGCACGGAGGGCGGCAGGCAACAAAGAGGATATCCAGATCGTTGCAGCAAACGTAGACACGATATTTATCTGTATGTCGCTCAATACAGACTTCAACCTTCGCCGTCTTGAGAGATACCTCTCCATCGCGTGGGACAGCATGGCCTCTCCTGTGATCGTCCTTACTAAAGCGGATCTGTGCGGGGACCTCGAACAAAAGATTATCGAAGTCTCTTCGGTCAGCTCGGGAGCTGACATCATAATATGTTCATGCGTTGAAGAAAAAGGGATCGATGCGGTCTATCCTTACATTGAAGATGGAAAGGCCATTGCTTTCATCGGTTCTTCAGGGGTAGGCAAATCTACGCTCATAAACCGCCTCATGGGAAGAGAAATCCTTGCCACAAAAGAGATTCGTGAGTCCGATGACAGGGGAAGGCATACTACAACTCACCGTCAGCTGCTTTTACTGCCTGACGGCGGGCTAGTCATAGATACACCCGGAATGAGAGAGCTGCACCTCTACGGGGGAAACCTTGAAAAGTCTTTTGAGGATATAAACGAACTGGCTCTAAACTGCAGATATAAGAACTGCACCCATACTACGGAACCGGGCTGCGCTGTGAGAAAGGCGATAGAGAAAAACGAGCTTTCTGAGGAACGTTTCCAAAATTATCTCAAGCTTCAGAGGGAACTGGCCTATGACGGCCTCAATTCACGCCAGCTGGAAAAGGAAAAGATCAACAGAATGTTCGGAAGCAAGGGTGAAATGAAAAGGTTAATGAGGGATGTAAAAGAAAAAAAGAAACGGTGACCGCAGAAAAATTACCCCCGCAAGGTCACCCATACAACCCTTTCAGCATTGTCTCAAGCAATGTTTTTTAGGAATATTTCTTACGATCGCTCAGCTACTGCTTAGCAATGCTCGGCCACCGCTCAGCTAATGGTTTTTAGGCGCTGCGTCTCCGTATTCCATATATGTCATTGTCTTGTTGGCCGTCTCTTCTCCGCAGAGTTTTTTTACGATGTGGAGTGAGAGGTCTATTCCAGCGGAGATCCCCCCGGAGGTCATGATCTTTCCGTTGTCGATAAAGCGTTTTGTGTGGTCGATGGTAACCTTGGGAGCAAGCTTCTTAACGTCATCTATGACTGAGCGGTGGGTTGTAGCCTGTAGGCCGTCAAGAAGTCCAAGGACAGCCGGTATCCTCGCACCTGAACAAACCGTAGCTAATATTTCCGCTGATTCCTGCGTCTTGTTGACCCATTCCATGACCTTTTTCTTTTTTATCTCGTTTTTTGTCCCTTCGCCTCCGGGGAGGATCAATATGTCTATCTTTGGGTGGTTGTCAAAACTGTAGTCAGGGATAACAATAAGCCCGTTCACGGACTTGATCGCTCCTCCATCCTCAGAAATGGTGAATACTTTGAAGTCCTTATGGTCGCTTAATTCTGAAGTAGATGAAAAGACCTCATAGGGGCCCGCAAAGTCCAGAAGCTCAACCTTGTTAAACAAATAAATGCCTACGTTTTTCATTTGTTTTCTCCTCATCTTTCGTCAAATACTTAAAGTTAATCCTGTTTTTATTATAGATATGATCCTGTTGGACACTGTTGTTTTATAACCTACACCCTAAACCACATTTGGGCAAGGTTGTGTTCATATTTTCATTTAGATTCCGATTTAACGTCAGGTGGAAATTTACACGATATCATCGGAGATGATCCTTTGGGAATCAAATTGTGTTTGAAATGACTGTTTTTTGCTGACTAAAAAGAGTCATAATAAGCGTGAATTATGTTTTAAAACTAGATTCGATTTTTGCCGACAGTTTTTTCAACCTTTAGACATCAAAGACGAGGCGTATATTTATTGACGCGTCCCCGCCAATTCTTTGCCGTTAAGTAGCATTTCACTGATAATCACGAGGACATCATAGGTTTATTATAGTATTGATCTTTGCGAGCCTTGTTCAGATGCCTTTTCTCTAATGCTTCCCTTATCTGTTGAAGAAAAACAACCCTGCCAGACAAAGAGCTATTCCTATCATTTGGTTAGAGGAAAGGTGTTCCCGGTAGAAGATCAGGCCTATGGAAATAAGCAGGATCGAAATTGCCGCGTTGGTCAGAAGAGAGGCTATGCTGATGTTCCAGCCGGTGCGGTACATTTTGATGAACCCAAGCTCAATGCCGAACACACCAATTCCAAGCAGAATGCTTGTTCAGTTCAGAGATTTTATGTCAAGCACCAACCCCCTGTTCTGAACGGAAAAAAGATAAAAAGCAATGTTGGCGGCAGTTGCGACAAGATATGTGACAATAAGGGACATAAACATGTTTGCATCTCGCGGTGTGGATTTAGAGCATACGTGATAAAGGGTGTTTGAACAGATAACAATTATGATCGGCATATAGTATTTTCACATTTTATGCTGACTTACCTCCCAGTCCAGCCTGGATTTTTTGATTCAGGAATCAGGTATTAACTTTTTTCTTCTGATCAAATACGGTAGATTATCGGTGCACAAAATTAAATAATATATTGACATATATCTATGCAATATAGTATATTTTCAAATTAAGAGAAAATACAAATAAACAATGAAGGTTGGGATGCAAAATGAGGATGCTCGAGCAGTTTTTTCCTGAATTTACTCAGAAACTTGACGAGATCGATGCTCTCTACAAAAAGAAGATGCCGATTGATGAAAAAACATACCAGTTTTTGTGCTTCGCCCTCTCCATAAAGGGCCGCAGCAAACCCTGTGTTCTGAAACACTTCAAAGGTGCTCTTGAAGCCGGCGCGACAGTCGAGGAACTGAGCTACATCTTTGCGCTCACCATGAGAGAATCTGCAGGGGCTGACGATTGCTGGACCCATGATGTTATCGGAGACTGGAAGGAGATCCTGGCAGGAAACATCAAATGTACCTGCGCGGAATGATCGAAAACAGATTTTAGTTCTACTAAGCCTGCAAAATATAGTAAAAACGGGGATTTTATCCCCGTTTTTGTTTTCTCGTATATGCAAGTTATTCCAGCCATCACACAATTACATGCAAAAGTGTGATTTTCATCACACTTTTGCATGTAATTGTGTGATGAAATTTGACCTGACTCTGGATCAGACATATAATCCATGCAAAAGTGTGATTTTTATCACACTTTTACATGAAATATTGTGATAGGGTGTGATGCCAATGGAACGTCAAATTTTGAGTCGGCTCAACCTTTGGAAAGAGAGCAGCCACAGAAAACCTTTGATACTAAAAGGAGCCAGACAGGTAGGAAAAACTTGGGCATTGAAGGAATTCGGGAGGCGCAGTTATGAAAATGTTGCCTATTTTAATTTTGAAGAGCACAGTGAATACAAACAGTTCTTTGAAAAAACCAAAGAGATTGATCGAATCCTGCAAAACCTTATCATGGCGGGTGGATATCAGATCAACCCCGGATCTACGCTTGTAATATTTGATGAGATACAGGAATGTCCGGATGCCCTGACAGCACTGAAATATTTTTGCGAAAATGCGCCGGAGTACCATGTTGCTTGCGCTGGTTCTCTGCTGGGGATAGCCCTTTCCAAGCCGGTTTCATTTCCGGTCGGCAAGGTGGAATTCATAGAGCTTGGACCGATGACATTTACTGAATTTCTTATGGCTGACGGAGATAATAATCTCGCGGAGTATTTGGGGTCGCTGGATATTTTAGAACCGTTGCCGGATGCCTTTTTCAATCCGCTTTACGAAAAGCTTAAAATGTATTTCGTTACCGGAGGAATGCCTGAGTCGGTCTATTCCTGGATCAAAGAGCGTGATACGGATCTGATACAATCAGTCCTGTCGAACATACTCGGGTCATATGAACGTGATTTTGCAAAACATCCCGATCCGAAGGATTTTCCCAAGATATCAATGATATGGAAGTCGATCCCATCACAACTTTCGAGGGAGAACAAAAAGTTCATATATAAAGCTGTCAAAGAAGGTGCAAGGGCAAGGGAATACGAAGATGCGATCCAATGGCTTTCCGATGCGGGCTTGATTTACAAAATTTACCGTAACACTGCACCCGGGCTTCCGATAATGGCATATGACGATCTTTCCGCTTTTAAAATTTATATGGGAGATGTCGGATTGCTTCGCCGCCTCTCTCTTTTGTCGCCAAAAGCGTTTGCCGAAGGCAACAGGCTCTTTGCAGAATTCAAGGGAGCACTCAGTGAGAATTATATTCTCCAGTCATTTGTGGATCAATTTGAGGCAGTACCTCGTTATTGGGCAACAGACCATCCGCGCAATGAGGTCGATTTCATCATACAAAGAGATAACGAGATCATTCCGGTGGAAGTAAAATCTGAAGATAATGTGGAAAGCAGGAGCCTGAGACAATACAAAGAAAAATATGGGGACAAAATATCAATTCGGGTACGCCTCTCACTAAAAAACCTAAAATTTGACGGTGACCTGTTGAACATCCCTCTTTTTATGGCTGATCATGCAGATCGCCTTATTGGAATTGCAAAAGAACTTTTGTGAACGGGTCCCTCGAATGGATCATCTTAAAAGGGGCATGGATCCTGTGAGTTTGTTGACTTTTTTCTTGTCTCCGTAAATTGCTACTCCCAAATACGCGTGATCCTCTTCCGTGATTTCTGCCGCTTTGGAAATATATTCATCGTACGTTATGCAGCCCTGTGCGACATCAGAAAAATCGACCACTGTCAGATCGTTGAATTCAGTGTTGTATAGGTTTTCTCTTAATTTTTTGAGCATTTCCCTGCTGCCCTTCAGTATGGGGACAGGCACAGTAATTATTCCAAGATGAGTTTTCTCAGAAGCGTCTGTGACATCATTCCCGACCTGTTCAGGGAAGCGTTTTCCCAGTGTTATGCCCAGGATCGCGGATGTATTTGCGATTACTCCTGTCGGCAGCTCAGAATCTATTACCATGACACATTTTTCGACCTTATTACTCATTTATTGCTTCTCCTTTTTTAAACAAGAATTTTTGGGTGTACTACTTCCCAATGGATGGATCTATGAAAATATTCATATATTGCTTTGGAGTCAGCCCGATAAATTTCTTAAAAAAGTTTGAGAAATGGCTTTGGTCGGCAAACCCCGTCTGCAAAGCCGCTTCTATCGGCAATACTCCCTGTTCAAGCAGTTTTTTCGCCCTGTCGATCCTTATGGTCTCCAGATATCTGTATGGAGAAATGCCCTTCTGCTTTGTAAATGACCGCAGAAGATAATACTTGCTCAAGCCTGTCAGTTCGCTCAGTTTGTCCAGAGTTATATTTTTCATATAATTTTTTTCAAGAAAACTGCAAATGATCTTTGTCTCCCTGTTTTCTTCTTGCCCTGACTGTTCAATTCCTTCCTCGGAGAATTCTTCTATCAGCTGTTCCAGGAGAAAGAAAAATATTTCTTCTTTTCTGAAGTCCCTTTCCTCCTCCATTATTATCATGTGCAGTTCACGAAGCAAAGAAGCCAGCTCGCTGTTGAAGATCACCGCAGGGGAAAAATATGGAAGGTATTCTTTCCCCGTGATTTCGAAAACCGCCTTGCTCATTGTCTCAGGAGGGACATTGATGCAGCGGTAGTCGAGGGTCCTCCCGTCTATCTGCTCGCAGGTGTGGTTGTCCCGGGGATTAAACAGCAGAAGATCTCCCGGTTCAACTGTGTATTCTCTGTTTTTGCACGACAAACAGCGCTCTCCGCTTTCGATGAAACCTATCACATAATAGTCGTGAAAGTGGTTGGGAAATTTTTGCATTATACCCTTGAAAGAATAAGCTTCTACCTTCAGTTCAGGGTCATACCTAACTGTTCTTGTTTCCTGTCCCATTTCATTTTCCTCTTTTCAAAAGAGCTTGATGACACTTTATATCAAACCGGAACGATATTCTTGTACGATATTGCCCTCTGTTATTTTAGTTTATTGCTCTGCCGTTACAAGCATTTTACAGAAGTTGCCTCAGAGTCAGATGACATTTTTATAGAACAGTTTCCCTTGTCTCACGGGTGTAAAATGTAAAAAACTAGTCCGCATAAAGACCAGAGATAAAGGATATGGTGAAAACAGAATGGATCTTTTGACGCTTGCAAAACAAAGATGTACTACGCGTGGATTTACAGATAAGAAGATAGAAAAAGAGAACCTTGATAAAATATTAGAGGTCGGTCGTGTCGCCCCGAGCGCATGCAACAGGCAGCCGCAGAGGATCATAGTTGTCGAAAGACCTGAAAACATCAAGAAGGTGGAGAAGGCATACAGGACCTTCGGCTCACCGTGCGTCCTGATCGTATGTCAGGATAAAAGCGATCCGCTTATCCGTCCCTTTGACGGCAAATGTTCCGGGGATCTTGATATAGGCATCATATGTGATCATATGATGCTGGCAGCCAGGGAGCTTAACATTGGAAGTGTTACGGTAGGACTCTTTGACCCGGCGATAATTAGAGAAGGATTCGGGATACCCGAACAAATAGAGCCTACAGCCCTTTTGCTGCTGGGCTATCCGGCAGATGGCTTTCTAAGCGCCGACCGCCACAAAACTGAAAGAAAACCCCTTGGTGAAACTGTAATGTTTGAGCGGTGGAACAGTTAAAACTTAAAAGCATCTGAGGAAATTAAACTTAGATAACAAAAATCAAGGCATGTGCCTTTATGCGGCTGTTTTTAGTTATCAGCCGTAGAAGTTTAAACTTATCCTCCTATATGCTTGTATATTTTGACCATTGGGAAAAGGCGGAGGGGAAGAAAATCTTCCAGGCAGTGTACTTAGATCTGAGGATCCAATCGATGAGCCATTTGATTCTCTTGTGCCGCCATTAGAATCCGCCGCATGTTTTATCGACAGGGACTAATGGCTGTGTTGGGTGTGTTTCACGTGCTGCCGGAGGGCAGAACTTCTTGGCCCCTATTCTGCTGCCGTTTCTGAATATAATTCGGCCATGGTATTTCCACAATCGGTTGTCTGTCGTTTTGCCGTGTTTATGATTTGTCATACCCTTCAAATTGATTATTGATTGTGGAAGGTTCATTTTATTTGTGATAATTAAAAATAATCTAGATCTGCGAATAGTTTTGTTTGAATATTGACAAATTTGAAACTAAGGATTATTCTTTTTTCAGGAAGTTATCGCGATAACTAAACCAGTGGGAGGTAGTGCGATTTTGTCTGAACTATCGGAGAAACTATACATCAACACGGTGTACGACATGATGGTACACGAGGGTGTAGAGCAGGTAAGCATCAGAAAAATCGCAAAGGTTCTTGGCGTATCTAGTACATCGATGTATCGTTACTTTGACAGCCTGGAACACTTAATGGTATACGCGTCATTGCGATGGCTTCGCCCATATCTGAAAGATCTTTCTGATTTGGGCGTCGAAGAACTAAACTCCCCCCAAGGATATTTTTACATGTGGGAACGTTTCAGCATCTATTGTTATGCTAATCCTCAAATATTCAACAATATATTTTTTGTGAAGCATTCTTATTCTTTGGAGCCGATCTTTAAAAAATATTATTCTATGTTTGAAGAGGATTTGTTCAGCCTAGATAATATTAAAAGAAACTACTTAATGGAGGACTCTCTGGAGTTAAGAAATATGCACGCACTGAAGAATACGATGCGCAGTTACAATTTGTCGCAGCATATTTTGGATCAAACTAACAAATTACACATCTACATATTTAAGGGAATGTTCAAGGATTTGCTTGACGGGATGCCCTGTCCTGAAAATTACACAGAGCAACTTATTAAGTATTTGCGTTCTACGAGCTATTTTATGCATATGTACTAAAATTTTTTATAAGTAGGTTATCGCGATAACATAGCTTGTGTTAGTTAATCAACTGTATCAAACCACAATAATACAAACGATTGATGAATTTATTATCTGATATAAGGAAGGTGTAAAGGCATGCTCAACAACAACGATGCTTCACTCATTAAGAAAAACTTTTTAAAAATATGTCTGCTCGCTTTTGCCGGATCAATCATTTATGGTCTCCCATATTTCCGGTACTACTATTACGATGCGTATCTGGAAACATATGCCCTGACCAATGTGCAAATGGGAACCTTGGGCAGTGCCTTTGGATTGCTTGGTTTGCTTTCGTATCTCGTAGGAGGGGTACTTGCTGATAAATTCCCAGCCAAAGGATTATTGGTGTTTTCGCTCATTGCAACAGGGCTTGGTGGAATATTGCATTTAGTTATGCCGACGTATACAGCGCTAGTAGTTATATATGGGTTATGGGGAATCACATCACTTCTAACTTTTTGGCCGGCCCTTATGAAAATTATAAGAACGCAGGCAAGTGATAAAGAGCAGGGCAGAGCATACGGTTTGTTTGAAGGCGGCAGAGGTGTTGTGAACGCTGTCCATATGGCGCTGGCAACAGCCATATTCGGATATTTTCAATCTCAGGCGGCTTCAGCTCTGGGATTGAAATGGATAATCATTTTTTACTCTGTGACTCCTATTTTATGCGGAATTCTTTTCTATTTTATTCTCGATAATCCGCAGGAGGAAACAAAAATAGGAAAAGCGGAAGAAAAACCTGAAGGATATTCGTTCCTTAAAGATATTGTCACAATAATGAAGATGCCAGCAGTATGGCTTGCCTGCGTCATCACATGCACAACATATACTTTTAATCTTTCGTATTTCTATTTTACCCCTTATGCAACAAATATTTTGGGAACATCAGCTGTCTTTGCTGCAGTATTGACGGTTCTTGCTCAATACTGCAGGCCGGTTGCGTCCCCATTTGGAGGTTTTATGGCTGATCGCGTCGGTAAAGCGCAGGTAATGTTTCTAGGTTTTGTTGCAATGGGACTTTGCACATTCCTTATTATGAATTTACCCGAGATGGCTTATAAATCTTATGTGCTAGTCGCCTTGTGCCTGTTTCTGTATTTTGCAATGTACTCAAATTTTGGTATTTACTTCTCGCTTCTTTCTGAAGGAGGAGTTCCGATCAGGTATGCCGGAACAGCAATCGGCCTTGTGTCAACTCTGGGTTACCTCCCTGAAATATTGTGCCCATTATTTGCAGGCAAATTGCTGGATCAGTACCCGGGAGCACAGGGATATACGCTGTATTTCACGGGAATTATCGGTGTAGCGGTTGTTGGTGCATTAGCGTCTGCAATATGGGTCAAATGCTTTGCCCCTAAGAAAGCCCTTGTGGAAAGAGTGAGTGAGGCATAGATAAGATAAATGGGAGGCAATGTAAATTATGAGTGAATGCAAAATGAAAGAAATCATTACTGAGTTTCCATATGACTATCAAGTGGTCGAAAACGATTGGATAACGTTAAAGGATGGGATAAAACTGTCAGCAAGGTTTTGGTTTCCAAAATCAGACAGACCTCTTCCCGCGATCCTGGAATATATTCCTTACCGTAAAACTGACGGTACGCGTGCGAGAGATGAACCGATGCACGGTTATTTTGCAGGGAACGGATATGTTGTTGTCCGTGTAGACATGAGAGGAAGCGGAGAATCCGACGGACTGCTGCGTGACGAGTATCTGAAACAGGAACAGGATGACGCAGTAGAAGTAATAGACTGGATAAGCAAGCAGTCCTGGTGTGATGGGAATGTGGGAATGATGGGCAAATCCTGGGGAGGATTTAATTCACTGCAGGTTGCTGCAAGGCGTCCTAAAGCATTAAGAGCAATAATCACAGTAGGTTTCACAGACGACAGATACAACAATGATATCCATTACAAGGGCGGCTGTCTGCTGAACGATAATTTCTGGTGGGGAGCGATAATGCTTGCATACCAGTGCCGTCCGCTTGATCCGAATATTGTTGGGGGGTCATGGAGGGAGAAATGGCTTAAAAGACTGGACGAAATGCCTTTATGGATGGCTCTTTGGCTTGAGCACCAGACGAGGGACGAATATTGGAAACATGGTTCTGTTTGTGAAAATTATTCGGACATCCAGGTCCCTGTTCTTGCCATTGACGGGTGGGCAGACTCGTATACCAATACAGTACTAAGCCTAATTGAAGGTCTCAATGTCCCGAAAAAGGGAATAATCGGCCCATGGGCACATGTTTACGCACACGACGGGGTCCCCGGACCTGCGATGGGTTTTCTGGACGAAGCCGTAATGTGGTGGGATCATTGGCTGAAAAAGAAAGAAAACGGAGTTATGGATTCCCCGGCTATCCAGGCCTGGATAGAGGAGAGTCAATATCCGTCAGTCTACAAACCTATAAGCAACGGTTACTGGATCGGCTTGGATTCATGGCCTTCAAAAACAGTAACCCCAGATATTTTCTCACTTTCACACGGACTCCTTTATAAGGGTGAAAGCAAAACGACAGAATCAGTAATTTTAAAAACACCGCAAAATCATGGATTGCTGGCCGGTGAATGGATGGGAGCAGGGGTGCCTGGTGAAAACCCTGCAGACCAGCGTATTGACGATGGAATGGCGATGGTTTTTGAAAGCGATGTCCTCAATGAAGATTATGAGATCCTTGGATATCCGCATTTTGAAGTTGAACTTTCAAGCGATAAAGCCAAAGCGATGCTGTTTGCGCAGATTTCGGATGTTAGTCCTGATGGTGCGACTGCAAGAGTTTCATACGGAGTAATGAATCTTACACATCTCCAGGGTCATGATAAAGTTGTTGAATTAAAGAGCGAAGAAAAGGTTAAAGCCTTTGTGAAACTTGACTGTTGCGGATATCTGTTCAAGAAAGGGCAAAGAATACGTATCTCTCTTGCAACGACATTCTGGCCGATGTTTTGGAACATGCCAGAAGACGCCACGCTTACACTGGATCTTTCAACCGCAAAGCTGACCCTTCCCGCCATCACAGGTAAAAAATGCCGTGGTCCGAATGCGGAGCCAAAATGCGCTCCGCTCACACCAACCACATGGCTCTCAGAGGGAAGAGTAGATAGAATAATTAATTATGATATTTTAAAAGATACTTGGACATGCATTACAGATGGAATTGGCGGTGTCTTTGGAGAAGGAATTTACAGATTCGATGATGTAGATGTGACAGTGGAACATAATTTAAAGAGGGAGTTGGTGCTAGGCAACCAAGATCCTCTCTCTGCATCCTACACTATTATCCAAAAAATGAAAATTGGACGCAAAGGATGGTTTATAGATGCTGATATCATTGTCAAACAGACATCTGACCTGGAGAATTTCATATTGACCGGTGAGATGATAGTTAAAGAAAACGACATGTCTGTATTTAAGAAAAAATGGGATCAGAAAATTCCAAGGAATGGTTTGTAATATATACATAACAATGTCTGAATAAAAAATGGGCGGTATGGAATTTGCTTTTCCATATCGCCCATACCCAAAAGAGGTGACTGAGATGCAGATTTCTGCTTATTTTTGGATGATTTTTATATATCTGGTTGCTATTGTGAGTTATGGATTATACATTGCGAGGAAAAAAGTTCGTACAACAGACGATTTTGTCACGTCCGGAAGGAATTTGCCACTTTGGATTTTGGTTGGCACTCTTATAGCAACATGGTATGGCGGCGGAGGCATAACCGGTACAGCAAACCTAGTTTATACAAAGGGTCCCTGGGCAGGTTTATTGTTTGAATTTGCCTCTCCGTTGGCAATAGTAATCATTTATTTTCTTGCTGCAAAAATTAGAGCGAATAAAAATGTAACGATACCGGAGCTCTTCCAGGAAAAATATGGTTCGGCAGCAAGGATCTTAGGTGTAATTTTTATTGTAATGGCATATATAGGCATCTGTTCTTACCAGTTTAAAGGTGCTGGATACGTGCTAAATCTGACCACCGGGATCCCAGTTGAACTAGGTACGATGATTGCTGCCGCTTGTATTATTTTGCTGTCAGTTACAGGTGGTTTGTTAACGGTTGCTTATACAGACGCCATAAGTGCGATTTTCATTTTTATATCTCTTATCGTTTCGGTGCCGTTTCTTCTGTACACAGCGGGTGGATTTTCCGGACTGCTTTCGCAAATACCGCAGGAAAAATTGACTCTGCTCGGCGGATATCGTTCGCTTGATACTTTAGGATATGTATTAGCTATGCTTTTTTTAACATTGGGAGATCAGAATCTATTTACCCGATTTAGCGCTGCTATTGATGAAAAAGTAGCTAAAAAATCAGCGCTTGGATTCATCATTGGGAGCATAATATTGTCGTGCCTGAATGTATTTGTCGCAACAGTTGCAATCCCCTACCTCCCCGGGATAAAACCTGACACGGCTTTTTTGATGGTTTCTATGAAAATGCTTCCGTTTGTCCTTGGGTCCTGTCTGCTTTCTGCTGCAATTGCATTTATGGTTACAACAGGAGACTCCTTTCTGCTTTCGTCAGCCACTAATATATTCAACGACATAATAAAACCGTACGTAAAAAAAGATCTTTCTGAGAGGCAAGGTTTTATCGTGATTCGTCTTTTGATAGTATTTTTAGGGATCTTTGCATATGTATTGATAATGCAGTTTCCTGATATATTGAGCGTCATGATGTATGCATACACCATTTATGGTGCTGCGATAACACCTGCACTGATAGCGGCATTATGCTGGAAAGACGTAACACCCGCAGGCGGGACTGCCTCCATGATAGTAGGCGGAGTTACAACATTGGTCTGGGAAATTGGACTAAAAACTAAATTTGACAATTTGAACAGTTCCTTTGTTGCAATACCCGCAGCTATTATCACCTTGGTTCTTATAAGCTTGTTGACAAAAAGTGATAATTATCAAACAGGCAGACAATAAACTTTAGTTACAAATCATATTCGGAGTTATTAAACGTCAAGACAACAATATCTTTTGAAGCATGACGGGGATGTTGCGGTGTGAATCATTTTGTATTTTTAGGATCGCTTCATACGACATTACTACGCCGCTACTTCAGGCTGGTCGGCCTCCCCTGTGCAGTCCTAAGCGCTGCATGTACCCAGGCCGAGAACAGCCGCACATAAGATCAAATATCATCCATGTGGGAGAGGGTCTTTTTTCGTCTATCCCTGCCGATGCATATCCCGTGTGCAAAACCCGTCCTGTTTTAGCGTCTATGTACGTTCTTCAGCCTGGTTCCCGTAAAATGCTGAAAATAACGGACTCCCCGTCAGTTATCATTATGTCACGGGGTACTTTTTTACTCCCTGCTGTTCATGCCTTACTAGTTATCGTTATGACGGCAAAAATAAAAGCACCTGGAAAAGCCGATACAAAATGGTTTTTGCTGTCGGAGTTTTTCGTTCTTTCCCTTTACATGATCGCCTTCAATAAAGGCTGCGAGACTATAACCGCAGCAACAATCAGCGTGATCATCGCGACCGTCCCGGTTATCACGGCGCTGCTGGTTCGTGTTATTTACGGAGAAAGACTTAGCGGTATCCGATAGGGGTGCTCATTTTCAGTTTCGGAGATAGAATATATGATAGTGCATTCCATACTAACGGTGCGGTTTGATCAATGGAATATTTGTGCTGATTTCGTATGGTGAAGCTTATTGACCGTGGTCAGGGCAATTGAAATAATCGATTCAAACCGGGGCTAACTTTCAAATATGCCAAATATCTCAGATATGTGAGATAAGAGTATAATACGAAAAGTTTTTATTTCAGGAGGAATTTTGATGATAAAAGGCAAAAAGTTAAAATTAATAACGGCTGTCCTTATTGTTTTTACCTTGCTGGCAGTTGATGAAGTCTGCGAAGCAAGTAAGAACACTTTTATTCTCTCTAAGAAGATAGAGGTTTTTGACAGCCGCCTCCTAACAGTTCAATTCAGCGGTGCAAAATTTCCGGACACAGCTTTCGGAGGGTATGACAAGATCAAGGTTTACGAAGGGAAAAACCAGCTGCTGCAGACGATAAATATAGCTGACGTCAATTCTTTCGGGGATGATTTTACGACATGCCCCGACCCGGGCACCGGCAGCGACATAATCATTGAGGATATGGATTTCGACGGCATTAATGATTTCAGAATAGTTGCTATGCTTCCGCCAGGCCCCAATATTCCATATATATGTTTCCTGTGGGATAAAAAATTAGGCAAATTTGTTCACGCTGACTTCCTTGACGACATGACATCACCGGAATTTGACAGCAAGGCTAAATTGATAATCTCTAACAACAGGGAAAGCGCGAACATATATACAAGGGATGTTTACAAATATTCCAACGGACGGCCTCTGCTTATCGAAACAGTGATAACCGAATATAAGAAGCTTAAGGATGCAAACGGAAAATTGAAGCTTTATGAGGTAAAGACTACTAAAAAGCTGATTGATGGAAAAATGAAGGTTATTGGTTTTGAGAAGAAATAATCAGTGCGATTGAGACACGGCATAGCCCTGGCTTAGCAGTACAATAGTGAAACTCTGGCCAAAATCATGCCGCGTGAAGCGGTTGGTAAGTGCCTGTAAGATGCAACCACTGAACCTTTGCAGCAGCAGTCAGAAGGAATACTGTATCATTTTTAGAAAATATATAAACTCCATAGCATTTGAACTCTATTTTGAGTTCGTTTGAGAAATGTCGCTTGGCATGTCGTCGCCGTCATCTGTTCCCTGTCTCAATTGCGAATGAATGAATAGATTGTGGGAAAATCTCAAAAATATCAGGAGGTAGTTGGGCAATGATCATGATCCAGAATGAACTGAACGAAAAAGCGTACGGATGTCAGATCGGATTGCTGGTGATTTCCAACGTTGAGAATCCCAGATCGAGCGATGCGCTGGATAAGGTCAAATGCCTCCTTGAAGAAGACATAAGAGAGAAGTACGCGCAGATGGACAGGCAGGAACTTAAGCAGATCCATCCTATGGCGGCCTACGTTTCTTATTATAAAAAATATGGGTATACCTACCATGTACTTCAGCAATTGGAATCTGTCGCCCATGGCAAAAAGTCGATGAGCGTCTCAGGACTAGTAGATTCGATGTTTATGGCTGAAATGAAGAACATGATCTTGACAGCAGGGCATGATCTTGAAAAACTCATTGAACCGATCTTACTCAAAATTGCGCCCAAAGAAGAGAGTTATATCTGTATGAACGGCAAAGAGACAAATACAGTACCTGGGGACATTATGATAACAGACGGTGAAGCTGTCATTTCGAGTATCCTTAGGGGACCCGACAGAAGGACCTGCATCGGTCCAGAAACAAATCAGGTTATATATACGGTGTACGCACCTGTCGGAATAGATGAAAAAGATATCTTACTGCATCTGGATGATATTGAATCTTATGTGCGTACGTTCTCGCCGATGGCTGAAACAATCCTTAAACAAGTTAGATCTGCCCGATAAAAATTTTTTTAGTGAGGAAGGATGGAAATATGCTGGAAATCGAAGCTTGGATGAAGTGTTTTACTGAAAAACTACGGACTGCTTTTGGAGAAAAACTTGAATTTGTAGGCTTACAGGGAAGCTACGGCAGAGGAGAGGCCACGAAGAGCAGTGACATAGATGTGGTTGTGATTTTCCGTGAGCTTGCTATGTGCGATCTTGAATGTTATAAGGAACTGATTGGCGAAATGCCCCACAGGAGAAAGATCTGCGGTTTTGTTTCCGGCTGGAACGAGCTGATAAATTGGGATAAAGCTGATCTCTTCCAGTTCTATCATGATACTACGCCTTACTTGGGCAGCATAAGTCATCTGCTGCCCCTGATCAATAAGTCTGATGTCAAAAGGGCTGTCTTGCTGGGGGCCTGCAACATCTACCACATGTGCAGCCATAACTTCCTCCACGAATACGATGCGCAGATCCTGCGCTCACTCTACAAGACATCGTTCTTTGTCATGCTTGCGAAACATTTTTACGAGACGGGTGATTTTATAAAGAAAAAATCCGAACTGATCCCTCTCCTGTCCGAAGAAGAGAGAAAGCTTATTGAATCGCTATCTTTTTTTGATGCACCTTCACTGGATAATGACCTATTCAAAGAGCTATCAAAAAACATGCTTGTATGGTCGAGCAGGCTTATCCAAAATACTAAAATATAAAGGTCGTAAAACCCCAAAGCAGTTGACATAAATATTGTAAGGAGGAGTCTTCATTGGAATTCCCGGCAAGACGAAAGATCATCCAGTTAATAGGCGTGATCATCACAGCCTTTGCCCTTTATTTCCTCCACAAAGAAATATCGCAGTACAACTTTGCGGATATAAGGACAGCGGTTGCGGACATCCCGGATCACAGGCTTATCATGGCTTTTGTCTTTACGGTTATAAACTACACCCTTCTCACCTTGAATGACGGTCTGGCACTGAAATATATAGGTAAATCCCTTCATTGGGCAAGGATAGGATTCGCTTCATTTGTAAGCAACGCGGTCTCGTTTAACCTGGGAATGTCACTGCTGACCGGTGGCTCGACAAGATACGGCATATACAGCGGTTACGGGCTCAGTGCCTCGGAGACTGCGAAAGTTCTTGGTTTCTGTAATCTTACGGTAAGCCTTGGCTCTGCCGGAATATTAGGCATGCTTTTGTTTTCAGAACCATCAGGTGTTATAGCTCAAATACCGCTTCTGAAAGAATTGGGAAAAATTCCGGGGTTTATTCTCTTGTTTTTGGTAATTCTCGCTGGATTGCTTAGCTGGTCCGGAAAAAGCATAAAAATTCGTAAGCAGGATATATCTTTGCCCCCGCTCAAATATTTTTTCGCACAGATATCGATCTCTGTTGCTGATTATCTATGCGCTTCAATGGTTCTTTTTTCACTTCTCCCCCACAGCGACATTTCACTTTTCCACTACATGGGATGCTACGTCATTTCTGTGTTTTTAGGAGGTATGAGTCAGGTTCCGGGTGGCTTGGGAGTTCTTGATTCGACCCTTATGATAACGCTTTCGCCATGGTACTCAGGCACACAGATGATAGGTGCGCTTATGGTCTATAGGGTGATATATTATTTGTTCCCGTTGTGTCTTTCTGCTGTTCTGTTGGGAGTGCGTCAGTTATATTCCGCGAGACAGAATGCCAAAAGTGTTGCTGTAAATGAGGGTAAAGGAATTCTTGATGAGTACCCTCTAGTATTATCGCTTGGTGTTTTTGCTTCAGGCGCAGTTCTCCTATTTTCAAGCGCCACACCAGCCCTGCCCCAAAGGCTTGCCCTGCTCGATCAATTGATACCCACAGATATCATTGAGGTGTCGCACTTTTTGAGCAGTCTTGCTGGACTTATGCTGCTATTTCTAGCACAGGGCATAAGAAGAAGGCTTCATATTGCCTGGATAGTGACAATGGCTCTAATTTCAGCCGGAATAGGATTTTCTGTATTAAAGGGGCTTGATTACGAAGAAGCGATGATTCTCGGAATAATATTGGTCTCTCTTGTTGCTGCCAGAAAAAATTTTGACAGAGATTCAAAACTATTTTATTCAGGTACATCTTTAAACTGGCTCATATCTGCATCCGTCGTTCTCCTCTCTGCCGCATGGCTGGGTTATTTTTCGTTCAGACACTCAGAATATGCTAACTTGAGCATCTTGCAGTTTGCAGTTTCCGGAAAAGCCCCCTGGTTTTTAAGAGCAAGCGTTTCATTTTCTATACTTGCGTTGATACTTTCTCTTCTAAAATTTTTCAGGATAAAGCCAGATATTTCAATGATCCCGTCAGACGAAGAGATGGAAAAGGCTCTTAATATTGTAAGGTCCTCCGCGAAGGCGTCGGCGTTCCTTGCGATTATGGGGGACAAATCATTTTTCTATAGCCTTTCAGGCAGATCAATGATTTGTTTTGCTGAAGAAGGACCATACTGGATTGTCATGGGAGACCCTCTGGGTGAACGTGAGGAATTCAGTGACTTAACATGGTCTTTTAGGGAAAGTGCCTCAATGAACGGCCGCAAGGTTGTTTATTACGAAGCAACGGATAAAGAACTGTCGCTCTATGTTGAACAGGGACTTATCCTGATAAAAATAGGAGAAAACGCAAAGGTGCCTCTTGCAGATCTTACCTTTGAAAAGGGATCCGAATGGCACGGGCAGAGATACATACTAAAAAAACTTGCCAGGGACGGCTCTGTTTTCCGCATATTGCCTCCTGAAGAAATCAAAACGGTACTTCCCAGACTGAAAGAAATATCCGAACAGTGGCTCAAATCTAAGCAGGGGCATGAAAAGGGATTTTCTCTGGGTTTTTTCAGTGAAGAGTACATAAGTCATTTTAAGGTCGCAGTGGTGGAGCGGAACGGAGAAATACAGGCATTTGCGAACATTTGGACAAGCGCAGGCAAAAATGAGATTTCGCCCGACATGATGAGATACATGGACAACGCTCCTTCAGATACGATGGAATTCCTTTTTTTGAATCTTATGCTGTGGGCAAAAGAGGAGGGGTACGCCTATTTCGACCTGGGGATGGCGCCGCTTTCCGGAGTGACAGGTGGGCTTAACGGGTCGCTATGGGGCAGGACTGCTGAAATGTTATATGAGCACGGCAATACATTTTATAATTTCCAGGGGCTTAGGCATTACAAAGAAAAATACAAACCCGTCTGGGAGCCGAGATACGTTGCAGTGCCCCATGAATTGTCCCTTCCGGCTGTTCTCGCAGCAGCAGCAATGCTTATCTCTAAAGGGCCAAAGGGGGTAAGACCTTGATCGTCAAATAAGTATATTGAGCAGGTTAAATGACGTGACACAACTTGTAAGGATTGCTTACAAGTTCAAACTGAGGGATAATTGTAAGGGTAGAGAAAGAAATGATGACGGATTTGTGACATTAGGAGAAGGTAATCTTAATGAGTAAATATGATCCACTCTGGGAACATATCAGGAACAACGACAGGGATACCCTGCTTCTCTCTTTTGAAGAGATCGAAAAAATAGCTGGAGTTGCTATCGATCACTCTTTTCTGAACTACAAAAAGGAATTACTTGATCACGGATATCAGGTTGGCAAGATTTCCCTAAAAAATAAGGCCGTCATATTTATCAAAATAAAGAACCCCACAGTTGGTTAGTCAGTCCGGAGCACACAAAACTTATGCAAATGTAAAATGTCAGTTTAAATATGCTTAAGTTTCGGACCGGAATGTCCCCTGCTCTGAAAAAATATCCTGACACTGACCTTGCGAACATGCCCAAAATCTTATAAAGGTAACTGTGCCGGATCCCCGGACGGCTTCTTTTTAAGTGCTATACTCATTATTCAAATGATCATAAAGGAATGTTTGTTTTGCCACAGCCTATTGATATGCTAAAAAATATTTTCGGTTATACTTCCTTCCGGCGAGGGCAGGAAGAGATCATTGACAACATTCTGAAGGGCAATGACGCACTGGCGATAATGCCGACAGGCGCAGGAAAATCCCTCTGTTACCAGATCCCTGCCATTTTGAGCAAAGGGGTTTCCATAATAATATCCCCGCTTATTTCCCTTATGAAAGATCAGGTCGACGCACTTCGTCAGAGTGGCGTGCAGGCCGCCTCGATAAATAGTTCCATGACATGGGACGAAGTGGTCTCCATATTCCGCCTTGTAAGCAGCGGCAGGATAAAGCTGCTTTATATAGCACCGGAACGTCTTGAAAATAATGGTTTCATCGAATTTCTGCATTCACTGGATATTGCCATGATAGTAGTTGACGAGGCGCACTGTGTCTCCCAGTGGGGGCATGATTTCCGTCCTTCCTACCTGAACATAGCACCGGCTATCGCTTCGCTGAGACGGCGTCCGATTGTTGCTGCGTTCACTGCGACGGCTACCCCTGAGGTTCGGGAAGACATTATCCGACAGCTTGAACTTAGATCCCCTTTTTCTGTTACGACGGGATTTGACCGAGAAAACCTCTTTTTTCAGGTTGAACATCCGGCTGACAAAACAAAATACCTGCTGGAGTATGTTAAAAAATTTCCAAATGTCTCCGGCATAGTCTACTGTTCAACGCGCAAGGAAGTTGAATCGGTACGCGATAAAATATGCCGGAGCGGCATAAGCGCAGTACGTTATCATGCCGGCCTGGACAGTGATGAACGGCTGCAGAGCCAGGAAGCTTTTATATATGACAAGGTCGGGATCATAGTGGCCACCAACGCTTTCGGAATGGGCATCGACAAATCTAATGTTCGCTATGTGATCCACTACAACATGCCCGCGACTATGGATGCCTATTATCAGGAGGCCGGACGTGCAGGACGCGACGGTTTGCCTGCGGACTGTATTTTGCTGTTCGGAGAAAAGGACATAATGACCGGGCGTTACTTTATATCGCTTAGCGAGGATGCCGCGACAAAAAAAGCAGCATATCTTAAACTTCGCGGAATGGTTGACTACTGCCATACGACCGGCTGTCTGAGATCATGGATATTGAACTATTTCGGTGAAGAGGATGTGCCTGAAACCTGCGGTTCCTGTGGCAGCTGCACATCGCAGACAGACCTTGTAGATATCACTACAGAGGCAAAAAAGATAATATCCTCTGTCTACCGTATGGCCGAATATACAGGCGGACGAAAGTTTGGAAGTGCGATCCTGACAGATGTGCTGCGAGGTTCACAGAAGGCCCAGATTAAGTCCCTCGGTTTTGACAAGATCTCCACCTGGGGAATCATGAAAGGGTACAAAGCTGAAGCTATACGAAATATGGTAAACTTCCTGACCGTGGAAGGCTTCCTGCAAATCGAGGACGGAGAATTTCCCGTACTTTCTTTTACCGGCAGGACAACACAGTTTCTGAAAAGCGACACAAAACTTCTGATGCGAAAACATGAAGAAAGCGCTGAAAAGCCTCTTTCTATCCGGAAGCACAAACAAGTAGAGAGTGTAAATGAAGAGCTTTTTGATTCCCTTCGCACACTGCGTAAAGAGCTCTCCACAGCAGAGGGCGTACCCCCATATGTTGTCTTCTCTGACAAGACCCTTTCCGCGATGTGCGAAACACTGCCGTCAGACAGGGAGGCTTTCCTTGAGGTTCCCGGAGTAGGCAGCGTCAAGCTGGGAAAATACGGGGATGCCTTCATTGAGGCGATCAAAGAGTGGAAATCAAGCTCCTGATATTAAAGACGGCCCGCACAATGCGCCGGGCCATCCTTTCATTTAGCCATATTAAGTTTAAAACGACCGCCATTGTTTCACGCGGTGTCGGACACCGCAGTTTCACTATTATTTTCCTCAATAATCGTAAATAACGGTCACATTGGCTTCGATCATTAATTCCCCTTCAGAAATTGGGGTAGGAGCAGCTTCCGACGACATTTTCGCCATATCCATAGTCCTGTAGTTGGGCTGGACGAAATGGGCCGAAGAACCCTCGATTATGTTTGCCGGCTTTGAGATGGCGATTCCTGCAGCTGCTGCTACCGTGTTTGCCTTTTCCTTTGCATTTGAAACAGCCTGTGAGAGGGCCTGAAGGTACAGCTTGTCTCTCTCCTCATCGGTCACCCCGAATGATATCGAGTTGGATTGGTTGACTCCCTCTTTTACCGTCATATCAAGGACATCGCTGACCTTTTTCAGATCCGTTACAGTTAAGCGGATGCTGTTTATTACGTTGTACTCTGCCAGTGTGGCGACATTGTTTTTGTAGTCATAGCGGGGGCTGATGTTATAGTTCACTGTTTTTATCTTATCTTTCTTTATTCCCAGCGAAGCCAGGGTTTTGTATACCCGGTCCATTTTTATTGCGTTTTCTCTTTGGGCGGCAGCCGCATCCTTGTTGAATGTAGTTACCCCGATATTGACATAGGCTATTGTAGGGGAAACGGTGATACTTGATGATCCCTGAACGGTTATGGTGTTACGGTCTCGCTCTTCCGCCGAAGAGACAGCGGGATATGCCCCGACAACCATTACTTCGATCAAAGCAAAAATCATCAGGACCGATTTAAATGAAGTAAAATTTATTTTCATGACATTGTCTCCTTTTATGTTACAAATTTTGATATAAACAGTTAAATCATATATCATTGAATACGAACGAAATTTGGTTTGCTATCCGGTATGCGTAAAGGAAATGTCGCTGTACTTTATGTCGCTTTCAATGCTGGTAATTATTTTATCATCTATGGCAACGAAGATAAAA
Source organism: Synergistaceae bacterium (assembly GCA_963682045.1). GTDB lineage: Bacteria > Synergistota > Synergistia > Synergistales > Synergistaceae > Caenicola. The sequence goes on from OY821326.1 coordinate 1,574,623, forward strand.
ATTGAATTTGATGGATTTTCGCTTTCTCAAAACCCTGTTCGTGCATATAAGATACCTCCGCCAGCACAGACACTGAATCAAGGACAGATTGAAAAATTATATAGGGGGGAATATAAAAATGCTGGAAGTTAAAAATATCGGTCTGAAATTAAAGGACGACGAGGGTGAGATCCAAGTATTAAAAGATGTGAATTTCACCTTGGATGATAAAAAAATCTATGTAATGACCGGGCCTAACGGCGGCGGGAAATCCGTAATGGCCAAGACTATCATGGGAATTCACCAGCCTACGAGCGGTCAAATTTTGTTGGATGGCGTGGACATAACGCACAAAGAGCTTTATGAACGTGCCCGAATGGGCATTGGTTACGCATTTCAACAACCTGCCCGTTTTAAAGGCATCAAGGTACGTGAACTTCTGGAGATTGCCGGCGGGAAGAAGGCGTCAGTTGATACTTGCGATTATCTTTACGACGTCGGGCTGTGCGCTCAGGATTATTTGGACCGTGAAATCAATGCCAGCTTTTCCGGAGGAGAGGTCAAGCGGATCGAAATCGCCACGATTCTGGCCCGTGACTTGAAGTTGGCCATCTTTGACGAGCCAGAAGCGGGGATCGATCTCTGGAGCATGCAAAGGCTGACGGAAACATTCGAAAAGATGAACAAGAAATATGATACAACTATCCTGATAATATCACACCAGGAGCGGATCCTTGATTTGGCCGATGAAGTCATCATGGTTACCGAAGGAACTGTCAGCGAAATAACCAACCGTGAAAAGGTCCTTGGAGAAATCAGCCGCCTCGACTCGGATTGTATGTGTCGGCGGAGCTGTAGCAGAGGAGGAAAAGCAATTGCTGGATGCGATCGATAAAAAACTGTTGGCGGAGGTTGCGGATCTGCACGAGATGCCGCACGGAGCATTCAATATCCGGAAAAATGGCCGGGGCGTCGAACGTAATACAACGGCGAATATTGATATCATAACGAAAAAAGACAAGCCTGGCATCAATGTTATCATAAAACCCGGTACAAAAGGAGAGAGCGTACATATCCCCGTTATTTTATCGGAGGGTATGGAGGATATGGTTTACAACACATTTGAAGTGGGAGAAAACTCAGACGTTCTGATCGTGGCAGGTTGCGGTATCCATAATCAGGGCGGCAAAAAAGCTCAACACGACGGGATCCACGAGTTCTTTGTCCGCAGGGGAGCCCGTATGAAATATGTAGAAAAACATTACGGCGAAGGTGACGGCAGCGGCGCACGGATCTTAAACCCCAAAACCATTATAGAGATAGAAGAAAATGGAACGGCTGAGCTTGAAATGGTACAAATTAAGGGAATAGACAGTACTTTGCGGGATACAGAAGTTAGCTTGCATAAGAACTCACGTTTGATAGTGACGGAAAGGCTGCTTACATATCTGAACCAGACTGCCGAATCCAACATCACGGTGAATCTGCTCGGTGAAGACGCCTCCGCTCAAATCATATCCAGGTCAGTGGCTCAGAATGAATCCAAACAGGTTTTTCATTTGAACATGCGCGGTTATGCCAAATGCCGCGGACATATCCAGTGTGATTCGATCATCATGGATCGGGCACAGGTCTCGTCCGTCCCCGAAATCTCAGCTTTCAATTCCGAGGCTCAATTAATTCATGAGGCTGCTATCGGCAAAATCGCATCTGAACAATTGACAAAACTAATGTCACTTGGAATGACGGAGAAAGAAGCGGAGGAAACTATCCTTCAGGGTTTCTTAAAATAAACAGCCAATATGATAGAAACAGAAAGAAACGGCAATAGCCTGAAAGGTACGAAGATTCAACGGTGATTTGAGGATGCAACGCCGGGGGATTTTGAATACTGCAGGCCACATGTTCAGTGCTATTTGTCCTTGGAAAGTTTCTCGACAACGAAGACATCGGCCGGACAGAATTCGTACTTTCCAAGCATGTCTGGCGAGACCCATTTGATGCAGTTATGGACAGATGCAAGGGGGACTCCATCAATCATTGATGCTCTAAAGAATAAAAATTCAATTTCCCTTTCCGGATATGAATATGACGTGTGTGCGAAAAGGGCATCTATTTCGATGTCTATTTCAAGTTCTTCCCGGCATTCACGAAAGAGACATTCTTCCGGGGATTCGCCGGGTTCGATCTTTCCTCCCGGGAATTCCCACAAAAACTGACAGGAACCTCCCGGCCCCCGCTGACAGATCAGTATTTCGTTATCAGAGTTTTTTATTATTGCTGCGCTTACTCGCACCATATTTAGCCTGCCGCATCCTGATTTTTTAATAGAATTTTAAAGAAGTAGATTCTCTGTCCTCCATTATATATCTAACCATTTTTCCAATTACATCAACCACAATTTTACAGATTATATTGCAGTCAATATTTAAATATATACCCCTCTGGTTTTGGATACATCCATATAATGTTTTTTAGGATATTTTTGTATTTAAAAAAGGAGGGTTACCCCAGTAATTCGCAGATGCACTCTTTGCATAGATCGGCTACGCTTTCCATTTCCTGGCGGGTAATCGTCAGAGGAGGATTAAAATATATGACGTCCCCAAGCGGCCTAAGAAGGAGCCCTTTTGAAAGCGCCTTTTTGTAGATCTGATAGCCCATTCTTTTTTGTGGATCAAAATGTTGTCCGATTTTGGGGTCTTCCATGAACTGAATTGCATTGATCAGGCCAATAGAGCGAATTTCCCTCACATTTTTGTGGTCTGCTAATCTTTCCTTTATCAATTGCGTGAAGTAGGCGGAATTGGAGTTGGCTTTTTCCAATATCGATTCTTCGTGCATGATGGCTAGAACTTCGTTTGCGGCTGAACATGCAAGAGGGTTGCCGCTGTATGTATGGCTATGCATAAATGCTTTTCCCTCTACGTAGTCAGCATAAAACGCGTCATAAATATTGTCTGTCGTAACAGCGATCGCCATTGGCAGGTAACCGCCTGTCAGTCCCTTTGAGATGCACATTATGTCCGGACTTATCCCGGCATGGTCACAGGCAAACATTTTTCCTGTTCTTCCAAAGCCTGTTGCTATCTCGTCGGCGACAAGATGCACATTATGCCTGCTGCAGGCATTGCGAAGTTTTATCAAATATTCCGGAGGATATATCTTCATTCCGGCAGCAGCCTGTACAAGCGGTTCGACTATGAAAGCGCATACTGTATCAGCATGCTCAGCCAGAGCTGACTCTGCAGACTCAAAACATTCCGTGCTGCAGCTGCATCGGTCTTTTCCATGGGGACAGAAACAGCAATCAGGCCCTCCTACTCGTATTACGTCGAGCAGCATAGGTTTGTATATCCGGGAGTAGAGGTCGACTCCTCCTACAGAAAGTGCGCCCACTGTCTCTCCGTGATAGGCATTGCTGAGGGCGATAAACCGTTTCTTTTGAGGGGAGCCTGTCTGATAGTGGTATTGAAAGCTCATTTTCATTGCCGCTTCAACAGCGGACGAGCCGTTGTCAGTAAACATGAATCTTGTCATACCTGCAGGCATGACCTTGCTAAGCGTTTCGGTCAGATCAATAGCCGGTACGTGAGAGAAGTTTGCAAAAATTACATGTTCAAGCCTATCGACCTGAGCTTTTATAGAGGTGTTTATTCTTTCATTGCAGTGACCCAGAAGGTTGCACCACCATGAGCTTACTACGTCCGCATAACGTTTGCCGTGGATGTCATAGAGATAGAGGCCTTTTGCATGGTCGATAATTATAGGCGGCAGATCTTCATAATCTTTCATCTGAGAACATGGATGCCAAATGTGTCTCAGGTCTTTTGATACAAGGTCCATTTTATTGATCCTCCTTGTAGATACCGCACAACACTTCATGATCTATTTCAATGTCTGATGAATTGACGGGTATAGACGCTATAATGGGAATTTTTGTTATCTTTTCGATCATATTTTTATTGTCTCTGTGCATAAAATCAGTACTGTCATATTTGTTGAGGATTATTCCCTCCACATACAACCCCGTGTTCTCGGCGTGCCGCACTGTAAGAACTGTACTGTTTATAGTCCCGAGTCCGGATGGAGCAACGATAAGCAGATTCAGATCCAGCAGTTTTATGATATCCGCCTGCATTAAAATTTTTTCACCAATGCAGAGCGGGCACACTATCCCGCCGCAGCCCTCTACTGTGAGATACTCATATTCCTTGCGGAATTTTGCAAAGTCGTCTGCAATGACATCGGGTTCAATTCTACGTCCTTCAATGGCTGCGGCCAGGTGAGGGGACACCGGCGTTTTGAACATGTAGGATGTAAGTTTTGTAGGATCAATGTCCAGTCCGGCTCTCTCTGATACATAAATGCAGTCACCCGGAACCAGCTTTTCGTTCAAGTATTCAGCTCCGCTGAGAGCGGGTTTATAATATCCTGCGTTTATCCCCAGTCCACGAAGCTTTTTAACTATAAGTCCAGATACGTAAGTCTTGCCGACGTCAGTCCCTGTCCCTGTGATGAATATGCTCTTACTCATGACACCGCACCTCAAAGCCAAGGTCTTTGAGCATAAGGATGTCTTCCATAATACCTGTCCCGCACGTCGTGAGCATATCTCCTGTTATTGCCGCGTTAACTCCCGAAAGGAAAAGAGATCTTCCCCTGTCTTTAAGCAAGGAGCGCCCGCCGGCCATACGGATCGATGCATTTGGAAGTATGAAACGGTATGTGGCAGTGATGCGTTCAGCCTCCTCTGCAGTGACAAAGGGAAGGTCCTCTGAAGGAGTTCCTTTGATTGGACTCAGAAGGTTGATCGGAATAGACCTTATGCCGAGGCTTCGAAGCTCCATAGCCATATCTATCCGGTCCCCGGCGCTCTCTCCAAGCCCCATTATCCCGCCGCTGCAGACCTCAAGGCCGGCTTTGATGGAGTCTTTAATGGTCATGATCTTATCTTCATAGCTGTGTGTGGTGCATATTTCAGGAAAAAATCGACGGGAGGTTTCAAGGTTGTTGTGATAGCGGTTGACACCCGATGCCTTGAGTTTTTTCAGCTGTTCAAACGTAAGGAGGCCGTGGGAGGCGCACAGAGACAATCTGCAGTTTTTACTCAATGTGCTGTAGATTTCAGATACCATGCCCACCTCCCCGTCATTAAGATTCCGGCCTGAAGTGACTATCGAAAAACGCAGCACGCCTCTCTTTTCATTGTAAACAGCCTCTTTCAAAACAGTATCGCCGTTCAAAAGTGAGTATTCGGGGGTCTCTGTCTTGTAATGGACTGACTGGGCGCAATATTTGCAGTCTTCAGTACAGCTTCCGCTCTTGCCGTTGATTATGGTACACAGATCAAAAGAATTGCCGCAGAAGTGGAGGCGGAGGTCGTTGGATGCCTGACGCAGCTCATCCAGAGGAGATCCGTAAAGGGTGATAGCTTCCTCTTTATTGATACTGCCTCCTCTAATTATAATATTTTTTAATGTTTCCGCGATATTCATACTATCTGGCTCCGTTAATTCCTATAATCGGAATCAGGCGTTTCGCTATCAGCGCGCTTACTATACAAATAGCCAGATCGCCAGGTAAAGGAAGCACGAAACAGTAGAAGAAAAGTGCCATGATACCTATTGGTTGATCAATATAAAAATTGGCGATCACATAATAGTAGATCATCCCTATGGAATAGACGAGCATCAGCCCGACAGTGCCGGCAAAGAAAAGTTTTTTGAAAGAGAGAGTCCCGGAAGTGGCCGCGATCCTCCCTGTAGCGTAAGTTCCGACATAAAAACCGAGAAGATACCCAAAAGAAGGCTGGAGGATGTATCCCAACCCGCCTCCGTTGGCGAAGACAGGTAAACCGATCAGGCCTGTGAGCAGATAAATTGCTACAGAAAGGGCTCCTAGTCTTGCCCCCAATAACAGTCCTGCTAACGTTGTGAATAAAAACTGAAGTGTAAAAGATACGGCGGGTATAGGAATTTTAATAAATGCTCCTACTGCTATCAGTGCTGAAAATATGCCGCATAAGATCAGGTCTCTGGTGTTGGCGGTAAAGGATGTCTCCAGCAATATGATCTTCCCCCATTGGTTATGATATGGTTTGCATTTAACAAGCCAAGAGTATAAAACAGAAATGCCGTATGTCAACCAGTAATTATTTTTTAGTTGACAATAGTCGTCTTTGATTTTGATCCGTTATCATTTTTTGTATTAGAGATCATCGAATGCACAGGAAAAAAGTTGAGGAGGTCCGACCTTTTTAAAAGACTTTTTTGACAGCAGAGTGTCAAATATTAACGGCCGTTATATATTCCTACAAAGCAGGAAATAGGGTAGAATTGTTACCCATTAAGCTGGGCAAATTACCTGACGATAAATGCAACAAGAGGTTTATCTTAAGGTTTTGTTTTTGATCATCAGCCTGTTTAAATTTCCATGTAATGGCATAAAGGACAGAAATTTCGCATTCTGCCCTGTATTTGGATAGCAATACAACATTGGAGGGATCCGTTATGAAGGCCATAATCACAGTTCTTGGCAAGGACAAAGTCGGTATTATAGCGAAAACATGCGTTTATCTCGCGGATAAGGAAGTAAACGTTCTAGAGATATCACAGACGATAGTCGAAGGGTTTTTCAATATGATCATGATCGTTGATATAACGAACACCGTTTGTGAACTCAGTGAACTTGCCTGCGGCCTTGAGAAGCTGGGGGAAGAGATCGGCGTGATCATTAAGTTTCAGAGGGAAGAGATCTTCGAAAGCATGCACAGGATATAACAGACTGCCATGATAACTATTTCTGAAGCACGCCAGACAACCGCAATGATAGAGGAAGAGAACCTTGATGTCCGCACCATTACCATGGGCATCAACATTCTCGATTGCGCAGACCCGGATGAAAAAAGGTTCTGCGAGAAGATCTACGATAAGATAACGACCAAGGCTAAAGACCTGGTAAAGGTCGGGGAAGATATTTCCCGCGAGTTCGGTGTGCCTGTCGTAAACAAGCGCATATCAGTAACCCCGGTTGCTATAGCAGCTGCTGCCTGCAAAACATCCAACTATGTTGAGATCGCAAAAACTCTCGACAACGCCGCAAAAGAAGTCGGAGTGAACTTCATAGGAGGGTTTTCCGCGCTGGTTCACAAGGGCATGACAGAGGCAGACAGGATGCTCATAGACTCGGTACCGGAAGCCTTGAGCGTTACAGAAAGGGTATGTTCGTCGATAAACCTTGCTTCGACCCGCTCAGGAATAAATATGGATGCCGTCGCAAAGATGGGTGAAATAATAAGGGAGACGGCATATCTTACAAGGGACAGCGACTCACTTGGCTGTGCAAAGTTCGTGGTCTTCTGCAACGCCGTTGAAGACAACCCCTTTATGGCAGGGGCCTTTCACGGAGTAGGAGAGACAGACTGCGCAATAAATGTCGGTATCAGCGGCCCGGGAGTCATAAAGAGAGCTCTGGAGTCAGTATATGAAGAAGACTTTGAAACCCTTTGCGAGACGATAAAAAGGACTGCTTTTAAAATAACCAGAGTTGGCCAGCTTGTTGCGAAGGAAGCTGCCGCACGTTTGGGAGTCCCCTTTGGGATCATCGACCTTTCGCTTGCTCCCACGCCTGCCATAGGTGACAGCGTTGCTGAAATATTCCAGATGATGGGGCTCGAATATGCAGGAGCTCCCGGAACGACAGCTGCGCTTGCCATGCTTAATGATAACGTCAAAAAGGGTGGCATAATGGCTTCTTCCTATGTCGGAGGATTGAGCGGCGCATTCATTCCTGTCAGCGAGGATCACGGAATGATAGAGGCAGTCGAGGCCGGAGCCCTGACACTTGAAAAACTTGAGGCAATGACATGCGTCTGTTCGGTGGGGCTGGACATGATAGCCATACCCGGAGACACTTCTCCGGACACGATATCCGGGATAATCGCAGATGAGATGGCTATCGGGATGATAAACAACAAGACCACTGCCGTGAGGCTGATTCCCGTTTACGGCAAAAAAGTCGGAGAGACTGTGACATTCGGAGGGCTGCTCGGCTATGCCCCGATAATGCCCGTCAACCAGTTCAGCTGTGCTGATTTCATCAGACGCGGAGGCCGTATCCCCGCCCCGGTCCACAGCTTTAAGAACTAGGAGAAGATTTGCAGTATACATAATGATTTAAATTTTGTTACATCAAGGATGGTAGGAATAAATATGACGGACCGGGAGAGTACATTTCGGCTGGGTTCCATCGGAGTATCTAATGACGATATCTATCTTGCACAAAAAACACTCGAACCAATACTGCGTAAGACAGAGTTGATCGAAAGCACGTTTTTCAGCCGGGAATGCGGCAATAGGGTATTCCTTAAACCTGAAAACTTTCAGGTGACAGGCTCGTTTAAAATTCGAGGAGCTTATTACAAGATAAGCAAGCTCAGCTCAGAAGAAAAAAGCAGAGGTGTAATAGCCGCCTCCGCGGGCAATCATGCACAGGGCATAGGCTATGCCGCCCAAATGCTTGGGGTGAAAGCGACGATCGTCATGCCGGAGACCACACCGATCATCAAAGTGGAAGCTACTAAAAAATTTGGAGTGCAGGTCGTTTTGCACGGCGACACTTATGATGACGCCTGCAGGAAGGCCCGTGAGCTGGAAGCGGAGAACGGCTATGTCTTCGTTCATCCTTTCGATGATTTGGATGTAATGCTTGGACAGGGCACGGTTGCCCTGGAGATACTGAAAGAACTGGATGATGTCGACAAGATACTGGCCCCCATCGGCGGTGGGGGTTTGATCAGCGGTATCGCAATGGCTGCCAAGATCCTGAAACCAAGTATCAGGATAATTGGTGTAGAGCCGGAAGGGGCATGCTGCATCACGAGATCCCTGGCAGAAAGCCGGGTTGTTGAACTGAAAAAGGTAGATACCATGGCAGATGGCGTAGCGGTAAAAAAACCGGGTGATCTGACTTTTGAAGTGATAAAAGAGTTTGTAGATGAAGTAGTCACCGTCTCCGATTCCGATATCCTCGAGGCAATATTGCTGTTGATGGAGAAGCACAAGATGATCACCGAGGGAGCAGGGGCGCTCTCTGTGGCCGGTCTGAAAAAACTGGCTCCGGAAAATAAAAATGTGGTCTGTGTTATAAGCGGCGGCAATATAGACATATCCACTATTTCTGCCATTATCAATCGGGCGCTTGTTTCGCGGGGAAGGCAATTCTGCTTTACTGTCAATCTTCCCGATAAACCGGGTGAATTATTGAATGTCGCAAAAATTCTGGCAGATCTGAGGGCAAACGTGATCAAACTGGAGCATAACCAGTCAAAGGTCATGGACAGGTTTAAACTTGTCCAGCTTGAGATAACCGTCGAAGCGAACGGACACGACCATGTCCATCAGATCCAGAAAGAATTAAAGAAACATGGATTTGAAATAATCAAAATCTATTGATCGTTTTCTTCGCTTCGGAGTCCAATATGATCACTATGGCCCACCTGATAAGCAACTTTTCTGTGAAGAGCTTGCTTTCTGGCACGAATGTCTTGAATTATTCTTAATACCCGGTATCATAAAGGGATATCAACAAGGAGGCCCATTATGGCACTACCAATCAATATAGCGGATTTAATCAATCGCCGGGTGGTAGAAAACGCCCGCGTTGAGTACAAAGGAAACTGGAATCCCGAACCGATTTTACATTCGATTTGCGCTTTTGCCAACGACATAGATAACTGGGGCTGGGGATTTTTAGCTTACAACAAACACCAGATAAGGCATATTCTCTCTTTGCAAGGAGTAGAGCTGATAGAAGTGCCACTTACTGGAAATAGCTTACATATTGATGGTGCTATTGTAATGATTGATCATGACAAAGCATTGGTTAACATCGAGAGGCTTCCCTATTGGTTCATAGATAAAATTAAGTCATTGAATATTTAACCAATACTTACTGACCACAGAGACGGAACAATAGGTATTAACTGTCTTACTTTATCTCCAGGAAAAGTGATAGTTTGTTCCGATGCACCATGGACAGCAGATGTGTTATCGTCTTCAGGTATAGATGTTACACTTCTTAAGTATACTGAATGTAGAAAAAAGGTGGGGGAATACACTGCGGGACATTGCCTCTTGTCAGAGATAAAAACTGATTTTAGCCAATTTCATAGATTCTGTCAGCACCACATATACTCAACACTAATATCAATCGGGCGCGAATATATTTAAATTCACTGCCCGATTATTTTCTAGTATCTGGAATCAATTACTAAGCAGCCTCCACCGCAAGATTTTTACAAAGCTCCGACCTTAACTCGGCACAGCGTTCTATGCCCCTTTCTACTGCGGGGAAGAAGGATCCTTCGTTAGTAAGGCTGATTACCATTGCTTCTGAGACCCCGCCCTTTGTTGATACGTTTTCGAGAGAATTTTTGTCGTTTTGCGAAGCGGATAATGCAAGTTCAGCTTCGATCCAGCCGGAAAGCTCACGGTAAACGGGCCAGTTTAGGGACATCTTTTTTAGTGCCTTTTTCCTCTCCCGCTCATCCACTTTTATATTCATAAGGATAGGGGGAATGCATATCCCCGCAGTGAATGCGTCTATCTCATCTTCTGTCCTGATCTGCATTTCTCTCATTCCACAAAGGCATACTAAATTCCTCGCAGCATCATTTCCGTGATGGAGCACACAGATTCCCCTTCCTCCTGATATCGTTTCGGGGCCGCTGCACATAGCCCTTGAAATACTGCAGTCAAAAAATGAACTTAGGGCTGAAAGGGGCAGCGCAGCCATGAATGAGAGTATCAAAGTATCCTTCTTCACATAGTTTTCTGCGATCTCCCTGATATTCTGGGGCCTGGCTGCAAGGATGATTATGTCATAATTTTTCATCAGATACTCAGAATCCCTGACACAGCTCTCCAGCTTCAGCCCAGAGACCCTATTCATTGTGGCCCGGCTTCCTTTATAAGAGATAATGAGGTTTGACTTCGGGAATCCTCCGTTGATCAATGCCTCCGCTATAGAACTTCCAAGGTGGCCGAACCCGACCATTCCGATTTTCTTTTCCTTTATGTTTTTCATTAGATCATTTCCTTTCTTCTCATCAAATAAACATCTGTCAGCGGTCTGCATAAAAATGCATCCGTTGATCATTTAAGCGTACAAAAAAGCGTCACGGCGCAATTTTGTGCCGCGGTCATAGTTTACTTTTGAATTAAGATGTCAACAAAGATATTTATAACGGCCATGGAGCATCATGTCCACGGCACTAAAGAGGGAGGTCTACGGTCGAGGTCGCGGTGATCCTGTTTTGGTGAAAAGCACAGTTGTTGACTTGCTAGTAGCGTATTTCAAAAATATGGTTTTGCTTCGGTCAACTGACATGGGATCACTCGCCTTTTTTTGGGGATATTGCGGGCAAGAATACCTCCTTTCTCAGGTCAAGTCAACCCCAAGTGCAAAATTGACCAATATAATAATGAATGCTAATATAATTAGTAATTTAGTAAATTACTAAACTTACTGGAAGAGAGATGTTGATGATGAAAATACCAAAAACATTAAAACACAAGCCGGTCATTGTATCTGAGGACTATGAGAACATTGACGGGCGCAAGGCATATAACACAGATGCAAAGGGTCTTTCGTTAGGATTGGCGCAATGGAATGACAGAGGGAAGCTTGATATCTCTGCTAAAGTTTGGAGATACACAGGTGAGAAATGGTCCCGCCAATCTGAAGAGCTGCCTATGCACCGCGTTCTTGACCTGGCGATCCTTACTTGCAGGAGCTACCTCTATTTTCAAAACGCATACCGCTATCCAAAACTTTATGACCCTGATAATCCGTTGATCGACCGTGTCGGATTACAGGGTGACGCGATGACGATTGAAGTATGCAAAGACAACCCGATGATCGATGAGGATATTCAATTGTTTTCACGGGCACTGAGTCAGGACGGGGAAATAATAGTGGAAAGGCTGTCCGTTCTGTCCCGACTGCTTAAGGAAGCAGGTTACTGATCCGATACATAGAACAAAAGGAATGCAAAGATATCATTAATATTAACTGGGAATTGGAGAATATGGGAAAAGAGTGGCTTGAAAAATTACAGCCATATGATGACAAAGGGTACAACAAAAAACTGATGCAATAGAGCCGAAGGATCAGGCACAGGAAAATTCCAGGTAGTACTTATCTTTTCGGATGGCTGCCCAAAATCGGCAACAGGTTGGGCTATTGTGCTTCCCTGTCGCCGATTAAGTTTAATTAATCACTGCGCAGATCTAATTTTAACCGTATATTTCTTTTCTTATCTCGGCAGCCCTTGCGTGAGCTATAAGCCCCTCGCCGTGAGCCATATTTGAAACAAGGCCGCTTATTTCCAGCATAGCTTGTTTTGTCATACTCTGGTGCGTACAGATCTTGAGGAAGGTGCCGGCCCAGACTCCGCCAGTATAACGCGCCGCTTTCAATGTAGGCAGAGTATGGTTTGTGCCAGATGCATAATCACCGAATACCTCTGCAGTATATTGGCCGATGAACAGTGAACCGTAATTAGTCAGCTCCAGTACTGCCGTTTCCGGCTTATTAACGATGACCTCCAAATGCTCCGGGGCATAACTGTTAGCAATATCTATTGCCTCAGAAAGACTGTCTGCAAGTACCACCTCACCATAATCAGCCCATGATTTGGATGCTATATCGGCTGTAGGCAGTACTGACAGCTGCTCTTCAACTGATGTTATAACAGCGTTTCCAAGTGCTTCGTCCGTGGTTACCAGTATACCTTTTGCCAGAGGATCATGTTCCGCCTGTGCCAGCAAGTCTGCGGCTATTATGCGCGGATCCGCTCCTGCCCCTGCTTCAGCTATTACAAGTACTTCACTTGGGCCTGCTATAAAATCTATCCCGACTTTGCCGTAGCATTGGCGTTTCGCCTCGGTCACATACTGGTTGCCTGGACCTACGATCAGGCTTACGGGGGCAATCTGTCCGGTACCATATGAGAAGGCTGCTATCGCGTGTGCTCCGCCCACGGCATATATCTCGTCTGCACCTCCGATATCCATTGCAACGAGAGTTTTCGCATTGATGTTCACATTGCCCTTAACTGAGGGGGAACATGCAGCGATTCGCTTAACCCCGGCAACCTTGGCTGGGATGGTCAGCATAAGCGCCGTGGAATATAGCGGATAACTGCCGCCTGGAACATAGCAGCAGCATGAATCGACGGGGATGATTCTGTGTCCCAGATACACCCCTGGCGTTGTCTGAAAATCCTGCAGTTCGTGCATTGAGGCTTTCTGCGCTTCTGCAAATGCTTTTATATGTCCGGCTGCTGTCCGCATATCGGCTAATTCCTGTTCACTTACCTGCTTATAGGCAGCTTCGATCTCTGTACGGCTGATTCTTAACTGAGGCCGCTGATTCTGGTCGAATCTGGTATTATATTCGAGCAATGCCTTATCGCCGTTTTGACGTACATTTTTTATCATAGCTGACACATTATCTGTAAGCTGCTGATTGTCTACATTGGTACGTGGTTTTGCTTTCTTGATTACTTTCATTGTTATTGCCTCCAGGATTTATACTTTCAACTGTTATTTAAGAAACAGCGGAACTATGTATAACAGAGCTGCTGCCGCACATGCGATTCCAACAATGGTTTTCCAAATGCGGTATTCTTTGTCCATTTTTGCCTTTTCTTCGGGAGCCGGGTTATCGTGTGTCATTATCAGTTTGCTGAGTTCCTCATCGCCGCTGTCTCCGTACTTCCTGCGACAGATGAAGAAGATGATCAGACCAAGTGCGCACCAGACGATGCCTGTCCAAAGAGCCTCGGAATTAAGCTGTGTCATCATTATAAGATATATGACCATACTTAAGGGGACGCCGGCCTCAATGAACGGAGTTCTGTAAGGGCGTGCCATATCAGGTTTTTTCTTTCTCAGTCCATAGGCCGCCGCGATGCCTATCACATAGTAGAACAGATCTGCGAACAGGCTCAGAGAAGCGATATATATCATTGAATTGGTAGTTATCAGCAGAACTGTAAGTACGCCCAGCGCAATGATAGAGATATACGGTGTCTGAAATTTCGGATGAACCTTAGCGAAAATGCGAGGCATAGCCCCATCGCGTGCCATTGTGAAAAGGTAACGTGGAGGCACTGCTACGCTGGCATTCAGTGTTGAAAAATCTCCTCCGAAAGCAATACCTGCCGCAAGCAGGGCGAGCGGGAAGCCAAGTATTCCTGCTTTGATCATTGCGTCAGCGTATGGAGCCGATGCTTCGGCAATCGCAGGCAAAGTGTCCTCAGGTACTATTCCGACAAGAAACCACTGGAATATGGCGTTTACGGCAAATACGATAAATGGAGAAAGAAACAGTGCTCGCGGAATATTGATGTGAGGGTACTTGATCTCTTCACCCATAGCGCAGCAGGTCTCAAATCCTGCAAAACACCACCATATCAGGGCTACATTGCCAATAAAACTTTTAGGGGAAAAATCGACGAAATCAGGTATTTTTACAAAATTGCCAAGATGGACATTCGGCAGCATCATCACGAACCATATAAGTGCAACGCCCCAGAAGAAAAACATGAATCCGTTCTGCAGACGTCCGGTCATTTCTACGCCGCGGATGTTTGTAAACATAAATACAACAACAGCAATGCTTGCTATTACAACATCACTGACAGGAATTTCAACACCGAAAGCGCTGAAAAGCGTCTTAAAATAAAAACTGAAAGCCAGTGCTTCTCCGCTGGTCACGGAGACCAGTGAAATTATGAAATTCCACCCTGCGAGCATTCCGAAAGGCCTGCCAAGACCTACGGAAGCGTATTTATAGGTGCCGCCTGCATACGGCAGAGCTGCACCCATCTCGGCGTAGAGCAATGCGGGGTATATACTGATCAGCATAGCAACAAATGTTGCAAGTATCACCGACGTGCCCATAAGGCCGACTACGTTGGCACCGACAGTGAACAACCCGACACCTATTACAGTTCCTACTGTAATGGTAACAGCTTCACGCATACCGAAACTGCGCTTCAATATTTTGTTCTCATCCACAATAAATGCCTCCTGATTTTTTGATTTTTCAGACGTCTGAAGTATGTATATGTTTTAACCTTTCGATATAGGTCCGGGTCAATAGAGGATTTTGTCAAAAACTATAAAAAGGTTGAGTCCACTCAATGTTTACGGTATACTGCTGGAAAGTCTGGACAGGGGTATGATATCAAAGGGGAAGATAAATATATGCGCATAGGTCAGGTCTCCAGTAAATATCACATATCAACAGACAATATTTATTACTATATTAGCTACGGTCTTATTGTTCCCCCTAAAAATACAGGCGGTCAATATGTCTTTGACGATAATACGCTTAAAGAGCTGGAGTTTGTTCTTGATTTGAAAAACCTTGACTTTTCACTCAAGGTTATTCATCAGATTATTTCCCTGTACAGAGTTTCCAATCTTGCGGACAAACAGGATGTGGATGACCTGAAAAACATATACAGACATCAGATAGAAGCTCTTGAAAAAAACAAAATCCGGCTTGAGCAAGCCCAGACCTCTCTGGAAAAGAAAATTGCAGATCTGGATATTCATATGATGGACAGTTCATCCGATATAGGGCTCCCTCTCTCGATGCTTCGCTGTATTTGCTGTCCTGTCTGCCGTAAAGAGCTGACGCTCAGCAATGTACACATGAATCAGAAATATATATTCAACGGTGATCTAAGCTGCCATTGCGGCTATCATGCTCATATCGCCGACGGGATACTGCATACACCGAACATCAATAGAAGTAAACATGATAAGCCGGACCTTGTGCGTGAACTTTATAAAGATCTGCCTCCGGAGCTGATAAGCCTGTTTCAGCGTTCATATAACTGGATGACCGAAAAATTGCTGAATGCAGAGCCGTCCGGCAAGGTACTGCTTGAAACCTATGTCAATGCCTGGTTTTTCCTGCACAACCATCAGCATATCCTGCCTAAAGATACGATGATAATCGTGATCGATAAATTTCCGGAAACTTTGCGTGTTTACAAAGATCTGATCGAAAGGCAGAAATGCGGGCTAGATATCCTTTACATTGCCGATGCCGGGCTGGAACCGCCGCTTAAACCACATACAGTTGATATAAACATAGATTTCTTCGCGCTTAACGAGCATAATTTCTACCACCATACTTTCTGGCTGGATCACCTTTCCCCGTATCTGAAAAATGGTGCTCTTGCGCTGGGAACGTATTTCTATTTCGAGCACGGGCATAAATCTATGCAAACCCTGCTGAAAGAATATCCCGAATCGTATGCAAATAATTTCAGCAAACAGTATTTTCTGAAAAGTATAAGAAGCGGTTTTGATATTCTTGATTCAGAGGAACTTGGCTATACTACTGATTCAGGCGAAAACCTCGGTTTTTCTTTCCACATAAAAGGGGAGAAGATGCACCTATTTTCTTATCTGGCACAGGAAACAGACTGATATACTGTTTGTTTTTATTAACAGGGATGTTATATATGATTTGGAATGTTACGCATATCGCCCATCACTGGAATTTATTCGTTATTGCTTTGTGCCCTGTAATCTCCACCAGATGGTATCTCTCTCATTATATTTATCGAATCCGCATTGTCCCAGGATTTTTTGTGATGCCAGGCCGTCCCGATCTGTTTCCGCAATAACAGCGACTACTCCGCTTTGTCTTAGGGCCCAATCGCACATGCTTTTTACTGCTTCCGTCATATATCCCTTGTGTTCGAAGGCTTTACCCAACCCGTATCCTATTTCGACAGCACCTCTTTCATCAGGGATGCCCTTAAAATCCGCCGAACCGACTATGACTCGGTCATTTTTTCTGAGTATAAGCCAGAAGCTATGCCATAAATAGTTGTCCGGATCATTTACCGTTATTTTCAGCTGCCCTCGGACTATCTTGCGGAACTTGCCCTTCATTGGTTCTGCCATATAGACAGCAGAAAGTTCTTTTTCAAGAGCAGTAATATTCTCTGTCCATAGTTTTAATTGTTTCGGCAACAGTGGAATCAATTCTAACCGTTCAGTTTCAATTGTCATTTTGTTTTTCTCCCTGATAAAAATTAACAGAGCACGATCAAACATGCAGCTTAGCTAAACTAAACTTTGATCTGTACTATAATACTATTTTTTAATACCATTGATACGTATTTTGAGTGTGACCATGATACAGGAACGGAATCTTTTGGAAAACTTGGTACAGTAAGGACAAGCATCCTGAGCTGCCTCTTGTGTTAATTGTATTTGCAGTTACACATACCGGTACGCCATTGGTCCTTTTCATGCAATACAAGTGACCAGAGTACGCTTGAGCAGGTCAAGGAAAACCTGGGTAAATCATATCAATTCAGTCTATTGCTGAATCTGTAAGATTTTATTGTCCCGCTTACTGTACAACGTCAGTCAGACAGTCTGCATGATTTTATAAAAACGGCCTCCTTATTCGACGGAGGCCGTTTAAAAGCACTATATTTATGTTTAATGTGCTATTGATTATGATATTTACAGGTACGCGCTTTCACCATGCAGCGCGATATCCAAGCCACAGGTTTCTTCTTTTTCCGACATCCTGACAGGCGTAATTAAATTTATTGCTGCAAGTGCTGCGTAGGTAAAGATAAATGCATATGATCCGGCGAATACTACCGCAATGACTTCTTTTATAAAAAATGAAGTGCCGCCCAACAGTAATCCGTCCGCTCCGCCCGCATTTACCGAAGTGGTTGCGAATACTCCGAGCAGGACCACCCCAGTTATGCCTCCTACACCATGGACGCCCCATACGTCAAGAGCGTCATCCCATGATAGGCGGTTTTTAATCGAAACGGCAAAGTAACACACCAAACCCGCAGCTATGCCGATTATTGCGGCACTGTCCAAGGTCACATAACCTGCTGCCGGTGTTATGGTAGCCAAGCCGGCAACGGAGCCCGTGAGAAGCCCTACAAATTTAGGTTTTTTCTCAATGATCCATTCGACTATAAGCCATGTAACTCCTGCAAACGATGCCGCCACGTCCGTATTAAGGAAAGCTTGTGCCGTAACCGCATCTACTGCAAGTTCACTGCCTGCGTTAAATCCATACCAGCCGAACCACAATAACCCTGTTCCGAGTGCAACAAGCGGTATACTGTGTGCCGAATCGGTCCCGTGCCTTTTTCCTACGTAGAAGACGGAAGCCAGAGCCGCCATCCCAGCTATAGCATGTACAACTATGCCTCCGGCAAAATCAATAACTCCCCATTTCTGTAAAATACCGCCGCCCCATACCATGTGAACGAAGGGAAAATATACAAATAAGAGCCATACAACAAGAAAAATTAGATATGCACTGAAGCGCACCCTATTTGTAAAGGCACCTGTAATAAGAGCTGGTGTAATAATAGCAAACATCATCTGGTATGAAATGAAGACGAATAACGGGATGTGGTTTGTCGATCCGAAAACATCAGTTAGAGAAAGCCCTCTCATAAAGGCATGATCAAGATTTCCGATAATGCCGTATACATCACCGCTGAAGCATAACGAATATCCCACAAGATACCAAAGAACAGTTGTTACACACATAGATACAAAGCTTTGCATCATTATAGCCAGAACGTTTTTCCTTCCAACCAGGCCGCCGTAGAAAAAAGCTAATCCCGGAGTCATGAGCATGACCAAGCTTGTGCTCAACAGCATGAATCCTGTGTTGCCGGTGTCAAACATAATAACAAATCCCTCCAAACTTTATGGTGTAAACATATAACCGCCGCGATTTAAGCACCATTGATTCACAATGTCAATTATTTGGTCTGTTGTTATTTTTATCAGTATGATCTGCATATGCAGTAAGATATATGTACATATGTGATTATAATAAACATTATGAGATACTTATTAAACAGGAATTATGGTTGATCATGTGCTGATAATCATGGCGCTCTTTTGTTTTTTGCCGTGAAGAAGCGTATTTTTAAACCTGCTGTGTCTGTTAAAATTAATATCAGCTTTGATAAGAGGTGCGCAGATGAAAATAGAAAGTGAACGGTTTGTACTTAGAACACTTCGTGAAACCGATCTTGAAGATTTTCTTTGCTGCAGAGCCGATGAGAATGTCGCAAGGTATCAATATTGGGAACCTTACACCCGAGGGCAGGCCATTGAATATATTAGCAAACACAGGGATTCTAAGCCGGGGGTACCTGGTGAATGGTTTCAGCTTGGAATTGTCGATAAAACATCAGGCCGTCTTATAGGTGATTGTGCGATTCTTTTAATTTTTGACGAACCAGGCAATGCGGAGGTCGGATGTAATGTTTCTGTTTCTTATCAGAAAAAAAGGGTCGCAGATGAAGCTCTGAAGTGTTTGTTTGATTATGCTTTTGAGAATTTAAATGTACGCAGGATCTCCGCTGTTGCTGATGTAGAAAACACCGCATGCCTCAGGCTGCTGGAGGGGCTTCGCATGAAGAAAGACAAAAGCTCCGTCAGGAGTTTATGGTTCAAGGGCAAGTGGGGGCGTGAACTTACGTATTTTATGCTGAAAGAAGACTGGATGGCTTTACGTGAGATACTGCATTAGGTCCGGCAGACTCAATGCCCGAATGTCCGGTACGTATTTATTAATTATAGCCTTGGCTTAATGGTGCTGCATTCAGCTTCTTAAATAAACCCAAATTTGTTGATACTGCTAGCAATATTAAAATTAAACTGATCGAAAAGATCGGGCCTCCATATAAAATCAGCAGAATAAAATAGACAACCCAAACTAACCCTCCTTGTAAAACACCGGACAATAACAAACTTAACGCGTGATCAAGTAATCTCTCGGCATTCTGTACGGAGTTTTTGGCGGCTTATAATAGGCAGACAGGTGAAACAATGTTATATTTACCTCTGTCCTGACTGCTGGAGTTGCAGTATTAAATGTTAAGCTTTATGGTTACCTGTCTTTTGTGCATTTTAATCATTTTTTTCTAAGGCAAATCTACGAAATTACCATCGTTGTCGAATTCCATTTCTCTTGGTCCTTCAATTATCTTCAGGTTGGGGTTTGCCGTTATATCATTTATATAGTTTTCTGAAGCCCAGATATGGTCAAGCTCCAACGTATTATGTATCCTCACAATACTTACGTCCTTGATGTTGGTCTTTCCGCAGGCAGAGGCAGCAGCGTATATTGTATCAAAATCATTATTCATGACCATTGGTATTTTTGCCATGCAAAGAGGGGATGAGAGGCTGTTTGTATATGTCGCGGCAAGGTCGAGCTCCTGAGCGAATTTACGGCAGACGAAATCTGCAATTCCGAGCCCAGCGGCATTTCCGTGGCTCATCTTTGTAATGCGAAGGATCGCGATTTTTTTCGGATGCGGATAACCTTCCATGTGCTTTTCAGGAGCGAATAAAAATCGTCCGGTTATATTCGGGTCCATACCTGCACCGCTTATCTCTTTACCGTACTGGTCTACGACAAGAGTATCTATATCGTCGAAGGCAACCCTTGGCATTGCAGCTGAAGCTTCTTTTAGCAATTCCGGCTCGTGTGTCAGTATGTCTTTTGGCATTACCGCTTCAATGCGTTTTGTTTGATGATATGCATTGTCTATCAGTGCCACTGCGAAGAGAACTTTTGTTTTTTCGAGGAATATTCTGGCAGAACTTTGAAGTCTTTCACTCATGCCAAAAATTCCGCCGGTCTTGTGAAATGACACTGCACCGCGGTGTTTACCGAGTCCGACTATCATCATTTTACAAAGCCCGCTTTCTATGGGCCCGCGGAAGTCGGTGTGAGGTTTTACGCGTCCGCAGACAACAATATAGTCAGCACCGTATGCGTTTGCGTCACAGTTTACCTCTACACCCTCTGGCGAGTGTCCCAGAACAGCAGTATCCATAGTTGCCTTTATAGGCATTTCAAGTGTTTCCTCTGTCATGCCCAGAGAGGCTAAAACCTCTATCTGTCCTTCGGAGGTGCCGCCGCCGTGACTGCCCATTGCAGGAACTACAAAGGGCAATGCACCCTTAATGCGGAGCTCACGCCCAACAGCCCTGCAGGTTTCCATAAAGTTTGGAATACCACGGCTGCCGGCAGTTACCGCGATGCTTTTACCGATAAGATTAGGCAGAGGAAGTTTAGCGATTTCGTTATGTACGCACGTATCGATATCA
The DNA here is from genome assembly GCA_963682045.1 of Synergistaceae bacterium. Lineage (GTDB taxonomy): Bacteria > Synergistota > Synergistia > Synergistales > Synergistaceae > Caenicola. The sequence continues at coordinate 1,595,823 of OY821326.1, forward strand.
TCTACATGGTCGCTGAAAAATTTTTGCTCAACTTTTATCATTCTTGGGAAGCCATTGAAGTTTGTTTTTATTAAATTATATGCGATTGGCATGTCAAAGAGCATAAATGATCAGATTCCTTTCTTTCTATCCTTATCCCACATATCTTAAAGCAGACGGGCACGTCCAGCTAGTTTCTCTTGAAAAAGATTGGCGGCCGGGACTATTTGTCCAAGCTGCACAAGCGCATTTATCGTGTGCTGAAGGTGTTTCTCTGAATAAAGTTCTGCTTCGGCAGAGTCCCTGGCTTCTATCAGTTCGAAAAGCTTCACGTGATCTTGATAGGCTGCGACGCGCCCTCCTTCAGCCTCGGGAGAGGTATTTATTCTCATTAAAAACATGCCCTGTTCTATGGTCGCATAGACGCCTTCATAAATTCGCGACAGGTACGCGTTATCTGCAGATTCCACGATTATGGTATGAAAGGCCGTGTTCCAATATGCCCCCTTTTCTGCTGCTTCTTCAGTCGTTTGTCCAGCAAGTTCTTTCATATGTTCCAGGCACTCACACATTTTTGAGAGATCTTTTTCGTCGCGTCGGGATGCCGCTATTCCCGTTGCTACAGGTTCTATTATTTGCCTGACTTCCATTGCCCGCGAGAGGATGTCCGCTGGCCAACCGTGGACTTTCTGAAGCATCATTTTAGCTTCGTTTTCCTCTATAGGAGAAAGATAAATTCCTTGCCTGTCTCTGATGTCAAGTACTCCCATTGCCTCAAGCGCGATAAGTCCCTCACGGAGCACCGGACGGGTCTCTCCTACCGCATCAACCAATTGCCTCTCGGGCAGAAGTTTGTCATTAAGGACGATTTCACCGCTGTGTATTTTTTGAAGCAGTTTCTCTATCACTAGTTTTCTTTTGCTGTTCATAACACAAATCACTCCCGCACTTTCTGCTTTTGTTGTTGTATTTGCCAGTTCAAATGAGGTATTTCGATAATACTTTAGCATAACTTAATATTTTAATATTAAACCTAATATTAGAAATATTGGTTTGTGTGAGTTGGCAATAGCTTTTTGTTTTATTCGCATAGACCTTTCAATCCAAAATTTTTTTATTAAATTTTTGATAAAGATCATGTTAATTATTTTAAAACTCCATTAGTGAAAACTAGTTATTTCTGCTCACGAACAGTGTTGTTTAATTTTATCAATCCCCGTGGGACTCATCTTGGGCTACCAAGGGATACCTTGCATTTCTTTAATATCGGTATTATAATGCCTCTAAACAAAAAAATCTAGTATTCCATGGTAGACCAGTAAATAATTCTCTGGAGGTTTTAAATTTGAAGCATCGGTTCAATGTTTTGATCATAGGGGGCGGCGTAGTAGGCAACGCTATCGCGCGTGAACTTTCACGCTTCAGGATGACAGTTGCATTGCTGGAAAAAGAATCTGATGTGGGTATGGAAACAAGCTGTAGGAACAGCGGTGTTCTCCACTCGGGCATAAACTACGAAGCAGGAACATTAAGAGCAAAACTGTCGGTACGTGGCAATGCGATGATGGACAAGCTTTGCTCTGAACTTAAGGTGAAGATAAAGAGAATAGGTAAATTAACTACGGCTATTGACGAAAATGACTTGCCCGGACTAAAGCGCCTTATGGAGCAAGGAACAGCTAACGGTGTGCCTGACCTCGTAATACTTAATAACCACGAGATGCAGAAGATCCAACCTGGGATTGAGGGAATTGCGGCTATTTGGAGTCCGACCAGCGCGATAATTTCGCCGTACGGACTAACGATAGCTCTTGCAGAAAATGCTCACACTAACGGAGTGGAATATTTCCTTAAGAGTGAGGTTTTGACAGTTAAAAAAAATGAATCCGGAAAATTTACCGTAACAACTAGTAATGGAGAGGTTTTTTCTGCCGATATATTAATAAACGCAGCCGGCCTTTCAAGCTGTCGAATAAGTGGACTTGCAGGAGTAAATGAGAGCAACAATGGCGAGAGTCTCAAGATATGGCCATGCCGCGGGGAATATTTTGTGTTGGACAATCGTCTTGATGGAACATTGAAAACTTTGGTATACCCTGTTCCTGGGGCAAAAGATGCTGGGCTTGGCATACATCTTACTCCAACAGTGGACGGCAACATCCTTATTGGTCCAAGTGCGGAATATATCCCGGAAGAAACGCCCGAGGACTATAGAGTTACGGCGCCGGTTCTTGAAGATCTTAGAAGAGAAGCACATAAACTTCTGCCGGATATAAAAATGAGTGATTTTATCCGTAACTTTGCTGGCAATCGTCCGAAGCTTACTCCTCCTGCCGAGGGAGGAAATGCTGATTTTGTCATCGAAGAGACAAAGAGCTTAAGCGGTTTTATTAACCTGATTGGCATAGAGAGTCCGGGGCTGACTAGCGCCCCGGCAATTGCGGAAAAAGTTCGTGACATTGTTTCAAAGCATATCTCTCTCGAGGAAAAGAAAAAATTTCTTGCTGAACGCTTAGGCTTTGCGGGACATTTTAGTGATTTGCCCAAAGAAGAACAGGAGCGTCTTATTAAGTTGGAACCCGAATACGGAGAGATAATCTGTCGATGTGAAAAAATCACTAAAAAAGAAGTACGCGATGCGATAGAGAATTCGTTGGGAGCCAGGACTCTCGCCAGTATCAAATATCGTGCAAGAAATGGCATGGGGCGTTGTCAGGGTGGCTTCTGCATGCCGAGGATCGTGAGGATACTGCGGGATGAGTATGGATTTACGCCGGAAGATTATGTTTTAAGAGAGGCCGGCTCCAATCTCTTTACCGGAAATGTAATGAAAGGAAAAGATTAATAATGATACGCGAAAAGCATGATCTGGTAATAATTGGCGGGGGCCCCGCCGGACTTGCTGCCGCTGCAGCGGCAAAAGAGGCCGGCTGCAACGATATCCTCTTGATAGAAAGAGACAGGATATTAGGGGGCATATTAAATCAATGTATCCATGACGGTTTCGGTGTGCACGCGTTCAATGAAGCCCTTTCAGGTCCTGAGTATGCCGATCGTTTCATACAAAAAATTAGGGAACTCAGTATCCCGGTGATGGATAAGACGATAGTGCTGGATCTTTCAAAGGATAAAGTGCTCCGCGTCAGCCGAATGGGCGAAATAAAGGAAATAAAGGCAAAAGCCGTTGTTTTGGCGATGGGCTGCCGGGAACGTACGCGTGGGGCACTGGCAATTCCAGGACACAGACCTGCCGGTGTATACACAGCTGGTACAGTCCAGAACCTGGTGAACCTTGAAAACATTATGCCGGGAAAACACGTAGTGATTCTGGGTTCAGGTGATATTGGGCTTATCATGGCTCGCCGCCTTACATTGGAAGGTGCCAAGGTGGAAGCTGTCTTTGAAGTTCTCCCATATTCCAGTGGTTTGCAGAGAAATATACAACAGTGTCTGGAAGATTACGGCATCCCGCTTCATCTCTCAACTACAGTAATAGACATTTACGGCCCCAAAGGCCGCTTGGAAGGTGTAACTGTTGCGCAGGTCGACGAGAATCGAAGGCCCGTGAAAGGAACAGAACGTTTTGTTTCATGCGATACATTGCTTCTTTCCGTTGGTCTTATTCCGGAAAACGAACTCACACGGGAAGCTGGGATTGTGATGTGTGACGTAACACAGGGTGCAGATGTTGATGATAGGTGCATGACGAAACTTCCAGGAGTATTTGCCTGCGGAAATGTTCTCCACGTTCACGATCTGGTGGATTTTGTATCCATGGAGGCGGAACGTGCGGGAAAGAGCGCAGCTCTTTACGTTGCAGGGAAACTTGCCATCTCTGGCAAAGAAATTCCAGTTAGACCAGGGAAAGATGTCCGTTATGTGGTTCCTCAAAGGATAAAACAGGGTGATGAGGTGTCGTTGGCCTTTAGGGTAACCTCTCCCATGCGCGACAGGATCATAGAGGTGTGCGACGGCGGTAGCGTGCTAATGTCAAGAAAAGAGGCGCGCATGCATCCTGCAGAGATGGTATGGGTGGATATGGGCAAACTTGATATTGGAAAGATAGATTCGCTGGAGGTACGCGTAAGATGACAGAAAAAGAATTTATCTGTGTTGTATGTCCAAATGGATGTCCGATAAAGGTCCGCTACGAAGAGGGCAACTCTCCAAAACTGATAAGCGTTGAGGGCGCGCGCTGTCCGCGCGGTAAAAGCTGGGTGAAACAGGAGATAGAGAATCCGATGAGAACTTTCTCATCAAGCGTTATTGTCTCAGGCGGCGATTTTCTCGAGGCCAGCGTACGCCTCACCAAGCCGGTTCCGCTGGCGAAAATTTTTGAGGTGGTGGCAGGAATAAAAAAGATCAGGCTCTCCGCGCCGCTGGCGATAGGCGACGTGGTGCTCTCGAACCCGGCGGGAACTGAAACAGAGGTAATCGTAACCAGAAACGTACCGTTAAAGGCGAAATAAAGAATTGTTCCATAAACCAAGAAGGAGGAAGTTATTATGAGGGACTATGTAGTTAAATACGATGATCTTTACCGGGTCGCAAAGGAAATATTCATGGGGCTCGGATATTCCGACTATCAGGCTTCGACCGTCACCAGCTGTCTTGTCGAGGCGGACTCACGCCACAAACATTCACACGGCGTCGCCGCGATGATGACCTATGTCAGCCATCTCAAAGCCGGTAACCTCGACCTGAACGCTCCGGAACCAACGACGGTTTTTGAAACGCCGCTCTCCATCGTTCTTGACGGCCATTCAGGTGTGGGTTACTGCATCGCCGATTTTGCCGTTAAAAAGACCATTGAAAAAGCAAAGAAATCAGGTGTCTGCATAACGACAGTACGCCAGGCAAACCACTATGGATTCGCGGCTCACTGGTCAGAGATGATGGCCAAAGAAGGATTGATCGGCATTGCTTCCACTAACACGGTCCGCTGTGTCTGCCCGACACGAAGCGCGGAGCGCAATCTTGGCACGAACCCGCTGACATTCGCCTTCCCGACAGCGGGCGACGAGCCGATGTTCAACCTTGATATGGCGACATGCGTAATGGCACACGGGAAGCTCGTCCGCAGCCAGGTATTTGCGGAAAGCGGAATAATTCCCCGCGAAGTGATCATCGACGGCAGGGGCAATGTCGTGACTGACTTCAAAGAAGCCCTTGAGATCCTCCACCACGGAGACGACAGAAGCGACGCACCGAAACCTGACACCGGCGGACTCGTTCCCCTCGGCGGTGTCACAGAGATATTAAGCGGACATAAGGGTTACGGTCTTGCGATGCTCGTTGAACTCCTCACGGGCGGTCTCTCTGGCGGAACGCCCAGTAAGTTTATCCCGCTTGCGCACGAGGGTATCTGCTTCTTCTTCATGGCGATCGATCCTGCGCTCTTTGGCGATGCCCATGAAGTTCGTGAGCACGTCAAATACATCATCAACGAATATAGAAAAACGGCGCCTCTCGATCCCAGCCTGCCAGTCCTCATGCCCGGCGACAAATCACGCGTGGCGCATGCCAAGGCAGTCAAGGAGGGCATCGAATTGAGCCCCGAAATTGTTGACATACTTAGGGAAGTTGCCATTTTGACCCAAAAAGAAGCAGAATTGGAATCAATTTTTGTTCATCCCTAACTTCCAGATCAACACGTGTCCGATGTAGACTTTCAAAATACTTATAAAGGAGGCTGTAGTTATTTTAGAAATTGAATTGGGTAATTTGCAGAATATAAAATAAATTATTTAGGAGGTCAATAATATGAAAAAGAACTTTAGCATCATTATCATCTCTATCTTCTTGGTGTCTATGTTATTCGGTACGGCCTTTGCAAAAGAAGATTTTCGCATTAAATTTGGCTACAGTGCAACGGATAAAGAAAACAACTTCCAGGTATTTAAAAATGTATTCAAAAAATATGTCGAAGATACATCAAAGGGACGCCTTGTTGTTGACCTCTATCCGAATGCACAACTTGGCGGTGAACGTCAGATGCTTGAAGGAATGACTCTGGGAACAGTAGAAATGGCTATGCTGTCACCAGGAATTGCCGCAAGTATCAGTCCCAAGTTCCAGGTCCTTGATCTGCCGTACCTCTTTAAGGACAATTTTACGGCGTATAAAGCACTGGATGGCAAGTTGGTGGATATATTGAATGTCCAGTTAAATCCTAAGGGTGTTCGCCTTCTCGGGTTTGCAGAAAACGGATTCCGTGAAATAACAAACAATACTAAGGTCATAAAGACTCCGGCGGACCTCAAAGGGATGAAGATTCGAGTTCAGCCGATTCCCGCACACCTTGAGCTTTTTAAAGCATTTGGTGCTAACCCCACACCTGTAGATTTTGGAGAACTCTATACAGCGCTCCTTCAGAAGACTGTCGATGCGCAGGAGAACCCGATTACTCTGATCTACAGCTCAAAACTTTATGAAGTTCAGAAATACATTTCAATGACGGACCATGTTTACGCTCCTTCCGCACTGTTTATCAGCGAAAATTTTTATAAAAAACTTCCGGATGATCTGAAGAAAATTGTTGCGGATGGCGCAAAGAAATTCCGCGATGAGTCAAGAAAGAGCCAGCAAAAAGCATCTAAAGATCTTATCGAGCAGCTTAGGAAAGCTGGAGTTAACGTTTATTATCTGACACCTGCAGAGAAAAAAGCATTTATGGATGCTGCAAAACCAGTGTTTAAGATCATGGAGCCGGTTGTAGGAGCTGACCTTATAGAAATGGTAACCTCATACAACAAAAAATAGAGCGATGATGCACGGTCGAGAACTTCTTAGGGAGAGAGAATTTTTCTCTCTCCCACTTTAGGAAAGGAGTTGTATTATGCTTAATATTTTTAACAAGATAGAAGAAAAATTTTTAATTTTAAATCTTTTGGTCTCGACACTTATCGTCTTCATGAATGTTGTATTGAGGTATGTTTTCAGTGCCTCTCTATCATGGGTCGATGAGGCAGCGAGATATATGTTTCTATGGCTTATATGGGTAGGTGCAGACTACGCACTCGCAAACAGATCGCATCTGCGTATAACGATGTTTCCAAACAAACTGCACGGAAAAGCTCGGATCGCTTTAGAGCTCTTTGTACTTACGGTATGGTTTTCATTCTGCACGTTTCTTGGTTATCAGGGAATAAAACTTGTCTCTATAGTAGTAATGCAACAGCAGCTCTCAACTGCAATGCAGATAAATATGGGCTGGGCTTACGCATGTGTACCCTGTGGAGCAATATTCATGTCTGTCCGTCTCCTCCTTGACATAGTTTCTATTATCCGCACAGGTGTCATTCCAGGTATAGAAAACAACGACCCAAATAAACTTGCAGAAGAAGCGTTAGAAGGAGTGACAATGTAATATGGACATAGGACTTCTTTTTGGGGTACTTTTCACGCTTTTGGCCCTGTCTGTTCCAATAGGAATATCTCTTGGAGTAGCTACTGCAACAACAATTTTTGCCTGCAGCCATCTTCCTCTCGTATTGATAGCGCAGAACGGTTTTACGGGCATGGATTCTTTCCCTCTGCTGGCAATACCTTTCTTCATGCTGGCGGGTTCCCTGATGACATATGGCGGAATATCACGCCGTATAGTGGCGATGGCGGAATGTCTTGTGGGTTTTATCACAGGAGGCCTCGCAATGGTAACAATAGTTGCATGTATGTTCTTTGGCGCCATTTCAGGATCTGCTGCGGCAACGGTCTCTGCTATAGGTTCTTTTATGGTTCCTATGATGGTCGAAAAAAAATATAACCCTGCTTTTGCAGCAGCGGTAATATCTTCTGCGGGTACGATAGGCTGTATCATTCCCCCAAGCATACCTTTTGTCGTCTATGGAGTCATTACGGGAACTTCTGTAAGTGATCTTTTTATCGCTGGCATAATCCCGGGAATAATGATCGGGGTTTCGCTGATGATAGTTGCTTTTTTTATCAGCAAGAAAGAAAAATATCCCAAAATGTCAAGCATCCCGACATTCAAGACAGTGGTAAAGGTTTTTGTAGATTCCATATGGGCACTTTTTGTTCCGTTTATTGTTCTTGGAGGTATATACGGAGGCATCTTTACTCCCACAGAAGCTGCCGTAGTTGCAACCGTTTATGCAATCATAGTAGGGAAATTTATATATAAAGAGCTAACTTATGAAATAACCCTCAAAGCATTTAAGGATGCAATTATGGTGATAGGAGCGACGCTCTTTATGGTCGGACTTGCTACATCTTTTGCGTCGTACCTTGCGATGGAAAGAATTCCAATAAAAGTTGGAACTTTTATATTAGGTTTTGCGCAAAGCAAGATTATTGTGCTGCTTCTTATCAATGCTGTGTTCCTAATAATAGGTTGTTTTGTTGATAATATTTCATCAACGATAATCCTTACTCCAATATTCCTTCCTATTGTTAAAGAGCTTGGAATGGACCCTATACAGTTCGGTATGATTATAAGTATTGGTCTTGCAATTGGTTTTTCAACGCCGCCATATGGGTGTAACTTGTTTATTTCGTCTACCATATCAAAGGTCAGTGTAGAAAAAATTTCTGTAAAATTGATACCCTTTATTGCAGTGATGATCATTTGTCAGCTGTTGTTTACATTCATTCCGGAACTCTCACTGTTCCTTTTGAGATAACAAAGGGTGTTGTTTAAAGACAAAATTTTGTTCTTTCTTAAGTTATAAAAATGTGCTGCTATGTTGATGCACTAAAGTAAATGGTTAAACAAAAAACATTATATTAGCAAGAGGAGTGTTTTAAATGGATAAAATTAAAGGAATATACACAGCGCTTTGCACTCCAGTTATCGAGGGCAAAGTAAATGAAAAAGCCATGGATAAGTTGGTCAATTTTGTAATTGAAAACAGGACTGCCGGACTTGTTGCTCTCGGGGGCACCGGTGAATATTGTGCGCTTACTGATGAACAGCGTATAGACGCGGTTAGGATGACTATATCTGCAAATAAGGGGCGCGTTCCGGTTGTTGCAGGTATTATTGGTCCTGGTCTCCCTGAAGCCATAAACATGGGTAATAAGTGCAAAGAACTAGGCGCCGATGCGATCATGGTCGTTACTCCATATTATGTTGTCGCTAACCAGCAGGGTATTTACGAGTATTACATACAAATAATGAAAAACGTCGATCTTCCGCTGATTCTCTACAATATTCCCTATCGTACAGGAGTCAACATGCTTCCTGAAACCGTCGAAAGACTGCTTGATGATGATAAAAATGGACAAATTGTTGGAATGAAAGAATGCTGTCCTAATATGGGGCAGGTCCTTGAACTTCTGTCCAAAGTTAAGGAACGCACGTCTGTGCTTACCGGTGAAGAATTTTTGTTCTTTCAGGAAGTCTCATGTGGGGCAAATGGTGGAATATTAGCTACATCGAACCTTTTGCCCGGGCTTTGGGCGGACCTGTTTGACCTTATTACTGCAGGAGAGCTCGAAAAAGCATCTGAAGTGGTGATAAAAGTAACTCCATTGCTGCGTTTGATTTTTGCCGAGTCAAACCCAGGTCCTTTAAAAGAAGCTATGAGAATGATCGATATTGATTGTGGAGATCCGCTGCTGCCATTGGTAAGACCTTCAAAAACAATAGTGGAATCCTTAGAAAAAGAATTAAAAAAACTTTTAGCGTGGTATAAATAAACTTCCCGCCTTTTATCCCACACATAAATACTACGTGCATGGTATGTAGTATTACTAAAAATCCGGCAGGTATTTCATTTACTCAGGGAACTTGCCGGATTTTTAAGTAAACAAACATAGGAAGGACGATATAAATTGGCAACAAAAATCATGGTAACACTCGACGGCAACGAAGCGGCAGCTTACGTTGCTCACGCGATCAATGAAGTGATAGCGATCTACCCCATAACACCATCTTCACCGATGGGTGAATGGTCAGACCAGTGGACTTCAGAGGGGCGTCCCAACATATGGGGAACAGTGCCGCACGTTGAAGAGATGCAGAGTGAGGGCGGAGCTTCCGGAGCTTACCACGGGGTTTTACAGGCAGGAGCTCTTGGAACAACTTTTACCGCATCACAGGGTCTGCTTTTGATGATACCGAATATGTACAAGATAGCGGGTGAGCTTACAAGCACAGTAATGCATGTGACGGCGAGGACCCTTGCGACGCACGCGCTGTCAATATTCGGCGATCACTCCGACGTAATGGCTGTCAAGGCGACAGGCTGGTCGATGCTCTGTTCCTCGACTGTCCAGGAAGTAATGGACATGGCCCTCATCTCCCAGATGGCGACACTTGAAAGCCGCGTGCCCGTTGTTCATTTCTTCGACGGATTCAGAACCAGCCATGAAGAAATGAAAGTCGAAGAAATAGAATATGATGACATGCGTGCACTTATAGACGACGACCTTGTCAGAGCCCACAGATACAACAGGCTCAGCCCCGACGCACCATTTATCCGCGGCACAGCACAGAACCCGGACGTATTCTTCCAGTCCAGGGAGGCATGCACCCCATTCTACGAAGCAGTAGCAGACATAACACAGAAAGCAATGGACCGTTTTGCAAAACAGGTCGGCCGTAAATATCACCTCTTCGATTACTACGGCGCAGATGATGCGGAAAGAGTAATTGTAATTATGGGATCAGGCGCTGCAGTGGCGCGCGAAACAGTAGACAGGCTCATGCAGAACGGAGAAAAAGTCGGACTCCTCATAGTCCGTCTCTACCGTCCGTTTGACATTTCGCGATTCCTCAACACGCTTCCGGCGACAGTGAACAGAATAGCAGTACTCGACCGCTGCAAAGATCCGGCAGCGAACGGAGAGCCTCTCTGCATGGATGTAAAGGAAGCCCTGTCCGGCAGTGACATCATGGTAGTCGGCGGCCGTTACGGACTTTCATCGAAAGACTTCACCCCTGCAATGGTCAAAGGAGTATACGACGAACTCAAGAAAGCCCTGCCCAAGGACAGCTTCACCATAGGCATAGATGACGACATCAGCTTCTCAAGCCTTGACTACGATCCCTCCTTTGACACGGAAGACCCCAGGACGGTACGCTGCCTCTTCTACGGACTTGGTTCAGACGGCACGGTCGGAGCGAACAAAAACTCCATCAAGATCATCGGCGGTGAAACAGACCTATATGCCCAGGGATACTACAGCTACGACTCGAAGAAATCCGGCGGCATAACCGTAAGCCACCTTCGTTTCGGACCCAACCCCATATATGCAAGTTATATGATAAACAGGGCCAACTTTGTTGCCTGCCACGTATACTCATTCCTTGAGAAGCTCGATGTGCTCAAGGGAGCGGCAGAAGGAGGGACATTCCTCCTCAACAGCCCGTTTGGTCCCGATGAAGTATGGGACAAACTTCCAAAGACCACCCAGCAGAGGATAATAGACAAAAAACTCAAATTTTACACCATAGACGCAGTTAAGATCGCAAGGGAAACAGGCATGGGCGGACGCACCAACACCATCATGCAGACATGCTTCTTCGCTATAAGCGGAGTGCTCGAGAAAAAACAGGCGATAAAAGCCATCAAGGACGCCATAGTAAAAAGCTACAGCCGCAAAGGCCAGGCTGTCGTCGACCAGAACACAGCGGCGGTCGATGCGACCCTTGCGAACCTTTACGAAGTCAAAGTGCCAAAGAAAGCAACATCCAAATTTGACATCAAACCGCCGGTGGCAGAAGATGCTCCCGAGTTTGTCAAAGATGTACTTGGTCCGATGATGGTACTTGAAGGAGACGGTCTGCCCGTATCCTGCCTGCCGGAAGACGGGACCTTCCCGAGCGGTACGACCCGGTATGAAAAACGCAGCATTGCCATAGACATCCCATCCTGGGACCCCTCACTCTGCATACAGTGCGGCAAATGCGCGCTCGTATGTCCGCATGCATCAATCAGAGCTAAAGTATATGATCCGGACCTTCTTAAAGATGCCCCGAAGACATTCAAGAGTGCTGAGGCAAAGTGGAAAGAATTCGAGGGAGCAAAGTTCACTGTCCAGGTAGCTCCCGAAGACTGTGTAGGATGCGGCCTCTGCGCATACAACTGCCCGGTTAAGGCGAAAGAGGGAAGCACAGCGCGTCCGCTCATGATGATCACACAGATGGATGTCCGCGAAAAAGAACGCGACAACTGGAACTTCTTCCTCGAACTGCCTGATGCGGACCGCAGCAAGCTAAACCTCGGACTCGTAAAAGACGTACAGCTTCTCAGACCTCTATTTGAGTTCTCGGGTGCATGCGCCGGATGCGGAGAGACACCATACCTTAAACTTCTCTCAGCGCTCTTTGGGGACAGGGCGATAATAGCCAATGCAACAGGATGCAGCTCGATATACGGCGGCAACCTCCCGACAACCCCATGGGCAGTCAACGATGAAGGCCGCGGACCCTCATGGAGCAACTCCCTCTTCGAAGATGCAGCTGAATTCGGACTTGGTTTCCGCATGGCGATAGACAAGCACTGCGAATACGCAGCCGAACTCCTTGAAAAAATGGCCCCGGTCCTTGGCAAGAAACTTGTAAAATCAATACTTGAGGCGCCCCAGACGACCGAAGCAGAGATAAGCGACCTCAGGCAGAAGATCGAAGAGCTCAAGAACCAGCTGGAATACATGTGCACGGAAGAGGCTGAAGAGCTTATTTCCCTGGCAGACAGCCTTGTTAAAAAGAGCGTATGGTGCGTCGGAGGAGACGGATGGGCATACGACATCGGATACGGCGGACTTGACCACGTAATAGCCTCAGGCAAAAACATCAACATTCTGGTCCTTGACACAGAAGTCTACTCCAACACAGGCGGCCAGATGTCAAAATCCACACCTCGCGGAGCAGTTGCTAAATTTGCTGCCGGCGGAAAGAGGACGGGCAAGAAAGACCTTGCGCTTATGGCTATGAGCTATGGAAACGTCTACGTTGGAAGGGTGGCCATGGGAGCCAATGACGCCCACACGGTCAAAGTATTCCGCGAGGCGGAGGCCTATGAAGGACCGTCGATCATAATAGCCTACAGCCACTGCATAGCCCACGGGATAAATATGATGAAGGGTCTGGAGCAGCAGAAAAAGGCAGTGGAGTCAGGACATTGGATGCTTATGAGATATAATCCCGACCTGGCGAAAGAGGGCAAGAACCCGCTCGTCCTCGACAGCAAAGAACCCAGTCTGCCGCTGAAGGATTACATCTATAACGAGACACGTTACAAGAGCCTTTCAGCAGCGGAGCCGGAAGTCGCAGAGATGCTGCTGAAAGAGGAAGAGAAGGATATAAAGGCGCGCTGGCGTTATTTCAGCCATATGGCCGCTATGAAAATGGAGGATTAGCAGTAAATGGAGTAACCGTTATCCTGATAGCTTTTGTAAATCATAAAATAAGTACTATCAGACTAAGCCTGTTTAGATATCACATCTGAGCAGGTTTAGTCTTTTTTTCAGTTTTCTTGGTTCTTAAAATAGTCATTAATGAAAAGCACGAATAAGTTAAAAGAAACTCAGCCTTCATTCTTTATGTATAGAGATCATGACAAGCCATACCACATTGATTATTGTTTCTGTAACAGAGACCTGATAAAAAAATACGATATTGGTCTGGCTCGTAAATGGCTTGAATTAAGCGATCATATGCCCATTATTTTGGATCTGGCGCTATAAAATGTATTCCTCTATCGAATATCAAACTTCAAAAACACCCAGGCTTTTACAGCGCCGTCCAATCCCCTTGCCCTTTCTTTCCTTTTTGTATGAATGTTCATCAGTATTGGGGGATGCATATCCCTGCGGTGAATGTGTCTGTTTCAGCTTCTGTCTTGATTTGCATTTTTTTCATATTACAAAAATTGATCAGTTCTGCGCGGTATCATTTTTTTGATAGATAACACAGATACCCCTTCTTCCTGATATAGTTTCAGGGCCGATGCACATGGTCCTCGATACTCTGCAGTCAAAATATGAGCTGAGCACGGTAAGATGCAGCGCTGCTATGAAGGATAGTATGAGATAATCTTTCATAATCAGGTATTTCGATGTTTCGCTATCTCTATTATATTTTGAGGTCTTGTCGCGATAATTATCATGTTAGCGTTTTTTATGAGATTTTTAGTATTGTTGACGCATGATCCAAATTCCATAACGGATATTTTTTCACCTCTTCTCCCTGAGTTATATCAGTAGGTCGGATCTGTCAAGCCCGTTCTTTATGAGAGCCTCCGTTATTGGGCTTCACAGGTCTGCGAAACCGACTGTTCCGATTTACCCCCTTTTTTCCATAAAATAGACAGATGTCAGCAGCATGCCAAAAGATGCATCTGTTGGTCATTTAAGCACACAAAAAAAGCGTCACAACGCAACTTTTGTGCCGCAGCTATGAAACATGATGTCCACGGCACTAAAGAGGGAGGTTTACGGATCTAGGTGATTCTGTTTTGGTGAAAAGCACAGTTGTTGACTTGCGAGCGGCGTATTTCAGAAATATGGTTTTGCTTCGGTCAACTGAAATGGGATCACTCGCCTTCGTTTTTAGGATATTGCAAGTACTGGTTCTTCTCCGTCAGACAAAGTCAACCCGTAAAATGTCCTTTGTTATAGTCTGTAATAATGTCATGGGGTTTTCATAACATATAAATTCTTTTGTCTTCAGGTTATGGAATAATGTAAAGTGAAACATTTCTGTAAAGGACAGAAGGATGTAACACAATTTGCTTGTGTTGCCTTATTTTGAGTTTTGTTTCCTTTTGACAAATTAAATTAACAGGTTTCTTATTTTAATTCCTAAGTCATATTAGATATTGTACCACTAATTATTTACAAATTAAGATTTGTATAAATATTATCTAAATCATCTCTTGTAATTCCTATATAGGCAAGTGTAACTTGTGGAGTTGAGTGATTAAGAAGTTTTTGAATTTTTGTGATATCGTTGTTGTTTTTATAGGCCCAATAACCAAACGTTTTACGCAATGTATGGGTTCCAATCGCCTCTTTGATTCCTATAGCGCGCGCGGCGCCGTTTATAATTCTGTACGCCTGTATTCTTGTAATCGGGTAATTCCCCTTTTTACTTTTAAATAGCCAGCCATCTTTGGTGTCAGCATCGGCAAGATATTCATGTACAGCTTTTTTGCAAATGTCGGACAAAGGAAAATCTTTAGTCTTCCCCGTCTTTTTCTCGCGGATAATTACACGATCTACCTCCATTACATCACCAATTGTCAGAGATAGTAAATCGGATATTCTCAGACCGCTATTGATACCTAAAACAAATAATAAATAATCACGCATATTATGGGTTCTTAAATATACTTTCATTGCATTAATTTGTTTTCTGCTTCGAATTGGTTCTACATATTCCATATTTAATCACATCCAAATTTTAATTATTGATATATTGCGGTATTACAAGGGGCAAAACTCAAAATAAGGCAACACAAGCAAATTGTGTTACATGAACAAATTTATAAGTTTTGGGAAAACAAAAAAAATTAAGGGCCTGGTAATTACGGCAGGCCCCAATCTGAGCATAGCCTAAACGTACTGATTGCGGATATTCAATGCTGAAGAATATCGATCGCAGAGTTCTTTATTAAACCGATTTATGGATTTTATGTAAATCGAATTATTGGTTCAAGTGTATACGAAACTTTTTTGCCGAGATGAGGTGTATTGATACGATAAAGAGAGGTTCTTCTCTCAGAAGTGACGCTCATTTTTTATTGGAGGATAATTTAATGTCCGTATCTGAAAATGATCTGTATCCCTTCTTGGAAGCCATATTTTACAGGAATACTGTGCTGCAGTTACAAAAAAATGTTCTTGTAGTAAGTGATGAAGGAAAAATTCTTGAGGCAAATAAAATCGCCGTTATCACTTATGGTTATTCGGCTGACGAAATCAGGAATATGTATTTGCGTGATTTATCTCCACCAAGAGCTTGTAATGGTTTTTATCCAAAAACAGGGGCAACTTGCAGGAATAGCATTTTAATTCGTACATTTCATAAGCGGTGTAATGGAGATGTCTTCCCTGTAGAGATCGTACAGCTGCGATTTCATTTGCCGCATTTAAAAGGAGCGGTACTTGTTATACGAGATATCAGCTGTGCGATTGCTGACGGTAGAGCGCAGCAGGAAAACATCCGGCCTTTTGGTAATGAAAATGCTGAGTTGTCGGATGAAGGTTATTTATACCACTTAATGGCAAATAAAAAACAGTCTGGATATTTATTTGACATCTATGATTTGTTGGTAACAACAGCAAACAGTATAGCTAATCTCTTTTGTGCAGACAGCAGTATGATATGTTTATTAGAAGAAAATGGGACATCTATAATTCTGAAAGCCGGTACCGGATGTTTTTGTGAGATTACGGAGTGTCTAACGGCAAGAAGCGGGCTTATGGGAAAGGTGTATGAATCCGGTAAAATCGCAGCAGTTTCCGACTACAAAATATGGGAACAGCGTTTGCCGTATCAGGTGCTTGATAAGTTGCATTATACGGCGGTTGTCCCTCTAAAGAAGAATGAAAAAATAATTGGGATGCTTGGAATTGGATTTTACCAGGAATGGCGAACAATGAATAAAGACGCGCTGGGATTGCTGCAGGGGGCTGCCGATATTGCCGCTGTTGTTTTAACTAAACTGGGGCATATGCCTGAGGGTTTATTTTCTTCGAATACACAAAATGCTGACGAAGCTGATGAAGCGGTACCAGAAGGACAATCTTGCTGTTGTAAACAAAAATACGATAGCGGATTTGTATTGCCTGAAAGCAGCCAGGGATCCATCTCGCTGTTCGATTGTCTGTTAAACGGGGTTGCGTTTTATGAAGTTGTAAGCAGCGAAGATGGCGGTCCAGTCAAATATCGTTTAATATCCGTAAATTCATCTTTTGAAAATCTTACCGGCCTTAATAATCGCATGATTGTTGGAAAAACTTCACGTCAAATCTTCTCGTCTGTAGAGCCAAACCGTTTTGACGCGTATGGAAAAGTAGCTTTTAGCGGACACCCGCTTTCCTTTTGGGAATATTCGAGGCGTCTTGATTGCCATTATGACGTTGATGTCTACTGTCCTGAATTCGGTATAGCCGCGGTCAGCCTTATGGATCGTATTGACGGGGCAGCCTATGATCGGGACTATACTGAACATATGCCGGATTATGATTCTTTGACTGGTCTTCCGAATCGCTATTTATTCATGGAGCAGCTGCGAGAAGCTATATCGTTTGCAGCACAGAGCAACCAGCGGGCAGCTGTAATTATGCTTGGACTTGATGATTATAAATTTATTAATAATTTTTTAGGGCATGCCGCAGCAGACGAAATGCTCAAAGAAATGAGCAGAAGGCTGGAGGATGCAATTAAGAAAGATGGTTTTGCAGGTTATTTTATGAAGTATGAACTTGTATTCTTTGCACTGTTATCAAATAACGAAGAAAACTTAAGTCAACTTGCGCAGAAACTTAATTTATCTTTAGATACCGCGTGGCATTATGAAAATAAGACATATTATCTGAAAGGCAAATTTGGCATATCGATCTTCCCTGACAACAGCTGCGATGCGGACGTGCTTGTGCGTCAGGCAGATGTAGCTTTATGTAATGCAAGAAAACAGAACAAATCATTTTTTCAGCATTATGATTGGGATATGGAAAAGCAAGTATTGATGTGTTCGCAAATGGAGATAGAACTACGTAAAGCGATCAAAGAGCAACAATTTGTTGTGCACTATCAGCCACAGGTTGACTTTGCCGGAAGAGTAGCGAGCGTTGAGGCATTGATCAGATGGGAACACCCTGACAGGGGGCTGGTAATGCCGCTTGATTTCATTCCTTTCGCAGAAGAGAAGGGCATGATGATTGAGATCGGCGGGTGGGTGCTGCAGGAAGTGTGCAGGCAGATCCAGAAATGGCAGGCGGATGGGCTGGATTATTTTTCTGTTGCCGTAAATATTTCCGCATGCCAATTCCAGCATGCCGATCTTCTGCAGTTAATATCCAGAACTCTTGGAGATTTGTGTTTGGATCCAGGCAGACTGATTGTCGAGATTACTGAAACTGCGGTAATGAAGGACATAAACTACACAATTCAGGTTTTAAGTGCATTACGGTCAATGGGTGTGCAGGTAGCGATTGACGATTTTGGAACAGGGTACAGTTCTCTTACATATCTGAATAAATTTCCGGTAACTTCACTTAAAATAGATCGCTCGTTTATTCAAGACATATTTGTGAATAACGATGCAGCTCTAATCGTTCGTGCAATAGTGGAATTGGCTAAAAAGCTGAACTATGTAATTGTGGCTGAAGGAGTCGAAACTGAAGAGCAACAGAAATTTTTGAAAGATGTACATTGTGACCTGATGCAGGGCTATCTGTTCAGCAAACCTTTGCCGCCTGCGGAAATTTATGAATTTTTGAGAGAAGCCAAGTGCTGAGAATTGTCTTTTATGCTTAGATGCGAAAAAAATTATAGATGTAACATTTTCATTGGTCATTGACCTATAACTGATTAGAGAATTTTCCTCAGAAATGTAGCAATATCTAAAAGCTGGTCGTTTCCACAGGATTTGTTTTCTATTTCTGATGACATGGCTTCGCCATAAGAACAGCCTATTAGAATATTTTCAAGACGGACGGCAAGAGCCGGGTCCATTGAATCAGTATACACTCTGGCATTGTCTATTAATCCGTTTTTATGGTTTAACATTATCTGAATACCGCCCCACCGGAAGCGTGTCTCAATCTCTGCGTCAAATGACGCTATAAGCCCGTAGCGCCATTCCCATGAAGAATACCTGGAATATAAGAGGTCCAGTTTATCTGAAGTAAAGCCGGTGTAATCTTTATACGGAGCCGGGCCGTATTCTTTCGAAAATTGTTCTGCAAGTACCTGTTTCATAATACCTGTCGTCAGTTTTGGATTGAATTCCACAAGGTTTGCGATGCGGGCGCGAACCGATGCGACGCCTTTTGACAGAAGTTTAGCTTTTGCAGGAGTCAGATATTTCCCTATTTTCTCCGTGTCTGTATCAATCAGCAGCGTTCCATGCTGCATAGAGCACCTCTGTGTATGGCGAAAAGCGTTGCCCGAGAATTTTCTGCCGTCTACGGTGATATCGTTCCGCCCAGTAAATTCTGCATTTATTCCGCATTTACGGCATGCTGCGATAATTACGCCAAGCTGTCGTTCAAGGTCGTACATGTAAGGGTCTGCCGCAAAAGTAAAGTTAAGATTCCCGATGTCATGGAATACTGCCCCTCCGCCGGAGCTCCTTCTGGCCAAACGTCCGCCGTCCGCCTCAAGCTGTTCCCAGCGGCACTCTTTCCATGCATTCTGATTTTTCCCTATAACTACCGTATTTTGATTTTGCCAGAGATACAGAATGATATCGCAGGGCCCGACAGAGTCCATGATCAGCTCTTCAAGAGCAAGGTTGCGCCAAGGGTCTGTTGTTTCGTTCACTATTATTTTATTTCCCATTTGTGTTTGCCCCTGCCATACAAAATCTTATACAAAACTTTTGATAACTTTGGCACACCTTGACTCCGCCGTATGTTTTGCAGCTTCAATAACATGTTTGACCAGTACTGCTGTGGTTACAGTCCCTACTCCTCCAGGCACCGGAGTTATGAATTGTACAATTTTTTCGGCATCGTCGAAATTAACGTCACCGCAAAGATTGCCATTTGAATCCGCATTTATTCCTACGTCAATAACCACCTGCCCGGCGGAAAAATAATTTTTATCCGCAACATTTGCACGTCCTGCCGCTACTACGAGTATTTCAGCTTTTCTGCATAAGGAAGGCATATTTTTTGTCTTTGTATGGCAGATTGTTACAGTTGCATGTTTTTTAAGAAGCAGCATTGACACAGGTTTGCCAACCACAAGGCTTCTCCCGACAATTGTTACGTTTTTGCCCTGAGGGTCGATACCGTAATAATCAAGGATCTCCATACAGGCCTGTGCCGTGCACGGGGCAAAACCTGCCTTGCTGTCTGTGAACACGCCCGCAAGAGAACCGTTTGTAATGCCGTCAATGTCTTTTTCCGGAGAGAGTGTGCGGCAAACTGCATTGTCGTCAAACTGCGGCGGCAAAGGCCGAAACAGCAGGACTCCATGTATTGATCGGTCCGCATTGATCATGCGTATATTAGTAATCAGTTCATCCTGTGTGATATTTGTGCCGAATATATATTTTTTTACACCTACGCCGATTGCATTACAGTGTGTTATTACATTGCGTTCATATGCCATATCGTCGCTTCTTTCTCCGAGCCGTATTATTGCCACTGTCGGATTGATACCGTGCGATTTAAGCTCAGCAGCTTCTTTCTGCGATTCCTGACGTATATCTTCAGCAACAGGTTTGCCTCTAAGTATTTCAGCCATCGCGGGTCACCTGCTTATGCGGGAAGGCATAGCGTGGATTGAATGCCCGTCTGCAAGTTCGGCTGCCTCTGTTATTGCCTCGCAGAATGTAGGATGTGGGCGCAGGGCGCGAAGAAGGTCGCCTTTTGTGAGACCGGCAGATATGGCCGTTGTCATTTCTGAGATCATATCTGTCGCACGGGCGCACATAATCTGAGCTCCTATAAGTTTTTCTGTTTCTTCTTCAAATATCAGTTTAATAAAACTTCGCGGCTGATTATCTATCAAAGTTTTTGCATTGCCGTTCATAATATATTTACCGATTTTTATATTTCTGCCTGCATTTTTTGCTTCCTCGGCAGTGACGCCTACGCAGGCTATTTCAGGGGTCGTGTATACACATGACGGTACAAGCAACGGGTCAACGGATGGAAATGCTGCTCCGTTAATATATTCGGCACATGCTATGCCTTGAGCTTCAGCAGCGTGTGCAAGCTGCATACCGCCAGTCACATCACCTATTGCATATACGCCTGGAATGGATGTACGAAAACGGCAGTCAACAATTATCCTGCCGCGTTCTGTTTCAGGTGTTGCGCCTTCTGCGAACAGGTTCTTAATGTTGGCCCTGCGACCTGTTGACATCAGTATAGCTTCTGCCTCCCGCTCCGTTACGTCTTCGTTTTGTCTGAAGGTGCATGACAGCAGTTCGTTATCTGTCTTTGTTATTCCTGTGACGGATGCCGAAGTATGTATTTCTACTCCTGCTTTTTTCAATATCATAGTAATATTCTGCGATATATCCCGGTCCATCATGGGAAGAAGCCTCCCAAGCGCTTCAACTATCGTAACCTTTGTCCCGAGAGATGAGTAAATGCAGGCCATTTCAATTCCTATTACTCCGCCGCCTATTATAAAAAGGCTATTGAAGAACTTTCCGCTGTTTTCCAGCAAGTCGTCGCTGGTAACCACTCCGGGAAGGTCTGATCCCGGAATAGGCAGGCGTGACGGGACCGAACCGGTTGCAATTATTATGCTGGAACCCTCGTACAAACTGTGCTCAACTTCTACAACTCCATTTAAATGCAGTACCCCATGCCCCTTAATTACATCAACGTGATTTGCTTTCAGCAGATTTTCCACTCCGTCTCTGAGAGTATCAACAACAGTGTTCTTATGCAGATGCATGCGGCCAAAGTCAAAAGACAGACCCGACGTACATATTCCTATTGTTTCAAAGGCTGAAGCTTCATGGTACATCCCTGCGGAATGCATTAAAGTTTTTGTAGGGATACATCCCCTGTTTAAACATGTACCGCCCAGGTCCCGGTCTTCGATCAACGCAGTTTTTATTCCAAGCTGCGCTGCGCGGATCGCGGCAACATACCCCCCCGGACCGCCGCCGATTACGATAAGGTCATACTTCACTCGGTATTCCTCCTAAAATAGTTCACTGAAATTCAATATTCTAAAAAATATGATACCTGTCAAGTTTTAGGGACGGGTAAATAGCCCTGCAGAGCAGCCGTCCCTTGAGATAAATTTATTGCCCGATTTTCATTTACTGAAATCGTATTTAAGGATCGGATTACGAGCTGCCCTGACTTCATCGGGACGGCGTATATATGCTTTATGCGGGGCTTCGTGCATCTTTAACGGATTTTCATGTGCTTCACTGTACAGCCTGATAAGAATATCCGCTGCATTGTCCAGCGTCTGCCTTGATTCAGTCTCAGTGGGTTCAAACATAAGCGCCTCATGTACTATCAGAGGGAAATACATTGTCGGCGGATGAACGCCCCAGTCGATCAAAGATTTTGCCACATCCAAAGCGCTTACTCCGGTTTCTTTTTTCAGAGATTCGAGAGACATTACAAATTCGTGCATGCAGACATGTCTGTAAGCCATATCGTAGGCTTTTGAAAGCCTGAACATAAGATAATTGGCGTTAAGAACTGCGGTTGACGAGGCTTCTTTGAGTCCTTCGGCGCCAAGTGTCAATATATATGTCAGAGCTTTTACAACGACTAGGAAGTTACCGTAAAAAGATTTTACCTGCATACCGTTTCCTCCCTCTGCAAACCTGCATTTGGGAAGAAATTCTTTCAGGTGAGCCTTGCATCCGACGGGGCCGCTTCCTGGCCCGCCTCCTCCGTGCGGAGTTGAAAATGTTTTGTGTAGATTAAGGTGTACCACGTCAAACCCCATGTCTCCGGGGCGCGTTATGCCCATTACAGCATTGAGGTTTGCTCCGTCATAGTATGTAAGTCCACCTGCGTCATGCACCATTTTTGTTATCTTAAGTATATTCTTGTCGAACAGTCCGACTGTATTGGGGTTTGTCAGCATCAGCCCGGCAGTGTCGTCGCCAAGGACCTCCGAAAGTTTTTCGAGGTCCACGCAGCCGTCTTCACCTGACGGCACGGATACCACTTCGAAGCCTGCCATGCTTGCACTGGCCGGATTTGTACCATGTGCCGAATCTGGTACTATTATCTTTTTACGTTTTATGTCATTGCGTGAAAGAAGGAAAGATTTTATAAGCAGGAGCCCGGTAAATTCTCCATGTGCTCCTGCCGCCGGCTGGAAAGTCATTGCGTCCATCCCTGTTATCTCACACAGATATTTTTCAGCCATTTCGATTGCAATCCTGCAGCCTTTAACTGTTTCTTCAGGCTGCAGCGGGTGAATGTTGGTAAATTCAGGCATGGAGGCAATTTCCTCGTTTATGCGTGGATTGTATTTCATAGTGCAGGAACCAAGCGGGTAAAAACCGCAGTTGACCCCGAAGGCATTATGGCACAGCTCGGTATAGTGCCGGCTTACATCTGTCTCTGATATCTCAGGCAGGTTGAGAGGTATCGTGCGTCTGAGTTCTGCTGGCACGTCAGATGCAGGAACATCGCATTTCGGGAGAATGGAGCAGCCTCTGCCCGGTACGCTTTTTTCAAACAGGAGCTTCATTATTCGCAGACCTCCTTAACAATACTGGCAGCTTCATCCAGTTTTTCACGACTGATTTTTTCTGTCACACACCAGAGTATCCCGTCTTCAACAGGTAACCCTCCCAGGATATCCGCTTTCGCAAGCTTCTCCAGTATCAATGCCGAGTCTACCGGTATCTGGGTAACAAATTCATGGAAATAACATCCGGTGTGAGACATTGAAATCCCTTTTATTTTGCATAAGGATTCCGCAAAATAGTGGGCTTTTGACATGGACTGTTCCGCAGCGCTGCGAATGCCGTCAGGCCCCATTACGCTCATATAAACTGCTGCTGTAAGGGCACAAAGAGCCTGATTCGAACAAATATTACTTGATGCTTTTTCACGGCGTATGTGCTGTTCCCGTGCCTGAAGAGTAAGCACGAATGCCCTGTTTCCGTCAGTATCGGCAGTCTGTCCTACAATCCGCCCCGGAAGATTTCTCATCATATCTTTCCCTGCCGCCATGAACCCAAGGTAGGGGCCTCCGTAAGACAGCGCCATACCCAGCGGCTGTCCTTCCCCCACCGCAATATCCGCTCCGCATTCCGCAGGGGTATTCATTATGGAAATACACATTGGGTTGCAGCCCATAATAAATTTTGCGCCGGAGGCATGAACAAGATTTCCTATCTCGCTGGCGTCTTCTATAAGTCCGTAAAAATTAGGCTGTTGAATATAAACAGAGGCTGTTTCATCGCCAAGCATTGACCGCAATGCATTAATATCTGTTCTTCCGTCCTTCAGTGGGACGATCCTGACTTCGTTATCAGTTCCAAAACAATAAGTCCTTACAACAGAAATTGTGTCAGGGTGTGCCGCTTCAGAGACAAGGGTTATTCTGTGTTTTCCCCTTATACACATAGCCGCTGCTTCAGCTGCGGCCGTAGAACCATCGTAGACCGAGGCATTAGAAACATCCATTCCGGTAAGAGCGCATATCATTGTCTGATATTCAAAAATTGACTGCAGTATTCCCTGACTTAATTCTGCCTGATATGGAGTGTATGCGGTCACAAACTCTTCTTTTGATGTTACTGATTTTACTATTGACGGTATATAGTGGTCATATGCACCGGCACCGCGGAGTATATTTGAAAAAACATGGTTTTGTCCGGCTATTTCGGTCATCCTGCGGCGGACTTCGAGTTCAGAAAGGCCTTCCGGGAGATTGAGAGGTCCTTTGATCCGTACGCTCCCGGGTATGTCGGCATAAAGCTCGTTTATGTCCGACAGACCAGCATCCCTGAGCATTTCATCCCGTTCTGTTTTTGTTGACGGGATATAGTTTCCCATCCTAATTACCCTTTGCTGTGAAGGCTTCGTACTGTTCCGCATCCATAAGCTCGGCACTCTCTGTTACGTTTTTTATCTTAACAAACCAAGCCTCATTTGCATTATCATTTATCATCTGCGGATTATCCTGTAATTCTTCATTGATTGTCTCAACCTTGCCGGTAACGGAACTTATCACGTCGGATACAGCCTTTACTGATTCCACTTCGGCAAATGATTCGCCGTTTTTTACCGCATCCCCCTTCAGAGGCAGGTTTACAAACACCAGCTCTCCGAGTTCATGCTGGGCAAAATCGGATACGCCCATTGTTGCAGTTCCGTCAGTTTCAAATTTGATCCACTCATGTGTCTTTGCATACATACGGTCTTTAGGATAATTCATAATTAATTTTCCTCCCTATACGTTTATTTTTATCTGTATTGCTTAATCAGCTTTTGTACTGCAGTTCCCGCATGTTTCCAGACCGGAATTCAGTGCCTTAAAGGTTCTGACGTTTCTGTGCCTTTACCCTGTCAGATATGCTCACACCCATGTTGTTCAGATCTGTGTTGCCTTCTTTGGCCTTTTGTAAAATGGAAGAGGAATAACTTCTACCTCTATCCTGCGTCCGCGCACATCGGCTTCAAACTTTGTGCCGATTTTTGTAAACTCTGTTTTAAGTGATGCCATCGCTATGGGTTTATTAACAAATGGGCAGAATGTCCCTGATGTTGTATGTCCTACTATTACGCCGTTAAGATAGAGGTCACAGTGTTCCCGTACAATCCCGCGTCCTGTCACAGCAAGGCCAACGCGAATCTGCTTAGGTATCCCGGCTGAAATTAAGGCTGCTTTGCCTGCAAAATCGTCTTTGTTAAGTTTGACGAAAAAATCAAGTCCCGCTTCAAGAGGTGTAACTGTTTCGTCCATTTCATGCCCGTAAAGAGGCATTCCCGCTTCCATACGCAGAGTGTCGCGTGCGCCTAGACCGCAGGGGATAAGTCCGTTGTCCTTCCCGGCATTCAGCAGCAGCTCCCATATTTTCCCGGCCTCTGCTTCAGGGCAGTAAATTTCATAGCCAAGTTCGCCCGTATAGCCGGTGGAAGAGATCAGGCACTTTAGACCGAGAAGGTCTGCGTCTTTGATGAAACTGTAATATTTGCCTGGAATCAATTTCTCGGGGATAAGTTTTTTTAGTACTGAATTCGCAGCGGGCCCCTGCAATGCGATCTGTGCAATGGAGTCCGAAATATCTTCAATAACGGCATCTCCTTTGATATTGCTTTTCATCCAGGCAAAATCCTTGTCCCTGTTTGCCGCATTGACCACAAGCATATAATATTGGTCACTGATTTTGTATACAAGCACGTCATCGACGACACCGCCGCTGTTGTTGCACATTGGACTGTATCGGACCTGCCCGTCATACATCCCGGAGCAGTCGTTCGTTATAATATACTGGACATTTTTGAATGCATCCGGGCCTTTGTATACGATTTCACCCATGTGCGAAACATCGAATAGTCCGCATGCGGTGCGAACGGCTATGTGTTCCGCTATAACTCCTGTTTCGTATTGAACAGGAAGAAGATAACCTGCGAACGGCACGATTTTTCCTCCTGCTTCAAGATGACAGCTGTACAACGGTGTTTTTTTCTCCATAAATTGTGATGCCTCCTTGTTTTTTGTTTTACAAAAAAAGACAGAGGCGTACGACAGCGATAATCCGCTGTTGTACGCCTCTGTTATGTGACCTGAAAGTTTCCCTTCCTTATCTGCTCTCTAAAGAAGGTTGCATCTTCGGTGCATTTCTGCTTTCCAGAGGTACGTCAGAACCCGGTCCTTTTGCCTGAGAGAATTTGATATTACCCCTTCGGCGACAGGTTTAACTCCTGTTCTCTTCCAGATTCCTCATCCGTATGGTGTATATGACCCGCAGTTTATACTCCGGTATAATCAGAGCTGCTGCGGTTTTAAATCTTTCGCTCCGAATAACAGAATAGATATATCATCCCGAGATTGTTAAGTCAAGTATAAAGGCAGATTTGCAAGAGAGGTTATGAATGTTGCTGATCATTATTGAATTGCGAAGATATGTCCACGATTTCTTTTGTTTAAAGATTGCATTATTAGGTATTGCTGACTAATTCCGAACAAGGTGTTTTAACGTATATTTCAACCATATGGCTTCTTACAAATCCGTATTTTCTTAAGTCATTCAGGAATTCGTTCATTCGGTCTTTTGAATTAAAAGCTGTCTCAATAAAAAAATCCAGTTCACCGTAGATAGACCAAAACTGGATCACCTCAGGAGTAGATTTGAGAAACAGGTTAATCGCATCGTCCATTTTTTTAGATCCAGCCAATTCGGTATTGTATTTGAGAGTAAACATAACATGCAACGTTCTGCCAAGCGCATTTGTATTGATATCGGCGTGATAGCCGGAGATGATATCTGATCCTTCCATTCGCAGGATACGATCCCTAATAGCAGGAAGGCTCATAGCAACAGTTTTACTGATTTCTGAAAATGTCGCCCGCGCATCCCGCTGCAGTTCAGCAATTATTTTCCAATCCGTCGAATCCAGTTCAATTTTTTTGTTGGCCATTTCCTTCACCTCTTCTGTTAAGGATAACACTGCTTGGATTGTCAAATCAAGGAGACTGATAAGAGTTTGAGATGGTAATATGCTTGATGCTGTTCTCGTTGCTCCCGCTCTTCCAACGGTTATCTGGGTGAATAAAACATATTTGCATCCCTGACACCTTTCCTTGGTATCGATCCTTTTGCCGGACTGTATTTGCTGTTCATAATCTGCTTGAAGCCTAAATCTGTCTATTTTTTTTGACTTTGCATAAGAATAAAGTAAAACCCGTTTTATACATAAAAATTATAGCTGATTTAAGTTCATTACCTACTTTTTTGTATGTAAGTATTTCATTGCTTATGTAAAAATATTTAGAGGCGGTCATGACGCTCATATCACAGCATTATTACTTGATTGTTTCATCAGTTTATTTTGCGCCGTACGTAAGGCTGGATGCTGTTTTTAAACTGAAGTGTTTATTTAAATCGACAGGAGGTCGGTGCTATGAGAGCAATGGAAAAATTTTTCGATGGAAAAGTTCCATTTTTTTTCGGAGATAAATGGTTTTTGTACAATGAGCCAGAAAAAAAATGGGAGATCCAGGGATGGGGCAAGTCTATAAAGAATAAAGCAAACAGAATGAACAGCTGCCTTATTTTGACACTGACGGCAGTGCTACTTCTTACACTGTTTTTTGTTAACAAATTTTAGTAAATATTTGGACACTCTGACAGGTATAAGCGAGTTATTTAATTCCCTGCTCGGAAAGTACGGGGGGAGAAGAGTGCGAACAAAACCTTTGAATGTCGTTGTTCTGTTAGATATTGCAGCATGGACAGGTGCATATCGAAAGACTAAAAAGGCGGCTGCCGCGCGCAGCCGCCTTTTTGATGAGGAGAAAGAGGTGTTTGCTTCAAAAGGCGTTACGCCTTGCTGTAAATGAAGCCGTACCAAGGAAATTGGGGTTTCCCTAGGTGTGAAGACGGGAGAACGGAGTGATTTCATGGTTTTCTCAAAGCATAAAACATATACACCAATTTGATAACAAGTAATCTTTCATTCATTCACCTGACATCAGTACTTCAGAATTCCCGGAAGCATTGGCAGAAACTAATAGTCGATATCCCGCCCATGCCGATTGTGTAAATGATGCTAGACTCGTAGTTAGCAATTGCTAACTACGAGTCTAGCATCATTTATTTGTTCTGTCAACGGATGTGCGCAGGTATGTTATTAGCCTGTGATAGAGAAACTCTAGGAAAGCTTATAAAAGCAATATTCAGGATTTTTCAAAAAGAGAAAGGAAGGCTGTCTATAGTCAGGAAAGCAGACTTGGGCAGTGCATACTTCAGGCTTACAAGAAAAGTAATCCTGAAGCGTTAGGAAGATGGCTAAAAAAATTGAAAATTCAGTACTGGTGGAAGAAATGCAGTTAGACAGAGGTATCTTCAACCAGAAATACGAATAAAAACCATATTATTTCTCATTTGCAGACTGATGGTCATAAGAAGGGACCCGGCGTAAGGCGGGTCCCTTTAAGTTGGGCGGGGTAGGTGCAGTTCGTCATGTTTTCCAAACCCAATTACTGAGTCATATTTCAATCACAATTTATTTTTTTCGACCCTAGAACTAATTCCGGATACATTTGATGCAATTAACAGCAATCCCTTATTTAGGTGTTTGTTCATAGCTTCTCTTGCCTTTTCAGGCTTTCTTTGAAGTATGAAATTTATAATTTCTTCCTGGTCTTGGATTAGTTCTGAGACATCTATAGGAGACATGTCATCGAATTTTGACCTTTGAGCGGCTATTTCAGCCTGGATAGAAGAAAGAAGTCTTACAACAAATGAATTATTAGCAAGCTTGACAATGGTGTCATGAAATAAGTAATGCACTCTATCCTGTTCTTGTATAGTTCCATTTTTGCTTTTTTGCCCAAGTAATAGAATTTGCTTCAGTTCTTCCAATTCTTCATCTGTTGCTCGGTCAGCAGCCCAATAAGCACTTTGTGCCTCCAAAAGAGCTCGGATTTCTGTAATCTCAAACAGAGAAGCATCTCTATATCCATCCTCAATTAACTCAGATGAAAGAATATAACGTATTGCATCTTTTGAAAGAAAAGTCCCCTGTCCCGGACGTGATTCAAGAATATTCATGTTGTTAAGCGTTTTTATTGCTTCTCTTACCGAATTTCTGCTGACAGAAAAAGAGTTAGCCAGCTCTTTTTCACTGGGCATTCTCTCTCCGGGTTGCCATAATCCGTTTTTTATCGCCGTTATTATTTCGCATAGTATAGTCTGTGAAAGAGTTTTTCTCATAACAGGCCTTAGCAATGTTATTTCTCCTCTCAAAGTTGGACCTTTATCGTTATCATTTTAAACGGGATCTCCTGTTTATGACAACATTTCCCAAAATAAATGAATAAGATAGCGTAATCAGAAAATTCAGAAAGAATTGTTGACATATTAAAAATAGATGTTTATTATAATTGTAGGATATTTAAACAGGTATGCATAGTTTTGAATTTGACTATTTTATCTAGTTAAACTGCTGCTGTAAATTATGTAAAAAGAAGAAAGAGATTATTTTTTCCGGAACCAAAAAAAGAAATTTGGGAGGTAGAAGAGATGCCGTGTAAACTTATCAACGCAGATATGGTAAGAGAGCTGCTGACGATGAAAGATACTGTTGCAGCGTGTGAAAATGCTTTTGACGGATGGGGCAAAGGTGAGGTTGTCTGTCCCACTAAAATAACTTTGGAACTTGGTGAAGATGCAGAGTGGCCTCCTTATAAGAATGGGCTTAATGCAATGCCTGCGTATATTCACAGCAAAAAAAGTGCAGGCATCAAATGCGTAGGAGGATCTTTGAACAATCCGTCGTGGGGACTGCCGTACATAATTGCCCTTATTTTGCTATTTGATCCGGAAACGGGGATTTTTAGATGTATTGTTGACGGAGAGCAGATAACTAATTACAGGACAGGGGCACAGGCTGCTGTTGCCGCAAAATACTTATCCGGCAGGAAGAAAATAAAGCTGGGCATTTATGGAGCAGGGGCTCAGGGCAGGACGCAGCTAATGGCTTTCGCAGAGGTCTTTGATATTGAGAAAGTCGTCATTTATGACATCAATCCGGAAGCTGTAACGAAATATATTGATGAGATGTCAAAGGTGGTCAAGACAGAAATTTGTGCAGCTGTATCAGCTGAAGATGTACCCAAAGAGGCAGACATAGTAGTTTCGGTAACACATGGACGGAACAAGTTCATCAAAAGCTCCTGGATCAAACCGGGTCAGATAGTTTTCCCTATGGGGTCATTTACTGAGTGTGAAGATGAACTTATTCTGAGTGCTGATAGAGTATTTGTTGATTCTATTGGCCAAACAATGCATAGGGGCGCACTGAAAAGCGTGGTTGATCAGGGCAAATTCAAGCAGGAAATGATAACCGGAACTATTGGGGAAGTCGTCTGCGGAAAGATAGACGGAAGGGTCAAGGACAACGAAAGGATAGTATGTATCCCAATCGGCACTGGAGCAATGGACGTTGCTGTGGCAACTGCAATTTTAGAAAAAGCAACGAAACTGAAAATGTTTGACCAGTATGTTTTCAATAAAGATGTTGAAGTAGAACCCAAACGTTAATTTTTTGTTTTAGGTCTGTCGGTTTTTTGAAAAAAAGGCTGACAGACCTAACTATATTATTTTTTAAATAAGAGAAAGAGGTGAAGCGAAATGACGAAGTTTAAATTTAGGA
Organism: Synergistaceae bacterium; assembly: GCA_963682045.1. GTDB lineage: Bacteria > Synergistota > Synergistia > Synergistales > Synergistaceae > Caenicola. Next base: position 1,626,777 of record OY821326.1, read on the forward strand.
TCCCGCACACGTATATACTGATTTCCTTTTTGATCATTCTTGCCGCAATAGGAACATATACAGTCCCTGCAGGCGAGTTTGAGAGGATGAAAGATGAAAAAACTGGAAGGACACTTGTAGTTCCTGGGACCTTCCACAGTGTTGAACAAAAACCGGTGGGTGTATTTGACACTTTTATGTCACTCCCAAAAGGTCTTGATGCAGCAAGCGAAATTATATTTTTTGTTTTAATGGTTGGCGCGGTCTTTCAGGTGATCAACGCGACAGGAACTATCAACCGTTCTATAAACAGATCAGTTGAAAAGCTGAAAGGCAGAGAGCATATTTTAGTTCCTGCCACAATGCTTGTGATCGCAGCCGGAGGAGCGACATTCGGAATGGCGGAAGAGTCTCTGGTGTTTATTCCCCTTGCAGTTGCCATGGCTAAGGGAGTTGGATACGACGCTGTTGTAGGTGTGGCCATGATATATCTGGGTGCTTATGTCGGCTATACCGCCGGCCCCATGAATCCATTCAATACAGGTATTGCACAGGGAATAGCCGAATTGCCGTTATTCTCAGGGATGGGCTTTAGATTTGGATGTATGGCATTGTTCTACGTCCTTGTCTGGTGGTGGATAATGCGCTATGCTAAAAAAATCAAGATGGATCCCACAAAAAGTGTGGTATATGGACTCAGTTCATCTGTGTCGAAAGAAGATATAACTTTTAATTCCGAAGAGAAGCTTTCAGGGAAAGATATGGCTATACTTTCAGTTGTCCTGATTGGATTCGCTTTCCTCGCCTGGGGGGTAATCAAAAAAGGTTACTATCTCCAGGAAATAATCACGATCTTCATAATGATGGGCATTTGCTGTGGTCTGATCGGCCGTCTTAAGGTCGACGAAATTGCAGAGAACTTTGTACTTGGAGCAAAGGACATGGTCTTTGCCGCAATTTGCATAGGTCTTGCAAGAGCCATCGTTGTAATACTAAGCGAAGGAAATATTATGGATTCTGTCATCAATGGTCTGGCGGTGGTAGTGAGTTGGCTGCCAGCAAGTCTTTCTGCAATAGGTATGCTTTTGGTCCAGACTGCTCTTAACTTTATTTTTGCTTCAGGTTCAGGTCAGGCTGCGACGACGATGCCTATCCTTGCGCCTCTGGGGGATCTACTTGGGGTTACAAGACAGGTGTCTGTGTTAGCTTTTCAGTTCGGTGACGGGATCACTAACGCTATCTCCCCGATACAGCCCGTGCTCATGGCAGCAATAGGACTTGCGGGAGTACCCTATGAGAAATGGGCAAAATTCGTATGGCCGTTGATGGTAATGTGGAGTGTTCTTGCAGCCGGAATATTAATTTTTGCCACAGCTATCAATCTTGGTCCATTCTAAAAAATCTTAATTATAAAAAATACTTTTCGTTTCGGTAATTTATATCAGGCTCCCCGTCCAAGCTTTTTTGTACGGGGAGCATAATTAAACTTCAACTAGGGGGCGCTTTCTATGAAAGTTGCAGTACTTGGTGCAGGAAATGGTGCACATGCAATTGCCGGGGATCTTGCATTGCGTGGACATGAAGTTAGATTATGGGAAAATCCATCTTTTTCTGAAAATATAGAACATATGATCAATAACGATCATTGTATTGAGTTAACAGGAGTAATCAGTGGAAAGGCAAAGCTGTCTGTAGTATCTGTTGACCCAGCGAAAGTAGTATGTGGCGCGGACATAATATATTGCGTAATGCCTTCTTTTGGTCAGGAATCAGCTTTTGAATTTATTGTTCCGTTTATTGAAAAGGGACAAAAAATTGTTATTATGCCCGGTAATTTTGGGTCAATATCTCTATATACAAAACTAAAAAAGAGAGGAATAGCTTGCGATGTCATGATCGGTGAATCCGATACGATTCCATATGCAACTCGCCTGATGCCTGACAAAAGCTCTTTTGTGTTTGGACTCAAGGAATGTATGTGGATATCAGCTATACCGGGAAACAGGACTCAAGAGCTAATAGATGGGATAACTGATGCATTCCCAATATCACTAAACCCGCTCCCTGACGTAATTTCTGTTGCACTTGCAAACACAAATATGATCCTTCATTGCCCTACGATGATAATGAATGCGGGTAGAATTGAAAGTGGAGAACGCTTTCGCTTTTATAATGACGGCATGACTGTTTCAGTGTGTAAGGTTATGGAAGCTATGGATGCAGAGCGTCTTGTCGTAGGGAAGGCGTGGGGATATGATCTTGTTTCAGAATATGAAGATGCCATATCCAACTATAACCTCGACAGGAGCAAATATAATAACCTATATGAAATCTTCGTAAATCATCCTGTATATGGCAACCATGGTGTTGACTCTCCAACTTCGATGAGTTTTCGATACCTGTCTGAAGATGTGCCTTTCCTTCTTCGGCCTCTTTCAGAGATGGCCAGCTTGGTCAGCATTCCTGTTCCAACGATAGATTCTGTGATCCAACTGGCACAAGTAATAAATAGCAGTGATTATAAGGAAAATGGCCGCGGGATGGCTGTGTTAGGACTGAAGGACCTTTCATGCCGGGAAATTAAGAAAATAGTTTTAGAATCTTAATTGAAATCAATTACCCATCTAAGATGATAGCAATTGATAGTTGGTCGAAATATTTTTGGGATGTTTTGGAAAAAGGGGAGGGATTTTGAGATGTCAGATGAATTTGTTTTCCGTGACCAGTTGAGTTCGATGGCAAAAGAACGTCTGGAGCCTTCGGAGATCGGCGAAATGATCAAATTATCAATTGAGAATGAGGCAATATCATTCACCGCAGGCGAACCTTCTGCGGATATCTATCCTTTGATGGAACTAAAGGAAGCATTCAAAAATGTTTTTGAAGACACATCCCTGCTCGCCTATTATAAAGATGATTTTGGTCTGCTGGAACTGAGAGAGTGGATCGCAAGACAGATGGTTTCAGACGAAATCGCTCCCCAATGGGTAAGTGAAGAAAATATCCTTCTTACAAATGGAGCAGGCGAGGCCATACAGCTTATCTCAGAGGCGCTCATAGATCCTGGCAGTATAGTTCTTGTCGAATCACCCACTTATACAGAATCCCTTTTGACTTTTCGTAAGCAAGGAGCTCAGTGCGTATCTGTCGCTTCTGATGATGACGGTATAGTTCCTGAAGCCCTTGAAGATATTCTATCTAAACGCAATGTTCGTTTTTTATACACTATACCTAACTTTCAAAATCCAAGCGGCCGGACATCTACCCTCGAAAGAAGGAAAAAGATACTCCATACCGCAGAAAAGTTTGATATCCCGATATTGGAAGATGATCCATATCACTACCTTAGCTATGACAAAATACCCCCTGGCTCATACCTTAAACTTGCAGGAGAAGACAAAAGAGTTATACATGCCAACAGTTTTTCCAAAACAGTGGCGCCGGGAATGCGCTGCGGGTGGGCGGTAATTCCAGGTTCACTGATAAAGCAGATGAATGCGTTGCGAGTGAGTGCCGGGCTTACAAGATCTGCAATAGTACAAAAAGGGTTGGTTAATTATCTTACATCCATTGACTTTAAAGAAAGGGTAAACTTTCTGTGTGATACATACAGGATCCGCAGAAATGGAATGATGAAAGCTATAGCGGATCATCTTGATCCGCTAGGGATAAAAACTAATTATCCCTCCGGAGGATTTTTTGTATGGGCAGAAGTTCCCTTTATTGATGACGTTAAGTCTTTTGCAAGATTTGCTGTTATAGAAAAAAAGATTGGAATAATCCCCGGCAGCGCTTTTTTTACACAGGATGAAGCACATAAGGGCAATAACAGCTTCCGCGTCTCTTTTGCAAAAGTATCCCCTGCTGTTGCAGAAGAGGGGGCTTTACGCCTGGCGGACGCATTAAAAAGCTATTCCTCAACCTGTCGATGACCTGTAAAACAGCTTATCTTGCCATATTATCACCGGGAGGTGTAATTTCTTGGATCTGATAGTTAAAATAATCAACGCAGTTACTTGGGAAAGTATGCTTATGATCTTTATAGGTATGCTCTTGATGTATCTTGCTATAAAAAAAGATTTTGAGCCGTGTCTTTTGCTCCCTATGGGATTCGGCACGATCTTGGCAAACCTTCCCCTTTCTTCGGCGATTGATCAGATCATTGGAGCGAAAGTTGTCGAAGGCGGACTTTCAATGCTATTCAGACTTGGCATATCTACCGAGATATTTCCGTTGTTGATATTTATTGCAGTTGGTGCTATGTGTGATTTTGCTCCTCTTATCTCTAATCCTAAGGTCTTTTTGTTTGGCCTTACTGCCCAGATGGGAATATTTCTGACAATGGGACTTGCTATGATACTGGGATTCGATGTTTTTGAGGCCGCATCAATAGGTATCATAGGGGCTGCAGATGGCCCCACCTCGATCTATGTTTCATCGCGTTTCGCACCCCATCTTCTTGGTCCAATATCTGTGGCTGCATATACATATATGGCATTGGTCCCTCTTATACAGCCTCCTGTAATAATGGCCATAACAACAAAAAAAGAACGAATGACCAAGATGCCTCCTTCTTATAAAGTTGTCACCAAAAGAGGTCTCATATTGTTTCCGATTGCTGTAACAATAATTGGCGGACTGATTGCTCCTGCTTCAATATCTTTACTTGGTTTTTTGATGTTCGGGAATCTTCTTCGTGTTAGTGGAGTAACTGAAAGATTGTCTCAGGCAGCACAAAATGAGTTGGCGAATATTGTAACTATACTCCTTGGCTTTTCGATCTCGGCAACGATGACCGCTGAAAAATTTGTTAATGTCAGCACTCTTGCAATTATTGTAATGGGGCTGGTCGCGTTTGTTCTTGATACAGTTGGGGGAGTTTTTACGGCAAAGTTAGTAAATATATTTTTGCCTGAAGGTAAAAAAATAAATCCAATGATTGGAGCAGCAGGTATTTCAGCCTTCCCAATGTCTGCCAGAACTATACAGAAAATGGGTCAAAAAGCTGACCCTTCAAATTTTCTCCTCATGCATGCTGTAGGCGCGAATGTCGCAGGCCAGATAGGTTCTGTGCTTGCAGGAGGCGTGCTTTTGGCATATTTGGGAGGATAAACGGAAGATCTTTGGAAGTCTAGCTGCGAGTTTCTTTTTTTTTAAGAAATTTCTTTAATATGCCAGTCCCTTTAATCAGGGACTGGCTCTTATTTTTGTTGAAAGAAAGGTTGTCTGCTAATTTGTTCTTTACTTTGCTGTAGCAGCTATTTTATAAAAAAAGTGATATGATTTTTTAAGTTTTTTATGAGGAGGTCTTTTAATGGGTAAGTATAATTTTGATGAATATATTGAGCGCCGCAATACAAGTTCAATGAAGTGGGACCTTATTGGAGAACGTTTCGGAGATCCTGATCTGCTGCCGTACTGGGTCGCAGACATGGATTTCAAATCACCTCCGGAGGTCATAGAGGCAATAGAAGATAAGCTGAAGCAAGGGGTCCTTGGCTATCCCGCCGTAAAGGAGAGCCTTATCGAATCGATAGCAAACTGGGAAAGGGTCCGGCATGGATGGAGCTTTGACAAAAGCGCAGTAAGCTGGGCTCCCGGCGTTGTCGGAGGACTTGCCTTTGCTATTGAGGCCTATACGAAACCTGGCGACGGGATAATACTTCAGACTCCCGTCTATCCCCCCTTCTACGAGATAATTGAAACGTCGGGTCGGCATGTTGTCAAAAATCCACTGAAGCGAGAGGGCGGCAGGTTTGTGATGGACATTGAGGGTCTTGAGAAACTTGTGACACCGACATGCCGTACACTTATATTCTGCAGCCCGCATAACCCAGTCTCCCGTGTATGGACCAAGGATGAGCTTGAAAAACTTGCGGATTTGGCTGAACGTAAAGATATGCTGATTCTTTCTGATGAAATACATCAGGATATAGTATTCAGCGATGCCAAACACACATGTCTTGCGACACTGCCTAAGATGGAAAAACGAACTGTAACATTTTTAGCCCCCAGTAAAACATTCAACCTGGCAGGCCTTGCATCATCCGTCGCGATAATACCTGACCCATCTTTGATGGAGCAGTACAAGTCTGTGCTTGTCAGGTTCCACCTTTCAAGGCTCAATGCGTTGGGACTTGTCGCAATGGAGGCCGCCTATAGCAAATGTGCGGACTGGGCTGACGAGATGGTGGCATATCTGGAGGGCAACAGGAACTATGCGGAGAAATTTGTAAAAGAACGCATGCCCAAGGCAAAGATGGATCATCCGGAGGGAACATACATATTCTGGATAGATTTCCGAGGGTATGGTTTTGACGAAAAGACCCTGCCTGAATTCCTGGTCAGGGAGGCCAGGGTAGCACTCAACAAAGGCATGGATTTCGGGGAAGAAGGAGCAGGTTTTGCGCGCCTCAATGTCGGGACAACGAGAAAACAGCTTGCTGAGGGGCTCGAGAGGATCGCTGCCGCCCTTGGGAAGAGAGAAAACAGCTGAACAAAATTAAGGAAAAAAGGGAACAGACTTTAGCAGTTGGAATCAATTTGGCGGATCAGCAGCCGGCGTAAACGCCGGCTGCTGATTTTTTACAGAATATTGTTATTTGAGGAGCGGTTTAACTCCTGCAGGAATGTTGCTCTTGTCTCCAAATGCGCTAGGACCGACGATATCCTGTCCCATGTTCTGGAAGACGGAGAGTCCGCCTTTGGGGTCAAGGACAAATTTTACAAAATCCAAAGCACCCTTGCTGTTAGGTGCGGTTTTGGGTATCGTAAGCCCGTAAACAATTGGTTCACCCTTTACAGTCATTTTTTTGCCCGGTTCTTTTCCAGCAAGCTCTACTGATGCTGCAGAGTATTCTTTTTCAAGAGCAGGATCCATAAGGTTTATCTCCTTAGGAAGTTCGACATAATTGAGCTTGTGCTGAACTGCGACTGATTTGTATTCGAACGCGTAGTCCATCGCTCCGCTTTCGACCATTGCCACAAGTTCGATAGCCTTCTGGCGCACGGCTCTCTGCGGATCCTTCATCGCGCGTTCGTAGAGTCCCTTGTCACCATAATACTTCTCTGCCAGCTGGAGGACCATAAGACTCCTGTATCCGCAGGGGTCTGCATCGGGTTCTGAGTGCCCCCAGCGCACATCCGGCCTCATCATGACCGCTGTCCAGTTTTTTGTGTTGACTTCATTGTTGTATTTTGATTTGGGACCATACATGAGTACGATAGCATTGCTGGCAAAGGTTACATTCCAGTTTGCGCCTGCCGGACGAAGGAGTTTCTCAATGACCATGTAGTCAGCAGAGAGGAACACGTCGCATCCTCCGCCAAGGTCGGTTATCTTGCGAGCCAGGGCCGCGCTTCCGCCTGATTCCCTGAGAACATCAACACCGGGGTTAGCTGCTTCATAAAGAGCTTCGATCTTAGCCATCGGAGCAGAAAGGCTTCCCGCGTGATAGATTGTTATCTTCTCTGCTGCCAGAGCTCCGCCTGCAAGGACTGTTAACATAATTACCGCAAAAACAAGGATAAAATACTTTTGAAACTTTTTTGTGTTGCACATAACAAATACACCTCCGTTATTTTTTGTTGAACTATTAAAAAACGTGGATAGACTTCGGGTCGAAATTTATCCAGCATTCTTCCCCTGTACGGATGTCACCTGACACAAGATCTGATGAAAGTACATTTGCAGTAAATCTGAAGCCTGTCTCTGTCTGTACTGTGACGTCAAAGACCATTCCTCGCGGAACGAGTGAGACAGTTTTTCCATGAAACGTGTTCTTGTCAGACAGCGGGTGGGCCTTTGAGATCTTTATTTCTTCGGGGCGTATTCCTATAAAACCTTTTTTCTCAGGTATGCTGTCGAAAATTTCTATGACCTCAGGATGGTTCTCAACAAAAGCTTTTTTATTGGACACTGTGCATGCTATGATGTTTTTCATTCCCACAAATTCAGCAACCCGCCTGTTTGCGGGTTCACGGAAGACAGTTCTGACATCACCGATCTGCTGCAGTGAACCGTCAGTTATTACAGCTACACGGCTGCCAAGCGAGAGTACCTCTCCAAAATTATGGGTGACCATAATTATTGTCATTCCTGCTTTGTTGATCTCCCCGAGATAATCGCTTAACTCTTCACGGAAAGATGGGTCGAGGGCAGAAAGCGGCTCGTCCAGCAAAAGCAGTGTGGGATTTACTGCAAGAGACCGAGCCAGTGAGACCCTTTGCTGTTCTCCCCCTGAAAGCGTTTCGGGAGAACGGTTAAGCAAAGGAGCAAGCTTGAAAAGGTCTATCAGTTCACCGACCTTTTTTTTATCGGGCTTATCAATAAATTTCAGGCCCCATTCGATGTTGCGGAGGACTGACATGTGAGGGAAAAGCGCGTAATCCTGATACACAAGGGCGACCTTTCTTTTTTCAGGAGGGAGTTCTGTCACATCCAGCCCGGCTATTCTGACTTTTCCACCGCACAAGAATCTTATCCCGGCTATTGCTTCAAGCAGAATTGTTTTTCCTGCTCCGCTTGGTCCGACTATCATAAAAAATTCTCCATTGTTGACTGTAAGCGAGAGAGAATCAATGGCAAAACTTCCAAGGTCGAGTGAGAGATTTTCGATTTCAATCATTATTTATGTCCTCCCTTCTTTTCCCGGCAGATATCAGCCTGAAGAGTATAAACATTCCAAGACAGACTATTATCAGCTGGACCGCAACGGGAGTTGAATACTTTAGTCCGAACGTTGCAAAACGATCATAGATCAAGGTAGGAGCTACCATAGGGTGATAGGCCATAATGACCACTGCTCCGAACTCGCTAACGCCCCTCGCCCAGCTCATGATCAATCCTGAAATAATGCCTTTGCGGGCGAGCGGGAGTGATATCCTGAAAAAAACCTGATAAAAGGAAGCTCCCAGAGTTCTAGCGGCTTTTTCTGTGCGGGGAGAGACTCCGTAAAATGCGTCGCGTGCTGCATCGACATAAAATGGAATAGATACGAACATACAGGCCAGGATGATCCCAAGATGACTGTTTACCGGAGAGAGGCCAATTTTAATTAGTGACGATCCCAGTGCGGTCTTGGGCGAAAAAGCCATAAGAACTGCTATGCCAGCTACTGTATGTGGAATCATGATCGGAACATCAATGATAGCTTCCAGAAAGGCTTTGCCCCTAAAATTTCTTCTGGCAAGAAAATAGGCCAAAGGTGTTCCAAAAAGAGCTATTATGCCTGTCGCAGCAGATGCTGTCCACACGCTGCGCCAAAGAGCTCCCACTATCTCACTGTCTTTATAGGAAGAAAGAACAAGATCCCAGTCAGCTCGCAGGAATAATCCCGCTAAAGGCCATACTATATAAATGATCAGGAAGGATCCCATTAAAAGCATAAAAAGACATTCTCTTGATGAACGGTGCATGATCTGCCTCCTGAAAAATAAACTGCCGTCTCCTCGACGAAAGGAGACGGCAGTAATAATTGGCGGCCGCTCCTCCTTTCCAAACACGAGAGGCTTTTCCGTTTCCAGAAAAACCCGATGGCCGGTCTCCATAGAATAAATCGTTAGGAGATGCGGCTCGGAGGATCCCTGGTTCGCAGGGACTAACTCATACTAGCATTCTAGCTATTTTTGTCAACTAAAATTTATGATTTATAGATCATATTGGTATTTATCAAACTATGGGATTCGGGGTCAGATATAAAAGAGGGTAATGGAAATATTGTTTGAAGTGCAAACGATCAGATAGATCCGTTGATGCAGGTTGAGACATAATTTTTGTCGATTGTTATCACAGGGTAATAATTCGGGTCTTCAGTTTTTATCGCTTTTTCTATCCTATGGATAAGTTTGGTCGCTGAGACATCAAGTTCGGCAGGTACTACAACGTCAAAGATCAGGTTGGTATGAGTTTCGCCTTTCACTATCCTGAAATCATGTATAGTGAAGCGTTGGTCAATATTTGTCACTATCTCTTCGGTCATCTTTTTCAGTCTGTTAACCTCTTCGTCATCGGTAATTATCGGATCCATATGTATTACCAGGTTGATATTGAGGTCTCTGGCGCAGTCTCTTTCAATGCAGTCTATGATGTCATGTGATTTTAAGAAGCTTTCGTTCGCGTGAACTTCTGCGTGCACGGTGGCAAAATATACCGCGGGGCCGTAATTGTGTATCACAAGATCATGAATGTTTAATATCCCATCGTATGACAGGATCTTTTTTTCTATACTGTCGACGAGTTCCGGGTCGGGCATCTGTCCCAGTATCGGTCCCAGTATAGATTTAAGTATCTGAATTCCCGACCAGAGAACGAAAAGTGCGACCCCTATGCCCATCCAACCGTCTATTTCAACCCCGGCAAATTTGGATATCAGTGCCCCGACGAGGACTGCCGAAGTGGCCAGGACGTCATTCGCTGAATCCACTGAAGCAGCTTTTATCGTCGAAGAGGAAATGATGTCCGCTATCCTTGCATATAACCTGCTCAGCCATAACTTAACGGCGATCGAAAGAGCCAGTATGACAAACATTATCGTTGAGTAGGTCGCAGGGCGGGGGTCCATTATCTTATTTGCCGAGGACCTTATAAGCTCCACCCCTACGAACAATATGGCGATACCGAGGATAAATCCGGTGAGGTACTCTATCCTGGCGTGTCCGAAAGGGTGATCTCTGTCTGCGGGTTTGCCTGACATTTTGAAGCCGATGAGGGTCACTATGGACGATCCTGCGTCAGACATGTTGTTTATGCCGTCCGCAGTCACCGATATGCTGTTGAAGACCGTTCCTGCAATGATCTTGCTCAGGCTGAGCACAATGTTCAGGATAAGCCCTATGATGCCAGAGAAAACCCCATAGCCTTTTCTCACTGATGGGTCTTCGTGGTTTTGGCTGTCTGTTATAAACCGTCTGATCAAAAAATCGAACAATTCGACCACCTTCGAAATAACTGCCGGGATATGTATCCTGTATATGATAGCAGTAAAGAAGAAAAATGAACTGAGGGTGTTTGTTGATAAAAAAATAGGGACTCCTGTCAGGGGCCCCTATTTTTATCAGTTGTCAGACGGATATTACCACTTGCCTCTGCTAACGTGGCCTGCGATTTCGGCTTTGCTTCTCTGCTTGATCATTGTTGCTTCTTCTACTGCCTGCTTGAAGAGCGCTACGCACGGAGGATCGAGGTTGATCTCTATTCCCTCTTCCGCAAGCGCTTTGAGCTTGTTTGCAAGCTTTACGATCTCCATGTGGATGTCGTTTGTTCTGACTGACATAAGGACTTTTTTTGCCTCGTCTTCCGTGAGGGCCGTGAACTTATTTTTTTCTGCTCCGCATTTGGGGCATTTTTCGGGTGCTTCGGATCCTTCATGGATGTAACCACATACTGAACATTTCCACAACATAATATCTACCTCCCGTGTATTTTAGTTAAGACTTTTTTCCCGGATGCATTTGATATAGTTTGTCACGATGAAAAGGCAAACTGTCAAATATTTAAGACGATTATAATTATACCACGAAAAAGCTTTGCTTTTAATTGTCTTAAGTTTCAGATAATTCTTCTTTTTCACTGATTTGGATTTATATGGACAAAAGTGAATACTGTGAATAAAACAGCATGTTGACATTGACACTTTTATCACAAAACATTTATACTTCTTTAGATATCAATTTATGGGAATGATAACTTCTTCTTTGTCGGATCCTCCGACAGGGCGGATGAAATGTCCATAACCGGACTGTCTGTCTGCAGGGAAATTTACCGTGCGGGGAGAAGGGTCGCTGAGAGTCATTGATCATGACGCTGTCAGAAGCCTTTCGCTTTGCGAAAGGCTTCTTTTTTTTAATTTTTTACGAGGCAGGTGAAGATCTGATGGAAGAAACTCGTATAGGAGTAGCAGCTGTAATAGTTGAAGATCCTGATTCAGTGAGAGAGGTCAACGATGTCCTCCACGAACACAGCGGGATAATAATAGGCAGGATGGGCATTCCTTACAGGGAACGGGAGTTAAGTGTGATATCGCTGGTCCTTGACGCCACGCCTGACGAAATAAGCGCGCTGACAGGTAAGTTGGGGAAGATAAAGGCAGTTTCTGTAAAAGCGGTGATGTCAAAGGGGAGGAGTTCCTGAGTCTTTTCATGAGGCCGCATAACATCGTACATTAAAGGCCTGACTTATTATAGAGTGAAATAACCCGAAGTAAAGTTTAGATCAAAAGGAGAGATTTTTGTGAGAAAGATATTTTTAGCTGCATTGCTTGTACTGACAGTCGCAGTAACCGGGGCCTTTGCCTCAGATATGCCCGAAAAACTGGGCATCACATATGTTAAGGCGCCTTTGAATATTCCGTCGATCGTAGCAAAATACAATATGACGTTCGAAAAAGCGTATGAGGGCGTTGATCTATCTTTCCCTGAAATAACAGAGGGTCCAAAACAGACTGCAGCTCTTGCTGCCGGAGAAATTGGAATAGCAAGCTGCCTCGGTTCGACATCAGCCATCCTTGCAGCCTCAGAAGGACTTGATGTAAGGATCATAGGCGTATATTCGAGGGCGCCAAAGGCATTCATGATCGTAGTGAAAGACCCGGCAATAAAGAGTGTCAAGGATCTCAGAGGCAAAAAAGTGGCAGGTCCCAAGGGGACGATACTGCACCAGCTGCTTGCGGCAGCTCTTGATAAAGAGGGCATGTCCGTAAAAGACGTTGAATTCGTACAGATGGACCTCTCTTCAGGAGCAAACGCGCTGGCGACCGGAAGCGTAGACGCCGCTCTTCTTGCCGGCCCGGCTGCCTATAAAGCTCTCACTTCAGGATCGCGCATGCTGAAAAATGGAGAAGGGCTTATAGATGCAACAATAGTCATCGCTACATCAGGAAAATTTGCGAAAAGCTACCCGAAGGCGGTATCGAAGTTCATGGAATCACATAAGAAGACTTTGGGCTGGATAAAAAAGAACCCTGAAAAAGCTGCTGAAATGACACAGAAAGAGACGGGGCTTCCCATGGAGGGAGTTAAGATGATGACTCCATGGTATGATTTCGAGAGTTCCGTAAGAAAGACGGATATCCAGGAACTTATCCGCACCCAGAACTTTATGCTGGAGAACGGACTTCAGCGCAATAAGATAGACGTAAATTCGATTATATTGAGGTGACAGTATGGATCTTCAGGAGACTCCAAGGGGCAGCAGGCTGCACATAGGGTTTTACGGAAGGCGCAACGCGGGAAAGTCAAGCCTCATAAATCTTGTAACAGGGCAGCAGACTGCTCTGGTGTCAAGCCATGCAGGTACTACGACGGACCCTGTGATCAAGAGCATGGAGCTATCGCCGATAGGGCCTGTGGCTGTGATAGATACTGCCGGTCTGGATGATGCCGGTGAGTTGGGTGAACTCAGAATATCCCGGTCTATGCAGATGATGGACCGGACCGACCTTGCTCTGCTTGTAATATCAGCTGAAGATGCAGGAGATGTTTTTCTGGAGAAAAAATGGCTGCAGGAGCTTAAAAATAGAAAGATAGCTGTGATCGGTGTTCTTAGCCAGATTGACAGGATCGAAGCGGACAGGGTCGAAAATATAAAATTGGCTCTTGAGACTGAGTTGGATATACCGTTTACTGCAGTCTCTGCAAACGAAAGGTACTACAGAGCAGATCTGCTCTCAGCAATAATAAAAAATGCTCCGATGGATTTTGAAAACCCCACCCTTGTAGGGGACTTGTTTGAGCCTGGAACGGCAGTCGTTCTTGTTGCCCCGCAGGACATCCAGGCACCTAAAGGAAGGCTTATACTTCCCCAGGTCCAGGTTATAAGGGACATCCTGGACAACGGCGGGCTTGCCCTCACTGCGACACTGGACCAGTTCCCGCGCCTGCTGGAGTCTCTGAAAGAACCCCCGGCGCTTGTCATAACGGATTCGCAGGTATTCCCGCAGGTAAATTCGCTGCTCCCCCGTGATGTCCCCCTGACTTCATTCTCCATCGTTATGGCCAGGAACAAGGGGGACCTTGCGACCTTAGTAAAGGGAGCAAGGGCTATCAGCGGACTGAAGGAGAGTGACAGGATACTTGTAGCGGAGGCATGTACCCATGCGCCGCTGGAAGAGGATATAGGAAGAGAAAAGTTGCCGAGGTGGCTGAGGGAAAGGGTTGGCAATGGACTGACTGTAGACATTTCCACCGGGCTCGATTTCCCTGCCAACCTGAAGGAATATTCGCTTATTCTCCACTGCGGTGGATGTATGTTCACAAGAAAACAGCTGATGTCCAGAATGATCAAAGCTGACGCAGAGAATGTCCCGATAACTAACTACGGCATAGCGATTGCTGAGATCAACGGGATACTGGAAAGGGTAACTGAAGTTTTTCCCGAATTTAAAAAAGCAGGGAACTGAAATACCTCTGAATGATCCGGATTAATAAAGCAGCCCCTTGATCCATAATAAGGGCTGCTTTATCTATTGCTTTTTTTAGGGTTATTCGGTGTCCGGATCGAATTGCTGGTCAACCGTGGCAAAAAGTTGATAATTTTTTGTTTAATATTTAAACTAGGCGCAGATGTATTCTGAAGGTAAAAAATGGTTTCCCCGCAGGCTTATCAATTATTGTTTACAGGGAGAATATACGATGGACAGAAAAACAGCATTGCATTTGTTCTGTTTCAGGGGAGTGGTCCTGGCTCTCCTCTTCACAGTTTTTTATCTCTGCAGGCCGGGCATGGCTGCTGATGTCAGCACCTCAACTCAAAAAGATGGATATGCAGCTCCTCTAACTGAAGATTTTAGCAAACTTTCGTGGAGCGGATCATTTGAAAAACTTCACAAAAAAATTTCATGCGAATACGCTTTTTCAGATTGGAAAAAAATTGATTGGAAATACTTATATAAAAAAACCAGACCCAAAATTGAAAATGCACAAAAATCAAATGATTTCACAGCTTATTATTTGGCCTTGAAAGAATACCTGCACAGCATTCCCGATGGACATGTGCGCATGACATCAATTCATGAGATCGATAATAAATTTATAGGAGGTGGGTTTGGATTTTCGGCTGTAAAACTATCAAACGGAAAGCTGATAGCAAACTGGGTGGATGGATCCGGAGAGGCTTATGCAAAGGGGATGCGCCCGGGAGCGGAGATCATTGAATGGGATGGCTGTCCCGTCGGGGATGTGTTGAATAAAGTACCTGTCATCTTCGGCTCCACCTCTGCAACAAATGAAGATCTTGTCAATCAGAAGGTCCGGTATCTTACCAGGGCTCCGATAAATACTTCAGCAACAATAACATTCTCAAACATTGACCGCAGCATAGGAAAAACATCTTTATGTTCTTACGATGACAAGGGATTATCTTTACGCAAAAATTATCCCGCCTGCGTGCTCTCCGATGGACTGAGGGACCTGATCCTGGACGTGGAAGATCCACAGGATCCTCCTTTGTCGATGGTCGAAAAAAGATTTCTAAAGGGAAACATTGGTTACATCAGGGTATGGGGAGAAATTGATCTTGACCTGAACGTAATAGGGGAAGCTCCATCTACGCTTGGTTTGTTCAGGAATGCCCTGAGCGAATTCAAAAAAGCCAAGATCAGGGGCCTTATCTTAGACATCAGAAACAATGTCGGGGGTTTGGATTCAATGGCTGCAGACATGCTGGCATCGTTCTATACCGAAAAAGTGCTTTACGAATACCAAAATTCATACAATACAGTGACAGGAAAAATGGAGATACGTCCCGATTCTTCGGTAAAAACCAGTCAATCTGACCACGGACTCTACATCGATCCCGCAGTTCCATACTTCAAGGGGCCGGTCTTTGCTCTTATCAATTCGAAATGCGTGAGTTCTGGAGAGGGGTTGGCAAAGGGAATAAATGACCTTTTCCAAGGTGAAACTGTGGGATTTTATGGAACTAACGGTTCTTTCGGGCTGGCGGGTGACGAGGCTAAAATTTCAGGGGATATTGTCGTGCATTGGCCTTATGGGCAGTCTCTAGATAAGAACAGGGAAGTTCAGATAGACAGCCGTAACGGAAAAGGTGGAGTTTCGCCATCCATCCGAATACCAATGACACTTGATAATGCGCTGAAAATATCTGAGGGTGTGGATGTTGAGCTGGAATGGGCAATTGAGGTTATAAATTCATATACCGGTGAACATGCCGGAGAGATATAAATCTTGACAGATCCATGCTGCCCAAATAGTCAAATATTTGTACGACTCCTTTTTTCCGGGTGTTTGTGCTATGCTATGCATGTGTGAGCGCGTATCTTATTAAAACAAGGCGCTCTAATTATCAAGGAGGTAGATTGTTGGTGAGTTCCGACATATCGGGCAGTATCGTCCTGCTAGTCGTTTTGCTGATACTCTCGATTTATTTCAGCGCAACCGAGACGTCAATAACGGCAGCAGGGAAAGGTAAATTACTTGCTCTATCTGATGAATATCCTCATCGCCGAAAGGGTTTTATCTGGCTTGTAGACAACACAGCCAAAGCAATAAACGTTACTCTCATTGGAAACAATCTGGTAAACATCGCCGCAAGCGCCGTTGCAACTACCCTCGCTCTCAAGCTTTTTGGTGCGTTGGGTCCGGCTCTTGCTGTGGCCACAATGACAGTATTGATCGTGGTTTTCTGTGAGATCCTGCCTAAAAATTTCGCCATAGCAAAAAAAGAGAGTGTACTGCTTTTCTCTCTCCCCTTCCTGAAGTTTTTCAGCACGATAATGACTCCTGTGACGTGGTCTCTGAGAGCCGTTTTGAAACTGTTTGGAAAGATCGCAGGAATGGATCTTGTCTCATACAGCTCTTTGATCTCCCGCCAGGAGATAGACCACATCGTCTCTGAGAGCAGCGCGGCAGGTGCGCTTGAAGAGGATGAACGCAAGATGATCCATGGTGTCATAGCCTTTGAAGAGACAAGAGTCTCCGAGGTCATGGAGCCTAGGACGGATGTCTATGCGATAGAGCAGGACGGAACTGCTGAAGAGGCAGTCAATATTTTTCTTGAAAGTGGACATTCAAGGATCCCCGTATACAGAGAAGACCTGGATCAGGTCATAGGAATACTTTATGCGAAGGACCTTCTTGGTCCCCTGGCACGCAGCGAAAAAAACATATCGATCCTGAAACTCATGAGAAAACCGCTTTTTGTGCCAGAAACAATGAAGACCGATGAAGCTCTTGATACGATGAAAAAATCAAGAACGCACATAGCCATAGTCATCGATGAATACGGGGGCATGGCGGGTCTTATAACGCTTGAAGATCTAATTGAGGAGATAGTCGGAGATATACAGGACGAATATGATACTGAAATTCCTGAGATACAGGTAGAGGATGAGAACACATATCTGGTTCAGGGACAGGTAAACCTGGAAGAGCTTTCTGATGCGCTTGCCTATCCTTTCGACACAGCTTTTGAGGATGTTGACACGCTGGCAGGGATGGTTCTTGAGCTTTCGGGGGACTTCCCTACGCAGGGGCAGCTTGTGACATACGGATCGTGGGACATCCACGTTCTCCAAGTCCAGAATCACAGAATACTCCAGGTTCGCATGAAATACATAAAGGAACGGACAGAGGGACCTATTTCAGACTAGCCCCGGACATTGGATAAAAGCGGAGGACCGCCACATATCGGGCGGTCCTCCTTTGATTTTTATTCGGGTTTTGGGTAACGGTTTACCTTGCCTGTCATTTCTGTTATCCGGATTTTTACTACTGCCGTAACGCTGAGCTTTTCTTCCGTTATTGGCCCCTTGGGTCCGCGGTAATGTTCCACCATTATCTCAAGGGCCTCTCTCTTTGCTTTATTGTCCTCAATGAACTCTGCTGTTCCACGACCGGATACGCTTTTGTACTTCATGGTGAATTTTGTGGGATCCTCTTCGTTCCGGACAATCTCGGTATCGACTGTAACGTTGAATGCGACTTTGTCATTCTCTTTCAGAAGATTGATCTTTTTGCCCTCTTTTGCGCAGTGGATAATTATAAAGTCATCACCGAAGCCGTAATTGAGCGGAACTATATAGGGCCAGCCGTCTTTGCCCGCCATCGCCAGTTCCATCCATTCACTCCGGTCAAGGACCTCCATCATCCATTCATGCGATGCCACTTCCCTGTCGTTTCTCCTCATATAGTACACCCCCATGAAATATTCTCAGATGAGTATATGATATTAGGTTCCGGGGTACAAGAAAAACGGCAGGAACGAGCAGCAATTGATCACCTGCAACAGAGAAACTGCTAGAAGGTGTTGTCAGGGTTTGGGGTAATAGTTTATCTTTCCTGTCAGTTCAGTTATCGATATTTTTATCACGGCAGTGGCTTTAAGCATTCCCTCAGTCATCGGTTCTTTCGGGCCCCGGTAGTGTTCCATTAGTATCTTCAGCGCCTCTTTTTTTCCCTCAAGGTCTTCGATAAAGGATGCTGTTCCAAGCCCTGAGACGCTCCTGTACTTCATGCTGAACTCAGATGGATCTTCTTCATTGCGTACTACCTCAGTATCGATAGTGACGTTGAATGCGACGATGTTATTTTCTTTGATAATATCTATCTTTTTGCCCTCTTTTGCGCCATGGACGATAATGAAATCATCTTTGAACCCGTAGTTTAGAGGGACGATGTACGGCCGGCCCGCTTTGTCGGCCATCGCAAGCTCCATCCATACGCCTCTGTCCAACACTTCGACCATCCAATCACGAGATGTGACTTCCTTATCTTTTCTTTTCATAAAAAACACCCCCGTATATGTGCTACGAAGATTATAAAACTTGTCGGTACACAGTACAATGATAAGAGAAGGACAGGGAGCAGACCTGCTTGCTCCCGTTGCTGAGGTAATAGCGGAGAACGAAGGGCTCTTCACCCATGCAGCTGCAGCCCGTGTGCGAATGAAGAAGAGATCTTAAACTATATCCTTACGGAGATTCCCCTGCGGGAGAGATATTTTTTCAGTTCCGGAATTGGGATCTCATTGTAATGAAACAGCGATGCGGCAAGCACAGCATCTGCTCTGCCTTCAGCGAAAGCATCGTAAAAGTGCGAATACTCTCCGGCTCCTCCGGAAGCAATGACGGGAATATTTACCTTTGAACTTATCGCAAAGGTGAGCTCAAGGTCGTAGCCCGATTTTGTGCCGTCTCTGTCCATGCTTGTGAGCAGTATCTCTCCTGCCCCGAGCAGCTCTGTTTCCAGGGCCCATTTCACGGCGTCAAGCCCGGTCGCTGTGCGTCCTCCGGCTGTGTAGACTTCCCAGAGGCCGTTCCCATTGTTTTTTGCGTCGATAGCTGCGACTATGCACTGACTGCCGAAATCCTTTACGCCTTCGGTAATGAGCTCCGGTCTCTTTACTGCGGCAGAATTGAGGGAGACCTTGTCCGCCCCGGCCCTGAGAATCGCTCGGATGTCCTCGGCTGTGCGTATCCCTCCGCCAACTGTGATTGGTATGAATACCTTGGATGCCACAGCCTTTACCAGTTCTGCAACGGTCTTACGTGCGTCGATTGTTGCGGTTATATCAAGGAATACTATCTCGTCAGCACCTGCCGCTTCATAGGCGACCGCGCATTCTGCCGGATCACCTGCGTCTATGAGGTCAACGAAATTTATACCCTTGACGACTCGTCCGTCTTTAATGTCAAGGCATGGAATTATCCTCTGTGCGTACATTTTTAGTTTCCCCCCGCCAGTTCCACAAAACGTCGCAATATTGAAATGCCTTCAGCCCCGCTCTTTTCCGGGTGGAACTGGCATCCGAAAAGAGTTCCCTGCTCAACGGCAGCGTCAAAAGTAATGCCGTAATCAGACCTGGCTGAGACGATATCTTTATTATCTGCCCTGACATAATATGAGTGCACGAAGTACATGTAGGTTGGGCCGGACAGCTTTCCAAGAAGCCTGCTTTCCTTTTTTGTCTCTATTGAGTTCCACCCCATGTGTGGAATTTTAAGTTCCTTGTCTGCAGGGAAGAGAAGTACTTTTCCGCGAAGTACTCCAAGACCCGGAACACCAGGACTCTCTTCGCTTTCTTCGAAGAGCAGCTGCATACCGGCGCAGATCCCAATAAAGGGCTTCCCACTCTTTGCCGCAATTTTTACTGTATCTACAAGTCCCTTGCGTTCCATCTCCGCCATTGCGCTTCCAAATGCACCGACGCCAGGAAGTATTGCCCCCTCTGCAGAAAGTATTTCTTCAGGGTCAGATGTTACCGTTCCTGGACACCCGATAAAGTCCAGCGCATTCTGCACGCTTTGGAGATTGCCGGCTCCGTAGTCTATGATCGCTATCATCAGTCTTCGTCCTTTTTGTGGCGGGACATAAGTTCATCAAGCACCTCATTGAAAGTGACCCCTGAAGAGATGCAGGCAACCAGAAGGTGGTAAAGCAAGTCTGCCGCCTCATAGCGGAAGCCTTCCCTGTCTCCGGTGGCGGCAGCGATAGCTGTTTCGACCCCCTCTTCCCCTACCTTCTGTGCGACCCTTGAAGGTCCTTTTGCAAGGAGCCTCGCAGTATAGCTCTCCTCAGGACTCTCTGATCTTCTTTTGTTCAGATATTGCCATAAACGCCCAAGGAACGTAGCTTCTGTTGAGTTTTCTTTTCCCCATAGCGAGCGGTAAAAACAGGTTCGCCTTCCGGTGTGGCATGCGGGCCCGGCAGGTTCCACTATGGCCAGCAGTGTGTCCCCGTCGCAGTCGATACGAAGTTCAATTACCCTCATCACATTTCCGCTGATTTCACCCTTTTTCCATAACTCTTTTCTGGATCGGCTCCAAAGAGTCAGTTCCCAGGAATCAGCCGTAAGTTTCAGGGCCTCTTCGTTTGCCCACGCGGTCATAAGCACCTCAGCGCTCGTTGAATCCTGGACAACGACGGGAACAAGTCCCTTTTCGTCAAATTTGATAAGGCTCATATCTATACCGGACATGACCTATTGCTTCCTTTCTGATGCTGCCTGCAGTGCATCTGAGATCTTTATGCCGCCCTCATAAAGGCTTTTGCCTACTATTGCCCCCGCCAATCCCAGATCATTCAGGGAAATTATGTCGTTTACAGTAGTTATTCCGCCTGCAGCCACGATGTCATTTTTACCTTCCGTCAGTTCTTTGTATAGTTCAGTGTCCGTCCCGGACATCATGCCGTCCCGGTCTGTATTTGTAACCAGGAAAATTGAAAAACCGTCCTTCCTGAGCCAGGCGAGGGCTTCTTTGGGCCCCATATCTGTTTCACTGAGCCAACCGGAATGTACGACCTTTCCTGCCTTAACATCTATTGCAGGCATCGCTGCAGGACCAAACTCGCTTGCTATATGACAGGGCATATCGCCATCTTTGAAGAGCAGGCTCCCTATCATTACCCTGTTTGCACCTGCTGACAGGGCGTCCCTTATGTTATCCTCTGAACGAAGTCCCCCTCCGTACTGCACGAACATTCCGAGGGAGGCTATCTGCTCAAGCACGTCCAGGTGACATGGCCGTCCTTCCTTAGCGCCTTCAAGGTCCACAATGTGTATGTGAGTGCACCCTGCGTTGAGGAAGTTTTTTGCTGTTTCGAGCGGTGAGATCCCATAGTCCTTCCTTTTCGAAAAATCACCTTTAGTCAGACGGACGACATCGCCGCCAAAGAGGTCTATGGCAGGAAAAAGTATCACAGCCAGAGCCCCTTTGTGCTTGGTGCCCGGTCTGAGGGTGAAAGAGCCTGCCTGAGCGCCATCCCGACCCCTTTGAATACAGCTTCTGCTGCATGGTGTGAGTTATCGGTCTCCAGAAGAGCTATGTGGAGGGTCATTCCTCCCTCTCTTGCAAAACCCCCGAAAAATTCGGGGACGAGTTCCATGTCAAAGTCACCGCATTTTTCTGACGGAAACGAGCCGGAGAAATAAGAAGCTCCTCTTCCGCTGAAATCAAGAGCCACCCTTGCGAGCGAGCCGTCCATCGGGAGGATGCACCATCCGTAACGTGCGATGCCGCCCTCTTTGGCTGTCTCCCGAAGCAGCTGACCCAACGCGATTCCTATATCCTCTGCTAGGTGATGATAGTCTACCTCGGTGTCACCTTTTGCTTTTAGGCAGATACCTATGCCTGCCCTGCTGAACATGAGGTCTGTCATATGGGCAAGGAATCCGCAGCCTATCTCTATTTTTCTCTCTTTACCCGGAAATTCGAGGGAAACTTCTATGTCAGTTTCGTTGGTCGTTCTTTTGGCCTCTTTTTTCATGCTGACGCCGCCCCTTTTACATAATTTTCTATGGCATTCACGACTCCGAACATCGAACGCCATCTAAGCTGCACTGATCCAGAGCCTGCCACGAGGCGCAGTGAGACAGGAGCCGTCTCCTTGATCACCATAAGTCCGTTGGCTTTCAGGGTGCTCCCTGTCTGGACGATGTCAAAAATGCAGTCGCTCAGGCCGAGAGCGGGGGCAAGTTCTACAGAGCCGTTAAGTTTGAGGATTTTTATCTGAACTCCCCATGAGTTGAAAGTGTTTTCAGCTATCCTTGTGTATTTTGTTGCGACCTTCAGTCCCATCAGGCTGCAGGTGTTACCGTTGAATTTCTCTGCCACTCTCTTGGTGCCGGCGACAGCCATGAAACATTTTCCCCTGCCGGTATCCAGCAGTTCCACCAGGGAGATGCCAGATTCCTCTACGACATCATTCCCTGCGATAGCCAGGTCCGCAGCTCCGTAGTGCACCATTGCCGGAACGTCTGAGGGTTTTGAAAGCAGATAGCGAAAACTGCCTTCGTCGACCACAAGGTTTCTCCCGTGATTTTTGAGTTTGTCGACAGGAAGTCCGGACCCTTCCAAAATTTCTATACAGTCTTCAAGCGAACGCCCTGTGGGCAGCGCGAAAGTCAGCATGATAGGATCTCCCTGTCAAAATCCGCCAGATCTGAAATTTGTCCCGTGAGCAGATTTGTCACCTGTTTTGACGTGAAATCAGCCCAATATCTATATTTACGGAGCCCCGCAGTTTTCATTGACTCATTTTTATCTGCAGTCCAGCTTAATTCGAAGGATATTCCCTTTTTGTACAATCCGTCCGCATACCGCAGTCCGTCAGCAGGATCGCTGCACCCGCACCAGAGCATGATCTTCGGCGAAGGAGATCCGTCGGTGCAATGATCAGCAAGTTCCTTGATGTTCAGTGCGAAGCCGGAAGCCTCTCCCTCCATCCCGATCTTTGTTAGGAGTCCGTCGTATCTGCCCCCGCCACCCAGAAGCGAGGCTGTAACAGAGGAATAGGCGTTGAATATCGGGCCGCTGTAGTAGCCGAGGTCACGGATGAAGCCAAGATCGATACGGATCCTCTCTGAATATCCGAGCTTGCAGAGGGAATCACACAGTTTTTTGAGCGGCATGAGGACAGAGGGATCTTCCACCATCAGCATTGCCTCACCTATAACGGAACAATCACCTTTCAGCAAGGGCAGAGCTTTAAGAAGTTTCCTTCTCTTTTCATCTGTCTCGGTATCGTCGAGAATCTTTGAATATGTTGTGTAGGCCCCATCCTGCAGTGCGCTCATCAATTGCTCCGCGCTTTGTTTCGGAAGGCCTTCAAAAAGCTTTGCTATAACGGACATGTCACCAATGACAACAATCGATTTTTCTATAGAAAGCTCATCAAGAGTCCTCAGAAGAAGCGAGATTACTTCAGCATCGGTGCCCGATCCTTCCCAGCCGATTAGTTCGATGCCTACCTGGTTTTCCTCAAGATTGCTTTTTGGGGGAGCAGGGACTGAAAATACCCTGTCCGCATAGCAAAGCCTCAAAGGCCGTTCATTTTCTTCATAATGGCTGCTCAGGTAGGTGACTGCCGAAAGGGTAAGGTCGCCCCTAAGGACACATGGTTCTCCGAATGGGGAGGTGAGAGCTATCAGGCGTCTGGCTCTTGATTTTGAGAGTTTGTCCCAGACATGCTCCACGAGCTGGAGCTCTGATGGACTGAATGGTCTGTAACCATACGTAGAGAAAATTTTGAGCGCCTTGTTGCGGCAGTATTCAAGCCTTGCCGCGGCAGGTCCTCCGATGTTGCTGCAGCCTTTTGGGTTTCTGTTCATGTCAATTCTCCGTTTCCTCCTGCAGATGTGATAAGGTAAAATCATAATGACGGTCAATGTAATAATTCATAGTATCACTTTACTTAGTTAAACTGATAGCTTGATAGTTTTACAAACGGGCTATATAATAACACGCGTTTGTCTCTTTTGCAAATATTGGAGGAATAATTTATGAAAATCAACTTTATCCCTGATGCTTTGATATTTGACGTGGACGGAGTATTGCTCAATGTTGAGAGATCCTTTCCCGAGGTTATCCGCCAGGGTATACAGAAGGGATGGGAATTGGTCTGCGGGGGAATAACTGATTCTATCGGTTACACTTCCGAACACGAAAGAATATTTAAGAGGCACGGATCCTTCAACGATGACTACGACATCGCATGGACGATGCTTTCTATAGCAGCATACAACGGAAAGAAGAAACTTTCGGAGGCCATTCCTACCCCGGGTAAGCTCAGCAATGAGCTTTCCGCATTCAAAGGAACTGTCACCTCATGGATGGATGTGCGGTTTGGCACCCCTGTCCCACGGAGTGAGATCAGGGAGATGTGCGCTGAACTTTACATTGGCAGCAATGGAGATCACGGGCTTTACAGACTAGAAGTGCCGATGCTTAGTTTTCACTGGAGCGAACTTCCATTCCCCGTAGGTGTGTACACCGGGAGGAATCTTGTTGAGTGGAACCTGGCAAAAAAGGCCCTCGGATGGCAGGATTTTCCTGAAGAAAGTACAATCCACAGCGATACGGGTATACACAAGCCATCACCGAAAGGTCTGGAAATACTCTCAGAAAGGCTTGGATGCAAATGCCCTGTATTTTTCGGTGACACAGGGAGTGACATGAAGGCTCAGGCTGCTTTTGGAAAAGGATATTTCGTTGCCATCGGGGCACTTCTTCCGGAAGCGGATTATATTTATGATCAAACAGAAAAAGCTGTCAGCGAGATAATTTCCCTTATCGAGGAGGAGTAAAAGATGGACAATAAAGAACTTTTCTACAGCATTGCACGTCCAAATGTAAGAGATATGGAAGAGTATGATCCGGGGCCGATATTCCCTGATCTTGTGCGTATATCGTCAAACGAAAACAACCTTGGAGTCTCAAGAAAAGCTGTTGAGGCGATAAAAAATGCAGCGACTGAATGCAACAGATACGGCGACAGCCGATGCAGCAGCCTGAGGGAAAAGCTTGCCGGCAAACATGGAATGACCGCTGATCAGTTCGTCATAGGCAACGGCCTCGACGGGATATTTACGATGCTTGGCCGCGCCTTTATCGAACCCGGTGATGAGGTTGTATGCGGAGAACTTACCTTTTCCGTCTACGCTGAGACTGCTGAAATCATGGGGGGCAAAGCTGTAATAGTGCCAATGACTGAGAAGATGGAGTTGGACACAGGCGGCTTTATTAAGGCGGTAACAGACAAGACCAGAATAGTGGTATTCTGCAATCCCAACAATCCGACAGGAACGGCTGCAAGCCTGGAAGATATAAGAGAAATGCTCGATGCTTTGCCAAAGAGGGTCCTTTTTGTCCTTGATGAGGCGTACATAGAATTTGCTGACGAGGATGCAGCTGACGGATTGCTTCTGCTTAAGGAATATCCCAATCTCATGGTCTGCAGGACCTTCTCAAAAGTATATGGACTGGCAGGTCTCAGAGTCGGATGGATAGCAGGCGATCCTGAATTAATTAAATACCTTTATAAGGTCAGGGAGCCCTATGCCGTCTCGGTGCCGGCCGCGGCAGGCGCGGAAGCAGCACTTGACGACATTGAGTTTTTAACGGAAAGCGTTGAAATGGTAAGGAATGAAAAAAAGAGTTTTTATGATTTTTTCCGAGCCAATGATATCAGTTTTATCCCGTCACAGACAAACTTCATACTCCTTCCGCTTGGAGAGGTATCCCTCGGTCTGAGAGACCGACTGCTGAAGGACGGAATAATCGTCCGCCTGCTCCGTTTCCGGGGCAAAGGTATCATTCGGATAACAGTGGGGCTGCCGGAAGAAAACAGCCTTCTAATGGAAAAATTCATGAAAGGTTATGTTGAGGTAAAAAATAGACAAAAATAGGCAACTGAGTTGACAATTATCCAAAAGGTGAATAGAATTACCCCCAACATCTTAAAACAACGAACTGAAGTCGAAGGGAGGCACTGGGACATGACACAAATCAATTACAGCATCACATCTTGTGGCAATGTTACGCAGTTCTCCTTTATCGGCGCGGATCCCCTTCACGGGATCTGCGCTCGGGCTGCATGATTCGGACGGATCGACCGGATAACAGTATCGTTGCGTAAATCGCCGTTGAAGCAGGGCCCGCTATAAATGCGGGCCCTGCTTTTTTGGGGTGCGCCCGACATGTGCGCAGGCTAGACGGTGAAAGACCGTTACAGGCTTTGCAGTGGGAACTGTTAGCCGAAGGCAAGGGTGTCCATCGTGAGGTGGAATCTGAAGGAAGCCGGAGGCAAACCCTCGGTCCGACGAACAGAAACCGCATATAAGGCATATGTGGGACGGATGAGTCTGCCTAACAAGACAAAGTCCAACACTGCACGAATCCCATGGTGTAAATGCGGCGGATAGATGAGGGGAAAGTCTGTGTGCTTACTCGGGGAGATCTTGAGACTGGTCGGGGAGAGAAAAAAACTTTCTCGACAACCCATGCGGGGACGTATGGCTGAATCTCAAGAAGTCAGCAGAAGTCATAGTACTCACAGAGACTGTGAGGAAGGACAGAACGGTAACAAACTTCTCAAACGAAGGAAGGTGGGACAATGCATAGAAAGCAGAAAACTGTGAAAACAGACTATTCATGCGAGGACAGGCTGGAAGCCGAAAGTAACATGAAAGTGCCGAGCATTGTCCACACGGAGACCGCAAGGGAAGAAAGCGCAGAATACCTCGCATCACAAGGATATGACGACATGTCCAGAAGATACGAGGCAATGCGCTTAAGTTACCGAACCGCCGTATACCGAACGGTACGTACGGTGGTGTGAGAGGACGGTTGCTCAAATAATGGGCAACCTCCTACTCGATTGCCCTTATGCAGCCAAGAACAGAGGAATTATTAAAAATTCACATAGACCCCGAGGAGGAAGAGAAGAAATGAAACTTGTGATAAGAAATGTCGAGACAAAAATATCGAGGATCCGTTACACACTGGAAAAAATGGTAGAGAGAGATCATCCCTATGCCCAAAAGATGAAGGAGTATGGTGTCAAACCCGAACACATAAGGACCGCACGGGACATGCAGCTCCTTCCCTATACGACGAAACAGGATCTGCAGAAGCACTATCCCCTTGGCTGGCTGAACGTCGACAGAAAGCATGTGGTTCGTTTTCATGCGACTTCAGGGACTACAGGAAACCCGACAGTGGTCTGCTACACGCAGAACGACGTAAAGATGTGGAGCGAGTGCGGCGCCTGGTGCCTCGGGCTTGCCGGACTGGACGAGTGGGATACCCTCCAGGTCTCCTATGGATATGGTCTCTTTACGGGAGGTCTTGGGATGCATTACGCAGGAGAGCGCCGCGGGCTGGCTGTCATTCCTGCATCGGGAGGCGCTACGGAAAAGCAGGTGAGGATGATCAAGGAGCTTGGTGTTACTGCAATAGCCTGTACACCGTCATACGCACTTCGTATATCGGAAGTATGGGACGACATAGATCCGAACCGTTTCTCAAACGGGGGGACAAAACTCAAGATAGGGATACTGGGAGCGGAACCATGGTCAGAGGGCCTTAGAAAACGCCTTGAAGAGAAACTGGGGATCAAAGCTCTCGATATTTACGGTCTGAGCGAAGCAATGGGCCCGGGAGTAGCGATGGAGTGCATCCATCAGAGCGGGCTGCATGTCAATGACGAGGCCTTCGTGCCTGAGATAATACATCCGGATACATTGAAAAACATGGAAGACGGCGAAGAGGGCGAGCTTGTGCTCACTTCGATCAAGAAGGAGGCTTATCCGATAATCCGCTACCGTACGAGGGACCGTACCAGGATCCTTCCCGGACCCTGCCTCTGTGGTGATCCGAGTGTCCGTATAGACAGGATAGGGGGAAGGACGGACGACATGCTCATAGTCAGGGGCGTCAATGTCTTCCCGTCACAGGTCGAGGCAGCTCTGTGCAGAGTTAAGGACCTTACTCCCAATTTCATCATAGATGTCTGGAAAAAGGATGGAATGGATGAGATCGAAATCACATGCGAACGAGCTCCTGAGAGTGATCCGGCAGAAGTTGAACACATCAGGAATGAGACAAAGAAACGCCTGAAAGACAGCCTGGGCGTTAATATTGAGGTCAATATTGCAGAACCGGACACGGTCCCCCGTTCGGAGGGCAAGGCGGTCCGCATAAAAAGGCACAAGGAGCCTCACGACGCTAAAGTTTAGCATCGAAAAGCGGTAAAATAGTAACTCTTTTTGGGCTTGACAATCTCTGAAATATTATTTAAACTTACGCGCAATGTTGCACGAACGAAGGAGGCACCGGACATGAAAGTGGATTTTGTTGAAATAAAAAGACAGATAGACCTTTCTGTCGCAGTGTACTCTTATCCATGCACGGATCCCGGCTCGCGGGATCGGTGTCCAGGTGTTGTGCGCTGAACATTTGATCAAGAAGTGAGGACGGGGTCCGGGTTTTCCGGATCCCGTCTTTTTTTATTTTGTAATTTTAAGTATGAACCGGGAGGAATTATTATGGTACACAGTGAAACAGCGTTGGAAAAGACATCGGAACTTCAGACAACTTTGAACAGGCTTTGGGAGCGAAACCATCCCTACGCAGATAAAATGAAAGATGCCGGAGTAAAACCCTCTGACATAAGATCGCCAAAGGATATTGAAAAGCTTCCCTTTACGACAAAGCAGGATCTTCAGGCACATTACCCGCTTGGATGGCTTGGATGCGACAAGGATAATCTGGTTCGTTTCCATGCTACATCGGGAACTACCGGGAATCCGACTGTTGTAGGATACACTGCCAATGACATCTTCTGGTGGAAGAAGGCAATGAAGACCGCATTTAAACGGGCAACAATGACATCGAAGGACATATTGCAGATATCGACAGGGTACGGTCTTTTCACAGGAAGCCAGGGTTTCCACGATGCAGCTGAAGATATGGGAGTCACAGTTATCCCTGCAAGCGGCGGTTTTACCGAGCGTCAGTTCAAACTGATGCGTGATCTTGGCACGACTGTCTTTACCTGTACCCCCTCCTACGCTGTCAAACTCTGTGAGGTCTGGGATACGTTTTCAAACGAAGAGAAAGCAAGATACAGCCTACGTCTGGGTATCTTCGGCGCGGAAGCATGGTCGGAAGGACTCAGGACTAAGATCCAGGATACGCTTGGAATCCCTGCCATAGACAGCTATGGCCTGTCAGAAGCAATGGGGCCGGGAGTTGGAATGGAATGTCTTGAAAGAAACGGGATACATCTTTTTGACGAAGGCTTCATTTTCGAGATAATCGATC
Organism: Synergistaceae bacterium; assembly: GCA_963682045.1. Taxonomy (GTDB): domain Bacteria; phylum Synergistota; class Synergistia; order Synergistales; family Synergistaceae; genus Caenicola. Next base: position 1,656,314 of record OY821326.1, read on the forward strand.
CGGAAACACTTGAACCGCTTGGCCCGGGTGAAGAGGGAGAACTTGTCATTACGTCCCTGAAGAAGGAAGCTTTCCCGATAGTCCGTTACCGTACCCGCGACCTGACAAGCATAATGCCGGGCGTGTGTAAATGCGGCGACAGAAGCACCAGGATCGAGAGGGTCAAGGGACGTTCAGACGATATGATAATTATCCATGGAGTGAACGTATTTCCTTCGGTGATCGAAAGGGCGCTCTGCAGGGTCCCCGGATTGACCGCGAACTATCAGATAAAGGTCTGGGAAGTAGATGGTTTTCAGCAGATGAGCATATCCTGCGAAAGGACTGCGGACAGCCGACAGGAGATCGCAGAGGTGCTTTTGGAAAAGGGCAAAAAATCGATTCACAGTGCACTCGGAATCCATGTTCCGCTTACTGTTGCAGAGCCGGGAACTCTCCCAAGGTTTGAGGGGAAATCAAAACATATAGTGAGGGAATAACGAGCCTCATACTTGACTAAAATTTAAAATGCTGGATTTATGCCAAGGGCATCTGACTAATAGTAATTTGTCGGTAAAAAGTGGAAAAGCTAAAAAAGGACTATGTGAAAGATGTGGTTGACATCTAAGTTTCACTCATTATAATATATCTCCGTTTGCCGGTGTAGCTCAGTTGGTAGAGCAGCTGACTTGTAATCAGCAGGTCGGGGGTTCGAATCCTCTCGCCGGCTCCAGAAATATCAAGGGTCTGTGGGAAATTCCACAGACCCTTTTTGCGTATTTCAGGGAGTGTACTTGATACTTCCTGTTGCTTCTTTTGTAGACATTCCTCATTCTGATTTATCCCAGTAATATTTTCCTGTTCGGCTTTGGATTAGGGCTAATTTTAGCTATAGATCTGGTTATTCCCATTGTGCTCTTTTCAAATAAAATATCCGAGTTTTATACAGCCATGGTTTTAACTTTTCCTGCAGACGGATCCATACTGTCAGGATCTATGTTGTCGGTATGTGACTTATCGTTACTGCGTAAAAGACTTAAAAATTATCAGAAAATAAAAAACATATAGTATAATTGAGAAACAAATATAAATAAATGTTGCTTATTTGTTCTTAATTTTATATAAGTATAAAAATTGCCTGTGGCATTGAGCCGACGGGTGCTTTTTAAATGAGGGAAGAAAATGATTTCAGATGTATTTGAATTTTTTAGACAAAATGTCACCTACGATTTGTTTTTATTTGGATCGCTGCTGCTTCTTTTTGCAGTAATTTTTATATTTTATCACCGTAGATATACCCGCATCAGAAAACAGATAATTTTACCCGTAGAGATTTCCAACACTGAAAAGATGCTGGCACCCCATGAGCTGGAACAGCATATGCGCAATTTGTCCCAGACGCATAAAAATGTAAGATGGGCAAAGTATAATTTTTTCATAAATGACAGGAATCAGGCTGCATATAGGGAACTCAATAAAATACGTGATACGTTGTCAGAGGTCTCACCTGAAATCATTGTCCTGATACCTGCAGCTCGATGGTTGTTTGACAACTTTCAGATGCTCTACAGGGAGATCAAAAAGATAAAGGCAACCGGAGACATCAATGGAAGGCTTCCGGTCCTTAACGAGGGGAAATTTAAAGGGTACCCGAGGATATATGTAATTGCGAGGGAAATGGTCCTGCTATCGGGAGGGTATTTAAACGAGAGCAAAATCTCAATGATGATATGCGCATACCAGGAAGAACTCCCTTTAACAGATAAAGAGTTATGGGGCCTTCCTGAAATGATCGGCTTCTGTTTATTGGAAAGCATTACTGTTGTGGCACGGGAAATAATCAATGTTACAGAAATAAAATCCAAAGCAGATGCTTTTGTGAGGAAAAATCTGAAGGAAAAAGACATGACCAGCGTTTTTCCTCTTTTATCAGAATTGGAAGATGAATTTTCAGAGAATATTTCATTTCATTCGCACGTCATATATTTATTAAAAAATATGTCTTTTGATGAGGCATCAATACAAAGGTATGTAGAATTCCACAATAAATCAAAATACTTAAGGTCTACGGATATATTCCTGGAGGAGGGAAATCTGGAGTCACGTCTGGAATCAAATATCAGAACGTTTCTGGTCAGTTTAAGGGAAACAGTAGAGCTTGACGGGGAGAAACTTTTTGAGGATCTTTCAATTATTGAGCGAATCCTCTCAGAGGATCCTGATGGAGTATATCCTAAAATGGATTCTGAAAGCAGAGGCAGATACAGGTCAGTAATAGAGAGATTTTCATTAAAAAATAAAATTGATGAGAGAGTTGTTGCCGAAGCCTGTCTTGCTGTAGCAAAAAAAGGCAGAGAAAATTTGAAATGCGACCACCATGTGGGAACCTATCTTGTAGACAAGGGATACCCTATACTGAAAGCTAAATTATTTAAAAAAACCGATCCGCAAAACCTGGAACCAAAATGGAACATTAAGGGGATATCATATTTCCTCTTTGTTTTTATTTTCGTTTTTATCCTCTATCTTTTTTTATGCTATTTTATAATAGAATCAGGGATATCAGGCGGGATTTATGGAATTTTGGCTTTTCTCTTTGTATCTGTTGTCCTGGTCATAGGAATTGCCATTGAGTTGACGAATAACATATTTACGAGGCTGGTGCACGTCCGGCAGCTTCCGGCACTTGATTTTCTTGACGGTGTCCCTGAAGAAGCCAGGACGTTTATTGTAATGCCGGTCATTGTTTCTTCAGGCGAACAGGCCATCGAATATATAAAAAGATTAGAAAGACACTATCTGGCAAACAGGCAGTCCAACCTATTTTTTGCTCTCTTAGTTGACTTCAATGATTCAAAAACTCTGCTCATGGATGTTGACGAGGAAATTGAAGAGGTCCTTGTAAATGGCATAAACGGGCTTAACGATCAATACCACTCCATGTCCCCGCTCTTTTCTCTTTTCATGCGCTCTCGTAAATGGAATGAATCAGAAATGTGTTACATGGGATGGGAGCGGAAAAGGGGAAAACTCGAGGAGTTTAACGCTCTCCTGTGCGGAGAACAAGAGACAAGCTTTTCAACGTTATTGTGTGATGAAAGCATGCTTAATACCTTCAAATATGTAATAACACTGGACGCTGACTCGATTCTTCTGACAAATAATGCTTCAAAACTTGTCGGCATAATTGAACATCCCCTGAATCAACCGGTATTGGATCTTGTTAACAGCAAAGTTAAAGATGGTTATGCAATAATTCAGCCTTCAGTTACAAACCATATATTAAATAAAAAATGCAACTTGTTTTATAGTGTTTTTGCAGGCAAACAGGGATTGGACCGTTATTCAACCATTATCTCAGATATTTATCACGACATATTTGAGGAAGGCATATTTTCAGGTAAGGGGATATACCACATAAAAACATTTCATACTATCCTCCGCAAGAGTATGCCTGACAACAGAATACTCAGCCATGACCTGCTTGAGAGCTGCTATGTAAAGACCGCCTTTTCAGGTGCGGTGAAAATAATGGATGACTTCCCGGGGTGCGTTCTTTCCTATACTCAGAGAGAGCATAGATGGATAAGGGGTGATTGGCAATTACTGCCATGGTTGTTTAAGAAAAAAACTTTGGCCGGATTATCGAAATGGAAGATACTCGACAATTTAAGGTTGAGCATGGTTCCTTTATCTAAGGTTCTGTTAATAATTCTAAATCTGATGCTGATGCCCGAAATCTATTACCTATGGATACCCATGGTATTTTTCACCTATGCAGTTGATTTATTCCTCATGCTTGAAAGTGTTCTTGCACAAAAAATAAACAAACCGAAACTGGCTCTTGTTTATAAGGATCTGCTGAAAGACATCGGACTGCTGCTCCAAAGGGCAATGTTTGATTTTTTGTTTACTCCGTACAGGGCATATATAGCAGTGGATGCCATATCAAGAACACTGTACAGATTGCTTGTTAGTAAAAAGAACCTTCTGACGTGGAGCACGGCAGAAAAAATGGAAAAATGCGCTATCGATACCCCAAAGGGATATTTCCTTCACATGTGGCCCTCTCTTGTCCCCTCTTTGATTATTGTCGGACTGTTGTTTTTTGTAGATATTCCTTTTTTGGGGATATTGCTTTACTTGGTTTTATCTGTCGGATGGGGATTTTCATACCTGGTTGCCTATAAAATCAGCGAGACTGAAGTCAAAATAGAAAAGAACGAAATTGATGATAATGAGAAGATGATAAGAGGGATCGCACGAAAAACCTGGCAGTTCTTTAAGGATTTCTCAACTATAGAAAACAACTGGTTTTGTCCTGACAATTACCAAAAGGAGCCGACAGAAAAGATCGCATTGAAGACTTCACCGACCAATATTGGGCTCCAGCTCATATCTGTTCTTTCTGCAAGGGATCTCGGTTTTGAATCACTGGGCAAAACATTGGAATATCTTGAAAATATATTAAATTCGGTCCGGAGGCTGCCAAAATGGAATGGACATCTGTTCAACTGGTACGACATCAGAACTCTTGAAGTATTGTGCCCTCCGTATGTTTCAACAGTCGACAGCGGAAACTTTTATGCACATCTGATAACTCTCAAAAACGGTCTGCTGCAGTTTGCTGACGAGCCTTTATTTTCACAGGAACTGGTTTTTGGTCTAAAAGATACAATAAAACTCTGCGATGACGGGTTAGAGCTTAAAGAGGATTTTGCAACGATAGGTGATTTCATAGAAGAAACTAAAAAAATCAGAGAGATGATCAATTCCGATGCGGGTAGATCCCGAGAGGGAAAACGCTTTCAGGGAGAACTTATTACCAGCATCGACCTCATAATAAATGAGGCTACAGAGGTCAACGCAAGCGAACTTAGCTTTTCTTCAGGGCCTACATTAAGGGAGCTTGCTCTGAAGGATAATGTTTTTGCCGTTTCTCTGACGAAAAGAATTGAACTGCTCGTAAAAATGATCGAGATGATGCTTGACGATCTCGATTTCCGGTTTCTCTACAACGAAAAACGTAAACTATTCCATATCGGATACTGTCTCTCGACCCAGAAAATGGATGTCGGCTGTTATGATCTGATGGCATCTGAATCAATATTAACAAGTTTTCTGGCTATAGCAAGGAATGATGTGCCCCTTAAGCATTGGTACAAACTTGAAAGGCCGCTTACTATCGTCAAAGGGATCCCTTGTTTTGTCTCCTGGAGCGGGACAATGTTTGAATACCTTATGCCCAATTTAGTAATGCGTGAATATGAAGGTTCCGTATTTGCCGAAACGGCAAAGGCGGCGGTTTTACAGCAGATTGAATATGGAAAGCGGAAGGGGACCCCCTGGGGAATATCCGAATCCCAATACTATCAATTTGATCAGGAGTCAAATTATCAGTACAAGGCTTTTGGTGTGCCGGAACTTCGGCTCCAGCCGTCGCTTGTCGAATCGCTTGTTGTTGCTCCTTACGCAACGATACTTGCCTTGGAATACGCCGAAGATTATTGTTTTTCAAATCTAAAAAAATTGGCCGATCTTGGTTGTGTCGGTGACTATGGATATTACGAGGCGGTAGATTTTAATAGCCCTGATCCGGTAGCCATTACCCCGTATTCAATAATTAAATCATTTATGGCCCACCATCAGGGGATGAATTTAGTTGCGATCAATAATTTTATACATAAGGGAATAATGCAGAACAGATTTCATTCAGAGCAGATGATCCACGCAACTCAACTGCTTCTTGAAGAGAAGCGTTACTCCTATTTCATTTCGATTTCCAGGAAGGGGTACAATATCCAATTCAAAAAAACATCTATTCCGATGAGGGTCCAGACTAACAGATATGTAAAGAAGATAACACCTAAAATACCTGTAGCGCACTATCTTTCTGTAAATAACTATTCGCTGATGATAACTTCCGATGGAGATGGTTTCAGTAAATACAGGGAGATGATGCTATATAGATGGAGGCCTGATCTTTATGCCTCTACGGGGAGCTATATATTTATTAAAGATGTTTTGGCAGGTAAAACCTGGAGCACCTCATATAATCCTACAAAGGTGAAGCCTGACGAGTATCAGGCGATATTTCCCCCCCATCAGGCCGAGTTCAAACGATGTGACGGCGACATCTCGACCCATACCGTAGTGAGCCTCTCTCCAAGCCACAAATTGGAGATCAGAAAAGTTATATTGAGAAATAACAGTAAAGAACGAAAACAGATCGAATTAACAAGCTATATGGAAGTAGTAGTGGATACTTCTTCAGCGGCAGTAAGCCATCCTGCATTTAACAAGCTTTTTATAGAGAGCACTTTTATCAGGGGGCACGATATATTCCTTTCTAAAAGACGGGGAGGCAATTGCAGCGATAGTCCCTATATGATGCATATGATCAAATCAGAAGAAAAACTATCAAGAAACATAGAATATGAGAATGACAGGCTCAAATTCACAGGAAGGAATAATACAATTCAAAATCCGGATGCTGTTGTTGAAAGTCTGCCGCTTTCAAATAGTGCAGGTTTTTCCAGTGATCCCATCATGAGCCTGAGGGCCTGTTTTGATTTAGAGGCGGAAAAGACCATCATTGTCTACTTTATTACAGGTGTGTGCTGCGGGGAAGAGGATGCAGTAAGAATTGGTGACGAGCTAAGTGATGTTTCGAGAATAGAAGACCTCAATGTTAACTTCAAAATGCAGACTGAGCTTGAACTAAAGTATGTCGACATTAAGAGCGCGCAGTTTAATGCATTTCAGGATCTGATAAGCCCGATATTCTATCCCTCAAGGTACTACCGTGGTCCTAGAGAAAGCATCCGGCGTAATTGGGAAAACCAAAGAGACCTTTGGAAATTCGGCGTATCGGGTGATAACCCAATAATGTTACTTAGGGTAAGTACGATAGAAGACATCGGAATAATAAAGGATGTTGTAAAAGCTTATGAATATTTTAGGATCAACAAGATAAATGTTGATCTGATAATCCTAAGCGAAGCAAAATATGGATATATGCAGGAGCTGGATGATTTACTGAATCAGCTGACAACGTCTCTGAAAGCATTTGATGAAAACAAAGAGAAACAGAGTTTATTTATACTGCATACGTATCAGATGATACCTGCAGATATTGATCTGCTTCTCACAGTTGCGAGGGTCGTTTTTACGGAGAAGACGGGCATATATTTCAGAACTGTCAAAGAATCTATTCTATAAAGGATGCAGCTGGTCTATTTGAAAGGCGGTGAAAAGGTTGGATCCTGAAAAAACAGTCAATGGAGGAAACGTAATAGATCGGCACAACAGCGAATTTTTTAATGGATTCGGTGGTTTTGTCGAAGATGGAAGGGAATATCAGATCATTCTTAATGATGAGATAAGGCCACCTGCGCCATGGATCAATGTAATAGCCAATAAAGATTTTGGTTTCCACATTTCTGAGACCGGGGCGGGAATGACATGGGCGGTCAACAGCAGGGAAAACAAAATCACTGCATGGTCGAATGATCCGGTCAGCGACAAAGCCGGAGAAGCAATATACATTAAAGACGAAATTACCGGCAAAGTTTTTACTCCTGTATCTCTTGGGAAAAAAGGCGGAGGTATTTACCGTGTTAGGCATGGTTTCGGATATTCTGTCTTCGATCATGATGAAGATAATATAAGACAAAAACTTACGGTATTCGCTCCTTTGGAGGAATCTTTAAAACTCTGGAATCTGGAGTTAACAAATATGTCAGAAGCGGAGAGGTATTTAAATATCACTTATTATGTCGAATGGGTCCTCGGGGAAGACAGGGAGTGCTCAAGTCCATATACAGTGACTTCTTACAACAACGAACACGAATATTTGACTGCAAAAAATATATACAACTATAATTTCCGAAAACAGGTAAGCTTCATGTTTTCAAGTGAAATGATAATAGCCTACACCGGAGACAGGCAGGAATTTCTGGGTTTAAAAGGTTCGATCCTCCATCCTGATGGACTTTATAAAAAATTGCCATGCAATACAGGTGTTGGATATGATCCATGCGGAGTAATACAAATCTCGATCGCAATAAAACCTGACGAGACGAGGACCATAGTCTTTGGACTAGGGCAGAGTGCTGATCCTGACGAGATAATTAAGCTCAGATATAAGTATAAAAATTTATCAAGAATCGAAGATGAAATGAGAAAAATAAAGAACTATTGGAATGGATTGCTTGGCACGATCAAGGTCAGGACAAGCGATAGAGCTATAGATATTCTTTTGAACGGCTGGCTTTTATATCAGACCGTTTCCTGCAGGATCAACGCAAAATCTGCCTTTTATCAGTGCGGTGGGGCCTATGGTTTCAGAGATCAGCTTCAGGATGTGCTCTCCCTGCTCCACGCGGATCCCCCGGCGGTCAAAAAACAGATCATCCTGGCCTGCAGCAGGCAATTTGAAGAGGGGGATGTACAGCATTGGTGGCATCCGCCTAGCGGACAAGGGGTCAGAACAAAGATCTCGGACGATCTGCTTTGGCTTCCTTTCGTTACCGGGGTATATGTACGTACGACAGGTGATTACTCAATATTAAACGAGAGGGTCAATTACATCAAAGGTGCTTTGCTTGAAAAAGACCAGCACGAATCGATGTCCATTCCGGAAGTATCTGATATTGAAGCAAGTGTTTATGAGCATTGTAAAAAAACAATCCTCCTCACCGGCTTCGGAGAGCATGGACTTCCTTTGATGGGAGGCGGTGACTGGAATGACGGAATGAATATGGTGGGAATTGAAGGCAAAGGAGAAAGCGTTTGGCTGGGATGGTTTCTTTATGCGCTGCTGGAAAATTTTATAGCTATCGCTGTTCATCAGGAAGATCATGACTTTGTAAACAGTCAGAAACTCAACAGGGAAAATCTTCGGAGCAGCATAGAGAAAAATGCCTGGGACGGCGAGTGGTATATAAGAGCTTTTTATGATGATAAAGAGAAAATTGGCTCAAAAGAAAGTGATGAATGCAAGATCGATTCTATAAGCCAGTCATGGAGCGTTATATCCGGAGCTGCTGATAATATCAGAGCTGCAAAAGCCATATATTCTGCTAAAAAATATCTAGTCAAGGAGAAAGACGGGCTCTCGCTACTTTTGGCTCCGCCATTTGACAAAACTGATAAAAATCCCGGCTATATTAAAAATTACTACCCCGGAATGAGGGAAAACGGAGGTCAATATTCCCATGCATCAGTATGGCTGGCTATTGCCGCATCAATGATCGGCGATAACAACCTTTCCTATGATCTTTTCACTATGTTGAATCCGATCCATATTAGTTCGACAAAAAGGGGCGCACTCAGGTATGAAAAGGAACCATATGTAATGGTGGCTGACATGTCATCCCCTGACACGCCTTATTCCGGCAGAGGCGGATGGAGCTGGTACACAGGCACTTCAGGTTGGATGTACCAGGGCCTGATAAATAATTTTCTGGGTATAAATAAAGAGGGTCTTGACCTGACGATCGATCCTTCAACACCTTCCAGTTTCGGTGATTATACTGTCTGGTACAAGTTTGGTACTTCAACCTATGAAATAAGAGTAACGGGAAGAACAAGGGAAGATGTTTTTATACCCGAGTTAAACATCGATGGCACAGTAGTTGCGGGTAATAAGATAAAACTTGTGGACAACGGAGTATTTCATTTAGTTATAGCCCACAATATTCCAATAACGACGCCATTGGAAAAAAGTTTTTTGCACGAGGCTGAAGAAAGCGTCGAAGGTTGATGAGTCTCAGCAACTAAAGTTAAAAAGGTCCGATAAAAAGCGCGCCCCGGGTATCCTGGGCGCTCTTTTTAGTCTACATCGATATCGATCGCGGTACTTGCCTTTTCTGTCTTAGGGACTGTTATCTTCAGAAGCCCGTCGTTCAGTTTGGCCTTTATCCCCGATGCGTCCGCATCAGCCAGGTGTACTGTCCTGCTCATAGACACAGATCGTCTTTCCCTATGAATGTAATTCTTGTCCTTTTCCTCTGTGCTCTCGTTTTTTGTCACCGAGATCGTGAGCTTTTCGTCATCCAATCCGAGTTTGATGTCTTCCTTGCTAAGGCCCGGCATTTCGGCTTCGATAAGATACTCGTTACCGCTGTCCTGGACATCGACCTTGAATGTGTCATATGCCAGAGTGCGCCTCATGGGCCAGTCGCTTGAAAAAAAGTCATCAAGCACGTTGTAAAAGTCCTCCAGCCCGGTTTTTGTAGCGAGATCCCTGCTCTTTCTGTTGAAAGGTACCAATCCAACCATGATCAACAACTCCTTTTATTATATTATTTTTTGTTATTAGCACTCTCTCTTACTGAGTGCCAATATAATTTATCACGCGTATATTTCTTTGTCAAGATAACCTTGGTCATTCATTGTCAAATACGTAATTTTTACGATAGATAGGAGTGTTAAATTGACATATATCAATGTGTAGTTTATATTTGATTCTCAGATATATTCAATTTATACTATCTCCACCAACATGACAGGGGGAAACGACATGGTCGGATGTGATTCAGTAAAGGACGAAGGATGCTGTTCCTGCGGGAGTAAAAATATTCTGGTCGAATATCTTTATCTTGACCTTAAGACCTGTGACAGATGCATTGGCACCGATGCTGTGCTTGGAGAGGTGCTGAAAGAGATCGGTCCGGCGCTTTTATGTGCGGGATATGAGGTCGAATTTAAGAAAAAGGAAATATCATCCAAGGAAATGGCAGAAGAATTCCGTTTTCTCTCTTCTCCTACTATACGTGTCAACGGAATGGATATCTGTGAGTCGGTAGCAGAGAACACCTGCGGGTGCTGCAGTGACATAAGCGGAACTGATGTTGAATGCAGGGTCTTTCAGTACGAAGGTGAAGACTATGAAGTCCCTACCAAACAGATGCTGGCATCTTCAATACTCAGGGCTGTTTTCGCACCAAAGGAAGAGTGCTGCTGCGGCAATTATTCAATGCCGGAAAATATAATAGCTTTCTTTGACGGCAAAGATAAAAAATCAAAGTGTTCCTGCGGATCAAGCTGCTGCTGATATGATTACAAATATATCTTTTGGTTTTGTCAGAAAGTATCTGATATGACCGAGATCCTTAAAAGCATATCTATGTTGATAGAAAATAATGTATGGCTTGCACCCTTTCTTGCATTTGCGGCAGGGGCACTGACATCCCTTACGCCATGCTCTGTATCGAGCGTTCCTCTCGTAATTGGGTATGTAGGGGGATCTGCCGGAAGTGACACCCGCAAAGCTTTTCGTCTCTCACTTGTCTTTGTGCTTGGATCAGCTCTGACTTTTACAGCCTTGGGAACAGCGGCATCATCAGCTGGGATGTTCTTCATGGGAGCGGCATCCTGGTGGTATATGATCCTCGGAACATTGATGATACTCATGGCCCTGCAGACATGGGGGATATTTGAGATCATCCCTTCAAGCTATCTGATGTCAAAAAACAGAAAGAAGGGATACCTGGGAGCTTTTATAGCAGGTATCCTGGGAGGGATATTTTCCTCTCCCTGCTCGACTCCTGTGCTCATAGCACTTCTTGCAATAGTTGCCGGAAAGGGCAGCATAATATGGGGCGCTTCTCTCCTCATACTTTATTCTATCGGACATGGACTTCTTGCGCTTGCTGCCGGCACATCTTTCTCTTTTGCTCAGAAGCTGTCCGAGAATATTGAAGAGAGCAGGGCAGGCTCGATCATCAAGCTTGCCATGGGAGCTATTATCCTTCTGGCGGGTTTATATATGCTTTACCTGGGATTTTAAGGTCGCACGATCTTTTAAAGGATATTCTTCAGGGGGTCTCCGGACCCTCTTTTTTCTCTTCTTCGTTGTTGCGTTCAGGTCCTTCGATCTCTTCTATTTCAAAACCTCCGCAGCAACAGCACGATGTTTTCTTTTTGTTTTCGTCTTTGCCGAATAGTTGAGCAAACAGTCCGGTTTTTTTATCCTCTGCCATAATATTGAACCTCCTTGTTTAAGATCACTGCTTCAATTTTTCTATATTGCAACAGCGTTGAAAACATAGCCTCCTGTTACTGCAGTTAGGAAGATAACTGCTACAATAGCCGCGACAAGTTTTTTCCTGAAAATTCCCGCAAGCATGCTCATTTCGGGTATTGCCATCCCCGCTCCTCCTATGATTAGTGCTATTACAGCTCCCACGCTCATCCCTTTTTGCATGAGCGCCAGGCCGATAGGTATGGCAGTTTCGGCACGAATGTAGAGAGGAACGCCGATAGCTGCAGCGACCGGTATTGCAAGAGGGTTATCCGGTCCTGCAAATTTTAAAACAAAATCTCCCGGCAAGTAGCCATAAATTAACGCTCCTATCCCGACTCCTATAAGCAGATAGACTAATACCGCTTTAAAATCACCCAGCGCTTTTTTAAACGATAGCATCAATTTGTCCTTAAAAGCATGGGGCGTCTCCTCATTGTCAAGGTGCCCGCCTGATTTGATACGAACGTGTTTGACCAGTTTTTCTCCGCCGATTTTTTCCAGTATTACCCCAAAAATAACGGCACAGATGAATGTGACAAAAAGATAAACAAGAGCTGCTTTCATACCCATTAATACCACCATCATAGTCAATATTATTGGATTCATCAGCGGTGATGAGATCACAAATGACATTACAGCTCCGAAAGGGATACCAATTTCAAGAAAACCGAGAGTTAAAGGAATAGTGGAACATGCACAAAATGGCGTTAACGAACCAACCAATGCGCCAACGAAATTTCCCAATATTCCCTTGCCTGACATGTATCTTTTGATCTTCTCCTGTGGCACATACATAAGAAGTAAGGCAACTATGGTGCTGATCCCAAGAAATAGTACGGTAAGTTCTGCTGTTATGAAAATAAAGTATTTTAAGGTTTCCAGAAAAGTGTTCATTTTTTCATCCCCATTTTTTCAAATTCAGCTTCAAGCGGTTCTTTGCTTAATGACATTATATAGATAGTAGTCTATATAATGTCATTAAAAAAGTCAACGAATTTTCCATAGAGATCCATCTATCTATTTGACAAAAGAAGCATATGTGGTAAAATTGCCACATAAATAGGGGGGGAGATCAATGGCCGACTATAAAGCAGTATTGGAACAGAAAGTAGCGATACTTAAGGGACTTGCCCATCCTGTGCGGCTTTCAATAGTAGAGGCTCTTGCTGATTCAGAGATGTGCGTATGCGATATTGCCGAAATGTTTCATTTTGACAGAACGACGATAAGCAAGCATCTATCTCTCATGAAGAACTTGGGCATACTTGAAGACAGAAAAGAGGGTCTGAAGGTTTACTACAGCCTGAGGATACGCTGTCTTCCATCGATGCTTTCCTGCATTGAAAGGGTAGTTGAAGGAAAAAATCCTGAAACAGTATTTTTAATGGAATGCTGCGGGAAATAGATATAAGGAGGAAAAAAATATGAAGGTACAGATACTAGGAACAGGATGCCCGAAATGCAAGAAACTTGCAGAACTCACAGATCAGGCCGCTAAAGAGCTGGGGTTCGAATTCGAAATCGAAAAGGTAACTGAAGTTGCCAAAATAATGGACTTTGGAGTAATGTCGACCCCGGCGCTTGCAATAGACGGAAAGGTAGTCCTTGCAGGCCACCTTCCTGCATATGAAAAGATTAAAGAAATGCTTGTAAAGGCAGGTTCTGTCCAGGAACCGGAAGTCGAAGAAACAGGCGGCTGCAGCCTCTGAGGCTAAAATAATGCGGGCGGTGCCCGCGAAAAGAATCCCCGCATCCGCGGGGAATTTCTAATGACTAATATGTGCAATAAATGCCACACAAAATAGAGAGACGGAGTTGACTGATTATGAGTGATCGTAAAAAATTTTTGTGGATAGCCGGGTTTTTTCTGGTTTTCTACTTCCTTCCGGATGGAAATGAACGTGTAGCCGCGGGCTTGACTGAATCTATAGCAATGATGTCTGATTATGCGAGGCAGCACGTGCTCTTATGCCTTGTCCCTGCATTCTTCATTGCGGGTGCAATTTCGGTCTTCATAAGCCAGCAGTCTGTTATGAAGTACCTTGGTGCAAGAGCTAAAAAATGGATAGCCTACTCTGTTGCCTCTGTGTCAGGATCAGTCCTTGCCGTATGCTCATGTACAGTCCTCCCCCTCTTTGCGGGTATCTATAAACGCGGTGCAGGGCTTGGTCCTGCGACCTCCTTTTTATACTCCGGTCCTGCGATCAACGTCCTTGCTATTGTTCTCACGGCACGGGTGCTTGGGCTTGAACTGGGGATAGCAAGAGCTGTAGGTGCTGTTATTTTCAGTATTGTTATAGGACTTATGATGGCTGCTATTTTCGGGAAAGAAGAAGCCATTCGGCAGGAAGAATTTGCTCAGTTCCCGGAAGAGGATGGTGGCAGGCCTCTTTGGAAGACTGTCGTATACATGGCAAGCATGGTGGTATTTCTCGTCTTTGCAAACTGGGCCTCTTCAAAGTCGCCAAATTCCTTATGGGAAACTGTTTACAATATGAAGTGGATAATTGCGGGAGCCGGTCTGACTGTAACGGTCCTGACCTCTCTGACCTGGTTCAATAAGGAAGAGAGAGGGGAATGGTTCAGCTCAACATGGGGATATGCGCTACAGGTAATGCCCCTGCTCTTTGGCGGAGTCCTTGTAGCTGGATTCCTTCTTGGCCGTCCCGGTCATGAAGCCCTGATCCCTAGCCGATATGTTGCGATGCTGGTGGGAGGCAATTCAGTGGGCGCCAACTTTTTCGCTTCGATTTCCGGTGCCTTTATGTACTTTGCTACTCTTACAGAAGTCCCTATCCTTCAGGGACTCCTCGGTGCAGGAATGGGTAAAGGCCCGGCTTTGGCCCTGCTTCTTGCAGGTCCGGCTCTCTCTCTGCCCAGCATGCTTGTAATAAACAGCATCCTTGGGCCTAAAAAAACAGCTACATATGTAGCACTTGTAGTAGCCCTGTCGACAGTTGCCGGCATGATTTTTGGCATGATAGCTTCCTGAAATAATTTCACGGTCAACTAAACTAAACCATCAAAGGAGCGGGTAAATATGTTAAGAACGATCCTGGCTGCGATCGATACAAAAAAAAGAGACGATTGCGTAATTGCTAACATATCAACCTTGAATCCGTCTAAAGTTGAGAAGATAACATTGCTTCATGTTAACGATGAGAGGTTTGGCAAACAAAATATTTCTGAAGACGAAAATCAAATATTTGCAGAAGCCAATAATACTCTTAAAGAGCTTGGATTCTTGGTTGAGCCTCTGATGCTTACCGGAGTGCCATTTGATGAGATCGTCAATGAATCAAAAAAAAGGAAGGTCTCTCTGATTGTCACAGGAGCCGGGAATAACCCTAAATGGAAAGATTTTCTTTTTGGTGAGACGGTCGAACGTGTCTTAGAACTCTCTTACCTGCCGGTAATGGTGTGCAGAAAAAACGATTCTGGACGCCGCATATTCAGCCATTTGCTTATCGGTATTGATTTTTCGAATGGATCTTACAATGCAGTGAAAGCGGTCAAAAGTATAGCGGAAAAAAAATTGGCTGTGATAGAAAAGGTAACACTGCTTCACGTACATGAAAAGACAACGATGGATATTCTGATGAGGTATGCTGCAAAAGAGCAGGTCGACAGGGAAATATCGATCGAAAAAGACCGTCTGGATGAAATGTCCGGTTCTCTTTCGGAGCTTGGCATCAAAGAAGTGGATGTTGCCATGTCTATAGGGAAGCCGGCAGAAGAAATAATTAAAACTATCAAGAACATAGGTTCATCATTGACAGTCATAGGGGCTCAGGGAACAGGCACCCCCGCGATGTGCCGAATCGGGGCTACAGCATTGCGTGTAGCTCAGTTTGCATCATCCTCAGTACTGATAATTCCCACTGAGCCTGCAGACCATGTTGCCTGTTAACGATCCTAAATCACAGAGATCGGAGAATAATTATGGACATAAAAAATAGCAATGGTCTCAGTGATGTAAAAGCTGACCACAATGATACACATGCCCACAGCAATTTACATGGGCATGTCCACTCTCACGGACACGTACACGGAGCGCCTGAGTCCATATCTGAAAAAAAATTATTATTATCGATCGTATTGAACCTGACGATAACTTTTGCTGAGATAGCCGGAGGGATCTTCTCCAACAGCCTGGCCCTTCTTTCAGATGCGGTACACAACTTTTCTGACACGTCTTCGCTATTCATTAGCTGGCTGGCGAAGCGGATAGCCAAAAAAAATCGGACACCTGTCCACTCATTCGGGTTCAAGCGCGCGGAGGTCCTTGCATCGCTTATAAATACAGTTTCCCTTGTTGGGATAGGGCTATTCCTTATGGTGGAAGCCACAAGAAAATTTATGCACCCGGAACCCGTTGTGGGAGGGATAATGTTTGTTGTAGCGGTCATTGGTCTTTTGGGAAATCTTTTCACGGCCTGGCTGCTGCACAGTGATTCTAAAAAAAGTCTAAATATAAAGGCTGCATATTTGCATATTGTAATGGATACATTATCCTCTGTCGGAGTTATAGTTGCCGCTGTTCTGATGACCTTTTTTGAATGGTACTGGCTTGACCCTCTTTTGACACTTATTGTCTCATTGTATGTGCTTCGTGAATCATGGCCTCTTCTTAAAACATCAGTAAATATTCTGATGCAGGGAATGCCTCAAGGGATCGATGTAAAAGCAATAGTTGCACTGGCTGAAACAAATGCTGACGTTCTTGATATGCACCATGTTCACATCTGGACAACGGACGGCATGGAACTTTTCTTAGAAGCTCACATAACTCTGTGTGATTCTGCTAAGGAACGTACAGATCTTATTCTTCAGGAACTTGCTGAAGAAATAAAAAAGCACCACAACATATCCCACGTAACATTGCAGATGGAATTCGGTTTTTGTGTCGGAGGTCGATGCTCAGGAAATGATTTGCCTTGTGAAAATAAAAATGATGATTTATACAGCAGTTCGGATTTTTTGCAAAAAGACACAGAGGCAGCGGCAACTAATTTGCCTTGAAAATGTTTACGATCACACAGAAAGGAGCGTATCTGTATAATTATACGCACAGGTGAATGACATGCCATCAATATTGATCACATCAGATCACTGGTTAAATCTGGTACAGGAGCGCGGAGGCACTTTTTTTATCAAGATCTCGGTAAATGTAGTTGGCTGATGAAGCGCCTTTAAAGGCCCGGTGGGCCTGATAGGAGTTCCCGAAGAAGATGCGGACAAATACATGAATCTCTCTGTAACAGACATAAGAGGGAATATACATCCCGGGATAACTTGCCTTCTGCATGAAGGCTGCCTTGGCAGGTTTTCGACTGCACCTGAGGGAGATCTGCTCTTTTTTACGGAACAGAGCGGTACTTTAAGGTGCAGACTCAGTGATATTCCTAACAATAAAAAATAGAGCAGAACGGAGTGAACACAGCAATGAGCAACGTATGGTATCCAATGATCGACTATGTAAAATGCAATGGCTGCATGACATGCAGTGAAATGTGTAAAAACGGGGTGTTTGCAAAAAATCAGGCTCATTCCATAAGACCCGAAATTATCAATACTGAAGGATGCGTAACCGGTTGTCGCGGCTGCGGCAAGAAATGTCCGGTTGGAGCGATAACCTATTTTGGCGAAGAAAATGCAAGTAATTACAAGCCATCCTGTAGTTGCGGCGGGTAATATATAAATCAAATTTTATGATCGACCACCAATAAGATCCGTTCGATCAACTAGATCAACAAAATAAAAACTGGAAAAGAGGTATGTTTTTGGATAAGGGAAATAGAAAATCAATATCTGTAAAATTAATAATAGTTTCGATAGTTATTGTTGCGATCTTTGCGATTTATGTCTATAAACAGCAAAATGAAAAAAATCTCAATGATACTGTGGCTGGCGGAAATCCTGATTTTGCCTTAAAGACAGAATCCTTAGATTTGGAAAGACTTAAATCATACGGTCTGCCTATACTGATCGATTTTGGAGCCGACAGTTGTGTCCCATGTAAAGAGATGGCTCCTGTGCTCGAAAAATTGAATAAGAAATATCAGGGCAAGGTGATCGTAAAATTTGTAGATGTTTGGAGAAACCCTAAACTGGCAGAAAATTTTCCTGTACAGGTAATACCGACACAGTTTTTTTTCAACTCTGACGGAAGTCCGCTTGGGCAGGAAGCAAATCCTCCATTTGAAGTCATAGGTTATATTGACCAGAAGACACAGAAACATGCATTCACGGTACACCAGGGAGGGCTGACTGAAGAACAGCTTGAAGCGGCCTTTAAAGAGATGGGATCAAAAAAGCAAGACTGAAAATCACAGTTGCTTTTGAATTCGAGCTTATGCCTGTTTTGAGTTATAAAGTCCCCGGGCACACGGGGACTTTCTTGTTAATTTTCCTTTTATGGCTATCATATAGACCTAAGCTCGTGCAATGGAGGTGTTGTTTTGGACTCGTATCTCCTTTACGGGGTAACAATAGTGTTTCTCCTGCTGTCTTTTTTCAAGGACAGAAAAAAGACGAGAATGGCTCTTAAAAAGGGATGGAAGGCTTTTGACAACATCCTCCCGCAATTTTGGGTGGTCATCCTCTTTGTTGGTGTCATGCTTGCAGTGTTGGACCCACAAACTATATCAAAGCTCATAGGAAAAAATTCAGGCTGGGTCGGAGTAGTCCTGGCTGCAGCAGTTGGATCGATAACACTTATACCTGGTTTTGTTGCTTTTCCTACCGCCGCGCTCATTCTGCAGGCAGGTGCAGGATATATGCAGATCGGTGCCTTCATCTCTACCCTGATGATGGTAGGAGTTGTAACGATACCTGTGGAAATAAAATATTTTGGGGAAAAGATGACCCTCCTGAGGAATTTGATGGCCTTAATCTTTTCTTTCTTTGTGGCTTATGTAATTGGAAAGGTGGTCGGCTGACTTGGTCAATTTGATCAAAAGATACAAAGGTTTTCTTATTGTACTTGCCTGTGTCGGCATGCTGACCATCTTTAACAGGAGCGTTGGGGTCAAAGCTATCTCTATCTCTGCACGCTCATTTGTCGAAATGCTCTTTATAATTCCGCCGGTTTTTGTGCTTCTGGGCCTCCTCGATGTATGGGTCCCAAGAGAAAGCATGGTCAGATACATGGGAGAGGGATCGGGGCTCAAGGGGGTCCTGCTTTCCCTGTTCATCGGCTCTGCCGCTGCAGGCCCTCTCTATGCGGCGTTTCCTGTCTCATCTGTATTCATGAAAAAAGGAGTCAGTTTTTCGAACGTAATGATCTTTATAGGTGCATGGTCTACAACTAAAATACCTATGGTCCTCTTTGAATTTGAGTCACTGGGGGCATCCTTTGCCCTTACGAGGCTTCTCGTTGATATACCAGGAATAATAATTATCGCACTGCTGCTTACAAAACTCGGAAGCAAAGAAGAAATAAGGGAAATATATCAAAATGCCGAAAAGATGAATTCCGGCTCATAAAACGACAATAAGGCCTGTTTGTGACGTAATTACTAAATATTAGTAACCATTTTTCTCTGTTGTCGGTATAATATTGACAAGTGCGAATATACTCACAGGGGGAGACGGAAGAATGAATGATCATGCCGAACATTCCTTGCTTTTTAAGGCCTTATCCGATCCTAACAGAATAATGATAGTTGACATGCTTTCATGCGGCGAGCTCTGTGCCTGTACTATACTAGAGGCTTTCAGCCTCTCTCAGCCCACCCTTTCTCATCATATGAAGATCCTTTGCAGATCAGGGCTCGTCATTCCAAGAAGGGACGGGAAATGGACCCATTATTCATTAAACAGAGAAAAGTTTTCTGAACTTATTTCCTTTATCAACAACATTTCAGCAGACGCAGGCAGAGAACGTATTTTTTGTGATACCAAGTGCTGAGGTTTTAAGTGCCTAATACTAAAAATAAAAAAGCGGCCGGGAAGGAATTTCTCCGGCCGTCTTTCTATGGATTGCAGGAGATCTTTTCTTTTAGTTCCAATATCTTTCTCTTGATGGTGTTTATAACCTCTATGAAGACTTCGTCTTCCTTCCCCGTCGGATCATCAAGTCCCCAGTTTTCTTCGTATGCCCCTTCAATAGGAGGACATGTAACATTGCACCCCATCTTTATCACAACGTCTGGATCGGGGATATCAAAGATCAGTTTTGAGAACTGGTCTTTTTCCATGTCTATGCCGTGGAGGCTCTTCATGAGGCGCACCGCGTCCTGATTTATCCGGTCTTTCAGTTCAGTCCCACCGGAATAGCTCTCAAATATCTCAGACGCCAGTTTTTTGCCAAGAGCTTCGGCTATCTGACTTCTGCAGGAGTTATGTACGCATACGAAAGCGACCTTTGGTTTGCCGGTGCAGTTGATCATAACTTTATTTTCGTTGTTTTGCATTGCAGACCCTCCTATTTGTGCTAAATATTCCTATTTCAAAAAATGATTTATATAATCTCATAATTGTAGCATCACAAAACTGAAATTTAATATATTGACAAACATCTATATGTAGTATATATTTGCGTTCGGATAAGGTCAAGTCAGAAAAAATATATATTAAGGAGAGACATGCATGTCAGAAAAAGCTGCGAATGAAGCTGAACTTGGATTTTTTGGGCGTTACCTTACCGTGTGGGTAGCGCTCTGCATGGCAGCCGGTGTAATGATAGGGATATACATTCCTGCTGTTCCTGCTACTCTTGCCAAATTTGAGTACTCAAATGTCTCTATGCCGGTGGCAGTATTGATATGGCTCATGATATACCCAATGATGCTGAAAATAGATTTCTCAAGCGTGGTAAAAGCTGTAAAAATGCCCAAGGGACTAATTATTACATGTGTTACAAACTGGCTTATAAAGCCATTCACAATGTACGGGATAGCAGCGTTTTTCCTGCTGGTCCTCTATAGAGAGCTGATATCTCCGGAACTGGCTAAGGAATATCTTGCCGGTGCAGTACTTTTGGGCGCGGCACCCTGTACTGCGATGGTCTTCGTCTGGAGCCACCTTACCAGAGGAAATCCTGCCTACACTCTTGTTCAGGTAGCAGTCAATGACCTGATAATACTCTTTGCATTTACCCCAATAGTAGCTTTTCTCCTGGGAGTTTCCGGTATCGCAATACCATGGAATACACTTATCATTTCAGTTGTACTCTTTGTTGTGATACCGCTGACTGCCGGATGGCTGACCAGACTATTTTACATAAACAGATTCGGTGAAGATGCTTTTGAGAAATTCGTCTCTAAGTTTGACAACATAACAACTGTCGGGCTCCTGCTGACATTGGTAATAATTTTCTCTTTCCAGGGCAGGGTCATAATCGACAATCCCATGGACATATTGCTTATTGCCATACCACTTACTATCCAGACTATTTTGATTTTTGGGGTTGGCTATTTATGGGCATTGGCTTGGAAACTCCCGCATGACATCGCAGCACCGGCAGGAATGATAGGGGCGAGCAATTTCTTTGAGCTGGCCGTAGCTGTTGCGATCTCACTCTTTGGTTTAAAATCAGGAGCTACTCTTGCAACAGTAGTGGGGGTACTAATTGAAGTTCCCGTAATGTTGATGCTGGTTCGTTTCTGTAACAGCACCAAAGGTTGGTTCCACGCGAAATAAACGAGAAGATATAAGTGGGAATAAATTTTCTTCATGGGAAGTGTTGTCTGTTATGACAAATTGCTGCAGCGACAATCAAACTCTCTCTTCATTTCTAAGCATTAAGGACAGGCTGGGCTCATGGAAGGCAAGATGGGGTATTGGCAGGATGGATCACTCAATGGAAGCCGGACTTTACGCCATGGGATGTCCTGATGAACATTCTCCTGTCCTCGTGACTTCCAATTATAAAATGACTGTTGATAAAGTGAGAAAAAACGTTGGAGGAAGGGATTTATGGATCCTGGTACTTGATACCGACGGAATAAACGTCTGGTGTGCTGCAGGCAAAGGAACATTCGGTACTGAGGAACTTTTGTCCCGCATCGATAAGACAGGACTTAGGGGAAAAGTGACCCACAGGGAACTTATCCTGCCGCAGCTTGGCGCGACAGGCGTTTCTGTCCACGAAGCAAGAATTAGAAGCGGTTTCAAAATTACATACGGACCTGTAAGGTCGGAAGACATTCCCTATTTTCTTGATAACGCAATGACGGTAAAGCAATCAATGCGGAAAGTCCGGTTTTCTCTTCTTGACAGGCTCGTCCTGACACCGATGGAGATCGTGATCGCAATGAAATTGATGCTAAAGATATTTGGAGCGATGGCAGTTCTTTCTGCTTTAGGTATCCTGCCGGTTGAAAGGACAGATTACCTTGGACTGCTTGGTTCAGTCTTCATGGGCACTTTTGCATCTCCGCTTCTTCTTCCCTGGATACCGGGAAGGGCTTTTTCCTTTAAAGGAATGATAACAGGGCTTATATGGGCCATATCGGTAGTCCTGTTTTTATTTTCCAGAGGGAGTGCCAATTGGCTGCAGCTCGTTTCTTATCTGTTGATCCTGCCGTCACTGTCAGCTTTTTTCACAATGAACTTTACCGGTTCGTCGACCTATACGTCGCTGTCGGGAGTGGAAAAAGAGATGAAGACTGCGCTTCCCCTTATTGTGACCGCCCTGTCTGCGGGAGCATTGATAAGGATAGCTTCATTTTTAATTTCATAAAGGTAAAGGAGAAAGCGTATGGAGCTTAAGTATCTAAAAGACGTTGTTACATTGAAGCTTGATACAGACAAATGCATCGGGTGCGGAATGTGCGAGATCGTCTGTCCGCATGCTGTCTTCACCTTAAAGAATAACAAAGCCGGGATTAACGACATAGACATGTGCATGGAATGCGGAGCGTGCTCGATGAATTGCCCTGTCTCCGCAATTACGGTAAAAAGCGGAGTCGGCTGTGCTTACGCGGTACTCATGGGGATGTTTAGCGGGAATAAAGACGGAGAAGGTCCATCCTGCGGAGGTTCAGGCTGCTGCGGATAGTATTGAATCAACAATACAGGCATGGATCGTCGAGCTTTCAACAATTAATGGTTCAGCTCCCCCTCCTGTTGTCACCATTCTGAATGATTTGGATATATAATCTACCGGAACAAAATCAGAAAGGAATGGTGTCCTAATTTGGCGCGAAGCCTCGTCCCCATTTTGCTTCTCCTCGTATCAAATGTTTTTATGACTTACGCATGGTATGGTCATCTAAAGCACATGAACGCAAAACCCCTGGTGCTTGCAATACTTGCAAGCTGGGGAATAGCCTTCTTCGAATACTGCTTCCAGGTCCCTGCCAACAGGCTAGGGCATCAAATATATACTCTTCCTCAGCTGAAGATCATGCAGGAGGTAATAACCATGTGTGTCTTTGCCGCCTTTACCTTCTTTGTGATGAAAGAAAAACTCACGATCAACTATCTTTGGGCATCACTATGCATGGTGGGTGCCGTCTTCTTTATCTTCAGGCCCAACTGATCAGGATCCTCCATCCTTTTACAAAAGAATAACAGCTGTCTATGGCAGACAGCTGTTATCAGTTTAATTGCCTTGATCTATATATATCTATCAAACAGGGTGTATATCATTCTCTCTCCGGACAGATGATTTTTCTTCTAGCTTTCCTTTTTAAACATTGTGATCAGGATCGAGATCAGGGCAATGCAGGCAATTACCGCGGGCGCAATGATATTTTTTTCCATTAGAGCTCCTCCCTCTTATGCCGTCATTAACTGCTTTATTCCTATGATCTATTATATGAAAGCAGCAGGGAGGCGGGAATCGAGTAGAATATGATTCTTTACAGGGATAACCATTAAATATAACTAAGGATATCTCTATGTTTAACTGGCAAAAGGGGCAGATGAGTTTAGTCCTCAATCAAACTTCTGATTCCACTGTTCTATAGGGGCCAGAATACTGACGGTTGTTCCTTTACCCTGGACCGAAACGATATCGAACTTGCCGCCCATAGTTTTCAGTCTTTCTTTGATGCTGAAAAGTCCCATCCCTGAGAATTCTTTTATCTTTTGCTCGAAGGTGCCGTTGGTAAAACCTATGCCGTTATCTTCCACCAGCAGCTGGATTTTTTTTGCTCCCCATCTAGTCTGAACGAGCACTTTACTCGCATTGGCATGCTTTGTTACGTTAACAAGGAGTTCGTGAGCCATCTGGTAAAGAAGGACCTTTGTGTCCTCCGGGATCTTCCTTTCGTTTCCGTGAGTGCAGAAGAGACAGTCTATGCCGGTGGTATTCCTAATGCTTTCACATCGCGAGGCAAGTGCTGCGTCGAGCCCGAGTTCATATAACAGGGGAGGGCTTATTGAAAAAGTAAAAGCCCTTGTATCATCTATAAGTTTTTCCATGTCAGATGTTATCCGATCAAGCCTTTTTTCTTTTTCAGAAAGGCTAAGGTCTGAAGATTTCAGTTCTTTTATGGCATGAAAGAGCGATACCATTGAGTAACCCAGAGTATCATGCAGTGTTGTCGCAATGTAGCGTCTCGTTTTTTCTTCGGCAAGAGTAAGGCTGGTCGTGAGTTTTCTAAGCCCTTCCCGTGACTTGATAAGCTCTTTTTCCTTTATGCTGAGATCTTTTGTCGCGATGTGAAGGTCGGACATGTCGCGGAATATTGAGACAACATGTCCAATAATCGGGGAAAAGGCGAACATCTGGTAATAACCCGGGCTCATGCTGCTTTGTCCTTCAAAATATCCCGAGTTTTCATAACGGTTGATCGATTCGTTGAAGTTTGCACAGTCTGCAGATGCGACTCTAAGCATCAATTCTTCCCAACCGCTGTTTTCCTCCCCTGCCCAGACTTCTGTGTATAGACGGCCAATAACGTCTCTTTTAATAAAGCCCTTACGGGTGAGATAGTAATTGAGGTAAGCATCGTTTATGCGTTCATACTCAAGGTCGATCGGTTTGTCCGAACGCCCTCTTACGACCCTGTAAATGGCTACCGGGTCAAAGATGCTAGAAAATATTGCATCAAGTATTTGTTTTTTTCGGTTTTCTTCATCCATCGAGGTCTACAATGCCTTCCCGCATGGCAAAACGGATAAGCTCGTTAGTGTTGTCGCATCCGAGTTTGCGCATAAGATTTGCCTTGTGGGTGTCAACGGTGCTGCGGGTTATATGCAGTTCTTCGGCTATTTCTTTCATGCTTTTTGATTCCGAGATTAGTCGGAGGATCTGACGTTCCCGCGCAGAAAGATCCTTCAACTGTTCTAAAGATACGGGGATGCTGTGCTTACTGATGTAATCCTTGACAAGCAGCTTGATCACCTTGGAGCTTAGGTACATCTTCCCCTCCAGTACATTTTTTACTGCTGTTATCAGTTCTGACGGCTCTGAATCTTTTAATATATACGCATCAGCACCTGCCTGCAGGACCTCTATTATCATTCTCAGGTCAAGGTGCATCGACAGTATAAGTATTCTCACATCAGAAAACTTTGCCTTGATCTTTCTTGTTACCTCAATGCCGTACATGTCAGGCATGGTTATATCCAGGATAACAAGGTCGGGTCTCTTGTCTAAAGTCATCTGAAGGGCATCTTTTCCGGTATGTGCCTTCCCCGCGATTTCTATTTCTTCAACAGAAGATAGCATCCCAGCTATGCCTTCTATAAAGAGCTTATGATCGTCTGCAAGAATGACGCGATGTTTCAAATCCATCACCTCTCATTTAGTATATTCTAGCAGTTTTGAAAATAATTACGGCAGGGAAACCGCATTCCAAAATTAAAAACATGAAATCATTCGTTAGATATACGCGGAAAAAAATGAATTTCATAAAATAATTCGGCGCTTTCACTGGTAAAAATGTGAAAGTGCCTGTTTGCATTAAGTTGTGAGAGTCTGAAATCGTGGGCAGTTGTTAGATTCACGAGCCCGTGTGTCCTAATAAAAAAACTTCAAAAAACGCCTAAAAAAGTGCTTGACGAATTTTGGAAGGCGTCATATACTACCTCCTGTTGCGCTTCCGACGACGTCGTTCGCGACTGAGTTTACAGAAGACAGCAACGCGCACCATGACAGTTGAATAGAGGGCAAAGCAAAAGTACGGATAAGGTTTACGGATCATATCCGTGGCAGAGAAACGCGGTGAAATGATAATGGAACTGCGTGTAAATGCCGAGAAGAGAAAATAGAAGTAAGCCAGCACTGAGACGTATATCAAGACCTAACAGAATTGATATATGAAAAGCACACCAGAATCAAACGGAGAGTTTGATCCTGGCTCAGGACGAACGCT
The DNA here is from genome assembly GCA_963682045.1 of Synergistaceae bacterium. Taxonomy (GTDB): domain Bacteria; phylum Synergistota; class Synergistia; order Synergistales; family Synergistaceae; genus Caenicola. Next base: position 1,682,597 of record OY821326.1, read on the forward strand.
GGCGGCGTGCTTAACACATGCAAGTCGAACGGGAATACTTTGAAAGCTTGCTGATAAGTATTTTAGTGGCGGACGGGTGAGTAACGCGTGAGGAGCTGTCTTATGCAGGGGGACAACAGTTGGAAACGGCTGCTAATACCCCATAAGCCGAGAGGTAAAAGGAGCAATCCGGCAGAGGAGGTACTCGCGTCCTATCAGCTAGTAGGTTGGGTAACGGCCGACCTAGGCGAAGACGGGTAGCCGGCCTGAGAGGGCGAACGGCCACACTGGAACTGAGATACGGTCCAGACTCCTACGGGAGGCAGCAGTGGGGAATATTGGGCAATGGGGGGAACCCTGACCCAGCGACGCCGCGTGGGTGAAGAAATCCTTCGGGATGTAAAGCCCTGTTGTATGGGAAGAGCAGAAGACGGTACCATACGAGGAAGCCCCGGCAAACTACGTGCCAGCAGCCGCGGTAATACGTAGGGGGCAAGCGTTGTCCGGAATTACTGGGCGTAAAGCGCACGCAGGCTGAATTATAAGTCGGTAGTCAAAGGCGGAGGCTTAACTTCCGTTTATCTATCGAAACTGTAAATCTAGAGTATGTGAGAGGGAAGTGGAATTCCCGGTGTAGCGGTGAAATGCGTAGATATCGGGAGGAACACCAGTGGCGAAGGCGGCTTCCTGGCACAATACTGACGCTCATGTGCGAAAGCTAGGGTAGCGAACGGGATTAGATACCCCGGTAGTCCTAGCCGTAAACGATGGATACTAGGTGTGGGTGTCGCAGGGCATCCGTGCCGCAGCTAACGCGTTAAGTATCCCGCCTGGGGACTACGGTCGCAAGACTGAAACTCAAAGGAATTGACGGGGGCCCGCACAAGCGGTGGAGCACGTGGTTTAATTCGATGCAAACCGAAGAACCTTACCTGGGTTTGACATACAGGTGGTAGAGCGAAGAGATTCAATCGACCTTGCAGTAATGTAAGGAGCCTGCACAGGTGCTGCATGGCTGTCGTCAGCTCGTGTCGTGAGATGTTGGGTTAAGTCCCGCAACGAGCGCAACCCCTATTGCCAGTTGCTAACAGGAGAGCTGAGCACTCTGGCGAGACTGCCGCCGACAAGGCGGAGGAAGGTGGGGATGACGTCAAGTCATCATGGCCTTTATGCCCAGGGCTACACACGTGCTACAATGGCCGGCACAGACGGCAGCTTAGTGGCGACACTTGGCAAATCCTCTAAAGCCGGTCCCAGTTCGGATTGTAGTCTGCAACTCGACTACATGAAGCCGGAATCGCTAGTAATCGCAGATCAGCCAAGCTGCGGTGAATACGTTCCCGGGCCTTGTACACACCGCCCGTCACACCACCCGAGTTGGGGGCACCCGAAGCCGCAGGCTTAACCCGTAAGGGAAAGAAGCGTCTAAGGTGCGCCGAGTAAGGGGGGTGAAGTCGTAACAAGGTAGCCGTACCGGAAGGTGCGGCTGGATCACCTCCTTTCTAAGGAGCAACAAAAAATTTCGTGCAACTCAGTATCTGAACCAAATCTAACGAACTTCTAACTTTTGCTTACCCTTTATCAATGTCGCGCACCATGACACCCTTTAGCAATTGCCGAACAATTCCATAATACATAAGAGAATACATATATATAAATGTATAACTATGTAAGCAGGGAATGTAGGAGGCAGTAGTTTAATAAAGGTCAATAAAGGATTTATGAGGTTAAGGTACAAAGGGCACGCGGGGAATGCCTTGGCGCCAGATGCCGAAGAAAGACGCAGCCAGCTGCGAAAAGCCGCGGGGAGGAGCAAGCATCCCGAGATCCGCGGATATCTGAATGGGGAAACCTGCATGGAGCAGTCCATGCGCCTTTAATGAAGGCGGCAACCCGGTGAAGTGAAACATCTCAGTAACCGGAGGAAGAGAAATCGTAAGAGATGCCCCAAGTAGTGGTGAGCGAAAGGGGTAGAGCCTAAACCGAATGCATGCCAAGCCTGCAGGCGTTGTGCATATGGAGTAGCGGGATCCATGAGCGGAGTGTTGCAGAACTCCGGTGGAGTTACAAAGTGTTTTTATAGCTGAATCGTGTTGGGAAAACGAGCCGCAGAGGGTGAAAGCCCCGTAAGCGAAATGAAAGCACCTCCATTAATGGACACCCAAGTAGTGCGGAGCACGTGAAATTCCGTATGAATCAGGGCCGACCACGGTCCAAGGCTAAATACATCTGGCGACCGATAGTGAAGCAGTACCGAGAGGGAAAGGTGAAAAGCACCCCTGACGGGGAGTGAAATAGACCTGAAACCGCGTGCTTACAAGCAGTCGGAGCATCTTAGGATGTGACGGCGTGCCTCTTGGAAAATGAGCCGTCGAGTTATGGTATGTGGCGAGGATAAGAACTACGAGGTTTGGATCCGTAGGGAAACCGAGTCTGAACAGGGCGCAAGTCGCATGCTATAGACCCGAAGCCATACGATCTATCCATGTCCAGGTTGAAGACCGGGTAACACCGGTTGGAGGACCGAACCACAGACTGTTGAAAAAGTCCTGGATGAGGTGTGGATAGGAGTGAAAAGCTAATCGAGTATGGTGATAGCTGGTTCTCCCCGAAATGCATTGAGGTGCAGCCTCGTTTTATGGATTTATGGGGGGTAGAGCACTGAATGAGTAAGGGGGTCGATGGACCTACCGAGCTCAATCAAACTCCGAATACCCATAATATTCGAACGGGAGTGAGACTACGGGTGCGAAGATTCGTGGTCGAAAGGGAAACAGCCCAGCCCGACAGCTAAGGTCCCAAAGCCTGTGCTAAGTGTTACAAGGATGTGGGGAAGCAAAGACAGCCAGGAGGTTGGCTCAGAAGCAGCCACCCTTGAAAGAGTGCGTAACAGCTCACTGGTCGAGCGTCCCTGCGCCAAAAATGTGGGGGGCTAAGCACAGCGCCGAAGCTTCGGATTTAGTGGAAAAATCCATTAACTGGTAGGGGAGCGTTCCATACGGGACGAAGCATGATTGTAAGGTTGTGTGGACTGTATGGAAGTGAGAATGACGGCATGAGTAGCGAAAAGTGTGCGAGAAACACACTCACCGAAAACCCAAGGATTCCTGGGGAAGGCTCATCCACCCAGGGTTAGGCGGGACCTAAGGCGAGGCCGAAAGGCGTAGTCGATGGACAACAGGTAGACAATCCTGTCCTTCGGACGATCGTTTGACTGATGGAGTGACGCAGAAAGCTATGTGCGCCGGGTGATGGAAGTCCCGGTCTAAAGAAGTAGGCTTGTGAGGGAGGCAAATCCCCCTTGCTTTAAGGCCGAGATCTGATGGGGTAGTGAATAATCACGAGAAGGCACAAATGCTCAGCTGCCGAGAAAAGCTTCTAGGGAGAGAGTTCGAACCCGTACTGAAAACCGACACAGGTGGGTTGGCTTAGAAGGCTAAGGTGAACGGGATAACCCTTGTTAAGGAACTCTGCAAGTTGACTCCGTAACTTCGGGAGAAGGAGTGGCTGGAGATGTTAATACTATACGTAAGAAGCATCTTTGGTTCGCAGAAACCAGGCTCAGGCGACTGTTTAACTAAAACACAGGACTCTGCTTAAGGCGCAAGCCGAAGTATAGGGTCTGACACCTGCCCGGTGCTGGAAGGTTAAAGGGAGAGGTTAGCCGCAAGGCGAAGCTTTGAACTGAAGCCCCAGTAAACGGCGGCCGTAACTATAACGGTCCTAAGGTAGCGAAATTCCTTGTCGGGTAAGTTCCGACCTGCACGAAAGGTGTAACGATCTGAGCGCTGTCTCAACAGGGGGCCCGGTGAAATTGTGGTACTGGTAAAGACGCCAGTTACCCGCAGTAGGACGGAAAGACCCCGTGGAGCTTTACTGTAACTTGATATTGGATTTCGGTACACTCTGTATAGGATAGGTGGGAGGCTATGAAGGATGTGCGCCAGCGCATTTGGAGTCGCCCTTGGAATACCACCCTTGGTGTGCTGGGATTCTAACCGCTGCTGCTGAATCGCAGAGCGGGACATTGTCAGGCGGGCAGTTTGACTGGGGCGGTCGCCTCCCAAAGAGTAACGGAGGCGCGCGAAGGTCACCTCAGGGCGAATGGAAATCGCCTATTGAGCGTAAGGGTATAAGGTGGCTTAACTGTGAGACTGACAGGTCGAGCAGAAACGAAAGTTGGTCCTAGTGATCCGGTGGTCCTGAGTGGAAAGGCCATCGCTCATCGGATAAAAGCTACCCCGGGGATAACAGGCTGATGCCGCCCGAGAGTTCCTATCGACGGCGGCGTTTGGCACCTCGATGTCGGCTCATCGCATCCTGGGGCTGAAGCAGGTCCCAAGGGTTGGTCTGTTCGCCCATTAAAGCGGTACGTGAGCTGGGTTCAGAACGTCGTGAGACAGTTCGGTCCCTATCCACTGTGGGCGCAGGGTATTTGAGAGGATCTGTCCCTAGTACGAGAGGACCGGGATGGACGGACCGCTAGTGAACCGGTTGTTCCGCCAGGAGCATACGCCGGGTAGCCATGTTCGGATCGGATAACCGCTGAAGGCATCTAAGCGGGAAGCCGGCCTCAAGATGAGATACCCCATTGCATAAGCAAGTAAGGTGTCCGGAAGACTACCGGTTTGATAGGTTGGAGGTGTAAGCGGGTAACGCCCGTTGAGCTGACCAATACTAATACACCGAGGCCTTAACCTCATAAAATCCTTATTGACCTGATATTGGGTCATATTTGAGCCGAAGCGGCGAAACGCTCGGTGCAGTCTTCTCGACGTATAACGCATACGTCTTCGAAGCCTGCCCCTTCGGGTTTCATCCGTTTCGATCTCAAATCTAACCCAAAATCATGAGAGATGTGCTAGAATAGGGCGTCAAAGAAAACAGCAATGTAAGGCGAAGGTCTGGGCATCAAAAACAGCAAAGATCACAGCCTAAAACATACAAGTTTTCGGTGGTAACAGAGGAGGGGACACACCCGGTCCCATGCCGAACCCGGCAGTTAAGCCCTCCTTCGCCGATGGTACTACGGAGGGTATTCGTGGGAGAGTAGGTCGCTGCCGAGATTAATTTAACAAAAAAGCTCCGTGCTTGTGCACGGGGCTTTTTTGTTGGGAAGCTGCCGGAAGAACACCGGCGCGAAGTGCGACATAAACATGTCGCGGAAAGCGGTTGGGAAGCAATTGTTTAGGACCGTGGGGAATTGCGGCATTGAGCCTGTCGCGGTGAATTTGCCGGGTGGTGCGTCCGGCTGAGAATTTGCGACATAAAGCGTCGCGGTGAATGAGACATTGGTGCTTGACTGTAAGCTCCCATCCTCGTCGTCCCCGAGTGCCTGTATCTGGGATCCAGTGTCTCTAGATTCTGGTTATGACGAGCCTTTCAATACCTAACCCCAAGCTGCTGGATTCCCGATTTAAGCATTCGGGAACGACAAATATTTTGAGACTCCGCGGCCATTGGCCGCAATTCACCGCGATGAGAAGCGAGGCAAATTCTCCAGCGACGAATGTCGCGAATTCTCCGCAGCCCAAAGGCTGCAAATTCCCCCTGTACTAACCACTGTTTAACGCAGCGTTTCTTCACTGCTATAAATAATGTAGTTGATTGCGGCTGTTATACAAAGTCTTATATCCGAAATAGAGGGAGCCGAATACTGATAGGCATACTACGGCGCAGATCGCTATCATAATCGAGATCTGGTAGAGGATGGCGGTCGTTGGGAGCGTGCCCGACAGTATCTGGCCGGTCATCATTCCGGGCAGGGATACTATGCCCATTCCGAGCATTGAATTGAGGGTGGGTAGAAGTGCGGTCTCAAGTGCCTGGTTTACCATTGGGAGCAGGATCTTCTGCGGTGTGACTCCGAGGTTGAGCAGGCTTTCCATCTGCTGGCGCTTTTCGCTGAGTGATTCGCAGAATGTCTTTGTGGCAAGATTAACTCCGGTCATGGCATTGCCGATTATCATACCGCTTAGAGGGATGACATACTGCGGATTAAATATGTTTTGCCCCACGACAGCGGTCACGAAGAAAATCACTATGCCCAGACCTGAACAGGTTAGAGAAAGAGCTATCGCGATCTTAAATCCGGTGTTCATGCATTTGTTTTTCGAAAGTACCCTGTGGATCGCAAAGAGTATCATGCTCGTCAGGTACATAAGTATGAATATCGGATGCGGATTCTCAAAAATATATGTGAGTACAAAGCCAGCCATGGTCAGCTGGAGAGTCAGCCTCACGCTTGCAACGAAAAGGAGCTTGGTCTGGTTTATTTTTGCCTTTTTCATTACCGCAAGCACGACAAGGAGCAGGATATATACGAGGCTGAACTGGACAAGGCTTATTGCAGCAATTTCACGCATTATGGCTTGCTCCTTTCGAGTGCGATGATATTGTCTCCGTATTTTTCGGCAAGAGGAAGATAATGGCTTACTATGATAATTGTCATCTCGTTATCATTGGAAAAATTTTTAATGTTGTTCATCATGATGTCTGAAGATGTGTTGTCCAGAGCTGATGTTGGTTCGTCAAGCATCAGGATTTTGGGCATGAACGAAAGGAATATTGCTATGTAGACCCTCTGCCGTTCTCCGCCAGACATAGTCTCGCATCTGGTCTCAAGAGGAAAATCTGCGCTGCATAGCTTGAGGAATTTCTCCATGTCTTCTTTTGGAAGAACGTCGTGATCCCTGTATTCGTAATATTTTATAAAATTTTCTTCTATAGTGCCTGTGAATAGGTAGACTGACTGGCTTACGAGGAGAATTTCTCGTCTTAGTTTGATCGTGTCGATATTTTTAATATTATTGTCGTTGTAGAGGATCTCTCCTCTGTCAGGGGAAATCGTGCCGTTTATAAGTTTAAGCAGCGTACTCTTGCCGCAGCCGCTCGGACCATGTATGAATGTGGTTTTCCCCTTAGCGATTTTTATATCCGGGTACCTGATCATCGACTGAAAAATAACTTGACTGACAGAGATGATATCCACTTGCTCACTCCTCAATAAAAAAGGAAGTTAAGAACCTTTCTTTTGTATTTCTCTTAAAACGATTTTCTCCAGAGTCCTGAGAAAACGAATATCATCATCTGCGGCTCTTTTCTTAGGACCCTTTGTCCTTCCGCCGTTTCTCCGAAATTTCGCCTTCATTTCCCTCTCTTCGAGCATGAAGGTCATTCTTTCAGCTTCGTATTCTATACCCGCTGGGCTCAATGCGGAGGCTTTTTTTGAGAGCACGATGGCAGCAAGCCCCCAGTCCTGGGTAACTATAATATCGCAGCATCCGGTGATGTTTATGATCTTGAGATCTGCTTCCTGAGATCCGCTTTCAACGGTAATATGTTGGGAAGAAACTATGTTGTGGTTGAAGCTGGCAACAGTTACCACTGGTATGCCGTATTTTGCCCCGGTCTCTACCGTATATTGCAGGACTGACTTGGGACACGCGTCTGCATCGATTATTATCCTCAGTTTTATTACCTCCATACAAAAAGAAATTAAGAAATTATTGTTGATCATCGATGTGTTATAGTATCATTATACTGTGTATAGTTTATTATCTGTTTAGATTATGAAAAATCATATTTTGTATTTTGGAACTCAAAAAGAGGGATGTTGATGACCTTAAATTTTGAAAAAATGAAGTTTGGATATTGTAGAAGGTCTATGCTTGCGTTCATTTTAATTCTTCAAATGCTCATTTTTTCAGGCGTCAGCGCTTCCGCCGGTAGAAATTTGCCCTCCCTTCCAGAAGCTGAATCTATGATTGGAGACGGACCGGAAATTCTTGCTGCGGTCGCTGCAATGGGGCGCGACGAACAGATGATGGAGCTTGAGCGTCAGCGCATGGGAGCTAAATATTTTTTCAGCGCTACTTTTGGATACAGCGATGAACCCCTTTTTGAAACAAGCGAAGAATCCGCCTCCTACCGCAAATTAGGCATAGGAGCTGGTCTGGTTTTTCCCATCTTTGGAACATGGAACAAGCAGAAAATAAATGCTCTGGAATCACAGATAAGATCGATTGAATCTGAGTACAGGCCAAGGATATTAAAACTCCACAACCTTGCCGCACTTCGAAAGGCCTATGTTACTTTATGGTCGGAATGTGAAAAAATTGCGATTGCAGAGAGGTTCCTCAAAACTGAAGAAAACACATCGAAGATACTGATTGAAAGAGAAAAAAAAGGGCTCGTGCTTCCAGCTGACAGGATAGAGTTTTTGACTGCTTACGATGTGGTAAGAAGAGATATTGCTGTGTCAAACATGAGGAAAACCCAGGCCCTGCAGATAATCAGACTTGCAACAGGGCAATTATGGGAAATGCCTCAGAAAATGGAAATACCTACTCTGCCTGCTTTTAACGGTCTGGAAGCGGACATTGAAAAGCACCCGGAGATCTCGATGAGAAAAGAGACACTGAAAAAATATGAAGATCTCATGCGTGAAAAAAGAAGTGTTGACAGGGAAGGATCATTTACTGTCGGTGCGACTGCTGCGAAGGATTTCCCCGGAGAGATAGGAAGCGGGGTCTATGCTTCCGTAACGATAAACGAACCTCTTGGAACTGCATTCTCCAAAGAAGATAAAATAAAAAAAGCTGCAGAGCATGACCTGAAAAGGGCAGAGCGTGAAGAACTTTTCATGAGGATCAAGGTACAGGGAGAAGCTGAAGAGGCAGCATCCCTCGCTTCTTATGCAGTTGCTAATATAAGGGCACAGGAATCAAGGCTGGCTGCACTTACAGAGGCTGTGAGGGAGAGAATCATGAGACATGCTTCTCTTCCCGGTGATACATTTGAGCAGCTGCAAAAGAGCAGGTATCAGTATTACCGTGGAGTAATGGATCTCCTTGATTCCGAGATGATATTTATGCAGACAGGTGCAGACCTCCTTGCTTATGCGTATCCCGATGGATCGTCATCTGAGCCGTCAGAACGCATACGGCCGATAGCAGATAACCCTCTCAGGTCAAGAATGCTTGATCCTGACTGGCTTGTATCCAAAATAAATGTCCCGGGTGGCAATACCCGAATCCTGACAACAGATACACCTGTTGCCAAGGGATATACGACAGCAGTGTCTTCCGCAGCAACCGGAGTTTCTCATACAGAGCTCCCAGTTGTGCCCGCCAAGGTTGTTTCAACAGTCAGTCAGCCAAAAGAAGAAAAAGAGGTATCGATAAAAACCGATGTCTTAATGCCGAAATCGGTATATGTATGGGATGCTTCGTCTTTTCTTGCGCCGGAGACCAGAATCTCTTCACTTCAGGAATTGAAAGCAAAAGGTTTTGATCATTTCCTGATCTCTTTCACAGCGGAGCAGATCAGTAACTTCGATAAGTATTACAACAGGATGGAGCTTGAAGACCTTCTATCAACTTCTAAGAGCATGGGGATAAGGGCCGATCTGCTTCTCGGAGAGCCGACATGGCTGTACCCCGAAGAACGAAAAGACCTCATCAGGATTATTGAAAGGATGAAAAAGTTCAAATTCATTGGCATACATCTTGATATTGAGCCTGATTCGCTGCCGGGGGCAGAAGGAAAAAGGGAAAATCTCCTTGGCCTTTTAATAGAGACTGTTAAAGAGGTAAAAAATAAAACGGATCTTAATTTGTCTATCTCAGTACACCCAAGGTATCTTGAAGGGAATCTTGGGGCAATTTCGTCAAAAGGATTTGCGGGACTGGGGCTTGAATACCTCGCTGTAATGATATATACGACAAATCCGGATACAGCGGTAAAACGAATAAGGTATATCATGCTGATGCATCCGTCTTTGAACTTCCGCCTTGCCCAGAGCATTGAGAGGATTCTTCCGCCTGAAGAGAGCTATTTCTCATCAGGGATAGATGCTTACAGAGACAGCATGGAAAATATATCCAGTGAGCTCTCAAACATCAGAAAGTTCAATGGTGTGATAATACAGGCATGGGAAGATATCGGAGGGATGTTTAGATGAGGGTGTCTTTTTCACAGGCTCAAAAAAATGATCCGGAATTGAGGTCAGGAGTAAAGATCCCATATTCCCCCGGAAAAAGGAGTACTTCGAAACTTCTCTGGTGGTCGATACTGGCTCTTGTATTCACGCCGCTGATCGTTCTTTTATGGAATATTTTTATCGGCTGGATCTTTGTTTCATCACCAGGGATCATCAGTATGGACAGCTTTGCAATAACAGCACCTGAGAATGGTTTTATAAAAGAGGTCTATGCAAAAAAAGGGCTGGATGTAAATTCCGGTTTCGTGGCAATGAAGCTGGTAAGAGAACCTTCTCCCGAGCTTATTGAACAGATCGCGCTGATGAAAGCTGAAAGGGATTCACTAAGTTTGGCTTTGAGTTCCCCCGTCGCGTTTCCTCTTATTTCTACCAGACTTGTTGATCAAAACATCGAATTCTACAGGAAAGAAGCATCTACTGTCCGGCGCCTGATGGAACAGGGAGCTGCGACAAGGGCAGAACTTAACCTTGCAGAATCCAACCTCCGGTCGGCGATGGCAGATCGTGAATCATTATTATCAGTAAGAGCGGATGGCACTGCGGAAAAAAACACCAGATCGAGACTGGATTACTACAACAGGAGTATTGAATACCTTGAAAGTCTTAAAGGTTCTTCTTTTGAGGTAGTAATAAAAAGAGCAGGCAAGATCCAGTCTATAGAGGCCTTCCCGGGCCAGTCTGTAAATGCCGGAGACGATTTGCTTTGGATAGCTGATCCCAGGACTGCCAAGGTAATAGTCTATGTTGCTCCCGAGAATTTCGAAAAGATAAAGATTGATTCTGAAGTGAAAGTCGTTTTACCCGGCAAGTCAAAAGGTATCAAAGCGGTAGTTGAAGAAATGCCGACAACATCACAGAGCACTCCGGGTGGTTTAGGAAGCAGGATGCTTGTTTCCCCCCGAAGCATAAGGGTATATTTGACGCTGAAACAACCTTTGCCGGAAGAGCGGATAGTCGACGGGCTTCCCGTAAAAGTTGAGTGGGGACTCCGGTCCTTTTTTTAGGAGGATGAATGATGAAAGAGTATAGAATTTACAGGATCCTTCTTGGTGAAGAGACTGCACATTCTCCCGACAGTAAAATCAGCGATTTTCAGAGTGCAAGAGAACTGCTGGAAAAGAAGCCCGAGACTGGAATAGTCCTGATTGATGGTCTTAAAGGCAAAAAAACATCGGACAAACTTAAAGTATTCTGGGAACTGGTTGAGCTTAGAGAATCAGTTGAGTTTTGCTGTGCACCTATTTACTTGTCACGCACTATGCAGCAGGTAGACATTTTGGTAGACGGTATTTCGAGCAATGTTGAAGAGAGGCTTCATGAGGCGGTCTCCATACTTGAAAGAGGCAAAAGGATCAGCAGGGAGAAGCTGCTGGATAACCACAACCTGAGAATGCTTTCCTATATGTATGTCAGGGGCGAAGAATGTTCCCTTTCGCCAGTCTGCTCTCCTTTTTCACAATGGGTATACTCCTACCCAGAAATGGCTCTCCTGCTTGACAGTTCTACGAAGGCATCGAAGATACTCAGGCCTGAAGATCTCAGTGGCCTTGAAAGGCTGAGGTCTTTCCGGTTCGATACAGAGATGATAATGGCCCTGAGGGCAGTTGCATTTCTTGAAGACCATGGATACATAACTCGAAATTTACTGGTGGACAGGGTGAGGAAATGTCCCAAATGTAAAACAGGGCACCTGAACTATGTCGATATCTGCCCGAACTGCGGAAGCATCGATTTTAATAAAAAACTAATGATACACTGCTTTATCTGCGGACATGTTGCGCCGGACAGCGATTTTAGAAAAAACATGTCATTCGTATGTCCGAAATGCAATACTGTCTTAAGGCATCTGGGAAGCGATTACGACCACCCTCTAGAGTCTCATGAGTGCAACAACTGCGGATCAAAATTTATTGAGCCTGATGTTAAGGCTGACTGCCTCTTCTGCAGGACAAGGACAGATCCTTCTGATCTGACAGTTGTAAATGTTTACAGCTATAAGCTTTCAGAAAAGGGATCTGCCGCAGTACGGACTGGCAGTATGCAGATGGAAATCCAGCTGTTTGACGGCAGGAATAATCTAAAATTCAGCTATTTCTGCAATATCATTGAATGGATGAGGGAATACCGGAAACGCTACGCTGATGAAATTTTCACCTTGATAGGCCTTAAATTTTCCAACCTGTACGAAATTGAGGATTTATTGGGAGAAGATCTATACAAAAAGACAATGGATGAGCTGATATTCCGTATAAGGGCTATGGTAAGGACCACTGACATAACCACTTCTTCAGCGCCGGATACTTTCTGGATACTGCTGCCGAGGACATTGTTTGACAACTCAACGATCCTGGCAGAGCGTATAGAGCTGCTGAACGACAAGCTTGGGATCGAGTCAGAAAAGAAAATTGAGATCACCTCAAAATGTTTCCAGATACCGGCTGAAGATGGTGAGATTTCTGCGGAGAAATATCTGGAATTGTTTGCTGAAGAACTTTGATCAAAAAACAGGAACCGACATGGAAGTATTCGAAGAGCTTTTGAGTTCAGAATATTTACCACTCCTTTTTGAAGAAGGGGCGGGGGTTCTTTTACTCAAATTCATGCCCTTTGTCCTTTTTTTTGAACTGCCGCTCGCGATCCTGGTCATAATAGGTGTTATCAAATATACAGTCGACAGGAGATATGAAGGTGAACGAAGACCGTATTTCCCCGCTGTTTCCTGCATAATTACATGCTACAGCGAAGGCCGCGATGTACAGAAAACTATAATGTCTCTCACCGAACAGATATATCCGGGCAAAATTGAGATGCTGGCAATGATCGACGGTGCAGCAAAAAACAAACTAACCTATGATTCAGCCCATGAAATGTCCTACTATGTATCGGGCTTTGAAAACAGAAAGCTTCTTGTGGTCCCCAAATGGCAAAGAGGCGGCAGGGTCTCCAGCCTGAACACCGGACTAAATTTTGCGAGCGGAGAAATAGTAATGGCACTGGACGGAGATACTTCGTTCGACAACAACATGGTAGAGAGGGCCACGAGACATTTTGAAGATCCAACAGTGGCAGCAGTATCAGGATGCCTTAGGGTAAGAAATGCCGATGAGTCTTTGACAGCGTCTCTCCAGGCCATTGAGTATTTTATATCGATCCAGGCATCCAAGACCGGATTGAGTTCCTTTAACATGGTTAACAATATATCAGGAGCATTTGGTGTTTTCAGGAAAAGCGTACTTGACCTTGTAGAAGGGTGGGACGCAGGCACAGCAGAAGATCTTGATTTAACACTTCGGATCAAAAATTATTTTGGAAGATACAAAAAGAAATTCCGAATAATTTTTGATCCGGAAGCTATTGGACATACGGATGCCCCAGCAACATTCAAGGGGTTTCTGAAACAGAGGATAAGGTGGGACGGTGACCTTTCCTACCTCTATTTTTGCAAGCACAAGCGCTCATTTAGACCTAAAATTCTCGGCTGGCCGAATTTTTTGATGATAATTTTAACGGGGCTCTTTTCACAGATAGTTATGCCTTTTGTCATCTTTGTATATACCGTATGGCTCTTTATCATGTATCCGATAGAATATGCTTCTACTTTACTTTTTCTGGTCTATCTCTTTTATTTCTTTTTGCTTCTTGCAATGTATCTCATTTTTACAGCGTGTCTCTCAGAAAGACCTGAAGAGGACCTGTCAAGGCTGTGCTTCCTGCCTCTGATGCCGCTGTTTGCCTTTGCTGCAAGGATGAACAGTCTGGTCGCAACAGTATGGGAGCTGACAGCAAGCGGTCATAAAGATACATCAATGGCTCCGTGGTGGGTAACTCGGAAAAATAAATTCTGATCTCAGCGAGTGAAAAGGTCAAAAGCTATCTTGGCTAGCAGGAATATTAGAACAACGACCATCATGGGGCGGATAAATTTTCCGCCCTTTTTCAGTGCGTAGGCAGAACCGATATAGTTTCCGATAATGTTGCATATCCCGGCAGGGATAGCTATCTGGTAATAGACTGTTCCGGCCAGTGCAAACGTCAGCAGTGACGCGTAATTTGAGGCCAGGTTGACTATCTTTGCGTTGCCTGATGCTGTCTTAAGGTCATACTTCATAATTGAAGAGAAAGCGAATATGGCAAATGTGCCTGCGCCGGGACCAAACATTCCGTCATATCCTCCGACAAGGAATCCTATCAGAAGGGATAAAAAGAAAACAGCCTTTCTGGATAATGAGTGGGATTGGTCCTCGTCACCCATATCCTTTTTCAGGAAGATGACAACCGCTGCAATCGGGAGGATCAGTAAAAGCATAGTTTTGAGGACATGGTCGGGGATCATCAGAACAATTGATGCGGCTATCCCTGATCCGATGAAAGAGCTGAATGCAGCGAGAAGTGAAGATCTTAGATTGACCGCACCGGCAGACCAGAATTTAAAAACCGACAGAGTAGTGCCGCATGCGCTTGAGAATTTATTGCACCCGTATGCGAAATGTGCAGGCATACCTGTGAAGAGATAAGCCGGAAGGGCGATGATCCCCCCTCCTCCCGCTGATGCATCGACAAAACCGGCAAGACCCACCAAAAGGCAGACAAAAGAAAGTACAGGCAGAGTAACGGTAAAATCAGTCCCCAAAATTATAGCCGTTATGGATCATCTCAGATAATCTATTGGTGTTCTGTGCCTGTGTTTCTACTTAAGGCAGTCGCATATCTCAGTGTTCATGTTGTCACCCGGTTCCACCATAAAGCTTTTGATCCTGATCTTACCTTGTCTGTGCAGGGCCAGGGCCAGGGAGATTATGGTCGAACTGCTGACGCCTATCCTCTTAGATATCTCTTCGGGGTCGAGCTTCCCGTTTTCCGCTGCTGCCCCGACAACTTCTTCACCCAGGAATGATACCCACTGGTTGAAAAGAGCGTGCATCTCAGGCGTATTTGAACTAGCTATCTGATTAAGTGTTATTACTGATTCGAAAATACGGGCAGAAACTAATTCAAGCGAATGTACCAGCATCTTCATGTCCTGTTGTTCCAGTGTTTTGGAATCTATATTCATAAAAATCACTCCTGTTTATGTATTTTTCCAAGCCCACTGATTATATAATAGCTGGGAATAATATCAACCAGGATTTTCCCCGTAAGGATGTGTTGACATGTCTGACCTCAATGTTCACAGTAAAGTGCTTGGAGTGCTTTCTGATACCCATGGAAGTTTCCCTGCCTGGGAATCGGCGCTCTCGCTATTTAAAAAAGCAGATGCGATACTGCATGCCGGAGATGTCCTTTATCACGGGCCTCGAAATGCCATACCCGGAGGATATACCCCATCGGATCTGGCCGAGGCTATCAACGGCTATAAAGGAACGATACTTATCGCAAGGGGAAACTGTGATGCGGAGGTTGATCAGATGGTACTGCATCCCCTGCTTGCCCCTTATGTCTCGATATGGTGGAACGGAAAAAAAATATTAATGATGCACGGCGATAATTTTCCACTTTTCAGGCAGATGGCTCTTGATTCCGAAGCAGATCTTGCCATCTCGGGACATACGCATATAGCATCTGTTGTGAGGGAGAAAGATACGATCTTCCTGAACCCCGGATCGACAACTATGCCGAAGGGCAAGGATCCGGCCAGTGCTGCTGTTGTTGATGAAAAAGAAATAAGGATCATAACACTGGAAGGGAGAATTTTGCATAGTGAAAAATGGTGAAGCATACTATGGCCGGGTATTCAGGAGGAGAAGGTTTTGGCCTCAGATATTCTGGCTTATAGTCTTGTCTGCGGGATGCGGTTTTAGCTGCATATTCAACTCCACTCCGCTTTTCATTGCCTCGATACTGGCTGCTTTTCTGGGTCTTACTGAGAGCAGCAGATGGTCTCATAAAACCAACCTTCTGGTATGTGCTTCAGCGGCTGTCATAGGATCTGTCTGCGGAGTTTTCTCCTGGTTCGACACAGCTTCAATCTTCCTTCTTCTGGTGTCGGTCGGCGGATTCATGCTCTATTACAGGGACACCGGCAAAAAATTCATGGCTGCCGTGGAAAAATTTTCATCGGAAATTTCGAAAGAAAAAGACCTGGCCGCCCTGGTATCTGCAGCTGCTGATAAAATCAGGGAAATGACTTCAGGAGACGAGGTTTTTATAACAGTCGCAGACAGGTCGGGTGTTATGTATATGCCAGGCAGGACAGGAAGGCCGGGTTCCCCGATACCGAGGAACGGAGGCGCAGCATGGAAGGTTTTCGCATCAGGGAGAGCATATCTTACCCAAAGGATCGAGAGCGCAAAGGACCTCCCTTTTTACAGGGATGCCAGATCGCTGATGTCTGCTCCGCTTTTTGCTGAAGGAGAAAAAATTGGTGTGCTGCAGATAGAATCTCGCGCTGCTGACGCATTTTCGGAGGAGGATCTCCAAAAACTTGAATTGATCGCTTTTGTACTTTCACATCCTTTGTATGTAAAATTGTCTGCTGATGGCGGGGGAAAAGATGAGGCTCGAAGCGACCTATGATCTTGATAGATATGCATGTCCACAGCAACTATTCTGACGGGACGCTAAGCGTAGAGTCAATAGTCAAAGCTGCGAAGAAACGGCATCTGGCCTTTGTGAGTCTTACTGACCACGACACAACAGAGGGCCTTGCCCCTTTCATGTCTGCGTGTAAAGAATATGGGATGGAAGGACTTACTGGCATAGAACTTTCGGCGGATTCAGATTATACCCTTCACATCCTGGGCTTCCGGATAGACAGAGCTAATGTGGCTTTCCAAAAGAGGCTTAATGAAATAAGAGACCACAGAAATGCCAGAAACCACAGGATATGTAAAAAATTGCAGGAATTGGGTTTTGACGTACAAATAGAAGATGTTTCCGCCCTCTCAAGGGGGCAGGTCGTTGCAAGGCCTCACATAGCGAGGTTAATGATGCAGAAGGGGTATGTTTCAAGCATAGGGGAAGCTTTTACAAAATATATAGGCTCTGGCGGAAGCGCACATGTGCCAAGGGCAAGACTCGCCGCAGAGGAATGCATTTCCCTCATCACCGGTGCAGGCGGGCTCGCAGTACTTGCACATCCGGCCCAGAGTTATCTTGAAGATGAAAAAATGGATCGGCTCCTGTTCCATCTTAAAGACAATGGTCTTTGGGGCATCGAAGCGCTCTATTCCGGACACAGCCCCGAACAGACATACAATTATCTTAAACTGGCCGATAAATTCGATCTTTATCCGACTGCCGGATCAGATTTCCATGGCTCAAACAATCATGGTGTTGATCTTGGCGTTGCAGTCAGCGAAGATTTTCTTCCCTGGGCCAGACTTGGGGTTAAAATATAGGGGCTGAAAATGGTTTAATAAAAGTGATATTGAAGTATGGCTATAGAATATTAAAATAACAGAAAATTGACCTATGGAGGCATATCAATATGAAAATTATGGATTTCCGCAGTGACACAGTAACGAAGCCCTCGGAAGAAATGCGCAGGATCATGGCAAACGCAGAGGTAGGGGACGATATATACGGAGATGATCCATCATCGAACGCTTTGTCAAAATATGCAGCTGAGCTGACAGGCAAAGATGCGGCGATCTATACATGTTCAGGAACGATGGGAAACCTCCTTGCATTTCTCTCCGCAGGACGTCACGGAGAAAGTCTCCTTGCAGGCAAGCGCTCCCATGTCTGGAATGCCGAGGTCGGAGGTTTTTCAGCAGTTGCAGGACTTTGTCCATATCCCCTGAATGACGATGATGGCATACCCAAAATAGAAGACATTGCGCCTGCAAACAGGGCTGACAACAACATCCATCACCCTGACACGACCATCCTCTGTCTGGAAAACACTCATAACTACACAGGGGGCATAGCTGTCTCCCCTAAACGATTTGCAGAAGTTGCCAGGGAAGGACACAGGCTAGGGTTCCATGTACATCTTGACGGAGCCAGGATATTCAACGCATCTGTCTGTTACGGAGTCGGCGTGACCGAGTTTACAAAAGAAGTGGATTCAGTCCAGTTCTGCCTTTCAAAAGGCCTTGGCGCCCCAATGGGATCCATGCTCTGCGGATCACACGAATTCATAGAAAGAGCAAAGAAAGCCAGAAAGCGTATCGGCGGTGCACAGCGCCAGGTAGGGATCGCAGCTGCAGCAGGCCTTTTTGCGCTCAAGAACAACATCTCAAGGCTTTCTGAAGACCATGACAATGCAAAACTTCTATGTGAGCTGCTGATAAAGGGAGGGGTACACGTAGAGGAAGTTCCGAATATGACGAACATGGTATTTTTCCCAATGCTGAAGAACTATCCTACAGATGAATATTTTGTCAGTGCCTGTCAAGAACGCGGATTGCTTCTAAATGCTCTTTCTCCGAGGAGGATACGCCTTGTTACACATCTTGATGTAAACAGGGAAGATGTTGAAAGGGCGGCCGACATAATACTTGAGGTTATCTCTCAGTGACCGAATTCCTTTCCCGCGGAGAAGTCGAGTCCATGTCGAAATGGATGCTGGAAGAGGCTCTGCGCGGAGGGGCATCTGGGGCTGATGTGCTGTATTCAGAGGGTGCAGGCTCAGGGATATCACTTAAAGACGGGGAGATCGAAGAGTGTGTGACAGGCTTTACCTCCGGTATAGGTGTAAGGACGATCATGTCTGACGGCAGACAGGGCATATCATATGGAAACAGGCTTGACAGGATTTCTCTCAGGGAACTGGTCGAATGGAGCCTTTTCAACTGCAGGAATTCCGAACCGGAAGAAGGAATAATGCTTTATGAGGGAAAGCTGGTATCGGACCCCTCGCTAGATCTGGAAGACCCTGAGATCGCAGCCCTCACCCCACAGAAGAGGATGGAATTCTGCCGGGTCATGACAGAGAGCGCAATGTCTGCCGACAGCAATATAATCTCTGTGAGGAGCGCATCCTGGCATGACGGATGGGGATCATCCTTTTACTGTACAAGCACCGGACTTGAAGGCTGGGAGCGCGGAAGCAGCGCAAGCTGCGGAGTGACAGTCATTGCGGGTGACGGAAGAAATACCGAGATGGGCGGTCATGGAATAGAGTCAAGAAGACTTGATGATCTCGACATAAGGAAGATAGCCCTCGAAGCTGTGGAGAAGACAGTATCAGCGCTCGGAGGAACCCCTATAAAGACGGGCCCTTATATAATAGTGATAGAACCTGAAACTGCCGCATCACTGGTAGATGTGATAGGCGATCTGTTCTGTGCTCCGGAGATACATAAAGGGAGATCCATGATGGCGGATCGTCTGGCTGCCAAGGTAGCATCATCCTGCGTAACTCTTATCGATGACGGAAGGATCCCCTGGAAAGCAGGCACAGGTTCATGGGATGCGGAAGGAGTTCCGACAGGCAGGACATTGCTTATCAAAGATGGCATTGCCTGTTCTTACCTGTATAATCTTCAGTACGCTTGGAAGGACGGAGTCGCCTCTACCGGGAATGCATGCAGGGGAATGTCTTCTCTGCCGGATGTCGGCACATCCAACCTCCTGCTTGAAGCCGGAAACGAAACGCCGGGATCTCTGATTTCTGGAGTAAGCTCCGGCCTTTATCTGACAGAATTGATGGGACTTCATACAATTGACCCCGTCAGCGGTGATTTCTCGGTAGGAGCAAAGGGGCAGCTTATTGAGAACGGGATGATAACTAGACCTGTGAGCGGTGTCACGATAGCATCGAACTTGATGGACTTTTTAAATAATATAGTTGCAGTAGGTTCAGACCTTACCTTCTTTGGATCGACTGCGGCTCCTACATTGGTGGTGGAAAACATTGTTGTTGCAGGTGAATAAAAAAATATCAAAGATACTTTGCTCTGCCTTGCTTCTAATGGTTATTATGGCTGTACCTGCGTCTGCAGAAACCCTCTCCCTTTGGCACAATGATATCAAAAAAGGAGACATATCCGCCAGGACAAACTCCCTTAAGGGCAAGGACATTGCAATCGAAGAGGTAATATCGGCACTGGGACTCGCAAGGTCAGGCAACCTTCAGGGCATAGTAGTTGTCATCGACGGTAAAAAAATGGAGTTCTGGAATAATTCAAGCGTGGTGAGGGTAGATGGTGCGATCATAAGCCTTCCTGATCCCATTGCAGTTGAAGATGGACATTGGTGGGCGGATTCAAAAGCCATGATAACCGTACTGGACCAGTTTTATACAAAGATAGGTAAAAACCCGGGGATGAAATGGGCTGAATCGGGGCAGGAACCTCCTCAGACTGAACAGACAAAAAAAGAAGAACATAAAAAAGAATCTACGAAAGAAACCGCTGCTGAGCTGAAAAAACCCGAAAAAAAGGTAACGGTCGAGCCAGAAAATCCTGTGCTTGAAGAAGAAAAAAAAGAAGGAGCAACGCCGACAGTACCTCTAAAGGTGACTTACGGCAGCAAAAGACCTGTCGTAGTGCTTGACGCGGGGCATGGCGGACATGACCCGGGCGCCGCTGCAAACGGCGTAAGGGAAAAGGACATAAATCTCAAGGCCGCCCTCCTGCTTGGAGAGATGCTGCAGGCTTACGGCATAGATGTTCGCTATACAAGAAAGACGGATGTATATCTGAAGCTTGCAGAGAGAACTGCCTTTGCAAACAACAACAAAGCTAATGTTTTTGTCAGCATTCACTGCAATGCGATGCCCAAAGGTAAGGCTGCCGCAGGGCTTGAGTTTTACATAATGGCTCCCCCGTCCGACAAAGACGCAATGCAGCTGGCTATATATGAAAACAAGGAAATAAGCGGAGGGGCGGAGACCCCGCAGGACGTCCAGCGGGCAGACCAGAAAACGAGGCTGCTGCTCAAAATACTTGGAGACATGCAGCAGAATGACAAGATAAATGAGAGTACCAGCCTTACAGAGGTGCTTCACAGATCTGCCAATTCGTCAGGGCTTCCGATGCGTAAGGTGAGACAGGCACCTTTCTATGTTCTGCGAGGTGCGGGAATGCCATCGGTACTGATCGAAATGGGCTACCTCACAGACAGAGCTGAGGCGCGAAAACTAAACACCGCAGACTACAGAGAAACTTTATGCAGAAGCTTTGCGGAGGGGATTTTGACTTATATCAACGAACATCCGGTGACGGTACAGTGATCGTATTACAGGAGGAATAATGCATGAGGGATCCTGATGAAAGAACCCGCCATTTTATTGTCAGAAAGAAAAAAGAAGAAGGAAATTTTGACGAACCATCAGTAAAGCGTATTTCTGCTCAGCAAAGGGATAACACTTCGCATGAGGGTAATAGGGTCAGGGAAGAGGAAGGAGAGAATCTGCGCGAAGGTTTTTTTGCCAGGTATTCAGGAAAAAGCAAGGCAGATGATGATATGTATGATGATCGTTCGCGGGAGAACCGTGATGATGATTACGAAAATGATGATGAATTCGAAGAAGAGGATGACAGCAAGAAAGCACCTCTGCTTGTAAGAATATTTGCCTGGATAGCTCTTCTTGCCATATTTTTTGTGTGCGGATACCTTGGTGCTAATTATTTCTTTAACTGGGCAGATAAAAAGGGCGGCCCAAGAGTTGGAAATGTTGTAGGGAACGGTACCGAAGCAGCAAGAGTAAGTGTAGGAGCAAATTCTTCGAACGGGTCGGGCAACGTGAAGTACAACCTCTACATACCTGATGGAACTGCTTTTACTGAGAGAGAGATCGAAATCAAAAAAGGAATGGTAGAAGAAGATATTGAAACGGTAGCATCTGTTTATATTGATGGACTCAAAGAGACGAAAATGTTGGACAACAATGTCGGCGTCATCAACGTTTTCAGGAGCGGGGACTGGCTCTATCTTGATATGACCGGCGCTTTCAGCTCGTCTTTGAAGACATTGGGCAAGGACAAAGCAGCGATAGTTATTACCGGACTTGTTCGGACAATGAAAGACAATTTTCCGCCTATTAAGAAGGTCAAATTCTACATAGACGGGAAAGAATCAGGGGAGAAGGCACCTGCTGACCTTACAAGGCCATGGGAAATCAACTGACGGGATATGAAATAATGAGAATTGACGGAAGAGAACCATTTGAGCTCAGACCGATAAAGTTCCAAAGGAATTTCAGCAGATATGCAGAAGGCTCAACTCTTGTTGAATGGGGCAATACCAAGGTCCTCTGTACTGCTTCTGTAGAAGACAAAGTCCCCTCTTTTATGAGGGGGACCGGCAAAGGCTGGATAAGCGCGGAATATTCAATGCTGCCCAGAGCTACTCACCAGAGGACTCAGAGGGACATCAGCAAAGGGAAGCTCAACGGCAGGGGAACTGAAATACAGAGACTGATAGGTCGGTCGCTTCGTGCAGCTGTCGATATGACCAAGCTTGGAGAAAAAACCATCTGGATCGACTGTGATGTTCTGCAGGCTGACGGCGGGACAAGGACGGCTTCTATCTCGGCTGGTTTTGTAGCGCTTTTTGATGCATTGAGATGGATGGTGTCTTGCTCGCAGATAGATGAAATACCTCTCAAAACTCAGATTGGAGCTGTCAGTGCCGGCAAGGTCAGGGGGGTGCCGATGCTGGACCTGTGCTACGAAGAAGATTCCGCCGCAGATGTGGATGCAAACATCATAATGACGTCAAAGAAAGAATTTGTAGAGCTGCAGGGCACCGGAGAGGAAGGAGTATTCTCGAGAGCTGAACTTGATGAGATATTGTTCCTGGGATGGAAGGGCATCTGTGAGATCCATCGGATACAGGCCGAAGCCCTTGAACTTACAGAAGAGGAAAAGGCGATTTTTTTAAGATGAGGATAGTTCTTGCAAGCGGCAATAAAAATAAGTATCGTGAAATGAAAGATGCATTTGCACCGATAGGGATAGAGCTTCTTTACAGCAGGGATTTTGATGCTCAGACCGATGTAGATGAGACAGGAAGCAGCTACGAAAAAAATGCGCTCCTGAAAGCGAAGGCCTGGTCTAAGGCGCTTGGTCTGCCTGCAATGGCTGATGACAGCGGTCTGGAAGTATTAGCTCTCGGAGGAGCTCCGGGGATACGTTCAGCCCGTGCCGTTCCGGGGACTGACCAGGATAGAACGAACTGGCTGCTTTCAAAAATGGAAGACATAAAAGAGAGAAGGGCACGTTTTATCTCATGCATTGCAGTTGTTTTTCCTGGCATAGAAGAACCCCTTGTTTATGAAGGCAGCTGCAGCGGAGTGATTGCATTAAAGCCATCCGGCATGAACGGCTTCGGTTATGACCCGATATTTATACCTGACGGTTATGACAAAACTTTTTCTGAACTTGGAGACCATGTAAAAACTAAAATTTCTCATAGAGCCCTTGCAATAAAAGGTATAGCAGAAATGCTTATACCTGTGTTACAATACTATGCTGTACGTACTATGGAAAATTCCCGGTCTGTGCAGGAGTAATGGCCTGACCGCCGGAATATAGAAAACTCTGGAGGTGTGGTTTGTGAAAATCCTTCTTGGAATCCTTCACATCCTTGTTTGCGTAGCTCTTATTGGAGTTATAATGATGCAGCACAGAAAAAGCGGTGGATTCACCGGAGCTTTTGGCGGAGGCGGAACTCAGGCAGATGCGGGAGGAACATGGCAGCGTATGTCATCTCTTACTAAAATAACTGCAGGTCTGATGCTCGCTTTTATGGTCCTGTCCATCCTGCAGGTCGTCGTAAGATAGGCTGCCGCCATGCCGCTCAAGAGGCTTGACAGTCAAAAAGACATTGCTTCCTATGAGGAGACAGAGGGTCGTCTTTTCTCTGCAACCCACGAAGAACTGCTGACAGGCTGGACAACAGATATTTATTTTTTAAAAACCAGAGACGTGCTCCGTTCAGCAGGATTGCTAAAGACACCTGTCGTTGCTGAAGTATTTACCCGTAAGAGCGGTATTTTTGCCGGACTTGAAGAAGTCCTGAGACTTTTCCGGACATTCCCGAACCCGCCGGAAGTTGAAGCCATCCCTGAGGGATCTGCTTTTGAAGCTAAAGATGTCCTGATGAGGATCAAGGGGACATATGAATCATTCGGGCTTTATGAAACAGTATTGCTCGGTATGCTTGCTTCCTCTACAGGATGGGCTACTGCAGCGAGGGAATGTGTTGATGCGGCTGATGGCCGTAATGTGCTCTGTTTTGGAGCAAGGCATGTCCATCCCGCTGTCGCGCCAGTAATGGAAAGGGCGGCGAAGATAGCCGGTTGCAGCGCAATGAGCTGTATTCTGGCCGCTAAGCTGTGCAATGAAGAACCAAAGGGAACCATCCCCCATGCTGCAATATTGATAGTAGGGGACACAGTTAAGCTTGCCAAGCTTTATGACACCCAGATCCCTGCAGAAGAACCCCGCATAGTTCTTGTTGATACTTTCAAGGATGAAGCAGAAGAGACTATGCGCGTTGCAGAATGTCTTGGCGATAAGCTTGCCGGAGTAAGGCTTGACACACCTGGTGAGCGCGGCGGCGTTACCCCGGATCTGGTTCGTGAAATCAGATGGCGCCTTGATATTGCCGGTTACAATGATGTGCAGGTGATAGCTACAGGAGGACTTACCCCTGAACGCATAAAGATGATGAACGATGCCGGAGCAAGTGTTTACGGAGTCGGCAGTTATATAACCCATGGTACGTCCAGGGATATGACCATGGATCTGAAAATGGTCGACGGAAGACCTATCGCCAAGCGCGGGCGTCTTCCCGGAATAATTGATAATCCGAGGCTTGAACGCGTACTCTAGCCCCGCAGTCTGTTTTCCCCCACGTTAACAGACAGTGTCCCTGAAGAGCGGTGCGTTAGCGCACGTATGCCACGGCTTCAGTGAACCGGACGAGTAGCTTTAAGAAATATAAAATATAAAAAATTAGTGATCCACTTTTTTGAGGAGGAAGATCCATGATAGGCACACGTTCTTTCATGGCTAAGGGTGCGGAAGTTGAGCGCAAATGGTATGTGATCGACGCATCGGACAAACACCTTGGCCGTCTTGCAGTACAGGTAGCCCGTATACTTATTGGGAAACACAAGCCAACATACACGCCGCACGTTGATACCGGCGATTTCGTTGTTGTTGTAAACGCGGAGAAGATCGGACTTACAGGCAAAAAACTCCTGCAGTCCACGATCATCACACACAGCCTTTACCCGGGTGGACTAAAGACTCTCACGTACCAGCAGGTACTTGAACGCCGTCCCGAACGTCTGATTGAGAGGGTCGTATGGGGTATGCTTCCCAAGACCAAACTTGGACGTGATATGTATCGTAAACTTAAAGTATATGCCGGTCCGAGCCATCCACACGAGGCTCAGAAACCCGAGCAGATAGACTAGGAGATAGGGGTGTAAAAAATGGCAGTTAAGAAAAAAGAGACAGCGGCCCCCGTATCCTTTATTTGGGGTACAGGCAGAAGAAAGAACGCTATCGCCCGAGTACGCATCTGCGAAGGTGACGGTAAGTTCCTTATCAATAACAGAGAAGTTAACGACTATCTCCCGCGTTTTTACTGGTCCACACAGGCTGTTGAAGCGCTGAAGGTGGCTGGCGTCGAGGGCAAGATTGATGTATTCGTCAATGCCCACGGCGGCGGACTTACAGGTCAGGCGGGTGCAGTACGCCTTGGTGTCGCAAGAGCGATCCTGAAGATGTACCCCGCAGCACGCCCCTCCCTTAAGAAGGCAGGACTTCTTACCCGCGACTCACGTATGGTCGAACGTAAGAAGGTCGGACTCAAAGGAGCAAGAGCAGCCAAGCAGTTCTCAAAGCGTTAGTTTTTCGAGATTCAAATCGAACCCTGTTTGCACAGTTTTTGCGGGGGTATTCCGGGCGCTGCTTTTTGCCTGAAATACCTCCTTTTTTTGCTCTTTTGAAGATGATCATTTCCCTATACTTCAGACCAGTGATTTTTAGGAGCAATTCGGCACTTGTCCGGAGTTCTGTGGAGTATTGCTTCTGTAGACCGGAATACTCAGATATGATAAATTTTCCTCTTGACCTTGCAGTTGTTGCGCACTAAACTTTACCGCGTAGACAGCAATGCATCGGGCAACACCCGAAGAAGGGAGCAGTCCATGGATAGTCCAAGTCCCAGTCCTGAACCTCAAGGACACTTAGTGAATATTTTCTAGCCCGGGCTGCACTTTTAACAAGCACCCGGCGCTGCCGGGTGTGGAGTATTTAATTTATTTACTTCTTTTCATCCCTTCACTCCCGTAGACTTAACAGGTTTTTTGAAATAACGGCATACTATGCCGATGGCATCTTTTTGATGACACCTCCTGACTTGTGCATCAGTGCATGTTTCAGATCACGGGATAATTCAGAAAAACAGCGGGGGAGGAAAAAAACAATGCTCAAAATATCAAAGACATTCGACGACAGGCTTCTTGAACTCAACCAGGACAATATCGAATCAGGAGCCTGGCTCAGCCTGATAAAACCAACGGCAGAGGAACTTATAATAACTGAGAGATTGACAAAAGCTCCTCAGGACTTCGTAAGATCCGCACTGGACCCGGAAGAATCCTCCCGTATTGAAATAGAAGACGATCACATCTTTGTTCTTATAAATGTTCCTGTCAATCACGAAGACAGGTCAGGTGAGTACGACACTATTCCTCTTGGAATAATCGTCACACCTGACTTTCTTGTTACGATCTGCCAGGAACACAACGATGTCCTTCAAAGTTTTACAGAGACCCGATATAGGTATTTCAGCACTTATAAAAGGACCAGATTTCTGTTCCAGCTTTTGTATCATTCTGCCCTTCTCTTCCTCAAAGACCTAAGACAGATGGCCAGAAAATCTGACAAGATAGAGCGGGACCTGCGCCTTTCAATGAAGAACGAAGAGCTTTTTCAGCTTCTGGACCTTCAGAAGGGACTTACATACTACTCTATTTCCCTGCGGTCAAACAGGGTGGTCGTTGAGCGACTGCTTCGCCTTTGCTCCAATCCCCAGGTCAACCACCTGATAAAGTTCAGGGAAGAGGACGAGGATCTGCTTGATGACGTAAGGGTCGAATACGATCAGTCTATTGAAATGGCTCAGATCCAGACGGATGTTCTGGCAGGTATGATGGATGCCTTTGCCTCAGTTATATCCAACAACCTCAATATGGTGATGAAGTTCCTCGCATCTGTAACGATCGTATTGTCTATTCCGATGTTGATCGCGAGCTTCTTCGGTATGAATGTCCCTGTTCCCTGGGCAGAACATCATTTCGGGTTTTATATCGTAGTTCTGGTCTCTATCTTGCTTACGATTGGTGCCACATTTGTCCTGTGGAAGAAACGTTTTTTCTAGGGAAACTATGGTCAAAATCTATATTTGTGATATTGTTTGCGTATGTTTCCCAATTAAGCATCAATAACATACAGTTTCCTTGAAGGGGGTGACTTCCGATTGAAAATATCAGAAGTTATAAAAAATAAAAAAGTATGGATCATTGCGACAATTTTGATTGCAGCGGTCACTGTGTCAATTTTTTATTTTGAGGAACGAACCAAGGATGAACGTGTAAGGGCTTCGGGTACAGTTGAAGTGACGGAGCTGAATCTCTCGCCTCTGGCTGGGGGAAGGATCATGGAGCTAAATATTGATGAATCTGACCATGTAAATAAGGGACAGCTGATAGCCCGCATGTCCCTGGACGGGGCGGACCACGATGTTGAGATGACGGAAGCATCACTGGCTGCTGCAAAAGAACAGCTCCTTGAGCTTCAGAACGGATTCAGAAAAGAGGATATTTCCAGGGCAGAGTCTGAATATGCACTCAGGAAGACGCAGTATGAGCAGGCTGTGAAGGATCATGAACGTTTCAAAGAACTCGCTGCTGATGGAGTGGTTCCTGTGAGGGAAGCCGAGTTGTACGAAGAAAGCGCGAAATTAAAAAGGAACAGTATGAAAATGGCTGCAGAGACACTCTCAATGCTGAGAACAGGCATGAGGCCCGAGCAGATAGAGGCAGCAAAGGCAAACGTAAAAAGAGCCGAGGCCGCATTGCTCAAAACAAAGATTCTGGTCAGTTACAAAGATTTTTATTCGCCTGCTGCAGGAGTGATCCTTACCAAGAATTACGAGGTCGGAGATGTAGTAAGTCCCGGTGCACCTATAGCAACTCTCGGAATAATGACAGACTGCTGGGTCAAGCTATATATCCCTTCCACACAGTTAGGACTTATTAAGCTTGGCGGAGAGGCCGAAATATCGGTAGATTCGTATCCGGACAAAAAGTTCAAAGCCACTGTGACGGAGATAAACCAGAATGCTGAATATAACCCCAGGCTCTCGCTAACCCAGAGCGAACGTTCAAACATGGTTTTTTGGATAAAGTTATCCGTGGATGATCCAGAAGGTATCCTTAAGCCAGGAATGCCTGCTGATGCTGTTATCCTATGAAAGACGCGGAGCAGGAAATTTGTCTGAGCTACAAAGGGGTAGGGAAGAAATTTAAAAACATCTCCGCCCTTGATGATATATATCTGGAAGTGCGCAGGGGAGAGATATTTGGATTCATCGGTCCAGACGGAGCCGGCAAGACTACGCTGATAAGGATGGCGATGGGGATAACCAATCCTGACAGAGGGGAATGTACCCTTCTGGGCAGCACCGACAGACGTAAGGCGAGAAAGAATGCCGGATACGTACCCCAGCTTTTTAGTCTATATACAGATATGACAGTAAATGAAAACATTGCCCTTTTTGGTTCCTTGTACGGTACTTCCAGAGAAATTGTGCTTAAAAGAGCAGAAGCGATACTCAAACGGACTGGACTGTGGCCTTTCAGGGATAGGATGGTCGGAAAGCTTTCCGGAGGCATGAAGCAGAAGCTTGCCCTTGCGTCAGGACTGATGCATACCCCGGAAATACTATTTCTGGATGAACCTACAACAGGAGTAGACCCGGTTGCCCGCAGAGAATTCTGGGCGATGCTTTATGAGCTTAACAGAGAAGGACTGACGATAATCGTTTCAACTCCATATATGGACGAGGCGGAACTATGTACCCGTAAAATGTTTATAGACAATGGGAAAATACTTGATGTGGGTACTTCTGAAGAACTTCTCAGCCGTTTTGACAATAAAATACTTAAACTGGAACTTGATGAAAGGCGTGCCAAGGAGTGGCTTCTGAAATGCGCAAATGTTCGTGACGCGAACTTGTTTGGCAGCAGTTACCACATAGTTGTTGATGATGTCGCGTCGGCAACTCGTGAGATAAGAAAAGAACTTGCCATGAGATATCAGGAGTATCCTGAGCTTTATGAAATAACGCCGAATCTGGAAGATCTTTTTGTCGCTTTTTCAGGGGGTACTGTCTCTTGCCGAAGATAGCTGTAGAAACAAGGGAACTTACAAAAAAATTTGGTGATTTTACAGCAGTAGATCACATAACAATGTCAATAGAAGAGGGCAAGGTATATGGTTTTCTAGGACCGAACGGTTCCGGTAAATCAACGACCATCAGGATGCTTTGTGGTCTTCTGGCACCAACATCCGGAGTAGGTCTTGTCCTTGGTATGGATCTTTCCAAAGAGGGAAGAAAGATAAAAAACCAGGTGGGCTATATGTCTCAGAAATTCAGCCTTTATCCTGATATGACAGTTATTGAAAATTTGGATCTCTACTCCGGCCTATATGGTTTAAAGGGAGCAGAAAAAAAGGAAAGAATAGAGCAGATGATTGCTCTTGCTGGCCTTCAGGGAAGAGAGGATGAGCAGACAAGTTTACTCTCCGGCGGGTGGAGGCAGAGACTTGCCCTTGGGTGTGCGATCCTGCACCGCCCCAAAATTCTTTTTCTTGATGAACCGACAAGCGGAGTTGATCCTAAAGCGAGGCGTCTTTTCTGGGATATAATATACAACCTTGCCGCTGATGGAACGACAGTAATGGTGACGACTCACTTTATGGACGAAGCTGAACACTGCGACAAAGTGGCATTCATATACTTCGGAGGCCTGATAGCTGACGATACTCCTGTTGATCTGAAAAAACTTATTCCAGGGAAGCTATACGAAGTGGAATCGGAAAATGGATTTGAACTCCTCGCCAGTATACAGCGGGGAGAAGCCGGGACAGTTATGGACTCTTACTTTTTTGGCAAGAAACTTCATTTGCTTGTTGCTAAAGACATCAGCATAGAAGACGAAAAAATATTCAAAGGATCAGTTGTTAAAGAAATAACTCCATCTATGGAAGATGTTTTTGCGTACCTTGTTAAGAAAGAATCGGGTAAGGAGCTGGATGGCGGAAGGATCTCCGGCACAGGGGAGATCAGGCTGAATGTTGACGTAAGCACTGCAAAAGAGGGATAGGCATGGAATTGGGGAGACTTCGGGCACTTATAGTCAAAGAATTTATTCAGGTGATGAGGGACAGGCTTACCCTTGCAATGCTTATATTCATGCCTGTGGCTCAGCTGCTGATATTTGGTTTTGCAATAAACACGGATGTCAAACATCTCCAGACAGCAGTTTTTGACCAATCGCGAACTCAGGAAAGCCGTGAAATGATACATAGTTTTACTGCCAGCAACTATTTTGACATAAAAATTTATGCTGATAACATCAAAAAAGTAAACAGAGCGGTAGAATCCGGGATGGCTAAAGTAGGAATTATTATCCCGCCAGATTATGCGCAGCGCCTGAAGAGCGGAAGGCAGACGAGCATACAGGTGATAATAGATGCCACTGACAATATGTCGGCATCTTCGGCGCTGGCTGCAGCACAAACACTGGGAATGCTGAAATCACAGGAGATATCTGAAAACAGATTCAGGCGGATGGGATTTGAGATACCTCCACAGGCTGTGGATATGAGGATACGCCCATGGTACAATCCGGATTTTATAACATCATGGTATCTTGTGCCAGGGATAATGGGTCTGCTTCTGACAATAACCCTAATTACCATGATGGCGATGGCCATAGTGAGAGAGAGCGAACAGGGAACGCTGGAACAGCTTCTTGTTACACCCATGCATTCATGGGAACTGCTTCTGAGCAAGATACTCCCATATATCATCGTTGGTTATATTCAGGTTATAGTCTCAATTATAGTTGGTATGTCCATATTCGGGATGCCCTTTTTAGGAAGCAAGATCCTTTTCTTCATCCTGACTTTGTTCTATGTGGTTGCCAACCTCTCGCTTGGTATAATGATTTCGACATTTTCACAAAACCAGATGCAGGCTCTGCAGCTTTCGATATTTTTAATACTGCCGAGCGTACTGCTTTCGGGGTTTGTTTTTCCCACCGAAGCTATGCCCAGTGGTTTTCGCTATCTTGGCGAGTGCATACCGATAACATATTACATCAGGCTTTCACGCCAGATAATACTGAAAGGCGGCGGGTTTGAATATGTTTGGAAAGATACCTTGGCGTTGTGCGTATATATAACAGTGATGTTTTCTTCAAGTATAGTCATGTTTAAAAAACGTTTTGTTCCATGATCCTCAGGAGGCTAAGAAAATGAAAAGAATGTCTCTCTTAATAAAAATCGTATCATCATTTATTATACTTATCTCATTTGCTGGGGTTTCATTCTCTGCAGACTCCCATAGTCTCGAAAAACTGATCCAGAAAGCCTGTGAGGGAAACCCGCTAATATCTGCTGCAGAGGAAAGAGTTTTGCAGGCGGAGGGGGCGCTGCAGGAAGCAGGGGCAAAAATGGGCCCCAAATTTGGCGTTGGTGTTGCCGCTATCTGGCCGAGAGACAGATTCGTACCCATTGAAGGTCTGCCATTGGGTTTTGGGAATGTTTATATAGCAGCTGCTGGTTTTGTGCAAACGATTTACGCGGGAGGATCGCTCTGCTCTTCAAAAGAGGCAGCAAAGCTTGCAAGGGATGCAGCTGAAGCAGAGAAGGAAAGGATAACTCAGACTGTAACTAACTCTGTCAGGGTTGCCTATTACAATTGGAAACGAGCATGCGGGAAAGAAAAAGTATCCAAAGAAGCGCTGGTACTTGCCAACGATCATCTGGCTAGGGCAGAAAAGCTTTTCAAGTCGGGACTCATTGCAAAAGGAGACGTTCTGAGGAACAAAGTTGCAGTTGCTGACGCTGAACTGAACCGTATAAGGGCAGACAATGCAGTTGAGATATCCGTCAGCGTACTTGAAAGGGCAGTTGGTTCTCCGCTGGATCTGAAGGAGATAGAAGGAGTAAAAACTGATTTGGATATCGTCCCGTCCATTGAACCGACATCGAATATGGAAGAGCATATTAAGGCGGCTTATGAAAACAGGATGGAGATAAAGATGTACGATCTAATGAGCAGGCGAGCCCTTAAGGTAGCCAGAGCTGCGGAAGGTCAGCTCCTGCCTCAAATAATAGCTGCCGGAGCTGTAATGAATTCCGGGAACGAGTTTTTCCCGAGCGGTAATGAGGAAGTGGTTTTTTCAATGATAGCCCGTTGGACTATTTTTGACAGCGGAGAAACCGTAGCAAAAACAAAACAGGCGAAAGCGCAGGCGAGGGAGCTTATCCATCTTATTGATGACATGAAGAACACGATCAAAATGGAGGTAACTCAGGCAGAACTGAATCTTAAATCATCACACAGCAGACTCCAGGTTGCGGAGCGCCAGGTTGCTGAGTCAGAAGAGGACTATAGAATCGCGGTCAGAAGATACCAGGAACAGGTGGGAACAAACCTGGATATGCTGGACGCCAGATTGGCTCTTACCAACAGCAGGACAGAAGAAGTGGAAGCTTTGTACGATATCTATATTGCAGAGGCGGATCTCCTGTATTCACTGGGTAAATAGGATTAGCAAAGATATGCATTTATGTTCGATTAATGAATGAAGGTAAGAATAAAGTTTATTTTCACGGGAGTTTTTCGCATAAAAAGACATTGCGCCTTTTTTCTCTAAGTCAGAAGCGTAAATTGTTTTGTTTTGACGTTTTATTCATTCAATTCAGGCAGGAGTGGTCTTTTCCCCCCTTTACGCAAATCAGGAAGAGGAATACAATTAACAGTGTGTGTAGGAATTGTCTCGATCCTGGGACAGATATCTTAAAGTAAATGCCCGTTTGGGCGAAAAATCCAAGGAGGTTTTTTGTATGGCCGTACAGAAACGTACTTCCAAGAATGTTCTTCTTGCAACAGCTTTGGAGAACTTCTACGCAGCAGCGGAAGAAATGAATCTTGATGAGGGGCTGGTAGAAGTTCTCAGCCGTCCCGAAAGAGCTGTCTGTGTCTCCGTCCCGGTAGTAATGGACGACGGTTCGGTAAGAGTATTTGAAGGTTACCGCGTACAGCATTCCACAGTCTGCGGACCTGCAAAGGGCGGACTCCGTTTCCACCCCGATGTCAACCTTGAAGAGTGCGAAGCTCTTGGAAGCCTTATGACATGGAAATGTTCACTTGCAGGTATCCCATACGGCGGAGGCAAGGGCGGAATCGCTGTAGATCCTTTTGAACTTTCACCGCGTGAGCGTGAAATGATGACCCGTACATTCGCAGCACGTATCGCCCCATTCATCGGCGACTGGACAGACGTTCCTGCACCCGATGTCAACACCGGCGGTCCCGAAATGGTCTGGATAATGGATACCATTTCAAAGCTTCGCGGGCATCTTGAGCCCGGCGTAGTAACAGGCAAGCCCATCGCCTACTGGGGATCAAAGGGCCGCACAGCAGCGACAGGCCTCGGTGTTTCAACGTGTGTCCTTGAACTTCTCAAAACACAGAATGTAGACCCCAAGACAGCAACAGTCATCGTACAGGGCTTCGGTAATGTCGGAACATACAACGCACTCTTCCTCCAGGAAGCAGGAGCAAAAGTTGTTGGTATCAGCGATATCACCGGTGGTTACTACTGTAAGGACGGAATTGACGTCAAGGCGGCGAAAGCATTCGTTGAAGCACATCCGAAGCGCATCCTTGACGGCTTCACACAGCCAGGACTTGTAAGGATGAGCGGAGAAGAGATACTTGAGCAGGATTGCCTTGTTCTTTCACCCTGCGCCCTCGAAGGTGTTATCAGCGAGAAGAATGCTGACAAACTCAAGTGCAAATACATCGTTGAAGGCGCAAACGGACCAATCAGGCCCGACGGTGACGTTATCCTTGACAAGCGCGGCATCCTCGTAGTTCCTGACTTCCTTGCCAACAGCGGCGGAGTCATCGGTTCATACTTTGAATGGGTACAGGACCTCGCCGGATTCTTCTGGACTGAGGAAGAGTATAACAACCGCCTCGTACCGATTATGAAGGATAACTTCAAGAGAGTTTGGGACTATGCACAGGAGCATAACGAGAAGATGCGCCGTGCAGCATTCCTCGTCGCTATCAAACGCGTTGCAGACGGCCTTAAGCTGAAGGGTTTCTTCCTTTAAGCTTTAGCTGACCAAACTAACATAAATGACAAAGGCCGCTCCCACCAGGGAAGCGGCCTTTTATCTCCTTACGGGACGCCTGCTTAGATCGTAAGCGTCAAATATCCCGGACCTAGATATAATCCAAGGACCAGGATATTATTTTTTTGTACAAAAGACAAGCGGCATGACAGGGTCTCAATCGTTACTCTCTTAGAGGGGCCGTTTTTATGTTCCGGGTGGAAGGCGTAAGCTGTCGGGCAGATTCTTGCTCCATGGCAGCAGCGTATGGTAGTTTTCTTTTGGAATGTTGGGCATCGTCTCAAAGATGTATTTGAGATATTCAAAGGGTTTGAGCCGGTTTTCTTTTGCTGTCTCAATTATGGAGTAGATTATTGAGCTGGCCTTTGCTCCTTTGGGAGTACAGCAGAAGAGCCAGTTCTTTCTGCCTATAACAAAGGGTTTTATACTGCGCTCCGCTCTGTTGTTGGAGACCTCCAGTCTTCCATCAAGATAGAAGGTCTCAAGATATGGTCTCTGTCCCAGCGCGTACTGCAGGGCTTTGCCAAGTGCGGATTTCGGCAAAGCAATGGTGGAGGATGCCCATGTAAAGAAGGCCTCAGAGACAGGTTTGCTCTGTTCAAGACGTTTTTTATGACGTTCTTCTGAAGAGAGTTGCTCATATTCACGTTCCAGAGCAAATAATCTGTCGCAGAATTCAAGTCCTTTCTGCGAAGCACTGTTTGTCTTTTCTTCAGGAGGGGCGGCCTGTGCCGCCTCGTAAAATTTTCTTCTCGCATGGGCCCAGCAGCCGCAGAGGCGGATGCCTTCCTGCAGTCTCTTATATCCCGAATAGCCATCTGTATTGAGGTATCCTTTGAAGTTTTCCAAAAATATTCTTGGATGGGCGCTCGATCTGGTCTCCTGGTATTCATAAAGGACCGCAGGTGTTTCTGTATATCTTCCGGTGCGGTAGAGCCACATGAATGATTCCCTGCCCGGAGATCTGCCCGGTTCCTTTAGTACCTGTACCACAGTCTCATCGGCATGAAGTATTTCTTCTTTAAGCAGACTCTCTCTCATCTGTTCGTACAAAGGTTCAAGCCAGTCCGAAGATGCACGAATGAGCCAGTTTGCCATGGTCTGGCGGCTAAGAATGAAGCCGTCATTAAGGAACGACATTTCCTGACGGTAAAGCGGTACCCCGTACATGTATTTCTGTACCATGATGTGGGCAATGGAGGCTGCCGAGGCAGCGCTGCCTTTTATTGCAGCTTCGGGCATCGGAGCCTTTATGACCGGAACTTTTGTGTTTTCATGTTCGCAGCGGCGGCAGGAGTATACTTCCCGTTCGTGCTCAACAACCTTCACCTGCGCCGGGATTATCGTAAGTTCGCGTCTCTTCTCATGTCCCATGATGTGCATAGTGTCTCCGCATTCAGGACATATACGATCCTCTTCCGGGATTGAGTGCAGTACCTTCTCTACAGGGAGTGAATCGAAATTCTCCTCGCCCGTACCTGTGCAGCTGCGCCTGTGTCTGGTATAAGTTATCTCTTCAACAGACGGTTCAGGTTTCTTTAGTTGGGCTTCATTTTCCGTCTCATCGAAGACAATTAGTATCTGCCGCGAGTCAGCATCTGTCTTTTCGCTCGACTGACCAAACTGGCGGTGCTGGTTCAGACGGAAACACTCTTCATAGTACGCAACAAGTTTTGCAAGCTCAGAGTTCTTATCCTCGAGCTCACGGCGTTTCGCCTCAGATTCCTCGTATTTATTCTTCATTTCTTCCAGTTCAAATATGACATTTTTCATAGTGAGATTATACAGAAAAAAGCAGCATAAATCCAGTCATATAAAGGATTCACAATTCAGACTATTACGTTATACTGATAGTCCGTTAAACACCTCATCCATTGCAAGCCTGCGGCGAAGTTTCGTTCCCGCAAGCAAGCAGGAAAACTCATCCCCACTCAGAACTATCTTCTTCACCGTACCCTCTTTAGGCCATGGGAAGGTTCCCTTCTCAAGACGTTTCTGATATAGCCAAAAACCATCATTATCCCACTCCAAGATCTTTACCCTATTATGGCTGCGGTTGCAGAAGATAAACATTGCAGAATCAAATGAGTCGCAGATATTCTGAAGGTTCACAATGGCGGCAAGGCCGTCTATTCCTTTGCGCATATCAGTAGAGCCACAGATAAGATAAATCTGTTTGCCATTGTGATCGAACATAAAAAGTCCCCCTGACTGTTACGTTACTGGGGGACTTTAGACGTTTGATATTATTTTAGGTAGGTACGGAAGGTTTGACGCTTACGATCTAAGTTCAACGGCAAATATTGAAAGTCTCTTCCATTGCTTTTATAAATTTGACCAGGGCTTCGTTTACCGGGACCTCTATGCCGTGCTTTTTTGCAAGGCTGCAGACAGTTCCTCCAAAGGCTTCGACCTCGGTCTTTCTTTTTGCTTCGACATCCTGCAGCATTGAGGTCTTGCCCGTAGGGGTAAGCGAGCTGAGTATTTCAATGCAATTACTGATATCGCTTTCATCCAGGTCTATTTTTTCAGCCTTTGAAACCGCAACGGCCTCCCTCATTGCCTCAACCGCCAGCTCTCTTACCGCCTTTGAATTTTTGATCGCGCCGTAGGTGCATCTGAGTACGGCAGTGACTTGGTTGGCTCCTACGTTAAGCATGAATTTCAACCACAGATTCCGTACCATATCTTCCGGAATGTTATATTTGATACCTGTTTTTTTGAAAAATTCTTCGACGGCAAATACTTTTTCTGAATATTTTCCAGGGATATTCTGTGCCTCACCAAACGGTACAAAACCCAGATTGACGTAATTTGTCGAATCTCCGATCCGCGTCGAGTCCGTCCGCATTATGTATGAGTAGAGGATCTTATCCATTCCATATATATTGCCTATCTCTTTCTCGCTTGATATGCCATTGAGGAAAGAGATGATTATTGTGTTTTTACCAACATGGTTCCTGACCTCTTCGATCGCATTAGGGAGATGGTGGTTCTTGACAGCGAAGATCAGGAGATCGGCAGGTGAAACTTTGTCTTCAGGCTTGCAGATAGGGAATTTGTAAGTCTTGCCGTTTACGCATACACCATTTTTGCGATATCTTTCAACTCGGTCACCTGAAGCAACAACCCTGATATTTTCCATTGGGACAGACTCAGAGATCTTTGCAAGATTTGCGCTTCCGAGCGCTCCAAGTCCAATAAGCGATACTGTTTCAATGTTTTTCATACTAAAAACTCCATTTCCACTTTTATGAAATAATTGAATCGTTAAGGGCCATTGTATCCCATTTAAAGCTTTGTTACATTCTATAAAAATACCGGCGCACCATAAAATGTGCGCCGGTATAGATCGTAGATATGAACGGAGATAGGTTAGATTATTTCCTTTGCAGTTACTGCCTTGTCGAACCAGTTTTTGCCTTCTACCAGTCTTGAGACCAGCATTGCTGAACAGGTGTCTCCAGTGGCGTTGACCATTGTAGCTGCCGGGTCGACCAGGAAGCCTATTGTTGCAATGATGGGAAATGCTTCCGGCGGGAATCCGTAAAGACTTACTATGAGCATTTCTCCGACGAGGCCGCCGCCGGGGATGCCAGAGAGGACAACTCCTGAAAGAACTGCGACAGCGACAGCGGTGGTCATCGTTCCTACTCCGGTGAAGGGGATGTTGAAGATGCCGAAGAGGAATGCGATCTTAAGTATGCCGCTCAGGCAGGAACCTTCCATGTGAGCTGTTGCTCCGATAGGCAGCACTATTTCAGCAATATCTTTCGGGATACCAATATTTTGCGCAGCTACAAGGTTGACCGGCAGGGTGGCATTGCTGCTCTGTGTTCCAAGCGCCGTTATGGCTGGGGTTATGATATTTTTCCAGAATACCCCTGTGCCCTTTCCGTTCGTAGCTATCCAGGAATAGATCGTAAAGGCAATAAAGAAATAGCCGAAAGTTGCAACGTGGTATACGATCATTGAGCGGAGATATGCCCCCAGGAGGTTTGGACCATAGTCTCCTACCAGAGTTGCAAAGTAGGCGCCCAGACCTATCGGAGCATAGTACATAAGGTATTTGACCATCTGCAGCATCGCATCAGCAAAGACGGCTATCCCTCGTCCGACAGCTCTTCCCCTCTCTCCAAGCGTCTGGAGGCAGAATCCGAAGAATATGGTGAAGATGATCAGCGGCAGCATAGCGCGCCTTGAGATGAGCATTGCGAAATCTTCTACTGTAAATGCCTTTACTATCTGGTCCGCAGTGCTTAATGCCTGGAAATCACCCGGAGCCTGAAGCTGTATGTTTGTCCCTGCTGCAGGCGGGAAGAGTGTGACGGTCACAAGCATAAGGATCGCAGCTATCGCCCCTGTCACCAAAAAGACCAGTACCAGGGATTTCATGACCTTTCCAAGTCTCTCCATTGACGACATGTTGGCGACCGCGCTGCAGATCGTCGAGAAGACCAGTGGTACGACTACCATAAACATTGCATTGATAAAGACATCTCCAAGAGGTTTAAAGACCAACGCGTCTTTCCCCATCACTGCTCCGACTATACAGCCGATAACAATTCCTGTGAGAAGTATTATAGGGAATCGGTAGGCTTTCCAGAGACTGTTTGATTCTGATGCCATGATAACCTCTCCTTTCGTTTCTGCTTTTATTAGATATGCTGAAAGTATAGAACAAAGATACTTATGTTGAAAGAGGCTGATGGATATTAAATCATTTTTAGCACAAATTGATCATACCAATATAAACAATAACAGGTAAAAAGAAAAAAAGTTATCCATACAAATTTATACGAACGTATAAAGATGATGTTCAGAAGTGCCTGCAACCAGTTGCGCAATATTATACACTTTTCTCTTTTATTTGCTACTCTTCTTTTTTACTGTAAGCGTCAAATATTATGATCTGAGGCTGCGTACAAACAAAAAGTGTCCCAGGATATCCTGGAACACCTATGCTAGTGAGGGTCTAATGTAACTTTTTAATGGTGCCGGAGACGAGAATCGAACTCGTACGGGTTGCCCCACACGCCCCTCAAACGTGCGTGTCTACCATTTCCACCACCCCGGCACTCGGGACTTTGAAATTATACGTAGCATATCCTCTTTCGTCAAGTCTCTATTTGAAAAAAACGGATTTCACTTGCGTGCTGCTCTTGTACAGCATGCAAAAACTGATCAGATCTCCATATGAGACCAGACATAAAATAAACGGAGACGCAATTGAGCGTCTCCGAAAAATGATCCTTGACCTTATCTGTTGTATTCGCGGCGTTCCTTGATACGAGCTGCTTTGCCGCTGAGTTCGCGTAGATAGTAAAGCTTCGCTCTGCGGACCTTCCCTTTGCGTACGATCTCTACCTTTTCGACGCTCGGGCAATGGACCGGGAATATTCTTTCTACTCCTATCCCGGCGGACATCTTTCTGACGATAAAGTTCTCGCGAATTCCGCCGTGCTGGCGTCCGATAACTACTCCTTCAAATATCTGGATACGTTCGCGGTTGCCTTCTTTAACTTTAACGTGGACTTTTACTGTGTCCCCGGGGCGGAACTCTGAAAGGCTTTCATCAGTCTTTAAGAATTTCTTCTCAATAAGCGCTATTCTTGGATCGATCATGAGGTTTTTCCCTCCTTATCTTGGTGTGTGTATTTTTGTCATTTTTTAAACTTTTTATGGCCGTTTGGCCCTTTGCTTTTTGCCGGATCTGAATCTTACTTCATCTCCAGCCGAAAAATCTGTCGAGCGTAATACTTACCGCACTTCTTACTGAAAGGTGGTTCCAGCTGTCCAGTCCTCCGGCGATCGGTGTCATTACAGAGTCTGCTTCTTTTAAAACATCTTCGTGCAGTCCCCAGCCCGTTCCGAATATGAAGACCGGAGAGAGGTCCTCTTCCAGTATCCTGCGTTTGAGTGACAGCCAATGAACAGCACCTTCAACATATTTCGCTGTTGTGGCTATCTTGAAAGGTTCTGTTTTTTCCCTTTCTCCGACCCATTTCAGCGCCCTGTTGACTGAAGCGAATATCTTGAGGGTACCGAATGCCTCGCTCCTGTCCTGGTTATAAGAAGCTCCCCAACCTTCAGTCCAGTGGGAGGCGATCCTTTTGACCATTTCACGCTGCTGGGCCAATGGCGTTACCAGAAGATATTTTTTGATGCCGTATGTGCGGCATGCCCTCGCGATGTCATGAAGGTCCATTCCTGTGATCGCTGTGGAGGACTTTTCGCCTCTTTTGTCGAGTACAGGGTAATGGACTTCCATCACGTAAGCGCCTTTGGAGAGCCAGGGCATTATCCCGGCCCGTCCTACTATGTCAGGCCTTCTTTTAAGCGTTCTCTCGACGGACTGCCTTCTGCGCCACTTTTTGATGGCCTTCTCATCACCGCTAAGGAGGATCTCAGGTACTTTGTGCCCGTTCCATTCAGAAGGTCTGGTGTAGTGAGGCGTATCAAGCATCCCGCCGAAGAAAGAATCTTCCCTGACAGCTTCTGACTTGCCTACTACTCCGGGGATGAGCCTTGAAACAGCATCTACGATCGCCATTGCAGGCATTTCTCCGCCTGTGAGCACAAAATCGCCTATTGAAATTTCAAGATCCGCATTTTTTTCGACGAATCTTTCATCGACACCTTCGTAATGACCGCACAGTATGACCAGATGCTCTTTTCTTGAAAGGTCTTCGACCAGTTCCTGATGCAGCCTTGTCCCCTGGGGGGAAGGATATACAAGGAACGGTTTTCCGTTTCCCTTCAGGCTGTCGAGTGCCTTTTGGAGCGGCTCGGCCATGAGCACCATTCCGCCGCTTCCGTAGGAATAATCATCGATCTGCCTGTAACTGCCTTCTGCAAAGTCCCTTATGTCCAGGACCTCGACTTCCAGCCTGCCCTTTGCTATCCCTCGTCCAAGCACGCTTGCGCCAAGATAGCTCCTTATAAGATCAGGGAAGGCTGTAAAAATGGATATTTTCATATCAGTCCCAGAGTCCCTCCGGTACAGTTACAAGCATTACGCCTTTTTGTGTGTCTACTTTGCTGATGACCTCCGCAAGCGCAGGGATAGGCCTGACCTGGCCCTCTTCTGTCTTTATCAGGTAGACATCATTGCTTCCTGTCTGAAGTACTTCCTGAATGAATCCAAGCTCATTTCCTGTAGCATTGTCGATCACCTTAAGGCCTACAATATCGTCGATCCAGTATTCATCATCGGAAAGCGCAACGCGTTCCTCTTTTGATACTGTGACAAAGCTTCCCTTGAAAGATTCCGCGAGAGTTCTGTCTGATACGTTTGCGATCTGGAGAAAAAATGTATCTTTCCCCTCGTAGGGCACTAATTTTGTAACATTGACAGTCTGGCTCGGAACGCCGGGTTTTTCCAGGGTAAGTTTTTTCATTTTGAAAAAACGCTCAGGAAAATCAGTAAGAGGGAAAAGGAGCATTGTTCCTGTAACTCCATGAACACCCACTATTTTCCCGATGACTACCCGTTCTT
Organism: Synergistaceae bacterium; assembly: GCA_963682045.1. GTDB lineage: Bacteria > Synergistota > Synergistia > Synergistales > Synergistaceae > Caenicola. The sequence goes on from OY821326.1 coordinate 1,724,427, forward strand.
CCGACGAAACCTCACTCTTCTTCGACATCTACATCGACCTTTTCACCGGATTTGACCGACGCGGCTTTGGCTACGTGGCGTATGGCATTGATAGTGGAGCCCTTTTTGCCTATGACCCTGCCTATATCTTCCCCGGCCACCTTTATTGTCAGGAGGATAGCTCCGGAGTCACTTCGATCTTCTGAGATCTTGACTTCATCAGGTTTTGTAACAAGCCTGCGAACTATCAGATCTACCAGTTCAATGTAATCAGGCATAACTATCGACCGCCTTATTCTGCTGCCGGAGCATCAAAAACTCCGGCCTTTTTGAGCAGTATCTTAGCTGTATCTGAAGGGGAAGCCCCATTCTTCAGCCAAAATGCTGCACGTTCAACGTCCACTTTGATCTCTGCAGGATCTGTGAGAGGGTTGTAGGTTCCGAGTATCTCTATGAAGCGGCCGTCTCTTGGAGAATGAGAATCGGCAACCACAAGACGATAGAAAGGAGCCTTCTTTTTCCCGTGACGGGAAAGACGGATACGAACTGCCATTTGCGTAAACACCTCCTGTTTTTAGGGTTCCTCGGTGATTTGATTTTCACTGCTTATCGATATACGGGCGAAAATCAAATTACGGAGAAACCCGATGTTATCTTTTTAAAATCGGAAAACCGATAAAAAGCATGGTAGTCTTTATGTGGAATGGAGCGTGCCACGTGAAACTGCTTTAACGATGGCTGAGCAATAGCTGAGCGGTTGCTGCAGTTGTTGGGATCCAAAGACCTTGCCCCTAATCGTCGTCCCCGAATGCTCCTATCGGGGATCCAGTGTCTTCGGTCTTAGCATTCTTTAGTTATTTTTCAAGTTTCTACAACTGCTTGCCTACTGTTTGACTGTTTGACCGCCCCTGCGACCGCTTAGCAACTGCTTAGCTATGTCCTTAAAACGACCGCTTGCCCATTGCTTGACCGCCCTTACGGGCGTCTTCTACTTAAAGAAACCCCTCCGGCCTGCGCCAAAATTCTTCATTCCGCCCATGCCGGGAGGCATCTTGAAGCCTTTTCCTCCGCCGGACATTTTGCCGATGCCCTTCATCATGGTCTTCATCTGTTCGTACTGTGCCAGCACCTGATTGACCATCTGCACAGACGTGCCAGAACCTTCGGCTATCCTTCTGCGGCGGCTGCCCTTTATTATCTCCGGGCTGCGTCTCTCTTTGAGAGTCATTGAGAGAATTATGGCCTCTGTCTGTTTCATCCTTTTCGGGTCGACATTTGCGTCTTTGAGGGCTTTACTGCCTCCCGGGATCGGGAGCATCTCCAGCACTTTTTCAAGCGGACCCATCTTCTGTATCTGCTGAAGCTGGAGAAGCATGTCTTCCAGGGTGAACCGGTTCTTTCTGAGGCTCTCCGTCATCCTGTTTATGTCGGCTTCGGTCGTGGCGGACTGGACTTTCTCAAGGAGCCCTTCCATATCGCCCATTCCGATGATGCGCTGTGCCATGCGTTTTGCGTCGAAGACTTCGAGATCTTCCGTCTTCTCTCCGCAGCCTGCAAGTTTTATCGGAACTCCTGTACTTGCCCGTACCGCGAGCGACGGACCGCCTCTGGCATCTCCGTCAAGCTTCGTTAGTACTACTCCGGTAAGGCCCAGGCGCTTGTGGAAGGTATTCGCAACGTTGACTGCTTCCTGTCCTGTCATCGAATCTACTACAAGCAGAATTTCAGTCGGAGGCACAGCGGCTTTCATTGTTTCAAGTTCAGCCATCAGTTCATCGTCCATCTGGAGACGTCCTGCCGTGTCGAGGATTATCATGTCGCAGAGGTGGTCTTCTGCGTATTTGCGGGATTTGGATGCTACCCTTACAGGATCCGTCTCTCCGGACTCAGGTCCCCAAAAATGGATATTTGATTTTTCAGCAAGTACCCTGAGCTGTTCTACCGCAGCCGGTCTGCGAAGATCACAGGCAACAACAAGCGGCGTATGGCTTTTCGCCATCTTCTTTGCAATCTTGACTGTGGTAGTTGTTTTTCCTGATCCCTGAAGACCTACCATCATGTAAACAGTAGGAGGCCTGGATGATATTGTAAGGGGCACAGGCACCTCACCCATTATCCTGACGAGCTCTTCGTATACTATAGTGAATATCAGCTGTGCAGGGGTGACGGAATCCAGAACGGTCTGTCCGGTGGCCCTTACTTTGATAGCTTCGACAACGTCCTTGACGACTTTGTAATTGACATCAGCCTCAAGGAGGGCGCGACGAACTTCGCGAAGCGCTTCGTTGATGTCTTCAGCAGTAAGTTTTCCTTTTCCTCTAAGACCGGCAAAGATATTTTCAAACCGTTCCTTTAATGAATCGAACATTTCTTTTCCCCTTATGCTTCCAACAGTTTTTTCATGTTTAAGTAAAAGTCTTCCGGCAATTGTTTTTTATGTTCCTCAAGAAGCCTCAGGATCTCTTCGTATTTGCTCTCTTTTTCTAAGAGTCCCAGAGCTTTCTCTGCGTTCTCCATATGTTCCCTTGCTCTTGTAATAAGGTCGTGGACGCCCTGTCTGGAAACCTTCAGTGATTCAGCCGCTTCGGATAGAGAGAGATCCTGCAGAAGGATCATCTCGCAGGCGAGTCTCTGTTTCTCTGTTATCAGAGTCCCGTAGACATCAAGCAGAAGTCCGTCCCTGATGCGTTGGTCAAGCGAATCTGTATCCTGCAAAATATCACTCCTGTTCTTATGAACCAGTGAATTATACTCAGCACGTGCGTCTCTGTCAAGTAAAATTACTTGACAGAGACGCACGCATGGCATCGCATAAAAAAAGAGCCCCGAAGGACTCTTTTTATCAGTTCAGCTTGGTTATTTGGTCATCTTTATCTTCGAGTACTTCTCAGGAACCTCAACAGATGCGGCGTTCATGAATCCCTTGCCAAACATGTACGTATCCTGATAGACAAGCAGGTGGTTTTTGCTTGTCACTCCTGTACCGAGGTCGGTGTAGTAGTTGCCGTTCCACGCTGCACCCGGTGTGTACTCGCCGTAGCAGGCCATCAGGTCATCTTTGCTCTCAAGCTTAGCTGTTCCTTCAACTATCCTCTTGCCGAACTCAGCAAGAGCAACGCTGTTGGTGTAGCCATAGGAGAAGGCCCATGTTCCCATGCGGCCGGCTGCGCCTGCGTCAACAACTGCCTTTTCGACCTTCTTGAGGATGACGGGCCAGTTGCCTGCTTCTGCTGCAAGGTCGATACCGAATGCTCCGGGATAGCCCATAAGGGGTGACGGAAGGTCGGCTTCGATAAAGAATCCTCCGTACTTTGCAAGTTGCTTTAGAAGAGGCTCGGTGTGTGCGTCGTTTGTGCAGAAGAACGCAGTATTTTTACCATATTTGCTTACCCATGCAGGTGTCTTTTCAAGTATGAACTGCTGTGCGCCTGCAACGCCTACGTCGCTGGTCGGGTCGGGAGCGGTTTCAAACACGAATTTCATGCCGAGGTCTTTGCATGCCTGCTCCATGATGAGACGACGCCTTCCGAGTGTTTCGTAGCTCATGTGACGGGGGAAGGAAATATGCACAAAAGTGTCGCATCCGAGTTCTTTTGCGGTGTGAATGATAAGATAGCCGCGGGAAACGAAGTCCGCGTTTATCGTAAGGTCTGCGACCGACGCGATAACGTTCGGGTCTTCGTGTGCTTCACCGGCGAAGCAGAGGATGTCAGGGCGTTTTTCCTTGATGCGGCGGAAACCTTCAGCGGTTCCCGGGATAGCCTGGTTAACTACGACTACCTTCATGTCCGGGTCATCAGCAAGTCCTGCTATCTGTGCAATGGTCGTTTCCATCTCAGACATAAAGTTGTCCGGGTAGGTAAGATGCTTGATCATTCCGCCTGTTGAAACGTCGCCATATTTCTGGATCGCAAGTTCCGCTCCGCGGAGGTCATCTTCGCTCTGAGAAACTGTTCCAGTTACGATACCAATGTGGAAGGCAGCTTTTTCAGGAGCTTTAGCCTCTTCCTGTGCTGCCTGTTCTGCCGGCTTGTTGGCAGACTGGACTAAAAAGAAGCCCAGGACCAGTACAGCTATCGCGCCGATGATCATCATAGCTTTCTTTGACATGAACTCATCCTCCTTAGAATTGATTTAAGATAAAAAGCATTTTTTTGTTGCCGTGCTAAAAATGTTAAGCGTTTTTGTTTCAGAGCTTGCTGAACTCTATAAACCAAATTCTATAATCAGTTCATGTTTATGTCAATTGACTACCTCTTTATCTAATTATTCCTCCTCCGGATCATAGAGACAGTATAGTGATTGAGTTCCGGCCTCACCAAGTCCAGCTTCGGATATTTCTTCATAAAGTTCCCTTGTCAGAGAGAGTGCCGGCAGATCGAGCCCGATCTCATCCGCTGCCTCCTCCGCCAGTTTCATGTCTTTGATATAGTGTTTTACGAAAAAACCGGGATCAAAATCTCCGTCCAGTATTCTGGGTCCGTAATTTGCCAAGCTCCAGCTTCCTGCGGCTCCTCCTGATATCGCTTCAAGCACCTCTTTCTGGTCAAGACCGCATCCCTTTGCGAAAGCCAGCCCCTCGCACATTCCTGTCATCGTTCCCGCCAGTGTTATCTGGTTGACCAGTTTTGTGTACTGTCCGCACCCTGCCTTGCCCATGTGCCTTATGTTTGTCCCCATCAGCCTGAAGTAGGGGAGGGCGCGTTCGAAGTCCGCCTTCTCTCCGCCGGCCAGGATCGTCAACCTTGCTTCCCTTGCCCCCCTGTCGCCTCCCGTTACAGGTGCATCAAGGACGGATATTCCTTTAGACCTGGCTGCCTCCCAGATCCTTCCTGCCAGTTTGGGGCTTGATGTTGTCATGTCAACAAGGAGGGAGCCTTTCGCCGCAGACTCGATAAGTCCGTTTTTGCCCAGGTAGATATCCTCTACATCCTTAGGATAGCCAACAATTGTGAATGCAATGCTGCATTTGGAGGCCAGCTCTGACGGTGAATCTTCCCAGACGGCTCCCATTTGGATTAGTTTTTCGGCTTTACTTTTTGTTCTGTTGTATACGTGGATTTCATTTCCCCCGGAGAGAAGATGTCCCGCCATGCTGGAGCCCATTACCCCGGTACCGATAAAACCCAGAATATTCCTGCAGCTCATTGGATAATCCTTTCTCTCAGCTGTTCTTTACTACGGTAAGTTCTCTCGGTGAATGGTTAAGCGCTTCACCTGTGCCGTCCGGTCTTACTGCGACCAGATTCTCAATCCTTACCCCAAATTTGCCGGGCAGGTAAATGCCGGGCTCAACACTGAAAACATTTCCAGGCTCAAGGGGTCTGTCATTCCCCTCAATGATAAAGGGTGATTCGTGAACAGCCAGTCCTATGCCATGCCCGACCCTGTTGAAGAAAAAGTCTCCATATCCTGCATCGACTATGACCTTTCTTGCCGCTCTGTCTACATCCTGTCCTGTCGCTCCGGGGCTGACAGCCGCTTCACCGGCCGCCTGAGCTTTTCTGACTGTCTCGTATACTTTTCTCTGTTCATCATTCGGAGTTCCAACGAAAAGGGTCCTCGTAGTGTCTGAGCAATAGCCGTTGTGCCTTCCTCCGAGGTCAAGGATGATGACGTCATTTTTTTCGATTACCCTTTTATCTCCGGAGTAGTGCGGCATTGAGCCGTTTGGTCCGCTTGCTACTATCGGGCTGAAAGACATCTCATAACATCCGGCCTCTTCAAAAAACTCAGGTATCTTCTTAATGATCTCTCTCTCTGTCATTCCGGGTCTTATGAAGTCGATGAGCCTGTAAACGACCTGATCGACCATTCCGGATGCTTCTCTCATAAGATCAAGTTCTTCTTTATCCTTGCGTGAGCGAAGCGGGTCCAGCACTTTTAAACCGTTGCAAAGCCGGATATCCATCGAATCTCTTATCGCCAGCATATCAACTGCCCGCACTCCGTCGTTGAATGCAATCTTTTTCCCGATAAGTCCCAGCTTCTCGCAGCCCAGCCTGAACGCGTCTGTAAATCCTTCATGGTCGTTCCATTCTGCGTAGAAGGGAACATCTCCGAAAGCATTTCGGATCTCTTCTTTGTAAAGTAGCGGAGTCATCGCAAAGCAAGCGGCATCTTTAGAGACCATCAGCCCCCGGACCCTTTCGTCCGGGTGTGTATCAAGGCCGCTTATATACTCCAGATCTGTCGAAGGACCAAGGTATATGCCGTCGAAGTCCCATGATTTCAATTCATCTGCCAATTTTTTTAATCTGTTTTTTCTGATCAAAATTATCCCTCCGAAATCTGTATGACAGGTTTCTCGCTTAAGTTAACGGAAAAACAGAGAACCTGACATATTTTTTATCAAAGTCCACCATTATCATACTACCAGGCGGTCTTATTATCCATAACAGCATGATTCCCCGTTTTTTTATTTTCTTAATATTTGCAAAAAAAGATATACATCAGGTTTGTTCATAAAAGTGCCGCAGCTTTCAGAAACCGGGCTGCGATGACGGTCATTTGGTGTGGATAACGATATTGACTAATACAGTCGGCGGGCATACTATTACTATAGTGCTGTATCTTTCCGGTGTTACGCTTTTTTCGGAAACCTACAACAGTTTGACCGGGGCTTTCCTTTAAGAAAACTCCCAAACTAAAATATCACAGGAGGAATACTCAATGAAGAAACATGCGGTGTGTTTTACAGTTGCGCTTGTCCTGGCCCTTGTGTTTTGCGGTTCTGCCTTTGCTGCAGCTCCCTTCCACATAGGAGTGGCAACGCTGACGGTCTCTCAGGCAGAGGACACGTACCGGGGAGCTGAAAGGCTCATCAAAGAGTATGGTGATGCAGCGTCAGGCGGAATGATCCGCCACGTCACAATGCCTGATAATTTTATGTCTGAAATGGAGACAACCATCTCCCAGATAGTTGGGCTTTCAGACGACCCGAAGGTCAAGGTCATAGTAGTCGATGACGCGATCCCTGGAACAACAGAAGCATTCCGCAGGGTCAAGGAAAGACGTCCTGACGTTCTCTGCTTTGCAGGTGAACCGCAGGAAGACCCGGCGGTGATTTCAAGCACCGCAGACTTTGCAATAGGCGTAGACAACATAATGCGCGGATATCTGATAATAAACACAGCTAAAAAACTGGGAGCAAAAACATTCGTACATATCTCATTTCCACGTCACATGAGCTATGAACTCCTTTCAAGACGGCGCGCAATAATGGAACAGGCCTGCAAAGACCTTGGCCTTAAATTTGCATTCGAAACTGCTCCTGACCCTGTAAGCGACGTAGGCGTAGCCGGAGCACAGCAGTTCATACTGGAAAAGGTCCCCGCATGGGTTCAGAAATACGGCAAGAATACGGCATTCTTCTGCACAAACGATGCCCAAACAGAACCGCTGCTCAAGCAGGTTGCAAAACATGGAGCAATATTTGTTGAACCCGACCTTCCGTCACCGCTCATGGGGTATCCGGGAGCCTTCGGCATAGACCTTTCGAAGGAAGCAGGAAACTGGAAGGCAATAATGAAAAAAGTTGAAGTATCTGTAGTAAAGGCAGGCGGAAAGGCCCGCATGGGAACATGGGCTTACTCATACGGATGGAGCACCACATGCGCACTTGCAGAATACGGCAAAAGGATAGTTGAGGGCAAAGCCAAGCTTTACAACCTCAAGGACCTTTGGAAGTGCTACGACAAATATACTCCAGGAGCAGCGTGGAACGGAGCTCCATATTTTGACGTCGCAAAGGGTGTCAAGAATAAGAAATTCACATTGGTCTATCAGGATACTTATGTCTTTGGAAAAGGTTACATGAAAGTTACAGAGGTAAAGGTCCCGGAGAAATATCTCACTATCAAGTAGGACGGAAATCAGGGATAATGGAATAGCAAAGACAAACAAGCCGGATATCGCCTTTTATGACAAAAGGCCTATCCGGCTTGTTTAATCGGTCCGAATACTTTGATAATATATGGAATTATTAAGTGTATAATGTTATTGTGTTGATGATGCGAGGTATTTATTGTCGGTTATCTTTCGTATTGTTGTTGGAATATAATTTTTTTGTTATATATATAAGTGAATATTTATTTAGCATTAAGAAAAAGAGGTGAAGCGGATGTCCGAAGGAGTGCCTCTCCTAAAAATGGAGAATATCGGCAAGGAGTACTTCGGAAACAGAGTTCTCGCTGACGTCAGTTTTTCGCTGATGCCGGGCGAAATACTTGGGCTTGTAGGTGAAAACGGGGCAGGAAAGTCCACACTGATGAATATCCTCTTCGGTATGTCTGTCATTGAGGAAACAGGCGGGTATGAAGGCAGAATAATCATCGACGGGGAAGAAAAAATATTCAAAGACCCATTCGACGCACTTGAAGCGGGTATAGGAATGGTCCACCAGGAATTCTCGCTGATCCCGGGCTTTACTGCCACGGAGAATATCCTTCTCAACAGAGAGTCCATGAAATACAACCCGCTGGTCGAGGTGTTCGGAGACAGATTCAAGACCCTGGACAGGACCGACATGAACAACAGGGCAGTCAAGGCTATTGATACGCTGGGGGTCACTTTGGCTCCCGATACGCTGATAAGCGAAATGCCAGTCGGCCATAAGCAGTTTACTGAGATAGCCCGTGAGATCGACAGAAAGAAGACAAAACTTCTGGTTTTGGACGAACCTACAGCTGTACTTGCCGAATCGGAGGCCAAGGTGCTCATTGAAGCGTTAAAAAAACTGGCCTGTCAGGGCATAGCAATAATATTCATTTCCCACAGGCTCCAGGAGATCATTGACCTGTGTGACAAACTTGTAGTCCTCAGGGACGGCAGGGTCATCCAGGAGGCAAAAACAGGAGAGACAAACGTAAGACAGATAGCCAGCTGGATGGTAGGAAGGCAGATCTCCGGAGTAGCAGATGCGGCTGAAGAAAAAGAGAGAAAATTCGGAGAAGTAATCCTGAGAACCCAGAACCTTTGGGTAGACATGCCGGGAGAGACAGTAAGGGACGTTTCCATAGAAGTCCGCCAGGGTGAGATATTCGGTCTTGGGGGACTTGCCGGACAGGGTAAGGTGGGCATTTCCAACGGAATAATGGGCCTTTATGTTTCCGGGGGAAAGGTCTTTGTAAAGGGTAAAGAGATAAAGCTCAACGACCCAAATTCCTCTCTGATGGAAGGTATGGCCTTTGTCTCAGAAGACAGGCGCGGCGTAGGGCTTCTCCTCGAAGAGGGAATAGACTGGAACATCACCTTCACAGCCATGCAGGTGCAGGAAAAGTATATCTCACATTTGCTCGGCGGACTGGTCAAGTGGCGCGATGACAAAGCTGTCACAAAATGTACGGAAGAATACATCAAAGCCCTCGAGATCCGCTGCACAGGGCCCAAACAGAGAGCTGTTGAGCTTTCCGGAGGCAACCAGCAAAAGGTATGCCTTGCAAAAGCTTTTGCCGTGGCACCTGAGATACTCTTTGTCTCAGAACCAACGAGGGGAATAGATGTAGGAGCAAAAAAACTGGTTCTCGACACTCTTCGCAGAGTTAACGAAGAGACAGGGACGACAATAATAATGACATCTTCTGAACTGGAAGAACTCAGGTCGATATGCGACAGGGTCGCGATAATCAACGAAGGCAGGCTTTCGGGCATATTGCCGGCGAAGTCCCCGGCGGAAGAGTTCGGACTTCTCATGCTTGGGCATGTTGTCGAAAGAAGCCCTGACGAAATATCGGCAGAGAGGTGCAGGTGATAAGGATGAAAGAAAAACTTCAGGCTTTTATTGAAAATGCTGGGTGGCCCCGAATAATAATCGGGCTCTTCCTCCTCTCACTCTTTATCGCGGCTCCCATGGTAGGAGTTCGTCTGGACGCTTCGCTTTCTGATACTCTTGTTCGCGTTGGAATGAACGGGATACTTGTCCTTGCCATGGTCCCAATGGTCCAGTCCGGGTGCGGACTCAACTTCGGCCTCCCGCTTGGGATAATAGCCGGACTCCTCGGAGCTGTAACATCTATCCAGATCGGGATAGAAGGAAGTATAGGATTCCTGCTGGCAATGGTGATAGCAGTTCCGCTCGCAGTAGTTTTTGGGTGGATGTACGGCCAGCTTCTAAACAGGGTCAAGGGTGATGAGATGATGATTGCCACATACGTGGGATTCTCATCTGTTGCTTTGATGTGCATGGCCTGGCTTCTCCTGCCTTACACCAGCCCGACAATGATCTGGGGTTACGGCGGTTCGGGACTCAGAACTACGATAAGCGTTGAAGGCTTCTGGTTCAACGCGCTCAGCAAACACCTCAACATAAGGATAGGAGAATTCTTCTATCTCCCTATAGGGATGTATCTTTTCTTTGCACTCATGATATTCCTCGTCTGGGGATTTTTCCGCACAAAGACAGGGACTGCGGTGACAGCAGTAGGTTCAAACCCTGAGTTTGCAAGGGCTTCAGGTATCAACGTAGACAAGATGCGTACTATCTCCGTAATACTTTCAACAGTACTGGGCGCCGTCGGAATACTTGTATACGAACAGAGCTTCGGATTTGTCCAGCTCTACATGGGGCCCTTTTACATGGCGTTTCCTGCGGTAGCTGCGATATTGCTCGGAGGCGCGTCGGTAAACAAAGCCTCCATGGTCAACGTGGTCGTAGGGACATTCCTCTTCCAGGGGATACTTACAATGACACCCTCCGTAATAAACAGTGTAATGCAGACTGACATGTCTGAAGTTATCAGAATCATAGTCAGCAACGGAATGATCCTCTATGCCCTTACCAGGAAAGTGATGGTGAAGAGATAATGGCGGATAAAAATAAAGGCTCATTCAACATCAAAAATATCCTGGCCAATAATGCTGTCCCCATAATCTTTATCGGTCTTTCCGCGATAGCCATACCGATCTCAGGTTTTTCTGCCAACTATCTCATACAGGAGATGCTTACAAGGCTGGCAAGAAACTCATTCCTTGTGCTTTCTCTTCTGATCCCGATACTGGCAGGCATGGGACTCAACTTTGGTATGGTCCTGGGGGCGATGGCAGGGCAGATAGGACTTATCTTCGTAACAGACTGGGCAGTGACCGGTGTTTACGGTATGATGCTTGCCGGACTGATCGGGACTCCCATTGCAATAGTCCTGGGCTATATCTGCGGAGCGGTCCTCAACAGGGCCAAAGGAAGAGAAATGGTAACATCATACATCCTGGGATTCTTCATCAACGGCGTCTATCAGCTGATAGTGCTCTATACTATGGGACGTCTCATCCCGATCAGCAACCCGCAGTTGGTCCTTTCAAGAGGATACGGAATAAGGAACGCGATAAACCTTACAGGAGTAAGGCATGTTCTCGACAACTTCATCCCTGTAAGCATCTCAGGCATAGACATCCCCCTTGCTACATTCATACTCATAGGCCTTTTCTGCATCCTGATAATATGGTTCAGAAAGACAAAGCTGGGGCAGGACATGAGGGCCCTCGGACAGGATATGAAAGTTGCCGAGGAAGCAGGTATCCCCGTTGAACGGACAAGGATAATAGCGATACTCATATCTACGATCCTTGCATGTTACGGACAGATAATATTTCTGCAGAACATAGGTACGATGAATACATACAACAGCCATGAACAGGCAGGAATGTTCGCCATAGCTGCGATCCTCATCGGTGGAGCCTCTGTAAGCAGAGCGACTATTACGAACGTATTTGTTGGAGTTGTTCTTTTCCACCTGATGTTTGTCGTATCTCCCATGGCAGGCAAGGAGCTTATCGGACAGGCACAGCTTGGTGAATACTTCAGGGTCTTCGTCTCCTACGGCATAATAGCCCTTGCACTCGTCCTCCACGCATGGAGAAGGATGAGAGCCAAGGCTGAGGCCCGCAGAAGCCTCAGGGGGGAGGAATAGACTATGAACAACGGATCTGTCAATAAAAAGAGACTGGTGATAAGGCTGGTCCTCTTATCTCTCCTGATCGTTATTGGTTTTTCCCTCTATTATTACGGTAAAGAACACGAGATCCTTCTGGACAACAAAACAGTCGAGATCAACGGACAAAGTTACGAGGCTGCGGAGTTTGTCAGGATAACCATAAACGGGGATGCCGGGAAAGCAATAGAGCTCTATGCCAAAGAGAGAGACTTGGTGAAGGTCACCGGCCCCAAACACACGATCAAAGTAGAGATTGTTGATGAGGATTCAGACAAAGTCATCAAAACAGAGGAAAGGGACTTCAATTTCGGAAAGATCTCTTCGTTGATGATATCCATCCCGGCAGTTGCAGAAAAAGCGCCGGATGTCTATCTGCCCCTCCCGGGTTTAATGACTCAGGCTCCGGCTCCTGAACCTGCACCTGAAGAAGAGACAGAGACCACAGCAGATGTGGAAATAGAACCACCGGCTATTTCTGACTGATATCTTGTCTGATAAGAGATAATTAGACATAAAAATACCGCCCGTATTACTGGGCGGTATTTTTATGATCTTCTAAAGATTTATTTTCGATGTGGACGTTGAGATGGGGGTATGTCATTATCAGGCCGTTTTTCTTAAATAAATCATCCATCCCGTTGTATATGTCCCAGTAAACATCCCAGAATACGCTGTTGTCGGACCATGCACGAACTACATACTCGATAGAACTCTCCTTATAATCGCTCACAGCGACAAAAGGTGGCGGGTCCTTGTCGATCTGCGGATGAGAAGAAATGTATTCCAGCAAAGCTTTGCGTACCTTTTCTGGCGGAGAATCGTAGGAGGCAGAAAATTTAAGGTTGAACCTTCTTTTTTCTTCCGTGCTGTAATTTATTATCTTGCTTTTTGATACCTCGCTGTTCGGTATATACATTAAAATATTTTCAAAAGAGAGTATTTGGGTATGGACAAAACTGATTTCCTTAACAAACCCACTTATTCCTCCTACATCCACATAGTCTCCGACTTTGAAGGGTTTGATCGAAAGAAGAGTAAGCCCCGAAAGAACGTTTGACAGCAGATTCTGTATTGAAAGCGATACGGCCAGTCCCGCCACGCTCAGTATGGCGACCATGGAAGTTACCTGGATCCCAAGGGCGCTTGCCACCACCATAAAAACGACAAAATAGAGAACCATTTTCACTGCTGCATATAGGAATCTGTGAAGAGTTACATCCATTTTTGACCTGTTCATGCTTCTGTTCAGCAGGGAAAGCAGCATCCTTGTAATAAGAAGTCCGGCCAGCAGATAAACAAGAGCGGGCAGCATGGAAGTAAATGTGAATTTTTCAAGATACAGCTTAAAAGAATCAAAATCCATAGGCATAAAATAAATCATCCTTCCGGAAAGTAATTATTTAAATTAATTCTACCATAACACCGAAAACCGAGGCACTTTGCATGCCGCAAGAAGCGGCCGGAGGGGCTGGCGGGGTAACCTCCGCCGGGAAGTACGGCATAAAGATGCCGCCCTGGCAAGCGATAGGCAAGCAATTGGCAAGCAGTCGGTTTCAGGACATGGCTAAGCAATAGCTAAGCAGTTGCTGAGCAATCGCTAAGCGGTTGTAAGGGCCAGGATCGGAGAATTTGCAGCCTCTGGCTGCGGAGAATTCGCGAAGTTCATCGCTGGAGAATTTACTCGCTTCGCATCGCGGAGAATTGCGACCAAAGGCCGCGGAGGTTCAAAATCACTTTCTTTTCCAGAACTGGGCTCACTCTCCGTCGTTCCCGAATGGGTCCATCGGGAATCCAGTGTCTCTAGATCTTGTTTATGACTGGCTTCATGGGGCCTAAACAAAAGCCTCTATTCCGGTATCTCAAAGCGCATTCGAAATGGTTCGAGCACTATGGTTAATTTAAAAAAATTTTCCTGACGGAAAACGGTGCTCTCCCGACAACCGCATACTGGAATGACGATGGTGAATGAGTCCGGGGACGACAAAGAAGGGCCGGATTATTATGTCTTACAACTGCTTAGCGACCGCTTAGCCATTGCTCAGCTATATTTTTAAAACCATTGCTTCCCAACTACTTCCCGGCGATGAGATCGCCACTTCGCGCGGCATTTTATGACGCACTCTCAGCCTGCTTTCACCAATACTTGCCTATTGCTTGCCGGGCCACTCCGTCCTTACCGGTATTCTGCCGGTTGTTGATAGGCCCGATTGACCCTACAATGACATCATTTAAACAATCATTGCTACTTACAGGTTTTAGACAGGGGCGGTAAATATGAACAAAGATAATTATGATGATCGTTGGCACTCTATAGATACAGTGGAAGCTCTTAAGCAGCAGGGCGTTTCCGAGGAGGGGCTCACTTCGGCCCAGGCAAAAGAACGCCTTGCCGAAACAGGCCCGAATTCGCTGGAGGTCGAGGAGGGGGCGGGGCCTCTTATGATGCTGCTTAGTCAGGTCAACAACCCGCTGATCTACCTGCTGGCCGGTGCCGCTGCCCTCTCTCTCTTCGTAGGCCATGCCATAGATGCGGCTGTCATCGCCGGTGTCATAGTCCTCAACACATTGCTTGGATTTTTCCAGGAGTGGAGGGCGGAAGGGGCAATAGACGCGCTTCGTCGCATGACATCTCCCCATGCAAGGGTGATCAGGGACGGAAGCACTAAGGATATCGACGCTTCTGAGGTAGTGCCCGGAGACATCCTGATCCTTGAGACAGGCAACCGTGTAGCCGCAACTGCAAGGGTCACATGGTCCGAGGAGCTGGAGGTCGATGAATCGGCACTCACGGGCGAGTCCCTGCCGGTCGGCAAGTCCACGGAAAGACTTGAACAGGATATCCCTTTGGCTGACCAGAAGAATATCGTTCACATGTCCACCAGCGTCACCGGCGGCCGTGGGCGGGCTCTCGTAGTAGCAACGGGGATGAATACCCAGATCGGCAGGATCGCGGCTGAGGTAAGGACCACAGACAGGGAAGACACCCCTCTGCAAAAGAAAATGAACAAGCTCAGCACAGTCCTTGGTATTGGCAGCATCGCATTTGCTGCGGGCGTCTTCGGGCTGGGGCTGCTTCGCGGATATGAGATTATGGATATGCTGATGTTCTCCGTGGCTCTTGCTGTTTCTGCTATCCCGGAAGGCCTTCCCGCCGTTATCAGCGTTACACTGGCACTGGGTGTACAGCGTATGGCCGGCAAGAACGCCATCATCCGGCGCATGGCCGCCGTAGAGACCCTTGGTTCCACCACTGTGATATGCACGGACAAAACCGGGACAATTACAAAGAATCAAATGACGGTCCGGAGTATCTGGGCCGGAGGCGTTGCATACAAGGTAAGCGGTGAGGGCTATGCCCCTGAAGGCGAGATCAGGCCCTCGAACGGGGAGAAAAATAACCATGATGATCTTACCATGCTGCTGGAAATCGGACTTTATTGCAACAATGCCGTTCTAAAGAAAAAAGACGGACAATGGTCCGTAGAAGGAAATCCAAGCGACGGCGCACTGGTTGTTGCAGCAAAAAAAGCGGGGCTGGAAAGACTCCCGGAGAGGGCTGGAAGACTCTCGGAAATACCTTTCTCCAGCAGCACCAAATACATGGCTACCCTCTATAGCACTGACAGCGGCACCGTGCACACGGCCCTCGTTAAAGGCGCCCCTGAGCGTATCCTGGAATTCTGTTCCCATGTTCTCATAAATGGAGAGACGGTAGAACTGGATGACAAACGCCGCAGTGAAATAACCGAACATAGTGAGCAAATGGCATCAGAGGCTCTCCGCGTACTCGCCGGCGCCTATCGGGAGATTTCCATGACCGAAGGAAAGCTGGAACGGTCTGAAGCCGAAAAAAACCTGACGCTGGCAGGATTGTGGGGAATGATGGACCCGCCCCGGGAAGAAAGCATTGAGGCCGTGAAAAAAGCAAAGGGCGCGGGGATCCGACCTGTGATGATAACAGGTGATCACGCCGTAACAGCCCTTGCCATAGCAAAGGCGGTCGGCATTTCCGACAGCGGGGAAGCCGTGACAGGCAGGGAAATAGATAGTATGGAAAAACATGAGCTTGCACGGGCAGCGCTTGAACGAGGCGTCTTTGCCCGGGTCACACCCGCTCACAAACTGAAGATCATGGAATCCCTCAAGGAAGAGGGACACGTGGTGGCAATGACAGGCGACGGTGTAAACGATGCCCCGGCCCTGAAGGGGGCAGACATCGGCGTTGCCATGGGTATAACGGGAACGGAGGTGGCGAAAGAGGCTGCGGACATGATCCTGATGGATGACAACTTCGCCACGATAGTGCAGGCTGTGGAAGAGGGCCGGGTTATCTACAACAACCTGCAGCGTGTGGTCTACTTCCTCCTGGCAACCAACCTCGGAGAGATCCTGACCCTGGTGGCGGCACTGGTCATCGGACTCGACCTGCCGCTTACGGCGGTCATGGTGCTGTGGGTCAATCTTGTGACAGACGGGACCTGTACAGTACCTTTGGGGATGGAACCGGGACATGCCGATATCCTTAAACAGCCTCCGCGGGATCCAAAAGAGTTCATCATCGACCGTGTCGCTGTTATGAGAATAGTCATTCTGACACCCATCATGGCCGTGGGCACGATAGGCCTCTTCTGGTATTCAAATAAAATCGGCGGTCTCAGCTACGCACGGACCATAGCCTTTACGACCCTGGCGGCTTTTCAGTGGTTCCAGGCTTTCAATGCCCGTTCCTCCACGAAGTCGATCTTTTCCGTGGGTCCCTTCTCCAACCATTGGGTCCTCCTCGGAGTAGGCAGCGCGATAATTATGCAGATAGCAGCAGTCCAGAGTCCTCTGGGACATATGCTTTTCAAAACTGTAAGCCTTTCACTGAGAGACTGGATGATGATCTTTCTGGTTGCCTCCACGATATGGATTGCGGATGAGCTTCTCAAGATAGCCAGGAAAACACTGGCGGGAAGTGCGGCATGAAGATACCGCGCGAAGTGGCGATTTCATCGCCGCGAAGCGGTTGGGAAGCAATAGTTTAATGTGGCTGAGCATGGCTGAGCAATTGTAAAACCTTAAAAAATAACAGTCCCCGTCGTCCGCGTATGCTTGGACGACGGGGATTTTAATTCCTAGTTCTATTGTTTGATTACCGATTCTCCGCGGCTTGAAAAGCCGTTATTCTCCGGCGGAGGTACTCTCCGCCTGCCTTTACCAATCGCTTGCCTACTGCGATGGTTAGGAACGGGGAAGGGCGGCATGAGGATGCCGCGCTATGAATAATGTGAACATGATTTGACATTTGCAAAAAACTGATGATACTTTAAAGTCTGAAATACATCCTAATATCGTTGTTGATTTTTGAATTTTATAAATGTTCAGTCATGATGGACGGCGGATCTGCATCACGTCAGGCTTCAAGCAGTTCTGTGAAAGAACGGATCTGAAGTGTCATATTTCGGTAACAGAAAAGGGGGATACGACGATGAGAAATGACGGTGAGGAGATCGCCGCGCTGACAAAGGCGCAGGGAGACCGGGCCGGGACAGAGGTGCCGAAATGGTACAAGGGATTCATATTCAAAGACGAAAGCCTCGTGTTCGAGCTGATCAGGGTGATGGCCAAGACTGTTGAACATGGTGCTGATATAGGGGAATCGCTCGCAGCCGCAGTCCGTATCAAGCAAAAGGAATGTGACAGGCAACAGCTTCTGGACGCATGGTATCATGAATGGAAGGCATTGGCGGAGCGCATTGAGAAGACTGCTGAAGAATGCCTGTCCAAGGGACACAAAGTCAGTGCCGGGGAGGCCTATCTTCGGGCCTCTGAATACTATCGATCCGCCGATTTCTATCTCCATGATCGTCCGGACGATCCCGCTGTCCTTTATCTGTGGAACAAAATGGAGTACTGCTTTGAAGAGGCACGAAAGCTCACGCACCCTTTCCTTGAAGCAGTCCGGATCCCTTATGAAGGCACGGTTCTTCCCGGTTATTTTTGTCCGGCTGTTTCAAAGAGAGGGCGCGCTCCCACCATCATAATGCACCAGGGGTTCGACGGTACGATACAAGAGCTCTATCTCGGCTATTGTAAGGATGCTGCCCGCAGAGGGTATAACTGCCTTATGTTCGAGGGTCCGGGCCAGGGCAGCGTGATAAGGAAACAAGGGCTTCACTTCAGGCATGATTGGGAAAAGGCAGTTACGCCGGTCGTCGATTATCTGCTTAAGAGAGAGGATGTCGATCCGAAGAGGATAGCTCTTTATGGCATGAGCATGGGCGGCTATCTCGCGCCGAGGGCGGCGGCCTATGAACACAGGATCGCGGCCCTGATCGCCAATTCCGGGATCTTTGACAACTGGGCCACCACTTATGAGAGGCTGAACATGAAGCGTGATGAACTGATCCGATATGTGCAGGATAACCCCGACGAGGTTAACGCAAAATCCTGGCAAGTTGCTGAAACTGACATTACGACTTTCTGGGGGCTGACAAACGGATTATGGACCTTCGGGGCAAAAACGCCGGCGGAGCTCCACCTGAAGCAGTCCAGGTACACTCTGGCTGAATGTGCCCATCTGATCTCCTGCCATACGCTTGTCGTTGATTCCGATGCCGAACAATTCTTCGGCGGACAGCCAAGAAAGCTCTATGACGCGCTCACCTGTCCGAAAAGCTACCTCGTGTTCAAAAGCGGTGAAGGCAGCGAGCTCCACTGTCAGGCCGGCGGGAACTTAATGGGGAATCAGCGGATCTATGACTGGCTTGATGAGGTTTTTGAGGACATCTGATAATAAGAAGCAGGTACGGCCCGCCACAGCCCGGAATTGTCAAATTAATTATTTGGCAGGAAATTCCTTTTTCTTGCGGGATTCCAGCTGTTTTGTGTTTTTTTGCGGAGTTGGCAAGTTTTATGGCATTTCATTTCCAAATTCGACAATAGTCTTACGATTTTTTTTGTCAATTTCAAAATGCGTTTTATTGGCATCAGTTTTATTATCTATATTGTCACGTCTGAGTCGCACTGAAGAGATTTGCGGCAAGCTCTTCGCTTCCCATGTGGTCAGGAATATCCTGGCCAGGCGGAGGCAGTCTCCGCCTGCATTTATCATAAGGTGTTATCCTGCTTTCTTTAAAACAGGCTTAATTTTGATGGCCATTGCAACAGCGACAATTATAAACAGCAAAGCGTAAACAGTAAGAGAGATAGTATACCCGCTATAACTGGAAATCACTGACAAAGCAGGCGGTCCCAAAAACATGCCTATGCCCCAGAACAGATAGTAGGCTCCCGAAATTGTCCCCTTGAACGATTCGTCAACGGTTTCGTTCAGAAAAATCATGGAAGCAAGATAAAAAACACCCAGCCCCAGACTGGCGATCGTAAGCATAAAAAGTATTCCGATAAAATCCAGAAAAGGGGTAACAATGGTGAAATGGTTGTTAGAACTTTAGACCCTAGCCCATTATCGTCGTCCCCGAATGCTTGTATCGGGGATCCAGCGTCTCTGAATTAAGTCTCTGACTGACTTTTTGATCATAACAACCGCTCGCCGATGCTTGCCCATCGCTTGCCAGGGCGGCATCTTGTCTCCGCCTGCCCTTAACCCCAGTGCTTGAACCATTTCGAATGTGCTTTGAGATGCCGGGATCCATAAGTTTGGATTTTTTAGCCTTAGAGCTGCTATTTTCTTACCTCTCAGTTTAATACTTATATTTTATACGTACTCATTATTTATGGTTGACATGCTCCTGGAAGGAGTATAAAATATGCTTATCCCGACAGTGCGGAGGGGGACATTATTAATAAAAAGGAAGTCGTCAAAATATTAAAGAAGGCCGGTTGGATAGAAACCGATCTGGGGAACGGAAGCCACATAGTTTTTATCCATCCGGAAACCGGAGGAAGAACAGTAGTCCCCAACAACAAAGGCAAAGACATTCCTAAGGGAACATTGGCAGCAATAAGACGCCAGACTGAAATAGACGAGATCCGCTAAGAAAGGAGTTTTTTACATGAACAAAAAAGACCTTGCTATTTACCCGGCAATTTTTGAATATGCGGAAGACGGTATAACGATCACTTTTCCGGACCTTCCGGGATGTATCTCATGCGCAGAATCTCAGGAAGAAGCCCTTTATATGGCGAAAGATGTTCTCGGGGTTTTCATCACCGCGTGCGAATCTCTCGGAGACGCAATTCCTGTTCCGTCAAAAGGATCCGACATCAAAACGGAGCCCGGTCAGGCAGTTTTTATGATAGACGTCTGGCTTCCCATTTACAGAGAAGAAAAGCGGTCAGGCAGCGTCAAGAAAAATGTAACAATACCGGTATGGCTGAACTCACTGGCAGAAAAACAAAAACTGAATTTCTCACAGATCCTTCAGGCAGGCATCAAAGCTTCGCTGGGCATCCAGGACAGATAAAGCAGATTTAAACGACAGAGCAAAGACAAAAGCAGGCGAGGAGCATATCCGCCTGCCTTTGTTGTCGATCAATATCTTAGATATCTAATGGCAAAACCGGAAATAATTATGACCGGGGAATTTGTCTGACTCCGCCAGCCGAACGCTTACAACAGAGCCGCCCTCAATGGGGCGGCTCTGTTAATTAATGATCATCAAGACCAAATTTTGTCCATATCACGCCTCTATAAGCTCATGAGGCGTGCCTTTTCCTTCTATCAGCTGCTTAACAGATTCAAGCAAGACCCTCTGATTCTCTTCGCTGTAAAAGGGGTCCTCAGCGACAGGATGAAATGGGAGCTTTTTTCTGATGACAGTCTGCCTGTAAAAAAGCTTGATCGCCGACTGCGGGCTTAGCCCCATGTTTTTGAATATGGCTTCAGCTTCTTCTTTTAAATCCTCGTCGATCCTATAACGGAGCATTGTTGACTCAGGCATATTAACACCCTCTTTTTATAATTTTTAACTTTTTATGCTACATTTGAGACACAAATATAGCACTTTTGTGCGTATAGTCAACAGTGGAGAATTTGCGACTAAAGGTCGCGGAGAATTTGCAACGCTTTGCGATGTGCGCGTTGCGGTGAATTTGCCGGAAGACCCATCCGGCGGAGAATTGGCCCATAAATCTTTTAAAAATTAGTTCCCGCCTGACTAAGTCAGGCAATTCTCCGCGATGCGAAGCGAGCAAATTCTCCAGCGACCGGGTCTTCAGGTCGCGAATTCTCCGCAGCCCAGGGGCTGCAAATTCCCCGTCGCGCTGACGCGACAATTCCTCTCGGACGTACTCTCCGCCTGCATTTTACAACCGCTTGCCAACTGCCAATGCTTGCCCATCGCTTGCCAGGCGGCATGCCCCCGCCGACCCTGAGGAAGCAAAAAAGTATGCAATGAAGCAGGCGGAAAGAACGAAAAAAGAGATGACCAATTTGCAGAAGATAGTGCCCGGGATGAGCGACCATGAGGCCAGGACCGAGGCAATGCGGGATTACTGCATTACCCCATATCCGCCGGATATCCCGAAATCACAGAAGAAGCCGGAAAATGTGAAAATAACGAAAGAAAAGAAAGAACGGGAGAAATGTCTATCTCAAAGAAATCATTTCGATTGACATACTAAGAATCAGATGATGGACAAAAAGGCCAGGTAAATCATCCCCACGCTCGTGGGGATGATTGTATGGCAATGCTGCGGTGTGGATCTGCCCTCATTACTTTCCCCCATAAAACAAGAAAATTGATAAATATTAATTCATATTAAAAAATCGCCCACATTATTTTAAAAAAAGTGAACCAAAAAAAGTTTTTTAGGGGTAAAATTGTATGGGAAGATAAATATTTTCTTTCTGTTTCCAACTTCAACTCTTATGCTTATTATTAGCCACTAAGTTCCATTTTTTAAAAAAATACAGACATTCATTGACGCAAGCGAAAAATCATTACGCATAGAGATTTGGAAAGCAATGATAATGTTTCTGATAATAAGATGGCCGCACCCTCTCTCAAAAATAATAGAGCATGGAGATATAACAATATGGTCGATTTTTATGCCCATTCAAAAGTCAATGGGAAATATGACTTGCTCAAAGATCATTTACAACTCGTGGCTGAACGTGCAAAAAATGCTGAATTATTCGATGCTGCAGAAGAAACCTATTTGGCAGGTATACTGCATGATTTGGGAAAGTATGGAAATCTTTTTGTGCGCAGGTTAAGAGGCTTAGAAAAGGGTATTGACCATTGGAGTGCTGGTGCCTCTTACGTCTATCACAATTATCCGTGGGCTTTTGGTGCCGTAATGTCAGTCCAAGGACATCATGTTGGACTGGGAACATTAAGTAAAGAAAATATCCCGCGTAATCTTATAAAATATAAGGAAGTCATGCCTGCGTCATTACGTCTATCAGAGAATTCCATAGGAGTCTTTTGCCGGTCTCCTGCTGTCGGCGGAGGAATTAGGGGCGTTGGGCATTTTGTCAATTGTGTAGGTCTGACCCCTCCGTGTTTCTCCAGATAAATTTCAGTAGGGATTTTAGGATGGATATCTCTCGCCTTGTGATTTTAAAAGAGTTAATCAGTCCAGCTTCTTACTGTCCGCTTAGACTTGACCAGATCAGTTTGGTAACTTAATAAAGGGGTGAGTATATGTTTTGCGCGCACATTAATCCAACAACCTTAAAGGAGCAAGGTGTTAAGGAACACTTATATAATGTTTCTACAATGTCTATGGAATATGGTGCTAAAATTTCACTTGGTGCTACAGGAAAATTAATTGGGATTCTCCATGATATGGGAAAGGAAACAGAAAAATTTGATTCTTATATACACTACTGTTCGAAGCACCCCAATGATAAATCCCTTAGGGGGGCAATCAACCACTCAACAGCTGGTGCAAAGTTTATTTATGATAATTTTTATAATAAAATCACACCCGGCCCATACCAAAGGTTTACAGCACAGCTTATTTCACTGGCTATTTGTTCCCATCATGGTGGACTTATAGATTGTTTAGACCTTGGTGGCATTGATATATTTACTAATAAAATGAATACGGATAAAGAGATATTTTATGATGAAGCGCTGTCTAATTTTAAGACGGAATATTTGAAGATGGCGGATATTAACGATCTATTCAATAAAGCACAGGAAGAGATAAGGGCTACCTTGGTTAAAATAAACAGGATAGATGACTCGGCTAAATTTGGACAGTTTGCAGCTGGAATGTTAGAAAAGTACCTTTTTAGTTGTGTTATTGATGCAGATAGATACGATACCTATACATTTATGGCAGATAAGCAGCAGAAGCAGAATATTGATAAATCAGATTTATGGGATGAACTTGCAGATGTACTGGAAACTGAACTAAAAGGCTATCCGAAACTTAGTGAAATAGATTTATTGAGAGAAGAAGTTTCCATATCCTGTAGGAACTTTGGTGGAAATAGTCCTGGGATATATCAACTCTCAGTGCCAACAGGTGGTGGAAAAACACTTTCCAGTTTGCGATATGCCCTAGCGCACGCAAAGAAATTTCATAAGGATAGAATCTTTTACATTATCCCCTTTACTACCATAATTGATCAAAATGCTAAGGAAATAAAGGGTATTTTAGGACACGAGGATATGATTTTAGAGCATCATTCAAATCTTGTTGTTGACAAAGAGAACGACAATGATGACGAGCAAGATGCGTATAAGCTTTTAACTGAGAGATGGGATAGTCCTATTATTCTTACGACCATGGTGCAGTTCCTTGATACTTTATTTAGTGGAGGAACACAAGGTGTTCGGCGAATGCATAACCTTGCAAACTCAATTATAATATTTGACGAAATTCAGGCAATTCCCATTAAATGTATTAATATGTTCAATAGTGCAATTAATTTCCTCGCCAATATTTGCAATGCAACTATTGTACTTTGCACAGCAACACAACCACTTTTATCAGAAACAGAAAAGCCTTTAAAGCTAAGTGAAAATCCTAATATGATTTCAGATATGTATGGAAAATTCGAAAAATTTAAACGTGTGAATTTGGTCGATAGAATGATTATTGGAGGTTACAGTGCCGCGGCGCTTAAGGATTTAATTCTAGATACGATGGAACAGGTAGAAAGCGTTTTGGTGATTTTGAATACGAAGAATGCTGCTAAAAAAGTATTTGATGAGTTGAAAATAGCAAATACTGATTTATCTCAAGAAAAACAGTCCTTAATTTTTCATTTAAGTACGAATATGTGTCCTTTCCATAGAATGCAAATTCTTAATAATATGAGGGAGAGCTTGGGCCATCAGAAAGTAATTTGTATTAGTACTCAATTAATCGAAGCGGGTGTTAATATCTCCTTTGGATGTGTCATGCGTTCCATCGCTGGACTTGATAATATTGCTCAGGCAGCAGGGAGATGCAACCGACATGGAGAAAGAGCTTGCAGCGACGTTTATATAGTTAATGTTGAGGGAGAGAATGTTAGTAAATTGGTGGATATCAAAGAGGGACAAGAGTGTACGCGGAGAGTTCTTGATGAATTTAAGGGAACCCCAACTGAATTTGATGATGATTTGCTTTCTCAAAAGGCGATGGAAAGATATTATCAGTACTATTTCCATAATAGAAGGACCCAGATGAACTATACCTTATCAAAGCCAAATAGCGATAAATCAATGTATGACTTATTATCAGGAAATAACGAGGCTGCGAATGCCTTCAAAGGAAGAAATGGCAATAAATCAGAACTGATGTTAAAACAAGCCTTTAAAACTGCAGGAAATAACTTTCAGGTGATAGACCAAAACACAACAGGTGTAATTGTTCCATATGGAGATGGAAAGACACTTATAACCCTAATAAATGGTAATTGTAGTTTGAGCGAATTAAAACAATATTTAAAGAGGGCACAACAGTTTTCTGTGAATTTATTTGAAACAGATAAAAGAAAACTCAAAGAAATGGGCGGACTTATTGGCTTAAAAGGCGGTGCAATACTAGCTCTTAGGGAAGAATTTTACAAAGAAGACGTGGGGGTGACATTTGATCATGCCCCAATGGAATTTTATGCTTGTTGAGGAGGGGGAGGTAAATGGAACGGAAAAATATCGTTGAATTCAAAGTTAGCGGGAGATATGCACTTTTTAGTGATCCTATCAATCGGATTGGTGGAGAGAAATTTTCGTATCAAGTACCAACATATCAAGCGTTTAAAGGAATACTTGAAAGTGTATATTGGAAGCCGACACTAATATGGTTCATTGATGAGGTCAGGGTGATGAATCTGATTAAAACCCAATCCCAGGGGATACGTCCCGTAAATTTTAGTGGAGGAAATACCTTATCCATTTACACCTATTTAACAAATGTTGAGTATCAAGTCAGGGCGCATTTTGAGTGGAATTATAATCGTCCAAATTTAGCGCAGGATCGAAATGAGAATAAGCATTATATAATTGCTAAAAGAATGATCCAATGTGGCGGTAGACGGGATATTTTCCTTGGAACCAGGGAGTGCCAGGGATATGTTGAACCCTGTAAATTTGGAGAAGGTGAGGGTGCATATGATAACTATGGTTCACTTTCCTTTGGACTGATGTTTCATGGTTTTGATTATCCTGATGAGACCGGAGAAGACAAGCTAACCGCTAGGCTTTGGACTCCAGTAATGAACAATGGCTATATCAAATTTTTAAAACCTGATGAATGCAATATAAAACGTGAGCTTTCATCAATGAAGCCTAAGGTGTTTGATGAAAATAATTTCTGTGGATATGCGGAATTTGAAAAGGGGGGAGACAAAATTGAGCTGGATTCAGAAACTTTATGATACTTATGAGAACTGCAAGAGTGAAGTAGGCGTTGTAGGAACAGATGAAAGAACTCCGCTTCTTCCTATTGCCCATTCAACTCAAAATGCACAGATAGAGATTGTTCTTAATGGAACTGGGGATTTCCTAAGGGCAAGAGTGCTCGGGAAAGATGAGACGGTTACAATTATTCCTGTAACTGAAGATTCCGCAACAAGGAGCAATGGCATAACACCGCACCCCCTTTGTGATAAATTACAATACGTTGCAGGGGATTATACCAATTATGTAGAGAAGAAAAAGGGCGAAGAATTTTACGATAAGTACATAGGGCAACTTGAGGGTTGGTGCAATTCACCTTACCGCAATAGAAAAGTTGGTGCAATTTTAAGTTACTTAAAAAAGAAAGTGCTTATTTCGGATTTAATAGGGCAGAAGATATTAGTATGTGATGATAACGGTAGCCTTGCCCAAGGTGTGAAGCTGGGCGTAGGGGACCAAAGTGATGCTTTTATAAGATTTAGAGTGGAAATTCCCAATGAAGGTGAATCGGCTGTTTGGCTTGATCCTGAGGTTTATGAAAGCTATATCAATTACTATTTAAGTCTTCAAGAGGATGTAGATTTGTGTTATGTCAAAGGGCGAGAAATTTCTTGTTCACAAAAACATCCTGCAAAAGTTAGGAACACAGCAGATAAGGCGAAGTTGATTTCGGCAAATGATGATAGTGGATATACTTATCGAGGACGGTTTGCAGACAAATCTCAAGTTGTGAGTGTTGGGTATGAAACTTCGCAAAAGGCACATAATGCTTTACGTTGGTTGATCGATAAACAAGGGTATAAAAATGGTGATCAGGTAGTAATCGTATGGGGCACCAAGGGACAGGATATTCCTGAGATTCTAGAAGATACGCAGGATAGTATATTTGGAAAAGAGGAAATACCTGCAGTTTCAACCGAAAAGGAATTTGCAGAGAGGCTGAGTAGGGCGATTGCAGGTTACGGTTGCGACTTAGATACAAAGGCTGAAATTGTAATAATGGGACTCGATGCGGCGACAACAGGACGATTATCCATAACTTATTACCGTGAATTTAATGGCTTGGATTTTCTGAATAGAATTAAGAATTGGCATAGGACTTGTAGTTGGCAACACACATATAAAAGAGTACCTGACGGGCTTGATGAAAAAGGGAAGCCAAAGTCCAAGTACATTACTTTTATTGGAGCTCCTTCTCCTAAAGATATAGCTATTGTTGCGTTTGGAAATGCAAGGCTAAGTAATAAAACAAATAAAAAATACCTTGAATTAAATGAATCTTTATTAAAAGCAACAATCGAAAGACTATTACCATGCGTTATTGATGGTGCCAGGATTCCTTATGACCTTGTTAATTCAGCAATAAATCGTGCTTCAAATCCGATCTCAACGGAAAAGTGGGAATGGCAGAAGGCCTTAACCATAGCGTGCTCGTTGGTAAGAAAATATAAATATGATAAATTTAAGGAGGTATGGGAGATGGTACTTGATGAAAATCAGAAGGATAGAAGCTATATTTTTGGCAGATTGTTAGCGATTGCACAGCAAATTGAAGAATATTCGTTATATATCACAGGTGAAAAAAGAGATACAAACGCAGAAAGATTAATGCATCAATTTAAAATTCACCCTTATAAAACATGGGGGATTATAACAGATAAACTTAAACCATATATGGCACGATTAGGCTCAAAGGGTACAACCCTAACGGAACTAATGACAAAGGTTAATTCTATGTTACCGTACGAGGAGTTTACAAGCCCGAAGAAATTAGATGATAGTTATATTCTGGGATATTATTGCCAAAGGCAAATTTTTGTTGATGAAAAAAACAAAAGAATCGAAGAAAATGCAAAAAAGAAATTAGAAAAAACGAACGAAGGGGAGAATGGACATGAGTAATTTTGTAAACAAAGTTGATTTTGCAGTTATTATTTCCGTTAAAAACGCCAATCCAAATGGAGATCCATTAAATGGAAATCGCCCGAGAGAAAATTACGATGGTTTTGGTGAAATTTCCGACGTTTGCATTAAAAGAAAAATTCGCAATCGCTTGCAGGATATGGGACAAGAAATATTTGTGCAAATGGATGAAAGGAGAAAAGATGGCTTCAGAAGCCTAAGGGAAAGAGCTGATGGTTGTACAGAGCTTAAAAGATTGATTACTGACAAAGAAAAATATGCCAAATTTGCTTGTGAGAAGTGGATTGATGTTAGAAGCTTCGGACAAGTTCTTGCTTTTAAAGCGAAAGAATCAAGAAAGGCTGCAGAAACAGCGGAATCAGAAAAAGATAAACCTGTTTCAATAGGCATAAGAGGTCCGGTTTCAATTCATTCAGCAGTAAGTATTTCGCCGATTGAAATATCAAGTATGCAAATCACGAAAAGTGTTAATGGTGAAACGCAGAAGGACCCTGATGAAAAAAGTTCTGACACAATGGGTATGAAACATAGGGTCGAGTTTGGCGTATATGTGGTTTATGGAAGCATTAATACACAACTAGCGACAAAGACTGGTTTTAGTGAAGAGGATAGTGACCTTATTAAGAAGGCACTCATTACACTTTTTGAGAATGATTGTTCCTCTGCTCGTCCTGACGGCAGCATGGAGGTTTATAAGTTGTATTGGTGGAAGCACAACGCGCAGATGGGCCAATATTCTTCAGCGAAGGTACATAGAAGTTTGCGGATTGTACCAAGTGTTGAAATTCCTAAAAGTATTGAGGATTACAATATCTCTCATGAAACATTAGACGGACTAATCCCAGAAATACATAATGGAATATAAAGAGGATGATTTTTTACTGTTGTCTGGGATACAGCACTTTGCATTTTGTAAACGGCAGTGGGCATTAATACACATTGAACAGCAATGGCAAGAAAACCTCCGTACAATAGAGGGTGAAATTCTTCATGAGAAAACACATGATAATACCATAAAAGAAAAGCGCGGGGATCTGATTGTTTCTCGTGGTATGGGGATTTTCTCGCGTTCCCTGGGAATAACCGGGGTTTGTGATGTGGTCGAACTACATAGGGCTTCAGATGGGGTAAAAATATTTGGCAGAGATGGAACATATAAGCCAGTTCCTGTGGAGTATAAACGGGGAAAACCCAAGGAAGATGAATCCGATGTGCTGCAACTTTGTGCACAGGCTCTGTGTCTTGAGGAAATGCTTTTATGTGAAATCCCCGAAGCATTTTTATTTTATGGAGAAACAAAACGCAGGCTTAAAATTCTACTTGACGATGATTTGCGTGGGCGTGTAAAAACTATATTTAAAGAAATGCATGATTTATATGACCGGAGGTATACCCCTAAAGTTAAGATGTCTAAAGCATGTAAAGCCTGCTCACTTACTGAGATTTGTATGCCAAAGTTATGCAAAAATCCCTCCGTTATGGGTTACATCAAGAAAAACCTTTTAGAGGTGGAGATGGAGGATTGAGAAAACTACTAAATACTCTCTATGTCACTTCTCCGAATACTTATTTATCACTTGATGGAGAAAATATTGTGGTTTTAAAAGATGAAGAAGAACTTTTAAGAATGCCATTACATAATCTTGAAGGCATTGTTGCCTTTGGTTATACTGGCGCAAGTCCAGCCTTAATGGGTGCATGTGCAAAACGAAATATTGCATTAAGTTTTGTGAAGCAAAGTGGTAATTTCCTCGCCAGGACCGTTGGTGAGGTTAGGGGTAATGTTACTTTAAGAAAGACACAATATAGGCTTTCGGACAGCGCAGTGGAAAGCAATAAAATTGCCAGAAACTTTATTGTTGGGAAGATTTATAACGCCCGGTGGGTAGTTGAACGTGCAACTCGCGATTACGCTGTAAGGCTTGATGTTGATAAGTTAAAAGGAGTTTCTAAATCCCTTGCAAATTCTCTAAAATTAGTTGAACAAAGTGAGGATTTAGAACAACTCCGAGGTTATGAGGGGGAAGCAGCCTCACAATATTTTAGCGTATTTGATGATTTAATTCTTCAACAAAAGGAACACTTTTATTTTCATTCTAGAAATAAACGACCCCCTCTTGATAACGTTAACGCAATGTTGTCATTTGTATATACACTCTTGGCACACGATGCTGCAGCAGCATTGGAAACTGTTGGGCTTGATCCTTATGTAGGATTTTTACATCGGGATAGACCGGGGAGGATTTCACTTGCGCTTGATATGATGGAAGAGTTACGTGCGGTTTACGCAGATCGGTTTGTCATTTCGCTAATTAATAAAAGAGAAGTAAATACAAACGGTTTTACTCAAAAGGAAAACGGTGCGGTTATTATGGATGATGATACAAGAAAAACAATCCTGAAAGCTTGGCAGAGTAAGAAGCTGGAGATAATTACACACCCATTTTTACAAGAAAAAATATCATGGGGACTAATTCCTTATGCGCAAGCAATGCTATTGGCCAGGTTTATTCGCGGCGACCTGGATGGATATCCGCCATTTATGTGGAAGTAGGCGATAAAATACTAGTCCTCATAACCTATGATGTAAATACACAAACTCCGGCTGGAAGAAAACGTTTGCGACAGGTTGCAAAGCAATGTGTTAATTATGGTCAACGTGTTCAGAATTCAGTGTTTGAGTGTATATTAGATGCAGCTAAATGCCGTGAGGTGCAGTATAAACTTGAGCAAATTATTGATAATGCTACAGATAGCTTGCGCTTTTATTATTTAGGGAATAATTATAAAAATAAGGTTGTGCATATAGGTGCAAAGGAGTCCTTTGACGTTGAGGATATCCTTATGATTTAGTGCGAAAGTATAGCGAACATAAAAGGCTAGAGCTTTCGCACCGTAAATATAGTAAAAATCCTTTGTAAAAAGCAAAATATAGGAGAGGTGATAGGTGATTCAGGAATAGTAATGTAAAAATGGCCATAAAAATCAAGAATTAAACGAATTTTTGGTGTCGCTCCCTACATGGGAGCGTGGATTGAAATCATTAACGGACTTTGATTCGTTCAGGGTGGACAGTCGCTCCCTACATGGGAGCGTGGATTGAAATAGCCTGTGTATCCGCAGCTTCTACGAGAGAAACCGTCGCTCCCTACATGGGAGCGTGGATTGAAATAGCCTGTGTATCCGCAGCTTCTACGAGAGAAACCGTCGCTCCCTACATGGGAGCGTGGATTGAAATAGGCATATATTCCGACCTCTTTTGTGTCATTCTTCGTCGCTCCCTACATGGGAGCGTGGATTGAAATAACCAGCTCTCCATATGCGAAAACTTTTCCACACGTCGCTCCCTACATGGGAGCGTGGATTGAAATCTTATGGCTCCTCAGCTGGCTCCTCGTGCCATAGCGTCGCTCCCTACATGGGAGCGTGGATTGAAATGGAAATATTATCCTACATGCCCATGGAATCTTTAGTCGCTCCCTACATGGGAGCGTGGATTGAAATTCTTTGCCGGCTGAATCAACGATATAACACTTCGTCGCTCCCTACATGGGAGCGTGGATTGAAATCTCATGTCCAAAGTGTGGAAAAGTTTTCGCATATGTCGCTCCCTACATGGGAGCGTGGATTGAAATATATTCCTGTCTCCGTGCCGGAAGCACCACCATTTGTCGCTCCCTACATGGGAGCGTGGATTGAAATTGCTAGTATTATTGCTTTGTCTTGCAATAAGGTGGTCGCTCCCTACATGGGAGCGTGGATTGAAATCAAATGAAATCATTTTTAGCGAAAATTGCAGCACGTCGCTCCCTACATGGGAGCGTGGATTGAAATCATTCATCTTCATTACATGTTGAATTAATGATCTTGTCGCTCCCTACATGGGAGCGTGGATTGAAATAGCATTAAACACTTCGTATCTGGCCGGACTGGCTAGTCGCTCCCTACATGGGAGCGTGGATTGAAATAGGAGCATGCGCACACAACGGAACAGCAAAGCGGGTCGCTCCCTACATGGGAGCGTGGATTGAAATAAACATTGCCTGCGGCTTCTCTGTCGGGTGGCTTGTCGCTCCCTACATGGGAGCGTGGATTGAAATTATCAAAAGCCATTTGACCACTCCTCTCAAAATGTCGCTCCCTACATGGGAGCGTGGATTGAAATTGGCTACTGTAATGGATGTGGTCGGGACTCTCGGTCGCTCCCTACATGGGAGCGTGGATTGAAATTGTTTGAGGATCTTCGCAAGGTCGCCGATCAAGAGTCGCTCCCTACATGGGAGCGTGGATTGAAATCATCGTGAAGAGTGACGGTATAGACATCTCTGAGTCGCTCCCTACATGGGAGCGTGGATTGAAATTTCTTTGTCGGCAGAATCCGGAGGATCCGCCTTGGGTCGCTCCCTACATGGGAGCGTGGATTGAAATATTATCGGCTGTTTTTTGCAATAGCAAAGTGTAACGAAACGCAAAGAAAAGTGTAACACCTCCCCCTGGGCTACCGGGTCAAATAACCGGGTTACGTTATTTCTGCTGCATTAAAGAATGTTTAAATCTCCAGCTTTCCCTGTCAAAGATTATCAGATGGCTATGATGAACAAGCCTGTCAATCAATGATGTCGTGAGCTGGTCATCATAGAATATCCCGTTCCACCGGCTAAATTCAAGGTTCGTTGTAATGATAATGCTACGTTTTTCATAACAGTCAGCTATAACCTGAAATAGAAGCTGTGAGCCTTCTGCGTCAAACGGGATGTATCCCCACTCATCGCATATAAGAAGATCTAGTTTTTCAAGTTTCTTAAGGTACTGCAACAGCTTGCCATCTGCCTTTGCCGTAACGATCTCATTTACAAGAGTGGCGGTTTTATAAAACCCTACTTTCTTTCCCTGCATACATGCTTCAACACCTATTGCTGTAGCCATATGAGACTTACCTGTTCCGTTTCTGCCGTATAGAATGAGGTTTTCTGTACGGTTAAGAAAATCTGCCTTAATTAACAGTTCTCGGTCTATTGCTGCAGGAAGCTCTATGTCCTCAAAGTGGTAATTCTCAAAGGTTTTAACGTTCCCGAAACCGGCTTTTTTAAGGTTCAGGTCCCTTCTTTTTAGTTCCCGGTATTCAACCTCGGCCGACAGTACTTTTAACATATATTCCTGATGCGAATCACCTGTAAACGTAAGAGCATTCTTTACAAAGCTCGCTCCCAGCCTGAGCAAGCGGCATGAGGTTGCTATTTCTTTACCTGGGTTACTCATATCCCAACCTCTGCTTTTATAAGCGCATCGTATTTCCCCATGTCGGGAAGCATTGGTGGCGTTATAAGTGTTCCTGATGTGTTGTCACGTATTTTCATGGGGCTTGGTGCATTGTCATATGCAAGTGCTGTCCTGCATGCTGCGGTTACGCTTTGCGTGTCCTTCCTGCCACTTGTAAGTGCAGTCTTGAGTGCGTCCGCTGCGTGCGCAATATCACTTTTTTCAAGTATCGAATGCAGCAGAAGCAATGCATTGCGTTTTTCTTTGTTGTCCAGTTCTTCAAGATAATTCTTCCATATCTCAGGCATCTGGCTGTAGAAAGCTGTATATTTCAGCGCAGCCGGACGTTTGGATATCAGGTCTATATAAGGCAGCCATTCCATGGATTCCTGTCCATGTCCGTACAATCTGTTGTGAGACGCTATCTTTTTATATTCTTTATCCATTACTGCTACGGAATCACTTGTTACTTCAATGTACACTTGGGTCAATGCGTGCCTCGGAGATGATGAGTATCTGTTTGTTTCAAACATGACTTTGCCGTATTTATCAGTTTTCACTGTCTCAAATCTCAAAACGTTGTAAGGAATGGGATTGAGGCGCAGCATAGCTTTTCTGTCACTGGCAAAAAGTTCTTTTATGGGTATTTCCTTAATGTAGTGTTTCCTGTACATGTCCTTTTCTGAAGCACTGAAAAGTTGCCTATTGAATTCCGCGAAGTCTGTTATATGAGGTACAGGAACAAACATGTTCCTTCTTTCATAGCCTACTTTGTTCTCAACATTTCCTTTTTCATTCCCGGATGAAGGATTACAAAATGCAGAGTCCATACCGTAATGTTCCATAAAACGTTTGAATCCCTCTGTCTGCTTTCGGTCGTGACCTTTCCCCAATGATACTATTGCTGCTGAAAGATTGTCGAATAAGATCCTGTAAGGAACCTGGTCCATATATTCTATTATGTTCTTTATTCCCTGAAGCAGGCATTCTTGGTTTTCCCCTTTGAATATCTGGCAGTACGCCGCGTTGCTCTGCGGAAATGACAGTGTAAGTTTGTGTCCTGTCCTCTGCCGGTCGCATTCATCATAGTATGCAAATTCGCAGAAATCAGCCTGTGCTTCTCCTGCCGGATGTTCAAGCGGAAGATAACCTTCGGATCTGTTTGAGTAAAGCTCTTTCTTCTTTTCGTTTACATAATATTGTACTGTTCTAAGTCTTACTCCAATTTCTTTGGGATATTCCGCAACCAGACGGTCATATACTCGTTTTGCCGTATGCCTCTGTTTGCGTGGAGCTTTCATGTCATCCTCGAGCCATTGGTCTATTACTGGCTTAAGTGGGTCAAGCCTGGAAGGCTTTTTGTCTGTCCTGTAGATAGGCAGGTTGAAATCTTCCATGTCCAGATATTTGGAGACAGTTTCGTAGTGATAGCTGGTCCTCTTCATAATTTCACGAATACTGCATCCTTCTTTTTCGTACATTCTCCTGATATACTTAATATCGTCCATTGTGAGCATCCTTTCTTTCCTCCTCAGGTCGTCAGATAACCAGAGGATATGTGTTTGAAGGGAGGATCGCAATGGACTCTTTTGTCTATGCCTACTGTTACACTTTTTGATTGCGTTTCGTTACACTTTTATTATGCATTAAACAAACCACAAGCGTCGCTCCCTACATGGGAGCGTGGATTGAAATACCAAACGAGGTCAGTCCGTAACGTTGCATCGTCGTCGCTCCCTACATGGGAGCGTGGATTGAAATTCTTTTAAGTGTTCGTGATACTGATTTTCGGACATGTCGCTCCCTACATGGGAGCGTGGATTGAAATTGGCATGTCCCAGATCCATCTAATACCTTGCCGTGTCGCTCCCTACATGGGAGCGTGGATTGAAATTGTTTAGCGGCTTTAATTTGATTTGATCACCGTTAGTCGCTCCCTACATGGGAGCGTGGATTGAAATCGACATGATCTTTGTCCAGCTCTGCCCGTTGTAGTCGCTCCCTACATGGGAGCGTGGATTGAAATTTGTAATATTTACCGTCCTTTGACTCTGGGCTGACGTCGCTCCCTACATGGGAGCGTGGATTGAAATATCAAAGAAGTTTATATTGTTTAGTGAGTTGGTCAGTCGCTCCCTACATGGGAGCGTGGATTGAAATCGTTAAAGCTTCAAGCTGTATTCCGATGGGGTACTGGTCGCTCCCTACATGGGAGCGTGGATTGAAATCTAAAGAAGCTCAAATATTAACATGTGGTATAGAGTCGCTCCCTACATGGGAGCGTGGATTGAAATCGGAATCGCTTATTTCTTCGGGATGTTCGGCGGCGGTCGCTCCCTACATGGGAGCGTGGATTGAAATTATGTGATCGGCAGGGATTTGTGCCCTTAATTCAGTCGCTCCCTACATGGGAGCGTGGATTGAAATACGTTGCCCGGGCAAGATCAATCAGACGTATTGGCGTCGCTCCCTACATGGGAGCGTGGATTGAAATAATAAAAGTATCATTTTGCACCTCCACCATCAGAGTCGCTCCCTACATGGGAGCGTGGATTGAAATCCTGAAATGAAATACTGAGTCCGACTGCGTCCTCAGGTCGCTTCCTACATGGGAGCGTGGATTGAAATACAGCGTATGTTTTCAAGCAATTCCTTCTCCATTTGTCGCTCCCTACATGGGAGCGTGGATTGAAATATAACTTCATCACCAGATCCTTCAATGCCTCTTTAGTCGCTCCCTACATGGGAGCGTGGATTGAAATCGGAAAGCTCTATTCCATTAATAAAAAAAGATACGTCGCTCCCTACATGGGAGCGTGGATTGAAATTGGTTGACCGCGCGCGGACTTCTGCCTATTTTTTCGTCGCTCCCTACATGGGAGCGTGGATTGAAATCTGTAACTCCCTTCTGCCTTATGGCTTATTAGGGTCGCTCCCTACATGGGAGCGTGGATTGAAATCGCTGGAAGTCCGAAATAAATATGAAGGCATGGAAGTCGCTCCCTACATGGGAGCGTGGATTGAAATATGTCCGTTCCATTACCCATAATGTCGTCATTGGTCGCTCCCTACATGGGAGCGTGGATTGAAATAATCATATACTTACCCATTCTGCCCACCTGCGCAGTCGCTCCCTACATGGGAGCGTGGATTGAAATCTGCCGGGGTATATGATGCAGATAACACCCCTGGTCGCTCCCTACATGGGAGCGTGGATTGAAATGTCTCACAACATTCCTTTTTCCCACTGTTTTGTGCGTCGCTCCCTACATGGGAGCGTGGATTGAAATTGAAGAAAAGATTCTCCGACCTTGGCACTGAGCTTGTCGCTCCCTACATGGGAGCGTGGATTGAAATACGCTCAATAAGTGCTGTGTCGCCGGTAATACAGTCGCTCCCTACATGGGAGCGTGGATTGAAATCGAATACGGACCCTCCAAATCATTGCGCATATACGTCGCTCCCTACATGGGAGCGTGGATTGAAATTGAGAGGTGATCCGGCCTTAAATGCCCAGCTCATGTCGCTCCCTACATGGGAGCGTGGATTGAAATCGGTTCTGCAGCTGCGGTCTTATGTACTGCCGGAGTCGCTCCCTACATGGGAGCGTGGATTGAAATCGTACGTAACAACAGCTCCTGTTGGCCGTGTGAGTCGCTCCCTACATGGGAGCGTGGATTGAAATTAAAAGTAGGAGAGATATTATATTATTTCTTCCGCGTCGCTCCCTACATGGGAGCGTGGATTGAAATAGGTGTGAAATTGATTTAAGTGATCTCCAGAGGCTGTCGCTCCCTACATGGGAGCGTGGATTGAAATATTACATCCCATCTCCCTTTTATCTACTATATCATGTCGCTCCCTACATGGGAGCGTGGATTGAAATAAGCGTTGCCTCTGCTCTCTTGATAAACCTCCTTGCGTCGCTCCCTACATGGGAGCGTGGATTGAAATAGCCGTGAGCTGGCCGACATAAGCGACCCGTGGGGTCGCTCCCTACATGGGAGCGTGGATTGAAATTGCTCCTCTCCGTACACCGGTACCGATATATCATGTCGCTCCCTACATGGGAGCGTGGATTGAAATCGAACGGCATATCCCCTACTGTCTCATATCCTCCGTCGCTCCCTACATGGGAGCGTGGATTGAAATCCTGACTGATCCGGTACCGATCGATTGGAATATAGTCGCTCCCTACATGGGAGCGTGGATTGAAATCGAAAAAAGGAACAGCCAGGGGATAGACTACAATAGTCGCTCCCTACATGGGAGCGTGGATTGAAATTGGTAATCCGGCCCCTTGCTTGTTGAGTCTTTCGTCGCTCCCTACATGGGAGCGTGGATTGAAATAGCTGTTGCATTTTTTACAACAGTTGCCGGATGGGTCGCTCCCTACATGGGAGCGTGGATTGAAATCTAGCTCCTTAGCGATAGTTATATTTTTAATGCGGTCGCTCCCTACATGGGAGCGTGGATTGAAATCGGTAATCCGGCCCCTTGCTTGTTGAGTCTTTCGTCGCTCCCTACATGGGAGCGTGGATTGAAATCGGTGCGCTCTGAGCAAGGAACAACGCGCGGTCAAGTCGCTCCCTACATGGGAGCGTGGATTGAAATTGAAATACTGGTCGGTGATTTGGCAAAGCTCTTGAGTCGCTCCCTACATGGGAGCGTGGATTGAAATTGTCATGTCGGCAAAATCAGCGTTTATCCTTTGCGTCGCTCCCTACATGGGAGCGTGGATTGAAATCAAGCGTGCCCTTAAATACCATGGCGTCATTGGGTCGCTCCCTACATGGGAGCGTGGATTGAAATTGTCAGGTATGGATTTTCCTGCAAGACAAGATCCGTCGCTCCCTACATGGGAGCGTGGATTGAAATTCTTGATTTTGCAACGGAAAAAGAGGCGGCAGCTGGTCGCTCCCTACATGGGAGCGTGGATTGAAATCCGACAATAGCTGCCAACAGCAGGCGTTCGCTCGCGTCGCTCCCTACATGGGAGCGTGGATTGAAATGGTAGGCGTGTTTGAGGTAGAGGATACAGAGCTGTCGCTCCCTACATGGGAGCGTGGATTGAAATTCCCTGGTCTTTGAGCCAGGTGAAGACAAGGTTAGTCGCTCCCTACATGGGAGCGTGGATTGAAATTCGTCGTCACAATCCCTTACGCTGATGCGCCCCTCGTCGCTCCCTACATGGGAGCGTGGATTGAAATAGGGCACAGGCGAATTAGCTCTTAACGCAAACGCCGTCGCTCCCTACATGGGAGCGTGGATTGAAATCCCAATCTCCTACCTATCATGCGTAGCTCACCCCATGTCGCTCCCTACATGGGAGCGTGGATTGAAATTTATGGGCTGACGCAGCTGATGTTCCCGCTGGCGGTCGCTCCCTACATGGGAGCGTGGATTGAAATCCAACGGAGGCGCACGGAGTCCGGCAACAGCGGGAGTCGTTCCCTACATGGGAGCGTGGATTGAAATCGCTATGATCTCCAGCGTATGAGATGCTGAGATCTGTCGCTCCCTACATGGGAGCGTGGATTGAAATATACAAGAAACCCTCCTTTGTTGAACTTTGTCATGTCGCTCCCTACATGGGAGCGTGGATTGAAATTATCATGCAATGAGTTAATTGCACTTCGGTATTTGTCGCTCCCTACATGGGAGCGTGGATTGAAATGATAGAGGCAGTACCGGTCAGGATATCGGATATTGTCGCTCCCTACATGGGAGCGTGGATTGAAATTGAAGAAAACGCTATTATGATGAGTCAATACGAGGTCGCTCCCTACATGGGAGCGTGGATTGAAATTTTAATATGTCTTAGTGTTGTATTACTGTAAATACGTCGCTCCCTACATGGGAGCGTGGATTGAAATCACACTGTCTCCGGCTCTGAGTAATTGCCAACATGTCGCTCCCTACATGGGAGCGTGGATTGAAATTGACTACCGGGATAATTTTCCCGTTTTGTGCCGCGTCGCTCCCTACATGGGAGCGTGGATTGAAATTTGCAGTAGGCAACGGCGTTGTCAAGATTTATCGTGTCGCTCCCTACATGGGAGCGTGGATTGAAATAGTATGGGCAACCTACCCTTGATAAGCAATTAATGATGTGATACGGTTTTGAAAGAATATTCTAAATTGTCAAATAGTTTTCTGAAAATAGACTAAACAAAAGGGAGGTTAGGAAATGACAAAATATAGATGCACAGTCTGTGATTATATTTATGATCCCGCAGTGGGAGACGATACGCAGGGGATCAATCAGGGAACCGCATTTGAGGATCTGCCGGACACTTGGAGATGTCCGGTCTGCGGTGTCACGAAAAGCGATTTTGTTAAAGAAGGCTAAACAACAGGGAGAGGAGGGAGAGGAAAAATGCAGGATTTTTCTATTTTAATAGGCGGCAGTGCCGGTTCCGGCGTTGATAAATCTGCGCTGGTATTGGGAGATCTCCTCAATCAAAGCGGCTATCGTGTCTACATCTACCACGATTATCCATCTCTGATCCGAGGAGGGCATACCTTTTCCATAATAAGGGCTGCACAAACAAAGATAACTGCCCATCGAGACAGAATAGATTTTCTTTTAGGTCTGAACAAAGAGACTCTTGATATGCATAAAACGCGCTTGGACGATAACGGCAAAGTTATCTGTGATTCTGAAATCCTCAAAGAGGCCGCTCTTCCTAAGCAAATCCGAACGCTGGCGATACCAGCCGTAAAACTCGTCAAGGAAGAGAATGCTCCTGAGATCATGCGCAACACTTGTTTGATTGGTGCGTTCGCAAAGGCAGCCGGAATAAAAATTGAGCTGCTGGAAAAGGTTCTCAGGGATAATTTCACGAAAAGTATAGATAAAAACATAAAGATAGCTAAAAAAGGTTATGACGCGTCAGAGCTTATGGAGAGCATTAGTCCTCCTGTCCAGGATATATTGCCGCTGATCTCCGGGAGTCAGGCTATGGGGCTGGGTCTCATTAAAGGTGGATTAGAGGTTTATGTGAGTTATCCTATGACCCCTACTACGGCGCTTTTACATTTTCTTGCCGAGCAGGCAAACGAATTCTCCCTAAAAGTGGTCCATCCTGAAAATGAACTCAGCGTAATCTTAATGGCTCTTGGCTTTGCCTATGCAGGTCGAAAGACAGCGGTTGGCACGTCCGGGGGCGGTTTTTGCCTGATGACGGAAAGTCTGAGTCTCTCTGCCATGAGCGAGGTGCCGACAGTTATTGTTTTGGGACAGAGACCTGGCCCCAGCACCGGCCTGCCGACGTATTCCTGTCAGAGTGATTTGCATTTTGCCCTATATGCGGGGCAGGGAGAGTTTGTGCGTTTTGTTGTGGCGCCCGGCGATCTGGAGGAAGCTTATTACTGGTCCGCCTCTGCATTGAATCTGGCCTGGAAATACCAGATCCCGTCTATCATCCTTACGGATAAGAATCTCAATGAAGGTATTAGTAATTTTGATGTGAATGATACCGGAGAGATAAAAGAAAACGATCCGTACCTCTGGGACGGGACGACCGGTTACCGGCGGTATGAGGATAACAAAACAGGGGTCTCACCATTGGCCTTTGTCCCCGATAAGAATGCCGTTATCAAAGTGAGTGGTTATGAGCATGATGAATCCGGCATAACAACCGAAGATGCCGCCGTCACGAAAAAAATGCAGGACAAACGGCTGCGCAAGGGAAAACATTTAGCCGAAGAACTGAAGCGTTTTCCTACCGTAAAAACTTACGGAAATGAGGAGCAGACGACGGCACTGCTCTGCTGGGGTTCTGCCAAGGGCATCTGCGTGGAGATCGCGCAAAAACTGGGACTAAAAGTCATTCAGCCCATTGTGCTTTCTCCCTTTCCGGAACATGCCTTCAGAGAGGCGATTAGAGGAATAAAAAAGCTGATTGCAGTGGAAAATAATGCGACCGGACAATTAGTGCGGCTGATCAAGGCTCATGGGATAGACGTAGACGACACGATCTTGAAGTATGACGGACGGCCGTTCACTTTGGACGAACTGGAAAAAATGGTGAAGGAGAAGATAGCATGAGTCAGAGCAATCTGGATACATCAACCCCAAACACATGGTGTCCTGGGTGTGGCAATTTCGCGATCTTGAATGGGATCAAAAAAGTCCTGAATGAATTGAGTGAAGAAGGCTGCCCGCCGGAGAAATTTGTTCTCCTCTCTGGGATAGGTTGCCATGGCAAGATTGTGGATTATGTGAATGTCAATAGTTTCTATTCTATTCACGGCAGAAGCATACCCATTGCCGAGGGAATTAAAATGGCCAACTCCGGATTGAAGGTCATTTGCTTCGCCGGTGACGGCGATGCTTATGGAGAAGGGCTTGAGCACTTAATTTTTGCCGCCAAAAGAAATATTGATATTACGGTCATTATCCACAATAACCGCCTTTACAGCCTGACTGCTTTTCAATACAGTCCCACATCGGAGTTGGGATTCAAGGGAGGTTCAACCCCGAATGGCAGTATGGAATCCCCCTTAAACCCTCTGGAACTTATGCTGGCAAGCCAGGCGACTTATCTGGCACGCGGAAGCTCTCAAGGTATGAATCTTTTAACGCGTTTATTTAGAGAGGCGATCATGCATAAAGGATTCGCATTGGTCGATGTGCTTCAGGTATGTGTGACCTTTAACAATCTTTATGAATACTATGCCAAGCGGGTTTATGAATTAGAAAACCATGATCCCGGCGATTTTCAAGCTGCGTTTAATGCAATTCGGGAATGGGACTATAATTCCGATTCACGTATCCCCATGGGGGTTTTCTACAAGAAGGAAGCCCCAACCTTTGAGGAGAAATTGATATCCTCTCCTGCGGATCTTAAACGCAGAGACGGCAAGATAAAGCAATTTCTGAGTAAACGAATGTAAATGTCTGATGATGTGCGACCATAATACCTCAATAAGGCAGACGCGCATAAAGATAATTATTGCCGTTCCGGCCTCTACATTGACTGGTGAATACATTTGAATATTCAGCCTCTGTTTCAAGTGGCTATAAAGTGGCTGGATGCGGCAGACAGGGTCAAAATCTACTATGTCAAGAAAGAACTTCATAAACAGGGAGCGGAAACTGTAAAAAGCGCCCATGGCAATCCGATCAGAACCTATATCCTCGAAAGAACGATCTGTGATTTGATCAGAAGCAGAACTCGCATAGATGTTCAGATCCTGAATGACGCATTAAAATGATTTGTGAAATTACAGTCGTCGGATTACTCGACCCTCATGGATTATGCAAAAAACTTAAGGTTGAAACTGTTCTAAAAAATTATTTGGAGGCGTTGCCACGCGCAGAGGCTATATTTACTTTCTGACGCTCAGACCGTACAGGTCTAGTTTTAACGGTGTTCTTCCCTGTTTGTTTACGTCCTCCTGTTATAGCCCCCTGCCACACTC
This sequence comes from Synergistaceae bacterium, assembly GCA_963682045.1. Taxonomy (GTDB): domain Bacteria; phylum Synergistota; class Synergistia; order Synergistales; family Synergistaceae; genus Caenicola. The sequence goes on from OY821326.1 coordinate 1,766,737, forward strand.
CGAAATGCAATGCCGCGTCTTTGTCTTTGCGAATCTCCCTCCCAGTCATTGTGCACCTCACCTCTCCAAGTTAACACATACTCCCTCTCCTAAGCCTGGAAATTTTATAAGATAAAAGCAGACCTCTTGACAAAAGATTATATCAGTATACAATCATCATAATGAGTATAAAGATTATAAACACTAAACTTTGATTCAATAAAAATGAAGGGAGGAGATTTTAATACAACCGCAAACCAATTCTCTTTATTACAATATTTACACAGAGATCAAAAGACAGATCCTGCAGGAAGAACTTAAACCGGGCGACCAGTTGCCTGCTGAAGCAGAACTTGAAAAATTGTACTCTGCGAGCAGGGCCCCCGTCAGGCAGGCACTCGCAATGCTGGAGCAGGAGGCCTTTTTGCTTCGCTGTCAGGGACGTGGAACATTTGTTTGCGACAGAAAGAAAGAGAGCCACTGGCTCCTATCAAGTGGTTTCTCCAAAGATATGGAAAGGGATTTCGATCATCTGAGCAGCAAAACTATCTGGATTCGGATGGAAAGGCCAGACGATGAAGTTCGGCAGATTCTTATGTTGGATGAAGATCAGGATGTCATCCACATCCATCGGCTGCGCTATTTCAAAGATATCCCTATATTCTCAATGCACAACTATGTCAGGGATTCACTTAATATTGAAACATTCAAGCGTGCCGGTGATTTCTTTATAATCAGCGAAGTCCTTGAAAGGGATTTTCAAATAACACTGCACAGGGCAGAAGAAGAAATCCGAGCTTCAACAGCAGACAAAAAAATGGCGGAAGAGATGCAAATCACTTTAGGTTTTCCGCTTCTTAGCGGAAAACGAGTCTACTATACCGAAAATGATAGGGTAGTCTATATGAGCAGATATCAAGTGCGTACTGATTACTGGTCTCATAAAACGACTTATTATGCAAACAGCTAACACACTTGAAAAGATTTGACAGTCCTTGTCGGCATCAAAAGCATATATTAATGATTTCCATCAGTAAATAGAAGAAACAAATTATCATCCTCGTTAATTTTACATTATAACTATTCGTGGGTTCAAAAAAACATGAATATACTGTTGTTTTGTGCTTGATTATTATCAAAAATACAATATGTTTTTCGTTAATGAAATTTAATGTTAATAGCTTTTGCTAAATATTAATATATTTTTATTATTTTAATCTGATAAAACCGAGAATCAAGGCTGTAATGATAATAGATGCACCATTGGGTTATTCAAATAAATTAATAATTAAGAAAGGAGCCGAAACGAGTGTGTTAGTAAACTCCATGATAAGAAATCAATAATGCGGGTATATGAAATGTATCAGACAATAAATGCATTAGCATTAGAAAAAAACTATTGTTGATTTGTCCGCTCTCATTTGTCATGGAAGTTGTTGATCGTGAAATTGTTACAAGTTATAGATTTACTATTCAAGATAATTTAACCAAGGAAGGAAGAGTTGGAAAATGCGTCTAAGTTATCTTTGGTTTATAATGGCTTACCTTGTCATTGTCGTCTCATACGGACTCTACATAAGTAAAAAGTTGGTCAAAACTAGCGAAGGTTTTGTTACAGCAGGAAGAAACCTACCTCTATGGATACTTATCGGTACACTTATTGCTACATGGTTCGGCGGCGGGAGTATAACAGGGTGTGCAAACATTGTCTATACCCGTGGCATCCTCGCTGGCCTTATCTACCAGTACTCCACTCCTATAGGGCTGCTCGTTGTTTTCCTTATCGCGGGAAAGATAAGGGCAGCGGAAAACACAACCATCCCTGCTTTGTTCAAGGAAAAATACGGTACATGCGCCAGTATCCTGGCGACAATTTTTATAGTTTTGTCCTATGTCGGCATTACATCTTATCAGTTCAAGGGCGCCGGTTATGTTATCAATATCGTTACAGGACTGCCTGTCGAAACAGGAACAATTATTTCTGCCGCAATTATCATATTGCTGACAGTAACCGGCGGTTTGGCCTCCGTTGCTTACACTGATGCAATCAGCGCTGTGTTTGTGTTCGTCTCTTTCCTTATCGCAATTCCATGCCTGCTCTTCCAAAGCGGTGGTCTGACCGGGCTGTTGGCACAGATACCTCACGAATATTTTACATGGTCCGGTGCAAACAATAATTCATTTACCAACTGGGGAGTACTTGTTGCAACAGCTTTTCTAGCGATGGGCGACCAGAATCTCTTTATCAGATTCAATGCCGCAAAAAACAGAAAAGAGGCTACGAAATCCTGCGCACTCTTCATAGTGGGAGCAGTAATTCTCGGTACAATGACAGTGCTGATTGAAGCCTTTTCTATCCCCTATCTCAAAGATATAAAACCTGACACTGCTCTGCTGATGATTGCGATGCACCACCTGCCTTTCGCAGTTGGCGGTCTGATCCTTGCTGCTGCTGTGTCTTTCATGATCACCACCGGAGACTCATTCATGCTCTCTGCGGCCACCAGCGTAGCACACGACATAGTCACGCCTTATATTACCAAAAATAATGATGAGGTACATAAACTTAAGGTGGTAAGGATTATGGTTGTAGCCTGTGGTCTGCTGGCCTATATGCTGATTGCCAAGTTCGCGGATATCCTAGGGATCATTATGTATGCCTATACCGTTTATGCGGCGTCTATTACACCTGCACTTGTCGCAGCTTTCACATGGAAACGCGTCACCCCGGCCGGCGGCATCTGCTCTATCGTCTTTGGCGGAAGTTCTGCTCTTATCTGGGAGTTATGGCTCAAAAGCAGTTTCAACAATCTGGATGGTTCACTCATCGCCGTTCCACTTTCAATACTCACTCTCATAGTGGTTAGCCTTCTGACTTCGCCCAAAAGGGCCGAAGCGGAAAATCAATAAATTAACAAGCATCTAAGGAGGAATTTTAAAATGCCATGTGTACAAATTAAGACAAACGTAGCATATACCAAAAATGATATGGAAACGATCCTGCGTGAGGCCACAAAGGTTATGGTCGAACAGGCCCACAAGAACGAAGAAGCTGTAATGGTCACACTTCAGAAAGTAGACGGTACAATGGGAAACACCTCTGACCCGATGGCGTTAGTTGATGTGCGCAGTATGGTCGGTATAGACCACAAAACGAATAACGATGTTACCGCAGCCCTTACGCCCGTCATTACAAAGATATTAGGTGTATCACCATACCGCACTTATATAACATTCCAGAGCATCCCTGAGACTTGCTGGGGGCTTATGGGAGGAATAGCAACATGGCAGGCTAAGACACGCCGCTGGGTTGTAAATGACGAGCCCTGCAAGTAGATGGGCAAAATTTAAGGAGGTCGTTTTTTATGGCAAAAAAAGACATTGGTGCTATTTCAGCAATTTCTCCAATCCCGGCATTCATGGCTACATGTGCAGACAAGGAAGGTAACTCGAACATCATAACAATATCTTACGGCGGGATCATAAATGCAGTTCCTCCGATGGCCTACATCTCAGTACGTGATACGCGCTATTCTTACCACATGCTGAAGGAGACGGGAGAATTTGTAATTAACATCCCCGGAGAAAACCTTGCAAAAGAGACGGACCTCTGCGGCATTATCAGTGCCAGCAAGGTCAACAAGTGGGAGGCTACAGGTCTTACGCCGATCGAAGCAACCAAAGTTAAGGTGCCGATGATAAAGGAATGCCCGGTAAATATTGAGTGCGTCGTAAAACATATTGTTGCTCTCGGATCACATGACATTTTCCTGGCCGAGATCGTTGCAACGAACGTTGACGAAGAGGTGCTGAACGAAAAAAACAAAGTTATGATTGAAAGATTCAAGCCCTTCGCATTTTGCTACAATTCGCAGGAATACTGGACACTGGATCGTCTCATTGGACACTATGGCTGGGCTGCTAAAGAGATAGACAAATAACAGAACACAGGATCTGAGAGTAAATATTCTAAGTAGTCCTTTAAGAATTAAAACAAAAGATAATTTTGCTGCAGAGCCGTGCTGATCATTCTTTTGATGTTCAAACCGCGGCTCTTCAGCTGAATTAAAAGAATAAAAAATATTTGTATGTTTTCTCTTTGTTTCTTATGCCGCTAAGGGTTCTGTGACAGGAGGTACCACTGTTGACCATGACGGATTCAAATAAGTTTTTTAAGGATATAGACGAATCTCTGGATCGTTACCTCCGGGAATTGTGTGATTTTTTGCGTATTCCAAGCGTAAGCGCCTATTCAGAAAACGGAGAGGCAATGCAGAGTTCTGCAGACTGGCTATTGAAAAAGCTCTGCACCCTGGGGTTCAGTGGCAGTATCAGACATACCAAGGGGTGGCCTATAATTCTTGCGAAGCATGAATACAGTAAAACTGCTCCTACGCTGATGATTTACGGGCATTACGATGTTCAGCCGGAGGTGCCGCTTGAAGAATGGAATACTCCTCCGTTTGAACCTGACATGAGGGACGGCGCAATTTTTGCAAGAGGGGCAAACGACGATAAAGGACAGTTGTATACCTACGTCAAGGCACTGGAAAGCTACATCCGTGTAAAGGGAAAGATACCTTTGAATATAATCTTTCTCGTCGAAGGTGAAGAAGAAATTGGCAGCAAGAACCTGTTTCTTTTTCTGAAAGAAAACAAAGAGGAATTGGACTGTGATATATTCCTTGTTTCGGACAGTTCAATGTTTTCAAAGGATATTCCTGCAATAACATGTGGTTTTCGCGGCATTGTATCCTTCGAAATTATTTTACAGACTATGTATAAAGACCTTCATTCCGGACTGTTCGGCGGGATTGCACTGAATGCGGCAGAAGTTATGGCAAAGCTGCTTGCAAAGATGAAAAATGACAACGGACGTATCTCTGTTCCTGGTTTTTATGATGATGTGCTGTCTTTGGATGAACGTGAACGGAAAATCATGACACCGCAGCAGTATGATGAAACTGCCGTAGCAGAAAATATCGGAATGACAGGTTTCCATGGTGAATATGGCTATTCTGCAATGGAAAGAAAAAGTTTACGCCCCACGCTGGACATAAACGGGATGTGGAGCGGTTTTACCGGGGAAGGTTCCAAAACAGTGATTCCGGCAAAGGCCTTTGCAAAGGTCAGTTCGCGCTTAGTTCCCAACCAAAGCCCGGAAAAAGTTTTCAGATGTTTTGAGAAATTTATCAACGAAAATATCCCGGTTGGAGTGAAGGCTGATATTAAATATTTCTTCGGCGCTTTGCCTGTTGTTACAAAAACAGAAGACCCAAATGTCCAGTTCGCGGCAGAAGCAATCAAAGAGGGCTTTGGAAGGACCCCCGTTTTTATCCGCTCCGGGGGTACGATACACATTATAAGTGAAATTAAAAATACATTGGAGATTCCGTCAATGCTGATTTTAGGCTGGGGCAGACCTGAAAATGGCTCCCATTCTCCAAACGAATGTTTCTACATCGCGGATTTCCGAAATGCCGTACGTAGCCTATGCATTTTATTTGATAAGATTGCAAATAATTGATATGACCAATAGTATTGCGACAATATTACTCTAAAACTTAGGATTTTGATTTTTATACCGTGATTATGGAGGGTTAAAGATGATTGAGGAAACAGTTTCTCAAAAACAGGCAACAGAAAATGTTTTGATTATGGCAGAACGGCTGGCTTTTCTCTATTACGCCTTTGCGAAAACGCTTGAGGATGAGCTTTCTTCAGATAAAGCTAAAATATTAACGCTTAAGGCCATCGATATGTATGGCAAACTTGCTGCCGAAAGTGCAGCTCAGCAACTTGAAATTCAGGGACTTGAAACAACATTAGAGAACTTTAAATTTGGCAAAGATCTGCCTTCTGCAGGATGGGAGTCCGCCAAAATTGAGAAACCATCTGATAAACCATGCGAAAAAATCAGCAAAATAACATTCTGTCCGCTTGCTGATAGCTGGAAAAAACTTGGTGATGATGCAAAACGTCTTGGCAGACTGTACTGCGGGGTGGATCAGGCAAAATTCAAGGCATATGGAAAGGGTTACCTTTGCTTCCATGATAAAAATGTTTTGGATGGAGATGATTACTGCATTATCAGAGTCATATCGGACGATTCTCAAAACAATAAATAAAAGAAGCATCCTCTGCGGTGGAAGGGGAAAAATTAGATCAAAGGAGTATAAACATGGATCGCAACAGTTTTACATATAATAATTACATAAAAATACTTGAACGGGAGCTTGTTCCCGCGATGGGCTGCACAGAGCCGATAGCCATTGCCTACTGCTCCGCAAAGGCAAGGGCGGTTTTGGGGATGCTTCCCGACAAAATAAAAGTGGAAGCCAGCGGCAATATCATAAAAAATGTTAAGAGTGTTGTTATTCCAAATACAGGCGGCAGACGCGGAATAGCTGCAGCAGCGGCAATTGGAGCATTGGCAGGAGATGAAACAAAGGGACTGGAAGTTATCTCGAAAATATCGGATGATTCCAAGACAAAACTTGGTGAATATTTGACGGAAACAGAAATCACAACGCTGCCTGCTGATTCTGATTATGCTCTTGACATCAGGATATCGGCATATAAAGATAAATCATCTGCAATTGTCAGAACAGTCAATGAACACACAAATATAGTGTATGTTGAAAAAGATGGTGTTATTCTGGAACAGAAAGACATATCGGATATCAATGACACAGATTGCCCCGACTACACGCTGCTCTCTATGGAGGGCATTTACGACTTTGCTGAGACAGCTTTTACCGAAGACATATGCCATGTTTTGGACAGACAGATTGCCCTTAATACGGCTATATCTGAAGAGGGAATGACAAAAAATTATGGGGCCAACATCGGAAAGGTGTTGCTGAAAGCTTACGGAAACGATATTAAAACTAGAGCCAGGGCGGTTGCAGCGGCCGGATCAGATGCACGCATGAACGGCTGTGAACTGGCGGTGGTGATTAATTCGGGCAGTGGCAACCAGGGCATGACAGCCTCTCTGCCAGTGATCGAATATGCAAAAGAACTAAAAGCTGACAAAGAAAAGCTATACCGTGCACTGCTGATATCAAATCTGGTAACGCTGCACCAGAAGACCGGAATAGGGCGCCTGTCGGCTTACTGTGGTGCGGTCAGTGCCGGTGCGGGAGCAGGGGCAGGTATTGCCTACCTATGCGGTGGTGACTATGAAACGATTATTCATACAGTGGTTAACGCTCTTGCAATAACATCCGGAATCATCTGCGATGGTGCTAAGTCTTCATGTGCGGCAAAAATTTCTACCTCAGTGGAGGCTGGCATCATGGGATATGAAATGTACAGGAATGGCCAGCAGTTTTACGGTGGTGACGGAGTTATCCTTAAGGGAGTCGAAAATACAATTAAAAATATCGGCAGGCTTGCCAGAGTAGGAATGTATGGGACAGACAGGGAAATTATACGGATAATGACGGAATAACGACAAAGAACAGTGCACGCTGTTTTGTGTCATGCAGTTTATTGGTGATTCGCGCCGGACATACTGAACATGTGGGACCTGTAATAATTTTAAGTGACACCAACAAAAGTTTAAGCTGACGTTGTACAGTCAGCGGTACAAAAAAATCCAACTAATGTAATCATAGACTATATTAGTTGGATTTATCCTTCATGAAAAGCTGTACTGCGGGTTTTTCTCGACAGAGAGTACGTTTTGGGGAGGAGTAATCTTCAGTTTTTTGTTCCTCCTTGTTGCTGTGGTTTTTATAAAAGCGCTAACTGCCTGACCTTGTTGTTTCGCCATAGATTTCTTTGATTTTACTGAATGTTTCCTGGCTTACTAAATGTTCTAAACGGCAAGCGTCTTTGTGCGCGTTGTCTTCCCCGACATCGAGAATATCCGTTAGAAAGTTTTCGATTACCACATAGCGTTCAAATATGGAAGCAGCATATTTCAGTCCGTCCTCTGTAAAAATGAGATTACGGTCACAATTCATAATAAGTAACCCCTCATTGCAAAGTTTCTTTACTGCAACGCTGACACTCGGTTTTGATACACCAAGCTCCTTTGCAACATCGATAGAACGAACACAGCCAAGTTTCTGCTGTAATAGAAAAATGGTTTTCAGATAGGTTTCTGCTGATTCGCGGCTTTTCATTGTCCCATATATAACTTCATTTGATAGTTACCTTGAGAACTAACTACCTGCAATTTACAATTTACAGGTTCCACGCCGTATACCCGACGTTTATCCATTGAGTTGCCGTCATCGCAAACATGATATATGTTTTGTATCCCTCGTCCGCTTAGTTTTCCAGCTTCAAGTACAAATGATTGCTTTTCATAATTCCGCCAATCTCCGCACAATGCAAGCTTCCAAAGATAATCAACCATTATGTCCGGCAAAATAGCCTTTATATCGGCTGACACCGATAGATTATCATTGCCGTACACGGGTGGATTTTTACTTTTCGACCTCGTCATTTTCATTCTCTCCTTTCTTAAGCGGTGAATATGCCATTCCAGTCGGATTATATCCATGTCCTTTGAAATCATGCCTGTGGCTATGAGCAAACCCGCCAAAGCCATGACCGGCATTTTGCCAGTGTTCACAACCGTGTCCATGAGCCAGCATGAACTTTTCCATATAATTACGACGCTCCTCAAAATCCTCGTCGGGGAATTGCTCTTCGTACTGACTAATAATGCGCCCCAGGTATTCACTGAAAGCAGACAGTTCATCATCATTCAGGCAGTCAAGGACTTTCAAAGCGTCCGGCTCGCTATCGTCCGTATTTTCGGCGGCTTTCGCGCCTTCTTCGGTCAGGCGGATTGTCATTACACGCTTGTCGTCCTCCGATGGTTCGCGTGTTATATAGCCACTTTTTTCCAGTTTTGTAATCAGCTCTGCAACTGATTGTTTGCTCATGTTGAGTAAATAGGTTAATTCTTTTTGGCTGATTACGGGCTTCAATTTAAGAATTGCCAGCACCCGGCCCTGCCCTCTGTGGGGGTTGTGCATTTTTCCAAAATGATTGAACATTGTGCGGTGCATGAGCATTTGGAGCTGTTGCAGCTGTCCGTTGATAGTATCCTTAATCTCATTCATTGTTATATCCTCCTGTTATCATTTACATTGTCATTTTAAGTCAGGTACCTGACCTTGAGATCAGTATAGTACCTGACTAATTTAATGTCAAGTACCTGACTTAATTTTATTTTTTTTTGCCCATAAGCAGGGACCTTTTCCCATATGCACATATAATTGTTTTTCGGACAGCTGAAAATATTGCAAACTTAGGAATCGGGTAGGGGCTGCCCATTATTTGAGCAGCCCCTTTCACACCACCGTACATACCGTTCTTGGTTCGGCCTGTTTTCCGGGACATTGCTTTCAGGCAAGTTGAAAAATTTTCATCTAATCTGATTGCAAGTATTTAAATTCCCATTTTTTAGCTATACAAGTACAGCAAAAATGAAATTAATGTAGCGCTGGATTGTCAGACCGTCCTACAAGATAATCCAACGAGACATCGAAGAAGTCCGCAAGGTCTGTTAACTTATCTGCGTTTGGAATTGTTCGCATGGTCTCCCACTGATGTATAGACTGCTTGCTAATGTTGAGTGCATCAGCAACGTCCACCATGGTCACTTTTCTTTCACTTCTCAGTGTTTTCAGACGTTTTGAAAAAACATTACGATTAAACATTATTAACCCTCTTGACAGTCAAGTAATAACTGACTAAAATAATTCTTAGTCAAGCAATGCTTGACTAAGTAGGAAGAAAGGCGAGTGTTGTGAAAAATTCATTTTTACGACAAGAACGTATAAACAGAGGCTGGACACAGGAACAAGTCGGCAAGAAAGTCGGCGTTAATAACGCAATACACGACATCGAAACCGGCAAACAAAGGCCCCAGTATGACGTTCTTGTAAAACTCGAAAATCTTTTCAATAAATTACATCGCTACCTGTTGGCGCAGACAGAAGACACGATTCATGAAAATTATAACAGTTCGGAGCAAAACGGAGTAGCCCAGGCAAAGGAGCTTAACGAAGCGGACAGGGTTGCAGGATCAATGTTGCTGTAGTGATTTTGGGTATTGGGGAAAACAATCGGGTTGACTGAGGTGACATGATGTCAAATTTACTGCTGGATATATTGATGGCCACTTTGCCAGAATTGGTGTACAAACGGGTCTATTCTGCAGAACGTGATCTTAGTGAAAACAGATCAAACAGTTACTATTCCGAGTACATTGAAAAACTCAGGGAAGAGAGAAAAACGTACAGGCAGCTGAGGGATTTTGCCGGTGAAAGCGGCTGGATATTTTTGGATGATTTTAATGATGCCAAAAACAGTGTCAAGTTTACTTTAGCCTGCGCGTCATATAAACAAGGGTTTCAAGATGCAATGCTCTGTTTTACCTTGTCCGGCAAAGAAGAAGAAAATCTGCGGAAAATAAACAATCTCTAAGTGCTGCCTTATTTTTTGCCCTTGAGGGTCAGCAAAAAAATTACCCCCGTTGTTTGTTGTAAGCCAAAAATCCCCAGAATTACAATAAGGCCATTGAAAGCACTACCGAGACCAAATACTCTTTTAGTGCGACCAAGCTCTGAGAGGGAGGAACTGGAGATACACATTATAGCAAAATACAACATGCAAAATTTAGTTTTGCATGTTGTATTTTGTTATAAATCATGATAAATCAAGGTGAGGACATGAGCCGAGGGGAAAAAGAGATGCAAATAATAGCATTTTAAAACTTGTGTCACAGATCTGCTAGCGTATTTTTATGGCACAAATGTCTACAAGGAAAGAGCGGAAGGTGTTTTCTAAATGATAAACGACCGGGTTCTTTACGAAGTTTATATTTCAATGTTCGACGGGTTGGATTTGGGGATCGGGGTAGAAATTGTCCCCCTTCCTCAAAAAGAACGTTCTCCCGGACGGGTTCATTTGGGACTGGAAGCCGAACAATGAGATTTCAGCTTCTAGGATAACTTTCAAAGTGTGCACGTTGGAACGGTTCAACGAGTATTGGAAAAGCAAAGTGCCGCAAAATCCTGATATCCGATACGAAGAGGATTTGCATGAATGGTTTCGCAGGCATTACCTCTAAGTCTTGTTAAACAGTTTTTGTTACAGCCTAAAAGTCCAACGAAATGCAAAAATACAATTGAAAAACACTGGCTAACCCAAGATTAAAACAGAACAGCCGGGCAAATAAGACCCCGAGATCCAAGTTGTCGCAAAAAATGCGACAAGTGAGATTTGGTTTAATTTTTGTTTATAACACCTCACATATAAAGGGTTATGTGTTATAATTAAACCGAAGGCGGGGTGTCGTAATGGAGTTATTTCTGAAACTGCTTCGGCTCGGGTGTTTTTCATACAATGACGTTGTTAAACTGACAGGGAATAAAAAAACTGCCGATTCTTTTTTGCTTCGGTATAAATCTAAGGGTTTGATCGTATCCGTGAAAAAGAACCTCTATGCTGCTATAAACCCCGAAACAATGGCAGCTGCCGCTACATCGTTTGAGATAGCTTCCTGCATCAATGAGCATTCATACGTTTCACACCATTCAGCCTTTACTTATTATGGCATGGCGAATCAGGTCTCTACGCAGCTATACGTATCCTCTCCAGCCCGTTTCAACAACTTTGAATTCAACGGTACTGCGTATGTTTACGTGCATCAGAACATCAATTCCGGAATTGTCTCTCCAACAACCCGTGTATGTATAACAGACCTGGAACGAACTATTTTGGACAGCATAAAGGATTTTACCAAGATCGGCGGACTTGAGGAATTGTTGCGCTGCCTACTGATGGTTACTTTTGTGGATGAAGTTAAGCTGCTTGATTATCTTCCGGAGTACAAAAATCAGTTCCTTTATCAAAAAACCGGATATATCCTCTCTCATTACCGGGAAGAAATAAAATTCAGCTCTGAGTTTTTTGAAGAATGCCGAAAAAACATAGGACAAAGCAAACGATATTTATATCCGGAACTCAAAGAAGACAAGTCCGTATCTTATAGCCGTGAATGGGGACTGTGTGTTCCGGCCGATTTGTTGAAAATCATTGACGAAGGCGGAGATGAGATTGTTTAACTACACGAAGAAGGATTTGGACGAAAGAGCCGCAGAACTGAATTTTGTTGCCAATACACTGGAAAAAGTACTCCGCCTGGCGGATATTTTGAAATTTATCAATTCGAACATCATTACACGAACAATTCTGGCCCTTAAAGGCGGAACCGCGATCAACCTCACAATATTTGACCTGCCGAGGTTATCGGTAGATATTGACTTGGATTATGCGGTAAATGATTCAAGAGAAGAAATGATGAAAAGACGGGAACTGATAACCGAGGATATCAAGAAATACCTGTCAACTGAAAACTATACTCTTACTCCCAGAAGTAAATCACGGCATAGTCTTGACTCGTTTGTCTTTGCCTACAGAACACCCAGCGGATCGACTGACAACATCAAAATAGAAATAAACTATTCTCTTCGCGCACATATTTTCGATATTGAGATACGACCAATAATTGCGAGAGCTATTATTCCCGGTTTCAGTGTGAATTCTCTTGCCGCTCGTGAAATCTTTGCAGGAAAGATAAACGCTCTCCTAAGCCGTACCGCACCAAGAGACCTCTACGATGTTTATAACCTTATTAAGGCCGGTTTTTTTCACACTCAAATTCCAATCGAATCCCGCCCGGCCCTATAAATACTTCACCGGTATAACTTTATCTTCGCCCTTTAGGGTAATGAGGTTGTCATACATGCATACGACACCTCCCTGTCCGCGATCTGTGCCGGGGATCCTGTCGAGGACTCGGAAGGCGGATATGTCTTTTTTGTCGGGGTCGGCGTGCTTTTTGATCTCTATCGGATATAGTGTCCTGTCACGTTGGATCAGAAGGTCTATCTCGTTCATGTCCTTGTCGCGGTAAAAATAGATCGGGGGCTCTTTTCCCTTGTTCAGATAGCTTTTTATGACTTCCGCGATCACAAGGGTCTCGAAGAATGCCCCTGCCATTGCTCCGTTCTGCATTACTTCCGGCGTATTCCATTTTGTGAGGTACGCGGCAAGTCCTGTATCCAGGAAATAGATCTTTGGGGTCTTTACGGCGCGTTTTATAAGGTTGTTGTGATAGGGCTGAAGCAGATAAACGACTTGGGATGTCTGCAGTATTGAGAGCCAGCGTTCTGCCGTCGGCGGACTTATGTTCACGTCCCGGGCAACTGAGGCGAGATTCAGGAGCTGGCCTGTGCAGGCTGCCAGGACTGTCATGAATTTTAGAAATTTGCCTTCATCTCCGACCTGCGTCAGGTCGCGCACATCACGCTCAATGTAGGTTTTGACGTAAGAGCCGTAGAAAAGTGCCCAGTCGGTATCCTTTTCGGCATGCATCATTGGCATGCTGCCTCTGTGTATGGTATTCCATATCTCCTTGTAGGACGTCTCCTCCAGGTCTTTTTTTCTTTCCGCATAGTATTCCTCTGTCGGTATAAAAGGCTCATCAAAGGCAACTCCGCTGATCTCGCGAAGTGAGAGGCCGGGGAGTTCGATCAGGCCCAGCCTTCCGGCAAGGGACTCGGTGACATCCTTCATCATTAAAAACCGCTGGGAACCGGACATATAAAATTGTCCCTTTTTATGCTCCGAGTCGATCATCATTTTGATGTACGGAAAGAGGTTGGGGGCATACTGGATCTCATCGATGAATATGGGGGGAGGAGTGTTCTTAAAAAAAGTTCCCGCTTCTTCCCGCGCTGACTGAAGCATTATCGGGTCATCAAGCGTTACATATGCGAACTCCTCAGTGATCCTCTTCAAAAGGGTCGTCTTCCCGACCTGCCGGGGTCCGGTAACAAGTACCGCTCCAAACATTTTTGCGATGTCTATGACCGTCTTTTCCGCATGTCTGTGAATATACATATCGCGACCTTCTCTCGTCTAATATAATATTTGATATTATTATAGCCGATTTTTGGAAAGAGGCAAGAGGCAGGCGAAGGGATGTACCCGCCGGGGAATTTGCGGCAACGTCAGTTTGGGTTGGCCGGACGCAGTTCAACGCTTCCGTCAGGACAGAAGATAACCCACTTTATCATTCATGATCCGTCGCATGATATAAGGGCTGCGTCTCCGTTCATAGCCTCTTCAGCCGGATTTATTACTGCGTTTGCTCCCTCTTCAAGCCCGGCGCCGGACATAGAATCTCCTTCTATGGAAACGCCAAACTGACGTTGTACAGTCAGCGGTACAGAAAAACCCAGTTGATGTAGTCATAGACTATGTTGGCATGATTTATCCTTCATGAAAAGTTATACTACGAGTTTTTCTCGACAGAGAGAACGTTTTTAAGAGTTATAACCTTCAGCTTTACAAATATCTCAACCACATCGGCTGTAATATCAGACACTATACCAATAGGTATAGCCAAGGGGTTCGATAGCCCCTGCGGTAATACAGGACATAGCTTTATTTTATGCCAGGTCATCCCTGTCTCGTTTTCCGTAATTCGTATCATTGTCATCCAGCAGATAAGGATATGGCATTTATTTTTTCCTCAAGTGAGTATTTTGAAGCTTTTAGATACCTGTCATGTAATATTCCTTTCAAGATCCTTGTAGGCATACAAGTTCTTGGTTCGGCCTGTTCTCCGGAACATTGCTTTCAGGCAAGTTGAGAGTTTTTCATCTAATCTGATTGCAAGTATTTTAATTACTTCCTTATGTTTAGCTATACAAGTACAGCAAAAATGAAATTAATGCCGCGCCGGGTTGTCAGACCGTCCTACAAGATAATCCAACGAGACATCGAAGAAATCCGCAAGAGCCATGAGACCCTCGGCACGCGGCCAGTTAGCACCGCTTTCGTAAACTTGATAATGGCGTTCTGTTACCTTACAAATAGCCGCCATTTGCTTTTGGGTTAGTCCTTTATTCTGACGGCACAAACGGAGACGCTCAGCAAACGACGACATAAAAAACACCCCTTGACACGATATTAAATATCGTGTAATGTTATGTTCAACACGATCTTTGATGTCGTGTTAGGCTCCGGAAGAAGACGATGATATATGAGATCACACCATATAGATAAGAGCAAAGAACAAAAAACAAAACAAAAGGAAGCAGCAACCTTCCTCAACGTAACAGCACGACACCATCAAAACAATCGGCTGCCTGTTGGTGCAGGCAGAAGACACGATCCAGGAAAATTATAACAGTTCGGGGCAAAACGGAGTAGTCCAGGCAAAGGAGCTTAACGAAGCGGACAGGATTTCAGGATCAATGTTGCTGTAGTGATTCGGGGTATCAGGGAAAACAATCGGTTGACTGAGGTGACGTGATGTCAAAATTTTTGTTGGATATATTGATGGCTACTCTGCCGGAATTAGTATACAAACGGGTCTATTCTGCAGAACGTGATCTTAGTGAAAACAGGTCAAACAGTTACTATTCCGAGTACATTGAAAAACTCAGGGAAGAAAGGAAAACATACAGGCAGCTGAAAAATTTTGCCGGTGAAAGCGGCTGGATATTTTTGGATGATTTTAATGATGCCAAAAACGGTGTCAAGTTTACTTTAGCCTGTGCATCATATAAACAGGGTTTTCAAGATGCAATGCTCTGTTTTGCCTTGTCCGGCAAAGAAGAAGAAAATCTGCGGTAAATAAACAATCTCTAAGTGCTGTCTTATTTTTTGCCCTTGAATGAAAGCGAAGAAGTCTGCCGGATGAGGATTCAAAAATTAGCCCGGTTATTATTTTTTCCAGAAAAGGATTAAGTAAGCTCAGAGTTCAGATTTGAGCCACATCTTTATCGATGTTTTTTTTCTTTTAACAACTGGCACAAGGCAAATCAGAGCTGCTATTCCGCAGACAGGAAAACCGGCCCGCCCTCCGAGCATCTCCATTGCAGAACCTGCGAAGAAATTTCCTATAGGGGTTGATCCCTGTGTGAGGAAGGAATATACGCTCATCACCCTGCCTCTGTATTTGTCCGGGGCATATATTTGAAATATTGAATTGCCGACGTTTAAAAAAACAAGGTTGCAGTAGCCTATGGATGCTACAAGTAGCAGAGATAGCGTATAGTTTAATGAAAAAAGCATAAATATATGTATTGAAATGGTTGCTGCGGCGCTTATTAACAGCAGCCCTTTTTTCACGCCTCTTTTTGCAACGGCAGCCATGGTAACTGCCCCGGCAAGTGAACCGACTCCTGCGGCTGAAAGCAGCTTTGTGTAAGCTCCGGTCCCCATATTGAGCACAGTCTTTACAAATACAGGTACGATTACCTCTGTGTTCATTGCAAATGTGCACAGTATAGCGAGAAAGACTGCGTTAATCATTAATGTCTCATCGTTTTTAATGAAGTAAATCCCGTCTTTTATTTCGGACAATAAATTTCTGCCGCTGTTGTTTGAAATCTGCACGGTGTCTTTTATCTTCAGTTTTGTAAGACTGAAGATAACGGCAAGAAAGCTCAGTGCGTTGATAAAGAAACACATCGGTGCGCCGAAGTTGACCATTATAATGCCCGCCACCGCAGGGCCTATGATCCTTGCCAGATTTACTATAGAGGAGTTAAGCGATATAGCGTTCATTATGTCATCCTTGCCCACGAGCTCAACAAAGAATGACAGACGCGCAGGCATATCGATGGTATTGGTTATACCAAGAAAAGCACACAAGAGAAGTAACTGCCAGTAGCGGGAGCTGTCGCTCGCGGCAAGGATGGAAAGAGCGAGGGCCTGTATCATAAGGAGCGATTGGGTCACTATAAGGATTTTTCGTTTTGGAAAACGATCAACAACTGCCCCGGTAAACAGCGTAAAAAAAAGCATGGGCAAAAACTGTGCAACTCCGACAAGCCCGACGAGAAACGGCGAATTGGTTGTCGTATAGACAATCCAGACAAGAGCGGTCCTCTGCATCCATGTTCCCAAAAGAGATATGCACTGTCCGGACCAGAAAATCCTGAAGTTCTTGTGTTTCAAAGAAGCAAAGGTTGATTCTATTAAATTTGCAATATTTCCCGGCATGGTTCAGCGCTTCTCCCTTGTTAAGCTGTCGGGTAATTATAGCTTTAAAATGCATAACGCCGCAAAGCACGAGAAATATTTTTTTTGGGATGCTGCATGATATCCGCCTGCAGTGTGGCTGACTTTTATACAGTCACTGATGTGTCTGATTCGGATTTCATTCCCCCTGTATCTGAGTCAGTCCGGGGCCTTTATGTGCCGTCATCGCTTCCTGTGCCTTTGCAGGATACATTGTCCTGGGTGTAAATAACGCTATGATTTCTTACGGATAAGCTATAATACATAAGGTGTAACAAAGGGAAGATAAAGAACCAGGCTGTAATAAAAGTGATTTATAACAGTAATTATTTGCTCTTGCTGAACGAATATCAATATTATTAAAAATATTATCTCTATGTTGATTGATAATAATGACGGCATGTGTCCGGAAATGCTTTTTACTGGGTTCTGCAATAATAAAATTACTGATATTTGGAAACGGAACAGTTCTTTGCTGGGATTATTAGTATTGTTTCTGCTGCAGGGCAATGGAAACTACGCACAGGGAAGTGCACGGGACCTGCTGTTTCGCATACCTGAACAGCGGTTATGCCGGGTCTGTACAGCTTAATTGAGGAGGTCTTTATATGTCGGCAAAGTTGCTGCAAAATAAATACCATGATAAGAAGGCGGTTACGCTCCGTGTGTTTGCTGCCGCAGCATTGATCGCCATCGCAGTTGCTGTTTTCAGCGGGTGGCAGTTGAGGAATGAGCATAGCAGATTTTCAGAGATCTCAAACAGGCATATTGCCATCTCTGAAAATATTGAACGCATTATTTCTTATAATGAAATTTTAAGAATGTCGGCGCACCTGTGCGCCGCTACAGGTGATTTCAGCTTAGAAGAAAGATACAATCAGTTTAACATGGAGCTTGCAGCGGCGATCAATGAAGTAAGGAACATGTCCGCTCCTCCGGCAATAGAATCATTTATTGGAGAGATAGATGAAGCAAACACCGCGTTAGTTAAAACAGAGCGACAGGCTTTTATGCTGACGCATCAGGGCAGAGGGCCGGAGGCACTCACCCTGTTAAACAGCAATGAATATGCAGGATTGAAGGGAATTTATGCTGATGGAATTCAAAAAACCATCAGTGCCAGGGATAAATTAATACAGTCGGACACCGATTATATGAACCATCTGTATTTCAAATCGATAGCCGCTTATATTACAGGTATTCTGATTTTATTCTTTGCCTGTTTTTTTGCCGTATGGTCAACCCGTATTTTGAAAACCGAGCAAGGGCATACGGAAGACACAGAAGGATGTCACGGCGATATAGCAAAATATAAACAGACAACAGAAAATCAAAGTAACTATGAGAAGAAGTTCCGCACTCTTTACGATTCAACCAGCGACGCAGTGATGTTTTTGCATGAAGGTGAGTTTGTTGACTGCAACAAGGCGGCACAGGTACTTTTCGGCTGTACGATCTGCGGGGAGTCAGGCTGTGAAAGCCCTGCCGCATTGTCACAGCTGCAGCCTTGTGATACTGCTTCGATAATGCTGCTTAAAGATACTATTGCCGCAGCGATGGAAGAGGGTAAAAATCAATTTGAATGGGTGTATAAAAAAAGCGGTACCGGCGAATCTTTAACGGCAAAAGTATCACTTACTGCCATGGAGCTGGATGGTAAAAATGTTATGCAGGCAATTGTACGTGACATAACCGAACGTAAACAGATAGAGGAAGATTTACTTGAGAGTCAGGAATACGCAAGGACGTTGTTTTCTTCATCACATATTCCATTGGTTGTTATGGATACGGAAACTGGAATCTACGTGGACTGTAATCCGGCCGCAGTCCGCATATATGAATATGCGACCCGCGAGGAGGTTATCGGCAGAACACCGCTGAGCGTGTCTGCTCCGATTCAGTATAACGGCGCAGGTTCAGCGGACGAAGCTGAAAAACATATCCAGGCCTGCCTTGAAAATGGTTCTCACATATTTGAATGGCGGCATCAGAGACCCGACGGACAGATATGGGATGCCGATGTTCATCTTATGTCGTTTCAATACCGGGGGAAGCAGCTCATGCAGTTCACACTTCAGGATATTACTGAACGCAAGAAGGCGGATCAGGCGCTTCGGGAAAGCGAAATCAAGTTCCGAACTCTTTTCGAATCTGCGAGTGACGCTATCTTACTGATGGAGCAGGATGTTTTTATTGACTGCAATCAAAAGACATTGGAAATGTTCGGGTGTACGAGGGAACAGCTGATCGGACACACGCCTTACCTGTTCTCACCGGAACTTCAGCCTGACGGAAGGGACTCTATTCTGTATTCGCAGGAGAAGATCGATGCGGCACTGGCAGGCGAGCCGCAGCTATTTGAATGGAAGCACTGCCGTTACGATAAAACTCTGTTTGACGCAGAGGTCACCCTGAATCGTTTCAGCGCTGCTAATAAAAGTTATCTTCAAGTTATAGTTCACGATGTATCCGAGCGCAAAAACATACAGGAAAAGATGCAGTATCTCGCCATGCACGACAGCCTTACAGGACTCCCCAATCGTTCCATGTTTACAGAACTTCTGAAGCAATCGATCCTGTCTGCTAAACGTCACAAACGGCAGCTGGCAGTTTTCTTCATTGATCTTGACCGTTTCAAGATAATTAATGACACTAAGGGGCATGATGCCGGAGACCAGCTGCTGCAAGAGATTGCTGTACGCTATACACAATCGCTGCGTGCATCTGATGTTGTCTGTCGTCAGGGTGGGGATGAATTCGTTATTTTGATAGAGGATTTTCATAATTTGAGTGACTTGGAAATTATAGCCGGAAAAATTATTGCCAGCACTTTAAAGCCGATAGCTTTGCTGGGTGATGAATGCCGCGTGACTGCCAGTATTGGTATAAGCATATACCCTAAAGACGGTGAGGATGAACAATCACTGATGAAACATGCTGATATGGCTATGTATTTTGCCAAAGAAGAAGGTAAAAACAACTTTCAATTTTACTCAGCAGATATTCACTTACAATCTATGGAACGTTTGGCTATTGAGACAAACCTGCGCCTTGCGCTTGAGCGCAACGAGCTTTCTTTGCATTATCAGGCAAAGGTCAACTTTAAAACAGGAGGTATAACCGGTGTAGAGGCACTTCTGCGATGGCAGAATCAACAGCTGGGTTCGGTAACTCCCACGCAGTTCATCCCGGTGGCGGAAGAAACAGGAATAATCATATCAATCGGCAAGTGGGTGCTGAAGACAGCATGCGCTCAAAACGTTGCCTGGCAGCAGCAGGGACTCCCAAGCATCTGCATGGCAGTAAATTTATCCTTACGGCAGCTTACAGATAATAACCTGATAAATGATATAAAAAATGCTCTGAGTGATTCCGGTATGGCACCGAATCTATTGGAGTTGGAAATTACAGAAAGCATGATAATGAGCAACCCCAAGAAAATTATTGATGTACTGGCTAAAATCAAAAGCATGGGAGTACGGCTGTCCATTGATGATTTCGGCACAGGATATTCATCTCTTGGCCAGCTCAAGCATTTCCCGGTAGATACACTGAAGATCGACCGTTCATTTATCCGCAATATACCCGGAAGCGCTGAAGATGCGGCAATTACCCACGCTATAATTACAATGGGTGAAACCTTAGGTTTAACAATTGTGGCCGAAGGTGTTGAAACAATAGAACAGATGAATTACCTTAAAGAGCAGAGCTGTGATGAAATGCAGGGTTATTATTTCAGCAGACCTATTGAGCCGGATCTGTTTGCTCAATTATTGCGGGAACAAACCTCCAATGATTCTCTCTGATTTTCTGAAATTTTATTGCACTGTTCACGGAAACAATGACATTCTGGAGTATAATTCTACAGACTTTTTAGCAAAGGACAAAAAATGGACACTATAAATATCATAAACGCTTTTGAAAACAACCTAAAAAACATATCCCTTAAAATACCCAAGAAGCAGATAACGGTTTTTACCGGAGTTTCCGGTTCAGGAAAGTCTTCGCTCTGTCTTGACACCATCGCCGCCGAGTCAAGGCGCGAGCTCAACGAGACGTTCCCGTCGTTTGTGCAGCAGTTCCTGCCAAAGTACGGCAGACCCGATGTAGGGCGTATCGAAAACCTTCCGGTAACTATTGTCGTAGATCAGAAAAAGCCAGCACCTAATACACGGTCAACTGTCGGGACATATACAGATATATACTCACTGCTGAGGCTGCTTTTCTCCAGAGTAGGGCATCCGTTCATCGGTTATTCGGATTCGTTCTCTTTCAACCATCCCTCGGGCAAATGTCCGCGCTGCGATGGATTGGGCGAGGTGCACGACCTTGACATACACAAACTGGTAGACTTCAGCAAGAGCCTCAATGATGAGGACACTATCCACTTCCCAACGTTCGGCAGGGGGCTTTGGCGCTGGAAGCGCTATGCCTGGAGCGGTCTTTTCGACCTTGATAAAAAGATAAAGGACTACTCGAAGGAGGAGCTTGACCTCTTCTTATACTCTCCTCAGATAAAGCTAAAAAATCCCCCCTCTTACTGGCCGAAGTCCGCTAAGTACGAGGGGATTTTCCCGCGTATGTACCGAAGCATAATAACTACAAAAGAGGGCAAGCGCTTCCAGCACATACTTGATAAAATGGTGAGCACATTCGAGTGTCCTGAGTGCCTCGGTTCACGAGTGAACGAAAAGGTGCGCAGCTGCCGTATAAACGGGAAAAACATAGCCGAGGTTACTATGATGCAGATACCGGACGCAATAGAGTTCGTAAAATCCATAACGGACCCGCTTGCGGCCGACATGAAACGGGAACTGACAAAACGTCTCGGAGCGCTTCTGGAGATGGGGCTCGGCTACCTATCGCTGAACCGTGGTACAAGTACTCTGTCCGGCGGTGAGGCTCAAAGGATAAAAATAGCCAAGTATATAAACTCGGCCCTTGCGGACATGGCCTACGTCCTTGATGAGCCTAGCGTAGGCCTGCACCCAAAAGATATAAGCCTGCTGAAGGATTCACTGATTAGGCTGCGTGACCATGGCAACACAGTGCTTATAGTGGAGCACCACAGAGAGGTAATAAAGCTCGCTGACCACGTTGTGGATATGGGGCCAGGTGCCGGACGCAGAGGCGGTGAAATAGTTTTCGAAGGTACTTATCCAGAGCTGCTTGCAGCTGAAGATAATCTAACAGGGCGGCTGTTAAAGGCTAAATCTCCATTCAAGGCAAATATCAGAAAACCAAAGGGATTTTTTCCGCTAAAGGAAACGAACCTCCACAACTTAAAGAACATTTCAGCAGACCTTCCTCTGGGTGTCATGTGCGTCATAGCCGGCGTAGCCGGCTCAGGCAAATCTTCTCTTATGGAGGCGTTTGCAAAAAACTGCGGCAGCGAGATAATTATGATAGGGCAGAAGAACATCGGCATAAACCTGCGCTCTACGCCCGCCACCTACCTTGATATAGCAGACGATATACGCACATTATTCGCTGCGGCCAACAAAGTTTCAAAATCCTACTTCAGCTTTAACTCTAAGGGAGCCTGCCCGGTCTGCGGGGGAAGCGGCATCATAGTCTCGGGAATGGCTTTTATGGACTCAATTGAAACGGTCTGCGACATGTGCAACGGGAAAAGATTCAGCAACGAAGTGCTGGAATACAGGTTCATGGGGAAAAACATAGCTGACATCATGGACATGACTGTAAACGAAGCCGCTGAGTTTTTTGACGGTGAGAATTTTATCAAAAAACTTGTCTCGCTGCAGCGAGTCGGTCTCGGCTACCTGCATCTGAACCAGTCCATGACCACTCTTTCTGGAGGAGAGCTTCAGCGTGTGAAGCTAGCTTCTAACTTAAACCGTATCGGCACTATATTTGTCCTGGACGAACCCACCGACGGCCTCCACCTGTACGACATAAGAACTCTCATGAAGCTCTGGCAGGAGATGACTGACGCTGGAAATACCCTTTTCCTGGTAGAGCACAGCGTGGATGTTATGAAGGATGCCGACTGGATAATAGAGCTCGGCCCCGGCGGAGGAATGTCCGGCGGCGAGATACTATACACCGGAGAACCACGCGTGATACTCACCTGCGAACGCTCAGTTACGAAGCCATATATTATTGAGAGCCTGCCAAAATAAAAATATGTAACTGAACTTTCCCGCCGGCTGCTGTTTTATCACACATTCTCCATGGCATGGAACATGACGCAAATTCTTCGGCTGACAAGGTCAGGCAAATTCTCCGCTGTACTCTGTGCCGCAAGTCACCATGACAACGGCAAACAAAAAAGGCAACTTATCGCTTTCGCGTAAGTTGCCTTTTTACTGTCTGGCTCCTCGACGAGGACTCGAACCTCGAACCTAGTGGTTAACAGCCACCCGCGCTGCCGATTGCGCCATCGAGGAATAGCTTGCCGAGAACAGAAAACTCGACGCAGAGTATTATAGCACCGATTTTTGTTTTGACAACCACCCCTGGTGATTTCGATAATTGCATAAGTGAGTGTGCCGGATCAGTTTCAGTTTATGCTGTAACGGGTTTTTAGGTGTGCGGAGACTTGCGGTATGCAAATTTTATGTGGGTTCCGGCACTTTTGGGGATATACTTAGTATGTATGTGATCATGAATTATGAATGGAGGGCTTTGTTTATGTCTTTGATACTTATAAAGAACGGGACAGTCGGGAATGCAGACGGGGCTTTCCGCGGTGATGTGCTTATAGACGGCGAAAAAATCACTGAGGTCAAAGAGGTCATAGATTGCGGTGACGCGGAGATCGTTGACGCTGAAGGGTCTTATGTGGTCCCCGGCGGGGTGGACCCTCATACTCATGTGAGCCTGACCTCAAATGGAATAAGCGTTTCGGACGGTTTTGAGGCGGCTACGAAGGCCGCGATCTGGGGAGGAACTACCACGATAGTCGAGCATCCCGGATTTGCGCCGGAAGGATCAGATCTTGCCTTTGCTGTTGATGACGCGGTGAATAAAGGAAGCGGTTCATCTTACACCGATTTCGGAGTGCATATGGTCTTTCAGGGGACCAATGAAATAGATGAAGAAGAGGTGCGGGAACTTGTCTTGCGCGGTCATGCGACAGGGAAGGCCTACACGACATACTACTCACGAATGACTGACGGGCAGATCGTTCCTTTGATGAAAATGATGGAGAGGTCGGGCGGCCTGCTTTTCTATCATGCGGAGAACGACACGGAGATAAGGCGTATTACCTCTTACTATGAAAAAAAAAGAATGACGGGCAGCAAATACTGGCCGCTGAGCCGTCCTGGTCACTGCGAGGCAGAGGCCGTGGAGCTCATTCTGGAACTTGCGAAGAGTACGGGGGTACCGACCTATATCGTCCACCTTTCCGCTTCACAGGGACTTAAAAGTATCATGGAAGCCAGGGCGCATGGACAGAAGGTCTATGCGGAGACATGTCCCCAGTATCTCTGTCTGACCGATGAGCTGTACAGGACTGAAAACGGTATAGACTTCATAATGGCGCCGCCGCTCAGGAAGAAAAAAGACTGCGAAGCACTCTGGAAGGCTGTTGCTTCAGGTGATATCGACACGATAGGGACTGACCACTGTTCTTTCAGCAGGGCGGACAAAGTGAAATACGGCGCGGAAAACGTATTCAGGTCACCCGGGGGGGTACCTGGGATAGAAACCAGGATGCCGATACTCTTTTCCGAGGGGGTCATAAAGGGGCGCATCTCTCTTGAGCGTTTTGTTGCTGTAACTTCTACTAACCCGGCGACGATTCTTGGCCTGAAGGAAAAGGGAAGGATAGAGCCGGGGGCTGATGCTGACATCGTTATCATCGACCCTAAGGCAGAAAAGGTGCTCTCAAATGATACGCTGCATCAGAAGGTCGATTACACCCCGTTCGACGGAATGACGGTGAAGGGATTCCCCTCGCATGTCTGGCTAAGGGGCATACCGGTGCTTGCTGAGGGGGTCTTTATAGCTGAAGCGCCATCCGGAAAATTTGTAAAGAGGTTTTTGTGACAGGCTGGTCATAGAGCATAAAAAGCGCATTCCATCAGATCATCGACGGGATGCGCTTTTTATGTGTATCTGCGTTTTAAAGCCTCTTCCAGACCTCTTTGGAACATTCCCTGGCCTTCGCGAAGATATGGTCCCTGTCAAGTTCTGTGAGTTTTCTGTCCTTCATAAGGACTTTTCCGTTCGCTATGGTCGTTACGACGTTTCTTCCAGAAGATCCGAAGAGAAGGTGTCCGTTTATATTCTTTTCGTTTATCGGAGTAGAGGGCAAGTAGTCCATGATTATGATGTCCGCCGCGTATCCCTCTTTTATGCGCCCTAACCTTACTGGAAAGCACCGCTCTGCGATAGTGATGTTGTTTTCGAAGAGCATCTGCGGGAGTTCCCCCCAGCCTGCGTTCGGGTCCCCTGAGTAATGCTTGCAGAGGGCATTCCCGAGCCTGTAGGACTGGATCATGTCACAGAGATAGCCGTCAGTGCCAAGACCGACAAGGAGGCCTTCCCTGAGCATTTCCCTGATGTTTGCCGAACCGACAGCGTTCCCCATATTCGATTCCGGGTTGTGGACTACGGCTGTATTTGTCTCCATGATTATATTTCTTTCCTTTTCGTCCACATGGATGCAGTGTACGAAGATGGACTTTTCGCCTGTGATGCCGTGATCCCTGAAGCGTTCCACGATCCTTTTGCCGTATTTGGCCAGGGAGTCCTTTTCATCTTCGGGGCCCTCGGCGACATGTACGTGGAAACCGGCGTCCCTTCCTTCCATCTCTTCGACACATTTGTCCAATGTCAGGTCTGAGAGGGTGAACGAGGCATGGAGACCGAATTTGCCGGAGATCATCGGGTCGTTCTGCTCTTCGGCCCAGCCGATGAAGGATATGTTTTCACGTATTCCCTCATAGGCCGTCTTCTGTCCGTCCCTGTCCGAGACCTCGTAGCAGAGCGAGGCCCGTATGCCTGCTTCCCGGGTCGCCCTGGCTATCTCGCAGAGGCTTCCGGTTATGGCAGAGGGGCTTGCGTGGTGGTCGATTACGGTGGTGCAGCCGCACTTGATGCAGTCGACAAGGGCAGTCATGGCGCTGTAGTAGGTATCCTTAAGGGTGAGCGCCTTGTCCAGTTTCCACCAAAGCCTCTCAAGTACCTGTGAAAAGTCCTTTGCCGGTTCCCCGGGTGGAGTCATGCCCCTGGAGAATGTGCTGTAGAAGTGCATGTGGGAGTTGATGAACCCCGGCATGATAAGTTCGCCCCTGGCGTCAATGAATTCCGCCTCAGGGTATCTGGCTCGCAGTTCTGATGTTGTTCCCACCATGAATATCGCAGAACCCCTGACGGCGGCGCAGCCATCGGGAATAAAAGGCAGATCGGGATCTCTTGTGATAAGTTTTCCGTTTCCGACGAGAAGCATTATTTTCACTCCCTCACAAAGAGATACGGATTATTATGGTGTTAAAAAGGCTCTCCCTGTTTTGGAAGAGCCCGATGTCTCTCTCTTACTTCAGAAGGGCTATGGCTTCTATCTCTACAAGCACGTCTTTGGGAAGTCTTGCCACTTCAACGCATGACCTTGCGGGAGCGTCTTTTGCAAAGAACCTTCCGTAGACCTCGTTGATCCTTTTAAACTCATTCATGTCCTTAATGAAAACAGTTGTCTTTACAACGTCAGAGTAGTCCAGCCCCTGGCTTTCGAGAGCGCCCTTCATGTTTTTCATGGCCTGCTCTGTCTGTGCCGCGGCATCACCTTCGACGACGGTCATAGTCTGGGGATCAAGTGCGATCTGTCCTGAAAGGAATAGGAACCCCCCCGCCTTTACTCCCTGCGAATAAGGTCCGATAGCTGCCGGAGCCTTGTCTGTGCTGATGATCTCTTTCATTTTTAACGCACCTCTTTCATTGTTTTCTTGCCCTGCAATACCTGTTGCCTATTTTACAGCATAGCGTGCCCAAGGGGCACGTTGCCGCAGAAACATCGGCGGGAAGTGCGGTTTGAAGATACCGCGAGAAGTGGCGATCTTATCGCCGCGAAGAGCCGGCATAGCCGGCGGGAAGCAGTTGTAAGTGCGGTCAAACGGTTGTCAAACGTCGTCAAACAGTAGTCAAACGATCGTAAGGGCGAAGAACCTGACCCCCTCCGTCATTCTCGTATGCCGTCGAGCGGGAATCCAGGTCTGGACTTGTCCCCGGTATCTTCATCTTTGGAGTGCGCCCCCTCTCCGTCGTCCCCGGACGCTTTTTAACGGGAACCCAGCGGCTTTGAATTAAGTCTATGACTAACTTATTTGACCTAAACAATTGCTTGCCGACTGCTTGCCTATTGCTTGCCGCGGCCTGATCCACGCCGCTAGCTGTCGCTACCCTCCCCTTTATTTGGTGGAAGAAATAAGATATCATCCTAACAACAACTAGGCGGGTGATTTTTATGGATATCGTGATCGAGGGCAAGTATAAGGAATTTGACTATCTTACTGTGGACAGCCTTACCGGAAAGATAAAATCGCTTGGGAAGAGCACGCCTCCCAGGAGACCTGATTATTCATTCGGAGAGGGGTTTATGCTCGGCGCGGGGGACTTCAACGCGCACTCACATCCGGAACAGTCCATATATGTAGAGATAGCTGACAAAAGCTGGGACCTGGCAAGGTGGTGCCGTGAGACTATATATAAATACAGCGTCGAGATGACTGCGGAAATGATCTACCACGGATGTGTGAGAGCCTTCGGCCGCATGCTGGCCTTTGGTGAAACTTCCGTAATGGTCTCTTTTTACTGTCACAACAAAAAGGGAAACGAGCTGGACCTTGCGGTGATAAAAGCGGCGCAGGCTGTTGGGATAAGGCTCTTCTTCGGCAGGATGAACTATGATCTGGTGAACCCGGAAGCCTATCCCGAAAAGAGGGCGTCTCAGCTCAGCTACTATGAGAGCCCCGAAGAGGCGGAGAAGAACTTTCTCGATCTGCTCAAATACGAGACAGAGAACGTGAAAATAGCTCCGGCACTGCACAGCTTCCACGCAAACACATTGGACGCGGTCATCCGGGGGATAAACCTTGGCGCCGAGTATGGGTGCAAAGTCCAGTTCCATCTTTCCGAGGACGAGGGAGATGTAAGGATCTGCCTCGAAAATTACGGAATGAGACCGGCAGAAGTTCTTGCAGACCTCAAAGAGACGGGAAAGGTGTCCTCGCTTGACCATCTTCTGCTATCCGACTGCGTATGGACGAGCCGAAGGGAAAAGGAGCTCATAAAGGAGCATGGGATGTCCGTGGTCTTCAACGGCAGGATGAACGAGCGTGTAAAGGCCGGAACAGCGGCAGTGCGTGAATACATGGAACTGGGAGTGCCTGTTTACGTAGGGACTGACGGAGAGGCAAGCAACGATGACCTCTCTATAGATAATGAAAGACAGTGGCAGACTGAAAAGCACAAGCTGAGCAAAGAGGAAGAGGGAATGCTTCAAAGACCCTTTGAGATGTCAGGGGTGAGGGTCGGAGAGCTTGAACCCGGCTCTGCCGCCGACATAAAGGTCTGCAGGGATGGAAAGCCCGAATCCCTCTTCGTAGGCGGCAAAGCCGTAATGAAAGACGGCGGGCTTCTTTCGAAAGGTACCGTCGAGGGTTCTGAGAACTTTATAAAAAATATGTGGCAGAGGATAAGAAAATAGGGCAGGGCCGGGTGGCCATTTTCACCCGGACAGTGTGTTGTCAGCGCAAAAAATGTATAATAGTTGCTGACATTAATTTTTATAACTAAACCTTGCTAAGCAATCGCTGAGCAGTGGCTAAGCAGTCGCGAAGCGGTCGTGAAGGCAGGCAGGGAGTGCATCCGCCGGGAGTCAATTGGCAAGCGATAGGCAAGCAGTTGGCAGAGGCAGGCGGGGAATTTGCAGCCTCTGGCTGCGGAGAATTCGCGAAGTTCATCGCTGGAGAATTTGCTCGTTTCGCATCGCGGAGAATTGCCTGACTCCGTCAGGCGGAAAATTCAAGATTTATGATTTGAGGGCCAATTCACCGCCGGGTGGGACTCCCGGCAAATTCTCCAGCGAAGATGATTCTCAGTTTGCGAATTCCCCACGGCGGAATTTTCGCCGTAAATTCTCCGCGGCTTCTGAAGCCGCAATTTCACGCCGGTGTTCTTCCGGCAGTTTCACCATCAGTACGACAGGAGGTTTTCAGATGGCCGAATTCAATATAATTGGCAGTTCACCATTAAGGGACGACGGACCGGGAAAGGTTTCAGGCAGAACGGAGTATATTGCTGACATTGAGATGCCGGGGTGCTGGGTCGGAGGCATTGTGAGGTCCGGGGCTGCCAGAGGAAAGCTGAAGGGGATCAAAAAATCCGCCTCTTTCGACTGGTCAAAGGTGACGGTGGTCACCCATGAAGACATTCCGGGTGAAAACTACATTTCGATGGTAAGGAACGATTACCCTGCGCTTGCGGAAGAAGAGATAAATTATATGTCGCAGGCGATCGCACTTGTGGCAGCTCCCGATGCGAAGCTCCTCAAAGAGGCCATGGCCTCCATGGAACCGGAGATAGAGCCGCTGAAGCCTGTACTGACGATGGAAGAGGCGCTGGAAGGAAAAGAGATCATCTGGGGCAGCGACAATATTATTGACGAGTATTTCAACGGAGCAGGCGACATCGAAAAGGGCTTCGCTGAGGCCGACATAATAGTCGAAGGCGACTGGGCGACAGGTTTCCATGAACAGCTCTACCTTGAGACCCAGGGTATGGCGGCAGTGATGAGGTGGGACGAGGCAGTCGAGATCACAGGATCGCTGCAGTGTCCTTTCTATGTCCATGGCGCAGTCCAGAAGGTGATGGGTCTTCCTCCTGAAAAGGTGATCATAAAACAGGCCGCAACAGGAGGGGGATTCGGGGGAAAGGAAGACTATCCTTCGATACTCGGTGCATACGCGGCACTGCTTGCCCTGAGATCGGGGCATCCCGTGAGGATAGTATTTGACAGGGAGGAAGATCTTCTTGTCACGCCGAAAAGGCACCCATCAAAGAGCCATTACCGTATGGGACTTAAGAAGGACGGAAAGATAACGGCGCTTGACGCCGACATCCTGCTTGACAGCGGAGCTTACACGACTCTGAGCAGGGTAGTGCTGCAGCGCTCGCAGCTCCACGCCTGCGGCATATATTACGTGCCAAACGTAAGGATAAGGAGCAGGGCGGTAGCCACGAACACGCCCCCCAACGGAGCTTACAGAGGTTTCGGAGCTCCGCAGGCGATATTTGCAATGGAACGGCAGATGGATCTTGCGGCAAAAGAACTGGGGATGGATCCTCTCGACATCAGACTCAAAAATGCGCTGAGGACGGGAGACAGGTTCCCATACGGACAGGTGCTTAAGGAAAAGAACAACGCTGTTGCCGTTCTTGAAAAGGCGGCAGAGATGTCAGATTACAGGGCAAAGAGGCAGCTTTACGCGTCCCAGCCCGGGGGCAGGTACAAAATGGGGATAGGCATTGCCGCGGCGCTGCACGGAGGAGGTTTTACCGGAGCAGGGGAAGACAAGATGGGCACTACCGCAAGGGTATGCTTCGATGGCAGAAGGTTCTGCCTCTACGTGAGCAGCACCGAGATAGGGCAGGGCTCGTCCACGATACTGCGGATGGTAGCTGCCGAGGAGCTGGGGGTGGGCATTGAAGAGGTCCTCTACATGACGCCCGATACCTCCAAGTCACCCAACACGGGTCCCACGGTAGCTTCCAGGACTACGATGTACGCATCGAAGGCAGTCCGTGACGCATGCACCAACATCAGGAGAAAGCTTGCCGAGTGGAGACCTTTGAAGAGACTTCCCGAAGGTATGCCGACCTTATCCCTTGCAGAGGAATATTTTAAGGAATATTCAAAGCTTGATGAGTTCGGCTGCAACATATTTGATGACGACAGCTGCTGGGACGAGGAAAAATTCGAAGGCGACGCCTACAGGGGATACGCCTGGATAGCAAACGTCATAGAAGTAGAAGTGGATACTGATACCTATGAAGTTTCTGCTGAAAAGGTCTGCGTTGCCGCGGAGGTGGGCCGTGCGATAAATCCCATGCAGCTGAGAGGCCAGATAACAGGAGGCCTTCTGCAGGCGATCGGCTGGTCACATCTGGAAGACATGAGGGTAGATGAAAAGGGAAGGTACACCGCATCCCACATGAACGCCTATCTGGTTCCGACCACTCTTGACACACCGGAGTGGGAAATAGAGCTGCTGGAAGACCCATGCGCCCAGGGATGCTTCGGTGCCAAGGGCATAGGGGAGCTGCCGATGAACGCGGCCGGGCCGGCCTTTGTCTCGGCTGTTGACAGTGCAGCAGGTGTATTCTGCGATTCGATCCCATGTACCGGGGAAAAGCTTTTCCGGCTGGTACTGAAGGAAGAAAATAAAACAGCAGAGGGAGGAAATTAAAAATGAGGATAGAAATGACGATAAACGGAGCCCTTTATTTTGCAGACGTTCCTCCCATGAAGCCGCTTCTCTATGTCCTCAGGGAAGATCTCGGTTTTAAGGGGTCCAAGGAAGGATGCGGAGAGGGAGAGTGCGGTGCATGTTCGGTCATGATAAACGGCAGGCTGGTCAATGCATGCCTTGTGCCGGCAGTACAGGCTTCCGGATGTGAGATCCTGACTATAGAGGGGCTTGGCAGCCCGGATGACATGGACATGCTGCAGAAGGCATTCGTGTCGGAAGGTGCAGTCCAGTGCGGTTTCTGTACTCCCGGTATGGTCATCGCGGCCAGGGCTCTCCTTGAGGAAAACCCGACGCCGACCCGTGAAGAGATAAAGGCAGCCCTTTCCGGCAATATCTGCCGCTGTACCGGGTACGAAAAGATCTGCAACGCAGTTGAAAAGTCTGTCCTGGACGGATACTGTGATACCTTCAGGACGCGTGAGAACCTTTGCAGCCGACAGGTCCCGACACCGACTTCCGAAAACGACAGGAGCTGCTTTACTCCGGAAGACCTGAAAGAGGTATTTGAAATACTGGATAATAACAGTAATGTTTCGATCCTTGCAGGCAGCACGGACATCATACCCGACATAAAAAACGGAAAATATTCATTTGAAAAGATAATGGACCTCAGCAGGGTAAAAGAACTTAGAGGGATCAACAAAGTCGGTGATACGATAAGGATTGGCAGCTGTGTCACCAACGGCGACATAATCAGGAGCAGCATCATCAAAAAGTATCTGCCCGCCCTATGGGAAGCTGCTTTCAGAAGCGGTGCGCCTGCTGTGCAGAACAGGGCTACGATAGGCGGCAACCTTTCAACTGCATCAGGAGCGGCAGACCTTCCTACCATCCTCCTTCCGCTTGATGCAAGTGTTGTTACAGAGGGAATCGGCGGAGCGCGCGGGATGAAGCTTGAAAAGTTCATCATCGGATACAGGCAGCCTGACCTGAAACCCAACGAGATAATGAGAGAGATCGTGGTCCCCATGCCAGGGGAAAAGAGCTTCCAGAAATTTTATAAGAGGGGTTCGAGGAAGGCCCTCACCCTCTCAAGGATATCTCTTGGCTTTTATGCGGAGGTCGAAAACGGGGTTATCTGGGAAATCCGCGCTGCAGCCGGGAGCATGTCCCCGATACCTATCCGCCTGAAGGAGCTGGAGTCAGCTCTGAGGATGAAGCGTCTGACTGACGAGCTTATAGAAGAGGCAGCGAAGGTCGCATACGACGAGGTCAACCCGAGGAAGAGCACCGAGTGGCGGAAAAGGATGACATCAAATCTTGTAAAGAGCTTCCTTAAGGGACTAATGCAGTAAGAGCTGGAATAAAAAGAGGCGCTGCTGAATGAGCGGCGCCTCTTTTAACAAGGTCATCATTGAATAAATCTTACCAGGAACGCTGTGAGGGAGTCGTAGAAACAGTCCGGGTTCTCAAGGAATGAGGTCTGCGAGGCTTCGGGTATCGTTACCCTTACAGATCCCGGTATTAGAGAGCGGTAGTACTCAAGAGTCTCTTTTCTCACCTGATCGTACACTCCGCAGATGAGAAGTACCCTGACTTTTATCTGCGGAAGTTTCGATGTTATGTCCATGTCTTTCATCACGCCTGTGCATGTGAATTCACTGGGTCCCCACATATGCCTGTATACTCTCATACCTGTAACTGTTTTCGGTTTCATCGCGTACTGCCGGAACTGTCTTTTATGCTTCTGCAGCTCCCTGCATTGAAAATTACGGTTGTATTCTTCAATTATATCCTGATACACTTTGCCCCCAAAGTGCAGATCCTTTTCAGATTCCTCCACGATCCTTACGTAGTCCTCACCCAGTTCCGCAAGTCTGGACTTAGCGTCCCTTATCCAGATCTCCGTACTGAGGTAGGGGCTTACCATTGTTATCGATTTAACAGGAGAGTGGGGGTTCCTCAGAACGTGTTCCGCGGCCAGCATTGCCCCCCAGGAATGTCCTATCAGATGAAGCTTTTCGACTTTCATTTCGCTTATAACGGTATCAAGGGTCTCAATGTAGCGTTCAGGGACCCAGATAGATTCGTCTCCTACGTCGTTCTTCTCATCGCTTCCGAGTTGGTTGTACATATACACTTTGCAGTCTTTGGCAAGCATTTCAGCCATAGGAGTGAAAGATTCGTAATTGCCCCCCGGGCCTCCATGAAGGAAAAGAATAGGGATAGTGGAATCGTTGTCGCCTAATACTTCCAAGCCTACAAAACCTCCGGGCACGTTTATGTATTGGGTCTGCATTTCAATTGCCATTTCCGGTTCCTCCCTTCGCAGCCAAGTATTAGTGGCATTTAAATTATATCGTAATATTCTGAATATTTGAAGGTCAAACCCTGTTAATTAGGCGTTTTTACTGCGAAGGCAGATAGTATAATTAGTATCTGATCACGTTGCGCCCAATGTATGGAGGCTTTCGGATCAAATAGACCACCAGGGGGTATAAATATGTCATATCCGGATCCGGTAATGGCAATATGCTACGATTTTGACGGTACACTTGCCCCGGGAAATATGCAGGAACACGACTTTTTTCCAGACCTGAAAATTGCTCCCATAGATTTTTGGAAGGAATCCAACGACCTGGCTAGAGAGCATGAGGCAGATCCGATACTGGCATACATGAAATTGATGCTTGACAAGGCAAGGCTCTCAGGAAAGGTGCAGATCTCAAAAAGTGCTTTCAGGAAATACGGGAAGTCCGTAGGTTTTTTCAGAGGGGTAAAAAGCTGGTTTGGCGAGATCAACGAATATGCTGCGAAAAATGGCGTCAGGCTTGAACATTACATAATATCCTCAGGTCTGAAAGAGATGATTGAGGGAACTTCGATAAGCAGACACGTCAAGGCAATTTACGCCAGTTCTTTCATATACGATCAGCATGATGTCGCGATATGGCCGGCAAATGCAGTAAACTACACTACCAAGACCCAGTATCTATACAGAATAAACAAGGGGATCGAAAGCGTCACGGACAACCAGACCATCAATGAATTTGTAGCAGAAGAGGACCGCAGGATTCCCTTTTCAAGGATGCTCTTCATAGGTGACGGAAGCACAGATGTTCCCTGCATGAAGCTGGTGAAAAACCAAGGGGGACACGCAATAGCTGTTTACTCCGAGGAGAGGGCGGAGAGCAAAGATTACGCTTTCAGGCTGCTGGGTGACGGACGGGTAAACTTCGTAGCAGAGGGTGTTTACACAAAAAACTCGAAGATGTTCGAATACACATCTTCGATAATAGATATGATCTCAGCTTCCTACAGGCTTTACATGCTCACAAAATCCGTCAGCCCTGCACCGGAAGGGGCCGGAACTGAAAACTAAAAGGATAAAATACAATTAACGGAGGGGTCCTTATTTATCTTCGGACTCTTTTGTTTCGTTTTTGATGTGAACATCCCTTTGCGGGAAAGGTATTTCAATCTTTGCATTGTTGAATTCCGTAAGTATCTTATGCCGGATAGAGCTTTTGACGTCCCTTTCAATATTTTCCTTGATATCCACAAAAAACTGTGCCGTCAGCTCAAGTGCGCTTTCGCCGAAGTTCTCGAAAAGTATCTTGTATGGGGGCGATTTCAGAACGTTCCTGTCTTTGCTCAGTATCTCCCTCATGATCGACATGGCCTGTTCGATATCTGTGTCGTATGCCACAGATATCTTTACCTCTGCCCTTGTGAAGGAGTTGTTGAGTGTCAGGTTGACTATTGCTCCTTCAAGTACTTTGCTGTTGGGGATTATGAGATGGTTGCTCTGCTCGCATCTTACAACAGTGTTCTGCAGGGTTATTTCCTCCACTATCCCCCTCCTGTCAGCTATTATGACTTCATCCCCGATCCGGACTTTTTTCTGGAAAAGGAGTATCATCCCGCTGAAAACATCGCCGGTATATTTCTGTGTCCCAAATCCGACTGCGATAGCAACAGCACCGCCGAGGAAGGCGAAGGCGGTAAGCGGTATATGAAGGCTCCAGAGACCGAAAAAGGTTGAAATGACCACACCGGTGTAATAGATGAATTTTTGTATAATAAGGCTGCTGTGTCTGCTCATGCTTAGCCCGTCAGCGGTCCTTTTCTTGAAGACATATGCAAAATACCTGGTGATGGCTATGCCGAGAAGGAATATCATCAGTCCAAAAGAAAACTTGCCAACTGTTACCGGGTATTCATCCACATGCCAGAGCTCGATCTCCTTGATTTTTGAAAAATTGTTTCCCCAGAAGAAGTTCAGCTTATCTTCGTTGCCCTGTGTTCCCGTTATGCGCATAGACTCTTTCTGTAGATCTTTGTACTGGCTCCTTATCATTCCCAGGTCCACAAGGTATGAAAGATATCTTTTTTTTCTGACAGCGAGGTTTTCAAGGAATTTGTCCCTCTTCATCGCGTCCCCTTCCGTTATAAGGGGGCTCTCGCCGCTGAACCTTCTCTGGACTGCCTGTTCTGTCTCCCTGATCGTCTGTATTGCATCTACGCACAGGGTGATATTCGCATTGATGTCATCAATGTAGTCATTTGTTTTAGAGATGACAAATTTTTGTCTCGACAGATCAAGGTTTCCTTCGAGGAGGTCCTGCATACCCCTCCACACTGATCTGAGCGAGGTTAATTTTTCGATTACTTCCAGGATCATCAGTATTTCGTCCCTGACCAGCTGTTTCTCATTTGCGATCCAAAATCTTGTAAACTGAGTCATATCAGTTGAATCATCGCTGAACCCACCCGCAGGATCTATCTTTTTTTCAAGCACGGAGATAGTATCGTAAAGAGATTTGGTCTTTTTCAACACTATGGTGTTAAGGAAGATGAAATCTTCACTTTTGAACTTGATATTCTTCCTTATGTTGTCAAGCATTGGCCCGAGAATGGCGATCTTGCCCTCTGTATCGTTCAGTTCCTTTTCGGCGAGCGACAAAGTAGCAGTGTTAAGTGTATTTAGTGCAGTACATTCCTCTAACTTTGCCAGTACCTCCTTCATGCGCCAGCTGTTGCTCAGGTTGTTTCCGCTGACTCTTGAGAGCTGGTCGTTTACAAGGCGGAACCTTTTTTCTGCCTCATCCCTCTCTCCGTTGTTTCTCAGTATCGCGGCTTTGGATTGGTCTATCAGGCGCTTGTATCTGTCTGCTTCGTTAAGGTAGTTTTCCACGTCTTCGATGAAGTCGAGGTAGAGGAGAAATGAGTATGGAGGTGTTTTTTCGGCCAGCTCTTCGAGTCTGCCCTCTTCAAGGATAAACTGTGAAGGTGCAGTACCCTGTTTCTGAAGGAAATAGATGCTGTGGTATACATGTATGTTGTTTTCAAGCATCATCTCATAGCTTATGACCTGCGAGACCGGGATGCTGTACTGTCTGGCAAGCCCCTCCTCCAGTCCCTGTATTTTAAGGACTTCGGCCTTGAGAGTTTTTATCCTTTCCAAAGGCTGTGACTGGTAATCTACAATTTCCCTTTTAACCTCGGCAAGGGTCTCAGCATGTGATATTGGAGAAAATATGAGAAGCAATAAAAATGCAAGAAAAAAACATGAAAAGAAAATTATTGATTTTATGGCCGTCTTTCTCACGAAAGTTCCCCCCGAGGTTACAGCTTTTGGGTACCACATACAGTGCTATTTTACATTAATTATCTAAAACAGAAAGGGACAGACACAGATAATTATCAGGCTGTCCCCTTTTGTTTTCAGTATTTTTTGAGGCTTATCCGAGAAGGAAGCCGGGTAACAGGGGATCGCTGTCCTGCTGCACAAGCCAGTTAAAGCCTGTGATATTTGCAGCGCCCTTTATGTATGGCTGGACAGCGTCAAAGTCTCCTACCTTGAGCCCCGGTTCGTAGTGACCTTCGAAGGCGGTTCCCAGAATACTCTCGTGTAGAAACTTTTCGCCGGGTTTGAGCTCTCCTTTTGCAGCGAGCAGTGCCATTTTTGCGCACGTTCCTGTCCCGCAGGGGGACCTGTCTACGTTTTTAGCCCCGAATATCACGCAGTTCCTTGCGTTTTCCCCTTTTTTATGGATGCCGAACTCTGCGAGCAGTACCTTGTTGTTTTCAGGGATGAGTGGGTGCTGTACCTTGTGCTGCTTGTTTGCCTCCTCCATTACTTCGAGCCCCATTTTTGTGATAGCAGCGGTTTCTGAAGGAATGATCTCAAAACCGAAATCCTCCGCTTTCAGGATCGCGAAAAAACTTCCTCCGAAACTTATATCGAACTTAACTGTTTTATCGATAGATGGCAAGTAGAGGTCAAGATCCCTTGCGAAAACAAAGGCCGGAACGTTCTTCAGTGTCGCCGAAACTGCCTCTCCGTCCTTCACATCAACCGACATTGTGACTATGCCGGCAGGAGTGTCGAGTTTTACCTCGGTCACCGGTTCGGTGACCGTTACCATGCCAAGATTTACCATTGCCGAAGAGAGTCCTATCGAACCATGCCCGCACATCGATACGCTGCCGCCCGAATCGCAGAATATGACCCCTGTATGTGCCTCATGGTTTACCGGCGGGACCATTATCGCTCCAAACATGTCCGCATGGCCGCGAGGCTCTGTCATTATGAAACGGCGAAAGTCGTTGTGATTATCACAGAAGTCTTTCCACTTCTCGGACATGGTCTTCCCTTTAAATATCGGAGCACCTCCAATTATTATCCTTGTCGGTTCTCCGCAGGTGTGGGAATCTATGGCAGCTACCATTTTTGTGACTTTCATTATGACATCCACTCTTTTCATTTTTGGATTTAATTGGTTCAGATGCTAACACAATAAATTAGTCTCTGCAATCTTTGGTCATAATATTTAATATTTTGATTGACAAATCAGAACTACCAAACTAATATTTAGTCGGAATAAATGCTCCATATCCTGAAATTTTAGGAGAAAATACTCCATGGACGTCAGTGAAAGCATGCCGCTTCTCGAACGGATACGGTCAAAATGCGAACAATTCTCTCCTGCGCAGAGAATTGTCGGCAGCTACATACTCTCTTCATATAAATCTCTGGCTTACGTTACTTTGGCTGAGCTAGCAAGGCTGACTTCAACGGGACAGGGGACTGTAGTCAGGTTTGCACAGGCACTCGGGTACGGATCTTTCTCAAAGCTTCAGGCCGCACTGAGGAAAGAAATTGAAAAGAGCGCTCCAAAAACATTGGAGATCTATTCATCAAAGAGCGTAAGAGGAGAGGGCACGTCGCCCTTCGATACCGTCTTTGAAATGGAAAGGACTCTCATGGACGACACATATCGTCTGATAAAGAGAGATGACTTCAACGAAGCGGTGAGGATGATATCAGATGCGCCCGCCATTATCATTTCAGGGACCGGGAGCAATTCATTCCTTGCGGAATATGCGGGTTATTTCCTTGGAACCATGAAGAAGAATATCACTGTCGTCAAAGGAACAGATATTTATGATATGAACCTGTTGCTTGATTCTCCTGAAGGGGCTGCTGCCTTTGTTTTCAGTTTCCCAAGGTATCCGATAAAGACTCAGTCGATAGTAAAAGTTATGAAAGAAAGAGGCATGGGAATGATCGGCATCTCGGATTCTATTGCTTCACCCATTGCTGAGTACTGTGATCCGTTCTTCATAGTGCCGCAGAAGTTTATTTCATTCATCGATCCCTGCGCTGGAGTGATGTCTGTCATCCATTCGATACTGTACGGTGTCTGGCTCGCTGACAAAGAGGGCTGCAGAAAACGTATTGAATCAAGGAACCGTCTTTTTGAGGGTGAAAAAATATTTGTATCAGACAATGTCTACCTTCCGGATCTAATACCCTGAGTCCTTAGCAGTACATGACCCGGCATACCGGGAAAACTTATAGGGGAGGCGTTTTTTGTTATGGCATACGATGTTCGTTTTATTTCTCAGGCAGATGTTGAGTCCCTCGGTATCACAATGAAGGAAGTAATGGACCATGTGGAAACGGGCTGGAAAATGAACGGCGAAAAGAAGACAGAACTTCCTGCAAAGATCGGAGTGCACCCCAGGCACGACTGCTATATGCACGCGATGCCATGCTGGATCGGCGGGGAAGTTGATATGGCAGGAATTAAATGGGTTGCTGGCTTTCCTGGCAATCTGCAGAAAAAACTGCCCTACAACAACGGTGTTTTTATCCTTAATGATGTTGAGACCGGGGTGGTCAAAGCCATTATGGACTGCAACTGGATGACGACATGGAGGACAGGTGCCGCGGCAGGGCTTGGAGCCAGGTATTTTGCCGGCCCTGATGCTGAAGTAGTTGCAGTGGCAGGTCTTGGAACTATAGGTAAGATAACCCTGCGGGCATTTAAGGAAGTACTTCCCAAAATGAAGACAGTAAAACTCTATGATCCGATGCCTGAACAGGCTGACAGATATATCGAAGCAATGAAGGGCGTTTGTCCCAACGTTGAATTCGTAGTATGTCCTGACATAAAAAAGGCCTGCGAAGACGCTGATGTGGTAACGACCTGTGCGCCGATACTTGAGAAACCGAACAGGATCATAACGGCAGATATGCTGAAAAAGGATGTCTTCTGCATGACGAGCGACTACGACTCAACGTTCGCCGGTGATGTGGTAAATAAGGGAAGGGCTTTTGTGTGCGACGATCGGAACCAGTATCTGTGGACGCAGGAGCACGGTGTCTATTTCCAGAACGGATACCCGCTTTCAGAAGAAATATATGCGGACATGGGAGAAGTGGTTTCAGGAAAGGCCGCAACGGTCAGGGAAGGCCGCAGGACGTGTCTCTTTATGGGGATCGCCAGCCATGACGTCATGACTGCTAAGCTGATCCTCGAAAAGGCTGCAGCCCAAAATTCGGGGACAATGCTGAAGCTGTGATCTGATCACTTATGATCTGTACGATGTAAGATCCGATGTTAAATTATTAAGAACAGACCCTTCCTGTTCCCGGAGACCGATCACGGACAGGAGGGGTCTTTTGTTTCCCCGCAGTACGGAGGTTTTCTCGCGAAAACTGTCCATTGCGTACAAAGTCGGTAAGAACGTATCGACGTGCATGTGTTTTGGATTTTTAGCTTGAAAATAGTGGGGTTACAGCTAATATCTTCTTATGATGCAAATTACTGATATGTTTTTCACTCCTTTTATGTGATAATAAATAGATTGGCAACTGAAATAATTGGGGATATAGACGTTTTATGCCTGTATTTCAGTAAAATATGAGGAGGTAACTGCAATGACAAAGAGGAAGATGGTAACACTCGACGGCAACGAAGCGGCAGCTTACGTTGCTCACGCGGTCAATGAAGTAATAGCGATCTACCCCATAACACCATCTTCACCGATGGGTGAATGGTCAGACCAGTGGACTTCAGAGGGGCGTCCCAACATATGGGGAACAGTGCCGCACGTTGAAGAGATGCAGAGTGAGGGCGGAGCTTCCGGAGCTTATCACGGGGTTTTACAGGCAGGAGCTCTTGGAACAACTTTTACCGCATCACAGGGTCTGCTTTTGATGATACCGAATATGTACAAGATAGCGGGTGAGCTTACAAGCACAGTAATGCACGTGACGGCGAGGACCCTTGCGACGCACGCGCTGTCAATATTCGGCGATCACTCCGACGTAATGGCTGTCAAGGCGACAGGCTGGTCGATGCTCTGTTCCTCGACTGTCCAGGAAGTAATGGACATGGCCCTCATCTCCCAGATGGCGACACTTGAAAGCCGCGTGCCCGTTGTTCATTTCTTCGACGGATTCAGAACCAGCCATGAAGAAATGAAAGTCGAAGAAATAGAATATGATGACATGCGTGCACTTATAGACGACGACCTTGTCAGAGCCCACAGATACAATAGGCTCAGCCCCGACGCACCATTTATCCGCGGCACAGCGCAGAACCCGGACGTATTCTTCCAGTCCAGGGAGGCATGCACCCCATTCTACGAAGCAGTAGCAGACATAACACAGAAAGCAATGGACCGTTTTGCAAAACAGGTCGGCCGTAAATATCACCTCTTCGATTACTACGGCGCAGATGATGCGGAAAGAGTAATTGTAATTATGGGATCAGGCGCTGCAGTGGCGCGCGAAACAGTAGACAGGCTCATGCAGAACGGAGAAAAAGTCGGACTCCTCATAGTCCGTCTCTACCGTCCGTTTGACATTTCGCGATTCCTCAACACGCTTCCGGCGACAGTGAACAGAATAGCAGTACTCGACCGCTGCAAAGATCCGGCAGCGAACGGAGAGCCTCTCTGCATGGATGTAAAGGAAGCCCTGTCCGGCAGTGACATCATGGTAGTCGGCGGCCGTTACGGACTTTCATCGAAAGACTTCACCCCTGCAATGGTCAAAGGAGTATACGACGAACTCAAGAAAGCCCTGCCCAAGGACAGCTTCACCATAGGCATAGATGACGACATCAGCTTCTCAAGCCTTGACTACGATCCCTCCTTTGACACGGAAGACCCCAGGACGGTACGCTGCCTCTTCTACGGACTTGGTTCAGACGGCACGGTCGGAGCGAACAAAAACTCCATCAAGATCATCGGCGGTGAAACAGACCTATATGCCCAGGGATACTACAGCTACGACTCGAAGAAATCCGGCGGCATAACCGTAAGCCACCTTCGTTTCGGACCCAACCCCATATATGCAAGTTATATGATAAACAGGGCCAACTTTGTTGCCTGCCACGTATACTCATTCCTTGAGAAGCTCGATGTGCTCAAGGGAGCGGCAGAAGGAGGGACATTCCTCCTCAACAGCCCGTTTGGTCCCGATGAAGTATGGGACAAACTTCCAAAGACCACCCAGCAGAGGATAATAGACAAAAAACTCAAATTTTACACCATAGACGCAGTTAAGATCGCAAGGGAAACAGGCATGGGCGGACGCACCAACACCATCATGCAGACATGCTTCTTCGCTATAAGCGGAGTGCTCGAGAAAAAACAGGCGATAAAAGCCATCAAGGACGCCATAGTAAAAAGCTACAGCCGCAAAGGCCAGGCTGTCGTCGACCAGAACACAGCGGCGGTCGATGCGACCCTTGCGAACCTTTACGAAGTCAAAGTGCCAAAGAAAGCAACATCCAAATTTGACATCAAACCGCCGGTGGCAGAAGATGCTCCCGAGTTTGTCAAAGATGTACTTGGTCCGATGATGGTACTTGAAGGAGACGGTCTGCCCGTATCCTGCCTGCCGGAAGACGGGACCTTCCCGAGCGGTACGACCCGGTATGAAAAACGCAGCATTGCCATAGACATCCCATCCTGGGACCCCTCACTCTGCATACAGTGCGGCAAATGCGCGCTCGTATGTCCGCATGCATCAATCAGAGCTAAAGTATATGATCCGGACCTTCTTAAAGATGCCCCGAAGACATTCAAGAGTGCTGAGGCAAAGTGGAAAGAATTCGAGGGAGCAAAGTTCACTGTCCAGGTAGCTCCCGAAGACTGTGTAGGATGCGGCCTCTGCGCATACAACTGCCCGGTTAAGGCGAAAGAGGGAAGCACAGCGCGTCCGCTCATGATGATCACACAGATGGATGTCCGCGAAAAAGAACGCGACAACTGGAACTTCTTCCTCGAACTGCCTGATGCGGACCGCAGCAAGCTAAACCTCGGACTCGTAAAAGACGTACAGCTTCTCAGACCTCTATTTGAGTTCTCGGGTGCATGCGCCGGATGCGGAGAGACACCATACCTTAAACTTCTCTCAGCGCTCTTTGGGGACAGGGCGATAATAGCCAATGCAACAGGATGCAGCTCGATATACGGCGGCAACCTCCCGACAACCCCATGGGCAGTCAACGATGAAGGCCGCGGACCCTCATGGAGCAACTCCCTCTTCGAAGATGC
The DNA here is from genome assembly GCA_963682045.1 of Synergistaceae bacterium. Classification (GTDB taxonomy): domain Bacteria; phylum Synergistota; class Synergistia; order Synergistales; family Synergistaceae; genus Caenicola. The sequence goes on from OY821326.1 coordinate 1,810,089, forward strand.
AGCTGAATTCGGACTTGGTTTCCGCATGGCGATAGACAAGCACTGCGAATACGCAGCCGAACTCCTTGAAAAAATGGCCCCGGTCCTTGGCAAGAAACTTGTAAAATCAATACTTGAGGCGCCCCAGACGACCGAAGCAGAGATAAGCGACCTCAGGCAGAAGATCGAAGAGCTCAAGAACCAGCTGGAATACATGTGCACGGAAGAGGCTGAAGAGCTTATTTCCCTGGCAGACAGCCTTGTTAAAAAGAGCGTATGGTGCGTCGGAGGAGACGGATGGGCATACGACATCGGATACGGCGGACTTGACCACGTAATAGCCTCAGGCAAAAACATCAACATTCTGGTCCTTGACACAGAAGTCTACTCCAACACAGGCGGCCAGATGTCAAAATCCACACCTCGCGGAGCAGTTGCTAAATTTGCTGCCGGCGGAAAGAGGACGGGCAAGAAAGACCTTGCGCTTATGGCTATGAGCTATGGAAACGTCTACGTTGGAAGGGTGGCCATGGGAGCCAATGACGCCCACACGGTCAAAGTATTCCGCGAGGCGGAGGCCTATGAAGGACCGTCGATCATAATAGCCTACAGCCACTGCATAGCCCACGGGATAAATATGATGAAGGGTCTGGAGCAGCAGAAAAAGGCAGTGGAGTCAGGACATTGGATGCTTATGAGATATAATCCCGACCTGGCGAAAGAGGGCAAGAACCCGCTCGTCCTCGACAGCAAAGAACCCAGTCTGCCGCTGAAGGATTACATCTATAACGAGACACGTTACAAGAGCCTTTCAGCAGCGGAGCCGGAAGTCGCAGAGATGCTGCTGAAAGAGGAAGAGAAGGATATAAAGGCGCGCTGGCGTTATTTCAGCCATATGGCCGCTATGAAAATGGAGGATTAGCAGTAAATGGAAAAAAGCGAGGTAAAGCAGGAGATCAAGGATATCAAGGGCCGCGTGATAGCTACAAAAGTGAATTGCTCTGCTGACTGCAATGGAAAGGAGGCTGTGGAAACGGTGAAAGAGTGCGTTGCTGAAGAGACAGAAAAAACTGTTATCGAAGTGAAAGAGGCATCTAAACCGGAGAAAATTGCCGCCGCTCCCAGACCGAGAGTCGGAATAATGGAAACTGCTTTCCGCGATGCACATCAGTCCATAATGGCAACGAGACTGAGGACAGACGACATGCTCCCTATTTGCGAGATAATGGACGAGGTCGGTTACCATTCAGTGGAGATGTGGGGAGGAGCTACCTTTGATTCTGCAATGCGTTTCCTGAACGAAGACCCATGGGACAGACTCCGTCAGATCAAGAAGCGAATGAAGAAGACAAAGACCCAGATGCTGCTCAGAGGGCAGAATCTGGTTGGGTACAGGCATTACTCCGACGAAACAGTCCGTGAATTTGTAAAGCGGGCGATAGGCAACGGGATAGATATCGTAAGGATATTCGATGCGCTCAATGACCTGCGCAACATGTCCATTGCAGCTGAATCTGTCAAAAAAGAGGGCGGAGAGCTGCAGATGTCCATCTCTTACACCATATCCCCCGTCCATACCCTTGATCTTTTTGCGAAGCAGGCTAAAGACATGGCGGACATGGGTGCCGACTCGATATGTATAAAGGACATGGCAGGACTGATGTCCCCGGTTGCCGCTTCCGAACTTGTTAAGGCTATCAAAAAGAAGGTAAACCTGCCAATACAGCTCCACAGCCACTATACAAGCGGCATGGCGGCAATGAGCTATCTTGCGGGACTTGAGGCCGGGGCTGACGTTATCGACTGCGCAATATCCCCGTTTGCTATGGGAACGAGCCAGCCTGCCACAGAAGCAATGGTGGCTGCACTTAAAGGCGGTCCGCTGGACACGCATCTCTCTCTTGAGAAACTTCTGCCTGTTGCAGAGTACTATGAGGGCCTGAAGAAAAAGTACAGCGACATAATTATGGGAGTAAGCGGAGTAGATATCAACATACTGCTCTATCAGGTACCGGGAGGGATGTATTCAAACCTTCAGAGCCAGCTTAAGGAGGGGAATGCCTTACATAAGTTCAAAGAGGTCATGGAGGAAGTCCCGAGGGTCCGCAAAGAGATGGGTTATCCTCCGCTTGTTACCCCGACCAGCCAGCTTGTAGGTACTCAGGCAGCCATGAACGTTATTTCAGGAGAACGCTGGAAGATGGTGTCCAAGGAAGTATATCAGTACTTCAGGGGTTACTATGGAACAACTCCGGCTCCTGTCGATCCCGTGATCCAGAAGAAGGTGCTTGGCGACGAGATCCCGATCACCTGCAGACCCGGAGAAAAGATCGAGCCTGAGCTTGAGGCCGCCAAAAAAGAGATGGGCGTTTGGATGACACAGCCTGAGGATGTTCTGAGCTACGTTCTCTTCCCGCAGGTCGCCAAAGACTTCCTGCCCAAAAAGTTTGCAAAGGAAAACTGCGTTGACATTGGTCTTGAGGAACAGGCATCTCCGGAAGCATACGCGGTTTAGCACGAGGATACACGAAATAACAGAATAATGACTCAAAGGGGCCTCCAAAATCAATTACCGGGAGGCCCCTATTTTATTTTCCTCAGATATAGAAAATAGGTTACAATTTTAAATTAGAAAGATTATTTTTCGGGCCCAAATGTGATGCCAAACATCAGGGAAGGATGAAAATAATGAAATTTTTTATCGACACCGCAAATATCGATGAAGTAAGGACAGCCTGTTCATGGGGCATTATCGCAGGAGCGACCACCAATCCTACTCTTGTATCAAAAGAGGGCAGCGTGGATTTTCACACCCGAGTACGTGAGATAGCGGAGACTGTAAAGGGGCCCGTGAGCGCTGAAGCAGTGTCGCTTGAAAAAGATAAGCTGATCGAGGAAGCAAGAGTGATCGCTAAGATAGATCCAAATGTAGTAGTAAAGATCCCGCTCTGTCCGGATGGACTTGGAGCCGTGAAAGAGCTTTCAAAAGAGGGCATCAAGACCAACGTGACCCTTATCTTTTCAGCGAACCAGGCTATTCTGGCAGCTGCGGCAGGTGCAGCTTATGTAAGTCCCTTTGTCGGACGCCTGGATGACATCGGTGAAGACGGGATGCAGCTTGTCAGGGATATAGCAGGAATATTCGATATCTACGGGATAGAGACGCAAATAATCGCAGCCAGCCTTCGCCACCCGGCTCATGTCTTTGAATCAGCAAAGGCCGGGGCGCATATTGCGACAGTCCCGTTCAAAGTCCTTAAAATGATGTTTGACCATCCTCTGACAGCGAAGGGGATAGACCAGTTCAACAAGGACTGGGAAAAATATCTGGGAGCTAATAAATAACCACCCCCGGAGAATTTGCAGCGCCTACGCTGCGGAGAATTTGCTGAATGATCCATTCAGCGTTGAATCGGCCCTTAAATCATAAATCCTGAATTCTCCGCCTGACAGGGTCAGGCAAATTCACCGCGATGCGAAGCGATGCAAATTCTCCGCGACCGCTCTTGTCGCAAATTCTCCGCAGCCAAAGGCTGCAAATTCCCCGGCGGACGTATTCTCCGCCCGCTGCTCAAATGGAGGACATTATTCTGGGAAGGGCAAGTTTTAGGACTTCTATTCCCTTCAGATATTCGGATACGGGGATCTGTTCATTGGAACTGTGGTCGTATATGGAGTTGCCGGGTCCGTAAGCGCCCATGTGACAGCCCCAGGGAGAGAGCACGTTAAAGTCGCACGTTCCCTGCTTAGCCAGTACTCTCGGAGTCTCACCGCAGTCACGTATAGCGTTCCTGAAGGCCCTTATTACGGGGTCGGACTTGTGGACTCCGTAGGGGGGCACATACTCGATAATTTCGGATCTCACTCCGAAGGCCGCTGCGGTCTCTCGTATCATAAGTTCGAGCTCTTCCTGACCGGCCCCTAAGGGAGTTCTGAGATCCATAGTGATGCTGGCGCTTCTTTTGCCTGCTTCATGTCCTTCCATTTCCATTATCGCCACAGAGTAACCCTTTCCCATGTTTCTGGTTATATCTATTATAGAAGATGCTGCCATGACTGAATCAGTTATTGGCCCCGGACTTCCTGACCTGTGCGCCCCGTCGTCCTCCCCCTTTATGTCAAAGAGTATCCTGCCGCGATAGGATATTGCGACGCCGCTGCTTCCTGTTGGTTCTCCTATGACGCACGCCTCGGGAGAGTGAAGGGGCATGCGGAACCTTGCCCCTTTTGAGTCGATTTCTTCACCGACTGCCGCGACAAATGTGATTCTCCATCCCTCCGGTACTGGAACAGCACCTCCCGCTACAGCCATTGCACAGCACGGACCTTTTGCGTCAACGCTTCCTCGTCCCTGGATCACCTGTTCGTTGATGATAACTTCCGGGCCTCCTGGTACGGTATCGATGTGGCTCAGCAGGACGAGCTCCTTATCTCCTGTTCCCCGTTCTGCAACAACACTGCCTGCTCCGTCAAGGTGCGAGCCGCTCCATCCAAAGCGGGGGAGCCTGTCTGCCAGCATCCTTGCAGCATCAGCTTCGTGTCTGGTCGGACTGGGGACAGCTACAAGATCTGCCAGGAGCCTGGCTGATTCAGGGAGTCCCATGTCAAAATGCCTCCAGAGTTCTTGCCAGGATCAGGGCCGCATCTTCGAAGTCCTTTTCCTCAGCGGCAAATGAGGGCAGGAACCTTAAAGTCCGGGGACCTGCGGTGAGGGAGAGGAGACCGTTCTCCTGCAGGGCTTTGACCACTCCGACGGAGGGAATGTCCATCTCTATGCCATTAAGAAGTCCCATGCCACGGACATCCTTTATGTGTGTGCTTTCTATAGCAGATATTCGGGATCTGAAAAACTCACCTGACTTCGCTGCTTTTTCGGGAAGGTCACTGTGCATGACCATTGAAAGGACAGCCAGCGAAACGGTCGCGGCAAGCTCGTTTCCTCCGTATGTTGAGCCATGGCTGTGGGAGAGAAAATCTCCGAGCTCTTTTTTCCACACCAGAGCCCCCGCGGGGATCCCGCCCGCAAGGCCCTTTGCCAGGCATACCATGTCGGGATCCAGTCCTGTAAGGCTGCTTGCAAGGGGAGCGCCGCATCTTCCCAGACCGCTCTGTATCTCATCGGATATAAGAAGGGCAGAATGCTTTTGGCATGCTTTGGTTATTTTATTTCCTGTTTCCGAAGGAAGGGGATGGACGCCGCCTTCTCCCTGTACCGGTTCTATAAAGACAGCTGCCGTATCATCATCTATATTTTCAGCAAGTTCACTTATGGAAAAGTGTTCAACTTTTCCCAACAGAGGCATGAAAGGGTCCCTGTATTTAGGATTGAAGGTCATTGAGAGAGCTCCGCAGGAACGCCCGTGAAACCCTCTCCTGCATGCCAGGATCCGGCTGCGTCCCTTTCTCAGGATCAGAGAAAGCTTAAGCGCCGCTTCGATGGCTTCAGTGCCGCTGTTGCAGAAAAAGGCTCTGCCGTCCCCAAACATTATGCCAAGTTCATCAGCCAGTTTTTCACGGATGGGTGACTCGAATCCTGCACCGCTTGTCCAGATTCCCTTTGCTGCTTTTTCAAGCGTTTCAGTAAGAAGCGGATGGGAGTGGCCGAAAAGCGAAGCGCCGTGTCCGTTAAAAAAATCAATGTACTCGCGGCCTGCAGTATCGAAGATATGGCTTCCCCTCCCATGTGTAAATGCGATGCCTCTTCCACCGTAAAGTGAGCTTAAAGAGTCAGACATGTTCCGTTCCCCCTTTCTGCGTTCTTTAACGGTTCAGCGACCCTTCCGTCCGCCAGGTGGATGCCGGGAACGCCCAGATCAAAGGCCTCACGGCAGGCAAGAAGTTTCCTTTTCATATTTCCGACTGCGTATTCTTCGAGCTTTTCCCAGGAACCCTCTGAAGAACGGCTTTTTATCAGTGATTCCGAATCATTGATGTCTTTCATCAATCCCGGAACGTTGGACAGTATCACAAGGATGTCCGCATTCACCGCTTTGGCTGCAGAGGCGGCAAGTCTGTCTCCGTCTATGTTGAGCGATAATCCTGAATTGCTGTCCAGTCCCAGTGGAGGCAGGATGGGGATAACTCCTCCGTCTATGACAGAAATGATTTTTTCCCCGCGGACAGAGGAAATAGTCCCGCTGTAATTGCCGCGGAGGATACGGGTCCTTCCTTCTGAATACTCCCTGAGTATATCCTTTCGGTCCGCGAACACGCCTTCTGTCATTTCCGGATCAAGAAATTCGGAAGAAGCCCCGAAATCTGCAAGTGTCTTTTTGATCTTGTCCCCGTATGTGAGGGCTGCCTCTCTGAAGAGTTCTCTTTCACTTTTTCCGACGTAACGGCTTCTGTAACCTGAAGGACTTGTTACCATCCTGATTTTGACCCCGCGTTCCATGCAGAGTCTATTCATTATTCCGCTTGCACCATGTACGAGCACCCATTTCTCCCCCTTGGCGACCCTCATTGCCAGTTCTGACATGAGGGACCCGAGTTCGTTCCCCTCAGCGCCCCCGATCTTAACTACTCCGATCAATGATCTCTCCTCCGTTTCTTCCCGATCTGTATGGCGATCCAAAAACTACCTGATCTTTTAAGCAGGGTAGAGGGGCATCATTTCGAGCCCCGCTGTTTCCTCTGCACCGCACATTATGTTTGCGGACTGTACGGCGGATCCCGCCGCGCCCTTGAGCAGGTTGTCTATTGCTGATGCTGCGATCGCGCGGCGTCCGTCTTCGGCAAGGGCAAATCCAGTGAGGACCCTGTTGCTTCCAAGGACGAACCTGGGATCAGGTATCCGCAAATGAGCCGGTTTGGCTGGTGAAATTGATACAAACGGCTCATTAGACCATTGAGCGCGGCAGAGCTTCCAGATGTCTGCTTCCCTCAATGCCCTGTTGAGGGTTATATGCGCTATACACTGTATCCCTCTTACAAGTTCGACAGCCGTTACAGTCATGCTCATGCTTTCTTCGGGGAGTGCAAGTTCCTGGATGACTTCCGCCATGTGCCTGTGCAGGAAAGGAGAGACGACTCTGAGAGATCTGCTTCTGAGCGAATGAGAACTTCCTTCTTTGGCTTCAGCTCCTCCCTCGGAAGATCCGACACGGCATTCGATCCTGGCATTTTCGATAAGGCCAGCCCTTGCAAGAGGGAGAAGTGCGAAGATGGCTGATGTCGCGTTGCATCCGACGCCGGAGATCAGTTTTGCATTCGTCATTTCAGACCTGTGCAGTTCAGGGAGCCCGTAGACGGCTCCTTCCAGAAGTTCTGGACATGGATGCTCTGTCCCGTACCACCGTTTATATTGTTCATGATCCCTGAGCCTGAAATCGGCGGAAAGGTCCACGACCTTCTGTCCCGCTGACAGCCTTTTCTTTGCTGTCTCAGCAGCAGCCTTGTGAGGCAGTGCCAGGAAGACGAGCCCGGCGTCGATCTTCCCTCCTTCCTCCGGTGATATAAAATTCAAATCAGGATATGCGAAACGCAGGTGCGGATGTATGGTTCCGATAGGTGTTCCGGCTTTGCTTCGTGAAACGGCACCGGCAGCTTCCATGTAAGGATGGCGTGCGATTATCCTCAGCAGCTCTCCTCCTGTGAATCCAGTAGCTCCCCATATGATCACAGGTATTTTCCTGTTCATTTACGGTTCCTCCCATTTTTAATTTACGGCAACAAAAAACCCGCTCCTCTTAAGGCAGCGGGCCGGTCTTTACAGAATGTCACAAATCGATCTTGCTGACTTTACTGCAAAAGCAAACGGCCCATTGTGCAACCACGCTTTATCCCGTGCTTGCATTTATTTGCCGACACCTGTTTAGGATCAATAAGTTCTGCGGTCATTAAATTTATCATCGGGAAGGTCTCCTCTCCCATGCGGCCTTTACCACTGCTGCAGGTATGTCTGTTCCTGTTGGTTCGATGGAATTTCTGAACTCTCCGCCGTCGTTGACCTCATTGACCAGCCATTCCTCCTCTTTTCTGAAGAGATCCACAGCCAGAAATTCCCCGCCGATCGCTTTGTGTACTAATTTCAGTACGGACCTGATTTCATCATTCAGAGGAAGGTTTGAAGCTGCTCCGCCTCTTGCCGTGTTCGTGATCCAGTGGGCGCTCTTTCTGGTGATGGCGCAGATCGGATCTCCGCTGACAACGAAAGCCCTGACGTCATAATCGCCCTTTTCTATGTATTCCTGAATATAAAATGTGTTGTGGATCGCCCCGAGCATCGACTTATGCTCAAATACTGCTTCTGCTGCCTCGCGGTCGTTGATCTTTGCCAGCAGCCTTCCCCAGCTTCCGCTTACGGGTTTGCATACCGCCGGGTATCCCAGGTCTTCAAGGGCTTCAACCGCTGCCTCGGGAGAAAATGCTGTTCTGAACTTAGGCTGGCTGATTCCGGCTTTTGCAAGAGCTATGCTTGTGGTCAGCTTGTTTCCGCAGACCGCCATTACAGATGAGGGATTTACCACCCTGATCCCCTGTGATTCCAGTATCTGTGCTACGGCTTCATTCTGGTTGTGGGAGACGCACCTGGCAAGGACGACATCCTCAGTGCCGCAGAAAGGCCTCTCCCCATACCATACATCGGAGACGTTCTGGAGTTCGCAGGGAATGTTTTGCTTTTTCGCCGCTTCACGCAGAAGTTTTTCTTCGACCCTAAGCCTTGTGAATAGTATGCGCAGTGTCGGCAAGGCTACTCTCCCCAATCCTCCTGGACCTGAGGAGCCTCTTCTACAGTGATGGGATCAAGGGCTATCACCTCAAGTTCAGTCCCGCAGTCCCCGCAGATAAGAAGCTCACCTTCGCAGCAGTCATTTGGCAGAGCCACCTGTGCTTCGCAAACAGTACATGTAGCAGTCATAATATTACCTCCTATGGTTTAGTTTTTTATTAATAAATCAACATTCGTTGATTTATATCAATAAATATTCAGAAAATATAGCTTGTTAAATATTTATCTTTTCCTAAATTACTAAAAAAGTTCAATTTCGAGTCTATAAATGAACATTGATAGTTAAATAATATAAATTTGATTAATTATATGCTGTGGAATCATACTCTTAATTTTAAAAGTGTCAATAGGTGATCGAAAAAGTATGTCTTGTATTACAAAAATGTTAATTGAAATACTAACTTCCACATATGGCAGGTCGAGATGGAAATTAGTCTTTCACCAAATTCCACCTGAATTTAGTTTTACAGCCAATGGTTTAGAATATGCGGGAATCCCCGCCTGCATCAGAAAGGAGGACAACATGTCCAAACAGATAAAGGGGAATCATAAACACCTTACTCAGGATGACCGGATATATATTGAGAAATCGCTTGACTTCAGGATGCCTTTCAGGGAAATAGCCAAATATCTTATGAAGGATCCTACGACAATATCAAAGGAGGTACGGCTACACAGAAAAGTTAAGCCCAGGAATCCTTTTAACCAGGAAAACAACTGTACCAGAAGGAGCAAATGTTCCCTGAAGAATGTCTGCGGTACGGGCGAGTGCGGACAAATGCTTTGCAAGGGATGTCCAGTGTGCAATGAAAAATGCGTAGAGTTTGAAGCGATCAGATGCGGCATAACCGATAAGGCCCCTTATGTCTGCAACGGATGTACGAAGAAGAGTAATTGCCGTATGGAGAAGCATTATTACAAAGCTTCTCATGCCCATACGGATTATGAGCAGCTCCGCTCTTCATCCAGAGAAGGCATTAATCTGACTGAGGCAGAAATTGTCCATATCGACAACTTTGTCTCCCCTCTCATCCAAAAGGGCCAGTCTATTGCACATGTCTATGCAGGACACAAAGATGATATCCCTTTTACTTCAAAGACCCTGTACAACTACGTCAATCATGGAGTTCTCTCTGTACGAAACCTCGACCTGCCAAGAAAAGTGAAGTACAAGCCCCGCAAAAAGCATAAGGAAGCTACGAAAAGAGACCGTAAATCTCTTGTCGGGAGGGATTATTCTGACTTTACCAAACTCATGCAGGAGTGTCCGGATACTGACGTGGTCGAAATGGATACCGTAGAGGGCACAAAGGGAGGAAAGGCGATACTTACTTTGTTCTTCAGGTCATCTAAGTTCATGCTGGCTTTTCTTACCAAGGACAAGACAATGAACTCTGTATTAAGGGTCTTTGAATATCTTGAGTCTGAGTTGGGAAGCGATCTTTTCAGAAGCACCTTCCCTCTGATACTGACAGACAACGGATCTGAGTTTCTGGATCCTTTGCTTCTTGAGAACGGAAACGACAATGTCAGAAGGACCTCTATATTCTACTGTGAGCCCTATGCCTCATACCAGAAGGGTATGCTTGAAAAGAACCATGAGTACATACGATACATCCTGCCAAAAGGTTCTTCTTTTGACACGCTGTCTCAGGAAGATGTCTCTCTTATGCTGAGCCATATAAACAGCACAGCGAGGACAAGCATTAATTGCCGAACCCCATTCGAGCTTGCCTCGCTGCTGATTGATAAACGCGTAATAAGGGCTGCAGGGATTCAAAGGATCGAACATGACGACGTCTGCCTAAGACCAAGTCTGTTCAGAAAATAAACCACTGACAGTTTTTTGATGCAGGCCGGAGTCGAATAAAACCCCGAAAACAGGTGGAATTTACTCTTTCAGAGCATTTTCCAGGTGTCCACTTAGCATGGGCTAAAACCCGTCAAAACACCCTTATTACGATATTATTGTAATGCAATATGACCCAAATTACACTTGCTGAATGTCATAAGTGGAGGTTAGTACTTCATCCAAAGAAATTCTTACGTGGTGGAATTTAACTTTTCAATCAACGGTATTACAAAAATACTGTTCTAAGGTGCCGGTGAAAGGAAGAAGACTGGTTTTCTGTGGAAAAGAGAAGCCCGGGTGCTTGTATCGGCCCCGGACTCCTTCTCATTATTGATCAGGTTAAACTTTGATCATTTCATACTTTCAAGTTTTTTGCTCTCCGATATCAGTTTCCGTATCTCTTCCCTGGCTTTTAGATCTCTATTGATCACTCCTGCACCGTTTACGCATCCTCCGGCGCATGTCATCACTTCAAGCAGATCGAATGGGCCGCCGTTCTTTGCGTATGCCCTCATCTTTGCGATTTCGGATTTGCTTGTCCCGTTAATGCATGCTGTCCTTATCTCAATTCCACTTCTGATGACACTCTTAACTGCCGAAGCTACGCCACCGCTGAGTGCGAAACCCCTTCCTTCAGCAGATGCTTCCGGAAGTTCCGTGTCGTCTTCGCATGCCGCCGGGTCTATTCCTGCTGCCTCAAAGACAGAAGCAAGCTCTTCGAAGGTCATGATGTAATCAACGCATGAATCTTCCATTGCTTCTCTTCTCTTTGCAACGCAGGGTCCAATAAAGACGGTCAAAGTCCGTGGGTCCTTTGATTTGACCATTTCGCCGGTATAGTGCATCGGTGTCGGTGTGTCCGATATGTGCGGCAGCATTTCAGGCATGTGCCTGCGTACTGTCTGGATATATGCGGGACAGCATGAGGTGGTCATAAAGGACTCATTTCTGGACAGCCTTTCCTCCAGCTCCTCCGCCTCTTCCCTTGCAGTTCTCTCCGCGCCTCTTGCAACTTCGACAACGTCGGAAAAGCCGAGTTTTTTCATGGCTGTAACGAGTTTACTGAGGGGTGCGCTGAACTGTCCTACAAGGGCAGGAGCTGTGACAGCGGCAACTTTTCTCCCGCTTTTAAGGGCCCGCAGGATGTCGACGATCTGGCTTCTCTCAAGGACGGCTCCGAAAGGACAGGCTGTAACGCAGCAGCCGCAGCTTATGCATTTCGTGAAATCGATGACCGCGACTCCATGTTCTCCCTTTGTGATGGCATCCACCGGACAACTTTCCTCACAGGGGACAGATATTTTTGATATCGCGTGATAAGGGCACGCATCTTTACACTTACCGCAGTTCCTGCATTTCTTTATGTCTATTGATGAATGCCCCTCTTTTACCGTAATGGCTCCGAATGGGCATACCGTTTCGCAGGGTCTGGCGAGGCAGCCTTGGCATAGCTCCGTAACGTAGCACCTTGATTTTATGCATCCTTTGCATGCAATATCAATGATCGTCAGAGGTGGTCCTTCGATGCGTTTTCTTTTCAATGCAGCATCGGCATATTCAAGGAGGGATGTCATCTCATCGTCAGCTTCGACGCTGAATCCAAGTCCAGCAAGGACCCTTGACCTCACTACAGCGCGCTCCTTATAGACGCAGCAGCGGTATTTGGCCTCTGAACCGGGCGGAATCCTTTCAAAGGGGAGACGCTTGATGCCCTGCCTGAAATTGTCCCCCCAGAAGGATTCTGCTATTTTCCTGATTATCCATCTTTTTGTGTTGACGAGATGATTCTTCAATTCACAATCCCTCCGTTTGGTTTTCAAACATTCGCAGAATCCTATACCCAATCATGACAAAACGCAATATGATCTTGCTTATTTTGAAAAGAGACGGAAAAGTGTAAATTGTCAGTAGCGTTATCTTTCACATGTTTGTTGATCTGCTGATACAATTAGTGCGGTCATAAGATAACTTTTGACAGGGGGAGTGAGCGTGCCTGTTTGGGATATCATCGGTCCTGTAATGATAGGGCCTTCTTCGAGCCATACAGCCGGTGCCGTGCGCATCGGAAGGATAGTAAGGCTCTGCTGGGGCGGGGATGTAAGGAACGCAAACATATACATGAGGGGCAGCTTTGCCACCACAGGAGAGGGGCACGGCACAGACCGGGCGCTCCTGGCGGGGCTGCTTGGGTATGCGCCTGACGATCCCGAAGTCAGGAACGGAAGGGAACTTGCGCTGAAGTCGGGAATGAAATTTAATTTTTATGAAGAAGACCTTGAGGGCGCTCATCCAAACTCGGTAAGGATAGAGATATGGGATGACGGAGGGAGAAGGATGGACGCCACAGCAGCCTCTCTTGGAGGAGGGGCTGTCTCTTTGCAGGAGCTTGACGGCTTCGAGGTGGATGTCTCATGCCTGCTGCCCGTCATAATAATCATGAACAGGGATGTCCGCGGAGTCGTGGGAGCAGTAACGACTTACCTTTCCTCACACGGTATAAACATAGCGATGATGAAACTGCACAGGAACTCAAGGGGCGGCCTGGCCACGATGGTTCTTGAGCTCGACAGCAACGAGTTTTCAGTAGGGCCGGACGAGGTAAAAGCGGTACACGACGCAATAGTAAGGGTCATTTCAATACCGGGGGTGGCGTTATGAGATCATTGCTGGATCTGACGAAATTGGCAGATGAACTGGATATGGATCTTCATGAGGCTGTCCTTGCCGCAGATTCTGAGGCAACAGGAGTCTCTTCAGATGAGATCTTCAACCTGATATCTTCAAGGCTCAAAGATATGCGCCGCTCTGCCGAAGAGGCGAGCTGCAGCAATAACCCATGCAGGCTGGTGCCGAAAACCGGCCCGCTTATGAGGGAGTATTCCCAAAAAGGAGGCATGTGCGGCGGTTTCCTTCTGAGAGCATCTGCCATAGCCCTTGAAGTCGCAACGTACAACGCCTCCATGGGGAGGATAGTTGCGGCACCGACGGCAGGAAGCTGTGGCATACTGCCGGGGTTGCTCTTTGCCTGGGAGGAATTTTACGGCAAAGATGCGCCTGACAAAGAGAGAAAGCTGACTGAGGCCCTTGTCGTCGCCGGAGCTGTCGGCGAGATAATCGCCAACAGGGCAACACTTGCAGGCGCAGAGGGCGGATGCCAGGCAGAGTGCGGAGCTGCTGCAGCAATGGGGTCTGCCTCGCTTGTATATCTTCAGGGAGGATCATGCGAGTCGGTATTGAACGCTGTCGCTCTGACCCTGAAGTCCGTACTCGGGTTGGTCTGTGACCCTGTCGGAGGACTAGTAGAGTCTCCCTGCATCAAGAGGAACGGCATTCTTGTCTCTGTCGGCGCACTGGCGGCTGACATGGCACTTGCCGGGATAACTTCCCTTATACCCGCAGACGAAGTTATCGACGCGATGGGGCAGATAGGAAGGTCTATTCCTCCGTCGCTCCGGGAGACGTCAAAGGGAGGCCTGGCAGTTACCCCGACCGCAAAATCGCTTATAAAAGAGTTGAGCAAAAAGAAAAAGTAGTAAATTGCCGGTCTCTCTTGAGACCGGCAATTTACTACACGTACAATAAATAGTTGTTACTGAAAAACAGCTGAACGATCAAATATACAAATTATCCAGCCTGATTTTTGTTGTCTAGCCCCAAATAGGCGAAAATCAGGATTGTTATTAATTGAAACAAAAAACTCCTGAGCGATTTCAGTTGCTTTTTCAGATTTAATCCAAAGGACGCCATCAGAGCGTTTATTTCGTTCCTGATTCTTCCCTTCAGGTAATTTCCTGCCATATCATGGTCTTCTTTCAGATGTCCTATTACGGGTTCTCTAGTGTTTCTTTGTTATGTCTTAAATTTTATTTCCGTTCCAAGATAACAGTTATCTGGATGCGTTTACTATCTCAGCGAAGATGCCAGCCTGGATTTTATCTGATGCGGAAAGACATTCGGGATGCCACTGTACACCTGCTAAGTATCTGTATTCAGGCATATATAATCCTTCGATAAGTCCGTCAGACGTTACGGCGATGGGTTCAAGTCCGGGGGCCAGTATGTCAACAGCCTGGTGGTGCATAGAGTTTACTTGCATCGTGTTCCCTTTGTTGGAGGGAAAAAATGGGGAAAAATCGGATTTGAGTATTTCAACGCTGTGAACATAGCCTTTCATTATATCCGGCCTTTTATGCATAACCCACTCCGGTTTCACATCTGGAATGTGCTGGTAAAGCGTGCCTCCAAGTGCGATGTTAATAATTTGGTTGCCGCGGCATATTCCCAGTACGGGTTTTTCGTGTTTAATTGTTTTTTTTAATAGTGAAATTTCAAATTTATCACGTGAAAGGTTGGGTGAAATGGTTCCATTTTTAGGCTCTCCGTAAAAAGATGGGGTAATATCTTCTCCCCCCGCTAATATTAATCCATCTATGCGAGAGGCTATTGTTTCTGTTTCAGATTCGTCTTCCGTCAGCATAAGAAGAATCGGTATGCCTCCGGCCGATCGTACAGAAGAGCATATTTTCTCTGTAAGGCGAGACAGGAGCCAGAAATAATCAAGCTGACTGTTTTCAATATCAGATAGTGTTTCATCAGCATAGGAATTATAAAATGGATTGCTTGCTATGCCTATGAAAGGTTTCATTTATATTTCCCCCATGGTGTTTTTATCTTTCTGCTAAATGAAATTATAAATAAAAAGTCAGGCTTTCCGGAACGACGAAGCCTGCTTTTTTATGTTTGACATTATCTTGTGGGACGTCTGTTCCTGCCTATACAATAATACTCGAAGCCAAGTTTTTTCATTTCTGACGGGTCATAAATGTTCCTGCCGTCAAAAAGGATCATGCTTGTCATCAGCGGGCCCAGTTTTTTCCAGTCAAGACATCTTAACTCAGGCCACTCTGTTACCAGAACAGCAGCATCGGCTCCCTTGAGCAGTTCTTCTATGCTGCCAGAATATCTGACATCCTTGGGAAGGATCATCCCTGCCTGATCCATTGCAATGGGGTCGTAAGCCTTTACTGAGGCACCGCAGTCGAGAAGTCCTCTTATCAGGGATATGGAGGGAGCCTCTCTCATGTCGTCGGTATGAGGTTTAAAAGCGAGTCCCATGACAGCGATAGTGAGGCCTTCCATGCTGTTGCCGAATTTTTCCCTTACCATTATCTGCAGCAGTTCTTTCTGCTTGCGGTTTACTTTGTCAATTGCAGAGGCCATCGTCATATCAAGTCCCTGTCCCTCTCCGATGTGGCAAAGGGCCTGGACGTCTTTCGGGAAGCATGAGCCTCCGTAACCGCAGCCGGCGTTCAGAAAAAAGCTCCCTATGCGCCTGTCAGAGGCGATGCCTTCCTTGACAGAAAGAACATCTGCGCCCACCTTGTCGCAAAGCTGTGCGATTTCGTTCATGAAGCTGATTCTGGAGGCCAGCATCGCGTTTGCGGCATATTTTGTGATCTCTGCCGAGGACGGGTCCATGAAAAAAAGCCTCTCTTCGGAAACAAAGGGGGCATAGAGTTCACGCATTATTGAACGGGCTTCATCAGAAACGGCTCCTACAACGACCCTGTCAGGACTAAGACAGTCTTCGATAGCCATCCCCTCTTTAAGGAATTCGGGGTTTGAAAGAACTTCGAGGTTGATCTTCTCGAGCCCCCTCTCGTGCATGTGCGCCCTTATGCGCTTCCAGAGCAGTGTTCCTGTACCAACAGGTACTGTGGATTTGACTACAATGAAGCATGAATGGTCTATGCATGAGCCTATGCTGTCCAGCGCGTTGAGTACCTGTGCAAGGTCCGCGCTGCCATTGCTGGAGGGCGGGGTGCCGACTGCTATGAAGCAAAGCTGGGCGTTTTCAATTCCCTCTTTGATATCAGTAGAAAAAGAGAGCCTTCCGGCTTCCCTGTTTTTTTTGACCAGTTCTTCAAGTCCCGGTTCGTATATCGGTATTATGCCACTGTTTAGGTCTTCAATCCTTTTTTTATCGATATCCACGCAGCAGACATCGTTGCCTTTTTCTGCAAAACAGGTTCCCGTGACGAGTCCTACATAGCCGGTGCCTACAAAACAGATTCTCATATATTATGATCCCCCTCAGCTTTTCATTGTCAGCATTGTGATCCCAAAAAGGATCGCCCCTATGCCCATTATCCTCATCATCGTTATTTTTTCCTTAAAAATAAAGAAACCGACGAAGAGAAGGATAAGATAGACAAGGCCGGACATCATGGGGTATGCCAGGGTCAGGTCTGTTCTTGAAAGGGCTGCTGCCATAAAAAAGAACGAGATCCCGAACATGCCGAGTCCGAGGATTATCCAGGGGTTGAGCAGAATTTTAAGTATTCCTGCTATCAATCCGGAAGATATTATCGACGAGTCGCCTCCGTAAGCATGTTTCATAACAGTGCTTCCAAGAGCGTTTGTCATTGCTGAGGCTATCAGCAGCATAAGGCTTATCCTGTCCATTATTATTCATCCTCCTGTAATGCAAGAGTGCCTGCCCGTCCGGTAATGCCGCCAATTTTGATATTGCATTCACCTGGAGCCGAGTCTCTTGCGTAGTCAGCAAGGGTATAGAAGACTGTCCCGTTTTCCTTTGCCTTGAGAATAAATTTTTCAAAAACGCCTATCTTTGAAAGTCCTTCCATTTCAGCATGAACAGTGAGGACGTTCCACTCATTATCCATGCCATTCAGCCATACGTCACCTATGGAATCATCATCTATGCCGGGAAGACCGAGTATCTCGTCCATCGTAGGAAGTGTGGTAGGGATCTGCACCGGCGAATATGATCTTCCTTTAAAAAGAGGGATGAATGGAGAGCGTCCTCTTGTGTCGCTGCAGTATTCAAGTCCGGCTTCCTCCTGCACTTCAAGGCTCACGGAGGATATCTGCCATCCCGGAGCTGCGCAGGAAAGAGGTTTTTTGCCCGAGAGCTTTTCGAACATCTCAGCGGATCTTTCAAACAGCGAAAGGAATTCGTTTTTTGTTATCCCGGGAAGCTCATCCTGGACATAGACGTGATCCCATGCGTGCACACCGCAGTCATGCCCTTCATCAGAGGCACGGACAAAGATACCGGGGGCAGACGGGACTATCATTGGCGCAGGGAGAAGTGTTCCGTACATCAGCGTTTTGATGCCGTATGTGGAAGGGGCTTTTGTCCTCATCATTTTCGAAATAAAGCCCTTTCGGAATATCCTTCTTATCGCTTTGCCAGAATTGTCCGGTCCGAATGAGAAAAATATCGATACCCTGATCCCATGTCTGTTAAAAAGGTCAAGCATCTGCGGGACACCTTCCCGGTATCCCCGCAATGTATCAATGTCGACCTTGATCGCAAGTTTTTTCAATCCAGCTTCTCCTTAGATGCGTACCAGCTTATAGTCCTGTTCAGCAGCTCGCGCATTCCTGTGCGCGGCTTCCAGCCAAGGAGGGTCTCCATTTTTACCACTGAAGGCAGACGGTTCTGCATGTCGTCGTATGTCTTTCCGTAGTAGGCATCGGCTGATATGATCTCAAGCTCTGCCTTTTCGGCTTTTTCACGGTAGACCGGGAATTTTTGCATCTCTTCGATAAGCATTTCGGCAAGTTCCCTGATCGAGTAGTTGTTGTCCGGGTTGCCGATGTTGAATATCTGGCCTTCCGCCTTGTTATCCTTATTCTCAATTATCGCGGTAAGTCCTTCTATCCCGTCGCCCACCCAGGTGAAGCTCCTTTTCTGCTCACCGCCGTTTACAAGTGAGATCTTTCCGCTGTTAAGCACGTTGTATATCATCTGTGTAACGGAACGGGCCTTGTTTTCGCTTGCGTCCCTGAAGGTGTCCAGCCTCGGGCCCACCCAGTTGAAGGGGCGGAAGAGGGTGAAACTGAGTCCTTCCTCCTGTCCGTATGCGAAAATGAGCCTGTCCATCATCTGCTTGCTGCAGCTGTATATCCATCTCATTTTGTTTATCGGGCCTGTTATGAGCTGGCTTTCATCCTCTTTTAGGCTGCTGTCTCCGCTCATGCCGTAGACCTCGGATGTCGAGGGGAAGATTATCCTCTTTTTGTATTTTGAACATAGCCTCACCATTTTGAGGTTCTGCTCAAAATCGAGTTCGAATGTCCAGATCGGTTTCTGTAGGTAGTAGGCGGGTTTTGCAATGCCGGCAAGCGGCAGTACGATGTCTGACGATTCGACTTGCTCTTCGAGCCATTTTCCGTCTTTGAATATGTCTCCGGTCGTGAATTTGAAATTCGGATAGCCGATGAAAGGTCGGAGGTTGTCTGACATGAGGTCAAAACCCTGTATATCCCACCTGCTGTCTTCGCAAAGGGCCTCCATCAGATGAGTTCCTATAAAGCCATTTACCCCGGTGATCAGTATTTTCTTCATTTTTATGCATCCCTTTCAGGTTCGCCTTCAGGCTGTATCCTAAGTACCCTCAGCAGTCCGCTGCCTGTTCCTACAAGCATCGGCGATTCTGACTTTATTTTACCCGGTTCAAATGTACCTTCGACCGGGAGAGCTTTCCAGATGAAAAATTTATTGCCTTGCCAGTGCGTAAATGCTCCCGGGAAGGGATGGGTCAGCGCTCTCACAAAGTTGTAAATTTCATCGGCGGATCTGTTCCAGTCAATATCCCCGTCTTCAGGTCGGCGCCGTCCGAATTTTGTCGCTTTTGACTCATCCTGGGGATATCTCTTTGCAGTTCCGTTTTCAAGCGACGGAAGGGAGGAGAGCAATATCTCTCTGGAGGCCTCTGTCACCTTAAGAAAAACATCGTGAGCCGTGTCCTCAAAATTAATTGGGACAGACTTTTGCGCTATGATCTCTCCCCTGTCGGCGAATTCTGTCATCACGTGGAGGGTAGCTCCTGTTTCCTTTTCCCCGTTTATCACTGCCCAGTTTACGCAGGCCCGCCCCCTGTATTTCGGGAGGAGTGCGCCGTGGATATTGTATGCCCCAAGTTCAGGTATATCCAGCACCTCTTTGGGGATCATCGCCCTGTAATAGAAAGATAAGATCAGGTTGATTCCGATCTGCCTCAAATGCTCTGTCTCCTTACTGTCGATCTTTGAAGGAGTGCGGACTTCTATCGAATTATTAAGGGCTGTTTCTTTTACCGAGCGGAACCATATCTCTTCGCCGGGATCGTCCTCATGCGTATAAACGACAACAACATTTGCACCGTCTCTTAGAAGGTCATCAAGACAGGCGCTTCCGACCTCGCTGTATGCAAATACCGCTATCTTGGGTCTGCTCTTATTCTCCCGCTTCATGCTCAAATATCTTCCTGACAGAGTATCTTGGTCTCCGGCTAACTTCCCTGTATATCCTGCCGACATATTCGCCTGTTATTCCAAGGCTGAAGAGCGTGATACCGGTAAGCATGAACTGTATCGCCATAAGTGTGAAGAGTCCTTCTGCCTCAGGTCCGATGAAGAGACGTCTCAGCAGCATGTAAAGTACCAGGAGGGACGACAGGATTGAGATAAGCATCCCTGCCATCGTAACGAACTGGAGAGGTACTATCGAGAAGCTTGTCATCAAGTCAAAATTCAGTCTTATTAACTGAAAAATACCGTATTTTGATGCTCCCATTTCCCTCTCTCTGTGAGCCACCGGGATCTCTATGGGGTTGGCCGCAAATTTCTGTCCGAGTGCGGGGATAAAGGTGGTAGATTCCCTGCTGATATTGATTATTTCAACAATTCTTTTGCTGTATCCTCTAAGCATACAGCCGTAGTCACGGATATTCAGCCTTGCGATCCTGTTGGTGATCTTGTTGACCATTTTTGATGCGACTTTTCTGAAGAGGGGGTCCTGTCTTCCCTTCCTGTATGTTCCGACCAGGTCATGCCCTTCGTCCATTTTAGCCACTATATTTGGGATCTCTTCAGGAGGATTCTGCAGATCTGCGTCAAGGGTGATGATAATATCTCCCTTCACATGTTCAAATCCAGCCATGATCGCCATGTGCTGTCCAAAATTTCCGTTGAGGTCTATCACCCTGACTTCTGGATGTGAGAGATAGAGGTCATATAGTATTCCAAGCGTCGAATCCTTGCTCCCGTCGTTTATGAAAATAATCTCAAAGGGCCTGCCCATATTCGTCATTACCGGGTACAAGCTCTCAAACAGGGGATGGAGTGATTCTTCTTCGTTATAGGCAGGTATGACTATTGATATTTCAGGTTTCATATATCAGATCTTCTTTCCGCAGACTTCGAAAATGGCCTCGACAACATCCCGGGCGTCTTCGTCTGTCATGGCAGGGAAGAGCGGGAGCGAAACTATCCTGTCTGAGACGTACTCAGCCTCAGGCAGGCTCCCTCTATCAAGTCCCGTGGCCTCCTTGTAGCAGGTGAAGAGATGTATGGCCTGATAGTGGAGGGCCGTACCTATGTTCCGCTTCTTCATCTCAGCCATGAAATCGTCCCTGGAGATCCCCAGCCTCTCGATGTCTACGAAGGGCGTGAAGATGTGCCAGCTGTGTTCATGCTCCCACGGTGCCGGTTTGGGAAGAATGAGTCCGTTTGCTTTTGAAAGTTCTTCCATGTAGAAGGAAACGATCTCTTTTCTTCTTAAATTGAATGACCCGAGCTCTCTCAGCTGTGAATCGCCTATCGCTGCCTGGATGTCCATCATGGTATATTTCAGACCGGGGAAAAATATGTCGTAGTTTGCACTTCCCTTTGCAGCATATCTGTTCCAGGCTCCCTTGGACATCCCGTTCTGCCTAAGGACGGCAGCTTTTTCAGCAATACCCTCGTCTCCGGTGCATATCATGCCGCCTTCGCCCGTAGTTATGTTTTTTGTGGGGTGGAAGCTGAATACCGATGCCCTGCGTTTCCCTCTGTCTGCGCCGATCATTCTCCCTTTGTAAGACGCCCCCAGGGCATGTGCAGCGTCTTCTATCACGGCGAGGCCATATTTTTCAGCAATTGCTTCTATTCTGTCCATGTCGCACGGCATGCCCGCAAAATGGACAGGTATTATCGCCTTTGTATTTTTAGTAACAGCTTTTTCAATATTGTCAGGGTCAATGTTCAGTGTGTCCCTGTCGATGTCTGCCAGGACCGGCTTCGCTCCAACAAACATTATCGTGTTTACGGTAGCCGCAAACGTCATCGGGGTGGTTATCACCTCGTCGCCCGGCCCTATGCCAAGGGCAAGCAGAACTGTGTGAAGTCCGGCTGTGGCAGAATTTACCGAGAGAGACCATGAAGCACCGGTGTATTTTGAAAAGTTTTCTTCAAAACGGATAGTTTTGGGACCCATTGCCAGCCAGCCTGAACGTATCGACTCCACTACCTCATTTATTGCATCTTCTGCTATCGATGGTTTCGCAAAAGGGAGGAAATCATTTCTCATCTTCTTAGGGCCTCCTGTTGAAAAGGATAAGATAGTCATCATGCTCGATCTTTTTTGTTTCACAGGTCTCCCCATCTTCAAAAAGACCACGGAGCCTCTCTTTTTCTATTACAAGTACAAATTTGCGGTCTTTAGACTTCCATTCAGGCAGGAACTCTTCAGCGGTGGGGAACCACCCTTTACCTTCAGGTTTTCCTGCCCCGAACTCAAGTTCTCCCATGCTGTCTATGAGCATAACACGCTGTTTTGTATAAAAGGGTATACCCTGAAGTATCTCACCGTAAACTGCGATGGTCTCATCAGGGAGCTTTTCTTTCATTATCACTTCCGAGATGCCTTTGGTGGAACGGGAATGTCCCATCATGTCGTATATGCCGTAGTGTGCTGCAATATAGACCAGTGCAGAGAGGCACAGAGCTGTTACAGCTTTTTCGTAGGAAGTCCGGTCTCCCTTTCTTGTCATAAATAGGGCCAGGAGCGGTCCTATGAGCAGGCCTGCAGAAATCGCAAGAGCTACCGGGAGCGCCTCGTATGGATCCACCCTTCCTCCGACAAACGTATATACGATCAAAGCGGCAGAAAAGAGACCGCCGGAGACAATGGCGAAAATCAGCGCTTTCCCGTGCCATTTCCCGCGTTCTATCATCCTGTCGATATCAGATGCTATGAGTATAGCAAGAGGAGGGAAGCAGGGGACGATGTAGGGAATAAGTTTTGAACTTGAAAGTGAGAAAAACACAAAAATGACAGTGAACCATGAAAGCAGATAAATATTAGCATCCTTCGTATTCTTGTCTGCAGGTGATCTCAGAACACTTTCACGGCTGAAAAGGGAGAAGAAAAAACCGGTCCAGGGCATAAGTCCTAAAGGGATCATCGGTATGAAAAACCAGAATGGCTCATAGCGGCTGTGAATTTTTGTTGCATAGCGCAGGAAATGTTCCCTGACAAAGAAGAAATAGAGGAAATCAGGGTTCTCACGGCTGACAATGTAAAACCAGGGGAACGCTATTACGAAAAAAAGCGCTATTCCAGGCAGGTAAAGGGCATCAAGGATCAGGCGCCATTTTTTTGTAAAAATGATGTACCAGAAAATTATCCCGCCAGGAAGGACTATCGCTATCAGGCCTTTTGCAAGCAATCCCAGGGCTGCGGAAGCGTAAAAGGCGAGGAACCACCTTTTGTCGTTTTTGATATGCCCGTAATAAAAGGCAGAAAGCGCCGCAGTTAAAAAAAGCGAGAGAGGCATGTCGGTAAGAGTAATAGTTCCAATGGCAAAATACAAAAGGGAGAGTGCCGTCACTGCTCCTGCAATGGCACCGGCCCTTTTGCCAAATACCGAAGCACAGAGAAGAGCTGTTATGAGCGCCCCCAGGACCCCGCTGAGAGCCGTGGGAAAGCGTGCCGCGAATTCATTCTCGCCAAAAGCCATAAAACTGGCTGCATTCATCCAATAGAGGAGTACGGGTTTTTCAAAATATTTTACGTAATTAAGCCGGGGTGTTACAAAATCACCCGCTTCAACCATTTCCCTCGGGATCTCGGAATATCTTCCCTCATCAGGTTCAAGAAGCCCGTGCCATCCGAGCGGAACAAAATAGACCATAAGAATAAGAGCGGCGATCGCCAGAACGATCAGTTTTTTCTTTTTATAAGAGGCATCCATTATATGCTGCAGCACCTTCCGGAATAAATTTGACTATAATTTGTAAGGTCTAATAAAAATCAATACCAAAACCAAAGCTGTTGAGAAAATAACAGACCCGATCACCAATTATAGTTTAAACACCTGACAAATAAAACATCGGATGATAAAAATCGGGATCCCCTGTTTAAGAGATCCCGCAATGATTACATATGTATTATCTGCTTTTCTGAATTATTTTTTTATTCCGCGCTCTTCGTCAGTACCGGGGATAATATTGTCACAGACTGCTGCAAGGATCCCCGCTACAGCCATCGGGGTCTTCATTATCGCCCATATCATCCCACCGAAAGTATTTCCAAGTGCGCCAGTAAAGATAGCCTGATTAGGCTCGACCCATCCCGGAAGTCCCAGTGCCATGAGGAAGGAGAAGCCAACTATAAGGACATTTCTCTGGCTTCCCATGTCTGCTCTCATGAGGTTCTGGATACCAAGAGCTCCGATTGTCCCGAAGAGGGTAATGTATGCTCCGCCGATAACAGGTGAGGGCATGGTAGCGATCAGTGCACCCAGCTTGCCGACGAGCGAAAGAAGTATAAGTATCACTGCGCCTGCCCTTACCACGTGTCTGCTTGCCACTCCGGTAAGGCCGATAAGTCCGATGTTTTCGGTGTAGGAGGTCGTACCTACCGAGCCAAGCACTCCTGAAAGGGCACACCCTATACCTTCTGCCCCGATACCTTTGTTTATCTGGTCAGGAGTCGGGTCATCTATCCCCGCAGCATAGGAACAGTTGTGGTAGTCTCCTATCGATTCGATCATTACGCAGAAAAATCCTGCGGAGATAGCTCCCAGGGCCAGGCCCGAGAACTTGGGTACTCCCCATGGCATGAAGAGTTTGTAGCGGATCCAGGGTGCAGATGCGATGTTGCTCAGGTTGACATAAGCCGCGTGCCCTTCCTGGAATATTCCTGTGACAGAAAGAGAAAGGCAAATCAAATATGCAATAGTGATAGAGCCAAGAACTGCAAAAATATTGCAGTATTTGTTCTTGCTGCAGAGGCTGAAAAAGAAAACGAGAGCGACGACAAGAAGTGATATCGGCCAGTAGTTTGCTGCATTGAACTGTATTGCAACAGGCGCCAGTGTGAAGCCTATTGCCATGATCGTAGGGCCGATAACTACGGGTGTGATGAACTTCCTGACGTGTCCGATCAGCTTGCTGTATCCGAGGAGGGAAAGCACGAGCCCCCCTATCAGGAGAGACCCACCGATGTACTGCATTACCACATCCGGTCCCATAGCCTTGTATGCTCCGATGATCGTCATTATAGGGGGAATGAAACTGAAACTTGATCCCTGTACGATAGGAAGCCCGGATCCAAGTTTGGGGTGGGTCTGGATCAAAGTCGCAATACCCATTGAAAAATAAACACATCCGATAAAAGCGCCTATCTGCTGGGTAGTCATACCCATAGCCGGTCCGAAGATCAGCGGCACAAGTGTCGTTGCTCCGAACAGTGTCAGGACATGCTGAGCGCCGGCAAGAATAAGTATTGGTGTCGGCGGGCGATCGTCGATACCGTAAACTAACTGTTTTTTTGCCATGATACACCTCCAGGGAATTTAGCAGAGAGACGTCTCTGCAATCGGTTGCAAAAAACCTTCGGGAATATTATAAGCCGATTGCTGTTAAAAATCCAGAGATAAATCAGTTTTTCTTTACTAAATTTTTGTAATCGTCAGGGGTGTCTATGTCGCGGAAATGGCAGTCAGGTGCTTCTGATGTGATTATCTCGTCTTTGTAGTCCATCAGGATGTTTCTTCCTCCCGCGTCTCCCTGTGCAGTTTTGAACCTATTTTTCCAAATCGCACGGTAAAACATAGGGTGGCCGAATACCCCGTTTCTGCATGGTGTGAAAACAGTTTTGTCTGTGGGGATAGAAGAAAAACATTCACGCAGCGTTTTGATCTCTTTCTGATCTACGAAGGGCAGGTCTCCCAGCATTATACAGAAATCCTCATCATCCGGCAGCATATCCAGGGCAATGGCCAGAGAACTTGATTGTCCTCTCTCAGGGGTATTATTTATTCCGATGCGAAGCCATTCTGGCCTTTCCTGCACCTTGTCAGCCACCTCCCGGGAGAATACTGCGATAATGGGGGACAGGCCTCCTTCATACATATTTTTGATCACGGTCTCGATTACCGTGCTTCCTGCGAACGGAAGCAACAGCTTCTGGACCCCCATCCTTCTTGAAAGTCCTGCAGCCAACAATATCGCGTTCATCTTGCCAGGTCCGTGATACGGTAGAGTTTGTCCATTTTTATGGATCCCATGATCATGTGATCATAACTTTTCAGAAGAGGCGGGAACTTTTCTGATATCTCAGCCAGCATGTCGTCGGTCAAAAGGTCGCATTTGTTGATAAAAAGGATCCTGCGGGCACTTTCAGGAGAGTTTTTCAGGTATTCGTCCCTGTTTGAGAGCGTTGCGGCACAATTGGCGAACGAAAGGCATTCGCCCGGCTGGATCGCAAATTTATCCCTTAGGATGTCAAAACGAAAGACGTTCAACGGAGAGAGCGGGGCAGTGAATATATCAGCGCCCATGACTACAAAGTGACAATCTGAAACAGCAGGCACAGGAGGTTCCCACTCTTCATAAGCCTTCAGGGAAAGTCCCCTTGAACCGTCTGCTTCAACGATCGTTCTTCCGACACTGCTTTTTGAAACTATCTCTGCGATATCTTCAGTTGTATAACCGGAAAGTTTTTCTCCGCTTCTCTCTTTCGCGGCAGTTACCATGGAAGGCAGGAGTACTGATCCTTCTAATGTTTTGATAAGGTCATCCGGTCCGGCAATTATCTCAAAAGGGCATTCGTTCTTTTCAGGAGGGAAGATCTTTGTGGTAGTGGTCAGCAGTGTAAAAGCATTCTCTGCAGAATATCGTCCCAGCGCGAACATCAGAGAGGTTTTGCCGCCGCCGCCTGTAATAGAAATAACTTTATATTTCATTATTTTCAGACTGTCATCGATAGCCCTGATCAATTTCTCTCCTGTCAACAGTTCACTCAAATGTATCACTTCCCCTTATTCAAGCATAAATGATAACAGAGATAAGCGGGATGTGAAGGATTATTTATCAAGAAATATGATTTGTTGATTTTTATTTTATTCTCATAATGAGAGACCTGTTTATTGAGGTATTGACAATTAAAGGTTTTGATGGTAATTTCCACTCCAATAATAATATTCAAACCGATGAAGTGGAGATCAAACCGTTTCATGCGCCTACAGAGAGCGGGGGATGATGAGAACCCTGCGGAAAAGCAGATCGGCAAATGGACCACCGAGGGCGAGGCTAAAGGTGAAAGCCGAGTATCCGAGACGTATGCCTGCGTAAACGGCAGGGTGTGTGACTGCACATCCGTTAGAGAGGATCCGGTTCGGATCAACTAAGGTGGTACCGCAGATGAAATATATCTGTCCTTTGAGAATTCAAAGGGCAGATTTTTTTATACATAAATACCTTGCAGCGTGAAAAATCAGAGAGAGCAAAGAAGAGAAGAGAGAGCAGCCAAGACGAGAAAGGATTGGTAATTATGGAGCAGAGAGCAGCAGTAAGAGAGCAGAGAGTTGTAGCAGTTGAGAAGAGAGAAGGCCTTTCAATATCAGATGTGCTTCTTGTTGGAGTACTGCTTGCAGCAGGGGCAGTCCTCAAATTTTTTGTCGGTTCCATGTTTTCGATGGGTATGAAACCGAATTTTATCATCGCGATGTACTGCCTTTCAATACTGATCATAAAACCGAGATTCAAAGAGGCCGCAGTGATCGGTCTTCTTGCAGGAGCGATCTGCCAGTTTTTCCCGGGTACGCCGTATATCAATTTTGTAAGCGAGCTTGTCGGTGCTCTGGCCATGGCAGCTTTTATGTATATTCCTATCAAACAGGGTAAATTTTCCCCGATCCCGGTAATCAGCACATTTATCAGCACATTGGCGAGCGGTTTTACATTCATTGCGGTAATGTACCTTATTTTCTACGCAGGAGCTGATGTCAAGCCGGTGCCGCTGGCTATTTTTATGGGCATAATATTTGGAACTGCTGCGATAAATTCTGTGATAGTGCAGATCCTCTATGTGCCATTGAAGCTTGCACTGAAAAGAAACTGATCAAAGAAAATGATCAGGATAAGCGGACTGTCTTTTAAATATGACGGCGGCAGGGAAGAAGCCCTGAAAAACATCGACATGACCGTATGCAGGGGGGATTTCTTTGGTGTCATAGGGAGCAGCGGAGCAGGCAAGACGACACTGCTCCATGCGATCAACGGCATCATCCCCCATCATTTCCATGGGGATTATTACGGTTCAGTTGAAGTGAACGGTTCAGACACTATAGATAATAAGCCGGAGCAGCTTGCCGGGACAGTCGGAAGCGTACGCCAGGATTTCGAGAGCCAGATGGTCTCGTCTGTGGTCGAGGATGAGATACTGTTTGGACTTGAAAATTTCTCAGTTCCGCGCGATGAGATAGAAAAAAGGATGACAGATGCCCTGGATAAAACCGGTATCAGAAATCTAAGAGAGAGGAACATAGCTACCCTCAGCGGCGGGCAGAAGCAGAAAGTGGCAATATCAGCGATCATAGCGCTTATGCCCGATGTACTTGTCCTGGATGAGCCGACAGGAGAGCTGGATCCGCAGAGCAGCCGCCAGATATTCCAGCTTCTGAGAGAACTGAACGAAAAACATGGAATCACTATCGTTGTGGTAGAACAGAAAATTATGCTTCTTTGCGAATTTGCCAGAAAACTAGCAGTGATGGAGACAGGCAGGGTCATACTCCAGGGAGCAGTCGCCGATGTTCTTAAAAAGAGCAGGGAGATGGAGAGCGCCGGAGTAAACTGTCCGAGGGTCGCAACGCTCGCTGACAGGCTGAGAGATGAAAATCTTTATATAGGACGGATACCGGTCAACATTACTGAGGCAGAAAAGATGGTAAGGAGCATAACTTTATGATCCGCTTTGATAACGTGTCCTACTCGACTAACGGGATAAAGATCATCAGTGATGTCTCTTTTGAGATAAAAAAAGGAGATTTCACTGCACTCATCGGAGCGAATGGAGCAGGAAAATCTACTCTCACCAGACTTTGCAACGGGTTGCTGAAACCAACTCGCGGAGTTGTCAAGGCAGGTGGTTTTGATACAGCTTTGGTCAGGACAAGCCGAATAGCAAAATTTACAGGTTTCCTCTTCCAGAATCCCGACAGGCAGATATGCAAAAACAGGGTGCGCGATGAGATACGGTTCAGCCTGGAATGCGTGATGGAAGACAGAGCAGAGATAGAGATGAGATGCGAGAGGACTCTTAAAGAATTTTCTCTTGACGGGGAGAGAGATCCGTTCAGCATGAGCAGAGGAGAGCGGCAAAGGCTTGTCCTGGCCTCAATATTAGCGACAGAACCGGAGCTTCTGCTTCTTGATGAGCCGACTACAGGTCTTGATTACAGGGAATGCATGCATATCATGGAATGCATCAGCGTAATCAACCGAAGGGGAGCCACAGTGCTGATGGTATCCCACGACATGGAGATAGTGCAGGATTTTGCACGGGAGGTAATGGTTTTGAATGATGGATCGCTGCTTGCACACGGCAGGACGAAGGATATCATCAGGGACGAACCGCTTCTTGCACGCGCTTCACTTCTTCCCCCACAGATAACGGAACTTGCCCTGAGGTTGGGCGCTGGTTATGAAAATGTCGTTACCGTGGATGACATGGTATCGGCTGTTAAGAAAAAGAGAGGAGGTGCAGAGTGATGGGCGGCTTCCTTGACTATTCCCCCGGGGATTCTTTCCTTCACAGGCTAAACCCTCTTGCGAAGATCTTTTTATCACTGATGCTCTGTGTCTCATGCTTTGTGACCGACAGTTCCATCTTTTGCATTATGATCATTTTACTGAATATTGCCATGGCCGCGGTTGCCGGCATATCTTCAAGAGCTCTGGCAATGCTGAGGACCCTGATCAAATTTTGCGCATTCCTATTTTTGATACAGATTTTTTTCATCAGGGAGGGCAGCATCCTTCTTTCTCTGCCATTTAATATTTACGTTACGGATAAGGGGTTCATGTTTTCACTGATGATGGTGCTCCGTCTTATTGGTGCCACGCTTCCTCTTGCCCTTATGCTGTCTATTACAAAGATGAACGACCTTTCCAATGTTCTTGTTGGGACTGTGGGGATACCTTACAAATACGCTTTTTCATTGACTACAGCTATAAGGTTCATTCCTGTTTTCACTGCGGAGATGGCAGGGATAATGGAGGCGCAGACAGCCAGGGGAGTCGCTTTTGACACAAAAAACATATTCAAAAAGATCGGCCTGATCTTTCCGCTCTGTGTACCTCTTTTGATAACATCTGTAAGAAAGATAGAGGGTGCAGCGATCTCCGCAGAGCTTCGCGGTTTCAACTGCAGAAAAAGGGAGAGCGGCTACAAGAGCTACCCATTCAGAACAGCTGATATCGGGGTCTCGATATTTGCATTGACATTGGCAGCAGCCGGGGCTTTTGTGCCGTTTTAAGGGCAGAGGATATCGTCAAGCAGTTCCCTGGTTAGGTCTTTTGCTTTTATGCCGATGTTTCCGGCCCCGATGCATGAAGGACATCCGTCCCTGCACCTGCATGAATCGAGCTGTTCGCTGCATGCCCTCAAGATTACTTTGATGGAATCGTAGGCTCCTTCTGCAAGTCCGACCCCTCCGGGGATGGCATCGGAGAGAAAGAGGGCCGGCTGTTTTAGACTGGGTTCACCCAATGCAGTGCTTACATAAATATCGCTTCTGTCGCACATAAGGAAAAGCGGGGCCAGATTTTTCATGAGGTTTGCAAGCCCCTCCATAGCAGGTAAAAGTCCGGGTCTTAATTGTGCTCTCTCAGGCATCTTTATCCAAAGCGATGTAGTATCTATCCGGTCTTCGGGGAGATTTACCACTCCATGTCCGACAACCTTACGGGTATTGATGTCGATGACCTTGTACATTCCGGTCGCAGCAGAGACTTTCGTCTCTCCCCACGCAAAAAGCCCCGAACATTCTTCCTGACTTACTATGTTTGTCCTGGATGAGACCTTTGCTTCCGTATAAGTATTCGAAAGAGATTTTTCTACGAAACATTTTCTGTTTTCAAGGTCGATCTCCTCAACAGAATAGCTCTCTCCATTGTGGAAATATACAGCTCCCGGAAAAATAAGGGTAGACGCAGAATGTTTGTCCATAGTTCCTATCAGCCTGGGTCTTTTGTGAGAAGTAACGTCGTATATATCGTATTTCTCTCCTGAAGCGCTCCTGATCGAAAAGGACGCTGCCGGATAATCTACTGAGTTCCACGAATATGTGCGGTCATCTGAATTTCCGAACGCATCAAGCCTCCCATGTTTAAAGAGAAATTCGAGGATGTCCGTAATATTTTCTCCCCCAAAAGTCTCATTTGCCCTGAACGGCAGTTCAAATATTGAACATTTGATATGCTCAAGCCTAATATAGGGGTTGAGAGGGTCTATACTTGCAGTTTCCGGAGATGCTCCGAGCAGCCAGCCGGGTTTTTCTGCAAGAAATTGGTCAATAGGCAGAGCAGATGGAATGATCACAGCTGCAGAAAGGCTGCTCCTTCTTCCTGCCCTTCCTATCTGCTGCCACACAGAAGCTATGCTTCCTGGAAAGCCATGGATCAAAGCAAGGTCAAGAGAGCCGATGTCTATGCCCAATTCAAGTGCGTTTGTGCTTACCACTGCTTTCAGCTTTCCGTTTCTCAGGTTTTTTTCAGTCTCTCGCCTTTCGGCTGGCAGGTATCCTGACCGGTAACCTTTTACCGAGCCGGGATCTTTGCCGTCTTTCGAGAGCTGCTGCATGAGGCTTTTGAGAAGTAATTCAACATTTATTCTTGACCGGGTAAACAGTATCGAACTGATTCCGGATGAGACAGCTTTGTACTCCAGCCTGCCAGCCTCATAAAGTGAGGATAATCTTATCCCGTTTCGGGTGTTTATCATCCTGGGATTATAAATTACAAGCTCCTTTTGTGCTGATGGTGCGCCGTTTTCGTCAATAAGCACTGCAGGTTTTCCTGTCAGCAGTTCCGCATGTTCAGCCGGGTTTGCAATAGTGGCTGAACAGCAGATAAATACAGGGTCAGAGCCATAATGTCTGCATATTCGCAGCAGCCTGACAAAGATATTTGCAAGGTGGGAACCAAGTACTCCCCTGTAAGTGTGCAGTTCGTCAACTACGATGAAGTTAAGGTCTCTGAAATAATCCGCCCAGCCTGAATGGTGGGGCAGTATGGCTGTGTTGAGCATGTCCGGATTTGTGATAACTATATTTGCGTCTCTTTTTATATCTTTTCTTTTTGATGTGGGAGTATCTCCGTCATAGGTGAAAGACTTTATCTCACTCTTAAGAAACCGACTCAATTCAAGTATTTCAGTAAGCTGATCCTGGGCAAGGGCCTTGGTCGGGAAAAGATACATAGCTCTTCCTGAGGAATCTTTAACTATGGAGTTTAGGACGGGCAGGTTATAGCACAAGGTTTTGCCCGACGCCGTCGGAGTTACCACGACGACATCCTTCCCCGCCGATGCCAGGGAAAAAGCCAGGCTTTGGTGAGAGTAGAGCCTTTCTATACCTCTGTTTTTCAGAGAATTGATGATTTCCGGATCAAGATCCCCGAAAGGTCCGTAACGTGCATCTTTTGGTTTTATGCGGTGACATAACGCAATGTCCCCGTCCTGTCTGCGAAGCCACTTTAAATATTCTTTTACTCCAAAATTTTTTTCCCTGAATAAATTTCGCCACATATCAACGGAAGGCATCTATCAACATTTTGATCGAGCTGATCAAAACTACGCCAGTCAGGATCCATCTTATAACGCGATCGTTGGCTTTTAAGTTGAACCTTGCTCCTGCATTGCCTCCAATGACCGAGCCGAAAGCAAGAGCAAATGCAGCTGTCCAGTTTACCATTCCGAATGATGCGAAAAGAGCAAGGCTTGCCATCGTATAGAAAGCAACAATTGTTATTTTAAGCACATTGGCCTCTCTGAGGTTTTTTTTGCAGCCTCCTGAAATAGCCCAGATAAGCAGAAAACCTACTCCGGCCTGAAGGAACCCGCCGTATATCCCAACGAGGAAAAGTGCGGCTGTCCTTTTGGGCAGAGAGAGAGGTTCGCCCTGGGGAGCATCCCACATTTTGGGTTTTGCTACCAATAGGATTCCCATGGAAAAAATTGAAATAGCTGCAATGATACGGAAGACCTTCGGCGGCATGTAAACAGCGGAAAGAGTTCCCAGTATGGCTCCTGCAATCGCAGGAAATATGTAGGCGGCCGCTTCTTTCCAGTCTATTTTTCTGTTTTGATGGTAGTGCCTGATCGCTGAGAGGTTTTGAAAGAGGATCGACACTCTGTTAGTAGCATTGGCGACACCGAGATCCAACCCTATGAAATTTAGGATGGGAAGGGTAAGTATGGTCCCACCGCCGGCTGTAACGTTTAAAAATCCGGCGACTAATCCTGTAAGCATTGTTAGGAGAAGCGTAAAGGCAGTATTCATTTCCACAAGCAGGAGACCTCCGTATCGTGTAAAATCATCAGGGGGTGGATGATTTGCTAAAGTTAAGAGTTCTGGTAGATAATAATACACTCATAGACAGATATTTTACAGCTGAACCGGGTTTGAGTTTCTGGATAGAGTCTGATGGAAGAAGGATACTATTTGATACCGGCTATTCAGATATATTTATTAAAAATGCCGCGATCATGGGGATCAATGTAAGCGATGCCGATATGACAGTACTTTCTCATGGACATAACGATCATACATGGGGACTGAACCATCTGGTCCAGCACTTTGACAGGACGATGAAAAAAGATCGGCCCGAAATGATCGCGCATCCCGGCGCATTCAAAAGAAAACGCTGCGACAAACTTGAAATAGGGATGATCCTCAGGGAAGATGTGATAGGAGAGTATTTCAAGGTCTCAAAATGCATAGGGCCAGTCAGGATTACAGAAAAATTGCTTTGGCTGGGAGAGATTCCAAGAAAAACCGGGGAAATCAAACCAGTTGGAAAAACGTTGATCAACAACGAGTGGACTGATGACTGCTGTCTTGATGATTCAGCGCTCGCATATGAGGCAAAAAATGGCTTGGTAATAATAACCGGCTGTTCCCACTCGGGAATATGCAACATGATCGACCATGCAAAAAGACTTACAGGCATTGAAAGGATAGTGGATGTGATAGGTGGTTTCCATTTGCAGAATGCCGAAAAAGATCAGATGGAAAATACAGTAAGGGAACTAAAAAAGATAGCGCCAGATCTGATGCACCCTTGCCATTGTACTGACCTGGAGGCTAAGATCAGTCTTGGCGCATCTTTTAAAATTGAAGAAGTTGGTACGGGGCTTGAGCTCAACTATGAATAAAAGAGGTGGAAAGATCATGCAGGAATCAGGGGAAAATTATCTCGAAACGATACTGATCCTCAGGGAGAAGAACGGGATCGTACGTTCGATTGATATCGCAAATCAACTTGGATACGCTAAGCCAAGTGTCAGCAGGGCTGTGAAGCTTCTTGAAAAAAATGGGCTCATCATTATGGAGCATAACGGAGAACTTGTGCTTACAGAGAAGGGTCTTGATATGGCAAATGCGATCTATGAAAGACACAAGATAATCTCTAAACTTTTCGTAGACATACTTGGTGTGGACAAATCATCTGCCGATATGGACGCCTGCCGAATAGAACATGTGATAAGCGAAACAAGCTTCAATAAGATCAAGGAATTTGTAAATGGAAAAGCCGATCGCCCTGAGGGCAGCCAGTGATCATATTCCTGAAAATACCGATGTCTTCCTGATCCTGAGAGCTATCACCGACGAGAGGAACGCCTTCAGGATATCCCCGCCGATAGTACTGATAAAACCTATGGAGAGGACCTTCATGAGAGGCATTCCGTTGCCCGGCATCCAGAAATTGACTATCAGATAAAGATGCAGAAGCCCAAATATATAGACTCCGGCAACCCCTGCAAGAGAAGCCACCAGATAATCCCTGATCCTTGGGATCCTTCCTGTGCCGGATATTTTTTGGGAGATCGTTCCTGTAATCCATGCACATGCCACAAATCCGATGACGTATCCAAAGGAAGGCATAAAAATAGAGGAAAGTCCGCCGCCTCCCGTAAATACAGGAACCCCCAGAAGCCCCATAAACATGTAAAAAGCCTGAGAAGCAGCTCCGTACTTTGGTCCCAAAAGAAGTCCCGCGAGCATGCAGAACATAGTCTGCAGCGTGAAGGGTACCAGCGGAAGAGGGACAGCTATCCTTGCTCCAACGGCAGTAAGTATTGCAAAAATTGATACGTATATTAGCCTGCGAGTTTTCATGGAAGAGATACTATATTTAACGGGGCAGTCTGTCAACCATAAAAAATAAAATAGTTGACAAATCCTTCTCAGTCAGTGGCTATCGCAGTGTCAGTAAATGTGATCAGATAAAAAGCTGTACAAGGACGACGGCTATCACCAGGCCTGGAAGCATGTTCATCACACGGAGCTTCATAAACCCCAGAAGATTTATGCCGATCCCCACAAGCATGAGGCCCCCTGTCGCACTCATTTCAATGATCGCAGGCTGTGACATAAAGGGCTGTATCCATCCTGCAGCAAGGGTGAGCGTTCCCTGATAGAGGAAGACAGGGACCGACGCAAAAATGACGCCGAAACCAAGCGAAGCGGCTATTGCTATAGAGGTAAGTCCGTCGATAAGGCCTTTTGCCAGAAGCAGTGAAGGATATCCTCCAAGGCCCTCTTCAAAAGAGCCCAACACAGCCATTGATCCAGTACAGTATATGAGGCTTGCCGCGATAAAACCTGCTGAAAAACCTTTTGCGTTATCTCCTATCCTGCTTTCCAGAGAGGCACATCCCTTTTCAAGTTTTCCTTCAAGGTCAAGCAGTTCCCCAATGACAGAGCCGACAGCTATACTGGCTATAACTATCAGGGGCTGTTCCGTTTTAATTGACATTGAGAGACCCAGCGATATTACAAATATTGCCATTCCCTGTACAGGAAGCTCCAATATTTTCCCCGGCAGTTTCTTCCTCACTGCAAGTCCTATTAAAGCGCCGCAAATTATAAATGCCGCGTTGGCGATACTTCCGAACAAAGGTATTGCAGTCATGAATTCCAAAAAAATTCTCCTTTTCTACAAAATAATCCATGATTTTACAACCAAAGGTTATATGTATACATAGAAAGGAGGCCGGCTGCTTCAGCCGGCCTCCAGGGTATCCGAGTGCTTTAGCCTAAGATGACGCGTTCGTTGTTGATGTAATCCTTAAGCTCTTTTCGCAGGTAATCGTGGACGATTTCGTCTGCTTTTTTCTGGAGTTTGTCTTTCTTTTCTTCAAAGAATTTTGCACATGCAGCTTCGTCAAATTCTTCTTCGACATCTTCTGCCACTTCCTGAACAAGGCATTCAAGGCAATCTGCATCGAATTCAGGCAGGACCACCCAGCGGGCCGAGTCTTTTTCCATAGCTTCACGGCTGTTCATGACTGATTCAGTTACCTGGTAACTGCCGGTATTTACTTCAGCCATCTCCTGGGCATAATTCGCTGCGTCCGCTTCGTTGTTGAAAACGTTGGCATCAGTTACTTCAAGCCCCTGTATGTGAGTTACTACCCAAACTTTTTCCTGCATAAGAAACGCCTCCCGTTAATAATGTTAATCGAATGGCCAATACTATAATCTTAAATTCTTTGCTTGTATAGTAAAAAACCACCATCTTTATGAATAATATTGCTGTTTGTTGACATTATTATATGCGAAGATTAGAATTTCCGCTAATACTGCTCAAGTCTGAGCGGAAGGAAGTGCCTGTGCGAGGATCATTTTTCAGAACATTTTGGGATATCATGATGATGTATTATACAAGAGGGTCCTTCCTGATGATGCAGGCGAGAAAGTTTAGTTGTTTTCACCGGGCCGGATCTGCTTAGGATCCGGCCTTTTACTATATTTGGGGAGGAATGCATATGTCAGAAGAGAAAAAAAACTTTGGAATGATGACAAGGGCCCTTCACAGCGGCTGGAAAAACGACCCGGCTACGGGTGCATCGGGACTGCCGATCTATACCACCTCTGCTTATCAATTTAAAAGCACAGACCATGCAGCGAGACTGTTCAGCCTATCTGAGGAGGGACATATTTATTCCAGACTTTCCAACCCAACAGTATCTGCCTTTGAAGAGGGTCTTAATTCACTTGAAGGCGGAAGCGGCTGCGTCGCTCTTTCTTCAGGGCAGTCTGCGTTTACACATCTGATCGCAGCTTTATGCTCCAGCGGTGACAACATGGTCGTATCAAAAAAAATATACGGAGGGACCCTTACGCTGCTCCAGAACGTTTTTTCCAGGTTCGGCATAAACACCATACTTGTTGACAGTGACCACCCTTGTCAGGTAGAGCAGGCGGTAAATGATGAGACTCGCGGGATCATAACTGAAACCATAGGCAACCCGATCATGAACGTTGCACCCCTCGAAGCGCTTGCCAGGATAGCAAAACGGCAGGGGGTACCTTTGATAATTGATAATACCTTTGCTTCTCCTGTCCTTTGCAGACCTATAGAGTGGGGTGCAAATGCGGTCATACACTCTACGACGAAATATATTTCAGGCAACGGGAATGTGATAGGCGGGGCGATCGTTGACGGGGGCAATTTCGACTGGTCCGCCTATCCGGATAAATTCCCCGGGATAGCCAAGCCCGACCCCGCTTACCATAATATCGTCTTTGCTGAAAAGTTCGGAAGCTCAGCCCTTTACGCGAAGCTTCACATGGCAATGATCCGGGACCTTGGAGGATGCCAGTCTCCTTTTGATGCTTATCTGCTCCACCTCTCACTCGGAACACTGCCCCTCAGGATGGAGAGGCACAGCAGGAATGCTCTGGAGACAGCTCAGTTCCTGGAAAAACACCCCTCAGTCGAATGGGTAAGATATCCCGGACTTTCAAGCCATCCGCAGAATGACATGGCAAAGGTATATCTTAAAGATGGCTGCGGGGGGATGATCGCATTCTCTGTTAAAGGCGGGATCGAAGCAGGAAAGAAATTCATCGAAGCCCTTGATCTCATTGGACATATGGCTAACCTGGGAGACTCAAGGACGATAGTCATCCATCCTGCGAGCACGACTCACAGCCAGCTCACACCTCAACAGAGGGAAGCTGCAGGGATCGGGGAAGGGCTGATCAGGCTGAGCGTAGGACTGGAAGACCTTGATGACATAATTGAAGATCTTTCATCAGCGCTTTCATCTGCATCCGTTAAATAAATTTATTGTTTTGATAAGCAAAAAACTGAAGATAAGCAGGATAAGATCATTCTGCATATCTTCAGTTTTTTTCGAAAAAATATCAAAGAAATTTTTACTTATGCAGTCTTAGATAAGCGGGATGTATGAGCAGACATACTGGACCGGGACATAGCAGCGGAATCCGAACTTGCTGTTGCCCGGCAGGTTGAAGCTCTCTCCTGCTTTGATCTCAATGTATTCCGTAGTCCCGGGAAGGCGTACCTGACATACTCCATCGATGATATCCATGATCTCTGCGTCGCCTGTCCCAAATTCGTAATCGCCGGGCAGGAAAAGTCCGAGAGTCTTGCGGTCGCCGTCTGCTGTGTAGATGGTGTGGCTGACGACTTTCCCGTCAAAGTATACGTTCGCCTTGGCAATAGCTGTAACATTTTCGAGCTTTTCTATCATCTGGTTACGACCTCCTGATAAAATTGAATGTCTGATTATGATAGTGTTATTTTGC
Organism: Synergistaceae bacterium; assembly: GCA_963682045.1. Taxonomy (GTDB): domain Bacteria; phylum Synergistota; class Synergistia; order Synergistales; family Synergistaceae; genus Caenicola. The sequence continues at coordinate 1,848,553 of OY821326.1, forward strand.
ACATACGTCTAGTACAATGGAATAGTTTGATTGAAACGACAAAAACATTATGGGGGAAACATCTTGAGTAAATATTATATTTTCTGCAATGGGAAGATCCTGCTGAAAAACGGAGGCTCCGAACTGCCGGACGCCTCATCAGACAATGAGCTGGAGTCTCTTTTTAAGGCAAGCGGAGACGTCGACAGAGGAGCTTGTGAATGTGACAGGTGGGCAGAGCTCGATCCCGGATCAGAACTGCCGGATAAGTATGTGCTTCTGGAGAGAAGGTCAATATGGCCAACCTTTGAAGAGAAGGAGTTTTTCAGGGCAGGCAGGGCTTTTCACCTCATGGACTGGCAGAGGGCCAACAGATATTGCGGGGTCTGCGGAAGCCAGACCTCGTATGACTATGCTGAGGGGGCAATGAGATGTCCCTGCTGCGGGGAGATATATTATCCCGTTATCTCTCCGGCAATAATAGTTGCGGTTGAAAGAGATGGCAAACTTCTTATGGGGCATGGCGTGAATTTTCCTCCAGGAAGATTCAGCGTGCTGGCGGGCTTTGTAGAACCCGGGGAGAACCTCGAAGAGTGTGTCAGCAGAGAAGTGTATGAAGAAACAAAAATAAAGGTGAAAAACATAAGATATTTCGGAAGCCAGCCCTGGCCATTTCCACGTTCACTGATGCTCGGCTTTACGGCAGAATGGGAGAGCGGTGAGATAGAGGTTGACGGTCGGGAAGTGACTGAAGCATCCTGGTTTGCTCCGGACAAGATCCCGGAAGTTTTTCGAGGACTCAGCATTTCCTGGAAGCTGATAGAAAATTTTATCAAAAACCATTCGTAAACTACCGATGCGGTTATAGCCTCAATATATGACAATATTGTGTGTACAGGTGCACAAATGTATTAATGCAATACGGAGGCGATACCGATGGCATTAGCCAGGAATAATAAAATTATAGTTTTTTTAGCAGTGCTGACCCTTTTACTGCTCATACCCGGCCTTTCTGAAGCCAGACTTAGTTCTGAGGATGCGAAGGCCGTTTGGTCAAGGGTAGCTAAAGCGACAGAGCTGACGGATCTCCCTTTTATAGTTAAACAGGAAACAATACCTAACGCCTGGGTGGCGAACGGCAGTTCCGTTACTGTAACCACAGGGTTGCTTGAACTCCTTGATACACAGGCCGAATTGTATGGTGTTTTGTCTCATGAAGCAGGACACGCTAAACTTAACCACTATGAAAACACGGTAAATAGAGGGATAGGTCTCTCTGTGGCAGCAACGTTATTTGGGAAATTATTCGGCGGCGGTATTGCTGAAACAGCGGCAGGAGTCGGAGCAAACCTTGCTTATGCCGGATGGAGCAGGGAACAGGAAGTCGAGGCAGATGACTATTCTGTACACCTGGCACATAAGATGGGAGAAGATCCGGTGGGACTCTACAGCGCTCTTCTCAAACTTTCTAAAAGCGGGAAAAGGGGAGAGCCAAGCGGCTTCAACTCACACCCGCCCGATGATCGGAGACTGCTGCATCTAAGGAATGAGATACTCAGCCTGGATCCCAAGGCAAAGTTCCCCGATGGCTCAGAAAAAGGAGCTGTTCAGCAGCCGCAGCCGCAGTCGCATTCTGTCGGTGAGCCGGAGAATACAACTGCCCAAAAAGACGGATACGACATAGACGCGGCGATTGAGCGGATGAAAAAGGAAGATGCAGCGAAGGCAAAAGCTGCAGAGCAAAACAGCTGATGTTTGGAGAAAAGGGTCTTGTCCACGTATATACTGGAAACGGCAAAGGAAAGACTACCTCATCCCTGGGGCTTGCTATGAGGGCTCTGGGGCATGGAGCCCATGTTACGGTGATACAGTTCATGAAAGGCTGGAAGGATTATGGTGAACTGATTACCGCCTCAAAGCTTGAGGGATTTGAAATGATTCAGACAGGAAGACCTGACTATGTATATAAAGGCAAAGAGCAGCCGGAGGATTTTGAAGAGGCAAAAAGAGGTATGGAAACAGCACTTCGCGTTATGAATTCGGGGAAGTGCGACATGCTTATACTGGATGAGATAAATGTGGCGCTTGAATATGAACTGATCACTCTTGGATCAGTTATGGAACTGGTAAAGAACAAGCCATTTGGTATGGAACTTGTTCTCACCGGAAGAGGCGCTCACAGAGACCTTATTCAACTTGCCGACCTTGTTACAGAGATGCACGAGGTGAAGCACCCCTTTAAAGAGGGGATAACGGCAAGAAAAGGGGTAGAATTTTAGTTGACAGAGAATCTTATATAAGTTAAACTAAAATGGTTTTAAATTAAACCATTTAAACAAAAAATATCAGATAAATATTCAGGGAGGAAAAATAATGAAGACAAATGAAAACCTTACAACGGCATTTGCAGGAGAATCACAGGCCAACAGGAAATATCTCTGTTTTGCGGATCAGGCAGAAAAAGAGGGATTTAACAGTATAGCACGCCTTTTCCGTGCAGCAGCGGAAGCAGAGACCATCCACGCATTTGCGGAATTCAAGGCAAAGGGCGGAATAGGTACCACGGCGGAGAACCTTGCCGCAGCAAAAGACGGAGAGACATACGAGTTCACTGAGATGTACCCGCCGATGATCGAAGATGCAAAGGCCGAAGCAAACAACGAGGCAGCACGTATTTTCCATTATGCCAACGAAGCAGAGAAAGTGCATGCCCGTCTTTATGACGAGGCACTTTCAAACCTCGGAAATGAGCCTGAGGGACAGGATTACTACCTTTGCCCGATCTGCGGCTATATCCACAAGGGTAAAGAATCAACGAGCCCATGCCCGATCTGTGGAGCCAAACCTTCGATATTCAAGAAGTTCTAGTTATAATATACACTAAGAAACAACCGGATTTGAACCTTATAAGGCCGCGGGCAGATAAATTCCGCGGCCTTAATGTTTTCCTTTTCAAATAAAGAGAAAGGCATGCTAAACGTTGAAACTATCCGACAGAACAGGTTTTTGTCCGAAGTTGTCCATGTTATAATAAGTTATTATCTTTATTTCGGGAATGAGGGAGTAGTCAATGTGGTTTACGATCGTTAAATTTTTTCTAAATCTTTTTTTCAGCATAGAAATAAAGGGATGGGAAAACTGGAAAAAAGCAGGAGATGGAGTATTAATAGCTCCAAACTATGTTTCCTTCATAGACCCTTTGATTCTGGCAGTATTTCTTCCCGAAAAGCTTCCCTTCGCAATAGAAAGAAGGCTTACCAAAAAAAGATTTATAGGTTTGTTTCTGCCGCTCGCAGAGACGCATATCCTCGACGCAGACGCTCCACTTACACTGAAGTATTTCTTAAATCTGCTGAAAAATGGCGGGAGATGTGTGATTTTTCCGGAACTCCAGCCCACAACTATTGGCAACCCAATGAAAGTATCCCAGGGTGTGGCAATGATAGCTGATCACACCAAAGCAAAGATACTCCCTATAAACATAAAAGGCACGGAGCTTACACCCTTTTCACGTATACAGCACAAGCCTGGCCTCCGGTTTTTTTCCAAAGTCACCATAACGATTCTTCCAGCGACAGGAATAGATATCCCGGATGACCTTTCAGGCCCGAAAAGGGCCGCAGCTGCGGGCAGGGCCCTTGAAAAAATAATGGACGAGGCTTCACTTGCAGCCAGGGTGAAGGATAAACCCTTCTTTGACGTATTGCTGGATGCAAGAAAACAGTACGGAGGCAAGTTTAGGCTTTTCTGTGACCATGGGCAGAGGCCGATAACCTATAACGGATTTATAACAAGAGTCCTTCTTATCGAAGATGTTCTGAAAAACGCAGACATGGAGGGCGATAACATTGGAGTACTTCTCCCAACCTCTTTGGGAGGGGTAGTTTCCATGTACTCGCTCCAAAAAATGGGGAAGATACCGGCAATGCTCAATTTTTCACTGGGTGGCCGCTCACTTGTGAACTGCTGTAGGATTGCATGTGTCAAAACAGTGGTGACATCGAAAAAGTTTATAGAACTCGGAAAACTGGAAGCTCTCGTGACGGCTGTTGAAGAAGAGGGACTGAGGGTCGTGTGGCTTGAGGATCTGGCACCGGCAATAACCAAGTTCAAAAAAATATCAGCGGCGATCAGGACGATCTTTATAAAATCAAACCCGGTCAAAGAGGGAGAGACAGACAAGCCTGCAGTGATCCTTTTCACATCAGGATCAGAGGGAGTTCCCAAGGGTGTTGTCCTGAGTTACAAAAACCTTCACACCAACCATGCCCAGATGTATACGAGGGTTGACTTTTACAGGTCTGACAGGATTTTGAACATAATGCCTATTTTCCACTCATTCGGGCTTTGCGGGGTGTTTATGCCTGTTACGCTGGGAATTTTTGTCTATTTCTATCCATCTCCGCTGCATTACAAGACGATATCGACACTCTGTTACGACGAACGTATAACATTTCTTTTCGCTACGGATACATTCCTTGGAGGTTATGCGAAAGCTGCGCCTGACAACTATGACTTCGCTACGATACGCATGCTTGTACAGGGAGGGGAAAAATTGAGACATTCGACCCAGGAGCTCTGGTTCGAACGATTCAGCATCAGGATCACAGAAGGATACGGAGTTACTGAGGCATCACCTGTTGTTGCCAATAATTACTATGCGCATCATAAAAGCGGGACAGTGGGACAGTTCGTCGCAGGGATCCAGTACAGGATAGAGCCTGTCGAAGGGGTCCATGAGGGAGGAAGGCTCTGGCTCAAAGGTCCTAACATAATGCTTGGCTATCTAAGAGCTACAAATCCCGGAGTTATTGAACCTCCAAAGGATGGCTGGTACGATACCGGAGATATAGTCAGTGTAGATGAGGACGGTTTTGTCAGGATACTGGGCAGGGCTAAAAGGTTTGCAAAAATCGGAGGAGAGATGATATCTCTGGCTGCCGTAGAGGAAGTTCTTTCTGAAGCATGGCCGGAAGAGAAGCACGCAGTAGTTATGATCAAGGGGGGCCCGAGAGGGGAAACGCTGACTCTTGTAACCTCAAGAGCGGACCTTAAGCGTGACGAATTGCGCCAGACACTGTCGGATTTTGGCGTGGCAGAGATAGCAATACCCAAGAAAGTGTTGCTTATGCCGGATATCCCGCTTCTCTCAACAGGAAAGATAGATTATGTTTCACTTGAAGAGATCCTTAAGGACACAGATGCGGATTCCTGATCATACACTTATGATCAATAGATCGAAAAGAGATAAGTATTTTTAACAATACTAAAGTCAAGATTAGGTATAGAATCCTTTTGTCCTGAACTATCAGAAATTTTCGGAGGTGCATCTTGTTGGATCTCTTCTCAAATATGATCGCAGCTGTTACCTGGCAGAACATGGTAATGATGCTTGTTGGGGCTTTTCTGCTCTACCTTTCAATAGAAAAAAACTTTGAGCCCACCCTGCTTTTGCCAATGGGTTTTGGTACGCTGCTTGTGAACCTCCCCCTTTCCTCCGCTATCGATCAGATGGCCGGCACTGAAGTCGTTGAAGGAGCTCTGTCCATGCTCTTCAGGATGGGCATAGCAACTGAGATACTTCCTCTTCTTATCCTGATAGCGGTGGGTGCAATGTGTGATTTCGGACCGCTCCTCGCTAACCCTAAAGTTTTCCTTTTCGGGCTCGCCGCGCAGATGGGAATATTCCTAACTATGGGGATCGCCCTCCTTCTGGGGTTCAACGTATATGAGGCTGCTTCCATAGGAATAATAGGTGCAGCTGACGGTCCCACATCGATCTACGTATCTACAAGATTCGCGCCGCATCTTTTAGGGCCGATATCGGTCGCTGCGTATACGTATATGGCTTTGGTGCCGATGATCCAACCACCTGTCATAATGGCTATCACAACTGAAAAAGAACGCCGTATGAGAATGCCTGCCCCTATGAGGACGGTTACCAAAAGAGCGAAGATATTTTTCCCGATAGCTATAACCATGCTTGGCGGGATAATAGCTCCCGCATCTGTTTCACTGCTCGGTTTTGTAATGTTTGGAAACCTGCTCAGAGAGAGCGGAGTCACCGAACGCCTTTCACAGGCTGCACAGAATGAGCTGGCTAACATAGTTACCATCCTTTTGGGTTTTTCCATTTCAGCCACAATGACCGGAGAGAAATTTGTAAACACGAGTACCCTGATAATCATAGCGATGGGCCTTTTAGCCTTTGTTCTTGACACTGCGGGCGGGGTTTTTGCTGCAAAAGCCCTGAACCTTTTCCTTCCTGCAGGCAAGAAAATCAACCCCATGGTAGGTGCCGCAGGCATCTCAGCCTTTCCAATGTCAGCAAGGACTATACAGAAACTTGGACAGAAGGCTGATCCATCAAACCACCTTCTTATGCACGCTGTAGGGGCCAATGTCGCCGGCCAGATCGGATCCGTGCTTGCAGGAGGAGTTCTTCTCGCCTATCTGGGCGGCTAAGATTCACTGACTCTTTCCCCTCCTCTTTTTTCTATATTTGTCTTTTCTGTCTGATTTTTTGTCAGACTATAAGGCAAATCTGTCGCAGTGGTATTAAATAAAATTTATTTTTACAATAAACTTAAATTTTATTTATTTATTACGTCTGATTATTCTGTTATAATTATGCGAGTTTAGGGGGTGGAGCGATTCCCACGGACATCTAGAAATATTTCGTTGTTTATTATTCCTTCCTCGATTGGTATCTGTGCTTTTTTGCTTCCCTTTGAATGGCACGGTGCTGTCAATACTCTTATTGGGCACTGCAAGGAATATTTACTTGCTTTATTGAAAGATCAACTCGGTAATCTGGTGTTGATAGTTTCTGTACTGACCATGATGCTTAGTGTTACGGCAACTTCGATCCGACCTGAATGGATAATGAGAAGTCAGATATTCAGAGAAAATCTTATTTGCAACCCTTTCTGGTTCACAGCAAGATTTTCCAGTATTCCCATTGCAATGGCAGCAGTCTGGGGAAGCCCGGATATGTTTGGACTTTTGCTTAAAGATGCGCAGCTTATAGTGCTCAATCTTGCTCCTAAACTGATAGTGCTTACTTTCATAATGGCACTTACCGCTCCGATGCTTCTTGACTTTGGTCTGGTTCAGTTCGTTGCGGTATACGCAAGTCCCGTAATGAGGCCGCTCTTTAAAGTCCCGGGCCGTTCCGCTGTTGATTGTATCGCTTCCTGGCTGGGCAGCAGTTCAATGGCAGTCGTGATCACTGCAAAAATGCACCACTGCGGCTACTATAATGATAGGGAAGCGGCTGTGATGGTCACAAGTTTTTCTCTTACAGGTATATACAACATATATGCGATAACGACACTTCTTGATTTCAGATATGCTTTCCCCCAGATAGTGTTTTCAGTATATTTTACGATGTTTCTGCTTGCCCTCATCTTTCCAAGGATATGGCCCTTGACTACTATTCCGGAAAAGTACCATGGAGGCATTGACAATTATAATGCTCCCCAGCAGGAAATGAGGCACGGCCACTCCCTCTTTGACTGGGCTCTTTCAAGGGGTATAAATAAAGCTCGGCACATGAACGCAGGACTGTACTTCCATGAAACACTTTCAATAGCGATACCCCTCTTGTTCGGTACCATTCCACTAATGATAACTTTCGGGACCGTACTTCTTGCAATAGCGGACCTGACCCCTATCCTGTACATTCTTGCCTACCCTCTGTCATGGCTGTTGGATATCATAGGCGTGCAGGAAGCGCCGATACTCGGAGGAGCAGCGATATTTGCCTTTATTGATCAATACCTCGCTGTTGCCTATGCACAGATGCTCTTTTCAGAATCGGGCAGGTTCCTTTGTATATGCCTGGCAACGGTAGGCCTGATAAACCTTACTGAAATAGGAATACATGTATGGCACTCTTCGATTCCTGTAACATTCTGGCAGATGACAGTGATCTATTTGATGCGCATAGTTATGTCTCTGTTCATACTTGTCCCCTTATCCTTATACTTCTTTTCTTGAAAAGCAGGCACATATGAAGAAACCAGCACCTTTAAGAAGCTTCTGATGCCCAATGTGCCTGAGTTTACGTTCTCGGCAGCAAAATAATTCTATTGTCTTGAACAGAAATAGTGTATACAATATATCAGTTTGGCAAGGGGTGATGACATGCCCTTATGGGGTTTTCTTCTTAGTTTTGTTACTGCGGTAATGTGGGCTGCGTCGCCGATTATGGTTGCGCGTGGAATGGCTCTGTCCAAATGTACCTCAAATGAGATAAATCCAATCCGCTCCATTTCATTTTTTGCTTTTACTTTAGCCGTCGCGCTGATATATACAAAGGGCAGCATTCCTTTAGTCTCCTCTCCGAAAGCTCTCTTGTACATTGCAGGGAACGTACTTTTGGGCTATATGGTTGGGGACGTACTCTATTTTATTGCCATCAGGAAGATCGGTATCAGCCTTGCTGTGCCGGTTTCCAACGCATATCCCATTCTTGTGGTGCTGACCTCATGGCTGATGCTGGGCGAACCGATAACCCTGCAGATCGTGTCAGGCATAGTGATCGTGATCTCCGGACTGTTTTTTCTGAGATTCGGAGGAGGCAGGGAAGACAGGGATAAAGATGGCCTGGTTCCAAAAGAGATAGGTCTTTCAAATCTTATGAAAGGTTTTCTCTTTGCCATAGGCGCGGGCCTTTGCTGGGCCATAGGAGCTCCCCTGACAAAAATGGCAATGGTGGCCTCTGGTCTTGACCCGGTAGAATTAACTTTTTACAGGGCGCTTGCGTTTCTTATAATGGCGTGGTCTTACAGGCTTCTGCTTATAAAGTGCCGGCCTGGAGCGATCATGCCGTTAAGTGGGGTCCCTTTGAAGGGTTGGGCCTATTTTCTGCTAGCTGCAGTCATAGGTCTTGCTTTGGGCTCCATATTTTACGCAGTCTGTATCAACTCAATGCCGGTAGCTGTAGTTACGGCGATCACCTCTACCAGTCCATTTATAGCAGCTCTTTTCGGTCACTTTGTGCTTAAGGAGAAATTAAGCAGGCTGCAGTGGACAGGGGTAATAATGATAATTTCAGGTTCTGTGACAGTGAGCTTATAAAGGTTGTTATGCGGATAGTTGTCCCTGATTCACTTCGTGCACTGCGAAGCAGGAATTACAGACTTTTCTTTATGGCCCAGGCTATTTCGCTGACCGGTCTCTGGATGCACCGAGTCGCAATGGGCTGGCTGGTGTTCAGGCTTACTGGTCTTAACAGCGCCCTTGGGATAATTGATTTCGCAGCCTCTATTTCGGTCTTTATATTTGCACCGTTTGCAGGGGCTTTGATCGAGAGATGGGATCTTAGGAAGACTTTGTTCTGCTGTCAGACCGGATGCATGATGGTAGCGTTTATACTTGCTTTTCTTACCCTTACCGGCCTTGTAACTTTCCACATGGTCGTCTTTATGAGCCTGTTGCTTGGACTTCTGGATGCTTTTGAACTGCCGTGCAGATATTCTCTTGTCTCCTACATGGTAGACAGAAGAGAAGATGTCTCGAACGGGGTTGCCCTCAATTCCATGAATTTCAACGTGGCAAGGATGATCGGGCCGACGATCGCCGGCTTTGCCATACACGCAGTTGGAGAGGGAGTCTGCTTTCTTATAAACGGCTTTGCCTATTCTTCAACGCTTTTTGCGGTAAAAAAGATGAAGATGGAGCGTCCTCCGATCGGTAAAAGCGACGGCAGCCGATCACAGCCCTTAAAAGATACTGCCGAAGGGTTCAGGATGGCCAGAAATTTTGCTCCGAGCCGCTATCTCCTTATGCTGATAGCAAGTACAGGATTCTTCTGCTTCCCAAGCATCGTTCTGATGCCTGCAATGGCAAAAAGCGTTCTAGGCGGGACCTCGGAGACACTTGGTTTCTTGCTTATGGGAGTAGCGATAGGAGCTCTTGCTGGATCATTTATAATGGCATCACTGAAATCTTCGGACAGGCTTTACTGGTGGTGCACAAGGGCATGTCTTGCTTTTGGAGTTTCAGTAGTCTTTTTTTCGCTTTCAGGAAATATTTACGCAGGCATAGCACTTGCCGCTCCTGTTGGGTTCTGTATGGTAACAAGCACGATCTCGTGCAATACACTTCTTCAGTCTATGGTCCCTGCCGGCAACAGGAGCAGGATAATGGCGCTTTACACGATGGCGATCCTTGGAATCCCGCCATTTGGCAGTTTGCTTTCAGGGAGGCTGGCTGATCATCTCGGAACTGACTGGGCACTTTTTATATGCGGATTGATAAGCGCAGTGATAGCATACTACTTCCTTAGGAAGATCGACAGGATCAAAGACCAGATATCAAAAGCTCTCGAGGACCCGGAGGCAGTGCAATGGGAGAACTAAAAACAGAATTCAGCGCAAAGCAGATATTAATGGCAGATATGCTTCTGGTGCTGGTCGCCTTCATATGGGGAGCGGGCATCCCAATGAGCGCTCTGCTTGCAAGGAGCATAACCCCTCTGTGGGCCGTCGCGTTAAGGATGCTGCTGGCTGCCTTTTTTCTAGTATTGATGTTTCCAAAGAAAATAATTACCTCGACCAGGCGGGAGTGGGCGATATCTTCTGTTCTCACAGCTGTTCTTACAGGGGTATTTATTTCCATGACCTTTGGTCTGGTATACAGCACTGCAAGCAAACAGGCCTTCATCGGAGGGTTGAATGTAGTTCTTGTGCCTCTCTTTGTCTGGGTAATCTATAAGACGAAGCCAAGTTTATGGATCTTTGCAGGCGCGGGCATAACTACCGCAGGGTTGCTCGTAATGGGTTTTACTCCGGGTATGGAATTCAACATTGGAGATTTTCTTTCTTTCATAATGGCGATCTTTTATGCGTTCCAGGTGCTTGCTGCAGGGTTTGGCGCCAGGAGGGTCGAGCCATATCGCCTTGTTGCCCTCCACATAATTATGCTTGCTGCGGTCATGACTATATTAGCCTGCATATTCGAACCACTGCCCGATATAGGGTCATTCGGCCTGAATATCTGGGCGACCCTGCTCTGTGTTTCACTGGGAAACACGATATTGTGTTTCATCATCCAGTTCAAAGCTCAGAGGATCACACCTGAATCACATGTTGCGGTCATCTTTTCACTGGAGGGCCTTTTCGGTTATATGGTTGCCGTGCTTAGCGGGCAGGATCCATTCCACCTACAGGGAGCGGTTGGCGGTATGCTGGTCATAGCAGGCATGATGCTGACTGAAACAGAGACTTTACTAAAACACAGAAGATCTTCTGGGAAGCTTTAGCAAAGGTATTTTCTTAACCGGTGTATGTTTTCTCAACGGACCTTTTATACTGAGTGTAGATCCTGATAAATCAAAGACAATGGACCGGCTGATGTAGAAATGCCGGTCCATTGTATCTTTATGTAGGAATAGGACGATGAGTGAATGCTTTTATTACATATGGCAGTTTGGCCCGCAGTACTTTGTCGGGTTCAATGCTGACTCAACGTGTCTTATCATGGTTATGAAATCAAATACCGGCAGTCCGGTGTGTGCGTGTACTGCTGCAGCAAATGGAGGAAGGTCGCTGCACTCAAGCTGTATGGCCGCCACTTCGGGGTGGTCTTTAAGCATCTGATCACATACTTCAAGGATCTCTTTCTCTATAACGTCTGTATCCATTGTCCCTTTTTCTTCCAGAACAGAGGAACGGAACTCATATTTATCTTCCATTCCGTAAAGGACAACTGGCATATCAGGAGTAATGCCCACATTTCTGAGATGCTGTTCAGTCATAACAGAAGCGTTTGCCGATATTATCCCGACTTTCTGGCCCCTTTTGAGCGTTCTGGTTATAAAGGGAACCTGAAGCATACTTGACATAAAGACAGGGATATCTACCGCATCAGCTATTTCCTGCTGGAAAAGAGCCATAAAGCCGCAGGCGCCGGTTATTCCACGTACTCCTTCAGCTTCGAGTTTACGTGCTCCCTCAAGGAATGGTTCCAGGAGTGTCAGATCTCTCTGGTTCAGAAGCCTTTCTATTGAGGCCCCTTTAACTTCATGGTAGCGAACAGGAAATGGATAGGTGGTCGCGTTTCCGACGTTCCCTGGTACACACGGGTATGCGGCATCCAGTATCAGTATACCTATCGGTTCACCATCCCACGAGCGTGTATTGCTTCTGATCTTATAGAACGACATGATTATTCCCCCCAATTGAATAAATTACCTTAGAGAAAATAGCAGTCAAATGACCATATTGTCAAGGATCCATCTAAATAGTTTAATTTTTGGAGCTGTTTTAAAAATACGTCGCATCACTTATGACAACATCGATATTTGAATATAGAATGTCAGAGTATTAAATCTGAAAACGGGAGAGATGCCCCATGAAAAAGACCTTATTCAGCTTTCTTGCGGCTGCGATGATAATATTCAGCCTTGCACAGATCGCATCTGCAATAGAGGTCGGTTCCCCTGTAAGCGATTTCGAGCTTGCCGATTTGAATGGAAAGAACATAAAGCTCAGCGATTTTAAAGGAAAGACGGTAGTCATCAATTTCTGGGCTACATGGTGTCCGCCCTGCAAAAAAGAGATGCCCGATTTCGACCTTCTGGACAAAGAGCTGAAGAAAACGAATTCTGCGGTACTTCTTGCTGTGAATATGACAGACGGCAAAAGAGACACGAAGAGCAAAGTCGAATCTTTCATTGCCGAGAACAACTACGGAATGAGGGTGTTACTAGATACAGAGGGTAAAGCTGCGAAACTCTATGACATAAAGTGGCTGCCAACTACTGTCGTAGTGGATCGTAAGGGGAAACTTCACTGGCAGATATTTGGTGAGACGACAAAAGAGACAGTGCTGAAGGTAATAAAGGAAATAAAGTAAATGTGGACTGACCTTCCACTTTTACTTCTCGAAGGCTTTTTGGCCTTCATATCGCCGTGCATGCTTCCTATGCTTCCTGTATATCTCTTGTACCTTGCCGCTGAAACAGAACATGGGAAAAAAGCAAGCATCGTAAATACGATAGGTTTTGTTTGCGGGTTTACTTTGGTCTTTATGGCATTGGGAGCCACAGCAACTGCTATTGGCGCTGTTATGAATGAACACAGAATGCTTTTACAGCGGGTAAGCGGAGCAATAATTTTTATATTTGGACTCCATTTCCTTGGTATATTCAAGATCGGTTTCCTGGACGTTGAAAAAAAGATCGACATTGGCCTGCAGAAACGCGGCGGGTTTATTGGTGCTTTGCTCTTTGGGGCAGCATTCTCTCTTGGCTGGTCTCCATGCCTTGGCCCGTTTTTTGGTTCTGCCCTCATGCTTGCGGGAAACGGGAAAACAGTTTTGCAGGGAGTTTTCTACCTCTTTGTCTTTTCAATGGGCCTGGGAGTTCCCTATATACTTGCGGCAGTCTTTTTCACAAATATTAAAGGCGTCTTCCAGTGGCTTAAGAAGCATGGCAGGCAGATCAAGATCCTATCCGGGCTGGTCCTTGTTTTTGCCGGACTTATGATGATTTTTGACTTGTTCGGTTATTGGGCCGGATTGTTTATGTAAATTGGCAGGGCTAAAAGAGAAAAGCCAGGGCAGCATGTCAATATGCCCCTGGCTTTTTTTAATATCAAAGATAGATCAGGATCGGTCTAACAGTCACCTGAGGCTTTCGAACAGCCCCTTCCCAGCAGGATAAGGCTTATTCCGCTGAAAATAAGGTTTATCCCAAGGATTACCCCGATGACTGCAGCTCCTGTGAAGAGGTTCTTCCACATCATTACTGAAAGAATGACCCCTAAAAGACCTGAAACAAGGATCCATATAGAGCCTTCTATTTTTCTTATCCTGAAGTATTCGATAATTTTTGTAACTCCGTCTGCCATAAAATATGCTGCGAGTATTATGCTCAGCGTCATCACGCCGGCCACCGGATGAATCAGGAAAATGAAACCTGCTGTCATAGCTGCCACTGCCATAATGGTCTCCTGCCAAGGTTTCCCGCCGTCACTGAATCCTCTGAAAGCGCTCCATCCCTGACTAAAAGCTACTGCTATCAAAAGGAGCCCTACTATTGTTTCCACTGCGAATGAGGCGAGCAGAGGCATTGTAAGAGAGATGAGGCCAAGAAGAAGCATAAGTGCCCCGATAAAATAGAATCTCCTCTTGTTCTTTTTGAGGTCTTCTTTGGAAAATTTTCCGGTAAAAAACATTTGTATCCCTCCACTTTTATTTGTACTTCGAATTTTTGCTTGCAAATCCCTTTACTTTGGCTACGATCCATGAAAATGACGCGGCGACCGCCACGATTGGCAGAAACAATATTCAGGGAGGGCATCCTCCACGGCGTTTTTTAAAAATCAAGACCAACACCTCCGGTGAATTATATTGGCTTTATTCTCCCATATTCTGCCTGACGGTGAGTGGGGAGAATTACCGTATTATCTGTAATCATTTAATTTTACAGATCATTTGAGTAATTAATTTAACAGATATACCCCCCGCCGGGGTAAATCCTTGGCCTCTCTTCTTTCCGAAGAACCCTTTCGGCTCCTTTGTAAAGTGCTTCCAGTTCGTTCTCTCCAGGTATTATGACTATTGGAGCAAGAAATTTTATTTTTTTTTGAAGCATTTCCATCAGGCGATCTGAGTAGGCCATGCCTCCTGTCAGTATCACAGAATCGATCTCACCGTCAAGCACCGTGCAGAGCTCTCCAATACCTTTCGCTATCTGATATACAAAAGCTTTCAGGATTATCCCCGCTTCCGGATCGTTTTCGGCCATTTTGAAAACTTCCCTAATATCGCGCGTTCCCAGATAGGCCACTATACCCCATCCCGAAAGCAGTTTTTTCTTAAGCTCCTCTCTGGTGTACCTGCCGCTGAAAATTAGATCGACCAGTTCTCCGACGGGAAGCCCTCCGGCGCGTTCAGGGGAGAATGGACCGTCAGCCTTTGCACCTACTACATCAACGATCTTGCCGCTGCAATGGGCTCCGATGGTTATGCCTGTTCCGAGATGCGCTACAACGAACCTGCAGTCCTCATATTTTTTCCCCAGATCAGCCGCGAGTTTTCTTGCCACGGCTTTCTGGTTCAGCGCATGGACGAGGCTTGATCTTTTGATTTCAGGTGCTCCGGATATCCTTGCTACGTCAGTAAGTTCATCAACTGAGACAGGATCGACGATATATGCTTCGCAACCTGACATATCTGCGAATTTTTCAGCTATGAACGCTCCGAGATTTGATGCGTGTTCCCCTCGTGGAGCCTCTTTAAGATAACCTGTCATCTCTTCTGTTACAAGATATGTCCCGCTGGGCATTGGCGCCAGTATACCCCCCCTTCCGACTACTGCGTCAAAGCTGTCCGGTTCGACACCTTTATCGATGAGGGTCCTTTTGATAAGGTCGAATCTATGTCCAAGCTGATCCAGAACA
This sequence comes from Synergistaceae bacterium, assembly GCA_963682045.1. GTDB lineage: Bacteria > Synergistota > Synergistia > Synergistales > Synergistaceae > Caenicola. The sequence continues at coordinate 1,863,945 of OY821326.1, forward strand.
CATTTATACGCGGAGATGATATCCTGGTTGACAGGGATGTTTTCTCTCAGGATCTCATCTCCGTTTTCGTATACCGCTATCTTTGTTGAAGTCGATCCGGGGTTTACAGCGAGGATCCTGTACATAGCTACTTCATCCCTCCGGAGATGATACATGCAAGCGCCATGCTGAGGAATTTTGATTCAGGCGGATCAGATCTTGAAACAAGGATAATGGGCACCATTGCTCCGAGCACCAGTCCGGCCATCTGTGCATGGCAGTAATGGACGAGCGTTTTGCAGTGCACGTTGCCGCACTCTATGTTTGGGACCAGCGTGAGGTCCACCTTGCCCGCTATTTTGCTCTTGATACCTTTATGTTCGGCGAACTTTTGCGATGCTACAACATCGATAGCCATCGGCCCTTCTACTGTGCAGGAACAGGGAAGGTCGTCAAATTCGCCGTTTTCCCATGCTTTTACAAGGCCGGCGGCATCAACTGTTGACTGGACATTTGGATCAACCTTTTCATTTGCGGCGATGCATGCTGCGTTGACGTGTTCGTAACCAAGGGCGCTTATCGCTTCCATTGCGTTTCTTAGTATCTGTTTTTTCTGGTCAAGGCTTGGTGCAACGTTGAACCCGCTGTCCGTGCAGAAAGAGAGGTGATTCTCTCCGGGTATCTCCATTATCGCAAGATGGCTGAGAAGACGTCCTGTCCTAAGGCCGTTTTCCCTGTCCAAGACAGCTTTAAGGAAATCGGTAGTGTTGATCAGACCTTTCATCAGGGCGTCGCCCTTTCCTTCCCTTACGCACTGAACTGCGATCGCCGCGGCAGATGAGAGGGACTCTGCGTGGATTATTTCCACTTTATCAGAGATCCCGGCCTCTTTTACCACCGGAAGGATCAGCGCACTGTCTCCTGTAAGTATAGCTCTTCCCAGACCTCTCTTCATCGCAAGCCTTATGGCCTCAATACTGTCTGCATCCGCAGCAGCCAGAACAACTTTGCTTCCTGCAAGACACCCGCTGCTGTTCATAATTTCAATGAACCTTTTAAACATTAACACACCCCCTTTACTCAACATTATAATGTCTCAGGTCGGTTTTGCATTATAATAGACCGAATATTTCCACAAGGGGAATCTGAATGAAATTATTGAAGATAATTAAGAGGATGACCTTGCTCAAGGGCAAGGCAGATCTTGGCAGGGGGCCTGTACTGAGCACACTCATTAAACTGTCGATACCCTCCATAGCGATGGTACTCTTCCAGACTCTTTTCCATCTTGTAGATACGGTTTTTATCTCATGGCTTGGAGAGAGTCACATGGTCGCTATCTCTTATACATTTCCTGTCCAGATAGGAGTATTTGCTATCCTGGAGGGAGTGGGCAACGGTATGACGGCACTCTGCGGAAGGAAACTGGGAGAAGGGAACCTTGAAGAAGCAAGGAGTACGGCGCTTGCAGGAATGGGATTTGCATATATGCTCTGCCTCATCTGGATACCCTTTCTTTTTCCCTACACATCTAATGTGTTTTTCAGGACCCTTGGCGCATCTGATACCGAGATCCTGCGTCAGGCCTGGCTTTACAATATGTGGATACCCCCGACTTTCATACTCATAAGCTTTTCTTATGTTGTGAACTCCGTATTCAGATGCCAAGGGAACACAATGGTGCCACTCAAATATTTCCTTATCGCAAACGGGATAAATACTGTGCTCGATCCCATCTTCATATTCACTCTGGGATGGGGAATTACAGGAGCAGCAGCTGCAACCTTTGTTGGGAGGCTGGGCGGTACCCTGTATCTCATAAAAAAACTTAGGACAGAGAGCGACATACAGGTCCCATTCAAACCACGCATCAAACTTTTTATGATACCTCTATGGGGGAAGATTACAAGGATAGGGTTTCCTGTCGCTCTATCAACCGCAAGCGTCGCACTTGGGATGGGCAGCGTAAACGGGATACTCTCAGGAACTTTCGGATCGAGGGCCGTTGCCGCCTGGATGGTTGGACTGCGTGTTGAGGACCTCGCATTCAACACCCTTTTGGGGATAAACGATGCGCTGGTGCCTTTTCTATCCTATAACTACGGCAAAAGAGACCTTCCCAGAATGAAAAAGGGGATCAGGTCAGCGCTGATAATCAGTGCTGTTATTACGGGGGGGCTGGGTATACTGGTATGCCTTTTCCCCTTACCTGTGATAGCTCTCTTCAAGCCTACAGATGATATAGCGAGGGTAGCTGTCCAGGCTATCCGGATAACGATCTCAGGTTATCCCATGGTTATATACAGTGTGATCTACAACGCTCTCTTTGTCGCAACAGGGCACTCATCTTTCGGTCTTATCACTCAGATATTTCGCTCATTGATCATCCGTGTACCTGCCGCGCATTTCCTGTCAAAAATATTTTCCCTTGAAAACATATGGTGGTTTCAGCCAATATCTTTTTTTGGAGCGGCCCTGATGACATGGTTTTTTGCATGGGTGCTCCTAAAAAAACTGAAGAAAGATATGGTATATTTTAAAGATACAACTCAGTAGACTGTGTTGGCTTGACTTTCTCTTATTTAATGCTATAAACATTCTGGTAGGAAGAGGATAGCCTCTTCCCAAAGAGAGAAGAGTCAGGCTGAAGATACGCGGAATAGAATAGACTAGGCATATAATACTCTAAAATTATCAGGAGCCTGTCATTTCTATGGCAGGCTTCTTTTGTACATTAAGGAGGGCTTTAAATGACCAAAAGAGTCTGTATGGGAAACGAAGCGATAGCCCTCGGCGCTGCCAGGGCGGGAGTCAGTGTCGTCTCAGGTTACCCGGGTACTCCTTCGACAGAAATAATCGAGACGCTTCTGAATGAAAAGATACCCGGAATAAAAGTCCAGTGGTCGACGAACGAAAAAACAGCTATGGAAGTTGCAGCCGGAGCTGCCTATGCAGGGGCGAGATCAATGGTTACGATGAAGCAGGTCGGACTGAACGTTGCTGCCGATCCGCTCATGAGCCTTTCTTACGTGGGTGTCGAGGGCGGCATGGTCGTAGTTGTTGCCGACGATCCGGGCCCGTGGTCTTCACAGACTGAGCAGGACACGAGACACTTCGCAAAATATGCCAATCTGCCTGTATTTGACCCATCTTCTCCTGAAGAAGCCTATGAGATGGTCTCATCTGCATTCGACCTCTCTGAAGAATTTAAGCTCCCTGTATTTCTCAGGCCAACGACAAGGGTCTGTCATGCTAGCGCAACGGTGGATCTGGACAATTATCCGGGCTCCAGGCCTGCTGCAGGTTTTGAAAAAAAATCGGACTGGATAATATTCCCTGCCCTTTCATACAGGAAACATGGCGAGCTGGAACAAAAGCAAAAACTTATCTCTGATAAATTCAGCACCCTTTCCTTCAACAGGATCATCAAGGGAGGAAAGAAGGGTATAGCTGTATCGGGAATATCCTACCTTTATGCAATGGAAGTGATAAAAGAATTTGATCTCGACCTGACGGTATTCAAGGTCGGGACACCATACCCACTGCCGCTAAGCCTTGCAGAGGAATTTTTGTCCTCGGTCGGTCAGGTCATGGTGGTTGAAGAGCTTGATCCTGTGCTGGAGGAGCAGCTGCTTCTTTTATCAGCCGGGAAAAATGATATATTTGGCAAAATGACAGGCGACATGCCATGCAACGGGGAGTACAGTTTTGAATCGATAAAAAACACCCTGCTGAAGTTTGCGGGATTAGAAAGCTCAGACCCAGCAATGGTCGAAATTCCCAAACTTCCCGTGAGGCCGCCGGTGCTTTGTGCCGGATGTCCCCACAGGGCCTCATTCTATGCTGCCAAAACAGCAGCTAAAAACTATGAAAAGACAGTATACTGCGGGGATATCGGCTGTTACACACTTGGGAACGCCGCACCCCTGAACACGGTGGATACCTGTCTCTGCATGGGTGCCGGGATAACTATTGCCCAGGGGATCAAACTTGCCGAAAAAGGGACAAAGTGCATTGCATTCATCGGTGATTCGACATTTTTCCACACGGGAATTTCCGGGATCATCAACGCAGTCTATCAGAACACTGACATAACTATAGCGGTGCTGGACAACCATACCACTGCAATGACGGGCGGACAGCCTCATCCGGGGACCGGAAGGACCGCAATGGGCATGCCGGCGAAACCCCTGGATATTGAAAAGATGCTGAGGGCATGCGGTGTGGAGCACATATCGACAGTGGATCCCTTCAAATACGAAGAGACGGTCAATGCCTTCAATAATGCCCTTGAATACAACGGGCCTTCGGCTGTGATAGCAAAAGCGCCCTGCATTGCCCTCATCAAACTTCCCGTGACTGTACGCAGGGTCAACGAGGCGTGCATAGGGTGCCTGAAATGCATAAAACAGCTGGGATGTCCTGCAATGTCTGTAGGAAAAGACGGAAAGGTCGTAATTAACGAGTCGATATGCACAGACTGTTCTATTTGTGTGAAGGTTTGTCCTGTCGGAGCGATAAAGAGGGTCGATCGAAATGTTTAACAGTATAGTGGTAGCAGGTGTGGGAGGCCAGGGTACGCTGCTCGCTTCAAAGATCCTTTCTGAAGCGGCACAGAAAAGGGGACTCTTCGTCCGGACTTCAGAGACTATCGGAATGGCGCAGAGGGGCGGTTCCGTATCTAGCCACATCAGGATCGGATCGCAGGAGGTATCGCCTGTGATCCCTCTTCGTCACGCTGATGTCCTGATAGGATTCGAACTTGCCGAGGCGGCAAGACAGCTCAACATGCTGAAGCCCGATGCGTCCGCGGTAGTGAACGTTGACTGCATAATCCCTACAAACGTTGCGCTCCGCCAAGGCGAGTATCATTGTGATGAATATCTCAGCGCGATCAAAAATAACATCGCCAGGGGGTTCTACATCAACGCTGCCCCTATGGCAATAGAGGCCGGGGATGCGAGGACACTCAACATCGTGCTACTTGGCTTTTCAGTCGGAACAGGGATACTGCCTTTTGAAGAAGATGAGATCAGGGAAGCAATGGAGTGCTGCATAAAGCCCAGGCTTTTGGAGATCAACAGAAAAGCTTTCCTCATGGGAGCAGAAGAAGCCAGAAAACAGCTTTAAACTGAATCGTTATTATTTTTTCAGAAGATATAAACTTAAGAAATTAAGTAATCAGAAGAGCGGAGCTGAGAGTAATGAATGAATTGTCAATAATGAGCCAGTGTTTTGCCCAGGTGAGAAGAGTGGCTAAGTTCAGTCCGATGTATATCGAAAAGTACAGCGGTATCCCTGTTAACACCCTGATGACGAAAGACCAGTTTGAATCGCTGCCTTTCACAACTAAACAGGACCTCCGGGACGCATACCCCATGGGAATGCAGTGTGTCCCGAATGACCGGATAGTAAGGGTGCACTCTTCTTCGGGAACGACAGGCATACCGGTGATCCTCCCATACAGCAGCCAGGACCTTGAAGACTGGGCGGTCATGATGGAAAGATGCTATCAGTTTGCAGGAGTAACAAGGGAAGACAGGGTTCAGGTGACGCCGGGATTCGGCCTCTGGACTGCGGGCCTTGGCTTTCAGGCCGGAGCTGAACGCCTTGGAGCGATGGTCATTCCTACCGGAAGCGGAAACACTGACAGGCAGCTCCAGCTTATGAGGGATCTTGAGGCATCTGTACTCATAGGAACATCCTCATACGGGCTTCTTATTGCCGAAGAGGTCGACCGCAGGGAGATGCGGAGCGAGATCAAACTGAAAAAAGGTATTTTTGGATCTGAAAGATGGGGAGATAAGGTACGTGACCGTATCTACCAGAGTCTGGGCATTGAGTTCTTTGATATTTACGGTCTTACTGAAATATACGGTCCCGGCATAGCTATCGACTGTCCGGAACATACAGGGATGCACTATTTCAATGACTTCATCTACTGCGAAATAATTGACCCGGCAACAGGCAAGGTGCTTCCTGACGGAGAGCAGGGAGAGATCGTCATAACGACCTTCAGGAAAGAAGCTGCTCCGCTTATCCGCTACAGGACTCACGATATTTCACGTATCATCCCGGGGACATGTCCGTGCGGTTCGCCATTTCCGAGGCTGGACAGGATCGTCGGGAGAAGCGACGACATGATCAAGGTCAAGGGAACAAACATATATCCGGCACAGGTAGAGGAGATACTAAGGAACATAGAAGGATTTTCCAGCGAATACAGGATAATACTGGACAACGAAGACCTGAGAGACAGAATGATCGTCCAGGCAGAGGCCTTCGAAGGGGCTGACCGGGAAGAGCTTGAGAAGGAGCTGGAGAGAGCCTGTAAATCGGGGCTTGGAATAAAAATAATACCGGAAGTTATGAAGATAGGCGAACTCCCCAGGAGCGAGAAGAAGACCAAAAGGGTAATAGACAACAGGGAATAGGTTTTAATAAAGAGGAAAGTAAAATATGAGCGGGTTTACATGTCATTATTAGCAATGACCATGAAGCCCGCTCAACGTTCATTAAGAAAATTATCTTGCGCCGTCGATGCCTTCGTTGGAGAGTATGTCGGCTCTTTTGTTCTGCTCCCTTGGTATCCAGTGATAGGAGATGTCCATCCCGTCGGTCAGTTCCCAAGCCTGCTGCGCCAGGAGGCGCAGGTGGGGAAGGTTGATCTTCCATTGCCGTGAGACCTGGCTGACCACCAGTTTGCTGTCCCCTAAGACCCTGAGCGATCTGACCCCGTGTTCTTTTGCTGCTTTGAGCAGGAGTATCAAGGCCATGTATTCGGCTTCGTTATTTGTTTTTTCCCCAAGAAAACGGGATGTTTCCCATACCACTTTTCCTTCGTCATTTATCATAAGAGCACCGGCTCCTGCTTTTCCCGGATTGCCTCTTGAGGCTCCGTCAAAAAAACCTTCCATCAATATCCCTCTTCCACACTCAAATAGATGCGCTATACTTTATTATATACTGCATTGGGGGTATTGATATGGCTTCTGTAAAAAAGACTAACGCAGTCAGGATATTGGAAAACGCAAAGATACGGTTTGAGCTGATCGGGTACGAGGTCGATCAAAGCTCTCTTTCAGCTGAGGATGCAGCATTAAAGACCGGTGTGCCGGAGGAACAGACCTTCAAGACACTCTGCGCCAGAGGGGATAAGACAGGTGTAATGATGGTTTGTCTGCCTGCGGGCAGGGAACTCGACTTCAAGGCTCTCTCTTCGGCAAGCGAAAACAAGAGCACCGAACTTGTCCCGCTAAAAGAGGTTCAGCCCCTTACAGGGTACGTAAGAGGAGGCTGTTCCCCACTTGGGACAAAAAAGAAGTATCCGGTTTTTATAGATGAGAGCGCGCGCATGTTTGAATTTATAACTGTGAATGCAGGGCAGAGAGGGCTTCTCTTTAAACTGAATCCTGACGACCTTATAGCTGCCACCGAAGCTAAAACAGCCGGCATCGTAAGATAATAAAAAAGAGCCGGGCAGGCATCAAGAGACAGGGCCGTCCGGCTCTTTAGTTTTTGGCCTGTTTTATTTACCTAATTGGAAACCTACGGGCATTACTGCAATTATCCTTGAGAGCGGACCGATGTTCAGCAGGTTTATCAATGTCTCCCTGTTGAAGGACTGAACGTAACGGGTCTTCATGCCCAACGCTCCTGCTGCAAGGTAGACATTCTGTGTCATTGCTCCTACGGCTGTTTCTGCCCATCCCTCTACGCGCGGACCGCTTCCTTTTGTTGCAAATACGAAAATAGAAGGAGCTGTTCCTATGAATTTCTGGCCGGCGGCTCGTGAGAGGGAATTTTTGTCTGAAAGGAGCTTAAGCATGTTTTTTTCCGGATCATAGATATATGCACCGCTTTTGAGAAGAACATACAGGCTGATGTAGGGATCGGATCCCATTGCGAAAGGTACTGTCCAGCCTTTGCCGTCCCTGTTTTTGCCGGTTGCAGCCCACACGAGGGTAGAGAGTTCTTTGAGCGAAGGCTCTTTCTCTGTGAATGCTGCCTGAGCGGCAGATGACCTCTCCGAGATAGCCTGAAGAACGCTTTTACCGCCCTCTGTTTCGGGAGAGGTAAGCATGATGTCGGAAGTAACAGCCTCTGAGATGTTCGACATTGTTACGAGCAAAATAAATAACATGATAAGAAATATATTCTTCATAGCGGCCTCCTCTTTCTTGCGGATCAGTTCCGTTTTACTTGCCCTGATGCTGAAAGGTGCAGGTTTTTCACATGCTACCAGGCGTTTTCATATATTTTTTTAACGGCTTCAAAATCAAGCGGGCGGGGGTTGTTTGACATCAGTCTTACCTCTTTGAGTGCGGCTTCGGCCATTTCAGCTGCTGCCTCTTTGGGTATACCGAACTCCCTCAGCCTGGTCTTTACCCCTATCTTCCCGCCAAGTTCAACAATGGCCTTAAGCGCGGCATTGGCGGAATCACAGGCAGACATCCCGTTTGCGTAGATTCCCATTGCTTTTGCTATAGGAATGAATTTCTCCTCGCACCCTTCAAGACTGTATTCCATTACCCATCTAAGAAGAGCTGTGTTGGCCTCCCCGTGCGGCACATGAAACTGTCCCCCCAGCGGGTAGGCCATGGCGTGGACGCCTGCTGTCCCTGACATTGAAAAAGCCATTCCTGCTATCATGCTTCCATAGGACTGTGCTTCCCTTGCCTTGAGGTTTTGACCGTTGAGAACACATTCTGTAAGGTTGGAATATATATTTCTGATAGCTATGAGAGCAAGGTCCTGCGTGAATTGATTGGTTCCGAGAGAGAGGAAGGATTCCACTCCGTGAACCAGAGCGTCCATGCCTGACGCCGCAGTGATATGGGGAGGGAGGTCAAGTGTAAGCTCAGGATCAACAAGTGCGATGTCGGCAACAAGGAACCTGCTTGATATTCCTTTTTTCATCCTCTCGTCAGCGAATGAAAATACCGCGACTGCAGAAACTTCCGATCCGCTTCCCGAGGTGGTCGGTATCATTATTGTCGGAAGGCCTTTTCTCGGGATCTTTTCACTTCCTACCATATCTGATACTTTGATCTCAGGGTTTTCAGCCATTACTGCCGCCATCTTTGCAAAATCCATGGAGCTTCCGCCTCCAAAGGCTATCAGGCAGTCATAAGAACCATTCCTTATGAAGACGACAGCTTCTTCAAGGAGCTCCACCGGAGGTTCCGGTTCGACCTTGTCCCAGTGACCCGGACACATGCCCAGTTCTGAAGACCTTTCTATAAGCCATGTTAGATGTTTGCTTTGTGCCATATGACGGCCGGTTATGAATAGGGGCCTTTTGGATCCGAGCAGCGCTGCTTTTTCCGGAGCTGTTCGTGAACAGCCCGATCCGAAGCTCACTTCCTGCGGCATTCTGAATTTGAAAGGCTTTATAAGATCCATGTTACATCCTGAAAAGATCATTTGTCAGACACTCCCGTCATATATTTGACCAGGGCCAGCCAAGGCTGAAACCCAGATAATCGAAAATACATCTCCCTGTAAATATAGCGAGGATGCATCCTGCTGCAAGGTACGGACCAAGCGCCACAGCATCCTTTCTGTTGATTTTTTTTGCGATCAGAAGTGGTATTACTATAACACCGCTCGTCATAAAACCAAGGTAAAGGCTGAGAATAGTAAGTTTCCATCCCATAAGGGCTCCGATACCGACCATCATCATTGCATCTCCCACGCCCATCCCACCGCGGCTGAGAAGAACTATCGCATAAATAAATGCAAACCCAAGGGCTGCGCCCATTGCTCCGTCAATCAAAGCAGGAAGTCCTCCCGGCAGTCTTGCCAGGAACGAGATCGCTGCCATTGCGATCGCCCAGGAATCGTAAATGTAGCCGCTTTCAATGTCCGTAAGAGAATGGAAGAGCATGAAAAAAAGAGCTATGAAAGAGAAGATCAGAGGAGTGCCTATTCCCCAGTACCAGACAGAAAGTGCTCCGATGATCCCGGCAGTCAGCTCAGATATGAAGTGTCTGGGCGGTATGACGCTTCTGCATGTCCGGCAGCGTCCCTGGAGTACTATGTAGGATATTATGGGTATGAGGTCAAAAGAACTCAGATGTCTGCCGCATTTATCGCAAACAGAACGCTCGTTTCCCCACCATTTTTTTTCTGCCACAGTGCGCATCGCTGCAGCGTTTATGAAAGAGCCTGTCACCGCTCCTGCCGCGAAACCCAGAAATATGCTGATACTTTCCATGCCTTCCATGTGGACACCCCTCATGCAGAAGGTTAAAATAAGCTTCACAGGCAAGAACCAACAACATTATGTACAGGAGATGAAAGTCCATGCCGATCGTAATAGTAAACATCAAAGAAGGCCGTACTCTCGAACAGAAGCGCGATATGGTCACAAAGGTCACTGAAGCCCTTTGTGAGACCATGGAGGTCCCTAAAACGTCAGTCCGCATCATTATCAACGAAATGGCAAACGACAATTTCGCAGTTGCAGGAACCCTGGTCTGCGACAATCCGGACGCGCAGGTCAAAAAGAAAAGCTAGCCGGAAAAGAGCTCCTTGAATCGCTTGTGCTGCCATAGGTATTGTTCAGGTGCCCTGTGTATTATTTTTTCCAGCTCCAGATTGACTTTTGCTGTCAATGACTTGAATGTTGCCTCCCGGTCCTCGCCCTTCTCCCATTCGATCGGGGGGCCAATTACCAGTCTGAAACGGAACGGCTCTATCCTGATGGATTGGTATGGCAGTATGGGGGCTCCTGATATCCACGCAAAAACTGCGGCTCCCTGAAAAGTGCTGGTCTCGTGGCCGAAGAAGGGGACCATGATCCCATCTCCTCCGCCGTGCTGGTCTGCTGCAAGACCTATAAGTTCATTTTTCCTCAGTATGCCCACAGCCCTTGTCATGGGCTCGTCTTTTCCCAGTGTCCGCAGACCGCCGTTACGCCTCAGTGTATCTATGAGTTCCCTCTGAAACGGATCATCTGAATGTCTGACCACCGCTACGCCCTTACAATTCCTTCCGAGCCAGGCAGCAGCATGTTCCCAGTTCCCGCAGTGGGCTGATACTACAATAACTCCTTTGCCACGGGCAAAGGCCTCGTCCATGTGCTCTCTGCCCTCGATCTCAACGATCCATTTGTCAACGAGAGAGGGATCTCTCTGCCATGAAAGCATTTCGACGCCGGTCCATATCATGCTCCTGTAAGATCCATCAAGTATTTTCCTTTTTTCGGAATCAGTTTTGTCCGGAAAAACAAGTTCGATGTTTTTTTTGGCAACTTTTTTCCTTGGTGCGATAAGCCTGACAGGGATGAAAAGGAAATAAAAAAGAGCCGTTGCTCTCCATCCTGGTCTTATCATTTTTGCAAAACGGATAAAAAATCTGAGTTTCCGATCCATATTAAGGCTCCTAAATAATTTATCATCTGATTTCAGATGCCGGCAAAAAAAACTGCGGTAGCAGCTTCAGTTTTACCAAGTTAAAATTACTGCACATGAAGAAAAATGTCGTGGTACCTGTCTGGTCGAAGAATGTCCCTTAAAACTGAAAAACGCGGGAAAGGTCCTATTTTTTCAGACAGCGACTATCCCCGCGCTGCATGCACCTGAATGTATTTAAGGGCAGTGTATCAACTTCTGAATTTGACCAGCCTGAAATCTTTTTTGCCTACCCGTAACTGGACATATCCGCCGTTCAGGAGATCTTCGGATGAGATCAGCTTTGACTCTTCCGTGACTTTGACGCCGTTGAGGTAAACTCCGCCCTCTTTTATTTTACGTTTCGCCTCACCCTTTGAGGCACATCCGCCTGAGAGAACAAGAAGATCTGTAATTGGGCCGCCAATTATCGAGTCGGTCTCTGCAAACGGTATCTCTGCAGAGAGTGTGTCAAGGAGTTCGGTATCTGCTTCCCTTATGTCCATTTCACCGAAGAGGATGGCGCTGGCGTCTTTAGCCCTTTTCGCGGCATCTTCTCCATGCACCCTGCATGTCAGGTCCCATGCGAGTTTTTTCTGAGCTGACCTTAAATGAGGATTTTTGTTGTGCTCCTCGATGATGGCACTTATCTCATCAAGCTCCATGAATGTGAAAAGTTTATAAAGCTTTTCAAGATCGCTGTCGTCGACATTTATCCAGAACTGATAAAACTTGTATATGCTTGTGCGATGCGGAGACAGGTAGACGGCTCCGCTCTCAGATTTTCCGAATTTCTGTCCCTGTGCGTTGAGCAGGAGGGGGAATGTGATGCCGTAGCACTGTCCGCCGGATTTTTTCCTTGCCAGGTCCATGCCTGCGATTATGTTGACCTGCTGGTCGTTGCCGCCCATCTGCAGCGTGCAGTCCACTTCGTTGTACATGTGGTTGAAATCGTAAGCCTGCAGCAGTATATACGAAAGCTCCGTATATGTTATTGACTTGTCCGGGTCAAGGACGCGGCTCCTTACATAGTCCCTGTTGACAAGGAAGCTTACTGAGAAGAATTTCCCTATGTCCCTCAGGAATTCTATGTAATTGAGTTTTTTAAGCCAGTCGTTGTTGTTCACGAGCAGCGCGCTGTTTTCTCCGCAGTTGAAATCGAGAAAATGTTCAAGCTGTTTTGCGATACGTTCAACGTTGTAGCTTATCTGTTCTTCAGAAAGAAGATTTCTTTCAGCGCTTTTGCCTGAAGGATCGCCTATTCGTCCTGTACCTCCGCCGGCAAGCGCTATGGGGCGATGTCCGAGGCGCTGCATCCATGCAAGACCCATTATCGCTACGAGGTTTCCTACGTGGAGGCTGTCGGCACTGGGGTCGAAACCTATATAGCCTGTGACCATATTATTTAAAAAATGTTCATCGAGCTCTTCATTGTGGCTGCTCCACTCAACGAAACCCCGTTCCTTCAAAACTTTCAGCGCATTGCAGTACATTTAGTTATCCCTCCGGTTTATCATTGCTGATCTAAATCATAAATTTATTATCAGATCACATAAGTTAACAGGTCACTTCTATTTTGAGTTCCTGTACCAATTGATTCTGCCCGATTCGGCTGTTTCCCAAACGATGAGAGTCTTGCCCATTCCCTTTAAGACATTTCCAAATGAATCCGAAATGCCCTGATCAAAAGGCGAGAATGTGTTATCCGGCTGGAAAATGTTCTCTGAATCTCCCTCGAAATACTGTTCGTCATCAACGTCTGAGTTATTCATGAAGGCATTCATTTTAGTCATATCGCTAAGTGCAGCCCCAATTTTTGGAAGATCTGCAACTATCCAGCCTATGGCTTCTTCATTATTTTTAATGAAACTTTCAAGCTTTACGGTCTCTTTGATCGATTCAGGAGAGAGCAGTCCGAGTATGGCGACATTTCCCCTGCCGGCACCTACTACAGAAAAAGGAACGTTGGTGGTTCCGCCAAAATCAAAGCCGTCAATGGGTCTGGGTTCAGCGCCAAAGAACAATCTGTTCCAGAACGCATCAACAAGTTCTCTCATAAGGTCTTTGTCGCCTGTGAATTCCGCCATTATGCCTGGAAGGGAGAACCAAAGAAGCTTGTTGTACCCCCCGACTGAAAATATCGTTTCTCCGGAGAGTATCTTCTGTATCTTTTTTTCGCTCAATCCCATGCTCTTACCAAGTTCACCAATGGTTTTGAGAGGAAAAGGCCAGTCAGAAGGTGAGCCTTTTCGTTCAGGAAGGTTCATTCCCGCTGACAGGAGAAATGGTTCGGGGATGATGCAGTTTGTAGTATCCCATTTCTTTGATTCGAGTGCTTTAAGAAAAATTGGAGAGATCCTTTTGTCGAGCCCTTGGATCTTCCATATGGCTTCTCCTATCCTGCCTGTTTTTTTGTCAGGTTCATGTGAACGCCAGGCGGCTTTCAGAATCAGAGGAGGTTGTATCTCGTCATTTGTAAATAGGAGTCCTCCCTCACTGATCTCAATGTGGGCAGGCCACGACTTTTTTTCTTTGCCCCAGTAATTTTTGGGGATCCCTTTTGCAGAGCCTGATCTAACGTCCAGCATCTTAAAGAGGGAGTCCCTGTTATGGGAGATAATAGCAATTTCTCTCTCTGTTGAATAGTAGAGGGATGTATCAGCCTCTGTTGTCTTTATCTCCCAGGAATCATTTTCGCCGCTCTTCCTGACCTCGGTGTTTCCCATGATCATTTTCCATGACCTGGGAAGGTCTCCTTTCGACAGGGAGGAAATATCCTCAGGAAGCAGGCGCATTACAGCATAGATGTCGAAGATCCCTTCGTCACCGTCTTCAATAAGGACCGCACATTCTTTTGCTGTTTTAGCAATGGAAAGGATCCGATTCCCCGCTGATCCTTCCCTGAATACCGCATACTGACCTTCGGTCAGAAGAGCAGAGATCGAAAGAGGGTAATTGTTTTCTGATGTCTCAAATACCACATATGGGTTTGATCCCGAAGGGAGCGGCAGTCTTGATGCCAGGACGGCCGGACCTTTTGTGCTGAAATACGCAAAAAGGCCAAAGAGTGCAGCTGCTGCCGTACAGATAATTAAAATTATTAATTTGACTCTTTTTGACATTAGGTCTCTCTCCTCTTCGTGATATTTTGATCTGATACTAAGAATTATTCTCACTGCAACCAGGGTATTATATCCCCATTGAATTCAAAGGCAATAAAGATCACGCAGATTTTTTAATATCTTCTCCCAATGATGCCGCTGTTTCCAGCAAGGTCTTGGCAGAAACCAGCAGAGGCATTATTTTGGCGTAGTCTTCGGCTTCTATTGTCTGTCTTTGCATCTCGTCAGCTTTGTGCGTAATTGCGGCCAGCAATTGAATGATATCCTGAGGGCTGAGTTCGAGCCTGTCAATTATCCTCTGTGATATTACAGGCATCTTAACAGCTTTTTCTGCTGCGGGTGCGAGCAGATCTATTGTGTCATTAAGAGCTGGAACCTGTGCTGCATAACCTTTGTCGTTAAGCCCCATAGCCAGGGCCTGGGCTGATTTTGGTTCGCCGTGAACGACGATGAATCTTGTCTTTTTAGGGAAATTACCTGCCCATTCGAGAAGTTCGTTCCTGTCCGCATGGGCCGAAAAACCGTTAAGAGTGTGGAGCTGGGCTTTTACAGATATATCTTCTCCAGCGATCCTTATCTCTTTTGCACCGTCAACGAGCCTGCGTCCGAGTGTTCCATTGGCCTGATATCCAACAAACAGAACATGGGTATCGTGCTTGTAGAGGTTATGTTTGAGATGATGCATTATCCTTCCGCCTGAACACATTCCGCTTCCGGCAAGTATGATCCCGCTCTTTTCTTCATTTATTGCTCTTGATTCATCAGCTGAGCGTGTGAACTGGAAGTTCTCCGGTTCGAATGGATCGTCCCCTTTCAGGAACATTTCTTTAAGGTCCCTTGAAAGCAGAGGAATGTATTTGCCATAGATCTCAGTTACCTTTATTCCCATCGGTGAATCAAGATAGATCTTTGGCATTTTGAGATCAGGATATTTTTTCTGGAAACGGTCAAATTCGTAAAGTACCCTCTGAGCCCTGTCTACGACAAATGTCGGAACAAGTACCTTTGCACTTGTTTTGAGAGCCTCCTTGAGAGTTTCTTCAAATTCTGTCCTTGTGTCTTCGAGAGATTTATGAAGCCTGTCCCCGTAAGTTGATTCTATCAGCACAAAATCTGCATCTTCAATGAAAGTCGGTGGATTTTCTATAACGCCTTCAAATGGGCCAAGGTCCCCGGAAAAGACTACTTTTACAGGTTTGTCTCCGCTGTTTTCTGATACCCATGCTTCGATTATCGAACTTCCGAGAATGTGTCCTGCTTCGCGGAAGCGGACCTTAAGTCCGTTCATGATCTCAATTTCTTCGTCATAAGGGATAGGTGAACGCAATCCAAGGGAATCCTCCACCTCTTTTTCAGTGTATAGGGGCTCTACAGCAGGCAGGCCTTTTCTTGAATTCTTTCTTGTCCTCCATTCAGCCTCTTCTCCCATAAGTCTGGCGGAATCCCTCCAAAGTATTTCAACGAGCTCCGATGTTGCGAAGGTGCAGAAGATCTTTCCCTTAAAGCCTTCCTTTACGAGCAGGGGTATCCTTCCGCTGTGGTCGATGTGTGCGTGAGTGAGAAGCAGCGCGTCGACTGAAGCAGGGTCAAAAGGAAAAGATTCCCCTTCATGCTTCTCCTCGTCCTGCCCCTGGTGAAAACCGCAGTCCACAAGGACTTTGTATGAACCGGTCTTGATCATATAGTTTGATCCTGTTACCTCTCCAGCTGCTCCATGAATTATTAATTTCAAGTTATTCGCCCTTATGGGCTCCCACCTTTCGATCGTTTTGGTAAAAGGTCCTGGTTTATTGTACAGTCACTAGCGGCAGTTCACAACGAATTACAGTACCTTTTCCCGGAGTTGAGAAAATACTGAAGTGACCTCCTACTATGGACATTCTTTCGCGCATGTTCGAAAGACCTCTGTGTCCCTGAACACGAAGTTCAGTGAAATTATCCAGTACCTCGAAACCTTTTCCGTCGTCCTCTATCTGAAGGAGGATCATTTTGCCTGTATTTTTGAGTGAAATAGATACATTCTCCGCGTCAGCATGTCTTGCTGAGTTGTTGACAGCCTCCTGGGCTACCCTGAAAAATGCAAGCGTTGCTTCATCAGAAAGGTCAGGGATCTCCTGAAGGTCCAGGTGTATCTTTATGTTCAGCTGAGCACTCTGTCTTTCTGAAAGCTCAGTAAGGGCCTGGACTATTCCCAGATCAAGCCAGGGAGGGGTAAGGTTGTTGCATAGTTCCCTCATCTCTTTGACTCCCGCCATTGCTGCACTTTTCGCCTCTTCAAGCTGTTTTTCCCTTTCTACAGGAGAATCCATGTCGAGGGAAAGCAGCCTGAGCCTCTGTATGAGGGCTGTCAGGTCCTGAAGGGGTCCGTCATGTATCTCGCGCGATATTCTTGCCCTCTCCTCCTCCTGCACCTTTACGAGGTCATTAACATATCTTCGTGAGAGCTGTACTTTGTCTATTGCAGAGTTTGCCAGGACTACGAGAGCCTCTCTGAGTTTTTGAAGTTCTGTAA
Organism: Synergistaceae bacterium; assembly: GCA_963682045.1. Lineage (GTDB taxonomy): Bacteria > Synergistota > Synergistia > Synergistales > Synergistaceae > Caenicola. Next base: position 1,880,954 of record OY821326.1, read on the forward strand.
CTGCTTCAGGTGCATTTTTCAGAGGAACTTCTTCACCCCAGCTGAGCATAGAGACCTCTTCTTCGAGGTCTTTAAGAGGCATTATCACTTTCTGCCACATTATGTAGACTGAGAATATTCCGATCAACCCAAGGATCCCCATAATAAACGGCCAGAAAGTAGTAAGAGATACCATTGGTCCAAGCAGTTTGTCCCAGGATACAGCCGCCAGAACGAATAGATTTCTCTGAAGCATAGGGTAGACTGCTACGGTGTAAAATCTTCCGTCAGGGCCCCTGATTTTCTGGGGAGACATAGTGGCTATCGGTTTGTTCCATATGATAGAGAGGATCGTGACGTCTGATGTCCCGTATATAAGATTGCCGTCACTGTCGAATACAGCAAACATGCCCGGGACAGCCATTTCATCTGACATCATTTCTCCAAGCCCGAGAATGCGTGATCTGTACTGGTTTGGTTGCCAGGTACCATCGGTCCTCAAGTCCCATTGGGAAGATTCAAGCCTTGCTGCAGCTCCCCTCGCAAGGTTTTGCACGTAAGAGCCGGCCACCCCTTCCATGGTATTTTCAAACTGGCAAAAACCTATCCATGCCAGAAGGAATGCCCCCAGGCTGGGCAGAAAGACTGCAACGGTCAGTTGAAGGAGAAGGTTTCTCCTCAATCGAGCAGTTCCTCCAGGGTCACTATGCCGTATTTAAGAGAGAGCAGCATTGCTTCTGTCTTATTTTTTGCTCCAAGTTTGTCATATATTGAGGCCAAGTGTGTCTGCACAGTCCTCTCGCTTATGAAAAGCTGTGTTGCTATCTCTTTTCCTGAAAGTCCACGTGCTGCGAGTAGAAGGACTTCCCTTTCTCTTACTGAGACAGGTTCGGGAACGAAATCTCCTTCCTGCTCAACAGCATTTGCCACCTCGCTGTCAAGATAGAAGCCTCCCCGCGCAACGATCCTTATCGCCTTTGAAAGAGTTTCCATACTTGCGGTTTTAAGAACGTACCCCCTGGCGCCTGCTCTGAGTGACGCCATAACGTACTGCTGTGCATCGTAAGAAGTGAGCATTAGAGATGCAACGGGAAGAGATGCATCCTTTATCTTTCGGGCGAGAGCTACACCGTCTATGCCCGGCATCCTGATGTCAAGAAGGGCCACCTGGGGTCTGAGCTGCTGTATCCCTGTCCATGCTGATTCTCCGTCTGCAAAGCTTCCCAGGATATTAAAATCTGTCTCTTTAGCCAGATATGCTTTCATCCCTTCTCTTGTAAGCGGGTGGTCATCGGCAAGTACCAATGAAATTGACATTTTGTATCCTCCCTCCGAATATTTATACTTCTTATTATCTTTCAGGAACCAAGCCCGATCTCTTTTTCTACGGGCCTTAAAGCCGTAATGGTATGTTCAATAAGCGTTTCCAGCGGGATGTTCAGCAATTCTGATCCTTTCTCGATCACTTCTCTGTTCACACCCCTTGCGAAAGCCTTGTCTTTCCATTTTTTCTTAACTGATTTCAGTTCCAGGTCCCGAAGCGATTTGCTTGGACGTACAAGTGCTACCGCTGTTATGAATCCGGTAAGTTCATCTATTGTGTAAAGATATTTTTCGCATAGTGTTTCAGGTCTTACCCCGGAGTATTCCCACCCATGAGCGAGCACAGCATGAACGAAATCATCAGGGTAGCCTTTTTTCCTGAGCATCTCCCCGCCTTTCATAGGGTGGGTCTCTGTGCTGGGGGATTCCTCCCAGTCAATATCGTGCATAAGTCCGACAAGACCCCAGTAGTTTTCGTCTTCGCCGTTTTCCCGGGCAAACCATTTCATTGCTGCTTCAACAGCGTATGCATGTTTGATGTGCATCTCTTCCTTGTTGTGTTCCATGAGGAACTCGATCGATTCTTCACGTGTAAACATCTATTTATTTCCTCCTATTGAAAAATTATTCTTCACCGGCTCATCATCGGGTATGCATACCGCTTCGATCCCTGACTGCAAAATGATCTCCCTGGCTATTTTATCAGGGTATGGATGGATATAAACTATACGCCTGCATCCGCAGTTGATAAGGGCTTTAGTACAGTAGACACACGGCTCATGTGTACAGTAAAGCCAGCATCCCGCAGTGGCTACTCCTGCATATGCCGCCTGTGCTATAGCGTTTATCTCAGCATGGGACCCGCGGCAGATCTCATGCCTTTCACCTGAAGGGATGCCGAGCTTTTCCCTCAGACATCCTGCTTCCTCGCAGTGTATTATTCCCTTGGGAGCTCCGTTATATCCGGTACTGAGTATTTGCTGGTCCTTTACAAGAACAGCTCCGACATTTCTTCGCATGCATGTGCTTCTGCTGGCAACTACCTTTGCTATCATTAAAAAATAACTGTCCCAGTCCGGACGGTTCAGCATGTGATCCTCTCCTGCGTGTATTCAAATATTATATAAAGTATAGTTTATTTTGCACTATTTATGTTGATAAAAACGTCAATAATCTCTCATTTTTTTATGTTGATCGGACTGATCCGGCGTTTATCATATCCTCAAAAGCAATATGACTAAAGATGAGAATAAATCATAAGTGGATTTACTCTCTTTATTAAATTTACATGTTGGAGAACTTTTTTTCGACAGGAAATTACGGAGATATCAAATATTTTTTATAAGTTTTTCTATTGTGGTCCTAAGTTCTTCATAAGAATGACTGCGATCCCTCGCGCACTCCTTTGCGGCCCTGCCGCAGAGCAGGCATGTACGGGGAGGGAGTCCAAGGTCTGATCTTGAGATAGTTTTTATCTGCACGATAATATCTATGTCGAAGATGCGTCCTTCAGGAATCTCTTCCTCTATACTGACGGCAATTTCCTTTGCTTTTTTTGCAGTAGCGAGATCTCCTGCAAAAAACCCCATCCAGCAAACTCCCGCCGCATTTGTGATCTTTTTTTCGCACAAAGGACAGGAGGTCCATTTTTCAATGAATGCCTTGCTGAAGCTTTCTACAGCACTTTCATCATTTGGGATGCGTTTGGGATATCCGGGAATGTTAAGGGTTATCTGACAGGCAAATACATTCGCAGAGAGGTGTGTGTCCCTGGTCCTTACTCTATCTTCTCTTCCTGAAAGTATTTCAGAAAGGATATCCTCAATGTCAGTTTTTTTTATGTTCATGGATCAGTTTTTCAACGACAGACCTTCCTCTCCCGGAAAAGAGGTAATCCAGTGTAACAGGAGGGAGCATTTTCTTCAACGCCTCAAAATCGTTGTCAACGATGGCTTTTCTGACCCTGGAAGCTGACACAGCTGTCCCTGTAGGGTCGTTCAGCCTTTCTATCTCGACAACTTCAACACCCCGTGCCGGGAGAACTTTCTTCATCATCTCGTTGTACTTTGCAGTAATCGGACAAAATGGTTCTGTTCCAACGAAACGTTTTACAATTGAGAGTTCCGGGACGAAAAGGTTCGCAAAAAGGGTAGCGTCAAGTTCAGCCTGTGTTTCAGCAACAGAAGCAGTACATTTGTCTTTCAGGAAATAAGTAGGGAACGTGGCTCTTGATACTGCGTAGTCCCCGCTGGGGATCAGCCTGACATTCCCGAGATCTTTCGTACCCTCTTCTACCAGCATCATCCTGTCTTTAAAAGGAAAGAGAGAGAGGTCCTCCTGGACGATTATGAGATAAAGGCCGTCGCATTCTTTGCATGCGGTCTCTATGAGATATCTGTGCCCATAAGTAAATGGGTTGCAGTTCATTACAGCAGCCCCAATGTTGTCTTGACCCGAAAATATTTTGTTTTGCTGAAGGATCTTACGGTAATCGTCAGAAGATGGTTGTCCGGATTCCATCAGAACAACAGTCTCAGTCCTTGCCAGTTCGCTGAAGCCCAGATGTGCAAATTTATCTGCCATATCACATTTAGTGAAGACGAAAAGGTGGAATATGTTGTTTTCCCTGGCATACCGCAGCAAGTCAGATATTACCATGCCGGAGAGGCCGGCTTCCTGCCATTCCGGATCGGCTGCCACCATTTTTATCACTTTGTCCTGTATGCTTGCAGTCGCGATTATCTTTTCATCAGGGTTCTCTGCGACAGCAGTACAGTCAGGTTTGCCTTCAAAGGTCAGACCGTTTCTCTCAAGCAGAAGTTCCACCTGTTTTTTTTCATTTTTGTTGAGGTTTTTTATCGTTCTGGTCTGAAGGCCAAACATTTAGTCTTAGTCCTTTTCAAGCTTTCTTTTTAAAATTTCGCCGATGCTCGATCTTGGCATCTCGGTGAGGAAATCGATTATTCTGGGAACTTTATAGTATGAAAGTTTTTTCTTGCAGTGTTCGATAAGGTCCTTTGAAGTGACCTTCCCATCCTTTTTCAGCACAACGAATGCTTTTACTATCTCTCCGCTTATTGAGCGGGGCACTCCTATGACAGCCGCCTCAGCTACTGCGGGATGTTCAAGCAGAACTTTCTCTACTTCCTGTGCATAGACTTTGAAGCCTCCTACGAAGATCACCTCTGTCCTGCGTCCTACAAGGTAGAGATATCCGTCTTTGTCGAACCTGGCTATGTCACAGGTGTCGAACCATCCGTCCACGAATCTCTTTGCAGTAAGCTCAGGGTTTCGGTAGTAGCATTTTGCCACATTGTCGCCCCTGATCCAAAGATGGCCCTCTGAACCTGCGGGAAGGACCTTTCCTTCATCATTTCTTATCTCAGCTTCGACACATGATAAAAGTGTGCCGACACTGCCCGCTTTTCTGTTTTCTATTCCGGGGGCGATCGATACGACCGATGCTGCTTCAGTGAGTCCGTATCCTTCTATAACAGGAACACCGAGATACTCCTGGGATCTTTTGTCAAAATCCAGAGGAAGCCTGTCTCCTCCGGAGAGTATGTATCTGAGGCTTTTGGGAGGTGTAATTCCCCTTGCAACAGTTCCCAGCAGAAGCGAAATAATAGTCGGAACTGCGGGCACGATAGTTACAGAGGCATTTCTCATAGCGTCCATTGCAGCTTCGGGAGGCATGAAGGTTGGAAGGACGACCTGACATGTACCCTTGACAAGAGGGATCAGAGAACCGCAGACAAATCCGAACGCGTTAAAATTAGGCAGAGCATTAAGAAAAACGTCATCATCCGCCAGTTTGCCGATATGATCCACACATGCGTTGATGCTGGCGTAAAGGTTGGCATGAGTCAAAGGGACAGCCTTCGGTTCGCCTGTAGTGCCGGAAGTGTAAAAAATTACGGCAGTATCAGGCGATTCCTCTTCTGACGGTCTCCCTGCAAGGTTTTCAACAGGTGCATCAAGTGAAGTCAGCAGGCAGGGTATTCCCTCCTCAGAGATAAGCGGGATGATCGATGAACACCCTCTGTAAGTTATTGAAGCAAAAACATCTGCGTGTTTAAGCTGTTTTACAAGAGATACATAGCCGCTTCTGGGGTCTACCGGGACCACAGTTCCTCCAAGCTTCCATATGGCTATCATTGATGCGAGCAGTATCGGGCTGTTGGGAAGAAGGAAAGCCATTCTTTGTCCGGCCTTGAAGCCGCTTGAACGGAAGCCTTTCTCGCATTCTTCTGTCAGTTCAAGAAACGCGCCGCCTGACCACCATGTTTTCTGCCACCATATAAAGGGCTCTGTCCGAAGTGATTCAAGGTTTGATATTATGATATCTTCAAGTCTGGGAGCCAATGCTTCCCCTCCACTCTATTAAAGCGTCAATGCCATGTATGATTCCCATGCAGCTGAAAAGGGCAGCATGCTCTCGGGGATGTCATATCTGGGATGGTGAAGACCGTATTCCAGCCCGGTGCCCATGAGCATGAAGACAGATGGGACACATGAACTGAAGAAGGAAAAATCCTCTCCGGAGAGCAACGGTCGTTCCAACATTTTAATGCCATCCTCACCAAAGAAAGGAATACCGACATTTACAACCTTGTCTACCATTTCAGAGTCATTTTCCACCTGACTGTAATTCCTGGTGTATTCTACTGAAGCCAGGCCTCTGAATGCTTTGGCAATTGCGGGCGCAACAGTTTCTATTCTACTTTGGACAAAATCCCTTGTTTTTGGGCTGAAGGCGCGCAGGGTTCCCCATAAGTTGACCTGTTCCGGTATTACATTATAGGCGTAACCTGCCTCGATCTGTCCGAAAGATACGACTATCGGATCTCTTGGGTCTATCTCTCTTGTAAGCATTGTCTGTATCGCTATCACGATGTGAGACGCGATCGTTATTGGATCGATAGCCATATGAGGTTCTGCAGCGTGCCCGGCAGTTCCTCTGATGTCAATATGTATCCTGTCTGACAGTGCTGTCAGGACTCCTTTGCGCAGGAAAAGTTCCCCATATGGAATTTCGGACCACCAATGCAGAGAAGCTGCGTTCCCTATTTTGAAAGTTTCGAGAAACCTGTTCTCTACAAGTATTCTGGCTCCGCCCTTCCCCTCCCCTGCAGGCTGGAAAAGGAATACAACTTTTCTTTTTAACTCATCTCTATGAAGGGAGAGTACTTTGGCTGCTCCAAGCAGGGAAGCCATATGAGCATCGTGTCCGCAGGCATGCATGAGGCCGGGCATGCACGAAGAGAAGGAAAGTCCGGTCTCTTCTTCAACAGCAAGTGCATCCATACAAGAGCGCAGAAGGATGGCAGGCCCAGGAAGGTCTTTACCAATGATTCCGATAACGGATGTTGGAATTGCAAAACCTGAGATGACCTCCATGCCCTCGATAGAATCGAGTACCCTTGTTATTTTGGAGGCAGTAATATTTTCTTCAAACGCAAGTTCGGGGAACTGATGGAAATCCCTTCTCCAATCCCGCATTTCCTCGGAGATGTTCTCTGCTTCAGCCAGAAGCCGGGCTCCCAGAGCAGATAGTCCTGAATTATCAGACATATCGGATACTTCCTTCCATCTTTAGAAAGCACTAGATGAATAATGGCTTAGTTTATCACAAATCAGGGATATAGTGTACAATTGTGCAGTCGGAAGGCTTTTCTTCTCAAATGATGACAGGGGATGCTGAATCAGGTGGACCAGAATATGAAGGGAATAGCTGCTCTTTTTTTGGCTTATTTTATCTGGGGAGCGATGCCTGTCTACTGGAAAGCATTGGAAGCGGTCTCATCTTTTGAAATATTGGGGCACCGGGTCATATGGTCTGCATTATTCACTTTCATTCTTATGTTCGCGCACAAAAATCGAACGATTTTCCTGGGTATGCTGAAAGAGAGAAAAAAAGATCTCTTCTGGCTTGCCGGAGGGGGATTCCTCATATCTTTCAACTGGGGTCTCTACATATGGGCTGTCAACCACGGCAGGATTCTGGAGACAAGCCTGGGATACTTTATTAATCCTCTTGTAAGTATGTTTTTCGGTATGATGTTTTTTAAGGAAAAGCTTAACAAAATACAGACCGTGGCACTTTGCCTTGCGGTTCTCGGAGTAAGTCTCGAACTTATCTCTGTTGGTTCCATACCTCTTGTCTCTATAGGTCTGGCTCTCTCTTTTGGATCATACGGTGTGCTCAAAAAGGCAATCAAGGCCAAACCTGATATAGCCCTTTTCATTGAGACCCTCACAGTATCTCCAATTGCGCTGGCATTTCTCATGTTTCTCCAGAAAGAGGGAACTACATCTTTTCCTTATGACGGTCTGACGAACATTCTGCTTGCAGGTACAGGGATACTAACTTCCATTCCTCTCATACTTTTCGCTTATGGCGCAGCACGTGTCCCACTCACGACTATAGGCTTCGTCCAATATGTTTCTCCCACACTCAGTTTCATGCTGGGCGTCTTTGTCTACAATGAACCTATCCGGATGTCCCGGATAACCACATTTATTTTTATCTGGGTAGCTCTTGCTGTATATACTGCAGATGCTGTCTTCAAAAGCAGGCGAAGGCTCAACAGCGGTAAAGCCTGACTTATTTTCGTTATGGTACCCGCAGTAAAATAACGGATAATATTCCAGGTTTGTGTTGACATACATACTTCAGCGTATGTATAATTCGCTATGCGATTTTTTATATGGATGTGATGGATTGCCAAGAAAAACTAAAGAAGACTCTATAAAAACTAGAAACCAACTCCTTGAATCAGCTCTGGATGTTTTTTCTGAAAAGAGCTTTTCAGATGTCACGTTGAGCGAGATAGCAGAGCGGGTCGGGATGACCAAAGGAGCGCTCTACTGGCATTTCAAAAGCAAGAGTGACATCCTTTCTAAACTTATCGGAGAAATATGGCTTGATTCTGATAGGGAATTAGCAGAAAAATTTGGTGAGCCTGAGACATTGGCGGATTTGCGTGACTACTACAAGAAAAAACTTGTGCCGCCCGACAGAAATGACAGATTTATGAAGATTAATGCCATAATGCTGAGACGTTTTGAATGGCCGGATGACGTCAGGTTCAATGTTTTTTTTCTTCTGAAGCAACAGATAACAAGAGAAAAGACGATGATAAATGATATTCTGCTGAGATCCCGGCAGGAGGGGATCATACGGCAGGACATAGAGGCAAATGACGTTTCTGCAGCGATAACTTCAGTCTTTTATGGTCTTTTTATATTAATGCTCAGCGAAATAGTCACAGAAGACCTCACGAGGTGTACAGATTTTATATGTAATGCGTTTAGAAAAGAACTACTTTATAGGGAAAACTGAACATTTTTGTTCGAGAAAGAGCAGGTGCGTTTAAATGAAATCACCAGAAGAAGACGGGAAGATGCAGATCATGAACTCTCAACAGAAAGGCCGGATTATCAAGATAGCAGCTGTAATAGTCATAGCAGCTCTGATCGGGTTTACAGTGAAAAGCCATTTTGAATCCAGTGCCGCGGCTAAGAAAGCTAACATCCAGCCACCGGCACCTGCTGTGATTTTATATGAGGTATTGGAGAAGAACCTTTCGCCCAGCCGGAGCTTTATCGGAAAGGTAGAAGCTATCCAGAGCGTTTCACTTAAATCACAGGTTACAGGTGAGATAAAGAACGTCAATTTCAAGGAGGGCTCCTTTGTTAAAGCTGGACAGCTTCTCTTCACTATCGACAGCAGCCAGTACCAGGCAACGGTAGACCTGAGAAGAGCAGAACTTCAACAGGCTGAAGCTGCTCTGATAAAAGCGGAGAAGTACCTTGCCCGCGTTAAGGCTGCAGACAAGAGAAGTATCTCTGCAAGCGACATCGACACGGCTGAAAGCACTTTTCTCCAGGCGAAAGCCAGTGTTTCCCAGGCTAAGGCCGTCCTGAAACTAGCGGAAATAGACCTCTCACACACTCGTATCACTTCCCCCATTACCGGCCAGATAGGGGAGGCTATATACACAAAAGGTAATTATGTAACACCGGCTTCAGGTGCACTGGCAAGTATAGTCCAGATGGACCCTATCCGAGTATTCTTTGCTATCACTGACAAAGACTATCTGAACCAACTGGAGCAATTCAGAAAAAACGGGCCTGTATATCAAACTGCGCTGGTTCTCTCAAATGGCAGGGAGCTAAATATTCAGGGGCAGCGTGATTTCGAAAGCAATAAAGTCGATGAGAGAACCGGTACGCTGGAGATGGTCATACGGTTCCCAAATAAGGAAGGCATCCTCATTCCGGGATCAATGGTCCGCATAGGGACCAAACCGGTTGACGGCGATCTCAGTCTGGTTGTTCCCAATGAATCTATAATGGCTGATTCCCAGGGAAATTATGTATATACCGTTGATGAGAACAATATTGCACATCAGACAAGGATAGAACTTGGAGAAGAAGTTGGCACCATGCGTAAGGTTGTGAAAGGGCTGAAGGCTAAGGACAAAGTTATCCGTATCGGATTGCAGAATGTACGACCGGAGACCCCTGTATCGCCTGCTCAGGCAGGAGCTGAAAATAAAACGGCAGCAGAGCTTGCCGGACAGACTGAGGAAGAACTTTCACTCTCTTCCGCTGATTCTCAAGACAAAGAAGGAAATTAAAGATGTTCTCGGGATTTTTCATCAAACGCCCAAGATTCGCGATGGTCATAGCGATAGTACTGGCCTTCGCCGGATTGATAAGCGCGTTCAGACTGCCTGTGGCGCAGTATCCAAATGTCACGCCGCCCCAGATAAGCGTTGAGGCAACGTACCGCGGTGCGGATGCAGCAACCCTTGCAAACACTGTTGCTGCCCCACTGGAAGAGCAGCTCAACGGTGTTGACGGAATGATATACATGAGTTCAACCTCTGACAACGGCGGCAACTATGAACTGGCTATAACTTTTGAAATGGGAACAGACCCTGACATGGCCCTTGTGAAAGTACAGAATCGTATACAGCAGGCGACTCCCATGCTGCCGAGCGCAGTCACAGCAGAGGGGATAACTGTTGAGTCGAGTTTCTCGGACACTCTTGGATTCGTAGGTCTGATATCTCCTAACGGCACGAAGGACGGCCCATTCCTTATGGACTACGCTGAAAACAATATCAAGAATGTTTTCAAGCGGGTTCCCGGTCTGGGAGGCTGCAAGGTCTTCGGGTCCAAGTACAGTATACGTATATGGCTTGACCCGGAACGAATAGCTTCACTTGGCCTCAGCATCAATGACGTTGCGGATGCAATAAAGAGCCAGAACAAACAGGCGTCGATTGGTTCTATCGGCACAGCTCCGGTAAAAACTGACCAGCCGCTCGTATATTCTTTGACGACGCGCGGACGACTGAGTTCTGTCAGCGAGTTTGAAAACATAATACTTAGAACCACTGCACAGGGAGGACTCGTCAAACTGAAGGACGTTTCCAGAATCGAACTGGGTTCTGAGTCGTACGCATTTGATTCCACATTCAACGGAAGGCCGACCGCAATGATGCTTTTGACACAGTCATCAGGGTCGAATGCTCTGGACGTAATGGCAGGAGCCAAGAAAACAATAGAAGAACTAACTCCGCAGCTTCCAAACGATACGGAGTTCGTTCTTGGTTATGACTCAACGGAATATGTTACTGCTACGATAAAAGAGATCATGATGACGCTCCTTATAACATTTTCTCTTGTTCTCTTCGTCTGTTACCTCTTCCTTCAGGACCTGAGAGTAACACTTGTTCCTGTCATTGCTATCCCTGTTTCATTGCTGGCGACGTTTACAGGGCTCTCATTAATGGGGTACAGCATCAACATACTCTCACTTTTCGGGTTGGTGCTTGTAATAGGAACGGTCGTTGACGACGCTATCATAGTGGTCGAACGCGTCCTTTTCATAATGGACAGAGACCACTGTGATGCAGAAACAGCTACTGTGCAGGCCATGAAGGATGTTACGGGGCCAATGGTCGCTACAACACTGGTCTTCCTTGCGATATTCGTGCCGGTTGGTTTTATGGCAGGAATAACCGGGCAGATATACCGGCAGTTTGCGGTCACCATCTCATTTTCTGTAGTCTTTTCGCTTATTGTGGCGCTTACCCTCAGTCCTGCAATGTGCGCTCATATGCTGAAGAAAGTACATCCTAAAAAAAGAGGCCCCCTTAGGTGGTTCAATGACGCCTTGGGAGTTTCAACAAAGAAATATGTGTCCGGCTCAGTCTGGCTGGCAAAAAGAAAGGCTGTAACGGTCGCGGCACTCTTGGCAGTTATTGCAGCAGCAGCTTTGTCGGCAAAGTACCTGCCGACAGAGTTTCTCCCTGATGAGGACCAGGGGGCTGTTTTTGCGGCGGTTCAGCTGCCCGAGGGGGCAAGCCTTGGGAGGACACAGGGTGTGATGGACAAGATGATTCCCCTGATCAAAGATATTCCCGGAGTCAAGTTTGTAATGGGGATAAAAGGCTATAGCATAATCGGAGGATTAAGTGAGAATTTGGGTACGATAATAGTTCCTCTTGAGCACTGGGAGGAGAGGAGTTCCAGGGAAAAGAGCCTTCAGAATATTGTCGGAAAGATAGTCGCAATTGGTTCGTCTGTTCCTGAGGCACAAATCAATGTCTTCACGCCTCCTGCTATCCAAGGGCTGGGAATCAGCGGCGGAATCGACATGCGCCTGCAGTCCAGGCTTGAGAACGATCCAGAGAAGATGTCCATGGTCCTGCGGGATTTCGTAGGGAAGGTCAACCAGCTCCCGGAAGTTCTCTATGCCTACAGCACCTATACATCCAACACGCCACATCTTTTTCTGGACATTGACAGGGAGAAGGCCGAGATGTTCAATGTGCCTGTTGGAAACATATTCTCCACTCTGCAGACATACTTTGGCTCGGCCTACATAAACGACATCAACATAGGTACGCAGGTCAACAAGGTAATGGTCCAGTCTGACTGGAATTTCAGAAACAACATAAACAAAGTGGGGAACATTTACGTAAACAGCACTGCAGGAGAACCTGTTCCGCTCCAGAGCCTGATCTCAATAAAGAACACGGTGGCCCCGCGCTCAATTTCCCGATACAATCTCTACCCCAGTGCAGCCATAACTGTAGTGATGAAACAGGGATTTTCAACAGGACAGGGGATAATAAAACTCAGAGAGCTGGCTAAAAGTCTGCCTGAAGGTTACTCCTATGAGTGGTCGGGAATGACATACCAGGAACAAAATGCAAAAGGGCAGATAGCAATAGTCATAGCGATAGCACTGTTATTCGCTTATCTTTTCCTGGTTGCGCAGTATGAAAGCTGGACAGTTCCGGTACCTGTAATTCTCTCACTTCCGGTGGCAGTCCTGGGGGCCCTTGGCGGGATCTATGTTATGGGACTTTCAGTCTCGATCTATGTGCAGCTTGGAATATTGCTGCTGATAGGGCTGGCCGCCAAGAACGCAATACTGATCGTTGAGTTTGCCAAGGAACAGAGGGAAGAGAAGGGACTTTCAATTATCGATGCTGCGGCGGAAGCTGCCAGAGAACGTTTCCGCGCAGTTCTGATGACGGCATTCACATGCGTAGTAGGAGTTCTTCCAATGCTTCTTGCAAGCGGTGCGGGTGCCGGAAGCAGAAGGGCTGTCGGAACCACGATATGCTTCGGTATGACGACAGCAACCATAGTTGGAATATTTTTGATACCTGCCCTTTACGTCCTTTTCCAGACACTGAGGGAAAACCTCAAGGGACGTATAAAGGCTTCGTTTGGTAAGGATTAAGGGGAGTGGGATGATGAAAAAGGTCAAAATAGCGATAATTTCCATATTCATCCTTCTTATGGCAGGTTCTGTTTTTGCTGAAAATGCTCCTCAGCAAAATGCTGATATCGAACTTAGTGAAGGGAAATGGGTAGAAATGGCCCAAAGGTATCCTGTCCCCGCCATGTCAGGCGATGTATTAGTCGAACCTGATCCCGAAATGCTGGCGAAATGGTGGGAGTCACTGAATGATGAGATACTTACACAGCTTGTTGAATGGTCACTGCAGAGCAACAGGGATCTGGTTTCTGCACGTTCAAAAGTGACAGAGGCGAGGGCCGCACTTGGGATAAACAAGGCCGCACTTTTGCCCTGGCTTGACAACACTGACTACTGGTACAACGCCAGGACTCCTGTTGAGACAGGAGGTAAGGGTAAAGGGGTCGATGTATACAAGTTAGGTATAGATGCGTCCTGGGAGATAGATATTTTTGGTGGAAGAAGAGAGACGGTTAAAGCGGGAGCAGCTTCCCTAGAGGCGCAGTATGCATCACTGCATGCCGCTTGGGTCTCCCTTTCTGCCGAGGTCGCAATTAACTATCTGACGCTCCGGACCCTCCAGGAGCGGCTTCTTATCGCAGAGAGCAACCTGACCCTTCAGGAAGATACGCTGGAAATGCTTCAGTCAAGGGTAGATGCAGGACTGAGCGACCACCTTGCGCTTAACCAGTCCAAATACACACTTGAACAGACGAAAGCTGAAATACCCCCTATACAAAAAAGTATTGAGGAGGTCAAAAATAATCTTGCAGTGCTTACTGGAAGGACACCCGGAAGTCTTGACCAGATGCTCAGCGAAAGAAAACCGCTCCCTAAGCTTGATCAAAAAATGATGACAGGTATTCCGGCAAACAGCCTCCGTCAGAGACCGGACATATTTGCCGCTGAACGTCAACTCGCTGCGCAGATAGCCCGGAAAAAATCGGCAAAGGCCGACCTTTGGCCCAAGTTCTACCTGATTGGTTCTATAGGCACGGAAGCTCTTGATACCGGAAGCCTTTTTGAAGGCCCCAACAAAGCATATTCATTCGGACCCAAAATAACGTGGCCTATATTCCACGGAGGAGCTATCAGGAACAATATTAAAGTTCAGACAGCAAGGCAGGAACAGTATCTGGCCGCATATGAACAGACAGTACTCAAAGCCGTGGCTGAAGTCAGGAATGCCCTGACCGCAGGCATAGAGGAAAGAAAAAGGAACGATGCGCTCAGGAGGGGGAGAGAGGCTGCACAGACAGCGCTCGATGTAGCTAATGACAAGTACAGGAACGGACTTACCGATTTCAACAATGTCATAACCGCACAGAGAGCACTCCTTTCTCTGTCAGAAGCGACTGCGATAAGCGACGGACAGATTACATCTGATTCGGTAATGCTCTTTAAAGCTCTGGGCGGCGGATGGGCCCCTATCAGCGAAGAATATGAAACTTCTGCAGTGAACAAGTAGGGTCATTTTATTCAATGTAATAATTTTGAGAGCCTTGTCGCATACTAAGACTGGGCTCTCATTGTTATAATAAAACAGTTTTATTACAAAAAGCTTTTTTAGGGGGGAAATAACCGCATGAAACCGACCAGATCTGCTTTGATAACAGGGGGAGCCGGATTTATTGGCTCGCACATGGCTGACGAACTCATTTCTGACGGGTGGAAGGTCACTGTGCTCGATAACCTGATCACCGGAAAGAGAGAGAATTTGGAACACCTGTCTAACGACCCTTCGCTCAGATTCGTTGAGGGAGATGTCTCAGATAAAGATCTTCTGAAGAAACTGCTGGAGGGCATAGACGCGGTCTTCCACTTTGCAGCCATGGTCTCCGTACCGCTATCGATAGAAAAGCCCGAAGAGTGTCATCTCAATAATGTAACAGCTTTCAGTGATCTGATCATAGCTTTGAAAGACATGAAGATCCCCCTCATATATGCGAGTTCTGCGGCAGTTTACGGCAACAGAAGTGAGGGGCTGAGGCACGAGGGAGAGATCCCCCTGCCGATGTCACCCTATGGAGCAAGCAAAGCCATAAACGAAATACAGGCATGTTCTGCTGCAAGAATCTGGGGGCTGGATTGTGTCGGGTTCAGGTTCTTTAACGTCTATGGCCCGAGGCAGGATCCATTTGGCTCATATGCGTCTGTAATACCGAAGTTCTGTCATGCGCTTTCTTCCGGAGGAAGCCCCGTGGTTTTCGGAGACGGCACCCAGACAAGGGATTTCGTATACGTCAGGGATCTGACGTCGGTACTCCTGAAGATGTGTAAGAGAGCACACCAAAACAGGGGACGGGTCTTTAATCTTGCTACCGGAAAGAGCATGAAGGTAAACGAACTGTTGAAACTTATCTCTGAGATAATGGGTTCAGATGTCAAAGAAGTGAGGCTTCCTGAGAGACCGGGAGACATAAAGATAAGCAGTGCTGATATCTCTCTCCTTACCGAAGCCCTGGGAAAAACAGAATTTACCGAAATCATGTGCGCACTCTCTGATACTGCGGACTGGTACAGGGATCACTATAAAAAATAAAGGATCATCCAAGTATCCTGAATGCCAATATACCGACCCATTCCTTGATGCCCAGACAGGAGAGGTGGAAATTGTGAGCATCCGGGAAAAGGTCCGGGATGCCCCTAAATCCTGGTTTAGTCTCCATCCCTGCAGAGAGAGAGAAGAGGCTCTTCCCTCTAAATACTGAATGGGCCCTTAACATTGAACGGGGCATGTGGAAGGCGTTGGTCACTATAACGACATGATGAAAGTCTGGACCGAAAAGCATCCTTTCGGCATAGATCATGTTTTCTCCCGTCGTTCTTGAAGAAGTTTCAAGCAGTGTTTTGCCCTTCCATCCCATTTTCTTTGCGCAATCTTCCATTATTTCTGCCTCTGTCCTCTGATCGTAGCCATAAACGTTTCCACCTGAAAAGATGAGTACATCTTTACTGTTGTCAGCCGTCGTGACAGCAGAATAGATCCTTTCAAGTGAGTAGACACCGGGTGTAAGCGCATCCCCATCTCTGTCGTAGTTAGAGCCGCCCGCCAGGACAAGGAAAGCTACAGGCCTTTCAGTCTCCGGCACAGAATTCAAATGTTTCCTTTCCAGTCCGCCTGTAATAAAAAAAGATCCGGCTGAGGTGCTCATAAACCAGATGGATAGGCTAAGCATAAGCATAGCAAGAGAAAGTAACTTCTTGGTTTTTGACCTGAAAAGGACAAAAGAGAAGATGGCTGTGATAACGCACAACAGCCCGGGAGGAACTAAGAGCGATCCTATAAGCTTGTATGCATAAAACATATCCTCACCTCTCTGTAGAATAGGTCATAAAAAATATTCATTATCTGTGCCAGTATGTTAAACTGCTAAGCTCCTGTAGATTCTTACGTTTCATGCTGTTATTTAGGTGATGCAACGCTGGACATACAGCTGGTTTTAGTTAACAATAGACAGATATGATTGTACACTGAGCGAGGAGCTGGTGACCATGGATCTCAAAAAAATATTTGAAAGTTTATACGGCCGTACTCGTCAGGAATGGACGGACGGCTCAGGAGATAACGAAAACGGATGGAACGAGGAAAAACCGAAGATCCCAAACATAAGGATGCCCAGGATATCAAAGATTTGGTTCATACTGGGCGGCATTTTTATACTGTTTACAGTCATACTGCCGGGGCTTGCTGTTTTTCTTACAGATCTCTACTGGTTTGAATCATACGGTTTTGGGTCTGTCTTCTGGAGACGGTTCACAGCTCGCTGGGAACTGTTTTTTATAGCGCTTGTCCCTGCTTTTTTGATCTACTGGCTCAACTGGAATTCAGCATGGAAAAACGGGCTTAGACTTATAAATGATTCATCAGGCGAAGAGGTCAAATTCAATGCCTCGAAATGGGTGATAATAGTTGTTGCTGGGCTTTTTGCCGTAGTTAACGCATTGAATGCAATGGGTTCTTGGGGTACATTCCTGCAATTTATGAATCCCACACCCTTTGGGGAATCTGACCCATTATTCGGCCTTGATGTTGGTTTTTACGTTTTTACACTTCCATTTTTGAAATATCTCCAGTCGTGGCTTCAGGGGCTGTTGTTTGTAACCCTTTTGGGTACTTTGGCATCCTATTTTATGACCCGATCCCTTTTCCTGGAAGGAACAAAATTAACCGCATCTCCAAGGGCCAGGCTTCATATCTCACTCCTGGGATCGATCCTTCTGCTTACATGGGGTGCGGGATATTGGCTTGCCAGATATGAACTTCTTTTTTCACCTACAGGCGTGGTATACGGTGCGGGTTATACTGATGTGAACATTCTGCTGCCTGCTTTCAACATCCTTACTGTTGCCGCGGTTGTTGCTGCCGCTCTCCTTCTTATGAATTTTTACAAGCCCATGTGGAAAATGTCAGCTGTATTGATTGGAGCACTTCTTTTGCTGGGCTGGGTATCAAGGTCTTTTATTCCGGGGCTTATCCAGCAGTACAGAGTAAAGCCGAACGAATACGAACTGGAAAAAACATTTCTTGACTACCATCTGGATTATACGCGCAGGGCCTTTGGGCTTAACGATGTTAGGACAATAGATATAACACCTGAGAATGAAGTTACTCCTGAAGAGCTGCTCGCAGATCAGGAAACGGTAAAAAATATTCGTCTGTGGGATTATTCTCCGCTTCTGAGAACTTATAAACAGCTCCAGGCCATAAGGACTTACTATGATTTTGATGATGTTTATATCGACAGATACAAGCTTAACGGAGGCAACAGGCAGGTAATGCTTTCCGTAAGGGAACTGGATCTTTCAAAACTCCAGAATCAGACATGGGTAAACATGCATTTGGAATTTACTCATGGATACGGAGTTGTTATGAATCCTGTAAACGAAGTAGCTCCGGGAGGGCTGCCTTTCTTCTTTATCAAAGACCTGCCGCCAAGGTTTAATGTTGACATAAAGCTCGACAGGCCACAGATATATTATGGATCGATGAAAGATTTTTATGTATTGGTCAACACTGATGTTAAAGAGTTCGACTACCCTATGGGTGATTCGAACGCAAGAAGCACTTATGAAGGCAATGGTGGAGTAGAGTTAGATTCTTTTTGGAAAAAACTCCTCTTCACCCTCAGGTTCCGTGACACTGAGATACTTTTCACAGGTGCGCTCAGACCAGAAAGCAGAGTTCTGTTTCATCGGAATGTCCGTGAAGCCCTCAACGACATAGCGCCGTTTTTGATCTTTGATCAGGATACATACCCTGTCATATTTAACGGTCATATAATATGGGTACAGGATGCCTTTACATGGACACACCGGTACCCATATTCAAAGCCTGTAATGACTAATGATCCTACTCTGCAGCACTTTAACGGAGTGAATTACATAAGGAACAGCGTCAAAGCTACAGTAGATGCTTACGACGGCAAGATGTGCTTCTATGTAGTTGATGAAAAGGATCCTTTAGTCCAGACATGGCGGAAGATATTTCCTGCGATATTTAAACCGGCAGGGGAGATGTCAGAGGAGTTATGGAAACACATGAGATATCCTGAAGACTTCTTTGAGGTGCAGACTGATGTTTACAGAACATATCACATGACCGACACTAACACGTACTACAACAGGGAAGACGTGTGGGAAGTAACACCTGCTGGACGCAAGAGAAGGATCTCGCCCAACTACGTTACAATGAAACTATGGGGTGAAATTGATCCTGAATTTGCGATCATTGTTCCCTACATGCCGCTTGGCAGAGATAACCTTATAGGCTGGATGGCTGGACGATGCGACCCTGCCAATTATGGAGACCTACTTGTTTACAGGTTCCCGAAACAAAAGCTGATATACGGTCCTGCTCAGGTAGAGGCTCTTATAAACCAGAATCCCGAAATATCATCGCAGCTTTCTCTATGGAGCCAGAGGGGATCGGATGTAATAATAGGCGATCTGTTGGTCATACCCATAGGCAAATCCCTGCTTTATGTCCAGCCTCTCTATCTAAAAGCTGAGAATGGTGAGCTTCCTGAGCTTAAGAGGGTCATCGTTTCAACCGGAGGCCGGGTAGAATGGGATGAGACATTTGGAAGGGCGCTTGAAAAACTGATTGGTAAAAAAGTTTCAAAAAAAGGATCTCCTGTAAAGCCTGGATCGGTTTCCGACATCCTTATCAGCAGTGGTGGCAGTGATCCGCAGAAAGATTCTGAGTCTGGAGGAAAAGATATTCCTGCTCTTGCAAAATTGGCCCAGGAATTATACGATTCAGCTCAGGAAGCGCAGCGCCAGGGAAACTGGGCGCTTTACGGCGATAAAATAAAGGAACTTGGACATGTCATATCGCAGCTGGAAGAGAGGTCGAAATAGTAATGTTCACAATACTTTTCGGAGCATTGGCAGTAATCGTGCTTGTATTCATGTGCTTTGGAATTTATATTTTTGCAGCCTATGTATTTTCCAGGCTGGGGGAGAAGTTCAGGATAGGATCTTTCATCCAGTTCCTTATCCCATTTTATAACATAACACTTCTTTGCGACTGCGCCAGGATATCCCGCTGGTTTACCGTGGCGATAGTTGCACCTGGAATCGTAACTGCTGCTATGAACATTGTCAGCTTCTATGTTTTTAGCGAGGTCTTCAGCTCGGGAGCCGCACTGGTAGCTTTTGCCGCAAATGTCTACCTCTGGGGAAAGATCGCAGAGAGACTTGGTAAAAATTTCTGGCTTTGGGGTATCATCACCCCTATCCTTCTTGGACTGCCTGTCCTGGTAATGGCATTTGACGGGTCCATGCCGCTCAGGGACAGAGAATCTTCAAGTAAAGGAGAGACAAAATATATAGATGTCTAGCAATACAAAAATTTGTTCAGTTTTCACGTTAAAAGACCTTGGACTCCATAAAATTGAGATAAGACATGTAAAAGCAGTTCTTACATACGTTGCCATATCACTATTATTTCTTCTCTCTGTGGGAAGGGAAGACTTATTAGCTGCGAGTAATGAAGATGTATTATCCGGGGATAACGCTCCTTCTTATGAAACATCATTGACAGTAGCATCTTCAGACATGGAAGAAGAAATTGATGCGGTATTCATGTTTCCGGAAATCTATGAAGTTTCGATCAATTTGATCTATCCGGGTGAAGGATACCTAAAAAACGAGCTGACGGCTTCCATAAAAAAACTGTTGATTGAGAGCAGGAAAAAAGATGCTGCCAAAAAACTTGGAGAGATATTAGGGCGTGAGAGGAAAAACTCAAAGGCGTATCTAGGTTTTTACTGCAGAAAAGCCCTGCCTTCAGTTGCGGGGGATCTCAATGAAAGGGCTCAGTTCCTTAGCTGGTTTTTGTCCGGTTACGGAAAATCCGGAGTAGTAATGGTTTCTAGAGAAGGGATTGAAAAGTTAAGTGCCTCAGGCAAACGAAGGGGAGAACTCTGGAAGTTTGTTGAAGAGGGAAAGGTCCAGTCTGAGAAACTTGAGAGGATATACCAGGCCTACGATGCGGTTTATATTCCTTTTTCTTCCGGGGAGATCTTTATACTTGATATTGTTGGCTTAGATCAAGGGGAAGCGGCCGTATGGAAGATACTTCCCGGAGGCATAAACCGGAAAGTTTGGGCAGCCGGTCACTGGGAGAGAGAGATAACGATAAGAGGTGACAGGGTCAACTGAGATAATACCCATAGCCTTATCGGATATTCCTTATAAGAACTTACCTTTTGAGGGGTGTGGTAAAGATGAAAGTAAAATGGACATTAGCTGTATTTCTGGTATTGGCAATATCATTATTTTCGGTGCCAGTCTTTGCAGCCTCTGACTGGGATACATTTGTTGCAGAGATGGAGAAAAGAAGCAAAATTAAAGACACCGGAGCTGCCATCGTAACAGACATGCTTGACATTGCCCCGCAGGGAACCGAGATGGAGCTGTGGAATAAACTTTGGGACGGAGAACCTCGCTGGAGGGCGGCAGCGGCTGTGGCACTTATCAACAGGATGTTTCCCCAGGGAGACCCGTCGAGGTGGCAGGAAGTATCAGGATTCGCTCCACAGCGGAGCGTACAGCCCCGGCAGCTCATGGCAATGGACGCGTTGTTTGTTGCCGTTGATTCGCTGAGACAGATACCTGACGGTGTGTGGGGCTCTGCATATTTGTTGTCTCTCTTTGGTAAATCAGGAATGGGCAAAGTCATGTTTATTGAAGAGATCCCCGAAGGGATGGATCAGGCTCTGAAGGATGTAGTCTCTGTTACCTGTCTTCAAGGTGACTGGAGCGTAAAAAGGACCAGAGGAAAACTTCCGATCCTGCCTTTCTACCGCGGTTATGTTACCAGAGATACCGCTGATTCAAGAAATATGCAGTATCTTGACGGGTACGGCTCAATAGCTCCGAACGGAAGGTACGCGTGGGACAGGGATATGGGCTATGTATATGAAGTCATGGATGACAGCTACGAAAGAGATATCTGGATCAACCCGTAAGGTCCATCTGATCCTCTGACAGCTATAGCTCATGTAATGTTGTTCGAACCAGAAGAGAGAACGGAAAGCAGCTTCTATCTGCCTCCGTTCTCCTTTGATATTGTACTTAGTCTTTACCTCTGATAGTTTCAAATGCCATATCAAATATTCCTGCTATTGTTCCCAGCAGGAGATAAAAAGTTGCCAGACTGAATATTGTCACGTCGCTTTCTGTCGTAAAGAAGAGAGGGTACTGAAATCCCCTTACCATTATCAGATCGTATGCTAGGGCTGTTAATCCGGCGAGGAGGAGCATCGTCCAAAATTTAGGCTTCATTCCGCCGCATTTATAAAAGACCCAGAAAATCAGTATGACCGGAGGTATTATTATAAAAGCCCTGCTGCGTGCTGATTCGCTTGCCAAGACCTGGGTAGTCTGTGTCAGAGAGTAAGAGAGCGGGCCAAATTCAAAACCGACGCCCTTGTTTGCAAATATTTTAGAAAACCTGTCCAGGGCGAACAATGCAAATACCCCGCAGGACCAAGTATCTCGACGAAGCTCTCTTTTCATTGTTTTCCTCCTATTTAAAATTCTTGTAAAAGAAGCTTCAACAGTATATCATCTTAATAGGTAGAGATGATCAAAACAAGAAATATGTTCGAAAAAGTTTGTTTTATGTCGCTTAGCGGGGGTGGAAGGATGGAATATGGAGAATATTATAAAAGTTTTGACCCGGAGCCTTACTACAGGGAAAGAGGCTGGCTGATAGGCAGCGGAAAGGTCGGAGGGAAGGCCAAAGGTCTAAGCTTTGCTCATGAGGTACTGAAGTCGAACGGGATGCTCAAAGAAGTCTTTCTGCCCAGATATTCTTTCATTATAACGACTTCTGTTTTTGAAGAATTTATGGAAGAGAACAGATTATGGGACAGGCTCCTGGATCTGAGGGAGCACAGCGATGCTCCTAAGCTCCACAGGATTTGCCAGGAGGCTGAACTGCCTGCGAGTATTGATGAAGATCTGGAACGTATCCTTGATATGATCGATACTCCGATGTCTGTCCGTTCATCATCGATACTGGAAGACGATGTCAACCTTTCATTTGCAGGCAAGTACGCCACTAAATTTGTTGCCAACAGCGGTGACATGGTCTCGAGAAGAAAGGGCCTGGAAGCCGCGATCAAAGAGGTATACGCTTCCACATACAATCCCGCTGCAAGGGAGTATAAGAGAAAACACAACATACTCTGGGGAGGAGAGCGCATGGGAGTCCTTATCCAACCGATCGCTGGAAGGATGAGAGACAATAAATACTATCCTGAGCTGGCAGGGGCGGCTTTTTCTCAGGTATTCAGACGTCCGTCGCCCAGGATCAAAAAGGAAGATGGCGTAGCAAGGATATGCTTCGGCCTTGGTACAAGAACTGTGGACAGGAGCTTTGCACGCACCTTTTATCTTACAAACCCCAATTTAAGGCCCGAAGGCAACAGGCCTGCGGAAATAGTCGCACACGCTCAGGAACAGTTCGACTATGTGGATATTGAAAACAACGCCTTTATGACTGCCTATGCATGCAATTATATTAAGATGATTACTCAGAAGCATAAAATGGCGCAGACATATTTGCAGTGGTATGACGGAAGTATGTTCCGATGGCTGTTGGCTGACACAAGGGACATGGTTGCGCCAAAGGCCGTTTTTACTTTTGCCGAGCTTCCTCAGAAATGCCCGCAGTTGTTTATAAGGATCAAGAGACTGCTGCAGCTCTTTGAAAAAGAGCTGCAGCTGCCGTCAGATATGGAGTTTACCTACGAAAGCGCAGAAGACGAGTTTACTCTTGTTCAGTTGAGGCCTCTGTCAGTCTATGATGACAGGGGAAAGGTCGAGATACCGAAAGTAAGCCCTGAGAAGGTGATACTGAGGGGAAATCGTATGGTGGCCAATGGCCGGCTGGAAAACATCAGACATATAGTATATGTGGACCCTGAATTATATGGTAAAAAAACGGATTTTTATGATGTTGCAAGGGCGATAGGAGATATTAACGAGAAGCTGGATGGAGAGAGGTATCTTCTCGTAGGTCCCGGACGATGGGGAAGTTCCAATCCTGTTCTTGGAGTCCCGGTCCAATACAGTGAACTTTCGAATTCGGGCTGTCTGGTCGAACTGGGTATCCCGAGCAAGGGGATGGCGCCGGAACTGTCATACGGGACACATTTTTTTCTTGACCTTGATGGGGACAACATCCTCTATCTCCCTGTATTTGATGGTGAAAAAGGAAATATATATAACCAGGAATGGTTTGACAACAGTAATTGGATATCGACCAACCACCCAGCAGTAAGACACTACCAGGGAACGTTCGACGTCCTGCTCGATGGTGACAGTGAAGTTGGGATCGTGATCGACAAAGGCGACACGGAGGTGAGGGGCAAGTGACCGATCTGGAAAGGATCAGAGAAGAATACTTTTCTTGGAACCCGCACGACGACCCGGAATTTGCGCCGATGATATTCGGCAAAGGGACTATCGGAGGAAAAGGCAGATCACTTCTTTTTGCGCTCAGAAAACTGCGTGATTCAGGTGACCCGCAGCTTTGTAACAGCAAGGTTCCTGAATCTATCTACTTTGGGATCGATATTTTTCATCAGTTCCTTGAATCAGTGCCATCTTTGGATCTCCTGATATCACAAAATGAACCTGAGCGGCTGGAAGAGGTTTTCCTTAAGACACCGCTGCCAAAGATAGTTGCCGAAGCTGTACGGAAATTCCTGTCAGAAATGCATGACCCGGTGGTAATAAGAAGCAGCAGCAGATTGGAAGATTCTGCAAAGCATTCATTCGCCGGGAAGTATCTTACTACTTTCATGAGCAATGATTCGCCCTCACTGGAAGAAAGGGTAAGTGTCGTAGAACGGGAAATAAGAAAGATATACGCAAGGATCTATTTCCCTCAGGCCATAAGTTACAGGGAAAAACACTGTCTTGGCGACGACGATATGGGGATAATCGTAATAAGGATGTCAGGAAGATGGCATGGCAGATATTATTACCCAACTATAGCCGGAGTGGGATATTCACAGAATTTTCGAAGATGGAACAAAAGAGTTAGGCAGAAAGACGGAGTTCTTAGGATCGTGTTCGGGCTTGGAACCATGAGCACAAAGAGAGGTTATGCAAGAACGATCTCGCTTACCAATGCTTATCTCAGGCCTGACGGACAGAACCCGGAAAAAATTGCTATCCATTCGCAGGAAAGATTTCATGTCATCGACAGGGAAAACCCAAATGAGCTGACGACTCTGGACATCAAAAAAGAGTGGCCTCAGCTGATCGAACATCACCCTGATTTTGATGCATATGCTCAGGTCTATTGCTATGATTCAGAGGGAGGATGTCTCTCCTCCCTTATGAAGACAACGAAAAAGATAGATGTCGGTTCAAAAGTCTGTCTGACTTTTGATAATTTCCCCAAGAAATATCCGAACTTTTTTGAAAGGATGAAGAAGACTCTGCCGCTTCTTGAGTCTTCCATGGGACTGCCGGCGGATATTGAATTTGCTTATGAGCCCCTTGACGACAGCTTCTGTCTGATACAGTCCCGTCCATGCTGGTGCCAGACATGTACAGAAGAGGATATGCCTGACCTTGAGGGGAAGCGCATCCTTTTTAAGGCAGACAGGATGGTCACACCGGGAGTTATAAACAATATTCCATTCCTTGTGTATGTAGACCACAGGATATATTATTCAAACCCGGATTTCTTCAAGGTGGCCCGAGGCATTGGAGAGATCAACAGCCAAATGAACGGGCAGAAGTTCATATTTGTCTCGCCCGGGCGGGTTGGATCGAGCAATCCGGAACTGGGAGTCCCTGTGAAGTACGATGAACTGACAAACTGCTGCTGCATTGTTGAGCTTGGCATACCGAGGCTTGGTTTTATGCCCGAGCTCTCATACGGAACGCATTTTTTCTCTGATCTTGCCGTGGATAATGTGCTTTATATGCCGGTTTTCGAAGGAGAATCGAACAACCTGATCGACCAGGATTGGTTCAGTGAGAGAAAATGGGAAGAGGGTCCCCATCCTGCGATTAGGATATACAGGGGCAGCTTCTCGGCGTACATGGACGGTGAAACTAATCAGGGAGTAATAATTAACAACAGCTGTACTTCATAGGAACAATAAAAAGGGCGGCCTGCAAGGCCGCCCTTTTAGAAAGGTTTCTCAGCCAAGAAGCTTTTCCACTATTGCTCCTGTTTCACCAAGCGCTACAGCGTCTATTTCCTCTGGATCGCATGCCTGCTGTTCCATTTCACGGATCTTTGCCTTTGCCTCTTCAACTTCTTTCAGCACGCCGGCTCCTTCATATCCTTCCTTTAAGACCTGGATCTCTTTTTCATCGTTCAGCCTGTCTGTCAGATATCCGAAAAGGAAAGTCGGCGCGCTGATAGCAGCCAGCCTTTTGTCCGAAGAACACCATGGCTCTGCTACATAAGTTGCGTAATTTATTGTATCTTCGATATCTTCGTCTATGTCGTCCTCAGGCGCAGGGAACTCCCAGATGTTGAGAACAAAGAAGGGGACTTCTGGGTCAAGAGAGATAGCGTAGCTGACAGCGTCACGGATCTCACCGGGTTCAGCTTCGGTTTCGATCAACGCTATTGCACGGGCGTGTTCTCCCACGACAGATTCAAGCGGGTCGCTCTCAAGTGTATCGAAAATTTGCCTGTACATCTGAAGATCTAGCATGCAGCGGTAAAGGAGGGTGCGGCTGGGATAAAAGCCTTCGTCATCGAAGTTTGCAAATTCTTTTGCGACTTCAAGGGCTTCTTCAGTCTCCTGCTCAGCGAGCAGAGAGTACCCGAGGTTCATCATTATCGTGCAGTAGGCCTGTGCGTCGCGGTCTTCTTCTATGTTGGGAGGTGTATCTTTTTCAGATATTATCACTCTTATGCCGAAAAGAGCCTCTCTAAGCATGTCAAGGTTTTCAACGCAGCCCTCATAGTCCATTGTCTCCCAGACAGCCAGCTTGCCGTAGGGGCTTTCGGGATCGATCTCCAGTATCTTTCTGCCTATCTCAGAGATTTCTTCATCGGTCTCTGCTGTGTCAAGTTTTTCAAGAAGTTGTTCGATATTCATAATATATTCTCCTTTTTGTTTTTTTATGATAGATCAGATCTTTGATATTACCATCATTATCATACCGCCCGGCTGAAGCTTCAGCATGCACCTGTAACCTTTTACGGAGCTGCTTCTCTGGACTCCGTCAAGCATGTTGCCATGTATCCCGATAGACCTTAAAGCACTCTCTGCCTCTGAGTCGGATATATCGCTGCCCAAAGAAAATATCAGCTGCCTGCAGATATTCTCAAAGCGGCTGTTTTCGAAGGATCTCAAAATGAAAGCGGATCTGTCCTCATCCGCGTAGGTGTTTGTAATATAGAGTATGGCCACATTCAAAAGTTCTTTTCCATCATCTGATTCTGTGAGTACAAGCATCAATTTATTGCCGCAGTCGAGGACCCTTTTGGATCTTCCCGCATCCTGGATATCAGAAGCAATAGTGACGCTCGAAATTCCATTTTTAACTTTTACGCAGGCATACCCCATCCTCTTTAAAAAATAGTCAGAGCTGATGCCCATGCCTTCAGAGCATGGGGCCCCATTTGCAAAAAAAAGTATCAGAAATATTGCGGTAACCAATGATAATTTTCTCAGTTCAAAGCACTCCGGTCCCAGAAGATTTTATCTCTGCATTATATAGCAATTTTGCCGAATATCTTATAAGCAAATGAGGTTAAGATTATACCAGAAGTTTAGAAAGGGGTTATAGGAATTGGTTAATATTAAGTTTTTTGATCGAGTGATCCTTCTTTCCCTCCTGTTTTTTACTCTTATCTTGAGTTCCATGGCAAGTGCTGACGACGGTGACAGGTACATTGACGTAATTTTCTCTGGTGGATCCTCAAGGGATCTGCTGGGGACCGCCATCGTTCGCGGGAGTGATATCTGGGTACCCGTTGATGTCCTGAGTACCCTGGGGCTGCCCTTAAGGGGAGGTCCGAACGGAAAAGGTTTTATGGTTGATGTTAAAGAGCCTGCCAATGTTTTTGGAATAAAGGAACTTGAGAAACTTGCAGGAAGAGCTATTACCCTCTATTTTCCCTCGATGGACAATGAAGGGACCTCTTATTTCAATGTAAGAGGGTTGGAACAATTGACAGGGATTGCTGCAGAGGAGACAAACGCCGGTCTCGAACTCAAAAAAATTGCTATTGATGCTCCTTTGAACAGAAAAAAGCCTGATCAGGCGTATCTGAAAGATAAACGGATCACCCTTGCATGGGCACACATAACAAGGGGTAATCCCGATCTTGGGGCGGAAGGCCGCATTGATGGACTTAATGTTATTTCCCCGACATGGTTCAACCTAACCGACGGCAGCGGAAACATGGCAAACAGGACTTCAGCAGCCTATGTTGAGGCCGCCCGCGAAAAGGGATACCGGATATGGCCCCTTGTCTCAAACGGTTTCAGTAAAGAGAATACTTCCATGTTTTTTAACGACACAGCTGCTGTAAATATCTTTATTGCAAGACTTCTTTGTTATTCGAAACTGTATGGTTTTGACGGCATAAACATAGATTTTGAAAATGTTGATGCTGCTGACAGGGATAAATATGTGCGTTTCGTCTCGCTTCTGAGCGGCTATCTTAAAGAGCAGGGGCTAGTCAGCTCAGTAGATGTTCATGTGCCAGGAAACAGTAATCTGTCAAAAAGCCACGATAGGGCAGCTCTTTCGAAACATGTGGATTACGTTATGCTCATGGCTTATGACGAACATTGGAGGACTTCTCCGAGGGCAGGTTCTGTAGCTTCGATGCCATGGGTCGAGCGTGCTGTGCAGAAAACCATAGAGGAGGGTGTCCCTCCTGCAAAGCTGATATTAGGCGTTCCTTTCTATATGAGAAAGTGGGAGGAGACTCCGGTAGGCCAGGGAAAGGTGAAAGTCAAAGGCTACACTCTGACTATGGCTGAGTCTGATTCAATTATTTCCCAGAGAGGGCTCTCTCCTGTATGGCTCAGTGACAAAGGGCAGTATTTCTATTCCTATCTTTCAGGTGGAAAGACCTATAAGGTATGGGTGGAAAACAGGGATTCCATCAAAACCAAGCTTTCCATTCTGGATAAATACCGACTTGCAGGAGTCGCTGGATGGAGAAAGGGTCACGAAACCCCGGATATCTGGGATACGATAAAAACTTCCGTTGGAAACAAGTGAATAAGTGATCCTCAACGATCAATAACTAAAGAAGAGAGAGCTTTTTGAAACGTCAGGTTTCATTAAGCTCCCTCTTATTATCTAGTCGTTGCTGAAAAACATAGATAGGATCAAATAGCGCCTAATTGCAATGCCTGATTTTTGCCGTTTTGCTTCAAATAGACGAGAATCAGGCTTGTTATTATTTGAGACAAAAAAGCCCTGAGTGATTTCAGCAGCTTTTTCAGGTTGAAACCACAGGACGCCATAAGTGCGTTTATTTCATCCCCCATCCTGCCCTTCAGGTAGTTCCTTGCCATGCCGTGATCTTCTTTAAGGTGCCCTATTACCGGTTCTATTGCATTCCTCCGCTTGAGCCGTTTCTTCTGGGCAGATGTGACTTTCTGTTTAGTACCGGGAATAAAAACCTTGCACCGCAGGCCTTCATGTACTTTTTTGCCCCTGTACCCTTTGTCACAGTAAACCTCTTCAGGATAGCATCCTGTCATTTGCTGAACCTGATCCAGAGAGTCTGACAGTGTCGTGATGTCGTTGGGTGAACCCTTGTATGTCGTTGTGCCAAGTATCCAATTGCCCTTCTGAGTTGTCACTATTGATGCTTTGGCACCAAATTCGTACTTCTTGTGTATTTTGCCTTTCGCAATACAGGATGTCTCCGGTTCAAAATAACTGTAGATTTTGTTTTTATCTTCCCGCTTCTGATTCAGCACTTGTTCTGCCATTGAAAGGTATTTACCAAGTTTTCCCGTCAGTTGTTCCTCTGTTGCTTTTCTTGTAATGTCACGAACTGTCCTTCCAAGTATCGTTTTCAGACGTTTTTGACAGGCGTTCGCCTGTTTGTATTTTCTGCCCCTGTTCTTGAGCCAGTTCTCGCGCTGAAGCATCGGAACTGTTCTTGTGTAGCTCTGTCTAAGTTCTATTCCAGCCTTCTTTGCCTCTCTGACAAGTATTTCTGTCCCCTTGGCGTAGAGTTTTACATCTGTCGGGAATGTTATGTTTTTCTCCTGTACTGTCGTGTCTATTGTGACTTTCAGCATATCTTTCTGTTTGAGGCAGTTCATCGAAAGTGCTGTTTCCAGTGTCTCTTTCAGCAGAGTTTCAAATCCTCGCGAGCCAACTCTTTTGCGCCACCTTGTCATGGAGCTTGAGTTCAGGGGCAGCTTATGTTCAAAGAATTCCATACCGCAGAAGTACTGCCAGTATGGATTTTCCAGGAAACCTTCGACCACGTCCTCATCTGAAAGATCGTGCAGTCCTTTCAGGTAATGGAGACCTACCATTAATCTGGTAGGAAGACCGGGACGTCCTACATCCTGTATGTAAACTTCACCAAATTTCTTCTCGAATGCTTTCCAGTTGATTTTCTCGGAAAGCAATACAAGTTCATGCTCCATATTTATCATGTTTTCAAGGCGCATCTGGAAAATTCTATTCTGTGGATCTTCTGTAGTTTTGGGTTTCATTTCTGCAAGGTTTCTCCTCGTTTTATACAGATTTCTTGCAGATATTATACCTTTAAATAGCTCATAAATATAGTCTGTAACTGTATTATTCACGTTATTCAGTGACGACTATCTATCAAAGGATTGATGAATATTTTGCTTTCAGAGATAGCGATTGCCGGCTGCTGGCTTTAAACTACCAGCCCTTCGCGCCGCCGCCGCCGCCGCCGCCGCCTGCAAAACCGCCGCCGCCCATGCCTGAGGATGTACCTGGGGCAGACTGCGGGGCCATGCTTTGTCCCAGGCTGCTGCCAAGGCTTGATGAGAAATTATTCAGCCCAGTGCCATTCAGGAACAAATATGGAGAAGGTCCCGAATACCATTCAGGCTTATAACCGGCTTTTGTCAAAACGCTCTCAAACCTGTTGCCCCACGTTTTTGCAACATCAAGTGCAAGCGCATAAGGAAGAAGTTTTTCAAAGAGCTCCGGGGTCTCTTCCGGTGGGTTGAACATTTCAAGCCGCTCTTTTTCTGCTGTGTCCATATAGAGCTTAAGACCCTCCGCGTCGCTCAAAATACTGCTGCCCTTTGCGGTCCTTGAGACCATAAGAGGCCGCATCACAGCAATGACGGCTGCTGAAGCGACGAAAAACGCAAATGTAAAGGGGGACAGCCCCTCTCCCCCGAGTGCTATAGCTCCTACTAGACCCACCGCAAGGGCAGGAAAAGCCCTTCCAAGGAACTGTCTTATGTTCTGGCCTCCGGTATTTGCAGCTTTGCTCAGCCTCATTCCCAGTGCAATTATGAGCAGTCCGCAAACCCCGGCCATGAGAGTGTTTAAGGGATATTCCCCGCTGAATGGATAGCTTGCTGCTGTTCCAATTCCGTACAAAGCAAGGCCTGGGATCATCTTATCCGTGTTTCTGGTAAAGATGGCAGAGTTTGCGTTTCTGAGATTCCTTGCCAGGCTTCTCATTGCCCCTGAAATTATGTCTCCGTTATCCTGTACCAGAGCCACGCTGTCAATGCTTCCCGGAAAAAGCTGCATCATAAGGGCCTCTTCTTCTGGCTGAAGTTTTTCCGGTTCCGTATCTTTTTCATATAGCACAAAGTGCCCCTTGCCCTTTCCAAAGAAGGTCTCTTTTCCTTCAACTTCCAGGATCTTAATGGCGCCCTTAACAGCAAGTCCGATTATTGCAGCCGTGAAACCTGTTTGATCGAGCCTCATGTCCCTTACGTACCTCAGAAAAGCGGGAGATGTACCATCGTGTGCGTAGAAAAGCGGGATCACTGTCTTTTTATCCGGATCTTTACCCCACTTTTTCCAGGCGAACCAGAACCATCCGGAGATCAACGCGAAAGTTGCTGCCGCGATTCCTCCCTGAGCTTTTTCGTTGTCTCTCGCAGGGGGAGGCGGCGGTGTGACCAGTCCTTTTGGCCAGGTGTAGACTACAGTGAAAACCTCTCCCGGCTGAAGTGTCCCGACTGTGAAAACTCTTCCTGAATCCTGGCGTGCTCTGCTGGCATCACCTTTTGCGCCGTACTGGCCCACATACCACTCTATCGTGTTGAATCCCTCTCCGAAACTCTTTCCCGGAAGCGCGACCTTGCATGACGCTTCAAGCACAGGAAAAGAAAAATCTTTTCCTGTTACGTTCCAGTAGAGTTCATCGTGGTCCTCAAAAAATCCTAAGTGTCTTTCGACCCTGTATCTTATCAGAAAGGTATGGAGTCCTCTGGATATGATCTTATTCGGGTCACCGATCTTTACATCGATATTTAGGCCTGACCTCACTGAATTCCAGGGGATATCCTGTCCGTCCAGCTTTATCTCCCTTATTTCTAATCCGAGTTCTACTGAATTGCCCGTTTCATCCCTGTATTCGACTGGAAGTGATCGAATTATGCCTCTGTTGATCTCGATATTCTCTACGTTGACCAGAATTTCTTCCGTTACTTCGATTGAGCTGTTTTCATTTATTACTATGTCAGAGTTGAACCTGTTGAAAGTTTCCCTTGCCTCAGTCAACTTAGCTCCTGACAGTATAACGAAAACTGCTGCGCATAACAGTACAGTTGTTTTTAAAAGATAGTTTATCCTGTTCCTCATATTTTCCCTCCCCTAAGTATCACAAAATACTGCTTAAAATGAAACCTTCGGGTTATTTCTCGCCTCTTCCTCCGCCTCAAAGAATGGAGCTTCTTTAAAACCGAACTGTCTTGCGATCAAAACAGCAGGAAAACGCTGGATGGCAGTATTAAGGTTTCTTGCAGTTCCGTTGTAGTAACGTCTGGACATCTGTATCTCATTTTCGATCGTTCCCAGCTGTTGCTGAAGATCAAGAAAATTTGTATTCGCCTTAAGCTCCGGATAATTTTCAGCTACAGCAAAGAGAGTTCTCAGTGTTCCAGTCAGGGCGTTTTCAGCCTGCAGCCTTGCTTCAGGATCGTTTCCCGCCTGCATTACAGCGGCACGGGCGTTAGTTACCCCCTGAAGTGTCTCCTTCTCGTGAGAAGCATACCCCTTGACTGTCTCAACGAGATTGGGTATCAGGTCGGAACGCCTTTTCAGCTGTACGTCTATGCCGCTCCACCCTTCCTGCATCAGGTTACGAAGCTTTACGAGGCCGTTGTACGTGGTCATTAGCCATAAACCTATAACTGCAGCTGCTGCCAGTAAATACATCATCATTGTTAATCCCCCTCCTGTTAGTTTGATCCATGCAAATTATACCTTTTTTATAGCAGCCCTGTGGTATTATTTATCAGTGTTCCTTATATTTCTCAAAGGGTGGATATTATGACACTTCGTACAGCCAGATTGATCAACAAGATTTCAAAAGTATTCCTTGCTTCAGCTGTTGTCCTGCTCATTCTCTTTTTTGTCGTCTATATGAAGGACGGCATTGAATTCAAATATGTATCACTTCCGGTAATGGCCTGCTTTATAGGCATTACATGGCTGGGGACGTCAAAGGCTGCAATAATGGCCCTGGAGCAAGAGGAGAGAAGGGAGGGAGCAAAAAATGATAATTAGGCTTGAGGATCAGGCAGGCCAGCTTCGCACAGCAAAAGTCGGATTTAGCTGGACAGTCTTCTTTTTTGGTTTTTGTGTCCCCATATTCAGGGGGGATGCAAAGTGGGCAGTGATAATGTTCGTTGCAAGCGTTCTCACCTTATGGCTGGCAAATATGATTTTCTGCTTCACGTATAACGGGACATATATAAGGGATCTCCTGAGTAAAGGTTTCCGTCCTACCGATGCAGAGTCCCGTCAGATACTCATTGAAAAAGGATTCATATCAGGCTGATCTAAAATATTTCCCGAGAGCCTTAATTCTTTGCAAGCTCTGTGAGTGCACTGACAGTAAAATTGATGTCGTCTGCTGTGTTGAAATAGCCGGGTGATATCCTAAGAGCTCCTTCAGGGAACGTCCCTAACGTTCTGTGTGCAAGAGGAGCGCAGTGAAGTCCCGGTCGTGTCTCGATCCCGTAGATGTCGGAAAGGTCACGGGCAAGTTTTGCGTTGTCCATTTCCTTTACGTTTACGGAATAAACCGGAAGCCTTGGCCCGTCAGATCCGGGACCGATTATTCTGAGTCCGTTTATTTTCATTAGTCCCTCTTCAAGCATTTTGCCCAAACGGTCCTCATGTTTCCTTATTTTGTCTATCCCTTCATTTTCTATCCACTCTAAAGATGCAATCAGTCCGGCTATGCCAGGCAGGTTTGGCGTTCCTGCCTCGAATTTATCAGGCATCTGGGATGGCTGAAATTCCTCGTGAGAGATGCTTCCTGTCCCTCCTTCGAAGAGGGGAGAACATATCTTTGCGAACTCCGGATCCCAGACGATACCTCCGGTACCCTGCGGACCGAAGAGTCCCTTATGTCCTGTGAAGCACAGGGCCGCTGCTCCGAGATTCTGTGCGCTGATCCCAATTATCCCTGCTGTCTGGGCACAATCGACCACGAGCGGGACATTTGATGCCCTGCACACTTCGGCAATGTCCTGAATATTCTGGAGTGATCCGCTGACATTGCTGCAGTGGTTTATTATCGCGATGTCTGCGCCTCCGGAAAGGGTTTTTTTGACCAATGACGCGTCCAGATATCCCTTCAGGCTGCACTGTATGATATCCAGTGCGACTCCCTTACTCTCTGCCGTCCTGAGCGGTCTCAGGACGGAATTGTGTTCCATGGAGGATGTAACTGCTCTCATTCCGGGTTTAAGGAAGCCCTTGATGATTATATTTAACGATTCCGTGATATTGGAAGTGAGGGTTATGAACCTAGGGTCGCATTTCTGATGACCGCCGAGCAGTTCCGCCAGTTTTTGCCTGCACGTAAAAACATTGTCAAGGCTCTGGATGTCCCTCATGGAAGCCGAACCCCTCGCGACATTTGCTCCTCTGTTTGCTACGAAGTCATAGATAGCGTCAGGTACACATGGGGGCTTTGGCCAGGTGGTTGCGGCATTATTAAGATATATTGACATGATCAGCCTATTACTACAGGTTTTGATGTACCGAAAACCGCCTCTGTGATCTCAAACATGTTTGAGATCACTCCCACCGAAACAGCCTCAGTAATCCCAAAGTGTTTTGTGCACGTCCCGCAGACCAGAATAAGGGTTCCGCGATCTCTTAGTTCGCAGAGATATTCGTGGCAGGAGGATCCTTCTACAGCCATCTTCACGGCATTGTTCATCAAAGCTATCACTGACGGAGCTTTTTCACCCTGCACGAAAGTGCCGAGACAGGATTTCATAAGGACTTCTCCGAGTCCTCCCGATCCGGCCCCAATATTGTCAGAAGTGAACATAATGCCCATTGCTTCCTTTTTTTGAGGAGTCGGTCCGCCCTCTTTGGGCTCAATTTTAGCTTCAAGTACAATGGATTCTTCGCCGTACTCTTTTTTAACCATGAATCCTTTGTTTTCAAGAAATCTTTCAACATTTGATGCCGCGACCTCGTTATCTACCCAAACTGCAAAAGACCTGCATCCTTTTTCAACAGTTTCTTTTGTCAATATAACAGGTTTGGGACAATCCAGCCCTCTTGCGTCAACGATATTCATTTCAGCTATTTCTCCCCTCATCATGTAGTAATTGTATAAACTGTTCTGTAAGATAGGGGTCGAATTTTGTTCCCGCCATTTCACGGAGTTTCAGTTCTACCTCTTCCTGAGTCGGCAGCTTTCTTCCAAGCCATGGCCTGGTCATTTCATTCCATGTGTCAACGATAGCAAAGATACGTGAGGTCAAAGGAATTGCGCTTCCGCTTAGCCCCTTTGGAAATCCTGTGCCGTCCCATTTTTCGTTCCAGCAGTGCGGAATCTGCGTAGCAGGGCGCAGCAACTCCACTGACTCAAGGAAATCCTTGGATAATATCGGGTACTTGTGATACTCCCTCAGCTCAATGGGGGAGAGTTCGGTAGTTTTGTTGCGTATCGAAAAGGGTATGCCAAGAAGCCCTATCCTGCTGAAAAGGGAGCCAAGGTACGCATAGAATTTTTCTTCATCCGGCAGCTTAAGCTTATCGCAGAACTTAACTGTCATTTTTGCTGAACGGGGGAGCGAGTTCCTGAATTTTTCATCTCCGGGGGAGAAGGCAGTCGCTATGTCTTCAAGAGTCTTGTAGCAAAGGCGGTTTCCTGCCTGAGCGAAACGTTCGTAAACCATCAGGCTGATGCTGTCCATCTTGTTTTTATGTTCCTGCTTGAAATCGTGGTATGCCATGACATCGCTCAAAGTTCTCTGCAGGCTGTTGATCTCGTCTTTTTTAGAATCAACTGTAACTACGCCTTTATGCCCCTTTTCGTCCCTTATCGCCTCGACTTCTCTCTGGAGTCTCTTCATCCTGTTTGAAAACGCATGTTTGAAGAAAAAGTCATATAGGAAGGAAAGCAGAACGGCAACCACGGCAAAAATCAGGAAGAGGAACTGTATCCTCTTTTCCGCTGCTGCAATGTCTTCCTTTTTTTCTATCCCGATCACCCAGAAGGAGGGCGTTCCGCTGTGATCCTTTACAGTCATCCTGCCTGAAATAGTTGTGGCTTTGCTGTTGTACTCGCTGATGGAGACAAGAGGAAGCTTGTCAGATATCTCTTTTTCTTTTTCTGTCGTCGGCTCTATTGCAAAATTGAAACGGAGGTTTCTTGAGATGTTTTCGATCAGTTTGGGGCTGAGTGTCCGGGTAACAACCAGATTTCCTGCAGTGGGGCCTTTCATGTCAGATTTGAGTATAGGTTTTATGGTGAAAAGCAGTGGCTGGTTTTCTTTCATAACAATCCCGCTTGTTCCGGATGTACCGACATTATCCAAAAGTCCCTGGTTATTGGGGTTGTCAAATATTGCAAGGAACTCGCTTTCAGGGGTGGAAGGCTCGTCCTTGGAGCTGAAGTCCCTGAACAGCCTTACCATATTCCCGCTGTCGATGAATATCATTGAAGATATCCCGATCTCAGTCAGAGCATCCCTGTTGAGGGTCTCAGCGGCGTAATTGGGGTTGCGTCCGTTCATGTAGTTCCATGTCGCATCAGAATGTGCCCAATTTGCTGCTATGGCTGAAAGGGTCTTTGCCTCAGCGTTGATCGATACTACAGCTCTTGATAGGTTTAGGGTGATCCTTTCCCTGTCTGTCTGTTCGGCAGATCGTCGTAAGAAATTAGTAAAAGTGAGGTCCAGCATAAGAAGTATGAGGAGCAATGTGATCCCTAATGCGATCTGAGTCTTTCTGCGCAGTGTCATGAGCAACCCCCCATAGGTGACTTGAATTGTTGATATTGTAACAGATGACGCTACTATGATAAATCAGGTTCTGAATAATAGATAGACGAAAATAAACATTGGAATAGAAATATCTGTGTAAATTTATTGTGGAAAAAATTTCATTGTTGATGGAACGTGTTTGTGTATTGTGTTTTATTCGGGCTGGATGATTGAAACATCTGTGCGTTATCATTGATCATCGGGAGATTTTTATCACTCCTCCAGCAGCAACATATCCCTCATCTGTATAGATGACAAGCCTTTGGCCGGGTGCCGGAGCAAAAATTGGCTCGGAGAACCGAACTGTCAGGCAGACATGATCTACGGATAGGACGCGGCAAGGCATAGGGTCTCCCTGGGATCGTATCTTGCCAAATAAAAGATGACCTCCTCTCAGATAATCAGGTGCCAGTATGTTGACTGATCCTGCTGTGACCTCTGATCGGAAAGCCTCTGCCCTTGAAGCAACGACAACAGTATTTGTCTCTGGAACTATCGATATCACGAAGAGAGGATGCTTTGATGCAATGCCTAGGCCCTTCCTTTGTCCCAGAGTGTATCCTCCTATCCCTTTATGTTCTCCCAAAACTTTTCCTGAAGTGTCTGTTATTGGTCCTGGCTGCTGATCGCGGCATATCATGGTCCGGTATCCATCCTCATTTGCAAAGCATATTTCCATGCTTTCAGGGCGCTCTGATACTGCGAGGCCTGAAGTTCTTAACAACTCCCTGGTCTCCTCTTTTGACTTAAAGTCCCCCAGTGGGAAAAGTATCCTCTGCATCTTTTCCGCAGAGATTCCGCT
Organism: Synergistaceae bacterium; assembly: GCA_963682045.1. GTDB lineage: Bacteria > Synergistota > Synergistia > Synergistales > Synergistaceae > Caenicola. Next base: position 1,918,797 of record OY821326.1, read on the forward strand.
TAAAAAATATGACTGGTCTTTTGCTTTATTTGCTCCTGCCGCCAGGTAGTGTCTGTCATCTTTTTTGATGATCCTGGCGTAATGGCCGGTCGCAACAGAAAAATCATTTCCAAAGAGCTCTTCTGCGGCCTCCCAGAGCACGCCGAATTTTATCTTTTCATTACAGTCAGCGCAGGGGTTGGGTGTCAGTCCCTGGCTATATGAGCTGCAGAAAGGAAGTATTACATTTTTTTTGAAATCTTCGCTTATGTTCACTGAAAAGTGGGGGATGGACAATTCTTTGCACACAGAAGCCGCAGATTCAGCTGCATGAGCTTCTTCACTCTCAGTTATCTCCATCGTCATACCGGCAAGGGAATAATTTTCCTTCATGAGCAAAAGGGCGGCAGCGCTTGAATCGGCCCCTCCGCTCATAAGTACCAGTGCTTTTTTTAAGGGAGAGTTTTTCCATTTGGAACTATTGAGCAACGATGTTGTTTTTATAATATATTTCATTCTTATATTTTACATCAAAAGGGGAGTGCCTCATAATATGACCATCAAGAAAACCGATCCATTTTCCCCGGGTATACTATAAAGATACAACATATAAGATTTTATAGGGAGGTGTCAAGTTTGCCTGCAGACCTGGTCGAAAATTTGCAGATCAATTCGAAGGATAGAGGAGGGATAAAAGTGATCCCTTTCCTAACTTGCCGAAGGTTCGCTTCAGAACTTGGACTGAGGCCCCGTGATGTTGAGATCACAGCGTTAAAAAACGGTATCTGCCCTTCAAGGTATCAGAGAAATATCGGTACTATCGGTATCCAGGGTCAGATAAAACTGCTTGGTTCCAGAGCTGCGGTAATAGGCTGCGGCGGCCTTGGAGGCTGGATTATAGAAATGTTAGCCAGAGCCGGGGTCGGAGAGATAGTGATGATCGATCCTGATGTCTTTGATGACAACAACCTGAACCGCCAGCTTTTCTCTACAGAGGGAAACATTGGAAAGTCCAAAGCACTGGCTGCGGCCGACAGGGTAGCAGCTGTCAACAGTGGAGTGGATACCTTTGCATGGGTTACGTTCCTGGATGAAAAAAACGGAAGAGAGCTCCTTGAGGGTTCTTCAGTAGTGATAGACGCACTTGATAACAACAGAAGCCGCAGAAATGCCTCCATAGTTTGCCGTGAGCTGGGGATACCTTTTGTCCACGGCGCCATTGGAGGAATGTTCGGACAGATCGGTGTTTTTTATCCATGTGACAGGCCATTGTGGGAAAATGACGACGTTCCCGACAAAGGAGTTGAGACAGAGATGGGGAATCCGCCCTTTACTCCGGCATTTATCGCTTCCCTGGAGGTCTCTGAAGCTATCAAGATCATGTCAGATGCGGAAAAAGGTTTAAAGGGAGAGCTTTTATGGTTTGATATGACAGACCTTGAATCACAGAGGATCAGTATCTGTCAGTCGGAGGAGAACTGAAACCGCGTCGATTAAAGGATACTGGATCTGTTTTATCAATAAATGCTATGTTCAACGTCATGATATGGGGTGAGGGAGATGTATAATATGGTACTTGATGCACATTTTGACGTGCTCCTGGATGTCCTGAGCTACAGGAAAAAAGGGGAACGGAAGGTTCTTGAAAGAAGGCATTTTCAAAAATTAAAAGAAGCAGGGCTCAGTACTCTCATATGTTCTTTGTACATTTGTGAAAACTATTTGCCAGAGGGGGCCCTCCGCAACGCACTGGATCAAATATCAGCGCTGAAGGAAGAACTGGAGGAATCAGGAGAGTATTTTTCTCTCTGCAGAAATTCGTCTGAAGCTATGGCTGCTTCAGAAAAAGGGAAAATCGGATTATTTCTCTCCCTTGAAGGAACTGAACCTCTGGGCAAAGATATCTTTCTTCTCCGGACTTTTTATGACCTTGGTGTAAGGCTTATCGGACTTACCTGGTCAAGGAGAAACTATGCAGCAGACGGGAGCAGTTTCGATCAGGCCGATGCGCCCAAATATCCCGGAGGCCTCACCATGTTTGGAAGGGAACTGGTCATGGAAGCCCAAAAGATGGGCATGGTTGTCGACGTGAGCCACCTTAATGATCCGGGCTTTTATGAGGTTGCAGAATTGATGAAGGCTCCCTTTATAGCATCGCACTCAAACTGCAGGGCACTCTGCGGATCAGCTAGAAACCTCAAAGATGACCAGATAAAGATGATAGCCGACTCAGGGGGAGTTATCGGGCTTAATGCATACTCACCATTTGTATCGGATAATGAATCTGATCGAAATCCTGAAAGGTTTTTTGAACATCTTCAGCATATCGCTGAAGTCGCCGGGACAGATAATGTAGGCTTGGGTCTGGATCTGTGTGACTGTATAGGATCACTTAGAATCGGGGATGACGACAGCGGGCAAAAGGATCTTTTTACTGACCATCTGGATGCTGCAAGGCGATTTATAGGACCTCTGAAGAAAAAATTGAGTAATGAAGATTTCGACGCTTTTACGGGCGGCAACTTTATGAGGGTGATAGAAAGGGTGCTGGGGTAAATGGCGAAAGAATACGTTTACCCTGCTGTTCTGGCTTTCGGTTATGATGGAGGCAGGCTCTGGGCTGCAAACTTTGTCGGCCTGTCCGGCTGCTGGGTAGAGGGAGAGGACAGGGAAGATGTAATAAAAAGGGCTCCCGAAGTTTTAAAAGAGTACCTGAATTGCTGCATCCAAGCAGAGTGGCCTATTCCTGGACCGTCAAAAGTTGGAGATCTCGAAGCAGCGGACGTGGGCGAAGTAATAATTGTGAAGTGCAGAATATAAAAGAGAGCCGCCCTTTTCAGGCGGCTCTCTTTTATATTCAAAATTTAATATCGGGATTAGTATCTGAGGCCGAATATAGGATGAAAGATCCTCTCGTCATGGAGGAACTCAGCCTGTTCTTCAAGATATTTTTTCGCATCTGCCTCAAGCGTTATAGCAAGTGCGGAAGCGAGAACATGCGTCAAAAAGAGCGGGCCTATTATGCTGCTTCCGAAAGTCGGACTGTTTGCAGAGACAAAAAATGAAAGTTCAGCTGTCCTGCACACAGGAGCAGCCGCGCTGTCTGTTATGGTAACTACCTTTGCACCATTTTTATGAGCAATTGCAACAGCTTCGGTAACTTCGACCGCATAGCTCGGCAGCTCGCAGACCACTACCAGATCGTCCTTCCCAATGCATCTGGCCTGTTCCCACATAGAGAGACTGCCTCTGTGTACAAAAACAGCTTTTCTTCCCATTACTGAGAGCCGCATCTGGAGGATTTCAACGACAAGGGATGATATCCCCCATCCAACACAGTAAACAGTGTTCGCAGATCTTACAAGTTCACAGAATTTTTCCGTGTCCTCTGGTGATAGCTGTGCCATTGTGTCATCCAGATTGGCATGCTCTGCCCTGTAAAGACTTTCCGGGAAACTGTCTCCGCTGCTTACCGCCCTTGCAAGAAGGGCAGCAGGATTGATCTGTTCCAGGATGGCTTTCTGAAGACAGCTCTTTAGTTCGGCGTAACCTGAGAAACCAAGCATCTGTGCTACTCTTACCAGCTGCGCTTTTGATACTTTAAGTTCTTCTGCAATATCTCCTATAGAACGAAAAGAGGCTTCACGCATGTTTGCGAGAAGATATTCTGCTACACGCCTTGCTTTGTTGGGCATAGTATGAGCCCTTTCCATAAGCAGGTTCTGAAGCTGTGTGCTGTCCATTGGGGAACACTCCTTATTATTGTTGGTCAACTACTAAGCTCATTTTTGAACTTTAATACAAGTTTAGTCTTACCTGATAAGCTTGTCAACATTAGTCAACTTTTGGTCCGGTTAGTTCAGTGAAAATACGTAAAAATATTTATATCAAATGGAAATCAACAGTCGGTCAGTTCGAAATATGTCTTTGCGCCTGTTCATACCTTTTCAAAGTTTATGGTCCCTTGATGGATGAAGATTTAAAGAGGATCCCAGTTTCCTTCATTTCTGTCCCGTAGTATGGGGCACTCTATAAGTCCATACTTCGCGGTTTTGAAGCAGGCGTTGCATGAAATGCACGCAGTCGGCCTGGCATCTTCTTCACGCCACCTGTTTATCAGATCCGGTTCCGCGATGAAAGGACGACTCAAAGCAAGAAGATCACAAGTTCCGTTATATATCAGTTCAGCCATTACCGGAAGGCTTCTGAGTCCTCCTGTAAGAATTATTATCTGTCTGTCGGATGCATGTATCTTTAACTCCCTGGCATATTCCGCAAAGGGAGCCTCAGATTCGCCTGCTGATACCCCCAGAGTGCTGGGAGAGTTCATTGCCCCGGCATAGCTCGTGCCGGAAGAAACATTTATGCCGTCTGCCCCTCTTTTCAAAAGGCCTATGGAAAGCGCTGTTCCGTCCTCGGGGCCGTAACCATTTTCAGTGCCTTCCGCAATGCTTATCTTAAACCAAATGTTGAAACCCTCTCCGACAGCGCGCCTTACATCTTTCAGTATCTCATAAAATATCCTGGATCTGTTTTCCAGTGATCCGCCGTATTCGTCATCCCTTTTGTTTATTGAAGGGGAGAGGAACTGCGTCAGAAGGAATCCATGGCCTGCATGTATCTCTACTCCGTCAGCTCCGCCCTTCTTTGCTCTGAGCGCAGCTGCGGCGAAATCTTCTACTACCTTTCTGATACCATCCTTTGAAAGGGGGTCTGTTTCAAAATCACACATCGGATGGATTCCGCCAGAGGGTGAAAAAGATACTGTTCCTTTGGCAACGGAAGCCTCGCGCTGTCCGCCGCCGTGGCATATCTGGACTATAAGGTTGGAACCAAATTTATGGACTTCTTCGGATAGCCTGCCAACGTCATTTATCCTCTTATCGGTATGAAGCCCCCACTCTTTTTTAAAAGATTTTCCTTCATGGCTTATAAAAGCCAGGCCGGTAATCAGTGTGCCGGCACCGCCTGCTGCGATCTCTGAGTACCTTTTTATCTCGGCAATGGAAATTTCGCCTGTAGCCTCATCAGCTCCGCCAAGGTGCGTGGCGGAACGGACGAACCTGTTGATTGCTTTAAAGGATGGCCGTTCGAATCCATAGAACAGTGAATTAATTTTTTCCGCTTTATCCATGTGCAACTGTCCTTTCATAAAAACTGGTGAATAATCTATAACAAATATTACGCAGAAGATAGCGCAATTTCTGCAATCTAAAATCTTTATTATTTTGATCCTGTTGATATTTTGCGGGAGAAGATATGGTCCGGCGTCAGAGTATTTTTCCAGCAGGAGGGAAAAAAGACAGTTTTTCTGATACTGCAGTTGTTGTTGTACCTGTAAGCTCAGCCAAACGCCTGAGTCCAAAGCACCCATGCCCGGTGAATTTTGAAATGTGCTCATCAGGGACAATCCATGGACCTGTCCAGTTGTTTCTGGTCAGTTTCCTCACCAGGGATTCCGACGCTATCATCTCCCCTAAGGCCGGATGATGCGGCCCCCCTTTGACCTTTGATGCAAGCAGCTCAGATTCCTGAAGCCCTACCCTTATCGGATTGAACCCCAAAGAAATCGCCAGGTCAATAAAAATACCGCCCCATTCGATAGCCTGGTCCAGAGTAAGAGGATTATAGCTTCCTCTGGTCAGCATATTCTCAAGTTCAGTTCCTTCCAGGACCAGACAGGGATAAAGTCTCAGATCCCAAGAGATGGCCCCCTTGATCCCAGCCAGATTTTTCAGATCTTTGATGCTGCTCTCTTTTGTCTGGCCCGGCAGACCGATCATCATCTGGACTCCGAGCGGAAGGGACTCATCCATTATGGTTTTTATATCATTGAGAACTGCCTCAGGATCAGTCTCCCTTTGGCACAAAGAGAGGACATTCGGATCAAGAGAAGGTATACCAAGTTCAATGCATGCGATTGGGTAGGTTTTTATTAGGTTTCTCATTGAAGTATCGCTGAGATCCCCGGGATACGTTGAAAAACGTATCCGGCTTCCTTCGGGTGCGTTCTCTGCCACGGAATCAAGATACTCTTTGACTTTTGAAATACCAAACCTGCAGAAAGACCCTCCGAAGAAACAAATCTCTCTGGGTTCGTCCAGCTCTCTTAAAACTGAAGAAACATACTCAGGCGAGGGAATATCTACAGCGCCCGTTATTGTACTCTGGCTGCAGTACACGCATCTTCCCCTGCATCCGCCGAAAGGAAGAAAGAAAGGAAGCTTTTTCATTGAATTTATCAGGCCCAATCCGAATAATCCCCCTCGCTCCATTCGGGCCAGAGTGCAGCCCAGGCAAAAGTGTCAGCCCTGTTTTCAAAACTTTCCATTGATTCAAAGGTGTGAGACCAGAAACGGTGTCCTTTTCTGTGATTTAAAAGGTGGTAAGTCTCATGGAAGAGTGCGAATCTCCTCCACATCAAAGGAAGAGCTGAATTTATATAAATACGTCCTCTTTTGCCGCGGACTATGTGTATACCCCAAACACCGGCAGGAAGGGTCTCAAACTTTAGTTCAAGAGAGAGACCTGTGATCTCTTCTGCCTTTGCCAGTATCTCGAACTCGCTCAGTCTTTGCCATCTCCCTCCTTCATGGATCGCCCAATGAGGAATCACTTCCGGAGGAGAGGGGATGCACTCACAAAGATCCTCAGTGTCCGGGTTATTTTGCTGAAGCATCCTCTGTTTCCCAGTCATCAAGAGCTGCCTCGATAAGACGGTAAACCCTTTTTAGTTCCTGCTCGGTCAGTTTTTTGCTGCGGTACCATATCTCAAGCTCTCCGTTGTCCAGCATTGATTCAAGTTGGACTCTCCCAGGGTTGTCCGGGGATGAAAAGTCCATCAGGAGGTCTGTCACGTCTACATTCAGAGCAGGCGCAAGCCTCTGGAGAAGTTTCATGGAAGGCAGCCTCCTGTTGCTTTCAAGAGCCTGTACGTATATCCTGCTGACCTCGACCTTATCAGCAAGTTTTTGCTGGGTAAGGTTCTGCGCCTTACGCAATGTCTTAATCCTGTTGCCAAGACTCATAAAATATCCACCCCTTCTTTACATTATGTGCAATAAAAGAATACAACATTTTTTTATTGTTGACAAGTAGGTTTAGTTATAAGGTCAATATAAATCGAACAGCAGAGCAGATCTGCTGCTCCGCCCGGGCTGATACGGTGTCTTAAGAATTTTTTTTCGAGGTCTTCTATAGGGCGGTAGTCTTCCGACATTGGGTCGAATTTTTCGATAGTCCCTTTTACCATATCCTTATAGTCATTTTGCCAGAAGTCGTAACCTCCTCGGTGGATTACGTTGCTGTCTTCGCAGTTGTACATTATTGATAAAAGAGCGGCAATATGCGAGCTGTTTATTGACCCCCCCCTTGAGGATACGCGCCTGAGTTCGGGAAGGCCATACTGCAGTAGTGATGGAAAACCTTTTTCAGCTTCTCCTCTTGCACCGGTTATACCGTGCGTGAGAAAGAGCCTCTCGCCGTTTGTCAGATTTTCTGAAGCGATTTTTTCAGAAAGAGAGCCCAGCTCTCTGGATGTCAGTCCCTCAACGGATCCGGAAGCGAAACATGTAATATTTTCAGGAGTCAGATCTTTCCTGGAATATATGCAGTAGCCTGCCCCGTATAGAAGCAGGGACAAAAGAAATATCAGACCTTTATGGGTGTTTATGCCTGAAGTTGCGGCAAACATTTTTTTCTCCATTTCTACACCGATAAATCTCAGGCGCCCCAGGGATTCCGAAGGCGAAGTTCCTGATAATCCGATCAATGCCTGGTACTCCCAGAAAGGTTCTATTGCCTGGGCGCTTTTGATAAATGTTCGCCAGGTCATATCTAAGTGGCAGCCCTGACCAAGAGGGTCTACCAATCCTGGTTTAGGCGCTGTAGCTATTTCATCTGCGACTGCTTCAGATGCAGCCTGCCATAATATCGAGGGGGAGAAATGCTTGACTTGTCTGTTCAAGTGGCGGATACTTTCGGTGTATGTAAAAAAATAAGAGGGTGGCCCGGATCTATGCAAGATATTACCTCCGCGTTCAAAATGTGCCTCTCTACATTAACTCAATTCGTTGTCTCCCGCAAGCATGTGATGTTGTCATTATTCGTCCTGTTTGCATTTGCAGCCCATCTCTCTTTGCCTTCGGTCGTATCTATGTGCCGGAAGGATGTTTCGGAAAAATGGAATGAGGGCTGGCATGCATGGCGCAACGATGATCCTGAGGCTGCACTTCGGTACTGGTCTGAAATCGGCGTTTCGGGAAATTTTACAGTAAGGCCTTCCAGGATCTTTTACTGGAAGATAAGGGCACTTGAAAAATTAGGAATGCACGCAGAGGCTGATGATCTCAAGGTAGATCTTGCCAGAAAATATCCTTTTGATTTTTATACATTTTTGTTTTTTAAAGACGGTGGAGCCGGGATCTTAAACAATGCCTGCAGAATAAAGACAGAAAGCCTTTTCTATCCCTGTCCCTGGAAAAAAGAAGTATCTGATGCTGCTAAGCGGACGGGTATCTCTGATGTGATGATATGGTCAGTTATGAAACAGGAGAGCAAGTTCAGGAAAAACGCTGTAAGCAGATCCGGTGCGCTGGGACTTATGCAGCTGATGCCGTCTACCGCAAAAGAAGAGATGCGATCTCTTGATATCCTCTCTTCGGAGATCACTGACCCGGGGAAAAACATCCTTATCGGGGCAAGCTATTTTGCCCGTCTTTCACGTAAATTCAAAGGAGATCTTCCCCGAGTGATCGCTGCATATAATGCCGGGATGATGCCTGTCATCAGATGGAACACACTTTCAGCAGGGAACTGGGTTGAATGGATAGAGGAGATACCTTATTCCGAGACGAGGGAATTTGTGAGGGCTGTACTTCAGAACAGAGAGATGTACAATATGATCTCCGGCGAAAATCATGATCTTCCGATATCTTTTTTAATCTCAGAGAGACCAATGCCTGTCGAGAAACTGGCTTCGGTCAACAGGTGAAAATGATCGATATCCAGAAAATTTAATACACTAAGCCAGAAACGAGGTTGGTTTAAATTGTGCATTCTTAGGGCGGCAGAAGATTTTGATCCTGTGGAGGCTGTAAGCAAATATCTTTCAAACTCAGGGTTTGACGGTAGGATATTTCATACAGAAGAAACAATATTTACTGTCTCTGATGCCTCTTCGGCTGTCGGGGCGCCTGAAGAGGAGATACTTAAAAGCATCCTTCTGAGGGTAAACAGGGGTGAATACTTTGCTCTTGCTCTGATGTCAGGGATAAACCGGGTCGACACCAAAAAAATAAAAAAGATCATGGGAGTCTCCCATGTATCTTTCGCAAATCCGGAAGAGTGCAGTAACTGGTCGGGATTCAGACCTGGCGGAGTTCCGCCTGTTGGGTATCCAGAGCAGCCAAAGACGCTGTTGGACGAAGATCTTTTTAAATATTCCGAAGTGTGGGCTGCTGCCGGGACCGATCACGAATTTTTCCCGATATCCCCTGAAGAGCTGATGAGAATAACGGAGGGAGAAAAAGCTGATATCAAAAAGTGAAGTGTGAAGTTTTTTTATCAACAGCAAATATTACTTTCTCTATTATCAAAATGATCGTCATGCAGTAACTGTCCTCGGTATCATCTTCTCCAGCTCAGAACAGATATCTTTTCGATCTGAAAATTCAGCAGGGTTTCTGCCTTGGGAGGCTTCCCTTCTGCAAGGCTGTTGAACTCATTGAGCATCCTGACATATGCGAGTCTCTTGGCAGGTGTGAATTCTCCCTGTATTCCAGCTCTGAGCAGTATGGATAGCTGTCTGTAAACCTCAGGCACAGGTACGAAAACAGGTCCTTCCGGCGTCATCCTTATGGTGTAGATGAAAGAATAACTGTCACGGCCTCGGAATGAATCTGCCTTGTCATATGTAGGGACGGCAGGAGAAACATATACAGCTGTTCCCTTAGGTACTACCAGCTTTGCCGGAACAGCATCCCATCTTGTGTATTCGTATGGAGTGATGAATATGTGCGCCTTGGGTGACCATGTCGTGACACCTACCCAAAGGTGGACCCCGGTACCTTCAAAATTTGTGAAGGATGTCCGCCAAAGGAGATCTTCTTTGTCATCCTGGTCCACTTTAGAGAGGAATATGCTGTCCGATACATAAGAGAGTCCGTCAAGCTGTTCTATCTGCTTTACCCCTGCCGGAGTCCTCAGCCATGCCGATGCTACCTCTCCCTGACTTTGTTCCAGAATAAGTACTATCGGAAAATTCCCGACTCTAAGGGTCCTGAGATTAGCGCCGCCCTCGGGGATTTCGTTCCCCGGCACCAGATAGATGATCAGGGCAAGGAAGAGTGCCAATGCTGGCATAAGGCAGATCAGATAATTATCGGAGAAATAAGAAGCATACTTTTTTCTTAAGTTGCTGGTTGCCTCATCTATGTTTTTCATTTCTATATGATCCACTCCATTTTTTCAGCAGGAAGAGCGCATATCATTTCGTCCAGAGTTTTCCCTGTTACCGGATGCCTGAACCGGGGAGCTATCTCTTTAAGAGGTATCAGGACAAAGGCCCTTTCATGCATATGCCGGTGGGGAACAGAGAGGTCCGGTGTCTCAATGACCAGTTCGCCTATTGCTATAATGTCGATATCTATCTCACGCGGTCCCCATTTTATGCTCTTGCTGCGTCCTAGTTTTTTTTCAATGTTTTTGATAGTTCTGATCATTTCTTCCGGGGGAAATTCTGTTTCAGCGCATATGCACATATTAAGGAACCTTGGCTGACTGGTTATACCCCAGGGAGAAGTCTCCCATATTTTACTTCTATCAATAATGCAAAAACCGCCCCGCTCAAGTTCGGAAAGCGCTTTAGTCAGCATGGTCAGCCTGTTGCCCGTATTTGAGCCCAAAGACATCAAAACCCTGATTTTTTCAGGCATAATCTGCATCTCTTATGGCTTCTGCCATCATTACCGCTTTTTTGTTTTCTTTTGTGTCATGGACTCTTATAACGTCTACCCCTGACCAGGCACAGAGAGAAGAGACTGCCAAGGTACCTGAGAGGCGTTCAGAAACATCCTTGCTGTCAGTTGCCCTGCCGATAGATCCCTTTCTGGAGGCACCGACAAGGATCGGTTTTGAATGTATCCTTAAAGATTCGATGTGTCTGAGAAGGAAGAGGTTCTGGTTGTGATCCTTTGCAAAACCTATCCCAGGGTCAAGGATCATCTTCGAGCTCTCTACCCCCAAAGAAGAGGCAATTTTGATCTTTTCATCAAAAAATTCATTGATCTCTTTAAGCAGATTGCTGTAACCGCACATTGACCCCATAGTCTGTGGAGTTCCCCTCATATGCATTATTACCAGCATGGCTCCAAATCTGGCTGCTGTCTCTGCTATCTCAGGTTCAAACGACAGTCCAGAAATATCATTGATGATGTCTGCTCCGGCTTTCAAAGCAGCCTCTGCTACTTTTTTTCTGGTCGTATCAACAGAAATAGGTACTAAAGGAAGATTTTTCCTGATCTCTTTTATCGCTGGTATCATGCGCTTGATTTCTTCTGATTCGGATATCCTCGAAGCGCCGGGCCTTGTAGATTCTGCCCCAAGATCCAGTATGTCAGCCCCGTTTTCAGCATGTTCCAAAGCACGGGCTACAGCTGTCTCCATGTTTCCGTAAGTTCTGCTCTCTTTATGGAAGGAATCATCGCTGAGGTTGATGATACTCATCAAAAGGGTCCTAGTGCCAAGCATCAGATCATTGCCGGAAGGAAGCGGCACCTTAGATGTTTTTCTTGAAAAGGAGTCAAGTGCGCACCTAAGGGATTTTACTATCCCGGGAAATCCCCACCACGACATGATCTCAAGTTTGTCGGCAAGAAAGGAGATCTGTTTGACTGTCCCGAATATTATGACATCGCTTTTCTCCACGCTGCAGTCTATCGCATGGGCATGTACCGCAGCGTCTCCTCCTCTTGAAAGCATTTCCTGTTTGATGACATTCGCTGCCCTTACATCGATGCAGGCAAGGTATAAAGCTCTTATCTCCCTTCTGTTGTCAAAAAAAGGCAGACTTCTCACGTCTGCTCCTATGGCATTAAGGGAGGCAGCCAGTTCTTTGGAGTCCCTGAATTTTATCTCATAGACAGCCATGTACTGCTCTTCCTACTCAAATTCCTGGATCAGAGGGAAGTTTTTCAGGTGTTCTGAATAATTAAGTCCCATGAGACAAAACCCATGGATGCTGTCATGCGTCAATAGGCTGTAAGATCCGGTATCCATATGCAGCCTCCAGAATCTGGGCTTCTCAATTCCGATCGCACCTGAAAGGAGCGGTTTAAGTACGCCTCTGTGCGAAACTACAGCAAAAGTTTCACCGCGGTGCTTCTCGATAAGGCGCTGAAGCCCTAAGAGTGACCGTTCCATCACCTGATCCAGAGTTTCTGCGCCTTCAAGGATAAGGCTCTCCGGGTCGTTGATCCAAGTGTTCCACAACAGAGGTTCGCTTGCAGCTATATCACTCTTAAGTCTGCCCTCCCATGGATCAAGTTTTATGTTGTTGAATGAATCATCGGAAGAAAGCCCGCACCCGCAGCTGTTGCTTATCATCTCCGCTGTTGAGAAGGCTCTTTTTAGCGGACTTGAATAGACATGGGTCAAATTTCTGTCTTTCATTGCTACAGCAAGAGCTCCGGCCTGTGCAATACCATTGTTGTTAAGGGGGAAGTCTACGCGTCCCCTTACCCGGTTTTCCCTATTGCCGGCGCATTCGCCATGCCTAATCAGATATATATAGGTTTTGGCCATTTGTACCTCTTTAGTTTTTTGTCAAAGAGACAGATTTTTAAAACAACGATCAGTCATTCGGGGTTTATTATACATTATCGACAGCCGCTTCTTAAAAAAAATCAGTTAATATTATTAAGTAAAAACAACTATATAAATAATCTGACCTGTCTTGACATTTGTGCGAAGCGCTGTTATTCTTGTCCCGTTGTAAATGAATTAGCACTCGTGATACTAGAGTGCTAACAAGGCAGGAAGTGAAACCTTTGCTTACAGAAAGACAGTTGGAAGTGATGCTTTCCGTAGTATATGAATACATTAAAAGCGGTGAAAGTGTCGGCTCCCGTACTGTTTCGAGGCGCTATCTTACAGGGCACAGCTCTGCCACTATCAGAAACGAGATGTCTGACCTGGAAGAGATGGGTTTCCTGAAACAGCCCCACACTTCTTCGGGCAGGATACCTACGACCCTTGGCTACAGGCTGTATGTGGACTCTGTACTTCAAAGGGTCGATTCTTCAAAATACAGTAAGGAGTGGATCAAGAGCCTTGGCGAGCACCGTAAAGGAATTGAGGGCGCGCTTGAGTCGGCATCGGATATTCTAAGCCGTGTGTCAAACTATGTGGGAGTGGCTGCCGTAACACCATTGGACAAAGTCAAATTCCAAAGAGTCGATTTTGTCCGGCTGGGAGAGAGAAATGTCTTACTGCTTGTAGTTCTTCAGGGGGGGCTTGTGCATCAGAAGGTGATCAGCCTTCCCTGGGATATGACGCAGGAATATCTGGACGATCTTTCGAGAAGGATAAATGTATTTGCGGGCTGTGAATGGACTGAGGTAAAAAAATCCCTGAAAGCCTACATAATGGAAGAACTTCAGGATTACAAATCTGCTTGTGCAGCTGCGCTCCGTGAGCTTGAAGGGATAATGATCTCCCCTTCAATAAAGGCTTTCACGGGTTCCATGAGCCACATGCTTAATCTTCCGGATTTTCAGGATCTCAGCCGAATACAGACATTATATGAATTCCTTGAGCAGGAAGAAGGAATGGCTGAACTTGTTAAAAGCTGTTCCAAAGAAGGTATTAACATAATCATTGGTGAGGAAAACGAATCCCCGGCGATGAAGAGATCGGCTCTTGTGGCTGCTTCGACTATCTGCAACGGACAAATGACAATGATAGGTGTAGTGGGGCCTGAGAGAATGGACTACGAAAAGGTAATTACAACGATCGACAGAGTATTTAGGACCATGGATACAGGATCTGATGAGGAGGCTGAATAGAAGATGCACAAAACTGAGAAAACTAAAGACATACAAAATGCGGCAGAAGGCGACTGCATTGAAAAAAAAGATCAGAAATTATCTGCTGCAGAAGATGTGATCTCACCTGAGAATGATCAGGAAAATTTACTCGAGATCATCGAAAAAATGAAAAAAGAGATAAAAAGTCTTACCGAAGAAGCTGCAAGGGCAAGGGCTGATTATTACAATCTCAGGACAAGAGTCGAAAGAGACAGGGAGAAAAACTGCAAACTTGCAGCAGAAAAATCGATCGAAGAACTTTTGCCTGTTTTTGAGAATCTGGAAAGAGTCTGCTGTGCGGTAGAAGATGAAGAAAGTAACTTGTACAAAGGAATGACCATGATCACAAAACAGTTTTACAAAGCCTTGGAAAACCTTGGGCTTGAAAAAATTGAGACTGAGGGTGAATTTGATCCCTCCGTGCATGAAGCTGTTTCAATAGAACCTATAGAAGACAGATCAAAAGACAATTGTATAATAGGCACACTGAGAAAGGGCTACAGACTTTCAGGCCGTGTAATAAGGGCTCCCCAGGTGAGAGTCGGCAAACACACTGACTGATCTTTTTCTGGAGAAGGAAACAAGAAAAGTATAAAAATAAATTATTTCAAAGGTGGAATGAGTTATGGAAAAAATTATAGGGATTGACCTTGGCACAACAAACAGCTGTGTAGCAGTAAAAGAAGGAGACAATGTAACAGTTATTCCAAACCCGGAAGGCGGACGAACCACTCCTTCGGTAGTTGCCTTTACTAAAGATGGCAATGAAAGACTGGTAGGGCAGCTGGCAAAAAGACAGGCAATAGTGAACCCTGACCGCACAATAATATCAATAAAGAGAGAAATGGGCAGCGATTATAAGGTGACTATCGACGGACAGAAGTATACCCCCCAGCAGATATCCTCTATGATCTTGCAGAAGCTCAAGAGGGATGCTGAGGAATATCTGGGAACGACTGTTACAAAAGCAGTTATAACATGCCCTGCATATTTTACAGATGCACAGAGACAGGCTACAAAAGATGCAGGAACTATTGCAGGACTAGAGGTCCTGAGGGTAATAAATGAGCCTACCGCAGCATGTCTTGCCTATGGCGTCGACAAGGAAGGTGACCATAAAATAATGGTTTTCGACCTGGGAGGCGGAACCTTTGACGTCTCTATCCTTGACGTTGGGGAAGGAGTTTTTGAAGTCCTTTCAACTTCAGGAGACAACAGGCTTGGCGGAGACGACTGGGATTCAAAGGTCGTAGACTGGGTCGCGGATGAATTCAAAAAGACAGACGGAGTAGACCTGAGGAAAGATAAGATGGCAGCACAGCGTCTTCGTGAAGCCGCTGAAAAAGCGAAGGTAGAGCTCTCATCAATGGCAGAGACCTCTATTTCACTGCCTTTTATCACAGCAGACCAGAACGGACCCAAGCACCTTGAAATGACACTTACTAGGGCAAAATTCGAAGAACTTACGAGAGATCTCCTTGACAGGACAGTACAGCCTGTTCGCACTGCTCTAAAAGATGCAGGTCTCCAGCCGACTGACATTGACAAGATACTTCTTGTCGGAGGCTCGACACGTATGCCAATGGTCCAGCGCAAGGTGAAAGATCTGCTTAACAAAGAACCAACGAAAGGGATAAATCCGGATGAATGCGTTGCAGTCGGAGCAGCTATCCAGGGAGCAATACTTTCAGGAGAGCACAAGGGAATAGTCCTTGTAGACGTAACGCCGCTCTCGCTCGGGCTTGAGACCCTTGGCGGAGTATTCACCAAGATAATAGAGAAAAACAGCGCTATACCTGTCTCCAAGAGCCAGGTATTTACAACGGCTGCTGACAACCAGCCTCAGGTCGAGATCCATGTCCTCCAGGGAGAAAGAGCTATGGCAGGTGATAACGTGTCGCTTGGAAGATTTTTCCTTGACGGTATAGCGCCTGCTCCAAGAGGCATCCCTCAGATAGAGGTGACTTTTGACATCGATGCAAACGGTATTGTCAACGTTACCGCCAAGGACAAGGCCACTGGCAAAGTGCAGAATATCACGATACAGTCTTCAAGGCTTACCGATAAGGAAATAGAAAAAATGCGTCGCGATGCTGAAATGAATGAGGGGGAAGACAAGAAAAAGAAAGAGCTTGTTGAAACCCGAAACGAGGGAGACAGTGCCGCATACAATGCTGAAAAGGCGCTGAAGGAACTTGGCGAAGACGCTACACCTGAAGAAAAGGCAGCCGTTGAAGAAAAGATCAAAGCTCTGAGAGACCTTCTCACAAGCGAAGATACATCGGCGATAAAATCTGCCGTCGAGGCTCTTATGAACGCGATGCACCCGATATCACAGAAGGCATATGCAAAAGCACAGGCAGCACAGAATAATCCTGCGGATGCACAGGCAAATACCGACAATAGAGACTCAAACGACGAAACTACAGTAGATGCCGAGTTCCATGAAGAAGACAATAAATAACGTGAGGTGAGGCGCTGATGGCTGCTCCCGGCAAAAAAGACTATTATGAAATATTGGGTGTTGGACGGGGAGCCTCGGCCGACGAAATAAAGAAAGCATACCGTAAGCTCACCCGGAAATATCATCCTGACGCAAACCCGGGAGATACTGAAGCAGAGAAAAAGTACAAAGAGATAAATGAGGCTAACGAAGTTCTCAGCGATCCCCAGAAAAGAACTCAGTACGATCAGTTTGGGTATGTGGGTGATATGCCGCCCGGAGGAGGCTTCGGCGGATCAGGCTTTGGTGAAGCAGATTTTGGTGATCTCTTCGGCGATCTCTTTGGAAGTGCTTTCGGTGGATCCGGCAGGCGCTCTGTCGATCCAAATACTCCGCGAAGGGGCAATGACCTTGAATACACCATGCAGATCACGATGGAGGATGCATTCAGGGGAGTCACCAAAAAGATCGAGGTCCCGCGCCTTGAGACATGTCCGCACTGCGGTGGTGGTGGAGCGGAGCCAGGCACCAAAATAGAAACATGCCCGACATGTGGTGGTCGCGGACAGGTACAGCAGACCGTCAACACGCCCTTTGGCCAGATGGCTCAGGTGACTGCCTGTCCGACCTGTCACGGCAAGGGTAAGGTAATAAAGACGCCTTGCCGCGAATGCAGAGGACAGGGGAGAGTCAGAAAACAGCATTCTGTTGATGTGAAGATCCCAGCCGGAATAGACACCGGAATAAGGCTGAGGGTGTCCAGCCAGGGAGAAGCAGGTATCAACGGAGGACCTTCCGGGGATCTTTTCCTCCTCATAGAGGTAAAAAACGACAGACGATTCCAGCGCAAGGGGGACGACCTGAATACCTCGGTCGATATACAGTATCCTCAGGCGGCATTGGGATGTGAAGTCAAAATTGAGACTTTTGATGGTTTTGAGAAATTGGATATCCCTGCAGGAACCCAACCAGGATCAAAGCTCCGGATTAAGGGCAGGGGAATGCCCCGTTTGCGAGGAAAGGGCAGCGGCGACATGAATATCCTTGTAAAGGTCAGCATAAGCAAAGATCCGTCTGCAAAAGAAAGGGAACTTTTGGAACAGATCGCAAAAGAAATGAAGGTCCCTGTAAAGAACAAAGAGGGATTCTTCGATAAGATAAAGCGATAGCAATAAACTAAATTAAGAGCATCAAGCGACAAAACCGGATTTTTCTGAGGACAGGAAAGCCCGGTTTTGTTTTTATGAGAGGGGGAAAGCTTTTATAATTTGACCATCAGGCGCTTCTGTAAAAGTAATTTAATATTTTTCTTAAAAACAGAAAATAAACCTCTTCGTAATGAAAATTCAAGATTTTGAATTCACTGACGATTTATTCTTTACATATCCAATTATGGATTATAGAATAATCGAAGCAGATCAATTACCTTCTTAGCATTTTTTCCATTATTGCATTATCATATCTGTGCATCTGACTGGAGGTGGGGCACAGGCAGTAAGTTCTGGAATCACTCGGCAGTTTCACTAGTATCCGAAACATTTCCACAACATTATTGGAGGTGCAGTATATTGAAGAAGATTCTTGCAGTTATGGCAGTTATTATTATTCTTTGCGCCGCAGGTGCGGCATTCGCAGCAGATCCTATCAAAGTCGGATATCTGGCAGCCCTCACCGGCGACTACGCCGCATATGGAATTACAGAAGTCAACATGGCTAAAATGGTAGTCGGCGATGTAAACGCCAAGGGTGGAGTCCTAGGCCGTCCACTCGAGCTGGTAATTTATGATACAAAGACGCGTAACGAAGATGCGGTCAACGCTGTCCGCCGTATGATCGAAAGTGACAAAGTCGTAGCCATCATCGGAGCGAACTCAAGCGGCATCAACATTGCAACAGCGCCGATCGTTGACAAGGGAAAGACTCCTCAGATATCAACAGTAGGAACCAACCCGCTCGTTACAGTGGACAATAAGGGCAAGGTCCGCCCCTATTCCTTCCGTATCTGCTTCACAGACCCATATCAGGGAGCACTTGCGGCAGAGCTTGCAATGACAACCCTCAAGAAAGACAAGGCTGCTGTCCTTTACAACGTAGGTTCTGATTATGCTCAGGGACTCAGAGAGTTTTTCGTTAAAAATTACACCGGATTGAAGGGCAAGATCGTAGCAGACGAAGGCTATCGTGAAACAGACGTTGACTTCCGTGCACAGCTCACTAAAGTAAAGAGTTCCGGCGCCAACGCACTCTTCCTGCCTGGAATGGGCAAGGACATGGCCCTGATTATCAAACAGGCAAAAGAACTTGGCCTTAAAGACATTACAATTATAGGTGGCGACGGGTACGGCGAGTTTATGAATGAGATCGCTGGAGACTCCATGAAGGGCACCTACTGGGTCAACCACACATACCTTGAAGATCCAGGAATGGCGCCGATCTTTGCCCGTTACAAGAAAGTCTACAAAGATGACTGTAAGGAATTTGTAAACGGGACAATGGCCTATGACGCAACATACTGGCTCATAGACGCTATCAAGCGCGCAGGCAAAGCAGAGGGTCCTGCGATCGCTAAAGCGCTTGAATCAACAAAAGGCCTCAAACTTAATCATGCCACACTGACAATCAATGCCAAGGATCACAACCCGCTCAAAAAAGCAGGCGTAATCCTTAAGGTCGGCGATGATCTTAAAGCTAAATTCTTCCAGAAAGTCGAACCCAAATAATTTCACTGAATGCTATTCCATTTGGGCTTGGGGAATATATCCCCCAAGCCCGTTCAGACCCATATAACAGGATCTGAAAACTGGTAAGCACCAGAAAGGCAGAGGTGTTTTAAATTGGATATGATAATCCAGCAAGTCATTAACGGACTTTCTCTTGGGTCGGTATACGCCTTGATAGCAGTTGGTTACTCATTAGTCTATTCTATCCTTCTATTCTCAAATTTCGCACATGGAGGCTTTCTTGTTATTGGAGGTTATATTTGCTATTTCGTATTAAAGGGTGCCGGGATGAATATCTGGACAGCCTCCTTCGCCGCGTTGATCGGCGCAGGAGTTTCGGCAGTGATAGTTGAGCGTCTCGCATACAAGCCGATACGTGAGCGCACTCCCATTACCCTCTACATGCTTATTGCTTCAATGGGTATGAGCATAGTTATCGAGAATATTTTCGTAGTTACCGTAGGTGGCCGCTTCAGGGCACTTCCTCCGGTAATTCCGACGCAGCCTGTAAATTTCTTCGGACTTGCAACTACGAGCGCTTTTGATCTCCTCTCCTTGGTTACAGCTGTAGTCTTTCTTGTAGGACTTCAGCTCTTCCTATCAAAAACGAAATGGGGGCTGGCTATCAGGGCGGCTTCTTATAATCTCAGGACTGCCGGGCTCATGGGTGTCAATGTCAACAGGCTGATTTCAATAGTCTTCTTTGTAGCCGGACTTCTCGCAGGAGTCGGGGGAATCTTTTTGTCTGTCAGGTACACACTTTATCCCCAGCTTGGAATGATCACCACAAAGGCATTTGTAGCAGCTGTAATTGGAGGACTTGGCTCACTCCCGGGCGCTGTTGTAGGGAGCCTCATCCTTGGTCTGGCAGAGATGCTGACTGCAGGTTTTATATCCAGCCAGTTCAGAGATCTGGTCGTTTTCGGTCTACTTATCGTCACTCTCATTATCCGTCCCACGGGGCTTTTCGGAAAATCCGTGGGCGAGAAAGTGTAGAGACCAGAGATGGATGGTTACACAACCGGCATAATAACCCTGCTTGCCATCAACTGCATAGCCGCTCTGGGAGTCTCTCTCTTTACCGGTTTCACGGGAGTCTTCACTCTGGGGCATGCCGGCTACATGGCGATAGGAGCATATACCGCGGCGATCCTTACTGTACAGTATGAAGTGAACTTCATTGGAGCAATAATTGCGGGTGGTATTTTAGCGATGGTTTTTGCCTATCTGATAGGGATACCTACTCTTAAGCTTGTAGGGGACTACTATACGATAGCCTCCCTGGGCCTGGGGGAAGCTATAAGGCTGGTCATTGAAAACTGGGAAGGCGTGACCAGGGGAGCCAGAGGTTATCCCGGCATCGAGAACTATTCGACTATGCCGGTGGCTCTGACTTTCCTGGTGATAATGGCCGTTGGGATGTTCTTTCTTGTAAACAGCAGCTTCGGCAGGGCTTTCAAGGCCTGCAGGGATGACTATGTCGCTGCTTCCCTCCTTGGTTTCAACACAGCAAAGTTCAGGGTCTTTAGCCTTGCCATCTCAGGCTTTTACTGCGGTGTTTCAGGCGCACTGCTGGGGGGGTTCATGTCCTTTATACAGCCGGTCATGTTTGACATGGCCAAATCAACGGAACTTGTCTCTATAGTCGTATTCGGCGGACTTGGTTCAATGAGCGGATGCCTTATAGGAACGACCATACTTACACTGGTAACTGAGATCTTCAGGCCGATATCACAGTACCGCATGCTAGTTTACGGACTTGTCCTGGTATTGGTCATGGTACTGAGGCCGGAGGGAATCATGGGGACCAACGAACTTACGAAAGACTACATAAAAAGCATTTTCTCCCGCAGGAAGAAGATCACTGCTGAGGATGGGGGAGTGCGCTGATGTCAGCGATACTTGAACTTAAAGACGTCAATAAGTCTTTCGGAGGAGTTCAGGCCGTGAAGGAGATGTCCTTTGTCATTGAGACAGGAGAACTGGCAGGCCTTATCGGACCCAACGGAGCAGGAAAGACAACGATATTCAACCTCGTCACCGGTGTATACGACGTAACGAGCGGTGAGATAGAATTCAAGGGCAAAAACATAAACAGGCTTAAGACCTATCAGGTCATATCCCTGGGAGTAGCAAGAACGTTCCAGAACCTCAGGCTTTTTGCCGCATCTTCTGTGCTTGATAACGTAATGACTGCGGCGCAACAGCATTATAAATACAGCTTCTTTGAGGCTATCAGCCACCTGGGACGATGGAAAAGCATGGAGAAAGCTACGAGAGATGAAAGCATGGAGCTTCTTGAGAGGGTTGGGTTGGCAGATCGTGCCGATCAGGCAGCAGGAAATCTTCCATACGGACTTCAAAGGCGTCTGGAAATAGCAAGAGCTATTTCCCTCAGGCCTGACCTGTTGCTTCTTGACGAGCCTGCCGCAGGAATGAACGCGGAGGAAGTTGAACAACTCAATGAACTGATCAAGCTTATACACAGCGATTTCAATCTTACGATACTGCTCATCGAACACCATATGGACATGGTCATGGAAATATGCCCCCATATAGTCTGCATGAACTTTGGAGCAAAAATTGCTGAAGGTTCTCCTGATGAAATACAGAGTCATCCTGAAGTCCTCAAGGCCTATCTGGGAGAGGAGGAATAGGACAATGGAAGATAAAAGACCTATTCTCTCAGTAAAAAATCTGTCTGTTAATTATGGAGCCATCCAGGCTCTTAAAGGTGTCGACCTTGATGTCTATCCGGGTGAGATAGTGGCGGTGATCGGTGCGAACGGAGCAGGAAAATCTACAATGATGAGCGCGATAATGGGAGATGTACCAAAGGCAGCCGGAGACATACTGCTTGACGGAAAATCCCTGCCATCAAAGAGTTTCCAGGTTGTTACTGCAGGAATAAGCCTCTCTCCGGAAGGAAGAAAAGTATTTGCCCCGCTGACTGTATATGAAAACCTTCAAATGGGAGCGTTTCCCCTAAAAGACCGCAGTCTGGTTTCAGAGCAGTTAAAAAAGGTTTATCACCTCTTTCCGCGTCTTGAAGAGAGACAGAGTCAATATGCAGGTACGCTCTCGGGCGGAGAGCAGCAGATGCTGGCCATAGGAAGGGCACTCATGGCCATGCCCCGGGTGCTGCTGCTGGATGAACCCTCACTGGGACTTGCACCAATAATAATCAACGAAATATTCAAGGAATTGACCGAGATCAACCAGCTGCTGGGGACGACCATCCTGATCGTTGAACAGAACGCAAGGAAGGCCCTCCTGCTTTCCAACAGGGCATATGTCCTGCAGACCGGCAAGATCATAATAGAGGGAGATTCAAAGGAACTCCTCCATAATCCTGAAATTGAGGAAGCTTATCTGGGAGGAAGGAAGAAATAAACCTAATGGACTTTTAATTTAACCCACGGGAAAAAATCAGGGGAGGATTTTGTTCCTTTTAGGAATTAAGGATCCTCCCCTGTTTGTTGTTTCGATCAAATGTTTTGTTGTTTGCGATGGGCTTAATGGAGTACAATAAAGTGCGCCTTGAAAGGAGTTGGGTTTGGTGATAAAAAATGACAGCTACTGGTGGTATATAACTTTATCAGCTGATGATAGACAAGAGGAAGTTCTTTTTTCGATAGCGGACATTTCCGGGAGCATCGGTACTGAACTTCAGGAACTTCCCTCAGGGGGCGTCAAGTTAAGGGCATACTACAGGAGCAGCGAAGATCTGCACTTTTGGAAAGCAAAGCTTCTTGATGCGATGAAGGAATGGAGTAATATTAAAATAGATGATTTTGGAAAAATAGAAAACCAGCCATGGAATGTTGCATCGGAGGAGGCTTTTCCTCCTCTGCCTGTAGGAAAATCTATGGTGGTTCTTGCTCCTTGGCATAAAGGAACCGAGCCCGAAGGACTCATTCCTCTTTACATAAACCCCGGAAGCGCTTTTGGAACGGGCTATCACGAGAGTACCCAGATAGTCCTGGAGCTGATGGAAGATTTTGTAAAGCCCGGGATGACAACGGCAGATATCGGTACCGGCTCGGGAATACTGACGATATGCGCAATAAAATTAGGCGCTGAAAAATCTTATGCGCGTGATATCGACCCAGCCGTGATAGAAGAGGTCAATAAAAATTTCGAACTGAACGGATTGGATCCGACAAAGATCGACCTTGCAACAGGAGACCTCCTTATTGGTTTCAGGCATAGAGTAGATCTGCTGACAGCAAACATTCTTCTCGAACCTCTCACAACAATGGTCGACCAGGTGCCAAAAGTGATCGGAAGAGAGGGTATGGCTATTTTTTCGGGGATGTTGCTTACAGAGAGGGATCGCTTTATTGAGGCTTTGGAAAAAGCAAAAATGGTCATAGTCAAGGAGCATACGAAGGGAGACTGGTGGGGTGTCGCTGCCAAGGCTGCGTCTTGAAAAATGCATTTATAAGGACGGACGCTGGCATATAGATGAGGAACAAGCGCATCATCTGACAAGGGTAAGACGCTGCTGCACGGGATCTTTGGCAGAAGGGCTGCTCTCCGGCGATAAAGTCCAGCTGCGGCTTTTATGTGAGGGAGAACTTGTCTTCGCAGAGGAATTATCAAGAGCTGCAGAGGCAGCTCCATCGATAGAACTTCATCTGCTGCTTGGCCTGCTTAAAAGCGACCAGTTCGATCAGGCGCTTAGATTTGCAGCCGAGACAGGTGTGCATACGATACATCTGCTGGCATGTGAACGAAGCGTCCCCAGATATTCCGGCATTAAACTAAAAGAAAAAATGTCACGTTGGGAGAAGATCATTGATGAAGCTACCATACAGGCAGGTTCAGCATCTCCGCCTCTGCTCCTGCAGCCTGTCTCACTAAAAGAGCTTGATCCTGATCTTTTGCCGGACTGCAGGTTTGCAGCTATGCTGTCCGCCGCCGCCAATGTCCTTTCAAAGACGGATATCACGAGTCCTGCAGCGGTCGCCATAGGGCCGGAAGGAGACTGGTCTCCCTCTGAAGCAGAGCTATTGCTGGAAAAGAATTTTAAACCGGTGAACCTGGGCAAAAGGATCCTCAGGGCAAGTACGGCTGTTGCTGTAGCCTGCGGCTGGTTCTCAATGAACTGAAGGAAGATTAGTAAAATGGACCCTTTAATCGATAAAACATACTCAGTACATATACAGGGATGCCGTACAAACCAATATGAAGGAGAGGCCATAGCCGCCTCACTGGAAAAGGCCGGAGGAAAATACTCCCCTGACGATCCGGACATCATAGTGGTAGTAAGCTGTACCATAACAGCCTCAGCAGACAGGAAGTGCCGAAAGCTGATCCGTAAAATGAGGCGGGAAAATCCTGATTCTCTTATCATCGCATGCGGATGCTATGCACAGAGGATGTCCGACGCAGAGAGAAAAACACTCAATATTGATATTTTAATAGGAAACAGAATGAAACACAAAATTCCTGAAATTGCGTCTGACTGGTTTATAAAAACAGAACGGGGATCATGTTTTTCCATTTTTGACGATGACATAATGACGGACGGATCATGGGATGATCTTCTTCTCGACAGACCGAGGCTCCACACCAGGGCATTCCTTAAGGTGCAGGACGGATGCAGCCATTTCTGCAGCTACTGCATAGTCCCCTATGTGAGAGGAAACCCAGTTTCAAGGAATGTGAATGATGCGCTTGCTGAGGCTGAGAAGATTGTTCAGTCAGGCTGTCCTGAGATCGTACTTACTGGAGTTCACCTTGGGCTGCATGAAGACCTTCCGCTTCTTGTAAGAAGGATCGGTTCAATAAAAGGACTAAAGAGGCTGAGGTTTGGCTCAATAGAGCCTTTTGCTGTTGATAAGAGACTGCTTGAGTCGATCGCGGAGACAGAGACTTTCTGCAGGCATCTGCACCTTCCTCTGCAAAGCGGCGATGATGGTGTTCTTGCCAATATGAGAAGGGGCTACACAACAAAAGGATTTCGTGCGATAACCGATAACATCAGAAACAAGCTCGGAGATGATGTACACCTGAGCACTGATCTGATGGTAGGTTTTCCAGGTGAGGATGAAACAGCATTTGAAAACAGCATGCGATTTATTAAAGATATCGGTTTTGGGAAGATGCACATTTTTAATTATTCTCCCAGAGAAGGAACAGATGCGGCACGGATGACCTGCCCGCCTGAAAAGGAAGTAAAGAAAAGGCTTGAAAAGGCACTCACGCAAGCTGACGCTCTTCACTGGGAGTACTGTTCAAAGTGGATCGGCAAAGATGTTGAGATCCTTGTTGAGCAAAAAATCAATGGTACCGTTCGCGGACTTGCCCGTAACTATATAAGGGTCGCTGCTCTTTCTGAAAATGCAGAAATTGGTGAAGAGCTCCATGTTACGCCTCAAAAATATATGAACGGAATTCTGACATCAGATTTTGGATCAAAATGTTCCTCGGATAATTGCGAATTCCCGGAGTTTTTGTAACTGACCGCTTGTATCGAATTCAATAGTACGATACAATGACATGGTGTTTATCCCCCACTGCACATATGTGTTTATGTTTTGTGAGTGGCCGAGAAAGGGGGGAATGTAGGTGACCACCGTAACCAGACGAGATAACGAGTCGATAGAGGATGCGCTGAAACGTTTTAAGCGTGAACTCCGGAAGGTGGGCGTGCTTCGTGAAGCAAAGAAGCATGAACATTACGAAAAACCCAGCGAAATCAAAAAACGTAAGAAGGCTGAAATGGCCCGAAACAAAGGCAGGAAGGCTGATTATTAGTTATGTCCGACCTTGAGCTGAAGATCCAGAACGATCTGGTCGATGCAATGAAAAAGAGGGATGAACTAAGGCTCTCAGTCCTCAGGATGCTGAAATCTGCGATACAGATGGCTCAGATTGAAAAAGGCAGGGATCTTCCCCTTACAGACGATGAAGTCCTTGTTATCGTTCGGAGACTTATCAAGCAGCGGAATGAAGCAGCTGAAATGTACAGGTCAGGCGGTGCGCATGACAGAGCTGAAACTGAGCTTGAGGAAGTCAAAGTGCTTGATTCTTACCAGCCCGAACAGCTTTCTGACGAAGAGATCGAAAAAATAGTAACGGAGATCTCAACACAGGTTGAAGCGTCAGGTCCGAAAGATATGGGAAAAGTCATGGGCAAAACTGTAGCTGCTGTTAAAGGCCGTGCAGAAGGCGGAAGAATAAAAGAACTGGTCCTGAAACACCTTTCTTCAAAGTCATAAACCAGAAGAACAAATAAAAATGCCGGACGCTGGTTCGGCATTTTTTGCGTATTAGGACGATAATGGCAGGATAAAAATAAGATTTTTTTTGATCTTTCATGTCTTTGAAAGTATTGAAGGGAGTGCCATCGATGAAAACTTATATGATACCGTTGATCCCCGGCCCGGTCTCTGTACCGGTCAGATTCAGAGAAGCCTACATGACAGATTTCGGGAGTTCTGACATGGAAAAAGATTTCTATGATCTGCTCAAAGAGAATCAGGAATTACTGAAAAAAATATTAAATACAGAAAACAGTGTGACCATCCAGTCCGGAGAAGCAATGCTCGTCCTTTGGGGCGCTCTCAAAAGCACAGTTAAACCGAAAGACAGGGTGCTGACCCTCTCGAACGGACTTTTTGGCCACGGCCTTGGCGAGATGGCAGGGTATCTGGGAGCGGAAGTCAGATATCTCGAGGCTGCGGACGGCAGTTTCATTGACGAAAGTATCCTTAAATGTGAACTGGATTCTTTCAGGCCCGATGTCGTAACAGCTGTCCATTGTGAAACCCCCAGCGGGCTGCTCAATCCTATAGGGAAAATAGCTCCGATGATAAAAGAGAGCGGAGCACTCTTCTGTGTGGATTTCGTAGCAAGCGCCGGTGGAACAGAAGTGAGAGTCGACGAATGGGGTATAGATCTTGGGCTTCTCGGCAGCCAGAAATGCCTTTCACTGCTGCCGGACCTCTCTGTCCTGACGATGAGTGAAAAGGCCTGGAGTGCAGCCGAGAAAGTAAATTACGCCGGGTATGACGCAGCGCTCCCATGGAGGAACGCGGAAGAAAAAATGGAAATGCCCTGCACTCACAACTGGCACGCTAATGCCGCAATGAACCTTTCTCTTAAATCACTGCTCGAAGAAGGACTCGAAAATTCCTTCAGACGGCACAGGGAGGTTGCAGAATACTGCCGTTCAAGGATCACAGCGATGGGCCTTGAGCTGTACGCAAAAGACATCAAACTTGCTTCACCTACAGTGACCGCCGTCAAAATACCTTCCGGGTGGACCTGGGAGCAGCTGGACGGATCATTAAGAGAGCGTGGGATGGGGGCAGGCGGAAGCTACGGTCTTCTTGCAGGGAAAGTTTTCAGAATAGGACATATGGGATCACAGGCGAACATGGAGCTTGTGAAAAAAGGCATGGATGTTCTCGAAAAAGTGTTGAACAAATAATTTTGTACCTGCTATCCTTTTGTCCGATCAGTTAAAACCGGGCCTGAGGCAGGCCCGGTTTTATTTTGGGAGTCAATTATTTAGTATTCCAAGTATTTTTTAATACTGATAATATATTTTTCTTTTTTGCATTTTCAATCCCTATATCTAGTGTTATACTTAAAAAACCGTTACATATAGTGTCAGGGGGGATGTTTAATGCGCTGTCCGGTCTGTGGTGCGCTTGAGACAAGGGTAATCGAAACGAGAAGTGCTGATGAAGGCAGAGTTAACCGGAGAAGGCGCGAATGCCCTGAATGCCAGAACCGCTTTACTACTTACGAGAGGCTCGAGGAGAAGAATTATCTTTGGGTTGTTAAGAAAGACGGGAGCAGGGAGGCTTTTGACAGAGGAAAGCTGATGAGAGGACTCCAGAGGGCTTGTGAAAAACTGGCAGTTCCTCTTGAAAGCATAGAAGAGGCAGTAGCAAATGTTGAGGCAAAAGTACGCAGCGGCGGACAGGGAGAAGTTCCGACTTCCATTATTGGTGAATACGCTGCGGAAGAACTCAGGAAGATAGACAAAGTCGCATATGTCAGGTTTGCGTCGGTATACAGAGAATTTACAGATATCTCCAGTTTTACCCATGAAATAGCAAAACTACTGGAGGACAAGGAGGCACATCGTAATGGCAAATAATACATTACATGAACCAGGGTCATTTTTCGGCAAACAGGGAAAAATTTTTGAAAAACAGGGGGAGTCGACAGACCTTGCACTGATGGTCGATGCACTGGCACAGGAAGAAAGTTCTCCCTGGGATGCCAGCAGAATAAGGGATGCCCTGATAATCGAAGCCGGGGTTGATCCGGCTACCGCCGAAGGGATAGCACTCGAGGTCGAAGAGGAGCTGCTCAGGTTTGAGAGAAGCCATGTCACGACAACGATCATACGTGAAATGGTCAATGTCAAGCTTTTCCAGAGGGGGCTGGGAGCAAAACTGGCGGATCACAGCAGGATAGGTTTACCTGTTCACGACCTTGAGAAAATGATGCTGACCAGAAATAAAGAGAACAGTAATACAAGCCATAATCCTGAATCCATAAATTTATCCATAGCGGAGATGGTCCTCAAAGAATACGCCCTTACAAAGGTCTTTACTAAAGACATAGCAGAGGCACACCTTAAGGGAGACATCCATCTCCATGATCTGGGCATGGTAAATCGCCCTTACTGTTCAGGACAGAGCGTTGCATATGTTGCCCGTTACGGTCTTAATATTCCTTCGATAACAAGTGTCTCTAAACCAGCTAAGCATGCGGACGTGCTTCTTGCCCACATACTTAAAATGACTTCTGTACTGCAGAATCATTTTGCAGGAGCTATAGGATGGGACGCTGTAAATATGTACTTTGCGCCCTATCTGGTCGGATGGACATATGAACAGCTCAAGCAGCTTGCACAGCAGCTTATCTTTGAATTCAACCAGCTGGCAGGAGGCAGAGGCGGTCAGGTGGCGTTTACAGATATTAATCTGTACTATGAGATTCCAAATCATTTCAGGGATGTTCCAGCGATAGGACCTGGGGGTAAATTTACAGGAAAGACCTATGCTGATTACGATGCCGAGTCAAAACTGTTCCTCAAAGCTCTCTTTGATGTGTATATGGGTGGCGACAGCAGAGGACAGCCTTTCTTCTTCCCGAAACCGCTGCTCCACATCACTGATTATTTCTTTAAAGAGCCGGGATGGGAGGATTTTCTGAACCAGGCCTGTGAGCTTTCTTCAGAAAAGGGTAATACATACTTTGTCTTTGACCGCGGGGGTGTTGCAAAGCTTTCTGAATGCTGCAGGCTTTCTTTCGAGCTGACTCCTGAGGATCTTAATGATGCAAAACATCCATGGAAGATGCGTTACTGCGCTCTTCAAAACGTCACTTTGAACCTCCCGAGAGCGGCATACAGGTGCAATGGCGACGAAGAGGCCCTTTTTGAAATAATTGACGAAGAAATGGAACTGGCCGCAAAAGCACATCTGCAGAAAAGGGCTTTTATAAAGAGCATTCTTGATCTGGGTCTCCATGGTCCTCTTGCTGCTCTATGCGTCTCACATGATGACGAAGGCTATCTTAGAATGAAAAAGGCCAGCCACCTGATAGGGATACTTGGCCTGAATGAAATGGTAGAGGCTGTTACAGGACACCAACTCCACGAGAGTGAACACGCCGAACAGCTCGGTAAAGCGGTCATACAGTATATGGACCTCAAGTGCCAGCAGCTGTCGGAAAGACTTGGACTTAAGATCGTCCTTGAGCAGACCCCGGCGGAAAGCACAGCGCTTCGTTTTGCGAAGCTTGACCTGCGCGCCTATCCTGATATCGCCCGCAAATATATAAAAGGCAGTTTCGATACAGGCGAGATATACTATACGAACAGCACGCACCTCAATTACAAACTGGTACAGGATCCGATAGACAAAGTAACTCGGGAGGGAGAACTTCATCCTATGATAAAGGCTGGTGCTATCACCCATGTCTGGATGGGAGAACATAAACCGGATCCAAAGGCCCTTGCTTCGTTTGTAATCAAGACATTCAGACATTCAGAAAACGCACAGGTGGCATTTAGCCCCGAATTTACTATTTGCAACGAATGCAACCATATTGAGAGAGGACTTTCTGATTCCTGTTCAAGATGCGGCTCCGATGATGTTGACGGCATAACCAGAGTGACCGGTTATTTTACAAGGACTTCATCCTGGAATGCCGGTAAAAGAGGAGAGCTCAGGGACAGGGCAAGAGGACCTGTAAGAGCTTCGGTATGAGTAGTGGGGAAGAAATGAAACAATATACTGCGGGGGGATATCTCCCCGCATCTTTTTTAGACTGGGACGGTCATGTATCCGCAGTAGTCTTCACTTCCGGATGCAATTTCAGATGCCCATGGTGTCATAACAGCGAACTTGTCCTCCAAAAAACTGATATTATCAACATTAGTTTTATCATCGATGACATCTGCAAAAGGAAAAATTTTCTTGACGGAGTAGTCATAACCGGAGGAGAGCCCTGTTTATGGGATGGGTTGTTTGATGTTCTGGGAAAGATGAAAGAGTTGAAAATGAGCGTTAAGCTTGATACTAATGGATCAATGCCCGACATACTAGGCAAAGTGCTTGAAGAGGGACTGGCAGATCACGTTGCAATGGATGTGAAAGCCCCTCTTAATAAAGCGGCTCTTAAGAGAGTTACAGGTGTTGATGTTGATCCCGAGAAGATAAAGAGAAGCATCGATATCATAAAAAGGTCCGTTCCTGCTTATGAATTCAGGACCACTTTTATAGATGGGCTGCTTACGATAGAGGATATGATAGAGATAAGAAAAGAACTGGCAGATGACGCTCATTGGATAATACAGGCATTCAGACCCGTTAACTGTCTTGATCCCAGCTACTGTGCGTTTCCTGCAGCAGATGCTGAGAAGCTGAGGGAGAAATTCCCCGGCATAAAGGTGAGGGGATAATGATGAAAAAGAGCAGTGAATGAGTTATAATTGTCGGCGTATAAGCACAATTTTTACGGTTTATGTAATCTAAAAATCCAGTTGAGAAGAGGGTGTTTTGCAGTGAAGTTAACAAAGAAAATTTTAGTGGCTTTTTGTGTCGTACTTGTCATGGCCGGAATGGCTATGGCAGCGGATACGGTGAAAATTGGAGTTTACCTCCCTGTAACAGGAGGAAACGCCATCGGCGGACAGCTTGAGCTTGATGGTGTGAAACTGGCTCATAAGGAAGCCCCGACTGTATTGGGCAAAAAAGTTGAGATAATATTTGTTGACAACAAGAGCGATAAAGTTGAAGCAGCAAATGCAGTCAAGAGACTTGTCGATAAAGAGAAAGTCAACGCCATAATAGGCACATATGGCTCTTCTCTTGCCATGGCCGGCGGAGAAGTTGCTGAGAAGGCGCGTATCCCGATGGTAGGTACTTCGTGCACCAACCCGCTCGTTACCCAGGGCAAAAAGTATGTTTTTCGCGTTTGCTTCATCGATCCATTCCAGGGAGCAGGTGCTGCCGCCTTCGCTAAGCAAGAGCTGAAAGCCAAGACTGCGGCCTGCCTTATCGAAGTCACAGAGGACTACAGCGTAGGTCTTGCTTCATTCTTTGAGCGCAGTTTTACTAAAAACGGCGGGAAAATAGTTTCAAAACTCAACTACCAGAAGGGTGACCAGGATTTTACAGCCCAGCTGACAGAGATCATCAGCAAGAAGCCCGATGTCCTTTACATCCCTGCCAACTTTGCTGAAGGCGCGATCATCATGCGTCAGGCAAGAGAACTTGGCGCTAAGTTCAAGATCCTTGGCGGCGATGCCATGGACAACCCTGAAATTGTCAAGATAGGCGGAGAATCTGTCGAAGGTTTCAGCTACACTACATTCGCTTATGCTCCTGAAATGCCAAAAATGAGCCCAATAGCCAAGAAATTCACGGAAAACTGGAAGAAGGCTTTCCCGGGTAAAGACCCTAACGCACTCACAGCTTGCGGTTATGACAGCTACATGCTTATCCTTGACGCCATCAAACGCGCGAAAAGCGATGACCCCGAAAAGATAACAGCAGCGATCGCAGCTACAAAGAACTTCCCGGGAGTCACCGGAAACACTACGATCAACGCTTCCCATGATGCAGAGAAATCTGTTGGTATAATGCAGATCAAAAACGGGAAGAGAATATTCCTTACCGTAGTAGAACCAAAATAAATTTTAACGACTTAAGCTCCTAAAATGGGGGGAGGGTATATCCCTCCCCTTTTTCGAGAGCGGGGAGAATAGTTATGACTTTGGATATGTTTATTCAGCACTCATTCAACGCGTTGACGCTGGGAAGTCTGTATGGCCTTATCGCCATAGGCTATACGATGGTTTACGGTATTCTCAGACTGATCAATTTTGCCCATGGCGACATCTTTATGATAAGTGCCTATTTTGTTTTTTTTGCGATCACCCTCCTTAATCTTCCTTGGGTTGCGGCGGTTATCCTGTCAATAGCAGGTACTGCACTTTTCGGTGTTATGGTAGACCGGATCGCCTACCGGCCCTTAAGAGATGCTCCGAGGATATCGGCACTCATAAGTGCAATAGGAGTATCATTTTTTATTGAAAATATATGCCTGGTCCTCTTTACGGGAGTCCCGAAACCGATGCCCAGGCTTGAAATGCTTGTAACTGTCATGCAGTTTGGCAATATAAGGATCCTTCCTCTTGCAATATTCGTTCCTGTAAGTTCTTTTCTTCTTGTCGCAGGACTTCTCTGGGTACTTTACAGGACTCCTCCCGGTTTAGCCATGCGGGCGATATCAAAAGACATAGAGACCACACGTCTCATGGGTGTGAGAGTAGACAGGATAATAGCTCTCACATTCGCCATTGGTTCAGCCCTTGCTGCTGCTGCAGGCATAATGTGGGCGCTCAGGTATCCGCAGATACATCCTTTTATGGGGGTATTCCCGGGATTCAAAGCATTTATAGCGGCAGTACTGGGTGGGATAGGCTCTGTTCAGGGAGCAATGATAGGCGGACTTCTGCTCGGTTTCATAGAGATAATGATAATTGCCTTCTTCCCGGAGCTTTCCGGTTACAGGGATGCTTTTGCATTTGTGCTGCTGATAATGATACTTTTTGTTAAACCCACGGGGCTCATGGGAGAGAAACTGGAGGACAAGATATGATGGAGAAAAAAACAAAAATCATTCTTAACCTTCTGCTGACACTTCTGCTTGTGCTTTTCCTCTGGTGGGCCAATGGAAATCTGGACGGATACAAGATCCAGGTCCTTAACCTCATCGCAGTGAACGCGATCCTCGCACTCAGCCTGAACCTTATATACGGTTTTACGGGTATGTTCTCGCTGGGGCATGCAGGTTTTATGGCCATAGGTGCCTATGTCAGCGCCATCCTCATCCTTCCTGCTGCACAGAAGGAGATGATGTATATCCTGGAGCCAATAATCTGGCCCTTCTCAGTCCTTGAAGCTCCGTTTTTCATCTCTGTCCTTGCAGGCGGACTTATCGCTGCACTTCTTGGCCTTCTGATCGCACTTCCGGTGCTTCGCCTTGGCGGAGACTATCTTGGAATCGCTACTCTTGGATTTGCTGAAATAATCAGGGTCGTCTTTACGAATATCACGCCGGTCACAAACGGAGCACTGGGGCTAAAAGGGATACCTCCCTACGCCAACCTTGGCTGGAATTATTTCTGGTGTATCCTGACTTTTTTTGTGATCGTCAGACTGCTTTCAAGCAATTTCGGAAACTGTCTGAAAGCAATACGTGACGATGAAGTGGCTGCAAAAGCGATGGGAATAAACACCTTCAAATGCAGGGCAAT
This sequence comes from Synergistaceae bacterium, assembly GCA_963682045.1. Classification (GTDB taxonomy): domain Bacteria; phylum Synergistota; class Synergistia; order Synergistales; family Synergistaceae; genus Caenicola. The sequence goes on from OY821326.1 coordinate 1,952,826, forward strand.
TTCTTTTGCTGTAGGCGCTTTTTTTGCAGGAGTCGGAGGAGCACTGATGGGGAGCCTTATAACTACTATTGACCCCAAGATGTTCAACTTCCAGCTGACATTCAATATCCTAATGATAGTTGTCGCAGGAGGACTGGGTTCGATCACGGGCTCAATGGTAGGGGCGGTCGTAATAACAGTACTTCTTGAATGGCTGAGGTTTGTGGAAGACACGATAGAGATCGGATCTTTCGTACTTGTAGGTATTCCAGGAATGAGGATGGTAATATTCTCACTCGTACTCCTCTTAATTATCCTATACCGCAGGGAAGGGATAATCGGGGGGTATGAATTCAGCTGGGACAGCGTTACCAGACGATTTGGCAGCAAAAAGGAGGACGACTAGATGGGCAGATCCGTTCTCAGGACAGAAAATGTGACGATAAAATTCGGCGGACTGACTGCTGTCGGTGACTTCAACATAGAGATCGAAGAGGGAAGCATCTCAAGTCTGATAGGCCCCAACGGAGCGGGCAAGACTACCTGTTTCAATATAATAACCGGCTTTTACAATCCCACGGAGGGAAAAATCATATTCATGGATGATGACATTACAGGCATGAAGCCTCATGATGTCTGTAAGGCCGGAATAGCAAGGACGTTCCAGAATATCAGGCTTTTTGCTGGGGGCACAGTTCTGCAGAATGTAATGACTGCCTGTTGGGTACGTCAGAAATCACCCTGGTGGACAGCTCCCCTTATGCTTCCTGGTTTTCTCAGGGAAGAACGCAAGATAAGGGAAAAGTCGATGGGACTGCTCAATGCAGTCGGCCTGGGCCATCTCTTTAAAGAAATAGCCACAGGACTGCCATATGGGGCCCAAAGAAGACTTGAGATCGCAAGAGCGCTGGCAACGGAACCCAAACTTCTCCTGCTTGACGAGCCTGCGGCAGGCATGAATCCACAGGAAAGCCAGGAACTGATGAATTTTATAAGGCAGATAAGGGATAAATTCAACCTGACCATCTTCCTGATAGAACATGACATGAAGGTCGTTATGGGAGTATCTGAATGGATAAGGGTACTTGACTACGGCCAGCTTATTGCCGAAGGAACTCCTGCTGAAATCCGGTCAAACTGCAAAGTGATCGAGGCATATCTTGGAAAGGAGGCCGTCGCCTGTGCTGAAAATTGAAAACCTTAACGTCCGTTACGGAGGCATCCATGCTATCCGCGGTATATCGCTTGAAGTCCCCATCGGCAAAATCGTTACACTGATCGGAGCAAACGGCGCCGGAAAAAGCAGCACGCTGAGGTCTGTTGCGGGGCTGGTCAAGAACAAAACAGGAAGCATCTTATGGAAAGGCAAAAACATCTTTGGACTCCTGCCGGAAGAGATACTGATGTCCGGTGTTGCATTATGTCCCGAAGGCCGCCGGATCTTCCCACAGCTTACAGTTCTTGAAAATCTCAAGCTAGGCGGATATTCCCGCAAAGACAAGTCAGGACTCGAAGAGTCGATAGAAAGAGCATTCAAGCTATTTCCCAGACTTAAAGAAAGGGTTTGGCAGAAGGGCGGAACACTTTCAGGAGGGGAACAGCAGATGCTCGCGCTTGCAAGGGCTCTGATGAGCGACCCCCAGCTGATAATGATGGACGAACCCTCACTTGGACTGGCTCCACTATTAGTTCAAGAAGTATTTGAGATCATCAGGGAGATCAACAAAGAGGGCAAAACGATACTTCTTGTTGAACAGAATGCCTTTGGAGCCTTGAAAGTCGCAGATTATGCATATGTTCTGGAAGTCGGTGCGATCACCCTTGAGGGCAAGGGCATAGATCTGCTGAAAGACAGACGCGTAATAGATGCCTACCTGGGAGGATGACCTTATTAATATTAGAAATTGGCTGCTATGATAGTCCCCGCTGCTGTTACGGTGCAGCGGGAATTTTGTTGTTTTTATTTTTGATGTATTTTTTATCATAAGATTAAATTTATTACTAAAATCATTATTTATGTATCTTAATCAGTTTTCAAAATATTAGTTTATCAATGCTATTAAAAGCAGTTGTTGTAGTATAAAATGTAACTGCATGAACAGAAAACACAATATTTCCACAGCGGAGGAAACCATGAAAATACCTTCTGCAATGAATCTGCCTAATCTACTCAGCATATCACGAGTTTTTCTTGTGCCGGTGGTGATGGTATTTCTTACATTGCGTACCCAGTTTGGTTTTATTGAGGGAGTCAATATTGGCGACCTTCTTGCCGGGTTTGTGTTTATACTCGCATCACTCACAGATGCCGCTGACGGATATATCGCAAGGAAGAGAGGCATCGTTACAAACCTTGGAAAGTTTATAGATCCTCTCGCGGACAAGATCATGGTGGTCGCTGTGCTGGTAGCGCTTGTGGATCTGCACAGAGTTCCTGCATGGATGGTAGTAGTTATTATAGCAAGAGAGTTTATCGTTACCGGGCTCAGGATGATAGCAGCCTCTGAAGGGGTAGTCATTGCGGCTTCCAAAGGAGGCAAACTCAAAACAGTGAGCCAGATCATAGGTATTATCCTGCTTATCTTTAACATTCCTGGCGGCCTGATAGTAATGTGGATCGCTATGGCTCTTACTATATGGTCTGGCGGGGACTATCTTGTGAAATGTATTGACCTGCTTGATTGAACTAACTTTTTTGATTTGTATTGACGGAGAGAGGAAATATGCATTTATTCAAAAACGTTTTCCGGATAGAGGAGGAATGTATTTTGAAGGACGAACTTTTTAAAACCATAGAAAAACTTGAGCCGCAGATGGTCTCTCTTTTGTCGGATCTCGTGGAGATACCGGCGATAAGTCCTCTTGGCGGTGGTAATGGAGAATACAGAAAAGCCAGATTCATCTCAGAAAAACTTGAAGAAATGGGATTTGGTAAACCTGAAATATATAACTCTCAAGACCCCCAAGCTGAAGAGGGCGTAAGACCAAATTTGATCGTGAGGATACCGGGAAAAACCTCAAAACGTCTCTGGATAGTTTCACATATGGATGTGGTCCCTGAAGGAGACAGGAAGCACTGGGAGACAGATCCCTTCAAGGCGGTAGTTAAAGATCGCAGAGTTTATGGACGGGGATCGAACGATAACTGCCAGGAACTTGTCTCGTCACTTTTTGCCGCGGTCGCTTTGAGAGAAAATGATCTGCAGCCTGAACATGATGTATGTCTTTGCTTCGTGGCAGACGAAGAGGTCGGCAGTACTCACGGGATACAGTATCTTATCAGGCAGGGTCTTTTCAGTCCTGATGACCTAGTAATAGTTCCTGACGGAGGCAATGAAGAAGGCGATTTCATAGAAATAGCTGAAAAGAGTATTTGCTGGATAGAGTTTACTGTGGTGGGGAAACAGGTGCATGCAAGCAGACCGCAGCTTGGCAGCAACGCATGCCGGGCTGCCAACGAATTTTCATGCTCGCTCGATATAGCGCTCCACAACGCTTTTCCCGATAAAGACGATATTTTTGACCCGGCAGGTTCTACTTTTGAACCCACGAGGCGTAATGCAAACGTCCCAAATGTGAATACGGTGCCCGGACGGGATGTTTTCTGTTTTGACTGCAGGGTATTGCCGAATATTCCTCTGGAAGAAGTCCTGAAAGTTGTCGACGCAGAGATCAGGAAAATCCAGGATAGAAGAAATGTAAAAATCACTTACGATTTTTTACAGAGAGAGCAGGCCCCATCTCCGACACCTTCTGGCTCTCCTGTGGTAGAGATCCTAAGAGAAGCGATAAGGTGCGTTTACGGTCTTGAGCCGCATGTTGGCGGAGTAGGCGGAGGTACTTGTGCCAAATATTTCAGAGATGAAGATATCCCAGCGGTAGTATGGTGCCAGGAAGCCGATGTGGCGCACATGCCAAACGAGTACGCAGAGATAGACCACATGATCAACGAAGCTAAGGTCTTTGCGTTGATGATGCTCAAGAAAAACTGAATACAAAGAAACCTGAGCAATAATTGATCGAGCCGGCGCGGCATGTAACGCCGGCTCAGTTTTTTGATCTTATAAGTATAGGTCATATTGCTTTGACTGCTCTATGCATAAAAGGATATAATCAGCCGATGGGAAGAAATATCATCACAAAAGAATTGTTTTATGTTTTTGAGAGGTGGAGTTTTAATGGGACTGTTTAGCGGTGTCATAAAGGCACTGGGATTAGATCCTAATGACAGAGCGATTGCCCGTTATGAGGAAAAAGCTTCGATAATAGATTCCTTCGAACCACAGTTAAAAGATCTTACAGATGAAGAACTTGCCCAGTCTGCATTATTTTTTAAAGCACGCCTTGAAAATGGAGAAATGCTTGACGACATGCTTCCCGAGGTATTTGCAAGAGTTAGGGAAGTCTCAGTACGTACACTTGGACTTCGCCATTTTAAAGAACAGCTTATGGGTGGAATGGCACTTCACGAGGGTAAAATAGCCGAAATGAAGACAGGAGAGGGAAAAACTCTTGTCGCCACTCTGGCAGTAGCTTTAAATGCAATAGCTGGCCGGGGGGTCCACGTTATCACTGTCAACGACTACCTCGCAGCACGCGACGCTGAATGGATGGGACCTGTTTACAGAGGAATGGGACTCTCTGTCGGTGTGATCTCTCCTTTCATGGATCAGGAAGACCGTTTCATAGCCTATCGCAAGGATATAACCTATGGTACCAACAGTGAGTTCGGGTTTGATTATCTAAGGGACAACATGGCAATACAAAAAAATCAGCAGGTACAAAAAGGTCATTTCTACTGCATAGTAGACGAAGTCGACTCCATACTTATAGATGAGGCAAGAACGCCGCTGATAATTTCAGGACCGTCTGAAGATGATACCGAGCCCTACAGGATAGCTGACAGTGTGGCCAGGGAGCTTATAAAGGGCACTGACTTCGAGGTAGAAGAAAAAGAACGCAATCTTGCTTTGACTGAAACCGGAATAACAAAAGCAGAAAGATTAATGAAACTACCCAACCTTTTTACTGATTTTGCCAACTCTTCGCTCTCACACAAAATAGTTCAGTCGCTTAAAGCACACCATCTTTTCCAGAGGGACGTCCATTATGTCGTCAAAGACGGTGAAATAGTTATTGTTGACGAATTCACAGGCAGACTTATGTTTGGCCGCAGGTATTCAGACGGCCTTCACCAGGCCATTGAAGCCAAAGAACGTGTGAAAGTCGGCAGGGAGAATCAGACTCTTGCTACGATCACACTCCAGAACTATTTCAGGATGTACGAAAAACTTGCAGGCATGACAGGTACCGCACTCACAGAAGCGGAAGAGTTCAAGGAGATATACGGCCTGGAAGTTATACTTGTGCCGACACATATGCCAATGGTAAGGCAGGATCATCACGATGCCATATACAGGACAGTGCCTGAGAAGTATAACGCTGCAGCCGACGAGGTATCTGAAGCATACGAAAAGGGGCAGCCTGTCCTGGTCGGCACGACCTCTATCGAAAACTCAGAGAAGGTCAGCAGACTGCTGCGTGCGAGGAAGATACCCCATAGTGTCCTCAATGCCAAAGTTCATGATAAAGAAGCTTCTATCGTTGCCCAGGCCGGTCGCCTCAAGGCAGTTACTGTTGCGACAAATATGGCAGGCCGTGGGACAGACATAGTTCTCGGAGGCAACGCTGAATTCATGGCCCGTGAGGAGATGCAAAAAAAGGGTCTGAGTATCAAGGACAACGATGAGGAGTACAAAAACGTCCTGGAAGAATACAAAAAACTTTGCACAGAGGAACATGAAGCGGTCATCAAAGCCGGGGGGCTCCGAATAATCGGTACCGAACGGCATGAATCCAGACGTATAGACAATCAGCTCAGAGGCCGCTCCGGAAGACAGGGAGACCCGGGTGAGAGCCGTTTTTATATCGCACTTGAAGATGACCTTATCCGCCTCTTTGGGGGAGACAGGGTTCAGGGAATTATGGAAAAGCTCGGAATGGAAGAGGGAGAGTGCATTGAGCACACACTTCTTTCCAGGGCTATTGAGAACGCCCAGAAAAAAGTTGAAGAGATGCACTTTGATATAAGAAAGCAGCTCCTTGCATACGATAACGTAATGAACCAGCAGCGTGAAGCCCTGTACAAGGAAAGAAGCGAGATACTGAGTGATAAAGATATCACTTCCAGAATGCTTGGTGTTCTGGAAGATACTGCACAGTCCCTTTTAGATAAAGTCTTTGGAGATAATGACAATGCAGAACCGGATATACAGTCAGTAAGCGTGAAACTGAACGCACTCTTCTGGCCGGGCATGTCGAAGCACATTGAAAATGTTGAGACAAAGGAAGATCTTGAGCAGGCAAAGCCGGACATCCTCGAAGATATAAGATCACGCTTCAGTCAGAAAACGGAAGACCTTGGGTCTGAAGTTTCAGAGCAGATCTTCCGCTATATTTTTCTTGAGGTACTTGATACGAACTGGAAAGAACACCTGCTGGCGATGGATGAACTCAGAAGGGGTATAGGGCTCAGGGCCATAGGTCAAAAGGACCCGTTGCTCGAGTATCAGTTTGAGTCTTTCAGCCTTTTCCAGACGATGCTGGTTCAGATCAGGGAGGGTATCACCGAGTTTGCTCTTAAGGTATCGGTTGTAAACAAAGAAAAAGAAAAGAGCAGGACAAATTGGATCGAGAGCCGGGATGCACTTGAGATACCCGATACGTTTGGATACAGCGAAGATATGGAAAACCCGGGAACATTGGCAACAGCGCAAAAAACACAGCCGATAGTGCACGTCAACAAGGTTGGACGCAATGATCCCTGCCCATGCGGGAGCGGTAAAAAATACAAGCAATGCTGCGGCAGATGACAGGGAGGTATCTGATGAGACGTTTTTTTAGCTTTACTGCAATATTTATGACACTGCTATCAGCGTTTTTAGTTCTGCCTGCTGAGGCAGAAGCCTGGAACACCTCTGAAGAAGTCAGGAGACTCAACAAGGAAGCTCCTTCGATAGAGGGATTCACCGGGGCCACCTCAGTAGTCTGGCTTAAGAACAATGATTTCAGGATGCTGAATGACGGAACGATGGAAGACACCCTCCATTATGTTGTTCTGACCGGAGAGAGCATCCCGGACCAACTCAAAGATATAAAGATACCTATTCCGGCAAACAGTTCCGTTGATATATTGGAAGCCGCCTGGTACAACCCAATGACTTCCATGAAAGAGGGCGAGCTATCGATTTCAGAAGAAACACTTAACGGTGGAGCATTGGTAAAAAAGATCACCACAACTGATGAAGCGGTGGGAAGAATTGTTGTGCTCATTGTCAGAACAAAACATGAAAAACGTTATGGTGTAGATGAAACTATAGATATGGCAGGGCCCCTTCCAATATGGGAACAGAACGTCACGGTCGAGCTCCCCGAGGGAAAGGAGCTTTACTGGCACGGAAGGGATGTCAAAGATCCTGTGGTTACAAAATCGTCAGGGCAGCAGAAATTCAAATGGACAGTCATGAATCAGGAAAAGTGGAATGGAGAAGGTTTTGTCGTTTACAAGAGGCCGAGCCTGTCTTTTAGCTCAAGGAAGGGTATCAACCAGAGCCTTTCTGTTATGAGTGAATTTGTGCACACTTTTCCGTCTATTGGGCTCCCCCGGTCAATATCTTCAGGAGACAAAACAAAGACAGGTATGAAGCTCATGGAATGGATAGCCCAACCCTCCAAAAAACTCTCAGGATACCCCCGCAACTGGGTCAGATCTCCTGAAAATATTCCTGAAGAGGGCCCCTGGACTCCATGGGAACAGACCTTGATTCTTAATAAATGGCTAATATCTCTTGGATGGGAGACAAAGATATGGTGGCAGGTGTCAATGGAACTGGACAAAGAGAGTCCAGGTTCTACAAGCCTTTGGACAGCCCCTGTCCTTGAGCTGTCTCCAAACGGAGGCAAAACTGAATTTTATCAGGCTGGTCAGACATCTGCTTATGGGGTCACTGCGCCGTCTGTGACCGGAGCGCTTCTTTACCGACTGAAAGACGGAGATTTTGAAAAAAAGGCTGTAAGCTCAGGCAGCCCTGCTGACCATAAACTTGAGTTTTTATGGAAGCTTGACCTCAAAGAGACAGGATTTGCGGAGGGAATACTGGTGATATCTGTCAGCGGAGGCTGGGCACAGCTGATGTCTGATGGCTATCTGCCTTCACAGAACGGACTTAGTGATTTTCTAAGAAAAAGGGTCAACTTCGCCATCCCTGGCATGGTTCTCGATCCGCTTCCAGTAAAACCTACCAAGACTGGTTACAAACTTGAATTCAAAGTAAAGTGCGTTCCGGGAATAATGTTGGGAAACAATCTCCTGCTTCGACTTCCGGGAGGAGTTCCATCAAGAGTCGGGGAGATGATCGGAAAAGAAAGCAGCTATACTTTGCGTTTTCCCTTCATAATTGATCAGAAAATAAGAATGAGCATGCCTTCTGGGTATAAAATGATCCAGTCTCCTCCGCTTAAAAAACTTGGAGAAGGAACAAAAGCGATCCTCAAGGAATCGATCACACACTGGCCCAAAAAAGCCCAGCTGATAGCGGACAGCACTTGGACGGTAAAAAGCGTGATTGTAGATGACCGTCTTGCAGCAATTTTAAAGGAAGAACTTGCGGCCTGTATGAGGTGGCCTGTCCTTGATCTTCCTTTCAGGAAATAAAGTCTTTTATTTTTAAGGAGTGTTTGACTTTGCAGAACATGACGGAAGAACTTAAACAGTTACTTGAGAGAGCAGTGGAAAATATTGCAAGGGACGTTGATCAGGAATTACCTGAAGGTTTTGTGGTGCGCCTTGAACGCCCAAGACAGGCCGGACATGGTGACTGGGCGACCAATATAGCGATGCAGCTCGCGAAGCCTTTTGGCATGAAACCCAGAGAAATTGCAGAAAAATTAATCGATAAGTTGCCGATCGGAGAGATCGTTGAAAATGCGGAGATTGCAGGACCCGGCTTTATCAACTTTACGCTTGCTTCAAACTGGATTACTGAGGCGGTAAAAAGCACGATAGACCAAAATGAAAATTATGGAAGGGTTAACTCAGGCAAAGGTCGAAGGGTCCAGGTCGAATTTGTAAGCGCCAACCCGACAGGCCCTTTGCACATGGGACATGGCCGTGGTGCCGCAGTGGGTGACATAACAGCTTCGATACTTGATTTTGCCGGATGGGATGTTGAACGTGAATACTACATAAATGATGCCGGGCTGCAGATGGAGCTTCTGGGCAAATCAGCCCAGTCCCGCTACTTTGAAGCCCTCGGAAGAGGGAACGAAGCACCCATGCCTGAAGACGGTTATCATGGTGAATATATGACGGACATAGCCGAGTCATTCGTTGATAAGTATGGCGACGAATTGACGAAAAAACCACTGGAAGAGACCGTTGAATTTTTTTCTGTAGAGACTGGCAAAATAGTTACTGAGATGATCCGCAAGGATTTGGAAGAGTTTGGTGTGACCTTTGACGTCTGGTTCTCAGAAAAATCACTTTATGACAACGGGCAGGTCGAACCGGCTATGGAAGAACTTAAGAAGAGGGATTTTGCATACGAGGAAGACGGGGCCCTCTGGTTCAGATCCACTCTTTTCGGGGATGATAAAGACAGGGTCCTCATAAGGACAAACGGAGTACCGACCTACTTTACATCTGATGTGGCCTACCTGAAAAACAAGTATGACAGAAATTTTGAAAAACTGATCTATGTCTGGGGAGCAGACCATCACGGTTATGTGCCGAGACTCAAGTCGGTCAATAAGGCTTTCGGCCATCCTGACGAAGCTGTTGATGTGCTTCTGATACAGATGGTGAACCTTCTCAGGGATGGCAAACCGGTCCAGATGTCAAAACGCGCCGGAACGATAATTACACTAAGGGAAATAATGGATGAGGTAGGAGTCGATGCTACCAGGTTTTTCTTCGTGATGCGCCGCTGTGACAGTACCCTTGATTTTGATCTTGAGCTGGCGAAAAAGGCGACTTCTGAAAACCCTGTTTTCTATGTTCAGTATGCTCATGCAAGAATATGCAGCATATATCGTGAACTTGAGGAGAGAGGGGTAACACTGCCTGGAGTCGAAGAATTTGATGTTTCGCTGATAACGGACCAGTCGGAGATAAATCTTGCGAAGGCCATATCAAGACTTCCTGAGGAAGTGGCAAAGTCAGCTGACGAGTTTGCGCCGCACAGGATCGCATATTATGCCACGGAGCTTGCAGAAGCATTCCATTCTTTTTATAACAGCCAGCGCATACTTGGCGTGGACGAACCTGTTATGAAAACACGTATCCTGCTTATGGAAGCAGCAAAGATAACACTTAAAAATGTGCTCGGACTGCTGGGAGTTTCTGCTCCTGAAAAGATGTAGCACGCGAGCTGGAAATTTATTAGCTGGCAGATCATGAAAGCTCCCAGACTGCGGTGGATCATATTTACCGCGGCAGTGACATTTCTAATAGCAGTTCTCCTTACCTCTTTTTTCAAGGAACTTGAAAGGATAGATGTCCTTTCTGGTACACTGGATAAAAGAATGGAAGAGCTTGTTGCTGAAGAAAGAAAATCACAGGAGCTTAAACAGAAAATTGAATACTACAGTACCCCGGAGGGCATTGCCAGACTTGCGAGGGAACAGTTTAATCTGGTCCTATCAGGTGAGGTTATCTATAAGATAGAAATAACTTCAAACGATGTCTTGCACTAGGCTAACTTCGGTGCTATAGTACTTGATTGTATGTCCCTGTCTCTTCCTTGAGAAGAGACCAGAGTCCAAAGGGAGGAGGTGAAGTACGTGCGATCTTACGAAATGGTTGTGATTCTTCAGGCAGATCTTGAGGACCATAAAATGGTATCAGAAGAAATTGCCGAGGTCGTGCGCGGTTTGGGAGCAGAGTTGGAAAAGGTGGATCTTTGGGGCAAAAAGCGTTTTGCCTACCACATTGAAAAACAGCTCGAGGGTTTTTACGTTCTGTATACGTTCAAGCTCGACCCCGCACAGGTAAAGGAAATGGAACGTCTCCTTAGCCTTAAACCCCAGGTAATACGTCAGATGGTCGTTAACCTGGAGGAGAAGTAAACGTCATGGCTCGCGGATACAACAGGGTTATCATTATGGGTAACCTGGCGAAAGATCCGGATGTGAGGTTTACTCCGAATAAGCAAAAGGTAGCAAGGATAACTGTGGCGATCGGCCGCCAGTGGAAAAACAAGGCGACAGGAGAACTGCAGAGCCACACTGACTTCGTAAATGTTTCTGCATGGGGCTTTACGGCAGATATCTGCGAACGCTATCTTAAAAAAGGGCGTCCTGTTTTAGTTGAGGGGCGTATAAGTGTCCGTGATTTTGACGACCCAAAGACAGGACAGCATCGATGGGTGACGGAAGTAGTCGCAGAGAATATAGTTCTCCTTGGTTCAGGCCGCAGGGAAGATGAAGGACCTTCAGGATCCACTTCTCACGCTGAACAGAATCCAGGAAGCGTCAGGATGCATTCCGATGCGGTCTCTGGCGGTGACATGGGAAGCCTAAGGGAAGAAGAGGGATTTGAAGACGAATTTCCACTTGATTTCTCTGAAATGGGCGGAACTGAGGGACCTGGAGATGTACAGATACCATTCTAGGAAGGGGTTGAGTCTTTGATGGAAAACAGTTCGAATTTTAACCGTAAACGCCGTAAGCGCCGGCCGAAGGTATGTCATTTCTGTGTAGATAAAATCGATCACGTAGATTACAAAGAAGTGGAAAAACTTAAAAAATATATTACAGAACGCGGCAAGATAGTGCCAAGAAGAGTTACCGGGACTTGTGCCAAGCACCAGCGCCAGCTCACAAGGGCTATAAAGAGGGCAAGAATAATTGCGCTTTTGCCTTTTACATCAGATTAAAAATTAAGTCTGTGCTGTATAATTGGGAGAGGGCCGCAGGGCTCTCTCTTTTTTATTGTCTTTGTGGGGGTCTGAAAGTGAAATCGAAAATTATTTTTGAATGGTTGTCATGGATACTTTTGAGCATAGTTATGTTCTCGGGTGGAATGTACGTTGCTCTCGCATCTCCCTTCCTGATCCTTATAGCTCCGGCTCCGCTTATGGTACTTGAAATAAGGCAGGGATTTCGTGAATCGCTATTAGGCGTCCTATTCGGTTCTGTATTTGTCTTTATGCTGTTTGGAAGTCTTTCTGCTTTTATGTATGCCATTGAGTTTGGTATTTTAGGGGTAGTCTTTGGCTATATTTCCGGCAGGACTGAAAAAGGCATCGATTTCATCCTTCTCTCTGTTACAGTCTCAATTATAGCCAAGATAATCCTGCTGGTCACCTTTACAGGTATTTCGGGGATGAACCCATTTGCAATGTCGCCTGAAACAGCGATGGAGATAGTATCTTCGCTGGCAAGCAAACTTTCGTCCGGCGGCATAGGGGCCTCAGATGAAATAATTAAAAATTATTCACTGGCTATGGTAGAGACTGTATCACTCCTGATGCCTTCCATGATCATTTTTTTCTCTGCTATAGACACATTTGCGACTTACTGGACAGTTTCATACCTTGTCAGGAGATCAGGCGGAGAACCTTTACCGAGCTTGCCCAAATTTGAAACATGGCGTTTTCCTAAAAACCTTTTTTGGGCATTAGCTGCAGCGGTGATAATGGATCTTGCAGGCAAGACTTTCCCGGATGAGAGAGTATATACGGTAGTATCTGCCAACCTCATGGAAGTTCTCAGAGCTATATTCATGCTTGAAGGTCTGTCGCTATGTTGGTACTATATGTCATCCAGGAGAATAGCGAAGGCGTTAAAGGTAACATTTTCTCTGTTCTGCATACTTTTCTCTCCTGTATCGTATATTTTGTCTATGGTTGGAATCTTTGATATCTGGTACGATTTGCGTACTAGGATAAGGGGGAAAAAGAATGAAAGTGATTCTTAAACAGGATGTTAATAAAATCGGGAAAAAAGGTGACCTTCTTGAAGTCGCTGACGGCTACGGCCGTAATTTCCTCATCGCAAGAGGACTTGCTGAAGAAGCCACAGAGGGAAAAGTACGCGAGCTTCAGCAGATGCAGAAGACTCAGAAGATAAAAGATGATAAAAAATTAAAAATTGCTGAGGAAGCCAGAAAAAAACTTGGTGGTAAAGTAGTCAGGGTAAAGGTCAATACGGGCGAGGGCGGCAAGCTGTTTGGAAGCGTAACGACAGCCCAGATCGCGGAAGCTCTGATCACCCAGTTCTCTATTCCCGTAGACAAAAAAGATTTGAAAATAGAGGAAACAGTCAAAAAGACCGGTGAATACCAGTTTAAAGCAAAACTATACACTGGCGTTGAAGCAGAAATGATCCTTAAAGTGGAGTCAGAATAAATTGAGCACCAACAGGGAATTCGACAGGATACCTCCTTTCAATCTTGAAGCCGAGCGCTCTGTGCTCGGTTCATGTCTCCTTGACAGGGATTCCCTGCTTATCGTAATTGAAGGTCTGCGAGCCGAAGATTTCTATGATCCAAGGCACAAGACTGCATTTGAGATAATTGCTTCCATGGCGGAGCAGGACAATGCGGTAGACTCCCTGACTTTCAGAGAAGAGATAAAAAAACGCGGTGTGGAAGACCGTATGGGAGGACTCCCCTTTGTAGCAGAGCTTATGGACGCGGTGACTACAACAGCCAATATTGAGTACCACGTAGGGATCGTAAGGGATAAATCTGTACATAGAGGACTCATAACGGTCGGGACCGACATATCACGGATGGGTTTTTCGGAGGAGATCGGAATTGACGAGGCTCTGGAGACTGCCGAACAAAAGGTATTTGAAATCGCCAGGTCAGGAAGATCTTCAAGATTAAAGGGAGCCAGAGAAGTTGTATCTTCAGCTATCGGGGAAATTGAGAAGCGACTGGCCGGAGGACTGGATATCACCGGAGTGCCGTCCGGCTTTACAGATTTTGACAAACTTTCAGGAGGAATGCAGCCAGGCAGTCTTTACATACTTGCGGCAAGGCCCTCTATGGGTAAAACAGCTTTTGCGCTTAATGTAGCGCAGCACGCCGCCCTTCAGGAAGATATCCCGGTTCTGATGTTCAGCCTTGAAATGTCTGCGGAACAGATAGCCCAGAGGATGCTTTCCGCTGAATCCAGGGTCAACCTCAGACAGATGTTTGAATCACGAAAGGTCCAGAACGAACAGTGGCAGGAACTTTCGAAAGCAGCAGGAAATCTATCAAAAAGCCCTATTTATATCGACGACAGCTCAACACTTAACACACTTGACCTAAGAGGCAGATGCAGGAGATTTTTTGCAAAGCATAAGTCGGGTAAAGGGCTGGTAGTACTTGATTATCTCCAGCTTATGAACGTTGCAAGAAAAATTGAAAACAGACAGCAGGAAGTGTCTGAGATATCCAGGGCCCTCAAGGGTATAGCGAGGGAATTTAAAGTGCCTGTCCTGGCGCTTTCACAGCTTTCAAGGGATGTTGAAAAACGGGGCGGAAGCAAAAAACCACAGCTTTCAGACCTTAGAGACAGCGGCGCCATAGAACAGGACGCTGATATGGTCATATTCCTTTACAGGGAAGCATACTATGCCCAGGAAGGTGAGACAGTAGACCCCACCTCTGAAGTCATAGTGGCAAAGAACAGGAACGGCCCAACCGGTAAAGTAGACCTTATATTTTTCAAAGAATATGCGAGGTTTGAAAACAAACTCAGCGGTCATTATTGATTCGGTTCGGACATTATTTCAGCTCACGTATATTTTTCCCTGTTCATAGGCAACCGCTGAAGATTCATTAAATCGAAGGGGATCTGCAAATGAAATCAAAGGTTTTAGCAGCGACTGAATTGTCCCCCGCAAACCTTTCGGGAGGCACTGTAAATAAAAACCGGTCTGAGAATTCGAAGCTTAAGAGTGCTGTCCATCCCATCATTTTTTATTTCCTGATATTTATCTCGCTCGGATTGCCTAATTTGATCTTTTCCGGCACCAGTTGGTTTGACACACTTCACATCATGAAATGGACCTTTGCAATGGTCCCCGTTGCTATAATTTCAGTTATCGGGGGGATATCCCTTACCCTGTACGGAAATGAACGCACTGATTTCAGGATAGATCTCTTCGGTTTTTTATGGCTGATAATGCTCGGATATATTTCGATCCAGTCAATGTGGGTCAATATCACTTCATGGTCTACATACATGAAGGAATGGTTCTTCTTCGCAACCCTGACAGCTATTTATATTTTCTCCTTCAACCTCTTTAAAAATGCAAAAGCCCATAGGACTCTCCTTTGGATCGCGAACCTTAATGCAGGCTTAAATGTTATTTTTGCAGAATTGCTCATCAGAAATATGAACGGACTTTTTCCATTCATTATGAACGTACCAGGCAACTATATAGGAAACACAGGCCAGCAGGAAATGTTCGGACTCTGGATGGCAATGGCTGTAATGAACGGTATATACCTTAACGCCGCGTATTCAGAAGTTTTTTCAAAAAACATCTCCGATAAAACAGAACGGACATCCATACTCAGATACATTAATCTTGGACTGCTTGCCCTTAATTCGTGGGGAATGTGGAATTCGACTACAAGGGCAGGCTTTCTCTCTCTTATCACAGGAACTGTCATAATTTCGATCATATTTATGCGGAACGACAGAAAACAAATGCTGAAAAGTGTCGGACAGGGTGTTGCAATAGTCCTGCTGATGCTTGCACTTAACATTGGAATGAGTTATTTTGGATTCGGCCGTGCTTATGCTCTTTTGAACAAAACTATGGATATGGTAATGAATACCAGGACTTTTGGCAAAAGGCGAGGTATATGGAAAACAAGCTGGGCAATTTTTATGGAACACCCCGTAAAAGGTGTTGGCATAGGTCATTATAAGTGGCATTACCTTGAGGGGCAGAGGCTGGCTTTTCAAAAAGACCCTGAGATGGAATGGCAGTTCACGTACTGGGCTCATAATGAGTACCTGCAGTGGTTTGCGGAGTTTGGAATATTTGGAATGATACTTCTGTTATCTGTTGCGGTCTGGTGGATATGGAGATTCATTAAATTCCTGTCTCAGAAAAAAATGCTCTCTGTCGAAGCCTCATGGGCATGTGCGATGCTTTTTCTTGTACTGTTTGACGCAATATTCAGCAGGCCTTTCCACAGGATCGAGAACGTAGTATGGCTTTCCCTGGCTTTTGCAATAGCAAACAGGGAATTGCTGCCACAGAGCTATTCCTGGTCGGAGGTAAGACATGCATCAATATACAGGATATTGGGTGTCTTCATTTGTACGATATCAGTTTTTGGACTTGTATTTCTTGTGAACGGACTGGAAGGAGATAGATATCTAAGGTATGCAGCAGATACTGATCAGACTGAATTGCAGGCCGATTACATAGGAAAAGCAAAGACTAAAGCAATGACAAAAGACGAAGCAGAGGAGCAGTATGCCAACCATCTGATGGCAGTAGCAAGGGTGACCAGGGATCCTCAGGACTGGGCGAATGCCATCAACCAGCTGTATAGATCCTTTACCATAAGGCCGCAGGCCAAACAGCTGATGGAGCTTCTAAATCTGGCAAGGCAGATCAGGAACCGGGAACTGCTTAAGGCGCTGGTTCCATATCTTCCTCCTGCCGGAAGCAAGAACGTTTCGGGGAGTATCTCTGGAAGCAAATAGTCAGAATCAAAAAACGGACAGGAGAAGCATTAATGAGGATAATCCAGAT
Source organism: Synergistaceae bacterium (assembly GCA_963682045.1). Classification (GTDB taxonomy): domain Bacteria; phylum Synergistota; class Synergistia; order Synergistales; family Synergistaceae; genus Caenicola. The sequence continues at coordinate 1,969,575 of OY821326.1, forward strand.
ATTGCCTGAATTGGATATCGGCGGAGTTGAGCGTCACGTCATCGATCTCTCTAACGAGCTGACAGAGAGAGGTCATGATGTTATGGTCATATCCAACGGTGGGCAGATGCAGAACCAGCTCTCAGACAAAGTCCTGCATCGCGATCTTCCTGTCCATAAAAAAAATCCTATTACTGCATGGCGATGTTCGGTGAAAATATCCTCATGGATCAGGCAAGAAGGATGGAAACTTATACACGCTCATTCAAGAGTCCCGGCATGGATAGCATGGTGTACTTCGTCTAAAACAAAGATCCCGTGGATCTACACAGCTCATGCCTGCTACAGCTTGAATTATGGTTTGATACCACTGAAACATGCCGGGTTTGTGATATCAGTAAGCGAAACAGTCCAGGATCACATAAAAGATTGTCTGCCAGTAAATTTTACTGTCATTCCCGTTGCGCTTCCGGAGCCTACGGTCAGATGGGATAGCACTTACAGAAGTAAAAACCGCTTTATATTTGTCGGACGCCTTACGAAGATAAAGGGACTGGATACAGTCATTGAAGCATTGGGAAAATTAAAGAATGAAAATTGGACGCTTGATGTTCTTGGAGACGGTCCTGAAAAGGAAGAACTTGAGAAACGTGCTGATGTTCTGGGACTCAGTGACAAAATCACTTTTCATGGTTACTCTGAAGAGGCAGACAGCTTAATGTCAAGGTCATCGTGTCTCCTTTTCCCCTCACACTGCGAAGGGTATGGACTTGTGCCTGCAAGGGCTGCCCAGATAGGTCTGCCTGTGATAGCGTCGAATATCCCGACGGTTTTAAAAATGGCAGGATCAAACAAGTATCTGGTCGATCCGGGAGACGTACAAGGCTGGCAAAGTGCGATCTTTGATTTTATATCCACTGGGAGAGCTGTTGAAATGCCCGTTTTAAATATTCACTCATTTGAAAGAATGGTGGATTCTAACGAATCTGTTTATACTGATTTACTATTGTAAATAGAGGTTAATTGCTGAAGGCTTCAACCAAGGGGGAGGTTCTCATGTGGAATAAAGAGGTAAAAATTTTGTTTCTTCGGTTTTCGTCCCTGGGAGATGTAATTTTAGCAAATTTTAACGCGAAGATAATAAAACAAAAAAACCCTGACTGGCACTTAACGTGGCTGGTGGATTCGATGTACAGGGAGATAGTCGTATCTCAGCCGTGGGTCGATGATGTGATAGTCTGGGATAGAAAGAAAGATGGAAACCTTGGATTCATTAAAATAATTAAATTTATCAGATCTCAGGGTTTTGATGTTCTTATTGATATGCACAACACTGACAGGAGCAGTTTGCTGTCAGTGTTGTCCGGAATTCCTTCGAGATATTCTGAGCGGCGAAGGTTGCCCTTTGCTCACAATATACATTCATTTGAAACTATCATGGATGAAAGTGTAAAAATATACGAATGCCCTGCATATCTTCACCCTCCTGAAGGCAATAAAATTATGGATCTTTATTTTAAAGACGGTAAAACAAAAAAACGATTGATACTTGCAATAGGCGCAAGTTATGAAAAGAAACGCTGGCCAATCAATAGATGGATGGAATTTATTAAGTTGGCCGTAGAAGCAAATTTTATTTTGTACCTTGTTGGAGACGGTAAGGATGAAATAAGAGGAGCTGGCGAAATTATGGATGCAGTAAAGTCGGATGATCTGGTCAATCTTGCGGGTAAATTGTCATTATCAGAGCTGGTTCAGGTAGTTAATGAAACTGATGCAACTATATCAGGAGACACGGGTATACTGCATATTGCGAGGGCACTTGGGAAAAATATAATTGGTCTTTTTGGCCCTAACCTTCTTTCCGATAATTATTTGAAGAGTTTGTCCAAGTCGATATACAGCAGCTGTCCTCAGCTTGGGTGCGGAAACTGGCGATGTCCAAAACCATGTCTTGATACAATCCAGGCCTCTACAGTACTTGAAAGCGTCATTGAAGTTATAGAGAGAGGTGGTATTAAATGAGATTTGTAGTTACAGGCGGAGCAGGTTTTATCGGCAGCTGCATAGTTCGTACATTGAATGATTTGGGACACAGCGACATAACAATAGTCGATAATATAGCTTCCACTGAAAAATGGAAAAACATCAGAAACAAAAGTTTTTGTGACTACATACAAAAAGATAGATTTTTGGATATTTTGCCCTCTATGAGAGATGTAACACATATCATACATATGGGAGCATGTTCGTCTACAACCGAGAAAAATTTTGATTACCTGTATTGGAATAACTTTGATTATTCAAGACGGCTCTGGGACTATTGTTCTAAGGAAGGAATCTCCTTTATTTATGCAAGCAGTGCCGCAACATATGGTGACGGTGCTTTGGGCTTCTGTGACAATACTGAAATAAGGGGGCTTATCCCTTTGAATGCTTACGGATATTCAAAACAAATGTTCGACCTGTGGGTGGAAAAACAAATTAACAAGCCTAAACAACATGTTGGTATGAAATTTTTTAACGTATACGGACCTAATGAGTATTTTAAGGGAGACATGGCAAGTGTGATATACCATGCATATCGCACGGTCAAACGTGATGGAAAGATACGGCTTTTCAAATCACACAGGGAAGAGTGCTCAGACGGAGAGCAAAAAAGGGATTTCCTGTATGTCAAGGATTTGTGCAGCGTGATGAGATTTTTTATCAACAGGCCTGACTTAAGTGGTTTGTTCAACTTAGGTACGGGGAAGGCAGAATCATTTAATCAGCTTGCAGGGTCAGTCTTTAATGCTTTAAATATGCCACCTGTTATTGAATATATAGATATGCCGGAATCAATACGAGCAAAGTATCAATATTATACAGAAGCTGACATCAATAAGCTTTGTTCGGTTGGATATGAAGGGGCGTTTCATGATCTTGGAAGAGGAACAGAAGATTATGTTAATAATTATTTAGAGAAAGAATTTTTGATCCACTGATAAAAAACAATCAGAATGGTTCTTTTAACCATTTAGATGTTTTTGTGGATCTCATTCATAACGTGGAAGACGATAAAATTGATCATAATTGACAAAGCAACAACAGCGCAACAAAAAGCAAGCAACGAATTTTATTATAATGTGCAGATAAAGCTGGTGATTTTTTGATGAGCGTTGAAGGATTCCAATTTTCAGCCGGACAGCCTGACTTTTCAGCAGAAGAAAATATCAACAGGCTCTGTTCGGGCGGTTTTAATTCTTTCCATGTTGTAGTTATAGGTGATTACATGCTGGACAGGTACGTTTACGGAGAAGCAAAGAGGATATCACCGGAAGCTCCCGTTCCGGTACTGGAATTTTCTGAAGAAAAACTAGCCCCGGGAGGAGCAGGAAATGTTTTAGCAAACCTTACGGGGTTGGGACTTTCTGTAACCTCAATAGGAAGAATTGGCTATGACAGGCATGCCGATGATCTTCTTGGACTGCCAGCAATGAATTTTGCCGATACTTCCCACATGATCAAATCTGGCAGGACTATAGTAAAAACCAGAGTTATGGGAAGCAGACGCCAGCAGATACTGAGGATTGATCAGGAAGAAATGATCACACTTGATGAAAAAGAAATAGAGAATGTGCTGAGCTCACTCAAAGAATGCATTGCCAAAGGAGTAAACGGTGTTGTTATTTCTGATTATGGCAAGGGGTTCTGTTCTCCTGATCTGTGCCGTTCTGTGATATCTCTTTGCAAAAAACACGATGTTCCGGTATTTGTTGACCCAAAAAACAAAGACTGGTCCCATTATTCAGGAGCCTTTTTAATTTCTCCAAACATGAGAGAGCTTAGACTCGTTACCGGGACGGACATTAACAATGAAGATGAAGAAATAGTCAGATATGGAGTTGGATTGGCAGAAAAATACCGCATAGAAAATTTACTGGTAACTCGTTCGGAAAAAGGTGCGACTTTAATAAACAATTTTGGATATGTCCATGAAAGAGTTACAACAAAGGCAGAAGTATATGACGTTTCAGGTGCCGGTGACACAATGATCGCTGTTGTCACGGCTTTTTTTATTGCCGGGATCCCGCTCAAAGATGCTATTCCCGTTGCAAATATCGCATCGCAGATAGTAATAGGCAAAATAGGTACATATGCAATAAACGCGAAGACTCTTTTAAATGGAATTCAAAGAATAAAAATGACCGATAGTTATGAGACCGGCCACAATTTCGGGAAAAGGTCTGTAAACAAAGTAGTCAATTGGCAAGAGGCTATAGTAATATGCAGTAAATTAAGAAACGAAGGTAAGAAAATAATTTTTACAAATGGCTGTTTTGATATTTTGCATTCAGGACATGTTGATCTGTTGACGTGTGCAAGGCAAATGGGTGACTGTTTGGTAGTTGCTGTTAATTCTGACGACTCTGTACGAATGTTAAAAGGAAGAGAAAGGCCGGTCAACTCCAGTGAAGATAGGGTCAAAATCCTTTCAGCGCTTGAGGCTGTCGACTTTGTTGTAATATTTGAAGAAGATACTCCAGAGAAATTGCTCTCTCTGCTGCATCCAGACATAATTGTCAAAGGCGGAGATTACAAAAAGGGGGATGTTTCCGGGCGTGAGCATGCTGGTGAAGTAGTAATTTTTCCGCTTACAAAAGATTTTTCAACAACTTGCATTATAAATAAGATCGGCAGAAAAAATGAGGAGTAATTCTAAATTTATATTTTTAGACCGAGACGGTACTTTAATAGAGGAGAAGAATTATCTTCATGACCCTGATGATATAAAAATTCTTCCTGGAGTCGTAGAAGGTCTCAAAAAACTTGCATGTGAGGGATATAAATTTATAGTTCTGACCAATCAATCAGGAATAGGCCGTGGATATTTTGACGATCAGGATATGTATTCAGTAAATGCCAAGATCTCATTGTTGCTTTTGAATGAAGGGGTGGAAATATTAAGGTTCTATCACTGTCCCCATGCACCGGAGGAAGAGTGTGAGTGCAGGAAACCAAAACCGGGCATGGTGTATAATGCATGTTCTGAGTTAGGTTTCTTGATTGATAATATTTATTGTGTCATTGGTGACAAAAAAAGCGACATAGAGCTTGCAGAAAATATTGGTGTCAAATCAATATTAGTGTTGACCGGATATGGAAGATCCAGCTTCAGGGATGGGGTTTGCGCTTCGTACATAGCGGAAAATCTGGAAGATGCTGCAAAATTTATTCTCAATGATGTGAGGATATCAGATATGCCAAATAAAAAGATATTTTTAGATAACATTGCTGAGCATAAAGATTTGCTTGATAGGCTGGATCGCATTCACGTTCCAATATGCGAAGCTGCTCAGCTTATAGCTGACAGGCTCAGATCGGGAAAAAGGATATTTTTATGCGGCAACGGTGGTTCTGCGGCAGATGCTCAGCATATGGCAGCCGAACTTTCCGGGCGTTTTCTGAGAGAAAGAAAAGCGCTTGATGCAATTGCTCTGAGCTGTAACTCTTCCGCTATCACTGCGATTGGGAATGACTTCTCTTTCGAAGATATTTTTGTCAGACAGGTAGAGGCACATGGCAGGAATGGCGATGTCCTCATGGCGATATCGACAAGCGGAAACAGCAAAAATATATTAAAAACAGTAATAAAAGCGAAAGAGATGGGTCTTGCTACGATAGGGCTGACGGGAGAGGGTGGCGGTGAAGTAGGAAAGATAACAGATCTGCTTATTGATGTGCCTGCTTCTTCAACGCCAAGGATACAGGAGATGCATATCCTTATCGAACACACTATTTGCGAAATGATCGAAAACTTGATTTGTGACGGCGATAAAGAATGAGCAGCCTATCAGAAGCAGAGAAACGTTTCTCGCTTCCAACGTACGAAACATTCGCATTCTGGTTGTATGTATTGGGAGTTGCCATGACAGCATTAGGCCCGATAGCCCATTATATAGGCTGGACTTTTGCGTTGATCAGTCTTGTCTACGGCAGGATCAGGTATAACACCCCACTTTTAATAAAGTTGCAGCCAGAAGGCAGAAAGATCATCTGTTTTCTTGTTCTCTTTTTGTTTTGGTCAATGTTTGCGCATATCCCCTATGTTGACAGTTTTTATACATGGGGTAAAGGTGCGTCTATACCTCTTGAATTTTTAACGGGCCTTTATCTCGCCGTGCGACTTATCGATACCTCAAAAAAGAGAGAGATTTTTGGACTTGTAGTAGTGACAGTTAACCTTGTCTTTTGTTTTGACGTTATGTTCAGACCAGATTTTCAAATTTTAGGATGGAACGGATCATTGGACAATGGTAATGCGGTAGCTCTTTATTCGCTAATATTAATGCCAATTTTTTGTTGTTATGCACTTTGGTATTATGAAAATAAAATTATATTCAAGTATTTTTTATGTTTTACAAGTGTAATGTTAGTGTTTTTTTCATTTTCGTCAGGAGGATGGCTGACAGCAGGATTTCAGGCTGTTATACTGGTTTGTTATGCGATAAAAGAAAAGAAGATAAAATTAAAATCTCTTTTCATATTTCTGTCTATAGTAGTTATTTCTTTAAGTGTTTTGATATATTCTTTGGGAAACGGATTTCAGGAAAGCGTTTACAGAGAAATAAATCAAATAACCGCATTTGATAATCCTCAATTAATGACAACAGACAGGATCGATACATGGAAAGCCGGTTTTTTTCTGGCTATGAAGCACCCAGTCATTGGCGGAGGTTGGGCTAATTTCGAATCGGAATTTAACAGATACCATAAATATATGATTGATAATATTAATTATAAAAGGCAAGGAGCTCTATCACAACCCCATAGTATGTTTATTTCAATACTTTACGCGGGAGGTTTTCCCTCATTATTATCATTTATTTGTGCTTTAACCTTATCCATCCGGAAATCATGGGTTGGTAATAGAGACAGTTATGGGAATGGTGTTGTCCCGTGGTTTCTAATATGTCTGGTACTACTATCATCTCAAATTATATATGGGACCAATGGTGATATTTTTGAAGCAAGAAGGGATATAAGTGTTATTTTTTGGGCTTGTTGGGGATTGTTGATCGTAATGCCAGAATCTGATCAAAATTCAAATAAGGGTGATAAAAGTGAAAATCCTGCATTATGTTGACGAGAACCGTCTTGCGTGGGGTGAGACTTGGATCCAGCTGATCAAAGAACTGGAGGCCAAAGGCACTCACAACCATGTAGTATGTAAATCAGGAGGTACATTATCTGGGAGACTCAGAGAAGAAGGAATGTCTTTCGATACTTATGATATTCCAGTCCAATGTCTTCCATTTACAGCTCTGGGTTTTAAAAATTTAATTAAGAGTAATGATCCAGACATAATACATACGAGATTATCTTCAGCTGCAATGACAGGTGGATACTGGAGCAAAAAATGTTCTGTTCCTGCTCTACACACAATTGATAAATATCCTAAGTCTTACTACTACAAAAATGGCGCACTACTTATTCCATGTTCAAATGCAGTCAAAAATCATATGCTTTCGATAGGATTTACTGAAGATAAGATGAAAGTAGTACATAATCCGATAGATGTAGCAAGATATATTAGGGATGAAAAAACAAGGACGGAAATGAGGGAAAGCCTAGGTTTTGACGATAGAATTGTTATCATGTCTGCTGGTAGATTTGTAGGTTGGAAGGGTTTTGAGTACGCTATAAAAGCATATAATGAGATCCTCCGCTGTTCAGAATATGACTTCAAGAAAAAAACATGTCTTTTTTTGGTGGGATCAGGTCCTGAGGAAAATAAATATTTAAAATTAGTGAAAAACTTTGCTATTGAGGAAAACGTAATATTTAATGAATTCGTTCAGGATATCCGTCCATTTCTTTGGGCATCTGATATATTTGTGCAGCCATCTCAGCTGCCGGAAGGATTCAGCTTAATGCTTCTTGAAGCAATGGCATCTTCTCTGCCTGTAATTACGACTAATATTGGCGGCAGCCTTGATATAATACAGGATGGAGAGAATGGATGGCTAACTGAAACGAATGACTTCAGAAAGATGGCTCTAATTCTCAAGGAAGCTCTCTTAGACACTAAGAACAGGGAGAAGGTCTCTGCAAACGCAGTTAGAACAGCCTCTTATTTTAACGTTTCAAGAATTGCTGAAGAAACAATCAGAACCTATGAAATGGTACTGGACAGCGGCAGATTAGGGTCTAATTGTTGCTGATATTATCAGAATCATGGCAAATTTGCTTCAACCTTTGAAAAATAAATCAGGAACAGAGATAGTTTGTAACCATGTTCCTGATTTAAACTTTTTCTAAAGGGACAAACCCATGTCTTTTGCTTTACTGAGCCATTTGACACCCTTGGCTTCCATATCCCCCATTGAGTAGATATCAGGAGCGCAGATTTCCCCCAATACTTCCCAGCCAAGGAAATTGGTGGCAAGCTTGAAAGAAGCACGCATTCCATCGAACACCTTTTCCTCTGTATCCCCTGCTGCAGCAAGAAGTATGGCTTTTTTGGAGGGAGTCGTACGCAGCGCTCCGGGCATATAATATGGCAAAAGCCTGTCCCATACAGGTTTGATCTGTGATGACCAGGAATAGAAATATAACGGTGAGACGAAGGCAATAACAGATGCGGCCTCTATTTCAGCGTATACTTGATCCATGTCATCGTTCTGTATGCAGGGCTTGCCGGTACTCCAGCATTTTCTGCAGTCGAGACATCCTTTGAGGGTCAATGCATTAAGATGGACCTTTTGGACCTCATAGCCTTTTTCGGCGGCTCCCTCTGCCAGAGCGTCTGCTAACTTTTCTGTGTTGCCGCCTATTCTAGGACTCCCCAGAAGCAGGGTGAGAACTTTTTTGTCTTCCATTTTATATTTCTCCTTTCTATCAGGTAAAAATTAAGGCCATTGTTAGGAATGATTTTTATGCCATTCTAATGCAGTTTTAACTATTTTATCTATTGACGAAAAATGGCATTTCCATTCAAGAATTGAACGTGCTTTTGATGGATCTGCTACAAGGATTTGCGGATCGCCATCTCTTCTTGGAACAACGATTTTTTTAATTTTCTTTCCTGAAATTTTTTCTACCGATTCGATTACTTCCATAACAGAAAGAGCTTTTCCTGTACCAAGATTTGCATATATGCTTTTTGATCCTTCCAAAAGGAGCTGAAGTGCATTAACATGCGCATTTGCCAGATCAGATACATGAATATAGTCCCTGAGTGCGGTTCCGTCATGGGTATCATAATCATCTCCGAAAACTTTAATGTTTTCTTTGATTCCAATGGCAGCTTGAATTGTCAGTGGAATGAGATGCGTTTCCGGATCGTGAAGTTCACCTGTATCTCCATCTTCATCAGCACCACAAGCATTGAAATATCTTAACGCCGCGTATTTGATGCCATAAGCTGAGTCAAAATCTTTCAAAATCTCTTCAATAAAGAGCTTGCTTTTTCCGTAGGGATTTATTGGCCTTTGAGGGTGGTTTTCATTTATTGGGGTGTATTCTGGGTTTCCGTATATCGCTGCAGTGCTCGAAAAAATGATTTTAGAACATCCGCTTTTTTTCATACACTTCAACAATGAAATAGTGCCAGCAGTATTGTTTCTGTAATATGGCTCCGGATCTTTAACAGACTCGCCCACATAAGTAAGTCCTGCAAAATGAAAAACGGCAACTGGCATGTACTTTGTAATAATAGAACTGAGGGTAGTTTCATCAAGGACATCACACTCAAAGAAAGGCCCCCACTTTACAAGCTCTTTGTGGCCTCTTGATAAGTTGTCAACAGTTACCGGAATAAAATCATTCTTTGCCAGTTCTTTGCAGCAGTGGCTTCCAACATAACCCGCACCGCCGGTTACAATGCAGTATTGCATTTTATCCTCTCCATGTTTCATATTTATCAAGACCGGAATTATCCAGGATATTAATGATCTCATTTTTTACTTTGTCCGATACAGGAAGCAACGGTGATCTGCATGGGCCGCCTTGCATGCCTTTGCTGTCAAGTGCAGCTTTGAGTCCCGGAACGCCGAACCTGCGTGTCAGCGCATCGCTTACCGGCAGGAGTTTAGTCTGCAGTTCCATTGCTTCTTTCATGTTGTTTTCATGGAATGAGGTGTATATTTTCCGGCATGTGTTGGGATATAGAATGGATGCAGCCATCGTGCCTCCGCAGGCGCCCATCGAAAGGGCTGCAAGGAACCAGTTGCCTGTGCCTCCGAAAACTGAAAAACCTTCAGGAGCAGCTGCGGCAAGGTATCCCAGCCTGGTCATGTTTCCTGAAGTGTCTTTTATCCCCTTGATATTAGGATGTCGCGAAGCTGATATTATCGTTTCTGTCTCTATGTCGACCCCGGTATTTGCCGGCATGTTATAAATAAATATCGGAACCGGGGAATTATCGGCGACTTCTATAAAATAATTTAATATTGCTGTCTGATTCCCTTTGAAGTAGTGCGGGGGCAGCAGCAGAAGTGATCCGGCGCCGGCAGATGCGAGCGCTTTTGCACATGAAATTGTTTCTCGGGTTGAGGGGAAATGTGCTCCCGACATAAGCATGAGCTTTTCTTCTGTTTCTTCTGCTGCGATCGCAGTTAATGCAACACGTTCCTCCTGTGTCACAAAAGGCATTTCTCCGTTCGACCCGCATATTACGATCCCGTCAAGAGCCGACTCTTTCCATATCCTTAAGTTAATTCTCCATGCTTCTATGTCAAGCGAACCGTCCGATGCGAAGGGCGTCGGGACTGGTGCGAAAATACCCGTCATTTTCACTTGCATTGCCCCCTTTTTGTTTGGTAAAGTATATCATCTATTGAAGCAGTGGTACAATCTATCAGAAGGTTTCTGATGATTTGTGAGGTGTATCTCGGATGTTTCTTTGCAGGGAATTCAAATTTGACGCAGCCCATAATCTTGTAAACTATCACGGAAAATGTGAGAACCTCCACGGACATACATACAGGCTTGCGATCATGCTAAAAGGGCAGCCTGGTGATGAAGGCATGGTATTTGATTTTGTGGAGCTAAAAAAGCATGTCACAGAGCTTGTCTTATCAAAGCTGGACCATGCTTATATCAATGACATCCTGCCTCAGCCGACAGCAGAGTATATCGCCATGTGGATATTTAAAATACTGGACAAGCCATTAAAACGCGATAACTGTGAGCTATACGAGGTCAGGGTATGGGAGACAGAAAGCTCATCTGTTATTTGCCGCAGGGAGGATGTCTAGAGGTGCGTGATGTACAGAGTGAGCATGACAAAAGGAATATTGCGATAGACAAAGTCGGCATAAGAGGTCTGTCCTGGCCGATACAGGTCCTTGACCGTTCAAATGGTATCCAGGATACTGTCGCAAATGTCAGCCTTTCTGTTTTTCTGCCTCGTGACTATAGGGGAACGCATATGAGCCGTTTTATTGAAGTGCTGGGAGAACAGGAAAATCAGGTCACATTCCACAACATGGAGAATCTTCTTAAGATGCTCCAAAAGAGGCTTGACGCGGATGAAGCCCATGCTGATTTTGAATTTCCCTATTTTATTACAAAAAAAGCTCCTGTAAGCGGTGCTCCAGGACGAATGAGATATGATGTCCGTTTCTTCGCGGAACTTAAGGGCAGCAAGTTTGATCTCATAACTGAACTTACAGCTCCTATTCAGACATTGTGTCCCTGCTCAAAAGAGATATCGGACAGAGGAGCGCACAACCAAAGAGCACATGCAAAGATCTCCGTAAGGATGAAGACTTTTGTCTGGATCGAAGAACTTGCAGAGGTGGCTGATCTCTGCGCCTCTGCTCCAGTCTACAGTATACTTAAACGCGAGGACGAGAAAGCAGTAACAGAAAAAGCATATGCCAATCCCCGTTTTGTGGAGGATTCGGTCCGTGAACTATCAATTGCGATGGAAAAAGATCACAGGATAACATGGTACAACGTTTCTGTGACAAGCCACGAAAGCATACATAATCATGATGCTTTCGCCAGTGTAGAGAGGAGCAAAAATTAGTGCCTTCAGAAAAAAGACTTGCAAGAAGGGCTGTCCTTGACGAATCGGGTCTTGAGAGGGTCAGGATGAAGCACCCATGGATATTCAGGGGCAATCTCAGGCAGATCCCGCAATGCGCACAGGGAGATCTGATCGCTTTTACTGACAGGGCTGGTTCGATCAAAGGATGGGGCCTTTGGAGCGAAAGCGCTCTTTCAATACGTGTCCTGACTTACGGAGCCAAAGAGCCTGATCAGATGGGGCTTTTGAGGGAAAGACTGACATCAGCGCTAAACTGGCGCAAGACATGGTATCAGGGAGAAGAAGCTTTCAGGTGGGTACATGGGGAAGCCGATGGCCTGCCGGGGATAGTCGCTGATCTCTACGGTGATGTTTTATCTCTTCAGATATCAGCTGCAGGATGGTACAAGCACATCGACAAGGTTGCGGATGTTTTCAGGAAGGTTCGCAAACTATCTGCGATAGTGCTTCGCAACGAGACCAAACATCTCGAAAAAGAGGGTATACCCAAAGAGATAAGGGCTCTCCTTGGAGAGATACCTAAGGAACCGCTCAAGATAAAAATGGGTTCCATTTATGAACTCGTAGACATTGAAAACGGACAAAAAACTGGGGCATATCTGGATGTTAAAAGTATTCCCGATATGATAGCACCTCTTTTCAAAGGAGCCAGAGTGCTGGACTGTTTCAGCTATCAGGGGCATTTCGGGCTTCATGCCCTTGCCGCAGGAGCTTCTGAGATCGTGGCTGTAGAACAGTCACAATCTGCAATAGAGATTGCACGGAAAAACCTGGAGATAAATGGTCTTCCCAAAAAGATGGAGTGGATATGCGGGAATGCATTCGACATCATGAGGAAGATGGACAGCGACAGGGAGAGATTCGACATAGTAATAATGGACCCGCCTCCCTTCTCACCAGCCAAAGGACAGGTGGATTCGGCACGTCGCGGATACAAGGAACTTGCCATCAGAGGACTTAACCGGATCAAAGATGGAGGGCATCTTGTTTTCCTTTCCTGCAGCCATGCTTTTACAAGAGAAATGCTTCTCTCTGTGCTCAACGAAGCCTCCATAGATGCAGGGATCTCATGCCGTATTGCGCTGGAGATACATCAGCCTTTTGATCATCCGGCTCTTTCCGCAGTACCTGAAACAGATTATCTCAAAGGTTTTGTTATGGGGGTCCAGTCTTAATGGTATGCACAAAAAAGATCAAAGCTGTACTGTTTGATTTTGACATGACGCTTGTCGACAGCAGCTATGCAATACACCACTGTACCAATTTACTTGCAGGTCATCTCGGATTTGATCAGATTTCAAGAGAAAAAGTCCTTTCGGCGATAGGGCTGACGATAGAGGACAGCTGGCGGATGTTCTGGGGAGATTTTCGCCAGGAATGGGCGGATTTCTACAGGGCAAACTACAGGGAAGAAGAACAGGCGAGGCTGAAGTTTTTTCCAAACACACTCAGCACTCTTGAACGACTGCGGATGATGGGGATCAAGGTCGGAGTAGTATCGAACCGCCGTTTTGCAAAAAGACCTGTTGAGTTTATGGGACTCACTCCTATGCTTGATGTGGTTGTCGGCCTGGAAGATGTTGAACATGCTAAACCAGAACCTGACTCCCTACTCAAGGGTTTTGAAATTTTGGGAGTATCGCCGTCAGAAGGACTTTATGCGGGAGATACAGACATAGACATGATGACGACAGTGGCTGCCGGCTGCAGGGGAATAGGAATGACTACGGGTAATTTTGACAAGAGAGCTTTGAGTGAAGCCGGAGCATGGGAGGTCAAGGATGACCTCGGAGAGATCCCACTGCTTTTTACTGAGTGACAGAAGGTATAATCGATGGTTAGACGTTTTGAGCCTGATGAACCAAGAAGATTCAAACCAATGTACTGGCTCATGGTATTTTTTGTAATTGTCATATGGATCTGGGCTTTTAAACTCTATTTTGACAGGTACGAGTATCTCCACCCGGAGATCACATGGGCTATACCCGGGATAGATGTAGAACTGGTAAAGATCCACGGAGTTTTGCTATGGAAAGAAGTTCCCCTTCCGGCTTCTGCCGGGGGTATAGTAACATATCCTCAGGGTACCGGGCCGGTACGTGTTTCAAGAGGTTCTGTCGTTGCGAAGATCACCTCAGGAAACAGGGCATCTGATGTCAAGGCGTATCAGCAGGGATATTTCGTCGCAGCACTTGACGGGAATGAACAGACCTGGCGTTATTCCGAGATTTGGCCTGGATTTCAGACGTTGCCTGAGCCGGGGACATTGAATCGTTTAAAAAATGGTTTACTTGTAGGAAAAGGCCAGCCGGTTGGAAAGCTTATCGAGCAGCCGCAGGAGCTGAGGTTTATTGGCTACTCAAGGATATCAGGGGATATGGCGGAACAAATTAAGAGTAAAAAGCTGCGAGTAAAAATGGACGGGGTAGATACAGTTTCCGCAGCAGACATTAGGGTAAGTACGAAGGCAGACAATAAAATAAAATTATATCTTACGCTGCCCTGGTTCCAGCCCGAATCTGTCCTTTCAAGAAAATATACGCTGACAATAGAAGCAGGAAGGACAGAGGGCGCCCTGGTGCCGCAAACCTCGATCATCGAACTTGATGGAAGATCAGGAGTATACATGGTAAGAGGTTCCAGAGTTGTTTTTGTCCCTGTTAAGGGCAAAAGAGTTGACAATAAAATGTTTATCATTACAAAAGGGGTCTCTGTAGGAGATGCCGTAGTAGAAGACGCCTCTACTGCTCGTGAGGGGAGGATACAGCTTTGGTAGATTTCATAGATCAGAACATAATTGACATCCGTGAAAAGATAAGATCCGCAGCAAAGCGGAGCGGTCTTGATCCGGCGGAAATAAAGCTGATGGGGGTCTCAAAAACCCACCCAATAGAATACATGTTGTCTGCTGCAGCTAAACTTGACATGCTTGGAGAAAACAGGGTCCAGGAGGCAGCTGACAAAAGGCTTAAATGGCCATCAGAAGATAAGACGCCATGGCACCTTATTGGTCACCTCCAGAGGAATAAGGCAAGAAAAGCGCTTGAGGTCTTTGATCTGATAGAAACTGTCGATTCACTTGATCTTGCACGTATGCTGGATAGGATACTGGCCGAAACTGACGATCATGGTTTTCCAATTTATATTGAAATAAACATGTCCGGTGAGCTGACAAAAAGCGGAGCAGTTCCTCAGGAAGCTGCCAGTCTCCTTGAAAGAGTGATGAGTTATTGTCCCCGTTTATCTGTAGAAGGATTGATGACGATAGGACCCAAGACGGAGGACAGCGTAGAAATAAGAAAAGCTTTTGAAGGGCTCCGCCTATTAAGAGATAACTTAAGGTCGTTTTCAGGGCTTTCCCTCCATGACCTATCAATGGGAATGAGCAGCGATTATGAAATTGCGATCGAAGAAGGAAGTACGATAGTCAGGATTGGGACAGGGATATTCGGTTCAAGACCAAAAATACAGAGTTAATATTATTTAATTATCAATTTTTACCTTAGATAAATGTATAATTATTATTAAATATATATACTGAATGAACAGAATTGGTGTTTTTTATGTAAAAGCGAAAAAGGACGGTGGGTTTTTATGGTCGAGCTTTTAACATCTCTTGATGTGGTCAATCAGTCTTTCAAAAAAAGCATGAGAGGCTACGATTCAGCTGAGGTAGATGAATTCCTTGACAATGTGGCGGAGACACTTCAGACATATGCACAAAGGACAAAGGATCTGGAGCGTGATGTGGCTGCAAAAGGGGATAGCCTTGCGGAATATGAAAAAATGAAGGATATACTTCATGAAGCACTCCTGATGGCACAGAAAAGCGCTGATGAAAAAGTCAAAAGCGCGCAGGAGCAGGCGTCAAAAATAATTTTTGAGGCAAAAGAAAAAGCTGACATGATATGCAAGGATGCTGCGCAAGAGGCTGAGCGCCTGCGCGATGGAGTATCCCAGATAAGAAATGTAAGAAATTTATACGAACAGGAATTTAGGGGTCTGCTTGCAAAGTTTGATAACATGCTCAACCAGAGCATCAACTCTTCCACACTCACTGCAGCGGTAAATTCGATACTTGAAGAGATCCCCGTAACAGATGATCCAATGGAAATGGGAACAGCAGCTTCTGTTAACAAGGGAGATTTGGAAGCTGCTTACGCAATGCTTGGAGTTGACCCAAAGGAAATAATGGAGAAGGATCCGGGCAGAGAGGGACATAACTGAATTATCCGTGATCGCAGATATCTATGAGCCGGTAATAAATATTAATGGGATCGGTCCTGGAAGGGCCGGACTTTTGGAAAATCTGGGCATTTGTACAGTAAATGACGCTTTATGGTTTTTTCCCCGAAGGTATGCAGACAGAAGAGAAATATGTAAAATTTCTGCACTGAAGGAAAGCCTAAACTCTGTGGTGGTCGCAAGGATAACGAGCGTCAATTGTAAAAGAAGTTTCAGGACGGGCACTCACATTTGTCTGTGCGAAGCAGAAGACGGGACAGGAACTGTCTCCGTAGTATGGTTCAACAGAAAAGGCCTTAATAATATTTTAAAACAAGGGGTGTCCATAGCGATTTTCGGACTCCCTTCTTTTTGTAATGGCAAAATAGAATTTTCAAATCCCGATTTTGAAGTAGTAAAAGATGGATCAGATGTCGAAAGTTTTACAGGGATAGTACCTGTCTATCCTTCAACAGCAGGTTTATCTGTCAGGTGGTTCAGAAAGTTTATGTATAAAGTATTGGAAGATCATCTTCCTCTTGTTCAGGAATATCTTCCTCAGAGGATCATGGAAAAAAGAGGTTTGCAAAGCATTAGAGAGGCACTCCGTGGTATGCACAGACCTGATTCAGAGGAACGATGGAAAGATTCCCGCAAGAGACTTGCCTATGAGGAATTTCTTTTTCTCCAGACAGTTCTGGCCCTGAGAAAAGAGAGACTTAAGAGATCTTATGAAGCAGCAAAAATATTGCCGGGCGGATATTACTACTTGGGGTTTATGGACGCTCTACCCTTTGAACTTACTGCTTCTCAAAAAAATGTTTTTGCCCAGATATTTAAAGATACAAGAAATGGTCATCCTATGTCGAGGCTGTTACAGGGAGATGTTGGTTCAGGAAAGACTGTCATAGCCCTTGGTCTTGCTGCTGCGGGCGCTGATGCCGGAATACAGACGGCGATCATGGCGCCGACAGAGGTACTTGCAGAACAGCTTTATTTACAGACTCAAAAATTCCTTTCTCCTTCCGGGATATCATGCGCACTCCTTAAGGGAGGGCAAATCAGGTCAGAAAGGGTTCCATTGATCGGATCGATAAAGGACGGCCGGACTAAAGTCGTCGTAGGGACTCACGCGATGATACAGGATGGTGTTGAGTTCTTAAATTTAGGAACGGTGATCATAGATGAACAGCAGCGCTTTGGCGTAATGCAAAGAGGAGAAATGCTCAGCAGGGGAAAAGCCTCTCATCTTCTGATGATGTCAGCAACCCCTATACCCAGAACGTTATCTGTATGTCTGTTTGGTGATATGGATATTTCGCTGATCCGAGAAAGACCTATAGGAAGAAAAAAGACTGAGACCAGACTGATCGATTTCACAAAGATCAGGGATCTGATGCAATTTATCATAAATGAATCTGCTGCGGGAGGCAGAACATACTGGATCTGCCCCAGAGTGGAAGACGACGCAGAAAATGAACTGGTATCAGTTGAAAAAAGGTACGCTTTCCTGAAAAAACACATGGGACCACTCGGGATAGGTTTTATACACGGCAAAATGGCAGGTAATGTAAAAAATACCGAGCTTGAAAAGTTTAGGGATGGAACTACAAAGGTACTAGTCGGAACGACAGTTCTTGAAGTAGGCGTGGATGTCCCTGAAGCCTCGGTGGTAGTCATAGAATCTCCTGATATGTATGGCCTTTCCCAACTTCATCAGCTCAGAGGGAGAGTGGGCAGGGGAAGCAGACGCGGAGTTTGCCTGCTGCTTGTAAATATGATCGGAGACGAAGTTGCTGAAAGGCTTAAGATAATGCTGAAGACAGATGACGGTTTTAAAATTGCCGAGGCTGATTTTCTTTTGAGGGGTCCTGGAAAGATAACCGGTTTGAAACAGCATGGGGCTGCAGGATTCAAAGTTGCGGATGTTTTAAGGGACAGTGAATTACTGAAATATGCGAAGGAAGATGCAGAATGGCTGATCTCTGATGCCCAGGCTCTTTTAAATGATCCCGGATTTGCTAAAAAACTTGAAAATTTCCGGAAGAATGGCATTGATGCATCATTTAAGGCATAATATATACATATAACTACCACTTGTGAAGTTAGGTTTTATTCTGTACAATACATCCCATCGGCGTGAAACATGAAGCAGTATGCAATATAATCAAATTGTAAATAGAATGATCAAGATTTACATGTATGTGACCAACCGAACCATGAC
The DNA here is from genome assembly GCA_963682045.1 of Synergistaceae bacterium. Lineage (GTDB taxonomy): Bacteria > Synergistota > Synergistia > Synergistales > Synergistaceae > Caenicola. Next base: position 1,988,042 of record OY821326.1, read on the forward strand.
AATTGAAACTGAGGTGATAGATAATGACAATGACAGTAATTTTGAGTGTGATTGCAGGACTCGCTGTTGGAGTCCTGATAGGGTTTATGTATCAAAAAAATGCATCAGATAAGAAATACAAAGGAGCTCTCTCTGAATCAGAAAGGGTAATTTCCGAAGCAGTAAAAAAAGCCGAACAGATGAAGCGAGATATCATTTCCGAAGGAAAAGAAGAGATCCACAGATTAAGACAAGAACTTGACAGGGACACTAAAGAACGAAGGAATGAGCTGCAGCGTTCTGAAAGGCGTCTCGAACAAAAAGAAGAGAACCTTGACAGGAAGATCGAGAGCATAAGCCGCAAAGAAGAGGAACTTATCCAAAAACACGAACAGGCACAGGAAAAACTGAACCAGCTCTCCGTTAAGGAACAGGAACTGATCTCCAATCTCGAACAGATCGCCCAGCTTTCACGCGAACAGGCCAGAGACCTCTTGCTGGCTGAAGTGGAAACTGAAGCCAACCATCTTATAGGTCTCAGGCTTAAAGAACTGGAAGAACGTGCGAAGCGTGATGCAGATCGTAAAGCTCAGGAAATTATTGCAACCGCAGTCCAGCGCTGCAGTGTTGAATTTACGTCTGACGCAGTGGTCAGCGTTGTAAATCTTCCTTCCGACGAGATGAAAGGCCGGATAATCGGCAGAGAAGGCCGCAATATAAGGACCTTTGAAACACTTACCGGTGTCGACCTGATAGTAGATGATACTCCGGAAGCTGTTACGTTGAGCAGCTTTGACCCAGTGCGGCGTGAAGTTGCACGTCTTTCCCTTGAAAGACTTGTTGTTGACGGACGCATCCATCCTGCGCGGATAGAGGAAATTATTGAACGTGCAGAAAAAGACGTTCAGATACAGATCCTTGAAACAGCGGAACAGGCACTGCTTGAAACTGGCATCAAAAACATGCATATAGAACTTACGAAGATCATCGGTCAACTTAGATATCGTACCAGCTATGGTCAGAATGCACTTGCTCACAGCCTTGAAGTAGCCCACCTTGCAGGGATCATGGCTGCAGAAATGGGTCTTGATGAACTTAAGGCAAGAAGAGCAGGGCTTCTGCATGATATCGGAAAGGCTGTTGACCATCAGGTAGAAGGACCTCATGCAAAAATAGGAGCCGATCTTGCAAAAAGATATGGAGAAGCCCCTGACATTGTAAACTCGATCGCAGCTCACCATGAAGATGAGGAGCCGCAGACGATTTATGCTGTGCTGGTGGCTGCAGCTGATGCGGTCAGCGCATCACGCCCGGGAGCCAGAAGAGAAAGTCTTGATGCTTATGTCAAGAGACTTGAAAAACTGGAAGAAGTTGCCAAGTCCTTCAGCGGTGTAAGTAAAGCTTTTGCTATTCAGGCAGGCCGCGAGGTTCGTGTAGCTGTTTCTCCCTCTGTTACTGATGACGGAGCCATGCAGAAACTTGCCTATGACATCGCCCGAAAGATAGAAGAAGAAATGAGATACCCGGGGCAGATCAAAGTTACCCTGCTTAAAGAGACAAGAGCTGTAGAATACGCAAAATAGGTGATACATGATGCGTATCCTTTTTATCGGAGATATAATGGGAAGACCCGGGAGGAAAGCAGTTCCCCGGGTTTTACCTTCTTTGCGCGAAGAGTATGGCGGTTTTGATTTTATAATTGCCAATGGAGAAAACAGCGCTGCTGGATTTGGACTTACTGAATCGGTATTGAAAGAACTTTTCTCCATGGGCATAGATATCCTGACCAGCGGCAACCACGTATGGGACAAGAAAGAGATTTTACCTCTGCTCGACAGTGAAAGAAGGATACTGAGACCTGCTAACCATCCCGAAGGAACTCCCGGGCGAGGATTTGGGATATTTGAAAAAAACGGAAAGGAACTGGCAGTGATCTCCCTTCAGGGGAGGACCTTCATGCCTCCTCTCGATTGCCCATTCCGGACAGCAGAAAAACTGATAGAGAAATCCAGGACTCCCTGTATATTTGTTGATTTCCATGCAGAGGCATCGTCAGAAAAAAAGGCACTCGCCTATTGGCTTGACGGTAAAATTTCTGCAATAGCAGGGACCCACACACATGTACAGACATCGGACGAACAGGTCCTTCCCGGTGGTACCGCTTTTATATCTGATGTGGGAATGACAGGTGGACATGGCGGAATAATTGGGATGACCGCAGAGTCTGTGATCCCCAAATTTTTATACGGCACCCCGAGCAAATTCGAGATATGTGATACAGACGTAAGATTCCAGGCCGTGGTAATTGATGTTGATGATGAAACAGGCAGGGGAATGGATATTCGACGGATCAACACCCAGTGTGATAACTGATAACTAATATTTAACGCTGATATTAAAGTAATGGCGGGAGATTGCCTTCATGGTTTTCTCCCGCCATTACTTTTGCTAAAGCCACCTTTTCTTATAAACAAGTTTTGCCATATGAAGACCTTATAGTGCCGTTTTTATGGTAATTAGTTTAACTATACCTGGTGTTATGTGTTATTATGATAGTTTTATAACTATTTGCAAACTTGTATTTTTGACTGTAATATGATATACAACTTAAGCGCTGAAGGGGCTTTTATTTGGCTGTGGCTTTTTTAATTATCGAGAGGAGAGGATCATATGTCTGAGAACAGAGAGCAGTGGGGCAGCCGGTTTGGGTTTATTATGGCTGCTGCAGGTTCGGCGGTAGGTCTTGGTAATATCTGGCGATTCCCTTACATCACGGGGAAATTTGGCGGAGCGGCTTTTGTTGCGGTTTATCTTGCTGTAGTTGTAATTTTGGGAATTTCTGTAATGCTTGCGGAATTTGTAATCGGTAGAAAAGCACAATCTGACGCAGTTGGCTCTTTCAGGAAACTCGGAGGGGGAGCATGGCCTCTCGTAGGTTGGATGGGCTTTTTCTGCGGCTTTGTTATCCTGTCTTATTATGCGGTCATTGCTGGCTGGACTCTTGCTTATATGTTCAAGTCCTTTGGTGGACTTATGGCGGCTGCAGCGGAAGGGAAAGCCGGGGATGTTTTCGGAGCTTTCGTTTCAGATCCTGTGCAGTCAATAGCATACCATCTCGCTGTAATGGCGATAGTCAGCGGAATAGTTTACAAAGGCATCAGCGGCGGTATTGAAAAAAGCTGTAAGATCCTTATGCCGGCTCTCTTTGTTTTGCTCCTTGTCCTGATCGTTCGTTCAGTAACTCTCCCAGGCGCGGGAGCTGGACTTGAATTTTACCTCAAACCTGACTTTTCAAAGCTTACAAGAGAGGCTATACTTGCTGCTGTCGGGCAGGGCTTTTTCTCTCTTTCACTTGGCATGGGCTGCATGATCACTTATGGCAGCTACCTTGGAAAACAAGACTATCTGCCGTCAATAGCAAGGACAGTTGTTTTTCTTGATACCTCTGTTGCTATTCTGGCCGGTTTTGTTATCTTCCCGGCAGTCTTCGCATTTGGGATCGAGCCCGGAGCAGGACCTGGTCTTACATTCGTAACACTTCCGGCGGTCTTCGCGAAGATGCCCATGGGAGCGATATTCTCATTCGCATTCTTCCTTCTCCTTTTCATCGCAGCGCTTACTTCTGCCATCTCTCTGCTTGAGGTCGTCGTCACATATGCTATCGATCAGCTCAAGTGGAGCAGGACAAAGGCGGCAATAATAATGGGAACAGCGATCGCTCTGCTGGGTATCCCCTCAGCTCTTTCTGTCGGAGGACACATCCCGCAGATCGCAGGCAAGGATTTCCTTGACGCTGCAGATTTCCTTACAAACAATGTGATAATGCCTCTTGGCGGTATCTTTATTGCAATCTTCGTTGGGTGGGTATGGACAGATGGTGCCAAAGCTGAAGTTACTGACAACGGCAAGCTTGCCTTTCCGATGTACACTGTCTGGCTTTGGATATGCCGCGTTATTGCTCCAGTATCCATAGCAGCAATATTTATCACAGGTCTTAAGTGGTAAATAGATCAAATAGCATCTTTCTAAATTGTTAGAAAATAAATTTTTGTATAACGAAAGCCACGGTTGACAAGACCGTGGCTCTTGTTATACTGAGAACAATCTGTATGAAAGCAGCAAGAGAGACTCCTGGTTTATCGTCGGGAGCGCCGAAGGGGCAAGGCATTAATTAGCTGAAACTCTCAGGCATAAGGATTGCTGCCGGACAGTACTCTGAAGACGGCTAAAGGTCGTTTGTATGACTTTTGGGGGACGAGGACAGAGGATCTCTTGCTGAGAGGCGGGGTTCCTGTGGGCTTGTTCCCTTTTTTTTATGTTTGTATAACAAACAACAAGGATCTTGCGGAATGTGTTGATGATGCAAGGCTTGTTGAAGGATCTGCGATATCAGTCCTCACTATTGCAAGAGATATGGTACATCAGGGATGGAAACTTGTAGCGAGCCCATTATACGGAAATTTCAAACCGGCTCAGCAGCCATACAGGACGCTTGTTTTGAGTAGAGGGAACGAAAACACACAGATTCCTGCAGACAGCTATTCACTTGGACTGATAGAGTCAGCGATGAATATTTTTCGCGAATGTGAAATTAATAGAATGCCGGGTGACATGCCTGACCAAATTGACAGTGACTATAAGTATGTTGATTTTGCATTAATGGAAGCTACTTTGCGAGAATGCGGCATTCTTCGTTGTGATCTTCACAGATGCATCAGGAGGTGAGAAGGTAAAGCAAGTTTTTGATTTGAAAAAAATTCCAATCATTGATCATGAGGAGGATTTTTATGAAACTTGAACTGTTGAAGGTAAATATTAAAGGTGTGAAGTGGGGCGGCAGCACTGAAGTGCTGAAAGACGGGACCCTTCAGGTAAGCAGAGAAGACTTTTTGGCCTTTGTAGCAGATGATGACAACCTTAAATGCATTAATGCAGATATCGCTCTTCCCGGAGAAAGCATAAGAATAGTTCCTGTAAAAGACGTGATCGAACCGAGATATAAGATCGAGGGCGACGGACAGGTCTTCCCCGGAATGGTAAGCGATGTTGAATCTGTAGGTGAAGGAAAGACGTTTGTCCTTGAAGGCGCGGCAGTTGTTACATGCGGGAGGATAGTGGGATTTCAGGAAGGCATAGTAGACATGTCAGGAAAGGGTGCCGAGTACACTCCTTTCTCCAAAACATGCAATGTTGTCCTGGTTTTTGAGCCTAAAGATGGCCTGGAAAAGCATGATTACGAAAAAGCATGCAGGCTGGCCGGTCTGAAGGCTGCCATGTACCTCGCAAAATGTGTCTACGAATCAGGCGGAGCAGCAGACAAAACTGAGACATATGAGATAGCTTCTTTTGCAGAGAGCATGAAGTCCTATGCAGATCTTCCGAAAGTGGCATACCTCTACATGCTGCAGACGCAGGGGCTCCTCCACGATACATATGTCTATGGTATCGATGCGAAAAAGATCCTTCCAACCATCATCCATCCGAACGAAACGATGGACGGAGCGGTCGTTTCGGGCAACTGTGTTTCTGCATGCGACAAAAACAGCACCTACGTCCATCAGAACAATCCGGTCATAAGATCTCTTTACGGGCGTCACGGCAAGGATATCAATTTTGTTGGGGTCATCATCACCAATGAGAACGTTACTCTTGCAGATAAGAAAAGAAATTCTTCTTTTGCGGTAAAAATAGCAGGGATGTTTGGAGTAGACGGACTCGTCATCAGTGAGGAGGGCTTCGGGAATCCCGACGCAGACCTGATCATGAACTGCCGCAAAGCAGAGAAGGCTGGAATAAGGACAGTGCTGATAACAGATGAGTTTGCAGGCAGGGACGGAGCAAGCCAATCCCTTGCAGACGCTGCGCCGGAGGCAGATGCTGTCGTTACCGCAGGTAACGCGAATATGACCGTTACCCTCCCCCCTCTGGAGAAGATCATAGGGTTCACTGAATATGTTGACGTAATAGCAGGAGGCTTTGACGGATCGCTGAAACCCGACGGATCAATAGAAGTTGAACTTCAGGCTATCACAGGCGCTACATGCGAGCTAGGGTTCAATAAGCTCGGAGCAGAGACCTGGTAGGGGAGGGTAAAAAATGACATACAGGATAGTTCACTACATCAATCAGTTTTTTGCCGGAATAGGCGGAGAAGAAAAAGCCGGAGTAGGACCTGAATCCCGTGACGGGGTAATTGGTCCGGGTATGGCCTTCAAGGCTGTTTTCGGAAATGAAGCGGAAATAGTAGGTACTGTTATCTGCGGGGACGGTTATTTTGCCGAAAACATGGACGAAGCAGGCGAAAAGATACTTAAGATGATCGCAGACTTTAAGCCTGATGCCGTCATCGCAGGTCCTGCTTTCAACGCAGGACGCTACGGAACGGCGTGCGGCGCTGTAAGTGAAGCTGTTGTCAAAAAACTTGGGATACCGGTCGTAACAGGAATGTATACTGAAAACCCCGGAGTCGACATGTTCAGGAAGAGTGTCTATATCATTGAGACCTCTGACAGTGCAAGAGGTATAAAGGATGCAGTCCCGGCAATGTCAAAGCTTATTATGAAATCGCTCAGGGGAGAACCTATAGGAAGCCCTGCCGATGAAGGCTATATCCAGCGCGGGGTCAGGGTCAACCGCTTCCACGATAAGATAGGCGCTGTGCGAGCTGTTGATATGCTTGTCAAAAAACTGAAAGGGGAAGAATTCAAGACAGAATACCCGATGCCTGTTTTTGACAGGGTGCCTCCTGCAGAACCGATAAAGGACATGAAAAACGCGGTTATCGCAATCGTAACGTCCGGTGGGATAGTGCCGAAGGGAAATCCTGACCATATCGAAGCTTCAAGCGCGTCTAAATATGGAACTTACAGCATAGCAGGTGTGCAGAGCGCAGATGAAGTCGCCTACGCAACAGCTCACGGAGGGTATGATCCTACATACGCCAACACAGATCCTAACCGGGTACTTCCTATAGATGTTCTTCGTGAGATGGAAAAAGAAGGTATGTTCAGTAAGCTCTACGACTACTTTTTTACAACTGTAGGAAACGGCACCTCCGTAGCCAGTTCAAAGAAATTTGGTTCTGAAATAGGAGAGCGGCTGAAAAAAGATGGTGTTGATGCCGTGATTCTAACATCCACATGAGGAACCTGCACACGTTGCGGGGCAACGATGGTAAAAGCAATTGAGGCAACTGGGATAGCAGTGGTCCACATATGCACGATAGTTCCAATTTCTCAGACGGTTGGTGCTAACAGGATAGTCCCGGCAGTAGCGATACCTTATCCGTTGGGAGACCCTTTAAAGACCCATGAAGAGGAGATAGTAATAAGAAGGGCTATTCTCGATAAGGCACTCAAGGCACTAATGACACCGATCAAGGAACAGACGGTTTTCAATTAGGCTGGTCATTTTGACCCGATAGGCCGTAAAGAAGATCGCGGCAGAATAGTCTTCTTTCTTTTGACTGTTCTGCCGCTCTTTGTAAATCAGAGCAAAAGAATTAACTGTTTATCAGAACACAAATATTGAGTGTTTTCAATATATCTTTATTCGAACTGACAAAGACCTTGATTTTTTAAAAAATTATAATTAGTCATACGTACAAGTTAAATTCAACAATAAAACAGCAAATATATGGAGGAATGCGAAATGCCCAATGCAGCTGTTAAAGGTACATCATATTCTCTCAATCACACTCCCGAATTGGCGCTCCATTACGGTAACACCCCGTTCGTCGAGAGAGAAGCTCATCCGGATTCGGAATTCCTCTCTGTTCTTCCAAAGCACGTCCAGAGCTACGATGAATGTTCAAGATATGCTCCAAACCTTGTTTACATTGGGGCGATGGATCTTGAAGAGCTTGAAAAAAAGGAACAGCCCTGGTATGAAAAACTTGAGCAGGTATCTGTCAGATATGGTAAGTACGGGGAGATAATGCCGGAAGACGAAACAATTGGTTTTCTTGACCTTTGTGATGTGTTCGACCTAGTGTGGCTTGAGAAAGATTTTGCGGCGAAAGTAAAAGAAAAACTGGCAAAGCATCCGTTGATAAGGGAAGACTTGCTGACCCGCCTTGAATCAGGCCATGAATTAAGCGAGATCGAACATGAGATAGCGAGCTCTGCTGCTCTCCCCCTTTATTCAGAAGGAAAGATCGTCGGCTGCAGCCGAAGGGGCCATGAATTTGACCCCAACCTGACAGCATACGAGCTGCTCGTGAACATGACGAGCAAAGCGAGTGCGGTCCTCTCCCTCCTGCACCTCATCAAGAACAGCGGAGCTGCACCCGAAGACATTGATTTTGTTATTGAATGTTCGGAAGAGGCTGCAGGAGACATGAATCAGCGCGGAGGAGGCAACTTTGCCAAGGCCATTGCCGAGATAGCCGGCTGCGTGAACGCCTCAGGCTGTGACGTGAGGGGGTTCTGTGCGGGACCGGTCAATGCGGTGCTGGCAGGAGCATCAATGGTAGCAGCTGGTACACGCAAAAACGTAGCTGTAGTAGCCGGAGGAGCTATTCCCAAGCTGTACATGAACAGCCGTGATCATGTTAAAAAATCATTGCCGGCTCTAGAAAACTGCCTTGGTTCCTTTGGTGTCCTTATCGTACCCGATGACGGGACACTGCCAGTGATAAGGCTGGATGCCATAGGCAAACACACTGTCGGAGCTGGTGCATCACCGCAGACAGTTACGAGCGTCCTCACTCTTGAACCGCTTCAGAAAGTTGGGCTGCTGCTGACTGACGTTGATAAATATGCACCCGAGCTCCATAATCCGGAAATAACGCTTCCTGCCGGAGCAGGAAACGTGCCCGAGGCAAACTACAAGATGATAGCTGCGCTCGGAGTGATGAAAAAGCAGATAGAAAAAGCAGATATGCCTGAGTTCATAAAGACCCGTGGCATGAAGGGATTCGCTCACACCCAGGGACATATCCCATCAGGAGTCCCATATATGGGACATGCTGCAGAAGCGATAAGCTCAGGCAGGATAACAAGAGCGATGATAATAGGCAAGGGAAGCCTCTTCCTCGGCAGGCTGACAAACCTTGCTGACGGTGCCTCCTTCCTGATGGAAAAGCCATCGCAGGGCAAGCCCGAAGGTGAAAAGGGCGTAACCCGTGAAGAGATCCGCGAGCTTATTCTTGAAGCCCTGGGAGAACTTGCGGCAGGAATGAAAAAGTAAGGGTATACGTGATGGAAGAGAGAAATGCTACAAAAAAGATCATAGGCGAAGTCCTTGCTGAGATCATCGAGGATGTAAAAAGCGGTTGTGTCAAAAAAGTCAGCATAGGGCTGATGGCATATGGCAGCGAACTGGGCAGCGAAGAACTTTTAAGAGGAGCCGCCATTGCCATGCAGAATGACCCCTCAATCAACGTTGTACCTATTGGCCCGAAGGTCGAGGGTTTCGAGCAGATGGAATGGATAGAGACACCTGCCTGCGAGTCTGATATATCCAAAGCGATGGAAGATGCATTGGAGAAGGGGCTGATCTCGGGAGCTGTAGCGCTTCACTATCCCTTTCCCCTCGGCGTGACGACCATAGGCAAGGTACTGACCCCTGCCAGGGCAAAACCCTGTTTCATAGCATCGTCTACGGGTACTTCATCACCCAACCGTGTCGAGGCCATGGTAAGGAACGCGATATACGGCATCGCTGCGGCAAAGGCAGACGGTATTGTTTCCCCGACTGTAGGCATATTGAACCTTGACGGGGCTCAGACTGCTCTTAGAGCCCTTCAAAAATTGAATGAAGGCGGTTATCCGATAACATTCGGTTCCAGCATTAGAAAAGAGGGCGGAGCGATATTGAGGGGCAATGACCTTCTTGCCGGATCGGTAGATGTATGCGTGACAGACACACTGACAGGGAATGTCCTGATGAAACTTTTCGCGGCGTGGAACACAGGAGGAAATTTTGAAGCGCTTGGCTGGGGATACGGACCTTCAACAGGCGAAAACTGGAACAAGGTTGTCTCGATAATATCAAGAGCGTCAGGAGCTCCTGTCGTAGCAGGGGCAATAACGCTGAACGCAAGATGTGTAAAAAACGGACTGCCGGCGGCTGTAGCTGCCGAATTGAAGCTTGCCAACAAAGCCGGTCTTGATGAGGTCATTGCAAATCTTCAGCCGAAACAGGCCTCATCGGAAGAAGATGTCCCCTCCCCTCCCTCAGAGCCAACGGACGAGGAAATACACGGGATAGATGTCCTTGAGATAGAAGATGCTGTAAAGGCACTCTGGAAATCGGGCATCTACGCCGAATCCTCGATGGGATGCACCGGGCCGGTGATAAAAATGGCATCTGCCAGGATCAAAAAGGCAAAGGAAGTTCTTAAAGAAAACGGTTATATTTAAAATTTGTGCCTCGTAAATAACAAAAAAGCAGTAAAACAGTATTGCCGGGATGCGAACTTGCAGATCCCGGCAATACTTTGTTTCAAAATATTTTCAGCAATCGTTTCTAGAAAGCCGGGACGACTCCCTTGGGAGAAAGCACTTCGGTTATGTATTTTTTGACCTCCGGAGAATTGAGGGCTTTGGAGAGGGCTTTTATGGCCGGAGTATCTTTATCTCCACTCCTTACCGCCAGGACCACGGCATATGGTGAATTCTTATCTTCAAGCGCAAGGGCTTCTTTTGTAGGGTTGAGCCCGGCGTCGACTGCAAAATTCATTGTGATCACCGATATCGTTGTATCGGGAAGGCTTCGGGGAAGCTGCGGCGCCTCAAGCTCTATTATCTTCAGAGACTTGGGGTTATCGATTATATCCCTGGCTGTCAGGTCTTTTTTTGACGGATCCATTTTAAGGAGTCCCTCACGCTCAAGAAGTTTGTATGCGCGGAACCCGTTCGTGGGATCGTTCGGCACAGCCACCACTGCTCCCTTTTTGACATCCTTAAGTGATTTTACCTTCTGTGAATATATGCCTATGGGAAGCAGGTGTACCTTCACCAGGGGGACTATGTCGAGCTTCTTTTCCTTTTTCATGTTGTCAAGATAGGGGACGTGCTGGAAAAAATTGGCATCGAGGTCTTTGTCCTGAAGGGCATAGTTAGGCTGGACAAAGTCGGTGAACTCTTTGATCACCAGCTCATATCCATCTTTTTTCAGTACCTCTTTTGCTACCGCTGCGATGTCTTTGGCAGGAAACGGTGTTACGCCAAGTACGATTTTTTTCTCGGCTGCAAAACATGCTGTTGGTATTAATATTGCTGCGATTACTGCGATGATCAATGCTTTCTTCATTTCTTTTTTCCTCCTTGTAATTTGTATTCCATTTAAAAAAATATCAGGGCCGGCCCCTAGCGGGTCCGGCCCTGATATGGCAAGAGCTGACTAAGCGCCGACCATTTCAGGAGAGGATCCGCCCATGCCGCACATCATCATGCACATTATTCCGAATACGATATTATGCTGCATAAAGTTTACTCCTTTCCCCAGTCGGGAAATATTAAATTGCGGAAATTTTATATTGATGCTTGATAAATGTCAACTAATTTTCTTGATTTTCCAGAGGAAAAAACATCTTGCCAGGGTTTAATATGTTGAGAGGATCAAAGGAGCGCTTGATCCCTCTTAAGAGCTCAAGTTCAGCGGGAGATTTGCTCTGGATTATTATATTCTGTTTTACATGTCCCACTCCGTGCTCTCCGCTGCCGACTCCGCCAAGGCTGATAGCCTCTTTGATAAGCTCCTCGAAAAATTCTTCAGAGTATACTGCCCATCTTTCGGGGGACATCCCTTCGGGTTTTATAGGTATAGGATGGATATTTCCGTCGCCTATGTGGGATATTATGCCCATTTCAAGCCCCCACTTACTGCCGGCGGAGCATATCCTCTTCAACATCTCAGGAACAGCGGAGAGCGGCACCATAAGGTCTCCTGAGCTGCAGGCGTATGGATCTTTGGCTCTCATGCCCTCAAGTCCGTTCTGCCTTACGTTCCACATAGCCGCTGAGTCAGTCCTGCTCTCAGCTACGAATACTTCGAAAGCGCCGCATAACATACAGATCTTTCCCACCACTTCGTAGCTTTCTTCAAGCTGTCCTTCGTTATCGGCCTCGATCTGTATTATAAGATATCCTTCGCTTCTCTCCTGTTCGGGAAGCCTGCACCCCAGATATTCGGTGGTGTATTTTACAAGGTTCCTGTCCATGAATTCACAGGAAATTATTTTCTTACCTGAACTTATTACTTTTGAAACGCTTTCGACCAGTGTTTCAATATCAGGGTAGCATGCAAGAAGATTTACTGTTTTTCCCGGTTTAGGTTCAAGGTTCACGATGAGCTTTGTGATGATGGCAAGTGTTCCTTCGCTTCCGATAAGAAGCTGGAGGAGGTTGTATCCCCAGGTGTCTTTTCTGAAGCGGCCGCCAAGATTTATCACTTCTCCGGAAGGGAGGACGGCCTCAGCTCCCAGTATGTGTCTCCTGGTACTGCCGTACCTGACGACCTTGCCGCCTCCGGCGTTAGTTGCGAAGTTTCCTCCTATGAAGCTTGTCTCCGTGCTCATCGGGTATCCTGCATACATGAATCCTTTATCAGCGGCGCCCCTGCAGAGGTCATTTGTGACTACACCGGGTTCTACAACTGCCACACGGTTGATTGGATCTATCTCAAGGATAGAATTCATCCTCTCAAGAGACATTACTATCCCTCCCGCGAGAGGGACAGCTCCTCCGTTCAGCCCGCTTCCTGCGCCTCGGGGGGTCACAGGCAGCCTGTAACGGGATGCTATCTTCATGACGGAGCTCACCTGTTCTGTGTTCTCCGGACGGATGACCGCATCAGGCATATGACCCCAGATCCTGCCTGCCTGATCCCATGAATAGTTTTCGAGGACATCCCTGTCTTCTGTTATGATGCCCCCGCTGCCAAGTACTGAGGCAAGTTCCTTTTCTATATCCTTTGTTAGCCTGCCGTATGCATCCATTGTTATTACTGCCGTTTCTTAAGTGATTCTATCAGGCCGTCAAGGATCTCCATGGCATCGCCCTGGATACTCAGATCTGCCACCCTGAAGATAGGTGCTTCAGGGTCATGGTTTACGGCGATGATAGTCTCAGCGCCCGACATCCCGGCTATATGCTGGACGGCGCCGGATATGCCAAAGGCTAAATAGAGGCGGGGGGTAACAGACTTGCCGCTAAGTCCTACCTGAGCTGAATATGGTGCCCAGCCAAGATCAACCGCCATACGCGAAGCCCCTACTGTTCCTCCCAGCAGTCTTGCAAGTTCTTCAAGCTTTGCAAAATTTTTGGAGTTTTTCATGCCCTTGCCGCCGGAAATGATTATCTCGGCTTCCTGGATCGGCAGTCCGACAGATGTCTCATTTTTGAAGCCCAGGTATGTAAGTGCGGATGCCAGCAAGTTTGTTGAAGTAGAGACGTTGATCAGTTCCCCCTTGCGTGACATGTCAGGACTGAGAGGTCTTTTTGACTTAGGCCTCACGGTACACATCTGAGGATCCCGCCCTCTTGTTTTTATGTCTGCCATAACGTTGCCTCCGATAGCAGGCCTTGTCTGGATCAGTTTACCTGATCCGGGGTCAATTGATAGTTCAGTACAGTCAGCAGTCAGCCCGCAGCCGATCCTGGCGCTGAGCATCGGCATAACGGTCCTTCCCTGTGTTGTTGCCGAGGCTATGAGGATGGATGGGCTGAACCTGTTGACGAGGTCTTCAAGGATGTTGACCTGAATGTCGCAGAGAAAATTTTCAAGCGACGGGTCGTCTATTACATATACCTTGTCAGCTCCGTAAGGAAAAAGTTCTTCTGCCTTTGAAGAGATGTCACATCCGATAAGTACGCTTGCAAGAGGGACGCCCATTGAGTCAGCAAGTTCCCTTCCCCATGCGAGAAGTTCTCTGGAAACAGGATGGATTTCTTTGCCTCTGACCTCTGCCAGTGTCCATACCTCATTTTTTTTGACGTTCATTTTGACGCCCCCAGACAATTTTTCTCATCAAGAAAGTTTATGATCACATTAAGAGTCTCATCCAACCTTCCTGAAGAAGTGATTTTTCTCCCCTGCCTGGTCATCTGAGGATATGTTACATTGATGACCCACGTTGCGGAACCTTTTAAGCCTGTCGAATTTTCGTCAAGTCCAAGATCATCCGCATCAAGGAGCGGTATCTCTGTCTTTTTTGCCCGCAGTTTTCCGCCTAGAGTACAGAGTCTCGGAATGTTCATTTCCTTGACAGGGATGACCATTGCGGGAAGCGGGGAGCGCACCATCTCATGGCCTCCTTCTATCGATCTTGTGACTTTGATATGTCCCTCTTTGAGTTCATCTATCGAACTTACATAAGTAAGTGCCGGTATGTGGAGAAACTCTGCAGCAGCTGGTCCGACCTGCCCTGTTTCTCCGTCTGTAGCCCTTTCTCCTGCCAGGATGATGTCAAAAGGACCGAGTTTTTCGATCGCTTTAGCCAGAGTTCTGGATGTGGCCAGCGTGTCAGACCCGCCGAACCGTTTATCTGAGACAAGCACCCCTTTGTCACATCCCATTGAGACAGCGTATGCGGCAGATGCCTTTGCCTGAGCAGGCCCCATAGTAATGGCTGTTATTTCAACAGATCCTTCCGGCATGCTCTCTTTTATCCTTACAGCAGCTTCGACAGCATGGAGATCAAGAGGATTGAGCTCAGCCTCCACTCCCTCTCTGACCATTGTTCCTGTATTTTCATCTATTTTGACATTGTCTACCGCCGGGACCTGTTTCACAAGTACAGCTATACGCAAGTTTATTCCTCCTGCCGTGCATTATGGACGATTGAGTAAAATCGCAGATAAGTATAAAGCGATTTGCTATTATAAACTATCAAAAATATTTTTCCAAATTTTCCATATTAAGGTTACAATTGATTTGTCTGTGTTTTAACCAATTTTCCTGTTTATCGAGAGGAGTTATTAAGAAATGGATCCAACGACAGAAATGAAAGGCTTCAGGGCGGCTAAGGTCAGCCCGGAAATGACAGCGGAACTTAAGGAAAGAGCCCGAAAAGGCAGAGTGTGGTCGGTAATAGCGACCTCAGCCGCAAAGAGCGGACACCCCGGCGGAGCGCTCTCTTCTATGGACATATACATGACACTGCTTGCTGTGGCTGATGTCTCCCCTGACAGATCTGACTGCATGGAACGTGACAGGATTGTAATAAGTCACGGACACACATCCGCAGGTTTTTATTCCGCGCTTGCGGCATACGGGTTTTTCTCTCCAGAGGAGATGTATCCGAACTTCAGACGGACCTGCAGTCCTTTCCAGGGACATGTTGAGAGGGATGTCCCCGGTGTCGACTGGGGAACAGGAAACCTGGGACAGGGGCTTGCCGCCGGAGTCGGATTTGCCCTTGCAGCCAGAGCCCGTGGTTCAAATTCGAAGACATGGGTTGTAATGGGTGACGGCGAACAGGTAAAAGGACAGGTCTCTGAAGCAAGAAGGATAGCAGCAAAAGAAAAACTGAACAACCTCACTGTTCTGGTTGACTGGAACGATATACAGATCAGCGGCCATATTGAAGAAGTCATGCCGGTCAATATTCCAGGACTTTGGAAGGCTGACGGATGGCACGTGATAGAATGCGACGGACACTCCTATTCGCAGATATATGATTCGATGAGATGTGCCGTAACACATGAGGGATGTTACGTGATACTTTGCAGGACGGTCATGGGAAAAGGGGTTTCATTCATGCAGAATGTCCCTGATTATCATGGCAAGGCCGCATCCGGAGATGACCTTGCTACAGCACTAAGTGAACTCGGAGCAGACATGGAGATGTTTGAAAAGGCGCTCGAAGCCAGAAAGGGAGAACTTCCCAAGGGTCGTGAGGTAACAAGATGCGTGCCTGATCTTGATACAGGGATTCCTGTCACATACACAAAAGAGGACAAGAAGGACAACAGAGGCGCCTTTGGCAATGCACTCGCACAGGTTGGAGAACTGAATTACAAAAAAGAGGGACGTACCCCGATGATCGTCTTTGACTGTGATCTTGCCGGTTCGGTGAAAGTAGACGGTTTTGCCAAGGTATGTCCCGACAATTTTATACAGTCAGGTATTCAGGAACATGCGACTGCAACTGTTGCAGGCGCAGCTTCTGCTGCCGGAGCAGTCTCTCTATGGGCAGCTTTTGGCGTTTTTGGTGCTGATGAAGTCTACAACCAGCAGAGGCTCAACGACATAAATAAGGCTTCGATAAAAACAGTTCTCACACATACAGGACTTGATGTAGGCGAAGACGGAATGACCCACCAGTGCATAGATTATGTTGGGCTTTTCCGCAACACTTTTGGATGGAAGGTCATAGTTCCGGCCGACCCCAACCAGACGGACAGGGCTACAAGATGGATGC
Organism: Synergistaceae bacterium; assembly: GCA_963682045.1. Classification (GTDB taxonomy): domain Bacteria; phylum Synergistota; class Synergistia; order Synergistales; family Synergistaceae; genus Caenicola. The sequence continues at coordinate 2,004,390 of OY821326.1, forward strand.
TGAAAGAACCGGGCAACGTCTGCCTTGCAATGGGAAGGAGTGTACTTCCTGTCGTTCTTAAAGAGGACGGGACTCCTTACTACGGTGAGGGATACACATTTAACTACGGGGATATAGATGTTCTCAGGGACGGCAAAGATGCAACGATACTCTCAATGGGACATTTTGCTGGCCGTGCCATGGCCGCAAGTGATCTCCTTGCTGCCGAAGGTGTCAGTGTCAAGGTCCTTCACTGTGCCTCGCCGCTGGGGATGGATGCTCAGAAACTCATCGAACTTGTGGGAGACAAGCCCCTTATCACATGTGAAGACCACCATGTGAACACAGGGATCGGTTCGATAGCGGCAATGATGTTTGCCCGTGCCGGAAAAGCAGTCAGGATAGTCAATCTGGGAGTGACTCATTATGGATGCTCAGGGCCGGGCAATGAAGTCATGGCTGAGATGAAGCTTTCTCCTGCAGATATAGCAGCTGCAGTCAAAGGAACGCTGAACTAGATGATAAAGGCAGGAGATCTGGTATTTATCTGGAACCCCAAAAAGGGAGATAATTTCCTCATAAAAGTAACACCGGGGATGTCTCAGGGGACTCATTTCGGACAGATCAAGCACACCGAGCTTATGGAGCACGGATACGGGGAGGGCATAGTTACTCCGAAAGGGGAGGTCTATTATCTGCTAAGGCCAACCCTGGCCGGATACACCAGGAGAATTAAGAGACAGACCCAGATAGTTTTCCCTAAAGATGCGGGGTTTATACTCCAGCACATGAACATCTTCCCGGGCTGTACTGTCGTCGAATGCGGCACAGGCTCAGGAAGCCTTTGCTGTACCTTTGCCCATTTTGTCGGTGACGAGGGGAAGGTCTGTACTTATGACAGGAGAGAGGAATTCTCAGCGCTTGCAAAGAAGAATGCCGAAAAATGGGGAGTTGCCCACAGAATAGAATTCAACGTCAGATCGCTTGACGATGGGTTCAAAGAGAGGGATGCCGATGCAGTTTTCCTTGATATTCCGACTCCGTGGGAGTACATAGACAAGGCATATGAAGCACTGGCGCCCGGAAATCATCTCGGCATACTTGTCCCCACTGCAAATCAGATATCTGAGACCCTTGTAAAACTCTCGGAATTTGGTTTCGCTGATGTCCAGGTAGTCGAGCTTATGCTGCGCTACTATAAGACAGAGCCCAACCGCATAAGGCCCGAAGATGTGATGATCGGTCATACCGGATACCTGATCTTTGCAGTGAAGACACTTCCGTTGCCGGAACCGGTACCGCTGGCGGAGGATAACGGAGATGCTGAAACTGAAGCTGAGGCAGAAGAGGTAACAGAAGAGTAGCTATAAAGAGGCTCCGTTTAAATACATGGATGACAAAAAGCGACTGATCCTTCATATATGCTGTGCTCCTGATGCAACAGTACCTGCAGATCTCCTTTTGGATGAGGGATATAGTACAGAAGGTTTTTTCTACGGAAGCAACATCCATCCAGGGGACGAATTTGAAAAAAGGGCAGCTGCAGTAGTATTTCTGTGCCAAACGAAAGACATAGAGTGTAATGTTATGCCTTACGACCCTGAGAAATGGGACAGGGAAACGAAAGCGTTTGCATCTGAACCTGAGGGCGGGAAAAGATGTCTGCTGTGTTTTGAGCTCCAGCTGAAAGCTGCGGCTGAATATGCAGTCAGGAGCGGGGCAGGACTGTTGACGACCACCCTCACTATCAGTCCGCATAAAGATCCCTCTGTCATTAACGGTATTGGAGAAAAAGTTTCTTCTGAGTACGGCCTGATCTGGATCTCAAAGATCTGGCGGAAAAACAACGGATTCAAAAGGTCTGTGGATGAGAGCAAAAAACTCGGGCTTTACAGGCAGGACTACTGCGGCTGTATTTATTCAATAAGAAACAGGTGACTGACAATGGACGAGATCAAAGGACTGCCATCAGGAAAACTCTCGCCGGAAGCTCTTAAGCGGAACGTACTGCGCTACATCGGGGCAGTACGCCAAGAGCTTCTGATAGGTCCTGCAGTGGGAGAGGATGCGGCTGTCATCGAGTGGCCGAAAGGAAAGTACCTTGTCTTTTCATCCGATCCCATCGTAGGCGCGGAAAAAGGGGCAGGAAGACTTCTTGTAAGGATAAATTCAAACGATGTAGCATCAAAGGGCGGAGATCCGGCTTATCTTGCCGTTACACTCATTCTTCCTCCTTCATGGGGAGAAGAGGGAGCTGCAAGTATCATGAGAGAGATCCACGAGGAATGTCTAGCTCAGGGTATCGCTGTTGCAGGAGGACATACGGAATTCAACGACAGATATGAAAGGCCTGTGATCATGGGAGCCCTTATAGGTACAGCAGACAGAGTGCTAAGGGCTAATGAACTGAAACCGGGCGATGCACTGATTGTCACGAAACATATAGGCATAGAGGGTATGTCTATCCTTGCAACAGACAAACCGGAGCTTTTGAAACCCTTCATGTCTGAAGCAGAGATAACCGAGATGGTTACATGGGCTGAAAAGACTTCAGTACTTGAAGAATCCAAGGTTTTGAGAAAGATAGCCAAATTCATGCACGACCCCACTGAAGGCGGCTTTATGGGAGGAATAGGTGAAATTTCGTCCCTGAGCGATCTCAGAACTGATATAGACTATGCTTCAGTTCCTGTCCATCCCCTTACAGCCAGGGCGGCAGAAAAACTTGGATTCGATCCGCTTCGGCTGATAGCTTCAGGCAGCCTCATTGCAGCTGTGCCGGAGGAAAAGACATCTGAAGCATTACGGGAACTTGCAAAATTAAATATTGATGCATCTGTTGTAGGATCAATGGGAGAAAAACTTCAAGACCCGGTGCCCGAACCTTCGGAGGAGCTGTGGAGACTCCTTAAGATGGGTGGGGTAAAGAATGGATAATAAGTTTATCCTGGAAAGAGCTGAAAAACTGCGGGCAGAAATGTTAAAAACCGGCACTGATGCATTTGTTGTCTATACAGATGAAAGCTACAACTGGGAGTCACTGTACTATCTTAGCGGTTTTAGAGGCACATCGGGAGCGCTGGCTGTATATAAAGATTCTGCCGAACTGATCCTTGACGCCAGGTACAGGCAGCAGGGTGAAAGACAATCGCCGCACCGGGTCGCTGCCCAAAAAAACAGTCTGGTCGACGATCTTATTGAAAGCATATCCGCTCACGGCGCTCAAAAAATACTTTGTGAAGCAACAAGAACTTCCCATTCAACATGGGAAAAGCTGTCCTCTGCTAAAAATACCAGGTGGAGCGACGGATCTTATCTGATGTCAGAGCTTCGCCGTTCAAAGGATGAACATGAGGTCCGGTTTATCATAAGGGCGGGAGAGATCGCCGCTGACGCTTTTTTGGAAACATTGGGGCTAGTAAGACCGGGAATGACTGAAAAAGAATTTGAAGCGCTCCTCAATTTCAACATCAATAAATTTGGCGGCGAGGCCGGATTTGACATGATAGTTGCGTCAGGAACAAGAAGCTCGATGCCGCATGGAAGGGCCACAGACAAAGAGATGGTGCGGGGCGAGTGGGTCACGGTGGATTTTGGAGTCAGGTACAGGGAATACTTCTGTGACATTACAAGAAATTTTTCATTTGGTGCACCGGATCCCCGTGCAAAAGATTATCATGAAATATTGTCAGAGGCGCACCATGCGGCTGTCAGAGTTCTGCGCTCCGGCGCAAAGGGGACCGATGTATACAAAACTGCATATGATGTGCTCGAATCAATGGGACTGGGCAGATATTTTACACATGGACTGGGACACGGCCTGGGCATTGAGATACACGAAACGCCATACATTTCCTCAAAATATATATATGAATTGAAACATAGCGATGTTGTCACGATCGAACCCGGAATATATATCGATGGCTGGGGAGGATTGAGATTAGAGGATAATTACCTTATAATTGAGCAAGCGGGAACAAGGCTGACAGGAAAACTTGATCAGTCTTTTTACCGTGTATGATAAACGATGTTAAAATGATAATGATTCCGGCAATAGCGGCCATTGGTGAGGCCCAATTTAAAAGGAGGACTATGGACAAATGAAGAAGTACGTATGCACCGTTTGCGGTTATGTTTATGATCCAGAAGCAGGAGATCCGGATTCAGGAGTTGCCCCGGGAACGCCTTTTGAAGAGATTCCCGATGACTGGGCCTGCCCTGTATGCGGTGTAGGCAAGGATATGTTTGAAGCTCAGTGATCAGGTAATCAGTCAACATAAGAATAAGTCATAATTATGAGAGACCCTCACTGATATGAAGGTCTCTCTTTTTTATTCCATGGAATATATGCGGCTTATTAAATTGTCAACAAGATCATTTGCCCCGTAAGGTCGGAGGTCTTCGCGGATCCTTTCGATTATTTTTTCTTCTTTAAGTGTAGCCACTGAAACTGGAAAATTTAGGTCGCAGCCCCAGGTCAGCTGTATCAGCCTGTAATCCTGAAGGGAGCGGGCATTTGAATAGGACCCTGAGCCCGTTGTCCTTATTTCTTCCACTAGGTCGGGAGAAAGCCCTTCTGCCATCTGGTGCCTTGGGAGCATTTCAAATATCGTTCCTTTGTCGATACGTTCCTCTACCATTCTGTAGATGTCGATTTTATCTGCATCCCTGACCATGCACGACCATTTATAAGGGCCGAGCTTCAGTCCGGTTGGTACTGTTTTCTTGTTGTGGAACTTAACAGCAGATATGACATTTTCCCTGAAATTTTCAGGGATGCCATCCCAGTTAAATTCTTTTGAGATTATTTCGGCACCCAGGTCTCCATGGTCAACGCTGATGCTGTCGAAAAAGGTGCTGTATTTACTGTATTGAGGAAATCTTCCCACGTCATGCAGAAGACCTGCAGTATGTGCCAGCCAGCTGTCTCCATTCTCGTCCCATCCCATTAAATCTGCTGTTTCAGCACATATCAGAGAGACTCTTTTGCTATGTTTGAGTTTGAGGTCAAGCATAGGATGCAGCATTCCTTTGAACTTGTAATTATCCGTGAATTCTTTGAACCATTTGTTTGTCCTATCAGTAGAAAACACTGGCTTCGCCTCCCGCATTCTGAGAAAATATTATATCACCTTAAATAAAAATGGTTTTATCTTGATTGCACCATATCCAGCCTGTCTGGTACTTATGTTTTGCTTGTAAAATAGGAGTTGTTCTAAAAAATTACTCTTTGGAGGACGGTGTCACTATGAATTGGTTTATTGGGTTGTCAGCTCCGGTCCAGGCGCTTTTAGCGGGATGCTTTACTTGGGGTGTGACAGCTTTGGGTGCTTCGGGAGTCTTTCTTGCAAGAAAGCCGGATCAGAAAATTCTTGATGTAATGCTCGGATTTGCAGGAGGGGTGATGATAGCCGCCAGTTTCTGGTCTCTGCTTGCCCCGGCGATATTGATATCAGAGCAGCTGGGCTATCCGGGATGGCTGCCTCCTTTCATTGGATTCCTCCTTGGCGGCATTTCAATGCGGCTCATTGACATGCTGATGCCTCATCTCCATCCGGCAATGGCCGAAACAGATCCGGAGGGCCCTCCATCAAGGATGAGGAGGACGACGCTCCTTGTTTTGGCGATAACTATCCACAACATACCCGAAGGAATGGCTGTTGGAGTGGCCTTCGGAGCTATAGGACTAATGCCGGAGGCTACGCTGGCCGGAGCGATAGCGTTGGCTGTAGGTATAGGACTGCAGAACTTTCCGGAAGGGCTTGCTGTCTCCATGCCGCTTCGCCGTGAGGGACTGAGCAGACAAAAGGCTTTTTTATACGGTCAGCTTTCTGCGGTAGTTGAACCGGTTTTCGCACTACTGGGTGCTGTATTGGTCCAGATAGCCCGTCCGGTCCTTCCATACGCTCTGGCTTATGCAGCAGGCGCGATGATATTTGTTGTAGTTGAAGAAGTCGTTCCAGAGTCACAATCCAGCGGGAACGGAGATCTGGCTACCATGGGGGTTTTATTTGGTTTTGCTGTCATGATGGTCCTTGATGTTGCACTGGGATAACAAAAGTATAAACAACAGGGGATTCTGACCTTTTCTGTTCTGCTCCTTTCGGAACGGTGTGACAGGCAGCTGTGCTATACTTTCCCCGATGGCACCAAAGATTTTAGTGACTAAATCCGTTTTTATGAGTGACAATTATAGTATGTAACGTAACAGCAGATATGTCTTATGGAGGAATAATTGATGGACAACAAAATCGCCTTGATCGCCGGAGATGGAAATCTGCCTGTCGTGATAGCCAGCAGGCTTACTGACATGGGGACACCTCCGGTCGTTTACTCTGTCAGGGAGAAAGTCGGGGAGATATCTAAATATGCACTTGAGGTAGTAAACATTGTAAAGCCTGATCTGGGATCCACTATCAAGGACATGAAAGACCGCGGCGTTAAAAGAATAATTATGGCGGGTCTCATATCAAAGACTCTAGCATTCAAGCCCTTGCTTTTCGATCTTACGACGCAGAGATTTCTCGCAAGCCTTGTTTTCAGGGACGATCACTCTCTTTTGGGAGCTCTTGTTGATTTTCTTGAAAAATCCGGATTTGAGGTAATGAGTTACAGGGAAATCATCCCGGACCTGCTTGCTATATCCGGACATATAGCCGGCAGAAAACCTACTTCTGAAGAGATGGCTGATGTGGAATATGGTTTCTCTATATGTAAAGCCCTTGTCCCTCTGTCATTTGGACAGACAGTTGTCGTCAACAAACGTTCTGTAGTAGCAGTGGAGGCCATGGAAGGAACAGACGCCACCCTTCTCAGGGCGGGTTCACTCTGTTCTGGGGGAACTGTCGTTAAAATGATGCGGCTTGATCAGGACCAGCGATATGACATTCCAACAGTGGGACCCAACACACTGAGAAACATGGCACAGGCAAAACTGACCTGCCTCGCTATTCATGCGGGCTGGACTCTTGTAATGGAACCCGAAGAATTCCGTTCCGTTGCTGAAAAAGAAAAAATTACCGTAATAGGAATAGAACAGTGTCGATCTTCCTGAGCTCAGGCGAAGCATCCGGAGATCACTATACCGCCTCTGTCGCTAAAACTCTCCGCAAAATGGGTTATGAAGGTGACATATGGGGCATGGGAGGTAAGGAACCAAGGGAAGCAGGCGTAAGGGTAGAATGGCCGGGTGAGGAGCTTCAGCTTCTTGGAATAGCAGAGGTGCTATCCTCAGTGCCCACATTATTCAGACTGTTGAATGAGATGACAAACCGAATAATGCAAAGGGGGCCTCAAAGCGTTGTGATCGCCGACAGTCCTGATTTCAACATTCGCCTTGTGCAGAAACTGAGATCGAAAGGATACAAAGGCAGGGTTTTCTACATTTCTCCGCCGTCCGTATGGGCATGGAGAAGCGGACGGGTAAAAAAAATAGCTGCCGTTGTAGATGAATGTTTTCCGCTTTTCAGGTTTGAGCATGAGTTTCTTCTGAAAAATGGTTGCAGCAGCTATTGGACAGGTCATCCGATGATAGAGGAGTTTTCAGACAAAGAGGCGCTTGCAGCAAATCTGCCGGAGAACTACAGAGACGACAGAATGCTTATAGGTTTCCTTCCTGGAAGCAGGGGAGTCGAGGTCAGAAATCTCCTGCCTGTAATGGAAAAAGCAGCCTTTGGACTTAGAGCGATGGGATGGCGTCCTGTTTTTTCGATAGCCCCCGGACTTCATGAGAGGGAAAAAATTAAGATGACAGAGCGCCTTCAGGCAGGTAATTTCGATGTTTACACAGGTCAGGGCAGGGATCTCCTTGCCGCCTCATGCTGCTCGGTAGCTGCGAGCGGGACCGTAGCTGTAGAAGCAATGATGCTGGGGAGCTACATGGTGGCGGCTTACAGGCTCAGTCCGCTCTCTGCATTCCTGGCAAGACGCCTTGTTAAGACCCCTTATTATACGATCCCGAATATCCTGCTGGACATGGAACTCTTTCCGGAGCTAATGCAGGAGGAAGCCACAGAGGAAAATATACTCAAAGAGGTTTTGAAGTGGCTAAACGGTGATGATAAAACCAAAAAATACATATCTCAAAAAATGGATCTTGCAAGGAAAATGCTTGGAGAGACGGGAGTCTACGAGTTGTGGGCAAGAAGAATAATGGGGGCAGCCTGAGATGTTCTCTTTGAAAGACAAAAACGCATGGTCCTCTTATATTCGTTTGCTGGTATACTGCAAACCCTACAAGAAGAGGCTGGCAGCTGCCCTTGCCTGCATGATCCTTTCTTCAATATTTGGGATCATCCCTCCCTGGCTAATAAAAAATATCGTTGATGATGTCCTTATAAATAAAGAAGCTTCAACTCTCAATCTTCTTGCAATAGGAATAATAACTCTTTACATTCTGAAAGCTCTCTTTGGATATGGGCATATGTATCTTATGACATGGGTCGGACAGAAAGTGGTCATAGATATCAGGCTGGAGCTCTACGACCACACCCAGAGACTTTCCCTTGCTAAACTTTACAGCAAGCGTTCAGGAGAGTTCCTTTCAAGGATAACGAACGACGTTGCCGTTCTGCAGAATATCCTTGCTTCGGTCATAGTAGATTTTGTAGTGCAGGGCTGCACGTTTATTGGGATCATATGCTTCCTTCTCTTCATAAACTGGAAGCTTACTCTTATCACATTCATAGTTACTCCTCTGGCTGTGCTAGTTATTGATAAAGCTTCTTCAAAGCTGCGTGAAGTCGGAGGTACTATACAGGAAAAACTGGCAATGGTGGCGGCGATCGCACAGGAAGCACTCTCATCAATAAAGATAGTCAGGGCTTTCGTCACTGAAGAGAAAGAATATGCAAGGTTCGAATATGAAAGCAACAGGCATTTTAAGGCGGTAATGAAAGGGACCCAGGTGAGAGGTTTCCTGGAAGGCACAGTTGAAGTGATACTTATCGCGGCACTTGCTTTTATTTTGTGGTTTGGCGGCATGGACGTTATAAAAGGGAAGCTGACTGCCGGCGCGCTTCTTGCTTTTCTTACATACATCGGCCTTCTTGTCCAGCCAATAAGGATACTGAGCCGAGTCATCAGCACCATACAACAGGGAGTTGCCTCAGCTGACAGGGTTTTCGAAATACTTGATGAAAAAAACGAAGTGCCCTTGCCTGAAAACCCACTGATCCTCACCCCGATGGAAGGTCAAATAACATTCAATGATATCTGGTTTGCCTATAACGACAAAGCATGGGTCCTGAAAGGCCTGGATTTTGAGATCGCCAGGGGGCAGAAAGTAGCAGTTGTTGGATCCACTGGTGCCGGAAAATCAACACTGGCTGATCTTGTTATGAGATTTTACGACCCGCAGAAAGGAACACTTTTGATTGACGGAACAGATATTAAACAGCTTGACCTGAAAAGCTACCGCAGGCAGATAGGAGTAGTGCCTCAGGATCCAGTCCTGATGAAGGGGACACTTGCATACAATATTGGATATGGATATGAAGGAGTTACTGATGATGACCTTGTAAGGGCCGCCGAAACTGCCGGAATACTCAGCTTCATCAGGAGCCTTCCTGATGGTTTCGATACAGATGTAGGAGAAAGAGGAGTGACGCTTAGCGGGGGACAAAGACAGCGTATTGCGATCGCAAGGGCTGTAGTAAGGGATCCGCGGATACTGATCATGGATGAGGCGACTTCGTCGCTTGATGCTTTGGTAGAACAGCAGGTACAGGAAGCGATGCGAAAGGCAATGCAAGGAAGGACCGCGATCATAATAGCCCACAGGCTTTCAACGATACGTGATGCTGACAGGATAGCTGTACTTTCAGGAGGAAGACTTGTTGAACAGGGCACGCACGATGAACTTATGTCTGTAAAAGGACATTATTACAAGCTTTTCAAGGCAAACAACGGAGAACACGGCGAAGAAAATGTCAAAACTACTGCGCAGTTATCTTAGATACGCAAGGGGAGAAAGAAAGATATCCCCTTGGGCGCTGCTTTATCCCCTTCAGCTTATTACGCGCCTATGGATGAAGTTAAGGATCAATCTATACGCAAGGGGACTGCTGGGGGTAACAGAGCCCCCGCTTCCTGTCGTGAGCATAGGCAACAACAGTCTGGGCGGCACAAATAAGACCCCCATGACCGAGCTCGTCGTCAGGCAGTTTCAGGAGGCCGGAATAGAAGCCGGACTTGTAAGCCGTGGATACAGGACTAAAGAGCATGGCCCCATATGGATAGGTCAGGACGAAGAGAGCACTCACAGGAATACTGCAGGGGACGAACCTCTGATGCTGGCTAAAAGGCTTCCCGGAGTAAAAATCGTTGTATCCAGAGACAGAGTCCAGGGAGTTACACTGCTTGCTTCTCTGGGAGCCAAAGTTGCTGTGACCGATGATACATTCCAGCACAGAAGGATGGCGCGCGATGTCGACATAGTCCTTGTAGATGCAACATGTCCTTTTGGAAACGGCAATGTTATTCCTGCGGGTTCTATGAGGGAGCCCAAATCAGCTTTCAGCAGAGCAGATATCCTTGTCATAACCAAGGCAAATCAGGCTAATCCTCGCCAGCTTGCTTCGACAAAGGCTGAACTTGAAAAACTTCTGGATCCGCATAAGATATTTACCGCTGAAATCAAAATGGAATCATGGATAGAGATATTCCGGAGAGAAGAACGCAGCCTTCCTGCCGGAGTAAGTCCACGTGGAAATTACATAGCCTTTTCTGCAATAGGCAGCCCTGCGGGATTTTATAGATTCCTTGAACAGATAAATATTACGATTTCTGACCATCGAACATTCAGGGACCACCATATCTTTACAGAAAGCGACATAAACGGTCTGGTCGAACTGGCAAAGAACAGAGGCGTTGACGGTTTTATCTGCACGGAAAAGGATCTTGTGAACCTGCCTGAGGGACTAGATCTGGATATTCCCATATATATTCCCCGAATAATTGTAACTCTTGATGACGATCTCGGATTCAGAAGGAAAATTTTGGAGAAACTTAAGCCCAATTTGATGATCGCATCTAACGGATATGGCGAAGACGCGATAGGTGTTGTACTTGCAAAGAAGTTAAAGAAGCGCTTCAGTGCTGCAGAGGTTTCTGCCTTTGCATTCGTCGGTTCGGGTACGCATTACAGGAATGAGGGCTTCAGGGTCCTCTCTCCATCTATTGAAATGCCAAGCGGAGGAGTAATAAAATACAGTTTCCTCGAATTCATAAAGGATCTGAGGCACGGACTGGGAAGCTCGATCACCTCTCAGATGAGCGCACTTTCATCACTTTACAGCAGATACAGGACTCCTGTTTGTGTCGGAGATGTTTACCTGATCGCAAGTATGCTCTGGGGACAGGGGATGAAACCGGTCCTCGTGGCGACCGCAAAATCTGTACATCTGAGCGGACACCTCTCTGTCGAACAATTTTTGCTTAAACATCGAAGCAGATTTGTGTGGACAAGGGACTCAGAAACAGCCGAGGAACTCAGGTCGGGGGGAGTTAATGCAGAATTTTGCGGCAATCCGGTAATGGATCTTATTGATAAGGATAAGTCTGGAATAAATGTATGGAGTGGAACAGAAGGCCACAGGATCTTGCTTTTGCCGGGGAGTCGTCCAAGGACTTACGAAGATGTGATACTGATCCTGGATTCTGCAAAGGAACTCTCTAAAAGAAAGAAATGCAGCTTCGTCATGGTCCCGGCCCCTATGATCGATGTGGATAAACTGTTTGAAAACCTTGGGAGCTGGGTGTTGACCCCTGATAGAGACATGCTGGAATCAGAGGGAACAAGTGTCAGGATATTGAGGGGAGAAGTGGCAGAGGCAGCATTGGGAGCGGATCTGCTGATTGGTCTCGGCGGAACAGCAAACCAGCTGTGTGCAGGTTTAGGTGTGCCCGTTGTCTCTATACTCGAAAAAGGAAAACTTATTCAGAAAAAGCTTCTGAAAGAGGCAGAAGTACTTGTCAAATCAGAACCGCAGGAGCTTGCAAAAGCAGCTGAACGCATTCTTAGTGATCCTGAACTGAAGAATAGCATGAAAGAGGCTGGTATACGTAATTTGGGCGGAGTCGGAGCTCTTGATCATGTTGTGGAGTATTGCGCATCCGCTCTTGGATGGGATAATAGATGTGCTGTCTATGAAAAATACCGTTCTTTTATAGAACAAAAGAGCGGAAAGGAATTGCCCTATAAAAAAGGAGATGCTGCCGGGTGAATACAGGATCGTCACAGGGAATAACGAAAGTCAAGGTCCGCGGCATTACTGTTGGCGGAGAGAAGCTGGCTGTAGCAGCAGGACCTTGTGTACTTGAAAGTTTTGAAGGTGCTTATGCCATTGCAGAAGAGATGAAAAAACTTTGCAGAGAGTTTGGTTTTGGCTATATCTTCAAGGCCTCTTTTGACAAGGCAAACAGGACATCTATCGCAAGTTACAGGGGTCCTGGCATAGAAGAGGGGCTTGACTGGCTTAAAGAGATAAGGAACAGGCTTGATGTCCCTGTGGTGACCGATATGCACGAACCATGGCAGGCGGAAAAACTTGCTGAGACCGTGGATCTGATACAGATCCCAGCATTTTTATGCCGTCAGACAGATCTTCTGGTCGCTGCAAGCAGGACAGGCAAGCCCCTGAACATCAAAAAGGCGCAGTTCATGGCTCCTGAAGATATGCGATCGGTAGTAAGCAAATGCCGTGAGGCCGGCAACGAGCAGATAATACTCTGCGAGAGGGGAACGGCTTTTGGATATCATGAACTGTCAGTCGATTTTCGCTCATTTCCGGTAATGAGAAACCTTGGCTTTCCAGTCATGTTCGACGCTACCCACAGCGTTCAAAAGCCTGGAGGTCAGGGCGACAGAAGCGGAGGAGACAGATCCTTCGTCTTGTCTCTGATACGTGCCGCAGTTGCCGTGGGGATAGATGCTCTCTTTATGGAAGTGCATCCCGATCCCGATTCTGCAATGTGCGACGGACCCAACATGGTGCCTCTGCACTCTATGCGAGAAGTTCTGAGACAGACTGCTGAAATAGACAGAATAGTAAGGGAGAAGATAGGTTTTGCTTCTCTTGATTGGACAGGTGAATAAAAATGGATCTTCCGTACGAGCGTGAAGAAAAGAAATTTTCTGATGAAGATATGCTTGCAGCAGGAAGGAATATTCTGCAGAAGGAAGCAGATGCACTGACATCAGCAGCATCAAGGGTAAGCAATGAACTTGTTGCAGCATCCCATCTTTTAAGCAGATGCAAAGGGCGGGTCGTCGTATCCGGGCTTGGCAAGTCCGGCCATGTCGGACGAAAGACAGCTGCTACTTTTGCGTCCATGGGAGTTCCGGCATTCTTTCTCCACGCAACCGAAGGAGCTCACGGAGACCTTGGAATGGTATGCCGGGATGATCTCGGCTATTTCCTGAGCAACAGCGGAGAGACAAGGGAACTTATTGACATAATCCCCTATTTTAAAAGATTGGGAGCGCCTATAATAGCGGTAACGGGAAATGTAAATTCCACATTGGCCAGAGAGGCAGATGTAGTGCTGAACTGTCATGTGGAATGCGAGGCCGATCCGCTTGGACTGGCGCCAACAAGCAGCACTACCTTGCAGATGGCTTTGGGAGATACTGTAGCAGGTATGGCTACGCTCCTTCTTGGACTTGGAAAAGATGATTTTGCACTCTTCCATCCCGGAGGTTCGCTTGGCAGGAAACTTCTGCTCAGGGTAAGGGATCTTATGGGTACCGGAGACAAACTTCCGGTAACAAATGAATCATCGCGAGTCAGGGAGGCTCTCTTTGAGATAACGAGTAAAGGCTATGGAGCTACTGCTGTGGTAAATGACTCGGGCAAACTTGTCGGGATATTTACCGACGGAGACCTCAGGCGTTTTATTGAAAGAGAGGGTGTACAGGGGTTGGATTTGCCTGTGTACATGGGAATGACACGCACCCCGAGAGTAATTTCGCCGGACAGGCTTGCTGTTGAGGCAGTTCGCATAGTTGAAGAGTGGGAAGTATCAGCACTTATCGCTGTCGAAGATGACAAGCCGGTTGGTATGGTCCATATCCATGAGATACTTAAAGCGGGGGTGGCCTAGCTGTCCCTGCTGAGATCTCTTTATCAGCCTCTTATCGATTCAATTTTTCTTTTGTCCTGGCCAAAGCTCAAGAATAAATACAGTGAGGGTTATGACGAGAGAAGGGGTGTCCAGTCTCAGGAATTGATTGAAAAACTGAAAGGAAGAAGACCCTTTTGGGGGCACGGCGTCTCCGTTGGAGAAGTCCAGGCCCTGATCCCTGTGATTCGTGCTGCGAGAGCTTCAGGTTACAGCGGACCGATAGTGATATCCACAACGACAGAAACAGGAAAAGATATGGCCATACGCCTGGGAGAAGGTCTTTTTGATCATCATATATATTATCCATGGGATAAAAAAGAATTTGTAAGAAAGGCCATATTTAGCCTTGAACCCTGGGCATTTGCAACAGCGGAGACTGAGCTGTGGCCGAACATGCTCTGGGAACTTAAAGATGCTTTGATCCCGGCTTTCCTTGTCAACGGAAGGATATCTGACAGGACATGGAAACGCCTTGAAGGCACTCTGAAAAAAAGAGTTGGAGCATCTTTTTTCGACCTCTTTACGGAAATTTTCCTGAGGGAAAAAAGAGATCTTGAAAGACTCAGATCCATCGGAGTCCCTCTTGGAAAATTGAATGTTTTCGGGGATACAAAGACAGACGCCCTCCTTTCGAGGAAGGACCTGACAGCTCGTGACCGCTGGGCAGCAAAGTTAGGGTCCGACAGGTATAAAATATTTATAGCCGGGAGTACCCACCCAGGCGAAGAAGAGGAAGTTATAAGGGCCTTTGAGATGCTTAAACAAAGATACCCTAAGACAAAATTGATATTGGCGCCCAGACACCCTGAACGAGCTGAAGAGATCCTTGCTGTTGCCCGGCAGAAGTTCAGCGCAGGTTTGCTTTCATCCGATCAGTTTGATCAAGATGTAACAGTGGTTGACAAGATAGGTATTCTCTTTGAGTTATACGGAACAGCTGTCTCGGCATTCGTGGGAGGCAGTTTTGTAGATAAAGGCGGTCAGAATATTTTAGAGCCTGTCTCATGGGGGACCCCAGTTCAATACGGTCCTCATATGGAGGATTTCGCCGAGGCTTCTGATGAGCTTATAGAACTCGGTATAGCGACACAGGTAAAAGATGCTGAAAGCCTTGGTGAAGTATGGTTACAAATAATACAGGTATCAGACAATGACAACGGAGAAAATTATGAGAAGATCAGCGGCAAATATTTTGAACGCTGTTCCGGAGCGTCGTCAAGGACATGGGAGCGGATATATAAATATTATTGATCATATTTTATGTTATTGGGCAGATATACGGTTTGTAAAATGATTCAGTTGAAAACCATCTGCTCAGCGCAGGGAAGGGGATATATGAAAATTAAGAGGGATCTTTTAAATGATTTTTATAACGGGTTGGATGAACGTTCCCGCGAAGCACTTGATTGTGCTGTTTCAAAAGTAGTCGAAACGAAGAAAAAAGGCGGCAAGGTAGCAGCGGTAGTGACCGGAAGCGGACCCAATCTGTACGAAGGCGTTACGACACTGATCGCTGAACTAATGGGAAAGGGCATCGTTGACGGTGTAACGACAAGTTCTGCTGTCATAAACCATGAAATGAGTGGTTCACTGGTTAGGGTAAAAATGTGCGATGCATCCCGGTTTGGGCTTGACAGGACAAAAATGTCAAGAGGAAATGTCTGCCTTTGCCAGACACGAAGACAGCATACCGGTGATCGGTGATATTGGTATGATCTGGCCGGTCTTTGCTGTTAAAATAGCTGACGAACTTGGAATTAAACTTGATTTCATAAGCTATAAGCAGGAGACAGAAGAAGGCAGAGAGATGCGCGAATGGATCGTCAGAAACGTAAAGTTTCTCGACAGGGAAAAGATGCTGAAAAAGTTCAGAGAATGGAATGTGAGTAAATGAATTTACCCAGGATTCTTGGTGTGATACCTTCAAGGTTCGCATCTACAAGGCTGGTCGGTAAACCGCTTCTTGATATCTGCGGGAAACCGATGGTAGAACACGTATACAGGAGAGCCTTGGCTTCGGGTGTCTTCTTCAGGGTAGTGATTGCTACAGATGATGAAAGGATATACAACGCAGCTGAAAAATTCGGCGGAGATATCCTTATTACGAGAGCTGACCATCCTAATGGTTCCAGCAGGGTCGCAGAGGTCGCCAGATCCATAGATGCAGACTACGTGATAAATATTCAGGGAGACGAACCCATGCTTGATCCGAGGATGCTAAGGGAGCTTGCAGAGGGTATTGTTTCAGACCCGGGGGCTGACTCAGCAACGGTATGTGTGCCTATAACCAGCGAAAAAGATTTCAACAACCCCGACATTGTTAAAGTTGTCACCGACCAAAGGGGCAGAGCGCTCTATTTCAGCAGGTCACCGATACCTTTTAAGCGCAATGTTACAGAGTGCCCTGTTTGGGAGCACCTTGGGATATATGCTTTCACAAAGGAATTCCTCCTCAAATTCGTAGAGCTTCCGCCTACTCCGCTGATGAAAGAAGAGTCACTGGAACAGCTAAGGATATTGGAACACGGTTATACAATGGCGGTAATTCCAACGAAGTATCCTTCCATGGGACCTAACGTCAACACGGAGGAAGATCTGCAGATAGTAAGAAAGATACTTGCAGAAGAAAAGGACAAGAACAGGGTGCAATGAACGAAGATAAAAGTATCAGGGTGATAGTCATCTTAAGTGACGGAATAAGGGGACACCTAAACCAGAGCCGCGGTGTGGCCCTTTGGCTGTCCATGATGACAGGTGCCGAGATACTGGAAACAGAAGTTCCCTTACTCAGTGGAGCTGCCAGAACGAGGGCAAAGGCAGCAGCAAGAAAGCTTATACAGGGAAACAGAAGAGACGCAAGGGACTGGCTTGCCATGGCTGACGGAGACGCTGTTGTCAGAAGGGTGGGTCAGTGGTTCGCAGAGAGAGATATCCACGAGGGAACAAGGGAAGTTCTCATAATTTCCGCAGGAAGCACACCAGCCCCCTACAACCTTGCCCTTGGCTATATATGGAGGTGTGCATGTGCTACTGTAATGACACCCGGGATCGTAGGAACTGGCCCGTTTGATTTTGCGATAGTGCCGGAGCATGATTATCCTGACAGAAAACCGAATGTACTTGTCACGCTTGGTTCACCCAATCCGATCATGAAGGATGAGCTTAAAAAGCAGGGTGAAGCATTGTTACAGGAATATCCGGCGAATTCTTCGAGGATATGGTCGATCCTTATCGGCGGTGATGACGGAAACTATTCAGTATCGCCCGCATGGATCAAAAAAAGGATCGGACATATAATGAAGATCGCTGAACATGAAGAGGCCGACCTCTACATTACAACGTCAAGAAGAACCTCTCCCGGATCGGTCGAGGCCCTGAAATATATTGCTTCCCATTCTACTGCTGTAAGATACCTTTTGATAGCGTCTGAAAGCGATTTCAACCCCATTCCTGCCATGCTTGGTTTTTCGACTGAAGTCTTTTGTACTGAGGATTCAGTAAATATGATATCTGAGACAGTTACAGGAGGGCATAGGGCGGTTCTCCTTCGCGTCGAACATAAAAAAGGAATCAAAAAAATGCTCCAGAACACAACAGCATGGCTGGTAGGTACAGGTGCTCTGGCTCCAAATATGCTTTGGGGCATCCCGAAGTTCAATCTTGTTTTTGAACACTTTGCAAGGCATGATGCTCTGTTGGAGTTCAGGGAATGGATAAAGAGAAGGCATGAGACCATTATTGAGCCGCAGGACGAGGAAGAAAGAAAAATGTGGGAAGAATTCAATGAGGCGAAAAGAGCGGCACAGTGGATATACGAGAACTGGCATTGATGATCAAAACAGTAATTTAGCAGATTTAAAAAAGTTAAATTTTGTTATGATACTGACTCAGATAATGTAATAGTGCCTGATATGAAGAGCATGAAGTATGAAAGGAATGATATTATGAAAAAATTATCCAGCGCAATATTGATCGCATTTATGGCCCTGACCCTTATGGCCCCCTCCCTTTCAGCCCAGACACCCTCATCGGCAGACAACACATTACAGACAGCACAGCAGCCCAAAACTACTGCCACCCCCGAGACAAAAGTACTGGAGAATAAAACAGCAACTGCAGCACCGATAGAAAAAGCTCCTGCTGCTGTCACGGCTCCCCAGATCAGGCCATTGAAACCTTCTCCTATGCAAGTAGGTGAACCCGAGACAGAGGCATCGCTTCTGGTCTCTGCTGAGTGGCTGAAGAAAAACAAGGGCAATGTCGTCCTTGTCGATGCCAGGCCGGAAAGCCTATATTCAGGCGGACACATTCCTGGAGCGGTCAACGCAAGCTGGACATACTTTGCAAATATGAATGCTCCGACGGGCACGAAAAAATGGGGTACTATCTGGCAGCCTGCTACAATGGCAAAGAGGATAGGAGCGCTAGGTATAAACGGAAAGAAACAGGTAGTTGTATATGATGATGCGGGCGGATGGGGACAGAGCGGATGGGCTCTCTGGATACTCAGGATGAGCGGCATAAAGAATGCAAAAATACTCGAAGGGGGCTTTACGGCCTGGAAGAAGGATGGCGGAGCAGTATCCAGAACCGCCCATAAGAATAAGGCAGTCGCCTTCTCAGTATCTAAATACCAAGAGCATTATCTTGTTAATACAGAATGGATAAACAACAATATGGGCAAGAGCGGTCTGGTTTTGCTTGACGTACGCACACTTGCGGAATATCAGGGCAAAATAAGACCCTTTCAGGAAAAGAGAGCAGGCCACCTTCCTGGCGCGATAAACATAGAAATGCAGAACTTTGTCCAGGATCAATATCACTTTAAAGAAGTGGAAGAGATAGTCGAACTTCTTAAGAAACATTGCATAACGCCGGATAATGAGATAGTTGTGTACGATACTGCAGGAGTCAGAGCCGCCTTTGTTACGATGGCACTGCGTTACGCAGGATTCGACAAATCTCAGTGTTACGACGAGGGATTCCAGGCGTGGGCAGGAAACCCTGAACTGCCTCTCGATAAATCGGAATAACTAAACAACAAACTGATGTGAGCGCCGCTGTTTGGCAGTCTAGGTATAAAAAATAAGTCCCGGGTCACCCCCGGGGCTTATTTTTTATACCGATCAGTATCTGCAAAGGATAGCTTTCAGTTTTTCCTCATCGATATTGCCTCCTGATATTACTATCCCTGTCTTCCTTCCCTTCGGATCGATCTTGTCTGCCAGCAGTGCGGCAACTCCTACAGCACCTGCTCCCTCAACTATCTGATGGTGTTCTCTGTGCAGGAAGGCAATCGCTTTGGCGATGTCTTCCTCCGTGATCTCAAGAATGCCTGCCACGCGTTTCTTTGCGAGTGAGAGCAAGCTCTGGGGTATGTAGCCTGCAAGTCCGTCAGCCAGAGTCTCAAGGTATGTGACCTCCCTGACGATACCGTCAGCCCATGAGACTACCCATGGATTAGACGCGACAGACTGCACTCCCCATATTTCAACATCAGGGTTAAGGGCTTTTGCCGCTATTGCTATGCCATTCATAAGGCCGCCTCCGCCTGCGGGAATGATAAGAAGCTCTATGTCCGGTTCATCGGTGAACATTTCAAAACCCGCAGTTCCCTGTCCGGAGATCACCGTAGCATCTTCAAAAGAAGAGACATAGGTCATCCCGTTTTTTTCAGCATGTTCGTGGGCTGAATGTTCCGCAAAGTCATAATCTCCGCTTGTAACAACAAGATCCACTAATTTTCCGCCCCTTCGTTTTATGGCAGCTTTCTTAGTTTCGGGACATACGTTGGGGACAAAGATCAGTGTCTTGATGCCAAGTTCTTTAGCTGCAAGCGCAACGCCCTGACCATGATTTCCGCTGGAGCAGGTCACAACGCCGTTTGTCCGTTCTTCGAGGGAGAGCGAATTCATCTTATAAAGTGCTCCTCTTAATTTAAAAGAGCCGCAAAGCTGCTGGTTTTCCCATTTCATGTACACAGGGCTGCCGCATATTTCGCTCAGCGGAAAGGAATACTCGGTAGGAGTGTGTCTCACTCGGTTTTTAAGAAATCGGTAAGCCTTGGCAACATCAGTAATGTTTGGATCGATAGGAAGTTTGTTCAATATAAATCCTCCTCTGAATGTAATATTTCAAGGATCATGGGATCCCCGAAGTGTATGAACCTGCATCTTTTCCTTATTGCAAATTGACATCAATATTACAGTAACTATAATCGAATGTGTAACACTTTTAAAGGGATGAGGGTAATAAATGAAAATACTTTTTATCGGTTTCGGTAATGTGGCAAAAGAGATGTCCCGAATATTTATTCAACGTGATCTTTATCCGGCTCTTGATTTGGAGTCCGGAGTTGTCGGAATCTTTACAGGCCGCCACGGCGGATTGGAGAAAAAAGATGGAATAGACCTTAAAAAAGTTTTGGATGAACTCAGACTGAGCAACAGACTTACAGCAGATGAGAGGGAACTTTCCTCACTGACTCCTCTGGAAGCCGCGAAAACACTTGATTACGACGTTCTTGTTGAGCTTTCCGCCCTCTCCATTGAAGAAAGGGGTGAACCGGCTGCTTCGCACATAAGAGCCGCCCTGGGAAGAGGAAAATCTGTAGCATCCGCAAATAAAGGCCCGGTCAGTTTTAGCTATAGAGAACTCAATGAGCTTGCTGAAAAAAATGGAGCGCTCTATCTTTTTGAATCCGCAGTGATGGACGGAGTACCTCTCTTCAATTTCTGCAGCCGCTGCATGAAGGGTGCGACAGTAAATGGATTTTCAGGAATACTTAACGGGACTACCAATTTCATACTCTCCCACATGGAAAAAGGAGGGTCTCTTGAAGAAGGCATAAAAATGGCGCAGGAAGCCGGGATCGCGGAGGCAGATCCTTCAATGGACGTTGACGGATGGGATCCTTCAGCCAAAGCAGCCGCTCTTGCGAATGTCCTCATGGGTGGGAACATAACACCTTTTGACGTGGAGAGAGAGGGGGTAAGGGCAGTGACCCCTGAGATGGCGCAGGATGCTCTTAAAAGAGGTATTAGGCTCAAACTCCTCTGCAGAGGCTGGAGAGATGGGGATAATGTCCATGCAAGCGTAAGGGTTGAGGAAGTAAGCAGTGATGATGTCTTCTGTCTCATTTCCCATTATGGTTCAGCAGTCCGGATTGAGTCAGACCTGATGCACCCCAACATTATTGTTCAGGACTGCCCCGATCTTCTGGATACCGCATATGGAGTCATAGAAGACCTCATCACTATAAGGGATTCATTAGGCTTGATATAATATCAGTATTTGTATTACATCGAAAAGGAGTGATAAAAATGTCATACCCAGTACTTAGAGTTCATCTGGATGTTATGGAAAGCAACATGAACAAGATCGTTTCAAAGTGCGCTGAACATGGAATATTGGTGTGGGCAGTCACAAAAGGATTATCAGCTCCCCTGGAACTGGCCAGACGACTTTCCGGCACTAAGGTATCTGCGTTGGCAGACAGCAGGATAAAGAATATCAGAAGGATGAAGGAGGGTGGCATAAAAACTCCTTTCGCTCTGATAAGGATACCGATGCGTTCTGAGATCGAAGACGTTATCGACCTAGCAGATTATTCCCTGGTTTCAGATATGGGAACGCTGGAATTGATGTCAAAAGTATGCGAATCAAAAAAGAAAGAACATTCTGTCCTCCTTATGACAGACATGGGTGACCTGAGGGAAGGTTTCTGGCCGGATGAGGCAGAAACTATCGCTGAAGGTCTTAAAAAACTCAGCCCCGCTCTTAAAATAGCAGGTATCGGAGTCAATTACGGCTGTGCAAGCGGAGTTCTCCCTTCAAAAGAAAGCATGCAAAGATTTTTGTCTTTCGGTGAAAAAATAGAATCTGTCCTTGGCAGAAATCTCGATATCTATTCCGGAGGAGCTACGACACGTTCACTTATCGCGTTAGATGACGGTCTTTTTCCTGCGAAGATAAATAACCTCAGGATAGGCGAAGGGTACCTGCTCGGTTCGGATAAATCCTCGGGAGTGATAGTACCCTGGCTGCGCCAGGACACTATGGAACTGGAAGCCGAACTGGTAGAAGTCCGCAGGAAGCCGACAAAGCCCATAGGCGAAGTTGGAAGGGACGCTTTCGGCAACGTTCCCCATTTCGAGGACAGGGGAGAAAGGCTTCGCGGGATACTTGCGATAGGCAGGCAGGATGTAAATATTGCTGGACTCACCCCGCTGGATGATGGGGTCAAAATAATCACAGCTTCAAGTGATCATCTTCTGGTAGACATCGAAGATTGTCCTGTTGTGCATAAGGTCGGGGAGATACTTCGTTTCAGACTTGACTATCCTGGAATGCTCTCTTCATCGACATCCTCTTACGTCACTAAAATTTATGAAGGGTAGTGCAGAAATAATGCCATACGAAGTTACAATAACCGACATCCTGCTTGCAGCAAGATTTCTAAAAAACAGGACCAGGCATACACCTCTTGAGTTCTCCCCCGCACTCAGCAAAATAACAGGAGGAAAGGTCTGGCTCAAACTGGAGAACCAGCAGATCGCCGGTTCTTTCAAACCGAGGGGAGCCTTCAACAGGATGTTTGCTATGACTGAAGAAGAGAGGCAAAAAGGAGTAATAACCTGTTCAAGCGGGAACCACGCACAGGGAATAGCCATGGCTGCCAGAGACCTTAAAGTAAGAGCGGTCATATGCGTACCCGGCCAGTGCCCCCAGGTAAAACGTGAATCCATTCTTGAAAAGGGCGGCGAGTTTGTCGAGCTCCGTGTGATAGGAACATATTATGACGAGGCAGAGATAGAAAGCATGAAGATGGCAGAAAGAGAAAACCTGGTCTTCATCTCAGCTTTTGACGATCCTTATGTATCAGCCGGACAGGGAACGGTCGGCCTTGAGATGCTGCAGGATGAGCCTGAGCTTGACATCATCCTCTGCCAGATAAGCGGAGCCGGACTGATCCGCGGAGTAGCAACCGCTGCAAAAGCACTGAGACCGGCGATAAAAATATGGGGAGTTCACGCAAAAGCCAATCCTGCCTGGCCTGAAGCTGTCAAAAAAGGCATGGTCGAACTTGTCGACGAGGAAGTAAGCCTTGCGGATGCCCTTGGAGGAGGAGCATGCCAGAACCATCTGGATTTTGTTCTTAATGAACTGGAGGGGCTTATTGCCATCTCCGAAGAGGATATAGCAAAAGGCATCCGCTTTATGTTTGAAAAACACCACCAGCTGGTAGAGGGAGCAGGTGCAATAGCGGCGGCGGCGGTTCTTGCAGAGAGCATCGACCTGAAAGGTCAAAAGGTCGGGATAGTAGTTTCCGGAGGCAATATCGGAGAAGAAAAATTCCTTTCCGCACTAAAGTGCGGGGGATAGGAGAGACTGATGTACAGGCTCAGGATACTGGATTCAAAGCAGTTTAGCGCATTGGTCACGATGGATGACGTAATTCCCGGAGTAAAAGAGGCATATAGGCTGTTTTCTTCAGGAAGGGCCGGGCTTTTTCCGATAATAACACATGAATTTGACCCCGGAAGGACAGATATGGATATCAAATCCGCATATATGGATGGTGCGGGGATATATGGACTTAAGATCTTGGGCTGGAACAGGGACAATCCTTCAGCCCTGGGAGTTCCCGCCCTTGCGGGGCTTATAGTGGTCATGGATATCGAACGTCAGCAGCCACTGGGTATACTTGAGGGAACCCCCGTTACATTTTTGAGGACCGGAGCAGCAGGAGCAATAGGAGCTGAAGCACTTGCGCGCCCCGGATCTGAAAACGCTGTTGTGGTAGGTTCGGGGGCTCAGGGGAGAGCTCAGGTCATGGGACTTTCAAAGGTAATGCCGAAGCTGAAAAGGGTAGATATTTTCGATGTCCTGGATCCGGCAGCTGAAAAGATGGCAGAAGAGATCACTCCATGCTATCCGGGAATAAAAATTACCGCCAGGCCATTTGCATCTCTTGAAGAGTATGTAAAAAAAGCCGACATTGTTGTTACATGCACGCCCTCAAAAAAAGGATTCATTAAAAGCGGCTGGCTCAAGAAGGGCTGTCACTTAAATACGATAGGAGCTGACATGCCAGGCAAACAGGAGATCGATCCGGAAATAACAGCAACAGTAAAAGTTTTCGGAGACTCAAGGTCACAGGTTGCTCAAAAGGGAGAGTGTCAGCACGCAGTATCAATGGGGCTGATTAAGCCTGAATGCATCACCGAGATCGGTGAAGTGCTGAACGGAACTAAACCCGGGAGGACTTCGACTGAAGATATAACGCTGTTTGACGCCACAGGAATGGCGCTGCAGGACCTGATAACTGCCAAAGTAGCGCTGGAACGGGCTGAAGCACATAATATAGGTACAGTGATAGAGATGGAACAATAACTATTTTTTTATTTTTTAAAACTAAGGGCCGGGACCCGGACATTGAGACGGGACCGGCAACTTTATTGTAATCAGCGAGGCTGGCCTTAAAAATGAATAAATATTGGTACGGAGTTTTAATGACGCTTATTGCTGCTGTTTGCTGGGGCATAATGAGTCCAATAGCTAAAGTTCTTTCAAGCGCGGGAATAAGCCTGATGTCAGTTATGGCTTTTCGTGCCCTTTTTGTTGTGATCACGATAGGTCCATATATTTATTTATCGAAAGGTCCAGGGGTATTCAGGCCTGACAGGAGCATGTTCCGTTTTTATTTACTCTCCGGAATACTCTCCGTTGTTTTCTCGGGTGGGGGGTTCCTGATGTCACTAAAATATCTCTCTGTACCGGAAGCTCTGATACTTCACTACACTTTTCCCCTTGTTACCCTTCTCGGTTCGCTCTATATAACTCATGAGAAGCCGACCTTTCTTCAGGTAGTATCAGGATTCCTGATAATCGCAGGTGTATATTTGGGAATGATAGGCGGCGAAAAAACTTTCTCCGGTCTCTCCGTGCCCGGACTGCTGTGGGGCGGTCTTGCAATAATTGGCATTTCGGGACAGGCTCTTGTAGCACGAAGAGTATGCAAAGGGCAGGAAACAGATCAGCTTGTCCTCCTCTTCTTTGCACATCTCCTGGGCGGAACAATACTTGCTTTAGGTAAAAGTGCCATCGTCGGATGGGATGATATTATAAATTTTACATCCCCTCTTTTTTGTCTCTTGGTCTTCCAGGCATTTTGCGGAAGCCTTCTTGCATACGGCTTCTTCTATACTGCTTTAAAATATTTGCCGGCCGCGACGGTCAGCCTCCTCTGTACGCTTGAGATAGTTGTTGCTGTGGGCCTGACCTCTCTTTTACTGGGACAGTCGCCATCCATGCATGAGATAATAGGTTGTGTCATTATTATTATTGCAATTGTCTGTGCTACAGTTCGAATTTCTGGACTTGAAGAGGATAATTTGTAATTAATGTTTACTCATCCCTTTTAAATAATTAGGTGTAAAATTAATGCGATTTTCCAAAAACGCATTATTTTATTTTCTATTAAACCTAATTAAGGGGGAGATTTTATTGTCATTAGAAACAAACAAAAGAGACGGTTTTAGTTCAACTCTTGCTGCATTGATGGTATCCCTTGGTTCAGCCGTTGGTCTGGGAAACATATGGAAATTTCCATATATGACAGGAACAGGCGGCGGCGGCGCTTTTCTTGTTCTGTACCTATTTTTTGTCTTTATGGTAGCTGTTCCTATTATGATAAGCGAATTTGTGATTGGCCGCAGATCAAGGATGAACCCGGTCGGCGCTTTTAGGAAACTTGATAATGATCCGAAGTCTCCCTGGTCCGGCATCGGTTTCATGGGAGCACTCGCTGCATACCTGATAATGTTTTTCTACAGCTGTGTAGCAGGATGGGTATATTGCTATACATTCAAGGCTGCAACAGGAGCTTTTGCAGAGATCACTGCTGAGAAGGCGGGAGCAATGTTCAGCAGCGCCATCGGAGCCGGAACTGCGGGAGGGAGTTTTTTTTCGGCAGCAGTACTTTCTCCGATATTCTGGCAGGTGGTGGTACTTTGTGTAATTGGCACTATCATTTCCATGGGTGTTTCAAGCGGGATAGAGAGGGCTATCAGGATCATGATGCCTGTACTATTCCTGCTTCTCATAATCTGTGCTGTACGCGCGCTTACGCTTCCGGGAGCTGCTGACGGCCTTCGCTTCCTTTTCCATGTAGATTTCTCACAGATAACTCCATCTGTAACGCTTGCGGCAATGGGGCTTGCCTTTTTTAAGCTATCGCTTGGTATGGGGACCATGATAACTTACGGATCATATTTCACTGAAGGCTCAGATCTTTCGACTGCTCCGCTTAAGATAGCCATAGCTGACATCTGTGTATCAATGCTCGCAGGCCTTGCGATATTCCCAACTGTCTTCTCCTTCGGAGTTGAACCGGGGGCAGGACCGGGCCTGTTATTTATCACTATTCCTCTGGTCTTCTCACAGATGCCCTTTGGGCAGGTACTTTTATTTGCATTTTTCCTGTTGACGTCATTTGCAGCCAATGGGGCGATGCTTTCGCTTGTAGAAGTTCCGACCGTCTGGATGTCGGAAGAATTCAACATGCCGCGCAAAAAAGCTGCGATCCTCAATTGTGCCATCATAGCAGTGGTAGGAGTTCTGGCAGCCGGTTCAGCTGACAGTTCGAGCTTCTTCGGAGGGATCAAGGTCATGGGCAGGGGATTCTTTGACCTCTTCGACTTCTTATCATCGAACATATGTCTGCCTTTGGGCGGCCTCTTTATTGCACTCTACACAGGCTACAAGATGAAAGAGAAAGACTTGCGGGACGAACTGACCAATCACGGTAAACTTAATAACGAAGGGAAGGTAAGGGTGATCAGAATCCTCCTTCGTTACGTAACTCCGCTGTTGGTCCTCATCATTTTCTTAAATTCTGTAGGGTTGCTGAAATTCTGATCAAATATGACCAACAGGTAACGATTACAGAATTGATATAACTCGAAAGCTCATGCCCCCAACGGAAGGCATGAGCTTTTTTAATGCTGGCCGGGCTAGTTGTTTCTTTTAATTACTATCTTATTCTTTAGGATGTTTTCTCTCCGAAAGTCTCTCTTCAATAATGGTATCTTCATGAGGATCACTCATAAAGGTATCATTTAGCCACTTTACAACAGGTCCCATCCGTCTTTTAGACTTTTCAGCAATATTATCTTCGGGCGTTTCTATTTGACTGTGATTGGTCTTTAGTGCTGTCTCTGAATGTCTTTGTTTCAATGTTTTCAAAACTGCGCATATTTCATCTACATCGTTCTCGCTTAGCTCTGAAAACCGAGAAAGTCCTTTGATTATCCCCATTACGACAGAGCTTTCTGGTCCAGTAAGATTATTAGAGTACATCATTATCCCGGCAATAACGCCTGTGAGCATACTTATGCAGGCAAGCCCAACTACCATCAGGAACATTCCTACAATTCTTCCTTCCGGGGTCACGGGAACGATGTCGCCAAAACCGGTAGTGCTTGCTGTCGAAAAAGCCCACCATATACTGTCTGAATAATTTCTTCCTTCAAAACCGGAAAAAAGCATTGCGGCAACGACAAGTGCTGTCATTGTTACAGCGGCCGCATAATGCAGAGGATTGGTTCTGATGAATCTGCGCTGTGTCACAAAGGCCCTTATCAGGTATGAAAAGAATTTTATGATAAAAATAAATTCAAGTATTCCTGCAGCAGCATCAGTCATGTCCAGGTCTCCAAATAACTTGGCCAGCAGTATGAACGGGTAAACGGGGACTATTGCAATGAATTCTGCCAGATGTCTCGTCAGGAAATGTTTTTTATTATCTATAAGGTGCATCCTTACGAAGAAATCAGCGGCAAAAATGAGCCAGATAAGATGATTTAAGAAAAATATTAGCTTAGGCTGAAGACTATATCTGAAAAAGTTTGAGCCTAAGGACATAAGGGTAAAAACCGAGATAAGTGCCATGATCGGCAGCATTATTTCGTAAATTCTAACAAAGCGCTTCTTTTTCAGATTACTGATCATTTTTTTAGCAGCCCCCCGATATTTCTTATTTTTCGGAGAGCATTGCCCTTGCCACCCAAAGACCCGATGCTGAAGCCTGTATAACGCCTCTTGTAACTCCGGCTCCGTCTCCGGCTGCGTAAAGGCCTTTTATAGATGTTCTAAGGCCGCTGTCGAGAGTTACCTTAAGGCTGTAGAACTTGACCTCCACGCCGTAAAGCAGTGTGTGGCCGCTGTTTACGCCTGGGATTATGTTGTCAAGCGCCGCAAGCATTTCCATGATACCTACCAGATGCCTGTATGGGAGTACGCAGGCAAGGTCTCCAGGTTCCGCGCTTGTAAGAGTCGGTCGTACCAGTCCGCGGGCGATTCTGTCCGGTGTTGAGCGTCTTCCCTTTCGGAGGTCACCGAGTCGCTGAACGAGAATTCCGCCGCCAAGCATGTTTGCCAGACGGGCTATGTGGCTGCCATAACCAATCGGATCCCTGAAAGGTTTTGTGAATTTTGTCGAAACAAGCACTGCGAAGTTTGTGTTTTCTGTCTTGCATTCATTCCCCTGGTTCGAGTGACCATTGACAGTCAGGATTTCGTGGTGGCTCTGGTATTCAGATGTGACTTCGCCGTGCGGGCACATACAGAATGTACGCACCTTGTCGTCAAAGGTGGGTGTATCAAGAAGGGCCTTAACTTCATAGAACTGGTCTGTAATATCCTCAGCCCAGGCAGAGGGTATCTCCACCCTTACGCCTATATCTACAGGCAGCGACTCAATCTCAAGCCCAAGATCCGTAACTGTTTTTTCCATCCATGCAGCTCCTTCGCGTCCGGGAGCTAAGAGGACTCTGTCGGCATATACCTCTTTTCCGTCGGCAAGCAGCACGCCTGCAATCGATCTGTCAGGGTTAAGGAGGACTTTTTCGACCATTGTGTTTGTCCTTACCTCACAACTGTCCTTTATGGTCTGATATATGGCACCAAGGATTTGCTTCGATCTATCTGTTCCCATATGGCGTATTGTTGCAGGGATTATGTCGAGCCCTGCCTGAAGAGCTTTGGTAATGACCCTCTTTGCAAGGTCGCCGCTTGGTTTGAACAATGTGCTGCTGGCTCCGTGTTCCAGATATACACGGTCCGCCTCGTCAATAAGAGAGAGAAGTTTCTCGCGTCCACAGTATTCTTCAAGATTGCCCCCGAATTCAGGGGTCAGTGTAAGTTTGCCGTCGCTGAAAGCTCCCGCTCCTCCCCATCCGCATACAACATTACATGGATTGCAGTGTACGCATTCCGGAGCACCTGTTTTCATTGGGCAAATACGGGCTTCTATGGATCTTCCCTTGTCAATGAGAAGAACTTTTTTACCGTTTTTTATAAGTTCGAGAGTTGCAAACAGTCCTGCGGGACCTGATCCGACGACTATTACATCGTATTTGTGATCCATCCTTCATTCCTCCGTAAAAAGCAGAAAATTGACCCTGATTAGTATAGCAGAAAAGATTGGGTAAGCAGAAAGTACGTCAACATTGAGATTAAATAGTGATATTATTATGGTGTTCAGAATAAAAGCAAGTTACTTTATGGAGGGAATATATTGAATATTAACAAATGTGAAAAAGGCTTCGATCAGAAAAGTGTCCAGTTGGTCGGAATACTTGCTGAAGAGGCTTCATCGGAGTTGTTGTGTCTGGAACCTCTTGAGGGAGAAATGCTGGAGTTTTGCCGCAGAGCGGTCATCAACGAGAATTTCAAGGCAAAGGCAGGCTCCACGATAAAGATCCCGGTCATGGACGGATCAGTCAAATACGTTGTCATACATGGACTTGGAAATGAAAAAAGCAGCCTCCGGGAAAACATCAGGGAAGGAAGCTTTGAGATATTGAGAACTGCTGCAGAAAAAAGGTGCTCAAGTGTGTTTCTCCGTGTGCCTGGTGCAGAAGATAGGATCAATTCAAGATCTGCCGCTGAAGGAGCTGTACTGGGGTGCTACAGATTTGACAAATACCTCTCACAGGAAGAAGATGAGAAGCTTGTATCCCCTGAACTTGTCAACGTTGCAGATGCGGATCTTGCGGGGCTTCAGGAAGGAAGTATCCTTGGTGAGGCGCAGTGTTATACAAGGGATATAGCGAACGAACCGGGTAATGTCATTACCCCGGAGACTCTTGCCAAGAAAGCCTTGTCACTGGCACAGGAACTGGGTCTGGAATGCGAAATATGGGATGAAGACAGAATACTGAAAGAAAAAATGTGTGCGTACCATGCTGTTGCAAAAGGGTCGTCAAATCCTCCAAGGTTCATTACCCTCACGTGGTCACCGGAAGGAGAATGCAGGGGGCATGTTGCGCTTGTAGGTAAGGGACTGACCTTTGACAGCGGAGGACTGGATATAAAGCCTGCGGATTACATGACTACGATGAAGGGTGACAAAAGCGGAGCTTGTGCAGTTCTTGGAGCTGTAAAAGCAGCATCTGAGCTTAAGCTGCCATGGAAGGTCACAGTGATCATAGCGGCAGCAGAAAATATGCCGGGCGGTAATGCATACAGGCCTGATGATATCCTTCGGGCGCGCAACGGAAAGACCATAGAAGTCAACAATACCGATGCCGAAGGCAGGCTTACGCTTGCAGACGCACTCTCTTTCGCGTCAGAACTCAAGCCCGACAAAATCATCGACATTGCTACGCTCACAGGTGCCTGTGCTGTTGCTTTGGGAACGAATACCGGAGGACTTTTCACCAATAACGATCCTTTTGGGGATGAAGTGCTTGCAGCGGCGAAAATGGCAGGTGAGCGTTTATGGAAACTCCCAATGGATGATCCGACTCTTAAAAAAGCAATAAAGTCTCCGGTGGCCGATCTGGTCAACTCTGGCGGACGCTACGGCGGCGCAATTACCGCGGCGATGTTCCTCGAAGCATTTGTTGATAAAGACATTCCATGGGTGCACCTCGATATTGCAGCGGCTGATTTTATTAAGGAACAGAGGAGCTATTATGCCATGGGTGCTTCCGGTTTTGGTACCAGGACCCTGGCAACGCTCTTAATGATGATGTAAAGGTGGTATGGCTGATGGGGGATGTACAGAGGAACGATTCAATTGCACTCATCAACGGCGTTATCTACCCGATGTCATCTCCCGGTCGGGCAAAGGCGCTGTTTGCAAAAAACGGGATCATTAAGGCAATAGGGAGCGACAAAGATATACTGTCGCTCTGTGACAGCAAGACGACAGTCCTGGATATCAAAGGAAAGTTCCTTATGCCAGGGATGACAGATACGCACAACCACCTTCTTGCAACAGGCAGAAGCCTTGAAACACTGAACCTGTCAGGAGCATCCTCTCTTGAAGAAATAATTGACAAAAGCCGCAGATTCCTTTCGGAGTCTCCGATAGGGGAGGGACAGTGGTTTTTTGCCCGTGGATGGGACCAGAATCACCTTGCAGAAAAAAGATTCCCGAACAGGTATGACCTGGACAAGATAACGAAAGATATTCCGCTTTTCTTTGAAAGATCATGCGGACATATCGCTTCCCTTAATTCCAAAGCCCTTGAGATATTGAGGATAGGAAAGGGTTTCAAGATATCCGGCGGTGTCGTCAACTCTGATGAAAGCGGCGAACTTACAGGAGTTGTCAGCGAGGCTGCAGTAAATTGGGTAAGGATGAATATCCCTGAATCTTCTGACGAGACACTGATAAGGTGGTACAAAAGAGCTACAGACGAAATGGTCAAGCTCGGCATCACATCAGTACAGACAGATGACCTGGGTATAGTGGGAAATACTGATAGGATATTCAGACTATACGAACAGATGGAACTTGAAGATAAGATACCCCTGCGAATAGCAGAGCAGTGGCATCTGAGGGACGAAACAGAACTTACAACATTTATTGAGTGTGGCTACCATAAGAGAAACGGGATAAGCTATTTCGCTTCAGGTCCGCTGAAAATTCATGTTGACGGTACCCTAGGAGCTAAGACTGCTGCCCTAAGGGAAGAATATTCTGATGAACCCGGAAACAGAGGGATATACGCAAGATCGCAGGGAGAACTTGACCGCCTTACTGCAATTGCCCAGGAAGCCGGGATGCAGGTAGCCTACTATGCTATTGGTGACGGAGCAATAGACAGATGCCTAAACGCTGTTGAATCAGCAAAGAGATTTTTTGACAAAGACAACTCAATATCGCACAGGATAGTACACTGCCAGGTAGGAGCACATGACATTTATAAAAGGATGGCGGAGTTGGGTGTTATGGCAGATATCCAGCCGGCATTTGTAACTTCCGACTGGCCAATTGTGATGTCCAGGCTTGGCGCTGAAAGAGCAAGATGGAGCTACGCATGGAAAACGCTGATACAGTACGGCATCACAGTAGGAGCAGGATCCGATTCACCAACCGAGCCGCTTGATCCGATGCTTGGGATAAGAGCTGCGATACTCAGAAAAGACCTTTCAGGCCAGCCGGAACACGGCTGGCTGCCATCCGAAAAGCTTGACAGGGTGGAAGCATTTTCTATGTACACAAAAGGCGGCGCTGTAGTATGCGGAGAGGGAGATTTCAGGGGAACGCTGGAGATAGGAAAGGCGGCAGATATAATCGCCTTCATGGAAAATCCGTTCAAGATAAATGACCACGAGATCCAGAACTTGACAGTCGGATTAACAGTGGTGGATGGAAAGATCCGCTATATTCGTTAGGGGGGGTCAAATAATGCTCACGCTCAAAGATTTCCTGGCAAAAGAGGTCAGACCGGCACTGGGATGCACTGATCCGGGAGCAGTAGCACTTGCTGTTGCCAGAGCCTGTAAGGAACTCCCTGAAAGAGAAGAAGTGGCGTCTGTTAGGGTCACAGTAAGCGGAAGCATTTATAAAAATGGTATGGCGGTAGGTATCCCTGGAACAAGAGGCGCAAGGGGCAACGCAATGGCTGCTGCAATGGGAGCTATCTGCGGAGACCCGGATCTGGGGCTAGAAGTGCTCAGAAGCAGCACGGCACAAGACGTTGAAAAAGCTGAAAGATGGGTCCGGGACGAGAGGGTAACCATCTACTGCGATCCTGACCGGAGCGGGGTCTACGTACTGGCCTCTATCTTTACCACCGAGCATAAGTCCGTATGTCTGGTCAGCGGAAATTATAACCATATAGAAAAAGTCGTTGTAGACGGAGTTACCGTAATGGAAGACAAATCAGACCCTTCAGTCTCATCGATAGGTTTTGAAGACGACGGTTTTCCACAGGTATTTACTGAAGCCCTCAAAATGGCTGATGAGATAGATGATGAAGACAGGAAATTTCTCCTTTCCGGAATAGAAATGAACAGAGCAGTCGCTGAAGGAGGATACAAACCCAGTGATGTATGTTCGATCTGTGGGGAATGTGTCCAGGGCAGCAGGTTCGGCAGGACTCTCAAGGATATTTTCGCTTTGGAAGAGTGCGAAGATGTAGCTCTTAAGATAAGAAGCATAACTGCCGCGGCAGCGGATGCAAGAATGTCGGGCATACTACTGCCTGTAATGAGCAGTGCCGGGAGCGGCAACCATGGTATCACTGCTATTCTCCCCATAGCGGTTTTGGGTGAACACCTGAAAAAATCTGACGACGAGATAGCGAAGGCACTTGCCATCAGCCACATATCAACCAGCTTTGTAAAAAGACGTCTTGGTCGCATGTCCGTTGTCTGCGGATGCTCTGTAGCTGCCGGAGCAGGTTCTGCAGCAGGCATGACTTACTTGATGGGCGGTTCTGAAGACCAGATGGCCGATGCAATGCAGCTGCTCCTTTCAAACCTTGCAGGCATGCTTTGTGACGGAGCAAAGGAAAGCTGTGCCCTTAAGGTCAGTTCTGCCTCATCCGAGGCATATTTTGCAGCCAGGTGGGCTGTCGCAGGCCAAAAACTGGGGATACCGCAGGGTGTTTTCGGATCATCCATTGAAGAAACGATCGAAAATGTCGCAAAAGTCACCCGTGAAGGAATGAAAAATGTAGACAGGGTGATCATAGAGATACTGGATCAACGCCACCGTCCTTCAGCAGAGAATTTTTAGCGGAGATGGGATACAAAGGACCGCAGTACTCCGGGGATGATAAGGAAATAAAAGAACTTACCGGTCAGATCGAACGCATAACATACAGTGATGCGGAGAGCGGTTATGCTGTTCTCCGCATAGCTGTGAAGGGTTATCCTGATCTGGTCACTGCTGTGGGTACGATTGCCTCTCCCGCAGTAGGAGAAGTGCTGAGTATGAAAGGTCTCTGGACAGACCATCCCAAATTCGGATCGCAGTTCAAAATAGTGGAATACAGATCATTTGCACCATCCTCAGCCCAGGGGATAGAGAAGTATCTTGGTTCAGGTCTGATAAAAGGGATAGGTCCTTCGATAGCCGAAAAGATCGTCTCACTCTTCGGGGCTGATGCTTTTAAGATACTGGACACCAAGCCGGAAAAGCTGCTTGAAATTGAAGGTATCGGAGAGAAGAAAGCGGTTGCTATACATGAAGCATGGGTTGAACAGAGAGAGATGCGCGGAGTAATGCTCTTCCTTCAGAGCTATGGCATCGGCACAGGCTATGCACTCAGAGTCTTCAGACATTATGGGAGCGCCTCGGTCCATGTGCTTCAGGAAAATCCATACAGGCTCGCTGTCGATATTTTCGGCATCGGTTTCGTGACTGCTGATAAGATAGCTTACAGCATGGGATTCAGCAAAGAATCTCCTCTTCGTATAAGAGCAGGGGTGCTTCACGTTATGAATGAACTGACCAGGGACGGGCATGTCTTTGTGCCGATAGATGAGCTGACAGAATCAGCAGCGGAGATCCTTTCAGTATCTCCGGAGCTGGTAGAAAAAGGTATAGAGGATGGCAGGCTCAATCAGGAACTTATTATCGAATGGTATACGGATATTGAGGGAAAAGATGACTGCGCCGTGTACCTTCCGCCTTTCCATTACGCTGAGGTCCATTCCGCGAAGAATCTATACAGGATACTCTCCTCTCCATTCAACGGACAGTATGCAGCCCCTGATGTAGTGATACCTTGGGTCCAGCAGGAGTTGGGCATAAGCTTCGCAGGGCAGCAGACAGAGGCGCTGAAGACAGCTCTGAGCTCACAGGTAATGGTTATCACAGGCGGTCCGGGGACCGGGAAAACCACCCTGATAAAGGCGATAATCAAGATCAGGTCTGCACGGGGGTTTCGCATAATGCTTGCTGCCCCTACAGGCAGGGCGGCCAAAAGGATGACCGAGGCGACAGGGCATGAGGCAAAAACGATCCATCGGATGCTTGCGTACACAGGAAGTTCAATGGCAGGCGGAGATTTCATGAAAAACGAAACTAACACACTTGACTGTGACCTGCTGGTAGTGGATGAAGCTTCAATGATAGACCAGATACTGTTCCACCATCTCTTGAAAGCCATTCCGAAGGACGCATCTGTTGTTTTTGTCGGGGACGTAGACCAACTTCCGTCAGTAGGACCCGGGAATGTCCTTAAAGACATAATCGACTCCGGTGTGTGCCCTGTTGTCCATCTTAAAGAGATCTTCAGGCAGGGTGAAGAGAGCATGATAGTTGTCAATGCACACAAAATCAACAGCGGAGAGATGCCCTGCTTTGATGACAATGGCACTTCTCCCTGTGATTTTTATTTTATTGAGCAAAACGATCCTGACAAAGCTCTTGAAATAATAAAAGAACTTGTTACCCTTAGGATCCCCCAGAAGTTCGGTTTCGATCCGGTAAAGGATATCCAGGTCCTTACCCCTATGCACAGGGGATCTGTCGGGACCACAAGGCTAAACTCAGAATTAAGAGAGGTCCTTAATATCCAACATGGATCAAAGGTCCAGAGGATGGGCAGGATCGTTCAGGAAGGCGACAAGGTCATGCAGATACGCAACAACTACGAAAAGGATGTTTACAATGGAGATATTGGGACAGTCCTAAGGATAGACGGCGAAGAGAGCAAAGTAATAGTCGAAATGGACAGCGGCCGCGTCTCATATGATTTTTCTGAGTTGGATGAGCTCATCCATGCCTATGCTGTTTCGATACATAAATCACAGGGATCAGAGTATCCTGCAGTTGTCATACCAATAATGACGCAGCATTACATGATGCTGCAGAGAAACCTTCTTTACACAGGCATAACAAGAGGTAAAAAGCTGGTTGTGCTTGTAGGAACAAAAAAAGCTGTCGCAATAGCGGTGAAGAACGACAAGACACGAAAGAGATACACCAGGCTTGCGGGGAGACTTAAAGACTGTCTGAAAGGCTGAGTCGATATTTTTTTGTTCAGTCTGAGGGTCCAGAAACAGAAATAAGCAGAGTCGGCCATTAAGAGGCCGGCTCTGTTATCGTTCTCAAAAAAGTTGTTGGATCAGATATAGCGTGTAGATGAGCGGTATATATTTTCCCTGTGACCGTATTTACCATCCTTGTCCACGGCCGCCAGCCTTTTTTCAGTATAGCGGGCGAATCTTACAAAAGGCAGTCCCAGCAGCAGATAGATAATGGCAACTATTATGCCGGGTCCGAAGTAATCATAGTAAGTTGCTGATATCTGTCCGTAGGCCTTCGTAAGATCGACCATCGTTATTATCGACACGAGCGACGAATCTTTGAGCAGCGAGATGAAGTCGTTCGTTATCGGCGGGATAACTACACGGACTGCCTGGGGAAGGATGACTTCCCTCATTGCCTGCCATCTTGTCATGCCCAGAGCAAGAGCGGATTCCCATTGCGTCCTGGGGATCGCGAACAGTCCTGAACGGTAAATTTCAGCTTCATATGCCGCATAGTTCAGCCCAAGGCCAATGGCACCTGCCCAGAAAGGAGAGAACTTGACCCCAATGCTCGGGAGTCCGTAGAAGATGAAGAACAGCTGTATCAATACAGGTGTTCCACGGACTACCTCAATGTAAAGAGTGGCGATCGAAGCTACCCATTTGGGGGCGAAGACCCTGGTAATGGCAAGTGTGAGCCCAAGTGTGATTGCAAGGATCATAGCGGTGATCGAGACCTGCATCGTTACGATCGCAGCACGTCCGAAAGCTGGCAGGGCATCTTTATATCTGTCGAGGCGTTTCGCAAATGTAAGGTGTGGCTTGTGCGCCTCAGCCCATTCGTTGTACCTTGAAGCCTCTATCTTCGACGGGCTGTAGTCATTGAATTCCGCAGCCATTTTCGGCGTCCATAGGTTCCATCTGTCGTAGATCTCACGAAGCTTGCCCGAATCACGCAGTGCGACAAGGGCCTTGTTGACTTCCGTCAGCAGCTCTTTGTCCTCCAATCTGACAGCTATGGCATATTCGAGTTCCCCGACCTCAGGGCCGACAAACTTGATCTCCGGGTTGAAGCCTGCAGAATAGAGTGCTATAGGATGGTCAAAGAAGGCGGCGTCAAGCCTTCCGTTAGCAAGGTCTTCGTAAGTGTTGGCCTCGACGTTATATGTCCTTATGTCGATATCTCCGACCTCTTCAAGCAGTTCCTGTGCAAAACTTTCTTTTAGAGTCCCGACTTTTTTACCTTTGCAGTCCTCAAGCGTCTTTATGGAATTGTCGTTTTTGCGGACGGCAAGCTGAAGGTAGGTTTTGTAATAAGGAATGGAAAAATTGATTACATCCTTGTGTTCTGGAGTCACTTCGAGGCCGTTGATGGAAATATCGTAAAGCTTTCTGTTGAGACCGGGTATCAGGTTTTCCCAGGCATTGTTCACATAGACAGGTTTACGCCCCATCTGTTTCGCAAGTGCCTCCACGATATCGACCTCGAAACCTATTAGTTCATCTGTGTTTTTGGGATTTGGGAACATGTAGGGGAAACCGCCTTCGGAATCTCCTCCCCATGTAAGCTCTTTCATTTCTTCTGCCTGAAGTGCACATGCAGAAGATACTATCAGCATAATTACCGCTAACAACAGTCCTAATTTTTTCATCTTTACGCTACCCCCGTGTTGACGAAGTGGCGGAGGAAAGCTTTCGTCCGTTCGCTTTTTGGTGTCGTGAACAGTATATCCCCATCGTCGTACTCAACTATCTCGCCATTGTCCATAAATATTATGTAGTCAGATGCGTCTCTTGCGAATTTCATTTCATGGGTGACGATTATCTGGGTCATGCCTTCTGCGTCGAGGTCTTTCATGACCTGAAGGACTTCTCCGACGAGCTCAGGGTCAAGGGCGGATGTCGGTTCGTCGTAGAGCATGACCCTGGGATTCATAGCCAGCGCCCTTGCGATAGCGGCCCTTTGGCTCTGACCGCCTGAGAGGGTTGAAGGATATTTGGAGGCGAATCCTTTTAGTCCGACCTTATCCAGGAGCTTCATTGCTAATTCATATGCTTCGTCTTTGGCGTGTTTTTTTACGACCATGGGAGCAAGCATAATATTCTCAATTATTGTTTTGTGCGGGAACAGGTTGTAACTCTGGAAGACCATGCCCACTTCGCTCCTTATCTCGTGAGCGATATCAAGCATTTTTTCATCAGGCACCTGTCCCGGCCTGCGTGATATGGTCACACCAGCGATAGAGATCAAGCCTGAGTCGAGGAGTTCAAGGCAGTTGAGACAGCGAAGGAAGGTCGATTTTCCGCATCCGGAAGGACCTATTATCGATGCCAGATCACCCTCACGAATAGTGAAGCTGACATTCTTCAGCACTTCACCATCCTCAAAGCCCTTACAAAGATTTTCTACTACAATGAGTGGTTTGTTGGTTATATTCACAATTTATGCCCCCTTAAAGAATTGTCTTAATGTTTTCTTCCCGGGGTCATATTCGAAGTTGTTTGCCATATATCGGGGAGGCAGTGGAAAAAACTACTGCGCTGCTATGCTGTGCGGATAAATGATACAAGCAGGATGTTACCATGGATCTGCTGAAAGCGTTCACGTGTCTGTTACACCAGACACCAGTGTTTTTTTTCAATTTTTGTCTCACGTCCCTTCCGTGTAGTGGCATAAAGAAACACGCGCTCAGTTTAAAGGTTATTAATCATAAACGCAATGATCA
This sequence comes from Synergistaceae bacterium, assembly GCA_963682045.1. Classification (GTDB taxonomy): domain Bacteria; phylum Synergistota; class Synergistia; order Synergistales; family Synergistaceae; genus Caenicola. Next base: position 2,043,503 of record OY821326.1, read on the forward strand.
ATGGAAAAGTTTCAGTAAAAGAAATCATAGGTGTCATGGGAGACTGACGAAAAACCGCTTTTAGTCCGGATAACCCAGTTCGTTTTTTGTTTTCTCGATGTCATCCCTGGTCTCCTTTATCCAACGCTCAAGTGTTTCTGGTTTGATCTTTTTCGATTTAGGGTCATTCAGGAGTGTTTCCAGTTTTTTTTCCTGGATCCTGAGCCACTCAATCTTTGATTCTCTGTGTTGGATGTCGGAGATAAGGTTTCCCCGTTCACCGTCATCTTCTTTAACAAATGCGCGGCTCATAGATATACTCATCTCCTTTATAATTATTTTATAGATGATTTCTGGGTGTTGATCTATATGCAGTTGATGGTGTTGATCTATATGCAGTTATATGGTCTCTCTGTAGAATTTATTCTTTAGATCTTTCTCAATTATTACAAGTTTCATTTTGGGACTGACATCTTTTACCAGTTCCTCGATGTCTCTGTTCCTCAGCCTAATACAGCCATGCGTAGCCCGTCTCCCTATCGAAGAGGGGTTGTTTGTCCCATGTATGGCTATCTGCCACTTGTTGTAAAAAGAGATCAGTTTTGATCCGTACGCTCCTGCTTCGGGTTCTCCGGGCTCGTTGAACCACGCAGGATCATAGACAAGTTTGGTCGCGTCCTCCACTACACGGTATACGGTGAATGTGCCCGAAGGTGTTATAAGGTCAAAACGGGATTTTTTCTCAGCACCTTTTCCTTTGCCTATGGATATCTGCCATGTTTTAATGGGGTTCTGTCCGTTATAAAGAGTCAGCCTGAGCTGTTCTTTGTTTATCCCTATCCAGGTTTCTCCCTCTTTTGGCTGCCACGTTTGGGAAGCGATGCATTTATCTGCATAAACCATAAATATCAAAATGATCATAATAAAAGCGAGATTTTTTTTCATAAAAACACTCCTTGATAAGGGATACGACGTTAATTATAGCAAACATTGAGAAATTTGCTACTTGTAAGGTTTACGCATAATGAAGTATCATAGCAGTTTGAACAGAATGAAAACAAATCTTTTATCAGGAGGCGGCTGTTGTGGATATCATCAGGGCACCGCGCGGAACGAGAGACATACTTGGCGATGAATCATGGAAATGGGCTTATGTGACAGGCATTTGCCGTGATGTGGCGGATAATTATGGTTATAAGGAGACCCATCTCCCTATATTTGAACATACAGAGCTTTTTTGCAGAGGCGTTGGGGAAACGACCGATGTTGTAGAAAAGGAGATGTACACTTTTGAGGACAAGGGCGGAAGAAGTATAACATTAAGGCCGGAGCTTACAGCCTCTATGGTCCGCTCTTATCTGGAAAACGAAATGTATAAAGGTGCACAGCCCGCTAAACTCTGGTCGATCGGGCCCATGTTCCGTTATGAAAGGCCGCAGAAGGGCCGTTACAGGCAGTTTGTACAGCTTGATATAGAGGCTCTCGGAGCACAGGATGCATATGTTGATCTTGAGGTAATAGATTTTTCAATGGAACTCTATCGCCGACTTGGCCTTTCGAACCTTCAGGTCGTGCTTAACTCTGTCGGCTGTCCCAAATGCCGCCCGGTTTACAGGAAGGCACTGCAGGAATTCTTGAAAACCAGATTCGACGAGCTATGTGACACATGCAAAAGCCGTTACGACAGGAACCCTCTCAGGGTCCTTGACTGCAAAAGCCCTATATGCAAAGAGATTACTGAAAACGCTCCCGCAGTGATGGAGCACCTTTGCGGCGAATGCAAAGAACATTTCGAACAGCTGAAGAACGGCCTTGACCGGATCGGGGCAGTTGTGAAAATTGACAACAGGCTGGTCAGAGGGCTCGATTACTATACTAAAACGGCATATGAAATCCTCTCAGGGGACCTTGGATCACAGAATGCTGTCTGCGGCGGAGGAAGATATGACAATCTTTCAGAGGCTATCGGCGGGCCGCATGTTCCGGGTGTAGGGTTTGCATCGGGCATAGAGAGAGTCGTATTGACAATGGAAGCGCAGGGCTGCAGCTTCGGAAAAGAGCCTTCCAACAAGGTATATGTCGTGGCTGCGGAGCCTGAGGTCAGGATGGAGATCATGAATCTCGTCCGTACGCTCAGGCAGAACAGCATCTCTGCTGACATGGACTACATGGGACGCAGTATGAAGAGCCAGATGAAGTCGGCAGGCAACTTCGCCGAATATGCATGCATAATCGGCCGCGAAGAGCTCGACAAAAACATCATTACGTTCAAGGACCTCAAAGATGGGACTCAGGAAGAACTAAGTCTTGAGTCGATTATCAACAAACTAAAATAATCTTGAAACGATGCAGATGAAACCCCTTTTGAATTATTAAGAGGTTTCCTTCTTTTTTCATATATTTTTTGAAAAGAGAGAAATTTTGACAGATCATTTTTGAAAGAGGGATTTTTATGGAAAGATACTATGACTCATCCTGGCAGAGAACTATGTTCTGCGGAGAGCCGAGGCTTGAAGATTCAGGAAAAAAAGCGGTCCTTAACGGATGGCTTCGCTGCCGCCGCGACCTGGGGGGCATCATTTTTATCGAGCTCTGGGACAAGACCGGAGTAACTCAGGTGGTATTCAACCCCGAACTAAACGCAGAGGCTCATAAGAGGGCATCCTCCCTGAGGAATGAATATGTTCTTGCAGTAAAAGGTGTAATGCACCAGCGCCCTGAAGGGACGGAAAATACCGAACTTGCAACAGGCTCGGTCGAACTTCTGGTAGATGATTTCATAATATTAGCCCCCTCAAAACAGATTCCGTTTGAAATGGACAACGCGGACTCTGTCAATGAAGATCTGAGGCTTAAATACCGCTATCTTGACCTCAGGCGTGAGACGATGCAGAAAAATCTTATGACGAGACACAAAATTACAAGGTTTACCCGTAATTTCTTTGGGGATAACGGTTTCATGGAGATAGAGACTCCGATGCTCACCAAGTCAACCCCTGAAGGAGCAAGGGACTATCTTGTGCCGAGCCGCGTAAACCCGGGCAGGTTCTACGCTCTGCCGCAGTCGCCGCAGCTCTTCAAGCAGCTTCTTATGGTAAGCGGCTGTGACAGGTATATGCAGATCGTCAAATGTTTCAGGGACGAGGACCTGAGGGCGGATAGACAGCCCGAATTCACACAGATAGACGTTGAAATGAGCTTCATTACAGAAGAAGACATAATGAAAATGACAGAAGACTACCTTGTCGGCCTTTTCTGCGAGATCCTTGGGGTGAAGGTTGAGACTCCTTTTTTCCGTCTTACATGGAGAGATGCAATGGACCTCTATGGCAGCGACAAACCCGATTTGAGGATCCCCATGCAGATGACTGATCTTGGGAAAGTCTTCGCAGGGGGAGGAAACCCCTTTGCTTCGCTGATAGAAAATGGCGGTACTGTCAAAGGCTTGAGACTGCCCGGAGGGGCGACACTTTCCCGCAAGGAGCTCTCCGATCTGGAAAACAGGGCAAAGGCCCTTGGCGCAAAAGGCATGGCGAATTTCCAGATAAAAGAGGGAGAGCTTAAAGGACCGCTTGTAAAGTTCCTTGATGAAGACACGATATCCCTGCTCAGGAGTCTTTCGGAAATTCAGGACGGCGATGCACTCTTCATAATGGCAGATGAAAGCTGGCGCAAGGTGTGTGAAATACTTGGTCAGATCCGCCTTGAACTTGGCAGGGAGAGGGGAATGCTCGAAGGGTCATTCAAGTTCCTCTGGGTGACAGAATTCCCGCTCTTTGAATGGGATGCCGAGATGGGGAGATACACTGCAGTGCATCATCCGTTTACAGCGCCGATGGACGAAGATATGGAATACCTTCTTACAGAACCGGGCAAGGTGCGTTCACGGGCATACGATGTGGTGCTCAATGGCAACGAGCTTGGCGGTGGATCAATAAGGATACACGACCCCGAGATGCAGGCAAAAGCTTTCCAGGCCCTTAATTTTACGCCGGAAGCTGCCAAAGAACGCTTCGGATTCCTTCTTGAGGGACTGAGCTTCGGAACGCCACCCCATGGAGGCATTGCGCTGGGGCTTGACAGGCTTGTGATGCTCATACTTGGATGCAGATCAATCAGGGATGTTATGGCATTCCCGAAGAACCAGAAGGCCCAATGCCCGATGACAGATGCCCCAAACGCTGTAGACGAGAAACAACTCGACGAGCTTGCCATAAAAACGGTCGATCCGCTGTTGCTTTAAGCGGTCAGATAACGTATCAGATCAGTAAGGCTCCCGGAGGGCATAATCCAGGGAGCCTTTTCTTTTTGTGCCTGACGGCGGGTGGTACTTATTCTAATAATGTATAATTTATTAAGAACAAATTGACTGGAGGGATGGCAAATGGCAAAGATTCGTTTTCTTGGACACAGCTCCTTTTACATCGAAGGAGAGGGCCTGAAAGCCCTCATAGACCCTTTTCTTGACGGCAATCCCGCGGCTTCGGCAAGACAGGAAGAATTCAATGACATCAACGCCATATTTCTTACCCATGGACACGGGGACCACATGGGCAGCACCGTAGAGATAGCTAAAAGAAACAACGCGGTAGTATTTACCTGCAATGAACTTGCCGGTTATCTGTCGTCAAAAGGAATAAAGACAGAGGGAATGCATATCGGCGGCAGGGCAACCTTTTCATTTGGAAAGGTCAAGCTTACTCCGGCATGGCACGGATGCCCGATAGTAGAGGGCAATGAGGTCCGTTACGGAGGTGTTGCCTGCGGTTTTGTAATAGAAGTCGACGGTAAAAAAATTTATCATTCAGGAGATACCGGCCTCACTATGGAGATGACACTGCTCCAAGATGAGAACATAGACGTGGCACTTCTTCCAATAGGCGGGTATTACACTATGGATATCCAGGATGCCGCAAGGGCGGTAAAGATGATAAGGCCGAGGATCGCGATACCCATGCACTACAATACATTTCCAAGGATCGAAGCGGATCCCGAAGAATTTGCAGGGCTTGTAGGCGAGATGTTTACTGAAGTAAAGATACTGAGCCCGGGAGAAGAATACGAGTTCTAAATATATAAAGACTGTTCTGCCTCTGGTGGTGAACTTGCATTAATCTTTCGATGGGATACAATTAGCTAAGGACACAAATATAAATATTCCAGCCAGGAGGAGATTCCTATGGATGTAAATAGCAAAGCTTATCAGGAACTGTTGAAAAAAAGACCGTTAAACGTGCAGGCACGTTTCGGCGGTGAGTGTGTGGGGCTTGTAAGCGGGAGAGATATTGTAGCTGCAGCAAAAGAAGTCGATTCCATAGTTCTTGCAGCCAACGCCAGGCATCCTCTGGTAATAAAGGCAGTCCTGCAGGCAGCAAAAAAGAAGAACGCATCGGTTTTGATAGAACTCGCCAAATCAGAATCCACCTATTGCGGGGCAAATTATGACAACATCCCGGATCTTGCGCTCAAATATTCATCAGAAATGGGGCACGGAGCGGTATTTGGTCTCCATGTAGACCACTATGCCATCAAAGGACACGAAGACGTTCTAAAGGGAGTAGCGCATCTTTCAAAGATACTCGTAAACGGTTTCACATCGGTTGCCATTGACGCTTCTCATCTTGATGATTATGACAACTTTGTCGCAACGAGATCCATTGCAGGATGGCTGCCCTCTGAACTGGGTCTTGAAGTTGAAGTTGGAGAGATCAAAGGCCCCGGAGAACTTTCGACAGTTGAAGAGGCTAAGTATTTTATCGGCGGACTGAACTCATGGGGAATCTTCCCGGACTATCTCGCCATCTCTAACGGGAGCCTCCACGGAACATATGATCCTACAGTAGGCCAGATGGAAGGGATAGACCTCAAAAGGACAAAGGAAATAGCTGATGTAATAGAGCCTTATGGCGTTACCATAGCTCAGCATGGTATCTCAGGAACTCCCCTTGATAAAGTTTCGACCTTTAGAAAATATGGTATAAGGAAGGGCAATGTGGCCACCTTGTTTCAAAACGTTTATTTTGGCATCAGGATGGATCCAAATACAGGAAATGCCATCACTGAAGGGGGAACCTACAAGAAAGAAGCCGACAGAGGTATATCCACAGAGCTTTGGAACGAGATAGTAACTGCTGGTGACAGCAAGGGCATGAACCGAAAAAGCGGAGACTACAAAAAACTAAACCTTCCCTTCTGCGATAGGATTTTGGCAGAGCCACAGCCAGTCATTGACAGGATGGTCGATGAAATGCAGTACTGGGCAGAGAGGTTCATTGTCGCGTTTGGAGCAGAAGGAAGTGCAGATGCCGTTGCAGAGGTAATGTCCCGCCGTCCCGATCATAACGCTTCGCCGGACAGAAAAGTTCTGGGCTGCAGATCTGACTACACCGCGAAGAACGCACCTGGTAAATACGGCAACGACGGTAATAATTACGACGACTAAAACAATACAAAAACATTAAAAAATAATTTTGTGCCGGTAGGTCAGTGTGTTAATATACGTGCTATCTTGCCGGTACATTTTACAGTCATAAAATGCATATTAGATATACGATGCTAGTTTTGGGGGAAACGTCGTGGAAAATGCTGAAGAGAGAGCATATCGTCATATTATCAGTGAAATACTGACAGGCGCTTACCGACCGGGTGATTTTTTACTGGAGCTTGATATTGCCCCAAAATTGAATATGAGCAGGACTCCTGTCAGCAGAGCTCTTGGTCGCCTAGTATTAGAGGGTTTTTTAAATAAGATGCCTAAAAAGGGGTGCTACATTCCCATACCAACACCGAAGGATGCGGAGCATGTTTTCACTGCAAGGCAGGTTGCAGAGGGAGAGGCAGCTGCACTGGCGGCTAAGTATGCAACAGACGAAGAGATCTCTTTTCTTGAATCTGACCGTGCAAAAGATTTTACTGCATTTGAAAATAAAGACAGGGAAATGTGGGCTAACATCAACGAAGGATTCCATCTTTCCATCGCAAAGTTTTGCCGGAATGAATACATTGAAAGATGGGTAAAGAATATGTTCTGGCGATCTAACGTCTATATTTTTTACTTTGACGGATTTTACAAGCCTACCGATGTTGTGGTGGAACACGCAACACCGAGACAGCACGAAGCGATAGTGAAGGCGATAAGGGAAAGGGATCCAAAAGAAGCAAGGAAGCTTATGAAACTGCACATATATACGACATTCTCAAAGCTCCTCTTAAACTGACATTCTATTGATAGCTTTGCCTTGTTCGACTCAGGGCAGGCCTACAGATCAAAAAATTTAAAAACGGGTGTTCACTGTTAGCAAAGCGAAACAGTGAACACCCGTTTTTATTATTTTAAAAAATAATTGACAAATACAATTTAGGGTGTATATTTTAGAATAGATGTACATAAATTCATTGATGTATGCATTGAAGTACTAAACAGAGGGTGATATTATGGGCGGTTTCACTGTTCTGCAGCTCGGGTATGGAATGCAGGGAAAGGCGTCACTCCTTGATATTCTTAGTAATAAGTCGATAAGCAAAGTAATAGTTGCAGATATATCTGACGAGATATGGGCCCTTTCGGAAAAGCTTAAGGACCAAAGGGTAGAGCCTGTAAAGCTGGACATGAGGGATGAGCCGTTACTACTTGAACTCATGAGGAAATCGGATGTGGTAATTGAACTGCTTCCGGGCGAATACGCTTTGCCGGCTGCCAAACTTGCCGCTGAAGCAGGAGTAAGTCTAGTCTCCGCGATGTATCTCTTTAACCCTGGAGAAAAGGATGAAGCCAAAAGAAAGGCCCTTAAAGAAGAACTTTCACAATTGAACGAGAAGGCAAAATCGAAGGGAATAACGATACTTGAAGAATTCGGTATGGATCCCGGAATCGATTTGATATTGGGTGCAAAAGCCGTCAAAGAACTTGATGAAGTCAAGGTCTTCCATTCATACGGTGCCGGGTTTCCGGAGCTTAAGGCAAGCTCCAATCCGTTACGCTACAAATTCACATGGTCTGTTATCGGAGTGATGAGATCTTATCTCCGTCCTGCCAGAATAATTGAAGATGGCAGTGTGGTCGATATCCCTGCTGATTCTATGTTTGACGAAAATAATATGCACTTTTTAAAACTTCCTGAGTTTGAATCAAAGCTCGAATGCTTTGCAAACGGAGACAGCGTAACTTTTTCCGAGATATTCAGACTTGATAACACTATAAGCAGTATGGGACGTTATATATGTCGCTGGCCCGGGACTGGTGCATTTTGGAGAGTTATGGCAAAGAGCGGGTTTTTGTCCAATGTCCCCATAATGACTAGGAATGGCGAAATCGCGCCCGACTCTTTTTGCGCGGCGCTTCTTGGAGGTCAGGAACAGTTCCGTTACAGCGAAGACGAACGTGACGTTGCTCTTATCCGCTCTGATGTAAGAGGCTACAAGGGCGGAGAGCCAGTCCGTATCGTTTTGCAGATAATCGATCACAGGGATCTGAGATCAGGTCTGACAGCGATGCAAAGGACAGTTGGTTTCCCGATGTCAATAGGAGCTCAGATGATTCTTGACGGAAGGATAGAGCAAAAAGGCATAGTAAATCCCGTCGATGTCCCATTTGAACCGTTTATTGAAGAGCTGGAAAAGCGAGGAATAGTGTACACCGGTTCCACAGAAAAATGGGATGGTGATGAAAAGCCGGAAGCCGGCTGAGTTACGGAATACTAATGAAATCCGGTGTTTAGCTTTAAAAAGAAGAAATTACTAACAACCAATTGAGAAGGAGGTGATGATAATGAGTCGAACAGTCGGATTAGCAAAATCTATTGATAAATATATTATTAAGTGTTACAGAGAGCTACATCAAATGCCTGAACTTCATGATGAACTAATTAAGACTACACAATATATTCGTAAGAGGCTTGATGAACTTGGCATTCCTAATAATACTTATCCAAACGCAGGTATCAGAGGGATCATTGACAGCGGAAGAAAAGGACCGACTCTTGCCTTTAGGGCTGATATGGACGCGCTTCCGATAAAAGAAGAAACTGGACTTGATTTTTCTGCAAAGGGCGAGTTTATGCATGCCTGCGGACATGACTCTCATTCTGCAATGCTACTTGGCGCTGCAAAAATACTCATGGAAATAAAGGATGAACTTACCGGCAAAGTGGTATTGCTGTTTCAGCCTGCAGAAGAGACAACCGGTGGAGCAAAAATTATGATTGAAAACGGTTGCATGAAAAAGCCTGATGTAGACAGGTTTATAAGCTTTCACACCGGCTGTTTATTCGAAGGTTTCAGTAATGGTATGTTCGGCTGGAAAAAGGGATCTCTCATGGCAGCTGTGGATTCTTTTAATGTAAAGATCGTTGGAAAAGGAGGGCACGGAGCAAGACCGAATGAATGCATTGACCCTATTCCCATATCATGTGAAATAATTCAGGCTCTTCAGCGTGTAATAAGCAGGGAATTAAAGCCGGTACACGGTGCTGTTATTACTATAGGTCTTATACATGCAGGAACCATAGTCAATGTAATTCCTGATAATGCTCAATTCGGAGGTACTATCAGAACACTGGATGAAGGGGACAGAAATTATGTTCGAGCGCGCGTCCCGGAGATAATTGACGGTATAGCCAAGGCTCATAGAGCCAAAGCTGAGATTGATTTAAAACCTTATTATCCTGTGACTATAAATAATGAAGAGGTAACAGAATTTCTTGCTGAATCAGCAAAAAAAGTTTTAGGAAATAATAATGTTGCAGAAATATCTGAACCGTCAACGGGGACAGAAGATGTTGCATATTACCTGCAGGAAGCCCCAGGCAGCTTTGGATTTTTTGCTTCATCCGCACCTCACTCCGACGGCATTTATTATCCTCACCATAACTCAAAATTTAGAGTAGATGAATCCATTTTATATCTTGGTTCTGCAATTTACGCGCAATGTGCAGTTGATTATCTCACGTAAAAATAAATATTTTTGAGGGGGGCTTTTTATGAAGGCAGAAAGTGGTAAGAAGGGTAAAGGTTTTATTACATCAATGCATCCCAGTGTTTTGATTTTTATATTGATCATTTTAGCTACTATTGCAACTTATGTTGTACCTGCTGGTTTGTATGACAGGTATACAGATGAAACGCTGAAACGAACATTAATAGACCCAACCAGCTACCATCTTGTTGAGCAGACTCCCGTAAATCCATTCCAAATGATGCAGGCGATCTCAACCGGAATGAATGAAGCAGGCTGGATCATATTTTTAGTATTTATCATTGGCGGTTCTTTTGGGATCATCAACAAAACCAATGCAATCGTGGCCGGGCTTAGTCGAGCTGCCGACATTTTCAAAAAACAAGCCTTTTTATTGATAGTCGGGCTGATGTTCTTGTTCTCACTGGGTGGTGCTTCCTTTGCAATGGCTGAGTCAACCCTTGCGTTTGTCGCAATGTGTGTGCTGTTTTCTAAAGCTTTAGGCTATGATGCGATCGTAGGCCTTGCCGTTGTAAACCTGGGGGCAACTATTGGGTTTACCGCTGGCTGGATGAATATGTATACCACCGGAGTTGCTCAAGGTATTGCCGGACTACCTTTATTCTCTGGTATGGCATACCGCCTCGTATGCCATGCAATTGTTTTAATAGTAGGAGTTACATGTGTTCTACTTTATGCAAAAAAAGTAAAGGCGAATCCTGAAACAAGCACAATGTATGGTGTACCGGAGATTATCCATGTTGATATGCAGGAGATACCGGAATACACTACTCGGCATAAGCTGGTTATTGTTGCACTTATTATTGGCTTCAGTATTTTGATTTATGGTATTTTGCACGGATGGAGCACTACAAAAGAGATTTGTGCATTATTCCTTTCAATGGGTATTATTTGCGGATTTATAGGCGGCCTGAACTCGAGTCAAATTGCTGAAGCTTTTTTTGATGGAGCAAGAGGAATTGTTTATGGAGCACTTATTGTAGGTATCTGCAGAACGATCGTTGTCGTACTGAGCCAAGGACAAATAATAGACACGATCCTCCATAGCCTTGCGAGTGTTTTAGATGGAACTCCCTCAGTAATTGCAGCAGGCTTAATGGTTCCTGTTCAAATGTTGATAAACTTCCTTGTTAATTCCGGATCTGGCCAGGCTGCGACAACAATGCCTATAATGGCTCCTTTGGCTGATATCCTAGGGGTACCGGCACAGACAGCTGTTCTTGCATTCCAGTTTGGAGACGGATTGTCAAACAGTCTTTGGCCGACAAGCGGTGTATTGCTTGCCTCGTTGGCTATAGCAGGTATACCTTATGAAAAATGGTTGGCTTTTGTTATTAAACCAATGATAGCCATGTATATTACCGCTACGATCCTTGCAATGATCAGTACGTACGTTTGGGCAGTATAACGATTTAATTAAATTTGTTAGCTCAGTCCTGGTAATAATATAAAGACTGAGCTAACAAAAGATAAGTCATTATAAACCTTAAGAATTAAGAGTTTATATGTGAATAAATGGTTGCTTGGTAATTGTAAATCGTAAAGAGGGGGCATCTCTTTTGGAATCGATACGAACATACAAATTTGACATTTTAATTTTAAATGGCACATTGTTTAGTATGGTAGAAGGCGACGTTCCTCAAAAAGCTTCTGTTGGTATTTCAGAAGGAGTAATACAAGCGATTTTGCCTCCTGATAAAGAGTTTTCAGCCAAAGAGATTTTTGATGCTTCAGGCATGTTTATAACACCGGGGTTTGTTGATTCACATGTACATGATGAATATTTTGAAGATACTGATACTGTACAGCACTCTTTAATCAAACAGGGGGTAACAACGGCTATTGCTGGTCATTGCGGATTAGGTCCGTCAATATGTACGTGCTTGATACAAAGGCCAAATCCATGGCTCAACCTTGGTTATATGACAGGTAATTGCGCATTGCGTGAAGAGGCAGGTCATTCTGACAGGTATGCAGAAGCAACAGAAAATGAAAAAGAGGAAATGTGTTTGTTGCTTGATCAATCCTTGAAAGAGGGTTCTATGGGGCTATCACTGGGGCTTCAATATGCACCGGGGACTTCTTATGACGAAATAAGCAGACTTGCTTCTGTAGTTGCAAAATATAAGGACAGAATTATTACCGTTCATACTAGATATGCAGGTAATAAAGCTATAGATGCTGTAAAAGAAGCAATTGCTTTGTCTCATGATAATCGCGTCAGAGTTCAAATATCACATCTTGCCAGTCAAACTATGCACTATACGCAGCAGAGCATAGACCTTATTGAAAATGCCAGAGCAGAAGGTGTAGATGTCGCGTTTGACTGCTATCCCTATGATGTATTTTGTGCGCAAGCCGGATCTGCAGTATTTGATCCTGGTTGTTTTGAGAGATGGGAGAAGGGGCCTGAGTGTCTTTTGGCTGTTTCCGGACGTTTTGCCGGCGAAAGATTAACATTTGACAAATTTGCCATAATGCGCGAAGAAGAGCCTTCCGGTTTGATTGCTGGATATGTATTAAACCAGGAAGAAGTTGAGATCTGTCTTCTTCATCCAAGCTGTACTGTTGTATCAGACGGTCTTTTTACTGGTGGAACTAAAGTTCACCCAAGGCTCTCCGGAACTTTTCCCAGGGCTTTTAATTTTTTGAAAAGCAAAGGAATGGACTGGACAAAAATAATTATGAAAATGACATCCATGCCATCTGACATCATGAGAATTCCCACAGGGAGAATATCTATTGGCTCAAAAGCCGATGTTATTGTCTTTGATCCATCAGATTTTATTGACCATTCGAGTTTTGAGAATCCATTTGTGCAACCTTCTGGTATGTATTTAGTAGTGATCAATGGAGAGGTGGCGTATTTTAACGGCTCAATAACTGAAAAACCCGTAGGAAGATTTTTACTGAAATAAAAGAACTTTCTTATTTTAAGCTAGGAGTGACAAATACGGAGAGATGTAATTTTATGAATGTAGTGGATGCAACAATTTTGCAAGCAATGTAATGCGTGTTTGTAACTGTAAAAATCCAAAAATTGAAAGGAGCGAAAGAAAATGGGAGAAATTGTACCGAAGGGGTTTATTTCCCTTATACCTGTAATTTTGACGCTGGCGCTGGCATTCAAAACCCGAGATGCGATCTTTTCACTTATGATCGGCTGTATTGTTGGAGTAGTGATTGCTGGATTTGACCCCGCAACAGGACTTTCAAAGCTCTTCCAGACTTCCCTTGGTAATGGCGATTTTATCTGGGTACTTATGATAGAAGTCGCAGTGGGAATTATGATCGCATTTTATTTAAGGGCAAACGTAATATCTGGCTTTGCTGAATGGGGATCTACAAAAATACGTACCAGGCGTGCCGCATCCGGTTTTGGCTGGCTTCTCGGATTATTTATTTTTTTCAGCGACTACTTCAGCCCGCTTTTCAGCGGTCCAATTGCAAGACCGATTACAGACAAATACAAAGTATCAAGAGAAATGCTCGCATATACGCTTGACTCGGGCAGCGGCCCGGTCTGCACACTTGTCCCTCTTTCGGGGTGGGCAGTATATATGGCCGGATTGCTTAAAGGGCAAGGCACGATAACGACAGCTGAAGAAGGTATGGCTGTATTTATCAAATCGATACCCTATAATTTCTACGGCTGGCTTGCTGTTATTGCATGCGGGCTATTTGCATTCCAGATCATACCTAATTTTGGACCAATGAAAAAAGCCGAGGACCGCGCAAAAAATGAAGGTAAGGTCATCCGTGACGGCGCCACTCCTCTTGCCGGCGCTGAATTGGATGAAATCAAGCCAATTCCCGGCAAACCCACACACATGCTGTTACATCTGGTCATACCGGTCGTTATGTTGATAAGCATTGCTGTGGGGACTTTTGTAATATTGGGCGGAGTAAAGATACTTGAGGCGTTTTTTGCGGTTGTAATGTATCAGTCAATAGTTATGGCCATAGGGGGGTACTTCAAAAGTGTCAAGGATTTTGTTGAGACTGCGACTGCAGGTATAAAAGCAGTCCTTCCTGCCATATTTATTCTTGCGCTCGCTTATTGCATCAATACCATCTCGAAGAGTCTGGGTGCTCAGGTGTACGTTATGGAGCTGACAAAAGCTTGGATGACACCCGCAATGCTGCCCGCCATTACTTTTGCGGCAGGGGCATGTATCTCATTCTTCACAGGAACTTCATGGGGTACCTATGCACTTCTAGTGCCATTTTCTATACCTATAGCTTTCAGTCTTTCGGGAGGAAATGTAGGACCAATAGTATTCATCACAGTAGGCGCGATAATGGGGGGAGGACTCTTTGGAGACCACTGTTCGCCTGTATCTGATACGACCTGTCTCTCGTCCTTCGGAGCTGCCTCAGACCACATGGACCATGTCATGACGCAGTTACCCTATGCACTGGTTACAGCTGTAATAGCATTTGCTCTCTTTGTGGTGTTGGGCATGTCAATGTAGTTTCTTGAAAATATAAGGAATGCAGGGGGCGGCAGACCCCCTGCATTTGCATAAAGGGAGTGATTAAATGGAGAAGAAAGAACCTTGCAGGATAGCGATTCTCTGCTGGGAAGCAGGTCAAGTCCCCAGAGGGCTCGTTCAGCTGGAAACATTGCCGGGCAACAGTACAAATCCCAAGTCCTATGCCTTTCCGGTACGTTTCAACAGGATCAAGGGAGCCAATATCCATACAGTTCTTGAACATCCCAGTGAGGATGTACTGAAAAATATGATAATCGAATCGAAAAATATGATATCAGAGGGGATAGTAGCAATAACTACCAGCTGCGGTTTCAATGCCATATTCCAGGAAGAGCTTGCATCGTCGCTTGACGTGCCTGTTTTTACATCCAGCCTCCTTCAGGTGCCGTTGGTACGTAAGATGCTGGGACCAGATAGGTCCATAGCTGTTATCACTGCTAAAAAGAGTGCACTGAAGGTCGAGCACCTCAGGGCTGCCGGCATTACAGCCGATATCAGACTTAACATTTTAGGGATGGAAAATTTGCCGGAGTGGAACAAAATCTTCACAGCTCCTGATGATGATGTTGCTCTGGATGTCATCGCAGGCGAGGTCATAAGTACGGCAAAAGAAGCATTATCCCAGGATAAGAGTATTGGAGCTTTCGTCCTTGAGTGTACCGATCTGCCGCCATTTTCTGAACCGATAAGGCAGGAACTTCAACTTCCGGTATTTGATTTTGTTACGCTCATCGAATTTGTAGCCCGTTCGATCGGCGTAGTGAAACCTTTTTATGTTCACTAGTTTTTGTAAGTTATCAATTTAATGGAGGCGTATCAATATGAAGACAGTTTTGCTTTTGGGAGCAGGGCGCATTTCAGGGCCCTTTATCGATTATCTTGACAGGAAATGCCAGTGTAAGATCGTTGCAGCGGACCTTTCGGAGGAAAATCTTAAATTTGCCAAAAAGTTTTCAGTCTGTTCCGAAACAGTGAGGGTGAACGCGGGTATTGAAGCTCCATCTCTCATTAATGAATATAAGCCGGATATAGTAGTCAACTTCCTTCCTCCGGCGTATATGTCTGGTGTGTCAAAAATATGTTTGGACAAAAAGGTCCATATGGTCCATCCTGCATATCTTGATGACGATACCGTAAAACTCGCTGATAGTATCAAAAAAGAGGGACTTATATTTGTTGTGGAGCTTGGTCTGGATCCCGGCATAGATCATATGTCCGCGGCAAGGACGATAGATCACATACACAGCAATAATGGAAAAGTTGTATCATTCCGCTCTCTCTGTGGGGCTCTGCCTGCCCCTGAAGCAAATACCAACCCATGGGGCTATAAGCTCTCCTGGTCTCCCTCGAGTCTGATCGGTGCCAGTAAAAGGACTGCAAGAGTTCTTGTCGACGATAAAGAAATTCTTTGGCCTGATGGCAAGACTTATGAAAATGTCTTTTTGTACGATGTGCAGGATCTGGGCGTTTTTGAAGCATATGCCAATGCTGATTCTACTCTCTATAAAAAGGGTTACGGCATTCCGGAAGCAAAAACCATATACAGGGGTACTTTGCGTTACCCCGGGTGGTGTGAAACTATATGTTACCTTAACAAAATCAAATTCTTTGAGACTGACGTACGGCTAATAAAAGGAATGAGCATTGCACAATTTACTTCAATCCAGGCTGGATATCCAGGAGATCCAAGGGAGGCTCTTTGTAAACGTTTTGGTCTTGAGCCGTGGTCGGCCTTCATACTCCGCATGGAATGGCTTGGTTTTTTTGAAGAGAAAGTCCTTCCATTTGAGTCCTGTTCCCCAAGGGATGTCATTTCTTTGCTCTTCGATAAAAAACTTGTATTTGGCCCATCAGAAAGAGATATGGTAGTCCTATGCGATGAGGTTGTTGCTGAATACCCAGGCGGCGAAAGAAAACAATACGAATCAACATTGGTAGATTTCGGTGTTCCTGGTCTCTGGACCTCTATTGCAAGGACGACCGGTATTCCTCCGGCAATCGCGGTCAGATTTATCCTTGAGGGCAAAATCAGTACTCCCGGTCTGCATGCTCCAATGACAAAAGAGATATACGGACCTGTTCTTGAAGAACTTAAGAGTGAAGGCATAGTCCTCAAAGAAACGATAACAGACATCTGATCTCAGGGATTACCGGTCTTTCTGAATGATGATCCGAGTAAAAGACGTTTGTGATTTGCGGTGAGCATAAGGAAATTGTTTGAGGAGTCAGGGAGCTTCCCTAGACAGTGAGATCAGCTTCGTGGGTATGGAGCCGTGTCCCCAATATGCATAAGAAAATGATGTTGTCCGCATAGATAAAAACATATAGTTTGTCTCACTAAACAAAGCTACTATTTGTATGTTTTTAGTTGATAATTATTCCAAAAAAATGGTACATAATGTAATATTCTAAATATTGTGATATTATTTTATCGTAACAGTTAATATTATTTTATCCTATCGGGGAGATGATATTTGCTATGAAGATCGGATGTCCTAAGGAGATCAAGAACCGCGAATACAGGGTAGGACTTACTCCTGCTTCTGCTTCCACCTATGTGAGGGCAGGCCATGAGGTCTTTGTTGAAACAGGAGCAGGCCTGCAGTCTGGTTTTAACGACCATGAATATGTTGCTGCAGGTGCGAAAATTTTGGATTCAGCTGAAAAAATTTGGCAAACAGCAGATATGATTGTTAAAGTTAAAGAACCTCTAAAGCCAGAGTATGACTTGATGAGGGATTCACAGATCGTTTTCACCTATTTCCACTTTGCTGCAAACGAGGATCTGACCAATGCATGTCTAAGATCCGGTGCTACTTGTGTAGCCTATGAACTAGTTGCTGAACCGTGGGGGTTACCGCTGCTTCAGCCGATGAGCGAAGTGGCGGGAAGAATGTCGGTCATAATGGGATCTTTTTACCTTGGAAGACCTTTTGGCGGCAGCGGTCTGCTTCCAATGGGGGTTCCGGGAGTTCCTCCGGCAAATGTGCTTGTAATAGGCGGAGGTACGGTGGGCGCTAATGCTGCGAAGGTTGCTTCAGGAATAGGTGCAAGGGTTACGATAGTTGATATTGATCACCGCAGACTTGCTTACCTTTCAGACATTATGCCGTCTAACTGTGTTCCAATGTTCAGTGATGCGATGACGGTCTCTCACGTTATCAAGGATGCGGATCTTGTAATTGGCGCAGTTCTTCTTCCGGGCGGAGCCAAGGCTCCGAAAATTGTAACCCGGGAACATCTCAGGTCGATGCGGCCTGGTTCAGTATTTGTTGATGTTGCAATTGACCAGGGAGGAGTGGGTGAGACATCCCGTCCCACTACGCATGATGATCCTGTCTATGTGGAAGAGGGGGTTGTCCATTACTGTGTTGCCAATATGCCTGGAGCTTATGCCAGAACCTCAACGATAGCGCTTGCAAATGCTACGGTAGGATACGGGGTTCAATTGGCATCCAAGGGGCTGACAAAGGCTTGTGAAGAAAATCAGGCTCTTTGCAGAGGACTTTCAGTGCACATGGGGAAAATAACCATTCCGGCCATTGCAAAGACATTTAAGATGGAAGATGAATACATGGAGACACTGGCAGCATTGAAGTTATAAGGAACTGGAGCCTGATATTACGGCAAGCTGTGAACTTAATAATATATATTAGATTCAGAGGCGAAACCTTATCGTTTTCGCCTCTGATCCTTTTTACATCCATCTCTCAAGATTTGAGAGAAAAAGCTTATGCACATGTTTTGAAACAGGTCCGGGATATCCGTTCCCGATGGTCTGATTGCCGACCCTTATTACCGGAAGGATCTCTTTGATAGAGCCAGAGATGAATGCTTCTCCCGCCTGCGAAAGTTCGCTCTCAAGAGGACACCTTTCCTCGACCGCGAAGTTGTTTTCCTTCAGAAGGGTTATCAGTATTTCCCTCGTTATCCCCCTGAGGACTTTTCCGACCGGAGCTGTTATTATCCTGCCTTCTTTGCAAAGGAAGAAACTGCTTGCAGTGGATTCCGTTATCTCTCCGTTGACTATGTAGAGTGCCTCAAATTCGTTTGATTTGGCTCCCATCATAGGCACGTATCCTGTAAGGTAGTTGGTGCTCTTAGCCTCAGGAAAAGGTCTCTGTGTGTAGACCGGCCTCAGAGCTACGCCTTTGTTCAGCTCCTCCTGAGTCAGAACATGTGCTTCTTCGAATATCACAAAGAAATTCGGTTCGGGGAAGTGTCCGTGATCATTTATCCTTCCGCCTGTTATGTAAGGTTTTATCACCAAGTCTTTATTAGGGAGGGAATCGTGGTCAACGCCTTTTCTGATGATATCAGGAAGTTCGTTGATTATTGCTTCCGCTTCTATGCCGCACCTTTTGGCGCTCTCACTCAGTCGATCGATATGCTCATTGAGGGCGAATATCTTTTTCCCGTATGTTCTTATAGAATCAAAAACACCTATCCCTCGAAGGATAGCCAGGTCCGTCACAGGAATACTGCATTCCTCCAATGGCATGAACGAACCCCTGTAGAAGCAAATAGACATAAACACCAATCCTTTCATAACATGTATACCGGCATACTTCCAACTAAGGAACATTATCACTCAACGAAATAAATTGCAATCGAAAATAGTGAGGGCTATAATTCAGCAAATCAATTTTTTTAGGGAGTGTTTTGAATGTCAGAAAAGATACTGGGTGTCCTGGGAGGCATGGGACCTGCCGCTTCGGCGGAATTTTTAAAGATCCTTGCCGAAAAATATCCTGCCGAAAAAGATCAGGACCATCCTGTCGTATACATGATATCAGATCCTAAGATGCCCGACAGAGGGAGCGCAATTGAAGGCCAGGGAGAGGACCCTGAGCCATACATAAGACAAAACATGGAAAAACTTGTCGGGTGGGGATCAGATATTCTTGCTGTTCCTTGCAACACCGCGCACTATTTTATAGACAGATTCAGGAATGAGATAAAAGTGCCGTTGGTACACATAATTGAAGCTACAGTGGATGCCTCGATAAAAAGCTCACCTGAAGGCGCCTGGATGATATCGACAATAGGCACTGCCAGATCGGGTCTATACCAGAAGGCAGCTGCGGAGAGGAATTACCGGATTGCGATACCGCCGGAAGATATTCAGAGGGATATACAGGAAATAATAATCTGTGTTAAATCCGGAAATATGGAAAAGGCCGCAAGGTCGATCGAACATGTTGTCAAAAAATTATGGTTCATCGAAGACCTGCCGATAATAACGGCATGCACAGAGCTGCCCCTTGCATATGATATCTCTGATCTTCCAAAGGATAAAAACATTTCAAGCCTTGACGCACTTGCTGAAGCTTGTATAAAGATCCTTGCTGATTAAACCCTATATCACTGAGGCACAGATAGGTCTGTGTCTCAGTGACAGTCTCTACATTAATATTTCCTTGCCAGACCACAGATCTGCAAAAAAACTACTTCTTCCTTGAATAAGTAATCCTACTGGTTGAATAGAAACGCTGAACATATATTATTCATATTAAGATATTAAGGTATTTAAATACTTTAATTAAGGTCGGTGGTTAAGCATGGCAAAAGTAGCTGGTTTTAGCGAGGCGACATATATAGGACTTCATGCCATGGTCCTGATAGCGCAGAAAGATGGAGAAAGGATATCAATAAGGGCGATGGCGGAGACAATATGCGTCTCGGAGGCACATCTCGCGAAGGTGATACTCAGACTAGCCCACACTGGACTTATAAGTACAACAAGAGGTCCCGGCGGGGGTGCTGTCCTTGCAAAAAAACCAAAAGAGATAAGCTTTTTGGATATCGTAGAAGCGATAGAGGGTCCGTTGGAAAATACGAGATGTGTTTTTGGAAAAAGTCATTGCACTTGTAAGGAATGCATATTTGGGGATTTTCTTATAAAGATGACAAAAGAAGCAAAAGAGTGGCTTGGATCGAAAACATTGGCTGAATTTTAAACAAACAAAAAAACTTTACAGGAGGGGCAGATCAATGAGAAAGATAATCAAAATTGATGAAGAAAAATGTAACGGATGCGGACTTTGCGCTGACGCTTGCCATGAAGGCGCGATAGTTATAGAAAACGGGAAAGCGAAATTGGTAAGCGACAGCTATTGCGACGGTCTTGGTGACTGTATTGGTGAATGTCCACAGGGTGCTATATCCTTCGAAATGAGAGAAGCTGCTTCCTATGACGAAGTTGCTGTAAAGCAAAGGATTGCAGCCAGAAAAAAAGAGCCTTGCAGCGGAACGCTCCCCTGCGGATGTCCCGGAAGCATGGCGAAAGAACTAAAATCCGACAAACCCATACAGAAAGAGGATAAAACTTCTTGCAGACAGGAGTCAGAGCTTCGCAACTGGCCTGTACAGCTTTCACTCGTGCCTGTCCAGGCGCCATACCTTGAGGGGGCAAAGCTCCTAATTGCTGCTGACTGCACAGCTTTCGCATGCCCCAACTTCCACAAGGACCTTCTTCCCGGTAAGGTGTGCCTCGTAGGATGCCCAAAACTGGACGAGGTAGAACCATATATTGAAAAACTTGCACAGATCATAAAGCTGAACGGTATTGAGGAGATCGACGTAGCATATATGGAGGTTCCCTGTTGCGGCGGGCTTGTAAAACTTGTTAATGCTGCGGTAAAGAAATCAGGTGAAGCTGTAACTCTTAAGCTAATAAAACTTTCGCTGACAGGTAAGTTTCTTGAGGTAAGGCAGATATTCCCGAACTAGGGAATTTTTTCCACAGCGCCGTGATATCGGCAGAATAAATAAGGAAAGTGACTTCGATGTTTTGTTATCAGTGTGAGCAGACAGCAAAAGGAACAGGCTGTACAGCAATGGGAGTATGCGGGAAAGATCCCCGGACAGCGGCGCTTCAGGACCTTCTTATCTATGAAACGATGGTTCTTTCAAAAGCAGCTCTTGAGTCGGGAGATAATTTCGATGAAGTGTCCAAGATGGTCATCGAAAACTTATTTACGACAGTAACAAATGTAAACTTTGATCCCGAGACTCTCGCGGATCTGGTCAGAAATACCAAAAAGGCAACAGGCGAATTTGCCGGCGAATGCTCATGCTGCTGCGGATGCGGCGGTTCAGACGATCCTACGACCGAAGAACTGGTCGAAGAGGGACAAGATTATTCCCCACAGGCTGGCATCGACAAATACGGCGCGGACCTTGGCGGTCTCAAATGGCTTGCTGTATACGGACTTAAGGGTATGGCCGTATATGCCGACCATGCATGGATCCTTGGACAGAAGGACAGGGAAGTCAACAAGTTCTTCCTCGAAGCAATGTCCGAACTTCTTAGCGAGGACATTACAGTTGATTCAATGCTGGAGCTTAATCTCAAAATAGGTGAAATCAACCTCAGGGTCATGGAACTGCTTGATGCAGCCAATACCGGCACATACGGACATCCTGAGCCTACAATGGTCAGAGTGACTCACGTGAAGGGTAAGGCGATCCTTGTCTCAGGACATGACCTCGGCGATCTTGAAGAGCTGCTGAAGCAGACAGAGGGCAAGGAGATCAACGTCTATACGCACGGTGAAATGCTTCCCTGCAATGCTTATCCCGATCTGAAGAAATACTATCATCTCGTGGGCAACTACGGCGGAGCATGGCAGGATCAGCAGAAAGAATTCGACGAGTTCCCAGGCGCCATCCTCATGACGACCAACTGCATCCAGAAGCCCAGGGAGAGCTACATGGCAAGGATCTTCACATGCGGACTTGTGCAGTGGCCCGGAGCAGTACATGTTGAGAACAGGGATTTTGCTCCCGTAATAAAGGCAGCGCTTGAGGCTACCGGATTCACGGAAGATGTCCCTGAGAAGAGGATTATGATAGGATTTGCCCGTAATTCAGTACTTGGTGCTGCAGGCAAAGTAGTGGAACTTGTCAACGCAGGAAAGATCCGCCACTTCTTCCTTGTCGGAGGCTGCGACGGTGCGAAGTCAGGACGCAACTACTATACGGAATTTGCCGAGAAGGCTCCGAAGGATACTATGATCCTCACGCTCGCATGCGGAAAATACCGCTTCAACAAGCTTGAATTCGGAGATATCGAAGGTATACCCCGCCTACTTGACTGCGGACAATGCAATGATGCCTACTCTGCAATAATGATCGCTGTAGCGCTTGCGGACGTTTTCAAGACAGATATCAACGGACTGCCGCTCTCACTGATACTTTCATGGTACGAACAGAAGGCTGTATGTATCCTTCTTACGCTTCTGCACCTTGGGATAAAAGACATAAGGCTTGGTCCCACGCTTCCAGCATTCATCGGTCCGGCAGTCCTTGACGTGCTTGTGCAGAACTTTGGTATAAAGCCGATCGGAACAGCGGAAGAGGATCTTAAAGCAATACTTGGCTAGGGTCTGGATGCATATCTGATTCAGAAGATTGCCTTAAAAAGACAACTGGCCGGTCATTGCGGGTCAGTTGTCTTTTCTCAAATACATCTTCTTGACCTTAAATATTATCCTGCGATGGCCTTCGATACGATCTCTTTTGCCTCATCGTTTATCGCGTCAAGGTGTTCGCGGCTTATAAGGCTTTCAGCATAGATCTTATAGATCTCCTCTGTTCCTGAAGGTCTTGCTGCGAACCAACCGTTCTCTGTTGTAACTTTCAGTCCATCGATCGGGGCGTCATTTCCCGGAGCAGTTGTCATCTTTGCGATTATTTCTTCTCCAGCAAGAGTGTTCGCTGCCACATTTGCGGGAGAAAGTTTTTTCAGTTTACTTTTTTCCTCATGTGAAGCAGGTGCGTCTTTGCGCGAATAATAGGATTGTCCGAATTTTTCAGTAAGTCTTCTGTAATGTTCAGCGGGATTTTTTCCTGTAACAGCTGTTATTTCGGCAGCCAGTAGGTCCATTACGAAACCGTCCTTGTCTGTAGTCCACACTGTTCCGTCCTTCTTAAGGAAAGTTGCACCTGCGCTCTCTTCTCCCCCAAAGCCAAGCATGCCGGACATCAATCCGTCGACGAACCATTTGAAGCCTACAGGAACTTCGTAGAGTTTCCTGCCGATCGAATCCACAGCTTTGTCGATTATTGAGCTTGAGACAAGAGTTTTGCCTGCCATACAGTTATCATTCCAGCCCGGTCGGTGAGTGAAAAGATAGTTTATTGCTGCTGCCAGATATGCGTTTGGAGGCATAAGGCCCTCCTTTGTTACTATTCCATGGCGGTCATAGTCCGGATCATTACCAAATGCTATGTCATAGTTGTCTTTCAGCGAGACTAAACCTGCCATTGCATATGGGGAAGAGCAGTCCATACGGGTTTTGCCGTCGTGGTCAAGCGGCATAAAGGAAAATGTAGGGTCGACATCCTTGTTGATCACATCGATATCCAATCCCCATATCTCAGCTATCGGTTCCCAGAAGTGTACTCCGGAGCCTCCCATCGGGTCTGCTGCCATCTTCAGCCCTGAGCCGCAGATGGCCTCGATGTCTATCATCTCCTCAAGAGCTTTGACGTAAGGAATGATGTAGTCGATAGACTGAACATTGTCAGAAGAAAGTGCTTTTTTGAAATCAATACGTTTCACATCTTTAAGTCCCTCCGCGAGTATCTCGTTCGCCCTTTTTTCGATCAATGAGGTAATGTCAGTGTTTGCAGGGCCTCCGGAGGGCGGATTGTATTTAAAGCCTCCGTCTTCCGGGGGATTGTGTGACGGGGTTATGACTACGCCGTCAGCGGCCGGAGCCACGGAACCGCTGTTCCAGGAGAGTATGGCATGTGAAATTACCGGCGTAGGCGTATATCCTAAGCCGTCCTGGATCCGGACAAGGACTCCATTTGCAGCAAAGACTTCAACGCTGGTCCTTAGAGCAGGCTCGGAAAGAGCGTGTGTGTCCATTCCTATAAATAGAGGTCCGCATATGCCATTAATTTTTCTGTACTCTGATATCGACTGTGAGATTGCAATTACGTGATCTTCGTTAAAGCTCCTTTTAAATGAAGATCCTCTGTGTCCTGATGTTCCGAATGATACCCTGTTTGATAGGTCAGCCGGGTCCGGATGCTCAGTATAGTATGAGGAAATAAGCCTAGGTATGTTTGGCAGTTCTCTTTTAAGCAAGATAATCACCCCTTGTTTGTAGTTATGATCAGACGCGCAGGAGTCAACATAAAGTTGCTCGTTGTTTGTAACTGTCATCTAACCTGAGTCATTTATTTATACGAATATGGTATCTCTCTGATCAAAATTTATCGTTGTTCTGTTATATTTCCTTAACGGGGTTTTGGCATATAATGATACCCGTAAAGAGGGAGAGGTGCCGGTATAATGCATTTGTTCATAGTGATCGCAATTGCGGCAGTACTTGTAGCTGGGTACATTATAGCATCGGTGGCAAGGCTCAAGGAGAACAGCGCGGCTATTGAGCAGGTCTCAAGGGAACTTCTTGTGAGGCTGCAGAATATCGAAGGAAAGCTTGAGGATACTGAACGCGACCTCAACTCTGAATTTATCTCCATGAGAAAAGAACAAAGGGATGAAGCCAGGGCGGGACGTGAGGAGCAGTCCAGAGGTCTTACCTCTTTTGGGGAAGCTCAGTCAAAGAGGATCAAAGAGATAGGTGACCTGCAAAGGGAAAGCCTTGAAGCTTTTTCACAGCAGCTTACGAACATCAGCCGCCTTAATGAGGAAAAGCTTGAAGCCATAAGAGGCACAGTCGAGGTCAAACTCCAGGAGATCCATAAAAACAACGAGGAAAAACTTGAAAAGATGCGAGCCACAGTTGACGAACAGCTCCACTCGACACTTGAAAAAAGACTTGGAGAGGCTTTCTCAACGGTATCCGAGAGGCTGGAGCTGGTACATAAGGGACTTGGGGAGATGAAGGCCCTCACAGCTGACGTGGGAGACCTCAAAAAAGTTCTGTCCAACGTCAAAGTCAGGGGTACCTGGGGAGAGACCCAGCTTCGTGCGCTTCTTGAACAAATACTCACAAAGGACCAGTATGCAGAAAACGTTGCAACGAAACCCAACTGCGGTGAAAGGGTGGAGTTTGCTATATCCCTTCCGGGAGCTAATGACTCAGCATTGCCTGTTTGGCTTCCAATAGACTCGAAGTTCCCTCTTGAGGACTACCAGAGACTGGTGACAGCTTCTGAAAGCGTAGATGCCCAGGCATTGGCCGATGCCCAGAAAGCTCTTAAGAACCGTGTCATAGAAGAGGCCAGGACAATAAGGGACAAATACCTGGAGCCTCCTTACACAACAGATTTCGGCATACTATATCTTCCGGTCGAGGGCCTTTATGCAGAAATACTTAGGATAGACGGACTTTGCGATATCCTTTCGCGAGAATACAGAGTTGTACCTGCAGGACCTACCACGATTGCCGCCCTGCTTAACAGCCTCCAGATGGGATTCCGTACCCTTGCGATTGAAAAGCGTTCAAGCGAGGTTTGGATCCTTCTTGGAAAGGTCAAGACAGAATTTGATAAATTTGGCTCAGTTCTCGAAAAGACAAGGCAAAAGATTGAACAGGCCGGAAAAGAGCTCGAGAATGCAGAGGTAAGGACCAGAGCGATCAAAAAAACATTAAGGACAGTCGAAGGTATCCCCATTGGGGCCGGAGAAAACATATCCGATAATTGCGAAATATCTGAATAAAATTTAATTCTTTATTGAACTGTCGTATTGCTTGTGCTTGATCTTATATATATAATAATGATCGACCGTTAGGGGTGGAATTATGGAACGGGAGAGGTTATGTATTATCGGAAATGCGAAATCTCAGATGGGGAACCCGATAACACACCAGTTTTCACAGTTTTTCATCACTTTCATTGCAGACGGCGAGTCAGGTGAGATATTGGATCTTGAAGCTTCAGTAGTACTGGAGCTGACGAATAAGTTCATAAAAGATATTTTTCTTGGCAGATCGCTAGCCGAGGTAGACCCAGAGATAATAGAAAAAATAGATCATACCTATCTGGGTTCGTCCCAAAAAGCGATCCAGGTGGCATACAAAGATGCAGTGAAAAAGTACAGATCGTGGAACAAAGGAATAATAATAACGGAATAGCTGCCTTGTCCACCCGCCTGTAAGCTATACGTCTACAGCAATGGGGAGAAGATCCAGCACCTTTTGGACATCTGTTTATCAGATGCCGGGAGGTGCTTTTTTGTTTCTATCTGCTGCAGCACATTGGACCAGCTGCTGTGAATTATCAATACTGAAACCTGAAAAAGAAGAACGAAGGGGATTGCTGATGGAGACATCTTTTTTTAAGAAAGATCCATGCAGGAAAAGAGGTGAGGAATTATGAAAATAACCGGGATAAAAACCGGAGTTCTGAGGACTCCTCTCAAAGTACCCTTTAAAACTGCGGTCAGGACAGTCGATGAAATGACCGATGTGATAGTAAGAATAGATACTGATTGCGGAATTTCCGGATGGGGTTCGGCGCCCCCGACGGGAAAAGTGACAGGAGATACTGTCGGATCGATCAAGGGCGCAATAGATGAAATGATAAGGCCTGTAATGACGGGAGTCGACGCATCCGACATGGAGCAGTGCCTTGACATCCTTGACGCTTCCCTGATAAGGAATACCAGTGCCAAAGCCGCGATCGACATCGCACTTCATGACATATGGGCGAGGTCTGTGAAACAGCCTGTATGGAGGCTCTTTGGGGGAAGCGGGAAAGCAGTTGAAACAGATGTCACAATAAGCGTCAACAGTCCTGAAGAAATGGCTGAGGACTCGAGGAGAGCGGTCAAGGATGGTTTCAGGATTATAAAAACAAAAGTAGGAATTGACCCCGAGATCGATTTTCTGCGTCTGAAGGCGATACGCGATGCGGTTGGCAGCGGAGTGAAGATCAGGATCGATGCCAATCAGGGCTGGAAGCCAAATGAGGCGGTAAGGATCCTTAACCGGATGCAGGATGCCGGTTTTGACCTTGAGCTTGTTGAGCAGCCTGTAAAGGCCGGCGACCTGGATGGGCTTGCGCATGTAACAGCAAATTCTCCGGTGCCTGTCGCAGCTGACGAAAGCTGCTGGTCGGCGCGTGACGCAATGGAGATACTGAGGCGCCGTGCAGCGGATATGGTCAACATCAAGCTTATGAAGTGCGGAGGAATAAGGAACGCACGACAGATCATCGCACTCTCACAGGCTATGGGAGCAGAGGTAATGATAGGCTGTATGCTCGAAGGTAAGGTCTCGTGCGCCGCTGCTGTCCATCTGGCTTCTGCTTACAGCTGTATAACCAGGGTCGATCTGGACGGTCCGGTCTTATGCAGTACAGATCCGGTCAAGGGAGGTCCGGTCTTTGACGGCGGTCCGAGGATACTGCTGACCGAAGATCCGGGATTTGGAGTAGAGGAAATTCCCGGTCTGCAGTGGTTCAGTTAGTGATTTATTTTTTGTTATTTAATAGGAATAAATATATTATTATGAGGAGGTTTTTTATATGATAACCAATGGCTTTGCATATCTGGCATTCCTTGTATGTTTTGCCGGTATCGTATCTTCCCTCGAGCGGAAGTACAAAGATACCACTTTCTTCAAATATGTGCCAACACCCGTCATCCTTTATGTTATGTGCATGCTCTTTGCTACTTTTGACCTTTGGGAGAACAATGATTCGATCAAGGCAACTTACAGGGCTGTAAGGGGCAACCTCATACCCGCCATGATCTTTATAATGCTCCTGCGCTGTGACATAAGGAAGATCCTCAGGCTTGGACCAAGAATGCTTCTCGGGTTTTTCTGCGCAACCTTCACTATCATGGTGGGGTTCGTAGTGATGTTCGCCCTTATGAAGAATGGTTTCCCGCCGGAAGGATGGAAGACCTGGGGAGCACTTGCGGGCAGCTGGATCGGCGGGACAGCAAACATGGTCGCCATTCAGGGAGCGCTTGGGATCAACGATTCAGCAATGGGCTACACGCTATTGGTTGACAATGTCAACTACTCTATTTGGGTAATTATGCTGCTTGCAACAGTTCCATATGCCTATATTTTCAACCGCTGGACGAAGAGCGACACTACCCTTATCGATTCAATAGGCGAAACCTTGTCACAGGGCGACGATAATGCGAGAACAAAAATGGAAACGAGTGACCTATGTCTACTTATCGGAGCCGGCATTCTCGTTTCGGCGCTTTCAAGCTGGCTTGCCTCAATATTATCCCCTATGCTTGCTGAAACATTAGGAAAGAGCGATTTCTATTCTGCTAACACTGTTACGATAGTACTTGCCACCGTCGCTGGTGTTATATGTGCCCTTACTCCTCTTGGCAAAGTCCCGGGATCCTCACCTGTTTCTATGACGATGCTTTATGTAATAATATGCCTGATAGCTTCCAGAGCCTCGTTCAAAGAACTTACAGATGCTCCCTACTATCTCTTTGCCGGATTTGTGATACTTGCGATCCATGCAGTCTTAATGACTCTGCTTGCAAAACTGTTCAAGCTGGATCTCTTTACATGTGCGGTAGCAAGCCTTGCAAACATAGGCGCTGTAGCGGCTGCGCCTATAATTGCCGCAGCTTACAAAGAGACGCTTGTCCCGGTAGGTGTTCTGATGGCTTTGATGGGGTATGTCCTCGGAACATTTGGAGGCCTTACTGTAGCTAAATTACTCTCAATGATAGCGGGAGCTTGATAATTATTAAAATACAGGGGGGAGAGCGGTTGATATACCAGCTGTTCTCCCTTAAGAAGGCGGGTTGTGTATGGAAAATTTGATGCATAAGATCATTGATGACGATTTTAAAGATTTGCTGAAGGACCTGCAGTCATCCCTTATGATCCGAAGTGTTTATGACGAATCGCATGTCTCCGTGGAGCACCCGTTTGGCCCGGAAATATCAGAAGCCCTTGATGATTTCCTTAAGTGTGCTGAGAAACTTGGTTTCATGACAGCTAATATTTCAAATTACGCAGGTTATGCTGAAATGGGCAGCGAAGAAAAACTTGTGGGGATTCTTGCTCACCTTGACGTGGTCCCAGAGGGAGAGACGACGGCATGGACCGTTCCTCCATACAGTGGCAGGGTAGTTGACGACAGGCTCTATGGAAGGGGCTCACTCGATGACAAAGGGCCTGCATTTTCTGTGCTATACGCAATGAAAGCTCTGCGTGACTCCGGTTTCAAACTTGAGTGCCGGATCAGGCTGATAGTAGGACTGGATGAGGAAAGCGGCGGAAGATGTATTGCCAGATACCTCGAAACGGAAGAAATTCCCGGTTCAAGCTTTTCTCCTGATGCCAACTTTCCGTTGATCAACGCTGAAAAGGGAATATTTCACTGCTGGGTGGAAAAAAAGTTCTCAAATACGGGAAAAGGCTCTGCCCCACGCATTCTTTCCATCAAAGGAGGAGAAAGATATAATGTTGTGCCGGACTCTGCCGAGGCGGTTTTTGATGGCCTCTTTGAAGAAAATATCATAAGGAAACTGAGGTCTGCGGAGGGCGTCATTATCGGAGGCACAGAAGGGAAAACCATCATAAGGGCAAAAGGAGTATCGGCTCATGCAATGTCGCCGGAGCTGGGAACAAATGCAGTTGAATTGCTTCTTAAAGCACTTTCATCCTTTGACTGGGAGCCCCGTGAATTATCAGATTTTGTGCGTCAGGCAGCTGAAAGCTTTAAGGACACTGATGGCGCAGGACTCGGACTTGCAAGAAAGGACGAGGTCTCAGGAGCTCTTACCTTCAACACTGCCATGATAAAGCTGGATAACGGGGTGTGCAGACTAAGTTTTGACCTCCGTTACCCTGTGACGCTTTCAGGGGCAGAGCTTGCAGAAGATTTTAAAAAATCAGCGGAGAAGCTTGGCGCGAAGTTCTTTGTCGACAGGGACAAGAAGCCGCTATTTGTCGATCCTTCAAGCCCACTGATAAAAAAACTTCTCGAGGCTTATAAGAAAGTCACCGGATCAACAGCAGAACCATTAAGTATCGGCGGTGGGACTTACTGCAGGTATCTTCCGAACTCAGTATCTTTTGGTCCGGTCTTTCCTGGTGAACCTGATGTGATCCACCAGCCTGACGAAAACATAACTCTTGAAAATCTTCGAAAGATAACCCACATATACGCTGAAGCGCTCATGCTTCTTGCAGTTTAGTCAGAGATATTGCAAAAACCGTTGCTGCCAAGATCTTCGAAGAAACGTCGCCAAGGCAGCAACGGATCATAAAAATTTTATGGTTTTGTATAGCGGCCTATGAATAAAATGGTTCCGGTCTGGTTGTCTCTGATCATATAAATAAATGGTCTGTCTGCCTTGAATTCGATTGTTTCCTCAGGATCATGCATCACAGATGTCTTTGTCATTATTACAGCTGTTGCCGCTGCGGCCTCTGTACCATCTTCTCCGACGTCAAGGAACGTTTTGTGGATTGCTGCCCCGATATAGAGATTTTTCTTTCCGTTCATTCCCGAAAAATCTGCTTCCCTAGCTTTAAACGCGCTTGCCATGCCCATTTTCTTCAGCGCATCGTCAAGCTCGAAAGTCTGCTCTGTCTTAAATTTGGGGATAATCAGCCTGACCTTTTTGGGAGACATAAGAGCAGTCCATTCTGTGAATTTCAGATGGTCAAGTTCTTTTTCTATCTTCTCCAGTTTTACTCCTTTGAGGGGCAGAAGTATCAGCATTGAAAACCTGTTGTTGCTGTATGGTATCTCCGCTATTTCCAGGTCGCTCTCTTTAGAGTATCTGATTCCTTTTTCAGTCTTGGCCATCATAACGGTGGGGACAGATCCAGATGGGCTTATATGAAAAGGCATTGCCCGGGAATTCTGTAAATTAAACTTGTTCATCCATTCAGATTTGAAATAGATCGTGTCAGTCAGTACCAGAGAGGTGTCTTTTTTCAGGATCCCCTCTCCGATGAGGTTTTTTATTTTCCCCTCTGTCTCATTGTCCACCCATCTGTTTATCGTCTCCCTTGCCTCTTCTGTTTTCTCCCTGTAATCCAGAGGAGTCAGTGAGGCTTCGTAGAAGCGGCTTACCTTGTCTGTGTAACTGTCAAGCAGGTGTTCTTCTTTGGCAGGCCATAGGGCATTAACAGTTTTAACAGTTGCTGTCTCACTTGGAACTGAATTTATGTCATTAATCAGTGCGGCCATACTTCGGTGAATTTCGGGATCAAGATGGAGTATGCTCTCCATTTCCCTTGCCGTTTTGCCTTTTGCTCCCGCATAAGTCATTGAAAGCGCGGAAGAAATGTTGTATGGGGATATGAAGAGACCATTCCTGTTTTTTGCTGCAAAATATCTGAAAATGTCGAAAGTGAATTTATTTACCGATCTCACCGCCTGGAAATTGAGAGGTCTCTCTTTTGAACCTGAAGTGACGGGTATTTCCATTGCAGACAGACCGGCAGAGAGGGCCATATCCTCAAGCTCAGTCCTGATTTTGTCATAATTCTGACCTTCTGTTTCAAGCTCGTTTCTGTATCCGTTTATTAGCTGTCTCATGCTGCTAAGTTCATCATCTCCCAATAACGACGGGTCAGTCCTGATTTTTTTCATGGCTTCGATGATCATCTTTGCCGCCTGTTCCTTCGTGTAAGTACTTTCACCCGGTATGATCTTTTCTTTGATCAGGTCTTTATTGGATAGGATCTCAAGAGAATGGTATGTCCAGTGGTAGGGCGGAATCAAGTCAGAGGCTGATACTGCTGATGGAATAACCAGCAGCAGTAGGACAATGATCAAAAACGGCTTTTTCATCTTTCTGTCTCCATTCCGGTTTTGTATGATCTGACTATGCATTATAGAACATAATTCATTTGTTTCATTTAGTATTCATGCTGAGTCTGCCGGTACGCAACATACTTACAGATTATTCATTTTTTTGAAAGCGAATGGCTGACCTAACTCATTGTAATTTAATTTTTATAAAAAGTTCGTTATTTTTGCCAATTTCCAACTAATTGTGCCATGTTGATATAATAGTATCTGTCGATGAGTTTTTCTAACACAGGGAGGAATATCAATGCCGTCAATGATAGTAGAGCCTGCAAAATGCACCAGATGCGGAATTTGTGTGAAAGCGTGCCCTGCAGGTATAGTTAAGTTTGGGGAGACCGGTCTTCCGGAGATTGAGATAAAGGCTTCAGCGAACTGCATTGAGTGCGGTCACTGCGCACTCTTTTGCCCGGAAAGCGCCAATTCTCTTTCTTTCCTGAAAAATGAGGAAATGGTGGCAGTTTCAGGTCTCAAAATGCCATCAGCACAAGAAGCGATGAATTTCATAAAAACAAGGAGAAGCATCAGGCGTTTCAAAAAAGCCCCGCTTTCTCAGGAATTATTTGATCAGATCTTTGATGCCGTAAAACTTGCTCCAACTGCATCAAACCAGCAGCCGGTGAGATGGGTAGTATCTGCAGATCCTGAAAAAACGCAGGAGATAACGAATCTTATCCTTTGCTGGATGAGGGAAGAAATATTCAAGAACCCGACCTCCAGGATCTCGCTTATCGGAGCATCTATGATAGCAAAGGCCAAAGCGGGGGAAGATGCCCTCTTACGTGACGCGCCTCATGTTGTCGTTGCGGTAGTGCCAAAGGATCACATGTGGCCGGAAGATGCTTCTATAGCTCTTACATACTTTGAACTGTCAGCGCATGCCCTTGGCGTTGGAGCCTGCTGGGGAGGTTTTCTCACTGCAGCAATAAGGAATTTTAAAGGATTAAGAGATTATCTTGGCATAGGCTGTGATGAACATGTCTGCGGCGCACAGATGTTTGGTTACCCGCTGCTCAGGCCTGCCAGACAATATCCGACAAGAAAACCGCTGGATATTTCATGGATCAAATAAAAGTGAAAGAACCCTGGAACATCGGGCTCCTTGCCCATGTTGACGCAGGAAAAACCACCCTGACTGAACAGATGCTCTACATATCCGGTTCTGTCAAGAAAATAGGGCGTGTTGACGAAGGAAACGCCCATACTGATTTCATGGAGATAGAAAGGCGAAGGGGCATCTCTGTAAGGGCTGCTTCAGCTTATCTTTTGTGGAAAGGCCAGCCTGTCAACATAATCGATACCCCGGGACACAGCGATTTTTCGTCAGAAGTCCAAAGGTCAATACGTGCTATGGATGCTGCGGTCATGGTGGTTTCTGCGGTAGAGGGGGTGCAGCCCCAGACAGAGGTGTTATGGGAGGCTCTTCGTACTTCAGGAGTTCCTGTTATGTTTTTTATCAACAAAAGAGACAGGGAAGGATCTGACGTCAAAAGGGTCCTGAAAGACATAGAAAATTCCTTCGGTGTTGTTCTGATACCTTCTTTCAGTGAGAAAAAAACGGTTATTACTGAGATACTTTGCTGTGTAAATGATTATCTGCTTGAAAAATATATTGAACAAGGCCCTGGGTCGATAACGGAAGAAGAGCTTTTCGAATCATATGAGAGTTCTTTCTTCCAGAGGAGTGTATTCCCCTTTGTTGCGGGTGCGGCGCTTATAGGAGAAGGAGTAGAGGAATTTCTGGATCTGATCGAACTTCTTGCTCATAAAAAGAAGATAGTGGACAGAGAGAGCGGACTATCCGCTGTTATTTTTAAAATGAAACATGATCCACAGATGGGCCGTGTTGCC
Source organism: Synergistaceae bacterium (assembly GCA_963682045.1). GTDB lineage: Bacteria > Synergistota > Synergistia > Synergistales > Synergistaceae > Caenicola. The sequence goes on from OY821326.1 coordinate 2,077,544, forward strand.
TATGCCCGGCTTTTTTCCGGCAGTATCAAGAACAGGGACCTGATATATAACGCAAGCAATCACAGTTATGATAAAGCAGTACAGATAAAAAAAGTTACAGGTGCAAAAGAGATCGACACAGGCGAAGCTTCTGCCGGCGAGATAGCGGCGATCTACGGACTTTCTACCTCACGAAACGGAGATGTCCTTGGCAGCTACTCCCATATCAGGGATGAGATAAACATAGCGTGCCCTTCGATGAGAGTCAGAGTCATGCCACGATCCGAAAAAGATTACCCCGCTCTTCTTGAGGCGGTAGACCAGATCAGCGCTGAAGACCCTCTCATTGATGTCATCTGGGAACAAAGCGCAGGAGAACTGATATTGTCCGTGACAGGAAGGCTCCAGATCGAGGTGATAGAAGCACTTCTGAAAGAAAGATCTTCTATCGATGCAGTTATCGGGTCTCCTCAGGTCATATATAAAGAAAGACCTTCCCGTAAAGGATCGGGATATGTTGAGTATACGATGCCAAAGCCATGCTGGGCTGTTCTTCATTTCGATATAGAACCTCTTGAAACAGGCTCAGGGGTGGTCTTTGAGAGCAGAGTCCGCAACGAGAAAATTTATACAAAGTATCAACTTCAGGTTGAGCAGACGATCCCTGAGGCCCTTCGGCAGGGGCCAAAAGGATGGCAGGTAACAGACCTTAAGATCACCCTGGCCGATGGAGAACATCATGTTGCCCATACTCATCCTATGGATTTCATCCTGGCGACTCCGATCGGGATAATGGATGCCCTGATGAATGCCGGAACAGATCTGATGGAGCCGGTCAACAGGTTTAGGATAACCTACCCTGAGGGAAAATCAGGAAAGGTCATAGGTGAAGTAATCGGTATGAGGGGAACTTTTGATTCCCCGTTGATCAGAAAAGGAACAGCTGTCATGGAAGGAAGGTATCCTGTTGCTGAAGGGATAGATTTTCCGGCCAGGTTTTCATCTATTACCGGAGGCCACGGTACGATTAACACATTCTTTGACGGTTATGATCTGTGTCCGCCCGGAGTAGGCAAGGAAGTCCCCTTCAGGGGTGTCAGCCCTGCCGACAGGGGAAAATATATTCTGCATAAAAGGGGAGCAGTCCTTTAAATTTATACCTTATAATGTTTGTACAGATATTATTTCAGTTCTGGATCGATCTGATGCCATCAGGAATTCAGGGGGTATTGCAATGACACAAAAAGACTACACGCTTGCGACTACGATAAGGGTAAGGTACAGCGAGACTGACCAGATGGGAGTCGTTTATTACGCGAATTACCTTGACTGGTTCGAGGTGGCCAGAACAGAGTTTTGCCGTCTGACGGGCATCCCATATTCAAAATGGGAAGAGGATGGTCTGATCCTTCCCGTCGTCGAAAGCCACTGCCGATACAAACATCCTGCAAGGTATGACGACCAGATACAGCTCTGGTGCAGGATAACAGATGTGAAAATTTACAGTGTGACATTCGAATACAGGCTGTTGAAGGCTTCTGATTACAAACTCATTGCGGAGGGCTGGACAAAACATGGCTGTACGAACTGTGATGGACGGCTCTACAAAAAGGAACATCCCTTTTATAACTGGCTGATATCGCCAGAGCGGCTGAAACCATCGGGAGAATAGTAAGATCAGAAACAGGAGAGGTTTTTCATTAACAGAACTTCTTGTAGTGATGCTGATTATTGGAGTGATCGCGGGAAGTTCCTCTTTTATGTTTTCCGATGTTAAGGATGGAAACAAATTGATCAGGGAAGAGGCTGACAATTTTGCCTTATGGCTGACAGACCGCATGTCAAGGGCGCAGTTCGAGGAATGCAGTTTCAAACTCTCAATGTCTCAGCAGGGTATTAAGAATACATCCTTCAGGCTTACATGGCAGGGCGGTATGGATCATGGAAAGACAGAGCATTATAGTACGTCTAGAGTCAGAATATTCCCCCAGAACGGTGATCTTTCAAAATCACGTATATTTGACGGAGAATGGAGTTCACTCACCCCGGCCCTCACAGTAGACGTAAAACCGGAGCCGCCAAATGAAGGCAAAACTCTTTATGTTGTTGTCTCGGGAGCAGGGTGTGTGACAATAAGGGACACGATCAACTGAATACTCAATGTATAATTGTCCGACTTAACATATTTTATTATTTAGGATGTGCTTTTTTTGGAAAAAAATAAATCATGGCATTATGAAATAGATTTTAGATGTTCCTTTGGTATGTGGCCTTTTAAAAGGACTCTGGAGATAACACCCAAAGGTTTTTACTGGTGTGGGGAATTGATTTCCATGAAAAATATTACACGGCTGAGATGGGGAGTAGATCTCAGGAGGGGCGGAATTTTTCCCAAACGGGTATATGTTGCAATCTTTGGTACCTCTGACAAAGAATATACGATAAAAACAAAACAAAAAGATTTTTATGAACATCTCACTGACAAGTACTGGAAAGCAGTGGGAAGGCGCCTTTTTTCTGAAATGATGGAGGGACTTGCTGAAGGGGAAAAATATCCTTTTGGAGATAATATCCTGGTTGAAGATGAGGGTATTACAGTTAATACGAAATCTGCTTTTTCGACGGAAAAACAGGATTTTTACCCATGGTCAGAACTTCAGTGGGGGATAGTAAACGGGAGCCTCTGCTTCGCAAAGAGGGATGAACCGGGAAAATTATTGTCCGGGTCTTCTTTTCTCTGGGTAGACAACATACATATACTCAATGTTGCTATGGGACTGCTTCAAAATAGCGAAAACCGAAAAAAAATAAGTTTGCTTAAAGCGTAAAAATTTTTGATAAATGTATAAAAGGACCGAGGAGCCTGAAAATCAGGGCTCCTCGGTCCTTTTAATATATTTGTGAGGTTTGCTCTTAAAGCTTGAACTTGCTGAATTCGTCACGCATGCCCTTTACCGCGGCTGCGAGGGCATCAGGTTCAAGTACCATTTCCATCATAGATATCTGTTCTTCCCACTGCGCTTCATTGCATTCAGAACGGATCTCTTCATCAAAAACGTGGTATACCGCGAGTCCCAACGGGACTCCTGCAAGTGGTCCTGCAAAAGTAGGATCGCCGTTCGTTACGGTTTCGGCGTAGATCTCTGCGCCTTCCGCATCTGAAGAACCCAGTATCACTACACAGTTCTCGGCTCCATACTTTTCAGCCGCATCAACGATGCGCTGCTGGTTCTGCAGGTCCATTGCCCCTGCTGCGGTTCAGACGAAGCATTCGGTAGCAGAAAATACTATCTCAGCTCCGCTTTCTTTCAGACATGCCTCCATGGCCGGTCCAGGGACGCCGTCCCTTTCTCCCAGGAGGAGAAGTTTCTTACCTGCCAGTTTGCCCATGGCTGAACACCTCCTTAGGTTTATATTTTTTTGCGCGTCCGGGATGGACGTTGAAGCCTATGCGATGAGTTTTTCTATCTCAGCCCTGATCGTTTCGGGAGTACACTCTTCTTTGGTTAGGCGCCTTACTTCGACCCCGTCTTTCCAGAAAAGGAATGTGGGAAGACCCATTACCCGGAACCCCATTGCAACTCTCTTGTTTACAGAGCAGTCTACCTTTGTGAACTTGGCCTTGCCCTCAAATTCTTTTGCCATTTCGATGTAATGGGGCATAAGTCCCATGCACGGGACGCACTGAGGTCCCCAGAAATCCACAACTACCGGGAGCACTTTCTCTTCGCGTACCTCAGCGTCACAATTTTCCTTTGTCAATTCGATCATTTGGAATCGCCTCCTGATATACTATATGCCTGAAAACCTGTCCTGCTTATGGTATCACTTGTTGTGATTAAATATAAGCCCTGACAGTGAAAAACTATGAAGAAATACTGTTCAGGATGGAAATATCCCTTAAAGCTCTCTGAAGCATCTGTCTGTCAATAAGAGCAAAATCTTCCTGAGGTTCAGCGCAGTTCTTCTGTCTTTCTATCAAATATCTGTCCCTTGCTTTCTCGATCGCGATTATTCCGTCCTTATCGTACTTTGACTCAGATTCCTCTATCACGAGCGACCTGTAAGGGCCGCGCATTATCGGGACATTGGGAGGCAGCGGTGCAGAAAGAAGACGCCATCCATACTGAAGAAGTTCCTCAGTCTTATCCAGCACATCCAGGGGAGAGCCTTCTGTAAAGACTACACCGTAAGGCATCTCAGGGCTCCAGTAGATATCAGGGTTGTTCGTCACTATCTGAAGTATCTTTCCCGCCATTTCCGATCTCTCCTCAAATTATAAAAAGGCAGGCTGCGATCTTTGTCACAGCTATCACAGCCTGCCTGAAAAATCATTTTTCAAAAATAGTCTGCTCTGTTACAGGTGTTGTCAATGCCTTGAAAGAGCGGAGCAGCAGCTTTCTCCTGACTGCTTTATCGCCTTCCGGACCCAGTGCAGGGTTGCCGGTCGGATGAGGTATCGCTACTCCAGGAACTATCCTGTTTGTGCCGACAGTGAGCATTATCGGGACTATCGTTGCTATCTGCACAATTGGTATACCTGCTACTCTTTCAATCTCGCGGGTCATCGATGCGCCGCATCGTGTGCAGGTTCCTCAGGTAGATGTCAGTATTGCCGCGTCTACACCTGCTTTTTTAAGCTCTTCGCCAATTTCCCTGCCAAATCTTTCCGCGTTTGCAACGGCTGTTCCCGTTCCTGTCGTAGTGTAGAAAATCGGATGGATCTTTCCGATAACTCCTTCAGCCTCCAGCTCGCGCATTACATCGAGGGGAAGGACGACATCCGGGTCAACGTTTGCCCACTCTCTGTCATATCCTCCGTGGATAGACTCGTAATTTTCCGGTGTCATATTCTTGAGTTCAGAAATGTCATAAGCACCGAAACTTTCTGCAGATGAAACTCTTATATGGTCCGGGTTCCCCTTGGGGACTATGCCGCCCGAAGATACAAGCGCGATCGTTGCTTTACTGAGGTCCCTCACAGGAGCTGCAGGCGGGATCTTGTTGAAGACAGGCATCTCGTACTCTGTGCGGAATCCTTCTCCTTTGAGTTTTGCGAGCAGCATTTCAACAGCTCTCTCTGCGCCGCTCTTCTCGTGGAAGAATGATTTTCGTATGCCTCGGTGAATGTAACCCTCCAGCCTTGCGGGTCCCATCTTTTCGCCCTTGAGCAGTTTTGTCCCGATACTGACGATGGCAGGAATGGCTTTTGCCATGCCTCTGGCACTGTCAGTTGTTATTGCTATGTAAGTTTTCTTTGAGTAAAGTTCCACTCCGGGGTTTTCGGGATACATTGCCGATACTGTCGGGATATTGAGTTCTTCCCCAACCGCTGCGGCAATATCTCCGCAGGCGAAGCCGTACCTTCCTGCGTTGAAGGCAGGACCTGCAAAGAGGATGTCCGGCTGGAGTCCCTTTATCATCTCAAGGCATTCGATCCTTGCCTGACCGGTATGCTCGCCGTAATATCCGTCTCCGCATATTACAGTTCCTACGACTTTGCCCTCTCCATTGAATAGTTTTTCGATCTGCATTCCGGGACCGACATAACCTTCCCTAAGTTCCGGTTTGTGGTCTGCCATCTCTTCTCCGCCTATTCCGGCGTAAAATTGGTTTATGTAATGAACTATCCTGTATGTCATTTCAGCCGCCTCCTTTTAGATCCACTCGCAGCCAAGTTTGTTGAAACCGATCTCGGCAGTTGAAGCAATAACCGACTGAAGCTCTACGAACATTGAACCGTCACTTCTCAGGCTTTCTTCAGCACCACCTGAAAGAAGAGATATCGCTTCTTTACAGCCGATAACTTTGTCCATAGCCGGTACTTCTATCGTCTCATTTACGTTTCCGGTGGAGATGAAAGCATCAAGTTCCGGTGTGGCATCCGCAAGGCTCTGGCTTGCTCCGTCAGTTCCGGCTGATTCATCGGAGACAAGAACAGCTTTGATCCCTGCATTCTCAAAGAATCTGGCATTCAGGCAGAGGTCTGTATCAGGGTTCCCGTACCCTTCCTCTGATATTATTGCTCCGTCGGCTCCAAGCTGCTGTGCTATCGAAAGGTTCATTGCTGCCGCCCGTAGTTTGCCGTCCATAACAGTGCTTTCCTGGGTGGGGATCATTCCCATAAAGTTGATCTCTTTGCCGTGTTTTGCGTAAAGAGCCTGGACAATAGGATTGTGGAGGTGGTGCCATGTAGTATTTTTGTCGCATGCTGATACGCAATTTCCTGATACTATAGCCCCGTCAAGGACTTCGTTCGGGTGAAGGAGTGTTGGCAGAGCGGGCTTCAGGTCGTTCGCATAAAGGTATGTGTCGTGAAGCAGACCCTGCGTTATATTCATGCAGACATACACGATCTTTGGCAGATCGGGATATTTTTGAGTTTCCTCGAAAGAGTTCCCTTTTTCGAAAACCTGAATCTCATCAGCTTTCCATTCGTTCTCTGCACTGCACTTTGCAAGGTATACTGCAAGTTTGAGTCCCGCTTCACGCAGCGCAGTCTCGTAGAGGTGTTTCTCAAGGTTTTCGACAGGTTCAACGTACAGGACTACATTGAAGGTCTGAGAGAAGGGAGTATATGGGGCTCCGGGCCCGCTCATGTCTATGAATCCTTCCTGGAATGCAACTATAGGACCGCAGGTGACCACAGCAGCCCCGTCAAGGACAAGAGTTTCTCCTGATCCCGCTTTTTCCATAGGCGCAAAAAAGCCTGGAAAGTAAGAGTTCCTGCCGATCTTAACTCGGGGTTCGATAACGTCCTTGACAGGTATGATGCGCGTGCTTTCTCCCGGAGAGGCCAGATCCAGTTCAACTTTAGCAAAACGTTTATCTTCTGCTATGACTGCCTCGGCCTTATCTTTGTTGATAAAAAGAGTTCCGCCGGATGTGTATGTCTTATCGGCGAAAGCAAGGCCGGTAATGTATATCTTGTGCAGTTCCAGCCGCATTTAAAATTCCTCCTTTATTATTCTCTGTATCATGCCGCATAATTGAATTCTAATTGCTTTTTGCTGTTAAAAACATTATGCTTTAGAATATACATTTATCTAATATTTACTTTAAAACTATGCTCATGAATAAAAAGGTGGGGTAGAACGCATGTTTAAAAAAATGGCCCAGAATATTGCCAAAAGCACCAGTGAGGTAATTGGATATGGGGTCCTTGTAACAGATGAAAAGGGGGTTATTATCGGATGCAACGAGGAAAAAAGGATTGGAGAATTTCACCAGCCTTCGATAAGGGTAATGCAGGAAAACAGGCCAATGGCAACATCTACCATTGACGCGGAGAATTACCTGAATGTACTGCCGGGATATACCCTTCCCGTTCAGCTTTTTGACAATGTGCTCGGGTCCGTTTCGATAGCAGGCCTCCCGGAAGAAGTGGCCAGATATGGCCTGCTGGTCCAGAAACAGGCAGAAATAATGCTGCGTGAGCAGGCATTTCTCGAGTCCAACCTCCTCAGGGAAAGAGCGCTTCGTGATCTTATAGAGAATGTTGCCTCTTACGACTCCAGAAACTGTAACGAAGAGTTTATCATGATGCAGGCAAAGGAACTGGGTTTTAACCTGTCAAGATGCAGAGCCGCAATAGTGATAGAGATGAAAAAATGGTCAAATGAAGCTGCCGAATCTGCCTTTCAGAGGATGCTTCGGGAAACAAAAACGAGTTTTTCAAATCCCAGGAACGTTATTTGCCCGCAGGAAAATTACAGGGTGACTGTACTGCTGTCGCCTAGTTCAGAGAGGGATCCGGAAAAAATTTACGAGGCAGCGGAAACACTTTTAAATGATTTTCTTGAAAGCATAAAAGGCAAGGGAGGAGAGTCTCTGCTTGATTCACTTCCTGCCGGAGTGAGGGAGGATTATGTTTCAAGGACGCTCAAAGGGCTGGATTCCAGGAATGATTATGAGGAAATAAAAGAGACATTTCTTGCATGGTGCGAATCTCCCTTTGCCAGCGGCAATGTGGCGGACAAACTTTCTATGCACAGAAACAGCCTGCAGTACAGGTTGAAAAAAATTCGTTCACTTACCGGAAAGGATCCATGGAATTTTAAAGACGCATTTGAATTATGGGCGGCGTTTGTGATATCCGATATTTCGAAAGGCTCAGTATCTGATAAAAAAAATTAAGAGCTGCCGGACTGGGAGTCAGCTAAAGATTGCCCTGCAATTGGCGGGAGTATATAATACCCTGATGTATAATTTGTTTCGATTTCATTTAGCAACGGAGGAGATATAGATGCCATACGATTTTGGTGCCATAGAACCAAAATGGCAGAAGGAATGGGCCGAATCAAAGGTTTTCGAAGTTGAGGCCGACAGCAGTAAGGAAAAATTTTACTGTCTTGAGATGTTCCCCTATCCAAGCGGAGCACTCCATATGGGGCACTTGCGCAATTATTCCATAGGGGATCTTTTGGCAAGATTCCTAAGGATGCAGGGCTATAACGTCCTCTATCCCATGGGTTTCGATGCTTTCGGGATGCCTGCCGAAAACGCGGCCATAAAAATGAAACTTCCCCCTGCTGAATGGACATGGAGCAATATCGAACATATGACCAATCAGCTCAAGAGAGCAGGCTACAGTTATGACTGGAGACGCAGGGTAGAGACATGCAACGTTAATTACTATAAATGGAACCAGTGGCTTTTCCTCCAGTTCTATAAAAAAGGACTTGTATACCGCAAGCACGCCCCCGTCAACTGGTGCGAAGACTGCAAGACAGTCCTTGCAAACGAGCAGGTTGTTGGAGAAGGCGTCTGCTGGCGCTGCGGGACGCCTGTTGTCAAGCGCGGACTGGAACAGTGGTTCATTAGGATAACAGATTATGCACAGGAACTCGTAGACTGCCTCGACGATCTTGACGGATGGCCGGAACGGGTAGTCACCATGCAGAGAAACTGGATAGGCAGATCAGAAGGAGTCCATTTTAAGATGGACATCGTTGATACTGACCTCAGTATTGAAGCATTCACAACAAGGATAGATACTATTTTCGGTGTTACCTTCGTTGCTATGGCAGCTGAACACCCCTTTGTGGAGGCATTTGCTGAAAAAATCGGAGGCGCTAAGGCTGAAGAGCTGAGAGCTTTCGCAAAAAAAATGTCATCGCGCAGCGCGATAGAGCGTACTGCTGTAGGTGCAGATAAAGAGGGTATCGAGACCGGATTCTACGCGATAAACCCTGTGAACGGAGAAAAAGTGCCTATCTGGATTGCCGACTACATCCTTACCGATTATGGGACCGGAGCGATAATGGGTGTTCCAGCCCACGACCAGAGGGACTTCGATTTTGCAAGAAAATACGGAATACCCGTGATCCCGGTAGTCAGGCCTGAGGACGGTCCTGTCCCTGACGGAGCGACGATGCCTGAATCTGTTGATGCCGATGGTATAGCGTGTAACTCAGGCGAGTTTGACGGTCTGCCTACACCTCAGGCGATCGAAAAAATTGGTGAATGGTTCGATAAAAAGAAACTTGGAAGCAAAGAAGTCCAGTTCAGGCTGAAGGACTGGCTGATCTCGAGACAGCGCTACTGGGGTACCCCCATACCAATGATCTACTGTGATCACTGCGGGATCGTACCCGTACCTGAGGATCAGCTTCCGGTAGAGCTTCCCCTTGATATCGAGATGCCTGAACATGGGGGGAATCCCCTGGCACTTCGTGAAGACTGGATAAATACGACATGCCCTGTCTGCGGAAAGCCGGCAAGGCGTGAAACAGATACAATGGACACCTTTTTCTGCTCTTCATGGTACTTTAGCAGGTATACATCACCATGGGAGACAAAACAGCCTTTTGACAAGGATGACGCTGCTTACTGGATGAACGTCGATCAGTACATCGGCGGTATTGAGCACGCATGTCTCCATCTTATCTACGCCAGGTTCTTTACAAAAGTATGCGCGGACTTGGGACTTCTTCCAAAGGATATGAGAGAGCCCTTCAAAAGGCTTCTTACCCAGGGGATGGTCATAAAAGACGGGGCCAAAATGTCCAAATCGCTTGGCAATGTTGTTGATCCGGACGAGATAATCAAAAAATTTGGGGCTGACACAGCAAGACTCTTTATACTTTTTGCCTCGCCGCCGGAAAAAGACCTCGACTGGTCAGAACGCGGAGTAGAAGGTGCAAACCGCTTCCTTGGAAGGGTATGGCGTCTTGTTGAAACCAACCTTGATGAGATCAGGTCTGCTTCAAAAGAGCGGATCCCGATGAAAGACATCAAAGCGGCGGATGTCAGGAATATCAAACGCATTACCCACAACACTTTAGACAGGGTAACAAAGGACATAAGCGAAGAGCGCCAGTTCAACACTGCCGTGGCAAGGCTCATGGAGCTTACTAACGCACTTATCAGCTTCAAGCCCAAGACTCAGGAGGCATGGTCAGTGATGAAGGAAGGGGTGGAGACCCTTCTCTCCTGTCTCTCTCCTTTTGCGCCGCATATTACGGAAGAGCTATGGCATATTATAGGAAATGAAGCCTTCCTCTCAGTTGAGAAGTGGTTTGAAGTAGATCCGGAATCTCTTGCTGATGATGAGGTCACAGTTGTGCTCCAGATAAACGGCAAAGTGCGCGAGCAGTTTACCGTAATGGCGGACATGTCAGGAGAAGACCTTCAGAAGGAAATACTGTCAAGACCTCAGACACTTAAGAGGATAGAGGGGAAAGAGATAATAAAGATCATCCCGATACCCGGCAAACTGGTAAACATAGTGGTGAAGGACTGATGCCTTCTCTCCTCCTGATCTCTGCCTCAGGTACTTCACAGAGACGCCTCCTGGAGGAGACAGTTGCCGGTTTTGAAAAAAAAGGATATGTGATATCTGGAAGACAGGAGGGGGGGGAATGGAGCCCTCTCCTGTCTGATAATCTCTCAGGCGGGCTGTTTGACGAGAACAGGATAGTTATTGTTGATTCGGCTCCCATATTGGGTCCTTTTCCTGAAAACCTTGATCCTATGGTAGATGCTGATTCTCCGGTAGTATTGCTGCTGGTCTATGATTCAGATCCGGTAAAAGTTTTCCCGCCGCAGACCCTTGGAAAATGCAGGATCATAAAGGCGCCATCCTTCCCTCGCTGGCCCAGGGAAAGAATGATGTGGACCATGGACCTGGCCAAAGAGATGAAAATTAAGATAGACCGTGAAGCTGCCGCCTTGATAATAGAACTGACTGAGGATCCGGAAGAGATCAGGCGCCAGCTTTCAAGCCTGTCCCTGCTTAAAAAGGGAGGTACTGTCAATACTTCTGATGTTGAAAACATGTGTCTGGATGACGGTACGAGAAACCTTCTCAAACTTCTCGACGGACTGTGCAGCGGAGATCATATAAAAACTCTGAAAAGCCTTCACGCGATCTCCAAGAACGGTGACCTCATCCCTCTTGTTTCTGCCATGCACAACAGAATGAGACTCGCATGGTACTCATCAATGCATCCCCAGAAAGGATCTCTTTTCGCAGAGTCGCTGGGAGCAAAGAATTACGCATGGAATATGGCAGGAAATGCTGCTCGAAAATACAGTGCAGGATCGATAAGCAAATTTGTGCTTGGACTAATAAAAATAAACATTGATGAAAAGAGCGGTACGGGGTGCGGGTGGGTCGGCCTTGAGACGCTTGTGATCGAATTGATGAGCTGCTGAAAGAAAAAACAAAATGGAGGGACGCACCTTTAGCCCCTCCATAGATCTGTAAATTAAATCAGGTCACTTATGCAGAAAGAGACTTAAATCTTGCTGCCATCATAGCCTTGCGGCGAGACGCTGTATTTCGGTGGACGACGCCCTTTACTACCGCTTTATCCAGTACACCCTGAGCCTCGTTCAGCCTCTTTGTTGCAAGCTCGGAGTCTTTCTGTTCAACTGCATCCAGAAGCTTCTTTACTGCATTTTTGCAGCGGGTTTTCCAGAAGCGGTTGTAAATGCGGTTTCTTTCAGTGACCAGAACTCGTTTTTTCGCTGATTTCTTATTTGGCAATGCCGTCACCTCCTTCACAAAAGACAGCGGATATATTAGCACATATGGGGCATTTTCTGCAACAACACATTCTATTTTACTCTAAATTCAGATTAAATGTCCAAAAAATATATAATGAATAAGATGTATAATTTTCCTTGCTCCATAGAGAAGTGTATGTTATATTTACTAGGTTGCATATAAGACAATTAAGGTCATGTGAAAATGAACCACAGGAGGTGTAGTCTGTGAAACGAACATTTCAGCCGCATAACACCAGACGAAAGCGTTCAATGGGCTTTCTCGTACGTTCTGCCTCCCCAAGCGGACGCCGTATTTTAAGGAATCGTCGCCGTAAGGGTAGAGCGCGTCTTGCTGTCTAATCTGCCGTGAATTTCGGCTTTTCGTCAGCTGTCAGGCTCAAGCACGGGTGGCAGTTCGACCTTGTATTCCGCACCGGACGCCGTGAAAAAGGCGAGCTGGTGCGGTTGTTGTTTGTTGAACGCCCCGGCGACCCACCTCTCATCGGAGTAACCGTCGGACGAAAAACTGCAAATGCATCCAGACGCACCAGAGGTCGAAGGATGATGAGAGAAGCATTCAGACGGCTTTTGCCGTGGATCAAGGATGGTGTATGGATAATTGCTTCTTTAAGGGAGAAAGCGCTGGAAAGATCTTCGAAGGATGTCTACATGGATATTGCTCGCTCACTCAAGAGGAGAGGGCTTATGAAGCAGGCCTGGCCCGGCTTTGACTGGGATGCTGACAAAGAAGGGAAAACATGCGCTTAGCTTCACAGGCAGGACTTTTTTTTATCAGGTTTTACCAGGCAGCAATATCACCGATATTAGGGGGTGGAAAATGCCGCTTCATTCCAAATTGCTCCGAATATACAGCTGAAGCGGTTGAGAAATACGGTTTTTTTTGCGGAGCAGAGCTGGGCTTGCGCAGGATCTTGCGCTGTGGCCCATGGGATCCGGGGGGATATGACCCTGTACCCGAGCAAAAAGAAGTAGATACACGGATCTGGATGGGGAAGTTATTTAAAGGACTTCGAAAGGTTAGGTGAAAGTTTTGGGTGCGATATGGAGTGGAGCAAGCGAACTGCTTCTAACGATTCTTGAATTTTTTTATGGTCTCACAAACTCTTTTGGTCTGGCAATAGTGCTTTTGACCATTGCAGTAAGGATAGTTCTCTATCCTCTTAATCAGAAGCAGATGACAAGTATGCAGCAGATGCAGAAGATACAGCCAAGGCTGAAGGTGCTGCAGGAAAAATATGCAAATGATAAAGAGAAACTCAACCAGGAAACGATGCGTCTCTATAAGGAGAATAAGGTCAATCCGGCAGCAGGATGTCTCCCGTTGCTTGTGCAGCTTCCGATCCTCATTCTTCTCTTCAACGTACTGAGAACTTATGATTTTGCCGGGGGTTCCTTTATGGGGATAATCCTCGGTTCTTCGACCACCGCAGGATTGGCACAGGCAGTCGGAGTAGCTGCGGATCCCACCGGGAACTACGGAGTCCTGTCGGTCCTGACCGGGATCCTCAAAAACCCTGCTGGTCTGTCGAATGCAGGACTCTATATTGGAAACCTTATTCTGCTGATAGGTATTTCCTTCCTTACATGGGCACAGCAGAAGCTTTCATCCGGCACAAACCCCCAGATGGCGATGATGAACACGATAATGCCATTTTTCATGGCGTTTATATGTCTTTCAATGCCGGGCGGAGTTATGCTTTACTGGGGACTTTCCTCTCTTATGGGAGTAGTCCAGCAGTATTTCGTAATGTCCAAAACTAAACAGGAACTTCAGGTCAAGCCGGCTCTTCATAAAAATAAGCCGACATCTTCAACAGCAGAAGAAGATGTCGATGAATACGATGACGACGACTATGAAGAAGATGACGATGAATAAAAGTCATTCTCTTATCAGAGTCAGCAAGAGGTATATATGATGGACAGAGATATGGAAGAAAAATGTCCGATGCCTGAGATCGAATCCCTGGTCTTGGATTGTGTGTCTGTAGAAGAAGCGCGTGGAAAAGCGGCGGAACTTTGGGGAATAGATCCGGATGATGTTGAAACCCAGATAATTTCCGAGGATAAAAAACTTTTTGGTTTTCTTGGCAGTTCGTATAAAGTTGAGGTAAGGCCATTTGCTCCAGCCACCTTTATAAAATCATGCCACTTCGTCAACGAGGTCTTGGATAAGATGGACCTGGACCTGATACCTGAACTGAACGAAGACGGAATGATAAATCTGGTGGGAGAAGATGTGGGAGTTGTCATCGGAAGGTATGGCGAGACACTGAAGGCTTTGGAATACCTTACAAACCTTGCCTGTCATGATGACATGTCGACCCGCAGGGTACGCTTTGACTGCGGGGGTTACCGCCAGCGCAGGGAGCAGACATTGTCAAGGCTTGCAGAATCAATAGCCAGGGAAGCCCTTCGCAAGGGGACCCCGGTAAGCCTTGAGCCAATGTCGAGCTGGGAAAGACGCATAGTCCACCTGGCTCTAAGAGACAATAAAGAGGTCGAAACAAGGTCAATAGGGGAAGAACCTTCAAGACGGGTCCTTGTCTGCCCTGTCTCACGTCCCGATAGTGGAAGAAAAAGGACCACACGCAGCAGATAGATATATCCGTATCACTTTCACATATAAAAGGTGCGCGGAGCAGCAAATGCTCCGCGCACCTTTTATATGGCTGTAACTTATGTTTCAGGTATTATTTCCCGAGGTCCATGTAAGAGTTGATAAAATCAAGGGTATTTATTTCGTTCATAGGTCTGGAAATAAAGAATCCCTGTATGTTTCTGCACCCGCATCCGATAACGGCATCAAGCTGATCTTCTGTTTCGATCCCTTCAGCAATGATCTCTACCCCAAGGGATTTTGCCACGTTCGTGATGCCTTTTAATAGTTTGACCTGTTTATCTGATTTTTCGATTCCCTTAATAAAACTTCTATCGATCTTCAGGTAGTCGACAGGAAGATCTTTCAGGTATGAGAGAGAGCAGTACCCTGTGCCGAAATCATCGATCAAGATTTTTATGCCGGCTTCTCTTATTATACTTAGTTTTTCAACCAATTCTGCAATGTCTTTGCACAAACAGGATTCTGTTATTTCCAGCCCCACGCTTTGCGGCGGAAGGCTGTGATCTTTTAACTTGGCTGCAAGCTTTTCTGCAAAATCCATCTGACAGAACTGTACTGTCGAAACGTTGAAGTTAACAAATATATTTTTATTTTTCAACATTGATGCAAACTTAAAGGATGTCTCTATTACAAAATCTCCCAGTTTATTTATAAAACCGCTCCTTTCTGCCAATGGAATAAAAACAGAAGGGGCAATTGTCCCATGTTTTTTGCTTTTCCACGAAAGGAGGGATTCCACTGCTATTATCCTGTCTGATCCAAAAGAATATATGGGCTGGTAAAGAAGTTTAAGTTCCTCGTTTCTTATTGAATTCTGCAGGTCCATCTCCATGTCTAATTCTTTGATCACTGCGAGATAAGACTGTTTGTCCAAAATGAAGAGGTTATCATTGGATTTTGCAAGCCTCAATGTAATTTCACCGTATCGGATCATGTCACTTGGGGTGATAGTTGTCCTTCTCTGGTATTCGGGGCAGGAGACGATCCCTATCCTGCATTTGACTTCAAAAGGACAATCTCCGATTATGAAGGGATCAAGGAATTTTTTGTTTATCTCTCCTGCGATATCAAGGATCTGGCTGATATTGTCATGTTCATCGATAACTATTACAAAATCGTCGCTGTCAAGGTTATAAATGCTCCCTTTGGCCTGGATCGAAACAGACGTGAGCCTTTCGGCTGCCTCACGAAGCATTTTTTGGAAGAGTCGGTGTCCAAAAATTTCCATTATTCTATGGCTGTCGTTAATGTCGATAAAGAGCAGCCCGCTTTTAAAGCTCTTTGAGAAGCATTTTTGATTAAGACTCTCAACTTTGAGGGTGAAGCTCTCCCTGTTGGGAACATTGGTGGTCATGTCAGTATAAGCAAGATTTCTGATCCTTTCCTGCAGCAGCTCGTCCTTTGTAACATCAATCGCAAATGCAGGAAAGAACCCCCTCTCGTTATTTCCGATTATCTGAATGAGAAGAAAAGTCTTGTAGTTGTTCTTGTTGTGAAGAGAGAGTTTGAATGAAGCGTCCTTTTCGATTTTAGCCGGGAATATTGTTTGTCCGTTATCCATCAATTCTTTAAAGTTGAAAGCTGATTTTTCAGGATATATACCCAGAAAGGATGCGAAGTCATCTTCAAAGTCCATAACTTCCCCGTCAGATGAAATTTTGAAAAAATGAAATCCGGTCTTATTTATCGTGCTGTGTGAAAGTTCACGGATCCTTTTATATTTCCAGCTCATGATATAAAGGTATATCGCTGTTAATGTCATTAAAAGAGTGCTCAATAAAATCAAAGCGCCGATCTTCATAAGAAGGTTGTTTTGTTGGAACCTGATACTCTCTTCTGATGAGACGGCAACAAGTTTCCACTGATCTGAATGAGGAAGGGATGCAAAAGATATCAGCCTGTCGTTTTTTGTGCTTTTGTGGTGTATTATCATGTTCCCTGCGAGGTTTGAAAGTTCTTCTTTGAGAAACTTGAGTTCATCTGATTCGATCAGGGTAGAGAGAGGACTGAAAAAGTTTATACTTCTGGTAAGGTGAGCGAACTCTCTTAGGTAGCTTCCTGAATATTCAACGACGTTGTTGTTTTTATCAATCAGACATAAGAAAGTTCCGCTGTAGGGGATATCTATGTTTTGAAGTATTAAAAGTTTCTCAACATTTATCGCAGCGGTAAGTACACCAATAACTGCAGCTCCTGAAAAAACGGGAACGCTTAAAAAAACTATCCTCTTCGCTGATAGTTTGGGTGTGCTTGTTGCATCGTTGCTGACTACCTGTGATATAACAGTGAAACCTCTAATGGCCCGATAAAAATGATCTGTCTCAACGATGTTAACTTTTTTCCCGTTGGTACTTACCGTGTTACCCTCTGCGTCTGTCAGCTGGATGAAGTCATACCCGATCTTTGCAGCTTCCGGTCTTAGTTGTTCAAGTCTTTTATTCAGGTTTTCCTTGCTGAACAAATTCTTTTGTGAAGATGGGGTATATGCCAGTGCCTGCAGCTGGATGAGTTTTGCGTATATGCGTTCGTTGACCATGTTTGCTGCCATAGATACGACTGATTGGTTTTGTGTGTCAGCATGAGAGAAAAAAATCGACTTAACATGCCCAAGGAGAGCAAAAATTGCAAAAAAAGTAATAGCCAGAAAGGCTATCAGAAGAAAAAACGCGCGAGTGGTCGGAAAATAGGATCTGAATATCTTCCTCATATACAGGCTCCACAGTGGTTGGATTGCATTGCTTTAATATTATAGCAGGCAAAGGTGCAAAGAACAACGGAACTAAATGCGCAATAAAGTTAACAAAGTTGATTTAGGTTTTTTCACCAGCTTTGCCATACGTAATATACTTGATGTAATTTAATTAGGATTAACTAAAATAAGATCTGTATTTGAAAAATACATCATCAAGAATGCGGAGGTGTGTTCATGAGTAAAGAAAAAATTATAACTACTGTGAAAAAATTTGGTATTGCCGCTGCAGCCGGTGTGATAATGTTTGCTGGGGGAGCCTTTGGAACTTTCATTGCATCTGAATACACTGTTGTAAAGAATGCCCGTGAACCTGAGGCAAAAGCTGTTGCCTCTGCGACCGTCGGAGCATACGCACAGGATATCTACAACGGCAATCCTATCGTCTCGATAGTCAAAAAAAGCTCTCCTGCTGTTGTAAATATTGACACAGAGACGATGGTCAAACAGAGGACAATGAGCAATCCATTCGGCAGGGATCCATTTTTTGAAGAATTTTTTGGAGAGGATTTCTTCGGCGGAGACGGGATGCAGGAGAGAGAGGTGCCTCAAAGGGGTAAAGGCTCCGGCTTCATCGTTACTAAGGATGGATATATCCTGACAAACAACCATGTTGTTGAAGGCGCGGACAAAATCAAGGTCACACTTTTGGACGGCAGGTCATTTGATGCAAAAAAAATCGGACAGGATCCTACATTCGACCTTGCCGTAATAAAGATCAAAGCCCCTGACCTTCCTGTGCTCTTGCTCGGAGACTCTGATGCGACAGAAGTCGGTGAATGGGTGGTCGCAATAGGCAACCCTCTGGGTTTTGAGAATTCTGTAACTGCTGGAGTAGTTTCAGCTAAAAACAGGACCCTACAGGCGCCCGGAGTCAACTTCCAGGGTTTCATGCAAACAGATGCGGCAATCAACCCGGGAAACAGCGGAGGACCTCTTATAGACCTCAGCGGAAGGGTCATTGGTATCAACACCGCTATCGTTCCTTATGCACAGGGAATAGGGTTCGCAGTTCCGATCAACATGGCCAAGCAGATCATGGACGACCTTATCCAGCATGGGGAAGTCAGGAGAGGCTGGCTTGGGGTAACAGTGCAGCCACTGACGGCTGCGCTTGTCGATGCCTACAAGATACCTGTTAAAGAAGGATCTATCATTGCCGATGTGCAGCCCGGCTCACCTGCAGAAAAATACGGACTTCGGAGAGGCGACGTGATCGTATCTATAGCGGGCAAGGCGGTCAAAAACAGTCAGGACGTAGTTTTTTCTGTAAGGAACAAGCTTGCGGGAGACAAAGTCGAATTTGAAATATACAGGGATGGAAAAAAGAGAACAATAGAAGCAGTTCTTGGTGAGATAGACAAGGGTGAAAATCAGAAAACAGGCAGTAAGCCCACACAGGAATCCTCGAGCAGAGCAAAAACATCAAAGCAGATGGGGATTACCGCTGCAGTGATAGACAGCGAACTTCAAAAGCAGTTCAAACTGCAATCGACTGAAGGCCTGATCGTCCTAAACGTTGACAGGAGCAGTCTGGGCGCCAGGCTGGGACTTCAGCCGGGGGATGTCATTCTCGAAGTTAACAGGGTAAAGATGAAAACGCTTGATGACTGGAACAGGGTTATGGGTTCAAAGAACAAATCACTGGGTATACTGATGTCCAGGGGAGGACAGACACTCTTCATTTCGGTTGAAATATAGCTCCGCCCATAGAATAGCCGTCCTTTACTACCAGAACGTCAGTTATTCCTATAGAGGTCAGTTCACCAGTGATAAGACTTAGATTCTTGAACAGGCCGGGAATATTTTCCCGGTCTGTTTCTATTTTTGCTGTTATTCCGTCATAGCGCATCCTCAATTGAGAGTCGAAGGGAAGATATTTTCTGATGATGCTCTCTCCTGCATCGACCTTCGAGATAATTTCTTCACTGATCGGAGTGCCTGTTGGTATTCTTGAGGCAAGGCAGGCCGCAGAGGGTTTGTTTGCAGTGGGCAGCCCCAGGTTTGATGATATCTCCCTGATATCCTGTTTTGAAAGACCGCACTCAAGAAGAGGGCAGAGGGTAACGGTCGATTCTTTGAGGGCCTTCATTCCCGGTCTGTGATCATTAAGGTCATCGGAATTTGAACCGTCAAGGAGCCATGGAAAATCAAGCTCTGAGGCTGAAGAAAGCATTGCGGTAAGTCTTCTGGATTTACATATATAGCACCGCTCCGGTCCGTTTTTGCAAAAATCTCTGCTGTCAAGATCATCGTGCCCTATTTTGAAAAGCCTGATTCCGTACCTTTCAGCAAAATAGAGAACCTCTATCTTATCTTTTGATGAGAGCAACGGTGACCAGACAGTGAAGGCAACGGCGTTGTCACCCAATGCCTCTTTGGCGGCAAAAACAAGCAAGGTACTATCTACGCCGCCTGAAAAAGCGACTGCAGCCTTTCCTAGCTTTTTTATTAATTTGACAAGCTCTTTGTACTTTTCTTCAGGATGCAAAAGATCATCCTTTTTTTCTATAACAGAAATCACAGAGGGGATCTCCGCCCATGAGAGTTTTTTCTCTTACCAGTTCCAGTTCGGGATCGAACCCCTCAAGGAATGCCGAGTCACGGTCGCATGAAATCAGAGATCCTATGTCGCCGAACCCCAGTTCTTTGTATAGGTTTGCAAATTCACATCTTGTGACATCAAAAGAAAGTACAGAATCAAGATCTTCCTTCATCTTGACCTCCAACGCCCCCCCCTCGTTCCACTTTGAAATGCATTTCTCTTTCAGGTTTTCCAGTCCGCCTCCATTGAGTGCTTTTTCCTTCCCGAGGCTTCGTGATATCTCCTGCATAGTTTTTCGTACCAGGTCATACGTTTTTTCCTTGCCGAATTTCTCAGCAAACGCTCTTATAACAGGTCCAAGTACCTTCATTTCGATCTCCCTCTGTTGCAGGAGGGGTACCTCTACGTAGTTCTCTCTCATTTTCTGACCTCCGACTGTTAAATAAATTATTGCAGTAATTATGCTTATATTTTAACCTTTTATTTCCTGAAAATACTCTGTCATGATAAAATAGCAAAACAGAGACCATAAGCAATACGAAGTAAATCGGAAAAATCAGGAGGAGGTATTGCCATGACAGAGGTAAATAAAAGCGAAGACATCATCATGGAATTGAAGGCTGAAATCGAGGCCTTGAAATGTACGGTCGCGGAACAGCAGGAAAAGGCCGAAGCCAAGCGCATCATTGATTTCAACAAGGTAAAAAACACCTTGGATGACGGAGCTAAGTCCCTCCTTGCAGCGGTAAAGCCGGTGATCGAAAAATATGAAGAGCCAGGAAGAGCGGCTGTTGCCAAAGTTGGGACAAGAGTGTCAGACAACCCGTTCCTTTCTGTGGTTATAGCTTTTGGGGCCGGTATAGTAATAGGAAAACTTCTTGATTATTGTTGCTGGCGTGCCGAAGAAGAATAGTAATCAGGCCTCTTGGCCTTTGGACAGGAATGGTGATTAAAGTTGGAAACTTTTGCCAACTTGATAGTTAGTTTTTTTGATCTCGTTGAGGCCGAAGGAAGAACATTGAAAGAGAAATCTGTCCTTGTGATAGAGGGATTTCTTATCATGTTCTTTGGTGTCTCACTGGTAATTTACGGAGTTTTTGCCGTTGGAGCAGCATTGTACATTTGGCTGAGCGATCATATCGGAAAACCTATTTCTGCCCTTGCGGTTGCAGTTCTTTTTTTAGGGACCGGAATATGGCTGCTTTCTAAGGGCAGAGCGATCACTTACGGCAAAGGTGGGGCTGGCGTTGGAGCAGAACACAAAAGAACTGACTCTTGAAGAGGCGAAGGCCAATTTTAAGGCCGCGATCATGGAGTTCGATCCTGTCCGTATAATCAAAAGAAAACCTCTGCATGTCCTTGGAGCAATGGCGTTTGCCGGTCTGATGATGGGCTTCACGGGTAAAAAAATGTCCCGTGCTTTTTTACCCGGACCAAGTCTGATCTCAGGAATAATAAAAAAACTGATATAGATTTTCCCGGGCAATTAAGAAAAATGGCAGTCCTTGTCTCAACGGCAGGGCTGCCATTTTTCTTGATAGATGAAATTATTTGATTCAAAGGAAAGTTTCAGGGGCCCACCCTGCCGTAAAGCATTATGAATCCCCTCGGACCTCTAACGATCTTGTAGCCGACATTGCCCTTTGAAATAGCTTCCTGCTGTTTTTTTATTTCCCGTAGAGGTATTCTGAGATGTCCGTGGGTCCAGAGTGGATACGCAGGATAAAATTCCTTTTTCAGAACAAAACGCAAAAAACCTCCGTAGGTCCATTCTATTGCAATAATATAGTATCCGCATGCAAGTACATTTTGCAGGCTGAAGATATTTTTGGGAGATACCGTAGTTATAACCGAATCATATTTTTTCGAAACGATGTTCTCTGCGTAAAACTGTGAAAGAAACTGTATGTTGTTTCCCCTGAACTCCCTGTCTACTACGCAGAAACCAGTTACTGCCGAATTAGCATATCTATCGGGAGCAAGATTATAATCCTTTAAAGATTCCCTGACCCATTCAGCTGAAGTTTTGAGCGCCCTAAGACAGATCAGACGGTTTTTATATCTGGCACCTACAGCAAGGCCGTCTTTGCTCACAAATCTTTTAAGATCTTCTTCAGTGCTTGCAGCAAAGATCTCACGGCTGAGTCCATGCGCTACTTCGTTGTGCAGTTTTATAGAGATATCTTCGTCTTTTTTAGAGAGTACTTCGATCGTACAGGGCACTGTCAGTGCTCTTCCATCAGACATGTGTCTTTCTACGAATAACTGCATCTTTACGATATCTTTCAAAATTCGCTGCCTCCCTTGATAGAGGTTGCTTTTAAATATACTTCACATCATAATTCCATAACGCCGAAATTTTGATTTATATTTGTCATTATTGCATGGGTATATGCACTTAAACAACGTTTTTTTTAAATCTGGAAAAAAGAATTATTGAAAGATGGCTGTATAATTGCAGAGCTGTCTGTTGGTAATGGATGGAATGCTGTTAACAATGAAAAGAGGTTGTTACATGTCTCCTGTTGGGATGAGCAAGCCTTCAAAAGCAGCACTGATTTTTGCTTATCTGATGGTCTATATTATCTGGGGATCCACATATCTTGCAATAAGATTCTCTGTCGAAACTATTCCTCCGTTTTTTTCGGGGGGAGCAAGATTCCTTAGTGCCGGGGTCATTCTTTTTACTGCAAGGTACATCCAGTCCGGTCACAGGACCACTCTGCAGGGATGGAAAAATGCCTTTATGGCGTCTCTGCTTCCCTTCGTTATATCATACGGACTGATAACAAGCGCTGAAACCGTAGTGCCGTCTTCTATAGCAGCCCTTCTTGTGGCATTGGAACCTCTGTGGTTCTGTGTATTAGGATGGCTTTTCTTCAAAGGAGAAAGACCTGCAAAGCGTCATTATGTCGGGATAATGTTAGGTTTTTTGGGTATCTTTATTTTGGTCGCAGGAGATTCTAAAGCAGATTTCTCGTTCGAATCAAGCTATTTGATCTGGGTCATGATGCTCATATTAAGCGGACTCACCTGGGTAACAGGCGCTTTTATCTCAAGGAATCCGAAAATCCATGAGGACTCTCTTATGTCTTCTGGAATGCAGATGATGTGCGGCGGCTCAGTAATGATGTCCATACACTTCCTGCTCTCTGCCTTCAACGGCAACTACCAGGCAATGCCCTCTTTCTCAGATAAATCAGTCCTTGCTCTCATATACCTGATAATATTCGGCTCCCTTATCGCATACTCGTCTTTTCTCTGGCTGATGAGGGTTGAACCGGCAAACAGAGTCGCGACCCATGCTTTTGTTAATCCGGTAGTGGCTGTATTTCTGGGATGGTTTCTCGGAGGGGAACAGCTGAGCGTCAACATGCTTGTTGCAACGCCTCTTATAGTAGCATCAGTTATATTGATGATATGGACTCCCCGCAAAGGCTTCTGAGCTGTTCACCCGCAGCGATCTTACTGAAGAGACTGCATGCTCTGCAAAACATAAAAAAAGATCTCAAGACCTAAGTCTTGAGATCTTTTTTTATGTTTTATTAAAGAACCGTATCATTAATCAAGAAATTATGGAGGCGGCACCCGGATTCGAACCGGGGATGAAGGATTTGCAGTCCTCTGCCTTACCGCTTGGCTATGCCGCCACGAAGGAGAGTATAACAACCAGAATATTGAGTGTCAAGGCACAGAAAAGCCAGAAAATTCAACTGAATATTGAAACCTTTTCTTAAAAATAAAAATGTATTATAATAAAGTATAGACAAGAGTTTCTTTTTAAAAACAAACCTAAATGTGAAATATGACTCTATTTAGCAAAGGTTGCGGATAAAAATGAAGATATTTGCAATCAACCCAGGCAGCACAGGAATGAAGGCAGCTTTGTATGATAATCTGAATATGATCTGGTCAGAATCTGTGGAGTATAGCCAGGAAGATATAGACCGTTGCAAGGAGTCAGCTGAAAAGGAAGAAAACTTTCGATTTTCCAATTCAATAGAAATACTTGAAAAACATGGGAACAAGGTTTCCGAACTCTCTGCTGTTGCAGGCAGGGGTGGGTTGCTGCGTCCGATGATTGGCGGCGCTTGGATTATTAACGAAGCGATGGAAAGCGACTTGAGACTATGCCGATATGGAAGGCACGCTTCAAATTTCGGAGGACTAATTGCAAAAAGGATATCAGAGAAGGCAGGATCTATTCCTGCCTTTATCGTTGATCCTGTCTGTGTTGACGAGATGTCCCCCGTAGCACATGTCAGCGGTATCCAAGATATGCCCAAAAGATCCATATTCCATGCATTGAACCAAAAAGCTGTGGCATACAGGATAGCGAAGCAGATGGGAAAACCTATTGAGGAGTGCAGATTCATAGTAGTGCATATGGGTGGCGGGGTTACTGTCGGAGCACACTGCGAAGGCAGGGTGATTGACGTGAACAACGGACTTGGAGGGTATGGTCCGATGTCATTGGAACGTGCCGGCACAGTACATGCAGGAGATCTTATAAAAAGATGTTTTTCAGGTAAATATTCAGAAAAGGAAATTCAAAGAATGATTATTGGAAATGCTGGAGTTGCTGCCCACCTTGGCACGCGTGATTTCAGAAAAATAGCTGAAATGGTGCATGCGGGAGACGAGAAAGCGAAACTTGTTGTAGAGGCGCTGGCCTATCAGATAGCTGCTGAAATAGGTTCAAGGGCTGTCAATCTTTACGGGAGAGTGGACGCTGTGATACTGACAGGAGGCCTTGCAAACAGTACCTATCTATGCGATCTGATCAAAGAGAGGGTATCCTGGATATCAGAGGTCGTCTGCGTACCAGGTGAAGACGAACTGAGAGCACTTGCTGAAGGCGCCTACAAAGTGCTCACAGGAGAAGAAGAGGCACACATCTATGAAAAAGAATAATCACGTCCCTGAAAACAACCTGTCGTTGTTAAAAGATAAAAGATGGAATCATGTAATTGCTGTCACGGGAGCTCTTGGATCAGGCAAGACCGAACTGACGATGAACCTTGCTTCAGCTATGGCTGACAGTGGAGTGAGCGTTGTTCTGGCAGACATGGACATTATCAATCCCTATTTTTGCCTTAGGGCGCTGGCGGGCGACATAATGAAAGAGAACCTTTCGGTACTGGCACCGCCCGGGGACCTCAAATGGGGAGACATGAGCTACATCAACCCCCTGATCCGGACAAAAATACATGATCCATCAAACCGGCTTATTATCGATGTTGGAGGAAATTCAAAGGGAGCACTTGCGTTAAAGCAGTTTGAACCGGAAATATTAAAAGCCGGATATGACCTTGTCTTTGTTGTCAATCCATACAGGACCCACACCAAAACTTTTTCAGAAATAGCTGAAATGAAAGACAAACTTGAAGCAACATGCGGACTCAAAGTCAACTCGATAGCAGCAAATCCACACCTTATGGATATTACAAGTCCGAAAGACTGCGCCGAAGGAATAATTTTAGTGAACGACTTTTCAAAAAAGATGGATGTTCCAATGCTTTTCGGAATAGCGGAGGAATCAATTTCGTATGATGTGAAAAAGATCCTGCCGAATAATATCCCGCTGTGGATACTTCAAAGAGAGATATTACTGCCGTGGGAAAGAGGTAAGGTACGCATTTAATATAAAAGGAGAGTGTTTCATTTGCCAAAAGGAAGAGTCGAAATACTCGAGCAATATTGTAAGAGCTGTTCAATGTGCGTTGAGGCGTGTCCTAAAAATGTTCTTGAAATATCCGACATGATCAACAAAAAGGGATATCGCCCCGTGGAAGCGGCAAGACCTGAAGACTGCATAGGATGCGGAATGTGCGCTATGCGCTGTCCTGATGCAGTTATCAAGGTCTTTCGTGAAGAATGAGATGAGAAGGGGTGATCAAAATGGGAAAAACTTTGATGAAAGGTACTGAAGCGATCGCTGAAGCTGCTGTTCAGGCGGGCTGCAAGTATTTCTATGGTTATCCGATAACCCCCCAGAACGAGATCCCGGAGTATATGTCAAAACGGCTTTTTGAGGTCGGGGGTGTATATCTCCAGGCGGAAAGCGAAGTAGCAGCATCAAACATGATTCTTGGCGGAGGCGCTACCGGAGAAAGGGTCATGACAAGCTCCTCAAGCCCAGGCATATCTCTCATGTCGGAGACGCTGAGTTACATTGCAGGTCAGGAAGTTCCGGTAGTAGTAGTAAATGTAGTCAGGGCAGGTCCTGGACTAGGTGGGATACTTCCCTCCCAGTCAGACTACAATCAGGCCACATGCGGCATAGGCCATGGTGATTTTAATTTAATAGTACTGGCCCCCGGTTCCCTGCAGGAAACAGTCACCATGGTTCAGAAAGCCTTCGACCTTGCACAGATATACAGGACACCTGTCATGGTACTCTGTGACGGAGTCATAGGCCAGATAATGGAAGCAGTGGATATCCCGGAAGGTCATGGCAAGAACCTTTCAAATCCGGAAAAATGGGCTTGCGGATACATGCGTGAAAGGGGAGGGAAAAGGAACATAATCAGAAGCCTCTTCCTCGATCCTGACGAACTTGAAGAACACAACAGAAAACTTGAAGCAAAGTGGCACGAAATAGAAAAGAATGAAACTTCCTGCGAAAAATATCTTACAGACGATGCGGAAGTTGTCATTTCTGCTTTTGGTACAGTGGGAAGGATAGCCAGGTCAGCGATCGACAGCCTCCGATCTGAAGGATACAAAGTCGGGCTCATAAGGCCGCTTTTGGTAAGCCCGTTCCCGTATGATGATTTTGAATCTCTTGTTCCCTTCTGCAAACACATCCTTGATGTGGAAATGAACTGGGGGCAGATGCTGAAAGATGTCAACAGGGGCGTCAAATACCGCATACCTGTGAGTTTTTACGGACGTTCAGGCGGTATGTGTCCCGGGGTAGAGGAAATAGAAGAAGAGTGCCGCAAGATATTTGCGGAACTCTCCTGAAAAGGAGGGGACTGGAAGTGGCAGAAAAAATCGTTTACCAGAGACCTAAAAGCTGGATAGATGGGGTTCATACTCATTATTGTCCAGGCTGCACTCACGGGATAATCCACAGGATGTTATGCGAGACGCTGGATGAACTCGATATTCAGGACATTACCACCGGAGTAGCTCCTGTAGGTTGTGCTGCCCTTATGTACGGGTACATAGATACAGATTTCATTGAAGCTCCCCATGGAAGGGCGCCTGCAGTTGCGACAGGGTTCAAACGCATCAGGCCGGACAGACTTATTTTTACATATCAGGGAGACGGAGATCTTGCCTCGATAGGCATGGCTGAAATAGTTCATGCTGCAAACCGGTCTGAAAACATAACCGTAATTTTTGTCAACAATGCAATATATGGCATGACAGGGGGACAGATGGCTCCTACTACACTGATCGGACAAAAGACCACGACTACCCAGAGCGGACGTGATCCTCTCAGGGCCGGTTATCCGATCAGAATGTCAGAGATGCTCGCATCCCTTGCTTCGCCATGTTATATAGAAAGGGTCTCTGCGGCGAAACCCGCTCATTTGAACGGTCTTAAAAAGGCGATTAAAAAAGCTTTTAAGAACCAGATGGACAATAAAGGCTTCTCTTTTGTTGAAGTTCTCTCTACATGCCCTACAAACTGGGGAATGAGGCCTACTGACGCATGCGACTGGCTTGTCGATAATATGATCCCTTATTACCCCCTAGGGGTATTCAAGGATTTTGAGTAAGGGAGGTCAGGCTAAATGTCGAATTACACACGCACGCTATTTTGCGCAGGCTTTGGCGGCCAGGGTGTAATGGTCCTGGGGCAGCTCGTTGCATACGGTGCCATTAAAGAGGGTAAATATGTGACATGGCTCCCCTCATATGGACCGGAGATGAGAGGTGGAACTGCTAACTGCGGTGTTACTGTGAGCAACAGGGAGATAGGCTCGCCGTTTGTGACAAAGCCGGATGTGGTAGTTGCTCTCAACCAGCCTTCGCTAGATAAATACGAAAAGTCAGTCAAACCCGGCGGTGTCTTGATCTATAACAGTGACATGGCCAAATACACACCTACAAGAGACGACATCAAAGTTATACCGGTCAAAGCTTCGCAGGTAGCAGGAAGCCTGGGCAACGAAAGGGCGGTTAATGTCGTGATCCTCGGAGTCGTCATTGCAACGTCTGATTTTATTTCGGACGATACCGCCAGGGAGATCATTAAACAGAAACTGGGTGCAAAAAAACCAGAATTTCTTGAAAGCAATATGAAGGCCTACGAACTTGGACGAAAGATAGGGCTTTAAAAGTAAAAAATTCTTTAAGTTCCTCTGTCCGTATATAGAATTACAAAAATACGATGCTTCCGCTTAAACTGACCCCCTCTTAAGCGGAAGCTTTTTTAGTGGCGAAAGGGTGCCATTCAGAGTGTCGGTCAGACGCTGGTCTTAATAAATCCCCATAAAATCCACACATTTACGTCATAAAATCTCCATATGATATCGGTAGACTAGCATTATGGAACATCAGACGATGTTGATCATAAATTTGGAGGTTGATGTAAATGAAAAAGAAAATTTTTGCAGCAGCAATATTAGTTCTTGTCTTTGCGGGCAGCGCGATAGCTGCTCCAGGATATGGCAAAGCAGAAAAATGCGGCCCTGGCCCTGGTGCCGGGATGCCAATGGAGTATGGTCAGCAGATGTGGCAGGATGCAACACCTGAAATCAGGGCAAAAATGGATGAAAGGGCCAAGCTTCACATTGACCTGAGATCTGAACTGCAGAAAGAGATCCCTAACAAGGCGAAAGCCCGTGAGATCCATACGCAGATCCAGAAGCTTAACCGGGAGATCGAGACAGCTCAATTTGAGGCAGTGTTGAAAGACCCTTCAAAGTTCAGTCCTGCGGCGAGAGGACCCAAACGTGAATTTTCTCCTGAGGACAGAGCACAGATGGAAGAGATAGGGAAGCTCCATTCCGAAATAAGGACTGAGCTTCAGAAAGAAACACCAAGCAAGACTAAGATACGCGATATTCACGCGAAGATCCAGAAGATCAACAATGACCGTGACAATGCACGCTTAGAAGAGATGCTCAAAAATCCCGAGGCTTTCAAAAACAGCCGCGGCTTCGGCCAGGGATTCAAAAACAACCCTACACAACAGTAGACAATTATAATTTTACTACTGGGACCGGCGTAGGCCGATCTCAGTAGTATTGTCATTCTTTTGTTATTTTTTTTGCTTTATACTGATTGAAACTGAAATTGTTCTAATTTTTTATCAATATCAATTATGGACAAAGAACGTTGATAGTGGGGGTGGACGCTGTGAAAATCCTTATCGTTGAAGATGAAAAAGCTATAGCCGATGTTGAAAAGGCTTATATGCTGCGGGAAGGATATGAAGCAGACATAGCCCCAGATGGTATCGAAGCTCTCAGAATGTTCAATGGGGGAGCATATGACCTTGTGATCCTGGACCTGATGCTTCCAGGTATGAGAGGCGAGTCGGTCTGCAGGGAGATAAGGAGATCCTCCGCAGTCCCGATAATAATGGTAACTGCCAAGAGTGGTGAAGACGACGTCATAGCAGGTCTTGATGCCGGAGCGGATGATTACATCATCAAGCCATTTAGTCCGAGGGTCCTTATGGCGCGCCTAAGGGCTAATCTGAGAATACCGGCGGCTTTTGATCAGGGTAACGGAGAGACGGTAGCAGTAGGAGATCATCTGACAATAGATACCTCAAATTTCACTGTTACAAAAAACGGAGAAGATATTCCTCTGACAAAAAATGAATTCATGATCTTTTCAAAGATGGCATCGAGGCAGGACAAGACATGGACGAGAGATGAACTGATCACCTATGCGCTTGGTTATGAATATAATGCCTTCGAGCGCTCTATTGACAGCTATATCAAAAACATCAGAAAAAAACTTGCCGACAACGAACACGAGAACGGATACATCAAAACAGTTCACGGTTTCGGATACAGGATCTCGGAGTAAATTAATGAAGCGCTCTCTCAGGACACAGATGCTTGTTCAGTATGTGGTCATCGTTATCATATGTATGCTGGTGATCCCTACGGGGATCTCAAAGCTTCTGGACAGGCAGTTCCGCCTTTTTGCTTCTGACAGGCTTAGGGATGATCAACAGGAGGCAGTCCGGGTTTTAGAGGAGATATACAGCTCCGGCGGCAATTGGAACAAAGAGATGCTAACGGAGCTCAGAGGGGATATCCTCAGGTGGCCTATGGTCCATGCTGTACTTTATGATCCAGATGGCATCCGAATAGCAGAATTCAGTCGTTCAATGAGACACGGAGCAAGGAGGGGTCCCGGTTCAGGAGAAGATAACAGTGAAAGACCCGACTTTATGAGGCCAATTGCACCGGAGCTGGTGGTGAACGAGCTTCCTGTCTCTTCAAGAGGCACAGTAGTCGGGAAAGTCCGTTTTCACTGCCTGCCTTTTATGGAGAGCAGGGAAGGAATGTTTCTGAAGAAGTTTAATTCCCATATGGCATATGCGATAGCATTTATGCTGGTTGTTGCTGTGATCATATCTTTTGTAATGGCTGACGTTATAAGCAGGCCGATACTTAATGTTTCGAAGAGGGCTTCTCTTATAAGCAGGGGCAAATACAGAGTACAGGATGATCTCAGATCTGACATTACAGAACTGCAGCTGCTGATCGACAGCATCAACAGGCTTGGGTTTGGGCTTGAGGAACAGGAGGAGCTGCGTAAAAGGCTTATGAGCGATATTGCTCATGAGCTGAGAAACCCCCTAACGATAATCAAATCGCACCTTGAAGCATTTGAGGACGGGGTATGGGAACCGACAAAGGAAAGGGTCAAACTCACAGTTGATGAGATAGACAGGCTTTCCAGGATGATTTCTGAAATTGAAAAACTAACTTCGATAGAGAATGCCGGAAAAGGTCTTGTAATTGAATCAGTAAACCTCTCAAAAGAAATAGAAAGGGTCGCTATGACCTTTGATCCTCTGTTTTGTGCAAAGTCGGTGGAGCTGAAAAGAGAAATAGAAAAGGATGTAATGCTTGCAGCAGATGGAGACAAGATAAGACAGGCAGTTGAAAACCTTCTATCTAACTCCCTGAGGTATACAGACAGCGGCGGCAGGGCCACTATTTCCCTTGACAAATCATCAGGGGTGGTATGCATCAGAGTGGAAGACACAGGTATCGGTATTTCAGATAGAGATCTTCCTTATGTTTTTGAACGTTTCTACAGGACAGACAAATCACGGGCCAGGTCAAGCGGAGGACTTGGAATAGGGCTGGCAATAACAAAAGCAGTGGTAGAAGCACACGGGGGTTCTATAAGAGCTGAGAGCATAGAAGGGACAGGAAGCACTTTCACGATATCCCTGCCTTTAATGAATTATGAGTCATAGTTTGGAGGTATCCATAGAAATTGAAGAAAATTATATTTATTCTAATATTTTTGCTGCACATTTTGGAGATTAGTGCATATGCAGATGAAATACTTACTATTGAGGACTGTGTTAAAACAGCACTTCAAAAGCATCCTGATATTTTGGCGGCCGCGAAAAGAATTGATTCTAAGAAAGCATTAATAGGTGAGGCTGCAGCTGATGGGCATCCTCAGTTAAGTGCAGGGGCAGGTTATACGAGGTCTGGAGGCAGTGAAAGATACTCAGATATTGGGGAGTACAGTACAAATATAACCCTTGAACAATCGATATATGACTGGGGCAGAAGAAAATTATCAATATCAGGAGCTAAGCTTGAAGCTACTGCTACAGAATTAGATTACAATACAAAACGTGATGAAATAATCGCGAATGTTAAGGAATTTTATTATGGGCTTAACAAATCAATGCAAGAAAATGAGATTGCTGTGACAAGACATGCTAACTACGAGAAAAGACTGGTCTGGGCACGGGCATATTACAGTGCAGGAACGAAGGCAAAGATAGAGGTAACCAAAGCGGAATCTGATCTGGCAAGTTCGAAACTTACACTTGTGAAAACTATATCGTATGTATCTCAATACAAGGCATCTCTTGCCGAAGCGATGGGGATGCCGATGCTTACTATAAATAACGTTGCTGACGAGCTCGGCTACAATGATTGGAGTATATCTCTGGGAGACGCACTCAGCAGAGCCGAGCAAAACAGACCAGAAATATTGGCACAGGAGAAACGAGTGGAGTCTGCAAGGATGACGCTTCTGCTGCAGAAAAAAGGTTTGTCTCCCAGTTTAACGGCAGCTGTCGGATACGATATATACGGATCAGCTCCAGGCGACAACAGCGAATGGACCGGGAAATTATCAGCAAGCATTCCTTTAAGTGACGGAGGGCTTACTGCAAGTAAGGTTAAAGGAGCTGCAGCAGACCTTGCAGAGGCAGAAGCAGAGATGCAAAGTCTTTCTAATTCTGTAGTTCTTGAAATTAGAAAAGCATGGGAATCCCTGATTGAATCCAAGGAAGCCATTGCAGCATCAAGGGCGGCAGAGAGCCAAGCTAAGGAAACGCTTGACCTTGCTCTTGGAAGATACAGTGCAGGCGTAGGGAACAGCCTGGAGGTGTCAGACGCAGTCGACAGCTATGCAGAGGCACAAACCAACACGGTTCAATCGATGTACGACTGTAAAATAGCACGTCTGGATCTTGAGAAAGCTATGGGAGGTTTGAATTAGTTATGAATTTTCACATTAAGAACATTAAAAAATTTTTTGGACTTAAAGCGATTATGGTGATAACAATAATCCTGATTTTGAGCAGTGGAGGATATTGGTGGTACGCAGTGCGCAGTGCAAAAGAGATGGAATATCTTACTCAAAAAGCTGTCAGGTCCGACCTTCGCTCGATAATATCTGCTACCGGAGAATTGAATCCAGAAGAAACCGTAGATGTTGGAACACAAATATCCGGAACGATCAACGAAGTTTACATAGACTACAATAGTGCTGTAAAAAAAGGCGATCTTATTGCAGAGATGGATTCAGCGACTCAAAGGGCGAGTGTTGAATCTGCAAAAGCTGAGTTAAACTCTGTTAAAGCAAATCTCTCAAATGCAATGTCCGTGCTTGTTAATGCGCAAAAAAACTTTTCCAGAACCAAAATACTTGCCTCTAAGGATCTTGTTGCGAAATCTGATCTTGATGATGATGAGAAGGTTTTGCTTGTGGCGAAAGCGGAAGTTGCGTCTTATTCAGCAAAGGTTGCACAATACAAAGCTAGCCTTGCTAAGGCGGAAATAACACTGGGTTATACTAAAATATACTCCCCGATTGATGGAGTTGTTGTTTCCAAAAATGTTGAAAAAGGACAAACTGTTGCGGCAAGTTATGAAACACCAAGCATTGCCGAGATTGCAAAAGATCTTAAGCAGATGCAGGTTGAAATTGCTGTGGACGAAGCCGATGTTGGAGGTGTCAAAGAAGGGCAGCGTGCAATATTTACAGTCGACGCTTATCCTAAAGAGTCGTTTGAGGGTAAGGTCACCCAGGTCCGCCTCTCTCCATCTACAACAAGTGACAACGTTGTTACCTATACTGTAATAGCTAAAATCCCAAATAAAGAAGAGCGTCTGTTGCCTGGAATGACTGCAAATGTATCTCTGATAGTTAATGAACGTAAAAATGTAATAGTTGTACCCAACAGTGCATTCCGTTTTAAGCCTGTTGATTTGAATGCCGAAGTTGCGACCCAAGGAGCTCCAGGGCAAGGCAAGCATAATGTAGCGGAAGTTGCTGCTCCAACTGTATATAAGCTGGATAAAAAGACTCCCGTCAAGGCTGAGGTTAAAAAGGGGATAACGGATGGGCAGAACACGGAGATTATTTCGGGCATCTCCGAAGGAGATAACATAATTACCGGAATAGCGTTTGAGAAAGAGGATAAGTAGATGCCGCTTGTTGAACTCAGGCAAATAAAAAAGAGTTTTATGCTTGGGAAAGATGAACTGGAAGTCCTGCATGGTATTGATTTTACTGTTGAAAAGGGTGAGTTTGTTACTCTGATGGGGCCTTCCGGTTCAGGTAAATCAACGACGATGAATATTTTAGGCTGTCTTGATAGGCCGACTTCAGGTACATACATTCTTGATGGAGAAGATATTGGTCTCCTTGAAAGAGATATGTTGGCTGAAATACGAAACAGCAAGATTGGGTTTGTTTTTCAGGGTTATAATTTGCTTCCTAAAACGAGTGCAATTGAGAATGTTGAACTGCCTTTGCTGTACGCAGGAATTCCTAGTAAAGAGCGGCGTAAATTAGCAATAAAAACTCTTGAAGAGATGGGTCTTGGCGACAGGATATACCACGAACCAAATCAGCTCTCCGGCGGACAGCAGCAGCGTGTCGCTATAGCGCGCGGCATAGTCAACAGAGCACCGATACTACTGACAGATGAACCAACGGGAAACCTTGATTCAAAAACCAGTGATGAAATAATGTGTATTTTTCAAAAACTCAACAATGAAGATGGTATTACTATCATACTTGTCACGCACGAGCCTGATGTTGCGGCGTATGCCAAGAGAATAGTTCACTTCAAAGATGGCATGATCCTCAGCGATGGGCTTAACGAAAGTAGGCGTACCGCATGATATCAATGGTAGAAATATTCCGGATAGCAATCATGGCTCTTAAAAGGAATAAAACCCGATCTATGTTGACTACACTGGGAATAATCATCGGAGTTGCATCTGTTATTGCGGCGTTTGCTGTGGGAACTGGGGCAAATAAGAGCATCGACGAACAGATTGCGTCATTTGGAAGCAATTTTATAATAGTTTTTCCTGACCGGGACGCGACGTCTACGACGGGGATTACGCGCTATCTGACCTACAGCGATGCTCAGGCAATCGAGCGCGAGGTCTCTGGAATAGAAGCTGTGGCGCCAATGATAAATGCATCCGGGGCGGTGATATACGGAAATACTAACTGGAGTACAAGTATTACAGGCAGTACAGCTTCTTTCTCCAAAGTAAGAGATTGGGAGATAGAGGAGGGGAGGGATATAAACGAAAGCGATGTGCGCCTGGCGACAAAAGTTACGGTTATAGGCAGGACGGTAGCCGACAAAATTTTCTTAGGAGAAAGCCCGCTTGGAAAATCCATAAGGATAAAGAAGGTTCCGTTTACGGTTGTTGGCATCTTTGCCACTAAGGGGCAATCTACTATGGGCGAAGACCAGGATGATTTTGTGCTTGTGCCTCTTACCTCTGCACAGAGAAGACTTGTAAGGTATAATACGCCTGGACGTATAGGTAATATCTTCATCAAAGGCGTATCAATGACCGCCCTGTCATATATACAGAATGAAACTGAAGCTTTGCTGCGTGAACGGCACAAGATAAAAGCAGGAGAAGCCGATGATTTTGCGGTCAGAAATATCACACAGATGCTTGAAGCCCGACGTGAGACTACGACAATAATGTCAATGCTGCTCGGATCAATAGCGTTTATATCTCTTGTCGTAGGAGGAATAGGAATAATGAACATCATGCTTGTATCCGTCACGGAGAGAACTCGTGAAATAGGAATACGCATGGCTGTAGGGGCCAAGATGAAGGACATTCGTTTTCAATTCCTGATTGAGGCTTTCGTGCTTTCTATAATTGGAGGTATCCTGGGGATCATCCTAGGCTTTGTAGCTGGTTATGCACTGGCGTCATTTACAACCGCACCTCCAATATTTACGGTATCGTCGGTCCTGCTGGCATTTGCTTTTTCTGCCTTTGTCGGTGTTGGGTTCGGATATTACCCGGCATGGAAAGCATCGCTGCTTAATCCTATAGACGCGCTGAAACACGAATAATCACTTGGAAACATGTAAGACCTAAAAAACAACGAAGCCCTACCCTAAAAGCGCTAACTAGATGCCAAAGGAAGGGCTTCTTCTTTCTGTAATTTCTTTTTAGACAGAACATGCGTTAATTATGCTGAATAGAAATTAATATTTTTTGCCTTTATTTTGTCTCCATGAGTCAAGGTAGGCATCCAAAGCGCTGTTGAGATGTGCTGATGTTGCTTCAGATGCTCCTTCGTAGTTTCTTGCTTCAACAAGAAGAATGATCTCTTTATGCTCTTCCAGCGCTTGTTTTGTACGTTTCGGTTTTCTGAATGAAAGGAGACGAAAGGTCCGAAGGTAATTTTGTGTTGTTTTTATCTGTTTCACAAGCCTTGGCATGCCGCAGCTGTCATAAATTTCGTCGTTGAACCTTGCTGCCCAAAGGCAGACTTCTTTTATGTCATTTCTAATATAGGCCTCCATGGCCTTTTCACAGTATAACTTCAGCTTTTTAATCTCATCCTGCGATATTTTATCTATAACAATATGGATGGCGCATACCTCTAGGGCTTTGCGTATTGTGTAAAACTCAGTTATATCATCCTCTGTATATTTTGCGACCAAGAGCCCTCTACGCGGAACCATCTGTATTAGCCCCTCGCTTTCCAGAATGCGCAGTGCTTCTCTTACCGGCATACGGCTCACGTCAAGCAGTTTTGCAATTTCCATTTCGATAAGACGTTCTCCGCTCAAAATCTGCCCGTCAAGAATTTGTTTTCGTAATAGATTTGCAACCTCCGTCCTGAGCGGATTAGCCGGAGAAAAATCCAATCCGTCTTTTAATTCTATAGGCATAGACACCTCACGTCCTTCTTCATAAATACTTTTTATTAGTGTTACAATATATATTATAACGATTATAATGTTTTCAATTCTTAGTTTTCAGGCTATTGACATCCTAAAACTAAGGGATATTATATCATACGTATCCTTGGATACATGGATACACGGATACATTGACGCAGAGGGAGTGATAACATGCTACAAAAATCAGCTAAATCAGGCTCTGACAGTAAGTGTGACTGTATAGTAACAGTTGAGCCTGCAAACTCTATTTCACTTGAATATAAAAGCAAAAACAGCGCAGTTTACAAAAAAAGGACAGAAGATTTAGTCCACGAGACAGCAGCCCGCTATGGGCTTAACGGAGCGAAGGTTACGATCGAAGATTTTGGGGCGCTTGGTTTTGTTATTATGGCAAGATTGGAAGTAGCAATTGAAAGAGCGTTGGGAGGTGCTGCCTGATGAATGTTGCTAAACCTCGCCGTTCTATGCTGTATATGCCTGGCAACAACCCTAACATGCTTCAGAACTGCTGCTGTCTGGGCGCTGATGGTCTTTTGCTTGATCTTGAAGATGCTGTAAGTGCTCAGCATAAAGATGAAGCACGTAGGCTGGTTTCTTATTTCCTGCGTAAACTTGATTTCGGTAATGCTGAAGTGACGGTTCGCATCAATGGTACGGATACAGCATGGTGGAGAGATGATCTAAAGGAAATAATCCCGGCTCGGCCTCATGCTGTGAGGCTGCCTAAGTGTGAAGAACCGGCTGACATAAGGGCTTTGGATTTGGCAATTTCTGAAATAGA
The DNA here is from genome assembly GCA_963682045.1 of Synergistaceae bacterium. GTDB lineage: Bacteria > Synergistota > Synergistia > Synergistales > Synergistaceae > Caenicola. Next base: position 2,114,881 of record OY821326.1, read on the forward strand.
AGAGGCAGAGGGAATTCCTTCAGGTTCAGTTGAGATACATGCAATGATAGAAACTGCATCTGCGGTCGAACGTGTTTCGGAAATTGCAAGAGCCTGCCGAAGAGTTTCCGCCATTACGCTTGGAGGGCACGATCTTGCTGCAGACATAGGTATCCGCAGAACAAAAGAAGGTGTCGAAATATTATATGCCAGAAGCAGGGTGGTTATTGCTGCCAAAGCAGCGGGCATAGCTTGTTTTGATACCGTTTTCACTGATATCAAAGACGTCGACGGTCTTCACAAAGAGGCGTCTCTCGCAGCACAGTTGGGTTTTACAGGAAAAGCTGCGATACATCCTTCCCAGGTACGTGTAATAAACGATGCTTTTATGCCTGAAAAAAAAGTAATATCCCATGCGGAAAACGTTATTGCTGCTGCTAAAGAGGCTAAAATAAAAGGAATAGGCGCCTATTCAGTTGACGGTAATATGGTAGATGGTCCGATTGTACGCCAAGCGATCGCAGTGCTTGCTCAGGCTGGTATATTCTGTGATCCGACGGAGGTGCTTTAAATTGAAAATGGTCAAGAATGAACTTGGCAGGTTTGTACCGACTGAAATACCTGGTATGGGAATGTTTAGCCCTTATAAGGGAATTTGGGCTTTGGCAGGGAAAAAAGCAGGGCACTGTGGTTTTGAAGCCGATACTGTCCCATTTGGTAAAAACAAGGTCACTCCAGATATACGAACAGCAATTATCAACTCAGGCCTTAAAGATGGGATGACGATATCATTTCACCACCATCTTCGTAACGGAGATAAAGTCCTTGAAATGGTCTTGACGGAGATTGAACTGCTGGGGATAAAAAACCTCACGCTTGCCCCGAGCTCCCTTGCTGACAGCCATGATTTTATAGCTGATTATGTTAGAACCGGAGTAGTATCAAGAATATATACTTCGGGTATCAGAGGACGTATAGGAAATCTGGTTTCACGTGGCGAGATGGAAATACCTGTTGTTATCAGAAGCCATGGAGGACGTGCACGTGCTGTTGAAGAGGGTTCTATCATAATAGATGTTGCGTTCATTGCCGCATCAGCATGTGATGGCAGAGGAAACATGACAGGGTCCTTCGGACCCTCTGCATTTGGTTCTATTGGTTATGGAATGCTGGATGCAAGAAGCGCAAAACACGTAATTGCGATAACGGATAACCTCCTCCCCTTTCCGCTTGCCCCTAAGATCTCAATCCATCAGCATCTTGTCCATCAGGTTGTATTAACAGATTCCATTGGAGACCCGGATAAACTTGCAACTGGTGCGGTTCGTATAACTAAGAGCCCACAACAGCTTGAAATAGCACGTAATGCCTATGAACTCATCAAAGCTGTAGGGATAATTAAGCCGGGTTTTTCATATCAGGCTGGTGCAGGCGGAGTGTCAATAGCTGTAACTCAGTTTATAAGGAAACACATGGCGGACAAAGGCATAAAGGGCAGCTTTGCACTTGGAGGTATCACCGATGATATCATAACACTTCTCGAAGAAGGTCTTTTTGCTGCTGCTTACGATGTCCAGAGTTTTCACCCTAAAATGGGAGAATCAATGCTGCGCAACCCGACTCATTACGAAATTGACCCTTCCTGCTATGCAAACCCCATGAACGGAGGGTGTATGACGCATGACCTGGATGTCTGTGTACTTGGCGCTCTCGACTTGGATGTCGATTTCAACGTAAATGTCCTAACCGGACACGACGGATATCTGCGCGGGGCTTCCGGCGGACACTGTGACGCAGCAGCTGGTGCAAAACTTGCAATAATGGTGGCGCCATCATTCCGTAACGGGGTCTCATCAATAAAGAAAAGTGTCCAGACTGTTGTAACTCCTGGTGAGAGCGTAGATGCTGTTGTCACTGAGCGTGGGATATGCATTAACCCGAGGCGGCAGGACGTACTGGAAGCGGCTCTTAAGGCTGGTCTGCCCGTAAAGGATATTGAAGACCTGCGAAATGAAATAGTCTCTCTTACCGGAGAAACCGAATCAATAGATTTCGACGAAACAAAACCTGTTGCTGTTGTTGAATACAGAGATGGGACCTTGATTGATACGGTTTACAAAGTGCGGAGTTAGACTCTGTGCTGATTCAAAAATACAAGGAGGTTTTTAAAATGAAGAGGAAATTGTCAGTACTAATATTATCCGCAATTGTGATGGCAGCATTTGCATGTTCGGCGTTTGCTGCGGCATATCCCTCAAAATCGTTTGAATTCTTGGCGCCGGCTGGTGCAGGCGGTGGATGGGATACTACTATCCGTATGGTCGGAAAAGTCCTTGCAGAGGAAAAAATTATCACACAGGCAATGCCCGTCACAAATAAACCAGGCGGCGGCGGTGCTGTAAACCTTGCCTATATGCAGAAGAAAAAGGGAAATCCGTATACTATAACGGTATACTCACCTCCTATCCTTCTCATAAACCTGACAGGACAGACTGAACTTGGTTATAAGAACCTAACTCCAATTGCTATGCTCATAAATGACTTCGGAGCATATGCAGTTCCTAAGGATTCAAAGTTTAATAATTTGAAGGAAGTTATGGATGCCATTAAAAAAGACCCTAAAAGCGTTAAGGTGGGCGGGATGAGTTCTGCCGGCAGCATGGACCACATTCAGTTTCTCCAGGCCGCAAGAGCCGCAGGAATCAAAAATCTTAAAGAAATCCCCTATATTTCACTTCAGGAGGGCAGCATGGCTGCGCTTATGGGCGGGCATATAGACCTTCTCTCCACTGGTATGGCGGAAACAGTTGGTGCCTTTGAAGCCGGTGATATTAAAGTTTTGGCCGTGAGTTCACCTGCACGTATCAAGACAGGAGCTCTGAAAGCTGTCCCGACACTTAAAGAATCTGGTATTGATACAGTATTCATAAATTGGAGGGGACTTTTTGGCGCTCCCGCAATGGGTAAGGCTGAATGCAGTTTCATGGAGAACTCTCTTAAAAAGATGAGCGAAACTAAAGCATGGAAAGATGTGTGCAATAAAAACGGATGGGAAGCTGTTTATATGAACTCGGCAGAATTTGTAAAATTCCTTGATAAAACAAATGAGGAATATAAAGCAATACTTGGTGAAATAGGATTCCTAAAGAAGTAATGGCAATATTGTAAACTCAAAAGGAAGAAGTACGGCAGGTGTTTGTCTGCCGTACTTCTTAATACAAGGGAGTGACAGTACATGAACCCTGAAGTCATTGTAGGTTCCTTCTCGGCGGTGTTCAGCATTGCATACACCGTTGCTGCCTTAAGACTGCCGGATGCCGCCATAGGCAATCCGATGGCTCCAAAATATTTTCCACTGGTAGTAGGATTCATGGCAGTCGCCTTTTCTTTGAGGCTTATAATAAAAAGCCTTAAAACAGGCGATGTCAGCAAAAAAAGTAAAACTCCCGATCAGGGGTATTGGATACTTATTGCAGGACTAATAATATCTTGTCTGGTATACGCTGCACTTCTTGAAAAAATAGGTTTTCTGATAAGCACTCCTTTATTTTTGGGATCCATGCTGTTTATTGTCAACGGCATACGAGGTTGGAAGGCAAATATTCTGACAGCTGTCGGCTTTTCCTTTGGAGTCTGGTACATATTTGAAAAAATATTTATGATAACTCTTCCATAAGAAGGGGATAATATTATGGAAATACTTCAACTTTTAATAAACGGATTTGCACACGCAATAACCCCCCTAAATCTGATGTGGCTTTGTGCCGGATCAGCTTTAGGAACGGTTTTAGGAATGCTTCCAGGACTTGGTCCCACAACAGGTATAGCTCTTCTGATGCCTTTGACATTTACAATGGCTCCGGACACAGCTCTTGTAACTATGTGCGCAATATACTATGGAGCGATGTTCGGAGGGTCAAGAAGTTCTATTCTTTTAAACGTTCCTGGAGATGGTGCAGCGGTGGCGTCATGTTTTGACGGTTATCCGATGTCCCAGAACGGACAGGCCGAAGCCGCTCTCGCGATTTCAGCAATAGCTTCTTTCATCGGAGGACTAATTGCGACAATAGCATTTGTGCTTATAGCTGTCCCGGTAGCCCGTTTTGCTCTGAAATTCGGCCCTCCTGAATACTTTATGCTGATGTGCTTTGCTCTTGCGGCAACTGCTGCGATATCAAAGGAGGCCATGCTAAAAGGGCTCCTTTCCATGTGCCTTGGGCTTATGATAGCAACGGTAGGAATAGACCCTCAATCCGGCGCCATCCGTTTCACATTCGGCATCCCTGCATTGCAGACCGGAATTGATTTTGTAATTGTCATAATCGGCGTGTATGGCTTAGGTGAGGTTTTTCATAATATGGATCATATAAAATCTGATCTTGGGGTAAGGGTGCAGTCAAAATTTGGGAAAATATGGGTCACAATGGCGCAGTTTAAACGCTGTTGGTGGCCTATTATACGTCAGACGCCAGTGGGTTTCTTTGTGGGGGTTCTTCCTGGTGCGGGGGGTACAATTGCTGCTCTTATGGCTTACAACAACGAAAAACAGCTTTCAAAAAACCCCGAGGACTTTGGCAAAGGGGAAATTGTTGGACTTGCAGCACCTGAAGCAGCCAACAACGCCTGTTCTGTAGGTGCTCTTATTCCTATGATGACACTAGGGGTTCCTGGTTCCGGTACTACAGCAGTTATGCTCGGAGCGCTTATGATTCTGGGGCTTCAGCCCGGACCTCTGCTTTTTCAGCAACATGCTGATATTGCATGGACGGTTATAGCCAGTATGTTTCTTGGCAATATAGTGTGTGCAGTTATAAATATCCCTCTTGCCAGCGTACTGGTAAGAGTTCTCTCTGTGCCTACAAAAATTTTATATCCTGCAATAGTTGCAATGGCTTTGATCGGGGTCTATACGATAAACTTCAGTACCCTTGATTTTATGCTGCTTGTTATCTTTGGCCTTTTCGGCTACTTTATGAAAAGATATAAGGTGCCCACATCACCTCTTATTCTTGCAGTAGTGGTCGGTGTCTCAATGGAACAGTCCCTCCGTCAGTCGCTTATGCTTTCTGATGGAGATGTTGCCATTCTGTTTCGTTCACCCATTTGCCTTGTGCTCTTTGCTCTGACAATTTTCTCTATTGTATGGCCCTTTGTTAGCGACTGGAAAAAGAAAAAGTCAGCAGATAAGCCTGCTTGACCTTAAATTATTGAACTTCAGAGACTGAGTACCCTGGTTTGTCAGGTAAATAATGACGGTGGTTTCTCTATACTGGAGTATTTTCATACTCTATTGATAATGTATCTCTTAGTTTTTAACATCAGGGCTTTCATATGAGCTAATGTCTTACAGCTCTCATGAAAGCCCTGATCGATTTACGCGACAGGGAGTCACTGTCTGTTTTATTCTTAAAAATCATAGATCTAATACATGGCGTAAGGGCATCCATGAAGTAACTCATAAATTTTAGTCAAATGCGTGTACTTATATGACAAATCCGCAATTAACCCTTTGTTAACAGCTTTTTTCCGCATCTCAATTTTTTTTGCCCCGCTCTGTGCAGGTGGGGCTTGTTGAAAGAAGAAGCTCAAAATCAAAAGTAGGGACGAATCCCATTATAAATTTTAATCCGTAATAAAATATTCATAAAACGTGCAACCGATTGAACTTTTGCTGCAACTTGCTTTGCAATCAAAATAATACTCTTGACGAATCACGATACAACGTTATAATACTCAAGAACTTTGAACCGCAGGTAAAAATACATAATAAACAAAACTAAATTTTAGGTTTAGTAAACTATCCTGTCGGGATAAAAGTGAAACTAATTTCCCATTTTATATGGAGACAAAGGGGATACCAACATGAAAAGCAACCTGTTCCTTACCCTTGCTGACGGAACTGTCTGGAGCGGAAAAGGTGAAATCACAGCCCCGGTCGAGGGCGAAGTCGTATTCACTACTGCAGGATGCGGCTATCCTCAGACCCTTTCCGACCCTTCTTACTGCGGACAGATCGTAGTCTTCGCATTCCCTCCCGTAGGGATATACGGAGTCGACACAGAGAGGCTTGAGGGACGACGAGTTTGGCTTTCTGCTGCATTGATATCCAGCCTTGATGAAACAGAAAATGGACGGTTTGGTTCTCTCAGTTCATGGATGGCTGAAAATGAAAGACCTTTGATAGATGGGGCAGACACGAGACAGCTTATATTAAAAATCCGTGAACTTGGCTCGATAATGGGCAGGCTCGATCACAAACCCGCTCTACCTCAGATAAAAGAACTTCCTCATGACATGGTAAGCAAAGTCTCATGCAAAGAGGTCGAAGTGATCGGAGAAGGCGATCTTTCGATCGGCGTGTTAGATTACGGGGCAAAGGAAAATATATTAAGAAGCATAGCAGGAAGAGGATTCAGGGTGGTCAGGTTTCCGAACACCACAAAGGCAGAGGATATCCTTTCCAGCGGCGTAAGCGGAATTATATTGAGCAATGGCCCGGGCGATCCTTCTGTGCTTGGATTTGAGGCAGGAGAGATAAGGAAGATCCTTGGCAAAAAACCTGTGCTTGGAATCTGTCTCGGACATCAGTTGCTTGCCAGGGCCTGCGGAGCAATGACACATAAGCTCAGGTACGGGCACAGGGGAGCGAATCAGGCAGTGATCGACACCGCCACAGACAGAGGAATATTGACAAGCCAGAACCACCAGTATGTTGTTACTGAAGAGAGCCTGAAAGGAACTGGGCTTGAGGTCTCCTTTAAGCACCTTGGCGACGGAACTGTCGAAGGCCTGCTTCATAAGAACCTTGATGCGTCCAGCGTTCAGTTTCATCCCGAAGCGTCGCCGGGACCGGAAGACGCAGGATACATATTTGATGATTTTGTCACACACGTTCGCGAGTCAGGGGAGAGATAACGATGAAGGATAACAGCATAAAAAGAGTACTTGTCCTTGGCTCGGGACCGATACGCATAGGACAGGCAGCCGAATTTGATTACGCCGGAAGTCAGGCCTGCCGTGCGCTCAAAGAGGAAGGCTGCGAAGTGCTCCTTCTTAACAGCAACCCTGCCACCATTCAGACGGACCTCACCGTTGCCGATATCGTCTGCATAAAACCGCTGCTGCCCGAAGTAGTAGAGGAGATCCTGTCTGAATACAGGCCGGATGGTGTAGTTGCGACACTGGGTGGACAGACGGGGCTTAACCTCTGTATGGAGTGCGATAAGAGAGGAATGTGGGATAAATACGGATGCAGGGTCCTGGGCACACAGCCTGAAGCGATCGAACGTGCCGAAGGCAGGGAACCTTTCAGGAAGGCAATGATAGATGCCGGTCAGCCGATAATTGCAAGCAGGGGGATATCTTCTGTGGCAGGCGCTCAGGAATTTGCGATGCATTCGCCGCTTCCGCTTATACTTCGCCCGGACTTCACGCTTGGAGGATCGGGCAACTCGGTTGTTAGAAATATCGAAGACTTCGTAGTCCAGGTGGAAGATGCCCTTACAGCCTCTCCTGTCGGAAGGGCTTTGATCGAGCGTTATCTTGAAGGCTGGCATGAGATAGAAGTCGAAGTGGTTCGGGACAACATTGGAAACGCCCTGGCTGTATGCAGTATGGAGAACATAGACCCCATGGGTGTCCACACGGGAGATTCGATAGTGGTTTCCCCCGCCCTTACTCTGACAGACAGGGAATGGCAGATGCTCCGGACCGCGGCTTTAAAAATAGTAAATGTTCTTGAGATTCGCGGGGCGTGCAACGTTCAGTTTGCGCTCTCACCGGACGGCAATGAATATTACGTTATAGAGGTAAATCCGAGGGCGAGCAGGTCGAGTGCCCTTGCAAGCAAGGCTACAGGATATCCGATAGCGAGGATGGCCGCAAAAATTGCAATAGGCATGGACCTCACTGAGATGGCAAATCCCGTCACGGGAGCGGGCAGCGCATTGTCTGAACCTGCACTTGATTACGTAGCGGTGAAAGTCCCCTCATGGCCCTTCGACACTTTTCCGCAGGCTGATTCCTCTCTTGGACCGAGAATGAAAGCCACAGGAGAAGTCCTTGCTCTTGGCGCCACATTTGCTCAGGCCCTCGTAAAGGCCTGCCGTTCTCTTGAAAGGGGAAGGTACCTTCCAGACAGGAGGATGCGTTCGTGGGAGACGAGGAAACTATTGGAACAGATAACATCTCCGACCTATCTGAGGCTGGAAGCGATCACAGAACTTCTCAGAAGGAGTTCCGTAACTGTTGATGAAATGTCTAAAAGGACCCACATCAGAAAATATTTTATCGAACAGCTCAACAAGATCCAGCTGGCGGAAAAATATCTGGAAGAAGACGGGCCTGTAAACGGAAATGTCGTCTCTGCAAGGATGCATGGAATGTCAATAGGCCGCATATCAGCATCTGCCGGGATATCAAAAAACGAGACATTGAAGATACTTGAGTCAGAAAACTGCCATACAGGCTATCGTGAAGTAGACGGGTGCGCAGGAGAGTTCCCTTCCGGTTCAGGCTACTACTATGCGGCCTATGGAGTAAAGAGTGATCCCTGGGAAGAGAGCGAGGGAGGCATAGCCGTCCTCGGTTCGGGCGCGATAAGGATCGCCCAGGGGGTAGAGTTCGATTATTGCTGTGTAAAAGCTGTCGAAGCACTGCGCAGAAGAGGGATAAGGGCAATAATGATGAATGTCAATCCTGAAACAGTGAGCACAGACCATGATATCTCCGATGCACTCTATCTGGAGCCTCTCTACATCGATGATGCAATGGCTGTACTTGAGCGTGAAAGAGCCAAGGGAGTATTCGCCTGTTTCGGAGGGCAGACCTCGCTCAGACTTGGCCTTGACCTGGCGGCTGCGGGGATCAGGCTTTTCGGGCCGGATCAGAATGTTATTGACGCTGCAGAAGACAGAGGCAAATTTTCAAGACTTCTTAGGAAACTGAATATTTCCCAGCCTGAAGGTGTCGATGTGGCTTCTGTGGATGAAGCCTGCAAGGTCGCCCAGGATCTGGGATACCCTCTTATGATAAGGCCCAGCTTCGTAATAGGCGGAGTCGCGATGAAGACAGTCTACAGCGAAAAGGAAATGATAGAAGTCCTCTCAGAGGCTTTTGAGGCTGTTCAGGGACAAAAGGTGATGATCGACCGTTTCCTTCAAGGTAAGGAATTCGAATGCGACGCTGTCTGTGACGGCGAAGATGTTCTGATCCCGGGTATATTTGAACATATCGACCCTTCCGGCATCCATTCGGGCGATTCGATCGCAGTTTTCCCGAGTTTTTCTCTTACTGATGAGCAGCAGAAACAGATCCTTGAAACTGTAAGAATGATATCAAAAGAACTGGACATCCATGGTCTCCTCAACATACAGTTCGTCCTCAAGGACGGTCTCTTCTGGATAATCGAGGCGAACCCACGGGCAAGCCGTACTGTTCCGATATGCAGCAAAATATCAAAAATACCAATGGTCGATCTGGCTGTAGGTGTAGCCCTCGGAGAAAAACTGACGGATATGGGGTATGGACTTGGAATTTTGCCCAAAACCGGTCAGTGGGGGGTAAAGGTCCCGGTTTTCTCTAATGACAAACTTCCCGGGATTGATCCAAAACTTGGACCGAAGATGATGTCTACGGGAGAAAGCCTTGGACTGGGGGATAACCTTGCTGACGCGATGATGGACGGATTGAGGGGAGCGGGATGGATGCCACCTGAAAAGGGAAGGATACTGATGAGCATCGCTGATTCACAGAAGGCGGAATCAATGTCGACAGCGGCCCAGTTCACTTCTCTCGGATGGAAAGTCGATGCCACATCAGGCACATCCGAATATCTCTCAAAATGGGGCATCGAAGTCAAGACTGTCCTGCAGGAAGAGCTCGTTGAAAGGCTCAGGAAGGGAGACTGGAACCTGGTGCTGAATATACCGGGAGGAAATGAACGCCATATAATGCATGGAGCTGAACTCAGGAGAAGTGCTTCAGCTGCTGGGGTACCGTGTCTTCACTCAATGGCTGCTGCTTGGGCTGTTGCCAATAGTCTTTCGAAAAGACAGAGGGCGTAGGGAAATCAGAAAGCTTATCTGAAGCGATAAAAAACAGAACTTACTGTGTTCGTCAGAATGAACAATTTTGCTGTATAACCTTCTAAATAAATTATTATTTTTGATGATAACAAAAAAAATTAGGGCTGCTCTTCCATTTTTTTAAATAATGCCTTAATATATAGGTGTGCAATATTGAAAATAGTTTCATTTAATAAGGAAGCGGAGGTGTATCCATGTTAACCGGCAAATTGCTTGATGACATCGGAATACAGATACTGAAAATACTTCAGGAAGATGGAAGAATATCATTCAACGAACTTGGAAGACGAGTCGGTCTTTCTTCTCCGGCAGTTGCGGAGAGAGTCCGCCGTATGGAAGACGCGGGAATAATCATGGGGTACAAGGCAGTAGTCGATCAGTCGAAGGTGGGTTATCCGATAATGGCGTATATCCGTCTTGCTATCCCTGTGGCGCTTCTTGCCCAGTCCGACGAACTGGCCAGGGCAATACCGGAAGTCCTTGAATGCCACCATCTTACAGGAAGCGACGGAGTGATCCTTAAAGTAGTAGTATCTTCAGTAGGGCACCTTGAAGATGTAATAAGCCAGATGGGCAGCTGCGGCATGACTACTACCGCAATAGTACTATCTTCACCAGTTCTCGGAAGGTCGATAGATCCTGTAAAACCGACAAACAGCAACGGTAATTGATCGGAGCAGGAGTCTTAATGACTCAGATAAACCAGGAAGCTATCGACAATATTCTGACCAGAAGAAGCATCCGCAGGTTCGATCCGTCAAAGCATGTCGATGATGTTTATGTGAAGGTCATTTTGGGGTGTGCGTGCGCGGCGCCAAGCGCAAACAACTACCATCCATGGCATTTTGTGGTCATAGATAAAAGAGAGATACTTGACAGGATGGCTGAGCTGCACCCATACGGAAAGATGCTTAAAACAGCTGTTCTTGCTATTGTTGTTTGCGCTGAGACGGAACGTGAAGGCAAGGTCATAAGGTACTGGGAAGAGGATTGCTCTGCAGCAATGCAGAACGTGCTTCTTTCAGCCAATGCTCTTGGACTCGGGTCAGTATGGCTTGGGGCCAAACGGGGGGACAACGACCTTGAAGGAAGACTCAAATCGCTTCTCAATGTGCCGGCCGATATTGCGCTTATGAGCATTGCTGCCATAGGCTGGCCTCTTGAAACAAAGGATCCCCACAAAGGGATAGACCCACACTCGCTGCACCGTAATAAGTGGCGAAAATGGAACTCTCTGGTGGTAAAATAGACAAGTATTGCAGATAAAGCGGCGGAAGCACCGCCGCTTGTCATATGGTAAAGCAGTTCGGGGGCGTAAAAGTGGATCATAAAAATAAACAGGCAAGTATATTCGAAGTCAATAAAGTAATTACTCTTCCGCTGGAAGAGGAAATAAAGCAGAGTTATCTCAATTATGCTATGAGCGTCATTGTCGGCAGGGCACTGCCGGATGCGAAGGATGGCTTGAAACCGGTCCAGAGAAGAGTTCTCTATGCTATGCTTGAGCTTGGTCTCAGACATAACCAGGCTTTCAAAAAATCAGCCCGTATCGTCGGTGAGACGATGGGTAAATTCCACCCGCACGGCGACTCGGCAATTTACGACACAATGGCGAGGCTCTCACAGGACTTCAGTCTGAGATATCCTCTGGTCGATGGGCAGGGAAACTTTGGTTCGATTGACGGAGACCCGCCAGCAGCAATGCGTTACACAGAAGCCAGGCTGCACTCTCTCGGGGAAGAGATGCTTGCTGATATCAACGAAGAAACGGTTGAATGGGGCCCAAATTTTGACGAATCCCTGGTAGAGCCTCTGGTACTGCCCTCCAGGATCCCCAACCTTCTTGTAAACGGAAGCACAGGTATAGCTGTAGGCATGGCTACGAACATGCCTCCCCATAACCTGGGCGAAGCTGTTGATGTCTGCTGTGCACTGCTGGAAAATCCTGATGCGGAGCTTGGCGAACTGATGACCCTTATGCCCGGGCCTGATTTCCCTACCGGAGGAATAATAGTAGGCCGTGAAGGGATCATAGATTCGTACCGCACAGGAAGAGGTAAACTCACAGTTAGAGGACGGGTCGACGTTGAAGACAGCCGTAAGGGCAAACAGAGCATAATAATCTCTGAGATACCTTACATGGTAAATAAAACCAACTTTATAGAAACGATAGCTAAGTGTGTACAAAATGGAATGATAGACGGTATTTCCGACCTCAGGGACGAGTCTGACAGAGATGGAATGAGAATAGTCATAGAGCTTCAGCGTGATGCGGATCCCAATCTGGTCCTGCGTCAGCTCTACATAAGGACACAGCTCCAGAGTACGTTTGGGGTGATCAACCTAGCGATCGTTGACGGAGAGACTCGTGAACTGCCGCTTAAAGAGATGGTCTGGGTGTTTCTTGACCACCGCAGAACGGTTGTCCGAAGAAGGACAGAATACAGGCTTCGGAAGGCCGAAGACCGCGCTCACATTATTGAGGGCCTGCTTAGGGCACTGGATGCCATTGATGAAGTCATAAGGATAATAAGGGGATCAGATAACGCCGCAATTGCCAGAAACAGCCTCATCGAAGCGCTTGGTTTCACTGAGATCCAGGCTCAGGCAATACTCGACATGCGTCTGCAGAGACTTACAGGCCTTGAGAGAGAAAAGCTTGACAGTGAGATGACCCAGCTTATCATGGATATCGAGCGTTACAAAAGCATCCTTGGAAGTCAGGTTATCCTTGATTCAGTAGTAAAGGATGAACTGATGGAGATTCGCAGGCAGTATTCCGATAAGAGGCGAACAGACATAGAAAACTCCGTTGAAGAGGTCTCAGATGAAGACCTGATACCTGAAGAGGAGATCGTTGTTGCGCTAAGCAGGGATGGTTATATCAGACGCATGCCGCTGCAGGATTACAGGGTACAGTCAAGGGGTGGCAAAGGGGTCAAGGGCGTTACTACAAAGGCCGAAGATGAAATAGAACTTCTTACCATCACAAATACCCACAGGACACTATACCTTTTCACAAGTTTGGGAAGAGTATTCGGGGTAAGGGGCTTTTCTCTGCCGGAACCAAAAACAGGCAAAGGCAAGCTTGTAGGGACAATAGTGACACTGGAAAAGGAAGAACGTGTGGTAGCGATAAAAGACAGCAGCCTTGACGGGGCAAAGTATGTCTTCTTTCTCACTTGCAAAGGAACTGCAAAGCGCCTGCCTGTCGAAGAGCTTGAAGGTCTCACGAGAGCCGGCCGCAGGGTCCTGACTCTCGTTCCGGATGACAATATAGCAAGGGTACGTGTGACCAGCGGAAAAGATGAACTGCTTCTTACAACATCGATGGGACAGACACTGAGAGTCATGGAAGAGGAGTTCCGTCCGCTTGGGAGACAGGCGCAGGGCGTCCGCGGAATTAGACTCGATGACGGAGATTCTGTAGTTGGCTGCGATGTCGTCACAGAAGGCAGTCAGGTATTTTTCATAAGCGAGCAGGGAATAGGCAAGAGGACAAAATACTCAGAGTTTACCCAGCACCATCGTGCTGGTTACGGAGTAAGGGCGATGAAGCTCTCAAATAAAACAGGAAAACTTGTCGGAGCATGGGGCGTCGCTGATGATCAGGAAATAGTTGTTATAAGCAGTAAGGGCAGGATGGTCCGCATAAACACCAACGAAGTCTCAAGCCTGAGCCGTACCGCAACAGGATACAAAGTGGTAAGGCTGGATGACGGAGATTTTGTGGCAGACGTAAGCATTGTAAGGACCGAGGGCGAAGGAGAACTTGATTGAAGCTCGCGCGTGACGGACTGCCCACGATAGGCGGACTGGCATTCATGGTTATAGGGGGAGGATTTATCTCGCCCTGGATATCCGTGATACTTGCATTTCCCATGATGCTGGCGATCTGGTTTTACCGGGATCCTGAGAGAGTTCCGGATGTGCCTGCAGGATGGGTCAGTCCGGCTGACGGCAAGGTGGTCGAAATAGAGGAAGTTAATCACGAATATACCGGCAGGGCAACAAAAATAGGCATATTCATGAATGGGTTTGATGTTCATGTGAACCGTTTCCCGACGTCAGGCAGGGTCGAATACGTCAAATATGTCCCCGGCAAGAAGTGGTTTGCGATAGCACCTAAGGCCTCCGAGATAAACGAGCGTTTCTACGTAGGGGGCAAGTCAGAAAACGGCCGTTTCCTTCTTGTGCAGATCGCTGGTATACTTGCAAGGAGGATAGTCTGCAGGGTCAACAAAGGTGACACTCTGGACAGAGGCCAGCGTTATGGTATGATAAAGCTTGGTTCAAAGGTCGATGTCTATCTGCCTCCGTCTGTGGTACCGGCTGTAAATATCGGCAGCAGGGTGGTTGCGGGGGAAACTGTGATCGGAGTGGTAAAAAAATGAGAAAACGTGACAGAAGGATCAGAAACATACCAATAAGTAAAATAATACCCAACATGATAACCAGTGGAAGCGTATTCTGCGGAGTAGCTTCACTGATAATGACATATCATCAGCACTTTGTGCCGGCTGCTGTGCTTATATGCTTTGCTGTATTTTTTGACGTAATGGATGGAAGGGTAGCCAGAAGCCTCGGAGGAAGCAGCGTTTTTGGGGAAGAGCTGGACAGTCTCGCTGACGCTATTAGCTTTGGCGTCGCTCCGGCATTTCTGATCTATGCGGCTTATATAGGCATGGAAGGTGGAGTATGGGGTGCTGTGGCATCTTCATTCTTTGCCCTCTGCGGAGTCCTCAGGCTTGCACGATTCAATGTTACGCACGTTCCTGCAGGACCCTTCCAGGGTCTGCCGATTCCTGCCGGAGGACTGACTCTCGCAGCTTTTGTGATAGCCAAAGTACCGCTTACACCTCTTGCAGCGATAGTGATGATGTTCTTTATAGGCGGCCTGATGGTAAGCTCTGTACCTTACTGCAACGCGAAAAAGATGAAAAAGGACAATGTAAACAAAGTCAAGCTCTACGGGGTTATCGGATTTCTCCTCCTCTCTTTTGCGGTTCTGAGGGAAAAGGCATTCCTGGCCATCTCGCTTATGTATATTTTTACAGGACTTGCAAAGGTAAATGTGGCTGAGTGGATACTCGAAGAAAGGTCTGCGGAAAAGGGAGAATAAACTGACCTAGTTATTTCAGTTTTTTATAAGTGTTTATGATCCCGACTTCGGCTAAAGTGAGCCGGGGCCGGGATTTTTTAAAAAGGGGGCAAACTGATGAAGAAAATAATGACAGGCAACGAAGCAATAGCCCAGGGTGCCTGGGAGGCAGGACTGCACGTAGCAGCTGCATATCCGGGAACACCTTCCACAGAGATTCTCGAGAACTTGTCAACTTACAAAGATGTATATTCAGAATGGTCCACAAACGAAAAAGTTGCGCTTGAGGTAGCTGCAGGAGCTTCTATGGCCGGCGCAAGAGCCCTCGCTGCAATGAAGCATGTCGGGCTGAATGTTGCGGCTGATCCTCTTTTTACTCTTGCCTACACAGGAGTTAACGGGGGTCTTGTAGTTGTGACGGCTGACGACCCCGGACTGTTCAGTTCACAGAACGAACAGGACAACAGGTACTATGCCTCACATGCCAAACTTGCGATGCTTGAACCATCGGACAGCCAGGAGTGCCTTGACTTTGTCAAAGATGCCTTTGATATTTCGGAAAAATTCGATACCCCTGTTCTTTTCAGGGTCACAACGAGGATCTGCCACAGCAAGACACTTGTCGAAACATCAGCCAGAAAAGAAGTCCCTGTCAGGCCATACATAAAGGATGTCTCCAAATATGTAATGGCTCCCGCATCCGCGAAGAAACGCAAATATATAATGGAAAACAGGATCGCTGCAATGAAGGAATTCAGCGAGAATACTCCCCTGAACCGCATTGAGGATGGCCCAAAGAAAATCGGCATAATAACAAGCGGAATATCATACAACCATGCGAAGGAAGTCTTCGGGGATGAAGTATCTTACCTTAAACTGGGCTTCACGTGGCCGCTCCCGGAAAGGTTGATAAGAAAATTTGCCGGGATGGTCGAGACACTTTATGTGATAGAGGAAAACGAGCCCTACATTGAAGACTTCGTTAAAATCATGGGAATACAGTGCACCGGAAGGGAAAAACTTCCTTGGGTAGATGAGCTAACGCCTGAGATAATAAGACGCGCATTTTTCCCCGAAAGCGTGGAGCAGGGGGGATATGCCATTGATGCAGAAGTTCCTCCCCGTCCTCCTGTTCTTTGCGCAGGTTGTACACACAGGGGATTTTTCTATGAAGTAGGAAAATACAAAGACATAGTAGTAACGGGTGATATAGGCTGCTACACGCTTGGCATTGTGCCCCCACTTAGTGTAACTGACTCAGTAATTTGTATGGGCGACAGCGTTTCTGGCGGTGTAGGGTTCAGCAAGGCCGCTGGGATAGCAGGCAGAAAAGAAAAGGTCTTTGCAGTCATTGGAGACTCAACTTTCTTCCATTCGGGCATAACAGGCCTGATCGATGCTGTCGTAAACAAAGCACCGGTAGTGATAAACATACTCGACAATAGGATAACGGCTATGACTGGGCACCAGGAAAATCCAGGCACAGGCCGGACCCTGATGGGTGAGGCTACACATCAGGTAGATCTCAAATCTCTATGCATGGCTTGCGGTGTCAAAGAAGAAAATATCCGCCTGATTGACCCTTATGATCTGACAGCGACCAAAGAGGCGGTGAGGGCCGGCTACGAATCCTCGGAACCCTTTGTGATCATCACGACATCACCATGTGCACTCATAAAGGATGTCATCAAGGCAAGGGCAAACATGAAGTGCGTGATAGACCAGGATAAATGCATAAAGTGCAAAATGTGCCTGAAGGCAGGATGCCCAGCATTAAATTTCAAAAACGGAATCGTTTCCATTGATCGCGCATCATGCAACGGCTGCGGGATATGCCTGCAGATATGCCCGAAGAATGCCATATCGAGGGAGGTATAGGATCATGAAGAAAAACGATACCAAAAGTATCCTTCTTGTCGGAGTAGGCGGACAGGGAACAATACTTGCCTCGAAGATACTTTCAGAGGGGCTTGTGCGCAAAGGCTACGATGTAAAGATGTCTGAGATCCACGGGATGTCTCAGCGAGGGGGAAGCGTTACTACCCATGTGAGGTTTGGCACAAAAGTGGCTTCTCCTGTCGTTCCTGAAGGAGAGGCAGACGTCCTGGTGGCATTTGAAAAAGTCGAAGCGGTACGCTGGCTTAAGTACCTCAAAAAGGGCGGCAGACTTGTGGTCAATAATTTCGAGATATACTCCCTGCCTGTTCTTACAGGTGCAGCAAAATACCCCGATGAAGTAGTTGAAAAACTTGAGAAAGAAGTTCCTGACCTTAAGATATTCAACGCCGGCGAAATTGCAGAAGGTCTCGGAAACATCAAGGCACAGAACGTAGTACTGCTTGGTGCTCTCGTAAAAGCAATGGGACTTGAGGAAATAGACTGGGAATCAGTTCTGCAAGAGCTAGTGCCTCCAAAGCTTCTGGAGCTCAACATAAAAGCATTCAGGACAGGTCTTGAGCAGTAGCGAAAAAATACAGAACAATACTCTGCCATGAATTTGGCAGAAAAAAGAGCATAATAAAAGGGCCGGTCTTCGGAAGATCACATCTTCCGAAGACCGGCCCTTTTATTATTGATGGTGATTTAACTCCGAATAGTTACCATTTCAAGTATGATTCTGTGGCCTGTCCGTCAGCCCATGTAACAGAAAGTTTCAGATGTCCGCGGTTCTTTCGAAGGTCACCATTGTCCTGCATCAGCAGCTGGTATGTCTTTGTACCGTTTACAGGGATGCGCACGGCTCCGTTATTATGGTTAAGGATCCTGTTGCCTTCCCTTACACCGAGAAGCCATCTGCCGTTATTTTCAGTAAGAGTATCCCAACCCTTTCCGTCCCAGTCCCTTCCGGAATTAACTTCTGTAAGGATCATCGATTTGATATTGCCCTTTCCTGTTATCTTTATGTTAAGAGCCGTATCCTTGTAGCCGTTTGCAGCTCTCTTTTTATTCTTGCCGACATGGTCGAGATTGACCAATACAGGCCTGGCAGAAGCGAAAACTGCAGAGCGGTCCGCCTTTGTCACTGTCGCCGCCGGTGCGTTTCCTGTCGATGCCTCAAGCACCTGACCGTTGGACATTACAAATGTGACCTGATAGGGTCCGACATTCCTGCTGTTTTCCTCGTCAAACCACAGATTCAATGCTTTTTCCCCGTTTACAGGAATGGAGATCGTCCCATCAGAATGGTTCAGCTTGGGACCGGACACCAATACGACTAAGGGGTTGTTGTTACCTGCGATAGTGTCCCAGACCTTTCCGCTAGTTGCGGATCTGACCCTGACTCCTGTAATGGTGCCTGATGTGTTTATTACAGCGCGGATCAATCTGTCAGGGTTGAGATTGGACTCCATTTTTTCATTCTGTCCGGTGAAGTCATAGTTTTCGCTACCCTTGTACTCAACGGATAGCGTCTCTTTGAACGCTGTTGTATTGCTGCCCATTACGGCATCTCTTTCGAATATGCGTCCGTCAGCGAGGCTGATAGTTATTCTTGCTTTAACTGACTGGTCACCCATTATTCCGTCTTCGTCCTGAGTAAGGAGAGTATATTTTTGTGCGCCCCTCACAGCAAAGGCGACGGTACCGTCTGTCCTGTTCATTATGTTGTTACCGCTGTCGATAACTGTTACTATCGGGATGTTGTTTCCAGCTACCGTATCCCACTGAGCATTTTGGGAGTAGGTCTGGGCTGATATTTTTACGGCCCTGACAGCTGCGTCTCTGAAATTAAGGGCAAGGGTAAACTGCTGATCATTTCTACCGTCAGCTCCGACTTTTTCATTTGTTCCGGCGTAGTCGTGTTGGCTGGTCCCATTTATCTCAAATGCGTATATACCCTCCGATGAATTTCCAACAGAAGCCGCCGGAGTGACTTTGCCCAGCCCTTTGACGCTTGTTTTGCCGGTGACCTCCTGGTTGTTGATAAGCTTGACAATCACTGTGAAATCTGAATCATTAGGTATTGAACCCTCAGCATCGTTAATGTAGAGCTTAAAGTCAGCCCCCATAAGCACGGGCGTCACCGGAAGCCTGCCTGAAGTGTTCAGGATATCGCCTCCGCTGTTTTTTACAGTAAGAAGCCCTACCGAGTTTGACGGAGATGTGCTCCACATCTTGCCTGTAGTATCATTTCTAAGCGAGATCTCTGTTATAGCTTGGGCTCCGCTTACCGCAAGGGTGAAAGAAGCATCGATCTTGCCGTCAGCGACCCTTGAAGTGCCGGCGCCAACTATGTCTACCTTTTCATCAGCATTGAAGTATATTGAATCTACGTCAAGCCCTAACGATGCAGCAAAAGCTGCCCCTGAAAAAACAATTAAAAAAAGTGCGGCCATGAACGTTTTTAATAATCTCTGCATTTTTAAAATGCCTCCTTAAATTGTTAAATTTGTATATAATAATTTTACCTCTGTTCACTTAATAATTAAGGTATTATTACCTAAAATAATATAAAATAGGCATAAATAGCAGTTTTCAAAGGGGTGTGTAAATTGGGTAACTTAGCCGAAGGATCAAAAATATTATATGTCGACTGTTCTGCAGGTATAGCGGGAGATATGTTTTTAGCAGCACTCTTTGACATGACAGGAAGTTTCGAATATCTTAAAAATGAACTTAATAAAATGCCGCTTTCAGGATACAGCCTGGACCTCTTTAAAGATAAAAGAGGAGGCATCTCCGGTCTGCGCTTCGATGTTGATTCAGAAGAAGGACATGTGCACAGGCATCTCGCAAATATAAAAGAAATGATACTCGGAAGCACTCTTACAGATAGTGTCAAAAAGATGACCGTCAGGGCATTCACTCTTCTGGCCGAAGCGGAGGGTAAGGTGCACGGCGAACCGGCCGACCATGTCCATTTTCACGAGGTTGGGGCGGTCGACTCCATCATCGACATAACCGGCGCTATGATCATGCTTGAATATCTTGGATGGCCCGAAGTTGTTTTTTCACCGCTCAACGTGGGTTCAGGGACAGTCAGGTGCGCCCACGGGATACTGCCTGTCCCTGCGCCTGCAACTGTGGAACTGCTCAAGGGTATATCAGTATATTCAGAGGGAGATCCGATGGAGAGGGTAACCCCTACAGGAGCTGTCCTGGTCAAGTCTCTTGGGGGCAGAATATCTGCCGGAATGCCACACGGAAAAATAGCGGATACAGGGATCGGCCTGGGCAGCAGAGACGGAATTCTTCCAAATATCCTGAGAGCAACTATGCTTGAAAAGAACGATGCGTTACTATTCGACAGGGGCGTTGAACTGTCTGCAAACATAGATGACATGCTTCCACAGGACCTTGCATTTTTGATGGAAAAACTTTTTGATGCAGGGGCACTTGATGTTTGGTTCGAGAATATCCAGATGAAGAAGAACAGACCGGCGGTAAAGGTCTGCGTGCTGTGCCATGAAAGCTATTCAGAACTGCTGCAGGAGACCCTTCTCAGAGAGAGCTCTTCACTTGGAGTCAGAAAGATATATGTTGAGAGATCTATGCTTGAAAGAAGCACTGAAATACTGGAAACATCCCTTGGTCCTGTCAGGATAAAAATGGCGGTCATGGGAGGCAAAATTATAAAGGAAATGCCCGAATTTGAAGACATTAAAAAAATAGCTTCAGAACGGTCCATACCATTATCAGAGGTCCGTTCTCTGATCGCGCGTGAAAGGGAAACTGCTGTAAGATCCTCGAAACTTACACAGGGAGATTTTGAGGCAAAACTGAATATGACCAAAGAGGATATGAAGGATCCGCATGCAAAGGAGACTGATGGTCATCATCACGGACATCACCCTCTTCACAGCCACCCGCATGACCATTCTGAAATCGGGGAAGAAGGAAAATGACACTGATACTTGATGGCAGGATCACTTCAAAAAAAATTAAGGACTGGGTAGCGGCTTCGGTCGATGCCATCAGAGTAAGAGACGGTTGGGTGCCTCAAATTGTGACAGTACAGGTGGGCGATAACCCTGCTGCTGAAAGGTACATAAGAAACCAGCTGAAAGCCTCTGATGAGGCAGGCATATCAGCCAGACTGGAAAAATTTGACTATGATATTCCAAAAGAAGATTTTTTGAAAAAACTGGCGGCGATAGGCAGGAATCAGGAAGTTGACGGAATAATACTGCAGACCCCATTTCCGAAGGGTTGGCCTGTTGACGAGATACTGAACGGTCTTCCATCCGGAAAGGATGTTGAGGGTGTCCATCCTGAAAACCTTGGCAGATTGTATCTTGGCGAAACAGCTATTCCTCTTCCCTGTACAGCATGGGCGGCGATCTTGCTGCTTGAATGGTACGGCAGGAGCTCTTTTGAGCAAAGCAGGTGCGCTGTCATTGGCAGGAGCCCGACCGTTGGCAAGGCTGCCGCGCTGATGCTAATGCACAGGCATGGTACGGTGACAGTGTGCCACACAAGGACTTCCTCCGAGCAGCTCAAAGACGTGCTTGCCGGTTCGGATCTGGTTATTGCTGCAGCAGGAGTAGCAGGCATTGTTGACCCGGAAATACTGCCATCCCATGCATGGGTTGTCGATGTCGGAACTAACGTCACGGAAGAGGGAAAACTGGTAGGAGATGTGGCAAAAGGGGCAGAGGGGCATGTCGAGGCGCTGAGTCCGGTTCCGGGAGGTGTGGGACCCATAACGGTCTCTCTGCTGCTGGCGAATCTCCTTCTCTGTGCCACGAGGCGCAGACTGGGCAAGAGCCTGCTGCTTCCTGAGCTGAAAAAATTAAGTGAGGAGTGATCTCATGGATATGGATATCGAGAGCGGAGCCAAATGGTTTGCGGAACAGATAAAAAAAAGCAGGGTCGTTGTCTTTAGCGGTGCAGGGCTAAGTACAGAATCGGGGCTTGCCGACTTCAGATCGAAAGATGGCTTGTGGGCTCATGTCGATCCTATGCAGTATGCTTCGGTAAACACGCTTGAACGTGATTATGAATCATTCCGGGAGTTTTACAAATCCAGGCTATACGTTCCCGAGAGCGTACAGCCTAACAAAGGCCACAAATACATTGCCGAATGGGAGGCTGAAGGCTACGTAACGGGGATAATCACCCAGAACGTCGACAGGCTTCACCAAAAGGCGGGTTCAGCGAAAATAGCAGAGCTTCACGGAAGCCTTGAGCCTGTCAGGTGTCACTCCTGCGGTAAGATATGGGAGAAAGAATTTTTCCTTGAGGGTAAAAAGTGTGACTGCGGAGGCCTTCTCAGGCCTGGTGTTGTCCTCTTCGGGGAGATGCTTCCGGACGGACCGCTGAGGCTTGCCGACGAGTGGAGCTCCGACTGCGAGACATTTGTGGTCCTTGGTTCATCACTGGTCGTCTCTCCTGCCAATTACTTTCCGCGTCAGGCGAAAAATAGCGGAGCTAAGCTGATAATAATCAACAGGGAACCAACTCCGCTCGACAAAATCGCCGATCTGGTCGTACACGAGGGGATAGGGGGCTATCTCGAAAAAGTTGCAGGATATATGAAATAAATCAAAAAAATAAGAGAGGAACATTATGGGAATGCTCCTCTCTTATAAAAATGAGACTCTAAAGGTGCTAAATAATTTTTTTGATCTTTACAAAAGTGTCCGCATAGGGGGCTCCGCAGCCGGGAGCCTCAACTGCTTCTGTCAGCAGATTTATCCCCGGAACTCCCTGTTTTGCTGAAGCGAGGCCTTTTCTGAGTGAAGCATCTCTCTTTGCGCGCATTACGATGTGTTCTCCTGTCCTTGAGTAAACTGTTACCATATCGCTTTCTTCCAGACATATCTTTTCCATATCGGCCGATGACAAATATATCTCAGGGATATCCGGTATGTTTGGGGCGTCGTAGCTGTGTCCGTTTATATAATCTTTTACGTGGAAGGTGACGAGCCTCAATTCGTCATTTTCAGGAAAACTTGGTTCAGGAATGTCGGATGGCAGCTTTGCCATTGTCCCGGGGTCGGTCCAATATATAGGTTCCTGCCACTTGAAAAGCCCTTCTGATACCCTTTCGAGTCTTTTGTCGTTTAGGATAAGCTTGTCCATCTCTTCATAAAGTTTTACAAGATCTGTCTTCAGTCCAAGGGTCTTTGCCAATCCCGAGTATATTTCTATATCCGACTTTACCATTCCCTGAGGCTCGACGATCCTCTCGTTCCTGACGAGGAAGCTGTGCCAGTATGAACCGAGCCAGTCATGCCCCTCTTCGAGATATGTCGCTGCAGGCAGGACAAGGTCGCACTCCTTCGCGGTCTCGGTCATGAATATTTCTGTGCATACCTTGAACGGGACCGATCTCATGGCCCTGACTATGCCGGAATTGCCGGGGTTCTGCATAACAGGGTCTGCATTTGTTATGTGAAGCACACTTATCTTTGGTGAGGCATCAAGGATTTCTTTTCCTATCGTGCCTGTCCCGAATTTACGTACATCGTCAGAGCGGGGGATAAGCTCTTTTGGAAAGAGCGCATGTTCGTTTTTCCCGAAACTGAGGCCTGAACGCGGATCTTCGAAACCGCCCGAGATCACAGATAAGGCAAACATCCACTTAAACTGCATGTCTCCGTGGAGATATCTTTGGGACCCGTAAGAAGGCATATGTGTCACAGGGCTGAATTTTATCAGCCAGAGTAATATTTCCTCTGCGGCAGTCTCATCTATACCGGCTGTATCAAGAAGCTTTTCTTCTTCGAGACCCTTTAGGCTAACAAGGAATTCCTCGTAATTTACGACCCTGCTCTCCCAATCATTCGAAGATACTCCCAAACTGATCAATTTTTTGCAGAGCCATGCAGCCAGAGCGAAATCTCCACCTGGAGCTATGTACCAGGACCTGTCGGCTTTTTCCAGAGTCTCAGTTCTCCTTACCTCAAGAGAGGCGATCCCACCGCCTTTTTCTCGTATTTTGCGGAAGACCTGTCTTATCTGAGGCTGAGTCACAAGGGAATTTCTTCCCCAAAGCATTATGCCCTTTGCCTCAGACTGAAGTTCAGGAGTCAGGAACGGAACACCCCATCCCAGAGTGGCGTCCTTAAGTCCCGATGATCCGATGCTTGAACAGAGCGATCCCTTTGTTCCTGTGTATCCTCCCAGTTCATTGAAAATATGCGGGATAAGTCCCTTTGAAAAGTACATGGATCCGGCGCTTGAGTAATACATCAAAGATAGGGGGCCTGACTCAGATACCCCCGAAGAAACCTTGTCTGCCCAGATGGACCATGCTTTTTCCCAAGGGATCTCTTTCCAGCCGCTGCCCGATCTAAGCAGAGGAGTCTTTAACCTTCTGGGGTCAAATACCCGCTCAGCATAACGGAGCCCCTTTGGGCATATGAATTCAGTCCATTTATTATTATCATGGGGTTTCATTTCGACCTTACTGTCACGATATCTGGCCCGGATAGTACAGGCACAGGGACAGTCGTGCGGGCAGGCAGTTATTTTCCATTCTGATCGCATATCAGTACCTCCGGATAAGATTATCAATAATTATAGAGGCAAATCAATTTGCTGCAGATAAAATGAAACTCAGGAATCACTTGATTTGTAATGACAGCTGCCTATCTGTTATAATTGGAAAATCATCAGGCTGTATGCAGTTTTTGCACGGATATGTTCCTTAAACCCCGTCAGCGAGAGGTTTATATAAAAAAATGAGCCTCTAGGCCTATATGACACAGTAGAAATACTTGTATAATCATACAAAGCGGGATATTCCCGCATAAATCCGAATCTTGACAATTTGGACCCCAAATAGCTTGGACTTCTGCAAAGACCCTTGACGGCACGAAAGGTGGTGGAACACAACCCCCGCCAATAAAGGAGAGCAGAATGATAAGGCAGATGCGAAACATGGGAGAGAGCCGCGAAACAGGGAAGAGGAAACCTTGGAGACTTGTTTCTGTTTAGAGGTGACCCCCCGCGCAGATCGTCTGCGATATAAAAAAATTCAAAAAAACAACCAAGGGGGTTGTACATTAATATGAAGAAATTTTTGGCAGTACTTGCAGTAGTAGCGCTGGTAGCTTTCGCAGCACCGGCATTCGCAGCAAACCCGTTTATGGATGTACCCGCAGGCCACTGGGCATATGATGCAGTAGCACAGCTCGCAGCACGCGGCGTAGTATCCGGTTATCCCGATGGCGCATTCAAAGGCGCCCAGCCTGCAACACGTTACGAAATGGCATCAGTAGTTGCCCGCGCACTTGCGAAGATCGACTCTGAAAAGGCAAGCAAGCAGGACCTCGAAATGCTGAAGAAGCTCGTCATGGAATTTAAAGACGAACTCGACGCACTCGGCGTGAAGGTCGACAAAATCGACAAGCGCGTAGCAGTCCTTGAAGACGGCATCGGCGGATGGAAGATCCGCGGACAGTTCCGTTTCGATGCGAAGTTTGCCAACAGCGATGACGGCACCTATGCCTATACAAACGGCGGTAAGAACGAGTTCAACAAAGAGCGTTTCCGTCTGTTCCTCACGAAGCAGATCGACGAAAACACCAGCTTCTATGCTCAGATGCGTGTAGGCGGCGATTCTGCTGGTCCTCTCACGAATGGTATGGGCGATGAAAACGGACTTCGCTGGTCACATATGTATCTAGATACAAAGCTTCCCTATGACATCGCATTCCGCGTTGGACGTTTTGCAGTCGACTTTGAAGACGACTATGGAATGTACATAGACAACGATGCACTCTTCGGTGACTTCCGCACAGACGGTTTCCGCTTCAAGAAGAACTGGGGCATGATGGATACCACGCTCATCGTTGGCCGTAATGATACTTCCGACAACCTTGACAATGTACTTCGTCTTGAAGGCGAAGCAATGACATACGCCCTTGACCTCCACTTCCAGCCCAACGAGAAATTCTTCGGCGGACTTACCGGTTACTGGATGATGGTTGACCATGATCAGTCTGTCGGCGACTGGGATGCGAAGACTTACACAGCTTACGCAGGCTTCAGCTTCACTCCGAACATCGCGCTGAAGGGCCAGTACTACATGCAGGATCTTGGCTCAGACCTCGCAAACGGATTTGAAGACAGCCCGAAGGCTTGGAAGGCTATCCTCGATGTCAAGCAGGATGCACTTAAGTTCACCTCCCTCTGGATCGAATACAGCCAGCAGGACAACAATTTCTTTGCAGCACTCAATGACCGCTATGCTATCGGCGGAAGCAACTATGACTATGCAGGCTGGAACCTTATCAAGGATGACGGAACCAGCAAGTTCCTCTTTGTCAAGGCTGGCCAGAAGTGGAATGACAAGTGGAGCACATACCTCCGCTACACCAACTTCAAGTCAGACACAACCGGCGTAGATGATGCCTCTGAATGGGGACTTGGTATAGGTTACCAGTACACACCGGCAGTCTACTTCGAACTTGGTTACGACCAGGTCGACCACGGCAACGGTATCCTTAATGACATCGACGGTACCGAAAGCGTAGTTCGTTTCCGTACCAACGTAAGCTTCTAGTTTTAAACTGCTTTAAGAGGAGCCCCTTTATGGGGCTTCTTTTTTTTTTTTGTACCGCCTATCCTGTTTTCATAAATTCTGCTCTTTACATGATGCTCCATTTGATCTATAAAACTATAGTCATAACTGATATATTTAAGATATACTTGTGGCATGTTTATTGCCCAAACGGAGAGGAGCAGTTTTATTGAAAAAGATAGTCTGTTTTGTGTTGTTTATGTTCTTTTGTTCTTTGATGCTAGCAGCGGCTGCCGATGCTGCCGCATATGACCAGGTCCTTCAGCGCTGGACAAAGAACCGTAAAATAGTTGACGAGGATGGAGCAAATCTTGAGATCAAAGCCACTTATTATTCTGCGGAGTATATTGAGGCACTCATGCAGAAAGAAGCCCAGGCTAATCTCTGGACAGATAGTGAGGCTGAAAATTACAAATACAACTTTTTGGGAGCACTGAAGCTTGATGAAATGATACCTATAGAGATAGAGTTTATAAACAATGCTCCAACTATGTTCCTAGGTCCGTTTGACATCATGGTGAAGCTCAGGATAGGGAATAAGCTGTATAAGCCTGTTGATTACGATAAGCGCTTCAATTTTAAATTCCAGGGCAAAAAGAACGGCCTTGTATATTTCCCACGTTATGATGAGAAGACAGGCAAAGATCTTCTTGCCGGAGTAAAGAGCGTGAGACTTGAATTGAGTCCGAGTATAAGTCCGCTTACAAACGGATCTGATACGCAATTTATCTGGGACGTTGGCAACGATGACCCATCCAAGCTCTATCAAGGCAAGACTGCGGCGCGCTTTGAAACGGACCGCCTCCTGAAGCGCCTTGAAAAGCTCCGCAAGGACAAGGCTGAGCATGAAAAACAGCTCCAGGGGATAAACGACGAGATAACAACGGTTCAGACACGACTGGACGAACTGGCAAAACAGCAATAACACAAACATTGAGATCAAAAGGGCAGAAGCTTCGGCTTTCTGCCTTTTTTTTAGCTTATGCATTTGCCGGAGCCTTTACATTTCTGTTACACAGATTAAATACTGCGTTAACTTTCTCACTCTATACTTCATATATCACAGATCACAGGAGGAGAATAATAATGAGAAAAATAATTTTTGCAGCAGTAATGATCGCAGTAATGTCTCTATCAGCAGCCGCATTTGCAGGTCAGATAGTTATGGACGGTTCAACAACGGTACTTCCCTTTGGACAGGCTGCGGCAGAGCAGTTTTCAAAGCAGAATCCAAATGTAAAATTCTCAGTCTCAGGAACCGGTACAGGCAACGGATTCAAGTCCCTTGCCGACGGCAGCGCACAGATTGCCAATGCATCGAGGTTCATAAAGGATTCGGAAATCAAATCATGCATGGATAATAAGGTCTACCCGGTGCCCTTTGCAGTCGCTCTTGACTGTCTTGTTCCGGTAGTGCACCCCTCAAACCCGGTCAAGTCACTCACAAAGGCTCAGCTTAAGGATATCTATTCCGGCAAGGTCACGAACTGGAAGCAAGTTGGCGGAAGCGACAGCCCGATAGTGGTTATCGGACGCGATACCAGCTCAGGTACCTACGGCACATGGCAGGAAATGATAATGGATAAGGGCGAGAAGACAAGGGTCACACCCAAAGCACAGGTAACTGCCTCCAGCGGAGCCATGATGACAGCAGTTTCGCAGAATAAGAACGCTATCGGCTACGAGGGTATGGGATATGTAAGCAAGTCAGTGAAAGGCCTGGCAGTTGACGGAATTGCAGGTACAGCGGCCGGCGCACGCAGCGGCAAGTATCCCCTCTCACGCTACCTCTACATGTTCACCAACGGATGGCCTGAGGGCGATGTTATGGATTTCATCAGCTACATGCAGAGCCCGGCGGGACAGAAGATAGTAAACAGCACAGGATTTGTCTCCCTTCAGGAAATGAAATAGATAGAAAGACCAGCGGGAAGTTCGTCTGCCAACAAGCCAGACGAACTTCCCGCTGTGAAACTGCGACAAAAAACAGTCGCGTGAGGCAATTGTGAAGCAATTGTTTTAAAAAACTGGCAAGCGGTTGGCAAGCAATAGGCAAGCAGTTGTCAGGACCAGAAGGATTTTTTTATCGTCGTTCCCGAATTCATTTACCATCGTCATTCCGGTATGGGGTTGTCGGGAGAGCACCTTTTTCCGTCAGGAAAATTATTAAATAATCCATAGTGCTCGAACCATTTCGAATGCGTTCTGAGATGCCGGAACAGTGGCTTAGATTCTGATCCTAAAGTCAGTAACAGCCTTGAACCGAAGACACTGGATCCCCGATTCAAGCACTCGGGGACGACGGTTAAGACTCTTGGTTCTCGGATTCTAACGATCGTTTGACAATTGTTTGACCACTGTTTGACAATCGTTTGACATGACCTTACGTCTTTACGATCGCTTAGCAACCGCTTAGCCATTGCTCAGCCGTATTTAAAAAACACAGCTTCACAGCTACCGAAATAGCTTCACCCAAGATTTGAGCATACCGGCAGTATAAAATGAGCTGGCAGAAAGGACATAAACACCATGAAAGAGCGGCAGAAAAAAATGATCAGCGGCTTTGGCGGCAGAGGAGACAGGATACTTTTAAATCTTGTCCGCTCTGTTTCTATGATAGGCATTCTGATAATGCTCTTTATCCTTGGATTTTTAGTGACGAACGGAATGCCTGTTCTGAAGGGATCGTCACTATCAGAAATATTCCTCAGCAGTGACTGGTATCCTGTCGAAGAACCGCCTGCGCTAGGTATGCTCCCATTGATCGCAGGTACTATGTCTGCAACTGTGTTGTCAAGCCTGATAGCGCTTCCGATAGCTGTTGCGCTTGCCATATTTACGGCAGAGATAGCACCGAGAAGACTCAGGAGTTTTTTTAAGGTCATGATGGAACTGATGGGATTTTTGCCCTCCATAGTCCTGGGTTTCATTGGAATGATGATCCTGGCCCCCTGGCTGCAGCATAGCCTCAACATAGCTACAGGGCTAAATCTGCTAAATGCATCGATCCTTCTGGGTTTTCTTGTAATACCCGTTGTTGCCTCCCTTTCAGAGGAGGCACTTTCAGCTGTTCCGCAGGAGCTTAGGGATGCATCCTATGCATTGGGGGCGACTCGGTGGGAGACAGTGCGAAGAGTAGTGGTACCGCATGCCATATCAGGCATTACCGCAGCTGCCCTGCTGGGGGTAATGAGAGCCCTCGGAGAGACTATGGTTGTCTTGATGGCGGCTGGAGGAGCTGCGATCATACCAGCTATGCTGACTGATCCTGTGCGGCCGCTCACGGCGACCATAGCTGCGGAGATGGGGGAGACCCCGGTAGGCAGCACGCATTATCATGCGCTCTTTTTTGCGGGCCTCATCCTCCTTGCCGTAACTCTTGCAATAAATCTGACCTCTTTTTATGTAGAGAGGAGGAAGAGATAGAGAATGGACAGGAACCGATCACGCAAGATCAAAGACCTCGCCATGACTTCACTTTTCTGCCTGGCTGCTTTTATGCTCGTGGCGGTCCTTGCAGGAGTGGCAGTCTTCCTGTTTAAAGAGGGATGGCAGACGCTTTCGCTGGATTTCCTGATCGAGGCGCCAAGAGACGGTATGACAGCAGGCGGGATAATGACTCCTCTGGTGGGGACTATTCAGCTTGTCTTTGTTTCTATGGCAGCAGCTCTTCCGATCGGAATAATGACGGGCCTCTACTTTGCGGAATATTCAAAGGACGATTGGCTGACGAGGGTGCTCAGGGTATCAATAAGGTGTCTTGCAGGGGTCCCTTCTGTTATTTACGGTCTTTTCGGCCTTTCGCTCTTTGTCATATTTTTGCATTTTGGATCAAGTCTGCTTTCAGCCGGACTGACCCTAGGATGTCTTTCTCTGCCTCTGATCGTAACAGTCTCTGAGCAGGCCTTCCTTGCCGTTCCTCAGGACTACAGGGATGCATCCTACGCTCTGGGGGCGACCAAATGCCAGACGATACTGAAGGTGGTCCTTCCTTCGGCGGCTTCTACTATAATAACAGGAACGATACTCTCAATAGGACGGGTAGCGGGGGAGACTGCTCCCATCATGTTTACGGGTGCTGCATTTTTTGCTCCGGAAGTTGCAAAGAGCATCTTTGACCAGGTAATGGCTCTTCCTTATCACATATATGTCCTAGCTACGGCATCTACAGACCTGGAGGCAACAAGGCCGATACAGTACGGTGCCATACTTGTGCTTATAGGTCTTGTGCTCGGAACGAGCGCAATTGGAGTCGTCGCAAGATCAAGACTTGCGGCGAGGAGCGGGAGGCAATAATATGAGCAGTGATCTTTTCGATGTGCAGATAAAGACGGTCGGTCTGGATCTCTTTTACGGAGATAACCAGGTGCTGAAAAACATCACATTTGATATCGGACGCAAAAAGGTAACGGCATTCATAGGTCCCTCAGGCTGCGGAAAGAGCAGTTACCTCAGATGTCTGAACAGGATGAATGATTTCATTCCGTCAGCCAGGATCACGGGTACGATAGAGATGGAAGGGGAGAATATACTCTCTCCCGAGACTGATGTTATAGCCCTGAGGCGGCGGGTAGGCATGGTCTTCCAAAAACCCAACCCCTTCCCGATGTCTATATATGAAAATGTGGCATATGGTCCGAGGCTGAATGGCTTAAAAGATAAAAGCGTACTTGATGATACGGTTGAAAAAAGCCTTCGAGGAGCTGCGCTTTGGGATGAGGTAAAAGACAAACTTTCATCACCGGGTATCGGACTTTCAGGAGGACAGCAGCAGAGGCTCTGCATAGCAAGGGCCATAGCGACCCAGCCGGAGGTGCTCCTCATGGATGAACCTACAAGCGCACTAGACCCCATGTCCACAGCCAGGGTGGAGGAGCTAATCAGGGAACTCAAAGGTGATTACACAGTTGCCATAGTAACTCACAACATGCAGCAGGCAGCCCGTGTATCAGACTTTACAGCCTTTTTCCTGCTCGGCGATCTTATCGAATATGATCGGACACCGAAGATATTCACTTCACCGTCCGATAAAAAGACCGAAGATTACATCTCAGGCAGGTTCGGATAGGGTAAAAGACGGCTGAGCAATGGCTAAGCGGTTGCTGAGCAATAGCTGAGCGATCGTGAGATTCAAAATCTTTGTCTTTCCCGAATGCTCCAGTCGGGAATCCAGCGGCTTAGATTCTGACCCTAAAGTCAGTAACAGCCTTGAACCAAAGACGCTGTGTCCCCGACAGAGGCACTCGGGGACGATGGAGAAGATAAAGCACTTTGATCCTGACGATCGTTTGACATGACCTTAAGCCTTTGCGATCGCTCAGCAACTGCTCAGCCACCGCTCAGCAATCGCTCAGCCGCATTTAATAACCCCTTGCTTAACGCGGCATAGTTACATGCAACAGTTTGTAATTCAAGGAGGTATATAAAAGATGATGGACGTAATAAATACGAGAAAAAGACTTGATGAAGATCTTTCCGAGCTGAAAAGAATGGTCTTCAGGATGGCGAGGATGTCCGGCGAAGCCCTTGAAAACGCAGTCTGGGCGCTGAAAAACAGAGACGAGGCTGCTGCGCGCGAAGTCCTTGAAAAGGATGATATGATAGATGATCTTGAAGATAAAATAGACGAGGCATGCATGGAATTCGCAGCCCGTTACCAGCCTCTTGCAGAAGACTTAAGGACTGTGACCTCTATAATGCATATAGCAGTAGACCTTGAGAGGATAGGCGATTATGGAGGAAACATAGCTAAGACAGCGATAGAACTGGTTTCAAAAACACCAATAAAACCCCTTATCGACATTCCGCGCATGGTTGAATGCATAAAGAGGATGCTCGATATGGCAATGACGGCAATGGATACGAGATCTCCGGAAAAAGCAATGGAAGTTTTTCCTATGGATGATCAGGTCGACGATCTTGAAAAACAGATAATGAGGGAGCTTTTTCTCATGGTGATGGAAAAGCCCGAGAGAATAGAGCAGTCACTGCAGCTGATGAATGTATCCCGCACCCTTGAAAGGGCGGGAGATCACGTGACAAACGTGGCGGAGAGGATAGCCTATATGTACACAGGCAAGACGGTAAAGGCGTCCCAGTATAGGAGAAAAAAGGACTCATAGGGGGAAGCCTCATGGCTGAAAAAATTCTCATTGCGGACGACGAAGAGAGTCTTGTTGAATTCATCGGCAGGGCGCTGAAAAAGCATGGCTACAGGGTGATAACAGCCCACGACGGCGACAACGCGCTCTTTCTTGTCGGAGAAGAGCTTCCAGATCTCGTTATACTCGATCTCATGATGCCGCTTATGGACGGATGGGAGGTCTGCAGAAGGGCAAAATCCGATCCTGCAACTAAAGACATTCCGATCATTATGCTGACAGCAAGGAGTTCCGCCGATGACGCGGTACAGGGACTTGACCTCGGTGCTGACGACTACATGAGAAAGCCCTTCAGCCTTGACGAACTTCTTGCACGTGTCAGAGCACTTCTTAGAAGAAAAAAGGGCGAAGAAAGCGGAAGGACGATAGAGGACGGGGACCTGAGGATAGACAGGGAAGAAAGAGAGGTCTTTCTTCGCGGCGTGCCCATTGACATCAGCCCAATGGAATTTGAGATACTTGAGCTCATGGCAGGAAGGATCGGACGGACTCTTTCCAGAGAGGAAATATTAAAGAAAATCTGGGGGATCAGCGGCGAAGATACTAGGACGATCGATGTCCATATTTCAAGACTAAGGAAAAAACTTGATGACGGCAAAAACCCCCACCTTTTGATCCAAACATCCAGGGGACGTGGATACAGGCTTTCCTGGGAGGAGGAACAGTTTGATGTTTAAAAAAATGACCCTCAGAAAAAAAACAGCTCTGCTGCTTACCTTGTGTGTTGTGCTTATAGGCATCGGGGTCTGGGCATTTATTTACAAAAACGAACGCAGAGAAGTTGTAGAAGAAAACAGGGAGACCCTTTCCCGATACCTTGACGCTTTTGCTGCGGCAGGAGAGCAGGACGGCTTGAAAGGGATCAGGGACATCCAGTCTCTCTGGGAAAAAATATACCCCAGGGGCAGGCTTACCGTAATAAATACCATGGGTGAGGTAGTCATCGACAGCAAAAGCGATCCGAATGAAATGGACAACCATTACAAGAGGCCTGAGATCATAAAAGCTTTCGAGGACGGGAGCGGATCAGAACTAAGATACAGCAAGACGCAGTCAGAATGGCAGAATTACATGGCTAAAAGGGTGATCATCCCCGGGACTCCGGGTCAGGGAATGGTCATAAGGCTGTCCTACCCGCTTGAAGAGCTGAACAGCCTTGCCCTGTCCATGGCAAAACCATTCCTATATTCACTGGAGATTATGCTTTTCTTCGTATTGTTAGGTTCATATCTGATGCTCCATTTCGTAACAAAGCCGCTTGATCTGCTGAGCGAATCTGCACAGACGATAGCGGCCGGAGGAACAGCAAGGTTTCCTATAACAAACGATCCTCAGATACAAAACCTCTCAAACGCGTTGAATTCGATGTCAGACTCCCTTAAGCTCAGCGTCAGGGAGGCGCAGGAAAGGAAAGAGGAACTCTCTCTGCTCGTTGGTGCGCTCCCTGTCGGCGTGATCCTCATCGATGAGGCTAGAAAAATCCGTTACATGAACAGTGCCGCCTCAAAGATATGCGGAAGGGCGGGCAACGAGCCTGCGAGAGGTCTCTCCATAGAAGTGATCCTTCCTTCCGATGAGATGTGCAGTATACTTGATGAAGTAGACGGAAGAAGGATGATAAGCCTATCCCGCAGCGGAGGCTCAAAGATCGAAATGTCGACGCTTACACTTACACGCGGCAGGATGATCGTTCTTGAAGACCTGACGGATAAGATCAAGCTGGATGAGGCCAGGCGGGAGTTTTTTATAGATGCGGGTCATGAGTTCCAGACTCCGTTGACAGTAATAAGAACGGGGCTCGAACTTTTGAAATCAGGCGACTCTCTGACAGATATTGAGGATATCAAGGCGGTTGACAGTATGATACGCCAGCAGGAACGGATAAGCGGTCTTGTTGAGGATCTTCTTCTGTTGGTGAAACTTGATGTTGATCCTCAGGGAAACAGAAGAGAAGAAGTAGATCTTAAAGAGATAGTTCGCGACATAATATCTGACGTAAAAGAGCTTCCAGCGAGCAGGAAGCTGGAGATAAAGGCCATCCTGCCGGAGGGAGACATTATGATCAGAACAGTATACGGAGACCTTCGAAGGGCTCTCTTCAATCTGGTCGAAAACGGTGTAAAGTATGTCTCATCTTCCCGAGAGACGGAGGGAAGAGTCGAAATTACAGTTAAAGAAGATGATCATCACATTCATATACTTGTGGACGACAACGGCCCGGGAGTTACTGAAGAAGATCGGGATATCATCTTTGAAAGATTCAGAAGGGGAGACTCACACCGTGCCAGAAGCCGAAGCTCTGCAGGGGGATACGGTCTTGGGCTCTCTATCTCCAGAAAGATCTTGGAACGCGAGGGAGGCTCACTTGAGTTGGGCAGATCTTCTCTTGGAGGGGCATCTTTCATAATGACACTGCCAAAGGCAAAACTGATAAGCAACGAAGAAATATAACAAACGAAGAGAGGGCCAGTGCTCTCTCTTCGTTTTGATCCTTTATTTTGTATAGACCGGAAGCCTAAAGGTCAAAAATTTCAAGGACTTCAGGCCTTTCCCCTTTTCCGAGATAACTCCCTACGATAAATACTATTACAGAGATCAGCAGTGTCGGGACTATGGCCGTTGTTCCCGCTATGCTTGTCTTAGTTATATTGAACCAGAAAAAGGCTGCGCATCCTGTGATCATTGAGAGTATCGCACCGGTAGAGTTTGCTCTCTTCCAGTAGAGGCCGAAGATTGTCGGGCAGAAGAATACTGCCTCCAGACCGCCGAAAGCGAATAGGTTTATCCATACAAGCAGGGAGGGAGGCTTCATAGCTGCGAAGAAGACGATGACACCTACCACACAGGTAACTGTGAAGCTCATGGACCTTACCTTAGACGGGGGCAGAAGTTCAGGGTCATTCTTTGCTATGTAGTGGAAGTATAAGTCCTTTACTATCGCTGCAGAGCACATGATAAGCATTGAGTCGACAGTGGACATTATCGCAGCAAGCGGTCCTGCAATGAATATTCCCGCCCAGAATGGCGACATCAGTTTAACTGTAAGTGTCGGCACGGCCAGGTCTCCAATTTCAATCCCGGGAATGACAGCCCTTCCCATGGCACCTATGAGATGCATAGCGAGCATAACGAAACCTACAACGAAGGTGCCTATCACCATGGCGTTGTGCAGCGACTTTGAATCTTTGAACCCAAGGCATTTCTGTGTTGTCTGAGGCAGGCCGAGTATCCCGAATCCAACCAGAACCCAGAATGAAAGGATAAAAGGTTTCGGAATGGAGTTTCCTGCTCCTCCAGGTGTAAGAAGATCCGGGTCGATCGATCTCAGAGTGTCCATTATATTGGACACTCCTCCTCCTGCAGAGGTTACAGCTAAGAGCAGGGCTACAGATGCAAAGAGCATCATAATGCCCTGGATCATATCAGTCAGGACGACAGCCCTGAAGCCTCCTACGGTGGTGTAGATTATTACGGTTATTCCAAAGATGATAAGGCCTGTCCGGTAGGAGTAACCTGTTATCGACTCAAAGAGCCTTGCTCCTCCTATGAACTGTGCGAGCATGGAAGCCATAAAGAAGACAAGGAGTGCGAGAGATGCCGCGATCACAACATAATCACTGTTGTAACGGGCCCTTA
This sequence comes from Synergistaceae bacterium, assembly GCA_963682045.1. GTDB lineage: Bacteria > Synergistota > Synergistia > Synergistales > Synergistaceae > Caenicola. The sequence goes on from OY821326.1 coordinate 2,151,313, forward strand.
GGAAGTCGGTTATAGTTACCGCTTTTGTCCTTCTGGCGATCAGAGCGAACCTTTTGCCCAGTACTCCCAGAGTAAGAAAAGCTGTTGGCACCTGTATCATTGAAAGGAGTATCCATCCGAGTCCCACTTTGTATGCGACTCCGGGTCCCCCTACAAAACTGCTTGCGCTGATGTAGGTCGTTATTACAGCCATTGCCAGGACAAATCCTCCCATTGAACGGCTGCCTATAAAATATTCCTCCATAAATCCTGCGGTATCTGATTTTTTTCTTGAGAAAGTATTTCCCCATAATGCGATGCCCATTATCAATGCCAGATAAAGGACTAGGGGCAGTATCATGCCGGTACGTTCAATCATTTTCTCTGCCCTCTTTCTTTTCTTCAAGATCTATGTCAGTGAAAAAAAACCTGACACATATCCACAGTAGGACAGAAATGCCAACGTAGCCAATTATACAGCTGTAAAAAAACCATTCAGGGAAGCCAAGAATGTATCTGTAATCTGATGGATCGTCCCCGAAACTATACGCTGTTACATACCACCATGCAAAAAAGAGAATGTAAAGACCAATGATTATAAATGTTTCTTTTTTTGCTGTTCTCATGATCGCCGATTTTTTCAAGATCAGTCCCCCCTGCCAGTGATTGCTGGGATAAGTATAGACCGTTAAAAGCAAAAACTGTATGATTGTAGCATATTAATTTGTATAACGATGTCATGAAGGAGTGAAAGCTATGGATATGAACGAAGCTAAAATTAATGGATATGAAAAACTGGGAGAAACTGTCTGCAAAAAACTGAACAGTTTGGGGTACTCCGCCTGGTTTGTGAAAAACAAAGAAGCAGCCCTTAAGGCGGCGCTTGAACTTATACCCGACGGAGCTTCCGTTGGAGTCCCCGGTACAGTTACTGTCAGGCAGATAGGTCTGATCGACGAGCTTAAAAAAAGAGGCTCGAAGGTCTCTGTTCACTGGGATCCGGAACTGAAACCAGAGGACAGAAAGGCAAGGCTGCTGGAAGAGATGACCTCAGAATGGCTGGTGACGAGCACCAACGCGCTTACAGCCGATGAGGGGGTTTTTGTAAATATTGACGGCACAGGGAACAGGGTAGGCGCAATGGCCTGGGCACCCGGCAAGCTGCTATACATCGTTGGCATCAACAAAATAACGCCCGACCTGGAGACGGCGCTTAAACGGGCCCGTAATACAGCTACTCCTCCCAATGTTATACGTCTTAACTACAAGGTCCCATGTGCTGCTGTAGGCCATTGCGTAAACTGCAACAGCCATGAGAGGGTTTGCAGGGTAGTGACCATGATGGAGCGCCCCCCATTTGGGCGTGAATGCCATGTCATAATAGTCGCCGAAGAACTTGGGTACTAGCATGAAAGGATATTGGGGCAGGATCCTTTCCATTGACCTGTCCAACAGCACCATAACTACAATAACTCCTGACGAAAGACTGTACAGGGATTACATTGGCGGAAGCGGGATAGGTGCCAGGCTGTTGTTCGACATGACAGGACCCGAGACAGACCCTCTCGGCCCTGATAACCCGATAATATGGATGACTGGACCCTTTACAGGAACTAAGGTACCGACATCCGGGCGTCACGAAATAACCTCCAGATCGCCCCTTACGGGGATATTCGGCGAGAGCGACGCCGGCGGCAGGTTTGGAACAGCGCTCAAACGTTCCGGCTGGGACGGGCTCATCGTCAAAGGAATATCTGATAAGCCCGCAATCATTGTTATAAAGGACGAGAATGTGACCATAGAGCCTGCAGGCGACCTGTGGGGCAAGGACACCTTTTATACAGACGAACACCTTAAGGAACGGTTCGGACCTTCCTGTGAGACGTCCTGCATTGGTATCGCCGGTGAAAAAATGGTGCCAATATCCTGTATAGGCCATGACGGTGAAAACGCTAGGATGAGCGGAAGGTGCGGATTCGGAGCAGTTATGGGATACAAGAGGCTCAAAGCCGTTGCAGCTATCGGAAGCAGAGACACAGAGATTGCTGACCCTGCAAGATTAATTGGCCAGCAAAAGAAGATGGTTCCTCTTCTAGTAGAAAAGATGAAAGGTATGAATCTGCTTGGTACAGCCGGAGGAACGGCTGCAGCAGAAAAGATGGGCGATCTTCCTGTGCAGAACTGGCGAAGGGGAAACTGGCCCGATGCGGAAAAAATTACCGGGCAGGTTATGGCAGACACCATACTGAAGAAAAATTATTACTGTGCCTCATGTCCGATAGGATGCGGCCGTGATGTGGAGATAAAGAGCGGAAGATGGGCGGGAGTCAAAGGCGCCGGCCCGGAATATGAGACGCTTGGGCTTATGGGCGGTTCATGTATGGTGAACGACCTTGAGGCAATAACCTACGCAGCGGACCTCTGCAACAGGCATGGTGTGGACACTATTGAGGCTGGAAGCGCGGTAGCTATGGCGATGGAATGTTTTGAGAAAGGATTCCTTTCCCTTGACGAACTTGACGGTGTCCGTGCGGAATGGGGGAGTGCAGAAGCACTTGTTGCACTGACGGAAAAGATATGCAGGGCTGAAGGCGCCGGAAAACTCCTTGGTCTCGGAGTAGCCGTGATGGCCGCCAGGATCCCCGGGACAGAGACTTTTGCTGTCCATGTCAAAGGACTGACCCTTCCCGCTCATGACCCCCGCTGTTTCAATACGATGGCTGTTGGATATGCAACAAGCAACAGGGGAGCCTGCCATCTCACAAGTTCTGCATATTTCTTTGAAAAGACAGCCGTTATGCCGGAGTTCGGATATGAAAAACCGCGTTCCAGATATACTGAAGGCGGAGAAGGCCTTCTGAACTTCCACGCCCAGAATCTAATGGGGCTCATGGACTCCCTCAAAATGTGCAAATTTACTATCTACGGCGGAGTTAACGTGACTGAGATCTGCGAATGGTATGAAGCAGTGACAGGCATTAAGACGTCCGTCAAAGAGATGGCAGAGACAGGTGAGAGGATCTTTAATCTTAAACGGCTGTACAACATCAGGCTTGGTCTGCGCAGGAAAGATGACAGACTGCCAGAGCGCATCCTTTCTACCCCGCGCAGGGATGAGGGGACCGGTGATTACACTCCCGACCTTGAACCTATGCTGGATGAATATTACAGGGTGCGGGGATGGGACAATGACGGAGTCCCAAAACCCGAGACGGTAGAAAGGCTTGGACTAAGCTAACAAGGAGTGCTTTTATTGATCAAATTGAAAATCAGACCCGAGTATACAGATCTTTACGGTGTAGATGAGAGTTTCGTACTTATGCCGTCAGCAGGTGAGACTATAAGGGATTATGTTGTAAGGTCCGGGATCGGAAAAGAAGAGAACATCCTTCCTGTAGTCAATAACAGGGCAAAACCATGGAACTACAGTTTTTCTGAAGGTGATGTCCTGGAGATCTACCCTATGGCGGCAAGCGGCTGAAGAGGATCAGGATTTATTCTGTTGGCAGGATATCCTGACTGATCTTTAGAGGATCTTTTAAAACCAGAAATTCATTCCCTTCAGGATCTGTAAATAGGAACTCTTCAGCATCTATCAAAACAGGCACTTTTTTCTGTTCGTCGGGGAATCTGAAGTTGTGTATCTTGCCAAGAGTCTTAAGCCTGCCGATTTTGATCCTGTCGGCAGATGTCGAAGCAGCATCTCCGTCTTCAAATTTCATGCTGCCGTCATTAAATATTCTTGCCCTGATTTCTGCGGACTGAGGGCTTCTTGAGTTCCACCCTGAGCTTACAGATGACAGAACATCGATATGGCTTCCTTTATTTATGAAATTTACTTTGACGACCCAGTTCCCCATTATTCTCATGTGATCGATCATCAGTTCAGTTTCGTTGCTGTCAAATTTTGCCCAAATGCCGGGGTATTTGGATGTCTTCTCTGAAAAGAGGGATACGGCAGAAATCGCAAGCAGTTTCGCCTGTTTTTTCTCGTGCGCCTCATATGCAGGTTTCGAATATATCCTGTAGCCAATGAAAATTATTGAGGCTATGAATACAAGCGCAAAAAAGCAGGCTATTATTTTCTGGAGTGTGGGCAATTTGCTCTCTTTCATAATGTGAAGATTATACCCTAGATATGCTTTTGGATTATCTCTGGTATTATTTTATAAATCCCTGGAGAGCTGCGATAAAGTGGTAGAATTAATGGCGGTGATGAAAATGGACACAAAAATAGTAAAAGATGAATTAGTAAGAGATGAATTTTGGCTTCTGAGTTCTTTTTTAAAGTGGTCTTTCTTTTCAATAATGGCGGGTGTGATAGTAGGGACAGTGGCAGCAGGCTTCCTGATATCTCTTGACTGGGCAATAGAATATATTTCTTCCTTCAGCAGCTGGAGATACCTTCTTATTTTCCCCGCACTCCTCTTCAGCCTTTATTTTGTTCGGATACTTGCACCGGAAGCAGCAGGCCACGGAACAGAGAAAGTTATAGATGCAGTTCACCGCAGAGCTGGGATTATCGATATCAAAGTGGTCCCTGTAAAATTGATAGCGACAATAGTCACAATAGCTGCAGGGGGTTCCGCAGGAAAAGAAGGACCATGTGCACAGATAGGTGCCGGACTTATGTATGGCCTTTCCAGGGTTTTCCGGCTTGATGAATCTGACAGGAAGAAACTTGTTATATGCGGTATTTCAGCAGGTTTTTCCGCTGTTTTCGGTACACCAATAACCGGAGCAGTATTTGGGGTTGAGGTATTATTTGTAGGGCAGATGTTCTATGATGTGCTTCTTCCTTCTTTTATAAGCGGCATAGTTTCATGCTTCACAGCCTCTTATCTCGGGGCCGGACATCTTCCGGAATATATTGTCGATGTTCCGCTCCTTGCTCCCAGTTTGATAGGCTGGTCCTTATTAGCTGGAGTTTTTTTCGGTACTGTCTCAGTTTTCCATATAGAATGTCTGCATGCGGCGGATAGAAAGTTTAAATCTTTGAAAATACCGGAATGGCAGAAACCTCTTCTTGGCGGGGCCATACTTCTGGCAATAGGCGCTCTGTTTGGGAGCAAATATCTGGGACTTGGGATGGATACAATAGATGAAGCGATAAGAGGGGGCAGCCTGCCGATTTATGCGTTTGCCATCAAGTCTTTTGCGATGGCCGTAACGCTCTCCTGTGGCGGAAGCGGCGGGGTGCTGACACCTACTCTCTTTGTCGGGGCTGCTGCCGGTTCACTTTTTGCAAATCTTTTCGGACTGGACCCTTCGATAGCCAGTGCTTTGGGTCTGGCAGGAGTGCTTGCAGGATCGACAAATACTCCAATAGCCTCAACTATACTGGCCATGGAACTGTTCGGAGCCCCGATAGCCCCTTTTGCCGGTCTTGTTAGTGCGGTTTCTTATGTTGTTGCCGGGCACAGGAGCCTATATCCAAGTCAGGTTATCCTGAGACCCAAAGCCAGAACATTTGTGAGGCGGAACGTTGATGGAAAGACCAGAATAACTAGTCGTTTTGCAGGGCTTTCATATAACAGGGTAATACGCTTCTATCTTGAAAATGTACTGAGCAGGATAATTAGAAGAAAATAACAAATAGTCTTAAGGGTGGTGTAAGCATGGATCTTGACAAGGTCCCGAAAAAAACGATCAACAACATATTGACTGCAGCGGCAGTTGTTTTTTTGATGCTCTGGGCCTGGAAATGGTTTGGTCCCGGATCTGCCGAAGTCAGGCAGAGCGGTCAGATGGAGCTTAAAAGGACAGGTCTGAGTTTTACAGATTTGATTTGGATCAGTGTTGCCGTGACATCAGGAGGTTATCTGCTTTGGAGAGGACTTACAGCACTTTTCTGGCATAAGTATTTCAAAGACGGCACTCCCCCGGATGAACCTGAGGATTAGCTCTTAAAGTCTGTGGTAATCTGAGACCTCTATGGCTTTTTCTGCGGCTATGGATCTTATCTTCTCTTCATATTCGCAGGGATAACTGCAGGCAAGGCCGCAGCTTGAAGATATCTCTCTGGGAACCGGAACGATCTTTACTTTCAAGCCGATGCTCCTGCAGGATTTCTCAAAGAACAAAGCCATGTGAGTCGTGTCAAAAGTTGCTATGCAATCCATATGGGTCCGCCGCCCTTCGAAGCTGATATTTCTTTATTCCGCAATTATACGTGGACTTTGAATATATTGACAGGTAGAATTCACTAGTTGACTTATTACGTTCTATTTTTTGTTGAACCAACTAAGAGGGGGTAAAGGTATTATGTTTCCAGCAAGAAAAATAGCAGTAAGTATTTTGTCCGTGCTTTTCCTTTCTTTGTATATCGCAGGTGCGGCATATGCTCAGGATGTAATGGGCTGCGTTGATCCACAGAGGATCATGTTCCAGCATCCGAAATTTGAACAGATTCAGAAACAGGTTCGCGATGTGACAAACAAAAAACAGGAAGAGGCGAAGGTGGCCATCGATAAAGAGACGGACGACAAAAAGAAGGCCCAGATCTTCCAGAACAAACGAACAGAGGCCGCAAATGAAGAGAGAAAGCTTATGGAACCGCTCTTCAAGGATATTAACCTGGCGATACGAACAGTTGCAAATGCCAAAAAGATAACAGTAGTAGTTGACAAGGGAGCGGTCTTTTTCGGCGGAACGGATATTACCGATGATGTTATCGCCGACTTGAAAAAGAAAAAATGATCTGAAAAATATCATAATAAATATTGATACCCCGGCGTGTTATTGCGTACGGGGTTTTTTCATGCTTTGATAGAACGTTAATCCATAAGGATAATACAGGTCAAAAGATATAGGTTTTGATATACTTGTCAATATCAAGAGCTGAGGAGGTAAGATATCATGTCATGTAATATCAGTATCGATATACAGCAGGTGGCAATACCGGAGGAATGCAACATCATAATAGGGCAAAGCCATTTTATCAAAACAGTTGAGGACATTTTTGAGGCTCTGGTGACATCTTCGCCCTCTATCGAATTCGGAATTGCTTTCTGTGAGGCTTCCGGTGACTGCCTGGTCAGGCATGACGGAAACAGAAAAGATCTTGAAGATGCAGCAATTGAAAACGCAAAGGCGATTAATGCGGGTCACGTATTCGTTGTCATTTTAAGAAACTCATTTCCGATCAACGTTCTAGACAGGATCAAAAATGTGCAGGAAGTATGCCGTGTATTTGCGGCAACTGCCAACCCCATGCAGGTGCTTATCGCTGAAACAGAGCAGGGCAGGGGCGTCATAGGAGTAATAGACGGATCAAAAACAGCAGGTGTTGAAGATGAAAATGGCCAGAATTGGAGAAAAGGCTTGCTTCGCAACATAATAGGATACAAGAGATAATATTATTGTCTCTGAATTAAGAAAGCCGGTTCTCCTTATCATAGAAGGAGGCCCGGCTTGTTTTTATATATACTGTTTTTTTGATTTGAACCCTATAAGGACGCAGGCTGCCGAAACAGCAAGTCCGGCGAAGAGAGGGTCACCCGGCAAAGAAGATAGACCCCAGAGGATTGTTCCTGAGAGTCCTGCTGCCGAAGATGCAAGCGCCCATTTGGGTGATAAGGAATCAGGGCGCATGACAGCTGCTGCGAAAGGCAGGAAGGTACCGGCTCCCCTGAGTCCCATACTCAGGTAACTCCACTCCAGTATCATAGAGCCGGCTCCGGTTATCCCCGCTAAGGCTGCTGCTGCTACTGTAGCGCCTATCAGCATACGGTGGATCATAATTTCTCTATCACTGTGTTTTTGTATGAATTTTTCCGGGATAAGGTTCTTGACTATATTTGTTGATATTCCAAGAATCAGCCCTGATGCACATCCGATAACCGTGATCAGTATTCCTCCCCATATGATCCCTCCTAAGAATGGAGGAAAAGAGTCCATTATGAACCAGGAAAGAACTTCGTCAGGTCTCATTTCTATACCCCTGGCCTTTACTGAGAGTCCTATCCAGGCCCCAAGAAATCCCATAGGAGGCATAAGAAGTGCCGATGCGAAGGCTCCTTTTTTTGCTGTCTGGGCGTCTTTTGCTGCAGCTAAGGACTGTATGTAGATTTGGGTGGTGAAAACTCCAACTATCATAGAGGCTAAATACCCTATCTCAGGTACGAAACCTCTTCCAAACGGGTTGAACCAAAGATCAGCGTCTAATTGTGATGCCACGAAGCTAAAAGTACCTCCGTTTACTATTGCCATAACGAAGCAGGAGAGAAGGACAAAATAGAGCAGAATGATCTTTGCTCCGCCCAATGTACTGAAGCTCTTCAACCCCCCCGCAGCAATAAAGCCGATTATTGAAAAACCGGCCAGCAGGGATGCTGTAGACGAAGAGAGAGGGAAAAGTCCTTTAAGCAGCGCTATGCATGACAAAAACTGGGCGGATATCGATATGAAGGTGCCAAGAGTCGATGAGATCGTCGCTGTCAATGATATCGATCTTCCGCAGATACTCTCTTTTCCTCCGTAGCTTTTGGCAAGGTAATCAGCGACTGTAGTGATATTAGAATTCCTCAGCGGGACGGCGAATCTTAGTCCCAGCAGCAGGCAGCCTATCCCGCCCCCAAGCGTGAACCAGACAGCAGTCATACCGTGGCTGTAGGCCATCTGGACTGTGCCGACTGTAGATGCTCCGCCCACTAAGGCTCCGAGAAGAATACCTGTTACTCCAGCAGCGGAAGATCTTCTGCCACCAAGAGAATAATCTTTGGGATCGGATGTCCTTGCGCCTATGAGGGTTCCTGCCGCTACAAATATCGCTAGGGTCGATATGGCTGCCAGGTAAAAATAAAACAAAGTGCCACCCCATCTCATATTACGGTGATATATTACCTCTTTTGAGGTTTGCGCGCTATTATATCACTTGTAGTTGGTTCATTGCTCTGATATTCTCTATGCGGAGGATTCAAACATGGCAAAAAAAGATATGAACAGATATAAGTGCAGCGAGTGCGGATATGTAAGCCTTACCATGGTTGGCAAATGTCCTAAGTGCGGTGTTTGGGGAAGCATGGAAGAGGAAGAGCCCGTCCTCATGACTAAGGATGGAAGGCCTGCAGCCGCAAAGGCAGCATCGCCGCTTCGAGGACTTGATGTTGAGGAGCAGGAAAGGGTCCCGTCAGGGATCGGAGAGCTTGACAGGGTTCTTGGGGGCGGATGGGTGCCGGGCGGAGTTGTCTTGCTTGGGGGAGAACCCGGAGTCGGCAAATCGACCCTTCTGCTTCAGGTATGCGCAAAAATGGCACGAAACGGCAAAAAAGTTTTATTTATCTCGGGAGAAGAATCTTCCGGACAGCTTGCTCTCAGGGGAAGAAGGCTGGGTCTCATGTCTGAAGGCCTTTATCTTCTCTGTGAGGATGATCTCGCATCATGTCTGAAAGCTGCGGAGGAATATAATTTTGTGGTTGTTGACAGTGTACAGGCCTTCAGGGCAGATGCGGAGAACGGCTGGGCGGGATCTCTCAATCAGGTCAGGGGAGTAGCTTCCATGGCTGTAGAGATGGCTAAGAACTGTCAGATACCAACTGTGATCGTAGGGCATATCACAAAGCAGGGGCAGATCGCGGGACCCAAACTCCTTGAACACATGGTCGACGTGGTCCTCCTTTTTTCCGGAGAACAGAACTCTCCGAACAGACTGCTCAGAGCCGAAAAGAACCGCTTTGGAAGCACTGACGAACTTGGAATATTCGAAATGTCCGATAAAGGACTGTCACCTGTACTCGATCCCAGCAGGCTTTATTGGGACGGCACGGACCTCGGCAGCTCCGGGGTCGCGATTTCAATGGTACTTGAAGGATCACGGTCGCTGGCGGCGGAAATACAATCGCTTGCCTGCAATTCCCCATTCCCTTATCCAAAGCGCACTTCAAGGGGACTTGAGGCCAACAGACTTCAACTCCTGCTTGCAGTCCTGGAAAAAAGGTGCGGTGTTTTTTCGAGGACCAGTGATGTTTATTTGAATATCACCGGCGGTCTGACGCTCAGGGATCCCGCAGCGGATCTTGCCGTGTGTGTTTCACTTGCTTCTACTTTAAAAGATATTTCACTTCCATCAGATGTCTGTTTCATAGGAGAGGTGGGGCTCGCCGGAGAGGTGAGACCTGCCGGAAGGACCATGATGAGACTGAAAGAGGCTTCAAGGCTAGGTTTCAAAAAAGCTGTGATAAGCAGAAGGAGTCCGAAAGACGAATACCCGATGGAGACCGTCAGGGTCTCGTCGCTGAACGAGGTGCTGGGGTTCTTTCTTAAGGGATGAACACGATTGTGAAACTGCGACAGAATCAGTCGCGTGAAGCCATGGTGAAGCAATTGTTTCAAAACATGGTCACAAACTTTCAGAGGTTCGGAGTATGTTGTTGCGATACGAGTCTGTTTATATTTTACAGAGGCTGGTGTTTCTTAGCCCGTGTATCAGCCTCAATATAAACTTCATTGTCAGCCCTTGCACCGACAATTATTACTAACATTGTCTCCTTGGTTCTAACTAACTTGTAAACGATCCGCAGTCCGGATTTCTTTAATTTAATTTTAAACAGATCTGCCAGCCTTGCTGTATTTCTGTTTCCTAAGGGGGTACCGTAACCTCCTTCAGATTTCGATTTTGGATTTAATGATACTTTTGTGATTGCTTTGAGTACCAAAAGCCTTTGTGAATTATCCAGCCTTTCTAAGTCTTTATCGGCTTCGGGAAGATAGCTTACCTTCCAGCTCATTCAAATTCAATCTCATCAGCATCGGCGAGATCCAGATCGTTATAACCATATTTCTTATTTATTTCTTCTGAGGATAATAATCTTTCGGAATCATAATTTTTCATTCGCTCGTCAGACAACGCGATAAGCTGTAGATCCTCTAGCTCATCAAGCATATTCTTATATTGTTCCGGTGAAATCAAAATGCATTCAGGTACATTATTTTTAAAGACTATCTTGGGACGACCGGATTTGACGCTTTCAAAAATTTTCCCCGCCCGTCCTTTGTTGAATTCTGTGATCGATATTATGTCATCGAAAATTGACGGACTCATAGTTTTATTCATGTTCCCACCTCCTTGACCTGTGATTTATATAGTAAGATATATAGATAAATTTGTCAATATATATATACTGATGTGAATATTTAGGGATCTCTTTAGTCCAAAAGCTTAACCTGCAAAATATTGTTCCGATCCTGGACACCAACTGCAGAACGGTATAAATATATCAACATGCCACTACTTTAATAATAATGCCCAGCTACTCTTTATCAGCAGCTGAGCATTACAGGTCCCTATTATAAATTTTCTAAGCCACTGCGTTATCAGTAAGGTTTTAAAACAATCAGAAGAGCTGTTCGGCCTTAAGCGGACGCGAGAAGAGTTCCCGCATGATCAATTCGGGTGATTCTCCGCCGTAAAGGATACGGTAGACTCCTTCAGCGAGAGGCATTTCAACATCGAACTTCTTGCTGTTTTCGACTACGGCCCTTACAGTATATGCCCCTTCTGCCACCTGTCCGAGTTCTTTTGCCGCCTCATCGAATGTCTTGCCGCTTCCAACTGCCAGTCCAAGCCTGAAGTTCCTTGAATGCATGCTGTAGCACGTTACCATAAGGTCACCTACACCAGCAAGGCCGGAAAGGGTCATTGGTGATGCTCCGAGCTTTTTACCGAAACGCATTATCTCTGCAAGTCCGCGGCATGCTATGGCAGCCAGCGCGTTGTCTCCGAGCTTCATAGCTTTTGAGATTCCCGCTGCGACTGCATAAATATTTTTAGTTGCACCGCCTACTTCAAGGCCTATAACATCATCAGAAGTGTAGACGCGGAAATTATTTCCTGTAAGTATCTTCTGCCAGCTTTCTGCCTCTCCTTCGTGAAATGAGGCAAGCGCTACGGCTGTAGGGCACCCTATCAATACCTCTTCAGCATGGCTTGGACCGGAGAGTGCCGAATAGATATTTTCAGGAGACTCTTCTTCGTGTACTTTATGGAGTAGATATCCTGTGCTGATCTCAATGCCTTTAGCCAGGTTCAGCATGTGAAGATTCTTTTTGTCGGTGGCAGCGACCTTTTGGCATACCTCACGTTCAAACTGGGTAGGTATCGCCATGATCACACGGTCTGAAAAGTTCAGAGCTTCATCCATGTCCATCGTACATTTGATCGTCTTTGGGAGGATCGTGTCCTGGAAGCAGAAAGTGTTCCTGCCTGACTTGTTGATCGACTCTGACTGTTCTTTATCTATCGTCCACATAAAGATGTTATGTCCCAGATCGGCAAGGTGTTTTGACATCCCTGTTCCAAAACTGCCTGCACCCAGCATTGTTATGTTCATAAGAGAAGTACCTCCGTCAGAATATATTTGATGCTTTTGTTTGTGGTCATTATAGCCTTAAGAGGGTTATAATACCAACATTCTTTGTTTGTCAGGAGTTTTTTGTAATGATAAGAAGTATTGCTGTATCCGGAATGGTTGCTGCTTTATATGCTGCACTCACCGTGGCGCTTTCTCCGCTTTCATTCGGCCCCGTCCAGTTCAGGGTCGCTGAGGCGCTGACGCTGCTTCCCTTTTTTATGCCAGAGGCGATTCCAGGGCTTTTTATCGGCTGTTTTCTTTCAAACATTGCAGGAGGGTTCGGCCTGATAGATATCGTTGTAGGAAGTGCGGCGACTCTTGCTGCCGCATGGCTGACATATAAAATGCCCGGGATATGGCTTGCTGCCGTTCCTCCGGTGGTTATAAACGCACTGGCAGTAGGTACATATCTTGGTGTTATTACAGATACTCCTGTGCTCTACTCGATAATATATATTGGCATAAGCCAGGCAGCCATATGTTTCGGACTTGGCATACCGCTCTGCATGCTTCTTGCATCACGCACAGAAATATTTGATAAAGATATCCTTGAAAGAAAGAATTTGAAGAAGTGGATAACAGTAAATAAGAAGTCTAACTCCTGACAGCAGTTCTTACCCCGATAAAAATCAGCACCAGACCGACAAGGATATTTAGCATAAGGGTGACAGATGGCGGCAGGAAACTTCCTGTAAGTGTACCTGCTATTGCGGTCATCGACATGAATACGAGGGTTGAAAGTATCGCTCCGAAACCGAAATAGGATACTTCTCTGCCGCTCATTTCTCCGCTTGCCGCTTTTGCAGAAAATACTCCCGCCCAGAAAACGATAGTAAGGGGGCTTGAAAGGGTGAGGAGTAGTGCTTTGATAAAGGCACTCTCCGAGTTTGTCCTGGTCAGCGTTCCGAAGCCCGGTATTATGTGTATTTCAAAAGACCCGAGGATGGAAGATATCCCAAAGAGTATTATCACCGCTGCCCCGAGGTATTTGAAAATATTCTTGGCAGACGAACTCCTTTCTATCAATGCTCCGATCCCAAGTATTGCTGCAGTGACGTAAAAAAGATCGGCCAGCGTTACAGCCAGAACAGCTGCCTCAGCGGCCCAAAACCCTGACGAAGCTGCTGTCTGGAATATGAAAAGACAGACAGGTCCGACTGCGACCTGCAAAAGAGCCCCGAACCTGAAACCCTTCCAAATGACACCGTAGATCACCCCAAAATACCCCCGCAGTCAAATTCATGTGATTACATTCCTTTTTTGTTTAAAAAAATATATTACACTAGGCTCGTTTGTTGAATGTTCTGTTAGATAGGGTTGCTGAGTGATATTATGTATAATATTATTTTACTCAACTTTCCCAGTAGCAAAACATGGTTTGAACCTTGAAAAATCTATATAGGTCACGCACATAATAGCAATTGGCACCTCAGATAACTTGGCAATGCGTTTAAGAATAACTCTGTCATTTTTTCCTGCAACTTGTTTTTATTGGAAGGTTTTATCTCTTTTAGCATCCCAATAAGTCTTGTAAGGAGAAGCAATAATGCCTGAGAGAATCTTATGTCCTGTAGTTCCTGACAGTAACGATAGAATAATTCTCCTATTGTCCTGTCGTCAGATTTGTTTCTCGCTTCAATGGACAGCATGGCATATCTCATGAAAACAATGGCAGTTGCTGCTGTCAGCATGTCGTAGCTTCTTCCCTGAAATTCTCTGGCCAAGGCAAGATTGGATTTGCATACCTTGAAAAAGACCTCTATGTCCCACCGCTTCCCGTATATTCTTATGATCTCTTCATCGGGAAGGGATATATCTGTAGAAAGCAGCGCCAGCCAGTCCTTAGATTTCTTCTCTTGTATAAATACGATTTTGGCATAAATACATTCTTCCAACTCACAGTCTCTCTGTTCGCGTATTTTGACGCAGACAGATCCAACGATTTTGGAAGAACCACAGGGCTTATTGCAAACTTTGTCATATATCGATTTTATGTCCTGCCACTTGTCATCGTAGAAATAGTGGATCTTCTCGGTTATCCGTACCATGCCTATAACATCCCGGTTTTCTCTCTTTACCCTTATTACTGTTTTGGGCAATGTAAACCAGCTGTCGAAGAGCACGAATCTTGCAGGTATACTGCCTGCATTGCGAAGCATTTCAATAAGAACATCCGTTGTCGACATCCTTGCACGTATACGTCTCTTATAGCCGTTGGTCCGTTTATCTGTCTCTTGGACCGGACAGAGCACATGTTCATCTTTGGGTGAGCTCAGAAGATTGAAATTAACAGGAAGAAATGTGTTGCCGTCAGACCATCCAAGAGTCAGCATACGAAACCCGCGGCAGTATCTATGGCTTGTATGGTCGAACACTCTTGAAAGCAGCTCTACTTTCTTGCTGCGCTGTCTGCCAAAGAGCGAATCATCTGCTATAAGCACCGACTCTCTGTCGCTTCCTGTCAAACGGTCGACTTCTGAAATAAGCTGAAACATTACTTTATTCAGGAGTTTTTCCCAGTTGAAATGTTCACTGTTGAGGAAACGGTATGCCGTGTTCTTTCTGAATGTCAGTAAAGCGTCATCCGACAACAGACTCCTATAGAGGTTCTTGCCTGTAAAAACAAGTGCAAACAGCTCTTTGAGTATCTGTGTGCAGCTGAATCCTGACTCCTTGTAAAAGTTTGAGCTTTTAAGCTGTTTGGATATATTTATTTTGGAAAAGAAATGGTCGACTGATGACTTAAAGACGTGGCGGTTATCATTTATATCTGCTATAATGTTTGTCATTGGAAAGCCTCCTTATATGTTGGTATTACTTGATTTGTCGCTATTTCAATTATACCACCTAAGGGGCTTTCCTCTTGTTTTTATCGCGTGATCCTATATGTATTTTTCAAGGTCCAAATCTTGCTTCTCTTCTATTCTTGAGGTGGGAAAGTTGAGTTATTTTATTATAATATCGATAACTCAAACTTCGCACATAAATAACCTAGACTGCACCTTGACAATTCAATAATCGGCACGTGTTAAGAATATCATTTTTGCCATTTTATGCACACTTGAGCAGTTTTCTTTTCAGCATCTCAGGCAGAGCTTCAATGAATGTTTCAAGCAGTACATCAAGCTCTTTATCCGTCAGCGACAGTTTATCGCATATAGCAGTCATAAACACTTCCATAAGAAGCCTGAAAGCTTCAATCCATGTGATGTCAGACAGTTCATTCGATACAAGACAGTAGAGCTCTCCAAATGTCTTATCATCCCTTCGGGTCCTGTTTTCTATGGCAAGCATCATGTATCTTGCAAAGACTATTGCGACGTATGCTGTCATGGCGTCATAAGAGAGTGAATGGCATTCTTTCGTCAGTTTAAGATATGTCTTGCTGACTTTGAAGAATACCTCTATGTCCCAGCGTTTCCCGTATATGCGGATTATCTCTTCCTCTGAAATGGCGATATCCGTTGATATCAGGACAAGATAATCTTTGCGTTTGCTCCTGTTACGTACATATACAAGCTTAGCCGGTATGGAATAATTATTGTCCTCTTTACTGCATATCTGAATGTCAGCAGAGAGCAGATACTTGGATCTGCCCCTGCGTTTCCTGTTCCTTTTGTAGATTTCTGTTGCAGCAATCATCTGTCCTTTGTACATGTAATGCACTTTAGATGTTTTCTTTGCCATTGCAATGACATCCAGGTTCCTATTCTTAAGAGACAAAAGCGTTGCGGGTGAGCAGAACCATGAATCAAAGAGAACGTATGAAGCAGATATCCCTGATTTAACTGCCGTATCTATCATTTCAAGCATAACCAAGGGAGCTTTGGTCTGTGCCAGTTTTCTTGTTCTGCAACCGCAGGAACGTTTATCTACCTTTTCCCTCTGTTCCCGCATGCGGGAATCCTGTTTCTCCGAGGAAAGAAGGCAGCTGTTTACAGGAATGAATGTATTCCCGTCACTCCAGCCCAGTGTCAAAAGACGGAACCCTGACGTATACATATGCGTTGAATGGTCAAATACTTTAGTGAGAAGTTCCACTTCCTTTGAACGTTTACGTTCGTAGATAGTGTCATCTACGATGAATACATTTACTCTCTTGTCATCAGTGAGTTTCGTAACCATGCTGTTTATGATTCTTTCTGCAAGGAGTGATGTGAACTTCATCCAGTTGATAGAGCAGGAATTTATGAAACGATAGAAGGTGTCTTTGTGTACTTCAGGAGAAGAAACTCCTGTCTTCAGTTCCATGAACAGACTGCGGTTATTGAAGATCAGATTAAAAAGTCTTTGAAAAATGCTCACTGCTGGAACCCCTCTGGACTTGTATGCATTGACCTTCTTAAGTACAGAACAGAGTTTGAATCTTCGGAAGAAGGCATCTGTTGCAGTAGAGATTTCATAGTCAAAATTAAAGGTCTGTGATATTCTTTTCATGGCATGAGCCTCCGTTTGGTATCGTTTTAGCGTGGTAACTAAATTATACCAAAAACGGGGCTCATGTCGCTTCTTTTTTGCCGATTATTATTGAATTGTCAAGGTACAGTCACCATTTCTTTGGTGCGAAGTTTGAGATCGATAATATAAATTGCAATACTTGAGTATGCTGTGAAGTATTTATAATATTTTGTCCAAAAACATAAAATTCCCCCTTAAGTAGAAAGGGGTACCTTCTTGAAAAGAAATATTGTGCTTTATAACTTTAGGCAAAAGATAGAGGACGGTCAAAACGGCAGTATTTTTGAAAACCCGCTCCACTTGAACACAAATACACTTTTAAGCACGGTTCCTGCCCTTGGAAAACGAACAATGGATTCTATATTGCTGACTGACGAAGTGCCGAGCGAGCCTGCCAAGGATTTCACAGGCTGGGTCTTTGTACACAGGTGTGGGGGATACTCGGAGGGCTGTCTTAACGAGACTCCGGTACTGAAAGCAAATGAGCCCGGACACTTCGCAGCATGTTGGAGGTCGAAAAAATGAGAAATCCTCATTTGAGGATAAACCTTGATGCCATAACTTACAACGCATCAATGGTCAGGAAGATCTGCATTGCAAGATGCATCAGGGCAGATTCTGTAGTCAAGTGTGTCTGCGGGGATATTCAAATTTCAAATGCGATCCTTGAAGGCGGAATACATTCATTGATGGACAGCAGGATGAAGAATATTGTCAGGCTTAGGGAGGGCGGGATAAAGTGTCCTCTGGGATTGCTCAGGATCCCGATGCTCAGCGAACTTTCCTCTGTTGTCTCGTATGCTGACTGGTCTCTGATCTCTATGCCTGAAACAATTAAGGAACTTGAAAAAATATGTTCCTTGGAAAAGAAAGAATTCAAAGTTCTTCTTATGATAGATATCGGTGATTTGAGGGAGGGCATCTGGCCCGACAGAATATATGAGACAGCTGACGTTTTTCGTAAATGTAAATGGATCAGCTGCATAGGTGCCGGAACTAATTTTGGCTGTTTTGGGGGCGTTATGCCTTCCGAAGAAAATTTAAGCATGCTTGTTAAATTTGCCATGGAGCTTAAAAGGGATCTGGGAAAGGAAGAATGGCTCATTTCCGGAGGAGGGACCAATCTTTTTTACCCAATAGTCAACGCGGAGATCAACCCCGGAGGAATAACTCATCTGAGGATAGGGGGAGCTATGCTCCGTGGAAAGTGTGGCACGGAGGACATAAGAGGCTTAAGGCAGGACACGGTCTTTCTCTCTGCTGAGTATGTCGAGATCGAAAAAAAACCTTCCCAACCAATTGGACATATAGGAATAGATGCTTTCGGCAAAGTGCCGCACTTTGAGGACAGGGGAATGAGATATCGCGGGGTAGCTGCACTGGGGAAACAGGACGTGATCCCGGAAGATATTACCCCTTTAGTTGAGGGAATAAGTGTGCTTGGGGCATCAAGCGATCATTTGGTGCTTGATGTTGAGGAAGCATCCCCAAGGCCAAAAGTGGGGGATACTCTTATTTTTTCGTTCAAAAGGTATGGGGGAATGCTCCTGACTTTAGAACTTAAGAGGTCAAAAAGTGCCACAAGCTCTGTCTAACAGCTGATTTAGTCGTTTTAATTTTATCCTGTTATTTCAGATTAATACTCAAATCGAGCTTGGTACAGGCCCGGAACTTAGTCAGGGTCATGTTCGTTTTCATGTTAGACATTCCCAGCAAACCTGCCAGATTTAGGTAGGTCTGGGTGATGCGGGTTGGTGTGACGACACAGCGTGGAAATTCTCCCTGCACCAAAACCAACGGCTCTCGAATTGCTTCCATAATAGTCCTAGCTGACACTGACACCTGCTTTTCTGTCTCCAGCAGGTATTGAGCATAGCGGAGCATACAGAGGGATATGAAACACATGGCAAAATGACCCTTAATGTGTTTGTCAGACCAGACAAAAACAGGTCGGGCTCTTAAATCACTCTTCAGTATTCGGAAGCTCTCTTCAATTTTCCACAGACCTCCGTAAATTTTACATACACTTTGCGTATCCAGCTCCAGATTATTGGTTATAACCGCATAGTATCCGTCATAGCGGGCAGCTTCCTCGATCTTAGATTCATCCAAGCTCCAGTTCTCCGTGTCGAGTTCCATCTGAAGAAACTGATTGCCGCCGCGCCGGATAGCCGCTTTCAACTGGTAGGGCTTGTCTAGCTTTTTCCTCAGTCGTTCAAGCATCCGCTCCCGGTCTCCCCGATCTTTCTCAGCACGTTTGGCCGACCACGTTAGATGAATCTTCACCAGGATCTCCACTTCGCGTAACGTTCGTGGCCGTCCCCGCTTGCCTGTTACCTCACGTTCTTCCTCGGAAAGCGGCAGCCTTACCTTAAGGGAATCTCCGACCACTTTGGAGCGAAACGTCACGGCATCGCCTTCTTTGCTATCATCGTGCCATCCAGCTTCTGACCATACCAGTTCTTTGAAGATCTGCGGGGCTCGCTTCAGTGTGTAGCTGATTACAAAATCATGGCCACTGCTGTACAGGTATTCCAGATTGTTTCCACTATTGAGTCCTCGGTCAGCGACCACTATTATTTTTTCCAAACGATATAAGTTTTTGAGCTTCTCGATGGATTGCACCAGGGTGTTCTGGTCCATAGTATTTCCAGGAAATAATTCGTAGGTGATAGGTATGCCGTTGTTGTCCATAAGCAACCCCATTACTACCTGCACTTCGTTGTTTTTATGATCCTTGGAGAATCCGAACATCCGCAGTTCACCCCAGCGTGTGCTTTCAAAGGCATAAGTTGTGACATCGTAGAAGGCTTCTGGTCCCTGTCTATTGGTTTTACGTTCGAAAAAGCGTGATAAATGTTCTATCACCGCAGATTTCTGCTCAGACAGTATATCTAGGACGTCATACAGCACATCCAGACTTAGCGGGTTCACACCGGCATAGGTAGGCAACTCCTTAACACAAGCATGTACGCTGGCCGGTTCGGCACAGCGATGGGCTGCCAGATAGTAGATCGCCTGGGCTACAGTCTCAGCATTACGCTTCCCAGACTTGGTTACGAAGA
This sequence comes from Synergistaceae bacterium, assembly GCA_963682045.1. Lineage (GTDB taxonomy): Bacteria > Synergistota > Synergistia > Synergistales > Synergistaceae > Caenicola. The sequence continues at coordinate 2,171,165 of OY821326.1, forward strand.
AGGTGTCCAGATCCATTTGCTGCCAAATTTGCTTAACCAAACCATGCCCGAATTGAAAAGAAGGCACCACATCGTCAGGTTTTAAGATATCGCCCACTGGTACTTCTAGAGTGATGGGTGCCCCTGCGGCCTTTTTCTCACGAGTCAGGCGTGCTGCCTCCAGCTTTAGCTTTGCAACGACATCCGGGTCCTCGGCAAGCATTTTCTCGTAGTTGCCGATGGTTTTTACAACATGAGTTTTCTTTTTACTTGTGCCAGGAATATGTGTTTCCTCTCTAAACTGGATGACGCGCGACTTACCGTAACCGGAGATTGCAACGTACATAGGGGACCCCTCGCTTCTGTAAAATATAAATAAACATGTGCAAGGTCATTATACCACAAAATGAGCTAAAAAGCAGGATATAGCAGGACAAAAATAAACAAAGTTTTTTGTAAATAAAAAACCCCCGAAACCGCCTTATTACAGCGTATTCGAAGGATTGATGGCAGTGGTTATAGGGCGTTAAGTTCCAAAGTCAGGAATAAGTGTGCTTGGGGCATCAAGCGATCATTTGGTGCTTGATGTTGAGGAAGCATCCCCAAGGCCAAAAGTGGGGGATACTCTTATTTTTTCGTTCAAAAGGTATGGGGGAATGCTGCAGGCTTTTAATTCTGATTATGTTGAAAGACACTATGTAAGGGATAATCAGAATATCTGCATAAGATAATGCGGGAGGTAAACCCCCCGCATTATTTGATCAGCTGATTTTGTTTTGAGGTTCCGTTAACCTCCGCTTATGTTGTGTATTACCTGTACGTTTGCTCCGTCGGGGATCAGATGTGTGGGAAAATCTTTTTTTTCGACCGGGCGGTCGTTGATCCACACAGACAGCATCCTAAAAGTATAATTCTCTCTCGCCAGGAGTTGCTTAACAGTGAGACCTTCTTCCCATTCTGACTGGTTCCCGTTTACCGTTATCATTTATGCTTTTTTCCTATGCTTCCTCGAATTCATCTTCCGGCTTGAGGTGTTTCTCAAGTAGAGCAACAACTTCCGGATAATCAATGCCAAGACGTTTCACGGTCTTGAGTGTCGGTATGCCGTTCTTGTTCCATCCACGGCGTTTGTAGACGGCAAGCTTGAGCTGCTCCCACTGAGCATGGCGATGTTTCTGCAGAAGCGCTATCTTCTCTTTGACAGATTTACCTTCGATTTCCTCGCCGAATTCCTTTAGTTTTGCATCAAAGTAGTCCGGTCTTGCCATCCACTCATCTTCCCAGACAGGGCCAAGTCCGCGATCAGGAGCTACGTGGAATTTGGAAGTACCCTTGCCCATACGGAGGTTGAATATGCGCTCAAAGTTATAAACCTTTTCAGACTGAAGGATCATTCCGTCCCTGTCCAGAGGTTTGCCTGTGATGGCTGTGTATATGTTGAGGTAGTTATTAAGGTGCTCAGGGACTCTCGCAGCCTCAATGCCCTTATATTTGATGCTGTTGTCGACCGGTTCAATGTCGTTCCATGGGAGCTTGCAAAGTCCGTGGAGCGAGAACCAGAGACGGAAGTTGGGGAAGAAGTACAGGGCTTCAGCTTTGTCTTCGTATGTCGGGAGCTGCTTGTTGACCATGTCCATGAATATGAGCCATGCTTCGTCATGCTGGGGTCCTTTAAGTGTAAGGAAGTATCCGCCCCACTGAGCCATAGATTCCTGGCATCTGTATTCGGAGGCTTCCAATCCCTGGCAAACCATTCCTATCTTTTTCATTACCTCAAGGTCTGCACCGTAGTTTTTTGCGTAGTATTCACGCGCTGCTTCGATGCCCCAGCCTGTTGCTATTGCAAAATCATCAGCTCCGCTGCCAATACGGTGTATCAGTTCCATCAGGTCTTTTTTGTTGCCGAAGTTGAGTTCCAGGCCATGAGTGTTCTCTTTGTTGATCAGTCCAAGTTCATAGCACTCGCATACCCATGCCAACCCTGTCCCGAGGGAGATAGTGTCCAGTCCGTAGAAGTCAGCGTAGAAGTTGGCCTCTATCGTCCATAGAGGATCGAAGACGCCGACATTGGAACCCAGACCTGCCGCGTTCTCATATTCAGGTCCGTCAACTACCACTTCCTTGCCCTTCCAGGGACCAGTTTGGAGCGGGAAGTTGTCGACGGCTTTTGCACAGGCAAGCGAACATCCGTACCAGCAGCCGTCAGCCATTCCCTGGCTGAAAAGCTTGATGTATTTATCTGAGCTGATCTTATCGATGTCTTTGTGATTCCCGAACTTATAGTTGTTGACGGGAAGAATTTGATAATCGTCCATAATCTCCATAAGATGGGCTGTTCCGGCGGAACGCATCTTACACTGATCGTTGTCATGATCGTGTATGCGCTTGTGAAGGCTGGCTCCTGCTTTCATTATTACTTCGATGTCGACAGGGTCATTTTCAATTCCGGAGAACTTTGTACGTTTTACGACTATTGCCGCAATGTTTTTCTCACAGAGAACGGTACCGCCGCCGCCGCGTCCTGCCTGCTTAAGCCTTACGGCTTTTCTGCGGACGTCATAGAAGCTGAAGTTCAGACCTACTATGTAGCTGGTCTTTGCTGCCATACCTGTTGATATGACGGATATCGTGCGTTTGTCCTGTTCGTTTTTCGCGAAATAGTCGTGCAGCTCCTCTGAGATGTAGTATGCGTTTACTTCATCAAGAGTAGATTCAAGTATCTGAACTTTGAAATTATCTCCGTCGATAAAAATTACTACAGGTCTGTCTGCTTTTCCCTGTACTTCAAGTGCGTCAAACCCGGAGAATTTAAGAAATGGGCCGAAATATCCTCCGGCGTTGCTGTTGTATGTCTGTTTTGTCGCAGGCGAAAGGAATACAGTGTATGACTTTCCTGTTCCGGGATACTGCGTTATGCCGCAGAAGGGGCCGCCTGCTATTACAAGTTCATTTTCAGGATCATTCCATTTAGTAGTTTCCTTTACTGCATCCCAGAGTAGCTTAAGACCGAAACCGCGTCCGCCCGTGAAATTATCTTTCATGTCCTCAGAAACGGGGCGTTTTTCAAACTTATATTTGCCGTCTTTATTTCCAAGGCCTACGTAAAGAGTTTCGTTGGCATACCCTCTCCGTATCTTTGCCGGCTCGTAAGACCATTCTGATAAAACTTTCATCTCTTTAATTTTCATCCCTGTCGACCCCTCTTATTTAGTTTCCGGTGAGTTAATGAGCTCAAGTGCCCCTGTGGGGCATACTTTGGCGCAGATGCCGCAGGAAATGCACTTGAAAGGCTCAGTCTGCTTCGCGGCATTGAAGAACATGCTTGCGGAGGGACAGAAACCCACACACATAAGGCAGGATGTGCACTTGTCTTTACGTACCTGTACGATGCCGTTGGCATCGCGCTCAAGCGCCTTAGTCGGACAGATTTCTATGCATGCGCCACACTGATTGCACACATTGATATTAGGATAAGTGGCTTTGTTTTCGATTTTGATCCTGGACAGTGCTGGATTGTCTTCTTTAAACCACGCTTTGGAACATGCGGACATGCATTCTCCGCACTGTACGCATTTTTCCGTTCTTAACTGAAGTACTTTCACACAAAATCCCTCCTGATATTATTATTACGATCTCTAAGGCCAACGATCCAATAAACAGAATGCTGACCTTCCCCAATATCAAAATTTTAACATATATTCCATAATGTTGTGCAAGATTTCACTATTTTTATCCCATAATTATGGTTTTGCTCACTTTTGTTCACAAAAAAACAGAGGATAATAAGGCGGCGGGTCATCGGAACATCGTTGCCAGATCTAGATGTTCGTCGTTTTGACAGAATTAAAGTATATTAGATGTAAGACGAAGTAATATTTTTAGATTTCTGACTCACTTGCGACCATTAGTTCAGAAAAAAGAAAAACATCCTGCTGACCTTACAGGGCAGATAGCATTTGAACAAACAAAAAAGACAATTTGTCCTTAAGTTAAAAACCATTTGGAAATTATATTCCCCCGATTCTCCGTTCGTTGATTGAAAAGTTAAATTCCACCACGTAAGAATTTCTTTGGATGAAGTACTAACCTCCACTTATGACATTCAGCAAGTGTAATTTGGGTCATATTGCATTACAATAATATCGTAATAAGGGTGTTTTGACGGGTTTTAGCCCATGCTAAGTGGACACCTGGAAAATGCTCTGAAAGAGTAAATTCCACCTGTTTTCGGGGTTTTATTCGACTCCGGCCTGCATCAAAAAACTGTCAGTGGTTTATTTTCTGAACAGACTTGGTCTTAGGCAGACGTCGTCATGTTCGATCCTTTGAATCCCTGCAGCCCTTATTACGCGTTTATCAATCAGCAGCGAGGCAAGCTCGAATGGGGTTCGGCAATTAATGCTTGTCCTCGCTGTGCTGTTTATATGGCTCAGCATAAGAGAGACATCTTCCTGAGACAGCGTGTCAAAAGAAGAACCTTTTGGCAGGATGTATCGTATGTACTCATGGTTCTTTTCAAGCATACCCTTCTGGTATGAGGCATAGGGCTCACAGTAGAATATAGAGGTCCTTCTGACATTGTCGTTTCCGTTCTCAAGAAGCAAAGGATCCAGAAACTCAGATCCGTTGTCTGTCAGTATCAGAGGGAAGGTGCTTCTGAAAAGATCGCTTCCCAACTCAGACTCAAGATATTCAAAGACCCTTAATACAGAGTTCATTGTCTTGTCCTTGGTAAGAAAAGCCAGCATGAACTTAGATGACCTGAAGAACAAAGTAAGTATCGCCTTTCCTCCCTTTGTACCCTCTACGGTATCCATTTCGACCACGTCAGTATCCGGACACTCCTGCATGAGTTTGGTAAAGTCAGAATAATCCCTCCCGACAAGAGATTTACGGTCTCTTTTCGTAGCTTCCTTATGCTTTTTGCGGGGCTTGTACTTCACTTTTCTTGGCAGGTCGAGGTTTCGTACAGAGAGAACTCCATGATTGACGTAGTTGTACAGGGTCTTTGAAGTAAAAGGGATATCATCTTTGTGTCCTGCATAGACATGTGCAATAGACTGGCCCTTTTGGATGAGAGGGGAGACAAAGTTGTCGATATGGACAATTTCTGCCTCAGTCAGATTAATGCCTTCTCTGGATGAAGAGCGGAGCTGCTCATAATCCGTATGGGCATGAGAAGCTTTGTAATAATGCTTCTCCATACGGCAATTACTCTTCTTCGTACATCCGTTGCAGACATAAGGGGCCTTATCGGTTATGCCGCATCTGATCGCTTCAAACTCTACGCATTTTTCATTGCACACTGGACATCCCTTGCAAAGCATTTGTCCGCACTCGCCCGTACCGCAGACATTCTTCAGGGAACATTTGCTCCTTCTGGTACAGTTGTTTTCCTGGTTAAAAGGATTCCTGGGCTTAACTTTTCTGTGTAGCCGTACCTCCTTTGATATTGTCGTAGGATCCTTCATAAGATATTTGGCTATTTCCCTGAAAGGCATCCTGAAGTCAAGCGATTTCTCAATATATATCCGGTCATCCTGAGTAAGGTGTTTATGATTCCCCTTTATCTGTTTGGACATGTTGTCCTCCTTTCTGATGCAGGCGGGGATTCCCGCATATTCTAAACCATTGGCTGTAAAACTAAATTCAGGTGGAATTTGGTGAAAGACTAATTTCCATCTCGACCTGCCATATGTGGAAGTTAGTATTTCAATTAACACGATTCTCCGTTGATCAGTTTAAATGAAATATCTTCTTGCCAAAGATCGAACTTGCTGATAAAATCCACTTCGTTGCACTTATTCAATCAATATCAATATTCAGATGTCGGGGTGGCGGAACTGGTAGACGCGCTGGATTCAGGATCCAGTGGGCTAGCGCCCATAGGGGTTCAATTCCCCTCCTCGACACCAATCAAATCAAAAACAGGCGACACCTGTCTATTGACAGTTGTCGCTTTTTTGCTATAATACCCATTTGTACGATTGTACATTCTTACCAAATATTCCAATCAGGGAGGTTGCTCCCATGCAGGCTAAGACTCCATCAGGCAAGGCTTTTGAGCAGCGCAAGGTTTTTGGAAAGGAAAAAAATCTAATCGCTCTACCGGATCTTGTTGAAGTCCAGCGCAATTCATATCAGTGGTTTTTTCAGTCTGATACTGATCCTGACGTTAGGAATTCACAAGGTCTGCAGGAACTTTTCGATGAGGTTTTTCCTATCGAAAGTTATGACGGTTCATTCGCCCTTGAATTCGTAAGATACTATGTTGATCCGGTGGTTATGAGTCTGGATGAGGCGCGCAGCAGGGACCTTACATGGTCGAGACCTCTGCGTGCGACGATTCGGCTGGCCAACAGGAAGACACGCGAGATCAAGGAAGAGGAAATCTACCTCGGTGATTTCCCTGCAATGACAGAAAGAGGAACTTTTATAATCAACGGCACTGAGCGTGTCGTTGTTAATCAACTTGCAAGATCGGCAGGCGTTTATTTAAGCGCTGAACTAGGCATCCCCGGACAGGAATCATTTTTGGCAAAACTGATACCGGATCGCGGAGCATGGATAGAATTTGATCTTGCCCCCGGTGAAGTGCTCTCAGTTAAGATCGACAACAGGAAAAAAATACCTGTCACTTTGATGCTGAGAGCTTTTGGCATCCAGACTACGGATGAGCTTCTGTCACTTTTCGGAGCCAAGGAAGTAGAAAGAGACCTCGTTGAAGATGAAGTAAAAGGAATGCTCCTTGCAGAAGCTATAGTATCAGGCGAGGGTGACGGGGCTGTTGCTATCCCGAAGAACAAAAGGCTTACTAAAGAGGATCTTGAGGCACTTTGGGAAAGCGGCCGGACAAAAATCTGGGTATGGGATGTAGATCCAGCCATATCTGCCACTATCGAACGAGACAACACAACCACCCCGGATGCGGCAATGCTTGAACTTTTCCGTAAACTAAGGCCAAATGAACCGGCCCGTATGGAAAATGCCAGAGAATATATCAACAGTATTTTCTTTGATCCCCGCAGATATAATCTCGGGAGGGTCGGAAGGTACAAGATCAACAGAAGGCTGAACCTTGACACTCCAAGTACAGAACGCCTTCTTTCAGTTGAAGATATAGTCGCGATAATAAAAGGTTTGATCAGGCTCCGCGAAGGAAACGAACATATGGACGACATCGATCATCTTGGGAACAGAAGGGTCCGGGCCGTTGGAGAGCTTCTCCAGAATCAGGTAAGGATCGGTCTTCTTAGGATGGAAAGGATAGCAAGGGAACGTATGACAACGACTCCTGATCTTGCTACCGCGATGGGCAAGGACCTTATCAATGTTAGGCCCATATCTGCTGCACTGAGGGAATTTTTTGGTTCAGGACAGCTTTCTCAGTTTATGGATCAGACCAACCCTCTTGCCGAGCTTACGCACCGTCGCCGTCTCTCCGCTCTCGGCCCCGGTGGCCTGAGCAGAGAAAGAGCAGGATTTGAAGCTCGTGACGTCCATCATACCCACTATGGAAGGGTCTGTCCTATAGAAACGCCTGAAGGGCCTAATATAGGACTGGTAACTTCCCTTGCGACTTTTGCAAGGATCAACGAGTACGGCTTTCTTGTTTGTCCCAGGAGAAAAGTGGTAAACGGGATGCTGACCGACGAGATAGTTTACCTTTCTGCGGACGACGAAGATGAGTACTATGTCGGACGTGCTGATACGCCAATTTCTGACGAAGGACACGTGTTGCCTACAGACGGCGGTACAGGAATATATGTCAGGCATCATGACAACACTATAGAGATACTGCCGGAACAGCTGCAGTATATGGACATATCACCAAAGCAGATAGTTTCGATATCAACTGCTTTGATCCCATTTCTTGAACATGACGACGCGAACAGGGCATTGATGGGATCCAACATGCAGAGACAGGCTGTGCCTCTTGTTTTCCCCGATTCACCTATAGTGGGTACAGGGATAGAACATCGCATTGCGAAGGACTCAGGGTCATGTTCTGTTTCAAGAAGGGCAGGCACGGTCACATATGTAGATTCCGACCGTATTGAGATTACGACGGAAGACAATGACAAAGATATCTATACAATGCCCAAATTCAGACGTTCCAATCAGGGTACCATTATCCACCAGAAGCCTATAGTTGCAAATGGTCAGCGCATAGAGGCCGATGAGGTTATTGCTGACGGTCAGGCATGCTACGGGGGAGAACTTGCTCTGGGAAGAAATGTTGTGGTTGCTTTCGTATGTTGGGAGGGCTACAACTTTGAAGACGCCATACTTCTCAGTCAAAAACTGGTCAAAGAAGATTTTTACACTTCTATACATATAGAAGAGTATGAAGTCGAATCACGTGATACTAAACTCGGTCCTGAAGAGATATCAAGAGATATACCCAACGTCGGAGAGGACGCCCTAAAAAATCTTGACGAAGATGGTATCGTCAGAATAGGTGCGGAAGTCAAGGCCGGAGACATCCTTGTAGGCAAAGTGACGCCTAAGGGAGAGTCGGATCAGTCTCCTGAAGAGAAACTCTTAAGAGCGATATTCGGAGAAAAGGCACGCGAAGTTCGCGATACCTGTTTGAGAGTTCCTCACGGCGAGGGCGGAAAAGTAGTTGAGATCAAGAGGCTCTCAAGGGATAAGAACAGCGAAGATATGAGCCCCGGCGTCAATGAGGTCGTAAAGGTCTATGTTGCTCAATTCCGCAAGATAACAGAAGGCGACAAGATGGCAGGACGCCACGGAAACAAGGGAGTAGTTTCAAGGATAATGGCAGAAGAAGACATGCCTTATCTTTCAGACGGTACGCCTGTTGACGTTGTACTGAACCCTCTCGGAGTTCCGAGCCGAATGAACCTCGGACAGGTGCTCGAGACTGTAATGGGTTTTGTTGCTATGCAGAACGGCTGGAAGGTTGTTACTCCCGTCTTTGAATCAGCGACGGCAGAAGATCTTCTGCCTTATGTCAAAAAAATACAGGAAACAAAATATCCCGAGATGAGAGACGACTGCAAGATAACTCTTTTCGATGGCAGAACAGGGGAGCCAATGGCAAACAAGGTGGCTGTCGGAGTAATGTACATGCTGAAACTGATACACCTTGTCGACGACAAGATCCATGCGCGTTCGATAGGGCCTTACAGCCTGATCACGCAGCAGCCTCTGGGAGGTAAGACCCAGTTCGGAGGCCAGAGGTTCGGTGAAATGGAAGTCTGGGCTCTTGAAGGATATGGAGCCGCACACATGCTCCAGGAAATGCTTACTGTCAAATCCGATGACATCAGAGGAAGGCTTAAGACTTACGAACGAATAGTCAAGGGTGAAAATCTTGCCAAGCCTGGTGTCCCTGAAAGTTTCAGGGTGCTTATCAAAGAGCTTCAAGGACTTGGTCTGGATGTTGAGATCAAATACTCAGACGGGTCATTTGGAGAGCTGGTGCTTTCAGAAGAAGATGATGACAACGGCAGGGAATCAAGACGTCATGTGTCATTCAAGCCTGATTCTACGGTGGACAGCCTTGAGGAAGATTTTGGTTTGAGCCGCCCATCAAAAGTAACAACAGACAACGATCTCTTCCATGAGCATGCGGCAGAATACAGTCCGTTAGAGCTGCACGAGACAGATGCAGAAAAAGAAGCTGAAGTGCTCAGAGATGGGGATACGGATCTCTTTAGTGATGTTGCTCCTAAAAAGGTCGACCAGGGGGATGATATCTAATGGCTAACGTAAATCGCGAAATCGCCGGAGTAAGGACAAAACTATCCTCTCCCGGAAGGATCAGGGAGCTTTCGAGCGGTGAAGTGAAAAAGCCTGAAACTATCAATTACAGGACGCTCCGGCCGGAAAAAGACGGACTTTTCTGTGAACGAATATTCGGTCCTACCCGCAGTTATGAGTGCGCCTGTGGAAAATACAAAAGAAGCGGTCCCAAGTTCAGGGGGGTCGTCTGTGACCGTTGCGGAGTAGAGGTCACAGACAACCGCGTGCGCAGAGAGAGAATGGGACACATTGAACTTGCAGCTCCGGTGGTACATATTTGGTATCTCAGGGGTATCCCGAGCAGGCTTAGCCTGTTGCTGGGAGCTTCTACAAAAGAGCTCGAAAAGGTGGTCTATTTTGCTCCCACCCGCCGGAGGGAGAAGGTCTATAAGGTGGTAAGCGAAGGCCGCAGAATAGATCTTGCCCGCAGGGGCAAGCTCATATCGGCTTCTGAAGAGCGTATCCACCGCTTTTACGATCCCAAGTTCAAAGCAGAAGAGGCCTTCCGGATCACAAAGGTTGAAGAGATAAACGTTGACGAGGGTGATGTAATAACTGCGTCCCAAGTCAACCGCATCCTCAGCGAGTACGGCGACGAACTCTTCAAGACAGAGCCTGCGTACCGTATGTTCAAAGAAGGTGACGAGCAGGTATCCAATGCCATCATCGCTGAATCAAAGATCAGGGCGATGAAAGAGGCAGACATTGATCTTAAATTTGAAAGGGCGGTCCTGAACAATCAGGATGCCTTCATAGTGACTTCTGTCGTCCATCTGCCTTTTGTGAAGAATGATGTTATTTCCGAAAGTGAATACAGACTTTACAACCAAAAGTACCCAAAACGCTTCCAGACGGTAGAAGAGACAGAGACCCTGGAAGACCCCTGCTACATCGTTATCAATGGAGGAGAGTCCCCTTTCGACAGAGCCGACATAATCCTTGAGAGGGAAGAAACTATTTGTGCGGCCTACGACAAAACCTTCGGAGCAGGGATCGGAGCGGAAGGTGTATATACACTTCTGGAACAGATGGATATCGATTTACTTGTATCCTCACTTAGGGAAGATATTGCGGAGTGCTCAGGCCAAAAGAAGCGGAAACTGGTCAAGAGACTCCAGGTCGCTGAAGATTTCAGAAAGAGCGACAGCAAACCTGGATGGATGGTTCTTTCTGTTCTGCCGGTAATTCCCCCGGATCTTCGCCCGATGGTTCAGCTGGACGGAGGACGTTTTGCAACTTCCGATCTGAATGACCTTTATCGGAGGGTCATCAACAGGAACAACCGTCTCCGCAAGCTTCAGGAGCTAAAAGCGCCTGAGATCATCGTGCGCAATGAGAAGAGGATGTTGCAGGAATCCGTTGACGCCCTAATAGACAACGGACGCAGGGGCAAAGCGGTGCTTGGAGCAGGCAACAGGCCGCTAAAAAGTCTGACAGACCTGCTCAGAGGTAAAAAAGGACGTTTCCGCCAGAACCTGCTTGGCAAAAGGGTGGACTATTCAGGACGCTCTGTCATAGTAATAGGGCCAAATCTGAAATTATACCAGTGCGGCCTTCCTAAACAGATGGCGCTTGAGCTTTTCAAGCCTTTTGTGATGCATAAGCTTGTAGAAAGCGGTCTTACTCCAAATGTCAAGAGTGCAAGAAGGTTTATAGAACGAGGCAGAGACGAAGTTTGGGGAATACTGGAAGGGATAATCAAAGACCATCCTGTTATGCTCAACCGTGCGCCTACCCTTCACAGGCTTGGGATACAGGCATTTGAGCCTGTCCTCATCGAAGGAAAGGCAATAAGGCTGCACCCTCTGGTTTGTACTGCTTTCAACGCAGACTTTGACGGAGACCAGATGGCCGTTCACGTGCCGCTTTCGCTGGAGGCTCAGACTGAGGCCAGAGTGCTTATGCTTTCTTCAAACAATCTTCTCTCTCCTGCCAGCGGGAAACCTGTAGTAATACCGACACAGGACATAATCCTTGGCGTTTTCTTCCTGACCAGCATGAGAAATGGACTTAAGGGAGAGGGGCTTCACTTCTCTGATGTTGAGGATGTTATGTCATCTCTTGATCATTCAATTGTCAACGTTAACTCGAAGATCAGACTGAAAGCTGACCCTGAATGGAAATGTGAAACAGTTGACGGAAAGTGGATAGAAACATCACCGGGCCGTGTGCTCTTTAATTCGGCACTTCATCCGGATCTGAGATACATCAACAAAACCATAAATAAAAAAGAGATGGGCTCCCTTTTGGATACGGCATACGACAAGGTAGGACAGACCGCTATGGTCGAGATGCTCGACGAGATAAAGACGCTTGGTTATCGCTGGTCAACATACAGCGGTATAAGCCTCGGAGTCGGCGACGTAATAGTGCCTCCTGAAAAGAAAGAGATCCTGGACGTAACGCTTGAGCAGGAAGAGGACCTCACATTGCAGTACGAGATGGGTATACTTACCGAAGACGAGTACATGAGACAGAAGGATATCCTCTGGTCTGACGCCGGACGTCGCATTGCTGATAAGATCATGGACAGCATGGACGAGACGAACCCATTGAGAATAATGGTTGACTCAGGAGCCCGAGGTTCACGCGGACAGGTAGCTCAGATGGCAGGTATCCGCGGACTTATGGCGGACCCTTCCGGACGAATAATACGCTATCCAATCGTAGCCAACTTCAAAGAAGGTCTCAACACACTCGAATACTTTATATCGACTCACGGAGCAAGGAAAGGGCTTGCCGACACAGCTCTCCGTACCGCAAAATCTGGCTATCTTACCAGGCGCCTCGTTGACGTTGCCCAAGACCTGATAATAATGGAAGAAGACTGCGGTACTGAGTTTGGCGTTGAAATACGTCCTCTCCTCCAACAGGATGGTAAGGCTACTATTTCAATGTCTGAACGACTCACGGGAAGGACTAGCCTCCATAATCTTCCGCATCCCGTAACAGGCGAAACGCTGCTTGTAAGGGATGAAGAGATATCAGCTGAAAAAGCAGAGTACATTGAATCTATTGGTATAACTTCAGTCTGGGTACGCAGCCCTCTTACATGCGGTTTGAGGCATGGTATATGCAGGGCCTGTTATGGCAGGGATCTTGGAACGAGGAAAAGGGTAGCGATAGGAGAATCTGTCGGAGTTGTTGCAGCTCAGTCTATCGGTGAACCTGGAACACAGCTCACAATGAGGACCTTCCACACAGGAGGAGTTCGTCAGTTTACAGGAGAAGACATTACTCAGGGTCTTCCAAGGATAGAACAGCTTTTCGAAGTCCGCAGACCCAAAAAGGTCGCCATTCTTGCTGAAGTTGGAGGGACCCTCCTTGAGATCAGAGAGATGGATGGCAAGAAAAAACTGATCATTGGTGTAGTCAAGGAAGACGGATCTGAGGAAAGGATCTCCTATAATATTCCGGCATCCCAGAACCTGCTCTCAGGAATAGAAGAGGGCTGTTCCATATCAAAAGGGATGCTGTTGACGGAGGGATACATTGATCCTCAGCAGCTCTTGGAAGTAGAGGGTCTTGAGGCGGTACAGCATTATCTGCTTGATGGTATCCAGGAAGTTTACCGGTCACAGGGTGTCTCGATTAATGATAAACACATTGAGACTATACTGCGCAAAGTTGCGCCTGTGAACCGTGTTCGAGTGTTGGAAGAAGGAGACAGTTCTTTTGTTTCCGGTGAGCTGGTATGGAAAGAAGACCTTGAGGAGAGCGTCAGGGTGATCTCGGATCAAAATCAGGTTTCTCTGGATGAATCATACAATTTCCTCAAGGATTGTAAAATAATTGATGCGCCGGGAGATATTATCAAAAAAGAAAGTGATGCCCCGGATCAAATAACAAAAGCGGTGCTAGCAGAGATGCTAAAGCCGGGCGGAGTAGCAGGGGAGCTTTTAGTTCAGGATAAAGAAGGCGAACTGCGCGTAGTCTTGGGAGACGCAAGCTTCCGAAGAACTACGGAAGGACTTGAGCTTATTAAGGAATTAACGTCTGAAGGACATGACGAAGTTATTATCAAAGCCGGGACAAGACTATCAGCAGCAGACCTTGCAAAGATCGTTGCGATGCCTCCGCGGGCGATGCTGGTAAGGGATACTAATGTCCTTGACGAGAGCGAAGACGCTGCATGGTTTGCTGCCGATGTTGAGAAGGACGGCAAAGTGATCATTCCTATGGATGCGCTGGTCGACCCCCTTGCAATAAAGACGTTGAGCGCAAACAACATAAGCGAGATCAAACTCTGGAAATCTCCTGAGCATATCAACCTTACCGATTCGATGCATCATGTCCTGATCGAGCATTACTTCGGCAAACCGCTTACACAGGCTATCAACTCTGATGGTGAGGTCATCGAAAATATCATCCACAGCATCGATGGTTCAATTGTCAGGGGAATAGTCGAAGGGTCTATATCGGGAATCGAAAGCGAAGGAAACATAATCACAAGAGAAAAGGTCATCAGACAGGTATTGACTGAGAGAGCGCTTGGTAAAGTTCTTCTCGAAAACGTAAAGGACGAAAAAGGAAACATTGTCGCAGAAGCAGGTCAGGAAATTACCAGCAAAGTCCTAGACAGCATCGCTTCATCAGGGGCAAATGACATAACAGTTCGTCCGAAACAGGCACCTTCGGATTTCAAACAACTTATACAAAGGATATCCTTTGTAAGGCGCCTTAGGGAAGAGCCACAGTGGCGACCGGTTGTTCACGGCGTTACCAAGGCGGCACTTGCCACCGACAGTTTCCTCTCAGCAGCGTCGTTCCAGCAGACGGCCCAGGTACTTGCAGCCTCGGCTGTAAGGGGGGATGTCGATAACCTGGTAGGACTCAAGGAGAACGTAATAATAGGGCTTCTGATACCGGCAGGAACAGGCATTGAGAGGTACAGGAAAGTTGAAATTACCGAAAATGCAGAACCAACGGTTTCAGTGCATACTGAAACATTAGCATTAGCTGATAAATAACTGTTTCTATGGTAAGTAGTTTTACCTAAAAAATAACAATTAAATAAAATTTTCAGCGGAAGCAAAGGTGTTTATTGACACCGGAGGCTTCCGCTGTTAATATACTCTGGTGCGCCTTTGCACAGGAGGTGTTCGTGTGCCTTTAAATGAACTCGCTTCATCCAGAAGGATAGCTGGGGTAAACTCAGTTCTGAGGAAGCTTAAGGCCGATGGAATAAGTAAGGTTTTTATTTCTAAAGAAGCGGATATTTCCCTGAAAGCAGAAATATTGACAGAGGCCGCAAAACGTGGAGTGCCCGTAGAATGGGCAGAAACATCATTGCAATTGGGAAGAGCTTGCGCTGTGACAAGAAAGACTGCTGCGGCGGCACTTCTTAAAAAGTAGAAAGATATATTAATAGGGAAGGAGGGAGCTATTTGCCAACAATAAGCCAGCTTATACGCAACGGCAGAGAAGACAAGAGGCGTCGCATGAGCGCCCCTGCACTTCAGGAGAACCCGCAGCGCCGCGGAGTTTGTACGCGTGTTTATACAGTTACTCCAAAGAAGCCTAACTCTGCTCTCCGTAAGGTCGCACGTGTGCGTCTTACTAACGGAATAGAAGTCACTGCTTATATACCGGGTGTAGGACATAATTTACAGGAACACTCTGTAGTCCTTGTCCGTGGTGGACGTGTAAAGGAC
The DNA here is from genome assembly GCA_963682045.1 of Synergistaceae bacterium. Lineage (GTDB taxonomy): Bacteria > Synergistota > Synergistia > Synergistales > Synergistaceae > Caenicola. Next base: position 2,186,569 of record OY821326.1, read on the forward strand.
TTGCCTGGTGTTCGTTATCACATAATCAGGGGAACTCTTGACTGCGGCGGCGTTGAAAACCGTCGTCAGAGCCGTTCGCTCTACGGCGCTCGCAGACCGAAGTAATTTGTATTATTAAAGGGAGGTAGGTCCTAAATGCCACGCAAAGGACATGTAAAAAAACGTATAACGCCGCCCGATTCAGTTTATGCGAACCCGGCAATTTCAAAATTCATCAACTGCATAATGCTCGGCGGAAAAAAGAGTACGGCAGAGAGAATTTTTTATGGAGCACTGGATCTGGCTGGAAGCAGGCTTACTATCGAACCTGCAGAAGTATTTGAAAAAGCGATGACTAACGTTCGTCCGCTCGTCGAAGTACGTCCAAGGAGAGTTGGCGGAGCGACATATCAGGTTCCTGTAGAGGTTAAACCTGAAAGAGCGCAGGCTCTTGCGATCCGTTGGATCATCAATTTCTCTCGTTCACGCAAGGGCATACCAATGGTAGAACGTCTTGCCCGCGAGTTCACTGATGCTTGTAAAGGCGAAGGCGGCTCTGTAAAGAAGAGAGAAGATACGCATCGCATGGCGGAAGCAAACCGTGCGTTTGCACACTATCGCTGGTAGTAAAAAGAACAAAAATTTTAAAATAGTTTTAGTTTGGTGGTGTTGACGATGCAGGGCATCGACTTGAGTAAGGTGCGCAATATTGGAATAGCTGCGCATATAGATGCGGGTAAGACTACAACGACAGAGCGAATTCTGTTCTATACAGGCCGTAAGCACAAACTGGGTGAGACTCATGAAGGTGCTGCAACAATGGACTGGATGGATCAGGAACGTGAGCGTGGTATCACGATCACATCTGCCGCGACTACCTGTTTCTGGGGCGATTGCCTTATCAATATAATTGATACACCCGGACACGTGGACTTTACTGTGGAAGTTGAGCGCTCTATGAGAGTACTTGACGGGGCAGTCTCCGTTTTTTGTGCAGTTGGCGGAGTTGAACCCCAGTCAGAAACAGTATGGCGTCAGGCTGACAAGTATCATGTTCCCAGGATCGCTTTCGTCAACAAAATGGACAGGGTAGGGGCGGACTTTTTCTCCGTTGTGGACCAGATGCGCAAGCGTCTTGGTGCGAGAGCTGTTCCTATTCAGATACCAATTGGTGTGGAAGACGGTTTCGCTGGAATGGTTGACCTTGTGGCCAGAAAAGCGATCATCTATGATGACATGCTTGGAACAGAATTTCATCTTGCAGAAGTACCTCCTCAGCTTGAAGAAGAGGTCGAAATCGCCAGGTCTGAAATGATAGAGAACCTTTCTGATTATGATGATGAGATGATGCGCCTCTATCTTGAAGGCCAGGAAGTACCCGAAGACATGATCAGAAGGACCATCAGAAAAGCAGCGATAGGTCTCAACATAGTGCCGGTCATGTGCGGTTCGGCATTTAAAAACAAAGGTGTGCAGCCGCTCCTTGACGCAGTCGTTGCATATCTTCCAAGCCCGCTGGACATGCCTCCGCTCATAGCTCACGATCCTGATGATTTAGAAAAAGAGATTTTGATCCATCCTTCAGCAGAAGCGCCTTTTTCTGCTCTTGCGTTCAAGATCATGGTTGATCCTTTTGTTGGAAGGCTCGCTTTCTGCAGGATCTATTCAGGTTCTATTGAGAACGGTATGTCTATCTACAACACAAACACAAGACGCCGTGAAAGAGTAGGCAGGATACTCAGGATGCACGCAAACAAACGCGAAGAGCTGGAGAACGCGCAGGCAGGTCTTATAGTTGCAATACCGGGACTCAAACAGGTACGGACGGGGGATACGCTTTGCGATGAAAAGGAACCCGTACTTCTTGAGAATCTTATATTCCCGGAGCCCGTCATCTCGCTTTCCGTAGAGCCGATGAGCAAGGCAGACCAGATCAAGCTTGCTAAAGGCCTTGACGCTCTTTCTGAGGAAGATCCGACTTTCCATGTTGCAGTAAATGAGGAAACGGGCCAGACGCTGATAAGCGGAATGGGTGAACTGCACCTTGAAATCATCGTTGACAGGCTTCGCAGGGAGTTCAATGTAGAGGTAAAGGTAGGACGTCCGCAGGTCGCTTACAGGGAAGCGATAAAGAAACCCGCAAGGGCCCAGGGCAAGTTCGTTCGCCAGTCAGGAGGCAAGGGACAATACGGGGATGTAGTCCTCGAAATTGAACCTCTTGCCGAAGGAAGAGGCTTTGAATGGGAAGACCGTATAATTGGTGGCTCAATACCAAAAGAATACATTCCGGCAGCCCAAAAAGGTGTAGAAGAAGCTCTTAATAACGGAATCCTTGGCGGCTACCCGGTAATAGGGATAAAGGTCGCGATAGTTGATGGGAGCTACCATGAGGTCGACAGTTCCGAAATGGCTTTCAGGATAGCCGGATCCATGGCGATCAAAGAAGCTATAAAAAAGGCTGACCCGGTTCTTATGGAGCCTATAATGGACGTTGAAGTGGTAGTGCCTGAAGAATATATGGGTGATGTTATGGGAAACATCTCATCAAGAAGAGGTAAAATTTCTGAAATGGGTTCAAGAGCCAATGCCCGGATAGTCAAAGCTTTTGTTCCTCTTGCAGAAATGTTCGGTTACGCGACGGATCTCAGAAGTAAGACATCCGGAAGAGCTTCGTATACGATGGCCTTTGATCATTACGATGAAGTACCGAAAAGCGTAGCGGAAGAACTTCTGAAAATATAGCAAACGATCTAACAAGCAGGAAATATCTAAAGGAGGCAAGACAGAAATGGCAAAGGAGAAATTTGTAAGAAACAAGCCGCATCTAAACATAGGAACGATAGGCCATATTGACCATGGTAAGACGACGCTTACAGCGGCGATCACGAAGACGCTTGCGAGGCATGGCGGAGCGGACTTTACGCCGTTCGACATGATCGACAAGGCGCCTGAAGAGAGAGAGCGCGGTATTACGATCAACATAGCACACGTTGAATACCAGACAGAGAGCCGCCACTATGCACACATTGACTGCCCTGGACATGCTGACTATATCAAGAACATGATCACAGGAGCGGCACAGATGGACGGAGCGATTCTTGTGGTATCAGCAGCAGACGGTCCGATGCCGCAGACCCGCGAGCACGTACTTCTTGCGCGTCAGGTGAACGTGCCTGCACTCGTAGTATTCATGAACAAATGCGACATGGTAGACGACCCCGAACTTCTTGATCTAGTGGAGATGGAGATCAGAGATCTTCTGAACAAGTACGAGTTCCCGGGAGACGACATTCCCATCGTACGCGGCAGCGCGCTGAAGGCACTTGAGAGCGATACGGACAACGAATGGACGGCAAGTATAGAGGAACTCATGCAGGCATGCGACGATCACATTCCGTCACCAGTGCGCGAAGTTGAATTGCCCTTCCTCATGCCGATCGAAGACGTTTTCACGATCACAGGCCGCGGAACAGTTGTTACAGGCAGGGTAGAAAAGGGACTTATCAAGCCGGGTGATGAAGTAGCGATCGTAGGTATCAAGGAGACACAGAAGACAGTAGCGACCAGCCTTGAGATGTTCCGCAAGATCCTTGACGACGCAGAAGCGGGAGACAACGTAGGAGTACTTCTTCGCGGAACAGGCAAAGACGACGTTGAGCGTGGTCAGGTATTGGCGAAGCCGGGAAGCATCACGCCCCACAAGCACTTCAAGGGCGAGGTCTACGTACTTAAGAAGGAAGAGGGCGGTCGCCACACGCCGTTCTTCTCGGGCTACAAGCCGCAGTTCTACTTCCGTACGACAGACGTAACCGGAGACATCAAGCTTGCAGAAGGTATTGAGATGGTAATGCCCGGAGACAACAGCACATTTGAAGTAAACCTCATCGTACCGATCGCAATGCAGCCCGGACTGCGCTTCGCAGTACGCGAAGGCGGCCGCACAGTGGGCGCCGGCGTCGTTACTGAGATAATAGACTAAAGCAGCCCCAGGAGGGGAATATTTTGGCAAAAAAAATTCGTATAAAATTAAAAGCCTTTGACCATCGCGTTCTTGACGCCTCTGCGACACAAATCGCAGAGACTGCTGAGCGCACTGGTGCAAGAGTGTCCGGGCCGGTACCTCTTCCGACAGAGATCAAAAAGTTCGATATACTGATGTCCCCCCACGTTGACAAGGACGCACGCGAACAGTTTGAGATCAGGACACACAAGCGTCTGATAGATATAGTCGACCCGACACAGAAGACGATGGAAGCTCTCATGGAGCTCAATCTCCCTTCCGGTGTTGATATACAGATCAAGCTGTAAAGGTTTGATCTGAAAGGAGTGAAACGCAAATGAGTATGGGGATTCTGGGCCGTAAGGTAGGGATGACCCAGGTCTTCGACGAAGAAGGCAAGGCAGTGCCGGTAACAGTTATAGAGGCAGGACCTTGCTCCATCGTTGGAATCCGGACACCTGAAAAGAACAGTTACAGCGCAGTGCAGCTCGGTTTCGGAAAAATCAAGCCCGTTAAGGTCAATAAGCCGATGAAGGGTTACTTTCAGAAACAGGGAACAGCACCGAGGCGCTGGCTGAGGGAGTTCCGCGTAGAAAATACGTTGGACTACCAGGTGGGACAGGAGATCACCGTTTCTCTGTTCCAGAATGGCGAAATTGTTGATGTCACAGGTATCAGCAAAGGTAAAGGAACCGCAGGCGTAATGAAACGTCATGGATTCGGCGGAGGACCAGCAAGCCATGGTGCTTCTGTTACCCACCGTCACCCCGGTTCTATCGGATGCAGCAGTTATCCCGGTCGTGTAGTAAAAGGCCGGAGGATGGCGGGTCACATGGGAAGTGAGCGAGTAACCACAAAAAACCTAAAAGTTTTTGCAGTGGACGAAGAGAACAACCTGATATTGATCAAAGGTTCTGTTCCCGGAGCTCGCGACAGTCTCATTATGATCCGTAAAACAGCGTAAGTAGGGAGGCAGAAGACTATGCCTGTAGTAAGAGAAGTAAATTTCAAAGGCGAGGTAATCGGAGATTTTGAACTCTCAGATGCCGTCTTCGGTGCCCCTGTCCATGTGCCGGCTATGCATCAGGTAGTAGTTGCGCATCTGGCTAACTGCCGTGTTGGAACTCATAACACAAAAGATCGCGGAGATGTCCGCGGCGGCGGTAAAAAACCCTGGAGACAGAAACATACTGGTCGTGCCCGTGCAGGCAGTTCACGCTCACCCATTTGGGTTGGCGGCGGGGTTGCTCATGGTCCGCACCCGAGAGACTACCATCAGAAGGTAAACAAGAAGGTCCGTCGTCTTGCTCTGTGCAGTGCCCTGACCCTAAAGGTCCAGGAAGAGAATATGCTTGTTCTTGAGCGCTTTGATGTAGAGGCACCGAAGACAAAGGTAATGCTTGATTTCCTTATGGCTATCAACAGTGGAAAGAAGCCGCTTTTTGTTCTTCACGAGACGAACATGTCAGTTGTCAAATCTGCTGCAAACATTCCTGGAGCGGAAGTAATGCATGTAGACAGCATCAACGTTTATGACCTTCTTAACCACGATCAGCTGATTGCGACTCCTGAGGCTGTCAAAAAGCTCGAGGAGGTGTTCGGTTAATGAACGCAGTAGCACATGATATTATTGTCCGCCCGGTAATTACAGAAAAAACAAGCCGGATGATGGAACTTGGACAGTACACGTTTGAAGTGCTTCCTAAAGCGAACAAGATCGAGATCCGCAAAGCGGTCGAGGAAGTTTTCAAAGTAAAAGTAGTAAGGGTAAATACGATCCAGGTCCGTTCCAAACCGAAGCGGATGGGTGCCTTTTTGGGTCGTTCACGTTCCTGGAAGAAAGCGATAATTACACTTGCAAAAGGTGAAAAAATCGCATTTTTCGAGGGCGCAAGCGCCTAGGCAGAAAGGGGTTAACCAGAGATGGGTATCAAGAAATTCCGTCCCACTACACCCAGCCGCCGTCACATGGCTACGCCTGACTATTCTGAGATTACAAAGGCGAAGCCAGAACGGAGTCTGGTTGTATCGTTAAGTGAGAAAGCGGGACGCAATAACAATGGTCGTATTACAATGCGCCATCGCGGCGGCCACGGAAGGATCAAGTACCGTATCATCGATTTTAAAAGAGACAAACTGGGAGTTCCCGGAAAAGTCGTCTCTATCGAGTACGATCCCAACCGTTCTGCCCGTATTGCACTGATCTCTTATCTTGACGGAGAAAAACGTTATATTATTGCTCCCGCGGGTCTTATTGTTGGCGACAGCGTCGTTGCAGGCAAGGATTCCGACATTCGCCCTGGCAACGCTCTCAAACTTAAGGATATCCCCGTTGGTACTGTAGTACACAACGTAGAACTTGAGCCGGGCCGCGGCGGAGTACTTGTACGCTCAGCAGGAGCATCTGCGCAGCTCATGGCTAAAGAGGGCAAATATGCATTTGTGCGTATGCCAAGCGGGGAACTGAGACTTATCCTTCTTGAATGCATGGCCACAGTTGGGCAGGTCGGAAATGAAGAACATGAAAATGTAGTTTACGGTAAAGCCGGAAGAACTCGTTGGCTTGGAATTCGTCCGCATGTTCGCGGAATGATCATGAACCCAGTAGATCATCCTATGGGCGGCGGAGAAGGCAAGAGCAAGTCACACAAGCATCCGGTATCCCCATGGGGTACTCCGGCAAAGGGCTACCGCACACGTAAGCGTAAGCCTTCGGACAAGTTCATAGTCCGCCGTCGGAAGAAGTAACCCGGGTTTGTAGGAGGGAATACAGAGATGGCTCGTTCACTTAAAAAAGGACCCTATGTGGATGCAAAACTCATCCGTAGGGTAGAGGACATGAACGAATCAGGGAAAAAGCTTGTAATCAAGAGCTGGTCACGCCGTTCAAGCGTAACCCCTGAAATGGTCGGACATACTATTGCAGTACACAACGGCCGCATTCATATCCCTGTTTACATCAGCGACAATATGATTGGGCATAAGCTCGGCGAATTTGCACCGACCCGTAAGTTTGGCGGTCACGCCGGACAGGAACGCTCCACGAAAGTCAAGAAGTAGGAGGGGCAGGGTCATGGAAGTTAAGGCAACAGCCCAGCAGGTCCGTATCTCAGCGACCAAAGTACGTCAGGTATTAGCTCTCATCAGAGGCAAAAAGGCTTCTGATGCGTTGCTGGTACTTAAGTACACCACGAACAAAGGGGCACGTGTAACTGAAAAAGTCCTTAAGAGTGCGATAGCAAACGCAGAGCACAATTTCGGCCTTGATATGGACAAGCTCGTAGTAAAAGAAGTAAAGGCGGATCAGGGAAGCTACATGAAGCGCTTCCGTCCCGTTTCAATGGGACGCGCGCATGCTTTTAGACACCATACGTGCCACGTTTCTGTGGTCGTAGGTGAGAAATAAGGAGGGGTGACGGTGGGTCAGAAAGTTCACCCGGTAGGTTACAGGATTGGTGTCATCTACGATTGGGAATCCCGCTGGTATGCAGACGGAAAAAAATATGCTAAATTCCTGCACAATGACCTTGAACTGAGGGAATGGATCAGGAAGCGCTGGAATAAAGCAGGCGTAAGCCGCGTGGAAATTGAGCGTATTGGAAACGTTATGCGTTTTACAGTTTGGACCGCCCGGCCTGGTGTAGTTATCGGCAAGCAGGGTGCAGAGATACAGGCAGTTCGTGAGGAACTCCAGGCCAAGACCGGAAGCCGGGTTATGATCAATATCCAGGAGATCAAAAATCCTGATGCAGAAGCACAGGTAGTGGCAGAAGGAGTTGCAGCATCACTTGAACGCAGGATCAGCTTCCGCCGCGCAATGAAACAGTCGATCTTCCGTGCAATGAAATCAGGAGCAAAAGGTATCAAGATCCAGTGTGCCGGACGTCTTGGCGGAGCTGAGATCGCACGTACGGAATGGTATCTTGAAGGACAGCTTCCTCTTTCAACACTTAGGGCAGACATTAATTACGGTTTCGCTGAAGCACATACGATCTACGGCGTCATTGGCATTAAGGTCTGGATCTACAAAGGCGAAATAATGGAACGCAAACCTGTAATGGAAGCCGTTCCTGCTCATCAGGAGAGGGGGTAACATCTGATGCTTTCTCCGAAAAGAGTTAAGTACCGCAAACCTCACCTGACGGCCCTGCGCGGCTATGCAAAGGGAGCCACGAAGGTTGATTTCGGTGAATATGGACTTCAGGCGTGTGAAAATGGCTGGATCACAGCCCGTCAGATCGAAGCTGTCCGTGTTGCGATCAGCCGTAAAATGAAAAAGGGCGGACAGATCTGGATTCGGATATTCCCCGACCGCCCAGTAACAGAAAAGCCTCTTGAAACACGTATGGGTAAGGGTAAAGGAAACGTCGAATACTGGACCGCGGCAGTAAAACGCGGCCGTGTGATGTTTGAAATAGCAGGTGTGCCCCGTGAGACAGCCGTTGAGGCTTTTCGCACGGCATCCTTCAAACTGCCCATCAAGGTAAAATTGTTAACCCGAGAGGGAGCAGGTGAATAGTATGGATCCCAAGGAACTTAGAGATCTCAGCATATCTGAGCTAAACGACAAACACAAGCAATTTAAGGAAGAACTGTTCAACCTTCGCTTTCAGAATGCGATAGGACAGTTGAACAACTCGGGCCGTATTAGAGAGGTCAAAAAGACAATTGCCCGCGTACTGACGGTAATCACCGAAAAGGAAAAGGGTATTGATCGTTCAGGAGCAAGGAGGTAGCCGGAGATGGAAGCAAACAAAGTGAATCGCAAAGTCCGCACCGGCGTGGTGGTTAGCGACAAAATGGATAAAACCATAGTTGTTCGTGTTGACCGTATGGCCAAACATTCACTTTATGGAAAACCGGTTCTCCGGTCCAAAAAGTTTATGGCCCATGACGAGACTAACGATTGCCGCATAGGTGACAAGGTCATGATCGCAGAGACCCGTCCCCTCAGCGCAAATAAACGCTGGGAAGTCGCGCAGATAATCGAAAGAGCCCCCGTTATGGGTGTAAAACAGGAAGACGAGGAGGCATTGTAGGTTATGATCCAGCTTCGTACAGTGCTTAATGTAGCCGATAATTCAGGCGCAAAGAAAATCCTCTGCATCCAGGTCAAAGGCGGCAGCTTCCACAAGGTAGGTACTGTGGGTGATGTAATAGTGGCTTCAGTTCGTGAGGCGACTCCCAATGCCAACATTAAAAAAGGTGACGTGGTAAAGGCAGTTATAGTCAGGACGAAAAAAGAAATCCGCCGCAAGGATGGATCCTATGTTCGCTTCGATGACAATGCCGCTGTCGTCATAGACAACAACGGTGATCCTAAGGGAACCCGTATTTTCGGTCCTGTAGCTCGGGAACTTAGAGAGAAGAAATACATGCGAATAGTCTCTCTTGCTCCCGAGGTAGTGTAGGGGGTAACAATTCATGTCCAAAATGAGAATCAGAAAAGGAGACCGTGTTCGTGTTATTTCAGGCAAGGATGCCGGCAAAGAAGGCAAAGTTCTTCGCAGGGATCTCCAGAAAGATACTATAGTCATTGAAAACGTCAATATGGTGACTAAGAGCACGCGTCCGACACAAAAAGATCCTCGCGGTGGATTTGTCAAGAAGGAAGCACCTCTGCATGCATGCAAAGTGATGCTTGTATGTCCTTCATGCGGCAAACCTACCCGCGTAAGCCGCGCATTTCTAGACAGCGGCCAGAAGGTCCGTATCTGCAAACAGTGCGGCGAAATCATCGACAAGGTTTAGGAGGGACAACTATGACACCGCGTCTTTTGACAAAGTACAGCGAGGACGTCCTTCCGAAGTTGAAAGAACAATTCGGATATAAGAACGTCATGGAGATTCCCCGTCTGGTTAAGGTTGTTATCAACATAGGCGTTAATGAAGCGAAACTCGACAACAAATATATGGATGCTTCGATCAACGAACTGACGATAATATCCGGACAGAAACCCATGATGAAAAGGGCGAAAAAGTCCATCGCGGGGTTCAAAGTCCGTGAAGGTATGCCTGTAGCGTGCTGCGTAACACTTAGAGGACCCAGGATGTGGGAATTTGTTGACCGTCTCGTAAGTATTGCGCTCCCGCGAATCAAGGACTTCCAGGGTATCTCAAAGAGGGGTTTTGACGGCAGGGGAAATTACAACCTTGGACTCAAAGAACAGCTTCTCTTCCCTGAGATAGACTATGATAAGGTAATTCGTCAGCGCGGAATGAATATAACATTCGTTACGACCGCGAAGGCGGATGAGGAAGCCCAGGCTCTGTTGGCCGAACTGGGCATGCCCTTCGCCCATTAGGAAGGAGTATACTTATGGCCCGTAAAAGCTTGATAAATAAAGCTCAGCTTGAACCGAAGTTCAAAGTGAGAAAGTATAATCGCTGCCCCCTGTGCGGACGCCCCCGGGGCTATATCAGAAAGTTCAACATGTGCCGCTGCTGTTTCCGCAAACTTGCGCGCGAGGGTAAGATCCCTGGCGTAGTCAAGTCGAGCTGGTAGGCAAGTGGGCGTGGAAGGGAGGATCCTTTAATGCATATTACCGATCCTGTCGCGGATATGCTCACACGCATTAGAAATGCGAACGTTGTCTATCACGAGATGGTGGACATGCCTCTTAGCAAGATGCGCCTCGAATTGGCGCGCATCCTCAAAGAGGAGGGCTATATCCGTAACTATAAGACGATCAATGACTCAAAACAGCCGATGCCTATACTCAGACTTACTATGAACTATGGACCGGCAAAGGAGCGAGTGATCCAGGGCCTGCGTAGAATAAGCAAGCCAGGGCGCCGCATTTATGTAGGCAAAGAAGAGCTTCCCAAAGTTATGGGGGGCCTCGGAATTGCAATGATTTCAACATCAGCGGGACTTATGACCGATGCAGAAGCGCGCAAGCGCGGACTGGGCGGCGAAGTCGTTTGTTATGTATGGTAATGGGGGTGGCATAGGTGTCTAGAATAGGACGTAAACCGATCCCGCTTCCAAAGGGAGTAGAGGTCAAGATCGAAGGCAGCCATGTCTCTGTAAAGGGTTCCAAGGGAACTCTGGAGATGCAGGTTATGCCCCAGATCAACGTTGAGCAGGAAGATGGGCAGCTTTTGGTCACACGCGAAAGCGAGATAAAGCCTGTACGTGCTGCTCACGGAATGACAAGGGCCATCCTTAACAACATGGTAACAGGAGTAAGCAACGGTTTTGAAAAAATCCTTGAAATCGTCGGAGTAGGTTACCGCGCTCAGATGCAGGGACAGAATCTTGTACTAAACCTTGGCTTCTCCCATCCTGTAGAGGTAATCCCCCCTGCAGGTATAGAGTTTGCATGTGAAAGCCCGATTAAGATTGTAGTTCGCGGCATAGACAGACAGCTTGTAGGTCAGGTCGCGTCGAACATTCGCGAGTACCGCCCGCCCGAACCATACAAGGGCAAAGGCATCAGGTACTCAGGTGAATATGTAATCCGCAAGGCCGGCAAGGCCGGCGCCAAGAAGTAAGGCGAGGTGAAGGACGTTGATCAGTAATCGCAGTCGCAATAAAATGCGGGAGCTCCGCCATCGTCGCCTCAGGAAACTTATCTCAGGCACTGTGGAGCGTCCACGTCTTGCAGTATTCGGAAGTCTGAAGCACATATATGCTCAGGTGATCGATGATGCAAAGGGAAGAACACTTGTGTCAGCTTCAACAATGGAGCAGGCATTCAAGGAGATGAAGGGCACCGGAAATCAGGAAGCTGCAAAAGCAGTCGGCAAGCTGATCGCTGAACGTGCTCTGGCCCAGGGAATCATTGCTGTCGTTTTTGACCGCGGCGGACATGTCTATCATGGCAGAGTCAAGGCCCTGGCAGAAGCGGCACGCGAAGCCGGCCTGAAGTTCTAGGAGGAGGCAGAGAAACGTGGCGAAAGAGACACCTAGTAATAAAACCTATAGCAGCAGAGGCCTTGAGCTTTCAGAACGCATAGTCTCGATCAACAGGGTAAGCAAGGTCGTAAAGGGCGGAAAACGTTTCCGTTTCAGCGTTCTTGTGGTTGTAGGAGACGGCGTCAGTCAGGTAGGTCTTGGCATAGGGAAAGCCAAGGAAATTTCTGAGGCTATGCGCAAGGGTATCGAGCATGCTAAGAAGAACATGATCGATCTTAAGAAGGTTGGGCATACTATCCCCCATCCTATAATCGGAAAGTTTGGAGCAGCAGAAGTCCTTCTTCGTCCTGCAGCACCGGGAACTGGTGTTATTGCCGGCGGAGCTGTGCGTGCGATAGTGGAGCTCGGCGGAGTCAAAGACATACTGACTAAGGTCATCGGAAGAACTTCAAACCCGATCAATGTTTCCTATGCGACAATGTCTGCAGTGAAAAACCTTAGGACTCCTGAAGAGATCCGCAGGCTGCGCGGCAAAGACCGCAAGGAAGCGTAGGAGGTTGATCTACAATGGCTAAAGTAACAATTACGTGGAAGAAAAGCACAATTGGCCGCCCTCCCCGTCAGGAGAGGATCATCAAGGCACTTGGCTTTCACAGGCTGAATGATACAGTCTGTCACGAGGATTCTCCGCAGATCATGGGAATGGTCAATTCGATCTCTCATCTGTTGGAATGGACTGTAGAGGAATAGGGAGGTACTGACATGAATCTTCATGAACTGTGTCCCGCAGAGGGTTCACGTAAAAAGAAGAAGCGTCTTGGTCAGGGCCTGGGCAGCGGTAAGGGCAAAACCGCGGGCAAAGGGCATAAAGGACAGAAGGCAAGAGCAGGTGTATCGATAAAGGCCAACTTTGAAGGCGGCCAGATGCCTCTTGCACGCCGTATCCCAAAACGCGGATTCAGCAATTTCCGTTTTGCTGTCAGATATGAAATAGTCAACGTTGCGGATCTTGAAGAACGTTTTGATGCCGGATCAGAAGTTACAGCAGAGGGCCTTTATGCTCTCCGTCTGATATCCGGTGCAGACAAACCAGTAAAGATTCTCGGTGTCGGCGAACTATCAAAAAATCTTATAGTGCACGCTAGCGCCTACAGCGCATCGGCTGCAAACAAGATCGAAGCAGCCGGCGGAAAGGCCGAGGTGATTTAAGTGTTAGATTCCTTCCGGGATGCCTTCAGACTGCCTGACCTCAAGCGGCGGATACTCTTTACTTTGGCCGCGTTGTTCGTCTACAGACTTGGAGCACACATGCCGACACCGGGTGTCGATGCGGCTGCTCTTGGAAAGCTTTTTGAGCAGGGTGGCGTTTTAGGTTTCCTGGACCTCTTTGCAGGAGGAGCACTCAGCAGATTCAGTATTTTTGCTTTGGGTGTGACTCCCTACATTAATGCAAGCATTGTCATGCAGCTGCTGGCAGTTGTTGTGCCAAGCATTGAAAAGATGCAGAAAGAGGGAGAAGAAGGGCGGAAGAAGGTAGTGCAGTATACACGTTATGGCACTATCGCCTTCGCACTTATTCAGGCAGTCGGAATGACAGGCTGGCTCAGGAATCTAGGTATATTTACAGGCAGCTGGATGGACATAGCACTTGTTGCTGTTACGCTTACTACCGGCGCAGTGGCTGTTATGTGGCTTGGTGAAGTCATGTCGGACCACGGTATAGGAAACGGCATATCACTTCTTATCTTTGCCGGTATAGTTGTCAGGATACCGGAAGCGATAATAAGAACTTTTACGCTTGTAAGACTTGGAGAAATGAACATACTGATAGTACTTATGGCAATTGCTGTAATGGTTGCCGTAGTTGCAGGATGTGTAATGCTCCAGGAAGGTCAGCGCCGTCTCCCTGTGCAGTATGCCAAGCGCATGGTAGGCAACAAAATGTATGGAGGGCAGAGCAGCTTTATTCCTCTGCGTGTAAATACGGCAGGGGTAATACCGATAATCTTTGCATCATCGGTACTTCTTTTCCCCTATACTATTGCTGGTCTTTTCCAGCATAGTTTTGCTCAGATCGTACAGAACGCATTTAGCCCAAGCAGCCCCATATACATTATCCTATATGTTGCGATGATAATCTTCTTCTCATATTTCTATACGGCGGTAGTTTTCAAGCCGGAAGATATATCGACTAACATGAAGAAAAACGGCGGGTTTATCCTTGGCATTCGCCCGGGCAGACCCACAACTGATTACATCGAAAAGGTAATGGGACGTATTACTCTCGGAGGTGCGGTCGCACTTGCGATAGTAGCTGTAGTTCCAACAATGATGACAGGTCTTATGAACATCAACACATTCTATTTTGGCGGAACGGCCGTAATAATCGTGGTTGGCGTTGCTCTTGATACTGTACATCAGATAGAGGGACAGCTTATAATGCGTCATTATGAAGGGATCCTGAAGCGCCGCGGAGGTAAGTCAGGCGGCCTTCTGAGACTCTAGTTCGGAGGTATGTGATGCGGATCATACTGATCGGAGCACCCGGCTCAGGAAAAGGAACTCAGGCTGAGAGCATCAGGCAGAAATATCCTATTGCCCACATATCGACCGGAGATATACTCAGGGCAAATGTTAAAGCGGATACCGAGCTTGGCAGAAATGCAAAGGGATATATGGAATCAGGAAAGCTTGTCCCTGATGAAGTGATCGTTGCCATGGTAGAGTCAAGGCTGACTGAGCCTGACTGTAAGAACGGGTTTCTGCTGGATGGATTTCCGAGAACCAGGCCTCAGGCTGAAGCACTTGATTCAATTTTGGAAAAACTCAGCATTTCACTTGATGCAGTCATCCAGCTTAACGTGGATGATGAGATCGTTGTGCAGAGGCTTACCACAAGAAGAGTATGCAAATCTTGCGGTGAGATTTACAATACAGTCTTTAAACCGGCGAAGGTTAAAGGAGTCTGTGATAAGTGTGGCGGAGAAGTAATTCAGCGCAATGACGACAAAGAAAGCGTTATTCGCAACCGCCTTACCGTCTTCCACGATCAGACAGCTCCTTTGATCGATTATTACCGCAACAAAGATGTTCTTGTTTCGGTTGATGCAGCCGGTGGAAAGGATGTTGTCCTGAAGCTTATTGAAAAAATGGAGGGTGCAGGTAAATGATTACTTTTAAAAGTGATCGTGATCTTGCAAAGATGCGCCATGCCGGACGTATTGTCGCTGATATACTTAGACTTATGAAAGACATGGTCAAGCCGGGCGTTGACACCTATACTCTGGACCAGGCTGCGGAGGCTCTTGTTTTAATGGAGAACGCAAAACCTGCGTTCAAAGGCTACAAAGTTCCATGGGTATCCACACCCTTTCCCGGTACTATCTGCGCCTCTGTGAATGATGAGATAGTGCATGGGATCCCTTCCAGAGAAAGAGTGCTTCATGAGGGCGATATTATCAGCATTGACACCGGAGCATCCTATAATGGTTTTTTTGGAGATGCGGCCTGTACCTTTGCAGTTGGCAAAATAAGTGAAGATCGGCAGCGGCTGCTCGATATCACTCTTGAGTCACTGCACAGGGGAGTCAACGAAGTAAAAGTCGGTGCAACGCTTGGAGACATAGGATATGCTATTGAAAACCTTGTGATCCCGTCAGGCTTTGGTCTTGTGAGAGATTACGCTGGACACGGCATAGGACGCAGACTCCATGAAGCTCCACAGGTGCCCAATTACGGAAAGCCCGGCAACGGGATAACTTTAAAGGCCGGAATGACCTTCTGTGTTGAGCCGATGGTCATGTCAGGATCCGAAGAAGTGAAAAACCTTTCTGACAACTGGACTGTAGTCACCGCTGACGGCAGTGATGCTGCTCATTTTGAGTACAGTCTTCTTGTTACCGCTGACGGTGTGGAGATACTTACGCCATGGGAGTGACCCCTGACTTACAGGAAGGGGATCTGGAAACAGGCGATGTTGTGTTTGTGCGCCGAGGAAAGAACAAAGGAAAGTTTTTCGTAGTGGTGGGAATTGAAAGTGAGACACGTGTATTCATAGCTGACGGCAGCAGCTACTTTGTCGCGAAGCCTAAAAAAAAGAACGTGAAACACCTTCAAAGGACACTAATGAATCTCGAAGATGTGGCTGGGCGTGTTGCTGGCGGGAAACCACTGGACAACGGCTGGTTGATGCAGAAGGTTTCCGCGATTCTGGATAACAGCGACACATCTTGGAGACAGGGAGGTTGAGGCTACTGCATGGCCAAAGAAGAAGTAATTGAAGTAAAAGGCAAGGTAGTGGAGCCACTGCCCAACGCTATGTTCCAGGTAGAGCTGGAGAATGGCCACAAGATACTGGCTCACGTTTCTGGAAAAATGAGAATGCATTTTATTAGGATTCTTCCAGGAGATCGTGTATTGCTGCAGCTTTCGCCCTATGACCTTACACGCGGGCGGATCACATACAGATACAAGTAGTAATTAATTTTGGTTTTAGTTCCTGAAAAGGGATTTTCAGTATTTCTCAAGGAGGTCTGCATTAATGAAAGTAAGACCGTCAGTAAAGACAATTTGTGAGTATTGCAGGATAATCAAACGCCATGGTGTTGTACGTGTGATTTGCAGCAGGAATCCGCGTCATAAACAGCGCCAGGGAGCAAGGAGGTAGCAGGATGGCTCGTATAGCCGGCGTCGACCTGCCGCGTGAGAAGAGAATTGAGATAGCCCTTACCTACATTTTCGGAGTAGGTCCGGCAGTTGCACAGCAGATAATCACAACTACAGGCATCAACCCAAACACGAGGGTAAAAGACCTTACTGAAGAGGAAGAGCAGAAGCTGCGTGCGGAGCTTGAAAACAATCATAAGGTTGAAGGTGACCTGCGCCGTGAGATAGCAATGAACATCAAGCGTCTTATGGATATCGGTTGCTACCGTGGCCTCAGACATCGTCAGGGTCTTCCTGTCCGCGGTCAGAGGACTAAGACAAATGCCCGCACACGCAAAGGTCCCAAGAGGACTGTTGCAGGCAAGAAAAAAGCCACGAAATAAGGCTTGACCAAGGAGGGAACAACAGGTGGCAAAACGCGTACAGCGTAGTCGTAAACGTAAAGAAAGAAAAAATGTAAGCTATGGCGTTGCACATATTTTTTCAACATTCAACAACACCATAGTCACGCTTACAGATAAGCAGGGTAATGCGCTTTCCTGGGCTTCTGGTGGAAACGTGGGTTTCAAAGGCACTCGTAAATCTACACCTTACGCAGCTCAAATGTCCGCTGCCCAGGCAGCAAAGGTTGCTCAGGATAACGGAGTAGTTGAGATCGATGTTATTGTAAAGGGTCCGGGACCAGGCCGTGAATCTGCGATCCGTTCACTTCAGGCTGCTGGCCTTCAGGTCAATGTGATCAAAGATGCGACCCCTATCCCGCACAATGGCTGCCGCCCGCCTAAGCGGCGCCGCGTGTAGGCTACAAAGGAGGTAATAGACTGGTATGAGCAGATACACAGGACCTGTCTGCAGGCTTTGCCGTGCAGAGGGGACGAAGCTCTTTCTTAAGGGAGACCGCTGTTATACAGAGAAGTGCGGTCTTACAAAGCGTAATTCAAGGCCGGGTCAGCATGGTACCCGCCGTGGCAAAATGAGCGAATATGGGCTCCGTCTGAGAGAAAAACAGAAACTCCGTCGTTTTTACGGACTTAACGAGTCTCAGTTCAGTGCCGTTTATGAAAAGGCAACCAAGCTTGCAGGACAGACAGGGCATAACTTCCTGCAGCTCCTTGAGCGCCGCATAGACAATATTGTTTATCGTCTTGGCTTTGGAGTCAGCAGGAGTCAGGCAAGGCAGTTGGTCGCTCACGGACATTTCACGGTTAATGGACGCAAGCTCGACATTCCAAGCGCTCTTCTTAAACCCGGAGATGTTTTAGCTGTTGCTGAGGGAAGCAGAGATGTTGTCCTTTTAAAGGAAAATTCTGAAGCAGCGGCAGTACGCAGCATTCCTGCGTGGCTCTCCTTCAATTCTGATTCCATGACCGGCAATATGCTGACAGTGCCAATTCGCGAGCAGATTGAAGTACCTGTAAACGAACAGCTCGTTGTTGAATTCTATGCCCGTTAGGGAAACGAAAGGTGGGGGAGAATATGGAGCATGATCGCCATGAGATCATAGTACAGGAATCCACCCCGTCATACGGCAAAATTACCATTGAGCCATTAGAGATTGGCTATGGGGTAACTCTCGGCAACTCGCTTCGCAGAGTCCTGCTCTCTTCTATCAGTGGTGCTGCTATTGTTGCTGTGCGTATTGAGGGGGTTCTCCACGAGTTCAGTACCGTCCCAGGTGTAAAAGAGGATGTCATTGAGCTTCTGGTAAACCTTAAACATATACCGGTACGCTGTCACTCTTCAGCTGTAACTACACTAAGGCTTGAAGTAAAGGGCCCCAAAGCGATTACAGCCGCAGATATTGAACCGGACAGCGAAGTGGAATTCCCGGATCCTGATGCATATATTTGCACTCTTGAAGATGGTTCTACTTTGATCATGGACCTTTATGTAGGTACAGGGACAGGATACGTGCCGATAGACCGTCCCCGCGCCTCCTATCTGCCTGTCGACGCTCTTCAGACAGATGCGCTTTATTCACCTGTAAAAAGAGTAAAGTATGACATCCAGGACAAGCGGATGGGACAGAGAACTGACTATGACAGTCTTACACTTGAAATATGGACGAACGGAGTAGTTTCTCCTGAGTCGGCTGTTATTCAGGCCAGCAGGGTCCTCAAGGGGTACTATTCTTCGATAGTGGATTCACTGGCAGGTCCGGGCAGCAGCGCACTTGAAGAGATAATCAAAGGCGAGGAAAACACAAAGGTCCTTTCCGGTGCCTCAGGTTTCGAAAAACAGCCTGTAATGGCTGGCTTCCCAATGGGTGAGAATTCAATATACTCAAGGCCGGTCCGTGATCTTGAACTTTCTGTTCGCAGTGAGAATTGTCTTCTTCGCGGCGGAGTTCATGTGATAGGTGAACTGGTTTCAAGAACAAGGGAAGACCTTCTCAAGATACGCAACCTAGGCAAGATATCGCTCAGGGAAATAGAAGAGAAACTTTCAAAATTTGATTTGAATCTAAGCGGTGACATCAGTACACCTTTAGACGATATCGCCGAAACGGATGAAGAGAAACAAAAGGAGGAAAATTAAATGAGACACCGCGTTACAACAAGGCGGTTGGGACGCTGCAGCTCCCATAGGTGGGCCATGCTTGGCAATATGGCAGCCAGTCTCTTCATTGAGGGCAGCATTGTGACTACAACGACCAGGGCAAAGGAAGTTCGCAGAGTAGCCGAGAAGCTTATTACAAAGGCTAAATCAGGCAACATCAACGACCGTCGTCTTGTCGTGGCACGCTTGCCGCATAAAGAGGCTGTAACAAAGCTTTTCAATGAACTTGGACCCAAATATGCTGACCGCAACGGCGGCTATACAAGAATCGTAAAACTTGGCGCCCGTGTCGGCGATGCTTCCGAGATGGCGGTTATACAGCTGGTCGAATAATTTAATGAGTTCAGGTACGACCCTTTATCTCAAGGGCGCGGAGTTCCAGTATCCGGATACCGAAAAAAAAGTCCTTAAAGGCATAGATCTGGAAATCCGCGCCGGCGAGTGGATCGCACTTCTCGGACCTAATGGGTCGGGGAAATCTACTTTGCTGAAATTGTTCAATGCCCTGCTGTTACCATCGCAGGGCTGTTGTTTTATTGACGGGATAAACACAAATGAAACAAAGAGTGTTGAGTTGATAAGGTCAAAAGTTTCTATAGTATTCCAAAACCCTGAAGATCAGATAGTCGCATCTGTGGTTGAAGAAGACACGGCTTTTGGACCGGAAAATCTTGGGTTGCGATCTGATGAGATCAAAAACAGAGTAAAAGAGGCTCTTGTTGGTGTTGGACTTTGGGAAAAAAGAAAACACGCCGTATCTTCACTCTCAGGGGGGCAAAAGCAGAGGCTGGCGCTTGCCGGAGTTATTGCGATAAGACCCGGATCGCTTTTGCTGGATGAAGCGATGTCTATGCTGGATCCTGCATCGAGAAAAAGTTTCCTTGACCTGATCAAAAGAGAGCATAGTTCCGGTTGTACGATTGTGCAGGTCACGCACAGGCTTGATGAGATACTTAACTCAGACAGGACAGTTGTAATAACAGATGGTCAAATCTCCTGGCAGGGAAAAACAGAGAATTTTTTATCCATATCGGAGAATGAACTAAAGGATATGGGTTTTGCAAAACCACCTGTAGCTGTGCTCAAAGAAGAGCTTGTAAAGAGCGGTATCATACCCGGATCGACAAGGTCAGACATTCGGGAAATAAGGAAAAAACTATGTCTCTTACAGTAAAAAAACTAAGTTTTACCTATAATCCTGGGCTGCCCACTGAGGCAAAAGCCCTTCAAAATGTCTCATTTAACGCAGAGAGGGGCGAGATCCTTTCGATAGTTGGTCATACCGGCAGCGGGAAATCTACTCTGGCGATGCACTTAAATGGTCTTTTGATCCCCCAGTCCGGTGAAGTGATAGTTGACGGTTTAAAAACAGACAGCGATCCTGACAACCTCAAAAAGATCCGTCAGTGCGTCGGTCTTGTTTTCCAGTACCCTGAACAGCAGATATTTGCTGAAACAGTCCGTGATGAGATCTCATTCGGGCCTTATAACTGGGGACAGAGGGGGGATGCTCTCGAAGAAAGAGTGTTTGACGCAATGGATCTGATAGGACTGAACAACTCTTTTGCTTCAGCCAACCCGTTCCTGCTTTCTGGAGGGGAGAAAAGGCGTGTGGCCATTGCCTCTGTACTTGCATCAGAACCCAGCTACCTTGTACTGGACGAACCTACCGCAGGGCTTGATTTTACAGGTGAGTGCGAGCTCACCCTTCTTTTAAGATCTATGTCTGAAAAAGGGATTTGCGTGATCCACATAACACATGACATCGAGCTGGCATTGAATATCAGCGACAGGGTACTGATCATTTCTGAAGGCACGGTCACTGCATACGGTACTCCTTCGGAGATATCGGAGATGCTGTCCAACATTAACGTTAAAGGCCTCATACTCCCGGATATTCTCTCCCTTTCATATGAATTGAAAAAAACAGGAAGCATAGAAAATTTAACTTCAGACCCATATTGTCTTGCAGAGCAGATCAAGGCGGCTAAAATGAGATGTCGCTGATCAAAGGTGTGACCCTGGGTCAGTATATACCTGCCGATTCTTTCATCCACAAACTCGATCCGCGCTGTAAACTTCTTATTACAGTGCTCTCAATGATTTTGATTTTTATGTCAGGAAGCTTCTCTGCGATGGCGATGTGGGCATTTTTAATAATCTTCATAGCAAAGAGGTCTCAAATACCTGCAAAAGCATTGATCAAATCAGCCAAACCAATACTGGTACTTATAATTTTTACATCACTCCTTAATATTTTTTTTACAGGCGGCAGCAATATCATTTTCTCTATAGGACCGATGAAAGCCACTGTCGAAGGGACTGTGACAGCTTTTCGAATGGGGATGAGGTTATACCTGCTTGTTTTATTCACTGCCTTGCTTACTTTCACCACCAGTCCTTCCGAACTTTCTGACGGTCTGGAAGCAGCTTTTGGTCCTCTCACGCGTTTTGGTTTTCCTGCTCATGAGGTGGCAATGATGATGACGATAGCCCTGAGATTTATTCCGACTCTGTTTGAAGAGACCGAGAGGATCATAAATGCGCAGGTCTCAAGAGGGGCAGATTTTATGAGTGGAGGCCTCATAAAAAGAGCCAAAGCATACATCCCTGTTCTGATACCTCTTTTTGTTCTTGTGTTCAAACGTGCAGACACACTTGCTTCCGCAATGGAGGCAAGGTGTTACAGAGGCGGAAAGGGCAGGGTAAGGATGTATCCGCTTACATGGGGAAGTGCTGAAAATAAAGCTTTGGCAGCCTTCGTTGTTTTTTCTGTCGCAGTGATCTCCCTTAACAGGTGCATGTAACGATGACAAGGTATGCTGCTGAATTGAGCTATAATGGTGGCTCTTACTCCGGATGGCAGGTGCAGCCCGGCCGGCTCTCCGTTCAAAAAGCTGTTGAAGATGTACTCTCTATGCTCAACAAACAGCCTGTTTCGGTGACAGGCGCTGGCAGGACCGACTCAGGAGTACACGCCAGAGCACAGGTATGCAGTTTCGACATGTCAAAGGAATGGGATGAATACAGATTATTGATGGCTTTGAATTCCAACCTTCCTGAAGGCATCTCGGCAATGAGACTGAAGAAGACAAGTCCTGGCTTTCATGCCAGATATGATGCCCTAAAAAGGGAATATGTTTATTTTCTCTGGACTGGGAAGACGAGATACCCCCACATTGCCCCATTTACCCACTGGATAATGGGGGACAGATACGATTGGGAACTTGCTTCAGAGGCATGCCGTTTTATTGAGGGTGAACATGATTTCACAAATTTTTGCCGTACAGCGAATGTTCCTGATGATCCTGTAAGAATGATGTACAAAGTCAAACTGAACAGGCGTGGCCCGTTGATTTGGCTCAGGATCACCGGAAGTGGCTTTTTAACGAACATGGTCAGGATAATAATGGGCGATCTTGAGCTTGTTGCCAAGAGGAGAAGAGAGCCCGAGTGGATTAAATCACTTTTTGAGCTGGGATCTGAAAAGACTAAAGCAGGCAGGACCTTTCCTCCGAATGGTCTTTTTTTGTGGAGAATAGAATACGGGGAGCCTTTGTGGAATAGCCATAATAGAACTCTTTGATGTAAAATGATTTCGTCGTTTATGAGCGGGAGCCTTTGCAGGGTGTCCTCGATAGTTTGGGAGGCTGACTGATTTGTGGAGCAAAGATATAGGCATAGATCTTGGAACTGCAACTGTACTAGTATTCATAAAAGGAAAAGGAGTCGTACTCAGAGAACCCTCTGTAGTAGCTCTTGACCAGAACTCAGGCAAGATCCTTTCAGTAGGTGAGGATGCCAAAGTCATGATCGGAAGAACTCCTGAGAACGTAGTTGCGATACGTCCGCTAAGAGATGGCGTAATTGCTGACTACACAATGACAGAGGTAATGCTTAGGGAGTTTATAAAAAAAGTAACATCCGGCATGGAGAGGATTGTCAGACACAGGGTCATGATAGGTGTCCCGGCCGGAGCAACCGACGTGGAGAGGCGAGCTGTCCTTGAGGCAGCGCTTGAAGTCGGCGCAAAAGAGGCATATTTGATTGAGGAGCCTATGGCCGCAGCGATCGGAGCCAACATGCCGGTAGGTGAACCGGTAGGAAACATGGTAGTCGATATAGGAGGCGGCACGACAGATGTTGCGATAGTCTCTCTTGGAGGTCTTGTCGTTTTTGAATCTCTTCGTGTAGGAGGAGATAAATTTGACGAAGCCATAATTAGGTACATGAGGCGCCAGTACAACCTTGCCATTGGGGAACAAACTGCCGAGGATCTCAAAAAAACAATAGGATCATGCAGAGAAAGAACGCCCGAAAAGACAATGGAGATCAGAGGGCGAGATCTGGTCCAGGGGCTGCCGAGACAGATAACTGTGAGCAGCTCGGATGTTGCAAGGGCAATTGAAGAACCTGTCGGAGCCATCATAGCAGGTATCAAGAGGGTGTTGGAAAAAACACCTCCCGAGCTTGCGGCTGATGTAATTGACAGAGGAATAATCCTGACGGGCGGAGGTGCATACCTCAATGGACTTGATCAGCTGATAATAGAGGAAACAGAGATAAACGCCGTAGTTGCCGAGTCCGCATCTGAGTGCGTTGCACTGGGAACCGGCATAGCCCTTGAATCGATAGATAAACTCAAGGAAACAGGAGCGATTTACTCAGCTACAAGGCGAGGATATAAAGGAAGATAGGGTAGTAATTTACTTTAGGTATTGCTGAGAATTAAATAATAAATTTCGGGGTACAAAAAGAAACTAACGACATCCTACAATTCAAAAAAATGCTTTGCATGCAGCGGTGAAAATTGTAATCAGACCTTAGGTTTGCCGGATTCTTATATTCAGAATAGTCAGACTTAATTTTATTGTATATTATATAAAAGTTTATGATACAATTTATCGTCAATCTTGGTTCTCATATTTGCTCCTTGAATGATGATCTACAGTCGTATAATTGGAGATTTTTATTGTTTTTTATGATAATGACTATGTTTTAGAGTGCAAAATAAGTCTGATTTTGCTAAAATTGTATGCTGTATTCTGGAAATATGGTCTTGATTTAAAAAAACACAGCAACTACACTTATTGAGTGGGCAATGTGTAATAATGAACTGATGATGATATATGGTACAAAAATCTAAGGAGGTAGTGCAAATGACAGCAAAATTTTCAGTAGCGCCCAAGGATGTTTTTAAGACAATTGAAAGTCTTTTGCTCAGAGATGGTTTTGATATCGTTATCGATATGGAAAAATCACGGGGCAGCCACATTCATGATTCAGCAAGCGGGGCCGACTGGCTTGACTTCTACACCTTCTTCGCATCCTCGCCCTTTGGGATGAATCATCCCAAGCTGGAAACTCCCGAATTCAAAGAAAAGATATTCCGTGTTGCGATAAACAAGGTCGCAAATTCTGACATTTACACTCAGGAAATGGCTGAATTTGTAAAAATGTTCGGAGAGGTAGCAGTACCTGAAGGATTCAATCACACCTTCTTCATTGACTATGGAACACTGGCTGTAGAGAATACCTTTAAAGTTGCCATGGACTGGAAAGTCAGCAAGCTTCTTGCCGCTGGAAAAATTACAAAGGGTGAAGCTTATGACGGCAAAGTGGGAACTAAGATAATGCACTTCAATGAAGCGTTCCACGGTCGCAGCGGTTACACACTCTCTGTAACGAACACTAACGACCCCAATAAACATCAGCGTTTTGCCAAATTTACGGATTGGCCGCGTGTACTCAACCCAAAGATTACATTCCCGCTTGAAAATCATATCGGAGAAGTTGAGTGGCTGGAAGCGCAGTCATTGAAGCAGATCAAACAGGCTATTGCAAGCGATCCGAACGGTATTGCTGCTATAATTATTGAGACGATCCAGGGTGAAGGCGGAGACAACCATTTCCGCACAGAGTACTATCAGCAGCTGCGCCAGATCTGCGATGAATCTGACATCATGCTTATTTTCGATGAAGTCCAGTGCGGAATGGGCATCACAGGTAAGATGTGGGCATGGGAGCATCACGCACCCGTCAAACCGGACATCTTCTCATTTGGCAAGAAGGCTCAGGTCTGTGGACTCGTAGCAGGTCCCAGGGTAGATGAAGTGGAAAAGAACTGCTTCACAGTTTCAAGCCGTATCAATTCAACATGGGGCGGCAACACGGTAGACATGGTACGTTCAGCTAAGTACCTTGAGATCTACCGTGAAGAGAAAGTCCTCGACTATGTAAGTAATGTTGCAGGCCCGGCACTCATCAAAGGACTCAATGAACTTCAGTCAGAGTTCCCTGAATTTATCAGGAACGTAAGAGGCAAGGGACTCATGTGTGCATACGACATTTGCTCACCGGAGCTTCGTGATAAGTTCCTCAAGGAGTGCCACTCAAACAAAATGCTCATCCTCGGATGCGGCAGCAATACAGTACGGTTCCGCCCGGCCCTTAATGTGCCGATCGCAGACCTCGAAAAAGGTATCGAAATTTCACGCAAGGCTGCAAAGGCTGTTTTCAAAAAGTAATTAAGCAAACCGTCCAGAGGGCATTGCTTTGAATGAAAATGGTCCGGCATCAGCCGGACCATTTAATTTTTTGTCCTTTTAATATATTTTTATAAAACAGGTAGAATTATCCTGCTATAATGTCAGTATTCGTGATAGTTTTATATGCGATAAATAATCGTGTCCTGGGGGAGAGAAGTCATTGTTTGAACTCTTCAGAGAAGTGAATTGGAGCCTGCTTGGAACACTGGCAATTGTCAGTGCTGTTGTTGCGTGGGCCGGTGACATAATTGGAATGAAGCTTGGCAAAAAACGGGTGACATTTTTAAAACTTCGCCCTAAATATACGTCTAGAATAATTTCTGTAATTACAGGGATCGGCATCGCATTGTTCACGCTCCTTGTGATCAGTGTTGCCTCTGAACCCGTAAGGACAGCCCTTTTCAGCATGAATTATGTACAAAACCAGATAACGACCTTAACTGCCGAGCTCCAGCAAAACAGAACCAATCTTCAGGGTATGGAAATAGAGCTCTTTAGGAGCAAGGGAGACGTTATCGAAAAGCAGGATGAGCTTCATGCTCTTGAGGAAAAGCTTTCAGCGGGTACTAAAAGCCTTAATGAAGCTAGATCTGAACTGGGAAAAATGACAGTAATAAAGGATAAAACAGAAGAAGAACAAGAGATACTTTTAGAAGAAAAAGCTATTCTGGAGCAGGAAAGTAAAAAACTTGAGACTTCGGTTGCCGCCCTTAAACAAGAAGCAGAAAAGCTCAAAGCAGATATCCAGCGTCTCAGAGAGGGCAGGATAGCAGCTTTGACAGGAGAAAAACTGGCGCAGGGAGTAATAAGTGGGCCGGAATCAACCGTGCACCAGATCGATCAGGCTGTAGACAGACTCATAGGAGAGACTCAGGCTCTTCTCGCTTACCGTTTCGGAACCAAGCCTGATTTTATTAAAAGGCCCTTGGTCGATAAAAGCTCAATAGACAGGGCAAAGTCTATCATTTCTAAAACCCCCGGGCGCTATCTGCTGAGGCTCACTGCACTTTCCAATGCTGTTGAGGGAGAGCCTGTAATGGCGGAGTTGGAGACGTACAATACCAAAGTTATATTTAATTCCGGGGATATGCTTGCAGAGAAGAATATAAAAAAAAGCTCTTCCAGGGAAGACGTGGAAGAGACATTGTTTATTATGCTCAGGGACGTTAATTCGAGGGCAGCCAGAGACGGAGTCCTTAGAGACCCTTTGAGCGGTAATGTCGGCTCGATTGACACGGCTGAATTTATGCAAGTCCTAGAAGCTATTACCAACTCCAAATCCGATGTAAGACTCAGGATTTTTGCTGCACAGGATATTTACACTGAAGGTCCTGTAAAGATTAGATTCAAAACAAATTAAAGTCATTATTTTGATATGTTCAATTAATTATGAATGCCTGCAGGATCATCTTTCTGTTTTCAGGTCCTTTCAAGCCTGATGAAAAGAGGTTTATCATATGCTTATAGTAGCTTGCCAAAAATGCGGTGAAGTTAAGGTCCTTGCGGGTTCTCCGGGTCCGGACGGTATTGCGCGGGCTGTTTGGACCTGTTCAAAGTGCGGTGCCGGACAAGTGATGGAGTTGACCATAAGCAAGGATGCCAGGCGCGGAGATCTTCGAAAGATCATAGGAGGCCTTGCTCTTGCCGGTAATGTGCAGGAGAAACCTGCCTCCTGCCAGGAAAACGGAGAAGGCTGCAGCTATGATGAAGTAGAAACAGAGGATGATATGGATGAAACAAAATTTTGAAAACAGCGATAATATCTGCCAGGGCTATTATTATTACGACAGCAAGCTCGCGATAACGCCTGAAGAGCTCCAGGATCTGTACAGGTTTACACGCTGGGGCAGGAGCCGCTCTCTTGAACAGATCGAAAAGATGCTTGAGGGAACGAGTATGTGTTTTTCTGTCAGATATAATGGCAAACTTGTTGCTTTCTGCCGTATCATCACAGATTTTGTATACAGGGGATCTCTCTGGGATATCCTTGTCCACCCTGACCACCAGGGCAAAGGACTGGGCTCAAGTCTGCTTCGCTACGCTCTCAACCATCCGGTCATAAAACCGGTACCCCTGATAGTGACCTACACGAGCGAACTTATAGACTTCATGTGCAAATTGGGGTTTGAAACGAGAGACGGACTCCTGATCATGCAGAGAAGGCCGATAGAATATTCCTGAAAACCAGTTAAATGGCACCAAAACGCCGACTCTGGTCAAAAAGAACGTTTGGCAATAATATTTTAACGATGGCACGCTGAAAATCAGCTGCAAATATAAACGGAGGTGTTTGAAATGAGCAAAGAAAGGTATCTTATCACGTCAGAATCAGTGACTGAGGGGCACCCTGACAAACTCGCAGATCAAATATCAGATGCGGTACTGGACGCTATCCTCAAGGAAGACCCAATGGGAAGAGTCGCATGTGAGACCCTTGTCAGCACAGGACTTGTAGTAGTAGCAGGGGAGATAACAACAAGCTGTTATGTCGACATTCCAAAGATCACAAGGGACACTGTGAAGCAAGTAGGCTATACCAGGGCGAAGTACGGTTTTGACGGTGACACATGTGCAGTTATAACAGCTATAGATGAGCAATCTTCGGATATCAAACAGGGGGTGGACAAGGCACTAGAGGCCAGAGACCTCTCCGAAGATGAAATTGACAAGATAGGGGCAGGAGACCAGGGACTGATGGTCGGTTATGCATGCGATGAGACAGAGGAACTGATGCCCATGCCTATCTCACTTGCCCATAAACTCACACGTAAACTTGCTGAGGTCAGGAAGAACAAGACGATACCCTACCTTCGCCCGGACGGAAAGGCCCAGGTAACAGTAGAATATGTAGACGGCAAACCTGTGCGTGTTGACACGATAGTCATAAGCACACAGCACCATCCTGCGGTAGAACAGCAGCAGATAGCCGAAGATGTGGAAAAATACGTGATAGCTCCGGTAATTCCGGAGTCTTTGATAGAAAAGAAACCAAGGATACTTATTAACCCGACAGGGCGTTTTGTCATGGGAGGACCACAGGCAGACAGCGGTCTCACAGGAAGAAAGATAATTGTAGATACATATGGGGGCGCTGTTCCCCACGGCGGAGGTGCCTTCTCTGGAAAAGACCCGACCAAGGTCGACAGATCCGGTGCCTACATGGCCAGATATGTAGCCAAAAATGTTGTTGCTGCCGGACTTGCCGCAGCCTGCCAGATACAGGTCGCTTATGCTATAGGCGTAGCAAAACCTGTCTCGATAATGGTAGAAACTTTTGGTACGGGAATCATCCCTGACCAGAAGATAACAGAGCTTATTAGGGAGTACTTTGATTTTCGCCCCGCGGCAATAATAAGAGATCTTGAACTTCGCAAACCGTGTTACAAAAGATTGGCTGCATACGGCCACATGGGCCGTGTAGATCTTGATCCGATCCCCACATGGGAACGCACTGACAAGGCAGAGATACTCAAAAAAGCAGCTGCTGTATAGGGCAGGATTTGTTTATCAGGGCACCGCAGGATCAACGAAAAGGTATTTCTTTGACATCCTCGCGGTGTTCTTTCTTTAATTTTATGACTGATGATCTCATACATTCTCTTTTTCATTTTTTATGGCCTGAAACATGTCCTGTCTGCGGCAGGATCGGAATATCATGCTGTGATGGCTGCATGAGGTCAGTTGTTTCTCCGCTGCCTTCGTTTTGTGCTAAATGCGGCGCTCCTTACGGTCTTGAGTGCTGCAGCGGTTCAGTCCCTTGTCATGCGCTTTCACTTCACGAAGGCATTTCTCGTGAACTTTTGCTGAACTTGAAATACAGGAATTCACGTTCTCTGGGTATATCAATGGGCAGGCTTATGGGTGAAACCTCTATTGATAAAGATGCAGACATCCTTATACCTGTACCTTTACACAGATCCGGCAGGAGGGAATATAATCAGTCATTACTGCTGGCTGAAGGTATTTCTCAGGTATGGAATATACCTGCTGACGATAAAAAACTTTTCTGGAAGAATGATATCCTTCCTCAGGCGGGAAAGACGAGCTCATCAAGGCATATGATGCCGGCAGACGCTATGGGATCAGAAAGCCTTGAAGGACGTTCAGTTGTGCTGGTCGATGATGTATACACTACAGGAAACACTCTGCGTGCAGCGATATCAGCAGTGGAAAAGGCTGCGGGAAAGGTATGTTCTGTATTAGTGTGGTCAAGAAGGGTACCTTCACAGGACAATGAGGCTTCATGGGTGAAACAATAGGTTTCTTTATATTGTGGATAGTGGATCAATACAAACAGAGCCTGGTCGCAAACAAATATTGTATGATCAGGTTTAACAGGGAGGCTTAAGCATGTTGAAAAGGATAGGTGTTCTGACAAGTGGAGGAGATTCTCCGGGCATGAATGCGGCGATAAGGGCGGTAACACGTACTGCTCTCTACAACGGGCTTGATGTTGTTGGGATAAGGAGAGGGTATGAAGGGCTGTTGGAGGGTGATCTTGTTCCTATGACAAGGAGCTCTGTAGGCGGGATACTCCTGCATGGAGGGACGATTCTGAGAACAGCAAGGTGTCCTGAATTTTTTAGGCCCGAAGGAGTCAACGCAGGAGTTTCAAAACTTAAAGAAAATGATATAGAGGCTCTGGTAGTTATTGGCGGTGATGGTTCTTTCCGCGGGGCAAATGAGCTGCACAGCAGGGGAGTGACTGTTGTAGGGATACCGGGGACCATAGACAATGATATAGCTGGCACAGATTGCACTATCGGTTTTGATACGGCTTGCAACACAGCTCTGGAATGCATAAGCAAGCTGCGTGATACGGCATCCAGCCATGACAGGATGTTTATTGTCGAGGTCATGGGGCGAAACTCAGGTTTTCTGGCCCTGGAGACGGGGGTTGCCTGCGGAGCGGAATTTGTCCTTGTGCCGGAGATTGCTCCTGATATTGAGGCTATATCGCAAAAATTGAGCTACGCAAAAGAGAGAGGTAAAACTCACTCTATTATTGTCTTAGCAGAGGGAGTAATGTCAGCTTCTGAACTTGCAGAAAAACTGCAGGGACAGGGGGGCTATGACCCCAGGATAGTTGTACTTGGACACCTGCAAAGAGGAGGAGCTCCATCATGTTTTGACACCGTACTTGCTTCAAGGCTGGGTGCCGCTGCAGTAGAACTCCTTATTAAAGGAGGACGGGGGATGATGGTCGGAAGGGTAAACGGCAATATTGTTTCCTCTGATATCAAAACCGCATGGGAAACAAAAAGAGCCCTGGACGCTGATATGCTAAGACTTGTTGAGATACTCAGCATTTAGAGACGATTAAATGGAAAAATACAGATTACCGTCAGGATTTGCAGAAGAACTGGTCAATATCGTTGCTTCAGATAAAGGCAAAAGAGGTATCTCAATTCTGTGCAAACACATCTATCTGCAAAAAGCCGCTGAAGTTCTGGCTGATGTCTCCAGGGTCGCTGTGGTTTCGGGTTTTTTCGTTCCCTCTTCAGGAGCACCTGAAACCGATGGACCCGGAGGAGCAGTTGCTCTGGCAAGGACTTTTTGGAAGCATGGTGCTGAAACTGAGATCTGGACAGACGGCCTTTGTGTGGATGCGATTAGGGCATGTGCAGCTGCGGCCGGTTTTCCTGAAGAAAAGGTGATAGCAGTTGACCGCTTTGATAAACTTGATTCTTTTTCTCCTGATGCCGTGGTATTCACAGAACGTCTGGGACGTGCCGCTGACGGTAAATTTTACAATATGAGAAGCGAGGATATTTCTGCCTGGACACCTTCGCTGGACTGGATCTCAGTCCTCTGTTCGCGCAAAAATATTTTTACCGTAGGGATAGGTGACGGAGGAAATGAAGTCGGGATGGGCAACTTCGTCACAGAAATATGTAATATCAGGCCTGATTTCAGAAAGTGTCTTTCAGTCATACGCACAGATGTAGCCATACCTGTAGATGTCAGCAACTGGGGCTGTTACGCACTCAGTACTGCTCTTTCATATATTTGGAGAGAATGGCTCGGTCCATGCAAGAATGATGAGCGGTCCATGCTTGAAGCCCTTATCGAGAAAAAAGCAGTGGATGGTATAAGCAAAAAATCAGAACTTACTGTGGACGGTTTTGAGATTGACGTGCACGAAGCAATTATTTCAGAGCTATACGAAATATGGAATAAACATAGTTCATGATTTTTGTTTTTTTAGATACTCATGGTAAAATGCTAGGTTAGAGATTGGTGGTACTGCATGAAAAGTATCAATACGGATATGTCAGCGAAGAGACCGTTTGTCCTTCTCGGTTTCAGTGTGATTCTCCTGCTTTTGCTGGTGACATGGAGCTTAAAAGTCGGTCCGTTCTCAAGTTTCTTTAAGGTCGAAGAAGCAGTTATCTGCCAGGAACTTGGAGATAAACGCGAGCCTCTGCTGATCGGCAACAGCATCCCCTACGGTTCTAGTCAGATATGTTTGTGGCTGAAGTATTCTTCTGCACGTGAAGGCAGCCATCTGGAGGTTTCATGGTATTACGGCAAGGAACTGGTCCTTTCGGAACCGCTTAAGCTTATGACTAAAGACGGGGTAAGAGCGTTTTATCTTTTAAGGGAAGAGGGCACTCCTCTCCCGGTAGGTTCGTATAGAGTTACTGTTTCCACGCCTGCAAAAGTATGGTCGGACATCAAATTCGAAATAGTAAGAAGAAAATGACACTAGACCGGGAGGTCAGAGAAGTTGCCAAGAAAAAAAAGTGAAACTACAGAAGAACCAAAGAAGAAAACAACAAGGACTAAAAGCTCTTCCACAGTAAAAAAAGAGAAAGAGTCGATCCAGCCGAATGAAACAGAAAACGATGTTATTGCATCTGAACCAGTGAATGAGGTGACATCTGCTGCAGATGTCAATGGTATTTTAAAGGAAGCCTCGCTTCCTGAAGTTGTCCCTGAAGCTGTATCTGCTGTAATTACGGAGGCAAACAAAGAGCAGAATGTCAATAACAATGGCAATGGATATGGTAAGCAGCACAAGCATACCCATCCCAAATTGGGGTTCAATTTTCTGGCACAGCAAACACTGGCTGAACTGAGAAAGATTGCGAAAGAGATAGGCGTTACTTCAATATCGGCCAGGCGTAAAGACGACCTTATAGTAGACATACTTAAGACTCAGGCTGAAACAATGGGATACAGGTTCAACGGAGGAACACTTGAGTGCCTCTCTGAAGGGTATGGTTTCCTCAGGCCATCCGGACTGCTTCCTAGCAGCAATGACATATATGTCTCTGCCTCACAGATCCGCAGATTTGGACTGAGGAACGGAGATGTAGTCTGGGGAATAATTCGCCCGCCCAAGGAACAGGAACATTATGAGGCTCTTCTGAGAGTGGAAAATGTTAATTTTACAGATCCGGAAGCTGCAAGAAAAAGACCCCAATTCGAATCACTCACTCCAATATTCCCTGATGAAAAATTAAATCTGGAGACAGACAGAAAAGTCGTTTCTACCCGGATGGTAGACCTTTTTGCCCCGATAGGCAAAGGACAGAGGGCTCTCATAGTCTCTCCTCCGAAAGCAGGAAAAACGACCCTCCTGAAAAATATAGCTAATGCTATCACAACTAACCATCCTGAAGTTATCCTAATGGTACTTCTGATTGACGAAAGACCGGAAGAAGTAACAGACATGGCGCGTTCCGTCGATGGAGAGATCATCGCCTCCACCTTCGACAGACCGGCAGAAGAGCATATGCGTGTAGCAGCACTTGCGCTTGAAAAAGCAAAAAGGCTGGTCGAAGTATCCAAGGATGTAGTTTTGCTGCTTGATTCGATAACCAGGCTGGCAAGGGCATCAAACCTCATCGTTCCTCCTTCGGGAAGGACACTTTCCGGCGGTATGGATCCAGCTGCTCTCTATTTCCCTAAAAAATTCTTCGGAGCTGCAAGAAATATTGAGTTTGGCGGAAGTCTCACTATAATAGGAACGGCACTTGTTGAAACCGGCAGCAGGATGGATGATGTCATATACGAAGAATTCAAAGGAACCGGGAACATGGAAGTACATTTATCACGAAAGATATCAGAACAGCGAATATTCCCGGCTCTGGACATAACTAAATCAGGCACAAGAAAAGAGGAGCTGCTGGTTCCTGAAGATGACCTCCAGCGCATTTGGGCGCTGAGAAGGAAAATAACTAATATGGATGAAGCAGAAGTGCTGAATCTTATTTTGGATAAATTACGCAACACGGTGAATAATCGCGAATTTCTTGCTACAATAAAGGCAGGCTGAGCTGTTCACTAAATGCTAAAGTCAGTGAGAACGGATGATGTGTGGAGTGACTGAAGGATGTCGAGGTTTACCTTGATTAAATTGAATAAAAGAAAAACGATATACTTCGGCCTGTTTATCATTGCGGCGCTGTCGGCATCTGTGATCCTGTCCGCAATGGCAGCTGAGAGAACAGGTATGTACTGGATAGGGATGGACATGCCGGACATATCTGAAAAAACAGTCGACAACAGAGGGTTTTTAATGGTTGATGTCTCTGATCTGTCAGCTGTCAGCTCCTCAGCTGAATCTCCGGAGCCCGAAACAGAGGTAATCCCAATAGGGATTGGACCCCTTCCAAGCATCCCCACACTTACCACAGAAGAACTTAAACTATACGGAGTGCTCTC
This sequence comes from Synergistaceae bacterium, assembly GCA_963682045.1. Taxonomy (GTDB): domain Bacteria; phylum Synergistota; class Synergistia; order Synergistales; family Synergistaceae; genus Caenicola. The sequence continues at coordinate 2,220,854 of OY821326.1, forward strand.
AAGAGGCGACGGACTGATTCTCAGTGAGGACAAAAAGGCTCTGATAGGTGACATATGCTGGCAGGAAGTCATACTGGACCAGGGGGATACCATTGATTCCGTGGCAAAGGAGTACGGAGTAAAAGCTGAGGATATCAGACGTGCGAACGGCCTCAAACCAAACGAAAAACCAAAGTATACGGATATTCTTTATATTCCTGACGGGACTGATTCTGTTCCTCTGACGCTTGCTTACGTCAATAAACTTAAAAAGTATGAGATAGATCTTGAAAAAAGAGGCAAGCCTCTTGCCTTGACTGAGTATGTAGTCAAAGATGGAGATTCTCTCTGGACGATCGCAAATAAATTTGATCTTGACCTGGATACCATAATAGGCTCCAACAAAATACCGAACATCAACCACCTAAAACTTGGTACAGTGCTCAGGATCCCAAACCAGGACGGTATATTTGTCAAGGTAGCTAAAAATGATAGCGTTGCCAGACTGGCCGATAAATATGGTTCTTACAAACAGGCTGTCTATGTGGCAAACCTGATGAGCGACGAAACGCAGCTCAAGATCGGAAGCGAAATATTCCTTCCCGGCGCCAAATTTGCCGCAGTAACCGCATCTGCGGTAGGAACCAGCTCCAGATCTGCCCGGTCGACTATTACCGCATCGTCCAGAAAGTTCCGGTGGCCGGTCATGGGCAAGATATCCAGTGTATTTGGATGGCGCCGCAGCCCCTTTGGGCGCAGGAGGGTTTTCCACTCAGGGCTGGATATCAGGGCACCAAGAGGTAGAGGCATTGTGGCAGCAGGAGATGGAAGAGTTGTACACTCCGGTTGGATGGGCGGATACGGAAAAACGATAGTTATTTCTCATCCAGGAGGGATGTCTACCCTTTACGGACACTGCAGCAGCCTTCTTGTAAGGAATGGTGCGACTGTAAGGTCAGGACAGCAGATAGCAAGAATCGGCAGCACCGGAAGGTCTACGGGCAATCACCTCCATTTCGAGGTGCGCAGGAATGGCACTCCGCAGAACCCACTAAGATACTTAAGGTAATTTTATTGTTAAACTGCGACATTAAAGGGGCGTTTTAAATGACAAAGTATGTTTTTGTTACTGGCGGAGTTGTTTCTTCATTAGGTAAGGGAATAACCGCCGCATCTCTTGGCGTTTTGCTTAAGAGACGGGGCTACCGGGTCAGTATCATAAAGATGGATCCTTACATAAATGTAGATGCCGGTGCAATGAGCCCGTTCCAGCACGGCGAAGTTTTTGTTACCTGGGACGGAGCGGAAACAGACCTTGACCTTGGGCATTATGAGCGCTTTATCGATGAGGCTATTACCGGAGAAAACAGCTGCACAACCGGTAAGGTCTATTCCGCTGTAATACAGAGGGAAAGAAGCGGCGGATACAATGGGGCAACGGTCCAGGTCATCCCTCACATAACAAATGAGATACAGGACAGGATACTGAGAGTAGGCGAAGACAAAGATGTTGTAATAGCTGAAATCGGCGGAACAGTGGGAGATATAGAAGGACTTCCCTTCCTTGAAGCGATCAGGCAGCTCGCAGGCAGGATAGGAAGAGAAAATATACTCTATTGCCATGTAACGCTTGTCCCGTACATAGCCGCATCCGGTGAATTAAAGACAAAACCGACACAGCACAGCGTCAACGAACTGAGACGCATAGGCATCCAACCTGATCTTATTGTATGTCGTTCACAGTACCCGGTTGGAAGAGATCTTAGAGAGAAGATCGGACTTTTCTGCAGTGTAATGCCAGATTGTGTATTTGAAGCCATAGATGCAGATTCCATCTATCGCATACCTTCCATACTGCACAAACAGGAATTTGACACAATCGCATTGAGAAAATTAGGCTTGAACTCAGATGTTAAGCCTGACATGGAAGACTGGAATTCATTCCTGGAGAAATATGACAACCTGAAAGGTGAGGTTACGGTTGCCCTTGTCGGCAAATACACAGAAATCAAGGACGCCTATCTAAGCGTGAACGAAGCCCTTGCACATGCAGGTATAGCTAATGGAGTGAAAGTGCAGGTAATGCCTGTCGAAGCAGAGGATCTTGAAAATGGGACCCCGGAAGAAATTCTGTCCAAAGCGGATGCGATCCTTGTACCGGGAGGATTTGGTCAGAGGGGAGTAGAAGGAAAGATAGCAGCGGCGAAATATGCAAGGGAGAACAAAGTCCCGTACTTTGGCCTTTGCCTTGGGATGCAGGTTGCTGTTATAGAATTTGCCAGAAACGTCCTCGGACTTTCAGGAGCAAACAGTCTTGAGATGAACGAAATGACGCCTCACCCTGTTATCCACTACATGGAGGGCCAAAAAAACATAGCTGACATTGGAGGAACATCAAGGCTGGGAGCGTACCCGTGTGAACTTAAGAAGGATACGAAATCCTTTTCAATATATGGTGCAGAGATAATAAGCGAGCGACATAGGCATCGCTTCGAATTTAACAATCAATATATTGAACTCTTTGAAAAGGCCGGGATGATAGTAGCCGGGATATGTCCTTCAGGAGGACAGGTAGAAATAATGGAAAATACATGTCACCCATGGATGCTGGGAGTTCAGTTCCATCCAGAGTTTCTATCACGTCCGGTAAAACCCCATCCATTATTCCTGGATTTCATTGCAGCAGCTGTAAAAAATTCTAAAGTGAAAAATTGAAAGGAGGAAACGATTATGAAGTTGAAAAATATGTTGATGCTGACGGCAGTAATTCTTACAGCCTTTGCCTCGGTTACAGTCTCATCTGCATCAGATGTGGCTGTTGACGGAGGTCCTGCCTTTCAAACACTCGAGAGGATAGAGACGATAGTTTATGGTTCGCCTCAGGGAGGAGGACTTCTTTCCAGACTTAACACAGCTGAAAAAGAAGTCTTCGGGAGAGAGCTTCCCGGAAGTCTGACGGAACGCCAGACTGCTATGCTGGATTTCTTGGAGAAGGGGACAACAACTCAGCCATCGCTCCTTTTCAAGCTCTCTGTTGCAGAATGGGCTGTGACTCAGCAAATACATCCGGAATGGTCACTGGGACGAAGGATCGATACTCTGGAAGCAGTCGTTGAAGGAACAGTTCAGGGCGGCGCCCTGGCTTCGAGAACAGAGAGGATTATAACCAAGCTTCTTCCTGAGGGAGTTCTCGCGACTCCGGTAGAGATGCCTGCCGCAACTGTCGTAAAGACATCACTTTCTCAGACACTCACGGTGAAAAATGTAAAGGTCGATGACAAGGTTGTTTTGAAACTGGTAGAAGAGATCGTGATAAACAAGAATCTCGTAGCTCCCAGAGGCAGCAGGATTTTTGCCCACATAACCAAGGTCAAGCCTCCGCGCAGCTTCGGACGGCCATCGGAAATTGAAATGGCCTTCGATGCACTTGAAGTCATAGGCCCCAACTCAGTTACTGTAGCAATGGGGGAAGCAGCGAAAAAAGCCATGGAAGCTGATGCTGCGACTTATGGAGCCGTAGGCGCAAGTTTTGCAGGTGCAGTCCTTCTTGGCCCTCTTGGCCTTGCCGGTGGTTTCCTCGTAAGGGGCTCGGACAACCACCTGAAAGAGGGTACTTTGTTCTATGTTGAGACAACATCTGCGGCAACTGTCCACGGATATATGATACCAAGTCAGATATCCTCTATGGCTGTTTCCGGGGATATGACATCTCCTCAGGGCACCGGATCACAGATAAATCCGTAATATTTTCGATTGGAATAATATCGAATTGTCAGTAAAAAAAATATCCCGTAAAAAGGCATACATGATCGCAGCGTTGTTTTTTATCGCTGTGATTGTGGTCTTTTTATGGAGAGATCTTAACCTTGCCAACAGGGCAGGCGACATTCCCCTGCCGGATATTATTGTTGAAAATATCGAGATAGAAAGGGAGATCAACGGAGCGCAGTGGAAACTGATCTCTCCGAGGGTAGAACACAGGGATGGACTCTTTTACGGGGAGTCGCTTGATATAACTATCGCTGAAAGTGGTGACAAGATCACCAGGATCAATGCCAATAAAGGCGTATTCACAAGAGCCAACAACGATATCGAAATGACAAGCGCAGATGCTGTCATGACAGAAAAAGATAATGTTTATAACCTTAAGGCAGGCAGAGTCGAATTTGAAGCAGCCAAAGAACTGTGGAGGTTTTTCAAGGGCGTGCTGATAACGGATGGAAAGGTCACAGTTGAAGGTAAAGAGGGTACCTACGATACAAAAAGCGGAGAATGCATAGTATCAGGTGGGGGAGTAATAACTTGGAAAGAATGAATAAAATATTTATTGGCGGACCAATAAAGGTCATTTTGCTTGGCTTCGTCTTTATATGTGCATTTCTTCTCACACCTCTTTCTGCTGAAGAAACTCCTGATGAGGTCAATATCGACGCTGACAGCGTGGTATATCAGGAGAACACAGGAATAGCTACAGCGGACGGAAACGTTAAGGTGCGAAATAAAACCATGAGGATGTTTGCGCCTCATGTTGAATACAACAGCAACAATCAGCTTGTGGAGGCTTTTTCTGATCGAAGGGGAAAGGTAACGCTTTTTTCAGGACCGGACAAACTGACAGGAGAGCACCTGACTTACAGCCTTGAAACAAGAAAGGGCGTCCTAACTGATGCTTCAGGCAAGATGGACGCGCTTTACTTGCATGGTGGTGATGTCAAAGTAATGCCCATGGATGATGCTGTAAAATTTGGTGTTCTCAAATCACGCCCCAAAAAGAACAAAAAGGATGCGGAAGATGAGCAGATAACAGAATGGCTGAACGTGACGACGACGACCTGTGATTTTGAAAAACCCCATTACAGGCTTAAATCCAAGAAAGTTGTAATAATACCCAACAAAAAAATTATAATAAGGCGCCCTAGGATCTATATCGGAGAAAAGTGCATATTTACCTACCCATTTGATTACGTGGCAAAACTGGGACCGAAAGAGCAAAGTCTTCTTCCTTATTTCTCATATGATTCTAATAAAGGTATGGGCGGTGGGCTTAAAGGATACATTGAATTAGGAAATTTTGGAGAATTGAATGTCAACGCTATATACTGGTCAGACTCCCTCTGGGAGGCAAGGCTAAGTTATAGAAAGGAGATCCTCCAGGGACTTTCTGTGTTTTTTGAATCAAAACGTCTTTATAACACGGATGACAAAGATATTATGTGGCGCCCGAAATGGGGTCTGGAATACAATGCTCCAAATGGCTGGAGAGCGAGAATAGTTGAAAGCCAGAGGGAACTGATAGAAACAGAGATGAGACCGGGGCTGGAACAGAGGTACAATGTCTGGAGTGATCCTGAGTTTGGTGTGTATTCACCATGGTTTGGAAAAGCTTCAAATGGTGCTAGTATTAGATTTTTCGGTATTTATGGACGCTATCAGGACAACCTGGATACTGTTCAGCCGTGGACAGAAAGAATTGTTTTAGGAACGGAATTGACCGGTGCTCCAGACGTCGGAGAGTTTTTCTTTAAACCATATTATGGGGCAAGGTATGTATATCATACTTATGAGGGTGGCGATCAGACACAGGATCTTATCGATGGATGGTTTGGTGTGACATGGAATTTAGGTGAAGTCAATTTTAATACACAATACTTTAGACGTTGGGCTGAAGGGACATCGCCGCTTGCCTGGGACAGATATGCGGACAATGAAAACATTTATCAGACAGTCTCTATCCCGCTGCCCTTTGGGGAATCATGGGAAAAATGGACTTTCTCGGTAACTGCCGCCTATGATAACATTACACAGGAAATAGCTTCCATGCGTTATTCGGTAAATTATAATAAGCACTGCATAACATGGCATCTGTGGGTGAAAGACAATAAAGCCGGCGACGAATTGACCGGAGGGGTGTTTTTCTATATAAACGCTTATCCTGAATATAAAATAGGGATAGAATCAGAGACTAATACTGAAGCAACAAAAGCTGGTTTTTAGATAATATGATTTGATTTAAAAAGGATATGATGGACATGAGGATAGTCGTTGCATGCGGCGGAACAAGCCCAGAACGGGAGGTATCGCTGAACTCAGGCAGAGCGATTTACGAGGCACTGATGCAGAAAGGTCATTCAGTAGTATTGGATGATGTTCTCTCTCCAAAGGAATTCGTTGAGAAATGGCATACTTTCAATGCGGATGGTGTGTTCATCGCGCTCCATGGAGACTGGGGAGAGGACGGGCGTTTTCAGACATGTCTTGATGCCTATGGTATCCCGTATACCGGTTCAGGTCCTGAAGCATGTATGTTTGCACTGGACAAGACAGTCGCAAAACTGCTCTTTTCTGTCGATGACCTTCCAATGCCTGCAGGAAGCATAATCCACAAAGGAAATCCGGCCGGCATCCGTGAGGAAGAGATGCTGGACATGTACGGGACATTGGTCGTAAAGCCCAACAGCGGAGGAAGTACTGTAGGTGTCACACTGGCAAAAACATCAGATGAACTGAGTGAAGGCATAAATAATTGCTGGAAAGCGTATAGAAACGAAGACAAAGCCCTTGTCGAACAGTATATCCCAGGCAGGGAAATAACTGTACCGGTATGGGAAAAAGAGAACGGAGACGTTATAGCGCTTCCTGCAATAGATATCAGGCCTCACGTAGGTTTTTATGACTACAAAAATAAATACACAAGTGGCTGTACAGAATATATATGTCCTGCGGATTTTTCAGAAGAAGCATCAAGGAAGATCGGTGACTTGTCCGTCCTTGCTCATAAAAGCCTCGGGTGCAGGTCTTACAGCAGGGTAGACCTTAGAGTCACTGACGAAGGGGAACCGTATTTGCTGGAGGTCAATACCGCTCCCGGAATGACAGCCACCAGCCTTGTTCCAAAGTCAGCAAGAGCCTATGGTCTGGAGTTCGGAGATTTTCTTGAAAGCGTGATAAAAGTGTCTTTCCGTATTGAAAGAAGGTTCTAAGAAGAATTATTTAATGTTCAGCTTTTTGCTGAACATTAAATAATTGTAACCTAAACATAAAAATAAAAAAATCAGGCTTTATTTAAGCCTGATTTTCATTATTTTTAAATGTCTTATACCGCGGGGAGTTCGGACCATGACCTCGTCATTGATCTTTTTGCCGGTTATCGCCATTCCGACCGGGCTTGCGGCAGAAATCCTGTTTTCTTTTATGTCAGCTTCTTCAGTTCCTACAAGGGTATAAATAAGAGTTTTTTTGAGATCCAGATCTTTTAGAGTGACTGTTGTTCCAAGGCTTACTGAGCTTGTGTCAACATCCTCTGCGTCAACTATCTTGGCTTTACCCAGCTGGTAATCAAGCCAGAGTACCCTGTTCTCAAGTTTCTCCTGTTCTTCCTTAGCTGCGTGATATTCCGCGTTTTCGCTGAGGTCGCCGAATCCTCTCGCTTCTTCAAGTTTGGCGGCTATCTCGGCTCTTCCGTCTCCGCGCAGTGCTATAAGCTCTGCTTTGAGTTTGTCGTACCCTTCGCGTGTCATGATTACTTTGTCATCGTATGCCTTTGCTGCTGCCATGTGATTAAACACCACCTACTCAAAATACTCCTGTGCGGAGAGCATTCTAGCAGAAAGAGTTATAAATATCAATTAATAATGTACGTAAAAAACGCATGTTGATTGAACTTGTTAATTGAACGTTGATTTTGCTCTTTGAAAACAGGCGCGTGTACGTATTTTTATATAGACAGGCACTCCCTATTTTTTATGCCCCATGTTTTCAGCCCAGAGTTTATCCGCGACAGGAGCCCAGAGCTTTGAGCGGTCCATGCATTTGGAAGTTAAACTTATGACATCTTCGGGTTTATCTGGATATGTTGACTCAGCACCTGATAATTCAACCATCATCCTTAAACGTTCGGGATTGTCCAGAAGGGGACAGGGACGCAGATGGTTTTTGTTAAATGGCTGATTTTGCCTGTATTGCATAAACAAAGGCGACGTATAAGTTTCTAACAGTGTTTTATTACGGATATTAGAGTCTGAATAGTGTATGAATGCACAGGGCTCAATATCTCCATTTGCGTTTATATGAAGATATCTTCTTCCTCCGGCGATGCAGCCGTTTACATATTCTCCGTCATTCCAGAAATCCATTGTAAAAATGGGCTTTGTTTTTCTGAAGCTGCGTACTTGCCTGTACATAAATTCCCGCTGTTCTGCGTTTGTCATCAGGTCAATTACCGCATTCTCGCCTATAGGTATATAAGTAAAGAGCCAGACAAATTTTGCCCCCATCTCTATCATGTGATCAAAAAACTGATCACTCCCTATCGACTTGTAGTTTTTGCTTGTATAGCAGCAGGATATACCAAAGGGCAGTTTCTTTTCTTTCAGGACCCTCATGGCATTCTCAACAGCAAGGTATGTTCCTTCGCCTCTTCTGAAATCGGTTTCTTCTCTAAAACCCTCTATGCTTAGGGCAGGAACAAAATTCTTTACTTTAAGCATTTGATCTGCGAAAGAATGGTCTATCAGAGTGGCGTTTGTGAATGCCATAAATAAACAATCGTCATGTTCTTTGCAAATATCTAATAGGTCATCCTTTCTCATGAGTGGTTCCCCGCCGCTGAAGAGATATGTATATGTGCCCAATTCTTTGCCTTCATGGACTATTTTGTCCAATATATCTTTTTTCAGATTCATTGAACTGCCGTAATCAGCGGCCCAGCAGCCTTTGCAGTGCAGGTTACAGGCGCTTGTCGGGTCCATAAGTATAGCCCAGGGAACATTGCAGTTGTATTTTTCTTCGTTTTTTGCGCGTTTGTTGAATCCTTGGATAGCTGAATGCAGTAAAAAATTTGTGAAGATCTTTTTTCTCACTTCTGGGTCTATGTCTGAATAGAGGCTCTTTAAAAATTGGAACCATATGTTTTGGGGTTCAGAGGCAATTTTTTCAAGAACAGGGTAAGCGGCAGAATATATCCCTTTTCTGTCAAACATTTTTACCCATTTTACAACCTTGGGGATATTTTTTTCCGGATCCCCTTCCAGATATGAAAGGACCGCCTTAACTCCCAGGTTTTCAGCATGTTCCTTCATGTTAAATGTCATATCGTTCACTCCTTTGTCCCTGCTTTAACAGTAAAACTCCAGACAAATCCGCTCTGAATGAGGTCTTGGACACTATCATGCGGATAATTTTATCCCTCTTAGCAGTGATAGTCAAACTTAGTGCAAATTTTTCTGGTGACAATTTATATAATGGCATTGATTCTAATGGCTTGACAATTATTCTAAGTAGATGTATAAACGCTCACAATCAACTTAATTTTTGAACAGCTATGATAGGGATAGTAAGGGACAAAAAGCATCCCAGAGACGAGATCCCGGCTTTGCCGGCGCTGGAAGATCTCGGTTGTGTTGTCTTTGAAAACCACCCTTGAGCTGATGTCGAAGCTGGCATATAAACAGATAAGGCATCAGGGTGCGCCCTGTACAGCGCTAATGAGGGCAAGTCTTTTACAGACCTGGCCGAAGTGGAGTGGAACCGCGGAATATACCGCCTCCTGTCAAAGTACAGGGGCGGTATTTATTATTTTAAGGGGGAATTGAGATGGGAGTTATTCAAAAGTACGCAAGCCTTCTTCCAGTAACTGACAAAACGCCGCTTATAACCTTGGGCGAGGGAAACACACCGTTGGTATATCTTGAGGGTATGAGCAGAGAACTGGAAATCGATCTTTGGGGAAAGCTTGAGGGCTGTAATCCGTCAGGTTCATTCAAAGACAGGGGAATGGTAATGGCAGTTGCCAAAGCCCTCGAATCGGGAGCAAAAGCACTCGTCTGTGCTTCGACAGGCAATACTTCGGCCTCAGCCGCAGCATACGCTGCAGCAGCACAGATACCATGTTACGTGCTTTTGCCGGCAGGGAAAGTCGCACTTGGAAAGCTGGCCCAGGCTCTGATGTATGGAGCAGAAGTAATAGCAGTGAAAGGCAATTTTGACCGGGCGCTTGAAATGGCGAGAGAAGCAGCGGAAGAAAAAGGTTATGCCATCGTGAATTCGGTAAACCCCTACCGTCTATGGGGACAGAGGAGCGGCGCCTGGGAAGTCTGTGAGGACCTCGGAGCGGCTCCGGACTGGCATGCCATACCTGTAGGCAACGCCGGCAACATAAGCGCCTACTGGGCAGGTTACAGGCAGTACGAAGAGATCGGAAAAATCAAGGCACTGCCTAAAATGATGGGTTTCCAGGCAGCGGGAGCTGCACCTCTTGTAACAGGGGAGCCATGTCCCGAGCCTGAGACCATTGCCACTGCTATACGTATTGGAAACCCGGTAAGCGCACACCTGGCCAAAGATGCTGTAAAGGAATCAAACGGGGAATTCAACTCTGTTACAGATGAAGAGATTCTTTCTGCTCAGTATTTCCTTTCATCAAAAGGCGGGATATTTGCAGAACCCGCATCATGCGCTCCACTGGCAGGACTTGTAAAACTTAAAAAACTCGGACGGCTCCCAAAGGGCATCAAAGTAGTAATGGTGCTGACCGGCAATGGTCTGAAAGATCCTGATACAGCCATGTCACAGGTTGGAAGACCGATAGAGATAGGTGACACACTTGCAGAACTTCTGGAGGTGATGAAGGGTTGAATCCTCTGATAACACTGAGAGTCCCGGCTACCAGCGCCAATCTGGGGTCCGGTTTTGACACTATAGGCATGGCGGTTTCCCTTTACAACATATTCAAGGTAATGGAACTGCTGCCGGAGAAGCAATACAACATAGAAGCGCATGGAGAAGGAGCTAAGGAACTTTCAGATCCGGCCGCGAACCTTGTTGTCAGGGCTTACGAAGTTACCTGTGAAAGATGGGGAGTCAAAGGCCCGGGATTTTCACTCTGGTGTCATAATATCATCCCCTTATGCCGCGGACTTGGCAGTTCTGCCGGGGCTGTAGTTGCAGGCGTTCTGATAGCAAAATACCTGACAGGCCATGAAGCCGGCGAAGCTGAGCTGCTGCAGCTGATGACCCGGATCGAAGGCCACCCCGACAATGTGGCTCCCTGCTTCCTTGGAGGTATGGTCGTCAGCTGCTGGGACGGGGAAAATTTGAGGTATGTCAGCCTTCCTGCTCTTCCCCCTGAAGTTCTTTGTGTAGTGGCAGTTCCGGACGAAAGAGTAAAAACGTCTGATGCAAGAAAAGCACTTCCCAAACAGGTCCCCTTTGAAGACGCAGTATTTAATCTTGGAAGAGCTGCTTTACTTACTGCCGCCTGGGCAACAGGCAAATGGGATTACCTGAAGTGGGGTATGGATGACAGGCTGCACCAGCAGTACAGAAGCAAGCTCTTCAAGGGCGGAGAAGTTATTTTTTCCAGGGTACGTGAACTGCCTGAATGCCTTAGTGTCGCGATAAGCGGCTCAGGACCTTCTGTTATTGCTCTTGTCAACGGACCTACGCAAAGGGTCGCCGAGACAATGTGCAAGACATTTACGGAGCATGGTGTAAGATCTCAGTTCTTTGTTCTTGACAGCAGCGCTCAAGGCCCCCAGGTCACTGTTGACATGGGGCTGAAAGATGCGATAGAGATAGTATGGAGGAATAATTGATGGATTCTTCAGCACTTCCTCTCACAGTTTTAAAATTTGGCGGCTCGTCCGTTGCAGGTCCCGAAAGGATGATACATGTCGCTCAGATAGTAAAAAAGGTTAGCGACAGCGGCTACAGGGTAGCAGTAGTGGTTTCAGCGATGGGCAACATGACAGATGATCTTCTGGCTCTTGCCAAGGATGTTGCAAACACCAACAACGGGCGGGAAATGGATCAGCTGCTTGCGACAGGTGAGCAGCAAAGTGTTGCGCTCCTGGCTTTGGCCATACAGAAATTTGGTATTCCGGCGCAGTCTTTTACAGCCTTGCAGGCCGGAATAAAGGCCAAAGGGTTTCCCATGGAGGGAAGGATATACGGTATAGATCCCAAAAATGTTGAAAAAGCATTGAACGAAGGAATCGTTGCAGTGATAACAGGGTTTCAGGCCATTACGGATGCCGGAGATGTCATAACTCTTGGAAGGGGCGGCTCAGACCTTTCTGCTGTGGCGCTGGCAGGGGCAATGGGTGCGCAATCCTGCCAGCTTCTTAAAGATGTTAAGGGGATAATGACAGGGGACCCGCGTGTGGTAAATAATCCCAGGAAGATAGAGCGGATAGGCTTTGAAGAGTGTATGGAGATGGCAGTTCAGGGAGCGAATGTTCTTCAGGCGCGCAGCGTTGAAATGGCGGCTCGATATGAGATCCCGCTCTATGTGGGTTCCAGCTTTACTGAAGAGGAGGGTACTTGGGTGATGAGTAATCCGGTTACAGAAGGTCTTGTAATAAAGGCAGTGGTCCATGATTCACAGGTCGCAAAAGTTGTTTTGCTGGGAGTTCCGGACATTCCAGGTGTTGCTGCAAGGCTTTTCAGCAGCCTGGCTGAAAACGGTGTTGGTGCTGAGATGATAATCCAGAACAACATGAGGGGCGGAGTAAACGACATAGGTTTCCTCGTTAAAAAAATAAATCTTGAGACAGCGATCCAGGTCTCACGCGAGATATGCAGGGAGATCGAAGCTCAGGGAGTCTCTTTTGATACAGAAATAGCAAGGGTGACTATAGTAGGTGCCGGTATTGCGAATCACCCCGAGATACCTTCAAAGATGTTCACTGTACTTGCAGAAGAGGGTATAAATATTGAAATGATAGCGTCGACTGCTCTCGCGCTGACCTGTATAGTCGGTTCAAACAGGGTTGAAGACGCAGTAAGGGCTCTCCATGAACATTTTATTGAGGAGGCTTCTATTTAATGGACAGGATGAGAACTGTAGCTGTCCTGGGGGCAACCGGGCTTGTAGGCAGAGAGATGATCAGGACTCTCGAACAGAGGGATTATCCTGTCTCAAAACTCAGGCCTCTCGCATCGCCACGGTCTGCAGGAAGCAAGATCGTCTTCAGGGGAGAAGAAATAACTGTAGAAGCAGTATCTGAAGAATCTTTCAAAAATATCGACATCGCCCTTTTCTCTGCAGGAGGGGCGACTTCCAGAAAGTGGGCTCCTGTTGCTGTTGAATCTGGCGCAGTCGTTATCGACAACAGCTCTGCATGGAGGATGGACTCCGGTGTCCCGCTGGTCGTTCCCGAGATAAATCCAGATGATGCAGCCGGACACAAAGGTATAATAGCAAACCCTAACTGTTCGACCATTCAGGCAGTAGTGGCGCTATGGCCTCTTCATAAAGAAGCGGGTCTTAGGTATGTCAATATAAGCACATACCAGTCTGTTGCAGGAACAGGAATAAAAGCAGTCGAAATGCTCAAAAATGAAGCAGAAGCAGTTCTCGCAGGAAAAGAGATGCCAGGTGGGGATGTCTATTCTCACCAGATAGCATTCAACCTTCTCCCTCACATAGGTGCTTTTGATGATGACGGCATATCTGAAGAGGAATGGAAGATGGTAAATGAATCGCGCAAGATAATGCATCTTCCTGAACTAAGGGTGAGCGGCATCACAGTACGGGTGCCGATATTCCGCTGCCATGGCGAGAGCGTTACTGCCCAGTTCGAAAAGGACCTTACCCCTGGGAAGGCAAGGGAGATCCTTTGCAATGCTCCAGGCGTAGTCGTCATGGACGATCCCAAAAATGCGGTCTACCCCATGCCGATAACAGGGGCTGGAAAAGACGCGGTCTACGTTGGCAGGATAAGAAAAGACACAGGTCTGGACAATGCGGTATCAATGTGGGTCGTGTCTGATAATCTCCGCAAAGGTGCTGCTCTTAACGCTGTACAGATAGCGGAACTCCTGTAACATATTTAAGCAGCTTTAAAGAGTGAGAGGCCCCTGACTTTTATAAAAAAAGGGCCTCTCTTTGTTTTTTACCTTGCAAGCTGATCATTCTTTTGCAAACAGTCGATACAGATTTCTTTGCCGCATTGGACCCTTAGCCAAGGTTCCGCAGTTAGTTCGCCGCATATGGAGCATTTTTGAGATCTGTATATTTTAGCTTTTGGAGGAAGGTCAAAAGGTGTTTCTTTAACTTCAAAAATTTCTTCTCCCGGGGCAGTGAGCATGAAGTCCCGCTTTTCTTCAGGGGTGCTGAAAATCAGATCCTTAAGGACGAGACGAAAACTTTTTCCGGTCTGCCTGTTGAAGAAAGAAAAGGCCTGTTTGCCTCTCATCCGGAAAATTAGATTGCCCTTGCCCGCACTGCACCCCATAATGGATTGTATTCCGTCAACGCTGCATGAATCATTTTCAGCGACACAGACTATCTCTTCATCCTGAGATGATCTTTCAGTATCCAGAAGTTCCATAGCGTAATGAGCTGCTGATACTCCTATCAGCAGTCCTCCGCAAGTATGTCCATGGAATGCGGAAGCCTTTTCAAGCATTGATTTTTTATCCATTAGAATCAACTCCTTATGTTCAGTGTGTGAATCATTATGATAGCATCTTGTCCGCGGAAGTAGTAATATTAGGAAATAGGGTAAAATGTGCCGAATAAGGCCGACAAAGAAAAGAATAGACAAATAGCTGAGGAGTGCTGATATTGGTAAACGATATTTTTGAAAGATCGCTTGACATGCACAAAAAACTCAAGGGGAAGCTGAACATCGAATGCCGTACCCCTATCGATACGATGGAAGATCTTGCGCTGGTATACACGCCCGGAGTTGCGGAGCCATGTAGAAAGATAGAAAGGGATCCTGAGTCCCTTTGGGATCTGACTATAAAAAACAACCTGGTTGCGGTGATAACAGACGGAACAGCTGTACTTGGGCTGGGCGACATTGGCCCTGCGGCTTCAATGCCGGTAATGGAAGGTAAGAGCTGTCTTTTTAAAAGATTTGCAGGGATCGATTCAATACCGCTCGCCGTGAGCACAAAAGATGTGGATGATTTCGTCGATACGGTCTCAATGATAGCAGTTTCGTTTGGTGGTATAAACCTGGAGGATATCTCCGCCCCCAGATGTTTTGAAATTGAAAAGAAGCTGCAGGAAAAACTTGATATCCCTGTATTTCATGACGACCAGCACGGAACAGCGGTAATAGCTCTGGCTGCTTATAAAAACGCTCTAAAGCTTACCGGCCGCACTATAGAAGGGGCACGGCTTGTTATCAACGGAGCGGGAGCAGCAGGAAGCTCCATTGCAAGGTATTTCCTATCCGCCGGAGCAGCGGATGTAATTGTATGCGATATACATGGGGCTCTTTGCTCAGGCTATACCGAAGGCATGACCGGGGCGCAGGAGGAACTTGCCGCCATTACAAATCCAACAGGCGCAAAGGGCCCTCTGTCCGAAGTCATAGAGGGCGCAGACGCATTTCTCGGAGTTTCAAGACCTGGGCTGCTGACACAGGATATGGTCAGAAGAATGGCAAAGGATCCCGTGATATTTGCTATGGCAAATCCCACCCCTGAGATATTCCCTGAAGAGGCGCTGGCAGCAGGAGCAGCTGTAATTGCTACCGGAAGGAGTGACTTCCCGAACCAGGTCAACAACTGCCTGGGGTTCCCGGGTATATTCAGAGGAGCGTTGGATGTGAGGGCGAGAAGGATCAACGAAGAAATGAAACTTGCAGCTTCACTGGCTCTGGCAGAACTTGTAAGCGATGAAGAACTGTCAAAAAATTACATAATCCCGTCTGCTCTCGATCCAAGAGTAGTGCCCGCAGTTGCGAAAGCTGTTGCCAAAGCCGCCCTGAGAACAGGAGTTGCCAGAATAAACTTAAACGGGAGTGATACGTTTGTTTGTGAAATTTGATACAGCACAGGAACTGCTGAAAAAATACGGAAGCCCTCTATACGTTTACAGCGAGAGCATCCTGAGACAAAGGTGCCGTGACCTGCCTGAGGCTTTCCGCGGAAGGATTAAGCCGAGCTTTTCTGCGAAGGCCAACACGAACCTCTCTTTATTGAAGATCATTCGGGAAGAGGGGCTGGGTGCTGACGCGATGTCACCGGGGGAGATCTTTGTACTGCAGAACGTTGGCTTTGCTCCCGAAGAAATATTTTACATAGGCAACAACGTATCATGTGAAGAAATGAGTTACTGCATAGAGAGAGGGATACTTGTAAGCGTCGATTCACTTTCACAGCTGGAGCAGTTCGGCCAGATAAACCCGGGGGGGAAAGTTGCTGTAAGGTTCAACCCCGGCATGGGAGCCGGACACTGTGAAAAAGTCATAACAGCAGGGCATAAGACCAAGTTTGGCGTCCAGTCTGAATTCCACCGGGAAGTAAAAAAGATAGTTGAAAAATATGACCTTAAGCTTATCGGGATAAACCAGCACATAGGATCGCTATTCCTGGAGGCTGAGCCATATGTCAATGCGGCAAAATCACTTCTTGACATGATAGCGGAAAATTTCCCGGGGCTGGAATTCATAGATTTCGGGGGAGGTTTCGGAGTACCCTACAAGCCCGGAGAAAAAAGACTCGATCTTAGCGAACTATCGGAGAAACTATTTGAGACGATCGATCTCTTCCTTGATAAATACGACAACCAAAATGTCCATTTTAAATGCGAACCAGGCAGGTATATATCAGCTGAATGCGGACTGCTTCTGGGAACCGTACATGCCGTAAAAAAGAATTACGGAAAATATTACGTCGGCACTGACATTGGATTCAATGTAATGATGAGGCATGTGCTCTATGATTCATACCATGAAATAGAAGTTCTCTCTGATAGAAAAACGATCAACGATATAAGAGAGGCAACTATAGTCGGAAATATCTGTGAAAGCGGCGATATCCTGGCTTCAGACAGAAATATAGGTCCTGTTTCAGAGGGTGACATAATTGCCGTTAAGAATGCCGGAGCTTATGGCTATTCTATGGCTTCGAACTATAACTGCAGGCTGCGCCCGGCAGAAGTACTTATAGCTGAGGACGGATCCGTCAGGCTTATTCGAAAGGCCGATACAATGGAAAGCCTGATGAATAATTTTTAGCATTATTAAGCAGGCAGTACCATGTTTAGGAGGGTACCGGATGTACTCTGATGAAAAAATATTTAACAAAATGGTAGAAAGACGGCGTGATTTCCACATGTACCCTGAGACTGGCTGGACTGAATTCAGGACGACATCGATAATTGCAGAGACTCTCATAGATGTCGGAATGGACATCCGGTTTGCCGGAGAATTTGTTGAAATGAAGTATGTCCTAGGCCGCAACGCTGACATTGAAGCTCAGATAGGAAGAGCTGCAAGCCAAGGTGCATCTCCTGGGATGATAGAAAGGATGAAGGGGCTAACAGGCCTGACAGCAGAAATAGACACGGGCAGACCGGGGCCGGTAACTGCAATAAGGTTTGACATTGACTGTGTAGATACCACAGAAACAGAAGGATCTTCCCACTTGCCGAGGCTGACTGGTTTCAATTCAGTTAACCCCAACTGCATGCACGCCTGTGCTCACGACGGCCACGCAGCTGTAGGAACGACCCTTGCAGAAGAGCTCTTTTCTGAGAGATCTTCACTGAAAGGCAAAGTGCGCTTCATATTCCAGCCTGCGGAAGAAGGGGCCAGGGGAGGATATGCTTTTGTAAAGTCCGGAGCAGTTGATGACGTAGACTACTTCCTTACCCTCCATCTTGGGCTTGGCAATCCAACGGGAACAGTTTTTGGAGGAACGGACGGTTTTCTCTATTCAACAAAAATTGACGCGGACTATAAGGGCGTGGGTGCCCATGCAGGCGCGGAACCGCAAAAAGGCAGGAACGCCCTTCTTGCGGCTGCCTCGGCAGCGCTCAGCATCCATGGCATCGCTCCCTCTCCGGACGGGCTGACTCGTACCAATGTAGGGGTGCTTAATGCCGGAGACGGAAGAAACGTCGTTCCCCCGAAAGCGCACATGAAGATAGAGACAAGGGGTGCCACAGAAGATGCGGCAGTATACATTTACAGAGCAGTTATGAGAATACTCCACGGTGCGGCGGAGATGTACGATGTTAAACTTACAACGCAGAAATGCGGTGAGGCGATAAGCGCGAGCAGTGACAGGGACCTCGCAAAAATAGTCATAGAGGCTGCAGCCTCTGTCTGCGGAGTTAAAAGCACCGATCTGATACAGCCAATGGCTGGAAGCGATGACGCCTGCTGGATGATGAAAAAAGTCCAGGACAACGGCGGAAAGTCCACCTACATAGGCATAGGCGCTGATACAAAAGCCGGGCACCATAACGACCATTTTGATTTTGACGAGAAGGCGATGGGCATTGCATTCGGCGTGCTGTATAGGACGGTTTTCATGCTAAACGGCAGGTAGTTTGCAGCCTCAGGGCTGCGGGGAGCCGGTTGGTAGTCAATTGCAAATCGATAGCAAATCAGTTGGTTAATGCAAAAATAGCTCATGAAACAGCCTCAGAGGCTGTAAATTCTCCGGCTCCTATTAGAGTTTGACAATTGTTTGACTGCTCATACAACTGCTTCCCGCGACCGTTTTTGTCGCAGCTTCCCGCGGCATCTTCATGCCGCACTTCGCCATGGTACTTGCATACGTTGACGCGCAGGACCGCAAATGTTGCTAAGCTAGCGCTGCGAGATGCCCCAATTGCAGCTATTTTAAAGTGCAGACCTTCCCATCAGCCCCAGTAATTACGATCCGGTCTTCTGCAATGGCAGGGGATGTAAGGACATCAGCGTCGAAAGGAGCTCTCCAGACAACGTTTCCGGTTTTTCCATCAAGGCAGACGAGCACATTGCTGTTGGTTCCGAAAAATATTTTTCCTGAGAATGTGGCAGGGGAAGAATATACGGATTCATTCGCTTTATATTTCCACACCAAAGATCCTGTCATGGCGTTAAGGGAGGTTACCCATCCCTTGATGTTCCCGAATAAGACATTTCCATCCTCCACAAGAGGTGATGTCTCTATCTGCGCTTTTGAGTCATAGTTCCATATTACAGCCTGGTGTTTGATCCTTGCGCAGTATATCTTGCCGTCCTGGCTTGTGAAGTAGAGATGCCCATCTTTAACAGCAGGTGCTGAAACGATTGGTCCTCCGACGATCGCACGCCATTTGAGCGCACCGGAGGCTGCGTCAAGAGCGAAAAGCTTGCCTTCGTTATTTCCTACGTAGACCACTCCGCCTGAGACCACAGGAGAGCCCTGAACTGCGCGTTCCGTCTTGTACCTCCATTTCTGCCACCCGGTTTTTATATCGACGGCGTACACAAATCCGTCGTTAGATCCGAAATAGACCATACCGTCCGCAACTGCAGGTGAAGAATGGATGCTGTTGTGCGTCGTGAACTTCCATATCATTTTTCCTGTTAGGGCGTCCAGACAGTACATCCGGCTGTCGTAGCTTCCAACGAAAACCTTGCCGTCAACGATAGCAGGCGAAGATACCACCCAGTTGCCGGTAAGGAAGGTCCAGTTTATTTTCCCTGAATAGAGGTCCA
Organism: Synergistaceae bacterium; assembly: GCA_963682045.1. Classification (GTDB taxonomy): domain Bacteria; phylum Synergistota; class Synergistia; order Synergistales; family Synergistaceae; genus Caenicola. Next base: position 2,240,266 of record OY821326.1, read on the forward strand.
TGCAGTAAACGTTTCCGTTGTTGGAGCCAAAAATTATTGAGCTCTTGAATATTGCGGGAGAAGATCTTACCGCGTCAGGGATCTTTACAGTCCAATCTTTTCTGCCTGTAAAATCGACCTTGGCTGTATTAGTATCGACATTTCCGGTCCTTTGGCTGTTAGCACGAAACATCGGCCAATCCTGCGCAAAAGCAGGGATCTGTATTGCAAGTGCAAGAAATAGCATGACTGTTAAAATACTCAGTTTTTTACGGTCCAATCTAATCGCCCCTTTTAATTGATTTGATTAGCTTAATCTTTTTTACAATATTGTCTATCGTCAAAAAGAATGATTGATAAAAAGGTGCTTTTTCGGCTAGAATATACTGTTGACTGAAGGAGTGACATAGATGATCCTCGACAAGTTCCGCAATTTTAGCATAATAGCCCATGTCAACCATGGGAAATCAACACTGGCAGACCGACTGCTGGAAGAGACAGGTACGATAGAAGGGCGCAATATGAAGGCCCAGCTGCTTGACATGCTTGATCTCGAAAGAGAGAGGGGCATAACGATCAAGCTTGTCCCTGTAAGAATGAACTACAAAGCCAACAACGGGCAGGAATATGTGCTGAATCTGATAGACACTCCAGGTCATGTCGATTTCACTTATGAGGTCTCCCGCTCACTTGCAGCGTGTGAGGGAGCGGTTCTGGTAGTGGATGCAGCACAGGGTGTAGAAGCTCAGACTGTTGCCAATAGTTATCTCGCGATAGATCTTAACCTTGAAATAATCCCGATATTAAACAAGATAGACCTTCCTTCTGCACAGCCTGACAGAGTAAAAAAAGAGATAGAGGATATCATCGGGATAAACGCAGCCGACGCCATTAGCGTAAGCGCAAAGACCGGGGAGGGCATAGCGGATCTTCTGGAGCGAATAGTGCGTGATGTGCCGCCTCCGAATGGCGACCCCGATGCGCCTCTGCAGGCTCTTATCTTTGACTCGGTCTATGATAACTATAAAGGCGTCATATGCTATGTCAGGGTGGTCAACGGAACCCTCCAGGCCGGGAAAAATATCAGATTCATGTCCACTGGGCGTGACTATGAACTTGACGAAGTAGGGATGTTCAGGCCGGACATGGTCAAGGTTTCTGAGCTTGGCCCTGGAGAAGTCGGATATCTGGCGGCAAGCGTAAAGACGATAGACGAGGCGCGCGTAGGGGATACCATAACAGAATCAAGGCGTCCAGCAGCAAGCCCGCTGCCTGGTTACAGGAAAGTAAAACCTGTTGTCTTCTGTGGTTTTTACCCTGTTGAGAGGGAAGATATAAACCAGCTGAGGGAAGCTCTTGAAAAACTGCAGATAAACGATTCAGCTCTCAGCTTTGAGCCGGAGAATTCCGCTGCGCTTGGGTTTGGTTTCCGCTGTGGATTCCTGGGGCTTCTGCACATGGAGATAGCAAAAGAAAGATTGAGCCGAGAATTTGGGGTAGATCTTGTTGCCACAGCTCCAAACGTCGTATATCAGATCGTGTTGACAAACCAAAGCGTAATCGAAGCTCATAAGCCATCAGATTTCCCTGACCAGGTAAAGATCGAAGAGATAAGGGAACCCTACATAAAGCTGACGATATTTATGCCCGAGCAGTTTGTGGGAGCAGCGATGCAGCTATGCCAGGAAAAAAGAGGTACGTATGTCGGTATGGACTACATAACCCCGGAAAGAGTCAGGCTTACATACGACATGCCCTTGGCGGAATTCATACTTGATTTCCACGATAGACTGAAATCCTGCACAAAAGGCTATGCATCGCTTGACTATGACCATATAGGTTTCAGGGCAGCCGACCTTGTAAAGGTCGATCTCCTTCTCCAGGATGAGCCTGTAGACGCCTTTTCCTTCATATGTCACACGGACCAGGCTTACCACAGGGGGCATGCAGTTGTAGGAAAGCTTAAGGAGCTTATTCCGAGGCAGCTTTTTGAGATACCTGTACAGGCTGCGATAGGCAAAAAAGTCATTGTAAGGATGAACATAAAAGCAGTAAGGAAAGACGTTCTTGCCAAGTGCTACGGAGGAGACATAACCAGAAAACGGAAACTCCTTGAAAAGCAAAAAGAGGGGAAAAAACGCATGAAACAGGTCGGAAGGGTCTCAATCCCGCAGGAAGCCTTCCTTGCATTCATGGATGTCACAAAGTCAGAGGATAAATAATGACCCAAAGCATGAACCCTTTTGAGCCTCCCGCAGGGGGGCTCTCTCTTTACATACATGTCCCTTTTTGCGAGAGAAAATGCCCTTACTGTGCATTTGAGAGCAAGGTCCCCTCGGATGGAGAGAGGGATCTGTGGCTTGAAATGCTGAGTAAAGAGCTTGAGTGGTGGGAAAAACGCATAGGAAAACCCTCCCTTTCTACATGCTACATAGGCGGAGGCACTCCTACGGTTATCACCGGACCTCAGTGGCTCAGGCTGGCTGAGATCATCGACAGCCATTTCATATTTGAGCCGGGCGCAGAGATCACTGTCGAGGCTAATCCAAACTCCTTAAAGGCTGACCATCTGCTCTTTTGGAGAGACTGGAGAGTCACACGGGTAAGCATCGGAGCCCAGAGTTTTGATGATGCCGAGCTGATACAGCTGGGCAGGCTTCACAGCGCCGCTCAGGCATACGAAGCTATATCCGCATCCCTTGCATCAGGTTTTTCTGTCAACTCAGATTTCATGTTCGGACTTCCGGGACAGACCTTCAGAAATTGGTCGAGGACTCTCAGCCAGGCTGTAAAGTCAGGAATAGATCATATCTCTTTATATCAGCTTACGCTGGAACCCGGTACTCTTTGGGGGTCAATGCCCGAAAAGGATCTTTCTGATGGTTATTTGCCATACAGGTGGGCCCAGTGGTATATGCCGCGAAAAGGTTATAATCAGTATGAAATTGCAAATTTTGCCAAAGAGGGGCATCAGAGTAGGCACAATATCCACTACTGGGAGGAAGGGGAGTATCTCGGGGTCGGTCCGGGCGCATCAGGCTTTCTTAAGGGCTGGCGATACAAAAATATATCCGGGATCACTGAATATTCCAGGTCGCTTGACCGGGACGGCAGTTCGATAGCTTCAGGCGAAAGGCTCTTTGGAGAAAAAAAAGCGTCGGAAGCAGCGGTACTTGCTTTGAGGATGTCAAAAGGAATAGACAGGGAAGAATTTTCCAATAAGTACGGAATCTTGGAAGAGAAGAAGATAATTGAAAAACTTAGTCGGTTTTCTGAAGACCTTTACGATATTTCCGAAAAAAGAATCTCTCTCTCATCAAAAGGCATGAGAGTCGCAAACAGGATTTGGTCTGAACTGGTTTGATTCTTATCAGGTGTACTTTATAATGTTTAGTGTATATGACCGGGAATAATTTTTATTGTACGCAACAGCAGTATTTATATTTGATATTTAGATCTTATATTTTTTTATCAGCCGTCAGGAGGGGTTCTCCTTGAAAGAAAAGATCCAGAACGTTATGCGCAACATACCATCAATGGACAAGATCCTTTCAATGCCCTGGATCGGGAAATACGAAGCTGAAATAGGCCGCGATTCAGTAAAATCCGTCATTTCAGGGGTGCTCGACGACCAAAGGGAGAAAATATTCAAAGATCCTGACGTGGCTTTTGACACAGGAAAGATTGCTGCTGAAGCCGAAAAAAGGCTGAAAACCCGAGCGCATAAAAGCCTGAGGCCAGTGGTAAATGCTACTGGAGTCGTTCTCTATACTAATCTGGGCAGGGCCCTTCTAGCAAAAGAGGCTGTTGATGCTGTAAACAGCGTTGCGTCGAACTACAGCACACTGGAATATTCGCCGGAAACCGGATCAAGGGGGCACAGGAACGACCACGTAGAGTGGCTCCTTTGCCGTCTGACCGGAGCAGAAGCGGCAATAGTGGTCAACAACAATGCTGCGGCTGTGATACTCTCTCTCGGAGCCCTTGCAAAAGATAAAGAAACAGTTATCTCAAGGGGAGAACTTGTAGAGATAGGCGGTTCTTTCAGAATACCGGAGATAATGGCACTTTCGGGCAGTAAAATGGTGGAAGTCGGGACCACGAACATGACTCATTTCAGCGACTTCGAATCAGCTATTACTGAAGAGACTGCAATGATACTTAAAGTCCACCCGTCTAACTTCAGTGTAGAGGGGTTTACATCATCTGTTTCCCGTGAAGAACTTGCAAAACTTGCCCATAAAAATAACATTATTTTTATGGAAGACCTCGGAAGTGGAATGCTTACAGAGTCTCATATCACATACGGAAAAGCGGATCCGACAGTCAGATCATGCATAGAAGCAGGTGTGGATCTGGTCACTTTTTCAGGAGACAAGCTTCTTGGAGGACCCCAGATCGGTGTTATTGCAGGATCTGCCCGTCTGGTGGATAAATTGAGACAATATCAACTCCTTAGGGCATTAAGGGTGGACAAGATGACTCTTGCCGCATTTGAGGCTACGCTTAGGCTCTATCTCAAGGGAGAGACGGGATCTATCCCGACATTTAGGATGATAAACAGGGATTCCGAAGATATTAAGAGACAGGCAAAGAGGTTCAAAAGGAAGCTTTCCGGCCTTTTGGGCAAGACCAGGCTTCGTTCAGTATTTCTTGATGTAGTTCCGGTAAAGGACACGGTTGGGGGAGGTTCATTCCCTGGATCCGAACTTCCCGGTTTTGCTGTTTCACTTAAACTGCCTGAACTGGGCAGCGCCGGAAAACTTGCAGAAAAACTCAGGTCCCTCGAAATCCCTGTAATAACAGGAGCAAGCGATGATCGGGTCTTGTTTCACGTGCGTACCATTTCAGAAAAAGATGAAAAGTGGATACTTGATGGATTCAGAGAGATGTTTTTATTAAATCTGGAAAAGGCAGAAAGCAGTGATTAACAGGGAATATCCCTTCGTTATAGGCACAGCAGGGCATATCGACCATGGCAAGACAGCTATAGTCAGAGCGCTCTCAGGGGTTGACTGTGACCGTCTTCTGGAGGAAAAAAAGAGAGGAATGACGATCGAGCTGGGGTTTGCCCCTCTTGACCTCCCGTCCGGTAAGACAATAAGTATAATTGACGTACCAGGACATGAAAAGTTTATAAGGCAGATGGTTGCAGGAGCGGCAGGTATTGATGCCGTGATGCTTGTTATCGCTGCTGATGACGGTGTCATGCCTCAAACGAGGGAACATCTTGATATACTCACGTTGTTGGGTATCCAAAACGGCATAACGGTCATTAACAAGACAGACCTGGTAGATGAAGAAATGCTGGAGCTGGCAAAAGATGAGATATATTCCCTTATAGCAGGTACCTTCCTTGAAGGAAAGCCGCTTATCCCGGTCTCTGCACTTACCGGAAAAGGCATACCGGACCTTTTGTCTGAGATAGAAGGGATGGTCCTCTCTGCAAAGCAGAGAGACCGGAACGGAGCATTCTTTATGCCGGTGGACAGGGCATTCCACATCTCCGGCTTTGGCACTGTTCTGACGGGTACAGCGATGAAGGGATCTGTATCAGAAGGAGACGATGTCCAGATCATGCCGGCCGGATTGGCCTCCAAGGTGAGGTCACTGCAGGTCCACGGTGAAAATGTAGGATCTGCATATGCCGGTCAGAGGGTTGCCATCAACATTTCCGGAACATCATTGGATAAAGTAAAAAGAGGGGATGCTCTCACTGCAGCTGAAAGTTTTTCGGCAACAGGATGCGTAGATGTTCATGTAAAAGTACTAAGTTCCTTCAGCGAGCCTGTGGAGCATTGGCAGAGGCTGAGGCTTCATGTCGGAACCACAGATACGATCGCTAGGATCTCGCTCCTTGACAGGGAGAGGATATTGCCCGGGGAATCTGCACCTGCCCAATTGCTTCCCGAAGGAGAGATAACTGTCTCTCATGATGCTCATTTCATTCTCAGGACATACAGCCCGTTGAGAACGATAGCGGGAGGGAGAGTCTTGCTTCCTGCAGGAGAAAGACCAAAGAGCAAAATATCAAAAGCATCTCTGATATCTTTCTTGAATAAAGTCTCAGAGAGCGAAAACGAAAAGGATTGTTTTGCCTCCCTTCTTGACTACAAAGGCATCCTGAGGGCCAGGGAGGCCTTCCTGTTGCTTGGAACGGATAAATCCCGGCTTGAGGGCATCGTATCGAGCCTTGAGGCTAAGGGTCGCATGGCAACGATAAAAACAGGCGAGACGACTTACATTTCGTCAGGAAAAATAAGTTTTCTTAAGGGAGTCCTGGGATCAGAACTGAAAAGATTCCATGGGGAACATCCCGAGCGAAAAGGGATAGAAATTGAAGAAGTTTCAAAGTGTCTTATGGTCAACGATATTCGTTTCGTTAAAGAATTGCTCAGGATTTTTATGAGAGACCGGTGGCTTGTTTTGGATGGAGACAGATACAGACTTTCAGATTTTGAACCATTTGATGAAGCCAAATTTTTTTCAGAGGTCTCAAAGCTCAGGGAACTGGCGATCACTGCGGGATACGCGATGCATTCAGTGGAAGAAGCAAGATCTGCCCTTGGTATGTCTGAAAAAGAAATGACCAGGATGATCGCCTATCTGAAAGAGCGTAAGGATCTCAGCATCATTGGAGAGGGTTACCTTCTATTTTCGACCCTTGAGGAGGACCTGAGAAAAAAGCTTGCCGGAATCGATGGTGAGATCACCTTAGCGGGAGTGCGTGATATAACGAACAGCAGCAGGAAATATATCCTTCCATTGCTTGAATATTTCGACAGTAAAGGAGTTACCCGCAGGGTGGGTGACAAAAGATTGCTTCTTAAACGATAAGACCAAGTTGATATTTTAAAGTTTTGTGCTGTTATAGACTTGATTGTTTCAATTAGTAAATATTATTAAAAACTTGATATTTATCTGAATTTGCTGTACAATAGTTCGACTAAGGGTCGGAGGTGAAGTGTATGGCGCAAACTTTAGATACTATTAGAGAATTAGTGCGTCTGCACAAAGGATCCCGAATTTTTTACAGAGCTGCGAATGGCCGTAGAAAAGTAGAAGAGAGAAACGGGATCATCCAGGAAACATATCCAAGTCTGTTCACTGTCTACATTGAATCTCAGCAGAGCACAGTCTCCTTCAGTTATGCGGATCTTCTGACTAGAGAGGTTGAAGTGCAGCTGGAATCAAGCGGGGAGAATCTTTTCTAAAATAAGAAAAAACATGCCCTGGCAAAAGCCAGGGCATGTTTTTTATGGAGACCGATTTTAGCAGAGGTGATAGTTCTGGAAGAATTATTGATCAGCCCAATAAAAATCAATATAACACTGAAAGTACTTTCTCAGAGGCCTGATGGCTACCATGAAATTATTTCTTTGTTTTGGAAGAAAAAAGGGACAGAGGGGTTGACAATTCAACCTCATGACGATGAAAATATAGGTGATATTATAATAACAGAAGGTATGGAAATCAGCGGGGAAAATATACTTGTCCGGACGTTGAAGTGGGCAAGGTCAAAATGTTCGAATATACCCCCGCTGCAAATGTGCCTGAAAAAAGAATATCCTACCGGAAGCGGGGTAGGCGCTGGGAGCGGCAATGCAGCGGTACTGCTGTGCTGGTTGAACAGCAAATATGGGCTGGACATCGAAAACGGCTCAGTTTCCCGGATCGGAGCAGATGTTCCTTTTCTTGCAGGGAACGCTGATCTGGCGATCGTTAGAGGACTTGGGGAAAAGGTAGAACCCTTGACCGGAACACCGGATTTGAAGTGGCTCCTTGTATTTCCGCGATGGGGATCTGATACCTCAGCTGCATATATGGAAATAGACAGATCGAGAAAGAATAATAAAACAGAACATCGTTACGAAGGATGCAGGGAAGAGATACTTACGATATTTGAAAAATTAAGATCAAAAGAAAAGATAGGCCTTTTGCACAATGATTTTCTGGAAGCATTGTCAAAGAAACACTCAGAGTACCGTACAGCTTTTGATATTGCTGAAAAGTCAGGCTCACTTGCCTGGGGGTTATCCGGCAGTGGAAGCGCACTCTTTATGATATTCAGGGACGGTTTCTCTCTTAATAATGCAAAACAATTTTTAGAACGGGAAGAATGGATCATAAAAACAACGGAATTGGAGTGATGCTCAATGAGAGGGCAGAGAACAGAAAGACTTGTAAGACTTGCAGCCAAGTTTATGCTTACTCCTTCCAAACTTGTCTCCCTGACAGATCTGGCAGGTAAATTTAATGTATCAAAAACTGTTATCAGCGATGACGTTGAAGTGATCAATTCGGCGATGACTGCTGAAGGATTCGGCCAGATGCAGGTCGATCGGGGACGCAGCGGCGGTGCCCGGTTCATACCTTTCTGTACCGGGGAATACAGGACAAAGATGCTTCAGGGGATAGCGGAAACACTTGCAGACAAAGACAGGTATCTTCCTGGAGGACTTATCTATTACAGCGATCTCATCTTTAATCCTGAAATAGCTCTATCCCTTGGGTACGCGATGTCTTCGCTTTTTGCAGGATCCCGCCCCGATGTGGTAATGACTTCTGAGGTAAAAGGAATACCGATCGCAATGTTTGCAGCATACGCAATGGGAGTTCCTCTGGCAGTCTGCCGCTTCAGAAACAGGCCAAGCGACGGATCCGCTGTAGGGGTCCATTATCCGACCGCCAACGGTGATGTCAAAACCATGTACATCGGCACAAGGCAGTTGATGAGAGGATGCCGGGTGCTTGTTGTTGATGACTTCATGAGAGGCGGAAGCACAGCTGCGGGAATGCTTTTAATGGCGAAGCAATTTGATGCAGAGGTCGTTGGAGTGGGCATTTTTATTGCTTCAGAAGAACCTGAAAACAAAGCGGTCCCTGCCTACAGGTCATTATTGACCCTTTCCCACAGGGATGGGAAAGCGACGCTTTTTGTGACTCCGGAAAAATAAATTAAAAATTTCATTTGACGTAATTCCATTCTTGGCGTAGAATCTTACGCCGGAAGGGAGGTGACCATGCCATGGGGATCAAGATCAACCTTGATGAGTGTATTGGATGCGGAGTTTGTGCGCAGCTTTGCCCGGAAATTTTTAAGCTTGATGAAGACGAAGGAAAGGGCATGGTTATTTCTCAGGAAATTACTGACTGTGCCAAAGAGGCTTCAGACAGCTGTCCCGTATCGGCAATAACGATAGATTAACAAACGCGGGCCCATAGCTCAATTGGTTAGAGCTCCCGGCTCATAACCGGATGGTTTCAGGTTCGATTCCTGATGGGCCCACCATCAAAAAAATCAGCTGCGTTAAAAACAAGGCTGTTCATAATAATCAAAAGCCCTGCTTTGAAAAGCAGGGCTTTTGATTATTATGGCGTTTTATTGAGTTGATCCTAGAGCGGCGGTTCCTTCGCCCATTTATAATGGAGCATAGGGATTCCTTCCTCAGTTTCTACCCTGTCGATGCCCAGTATCCCGCCTCCGGGCATCTGGAAGTAGCCGGGTATCTCCGTGGGATAAATAATCTTTCTTGTCAGGGTATCCGGGGCGTCAGCATCTGTAATTTCAAGCACTATTTCATTCGTATCGGGAACGATCCCTGTATACTGGATCAGAATAGCATTTGTCCCAACATCTGCTGTTATTGTTGTCTGGAATCCGATAAACTGATATTCGCGTTCCGAAAGTTCTTTGGTCCATTTCTCATCAGGATGACCGTGGCCGGACGAGCGTAAGAGCCAGGCAAGGGAAGAAGTTACCGGTTCATAGATCAATCCTGCAGAAAAATTCCTCAGATCGATGTTATTCCTTTCCGACCTGATAAAAACAGATTCCGTGGTTGCAGAATATGTTTCTATCCCGTTATCGTCAGTTTCGGTGTTCTGGAGCTCACTTCTTCCGGCGAAATCAATGTAGAAATAGGATCCTTCCGGACCCTTGATCCTCGCTGTAATGGGGGCTTCTATCAGCATAGTGATTCTTTCCCGGTAGTCCCCGCCTTTAAAAATAAAATCCATAGGAGCAGCTTTTTCAAAAGCAGCCGCCGGGTTCGGGACATATAATAAGATTAGCAGGATAACAAATATTATTTTTCTCATCAGTTAAGTGTAACATATCAAATATCCTCAATCAAAGTAATTATGCTTTTTGAAATGGGGGAGAAAAATAACTGATCCAGTTCGGTGTTCCTTGAACAATAAAAAAGGTGTGCCCGGTAAGGGTCGGGCACACCTGACATTTGGAAAATCTTATTTATCCAGAAGTTTTGTTATGAGTCTTGTGAATTTCTTTCCGTCTTCAACGGGTTCTCCTTCGCAAATCGCAGCAAGTCCCATAAGGATATTTGCCCACTCTGCAACATCGGCATTTCCATTTTCTGTCTCAGAAGCTATTTTCTTGATAAGGGGATGTGAAGGATTGACCTCAAGTACCTTCTTTTCCTCAGGCACCTCCTGTCCCATGCTGCGGAAGAAGTTCCTCATCTGAGGAGATATAGGTTCTCCCTTCTGGACGAAGCAGGCAGGGGAGTCGACCAGTCTTGTGGATATTTTTACATCTTCAACCATATTGGCGAGAGATTCCTTGAGTTTTGAGATGAATCCCGTCTTTTCGAGCTCCTCTTTTCCCTCTGCGTTATCGAACTCGCTTCCCTCCGGCAGTGCTATGTCCTCCTGTGATACTGATACGAATTCATATTCATTGAATTTTCTGGCATGGTTCACCCAGATCTCGTCAACAGCATCTCCGAGCAGCAGGACTTCTATGTTTTTCTTTTTAAATCCCTCAATCTTTGGTGAGATCTCAAGGTTTTTTACAGGGCTCCCGGTGATGTAGTATATATTTTTCTGTCCGTCCGCCATCCTTGAAACATACTCTTCAAGAGTGGTCTTTTCGCCTCTGGAGCTGTCAAGAAGGCAGAGCTTCATTATCTGCTCACGGTTTTTTGTGTCCGATATTATCCCTTCTTTGAGGACCACTCCGAATATCTGCCAGAAATTTTTATACTCGTCAGGGCGGTCTGATTTTATTTTTTTGAGCGCGTCAAGCACCTTGCGTGCAAGGCTGCTTTTGATCATCGCAGTCTGCCTGTCCTGCTGGAGTATCTCCCGTGAGATGTTCAGGGAAAGGTCCTCTGAGTCGACAACGCCTTTGATAAAACGCAGGTATTCCGGGATCAGTTCACGGCAGTCGCTCATAATAAAGACGCGGCGTATGTAGAGCTGGACTCCGTGCTTTCCTTCCTGGAAGAAAAGATCCACGGGAGGACGGGATGGTATATAGAGCAGTGCTCGGAATTCACTGGAGCCTTCGGCTTTATAGCTGATGCGTTCCATAGGGTCTTCCCAGTCATGAGTCAGGTGACGGTAAAATTCTTTGTACTCGTCCTCGCTTACCTCACTCTCAGGCCTTGTCCATAGAGCCTTCATAGAGTTTACCGGTTCGTCCTTTGCATCTTCTTTTTTCTCTTCTGATTTGTCTTCAAGGTAGATGGGGTAGGTGACAAAATCAGAATACTGTTTGATTATTTCCCTCAGGGTCCATCCTGAAAGATAGTCTTTTGAGGCTTCGTTGTCCTTATCTTTTTCTTTCATGTGGAGGGTTATGGTCGTGCCGTTTGATCCGCGGCTTCCTTCACTTATCGTGTATGTGCCTTCGCCTTCAGACTCCCATATCCAGCTCTTGTCGGAACCGGCTCTTCTCGTTTCAACGATGACTTTATCAGCAGCAATGAAACTGGAATAAAAGCCTACTCCAAACTGTCCGATGAGGTCGCCGTTCTTTGAAGATGCGGCTTCCTGCATCGCTTTTACGAATTCCTTAGTCCCGCTTCTTGCGATAGTGCCAAGGTATGAGACAAGATCTTCCCTTCCCATCCCTATGCCGTTGTCGCTAACTGTCAGGGTCTTTGAATCTTTGTCTATCTCTATCCTGATCTCGCCGTCTTTTGCGGTATCGGAAAGGTCTGTATTGCTCAGGCTTTCGATCCTCAGCTTATCCAGCGCGTCTGACGCATTGGATATAAGTTCCCGCAAAAAAATATCCGGGTTGGAGTAAACGGAGTTGATCATCAACTCAAGGACTTGCTTTGCTTCGCTTTGGAATTCATGTTTCTCAATATTCTGTGACATTCAATATCCTCCCTGATCTTATTGTTTGATTTAAGAAAAGTAACCCGAGGCAGCAACATATTGCTGAGCCGGCTGCAGCCCCGGAAATTCCACATTTTTGCCGATCTGGATAAGCGAACGTACCTTCGCTTCATTAGGGATCATTCAACATGTATCACAAGGTCGTTCCCCTGATTTTCGACTTTTATTTTTGACCCGTCTGCAGCTTCACCGCTTATTATAAGGCGCGCGATCTGTGTCTCAAGCTTTTTCTGCAGATACCTTTTCAGAGGCCTTGCTCCGTAGATCGGATCATAGCCGTTTCTGGCTGCGATGTTCAGCGCCTCCGGCGCAACTTCAAGAATGATGTTCCTTTCTTTCAGGCGATCTTCAAGATGCTTAAGCAGGAGCTTTACGATCTCGGTTATCTCTTCCATCCTCAGCGGTTTGAAGAAGATTATCTCATCGACCCTGTTCAGGAATTCCGGCCTGAATTTGCTCCTCAGTGCAGACATTACCTCGGCCCTTGCGCTTTCGGATATATCGCCTGTTGATGCGTCCATGCCGTTGATCAGGTCCTGTGCTCCAATGTTGCTTGTCATTATTATTACACAGTTTTTAAAGTTTACAGTCCTACCGTGGCTGTCCGTAGCACGTCCGTCGTCTAGAATCTGGAGCAGTATGTTGAAAACGTCCGGATGCGCTTTTTCTATCTCATCAAAAAGCACCACAGAATATGGATGTCTTCTTACCGCTTCGGTAAGCTGGCCTCCCTCATCATAACCGACATATCCGGGAGGGGCTCCTACTAATCTGGAAACAGAATGTTTTTCCATGTACTCAGACATGTCTATCCTTATGATATTCTCCTCGGAATCAAAGAGCGATTCCGCAAGCGCCCTGGCAAGCTCTGTCTTTCCTACCCCTGTAGGTCCGAGAAAGATAAAAGAACCTATTGGTCTTTTGGGATCCTTTATTCCGGAACGGGCCCTTAATACAGCGTCAGCTACGAGCTCTACAGCCTCATTTTGGCCTATGATCCTCTGGTGCAGTTCAGAATCGAGATGCAGCAGTTTTTCTCTTTCTCCCTCCAGCAGCTTAGTTACAGGTATACCTGTCCATTTAGCTGTTATCTGAGCTATCTCTTCGTCTGTTACCTCTTCCCTCAGCAGGCGAGTACCGCCGGAAGTGAGTGCTTTTTCTTCCTCTTCAATTTTTCTTTCAAGGCCGGGCAGAGTTCCGTGGCGAAGCTGGGCAGCCTTGTTAAGGTCATATTCCCTTTCCGCCTTTTCTATCTCATGTCTGACTTTTTCAATTTCTTCACGCATGGCTCTGACCTTTGAAATATTTTCCTTTTCTGTCTCATACTGAGCGCGAAGAGTGTTCGCCTTTTCCTTGAGATCTGCAAGTTCCTTCTGCAGAGCTTCAAGGCGGTCTTTACTGGCCTTGTCCTTCTCATTTTTCAACGCGGCCTCTTCGATCTCCAACTGCATTACACGGCGTGATACATCGTCCAGCTCTGCAGGCATTGAATCGATGTCAGTCCTTATCATTGCACATGCTTCGTCCACAAGGTCTATGGCCTTGTCCGGAAGAAACCTGTCAGAGATGTACCGGTTTGAAAGAACAGCTGCGGCTACAAGTGCGTTGTCCTGTATCCTCACCCCGTGATGGAGCTGGAACCGTTCTTTGAGGCCTCTCAGTATCGAGATAGTATCCTCAACGTCAGGAGCCTCTACAATAACTGGTTGGAACCTTCTTTCAAGCGCAGCGTCCTTCTCGATATAGTTTCTGTATTCTTCCAGCGTCGTTGCGCCTATGCAGTGGAGCTCCCCGCGAGCAAGCATCGGCTTAAGCATGTTGCCCGCGTCAATAGCACCTTCAGCCTTTCCTGCGCCAACTATTGTATGGAGTTCGTCGATGAAAAGGATGACCTGTCCTTCGCTCTTTTTTACTTCATTCAGGACTGCCTTAAGCCTTTCTTCAAATTCGCCCCTGTATTTTGCACCTGCAAGCAGCGAACCCATATCAAGTGCAAAAATTGAGCGATCTTTCAGCCCTTCAGGGACATCTCCCCTGTGGATCCTCATTGCCAAACCTTCAACGATAGCTGTCTTGCCCACCCCGGGTTCTCCTATCAGGACAGGGTTGTTTTTTGTCTTTCTGCTTAGTATCCTTATTACTCTTCTGATCTCTTCGTCACGGCCGATCACAGGATCAAGCTTATTGTCCCTGGCGGCTTTTACAAGGTCTCTCCCATATTTTTCCAGGACTTCATAAGTGTCCTCGGGATTGTCTGTAGTTACCCTCTGGTTGCCTCTGACCTCACACAAAGTTTTCAAAAACCCGTCCTTAGTAAGTCCAAAGGTCGCAAAAACCTTTGTTGACGGGGAAGAAGCTCCCTCTGAAAGCATCGCAAGGAAAATATGTTCCACTGAGATGTACTCATCCTTGAGTTTTTCAGCCTCCTCACCTGCATTGACGATCAGTTGCGAAAGTCTCTGTGATACGAATATTTTGCCGGCCTCCTGGCCTGCGCCGGATACTCTCGGCCTTTTCCGGAGGTCAATCTCCAAAGCGTTCCTGATATTTTCAACCGGGAGTCCCATCTTGCCAATAAGTTTTGGGATGAGGCCGTTCTCCTGGCTTATAAGCGCAAGCGCCAGATGTTCGCTGTCGACTTCCTGGTGACCATGTTTTATTGCAATGTTCTGAGCATCGTAGAATGCTTCCTGTGATTTCTGTGTCAGTTTATTCATATTCATGATGATCCCTCCAGTGTAAAACATATTAACCATTGTTGACCATTCTTTAATATTATATAGGTCAGGCAAAATCAAACAACGTCAAAATAGAAAAGCTGCAGCAGATTACAAGTAAATATTTAGTTTATTGAGCAATTATCTAAATATTTTGGACGATCCCTTTTGTTTTTAATAAATGTTATTATAGTTCAAAAAAAACGCTGATATTTCAGCAAAATAGGCAATATATAGGAAATATTTAGTCAAATGTGCTTGACAATTGGCAAATATAAGTTTAAAGTTGCATGGTCGGAGTAGATCCGATTACAATATTTCCTGTTGGGAGGCAACACATTGAAAAGCAACGGTACAGTAAAATGGTTCAACGCAACTAAGGGTTACGGATTTATCACCACAGATGAAGGCAATGATGTCTTTGTACATTTCAGCGCCATCCAGGGCGACGGCTTCAAAACCCTTGATGAAGGTCAGAAGGTATCCTTCGAGATCACACAGGGCAGCAAAGGTCCTCAGGCTTCTGACGTCGAGAAGATCTAGCCTAGGCTAGATAGAGTATTTCTTTATTAATAAGGAAATAAACTATTGGAGGAAGACAGCGGGGAAACTCGTTGTCTTCCTTTTTATTCCCCGTTTTTTAGCTGTACTGCCAATGCGGCTATAAAGAATTCCTTTCGAATGAGCGGACTTTCGTAATGAGAAAAAATGAATACCCCTGGATCAAAAGTATTGCTCCGAAACCTATCTGGTAACCGATTTGTGAATATGTTCCTGTGCTCACGTCCACAGGAAAAAGATCCAGAATAAAACCTGTTCCCCATTGAAACACTATTAAAAGGCCGTAGATCATCAGGTTTAGGAGACCGATGACTGTTCCGGTGTGTCTGGTGGGAGAAAGCTCCCTTACTGCGTTCCCCATAAAGACAAACGCTGCTCCGCTGAAAAATCCTGTCAGGAAGCCTGCAGTAGCTAATAAAATCATTCCCTTCGAAAAATATGAAGCTGCCATCCAAAATAGCCAGCTGATTTGCGTAAGGAGGCACATTGACAGGAACGCTCTTTTGCTGCCGCTTACTTTTCTGACAATAAATCCTCCAACCGCAGGCCCTAAGACCATTCCAATACTGATCCATGTGGCACATGTTCTGCAATCGTATAATCCTCTGCCAGTTGAAGTCTGGAGCCATGAAACAGCCCAAAGTCCCTGCAGAGTGGATATTGAAGCGGCAGAGGTTACCCATGTCATTGTTATTACCAGAAGAGGGAAGCTCCCTCTGATAATTTTTGCTCCATCTGCAATGTCGGTTGCAAATCTTGATAACGACAGCGGCTTGGAATCTTTTTTCCCCTCTTTCAAAACCGGATCGTAATTTTTGAAGAGCAGCATCATAGTCCCTATTAAAAAGGCTGCTGCGCCCATCATCAGGTAGACGCCTGTGATTCCCAGGGAGTCCAGCGCGGCCCCCAAAGGCGCTATTGCGATGACAGTTCCGGAGTGGCCTATCATCATTATTGTCCCCACCAGCAGCGAATATTTTTCTTTTGAAAAAGATAGGGCGGAGTAGAGCATTATGCATGTAAATGCGCTTGAAAGGCCCAGTCCAGATATAGCCCTGCCCAGGCCTATGGTAAAGGGTGTGTGTGCGTAGGCCATAACAGCAGAAGCTAATGCAGCTATAACAAGCGATATGCCGCATGTTTTGAAAGAGCCGATACGATCTGCAACTGTACCCCATAAGACGAAACTTAATGCGTAAGTGTAAAAAAAGAGGCTTGATAAAAAACCTACCATTGAAGCGCTGATACCCAGCGTCTTTGCGAGAGGTGGAAGAACGACCACCCCGGAGATCCGCATCAGATTGCTATAGAGAAAAGCGAGCGCGAACAGAACGAAAAAGAACCACTTGCTTTTTATGACACCGACCTCCTTAGCATGCTAAATTCAATAATAGTGCTATGAAAAAGAAAGTGAAAAAAATCTTTTAGTTTTATTTTATGCAACATAACAAGCAATATTTAAAAAAATATTTAAAAAACATCTTGACATAAATCATATGTCAGACATATGATTTATGTCAAGTAAACTAGAGGTGAGGAAATGTTTGATAAATTAAGCACAGAAAAAAAAACATCTAACATTATGAAGCAGATTCTTGCTGCAATAGAAGAGGGCAGGCTTAAGGAATCTGACAAACTCCCAAATGAAACGGATCTTGCAAAGGAATTTGGAGTGAGCCGTTCGGTTGTGAGAGAAGCTATGTCAGGACTGGTTACGATGGGTGTCGTAGAAAGGATCCCCGGCAACGGAACTTACGTTAGGGGAGCAGAGAAGACTTTTGAATCGCATGTCAGCGGTACCGCGATCTTCTGGGAGCACCTTGAAGAGATGGAAAAAGTATCAGGTTCGTCTGACGCATATATTGCAAGGCTGATCATTGAGCCTGTCATTTGGGAATATGCTGCGGGAAGAATGGAAATAAAAAACCTAAAACAACTGAAAACAATTTACAAACAAATGGAAAAAGCTATCGCCGAAGATGACCTGGAGCATTACAGAGAGATGGACATAGATTTTCATCTGGAGCTTGTAAGGTCTTCCGGGAACAATGTTTTATTTGAAATATTCAAAAGCGTGGTTGCTCTCACCGGGATCAACAGATGGGACAAGGAGAAGATCTGGTCGGACAGCAGTCATTCGGTCCGCAAGAGCCTTGAAGATCACAGGGAGTTGTTGAAACTCATTGAAAAGGGTTCGTCAAAAGAGGTCAGGGACAAGCTTGAGTCGCATTTGAAAGCGGCTTTTTGGGAATACGGCAATAAAATTTAATACAGATCAGGGAGGTAATTAAGGTGGCAAAAGCAAAGTACCTGTATTTAAGAAATGGAAGTGTGTGGACGGGAGACATCGCAAACCCGAATGCTGAATCAGTCATCATAGGAGGCGGAAAGATAGTTGCCGTTGGAAAAACGTCTCAGCTTGACAGGCACCCCTTTGCGGCAGACGCAGTTCGTCATGAATTAAACGGAGTGAGTGTAATACCCGGAATGAGCGACTGTCACCTCCACGTCCTTACATGTGCGAAAGCTATGCAGTCAATAGATATGTCATCTGCGAAATCTACAGAAGACGTAATAAATAAACTACGGGAACGTTCTTCAAAGGTCAAGCCAGGTTCATGGATTTACGGAACGATGCTGAATGAGACTACATGGGGAAAGCCAGTCCTTCCTGAGGCAATAGATCTGGACAGGGCGGATATTGATAACCCGGTTGTTATACACAGGGTCTGCACTCATGCATCGATTGCGAATTCAAGGGCGCTCGAACTTGCTGGCATCTATAATTTGGATACCCCGGGAATCAGAAGGGATCCTTCAGGAAAACCAACCGGAGTTTTAGTTGAAGGAGCCCAGCTTCCTGTACATTCTGCATTGAAAAAGAGCCTCTATACAGAAGAAACTCTTCTCAGCTACCTGAATTCTTACCTGAAACAGGCAGCATCACTTGGATTGACAACCCTTCACTCCTGCAGCGCTGCAAGCCTGGGAATGGAAGAAGAACTGGGCCTGTATCAGATGCTTATGGATGAAGACAGACTCTATTGCCGGGTTTACAGCACGCATGACGAGTTGTCTGTCCCTTCAATGGGAGGAGTTTTGGGCAACGCTTTTGTTCGGTTTGAGGGTTTCAAACTTTTCCTTGATGGAAGCCTTGGTGCAAGGACTGCAGCAGTGAGCTTCCCATACGCTGATGACCCGTCAACTGAGGGAATGCTCATACATGAACTTGACGAACTGGTGAATAAACTCTGTGAATCGACTCGACGCCGAGATCACATACTAGTCCATGCTATAGGTGACAGAGCGATAGATCAGTTACTGGACGCGATAGAGAGAACATGCGAGGTCTGCCCTGATCCGAAATACCCCTATCTTCTCAATCATATAGAGATACTTCGTCCGGATCAGATAGAAAGGATGAAAAAGCTGCCTGTAGCCTGTGTCATCCAGCCGACTTATGTCCCCTCCGACATTGATATGGTGCCGGCGCGTCTTGGTGAAAACCAAAAATATGCCTGTGTATGGAAAGATCTTGTAGACTCCGGACTTTTACTCTGCGGTTCAAGCGATGCTCCTATAGAGATTTCTGATCCAATGTGCGGGATATGGGCTCTTGTAAACAGAAGAAGTTATGACGGGACAAGAACATGGAATCCTGAGCAAAAACTCACATTGGACCAGGCACTACACATTTACACTACCAACCCTGCCCAAGCACACACGACATGGGACTGGAACGGAAGCATCACTATCGGTAAGGCAGCAGACCTGGTAATTTTTGACAGGGACTTATTCAAAATTCCTGAGATGGAGATACGCTGTACAAAGGTAGTTAATACCATAGTTGATGGCAAGATGACATGGGGATATATAAAGGGCTGGGATCATTACAGGTAGGAGGATAGAAAATGAGCAGGTTTAAAACGGGAATATACAGTGTCGTCAATTTTAAAAACGTCGACATGGAAAAAGAAATACTCAATACCGTTGGTTCAGATGTCCTTCATCTCAAAAATGCTGAGGAATTTGAAGCAGCTTTGCCTGAGATAGACGGCCTCATCTGCGACATTACTCCTATAACACCGGAGAGGATATCAAAGATGGATAAATGCCGGATTGTGGTAAGACACGGAATGGGAGTTGAGAACATAAACATTCCTGCTGCGACAGAGAAGGGAATAATCGTCTGTAACGTGCCAAAGTTCAATCTTGAAGAGGTTTCGGACCATGCCCTGGCCTGCGCTCTGTCTCTCATACACAGGCTTCCTCACTACACATGGAAGGTTACAAGGGACAGATCATGGAAGCTTGAGGATTTTCCGCCGGCGGACCAGTTCGGAGAACTTACCATGGGAATTCTCGGTTTTGGGCAGATAGGTCAGATCCTGGCCAGAAAAGCGAAATGTATATTCAAAAAGGTTATTGCCTATGATCCTTTCATTGATAGAGGAATTTGTGAAGAGATTGGGGTCGAAGTGGTCGAGAATATGGACGATGTGTTCAGGGCATCCGACGTGATAAGTATTCACGTTCCCCTTAATGACGAAACTCGATATTTTGTAAATATCAGCAAACTGAAATTGATGAAACCAAATTCAAATATCATAAATACATCACGGGGCGGGCTTATTGATCTGGACGATCTTCAATATGCACTGCACAATGGCATAATAGCAGGTGCTGCGCTCGATGTAATAGAGGGAGAACCTGTTCCTGACATGGCACACCCTATATTTGATGAACCCGGTTGCATAATTACCCCGCATACAGCATGGTATTCAAATTCTTCTCTAAAAAAACTCAGAGCTACAGCTGCGGAAGAAGTCAGAGATGTCTACCTGGGCAAACGCCCTGTCGGTCAGCTCAATACAATTTAGGAGGCGTATATCAATGGACATCCACAAAAAGAGTAAAAGGATATCACAGTGTTCATTTGAGGGAGGGATCAGGGACATCTTTGAGGCTGCGCTTATATTACAGTCGCAGGGGCGAGAGATTTTTCACCTTGAGATAGGAGAGCCTGATTTCGATTCACCTGCAGAAGCAAGACGGGCCTGTGTTGACGCAATTAACAACGGTCTTACCCATTACACGTCCATGAATGGCATAGCCGAACTACGCGAGGCGATCTCAGAGCATGAGGCCAAACGCGGAGTCAAACTGGACCCCAGGAATATTGTGGTCACCTGCGGTGCGGAAGAAGCCCTGATGTCCGTTATGCTTGGACTGCTTGACCCTGGTGACGAGGTAATTCTTCTTACTCCGTGCTTTGTTGCGTACAAAGAACAGTGTTACTTCGCGGGAGCGGTTCCTGTAGAGGTGCAGGCAGATCTTGGTGATTACTACGGGATTGATATCGACAAGATAGCGTCATCTGTTACAGACAGGACAAAAATGATAATGATAAATTCACCGAACAATCCATCCGGCTGTGTAATAAAAAAATCTGACATGGACAAATTGGTTGACTTTATCAAAGGAAAAGACATTTGGCTTTTGACTGATGAATGCTACTCGGCAATTATATACGATGAGGAACATATCAGTCCCCTGACATATCCTGAGATAAAAGGCCAGCTTCTTTACGTTAATTCTGTGTCAAAAACTTTTGCCATGACAGGCTGGCGTGTTGGATATGCATATGTTCCTTCGCAGGTCCTGCCCTGTATTTCAAAATCGCATCTGATGCTTACGAGCTGTGCCCCTTCCTTTGCACAGTACGGGGCGGCAGCAGCCTTCAAAAATAGCTCTGACTACACGGCAATGATGTGCAGCCAGTTCAAAAAGAGAAGGGATGTCGTGTCAGAAGCTCTGGAAAAATGTCCGGGAGCTGATTTTCCTTCACCTAAGGGTGCCTTTTATGTGCTGCCGTCAATTGAAAAACTTAAAATGACCCCGCTTGACTTTGCTCTTGGATTGATGAACAAATATGGTGTGGCTGTATCTCCAGGTGATGCCTTCGGGATAAAGAACAGGGTCAGGATTGCTTATACGATAGATATTGAAAAAGTTAAAAAAGCCATGGAATACTTCGTTGCTTACTACAACGAGTGTCTTAACAAAGTTACAGACTGAAGAAATCTGCAACAGATCGGCCCTGCCGGGGTTCGAAAACAAAGGAGGCGTTTTGTATGAAAAAAGCAATCTTATTAGTAATGTGCGCACTAGTGGTCCTTGTTTCTGCTCAATCCGCAATGGCTGCAAAGGTGTATAAGATGAAGCTTCACACTGTTGGGTCAGAGACTCATCAGGCACACCAGTCATTGTTGGATTTCAAGAAATATGTAGAAGAGCAGACAAAGGACGGAGTACAGGTAACTCTCCATATCAACGCAGCCCTTGGCGGAGACAGACAGGCAACAGAAGCCATGCAGCTGGGAACTGTGGAATGCGGGATCATAGGCAGTTCAACCCTTGCTACCTTTGCCCCGAGGTTCAATGTATTTGATCTTCCCTTCGCGTTCAAAGATTTTAAAACGGCGTACAAGGTCATTGACGGGCCGTTGTCAGAAAAATTAGGATCTGATCTTGAGAAACAGGGTCTTCGCATAATTGGTTACGGGGTCAATGGATTTAGAAATGTAAGCAACAACAAACAGCCGATAAAAACTCCTGCCAATATGAAGGGTATGAAGATCAGATGTATGGAGAATCCGATCCATATTGCGACATTCAAAGCGATGGGGGCCAACCCTACGCCGATGAGCTTCTCGGAACTATATACCGCCCTTGCACAAAAAACAGTAGACGGACAGGACAATCCTGTCGTGCTCACCTACTCTTCCAAATTCTATGAAGTACAGAAGTTTTATTCTCTGACCGGACATATCTTTGCCGTAGCTCCGCTGGTCATTTCCGAAAACTTCTTCCAGTCCTTGCCTAAGGATTACCAGAAAGTAGTGCTGGAAGCCGGCAAGCGTTATGAAGCAAGCGAAAGAAAAGCAACGGAAGAGCAGGATGTAAAAATGCTGGATCAGCTGAAGGCTACAGGAATGCAGATCAATTCACTTACTGATGCAGAAAGAAAACAGTTTATAAAAGCAACTGAACCTGTATACGCGGAGTTTGAAAAACTGATCACAAAGGAAGTAATGGATATCGTACGTCAGTCGCAGAAATAGAAATGTACTGACTAAAACTGGAATCTGTCACGAGGTGTTACTATGATTCGATTAGGAGAACTGTATAACAAATTTGAGGAAAATCTGCTTTACATTTCCCTGGTGCTTAATGTCGCGCTGATCTTTGTTCAGGTAGTGATGAGGTATGTCTTTTCCAATTCCCTCTCATGGAGCGAAGAAGTTGCCCGTTACCTGTTTGTTTGGCAGACATGGATCGGTGCCAGTTATGCTGTTAGAAAAAAAAGACACTTAAGAGTAGAGGCTCTGGCCGACAGATTCCACGGTACACCGCGGAAGATCATAGAATTGATCGTGCTGGCTCTTTGGATTTTCTTTGGATGTTTTCTTGTTCTTAAGGGTTATCAGCTTACAAAGATGATAACCATGAGGGGACAGGTATCTGCAGCGCTCGGAATCCCAATGGCTGTTGCATATGCAGCCGTACCTGTGGGAAGCTTCTTTATGACTGTAAGGCTTATTCGGCAGGTATACTCTGTATTTACCGACAAAGAAGCGATAGGTTAGGGGGAATAAATATATGGATATAGCTCTTTTGATATCTCTTCTATTTATTTTCCTGGCAATTAGTGTGCCCATAGGTATAGCTCTCGGTCTGGCGACGATGATCACTATGTGTTTTACAAGTACGATACCGGTGATCATGATAGCTCAGACAGCATTCACAGGTATAGATTCTTTTCCCTTACTTGCGATCCCATTTTTCATGCTTGCAGGATCACTGATGGGATATGGGGGCATATCCAAAAGGATAGTTGATTTTGCTGAAAGCCTTGTAGGGTTTATGGTAGGTGGTCTTGCAATGGTCACAGTAATGGCCTGTATGTTCTTTGCAGCAATATCCGGATCGGGCCCGGCAACTGTCTCCGCGATAGGTTCCTTTATGATACCGGAGATGAAAAGCAAAAATTACGGTGGTCCGTTTGCAGCGGCGCTTACAGCTGCAGCCGGATCAATAGGGGTAATAATTCCTCCCTCAATACCGTTTGTTATTTTTGCTGTCATTTCAGGAGCCTCAGTCCTTGAATTATTCGTGGCTGGAATTGTACCTGGAATAATGATAGGAATTTCTCTAATGGTAGTTTCATGGTTCATCGCGAAAAAAAGAAATTACCCCAGAGCAGATCGCAACTATGGTCTCCATGATGTTGCTACAAGTTTCGTAAGGGCATTTTGGGCATTGATGGTCCCGGTTATAATACTGGGAGGTATATACAGCGGTATCTTTACACCAACAGAGGCTGCAGTAAGCGGAGTAGTCTACGCACTCTTCATAGGGAAGTTTGTCTATAAGGAGCTTGATGCAGTCACAATAAAAGCTGCGTTTACCGATGCACTGGTTGTAAACGGCGCTACGACTTTTATGCTGGGGCTCTCTCTTGCTTTTGCCACCTACCTTACCATGGAGGAGATACCCATGAGGGTAGGGGAATGGATAGTGAGTGTTTCAAGTACACCATGGATAATCCTTTTACTTGTAAACATGATGCTGCTTGTAGTTGGGTGTTTCGTGGACAATATATCTTCGATGATAATACTTACTCCTATCTTCCTCCCTGTGATGAAGTCCATCGGTGTTGATCCGGTACATTTCGGACTCTTTATGACAGTTGCTTTGGCAATTGGGTTTGTTACGCCCCCATACGGAGCGAACCTGTTTGTCGCATCAGCAGTTTCAGGAGAGAAGCTTGACAATATCTCCAGAAACATACTCCCCTTTGTAATTGCGATGATCCTTTGTCTGATACTTTTTGTATATTTCCCTGTTTTTAGTATGGGATTGGTAAACCTGTTTGTAAGAGGTTGAAGAAATATCTTCGTATTTTTTCTTTGCTAAACCCCATTATTTTGAGGAGAAGCAGAAACTGGAAAATTTTACAGTTTCTGTTTCTCTCTTTTATGTAAATTACCCCTTGCAGAAAACATACCATTTCGTCTATTGTTGACTGGTGTTTTAATCGAAGTCTTTTAAATTTAGAATTTTTCGAGGAGGCTGTACCATGTCCCTTTTAAAAGATAAAAAGTTGTCTGTGGAAAAGCTCAGAAGAACGGCTGATATTGAGTCCCTTGGTTTTAGGACGACCAAATCGATCGGCAGGCTTGAAGGCCTTGTCGGACAGGAACGGGCAGTGCACGCTGTAAGCTTTGGCCTGTCGGTGCAGAGCAAGGGCTATAATATTTTCATGGTAGGTGAACCTGGAAGCGGCAGGACAACTTACGCAATGAAGGAACTCACAAACTGTGCTGCTAGTATGCCTGCTCCTGACGACTGGGTCTATGTATATAACTTTGACGAGCCCGGCACGCCGCTTGCGGTCAGTCTGCCTGCCGGCAAAGGAAAAGAACTTTCAAAAGACGCAGAAAACGCAGTTGAAGATCTCAAGTCTGTTCTTGCAAAGGCTTTTGACAACAATGAATTTGAGGATAACAAAGCCCAGCTTGTAAAGTCGTTCCAGGAAGAAGTAAACAAGTATATGGAAGAGCTTCGCAAATGGGCAGAAGAGAAACATTTTGCAATAAAGCGCACTCCTCAGGGTTTTGTAAACCTTCCGATGATATTTGCTCCTCCTGTTAAAGAAACTGATGAAAAGGCAGCTAAAACAGATAACACCCCAGAAGCAACAGAAGAGGCAGAAACCAAAAATGCGGAGCCTGTCCTGAGGGAAATGCAGCAGGAAGAATTCGAGGGTCTTTCTGAAGAGGAACAGGAAAGGCTGCAAAAAGCATCAGAAGAGATATCCCAAAAAACTCTTGAGACACTGAGATCCATTAGGGAGCGGGAGAAAGACCTCAAAGAGAAGATCAAAGAGCTTGAAGGCCAGATATGCAGGAATGCGATAGGCCCTATCCTTTCAGAGTTAAGGGCTAAATATGCACCGAATAAAAAACTTGAAGAATGGTTCGACGATTTTACTGAAGATCTCGTTGCGAACTTCAATGCCTTCCTTGCTGCAGCACGTGACGAAGCAGCAGAAGTAGATTTCACCCGATATGAAGTCAATTCATTCGTTTCCAATAACCCAAATGAGGGAGCTCCGGTCATCAGGGAGACAAACCCCATCTATTACAACCTGGTTGGAAAGGTCGAGTATGAAAGCCGCCAGGGGAATCTCTACACCGACTTCAGAAGGATCACCCCCGGGGCAATGCATAAAGCTAACGGTGGGTTCCTGCTTCTTGAGGCTGAGGAACTTTTAAGACAGTTCATGTCATGGGATGCCTTAAAACGCGTTCTCCGCTGCAGGGAGCTCTTTATTGAAAACCTTGGTGAGCAGCTGGGGTATATACCTGTATCATCACTCAGACCGGAGCCGATCCCCATTAACATGAAAGTAGTGGTGGTAGGCACTCCATACCTCTATTACCTGCTGAACATCTATGATCCTGAATTCCAGAAGATCTTCAAGATAAAGGCGGACTTTGACACAGATATGCCTAGAACAAAAGAGTCAGAAATGCAGATTGCCCAGTTCATTGCGGGATTTGTTGAGCATGAAGGGAAGCTTAATTTTACTGTCTCCGCTGTTGGCGAAGTTATAGAATGGTCATCACGTCTGGTCGAGAACCAGAACAAACTTTGTACCCAGTTCAACAAAATAGCTGAGATACTTGTTGAGGCAACTGCATGGGCAAGAATGGACGGCAAGAAACAGGTCGGGCTGTCACACGTCAGAAAAGCACTGGAAGAAAAGACCTTCCGTTCCAACCTTCTCGAAGATAAAATTCGCGAAGCTTACAACGAAGGTGTGATAAAAATAGATACAAAAGGCTCCGTCGTTGGACAGATAAATGGTCTGACAGTAGCCCAGCTTGTAGATCATAGCTTCGGTTCACCTGTCAGGATAACAGCCAACGTATTCATGGGGCAGGAGGGCATAGTAAACATTGAGCGTGAGGTCAACATGACGGGTCCAATACACAACAAGGGCCTTCTCATACTTTCAAGCTACCTGGGCCGCAAATATGCGCAGGACTTCCCTCTTTCTATGACCGCGAAAATTGCATTTGAACAGACCTACGGGGGTGTCGAGGGAGACAGCGCTTCCTCAACGGAACTATACTGCATGCTTTCTGCACTCTCAGGTATCCCTTTGAAGCAGAGTATTGCCGTAACAGGATCTGTTGACCAGTTTGGCAATATACAGCCGATAGGCGGAGTGAATGAGAAAATCGAAGGATTTTTCAGTTACTGTAAGGTTTTTGGTCTGACAGGCGAGCAGGGTGTAATGATACCGCATCAGAACGAGCAGCATCTGATGCTCAGCCACGAAGTACTTGATGCGGTCAGAAAAGGCAAGTTCCATATATGGAGCGTAAAGACCATCGATGAGGGAATAGAGATACTGACAAACGTAATGGCCGGCACTTCTGACGCGAATGGTGAATTTCAGGCAGATACGATACACGCTAAGGTAAAAACCTGCCTTGAGGCATGGATAGAGCGTTCCTTCAAACACAAAAAGAAAATGCAGGATAAAGTGGATCCGCCGGAAGACAAGAAGAAGTCAAAAGGCAAAAAGAAACGCAATAAATTTGAGGAATCCGATCAGTGAAGAAACCCCACCATGCAAAAGAGATCCTGGATGTTTTTGAAAGGCACTGGGGTAACGAGGGCAGGCTTTCTCCCGAACTGAAACACGAAGAACCGCTTGACGGTCTTATGCTCACGTTGCTTTCTCAAAACACCAACGATAAAAACCGGGACAAGGCTTTTGAAAAGCTCAAATCCGAATATCCGAAGTGGGACATGGTAGCAGAGGCGCCTCTTGAAAAAGTGGTTGATCTCATAAGGGTAGCCGGTCTCGGTGACACAAAAGCCACGCGTATGAAGCAGATACTTGCTGTTTTGAAAGATAAATTTGGAAGGCATTCCATCAGCGATCTGCAAAAATGGAAAGCAAATGAAGCCAGGGATTTCCTGGTATCTCTTCCCGGAGTCGGAGTGAAGACGGCGGCCTGCGTTCTGGTCTTTGATCTTGATATGCCCGCTTTCCCGGTTGACACTCATGTAGCAAGGATAAGCCGCAGGCTTGGATGGGTACCGGAAAAAATGGCACCGGACAAGATACAGGAATATCTTGAAAGCACACTTCCTCCCGAACGTTTCAGAGGGGCTCATTTAAACATTATCGAACACGGCAGAGGTATATGTTCAGCCAGAAAACCGGATTGTAAAAACTGCTATGCAGAAAAATGGTGCCAATTCACGAAAAGCCTTGACGGATGAACATTTCTTGGTATAATAGCTTCTGTTTGCCGGGATGGCGGAATGGTAGACGCACGGGACTTAAAATCCTGCGAACGCAAGTTCGTGCGGGTTCGAATCCCGCTCTCGGCACCAGCAACGCACCAATTCAAATCGCGGGGTGGAGCAGTACGGCAGCTCGTCGGGCTCATAACCCGAAGGTCGCAGGTTCAAATCCTGCCCCCGCAACCATTTTAAAACATTTAAGGGATAAACCCTGGTTATGACCGGATCGGCAGAAAATGCTGATCCGGTTTTTTTAGATTTGACGCTTACCTTGCAAAAGCAAACATAAAGCGGTACAATAAATACCGATAGTATTTATTGAAGGTTGGGAGAAAAAATGCAGGTAAAGAAAGAGGATGTTAAAGAAAAGATCATTGGATCTGCATGCAGAGAATTCCTCGATCACAGTTATGCGGATGCTTCGTTGCGTGTTATAGCCGAAAAAGCGGGCTTAACTAAAGGTGCCGTCTATTCATATTTTAAAAATAAGGATGTCCTGTTTTGTGAGCTTACGGCTCCTGCAGTACGTTTTATTGAAAATGAATTTCAGTACGATAAAAGCTGTCATGCTTCTATAACCAAGGGCAATTCTTCGGACTTATTTGAATCAAATATTCAAGGTTTTCGAAATTATGTGTATGCAGTTCTGGATAATTACGAGAGCTTCAAGTTGCTTTTATTTTGTGCGGCAGGTTCAAGCTTGCAGGACTATAAAGAAAGAATCATTCAGCTTTATGCCCGGAATTTTCATGCACGCCTTTCTCTTTCTATTAATACGAAAAACAGGGAAGGCATCATTGGTGAAATGTTTGTGCATACGCTTGCCGCTATCTATATCAGCTTTTTAGAGGAACTTGTCCTGCATGAACCAAACAGAACTGAAGCAGATGAGTACGCTGTGCAAATGGCGATTTTTGTGCAATCCGGTATTGAGAAACTATATTCCTATCAGAGTCTGCGGCAGTTTTTTACATATGGATAGAAGTAATTCCTGCAGGACTACGCTGCGTTAATATGTTGTCTGATTTGAGGCTTTCGAGCCTCAAAAAAAATATTATTTTAGTTAGCAAAGGCTAACTAAAAAGGAGATATAAGGAATGAAAAAAGTCAAGAAGAAATCCATCTTAAACAGGTTCAAGCCCTATATGGGCAAAAGGAAAGTGCTGCTGCCCTTGTCGCTTGTACTGTCGGGGCTCTCCGCAGTACTGAACATAGTGCCCTTCGTGCTGTTGTGGTATATTACGCGCGATATATTATCATCTCCGCAGGCGATCGACGTATCCAATATCAGCACTTATGCATGGTTGGCCTTTGCAAGTGCAATGGCCGGGATTGTGGTCTATTTTTGTGCGCTGATGAGTTCTCACCTCGCGGCCTTCCGCGCAGAGGTCGGGCTGCAAAAAATCGGTATGCAAAAAATCATGTCCATGCCGTTGGGGTTCTTCGATCAGTATTCAAGCGGCAAAATGCGAAAGATCGTCAACGACGGGGCGGGAACGACCCATTCGTTTTTGGCACACCAATTGCCTGATATGGCCGGCACAATCGTTTCGCCCATTATTCTGCTTGTTCTGATCTTTACTGTTGACTGGCGAATGGGGCTTGCTTCTCTTGTTCCAATAATCTTGGGTTTTATCACAATGAAGTTCATGACAAGCATAAAAGGAAAACAATTTCAAAAAAAATACTTTGATTTTTTAGAGGAAATGAGCTCTGAATCGGTGGAGTATGTACGCGGTATTCCTGTTGTCAAAACATTTGGCCAATCCATATTTTCCTTTAAGCGATTCTACAACAGTATCATCAGGTATAAAGAGATGGTACATGCGTATACCCTGCTCTGGCGTAAGCCAATGTCGTTTTACACCATCATCATGCAGTCGGCCGCATTCTTTTTGATCCCTATGGCGATATTTTTGATCGGAAACGGTGAAAACCTCGCTCTTGTGCTTTCGAATTTCATATTCTATCTTCTGATATCCCCGATCTTTACGACGCTGCTGATGAAATCGATGTATTTTCAGCAAAACACCAGGATTGCGGAGCAGGCGATTGAGCGTCTGGATAACCTTCTTAATTATCCTGCAATGTGCTGCAGCAAAAAACCTAAGCATATAAAAACACATACTTTGGAGTTCAGGAACGTTGCCTTTTCATATGAAGGCAACGACAAGCGGGCGGTTGACGGAATCAGCTTTAAGTTAAGCCAAGGCGAGACGATTGCGCTTGTCGGAGCTTCGGGCGGCGGAAAAACTACAATTGCCCGGCTGGCCGCGCGTTTCTGGGACGCAGACGAAGGCGAAGTTCTGGTTGGTGGAATTAACGTGAAGGAGATATCTAAAAATGAACTGATGGATAATATCTCTTTTGTTTTTCAAAATACAAGACTGTTTAAGGGGTCATTAAGAGAGAATATCGTATTCGGCAAAAAAAACGTTACGGAGCAAGAAATCAATAGTGCCATCCATTCTTCGCAGTCGAAGGATATTATAGAGGGCTTGCGGGATGGGCTGGATACGGTCATTGGCTCGAAAGGAACGTATCTTTCGGGGGGAGAGCAGCAACGAATTGCGCTCGCCCGGGTCATCGTCAAAAATGCGCCAATCGTGCTGTTGGATGAAGCCACAGCCTTTGCGGATCCGGAAAATGAACATCTGATCCAAAAGGCACTGAAAGAGTTGAGCCGCGGCAAAACAACGCTGATGATCGCTCATCGGCTTACAAGCGTACAAAATGTCGACAGGATCCTCGTGATAGAAAACGGACGAATTGTGGAGGAAGGTGCACACGAGGTGCTGATGAGCAGGGGAGGGCTGTATAAAACTATGTGGGATGAATACCAACAGTCTGTTGCGTGGAAAATCGGCAACGAATGCGATGTTGAGGAAGGAGTTCAATATGCGTAAATACTTTCAAAATAAATTTGCGATGTCTGAAAAAGGTGCGAAAAACCTCGCCGTTTCGATTGTTTGGTCGGCGATTATGGACATCAGTTTTATGATCCCGGTTATCTTCAGCTTTCAATTCTTTGAGGGTTACTTGAACTCCTTGTTAAATAATTCGGACAGCCCGGGGAGCAGCGTTCTTTATTATATGATTATGGCTGTGGCCGCTTTGCTGGTCATGTTTGTAATCGCTTATTTCCAATACGATTCGACTTACACCCGGATTTACGAGGAAAGCGCCCACAGACGCATCAGCCTTGCTGAAACGCTGCGGAAGCTACCGCTTGCGTTCTTTGGCAAAAAAGATATTGTCGACTTAAGCGCGACGATCATGGAGGATGCCACGCAGCTCGAGCAGCAATTTTCCCATGCGGTTCCCCAAATTTTTGCTGCAGCAGTAACAATATTGATCATGGGCATCATGATGTTTATTTACAACTGGCAGCTGTCCCTCGCCGTATTCTGGGTGGTTCCTGTTGCGCTTCTGGTCTTTTACCTGTCGAGAAAGTTTCAAAACAAAATGCATACCCAGCTTTATCACGTCAAGCGGGATATATCGGATAATATTCAAGAAGGCGTGGACTCCATCCATGAAATCAAGTCCTATAGCCGGGAAGAAGATTATTTGAACACCTTAAACGCTAAGCTGGACAATTACGAGAAGTCCTTGATTAAAGGAGAGCTGTTGCTCGGTGCACTGATCAACTTTTCCTATGTAATCTTGAAGCTTGGGCTGCCTAGTGTGATACTAGCCGGTGCATATTTTTTGGCAAACGGCTCTGTGAGTATCTTTACTTACTTTGTTTTCCTTATAGTGACTGCACGAATCTATAACCCGATCATGGACGCAATGAACAACCTGGCACTGTTGCTCTTCCTCGGGGTACGCATCAGCCGTATGAAAGAAATGGACGCGATGCCAAGACAGGAGGGAGTATCGGAGTTTCATCCGAAGGATTACGATATCGAATTCAACAATGTCGGCTTCTCTTATATTGAAGGCGTGCAGACACTCAGAAACGTCAGCTTTACCGCAAAGCAGGGTGACGTGACCGCGCTGGTCGGGCCTTCCGGCGGCGGAAAGAGCACGGTCGCAAAGTTGTCCGCGCGATTCTGGGATATCAATAAGGGCGTTATTACGCTGGGTGGGGAGGATATTTCGCAAATTGATCCCGAAGCTCTGTTGAACTATTATTCTATAGTGTTTCAGGACGTGACTTTGTTCAACTCCAGCGTAATGGATAATATCCGGCTTGGAAAGAAGGACGCGTCGGATGAAGAGGTCATGCGGGCGGCACGGCTAGCCCAATGTGATCATTTTGTAAAGAAACTGCCTCAGGGGTACGATGCTCTGATCGGAGAGAACGGAGAGAAATTATCCGGAGGTGAACGGCAGCGCATATCCATCGCCCGGGCCATACTGAAGGACGCGCCGATAATACTGCTCGACGAAGCGACGGCGTCCCTTGATGCGGAAAACGAAAGCAAGATTCAAAGTGCGCTCAGTGAGCTTATCAAGAACAAGACAGTTTTGATTATTGCCCATCGCATGAGGACTGTTTCAGGGGCTGATAAGATTGTTGTGATCAAAGACGGCTCAATCGCAGAGATGGGCACGCCTTTGGATCTTGAGAAAAAGCAAGGGTTCTTTTCGTTGATGTTAAAGGCACAGTATCAAGGTAATTAATACCACCAAACAACCGCGGGCTGCTGATTTTTGGAACAATAAAGAGATCTGTTTACGGGAAGGAAGGTATTCTCGTCGCTCCAGCCCAGGGTCAAAAGACGAAAATCGTAAGTATGGGTATCTTTTGCATGGTCATAGACCTTGGTGAGCAACTCCACCTTCCTTGACCGTTTACGCTCGTAAATCGTGTCATCGTTGTTATCCGTAATACTGAACTTAAAGATGATTATCTCTTTAACATCAATCCTGATTATTTTTAGCTCAAATGAAGGCATCGATGATGAGTACACGAGGGGGAAATATAACTCTGTTTCTTATGGCCGGTTGGCCACTGGTCGTATAAAGTGCCCCCAGGTTCGGGATATTTGACGCTTACTAAAATTCCGTAATTGGATTCATGATTTGGACGACAGAAAATTTTGCAATTGACAAATTTTTTGAATATTTTGATTTTTACTTGCAATTTTTTGACTATATTTTACTTTATTGTTATAATATGAAAACATGTTAGTAGTGTTACATATGTGCTGCTAAATGAAGGGTTGGTGTAAGGATCATGAATGAAGATGTTCTCAAGGGAAAATGGCAAGAGATTCAGGGAGATGTCAAAAAGACCTGGGGTAGGTTTACTGATGATGAAGTGATGGTGATAGACGGAGAAAGTGAAAAACTTGTGGGTCTTCTTCAGACAAAGTATGGCTACGCAAAAGAAAAAGCCCAGAAAGAATTAGACGATTTTATTAACAGCTACAAGCAGTATTGAAAATGTATCGATTTGCATCATTATTAAAATACTAAATACAAAAAGGATGGACTGATGAAATGATTTTACTGCCCGAGCTTCCATATGGAAACGACGCGCTGGAACCTCATGTTAGTTCCAGAACTTTGGATTTTCATTACGGCAAGCACCACAAAGCCTATGTTACGAACCTGAACAAACTCATTGAGGGTACTGAATTTTCGCAAGAATCCCTTGAAAGCATAATTAAAAATACTTCAGGCAGGGATGACGAAACAGCTGTTTTCAACAACGCCGCACAGGTCTGGAACCATACCTTCTACTGGCATTCGATCAAGCCTGCAGGAGGCGGTATCCCTTACGGCCCCTTGGCGAAGAAAATTGATATGGATTTTGGAAGCTACGATATATTCGCCCAAAAATTCAAGGATACGGCTCTCGGTCAGTTTGGAAGCGGTTGGGCCTGGCTTGTTCAAAAAGATGGCAAACTGGAAATCATCAAGACTTCCAACGCAGATACACCAATCGCTAAAGGAGTTAAGCCTCTTCTTACTGTAGACGTATGGGAGCATGCATATTATCTCGATTACCAGAACAAACGCGCAGATTATCTGGATTCATTCATCAAAAACCTAATAAACTGGGATTTCGTGAACGCTAACCTGACTGCTTGAATGAAACAGTAAATTCTAGGCAGCTGAGATAATCAAAAATGTAAGACTAAAAGCAACTTTCTGGTGTTATTTAGATGAAAATTTAGGTGTCTTGTCTTACAGGGTAAATGTAATAGGTTGTTTCGGTTAGTGTAGGGCACAGCAGGTGGACAGAGTACACCTTTTAAGTTCTGCAGCCTTCGGTATATTGTTGTCCAGGAGCAGCGAGGCCAATTTGAATGGTTATAGACCATTCAAGCTGTTTCTTCGCTGTATTTTTATTTGGACGAAGATGAGTGTGACCTTTTCTTTTTAATCACTTGATTATATGTCTGTTCTTCAAGATTAAAACTTATTTTATAGATGGGAAAGTTTTGTTGCCATGTTATTTCTTATAGAGAAGGTGCCCAATGAAGCTCAATAAGCTGTTCGCCAAATTATGTTTCACTGTTGTATGTGCAGCGGTATTAACTGTAGGACTAATAGCCGCCCGAGCAGATTGTGCTGAAATACTTACTCTTGAAAAACTGTTGGCTCTTTCACGTGAAGCCAATCCTCTCATTCTCGCTGCCAATGCCCGTGTCCGTCAACAAGAGGGACGTCTGGTAAAGACACGTTCAGACCAGATGCCTCAGATCTACGGATCGTTTGGCTACGAAAAGCTGAACAATGCGCCTTATGTCCCTGCTTTTGCTAATAACGGAATAACTCAGATAGGTATAGTGCCCATGGGATACGAAGAAACATACCGAGTTGCGCTGAAACTGACCCAGGTACTTTACAGCGGCGGTACACTTCCAGCTCGCACAAAAGCAGAAAAACTGCTTGTTACTGCCAGAACAACAGAGCTGAATCGTACTGTCCAGCAGGTTGGAAATGGAGTCCGAAGAGCCTTTTACGAGCTCCAAAAATCGATTTCCGGTGCTCAGGTTGCGGCGGAAGCCCTGAACCTTGCCAAGGAACATCTTAGGCAGGTTGAGATTTTTTACCGCACAGGTGCGGTTGCCAAGAACGAGGTTTTAAGGGTTCAGGTATCAGTTTCTTCGTCCAAACTTGACTTAATTAGGGCAGAAAGCAAGGTCAAGGTGGCTTGGAAGCAGCTTGAAAGAATAACAGGGCAGTCACTGGAGGAAAGATACACTGTTGGCGCAGGAGATTTCAATATGGAGAGCTTTAACGTGCCTGAAGATCCTCTGATGAGAGCTTTGGACATGAGACCGGAACTGAAAGGGCTTGATGCGACCAGAAATGCCGCACTCCAGACAGTTAAGGCAGTCAAGGGACAGATGATGCCGCAGGTTAAACTTTCTGCACAGGCCCTTGTTGCTGATGATGAGATATTCCCTTCAGAAGAGGACGAATGGAGAATAGGGATTTTTACTGAGCTCAGGCTGGTCGATTCAGGCAAAGTACATGGACAGATCGTGGAGGCACAGGCAGCAGCTGAAGAACTATTATATCGAATTGAAGATTTGAAGCGCGAGATTGGGCTTGATGTTTCCAAGGCCAGTGTAAACCTTGATTCAGCTATCCAGATGGTCAAAGTTGCGGAAGATTCTGTAGCCCAGTCCGAGGAGGACTACCGTATGGCTATGAAGCGTTACCAGAATCAGATGGGCACAAACATTGATGTGTTGGATGCCCGCCTTGCCATGACAGATACGAGAAACGCAAGGACAAATGCGGTTGCGGAAGCCAGGACGGCCTATGCTGACCTGCTTTATGCCATGGGTGAATTTTAAGAATACCTTTAAATTTTCACTGCTGAGGGGAGAACAACTATAAATGCCTAAGCCTGAATTACTAAACGCAATACAGCCAAAAAGGAAAAGAAAGATCTTTATCTGTGGTGTGATTGCGGCTGTTGTGCTGACAGCAGCAGTAGCGGGCTGGATGATCCTGAAACCTTCAAATAATCATGCCGGATTTGTCAGCGGCAACGGCCGCATCGAGGCAACCGAGATCAACATCGCGACAAAACTCGGAGGACGAGTGGTTGAAATCATGGCAGACGAAGGAGATTTCGTAAAAAACGGCCAGCTGTTATCAAAAATGCAGGTCGAGGTGCTTGAGGCACAGCGCAATGAAGCTATAGCGCAGAAGGCGCAAGCTATAGCTGCGGTAGTCGGAGCCGAAGCCCAGGTTGCCGTGCGAAAAAGTGACGTTGCTACGGCAGAGGCTGTTGTCAGACAGCGCAAAAGCGAACTGGACGGAGTTCAGAAACGTTATGTACGTTCTAAAGCTCTGATGGATGAACATGTAATATCGGTACAGGAATTCGACAATATAACCTCAGAATTTGAGGGCCAAAAGGCTCAGCTTGTTTCTGCCCAGTCCCAGGTCATAGCTGCCAGGGCAGCGGTAAATGCAGCAGAGGCACAGGTCGTTAACGCCAGATCCGGTGTTACTGCCGCGCAGGCAACAGTTGCCCGTATAGAGGCTGATATAGAAGACTGCCATTTGAAGGCTCCGCGTGACGGCCGTATACAATACCGCATCGCCCAGCCCGGAGAAGTGCTGCCGGCAGGAGGGACCGTACTCAGCCTGGTTGACCTCAGTGATGTATATATGACTTTTTTCCTACCTGAGACAGCGGCAGGTCAGGTCGCGATTGGGAGCGACGTCCGAATAATACTGGATACAGCACCTGATAAAGTCATTCCTGCTCAGGTCTCCTTTGTCGCCAGTGTCGCACAGTTCACCCCAAAAACGGTGGAGACAGCCAGTGAAAGGCAGAAGCTGATGTTCAGAGTCAAGGCAAGAATTTCTCCGGAGTTGCTGAATAAACACTTGACTATGGTGAAAACCGGACTTCCGGGTGTAGCGTGGATCAAATTAAATCCAGAGGATGAATGGCCGGCAGATCTGGAGATCAAGGTGAAAGAATGATCCCTGAGATGAAGGCCTCTTCCGCTGTTGCGACCCTGACTGATATTTCGCAGAGTTACGGGAAAAAACTTGCGCTGGATAATGTCTCATTAAACATTCCGGCAGGCTGTATGGTTGGACTGATCGGACCTGACGGGGTAGGCAAGTCCACGATACTGTCGCTTATTTCAGGCGCGAGGGCAATTCAACAGGGACAGATAATGGTGATGGAAAGGGATATGTCCAGCAGACGTCATCGTGATGACGTCTGCAACCGCATCGCGTACATGCCGCAGGGACTCGGGAAAAACCTTGCTCCGACCCTGTCTGTCGAGGAGAATCTTCAGTTCTTTGGCAGGCTATTTGGTCATGGCGCGGATGAACGCCGCCGCCGCATAGATGAATTGTGTCGAAGCACCGGTCTGACAGACTTTATGGATCGCCCGGCAGGTAAATTATCCGGTGGAATGAAACAGAAGCTCGGACTTTGCTGTGCACTGATACATGATCCCGATTTTCTTATTCTGGATGAACCGACTACTGGTGTCGATCCCCTTGCGCGTTCGCAGTTCTGGAATCTAATAAACCACATACGGGGCGACAGCCCCGGAATGAGCGTAATCGTTGCAACTGCATATATGGACGAGGCCCAGCGCTTCGACTGGCTTATTGCTATGGATTCAGGGAAGATCCTGGCAACAGGCACGCCTGACGAACTGCTTAAACGAACTAAATCCCGTTCGCTGGACGAAGCTTTCATTGCCCTGCTCCCAGAGGAAAAACGCAAGGGCTATAGCGAGATTGTCATCCCACCTTTTGTCATGGACGAAAATTCTGAAACTGCCATTGATGCAGTCGGTCTTACAATGCGCTTCGGCAAGTTTGTCGCTGTTGACCACGTAAGTCTGCAAATCACCCGCGGGGAAATATTCGGGTTCCTCGGCTCAAACGGTTGCGGCAAAACGACCACTATGAAAATGCTTACCGGATTGCTGCAGCCTTCAGAAGGTCAAGCCTCTCTTTTTGGACACAAAGTCAGCGCGAAAAACATTGATACTCGGCGCCGCGTAGGTTACATGTCCCAGCTCTTTTCCCTGTATACGGAACTATCCGTTCGCCAGAATCTTATCCTGCACGCACGACTTTTTAAAGTACAGGAAGAAAAAATTTCTAAGCGGGTCGATGAGATGGTACTACGCTTTGGACTGGGAGAAGTTCTCGATGCCATGCCGGATAATCTGCCGCTGGGGATTCGCCAGCGGCTTTCACTTGCTGTGGCAATGGTGCATAAACCAGAACTTCTCATTCTTGACGAACCGACCTCAGGAGTCGATCCGATCGCACGCGACACTATGTGGCAATTAATGATTGACCTTTCACGAAACGACCATGTCACAATATTTGTCTCCACACATTTTATGAATGAAGCGGAACGATGTGACAGGATTTCACTTATGCACGCCGGAAAGGTCCTTGTCACCGATGTACCTGCTGACCTAGTCAGGAAGAGAAGTGCCGCAACACTGGAAGATGCTTTTATCAGTTACCTGAAAGAAGCGACTTCAGATGACGAGGCTGTTCCTTCTGCCTCTGTCACGAAAAGGGAACGGGCAAAAATTCCTGATCAGAAAGACAGCAGCCCGGGCTATAAAAGATGGTTTAACTGGAAGCGTGCATGGAGTTACTGTCTGCGCGAATCACTTGAAATAATGCGTGATCCTGTACGTGGAGTAATGGCACTGTTTGGAACTATTATCCTAATGTTTGTCATCGGATACGGCATAAGCCTGGATGTAGAAAACTTAACTTACGCTGTTCTTGATCGTGACCAGACGGTGCTGAGCCAGAATTATGCACTTAACCTTTCGGGATCACGATACTTCATAGAGTCTCCCCCAATCGCAAATTACGAGGAACTGGAACGACGTATGAGATCAGGAGAACTCAATATGGCCATTGAAATACCTCCTAATTTTTCCCGCGATGTAAAACATGGGAAAAATGTACAGATAGGGGCCTGGGTGGATGGAGCCATGCCGATGCGTGCAGAGACAGTAGGAGGTTATGTACAGGGCATGCACCAGAATTGGCTGGAAGAGGCGGCTATGAGACAGCCTCTGCAGACAGCAGGAGGGAATTCAGCAGTGATCGAAACCCGGTTTCGCTACAATCCCGATGTAAAAAGCCTTCCGGCAATGATACCGGCTGTCATTCCAATGCTGCTCCTTATGATCCCTGCAATGCTCACAGCACTGTCGGTCGTAAGAGAGAAAGAGATGGGATCGATTCTCAACCTTTATGTCACACCTGTAAGCCGCGCCGAATTCCTTATGGGAAAACAGTTGCCGTATATAGCCATAGCAATGCTTAACTTTGTAATGATGACTTTTCTGTCCGTAACCGTATTTAACGTTCCGATAAAGGGCAGCCTGCCGGCGATGACAATAGGAACGCTGTTCTTCGTCATATTTTCCACAGGTATTGGCCTCTTTTCTTCAACTTTAACGAAGAGTCAGATCGCAGCAATGTTCATGTCAATAATTATTACCATGATCCCGGCTGTCCAGTATGCAGGAATGATAAACCCTGTCTCCTCTCTTGAGGGGATAGGGTTTTATATAGGACACATCTATCCGGCTACCTACTACATTAACATCTGCAGGGGAGTGTTCAATAAGGCTCTGGGCTTTTCCAGCCTGTATCCGTATTTGTTGTTTATTTTGCTCTCTGTACCAGTTGTAATGACCCTTTCGATACTGCTTCTTAAGAAACAGGAGTCCTGAAAATGCCGAGCCTAAAACATATTTATCGTCTGGGAATTAAAGAACTTTGGAGCCTAGCGCGTGACCCAATGATGCTGTTTCTGATCATTTACATGTTTACCGGTCAGATATACATCGCTGCGACTGTGATGCCTGAGACACTGCACAATGTCTCTATTGCCTTTGTCGATGAGGATGATTCTGCGCTCTCAAACCGCATCATTTCCGCCTTTTATCCACCGCAATTTAAATCCCCGATATTGATTCCTCTTTCAGCGGTAGATCCTGGCCTGGATGCGGGAGAATACACCTTTGTACTGGATGTCCCTCCAGACTTCCAGAACGACTTGATTGCCGGAAAATCACCGCCAATTCAGCTTAACGTGGATGCAACACGTATGACTCAGGCATTTACTGGCAGCGGTTATATCCAGCAGGTAATCTTCGGGGAGGTCAGTGAGTTTGTTCAGGGCTACAGAATAAACACGGAACCACAGGTTAGCCTCGCACTTCGCATGCGTTACAACCCTAATCTTGAACAGTCCTGGTTCGGAGCATTGTCAGAAATTATCAACAGCCTCACCATGCTCTCGATCATACTTGCCGGAGCAGCCCTTATCCGTGAACGTGAACACGGCACAATTGAACATCTGCTCGTAATGCCTGTTACGCCAATAGAAATAATGCTGTCCAAGATTTGGTCCATGGGGCTGGTCGTTATAATCAGCGCAGGAATATCACTAACAGTAGTTGTACAGGGTCTTTTAAATATACCTGTACAAGGCTCTGTTTTGCTCTTCCTCTGTGCTGCAGCGTTGTGCGTTGTTGCCACGACTTCAATGGGGATCTTTATGGCCACTGTGGCGCGTTCAATGCCCCAGTTCGGAATGCTTTCACTGTTGGTACTGCTGCCGTTGCAGCTGCTTTCGGGGGGACTTACCCCTCGGGAGAGCATGCCGGAGTTTGTTCAGAAAATTATGTTGGCCGCGCCAAGTACACACTTCGTTGCTGCAGGGCAGGGGATCCTTTTCAGGGGTGCCGGTATTGAGGATGTATGGATAAATTTTCTTGCTATGGCGGTGATAGCGGCTGTATTCTTCATGGTCGCGCTGAATAGATTCCGTAAAACCATCAGCCTGATGGCTTAGTTGGATAGTACTCAATGCTAAGCAGTTGGCTGTCTCCATCGTGGGGATGACATTTTCCTTGACGAGTTATGCCATGACAATATCGCTGATCAACAACAACAGTTTTTTCTGGGTGTTGCTTTATTCCGAAAACTGAGTTAAAATCTTCTGCGTGACGCGGGGAAACGCACACAAGCCGTATTTTTAATACAGGCAGGTTTAAACAGGACCGGAAATTGTGGCTGGGTCTGAAAGCTGATTGGGCTTTATAAGAAGAAGTATACAGAGCAAAAGCCGATTGGTAATCGTTGTTTATATTTTTCTGCTGACAGGCGTGAGAAAGATTCTGCCCCCGCTAGCGTTTTTGGCGCTGTAGCTCAGCTGGCTAGAGCATTCGGTTCATACCCGACAGGTCACCGGTTCAAATCCAGTCAGCGCCACCAATTGAAAGTAAAAACCTCCGATATTGTTCGGAGGTTTTTTTAGTGGTGCGCCCGACATGTGCGCAGACTAGACGGTGAGAGACCGTTACAGGCTTTGCAGCGGGTAAGCGTCAAATATCCCGGACCTTGATAACGTCCAGAAATCCGAGATATTTGACGCTTACAGAATAGCGGGGCAGGGGTATTTCCACTCTGTTGGCCCAGTTCTCTCCAAGCAGGCGTTGACATAAAATCGACAGCAGTAAATAATAGTCTGATATTTTTCAAGCACAACTTTTGTCAGAGAGGAACTTTTTCTAATGAAAAAAAAGCTGGACAT
This sequence comes from Synergistaceae bacterium, assembly GCA_963682045.1. Classification (GTDB taxonomy): domain Bacteria; phylum Synergistota; class Synergistia; order Synergistales; family Synergistaceae; genus Caenicola. The sequence goes on from OY821326.1 coordinate 2,281,615, forward strand.
GAAGGGCTTTTTTATACTTATAGTAGCAGCTGCCATTATGTTATGTTTTGTTTTTAGGGGCAAACAATTTTCAGCAATGTATTTACTTCCGTTAATAAAACATTTTGACAAGATCCTCAGGTCCACTATGATGGACTTACGTTATAATATGACACTTCAGAAGTTATTTTTGTTCACAGGAGTTTCTTTTGTCTATGGAATTATTCATGCTGCGGGGCCAGGCCATGGGAAAGCACTGTTTGCAGCATATTTTATAAACAGAAAAGGAAAAATTCCTCAGGTATTAATGGCAGTAACTTCCCTTGTTTTAACTCACACGCTGGTATCAGTCCTGATTACTGTCCTTTTTATTTCAGTTCTTAAAAGCACAGATGCTTTTTTAAAAATCCGGATGCAGGGTTTTATTATGGGAGCAAATGGTTTACTTATATTGTCAATAGGATTGTTCTTGCTTTTCCAGAAAATCATTCAGTCAGGGAATAGAGATAATACAAAACAGTATTCCATTAACAGCTCATACGGTCCGTTTTGGCTGGGGGTGTTAGCCGGATGTGTACCATGCCCTGTGACAATATTTATCATGACTTTTTCTTTGACATATGGGATACCGGAAGCCGGAATTGCTTCGGTCCTGGGGCTTTCTGCCGGGATGTTCGTTCTGACGGCCTCGCTTGGGATAATTGTGGTTAAGGGACGTGACAGTGTTTTGTCTAGTTCTGACTCTATTGTTAAAACAGAAAAAGTCTCAGATATGTTGGAATCTGCATCTTTGGTTTTTATCATTTTGATTGGCGCCGGCATGATGACGGTATTACTATGAAAAAACTGTTTCTGCCTGTTGTGTTTCTCGTTTTATTTTTTTCGTTGCCTGCACATGCCCATCCACACTTATTTATTACCCCGGGGGCCGGTTTTATACAAGACAATGGCACAGTAAAGGCGGTGCGTATACGCTGGATATGGGATGAATTTTGGAGTGAACAGGTTGTGACAGAATGTGACATTGACGGGAATGGTTCATTAAGTGCTAACGAAATAAAACTTGTAAAAAAAGACTTTTTTGATGGTGTACAAGACTTTAATTACTTTTTTATGATGAAATCTGATGGACAAAAGATTAAATTTGGAGCTGCTAAAAATTTTACCGTAAAGAAAACCAATGACGGTCATTTAATATATGAATTTACACTTGAAACTTCAACCCCTGTCATACCAAAGAATAAGCTGGAATTATTTTTCTTTGATAAAACAATATATACCGCATTTGATGAAACAGTTTCAATTATTGGAGGGAAACACCCTCTGCAGAAAATAAAGTTTGAACCATACAGTGATTATGGGGTGAAAATGACACTAAGCAAGTGAAGCCGAGAGGGAAGAGCGGCCTTTACAATGCTGAAACTGAGGCCAGGACAAGCCGCGCAAGGGTGAAGCTTAAGCGTCGTAAACGTCAAACATCCTGAATTTCTGAACGTTATCCTGGTCCGGGATGTTTGACGCTTACCATGCGTGCGACTGGTAACAATCTATTCGAATATCAAAAAGACCGGTCAGTCAATTGGGTATGCCTGAATTCGAATGTGATTCAGATACTATTACCGAAATAGTATGTTTGGCATGAACCCTGAAAATTCGCTTTCCTTGTCAGTAATGACGGTATTGACCTTGTTACAGAGCGGTAGGCGAAAATAATGAGCTTATTGACATATGGGTATAGTTGCTATATGCTTTTGTCATGATGAATATGAAATTTAAAAACAGAACAAAAATCAGCTATACCTTCCTGCGGGTGGTAACCAAACTTTCCGAGATTGACAGAAAGACACGGTGTTATGGCACGGATCAGCCCCTTTTTAATGCTGAAATCCACATGATCAAATCCATCAAGGAAAATGAGGGTATTCATGTTACGGGCTTAGCCGATATGCTAGGTGTAACAAAAGGTGCGGTCTCCCAGGTCATTCAAAAGCTTGAACGCAAGGGTATGATCGTCAAGGATACCGATCCCCACAACCTGTCGAAGCTTGCACTGCATCTAACTCCGAAGGGTAAAACGGCATATATGCATCATGAAGATCTGCATCGTCAATTCGACGAGCTTTTCGATATTGTGCTTGAAAATGCCTCCGAGGAGAGCAAGACGTTTTTAAAGAACTTTCTCAACTCGCTTGACGGGCAAATTGACACTTTTGAAAACGAGGAACATGCTGAATTTCGATTATGAAAGGTCGATAATGATATGCTTGTACTTACAAAAATGGTGCTTTTACAGAAAGAGTATAGCTGCTATACTCCTTTCGTACATTGATTATGCGAAACCACCTTAACTAATAGTGAAGCAAATCAGACTAAGATTTATTTTTTTAAATTAAGCGTATAGCAGGTATACGCAACATTTGAAAGGATTTGATTAAAATGAGCTCAAATGACCAAAGGATTCAAATGATGCGGGATGAGAAAATCCCCAGGCTACTAATTAAAATGGGAATGCCGACCATTATCGGCATGATGGTCTCAGCACTTTACAGCGTAGTGGACGCCTACTTTGTTGGGTGGCTCGGTACCAGTCAGATGGGTGCTGTATCTATAGTGTTCCCCGTCGTGCAGATTATTATTGGGCTCGGCATGACCTTCGGCAGCGGTGCGGCGTCCTATATCTCCCGACTCTTGGGCGGGGGGAATGCCGACAAAGCGAACCAGACATGTTCATCTTCTGCAACCGAAGCCGCAACAGGGTAAAGATCCTGGAGTGGGATTATGATGGTTTCTGGACGTTATCCGGGTTCGAGGTATTTGATGCTTGCGATTAATTAATATCTGTTTCACGGTTACATTCAATTCTAAAATCACATTTCATAATTTAACTTGACAAAAAAGTTTAAAAACTTAAAATGAAGATATATTGTTCATTAATATAAAAATGAAGAAATAACAATCATTATAGTGGGGGGAGATTTATGAAAACTGTTGCAGTTTTAGGTGCAGGTAATTCAGGCAGGGCATTAGCAGCTGATTCGGCTCTTGCCGGACACCCGGTCAGGCTTTTTGAGTTTGAGGAGTATGCGCAGTCTTTGAAAGCATTAATACAGACCAATAAAATTGAAATAGAAGGTACTCAGACTAACGCGAAGAAATTTTATCGAGCCGGTATCGGAACTTTAGATCTTGTAACTACAGAAATAGAAAAAGCAATGAAGGGTGCCGACATAATTGCGATATCTGTACAGGCCGTAGGTTTTGAACGGCTTTTCAGAGAGATGATCCCTTTTTTGGAGGATGGTCAGGTTGTTACGATTTACCCTGATAATTACGGCTCCCTGATTCTCCGCAGATTAATGAGAGAGATGAAGTGTGAAAAGAAAATTATTGTGGGTGGCTGGTCTAGCCTTCCGTACGGTGCGCGTGTGCTGGATTACGGACCTATCAACAAAGTGGGATTGTCATACAGAGCAGTAAGCCTACGCGGAGATTCACTGCCAAGTTGCGATGGAGAGAAATTTATGGTTACTATGAAGGAATTTGCTCCCATGGATTCCGTCACCCTGGTCCAGGGTGACACAGTGCTTGATATAGGTTTTTGTAATGTCAATCCTATCCTTCATGTTCCGGCAGTTATCCTGAATGCCGGTGCAATAGATAACTGGGGAAAGATTGATCATGTCGGTCAGAAGGATGTTTACTACTGCATATACCACTACGGTTTTTCAGAGAATGTTTCCAAGGTGCAGTACGCACTTTATAAAGAAGAAGTCGCCATAGCCAAAGCTCTTGGGGTTGGGATCGAGGATTATCCGGAAAAAATATTTTTCTCGCGTCTTAGTTTGCTGGGACAGGAATTCATGGGTGAGGGATATACGACCCCGCTAGATGAAAACATGCCTGAAATTATTAAGATGGTCTATAACAAAAACGAAAGATTTACTTTGAAGAGCCGTTACATTACGGAGGATATTCCTGTTGGGTGCAAGATATACAGGGAACTGGCACATTTGTGCGGAGTTCCGACACCTATTATTGACAGTATGATTATTCTTGCAAGCACCATGAACGAGGAAAATTATCTCGAAAAGGGTTTTGACTTGGCGTACTTGGGTATATCAGGGTTGAACAAAGATCAGATGCTTACATATCTCAGAGAAGGAAAGATATAAATTCGGAGCACCGATATCCGGGGAGGGTGATATTGAAAACAAAAGTAAAGAGCGTTTGTCGTGTGTTTTTCCATTCTGACGAAGAAGAACAAAGGAGGTATATCACGTGAATATCAAAAAGAATAAGGTCGTTGCAATCGTGCTGCAGGTTTTCATTGTAATTGTAATTTTTGCTTCAGTGGCATATGCAAAACCGGTAGTTCTAAGGGTTTCAGGAACATCTCCAATTGGTTACCGTGGTACCCAGAGTTTATTTGACATCAAGGCCGAGGTTGAAAAAGCGACGGAAGGCAGGGTAATATTTAAGGTGTTTCCTGCCAATCAGCTGGGAGATGCTTCTCAAGTATTTACAGAAGTAAAACGCGGCACTATTGAAATGGCATTGATGTTTATTCCCAGCCAGTATGACAAAATATTTGAAATAGGTTCACTTCCCTATCTTGCGGACAGTTATTCACAGATGGAAAAACTTCTTGGCCCAGGCGGATATGTCTATAAACTTATGGATAAAGCCCTTGAGAAACAGGGTATGAAGTATCTTGGGACATATGCCGACGGTTTCTGCGGCATAGGCTCGACAAAACTGCCTGACAATCCGAGCGATCCAAAGGTATCAAAGGGTAATTCGCTTTGCCGCATACCGGCAATGTCTGCTTATAAGTATGCTGCAGAAGGGCTTGGATATAAGACAACGACCATACCATGGTCAGATACTTTCAGTGCTGCCCAGACCGGAGTCTGCAATGCATGGCTGGGAGCATCGCCGCAGATAAATTACCAGGTAATGGGAGATGTTATTAAGTACTACATGCCATACAATGTTGTTTTTGACCAGTCAGGGTACATTATCAACAAAAAAGTATGGGAGTCCATCTCAGAGGCAGACCGTAAAATAATTGAAAAGGCTGTCAATAATGAAGTCAGAAAAAGCTTTGCATCATGTGAAGCAGAAGATGTTAAATACATGAAAATGCTTGAAGAAAAAGGGGTTAAGGTAATTAGATTTAACGACAAGGAATTCAAGGCAATGGTTGCGCATGTACGAGAATATGCATGGCCGAAACTTGAAGGCACATTTGGTAAAGCAATATTTGACGGACTGAAAAAAGAAATTAAATAAAAATATGTTAAGGGAAGCTGCTGCGGATAGGATATGCAGCGGCTTCCCTTTTATCAAAGGGAGGTGCTGTTTTCTTGAACGGAAAGAGAATTCAAAACAGCCTGTTTTGGAAATTTCTGCTGATCGTACAAAGGACGGTGATGGTAGTCACCAGTTTTGCTATTGTAATCATAATGTCCCTTTGGGCCATCCTTAGATATGTATTCCATACCGACATGTATGGGATGGAGGAAGTTGTAGTAATGGTTGCATTTTGGCTCTACTTCATGGCCAACTCGTATGCGGTGTACGAAAAAAGCCACGTCAAAGCGGACATACTCCCCTCAATGCTTGGACGAAGAGCTCAGAATTATATAAAACCGATTCTGTACGCCTTAATGTTTTTTGCAAGTGTATTGTATTCGATATGGTCATTTGACACAGTCCAGTTCAGTTATATAGAAAAACCCATAACTATGGCACTTCAGATACCCTTCTGGGTAGGGCATCTTTCAATATTCGTTGGATTTGTTCTCAGTGCATTTTATTCAGGAGTTTATTTTATTCAGTCACTTCTGGAAGCAATAAAGACACTAAAGGACAAAGATTATTCTTCAGGCGTTAACGAAGATACCTTCGTTCTATAGAAAAGGTGATATTATGTCCGTTTTTTTGTATATATCAGTATTTTTAATAATATTTTTGTTGTTGTCAGGTCTGCCCGTGCCCTTCTGCTTCATGCTGACGACAGCATTTTTGATTTATATCCTTGGTTATGACCCGTCATTTCTGATTCCTTACAGCTACAACCAAATGTCCTCTATGGTCCTCCTGTGCATTCCCATGTTCATACTGGTAGGAGGTCTGATGGACAAGAGCGGTATTGGAGAGTCCCTCATTGATTTCGTAGATATTTTCGTCGGAAAAATCAAGGGCAGCACCGGTGCTGTTGCTGTAATCGCCTGTGCTGTATTTGGTTCTATTTCCGGAAGCTGTGCGGCAACGCTCTCCTGTATTGGTTCAATTATGTATCCGAGGCTTAAAGCCCACAAATATCCGGATGGTTACGCGAGCGCACTTGTGGCATGTTCAGCGCCACTTGGACTGCTCATACCGCCAAGTTCGCAAATGATACTCTTTGCATGGGTCGGACAGCAATCCGTATTGGCGTGTTTTCTTGCCACGCTTGCACCGGGTCTGCTCCTTACATTTTTGTTATGTGTAATTAATTTTGTTATTATCAGAAAAGATCCCAATGTATTGTCCGGTTCTGAGGCGTTTACAGGTAAACCGCTAAAATTATCGACAAGGGCTTTCAACGCAATGCCTTCACTGTTCATGCCAGTAATAGTTCTTGGCGGAATCTACGGCGGTTTTATGACACCGACAGAGGCGTCCGCAATTGCTGTGCTGTACTCTATACCGGTTGGTTTTTTTATCTACAAGGGCCTGAACAAGTCCAACATTCTTGGTGTAGTGATTGAAACTGCTGCGACTACCGGAGTAGTAATGATAATGATGTTCTGTATAATGCTGCTGAGCAGGATTTACATAATGGAAGGTGTTCCCTCTATGATCCTGGAGCAGCTTTATCGCGTTTCAACAAATAAATATGCTATTCTCTTCCTCCTTAATATATTTATGATCATTATAGGAATGATAATGGATGACGTAAGCGCGATGCTGCTTTGTACTCCGATCCTGCTGCCGGTAATGACACAGATAGGCATCCACCCAATACATTTTGCTGGAATAATTGGTGTGAACCTCGGGATGGGCAACCTCACGCCTCCGACAGCACCAACGCTTTACTTTGGGGCGCGCATGGCAAATGTACCCGTCTCGAAAAGCCTTAAGCCAGCGATGATTTTTCTTCTTTTTGCGTGGCTGCCAGTTTTGCTAGCGGTAACATATATTCCATCTATGGCGCTGTATCTGCCCAGACTCATTCTTGGGGGGGCTTTCTAATCAGTGATTTAGTATAGACTAACCCCTGTTCATGAAAACAATAACTCCCAACGGGATTTAGATGTTTGATTCTCCTGAGAGTGCCAACTTACTTTGATTGTGCGAAAATAACTTAGTCGAAATCCATACTATTTTACGGGGGAATTATGATGCCGGACAAATCTGTTCTTGATAAACTTCAGGATAGTGCGTCGTCTCTGACAAACAAGCAAAAACAATTGGGGAGTTATATTATTGCCAACTACAGAATAGCTGCGTTCATGAATCTGCGTGATTTGGCAAGAAGCGCGGGGGTTAGCGAATCGACTGTAATACGAATGGTCTCTAATATGGGTTATCCAAGATTTTTTGATTTCCAGAAGGCATTGCAGGAAGTTATAAGGAAACATATATCCAACCTTGAAACATTGGAAAAGCATGAAGTGCCTGAAGGCAAAAAAAGGGGGCTACTTCATGATGTTGTAGCCTTGGAGCAGGCAACAATGTCTGAAATGCTTGAAAAAATTGATACTGAAGTTTTTGACAGAGCTGTAGAATTACTCTTTTCAAAAAAATACATAGTTCTGCTTGGTTCCGGCGGAGACGAAGTTGTTGTTAACTACGCAAGTAAATTTCTGAGGTTATTCAGAGATGGGATCATTGATTTGTCAATTTATGATGATTTTAAACTTGTTCACTGTATGAACACCTGTACACATGACAATGCTGTTGTGCTTGCATACAGCTCGCCCAGATATTACAAAAGAGCGCTGAATATCGCCTCCGATCTGCGCGATAAAAATATCGAAATAATTGGAGTTACAGACAGCAGTCTGTCTCCTCTTGCAGCCTTATCCGATCTGCTTTTTGTAACTCCAATGAGGTACATAACGATGATAGATCCCTTATGTTCCATGATGGCACTTACACATGCCCTAATTACAGGTCTTATGGCTAAAAATCCGGACAAGGCACGTGAATGGATATCAATATATTATAGGTATACAAAACGCCGTGACCTATGCGTGAGGAACGATATTGCAATAAACATTTATTTATATGAATGAGGGGTTAAATGATGTCCAAATACAGTATTCCTAACAGCAAAATGAAAAATATAACTATGTGCGGTGGAATAAGAGAAATACTATCAATGCCAAATAAGCTGGAATTTCGGTAGTGAAGCATGATCCATATGGAAATTGGGCGTCCTGATTTTGACTCTCCTGTTTGCGCTAAAGAAGCAGCCCGTATTGCCCTGGACTCTGGAGTCCTACGCCACACTTGATACAAGGATCTTTTTTTAGTATGTGTTGAGAAGATGAAAAAAAGGGAATTATAACTTTCCATTGAAACGGGAGGAAAGCACAGAATATGTTTCTGTAAAAATAAATATCTTCTAATGAATACTTAATTTTCGCTTCAAAAACCTACATGAATTTTTACTGCGCCTGGGAAATTATTACCGTTCAATAATACTTACTTTGTCGTATCTCTAGAATAGATATTGGTAAGGAGGCCGCACGATGTACTCAAAGGAAATTTACTCAACATTGATTGATTTATGCAAGGTCCCTAGTGTTTCTTTGGATCAGGATTATGAAAATAAGGCGGCCCAGTTAATTTACTGTAAATTTGCAGAGAGAGAATATTTTATGAAAAATCCTGACCATTTGAAGCTTGTTCAGGTTGAAGGAGATTTGGTCCATCGGAATTTTGTTTTTGCTGTTATTAAAGCAGAAGAAAACATTAGTGACACTGTCATATTTACCGGACACTTCGATGTAGTGGAAGCTGACGGACCACTGAAAGATTTCATGTTTGACCCGGAACGTTATACAGAGGAGATAATGAAAACAGAACTTACAGGGGGAGCAAGGATCGATGCAGACAGCGGTAACTGGTTGTTTGGACGCGGCGTTGCCGACATGAAATCAGGAATTGCAGCAGCCCTTGGGTATGGCTATAGGTTAGCAGATGAGACACTTAAAGTCCCTGTCAATGTCGCATTTATTTTTGTTCCAGACGAAGAAAATGACTCACGTGGAATGCTTGGCGCTATGGCCTGGCTAGAGAGATTTGAAAGCGAAATGTCATTGAATTTCATAGCATGTGTAAATACTGAGCCGTCAGTTGCCCCTGTTCTTGGGGGAGAGACTGCTCCTTCTATTTATCTCGGCAGTATAGGAAAGATAAATCCATTTATGTATGTAATGGGAAAAAGGATGCACCTATGTGAATATTACAAAGGTGTGAGTGCTGCTTTAATTTCTTCTTATCTTAATTTGAACATAGAAGGCAATCTGGAACTTGCGGATGCAAGCGGAGGCACAACATACCTCCCAGTTGGCTGTCATGTAATAAAAAACATTGCTCAAAAATATGGAGCATCAATTGCTGACAGGGTTTTTATTCTGTATGGCTATTTGCCGGCTAAGAAATACCCCGATCAGATAATCGAAGAACTTACCGATTTGGCAGAAAAATCATTAAAACAATGTTTTGTACATATTGACCGCATACAGCATAAATATATTAAAAATGAAGATGATATTGCTGTCTATGATCCTAAGGTAATTTTGTTCTCCGAATTACAGTCAATGTACACTGCTAAATTTGGTGATGCCTCAGAGAAAAAAATCAATTCTGTGCTGGCTGCCCAGGATGAAAATTCTGACGGACGTTCCCGTGCTCTGGAAATAGTAACTGAAATGGTAGACAGCCTGTCCATCCAAGGTCCGTGTATCATCGTGGGATATATGTTCCCATGTTATCCATTTATTGAAAACCGCGAAGATAACAAGAATGACATTTCCATAAGGCAGATAGCTTGTGATCTGGTTGAATACGGGCGTAAAAAATACGGAAGGAATATTAAAATACATGAGTTTTTTGAAGGGGCTTCTGATCTTAGTTATTGTGGCCTGAGAGGCCGGGCAAAGAAATATTCTGCTTATTTTGACAATGTACCAGGCTGGGGCAGATTATACGAATGGCCAGTTTCAGATATGGAAAAATTTGATTTTCCTGTTATTAATATTGGACCGCTTGGCCGGGATATTCATAAGTATACAGAAAGGGTTGATCTGGAATATGCTGTTTCAATATTGCCGGATTTTCTGGATTTCATCGTTAAGGGAATCTGCCATAGAATTTTAGGCAGTGAAAAAAGCTAAACATGACACTAGCACGATAGATATATTAGATGTGTATCTGTACTGGTATAATGAAAAGAGAATCAAAATTCTGTTGGCTGCAATGAGCCGCTGGAATATCGGCAAGAATAGAATTGGTTTGTCTAAACAGTCCTAAAAGAAGTTGATATGATTTATCTGAAAAAAGATTTGTAAAACCGGAGTATGTACGCCAAACGGTAAAACATAAAATTACGATCTTAAATTGACACCTGCTATCTCAAAAGCGAAGAGAAGAGACTGAGAGAGATGAAAAATAATTTTGAAAACATGTACAGCCATGGTTTCGTAAGGCTTGCCGCCTGCATTCCTTCACTTAGAGTAAGTGACCCAATATACAATGCGGCGAAAACGATTGAACTTTCACAGGAAGCCTATAAACAGAAGGCGGTATTGTCGATTTTTCCGGAACTTGGCATATCGGCTTATTCAAACGAGGACCTTTTTTTTCACGATGCACTGCAGCAAAGCGTCATGGAAGCCCTTGAAATATTGCTCAACGCGTCGGTATCGATGGATATGGTTATAACTGTCGGCGCCCCTTTAAGGGTGATGGATGCCTTGTACAATTGTGCAGTAGTTATTCACAAAGGTAAAATATTAGGTATCCCGGTAAAAAGTTACCTGCCCAACTATCGTGAATTCTATGAAAAGCGCCACTTTAAGCCTGCAAGTTCGCTTTTCACGGACAAGATAGATCTTTTGGGAGATAAAGATATTCCCATAGGTAATGACCTGATTTTTAAGGCTGAGAAAATCAAGGATTTCAGTTTTTTCTGCGAAATATGTGAAGATCTTTGGGTTCCTATACCCCCGTCATGCTGCGCTTCTGTGCGCGGATCTACGATAATTGCAAATTTATCGGCATCGAATGTTACCACCGGCAAGGCAGAATACCGTAAAGCTCTTGTTTTAAACCAGTCGGCACGCTGCATAAGCGGTTACCTGTATACAGCCGCCGGCCCAGGAGAATCTACAACAGACATGGCGTGGGATGGGCATGCCATAATATCTGAGAACGGTGAACTTCTGTCTGAATCGGAGCGTTTTTCATGGGAGCCACGAGTAATAACGGCAGATATCGATCTTGATCGTATTATAAAAGACAGAATGACAATGACTACTTATTCCGAGGCTGTTTCTGCCGATACTACGAAAACATCTTTCAGGTATGTAAAAATTCCTCTTGGCATACCCTCAGAAAATACAATCCCTGTACGTGAGATATCAAGATTCCCATATGTTCCGGTAAATCAGGAAGCACGCGGAAGGCGCAGTGCTGAAGTATACAACATCCAGGTGCAGGGACTCGCCAAAAGGATAATTTCAACAAAAACCAAGAATCTTGTGATAGGGGTATCAGGAGGGCTTGATTCCACACATGCTCTTACCGTATGTGCAAAAACGATGGATTTGCTCAGAATGCCCCGATGTAATATTAAGGCATTCACTCTGCCAGGCTTTGCCACTTCTGAAAAAACAGCAGAAAATGCACGGAAGCTTATGGCGTTGCTGGGAGTTGATGCAAGACAAATTGACATACGTGAAAGCTGCATGCAGATGTTCAGGGATATCAGGCATCCTTATGCAGAAGGTACAGAACAGTACGACACCACTTTTGAAAATGTTCAGGCCGGACAAAGGACTTCGCTTCTGTTCAGGCTCGCAAATCAAATGCAGGGTCTGGTAGTTGGTACAGGAGACTTGAGCGAGCTGTCTCTTGGATGGTGCACTTACGGCGTAGGAGACCATATGTCCCACTATAATGTAAATGCAAGCCTTCCAAAAACCCTTATACAATATATTATCAGGTGGACAGCAGAGACTGAAACCATTGGGCAAAATGTTTCCTCAACTCTTCTGGAGATACTTAACACCGAAATAAGCCCTGAGCTTGTTCCGGTAAACGGCAGCAAAAAGCTGCTGCAAAGCACGGAGGATGCCATAGGGCCATATGAACTTCAGGATTTCAATCTGTTCTACTGTTTGCGTTACGGATTTCTTCCTTCAAAAATTGCATTTATGGAATGGTGTGCGTGGCATGACAAAGAAAAAGGCCAATGGCCAAATGTCCCGTATGAGAACAGACATCAGTATGATATTTCTGAAATAAAGCACTGGCTGGGCATATTTATTCACCGGTTTTATAAAATAAGCCAGTTTAAAAGATCGTGCGTTCCAAACGGCCCCAAAGTAGGCTCAGGTGGGTCGCTTTCACCCAGAAGCGATTACAGAGCCCCAAGCGACAACGAAGAAGCTCCGTGGACAGAAGATATGCTGAATATCCCCGATCATATGTGACAGCCAGCCGAAATAACATTAATTCAACAACACATTTTCCCCAAACGGCACTACCCAACTGCGAGGAACTCTCCTAAAAACCTATGACCCTGGAGCAATACCCTCCGAAACATCATAACTATGCAAAATCACTTTGGTCGCTCCCGCGGTAGAGGCACGGAAACCCCTACTTGGCGATCACCGCTAGGAGCTCCAGTGGTTCTGCTCCGGTGTTGCGCGGAGAGTGGTTCTTCCTCGAAGGGGCACGGCAATACGTCCGGGCTTTAGTGTGTAGATTCTCTTTTTAGAATGTGTTTTTTGTAACATAGGTCTGACGTTCCTGCCACAGCTTTTCCACCACAGGGAAAACTTTACTGCTCCTCTCGGGGCACTTCCGGGCCACCACAATACAGAGGGCGTTCACCAAACTGATTGGAGCCGCATAGGAATCAATGAAGGAGATGCAGTTGGAAGGAATCCCCACAACGTAATCTGCCCATTGGGCGGCTGGAGAGGAGATGCAATCCGTTACCACCGCCGTAATGATGTGCCGTTTCTTCGCCATGGCAAGAAGTTCCACCGTAGCCTGAATGCAGCGGTTGAAGGTAAAACCTAGAATCATATCCTCAGTTCCCAGGTTCGCCACCCGCTCCACCGCAAAGGAGGGCTCCAGAAGATGGATGTGGGGAAGAAACCATGAGAGATAGAAATGGGCATATTCTCCCAGAACCCGAGAACTTCTCTCACAAATACAATGCACACTCCTGGTCTTGAGAATCTGCTCCGCCAGGGCATCCACCGCAGCTTCGTCTACGCTGTAAAGTGCCTTACTGAGATTTTCTATATCATCCTGCAGCACCCGGTGCACAAGATTTTCTTCCTCGGAAAAAGGCTCAAAGGCATGCACTCTTTCGGGAACCGAACGATTTTCGTACACCTTTTCTCTAAGGGCGGACTTCAGCTCAGGATATCCCCGATATCCCAGGACGGTGGCAAACCGAAAGACCGTAGATTCACTCGCTTTAAGCTCCTGGGCTATCTCCGAGGCGGTCATGAACATGGCCTGCTGGCGATTCTGCATGAGAAAAGCCGCTATTCTTCGATGACTCGGAGAAAAGGTTCCCGCCTTTTGGCGAAGTCTCTCTTCAAAAAGCACTCTGAAAACACCTCACTCTCACTAGCTTATACCATACCTTCTCAAAAAAAGATGTGCTAAAAGTTTTTCCAGGTAAAAGGTAAACCCGCATATTATCTGAGATGGGGCTCTCGAAAACAATCCTTCACCTCCCGAAATTCTGTCTAACGAACCATTTCCACAAGCATGTCCCCTTGGAGAAAGGGGCACCCATTAATCAGGATGCCCCTATTTTCCATTATTGTACCGCACTTTTCAAAAAAAGTTGATTGAAAAGTTAAATTACACCCCGTAAGAATCGCTCTGAATATAATACTAACCTTCACTTATGATAGACTGCAAGTATAATTTAGGGCATATTATTTTACAATAAGAGTGTAAAAAGGGCGATTTAATGGGTTTTATACCATACTAAAAGAATACATAGGAATTTCTCTGAAAGAGTAAATTTCACCTGTATTAGGGAGTTTATTCCACTTCAAACTGCATCAAAAAAATGTCATTAATTTATTTCCTGAACAGACTCGGTCTTAGGCAGACGTTGTTATGTTCGATCCTTAGCTCTTATTACACGGTAGTCTGGTAGCAGCGAGGCAATCTCAAATGGGATTCAACCATTTATGCCAGTTCTCGCTGTACTGTTTATATGACTTAACATAAAACATTTGGTGATATCACTGAAAGGCACCTTAAGGTCCAGTGATTTCTCATATGTATCCGGCCATCCTGTGTAAGGTGTTTATGATTCCCCTTGGTCTGTTTGGACATGTTGGCCTCCTTCCTGATCCAGGCGGGGGATTCCTGCATATTCTAAACCATGCATTGAAAAACTAAATTCAGGTGGAATTTAGTAGTACAATTAACACTTTTCAAAAAAATAAAAGATTTCCCTCATAAACATTTGACAATGGAATTTTTCCGCTATATACTCGTCATATTTAAGAAACTAAGCGTCATAAAAAACGCTCATGTGATTCTTGGTTCATAAATCTTCGTAAAATTTTATTATGGGGGGATAAGAGATGACTGAGTATCGTCATATCAGCCTATGGAAAGATGTACCCGAGGAACAGTGGAACGATTGGAATTGGCAAATTGCCAATCGTATAACTGATGTGGCAACCCTTCGAAAAGTTATCAATATCACCGATGAAGAAGGGACACACATCGAAAAGAGCCTACATAAACTTCGTATGGCTATTACTCCCTACTACGCATCTCTCATGGATCCCGATGATCCAACCTGTCCAGTGCGCATGCAGGCGATTCCAACTTTGGCGGAGACCCATGTTGCGGGGGCGGATATTCACGATCCTCTCCATGAAGACGTGGATTCCCCTGTACCGGGGCTCACCCATCGCTATCCCGACAGGGGGCTTCTTCTCGTGACGGACCAGTGCTCCATGTATTGCCGTCACTGCACCCGGCGGCGCCATGCCGGAGAGACCGACAAGGCCTACAGCAAGGAGCAGATCAAAAAATGCATTGACTACATCCGGAACACTCCTTCTTTCCGGGATGTGCTTCTCTCCGGAGGAGATCCCTTGACCATCGATGAAAGCCTTCTTGAATGGGTGATCGCAGAGCTTTCCACCATTCCTCACGTGGACTTCGTGCGTATCGGCACCCGAACTCCCGTGGTCTGTCCCCAGAGGGTCACGGAAAAGCTCTGCAACATGCTCAAGAAGTACCACCCCATCTGGATTAACACTCACTTCAACCATCCCAAGGAGATCACTCCTGAAAGCTCTCGGGCCTGCAACATGCTGGCGGATGCTGGGATTCCCCTAGGGAACCAATCGGTACTTCTCAAGGGACTCAACGACTGCCCCTACCTTTTCAGGGAACTGAACCAGCAGCTCTTGAAAATCCGGGTGCGCCCCTACTACATCTACCAGTGTGATCTCTCAGAGGGGATCGAGCATTTCCGGACCTCCGTTGGTAAGGGCATTGAGATCATGGAGTATCTCCGGGGACATACCACAGGTCTGGCTGTACCCATGTTTATCGTGGATGCTCCCGGAGGGGGAGGGAAGATTCCCGTCATGCCGAACTACGTAATCTCCCGGTCAGATCGTAAGGTGATTCTGCGCAACTACGAAGGAGTGCTCACCACCTATACTGAGCCCGAGGATAACCGGAGTTATCCGGAAAAACTCTACAAACGGGACGAGTACATTACTAGGCAGCAGCACCTTTCCCATGAGGGGCTTATTCAGCTTCTGGACGGCAAGAGGGTCTCTATAGAGCCCGCCCATCTCCAGCGGCTGGAGCGGAACAAAAAGTAGGCGTCAAAACCCGTTTTTCGGGAATTTTTCGCACCTTTGGAAAAACTTCCGAAAAGGCATAGTAGATACTTAGGGGGAAGAAACTTCTTATGAAGAGCGGATACGAAAAGATTGCCCAGGATAGAGTTACGGAGCTTCTGACACAGCTTGTACAGATTCCGAGCCCCTACTTTAAAGAAGAAGCCATCATGGATTTCGCCAAAAATTGGCTGGAAGAGCACCATGTTCATGGAGCATTTCACCGATTTCATGAGAATAAAATTTATGACTACCACGGCATAAACGTGGTGGGAACTCTTCAGGGGGTTGCCGAGGGACCTCACATTCTTCTGAACGGTCATCTTGATACGGTGAAGCTCTGTGAAGGGTGGACCCGGGATCCCTACGCCGCCTCCGTGGAAGGAAACCGCATGTACGGCCTGGGGGCCTGCGATATGAAAGCGGGATGTGCCTCCATCATGCTCGCTCTGGAGGCCTTTCTCGAAGATCACCAGGAGTTCCGGGGACGTATCGACTATAGCCTGGTATGCGATGAGGAGGGGCCCTTTGGCCTCGGCACGGATGCCCTTATCGTAGACGGCATTATGCGCCCCGATGCGGATGTGGCGGTGATCACCGAGCCGAGTAGCGCCTTTGCGGACGTTCCCTTTCCCAATATTTGTCTTGGTGCCCGGGGGGGATGGAACTATAAAATCGTGGTGGAAGGCAAGTCCGCCCACGGAGCTCAGCCGGAGTTGGGGATCAACGCTGTCACCGAGGCCGCAAAAATCCTTCTGGAGCTTGAAAAAATTGTCCTTCACTCTCACGAGAAGCTCGGATCGGGCTCTCTATGCTGTATTGACTTTCATGGAGGCGGAGCGGCTCTTTCGGTGCCCGACGAAGCAGAGTTTTCCATCTTCCGCCACGTGGTGGTGGGAGTCTCCAAGGAAACCCTCCGCCAGGAGGCGGAAGAGGCCATCAAGCGGGCAAACATCCGGGGAAAGGCCCGAGTCTGTTTCCGAAATGCCCCCCATCCGGGGTGTGATGGATTTCCCGCCTATGTGGTCCCCGAAGACAACCCTCACGTACAGGTGATGGAAAAGGCTCTTCTGGAGGTTACGGGGAAAAAACCTGTGCGAAGCTACTTTGCCAGTGTGGGAGATTTCTGCTACACCGGAGGAAGGCTTGGTATCCCCACCATTGTGGTGGGGGCCAAGGGAGGCAACTATCACGGGGCCGACGAATACGTGGAACTTCCCACGGCTCTCCAGAGCACTCAGGCTCTCTACCGTTTTCTTGCTTCTCTCTGCGGAGAGAATGCCGCATCTTAGCATTCTCCCAGCAGAGAAAAAATACTCTTGCTATGAAAGGAGGGGAATACCCTAAAGCAGAATTTCCAAAAATGTTCATAGAACTGCGCGAGGAAAAGTTGAGCTCTCCGGGAGACCTTCAGAAGTCGGGAGAGAGAAGAAACAGACAAAAGGGAGGTTAGCTTCATGAAATTGCACATTTTGGACATGGTTGTTGTTGTTGCCTACTTCATTTCTCTTATTTCTATCGGCTACTACATCATGAAACAGGCTGAAACAGGCAAGGAAAACGAATCCTTTCTTGCCGCAGATCGTAATATGGGCCTTATCCGGACCACCGGCTCAGCCGCGGCCACGGACCTCGGAGGCGGCTTCAGCATCGCCATGGGAGGGCTGGGCTTCAGCATAGGGATCTCCGGCTCCTGGCTCATCGGAGTTTCCGCCCTCAGCGCATGTCTGGCGGCTCTTCTTTTGGCTCCAAAGCTCTACCGCTGGTCTGTTAAGGTAAAAGGACTCACCACGGGAGATCTTTTCGAATCCCGGTTTGACAAGAAGACCGGCATGATGGCAGCCATTCTCATCGGGCTCGCATGGTGGACCTTCGTGGGAGGACAGATTATCGCAGGAGCTAAGCTTGTGGCAGGAACCATCGGCCTGGACGTAACCACCACCATTATCATTGCAGGAGTCATTATTCTTCTTTATACCTCTATGGGAGGCCTCAAGGCGGTCATCACTCTGGATGTCTACCAGCTGGTAATCCTCACCATCGGAGTTGTGGGTATACTTGTTCCAATGGGGCTTAGCAAAGTAGGAGGCTTCGGTGCACTTATGGAACAGCTTGCGGCCAATCCCGAGACTGCGGGGCTCACCGAATGGGGGGCCATAGACTGGAAGACTGCCGTAGGCTGGTTTCTCTCTATCTTCCCGGTATGGTTTATCTCCATCGCCACCTTCCAGCGGGTTATCGCTGCCAAGGATGAGAAGACCGCCAAAATGGGAATCTTCCTCACCGGATTTCCTATCGAATGGCCTATCTTCGCCATCGGCATGACCCTTGTAGGACTTCTGGCGCACGTGCTCGTTCCCGGCCTGAGCGATCCCGAACTTGCCACCCCCACCATGATAGTTACCATTCTTCCTATCGGCCTCTCGGGGTTTGTGGTGGCGGCCTACATGGCAGCGGTGCTCTCCACAGCAGATTCATGCCTCATGGGCAGCGTGGCTATATTCACCAACGACATCTACCGGAAGCTCATCAATCCCAAGGCAACGGACAAGCAGCTCATGTTAGTGAACCGTCTGGCGGTTTTAGTCCTCGGAACCCTAGCTATCGGTCTGGCCTATCAGATTCCAAAGGTTATCGACCTTGTAATGTACGCCTATACATTTGGAGCTGCGGGGCTTTTCTTCCCCATGCTTGGACTTCTCTTCTGGCGGGGAGCCACCGCCACTGGAGCCTTCTGGAGTATCCTCCTCGGGGGCGGTTCCTCCATCGTATGGTCCCTTATGGGCAAACCTTACGGTTTTGACGGTTCCTACATCGGCTGGGCAGTCTCCCTTACGGCTCTAGTTCTGATCTCCAACATGACCAAGCATAGCCCGGAGGAACAGGTAGACCTCTTCTTTGAGGTTCCCGAGAAGACATAGACATCAGGAAGTTTTGGAAGTAACGCATCAGAGAAATACCCTCCGCCGATTGCCTAGTGTAAATCATGGCCATCGGCGGATGTTTTGAGCCTATTTCCTATTCTTTGGGGTTGGCACCGCCCTCAACGGGAGTCAATAGTATGGGTTCCATATATACTGGGGTGCCGTCCAGTTACCGGTTCTCATGTTTTGAGGCGCATCTGGAAAATTTCATTCTGTGGATATTCTGTAGTTTTGGGTTTCATTTCTGTAAGGTTTCTCCTCGTTTTGGACTGATTTCATACAGTTATTATATCCCCTCATAACCTATATATACAGTCTGCAACTGGCTTATTTATGCTTTTCAGTGATGACTAAATTAATCTGTAATTTTTCCGGAATTAGGTAATAGTGATATCACAAGCAGCGATGAGTTTAGAAGTTTTAGATGACCCTTCGAAGGTGATTCATCCACCGTCGTTTATTTTTATCTTTGTTATTGACTTCAGATACTCAATAAAATATTTACTTGTCAGCCCATGACTCAAGGGCCTCCTCATCCTTCATATAACTGCTGTCATGTCCCAGTATGTTTTTGAGCATGTCACAAGACTACTCGATACCTGCACATTGTTTATACGTGTTGTATATTTCTTTTGTCACCATGGTCATGTTGCTTAGCATTACTATCGTACCAAAGTCATATTGTTTCTGTAAGAACCCATCGGGAGTATATCTCTCTATATCAGCATCTATCTTCTTCTGATAATTACAGGCTTACCTGGATCTTAAATCTTCGTCTACAAAAGTATGTACCGTCCTTCCGTTGCCCACAGAACAGGAGTAGTAAAAAACAAGCCCATCCATGAATATAAACCTACCGTCAAAAGATGACTTATCTCCCGTTTTTATAACGCTTCTGTCAAAAAAGCTGCTGCTTCGCCTAAGTGAAATAATGTACGCTACTCCGGATTCTTCAAGGGTCGTAAAATTCTTCTCTGAACCAAATTCCTTATCCGCAACTACTACGGCATTGTTTATCCCTGATTCTTTGACAGCTATGCCAAAGGCAGAAACGTCGTGGATATTTCCAGGAAGTATCCTGTAATAAGCCAGCTTACCTTTATCCTTAGCAAAGGCATAAAGGAGGCTTATTTGTGGGGTAAATATCCGCTTGCTGTTATATCCTGTACGATTGATATCCATTTCTCCTGATTCGGAGAAGATGCTGGTGGCATCAAAGAACAAATGGCTGCTTTGTCCGACGAACTTTCTCATAAATGCACATATATTTTCTCTGCGGGCCCCAAGGTCACGAAGCAGTGCACGTATACTCTTTCCGGACATCTGCTATTTCTGATAAAACTCTGATACGAAAGAATGTGTGTAATAATGCTCCATCCGCTTAAAAGGAGTCCTGTACATTGTTCTGAGAAAAGATGCAGTAATTATTTGCCGCCAGATATCTGGAAACTGGCCCTTAAGAGATGTGATAATCTCACCGGAGATATCCTGTAAATATTGGCTTGCTCCAAATTCCTTATGATTAAGGCTTGCGGCGTTGGAAAATTTCAGGTTCAGTGTTGTGCTGGGTGGGATAAGTCCCTCTTCTGTAATAGTGACCAAGTATGCCTTGGTTATTTTTGAGTTCGTCCTTTTTCCTTATTCCATACGGAAGAAACTCCATATAGGTAACAATGTCCGTTAACGCAATTGATTTTTGATGCTTCTTGGGTAGTTCATTGAGCGTGTGCTGTCCACTGAACAGTTCCAGTACGACCTTCGATTTGAATTCTGGGCTGTAGGTATTTTTCTTCTCCATTTCACCATTGTATTCGGTTCTGTCATATCTTTCATGTCTCATTTCATGGGAGCACAATAGTGCATGTCCGTCTTTTGCAACTGTGCCAACCATATTTATCTCATTTTTATATAAATCCGAAAAATCATTACACAAAATTTATATGATTTTTTGTATTATTTTAAAAGAGATTAATATGCAGGAGGATTTGTGATGTTTTTTAAAAAGAGCGAATACATCATAGTAGCAGGTTCGGGGCGTTTTGGTTCCGCGATAGCTGATTCGCTCTCTCTCAGTGGATTTGATGTGACTGTTATAGACAAAGACGAAAAATCTTTTAGCTACCTCTCATCATCGTATGGCGGATTCCAATCAGTCGGAGACGCAGCAGACATTGATGTTCTTCGTGCAGCAGGAATTGAGAGGGCAAGCATGTTGATCGCTTGTACTAACAACGATAATGTTAATAGCCTCATAGCGCAGATCGCCAGCAGGATTTTCAATGTCAAAAAGGTCTTTGCCCGTTTAGGTGAAAAGGATAAAGTGGATCTTATCCTGGGTCACAATATTGTTCCTATTTGTCCGTTCGAACTTTCTCTGGAAGATTTTTGGAAGAAAAGCGGGGTTTTAAGGGGGGAAGAACATAAATGAAAATTGTAATAGCCGGAGGGAATACGGAATCAGAATTTCTCGCTGAAATGTTGATCCTAAAAGGGCACACAACGGTGCTTATAAACGAAGACAAAAGCTTCTGTGATTTAATGGCATCTAAATTTAAGGAACTGATGGTAATAATTGGTGATCCCAGAAATTTATCTGTATTATATGAAGCTGAGATAGAAAGATTTGACATAATGATCTCTCTTTGCAGTGAAGATGCCGATAATCTTTCTATATGCCAGATGGGGAAAAAAATGCTGGGCATTGAAAAAAATTTGTGTTCTGTTGCAAACCCTAAAAATGTACAAATTTTTGCAAAACTTGGTGTTGATCATGTAGTAAGTTCAGCTTACCTTATTGCAGAAATGCTGAAAAATGCTGCTGTTCTTGAAAACATGATCCAAGCTTTGCCAATAGAAGCTTCTGAGTTTGATTTGTCCGGAAGAAAGTGACAAATTGGATTACATTGACAAAACAGCATCACTAAAAACAATACTTAGCAGCATTGGCAAGCTGTGGATGCTGGCTGGTTTCGTAATTTTACTGCCTTTGTTCACACTTTTTTTCTTTCCTGAAGAATTCAATATGGCGAACTGTTTTATAGTCCCGGGGGTAATGACAATACTGATCGGTTATCTGACCAATTTGCTTTTGTCCCAAAAAAGAAAAGAACGACTCAAAAAAAATGATGAGGCAGTAATTGTTTTTTTAGGGTGGCTCTCAGTAATTTTTGCA
The DNA here is from genome assembly GCA_963682045.1 of Synergistaceae bacterium. Lineage (GTDB taxonomy): Bacteria > Synergistota > Synergistia > Synergistales > Synergistaceae > Caenicola. Next base: position 2,303,823 of record OY821326.1, read on the forward strand.
GGATCTCTGCCGTTTGTCTTATCAGGAGATTATTCATTATCACAGTCGGTATTTGAGGCTGCAAGCGGCTTCAGTACTACAGGGCTTTCAGTTGTAAATGCGGATAATGCTCCAAAAATATTTCTTATGTATCGCAGTATTATGCTCTTTTTTGGTGGAATTGGGCTGGTCCTTGTAGTCACAAGTGTTTTGCCTGATATTTACAGCATGCGCCTATATACGGCTGAAGGACATACAGACCTTATGATGCCTAATTTGGCACACTCTGTTCGTACCGTTATTTTGATCTATGCCGGTTACGCAACAGCCGGTACGGTGCTGTATTATTTATGTGGGATGGGATTTTTTGATTCAATTAACCACTCAATGTCGGCGATATCGACAGGTGGGTTTTCGACTAAGTCAGCAAGCATAGGATATTATGACGATCCGAAAATAGAGCTTGTAACTGAAATACTGATGATCTTGGGTGCAACCGGATTTCTTGTCCACCTCCTGCTGTTGAAAGGAAAATTCAGGGTACTATTCAAGCATTGTGAAATCATGCTGACTATCCTTTTGATATCTTTGTGTACGCCGGTTTGTGCTTTTCTTATGCTTGACGAAGTTTCAGGCGATTTGTCTTTTGCCGCCAGACAATCGTTATTCCAGGTCATTTCTGCTTTGACCACTACGGGGTTTCAAACGGTCTCTTCTTTTGAAAATACAAGCCCGCCGTTGATGTTTATGTTTACTCTGCTGATGCTTATCGGTGGGGGAGCCGGATCTACTGCGGGTGGTATTAAACAGTTCAGGATCTGGATAATAGTGAAACAAATATGGTGGAATATTCGGTTAAAATTAGGGGACAGACACATCGTAAGAATTAATAAAATTGAACGTATAGGAGTCAGAGAAATAATTAGTCCGGAATATCTTAATGAAGTCAATGTTTTTGTAGTAATATATTTATTAATTTTTCTTTTGGGATCTTTTGTTTTGATGCTTTGCGGCTATGGCATTGGTGATTCCATGTTCGAATTTGCTTCTGTACTTGGTACAGTCGGGTTTTCTGCCGGTCTTGTTTCTTCATCTGCGTCTAATGTCGTTCTTTGGACATCAGCTATTGGAATGATATTAGGCAGACTGGAATTTTTCGTGATCCTTATGGCAGCGGTCAGGGTAAAAAATGGGGTAAAAAAAACATTCAGGAGATGAATATGACGAGACTTAACAATGTGCAATTCAGCGAAGATCCCATTGTAAATGACTTATTAAAGTCTTTGACAATAATAATGCTTGCCACTCTGATTTCTTCAACACTTTACGACATAGGGCTCCGTGTTGAGAATATTCTCATGATATACGCAGTTTCTATACTAATAATAGTGACCGAAACACAAAAACTGTTTTGGGGAGTCCTGTCAGCAGTTTTATGTTTGCTGCTGTTTAATTTTTTCTTTACTGAACCTCGTTACACATTGATGATGGACGATGCAAACCACTATGCTTCCCTTGCAATATTTCTTGCCGCAGCTTTTTTGGTCAGTACTCTTACTACCAAACTTAAAAACCAGATTGAAATTTCCCGTAAAAATGAAGAAATGACAAACAAACTATATAAAATGGCAAGCGGCTATCTGAATCTTTCAGATAAAGATGAACTGGTGAAGTATAGTCAAAATTGCATAACTGGTCTTGTTGGTAAGGAATGCAGGATATATCTGGCTGAAGAAGCAAAAGAGTCTTTTGAAGAATTACACTGGTGTCTTGCGAATTCTATCTCTTGCGGATTTCGCGAAGTTAAGTTTCGCAGCAGTGAAAAAAGATGGCTGCCAATTAAAAGCAGCCATAACACAGTAGGTGTGTTGGAAATTCACATGGGAGGGAAGGAACTTTCAAAAGAAGAGGCCTTGTGTTTGCATACCGCCATGAGCCAAACCTCCCTTGCCCTCGAACATAATATTATGAGACAGGCAGAAGAGGAGAACCGTTTGGAGATAGAAAAAGAAAAACTCAGGAGCAATCTATTAAGAAGCGTTTCGCATGATATAAGGACTCCGCTGACATCAATAGCAGGGAGTGCCTCATTTCTCGCAGATAGTTTTGAAACGCTGGATAAAGAAAGTACTAAATCGCTCCTTTGTGATATTGAGAGAGATGCTTCATGGCTAAACGACATGGTATTAAATTTACTAAACCTCACCAGGATCCAGGACGGAAAGATTCCGATAAGAAGGAGCAATGAAGTTGTTGATGATGTTATCAATGCGGCAGTTGAACATTCCAGCAATCATTTGGGTTTACACCGCCTATCAGTTGAAAAACCAAAAGACATCATGCTTGTTCCGATGGACGGTCAATTGATAACGCAGGTTCTTGTAAATCTTTTGGACAATGCACTGAAACACACTGATCCGGAAAGTTCTATAATTGTCAGAGTTAAAGCAAGAAAGAACAAAGCGGTTTTTGACGTCATTGATGATGGGCCTGGCATACCAAAAGATCTGAAGGAAAACATATTTGATAATTTTGTGACAGGAAGTGCCGGCAGCGGGGATATGGCAAGAGGAACCGGACTCGGGCTTTCTATTGCAAAATCCATAGTTGAAGCTCACGGAGGCACTATAAGCGTGAAGAATCGACCCTCTGGCGGTACAGTTTTCTCTTTTTGGCTTCCTTGTGAAGGGGTGAAAGAAAATGATTGACATCCTTATTATCGAGGACGATAAAAGTATTCAAAATTTTCTCAAAGTTGCGCTCAGAACACATGGTTACACATGTTCAATAGCCCCAAACGGGCTTTCCGGTATTTCAGTCTTCCTTTCTGAAAGGCCATCTCTTGTGATTTTAGATCTTGGTTTGCCGGACATAGATGGAGCAGAAGTGCTTAAACAGATACGCGGCGCATCGGAAGTTCCTGTAATAATTGTTTCAGCCAGAGGAGAAGAAGGAGATAAGGTTAAAGCACTTGACATGGGAGCAGATGATTATATTACAAAACCTTTTTATATCAACGAACTTCTTGCAAGGATAAGGGTAGCATTAAGACACAAAAAAAATGAATTGGAATCAAAAAAGGTATTTGAATCTGGCCAGTTGAAAATTGATTTTGAATGCAGAGAAATTTTTGTTAACGAAGCACAGGTTCACTTGACTCCGATCGAGTATAAAATACTCTCGCTCCTGGTTGAAAATTCTGGAAAAGTGCTTACCCACAGGCACATACAAAAAGAAGTCTGGGGAACGGCAACTACTGATGATTACCAGACGCTCAGAGTTTTTATGGCAAACATAAGAAGAAAGATCGATAACGATGGGCCGGGGCATCGACTAATAACGACAGAAGTAGGAGTTGGCTATAAATTCAGCGAAAATGCCGGATAAGTATTGATTTGCAAAATAATAACCGGCGCAGATACATCAAAAAAACAGATCTTTGCTGCAAATGCTTATCTTCCCCTATGTAATAATAGAGATGCGGTATATCAGTGAGTTAAAATATAATCAGGACATTGATGAAACCAATCATCCTGCTGTATTTATGAAAAGACCAAAAGAAAAGAACTGGAGGTGTTTTTATGAAGGTTGGACATGTTGCTGTAATTTCTTTGTTATTGCTGGTACTTGCAGTGGGTGTAATAAATATTGCTGAAGCTTCAGAGAACAGATTGGAAGGCATGGTCACCGATCAAAACGGAACCCCGACAGCGGGTGTCAAAGTCAATATATGGGACGGCAAAACCTTAAGACAGGCTGTTTCTGACCGGGAGGGTAATTTTTATGTTTCAGGCCTTGCTCCGGGAACTTTTTTTGCAGTACGCCTGACGAAATCTAATTCCGAAACAGTCCGCATGGGGAGTCTTCAGTTCCCTGAGAATGAAAACCTTTCCCTGACAGCCGAATTTGCGAAAACATCACCAGGATCAGATTACATTGTAAGGATTCCTTCCAACCCTTCGACCGGTTATTCCTGGACAGTTATAGTAACGGGCCGGGAAGATATCCTTTCTTTCAACGAAAAAATAATGGAGCAGCAGGATGAAAAAAGCGAAGTGGGAGGGCACGCGAAGGGGCGTCAAGGAAATGAAATATGGAAGTTCAACGCGCTTGCCACAGGGAAATCAGACCTTCTCCTTGCTTACAGGAGGTCCTGGGAAGGATCTGTCGCGCCCATTAGGTACCACATCTGTTCAGTGACAGTAAGGTAGGTCAAACAACAGGCCGTTTTCTCTTTTGTTTGGAGCTGACCCAGATCTTTTATGACAAAGCGTGATCCCAATGATCTTAGCTCACGTCTGTCAGTATTTTTGATAACACCCATGAAAAAGCCATGGGTACTGTTGAGTTGCCGTCTGCATCTATTATTTATTGCCTATTGCTTCTTTTAGTACTCTAATATACTCATTTACAGCTCTTATACTAATGGGAGCATTAGGTGCATAAGCTTCAAAACCATGTATGCAGCCGGGATAAAGATGGAATTCCGCGGGAACGCCGGCTTGGACCAGTCTTTGCATGTAGTTGACAGTGTCATCGCGGAAAATGTCAAGTTCCCCAACGCAGGAATATGCGGGCGGAAGTCCGGATAAATCCTTTTCTCTTGCTGCTGCCATGTAAGAAGTTCTGCCTGAGGGGTCAACATGTCCCAAATAAGCGTTCCAGACAAATTTATTTGCGTCTTTGTTCCAAACTCTATGATCTAAGTCCATATTGGACGAAGGCGTTATCATCCTGTCGTCGATCATAGGGTAAAGCGGCATCTGAAAGGCTATGGCGGGGCCTTTTCTATCTCTTGCCATCAGTGTGAGAGCGGCGCAAAGGCCTCCGCCTGCGCTGACGCCGATACGCTTATTATCCACTTCTAAGGATGAACAGTTCTCGGAAAACCATTTCAGCCCTGTGTAACAGTCTTCAATAGGGGCGGGGTATGGGTGCTCGGGTGCAAGACGATAATATACCGCAACAACGACCGCACCGACTTCAACAGCAAACCTGAGATTCAGATCCTCGCATTCTTCCGGTACCCCCATTATAAGACCGCCGCCGTGTATCCAGAAAATTCCAGGCAGTGACCCCTTTTTTATCACAGGTTCATATATACGCAGGCGCATCTTATCTGTGTTGTCAGAATTTTGAATGTAATAGTTGTAAACACGAACTCTGGGGTCTTTAGGTAAATTTGAAGAGCCGACCAATGGATCAAATTCGGCGCGGCACACCGCCAACCCATTTCCGGTCAGCTTTAAAGGGGGGCATTTTTAAGTAGTCGTTGCTGAAAAACATAGATAGGATCAAATAGCGCCTAATTGCAATGCCTGATTTTTGCCGTTTTGCTTCAAATAGACGAGAATCAGGCTTGTTATTATTTGAGACAAAAAAGCCCTGAGTGATTTCAGCAGCTTTTTCAGGTTGAAACCACAGGACGCCATAAGTGCGTTTATTTCATCCCCCATCCTGCCCTTCAGGTAGTTCCTTGCCATGCCGTGATCTTCTTTAAGGTGCCCTATTACCGGTTCTATTGCATTCCTCCGCTTGAGCCGTTTCTTCTGGGCAGATGTGACTTTCTGTTTAGTACCGGGAATAAAAACCTTGCACCGCAGGCCTTCATGTACTTTTTTGCCCCTGTACCCTTTGTCACAGTAAACCTCTTCAGGATAGCATCCTGTCATTTGCTGAACCTGATCCAGAGAGTCTGACAGTGTCGTGATGTCGTTGGGTGAACCCTTGTATGTCGTTGTGCCAAGTATCCAATTGCCCTTCTGAGTTGTCACTATTGATGCTTTGGCACCAAATTCGTACTTCTTGTGTATTTTGCCTTTCGCAATACAGGATGTCTCCGGTTCAAAATAACTGTAGATTTTGTTTTTATCTTCCCGCTTCTGATTCAGCACTTGTTCTGCCATTGAAAGGTATTTACCAAGTTTTCCCGTCAGTTGTTCCTCTGTTGCTTTTCTTGTAATGTCACGAACTGTCCTTCCAAGTATCGTTTTCAGACGTTTTTGACAGGCGTTCGCCTGTTTGTATTTTCTGCCCCTGTTCTTGAGCCAGTTCTCGCGCTGAAGCATCGGAACTGTTCTTGTGTAGCTCTGTCTAAGTTCTATTCCAGCCTTCTTTGCCTCTCTGACAAGTATTTCTGTCCCCTTGGCGTAGAGTTTTACATCTGTCGGGAATGTTATGTTTTTCTCCTGTACTGTCGTGTCTATTGTGACTTTCAGCATATCTTTCTGTTTGAGGCAGTTCATCGAAAGTGCTGTTTCCAGTGTCTCTTTCAGCAGAGTTTCAAATCCTCGCGAGCCAACTCTTTTGCGCCACCTTGTCATGGAGCTTGAGTTCAGGGGCAGCTTATGTTCAAAGAATTCCATACCGCAGAAGTACTGCCAGTATGGATTTTCCAGGAAACCTTCGACCACGTCCTCATCTGAAAGATCGTGCAGTCCTTTCAGGTAATGGAGACCTACCATTAATCTGGTAGGAAGACCGGGACGTCCTACATCCTGTATGTAAACTTCACCAAATTTCTTCTCGAATGCTTTCCAGTTGATTTTCTCGGAAAGCAATACAAGTTCATGCTCCATATTTATCATGTTTTCAAGGCGCATCTGGAAAATTCTATTCTGTGGATCTTCTGTAGTTTTGGGTTTCATTTCTGCAAGGTTTCTCCTCGTTTTATACAGATTTCTTGCAGATATTATACCTTTAAATAGCTCATAAATATAGTCTGTAACTGTATTATTCACGTTATTCAGTGACGACTAAGTAATCTGCTCTGATGTCAGAATCAAGTCTTTCGTACAAAGGTTTTTCTGCAGCTAATGAGAGTTGATTTGTTTTTTGCAATAAGAACCCTGACTGGAAAATAACTTCAAAAAACATGTTTGGACAATAAAACACACAAAAAAGGCTATTAGAGGTTGCCCCTCTAATAGCCTGCAGCTGTCTGCTTGTATAGCTCTGGATTAGAGGTAATACTCCATCGGGTAGGTTGGGTAGTGGATCTCTTCAAGTTCATCCATAGTAACTAGTCCGGTAGGTGCCCTCAGTACGCTTGGGATACGGTTGACTATAGTCGAGCAGGTATGTTCGACAGTCGCAGGTTTTACGACATGGAACTCGGTGTACGGTTCACCGGTTATCTTCCAATCGCACATATCCCCGTCGTCAGGTCCGTATACTTTGCCGATGCACTGCGTTTCAATCACTGGCCCCTGGAATGTTTCAGTCGTGACGACAGCCGCCATTCCGATGCAGTTACCCTTTGGTATTATTTTACCCATGGTGGAGGAGTTGAGGTCTTCGTCATGGAAATAGGGGATGCACTTTTGTGTCTGAGACTTTACCGTCCACCCCATCTTGGAGGCAAGGGCTTCATTTGAGTTCCATACATATGAAGGTTCCAGTACCTCGGGATGTGCAATCTGTTTCTCAAATTCTTCTGGCGTAAGTCCGACGCCATGTGCTTTTGCAAGTGCAAGTCCGTAATCTTCCACGTTGTAGCTGACGGCACCCTCGATCTTTTCTATCTTATGACAGCCGCCTGCGACCATTCCTACCATATTGACCCAGAATATATCTTCCATGCCGCTGCCTACAAACGTGCAATCATGTTCTTTGGCAATCACGTCGAGCTTATTGGCCCTTTCCGGGTCAGTTGTCCAGCAATAGGTCGCTTCTTCACAGGTAGAGATGACGCTGATGCCTCTGCTCAGGCATTTGACGTAGTGGTCGAAGCAGTCGCTTACAAGGCTGAAAAGCGTAACTATGGCTATGTCGGCATCGGTGTTGTCCAGGACTTCGTCAGCATTATCGCTGATAAATATCCCGGTTTTGACCCCAAAGTTTGCGTAATCACCGATATCCATACCCACGATTTCAGGGTTTTTGTCGATAGCGCCAACAATCTGGCAGCCGGTTTCGTAGAGATAACGAAGAGTGTACTTGCTCATTTTTCCGCAGCCGTACTGAATGACCTTGATCTTTCCCATTTTAATGACCTCCTTGACATGATTTGTTGATTTCTTAACAAACTTAGTGTAACATCTAATGTTGGATTAGAGTCAAGTAAATTATTGAAATTTTCACGATCTATTTTTTAAACGAAACCGGCACCTGGAGCCTTAGGAACATTGAGCGCTGTCCTTTGTCGAATATATCGTATTCCATTAATACCTCGCAAATATAATCGCCTGATATCGTGTAGCCGTTCTTAATGCAGTATTCAAGAAGACGGCTGGCGTATTCCCGTTCTTTGTCGAAGTCGTCAAGATATATACAGGCGTACATACCGTTGTCAAGCGTTTCAGTAGCATCCTTCAAAGGAAATTGTTCGTCAACGAATATGAATATTTTGTCAGATATAAAATTGAGATTAAGAAAATTTTCTTTGCTGAGAAATGTTCCGGCGTTGCAATAATATATCTGGGGAAGATAATGACGTATAAGATGTTCCTTGAACTGTTTCAGGATAACTTCGTAGGTATCAATATCATAGTCGTAAAAGTTGACGTCGGTGTGCATTGAATATATCCTGCGTTTGCCTATGTATTCGAAAGTTAATGTCCCGTTGTTCGGGGATTTGCGATAACGCTCAATTCCTTCAATTGTCCTGTCTATGGCATTTCTCTGCAGCCTCAGATGTTCGATACGTTCCATGTTCTGCTCACGTTTCTTTATAAGTACGGATTCGATCATGCTGATGTCTTCCCTGTCGAGTATTTCTTTTACTTCCTTCAACTCCATCCCGAGTTCCTTCATATACTGGATCATGTCGAAACGCGCGTTCTGTTTAATGTCGTAATAACGATAACGGCTCTGAGGATCCGTGTAATTGGGTTTCAGAATGCCAAGCTTGTCATACAGACGCAGTGTAGGAACAGTGGTGTGGTTTATCTTTGCCATAGCCCCAATACTTAAATGATTTCCGTTCACGCTTCAGCCACCTCCATTATTAATATTAAACACTAATGCATGAATAGAGTTTATAAAATCATAAAAATTCGGTAGTTTTCCGGAGGGAAAAATAAAATGAAAAACAGTATATGAAAAAGTAAACAGAGACTAAGGAGCATTTGGTGAGGGCGGAGTGATAATGTTTCAATCCTGTTATAAGAGCCCCTAATTTTGAGGAGAGGCCGCGCAGGCAGCAGGACAGAAAAATCATCAACAACGGAAATGATAATTGATCTGTCCTGCCGGAAGGTTAAAGAGTTCTTATTCTGTCAAGAAAAGTTTCGAGTTTATCCGGAGATGGGACCCTGAGCCGTACCGAAGTGTTGTCCAGGCTGAAAAAACCGCTGCCGGCTTCGCACGAAATACCGGCTGATGCAAGCCGGGCGGCCAGATTACCGCTTTTTTGAGAAAGAAGCAGTATAGGCACACGAATATCAGTATCCGCGACATTTAATCCGTCTTTTTCCTTAAATGCATTCATTACGGCTGTTTTTGCAAGTTGAACATAGCTGCGTGTTTTATTGAGAAATTCACTGTCTCGGACAACGTTTATTCCCATTATGGCATCTGCTGTGCCTACAACAAACGGAGGCTGTGCCTTCCTGAAAAGAGCGGACAGCTTACTGTCATTTGAAACCGCATATCCTATGCGCAGACCTGCTGCGCCGAGCCCCTTGGAAAAAGACCTGCAGGTAATCAGATTTGGGTAATTCAGCATAATTGCCGATTCTTCATCAGAGAGATAATCACCGTAAGCTTCATCTGAAATTATCCATGAGCTGTTCTCCATTCCGGCTGCAGCGAGCTTTTCTACATCTTTCAGCGCTGTGACCTGTCCGGTTGGGTTGTTTGGTCTGTCCAGGTAGATGACACACTGGTTTTCTTTCATTATTTCCAGCAGCGGGTCAATGTTGATCCTGTAGCCGGGTGTTTCAAGCTGCACCGGATGATAGACTGCCCCGTTGCAGAGGCACTGTACGACCGCATCTGTAAACTGCGGGGAGATGCCGGATAAAAACGTACCTTTAGAGATCAGCAGACGTGCGAGTGTCACTAGGACCCCCATTGACCCTCCTCCGATAAGTATTTGGTCTGTACTGAGTTTCCATGCCTGATGTGCACAGGATATTTCTTTTTTCAGGTCGTATGGCTCAAGGTCAGGGTAATCGCAGAGATTACAGAAGTCCGGTGAAATAATAAGACTCTTAAGGCACTTTGGAGCACCCAAGGGGTTTGTGCCTAGCGAACAGTCTATTAATTCAAGGTCCTCAGGGTACTTGACAGGGCCACTCATAGCATAGCTGCGCTGTTCCGCTTCAATTAGTGTTTCCGAGAATTTAGGTTTCCAGATGAGAAGCACCCCATTCCATATTATATAAATGCCGGAGGCATTTATTTTACTTAGAAGCCTTGCCGTGTTCGTATATTTTGTAAACTCCTATTGTGCAGAGCGCTACACCCTGAAGGATAAAGAATATCCAGCTTATAGTGCCGTACCCCTTTGCTATAAGGGCAATAAGACCGAAATTTGAGATTATCAGCCCAATTGCTGCCAGAACTGTGCCTACCGCGCCTCGGGCCAAATTGCTCATCCCTGTGCCTCTTTTGGCAATTAGCGTTGAATTTATTCGTTCGTTTATAGAATGAAAGAATCCGACGCCTGTTTCTATCATTGTGCCGAAAAGAGTGATTAGCCATGCGGCAAGCAAAAACTTAACCCCAAGCTTTGCAACGATGCTGTTTACCGGAATTTCCATGCCCAAGACTTCAGGATAGAAGCCGGACATGACCATGTGAAACATAAGTGCGGGGGCAATGCAGATCAATGATGCTACTACGCCCGATATTATTGCTTCGCGTCTTGTTTCGATATAGTTGAGTGAAAAAAGTATCGTTGATACGACCGCGATATTATAAAAAGCATATTTGAATCCGCCCATCTGCCAACCCGGTTTTACTATATCTGCTGTAAAGTTTGCCGAAATTGAACCGCCGAATTTTGTGATGGTTATAAATAAAAGACAGAAATAAACTGCATACAGCAAATATGACCACCATGACATCACTATTTCTATAAGTTTACTTCCGCTGTAAGTAAGGTAAGCGACCATTATCAGAAATATTCCCGATCCTATTATGGGCGGAAGGTTGAAAGTATCTCTTAGAATACTGCCGGAGGCTGCGCCGACTACACCCATTATCAGGAAAAGGAGGACTATAAAAGATGCTTCATAAATAACCCAGCCCTTGCCTATAAGCTTCTCAAAAAAGGTGCGATAATCATAGGCTTTAAAGACGCGTGCAAATTCAAAACTCAATGCAAAAAGCACTGCCCATAAAACAGCGGTCAGTCCCATTCCCATAAGTCCGCCTGTCGGGCCGTATTGTACAAAGTATTCGACCAGCTCACGCCCCGTGCCGTATCCTCCGGCCACCAGCACCGACTGGGCAATGAATCCAGGCAGCAGATATTTTTTGTACCAGCCGTAATTCATAAAAAACGTAAGAATATTGCTTTTATTTTCATTTGCCATTAGTTTAACTTCCTCTCTGCTTTTGATATTAAATTGGAATTGAAAGCGTGTCATGCGCTGAGGTCTAAAGATGTTGCCCCTTTCTGTCTCTATAAATCCCTCCCTAAGATATAACCCATTCACAATTACCCTGAATTTTACACATAGCAGACAGAGCTATTTTTCCTGATAGGATTAGTCGAATATCAAATTTCAGTTAGCAAGAGCGATGTTTGCTGTTCTTAGCAGTGCAAGATAGTATTTATGCATAAAAAAAAAGCCCCGCCGTATAAAAAACGGCAGAGCCCGTACTGACTACAAATTGAGGTATTTTAACCGTCATAATCAGAGGGGATTCCGCCGTGGATACTAAAATAATAAAACCAGCAAACTGTAAAAAACAAGCACAGGCCGTATCTCACTGAATCCACCTCCAACTGTTTAAAATCTCTATTTATTAATTATTTTGAGTGAACGTATTGTTTATTGATCATTTAGCTAATTGGGGGCTATTGTAATTTTGCATTATATTTTTGTCAAGGCATATTAACATTGATTCAATTTTTTCGCGGGGATCAGTTTTTTTCTTCTCCAAGGACGCTCTCGATGAATATGTTCGCGATCACGGGATCGAACTGGCTTCCTGAGTTTCGCTTAATTTCATCTATTGCCTCTTCTTTGGATAGCGCTTTACGGTATACTCTGTCTTCAGTCATAGCGTCGTAAGCGTCAGCGACAGAAAGTATCCTGGAGAGGAGAGGTATATCCTCGCACTTCAGCCCTCTCGGATATCCCTTACCGTCCCATCTTTCGTGATGCGAAAGGATGTAATCGGCGATCCTGTCCAGTTTATGTGAAGCCCTTGCAATTCGATAGCCGATTTCAGGATGTTTTTTCATAATGACCCATTCTTCTTCTGTCAGTTTGCCTGGTTTATTGAGTATCTTATCATCAATTCCAACTTTGCCGATGTCATGGAGCATCCCCAGAAGCTGAAGCTCCCCAAGATCCTTCTCCATAAGATTCATCCTCCTGCCCACCCTTGTAGAAAGCTCTGCCAGACGCTCAGAATGTTTTTCCGTTTCCTGTGACTTCTCGTAAACGGTTGTCATGATAAAAGTAAGGATGTCGCTGTATGAACTTTGCTGCGAAAAAAGCTTTCTGTTTCTCATATATTCGTTGGCAGTTCTTAATATCTCTTCGACAATTTCGTATTCTTTCTCTATCGTGGAGTAACCCATAGAAATATTTATTTCAGGTGACTTTGATTTGTTATTTTCATTGTAGCTGATACATGCCGAATTAATTCTGTCCAGCAGTTTGTGAACTTCTGCGTTGCTGGTTTGAGGCATGATTATTCCAAATTCATCTCCGCCTATCCTGGCTGCTATATCCTTTTTCCTGCAGCAGCTTTGAATGACCCTTGCAGATTTGATTATTACCAGATCTCCCTCATGCTGTCCGAAGGCCTCATTTATAAGGTGAAGGCCGTTTATGTCAGCTATCAGGACAGAAAGAGGCAGTTGTTCTTTTCTGTTCATCTCGGACAGTTTTTTCTCAAAATACTGTCTGTTATACAAATCTGTAAGATGGTCGTGATCGTTTATATATTGGATTTCTTCCTCTTTTTTCTTTAGGTTTGATATGTCGATTATTATTCCTTCTATTGCCTCCACGTTTCCGTCACGGCCGTAGACTCCCTGTCCTGTTTCAAGCACCCATTTGCTCTCTCCCGAAGCAGTGATAATAGCGTACTCGCTCCTGAATGTGGTATGCAGAGCAAGGACCCTTTCCCATTCGAGCCATAGTATTTCCCTGTATTCTTCTTTGATAATGTTATTATATGAAAGGTCATTGCTGTTTAAAAGGTTTTCAGGCCTGTAGCCTGTGAGTTCATAACATCCTTCTGAAACGAAGAGCATGCGCCAGTCCCTGTCGTTAAGACATCTGTATGCCATTCCGGGGATATTTGAGAGAAGCACCGACTTGCTCCGTTCGCTTTCCTCCAGTTCCTCTTTTGCTAATTTTCTCTCATTTATATCCTGGATGATCCACATGTGCAGCGGGTGCTCTTCTTCTGTTTCTGCCGGTTTGGCGAGGGATGCGACTTCGAGGTTTATCCATGAATATGAGCCGTTTGGCTTTAATGTCCTTTTCTCAAGAGAATATTCGCGGATTTCTTTATTGTTGAACTTTTCGTATTTTTCAATATTTGCCGGCAGGTCATCGGGGTGTGTGATCTTTTCCCAGTCACAGCCCTCTAATTGTTCCTTTGTCCACCCTAAAATCTTCTCAAAGGTGGGGTTAATCACGGTGAAATTACCAAATCTGTCTCCTGCGGCTATTCCTACCGGGATCCTTTGAAAGACATTTTTGAGCAGGTTTTCACTTTCCTGAAGTTTCTCCTCGATAGACTGTATGCAGATATTTTTCATAACGATCATGTATCCTGCGATAAGAAGTATAAAGAGCGCCAGGATAGTCATCGTTGAGCTTAAGACTCTCTTTATTACATTTGTTCTCAGAGCCTTAGTGTAGTAATCTACACCAATAACGGAGATAGTATTACCTTTTGTATTATCCAGTACTGGAGCATATACGCTCGTTATCTCTCCGTCATTATGGATAAATCCGCCAGGAGAGGGTGTTCCACCCTCAAAAAATTGCTGGACGTGATCTTCTTTTTCATCGGGAAATATAGCTGTTTTTGCAGCTCCGTCCATTCTTTTATGGTTTGCAGAACTAACAAGGTAATATACTTTCCCGTTTATTTTTGAAAGAAGGTATGCGGATGAAACATGGGGGACAATGTTCTCTATCTTTTGTAAGCTCTTTTTTAAAAATATGAACTGGTCGTTATGTACGAAGTTGCTGGTTTGATACAGAGAAGAGATCTGGTCTTCAGATATAAAAGCCCCGGCTGATTCCGCCAGTACCAGCGCATAACCCAACTGCCTGGACATGTATTCTTTCCAGGTGCTGTAAACGTAGTTAGCTGCAAAAATAAAAAATATCAATGAAGCCGCCAAAAAATATCTATTAAAAGCACTGTTGTTCAGGCGCATAGATTCGATTATCTTTTTGAACATAAATAAAATCACCCAGGTTGTTTTCAGGATGGTGATATATTGAAGAAACCGTTAAATTATATTACAAAAAGGAGCTTGTGAACAGTGCGTCAAAGTTCAGACAGGGATTTATTTATCTGTTTGCGACAGTACATCTTCTTGTCTGCCTTGTATAGGGCATCCTCTAATGAAGTTTCGGTGTCTTTTACAGTTGAAAAACCGATTGATATGTTGATTGCTAAATCGCCCTTGTCTGAATTGTAATCGTTGAAAGTCTCGGATATTCTTTCGATAACAACCAGCGTTTCTTTGCTGTCTGCTCCCGGGAGAATGACAGCAAATTCGTCTCCGCCTATCCTCGCGATAAAATCTTCTTTGCGCAAAGATGACTGGATGAGCTGTGCAGTTTTTTGAAGTACTTCATCTCCCTTTGCATGGCCATAAGTGTCGTTTATCGTTTTCAGATAATCAAGGTCGCACATAAGAAGCGACAGAGGTCTATGGCGGCTCACCTGAGATCTCTCCAACATAGCATCGAAAAAGGCTCTGTTAGGAATACCTGTAAGATGATCGTAGAGACTCAAATGTACAAGCTTGTTTTCATTTTCCTTTAATTTATCGATATTTCTGGTGTTGCAGATAAGGATATCCTTGCCGTTCACGTCGCTTGTCTTAGAAATAGTCACTCCATACCAGTGTAAAGATCCATCTTTGTGTTTCATACTAAAAGTTTGGTATGTATTATTGTCACACAGGAAGACCATGTTGAATGAATCTTTTTCGGGTTCAGCTTTCTCTGGTACAAAAAAATCAGAAGCGCTTTTATTTATGATCTCATCCACCGTGAAGCCGCATATATTTTCACAGTTAGGGGAGATATAACTGATCTTTCCGTCATTGTCTACAGTCAGGATCATATCAGCCGCATTTTCTATATAAGTCTTGAATTTTGTCTCACTTAGTCTCAATTTTTTTTCCATTTCTTTTTTTGCGCTTATATCTGCACATATGAACATTATTACGTCTTTTTCGTCACCTAAAACATATGAGCCGGATGCAAAGATTTCAACGTCATAAGTTGTTCCGTCTTTTCTTCTGTGGACAGATTCGAACGTTGAGTTAATCTCGGAGAGGTTGGTGAATATCTGCCTTATCCTATTTTCATCAAGATTGTATTCCCAATCCCATGCATGGAGATTGGCTATTTCGCTTTGTGAGTATCCGATCATTTCACAAAAACGCTGATTAGCCTCAACGACTTTATGGTCCTGATCGATCATTATTATCCCGAGGTTTGCTTTTTCCACCATTCTGGAGATCAGTTTTAAGCGTTTATTAAGCAGGTTTTCTCTGTTTATGAACTCGGTTATGTCATCAAAAATTACGTAACCGCCGACTATTTCCCCCCCTTCTTTTACCGGGCCTGATTTTGCTGAAAGTATGATATTGTCTTTTCCTTCAGGGTCTTTAAGTCTAATTTCTGTTTTGATAACGTTTCCTTCAAATACAGATAAAAGTTTATCCTGATTCTCTTTGTCTCCGAAAAAGTTAAAAACATTTTCTCCTCCAGAACTGGCCGGATGGCTGTTGGGAAGATCATTGAATTTTTGGTTCGATCTGATTATGTTTAAATTTAAATCAAACAATACAACTGCGTCCTGTGTAAAATTAAACATTGAGTCAAACGCAGAGAGGATAGATGATTTTCCTTCGCAGGTATCCTTATTGTCTGGTTTCATTATAATATTCTTCCTTTTTATTTGTTGTGCATTTATTTACTATAAGCTACAGTAATTGAAGAACAACGTCAACAGTAAACACTGCTTAAAAAATAATATATAATCAGTTAATGATATAGATAATGATCGTAGTCATACTTTTGTTATTCCAAAAGAAAAGGTCATTACAAAAAATGATAATATAGTTTAAAATAAGTATCGCTGTCTTGTTGTAAAAGACCTCAATGATCTATAAAATAATACAAGAACTGCAGCGGGTTTTTGCAGAAAA
Source organism: Synergistaceae bacterium (assembly GCA_963682045.1). Lineage (GTDB taxonomy): Bacteria > Synergistota > Synergistia > Synergistales > Synergistaceae > Caenicola. The sequence goes on from OY821326.1 coordinate 2,320,342, forward strand.
ATATGCATTTATATTTTTTGAAACGCTAACACAAAATCAACACAAAATTCACACATTTCTGTCATAAAATGTATAGAAGTAATAGTCAGATACGTTTTAAGAGCGGCATATTGATTTTGACCGTCTGTTCCGTTTATGGCTTTGCTGCAAAGGGGTGTTTTGAAGATGAAGTCGCGAATGATTTCTATCGCAGTGATGATATGTCTGTTTGCTGTACCTGCGGCACAGGCGGTACCTCATCCCGGTCATCATCCGGGACCTCCGCCAAGACCGATATTTCAACCTTACCACAGGCCGGGGTATTACAATTATCCCCGCTACAGGAACTATAGATACTACAGCAACAATGACATATGGGTCAGCCTTGGAGCAGGATTGCTCATCGGAGCTATGATCTCAAACATGAACAGGACGCCGCAGTATTCACCGTCTGCAGATGTTCCGTATTCAAGCCCAAGCAGGAACGATTACTCCTATTCCAACAGTTATGAGCGTGAAAGACAGATAAGAGACATCAAGGCCAGGATCAGTCAAAACGCAAAAACAGAGGCCGGCCGTGCTTCTAACATGGCTTCAGAGTTTGGATCAGAGCAGGCAATGGTGCTTCTTGCGAAAACCTGGGATGGAGAGGGAAAGAGAACGAATATTGACCGAAGTAGCGGACTGCAGGTATTAAAAGTTACTGGTTTCTATGACGGCAGTCAGATCTCTTATACTTTTCTTCCGGAAAACAGAAAGGTATACGTTCGCATATCAGTTCCGGAATATTCACTTTCAGCGGAGGAGAGCGATTATTATTCCGGGCCCGCAGGCCGGGCAGCGCCAGTCCCTTCGGAGGGAGCCCGTCAGGTACCTGTAGTCCCAAACTATACTGCTGCGGCGATGATCGTATCTGGTCAGGGAGGTACCATGCAATATGCCGGGTTTGAGCTTGAAAGAACCATGCGAAGTCCTTCCGGGCATATGATCATCAGGGAAGTCGCCAAAGGGACTGCGGCGTACTATGCCGGCATAAGGCCGGGAGATGTATTGCTGAAGGTGGATGTATATGAAACAAGAAACTTCGATCCAGTCTGGTTTATTGACTACATTTCAGGCAGACACCAGTCAAGGTCACTGATAACATTATCGATCTCCCGAAACGGAGCAGAGAAAAGATTTGAGATCCAGCTTTAAAAATTAAGGCGCGCCATCTGCCTAAAAACGGACAGGAATATATAAGGATGGGAGGTCTTATAATGGATCTCTCATCTTTTTTACCCTGAATTTTCAGATATTGTCCGATAAAAATGAAAAAGCAAGAGAAATATGGTATCCTAAAAAGACGGTACTCCATTTTTACATCAAGGAAGTTTATAATAGATTGGTTAAAAAATTAAGCTGGAACGATAAGGGGTTTAGGCAGAAGGCAAAAACAACTGGCTTTTCCCTGTTGAGAACAGGAGAATATATTATGCTGTACGATGAAGCGAAAAGGATCAACGAAGAGATAAGAGAACTGTGCAAAGACTCGAAGCACCCTTCAAGAACTATGGCAAAAGAGGTATTGAGGGCTCTGAATTCCGAGCTTGAAAAGATCCGAAAGAGGTCAAAAGGCGGTGGTGGTGGAGGCAGATTTTCCGCTGGCAGCATGGATCAGGCGCAGATCTTCAATATGGAAAAGCTCAAAAGTTTTGATGTGCCGGCCAAGTATGAAAAGCAGTTGCTCAAGGCTTTGGAAAAAGCCAAAGAGTACGCCGGGATAGAAGACTGATCATAAACAAAAGAAATATATGTTTTTGATCCTAAATTATTAACTAAAGAGGCATCCCCTTTAGGGTGCTTCTTTAGTTTGTCCATTACTTTCTGGCCTGATCATCATTTCATGTGCTTGATAAAAGTCCTGTACATTATGTGTATATCTGTTGGCCGCTTTGATAATCCTGTCTATGAATTCAAACATGCTCATCCCTCCTTAGTGCAATTATGAACCGAAAATAATTCATATCTCCTCGAACCTGAGATTCATGATCGGATATTTCTTCCACTTCCGGTAGTCGAAATGCCACCATTCGTTGTGAAAGACCTTGAAACCCTCTCCCTCCATTATTACACGAAGCTTGTTCCGCAGCTCTCGTTGCTCAGATGTTCCTCCCGGATAATCAGGGTGGGCTCGAATTGAAAATTCATCATATCCGCTTCCCATATCAAGCGTTTTGCCAGTTTTGAGCTCGTAGAGTCCAACGTCCACAGCGCCTCCTCGGTTGTGCCTTGAACCCTGTGACGGGTTTGCCACAAAATCCTTTTGGTGGTCAGGTGTGGCATCATAAAACATCTTTGTCACGTACCAGGGTCTGTATGCGTCGTAGACGATCAGTCCGTAACCATATTTAGAAAATTTGCTGTTTGCCATTACCAAGGCAGCTGCAGCTTCCCTTTGTAGAAAAGCACGCGGCTGATCATAGAGGCGGATGCCCATGAAGTTGTTCTCTGTTGCATAACGGATATCTGTTTTTATTGTTGGGTCCAGCCTTATTAGCTCTATGAGGTCCGGGTTTAAAAAATCTCCGGGCTCAGCAGGAGGTGTGGCAGCCAGTGCGCGTTTCCTAAGCGCCTCTTCTCCGATGAGGGGCTTGATCTTGAATGTTCTGCCTCTTTCAACTTCAAAAAATTTTCTTTGGTATTTTTTCCCGCCTACAATCAGAGCAGAACCTTTACCCTGAGAATCAACTGTGAAACTGACCCTGATTCTTTCGTTCCTTAGGGGAGTATAGTGCAGGAGGAGATATTTATTGCCGGCAGAATGTATGAGAGGAAAACTGGAATATGTGCTGAACATTTTTCCCTGATCTTTTTCCGTGTCGCACACGATCTCTAAAATGCCACTGTTCTCCCGCACTATTACCCTTTCCTGACCGTAGACATAAAGGCCGAGCAGTGATCTATTCTGCAGGGTTTCAGAAAAGGAGCGGGACGGAGTCACGATAATGATAACGGAAGCCAGTATCAACAGCAGATATTTAGTAAACTGTAATCTGATTTTCTTCATATATTTCCCTCCATTATCTTGTGTTTGTATATATTCGTATTTTACTACCCGCAAGATCTATTTGCATCGGGGAAAGGGCTTTCTCCTGTTGACGGCAGTTTTTCAAAGAGAGATTAATGTCAATGCTACAATTGTTGTCAGAGGCAGCCCAATACACATCCAAAGAGGACAAATATATAAAATTAGGGATACTACGATATGGTTTTTGCACATAATACCAATTTGAAGTATTCCCTTGGTGGTAGAATGTTCAAGGATACATACTGCAGAGAGGAATGATAGAGACAATGCACATTTCTGCTAACCTTATAAAAGCGCGCTGTCTGCGCCTTCTCATTTTTTTTGTTGTCATTGCAGCATTTCACGTTTCTCCATCAGTTTCAGGTGCTGAGGTACGCATAGAAGAAAAGGTCGGAAAACTGCTTGTAAATGAATTTGACCCTGAACGAATAACGGTCCAGGCTACGGGAGGAGGAAGTTTCCTCTATGCCAAAGCGACAGGGATTGTCATTGAGGGTGTAAGGATAGAAAGCGTTTCATTGTACGCAATGATGAAAGAGCCTCCTACCGATATAAAAGAGGACAATAAAGACAATAAATACAAACTTGCAGACCTCATCTACTATTCAAAGGGCGAGGTAGTCGTTCTTGAAAAGGATTTTGCGGATTATACGAGCAAGGAAATTGAAGACATCAAGGGTTTTAAAAACCTTGAATGCGATTTTTCAAAGAACGGGATCCGGGTCTCCGGTTCATACACTGCGACCTTCCTCTTTACATTCAACATAAGGATGGAGGTCTTTTCAAAACTTGCTTTTAATGACAGAGGACTCTGCCTTACAGACACGACACTTTATGTTGCAGGGGTGAAACAGCCCGAATACATAACAGCGCAGCTTATTGGCCGTATTAATCCCCTCATCGAAAGAGAGAAGATCCCCTTTCCGGTCAGGATAACCAATATTAATTTTGCAGATGACAGGATAGTCATCACTGGCAACCCCAAGCCACTGAAAGACGCAAATGTCTGGAACTATACAAAAATTTAAAATATCCCTGGATATCGCATCCCGGGATATTATATTTTTAACTGCGTAATAAGAGATGCAATTCCCCTGAGGAGGTGTTTGTATGAAAGCGGTTCAGATAGGAGCAGGACTGGTAGGCAGCATTATTGCCGCTGACATGGGCAGGAGTTTTGATGTAACTGTAGTTGATCTCAACGAAAACACGCTTTCATCGATAAGAGAGGATTACCCTAAAATCACAACAGCTGTCTGTTCCTGTACAGATACAGTCTGTCTTTCCCAGTTAGTGAGTGATGCGGATATAGTGACTGCGGGAGTTCCAGGAAAATTCGGGAGAAAAATGATGGAGATCGTCATAAAGTCGGGTAAAAATATGGCTGACATCTCTTTCATGCCGGAGGATTTCGAAGAGCTTGACGGACTGGCAAAGGAACACGGAGTAACTGTGGTCCCCGATATGGGAGTCGCGCCTGGCATGTCCAACTTTCTCATCGGAAGGGGAGCTCATCTTCTGGATGATGTGGAAAACGCAGTGATATACGTGGGAGGGATCCCACATAAACCCGTTCCGCCCTTCAATTATCAAATCACTTGGTCCGCTGCGGATGTAATAGAAGAATATACCCGACCTGCAAGATACGTAAAGGACCACAGGCATGTTGTATGTGAAGCGATGGGAGAGCTTTATGAAAAAGAATTCCCCAAAGGAGGTATCCTAGAGACATTTATCACTGACGGCCTCCGTTCCCTGATAAAAAACATAAATGCAAAAAACATGGAGGAGCGCACTATGAGATGGCCGGGACATGTGGCACAGATGCGCCTGCTTCGCGAGATGGGGCTATTTGACGAAGAAAAGCGGAACCTCGGCGGGGTTGAAGTAGTTCCGCGTGACATTGCCTGTGACCTCCTCTTTCCAATGTGGAAAATGGAGCCGGAAAAGGGTGACAGGGATCTTACAATAATGCAGGTCGAAGTTTCCGGATACAAAGGAAGGGATTTTGTGACCTACACGTGGGATCTCTGGGATATCTTTGACGAGAAGAGCTGGAAAAACTCTATGGGACGCTGCACGGGTTTTTCATGCTCGATATTCGCGCAGGCAATCGTAAAAGGACTGATAAAAGAAAAGGGCGTTATTGCGCCCGAAAAGCTTGCCGCTTCCGACGAACTCTATGATTTTGTTATGGCGGAACAGAGAAGCCGTGGAATCAACTATGAAGAGGGCGTTAAAATTCAAAAGAACATGAGGTAAAAACTGCCCGAAATCTTTTTAAGAAATGGATCAAAAAAAGCAGTTCCCGAAAGAAAGAGACCACTGAAACAACCTAAAGATACAGTTAGACATGAAAAATGGCTCCGACGCTGATCGAAGCCATTTTTCATATCTATTTTCAGCTTTATTTCTCAATGACTAGGAATATGCTTGAGTCGTCCACTTCAAATATCTGCCAGTGACAGTTCGTAGAGCGTCCGATTTTTTCAAGGTCGGCTATGGAGTGTGTGGTAGCACGGAAGCCGTCTTTGCAAATGATGACTCCATTTTTTGTCTTCTCCATATCGAGCTCTCCGATCAGCCCTTTTCTTGACTGTTCCTGAAACCACGCGCCCCTCTGTTCCCAGAATTTTGGGTGATAAGTGCTGAAATAGGCTTTGCCGCCTTTTTTCAGAGCTTTTATTACTTTTACTGCAAAAGCCTCCGGGACATCTGCCCTTACAGCGGAAAGTCCGTTCTGGAGGCATAACACAGCGTCGAAACGGTTGCAGTAGTCAATATCGTGAACGTCCATCGTCAGTAACGCTGTATTAGGGATACCACTAAGATATTCCTCCCCAAAACTTACGTTGTTGCCGGATATTTCTATGCCGGTAATACTGTTCACAAATGGCGCGAGCTCCTTCATGATCCGGCCATAACCGGCCGCCAGCTCAAGCACGTCGTCATTTTTTTTTAGCCTGTCACGTACAAAGGCTATCTCTTGTTCAAGGTACCGGGATATCCTTGGTATCGCAGTGTCATAGACCTGCCATAACATTTTGGCGTTTAGACTTTGCGCATAATAGTTATTCTTCATTTTATCTCTGTCCGTTCTGCAGTCAGGATGACAAGACTAGCGGATGAAATTAGTAAAGACTCGCTTTTCCTCAGCAGGCAGAGGAATGGTCTTTTTGCCCTCATTGATGACCTTTATCAGCCATGCCATAGCCCCTACATTTTTACGGATGGTCTGCACGCCCTCCAGATCCTGCGTCATCTCTCCCTCCGATCTTCCGTATACGACAGTCCAGTATTGGGAAGGCGGGGTTACAGTCTGTGCAAGGCTCAGATAGTTGTTGAGCTGGTGCAGCGTGTCTATTCCTCCGGTACGCCTTACGGCTGTTACCGCGGTCGCAACCTTGTATTTGAAATGTCTGGAACTTGAATAGAACAGCCTGTCCAGGAATGATTTCATCGTACCGGCTATCCCGGCGTAGTAAGTGGGGGAGGCCAGGATCAGTCCGTCGGCCTCGCGTATCTTCGCAGCCGTTTCGTTGACAGGATCATCTTTGAAAACACATTCGTTCTTTTCTGAACTTGTGCAGTAGCCGCATCCTGTGCAGCCATGAATTGCTAAATGACCTATCTCTATTATCTCGGTTTCTATACCCTCTTTTCTCAGCTCTTCTGCCATGAGCTTAATGGCGTAAGCAGTGTTTCCCTCTTTTCTCGGGCTTCCGTTCAGGGCAATTACTTTCATCATGATCACTCCTTTTTCTTTTTTTGTTTGGGATAAGGCAATTCATTACAGGTTGCTCGTACAAGTTTTGTCAGATACTCCCTGTCGTCTGTCAATGTTATTAGAAATGAGGGTTTTGCGCCATTATACGCAGGAGCCTCGCACACTTCCTTAAGAAGTTCTCTTCCAGCCTCTGTCTTTTTAAGAAAAAACTGACCGTCGCAGACCAGGCCGATAACTTTTGAGTCGCAGTAGAGAGTATATTCACCGAACATTTTCCTGTAAGTTATGATGCCTGCATCTCTCAGCTGATCAGAAAGATAGATCATGAATTCCTCTGATGTTGACATGTAATTCAGCCCCCTCATTTCCCGGATATTATGGCCGCACTGTTATGCAGGTTTGACCTAAGAGTTTTTATGGCGTTATATCCTCTATTTCCTGCTGCTTCACGCGGTCAAGTGGCAGATGTCCGATGCCTGATTTGACCGGTGAAAAGTCTATCCTTTTCAGGTCGATCATCCTTACCTTTCTGTTGTGCTGGGTATGATAGTAGTAGACAAGATTTCCTGTGTCTATTGCACTTGTCCAGATAGTGGAGCTGCGCATTCCGTCCTGGCGCTGAAGTTCAGTTACAGCACCTTCTCCTGTAGAGAGCGGATTGTTGAAGTTGTCCATTATGCGGAATATCTCATATACTGTTTCAGGTCCGTCAGGGGTCTTTCGTGCGAGCATTGTCTGCGCTACTGCCCTGATAAAACGCGAAGGCGGAGTGATGTCTCCGGGTATTCCCAGAAGCCCGCTTCCTCCCCCCGAAGGCTTGATGGTGAGGTCTCCTATCTTTTTGGGCGGATAAGGTGTTGTCGAAAGATTGACATAGTTACTGAGGTTGGTCAGGTGCCAGTCGAAACTGGGAGCATTTGTAAGTACTTTGACAGGGTTGTCGCTTATCTTCAATTTCCCGTCAAGATATTCGATTACAATGACCTTCCCATTCTTATCGGTTACCATGAGATGCATGGGCGCAGGAGCACCACCCAAAGCAGGCTCCGGGATAGCAACAACACGGACCTTGCCCATTCCTTTTCTGACCTCATCAACTGATGCAAACTGAGTCAGGACATATGTGGCCATAAATGCGGGATTCATGGATATATCCGCTTTTGCAGGGTCATAGGGCTGATACTCAGAAATTCCCGGGAGATATAGAAAGTTTACTGCAAGCCCCTTTTCGTTCAGGCCATCGGCAAAATAATCCTTTCCTATCATATCCAGTGCAACGGCACCGTAACGGGTCTTCCACGTGAGTCCCTTTTTGCTGTCAGGTGTTTCTGAAGAAAATTCATGTCCGCGAGGGACTATCGCGACCCTGGAATTCAGGTCGAAAGTACCCCATTCCATGGTCCTTCCGCAGACGGCAGTTCCATCATCAGCTATTAGGCAGATAGAGGTGCATGCCGAGGCTGCCGTAGGGAATAAAACGGCAAAACTTATGAGAGCAGCTGCTAAAACGATAAAAAATTGTTTGATCTCCAACACAAAACATCCCTCCAGTGGTCGTCAATGGATAAGCTGAAAAACTATCGATCTGAAATGTATGAATAGATATCCAGTCGCATAGATTATCATATCAAACCAGTGAAGAAAAAGGGGAAAGAAGTGATATCCTTATCAGGATAAAAATGTTTAATTATGCAAATTAAAGCTTGCTAATTGGTAAAATGGATGTATAAATTGAAAAAGAATTCGTTGAAAAATTGAGAAAACCAATTTTAATGTCAATGTCATCCATATTTTTCCGGGGAGAGGATAACGATGTTTAAGATCAAAAAAATCATTACCTGCACATTAATAATTACCCTTCTCTTCTTTATCGCTGTGTCTAACGTATACGCCTTATCAACCTCTTATCAAAATACAAAAAGTGCAGCGCGGGATGCAGTCTGGAAAGTCATTACGTCAGGGCAGGGCAGTTCTGCAACTGTGGCAGTTATGGATGGCGGCAAAATAATTTATTCGGAAGGGTTTGGTGCCGCCGACAGGAAGGCCGGCAAGGGCGTAGACAAGTCGACCAGGTTCAACATAGGCTCAACAAGCAAGATGTTTGTCGCAGCAGCGATACTTCTGCTGGTGGACGACGGCAGGGTCTCCCTTGATGACCCTGTCGTGAAGTACATCCCTGATTTTGTGATGAAGGATCAAAGGTACAGGGACATTACCGTGAGGATGCTTTTCAACCACTCTTCCGGACTGCCTGGATCAAGCTTCCTGTTCGGATATGTACCTGAAGGAGACCCTCACAGGATGCTGCTTGAAAGGATGAAGGAATCAAACCTGAAACACGACCCCGGAGTTATCGGCATTTACTGTAACGATGGATTTACTTTTGCCGAGATCATCGTCGAGAGGGTGTCCGGACAAAAATTCATAAATTTCCTTGAAAAACGAGTCTTTCAGCCTCTCGGGATGAAGGACACAACGGTAAGCATCGGAGAGTCCGGAGGGAATATATCACATTTTTATGACCCTGAGACTGGCAAAAAATACCCTCCTGAAGTGATACTGGTACTTGCTGCGGGAGGCCTCTCGTCAACTGCTGAGGATCTTTGCAGGTTTGCAGACAGCTTTTGTCCGGGAGGCAGGAAGATCCTTTCACAGAGATCGATCGATGAGATACTGAAAAGCCAGCCGACGCCTTTTTCATCAAAAATGCGCGGCCCGGCCATATTGGATTCTTTCGGATGGGACTACTCATCACTTCCTTATTACGCAGGAAACGGAATGCGGGCCTTTGCAAAAGGAGGAGGCACCGGAGCTTATTCTACAGGGCTCCAGGTCATACCGGAGAAAAGGTTGGTCGTTGCAGCAAGCATATCGGGAAGGCTTAACGGCGAAGCGGTGACAAGGCCGATACTGGACGGGCTAATGAAGGACAAGGGGCTCCCTGTCCCGTCTGCAAGAAAAAAAGAAAAACCAATGGTTCCCGAGACTATCCAGCCGGAGCTTACCGCTTACGAGGGGATCTATGCAAACGGAGGATTTTTCGTAAGGATAAAATTTGATAGAGATAAAAAGAGGATGGATCTGCTGCCTATGATGCCAGATAAGACAGACGGTTCTGACGAAGAGCCAGAAGCACCCTTGATGTCCTTCATATACAATGGCGGATCCTTCTTCTGCTTTGAAAAGGACCGCCGGGGGTATTTCATAAAAGACGAAGAAACCTCCTACTTTATTGCTGAAAATGATCCGTTTTACGGCATAGACGACCTGATGTTCCAAAGCGTTCCAAAACAGGAAGAGCCGAAAAAACTTTTCAGCGACATTAACGGTAAACTGTGGCTGATGCGGAATCTTACACCTGCCGTACAACTCTACAGAGATACCCCTATGCTAAGATCCGGTACCTATAGGGAACTGTCAGGATACCTGAGTTTTATGAACTGTCTGAAGATAGAGGATGACCATAACGCAACTTATGCTGCACCTCTTTTCCGCGACCAGTCCGAGTTGGAATTATTTGAAAGAGATGGGACCTTATGGGCTAAATCCGGCATATTCATTTTCTCACAGGCCGATCAGGCAAAAACTGTAAATCCCGGAAGAAATTCAGTGATGATCGGGGAAAAGGGATACAATGAATGGTTCCGATTAGAAAACGGATATGTCATTTCTTTTGATAAACCGGAAAAGGGAAGGATCATGGCAGTGGCAGAAGGGGATAAGAAGTTAGCGCTCTTCGACAGCGCCGTAGATGAGGGCGAGGTCTACGCGCCTGAAGGAAGCTATGTAGTCTGTATTGGTCAACCGGGGGATCTCTTTACAGTCTCTGCAAAATAAAACTTTCATCGCAGACAAAAGCGGCCGCCGGAAAGGCGGCCGCTTTTAAATTGTCCCGGTTCAGTCCTTTTTCTGGTCAAATAACGATGCTTCCCTTAAGCTTTCCAAATACGCTGCAGGTCGCTTCAACCTCTATCTTTGAGCCCTTTTTCAAATCTTTGATCTCAAATACCGCCTGTTCTGTTTTTGGATTGGTCTGGGATTTGAGGGTCTTCTCCTCTATTACCTTTCCGTCGACAGAGACCACTATCTTGCTTATATAGTGATTTGCAGTGTTTTTCACCGGATGTACTATTGAGACATCCAAAGCAGAGGCCGCTTCATCCCACTTCAGTTCAATTTTTTCAGCGGGATGTGCAAATACAGGACTGCAGATAAGGATCACGATCATCAATGTTAAAAGTGACTTCACGATCTTGCGCATCGTCAAAATTCCTCCTTACGTATTTTTATCCAAGATAGAGCAGGTAAATGGTCACGTGTGTCAATCCGAAAACAACCGCGCCTATCCCGCACCAGCGGTGGACCCTCAGTACTGCCGGTCCTTTGATCTTTTTCCTGAGGCTGGGACCGAAAAACCCCGTGAATCCGGCTATAGTCATAAGTATGCCTGCCAGCACGCCGCATATTTTAAAAATCTCTATCATAAGCATACCCCCCTTAAAAAATAACCTATCATATTTTCAAAGAAAACACTAAATGGTCTGTTTAGTATTCATTGTAAATTATAACTGACTTTGTGTGGCATGTAATGTGGCAAATGAAGCGGCTGTAAATGTGCGGGAGGAAGTAGGGCTTTTCAATCCGTGTGAAGCTGCGATCAAAACATGCCACGTGAATCTATCGCAAATATAGTATTGTTTCTCAAATAACGACAAGCTAGAAATCTACTTCTTGGCTCTCTATTCTTTTAATGGAGTGAGTCTGTTAAATTTTTATCATATGTGTACTAAAGATAAAACAATATTTCTTTATATATTCAGTGTACTTGACATAACTTGGAATACCAAATAAAGTAACAACATGAAAATATTAATTTATCCCTGAGTATTTGAGGGGATTTAAAGAGGGGGCATTGGGTTGCTGCGTGTTGGAATTGCTCAAATAGATATCAAGCTCGGCGATAGGAATGCAAATTACAGGAATGTTGAGACATGGATGGGCAAATATTTCAAACCGTCTGAAACAGAAACACTTATTGTTCTGCCGGAGATTTGGGATGTAGGGTATGCAATTGAAGAAGCTGAAAAATATGCTGATCCCGAGGGCCGGCAGGCAGCAAAATTTTTGGGCGAACTTGCTAAAAAGTACAATGTATGGTTTGCTGCCGGTTCTGTTCTTGCCGGAACGCAGGAAGGCGCAGTTAACAGAGCGCAGGTAATAAACCCAAAAGGCGAATATATAAATCATTATGATAAGGTCCACCTTATTCCGTTAATGGATGAAGATAAGTATCTGAATGGCGGAAAACGGGAATGTCTGTTTGAGGTAGGAGGAGTAACAGCAGGCTGTGTTATATGTTATGACATCCGGTTTTGCGAATGGCTGAGGATCAACGCTCTTCATGGAGCAAAAGTTCTCTTTGTCTCAGCTGAATGGCCGACTTGCCGTATTGACCACTGGATCGCACTCCTGAAAGCGCGTGCTATTGAAAACATGATGTATGTTGTCGCATGCAACAGAGTGGGGAATTCAAAAGGTACTGATTTCGGTGGACATTCATTGGTTATTGACCCCTGGGGTGAAGTCCTGTATGAAGGTTCAGATAAAGAAGAGGGTACATTTGTTGAAATAAATCCTGAAAAAGTTCAGGAGATCCGGGACCATTTAAAGGTTTTCAACGTCCGTCACCCTGAACTTTATATCGAATAATCAGCAAATTTTATACATAAGGAAGGAAGTATTATCCATGTCCAAATTTAAAGTTTTTGCAACAGATATAACCTGGCCGAATCTTGAAATCGAAAAATCAATTTTGAAAGACATAGATGCCGAGGTTATTCTGTCGAACGGAGGAAGCCCGGAAGAAATCTGTAAACAGGGTGAAGATGCGGATGCAATAATGGCTCTGTTTACTCCAATGAATCGTAAAAATCTGTCATATTTTAAAAATGCCAAAATTCTTCTTAGGACAGGAATTGGAACTAATAGTGTAGATCTTGATGCTGCAACAGATATGGGTATTATTGTCTGCAATGTTCCGGATTACTGCCAGGAAGAGGTTGCGGATCATACGATAGCCCTCTTCCTGGACATTACCAGAAAGACAGTTGAACTGGTCAATCAGACAAGAGCGGGCGGGTGGGACATGTCAATAGCAGATCCTGTGCCTCGTTATCGCAATAAGGTTTTTGCCCTGGCAGGATGCGGAGGTATTGGAAGAATGGTTGCAAACAGGCTGCACCCTTTCGGTATCAAGGTGATAGGTTATGACCCGTATCTTCCGGAAGAAGTTTTTGAGAAAAATGGAATAATAAGGTATGATGATCTGGATAAACTTTTTGCTGATGCAGATTTTGTCTCACTTCATATGCCGCTCACTCCCGAGAGTACCAACCTTGTTAATGAAAGGACTCTCTCTCTTATGAAACCGACAGCCTATCTGATAAATACCGCCCGAGGCCCTATGGTGGATGAAGAGGCACTTTATAATGCCTGCCAGCAGAAAAAAATTGCAGGTGCTGCACTTGATGTAACAATTGCGGAACCTCCTGCAGGTCATACAAGGTTTCTTGAAAAGCCCAAACTGGCATCGCTTTCGAATGTTATCATAACACCTCACGCAGCCTGGAATTCCGAAGATGCCATTCCTGAACTGCGGGTTAAGGTGGCTTCCGAGATACGCAGATTCCTTGTCGGTGAAAAACCCCTAAATGTGGTGAATAAATCAGTACTTGAAAAATTTAATTTTCAAACACGGGTTTGCAATAAAGATGTTCCATGTAACATAAATTGAGTAAAGGGAGATGTCAGATATGAAAAAGCACGTTAATTTTGCAGTAGCAGCGCTCGTAATTATTCTTTTGGTTTTTGCATGTGTTCCTGCCTTTGCAGCAAGTGAAAAACCCCTTACGCTTCGAATTGCGCATGTTGTAACCGAAAAAGGGGGCGAGCACCTTGGATCCCTTAAGTTAAAAGAAATTCTCGAGAAAAAATCAGGCGGGAAAATAATTGTGGAAATATACCCCAATGGTTCGATGGGACAGAACCGTGAAATGATCGAATCAATGCAGGCAGGTGCACTTGATATGGGACTGCCGGCACTTCCTGCTCTTGGTGGATTTACAGAGGCAACAAAGGTTTTTGATCTTCTTTATCTCTTCAATGATCGCAAAGAGGCAGAAAAAGTTCTTGATGGAGAAGTGGGTAAAACTGTAGCTAAGTCGGTCGAGAAATCCGGAGTAAAAATCATATCATGGTGGTCACAGGGATTCCGTGAATCAACATCTAACCGCAAGTTTGTAAAACCTGAAGACCTCAAGGGACTTAAGATCCGTGTAATGGATAATCCGCTTCATATAGAAGCATGGAACACTCTTGGAGCCAGTGCTATCCCTATGGCATTCTCAGAAGTTCTGACAAGCCTTCAGCAGGGTGTACTTGATGCACAGGAGAATCCTTACCAGAATATAGTTCAGTCCGGCTTTGACAAAGTACAGAAATATATTATAGAGACAGGGCATCTTTATGGGCCGCTGCCGCTTGTATTTTCAAAGAAAGTATGGGATAAGCTCACTCCTGAACAGCAGAAAATGATCCAGGAAGCAGCTGATGAAACCAAGATTTACGAGCGTGAAGCACAGGAAAAGATCAATAAGGATCTTCGTGATGGAATATTAAAGAGTAAAACCTGTACTATCGTTACTCTAACACCTGAACAGAAGAATGCATTCCGTGCGAAGCTGCTGCCACTTTACAAAAAGCATGCTCCTGCGACAAACGGTCTCCTTGAGAAAATATACCATCAGCTTGGACGCAAGATAGATTTTAAATAACAGTTAATTAAGTATTAAGCGCCACGCATCGGATCTAGCAAAAAATAAGTCTAACAGGCCCCAGGGCGTTACCGCCCAGGGGCCTCAGGCTTAAGCAATAAGGAGGATCTGTCTTGAAAAAATCTGTTTTTCATTATTTTGATAGGTGGGAAGAATATCTTCTTGCAATTTTTATGACATTTATGCTCATAACACTGACAGCGCAGGTATTTTGCCGTTACGTTCTTTCTTTCAGTTTCTCATGGGCTGAACAGGCGTCAAGAATTGGCTTTGTATGGCTGACAATGATTGGAATAAGCCTTGCTGCAAAAAAAGGTATGCATCTGAAAATCGACGCTTTGCCTCAGTTTTTCCCAAAAACTGCAAAATGCGTAAATTTCATTTCAAATACCATTACGATTTTTTTTGGTTTTGGAATGGGATACTTGATTTTAAAGACAGTAGTTATGCAGTTTGAATTAAAACAGTATTTTTCTTCAATCCCCTGGCTGCCGACTTGGACAATGTACATTGCGGGAGTAATCGGTTTATTCGGACTTTCAGTTCGAACAGCACAAAATATTTATTCTAGTTTTAAAGAAAAACGCAGCGATGACAATAATTCAAGAATTGAAGAGACAATAAGAAATGATGAATCAGTTGTTACTGAGGACTCTAAGTATGAAAACAAGGAGGTGCATTGTTAATGATTGCGACATTGCTCATCTCCCTTCTTGTGGGATTAGCCCTTTCAGTTCCCGTTGCAATAGCAATGGCAGGCGCATGTGCTCTGGTGTTTGTGTTTTTCTATGGCGGTGGAAGCATGATCCAGCTTCTTGCCCAAGCTATGATAACAACAGCGGACTCATTTCCTCTGATGGCAATTCCGTTTTTTATGCTCGTTGGAACAATCATGTCGAGGTCCGGGCTGGCTGAAGAAATTATCAACGTTGGTGATGCTCTTACAGGCAGCCGTCCGGGAGGACTCGGAACTTCAACGATCGTAGCATGTATGATTTTTGCAGCAATTTCAGGCTCAGGCCCGGCCGTTGTTGCAGCTCTTGGGGTAATATTGGTTCCGGCCATGGTTGAACGCGGATACGACAGTGCTTATGCAGGGTCGATTGTAGCCGCGGGTGCAACTATCGGTCCGGTTATACCGCCAAGCATACCTATGATAATTTTTAGCGTAATTGCAGGCACTTCTGTTGTCAGTATGTTTGCAGCTGGGATCGGTCCTGGGATATTGATGGGTTTTTCTTTGATTCTTGTCAACTACATCACTTCAAAAAAACGCGGTTATGTCGGCAAGGAACGCCAGGGCGGAGCAAAATGGGTTTTTGGCCGTTGCTGGAAGGCAAAATGGGCCCTTTTTCTGCCTGTCCTGATACTTGGCGGAATTTACGGAGGAATATTCACACCAACAGAAGCCGCCGTAGTGGGAGTTGTTTATGCTCTATTCACCGGTTCTGTAATTTACAAACAGCTTACTTTCAAAAAGATATATGACGCAATGGTAGAAGCAGGACTCCTTTCTTGCCTTTCAATGTTTATTCTTGGCGGCGCGACTACATTCGGAAGACTCATGACTATGGAGAGAATTCCTCAGACATTGGCTGCGGCTATGTTATCAATTACAAACTCGCCAATAATAATTATGATGTTGATTATGGGATTCCTTCTTATAACAGGCATGTTTATTGATACTACATCGAATGTGGTTCTCTTCACTCCGCTTTTCCTCCCAATAGTCATGGAACTGGGATATAGTCCTGTGCTTTTTGGTGTTGTAATGACGATGAACCTATGTCTTGGAATGATCACACCTCCTGTCGGTGTAAATTTGTATGTTGCCCAGGGGATATGCAAGGCTCCTTTTGAAAAAATGATAAAAGAGGCAATACCTCTTGCTGCAGTGCTCTTGGTTACGATAATACTTACTCTTGTATTCCCACAGATAGCATTGTTTATACCTAAATCTTTAGGTATGATGATATAAGCTGAAATTTACACTTTATATAACATAAAAAATAATTTCTACGAGTTCATCAAGGGAAATAGTAAATTTTCTTTTATTTTAATTGCTATTTCCCTTAATAATTGTTGATTAATAATGTATAATACTAATATTCCTGTACCGTTAGAACAAGGAAGGGATGATTATTTTGTCTTTTAATCTTTTTCCGTTGGAGAATGCCATACAAAAGGAACAAAATCTTTCTGTAGTTATATATGAGACTATAAAGGACAAGATAATTGTAGGAGATCTTGCGCCTAACACTATGTTGCTTGAACGAACGATAGCAGTAGATTTTGGTGTCAGCCGCACCCCTGTAAGGGAGGCTTTGAAAAGACTTTCCCTTGATGGACTGATCCTTTGGGAAGAAAGAAGAAGGGCTGTTGTTTCTGATATAAGTGAAAAGGACGTGGTTGAGCTTTTTCTGATGCGGGAGATGATAGAGCCTTTTGCAATAAAAAAAATTATTGAACAGGGCGAACCGGAACTTCTTGCCGGAATATTAGTGCCAATAATCAAGGAAATGGAAAATTTAAAAAATTCTCATGTAGAACTGATGAAACAGGATATGGTCTTCCACAGCACAATTATAAATTATCTTGGAATAAGCAAACTTTCACAAATGTGGCAGAAAATCAGCGATGAAATGACCCGTGTAGCCATTTATGCATTACATGCAAAAAGACAGCCGGATACGATAATAGAAGAACATAAAATGCTGATCAATGCTTTCTGGCATTGCGATTTAGAAAAGGCGCTTTCCTGTATAAATGGACATCACTCAAATATCATTGCTGCCTATAAAGCAAAACATGATTTTAAAAAAAATAATGATTCATAAATAAAATGCTATAAGTAATTTTAAAATCATTATTTTTTTAAATACGGATATTTTAGAATTTTACTTTTGAAGAAATATCACTCATCCTGCATCCATTGTGCATATTTGATACTCGCATAAGAAAGTTCAGTTTGTCTATACGTTCTCCTGAGCGAGGGCATCCGTTTTTGATGAAATCGACCTTTAAGCCGACAGCAAGGTCCATTACGACATCGCCGATAACGCCGCCTGATCTGCCAGAGGGAATGGAAAAGAGTCCTCTTGCTTTTGCAAATTCGTGTGCTTCAAGAGCTTCGGTAATAGTCCCTATTTGGTTTGGCTTAAGGACAAAACCGTCGATCGAATTTGTTTTACACGCCTTTTCTATCCGTTCCTTATTTGTGACAGTCAGATCATCAGCTACTATGAGTGTCCTCTTAATAAGTTCATGTGCCAGAGCATATCCGTCCCAATCATTTTCATCCAGCATGTCTTCAATAAAAATTAAATTCCATCTCTCTGTCAGGCCTTTCATATATTGCACCATTTCGGCAGTGGAGAGGTTATTTCCGTTCATATAGTAGGTCCCGGTCGTGTCGTTGAACATTTCGCTTGACGCACAGTCAATGGCAAATGCACACTTCTTTGTATAGCCACAGTCGTCTATGGCTTCCTGCATTAAAGAAAAAATTATTTCAGGGTCTTCCGAGGGGGCGATCCATCCATAAGAACTTCCAATTCCAGGGTCCGCATCCGTGTACTTTTTTATTACATGATTCAGGCGCTGAAACACACGAACGGCAATTTCCACTGCTTCATCTATGTCATCGGCTTTGTATGGCATAACAATAAATTCATTTACTGCCTGAGTCAGGTTCCCGTATTTCCCTCCGTTTATCATGTTGAAAGATGGTATAGGTACTGAGCTCACCTCTTTGCCGATATATTCGTACAAGGGCATGTTGTTTGCATCCGCTGCCGCACGAAAGCATGCTATCGATGTGCTGTAAATAGAATTGCTTCCCAGATTGCTTTTATCAGCGGTTCCATCTAATTCGATCATTCTCTGGTCTATTGCTTTTTGATCAGTAATGTCTAATCCTATGACAGCTGGAGCTATTATCTCATTTACGTTATTGACCGCCTTGCGGACACTCATTCCGTTGTATGATTTTGGATCATGATCCCTGAGAACAAAAGCCTCATAAAGCCCTACAGAAACACCTGTCGGGGCACTCCCGCGGCCAAATGCGCCGCTGCTCGTTATGACATCCACCTCAACCATGGGACGGCATTTGCAATCCAACATCTGCCTGGCTTTTACTGATTTAATATAATCTGACATAAATTACCCTCCGTTTATAACTGCTTTAGTCTATTTTTTTCTTTCGGGAACATACAAAATATTCAGATCGCATAAGTTTGTCCCGGTATTTCCTGTAAAAACAGTGTCTCCAATCTCATATAATGCCTCGTAGCAGGAGTGGCTCCGCAAAGAGGCATACAGATCGATCCCTTTCTCTGATGCGAGGCGGAACGTCTGTGAATCTGTCAGTCCTCCTGCTACATCAGTTGTACCGTCTGTACCTTCTGAATCTATTGAAAGCATACAGCATCCATGAACCCCTGCCGCTGCTATAGCAAAACCGGCAGTGAGTTCCTGGCCGGGACCCCCATGTCCCGATATTGTATTGTTGTCAAGGATCCGGGTCGTTGTTTCTCCTGCGCTTATTAAGACACATGGTGCCTTTACAGGATTGCCATAGGTCTGAATCTCTTTTGCAACAGCGGCAAAAAAAGTTCCGGCTTCTCTGCTTTCTCCTTCTAGGAACGATGACAATATGATTGCCGGTATCCCCATTTTTTCTGCGGCTTCTTTAGCATAGATGCATGAATCGGGCAAGGTGTTAAGTAAAAAATATGTATTATCAGGAAAGGCTTTGGGCGTCTCTGCTTCCTGCCCTGAGTTCATCAGATGACTTACTACGGATTCGGGCAGTCTGTCAATGACATCATAATCGCGAACGACACGCCGTGCATCGTCAAGTGTTGTCTGATCAGGTCCCATTGGCGTTCCTCTATATCTGAGATAAGGTTCCCCGATGTTTGTTGTTGCGGGACTGCCAATCGCATCGCTTATTCCGAAGCCGATCAACTCTGCCCCGGATTTTTGGATGCGTTTTGCAAGCATACCTCCGTTTAATTGGGAAATATGTCTGCGGATTGAGTTTATTTCATAAATATCCGCTCCTGATTTGAGCATTATGTCAGTTGTGTCGATTTCATCCTGCAGTGATATGCCGTCAATAGGACAACTCATCAACGCAGAGCTGCCGCCGCTGATAACAACAATAAACAGGTCATCGGCTGTTGTATTGTCGACAAGGTCGATAATCTTCTTGCATGCAAGAAGCCCATTTTCATTTGGAAGCGGATGTCCTCCGACAAATATCTCAGTTCTATCAAATATGTCGGTTTCTTCCGCAATTTTGACAATGGCTATCCCTCTGGTCAGGTGATTTCCGAGGATCTCTTCAACTGCCATTGCCATTGCATTGCAGGCTTTTCCCGCCCCGATAAGATACACATTTTTTTTTCTGGAGAGGTCCCAGCTTTTTGTGCCGATATGCAAAATTTCATCTTTCATATATGCGATGCTTTTTATCCGTCTGTATGAGTCAAGTTGCTGGAGTGTATTTTCAGCAATATCAAGAACGATACGCTTTGATTCAATGTCTCCATGGGAAAGCAATATATCACGGTTTTTGATCTTAATATTCATTTTTGTCACCCTTAATATTTATAGTCTCCAACAGTATTTTCAGTATACTATCCTAAATGTTGAAGAGTCAACTTAAACAGAATATAATGATATTTAAGGGTAAAATAGCGATAGAATATTATATGTATGTAACTTTTGGATGGCAAAACGGACATATTAATTTATCCGGATATTTTTTTTGTATGTTTTGCCTGTTTACGATATTCAATAGGAGTACAAAGTATTTCCTTTTTAAAGCATTCTGTAAAATAGCTGCTGCTTCCGAATCCTGTTTGTACGGAAATCTCAAGGACGCTTAAATCTGTCGTCGAAAGCAATTTCAGACTCTGCGAAATTCGATAATTTATAAGATAACGAAAAGGTGTCGTGTGCAGTATACGGGCAAATATCCTGCAGCACTCTCCTCTGCTGATATGGACAGTATTTGCTATATCCATGAGAGATATGCGTTCCATATAATTTTTATGTATGAAATTCTGCAGTGTTTTTAAACGCTGTTTTTCTGAAAAAGTCACAGCCGCTTTAATTTCAATAAGCTGGCGGTTATTTTTTATCAAATTAATCCAGATACGGCATAACAGGACCTTAAGTTCTATCTCGTATCCGTATTGCTGGGCATCATTTATTCGTGCCATTTCAAGGACAAACTGGCAGATTTCTTTATGCCAATCTGCAGAATAGAGAGGTATAACCTGCATTTTAGTGGAAAATAACAGTGGGTCTACGTAATCACGCTGAATAGCACTGTTTGAATGCCCGGAAATTAGTTTAGGGTGGAAATTGACACAGACATAAACGCTGTTTTGATCTTCAGTCGAAATGGCTTCATGCAGACAGCCCGAATTGAAGAATATACCCTGTCCGCATCTCACAAGGAATTCAGAATCCGAAGTTTTAAACAAAATACTTCCTTTTGTTACCACTGCTATCTGTATTTCATAATGCCAATGCAGAACCTGTCCGCAGTGTTCAAGTGAAACCTGCTGTTCGTCCATTGACATCGGGAAATCAGCTGTGCCATGCTCAGTAAGTTCCTGCAGATTGCTGTCAACAAATATCGGCCTAAACTTCATGTTTACACTTTCCTTTCTGCCGTATGCCCAAATTATTACATTCCTGTTTAATTCTATCATGCATATATAGGTATATTTTGAGAGTACATGATGTGCAGGGTTTATAAGTGCAATATCATTATATTGACCTGTGATTATATGTTTGTTCAGAAGTATTTTACAGAATAGATAAAAGCCCATTTAAGCAGCAAGTCACATATTACAGATCTTTAACTGTATCAAATATTCAGGGTAAATAGCATTTTCTGTGAATTTAATTCAGCAAACATATAACGATCTTACTGTCAGGGTCAAGAAAAAATTACTGTTAATATAACAAGAAAAATGATCAACAAAAGCATAGATATTTATGACCAGTAAGATTATACATATATAGGGAAAATGGCCTTTAAAAAAGTCAATTTCTCGTATCATATTACGGAAGGGTGCTGATTATTTATGGACTCAAGAATCGAATTTTTATATCTTTCTGAGCAGGACACTATCAAAGCAGGAGTCAATAATGCTTCAGAATGTGTCGAGGTCTGCGAGGAAGTTTTCAAACTTCTTGCCCAGGGAGATTACTTGATGGGAGGTACCAACCATAACAGCCATGGAATTGGCATAATTTTTCCGAAAGAATCTGAATTTCCCAATATGCCCACTGCAGGTCCTGACAGGCGCTTTTTTGCCATGCCGGCGTACCTTGGCGGCAGATTTGATGTGTGTGGAAATAAATGGTATGGCTCGAATGCGGCCAATTCTTCCAAGGGCCTTCCACGATCTATCCTTACTGTTTTGCTTAACGACAAGGATACAGGAGCTCCTCTCTGTCTCATGTCTGCTAATCTTTTAAGTGCTGCAAGAACCGGCGCTATCCCTGCTGTGGCGGTGCGCCGCCTGGGCAGGGAAGACTCGGAAGTTTGTGCACTTCTTGGCTGCGGACCTATTAATAAATCCTGCTATAGAAACATTATGACTCAAGCCAAAAATATTAAGAAAGTAATATTTTATGACCTGTTTGAGGAAAAGGCCAGGGAGATGGCAGAATGGGCAAAGAAAGAATACGGAGTAGAAACAGAGGTTTCTGCCGACCTGCCTGTTCTTCTTGGCGAAGCTGACATTGTCACAGTTGCAGCTTCCCGCATAAAGCCGCTTTTAATAGAAAAAAAATGGCTTAAAAAAGGCGCGTTGGTACTCCTGTCAGGACCGGTCAGAGGGGATGATGAATTCTGGCTCGAGAGTAAAATAATCTATGACCATATAGGACTGCATGAAGCATATGTAGAAGAAGCAGCGGTATCCGGAGATAGAAAAAATTATTACAGCGGTGTTATCGGAGGTCCGATTTATAACTTGATCGATGAAAATAAATTAGCTGATCTGAAAGATTCTGTCGATCTGGGCCATGTAATTCTTGGTTCCGGAGAAGGCCGTACCAACGATGAAGAAAATATCGTTTTTGTGGCATGCGGAATGGCTGTATTTGACGTTGCCTGGGGCTATGAGCTGTACAGGCGGTCTCTTGACAAGGGAATAGGACAGAAGCTGCTGCTTTGGGATGAGCCTGCACTTTCCTAGATGTTTTTGTATGAGGAGGATAAAAATGGAGAATGAACTTAAAGCAATTGCAGCTATGCTGAAACCGGAAATGATAGATTTTTGTCAGAGGCTAATACTAGTTCCATCACTCCCAGGCGAAGAAAAAGGAGTAGCTGATCTTTATCTGTCCGAAATGAAAAAACTTGGCTACAGCGATGTTTTTAGAGATGAATGGGGCAATGTTGTAGGAATTATCAACGGAGACCTGCCCGGTCCCTCCATTATGTTCAACGGGCATCTTGACCATGTAGACACCGGAGATTTAAGTGAATGGGAAGGTTACGACCCCTACGGAGGCAAGATAGATGTCTGCGGGATGTTCAATCAGGATATGAACGGTACCGAGGATGCAGAAGTTATACACGGACGTGCCGCATCTGATGTAAAAGGCGGCGGTGCGACAATGGTTTATGCCGGAGCAGCACTCATTGCCCTAAAAAAACAGGGGTACAAATTGGCAGGCAGGTTAATATTTACAATGACTGTTCTTGAAGAACCGGCAGAAATGCTTGGCATGCTGAAACTTTTTGATGAGACTTTTCCACAGAGAGGGATATCTCCCGATGTATGTATTTCTTGTGAGGCAACAAGTTTAAAACTTTACCTTGGGCATAGGGGGAGAGTTGAAATCCAGGTTACTGTTTCGGGTGTAACCTCCCATGGCAGCGCACCATGGCTTGGTGTAAATGCCGTAAATTCTGCCACAAAATTCATAGACAAAGTAGAACAGGTCGTTGAAAAAGAGAAATCCACTGATCCTGAACTTGGTAAATCAAGCATCGCACTTACAGTAATTTCGTGCACTCCCGGATCGATGTGCATAGTTCCTGACAGATGCCATATAACCTATGACCGTCGTTTTACCCCGGATGAAACTGTCGAAAGCTGTATAAAACAGATAGAACGTGTAATAGATGAAATTTCTGCAGAAGACAGGAACTTTCGTGCCGAAGTAAAGATCGGTGCTGTAATGAGAACTTCATATACAGGCAAGTCAGAACTAATGGAAAACAAAAAGGAAGCATGGAAATTGGAGAAAGAACACGCTGTCGCAAAAGCATGTGCAAAAGGACTTGAAGAAGCAGGTCAGGAAGTTAAATTCGGTTACTGGGATTTTGGGACTGATCTGCCTGTAGCTGCAGTGCATCACAAAGTTCCTTCGATCGGATATTCGCCGATGCAGGAGTATTATTGTCACAGGCCGGTGGACAAGGTCAGGATTGATTATATGGAAAAAGCTCTTGTGGGCTATGTACATATATACAATAACTTATCAAAACTAAGCAAAGAAGAATTTACGCTGTAAGAAAAGATATGGTTACCAGAGCTCGAAACATCAATACTGCGGCAAACAGCAAGCCGCGGTGAATTTGCCTGATTTCATCATGCGGAGAATTTGCGACATAGGTCTCTGTTGAATTTGCAGCCTCTAGGCTGCGGAGAATTGGTTCTGATCCCTAACAAAATGGACCCGAATAATCGTCTCTCCCGGACGCTGCTAAACGGGAGAGGCTTGGAACTTAGATTATCACAAGCCATTAAAGATTTTACAAAAGACACTGGATCCCCGATGGACCCACTCGGGGAAGACGATAAAGATAAGTAAGTCCATATGGTATGCAGGTTCAAGTGTTTTAGGTAACAAATATCCGTCGTTCACGAATGCTTAGATCGGGGAGACGGTAAAGGATTATGGTCTCAGGTTCTGACGACTGCTTGCCTATTGCTTGTCCACGCTTGCCGATTGCTTGCCAGTCTTTACGACCGTTTCACAATTGCTTCACTACCGCTTCACGATTGTTAAGACAATTCTTTTAACTCGGTAATGTCTTCCTCGCTGATCACCCTGATCCCGTTTTTGATAAGCAAAGATGCTGTTATGCCCGAGCCGGGGATCTTTTTACTGCTGAAAGTCCCGTCGTAGATCATGGAAGATCCGCATGAGGGGCTGTTCTGCTTGAGTATTGCCATGTCAGCTTTAAGAAGCAGGGCAAGTCTCAGCGTTTCCTCCGCCCCTTTTTGAAAGTTATCAGTGTTCTCTTTTCCGTTTTTCTCAAAGATTCTTCCTTCCCTTATCTCATCCGGCTCTCTCGGTGTGGGCAGCCCGCCAAGCTGCTCGGGGCATACAGGTATGAGGTTGTGGTTTCCGATCAGTGAGGCAATTTTTTCATTGAGGCAGCCACCTCCGCAGTACCGGGAATTTATGCCCAACAGACACGCACTGACAAGTATTTTCAATAATATCCCCCGTTTCATTTTTATACACTATAGTATACCGCACTCCTTTACGATGGTGAAACTGCGCTGCCCTGCACCCTTTGCAGTTGTAAATACTGGTAAGCGCTGGTTGGCAACAGGCAAGCGGTCGTTTAATGGCACGGAGAATTGCGGATAACTTCATGCTGCGGTGAATTAATTCTTTATGATTTAAGGGCCGATTTTCCACCTGACAAGGTCCGGCAAATTCACCGCCGCACATACGCGACAAATTCCCCAGGGCATTATAAAGCCGCCTCTTAACAATTGTGACAGTAAGTTATTAGAGTGTATACTATTAAGACTAATGACAGGATATCGTAAACTTGGGGTGATGTTTATGGAATATGTTGATTTTGGAAAAACAGGGTTAAGGGTATCTCGCTTTGGCCTTGGCTGTATGAGGTTTCCGGCAGATGAAAAAGAAGCGATACAAATGGTCAGGCATGCAATCGACAGCGGAGTCAATTACATTGATACGGCATACACATATCCCGGGAGTGAGCAAATAGTCGGAAATGCGCTTAAGAATGGTTACAGGGAAAAAGTATGCCTTGTTACAAAATGCCCGGTTGCCATGTCTTCATGCCAGAAAGATATGGAAAGATATCTCGACGAGCAACTGAAGAGGCTTCAGACAGATTATGCAGACATATACCTGCTCCATAACCTGAGTCCAGCGGTATGGGAAAAAGTTAAAAAATACGACGGAGCGGACTTTCTCGACAAAGCTGCAATAAAGGGGAAGATACTCCATAAGGGGTTCTCGCTTCACAACAGTTTTGAAGCCTTTAAAGAGATAATAGATTACTATCCCTGGGACATGACTCAGATACAGCTGAACATCCTTGATGAAAAAAATCAGGCCGGAGGCGTAGAAGGGCTTCGTTATGCCTCATCAAAAGGACTTCCGGTAACGATCATGGAACCTTTGCGTGGGGGCTCACTCTTAAAGGATGCTCCAAAGACCGTTCTGGACCTGGTCGAGGGATATCATGAAAAACGATCCCTTGCAGAATGGTGTTTCAGGTGGCTTTATGACCAGCAGGAAGTATCAGTTGTCCTAAGCGGCGCAAGCACCATGGAACAGCTTGAGGATAATTTGAGGATCTTCAGCGATTCGGCACCAGGGGTAATGAGCGGAAAAGATAAAGATCTTATCGCCATGATCGCAAAGGAGTACGGAAGCAGTACGACAATTCCCTGTACGGACTGCAAATACTGTATGCCCTGTTCCCACGGGGTGATGATATCGGCTGTCTTTGCCCTCTATAACAAATACTGCAATACCATGGACACATCGGTAAAAGATCATTATAAAGAGGAATTCTTCAAAGAGGGCAGGGGCGCGGACAGATGTGTTTCATGCGGAGTCTGTGAACTTCACTGTCCTCAGGGGCTGAAGATAAGAGAACTTCTTGCAGCTTCGCATGAGGAACTTCTCAATTAAATCGTTTTATGTTTAATGGTTTAACGTGGTTAATACAAGATCATTGCGGTAAAAGTAAGAGCAGGATTTTTTTACAATTATCGAAAGGAGTATGCCATGAGCGGATATTTTGAACAAAAAGTTGCAGCAGTCACAGGAGCGGCGTCAGGTCTGGGCCTTGGGATCTCTGAAGAACTTCTGAAAAGGGGTGCTGAAGCAGTCTTCATGGGCGACTTCAATGAAGAGGGGCTCAAGCGTGAATCAGACAGGCTGAACATCCAATATCCCGGCAAAGTTTTCCCCATACTTACAGATGTCACGAAACTCGACCAGGTACAAAAACTAATATTTGACGCAAAAAAACATGCGGGTCATCTTGACCTTCTTTTCAACAACGCAGGTATGGGCCTCACCCTGCCTACAGAAAAGATCACCTTCGACATATGGAAATTCATAATAGACCTTAACCTGATGGGAGTCATCCACGGCACCTATACTGCCATTCCTGTAATGAGGGAACAGGGATTCGGCCACATTGTCAATACTGGATCCATAGCCGGGAAAATCCCCATTCCTTATCAGGCTGTTTACGCGGCGACCAAGAGCGCTGTCATATCTATGACAGAATGTCTCCAGTACGAACTGGGGAACGATGGACTGCAGTTCAGCGTCTTTTGCCCTGGAAATGTCCGTACCCCCATATTCGCAGGGGTAAACCCTCCCGCTGATTCAGTAAGTGTAGAAGAGGCTGTGGAATATATATTCGATGAGATCGAGAAAGGGTCTCTCATGATCATATTCCCTGAAGCGGTGAGGCAAGCTGACTATCTTTACAGGGAAAAGAGAGATGATTTCGACAAGTTAATGAAGCAACTTGCCGATGAAAGGCGGGAAAACTACCGTACAAAAGGTACCTATTGCTAAAAGTTTATACTTGATTAAATTGATTCTTTGAAAGCCTAATACATCGTTTAAACCGGATTCGATCCTGAGGAGGCATGGATATGTTTGGCGGGTGGTCTTCAAAAAAAGCTGATATACCCATCGACCTTGTCATACTTATGGTTGCTGGCCTGACCATGGTTATTGCCGGGCTTTTGCTTTTTGCTTCTTACGCAGGCAAAGTGTCACATTATGAAAACGGTCTTTTCGGACTTCTGATATTCATATATGCGCTTCAGATCACGGTACTTGGCAAGACCCCTTTCGGGGACGTTCCCCGAAGACCGCTCCCGGTTCTTATGCTGGGTATCTTTGTTGCCTGTGTTGGAATAATCACATGTTTTATCCCGGATCTTCTGAAAGGGATTCCACGGTTCATATTATTCATATGTTTTGGCCCCGGAGGCATACTTCTTTTGCTGCAGATGTTTTTTTCAAAAGACAAATTTCCGCTGTGGAGAAAAAAGGGCGGGATACTTATCATGCTTGCAGTCAATTGCACTGCAGTCTATTCCCTTTCGGTCTTCATCTCGATTCTCCTGATCAATAAAAATTATATTTCCGGTGGACTTATCGCCCTTTCAATCCTCCTTTATGGAGTGCTTGTTTTTACGTTGACTGCGGTGCTTTTTAAAATATATGCCCTCTATCCCGATGCGTCGGAGAGACCCCCCGCAGGGGTGCAGCTTTCAGATGACCGTGTGGTGATCCTTATAACGGGAGTGTTCATGGTACTGCTGGGGATATTGCTCATACCGGTTACTATTGGCCTTCTGCCGTTCTCAGGCAGCGCACAGTTAGGACTTCTTGTAGTGATCATGTCCATACAGATGATAGCCTTCGGAAATACGCCGCTGAGATCCTTTGCAAGAACGTGGCCTCTTGTATTTCTCGGACTCATCTTTGCATCAATGGGGATAATCTCATGCATTGTGCCGGGAATACTTGTGCCCTGCCTGACCCTGATCATCGCCCTGCTGAACATTGGCGGAGGGGGGATATCCCTGATAAAAATGATTCATTCAAGATCAGGGAAGATGGGAAGAGGATCTTCAGATGTTCCTTCAATAATACAAAAGCTGTTTTTTGCCCAGTCGACGCTGAACATTCTTTCGATTGTTTTTGGAACATCTATGCTGATAAAAAATCTGATTCCAGGGCCGGTAATTGGAGTGGTACTTACCGCAAACGGAATAGTGCTGCTTTACCTTCTCTCCATCCTTGCCAAAATCGACAAAATGAAGAAAGCCTTGGCATAGGCTAAGTATTCATGCTCTTGCTTTAGCAAGATAACGATGTTATATATTATTACAGAACATTTCAGAGAGTCCAGTTTGATAATAGGGAGGAGTAGTAATGTTCAGACGTGCGATAGTCGCATCCGATTTTTCAAAAGAATCAATGGCGTTGGTGACCTCTTCAGGAGGTCTTAAAGGATTTGGAACAGAGGAAATATTGCTCCTGCAATTTTGGGGTACTTTGGATGTACTTGGAGTTGACAGTTTTTACAAACCTACTGTCTATGAAGATTTCGAAAAGAACTTTCAGAAACAGAAATCAATACTTGAGGGGCAGGGATTCAAAGTGGAGACCAGGGTGCTTGAAGGTCTTTCCGCCTCTCAGGTGAACAAGATCGCGATCGATGAAAACTATTCCCTGATAAGCGTGGGATCTGACAGGTATATTTTCAGCTCGATGGCAAACGAACTCATACACAACGCCCAGAGACCGACCTACATATTCAAGTCTGCTGACGGAAAATCAGCTGAAGAATATGATAAACAGAAACTTTCAGGTGGCGTCACAGACCATGTACTTTTTGCGACAGACTTCTCAAAGAACTCTGAGGTCGCGTTCAATTACCTGGTAGAGATGATACCTTTAATAAAAAATAAGATATCACTTATCCACATCCAGGATGAATACAGGATATCACCTTATCTGGATGACAAGATCGAGGAGTTCAACAGGATAGATTCAGGTAGGCTCGAAGCGATGAAAAAGGTGCTTTTGGATAATGGGTGTCCCGATGTTGAGACTGTGCTGAAATATGGCTCACCTTCTTCGGAGATACTGAAAAGCGTAAAGGAACTCTCTGTGCAGATGGTAATCATGGGGAGCCAGGGCAGGGGTTTCGTGAATGAATTTTTCCTCGGAAGCGTCAGCCACAACATAGTGCGCGAGTCACCTGCTCCTGTACTGCTTATCCCTGTCAAAAGACATTAATTTTTAAAATATTGAACAATGACCGCAGGGGAGGGCCTGAAGAAAAGGGGCTCTCCCCTATTTAGTTATTCGTGCTTAAATGTTCGCTGCAAAGTTCAATTGCATAAATATTCCGCAGCGTTGTCCGGAGGCATGAGCATTGAACCTCTTTTTGATGGATAATATACCCGCATCGTCTGAAAAACCGCTGTGTAATTCTAATGCAGCTTTTCAGGTCGACGTAGATGAATGATTCCGGAGGTTTTTATATGTTTGATATCGTTGTTGTTGAGTGTGAAGTCCGTGAACTCCATATGCTAATGAGTGAAGTGGGGAACGTCAGGTTTGGCGATCCTAAATGCAACTACACGGATGAAAAGGAACTTATCGAGTTGATAGGTGATGCTGATGCGGCAGTATGTACAGCCAGAGGCAAATTCACCAGGAACGTCATTGCTTCCTCGAAAAACCTGAAAATAATCGCAAAGTGCGGCTCTGTTCCGAACAATATAGATGTGGATGCGGCGACAGAGTATGGAGTCGCAGTTACCTACACCCCCGGCGCCAACAAGGTCAGTGTTGCCGAACATGCCCTTGCACTGATGATGGCCCTCCTCAAGCTTATGCCGAAGTCGGCGGAGATCCAGAAGACCGGTGGATGGAAGAGCGAATTCCTCCAGGCGTCAGAGCTCACCGAAAAGACCGTGGGCATAATAGGTCTTGGAGCTGCAGGTTCAAGCCTTGCAGAAATGCTTAAGCCCTTCAATGTCGACCTTCTCTGCTTCGACCCCTATGCGGACCCGGAGAGGATCGCACAGGCAGGAGCAAGGTCTGTCGATATGGATACCCTTCTTGAGCAGAGCGATGTTGTTTCGCTCCACTGCCAGCTTTGTGATGATACACGCGGGTTTATCGACAGGAAAAAACTCCAAAAAATGAAGAAAAGCGCATACCTTGTGAACACTGCAAGAGGAGCATTGGTCGACGAGGCCGCCCTTGCGGAAGCTCTGCGTGAAAAGCGGATCGCGGGAGCCGGGATAGATGTTTACAGCGTGGAACCCACATCAAAGGACAACCCTCTCTTTGCACTGGACAACGTTATATGTACGCCTCACCTGGCAGGATGGACCAACGAATGTCTTGCAAGGGAAACACAGGGCACATCTGACTCCGTCATACAGATTCTTAAAGGGCTTGCTCCGGACAGCCTGCTCAATCCGGAGTATGATAAAAATATTAAAAAGCAATAATATTTGACAGAAAAAAGTCAGCATTCATACCGGCTCCCTGCTCCTCTCATGAGGAATAAAAGGGGCCGGTTTTTTAGGCCCCCGGGTAATAATGACGACATTAAATTAATTTAATAAATTAGTCAATTTTGTTCAAAACAGGTATAATTACGCTAACAGGGTAAAGAGAGATCATTTATGTATTACAAAGAAGGGCAGGCAAATAACACCTGAAAGGGGGAATTCAGATGTTCGGAAAGTTTATTGTCGCAACAGATATCTCGAAAGACTTCTCAATCTCCTTGTCATGTATAGGCGGACTAAAACCTTTTGGAGCAAAGAAATGTCTTTTAGTCCAGTTTAGGGATCTGAACGAAATAATCGATTTTTCCGGTATATACTCCAACGAACTTCTTTACGAATATGAAAAGACGCTTTCAAGACAAAAGAGAGAGATCGAAAAAGAGGGATTTGAAGTTGAGACCAGGATTCTTCCCGGATTTTCTCCTGCGCAGATAAACAGGATATGTGAGGAAGAGGGTTACTCTATGACTGTAATAGCGTCAAGGAGATATTCCTCGTCCAGTGAGATATTTTATGGAAGGATCGCAAACGATCTGACACATTCGGCGCAGTTCCCTGTTCTGCAGATAAGGACGGAAGACCCTGCCGGAGTTACTGAGGAAGATGACTCAGAAAGAAATTTGCTTGATATCAGCAGCCATATCCTATATCCAACAGATTTCTCCGACAACGCTGACATGGCGTTCAGGTACATAAAGGAGATGGCAGCAGGAAGCGTAGAAAAAATCACACTTCTTCACGTACAGGATAAATCGAAGCTCAGCCCTCATCTGGAGAGCAAGGTCGAAGAGTTCAACAGGCTGGATGAGGCAAGGCTGAAAGGCATGAAAGATATGCTTGAGCGTGAAGGCAAAGCTGAAGTGGGAACTGTTGTGAAATATGGATCACCGTCACTTGAAATACTTAGGCTTGTCGAAGATCTGGATGTTAAGCTTGTTGTGATGGGCAGCCAGGGCAGGGGTTACGTGAAGGAGTTTTTCCTTGGCAGCGTAAGCCAGAACATAGCCAGGCTCAGCCCTTCTTCAGTGCTTCTGATACCGACCAGACGCTGACTCGGTCAGCTGATCTGACAAAGGGAGGGAGAATGCTGTGTTTAAAAAGTTCATTGTAGCCACTGACCTGTCTGACGACTCGCTTGAGCTCATGGGATGTGTAGGGAGGCTGAAAGCCTACGATGCTCAAAAATGTCTTCTGATCCAATACAGGACAGTAGACGAAGTCATCGACTACACAAGGGGACAATCAAACCTGCCTCTTCATAAATACGAAGAGGCCTTCAAAGAGAATCAACAAAACCTTATCGAAGAGGGCTTTGAAGTAGAAACAAGGGTGCTTGCAGGGTATCCCGCAACTGAGATCAACAAGATAGCAGTTGCGGAAGATTATTCTCTTATAGTAGTGGGAGCCCGGAGACGGACCTCCTCCGGTGAACTCTATTTCAGTACTCTGGCTAACGACCTTATGCACGCTGTATCGAAGCCGCTGCTGATAATGAGACCGAGGAGGAACGACGTTGAGGGAATAAGTATTGATGGGTGTGAAGTCGCAAAACATCTGCTATACCCTACGGACTTTTCAAACAATGCCGATGTAGCCTTTACAAAAGTACTTGAAATGGCTCCCGGAAGGGTTAAAAAAGTTACGCTCCTCCATGTTCAGGATTCTGCGAAGTTAAGCCCGCACCTTGATGATAAAATTGAAGAATTCAACAGGATAGATTCGGCAAGGCTTGATGGGATGAAGAAACTTCTTCAGGAAAGAGGAGAAGTAGAAGTCGATGTCCTTGTCAAATATGGTTCCCCTGCTGTAGAGATAATAAAAACAGTCGAAGAACAGGTGATACAGCTTGTTGTTATGGGCAGCCAGGGTAGGGGATACGTCAAGGAATTTTTCCTTGGAAGCGTAAGCGGGAATGTGGCCAGAAAGGCCCTTTCTTCTGTTCTTCTCATCCCGACAAAACGGTGAGATGCCCTGAAAAGAATCAAATCAAAGCTTAAATTATCTAAAATGACTGCCTTTGTTTGAATGGCGGTCATTTTTTATTATATGAAGTAAAATGTATTTATAGAACAATTGTGGGACTGCCGGAAGATTGCCGGCGTGAAACAGTAGTGAAGCAATGGTGAAACGGTTGTTTTCAAGACATTGCTAAACAATTGCTGAGCGGTTGCTAAGCAGTTGCAGGGGCGGTCAAATGATCGTCAAACGTTGTCAAACAGCTGTGAGGACCTGAGGATCGACCCCATTCGGGGACGACGGTGATTTAGAGTCTCACGATCGTTTGACCGCCCCTAACTGCCGAAATGGGAGATGCTGATGATGAATGATAAAAAATTTCTGAAACAGATCAACATATGGTTTTTTATAATTCCATTTTTAGTAATTTCTGTTCTTTTTTCGATTGGAATATATTCTTCCATAGAACGCAAGATAAGTGAAAACTATGAGCGTTTCAAAGAAGATGCCATTGATGCCGCCAGACAATATTCCTACAGTCTGAAAAAATCAGTGGCAGCAAGTAGAATAATAAATGAACTTCTTGAAGAAAAACTCATAGCAGCAAGTAAAACTGTAATGTTGTATCATGGGCGGTTTTCACAGGCTGAGGTAAAAGCTCTCGCAGCATCCCTCAATGTCGATCAGATATCTGTCCATAACAGAAATGGAGTAATCATGTACTCCAATATTGACAGTTATGTCGGCTGGAAAGTTAACGAGGGGCACCCGGTAAAAGTTTTCATTAAAAGCGGCAAAGCGGAATCAATGGATGAAATAAGGGCAGATACTGTTTCGGGAAAATACTACAAATATGCCTATTACAGACTTCCGTCAGGAGAATTCGTCCAGATAGGCATCTCCGCGGAAGATGTCAAAAAATTCTTAGGCAGATTTGAAATAAGCAAATTGCTGGATGAACTCAACGAAGATCCAAACATCGACCAGGTTAGTTTGATCAACAGGGACCAAATTATTGTGGAGAGCTCAAAACATGAATCGAAAGGCACAAAAATAGACATTCCAGAGGCGGCTCTTTCTATCAGAGAAGGAAAAGAGATAAGCTATGTTGACAGATCGGGGAAGGAAGTACTGTACAACTCTTTTATCCCCCTTATTGATAAAGGAGCAGTTGTCGGCGCCCTTTTTGTAAGCTCACAGCAAAGAGAGGCAGCCTATTTTGCGGCCGAAGAACTGAAAAACAGTATTTGGCTGCTGATAACTGTCTTTATTGCTGCCGGCGGGATAATGCTGATGATATACAGGAACGGCCGGAATTATCTCAGGCTTGCTTACTATGACACCAATACCGGGCTTCCCAACCAGGAATCACTCAAGTATTTCCTCGAGAATCTTTTGAGACAGAAAAAGTGGAGAGGAGCAATTTTTATGCTCAACTTCAGCCATCTTGCAAATATGGCCCTCCTCTACGGCTATGAATACGCTGATAAAGTTTTCACAGAAATAGCGGAAAAGGTCAAAGAGAATTTTGACGATGACGGGATAACATTCAGGACAGCAAGTGACCGTCTGGTCATATATTCTGAAGACTTCGGCACTAATGATTCTTTGGATCGTTCTCTTGAGAGAGTTAAGAATCTTTTTAAAAAAGATACCTTTTCGGATCAGAACATTTACATGCCGGTAGAAATCGGCATAGCTGAAATTTCTGAAGAGGAGGAAGACCCTTCACGGATACTCAAAAAAGCCCTTATTGCAGTCAGCCGGGCGAAAGAAGACGGAAGCGTAAGTTACCAGTATTTCAACGCGGAGATGGAGGCAGTTATCGAAAGAGAAAGCCTTATCGAAAAAGAGATCATCCGTGCAATTAATGATGAAAATGACGGCAAGGAGGGGCGTATCTATGTTCTCTTCCAGCCGCAGGTCGAAGCGGGCACAGGAAAAGTGACGGGTTTTGAGACGCTTGCAAGAATGAAATCAGATACTCTGGGAAACGTATCCCCGGTTGAATTTATAGAAGTAGCGGAGAAAAAAAGACTGATAACACTTTTGACAAAGCTAATCGTGAAAAAAACCTCATTATTTGTAAGGATGATGAAGGAGAGATGCGGCCGGGGAGTTCGTGTTGCTGTCAACATCTCTGGTGCAGACCTGATGCGCTCAGATTTTGTCGAGGACATGAGAGTTCTGATAGAGGGCTGCGGCATCGAAAAAAGCGACCTTGAATTCGAGATCACAGAGTCTCTTTTCATGGATGACTTTATAATGGCGAATGAAAAACTGGGCATGCTTAAGAGCATGGGGATAAACATTTCTGTGGACGATTTCGGGACAGGATACTCATCCCTTTCCAGACTTCGCGATCTTAATGTTGACATAGTCAAGATCGACAAACAGTTTATCGACAAAATCCTTGTTGATAAAAGAGAAGAACTAATAATACCCGACATCATCTCCATGGCGCATAAGTTAGGACTCAAGGTCGTCGCCGAAGGTGTAGAGGTCCAGGCCCAGAGGGATTATCTTGTGGATGCGGATTGTGATACTATCCAGGGCTACTTTTTCAGCAGACCTGTTCCCAGTGAAGAGGCCATCAGTCTGATTGGTAATTGCGGCAATTGGGATTTATAGCAGCGCTGACTTAGCAAGGCTTGCTCCTCCTTCACTGCAATTGGGGCATCTCTAAACCCTAGCTTAGCAACATTTGCGGTCCTGCGCTTCAACGTATTGGTATACGCCTCGGCTTGAACCACGGCATGCTGCGTCGCTATGATCTTAGATCTGCCCCAATTGCGATATTTGAGGTAGTTATCACTAAAACCTTAACTAAAGCGGTGAATTGGCCACTAAATCATAAAGCTTGAATTCTCCGCCTGACTCAGTCAGGCAAATTCACCAGCGACAACTGTCGCGAATTCACCGCAGCCTGGAAGCTGTAAATTCACTGCCGGATGGGACTCCCGGCAGGTTTTCACGTTGTTGTCACCCGCTATAAATCCCAATTGCCCGGCAGCCATTGCTTATAAGGCCAAATAAGCTTATTATTTAATTATTTAAATAAATATATTATGCTGTTTTATCTGAATGCGACAGCCATGATAGGCAATACTTAAAAATAGATGCACTCAGCCATTCACACCCTTGTTTTTTAATAATATTTACATGGCGTTGGAAGAAAGAGGTGTCTTAATATGACAGAGGCAAAACATCCTTCTTCATCCGGCAATTTAAAAAACAGGCAAAATTGGATACATGAAATCATTCTTACAGTCCTTGTGGTATTAATTATCGCTTTCTATTTACGTTTTTCATGGGACAGATACAACGAAATTGCCTCATCTGAGGCCATTATGCTGGCCGAGTCTGCGGAGTCTATCTTGCATCCCCAGCATATCGCCGAACTATCAGGCAGAGAAGAAGACATTACAAAACCTGAATACATAATGACAAAGCGTAGTCTCTCAGAGCTGCTAAAAACAGCCAATCCGATTTATTTTGCCTACCTTATGTCCCAACGAAACGGCAATATTGTTATTCTTGCAGATTCAGAACCGCCTGATTCATCGGATTACTCGCCGCCAGGGCAACTATATGAGGAAGCGGGTGAAACCTTAAGATCGGTCTTTAAGTCAGCCAAAACAGAGCTTACCGGTCCGGCATCTGACAGATGGGGAACATGGATAAGCGTATTCGTACCAGTAAAAGACCCGGTAAGCGGGAAGGTCATCGCCGTCTTCGGAGTGGATTATTCCGCATCGGAGTGGTACGCCAGTCTCTGGAAGCGCATGATTCCTGATGTGGTAATCGTAATAAGTATCCTTCTCCTTTTTCTTGTTTTACTTCGCCTGTGGAGACAGAATTCCATACTTAAGGAACTAAGTGAAAAATTAGCTTTAAATGAAGCCCTCTACCGCAGCGTATTCAACCAGGCTCCGATAGGGATTGCGATAATAAATGACAAGAGTTTTGTATCAAGATCGGAATATATACATTTGAACATCAATCCCATGTTCGAACGGATCATTGGTTGGGAAAGCAGTGAATTAATGAAAATTGTATGGACAGACATAACACATCCGGAAGACCTGCCGGCAGATCTTGAAAAATTCGATCAGTTCAAGGCGGGGAAAATAGATGGTTATTCAATAGAAAAGCGGTTTTTGAAACCAGACGGATCAAGTGTCTGGACAAATGTGAAGATATCTCATCTTTTGGGTGGTCCTGACATGCAGTCCTTGCATCTGTGTCTTATCGAGGACATATCTATGCGTAAAGAGGCAGAAGAGTCACTCAGGGAAAGCGAGCGCAGTAAAGCCGTTCTTCTATCCCATATTCCAGGTATGGCATACAGGTGCAATTTTGATCCTGAGTGGACAATGCAGTATGTTTCCGACGGTTGTCTGGGACTGACCGGATATCCTCCTGAAAGTCTTGTCAACAACAGAGACATCTCCTTCAACGATCTTATAACGCCTGAATATCGCGCGCCTCTCTTAAAGGAGTGGGAACGTACCCTTCTGCAGCGACTGCATTTTAAGTATGAATATGAGATCACAACGACTGACGGAAATAGAAAATGGGTCCTTGAACTGGCGGAAGGCATTTTTGACGATCAGGGAAAAGCGGAGGCACTTGAAGGGATCATCATCGACATATCCGACCGAAAAGAAATTGAGAATACCCTCAGGTATAACAATGACCATGACAGATGGACCAACCTCTTTAACAGAAACTATCTGGAAAAGACTCTGATGAACGATGCAATCATGCATACAGAGTATAAAAAAGCTCTTATGTGTATTGACATCTCCGCTGTACATTCTCTTACTACTGCTTACGGGTTTAACTATACTCAGGAACTGATAAAAAAAATATCAGATTCGCTTAAAAAATACTGCACGGGAAAACGGACTTTGTTCCATGCGCATGAGAATCGTTTTATCTTCTTCCTCAATGACTACAAAGATAAAAATGAACTGCTTGAATTTACAGATGCGATTATAAAGACACTGGACCTTTTTTTCTTACCGGAAAGAGTCGGAGGAGGAGGCATT
This sequence comes from Synergistaceae bacterium, assembly GCA_963682045.1. Taxonomy (GTDB): domain Bacteria; phylum Synergistota; class Synergistia; order Synergistales; family Synergistaceae; genus Caenicola. The sequence continues at coordinate 2,358,357 of OY821326.1, forward strand.
GGAATAGTTGAGATAGACCGGAAGAACGAGCTCAGCACAGACCAGCTTTTGAAAAAACTCCTGATTGCATCAGAAAAAGCGCTTAGTATTCAGGGAAAAGATTTTAACGTTTGTTTTTATGATACTGAAACGGAAAAAGAACTTGTCCGTGAGCAAAACATAAAACGTGAACTTGCCAGAATCGCCGACAATGAGAGTGACCGTGGGTTATTTCTGCAATATCAGCCGATATTTGATCTTGAGTCAAACAAAATATCCGGTTTTGAGGCACTTGCGAGATTAAAAAATGACAAGCTTGGATCAATTTCGCCTATTGAATTTATACCAATTGCGGAGAAAACAAAGCTTATCATCCCGATCGGTAAAAAAATTATGCTTCAGGCCTTTAGTTTCCTGAACAAACTGAAGGAGGCCGGATACGACGATGTCACCGTTTCAGTCAATGTCTCCGCTATTCAGGTGCTGGTAAATAATTTCTGCGAGGATTTGTTTAAGATGATCGATGAAATGCATATCCGTCCGGAAAATATTGGAATTGAAATAACAGAGTCTGTGTTCTCATCAGACTACCGTGCAATTAATCATATCCTTGGCAGCCTGAAAGAAAAAGGAATAAGCATTGCAATTGATGACTTTGGCACCGGATATTCCTCACTTGCGAGAGAGCAGGAGTTAAATGTCGACTGTCTGAAAATCGACAGATATTTCATTGATAAACTTATGCGTACCCACTCAGATAGGGCTATAACTGCAGAAATAATATCAATAGCGCACAAGATGGGCCATTATGTAATTGCGGAAGGAGTTGAGCACGAAGAACAGAAGGAATACCTGCTGAAAAACGGATGCGAAAAGATCCAGGGATACCTTATAGCGCGGCCGCTGGATGAAGACGCCGCTATTGGCATGCTTGATCCTGACTGATGCTTGCAAACAGGCGGCTATCGCCAAAGCTAAAACCAGAGTCGTTCTCACTTGCGAAAAACATAAGAAGTGCGGCATGTCTCAAGCCGTAATTCGATTTGCAGCTGATTTCCAATAGACTGCCCGTGCCAATCCCCTTGCTTCTGAAAAAGAGCATTCTTTACTCATCGAAAACTGAAACTATTTCTCCGTCAAGGATGCGGTTCATGTTCCTTATCGCACAAAAATTGCCGCACATGCTGCAGGTGTCCTCTTTTTCAGGCTTAGCCGATTCACGGTAACGTTTTGCCTTTTCAGGGTCTATTGAGAGAAAAAACATTTTGTTCCAGTCCAGATTTTTACGGGCCAGGCTCATTTCGTTGTCCCAGTCAGCTGCGCCCGGTATGCCTTTTGCAATATCTGCTGCGTGAGCTGCAATCGTTACAGCTATAATGCCCTCTTTTACATCGTTGACATCTGGCAGCATTAAATGTTCGGCCGGTGTCACATAACATAAGAAAGAAGCGCCGTTTGCCGCGGCCACTGCACCTCCGATTGCAGAAGTAATGTGGTCGTATCCGGGTGCTACATCCGTGACTATAGGGCCGAGGACATAAAAGGGCGCCCCATGGCAAAGAGTTTTCTGTATTTCCATGTTTGCAGCTATTTGATTGAGAGGCATATGTCCAGGACCTTCAATCATTACCTGAACATCTTTTTCCCATGCGCGTTTTGTCAGCTCTCCGAGCACTATCAGCTCTTCGATCTGTGCCGCGTCGGTTGCATCTTTTATTGACCCGGGACGGCACGCATCTCCTAAGCTGAGTGTCACATCGTACTCCCTGCATATCTCGAGGATATCATCGAAATGCTTATAAAAAGGATTTTCAAGTCCTGTCATTTCCATCCAGGCGAATATGATGGAGCCTCCGCGGGAAACAATATTAGTAAGCCGTTTATTGTGTTTGAATTTAAGAGCTGTCTCTCTGTTGATTCCGCAGTGTATAGTCATAAAATCCACACCATCTTCGGCGTGCATGCGCACTGTTTCGATCCATTCCTCTTCGGTGATTTCCTTCAGTGCTTTGTTATAATGTACTACTGCATCATAAATCGGTACTGTGCCTATCATAGCCGGGCATTTCTCACTCAGTATACGTCGGAAATTCCTTGTGTCCCCGTATGAACTTAAGTCCATAATGGCCTCTGCTCCTATATCGACCGCACTCTGCACTTTTTCAAGTTCCATTTCCAAATCAGGACAGTCTCGCGATGTCCCCAAGTTAACATTTATTTTTGTTTTCAGCATTGAGCCAATGCCGCTTGGAGAAATCACACTGTGGCGTTTGTTGCAAGGAATGATGGCGGTTCCTTCTGCAAGCAGCTTCATAAGCTGTTCTGCCGCTATATTCTCTTTTTTCGATACGATCTTCATTGCCTCTGTCAGGATACCTTTTCTTGCAGCATCCATTTGCGTTGTGTAGTTCATCGATCATCCCTCTTTCTTTCCAATGGGATATATGCTCAACAAAAAGGAGAATGCCAAATGCGGCATTCTCCAAAGAAGCAGTATAGAGTCATACTCCCTACGTTGGCATTACCCACATCAGGTTCTAGGGTCGAAGCCGGATTGCTTCCTCTCAGCCTGCTTCAGCAAGCTCCCCTGAATATTAATTACAAGCATTATATCACGGATCAGTATGATACCGGACAGCTGCTCCGGTTTTCTATTCACTGAAAGGCGCTTAGTTCTGGTAAAGATAGTCTCTTGTTACAGGTACATCGTTGGTTATACCTTTTGAGAAAAGTATCTGGTGCAGGTCTACGACACCGTTGCTGAAAGCCGCTGCGCATCCGCACAGATAGAGCTCCCACATTTTGACGAATTTTTCGCCGAACACGGGTTTTATCCTGTTTACCTGTCTCTCGAAAGAATCGTACCAGCACAACAGGGTCTTAATATAATGGCGTCTTAAACTTTCAACGTCAAGAATGTAAAAATTTCTGTCACCTGCCATGTTTATTATCTCACGCAGACTCAGTATGACGCCGCCCGGGAATAAATATTTTTTCATCCACGGGTTGCCCTGATATTCACCAAGGGAGCTTATATAGTGCAGAAGTGTCAGTCCTTTTTCCTTCAGGACTGTATTTATATTGTCCATGAAAAGCGGGTAATTATCGCGTCCTACGTGTTCGAGCATACCCACACTTACGATGCGGTCGAACATTAATCCTGATTTTGAAAGTTCCTGGTAGTCCATCAGGCGCACATGCGCTTTGTCATTCAGCCCTTTTTTTGCAAAAAGATCGCTGCACCATTTGTACTGTTCTTCACTCAGTGTTATGCCTGTACAGTCAGCACTGTATTCTGCGGCTGCGTCCGAAATCAGTGAACCCCAGCCGCGCTGATAACAACTTCGAACGGAACTCCTTCAAATTGCTTAAAATACTTCTTTGCCAGCAATAACACGGGCGTCACAGCGCTCGACCTCCTTCGCCTCAGCTTAAACCGGTTAATATATGTATGGTTGTAGGGGACTGGGATGTATGAACAGCGGTCTTTTGAGCTAAGTATGAGCTATTTCTTACATTGTAGTACAAAATGACTGCCTTCGCGCGGGGGATACCGAACCATGGCTTCAAATCCATTGACTGCTGTAATGGTATACTTTTTCACATATACTTTTTCGTTGAAGTTTTTGGAGAAATGATTAGTGCTTTATTAAAATCTTTAGTATAATCCTACCAATCAATTACAGTCAGGTTCAGCATTTTCTGTACGGATCTTATCCTTTTTCCAATGCGGACGAAGAATGGAATATGTGCAGCCTTTGTCTTTCGATTTCAGCAAGGAGGCCGGCAATGACCAAACAAACATTTCATAAGAAAGCATTTACTCTTGTCGAGGTACTGATCGCCATTATCATCATTGGGATCCTTGCGGGAGCATTTCTAATTACGATGGAAAACGTGCGAGCCAAGGCGGAAGCCACCAAAGTTGTAAGCGATTTGCGCAATCTGAAATCCGCCGCAATTGTCTACTGCATGAACAGGGGCGGGGTTCCTGAAACGAGGGGTACTGCCGGCTGGTCCTTGTTGAGCGTAACTGTTCTCCAACCCTATGTCGATATGGATCTTTCCAAATACAAATTGTCGGGAATCAATTCAGAAGGAATCACAACCAGTTCTTTCGATTCCAACGTTAAGAAGGGATACAGTCTTTATATTATGGGGCCTGGCAGCGGCGGCTATTCCTCAAAAATCGGGAAACTTCTCTTCGTTGCCGTTTGGGTTGGAGACAAATCGATCAAAACCAAGCAGGCACTGGAATCAATGGCCCAAAGAGTACCGCTGTTCAGCAGCAGTTATACGGAGTATGTCGGTCAGCAGAAGACCGGTCCCGTTCCTTACTACGAGGCAGACTCTACGGACAATGTCGATAAAAACCTGATCGTCATCAGGGTTTATTAAGAATGCCTGCCCCCTCTGTTCTCAGCCAAAATCTAACTTGAATCACGGACCGACCTGCCCCTTGTCGATCACAGTTGTTTTCAGGTAAACAGTGATAAAGGACGGAATTTGCAAACAAAACAGGCATTATAAATGGGCAGATATATGAGAAACACAAATACCCTCAGGTGCGCTTTGCTCTGCCTGAGGGTGATTTTATATGTCGTCAACAGAAGATAGTGGGGTATAAGTTTTTTGGGTACCGCTGTTTTATGCGTCTTTAAGAAGTTTAGAAAAAACTCCTTTTGGATCGCTGATCAATAACGCTATCATCCATGCTAAAAGTCCCAGCAGAATAACTGAAACTCCAAGTAATGCCGCATCCAGCGTTATTTCGAAAAACTCCCCCCCTTCTATCAGATATGCCATTACATGGTCAACAAACCACATAAGTGTTGCTCCCCAAAATATAAAACTTAGCAGACCAAGCTTATATTTGTCTTCGGGGGCATTGACATACCATACAATAGTTGCAGTTACGGCAGCAAAAGCGGTCATAATAAAGTACATTTTTCACCCTCCGTCAATCTTTATTTTTTAGCATCGCAGGGATGGAGAGCCGCAATTTTTTGATCAGCAATAGAAATAATCACTAACCATACAATTGTTACGAATATTGCCATTCCTGTGCCGATCGTCGCCATTTCATGCAGCATCGGCTCTATATCAGCAGGGTTGTTCATTGCTGTCAAAAAGGGCGGCCAAGGTGCAATTTCACCATGCCATAAATGTTCAAAGGCCAGCAGGAGAATCCCTCCCCATAATAATTTGTTCAGCCAGCTCAATTTACGGCTCCAGCTCAATCCTGTCATAGGTATACCTTCCAGTTTAGCTTTAGCCTCTTTTTTCTCAACTAATTTCTGTATAGCAGTTGTTACAATAACTTCTCCCAGAGGGACAATAAAACACGCCATATTTTTTCCTCCATTCCAAATCAATATTTGCAGTTTACACATCATCCTGTGAAGAACTAATAATTAATTGATAATTTAAATTTAAATAGACTTCTGTCAGTAAATAAATATTCACCACCTTTTAGATAAACAAAAAACCCAAAAAGAGCCATTTCAGCAGCTCTTTTTGGGTTCATCCCAAAGTAAGAAATTACTTTAATTCCTGATTCTAATGCCCGGAAGCCTTCTTGGCCCCTATTGAGGAGAATTATAGCATATCTTTCTGCAGCAGAATAATATAAAAACAGCCAATAACCAAACGATAAGCAAGCCCATGGCGCGGAAGTTCAGTGTTTAAACTTAATCCCGATTATATTTTTATGAGTTTTATTCATGTAATTATTTATAAGTTGCAATTAAGGTTCATATATTCTTTTACAGCCAGGGCTGCCTTGTCTATCAAATGCGGCAGTGATTCGCTTTTATCTATACCAACAATTTCAACATTACACCTGTTCAAGGGCACAAGTATTTTCCTTGCAGGGCTTTCAGCAATGGCTTTTGCCATTAATGGGGTAAGTTCGCCAAGCATTGAATTTACAGCTATTATTCCAACTACACCCATAATGACATCGACTCTGCCGGCATTGTACACGATAGCATTTTCTCCTGTAGCGCCTTCGTTTGCCCCTGCTTTTATCATGAAAGAAGTAGCCAGTGAGTTTGTCCCCAATGCAATTATTTTGATATCATCAGTGAATTCATTTCTTAATTTTTCAATGATGGACCTGCCTATACCGCCACCCTGTCCATCTATTACGGCAACCAGCATATATTCACACCTCCGCGTACGGATATATTACATCCATTGTAAGATATGCAAGTGCTATTTGCACTGAATTAAAAATAGCTTCACAATCCATCACGCTTCCGGCAGGAGATACCCGGCTGCAGCTTCACTACCGCAGAAGCACTCGGGGGCGGACTGCGTAAACGGGATGATTTGCCGTACGCTATTGTCATTAAGGGAAAAATTCAATCAATTGCACTTTCTTTCGGACGACTGCCAAAAAGGCGGTCTTGTCCTTGATTTGATTCTAGACGAGGCTGATATCAGTGTGGATGAAGCGCCGATGCCTCATAGTGAATTTGCTCCATATCCGACAAAACCACTGGAAAAACCAGAAAGTTACATGCCTTAAAAATAACATTTTTCTACTTTTATTATTCCAGCTCGAATGCACCTGTATACAGCTGATAATATTTTCCTCGTTTTTCAATGAGACGTTCGTGGCTGCCGCGCTCAATGATACGGCCATTTTCCAGCACCATAATCACATCTGAATTTTGAACAGTCGACAGACGATGAGCAATTACAAAAACCGTCCGGCCTTTCATCAGGGCGTCCATCCCCTTTTGAACTATCGCTTCTGTTCGTGTATCAATAGAAGAAGTGGCTTCATCCAGAATCATAACAGGAGGGTCGGCCACAGCCGCACGGGCAATAGAGAGCAATTGCAGCTGCCCCTGCGAAAGACCGCTACCGTTGCCTTCCAATATGGTGTTATATCCCTGCGGAAGCATGTGAATAAATCCGTCAGCATTGGCAAGCTTTGCAGCCGCAATGCACTCCTCATCCGTAGCATCCAGCTTGCCATAGCGGATGTTATCCATGACGGTTCCGGTAAACAGGGTTACATCCTGCAATACGATTCCAAGAGAGCGACGCAGGTCCGGTTTCCTTATCTTATTGATGTTGATATCATCATAACGAATTTTGCCATCTGCTATATCATAAAAACGATTGATAAGATTTGTAATCGTGGTTTTTCCTGCACCGGTCGCTCCAACGAGTGCTACCTTTTGCCCCGGCTCTGCATACAACGCGATATTATGAAGAATAATTTTATCTTTCTCATATCCAAAATCAACATCGTCAAAAACAATTTTTCCTTCATTTTTTGTATAGGTAAACAAGCCATCGCCGAGAGGGTTTTTCCAGGCCCAAATGTTAGTACGCTCCGCACATTCTCTGATTTCGCCGTTTGCCTCTTTGGCATTGACAAGAGTGACATAACCTTCGTCTTTTTCACTCTCTTCATCCAGAAAATCAAAAATTCGCGATGCGCCGGCAAGGGCCATAATGACCATATTAAACTGCATGGAGACCTGTCCAAGCGGCATGATAAAGCTGCGGGACAAAGTAAGAAAAGATACAATCGTGCCGATTGTCAAAACGTTGACACCCGTAAGACTGATGTTTTTTATGCCGGCTATGCCCGCCACTCCACCGACAACCGCCAAAAGTACATACAGCAGATACCCCATATTGCTTATAACCGGCATTGTGATATTGCCGTATTTGTTTGCCTGGGTGGCGCTATAGCAAAGCTCATCGTTTTTTTGGTCAAAGATTTCCTTCGCTTTTTCCTCATGGCAGAAAACCTTGACGATTTTTTGACCGCTGACCATCTCTTCAATATACCCATTTACATTTCCGAGTGATTCCTGTTGTTTCATGAAGTGAATGCTGCTTTTTCCAATTAGGAATTTGATTGTTTTCAACAAGGCAAATGTAAATAGCAAAACAAAGACTGCCAGACCTATGCTGAGATACAACATGGAAATAAATACGGCTACAACCGTAACAAGCGAAGAAAATATCTGTGGCAAACTCTGAGACATCATTTGGCGAAGCGTATCGGCATCGTTTGTATAATAACTCATGACATCACCATGAGAATGGGTGTCAAAATATTTTATGGGCAGGATCTGCATATGGGCGAACATTTCATTGCGTATATCTTTAAGCGTGCCCTGCGAAACTGCGACCATCATTCTGTTATAGAACAACGTGGCAAGTACACCGACCGAGTAAATGCAGATCATGAAAAGAATAGCCCTGAGCAATTCTGAAAAATCAGGATGAGTTTCACCCAGCAAAGGCATGATGTATTTATCGATCAGCGACCGCAGGAACAGTCCCGATGCCGCGTTTGCCAAAGCGCTCAGAATAATGCAAATAACGACCAGAACGATTTTGAGCTTATATTTCATCATATAAGAGAGCAATCTCTTGATTGTGCCTGGCTTGAAATGCTTAAAATCAGACTTGTCCGTCAGGCTTCGATTGTCGCCGGCCGATGCTGTTCTTGCTTTATTCATTAATTGAACCTCCTTTATTTTGAGATTCGTATACTTCTTTATAGATCGTGCATGTTTCGAGCAGCTCATCATGTGTTCCAATTGCATTGATTTTGCCATCATCAAGCACGATGATTTTATCGGCATCCCGGACAGAGGCTACGCGCTGCGCAATAATAATCTTGGTTGTATCTGGGATTTCCACTCTAAGCGCACACCTGATCAGTGAATCGGTTTTGGTATCAACCGCGCTGGTGGAATCGTCAAGGATCAGTATTTTCGGATCTTTCAGAAGTGCCCTGGCAATGCAAAGTCTCTGTTTTTGCCCCCCTGATACGTTTGTTCCGCCCTGTTCGATATATGTATCATACTTATCAGGAATCTTTTGTATGAAATCATCGGCCTGCGCCAGTTTGCATACTCTTACTAAATCTTCATCGGTAGCGTTTTCATTGCCCCACCGAAGATTTTCTTTGATAGTGCCGGAAAACAAAACGTTCTTTTGCAGCACCATTGCAACCTGGTTCCGCAGAGTTTCGATGTCATAATTACGGACGTCAACACCACCGACAGTCACTTTTCCATCTAAAACATCATAAAGGCGCGGAATCAGCTGAACCAAACTGGATTTTGAAGAGCCGGTACCGCCAAGAATTCCTATCGTTTCACCTGAAGCAATGGAAATATTAATATTTTCAAGAACCGGTTTATCTGCTTTTCTTGCATATGAAAATGTGACATTTTCAAACGTAATGGAACCGTTTTTTACGTCATATACAGGATTCTCACAGTTTTTAAGGTCGCTTTCCTCGCTTAAAATTTCTACAATCCGTTCTGCAGAAGCACGGGAAATTATTATCATGACAAATACCATGGACAGCATCATTAAACTCATCAAAATCTGCATGGTATATGTAATCAGACTTGCAAGATCACCGGTAGAAAGACCCATAGCCGGATTGTTATTGCTTGCAATGATAGCCTTTGCGCTGAACCATGAAATTGTTATCATCGCGGCATACACGCAAAATTGCATGAGAGGCATGTTGAACGCCAATATTTTTTCGGCTTTTGAAAATTCTTCAAAAATACGCTGTGAAACGTTACCGAACTTTTTTTCTTCATAATTTTCTCTGGTAAAGGATTTTACTACCCTTATTCCACGCAGGTTCTCCTGTGCGACGCGGTTTAGCTTGTCATATGTTTTGAAAACCTTTGTAAATATCGGATGGACATTGGAAGCAATAAACCATAGGCCGAGTCCGAGTACAGGAATGATAATAAGGAAAATTACGGAGATATCAGCATCAACACGGAATGCCATAATCAGGGCGAAAATCATTATGAGAGGGCTGCGTATTGCAGTTCGGATTATCATCATGTAAGCGTTTTGCACATTTGTTACATCAGTTGTTAGGCGGGTAACAATGCTGGCGGTAGAAAATTTATCAATATTTGAAAACGATAAGTTTTGAACATTATAATACATGTCCCGGCGCAAGTTCTTCGCAAAGCCCGCAGACGCTATCGCTGCACTGTTACCGGCAAGGCTGCCTGAAATTAAAGATACCGCCGAGCAAATGACCAAAATCAGGCCAATTTCAAATATATATGACATGTCCTTTTTGTTGATACCATAGTCAATCAGATATGCCATTAAGGTGGGAATCACAACTTCCAAAATTGATTCAAATGCTACATATACCGGTGTCAAAATAGAATCTTTTTTATACTGCCGAATACTGGATAGAAGTTTTTTTAACATAAACAATCTCCTTTTCCATGGCATGTTTTCTGAATATTACAATAGAATGGCTTATTTACTTGATATATTATCTTTCATTCGTTGTATGTACATGTACAAGGTACTTAATTCTTCATCTGTAAAGCCAGTTGTCAGGGTTTGCTCCATCATTTCCAAATCATCCTTCATAAGGCTTTCAATTTTCTCCGCCTTATTTGTGAGAACAATTTTTTTTAAACGTGCATCCTGTTCAACAGCTTTCCGTTCAATCAGTCCTTTTCGTTCCATAAGACTGAGTACATTTGATACTGTGGATCGGGTAATATAAAAATGATCCTCAATATCTTTTTGATAGACATCTTTACTTGCCTCTGCATTTTGACCAAGATATCCGATAATCCATCCATTATTGCCGGTTATCATATCAATTTCATTCTTATGGGAAGAAAAATCAAAATAACGCCGGATCAAATTATTCAGCGTCCGAAGCTCTAATCCAATCCCTTTTTTTTTCATACTGCAGTTCCTTTCTATCCTGTATATGATATACAGCCCGGAGATTGTTTTATATAAAACAATCTCCGGTTAAGAATAACGCAAAAAGACAAATTGTAAAGCAGGTAATTAAAAGCTTGTCATAGTATTGGCCATTCCCCCCGGCAGAGAGATAGTGGGGTAGGGCTAAATCCAAACCGGCGATTGGGTTAAATTCACCCCGCGCTGACAACATTACGGCCTCCCACAAACAGGGAATACCTCCGGGTCACGCCCATCCAAATTATAGGAATCGGTGCTGACTACCGCATCAAAAAATCTTTTTCAAAGGGCAAGGCGGTAGCATCAGCAAACAGGCGGCATGACAAATCTGCCATGCCGCCTTTAATGTCCTGTGTCGTTTCTTCATTTTGGGTAATATCTTATATACGGTCTCAGGCGACAAATAAAACGAGTTCGCCAGTTGCTCAACAGGTGCAGCCTGTTGGTACTCTGCAAAAATCATTTTAAAATATTAATATATCAAATAAATTAGACTTCTTCAGATAATATTTTAAGGAACAGTTGAGCTATCTCAGGATCAAATTGTGTGCCCGAATTTACTATGATTTCTTTAACAGCTTCATCCTTTGTCATGGCAGTTCGATATGCCCTGTCATTTGTCATTGCATCGTATGAATCAACGATAGAGATTATTCGGGATAAGAGAGGGATATCATGACCTTTTAGGCCCTGGGGATATCCTTTGCCGTCCCATCTTTCATGATGGCAAAGGATATAATTGGCGATCGGAATCAAATCAGAGGTCGCTCGTGCGATCCTAAAACCGGCTTCCGGATGTTTTCTCATTTCAACCCATTCATCTGAAGTCAGTTTGCCTGGCTTAGATAAAATATCTGCGCCAATACCCATCTTACCAATGTCATGCAAAGTGGATAAAAGTTCTAATTCATTTAGCTGGTCATCAGGAAGAGACATTGCCAGCCCGATAGACCTTGATTGTTTGACCATTCTTTCCGCATGCTCTTCAGTTTCCTGACTTTTCTCGAACATCATTGCTTTTATAGATCTTATTAATGAGCTGTGAGCGCTTTGACTCTCTAACAGTTTTTGTTTGTACATTGATTCCTCAGCGGACATTAATATAAAATCCATAGTTTCGGCTTCATTATTTCTGGTTGCGTGTCCAATACTAATGCTGGGATAAATAATATGACCTATAAAACCATAATTTTTACACGTTTCATTTATAAGGTCGCATATAGATTGAACTTCTTCACTACCTGTGTTAGGAAGAATAATTCCAAATTCATCTCCACCAATTCTTGCAACTATGTCATTTTTTCTGGAACAACTCTTTAAAATCATTGCTGTATGAGAAAGAACTTCATCTCCTTTGGCATGACCAAACCCGTCATTTATTAATTTCAAACCATTAACATCTCCCATAATAATTGAAACAGGGAATTCTTTTAATGTTTCAAAACGTTTTTTTTCCTCTTCAAAATAAATTCTATTATAAAGTCCGGTCAAGAAGTCATGGCGGCTAACAAATAAAATTTCTTCGTTTTGAATTTCAAGTTCTTTATTGGCAAGAATCAACTCCGCAGCTCTTTCTGCTTTCTCCTGGTTTTGAAAAACAAGTTCTTTGTTTGCAATAACTAATTCAGCAGCACGTTTTTCTTTTTCCTCGTTCTGGAATACCAGTTCTTTGTTTGCAATAACTAATTCAGCAGCACGTTTTTCTTTTTCCTCGTTCTGGAATACAAGTTCTTCGTTTGCAATAACTAACTCCGCAGCTCTTTCTGCTTTCTCCTGGTTTTGGAAAACAAGTTCTTTGTTTGCAATTACTAATTCAGCTGCCCTTTCTGCTTTCTCCTGGTTTTGAAAAACAAGTTCTTTGTTTGCAATAACTAATTCACTGGCGCGTTTTTCTTTTTCCTCGTTCTGAAATACCAGTTCTTTGTTTGCAATTACTAATTCAGCTGCCCTTTCTGCTTTCTCCTGGTTTTGAAAAACAAGTTCTTTGCTTGCCACTGCAAACTTCGATGCCCTGTCTGCTTTTTCTTCTTTTTGAAAAGCAAGCTCTTTAGCCATGTCCTCAAATTCATTGATGACAGTTTTATCTTTTTCCTTCTGATTATTATCGGCATCACTCATCAGATATCACCTGCTGTTCCTATTTCTCTGCGTATCAAAAATAAGATGCTCACCACGTACCCAGTTTAAGGAAACATTTCAATTGGCTGTATTTAAGTTAGTTTTTAATTAATAGTAATTTATTGGAAATTCTTGCACCTAATAAAATGTTTGATATTTGGGTCGTATTCTTTAGCCCAGCTATAAGCATCTTTGAGATTATCCAAATCAACGAACAGAGTGAACACCTCATTGTTCCAAAATTATTAACTCCATAAAATATTGATAATACATTTTAATATTTTACACTTTAACAAAAAATATAATAAGATTACATTTACGTGAATATATTTAAATTTGATATCCTTGGGCGTTATGGGGGAGATGAATTTATAATTGGCCGGGTACATGCGAATTCAGAAACAGCACTCATGGTTGCTGAACGTATCAGGACTGCCATTGCAGAAGCAGAGATAAATATTTCTGATGCAACACCGGTTAAGGTTTCTGTAAGCATTGGAGCAAAATGTCTCCAGAATGAAAAGACCCTTGATGAACTCATCAATAAGGATAATGACGACGCAGGAATCTGCCGGGAGTCCCATCCGGCGGTTAATTCGCGATTTTTGATTTAGGGCCAATTCACCGCTGAATGGTTCATTCAGCAAATTCTCCGTTGCTGAGACGCGACAAATTCACCGCAGCCCAAAGGCTGCAAATTCCGCGTCGTGCATCAAGACGCACATCCTCCATAGGTTTATAATGTATCGGTATGGGGGTGACGGGAATTTTTGAGGAACTGAGGAAGGGTATTGATGCGGGAGATAAGCTTGATGTTCTGGAGAAGTTTCAGAACCTTATTCTGTTGGGGCTTTCTGTCCAGACAGATTTTTTTAAGCATGCCGCCATGTTCGGAGGGACAGCGCTTCGGATATTCCATAATTTGCCAAGGTTTTCCGAAGACCTTGATTTCACTCTAGTCTCACATGGTGCTGATTTTTCCCTTGCTTCCTACAGGGAACCGATGTCCCGTTTTTTTGCGGATATGGGCCTTGATGATGTGAAGATAAACATAAAGGAAGAGGGAGAAAATGTTTTAAGAGGGAGCTTTGTTCTTTCAATTAAGAGGTCTGAGAGCCTGAGAGTAAAAATAGACGTCGAGAAGTCATCGACAGATTTCATGCCCCGAACTGAAATCCTTTACGGTTCCTATCCCTATAATTACTCTGCACGTTTATGCACCCTGCCCTCGTCCTTCGCGGGAAAAATGGACGCGATAATACATCGCAAGTGGGGAAACAAGCGAGTCAAGGGCCGCGACTGGTACGATTTCCTCTGGTACATGAGGAAGGATACGGAACTTGATATATATTGGCTTGAGGCGCGTCTGAAGGAGAAGGGCACCCTTGATCCTGACAAAAAACTGACGCCCGAACTTCTGGGAGAGATGTATGAAAAGAGAGCTGCGTCGGTTAATGTCAGCGAAATACTGCGCGATGTGCAGGTTTTCATGACGGAAGCTCTTGAAAAGAAGAGCTCGCTTTCGTGGACCCCAGAACTCTTTCTTCTCCAGAAAGACAAGCTTGTCGACTCTGCGAGAAGGTCCGTCCTTTCACACAGATCCTGACCAAGACCCTGATTTTTGATCCATGGAAAATACTGCGCTTGAATATATGTTTTTTGTATAGTAAACTCTAGTAATTAGATGTTATTATACATAAATTAGAACATATTTAGGCGAGGTGATGTTGCATGACCGATATTGAGCTGCTCAATGGACTGGATACCGAGATCCCCGGCTGGGTACTGCAAAGCAGGCTGAGCGAGAGGGGCTACACAAATATATGGCAGAAGATAGAGGGGCTTGTCGCAGACGGCTACATCGAAAGGATAATGCGGGGCTGGTACTGCCTTGCCCCCCTTCTGCGAAAGAGGGAGCCCTCCCTTAGGTATCTTGCGTGCAATGTCTACGGTCCCGCCGCAGTCTCGGGAAACCTCGTCCTCTTTGAAGCGGGACTGATTCCCGATGCTGTTGCTTCGGTCACAGCGGTCACGCCAAAGAGAAGCCGAAACCTGAAGACACCCTACGGGAATATACGATGGCTTACAGTTCCCAGGTCGTTGGTATTCCCCGGCACATACGCCGTAAAAGACTCCCCGGGATACATAAGGGCTACAACTGAAAAGGCACTGCTGGACCAGCTCTACATCATCAGGTACACCCCGCAGAGCTATCGTCTCTGGAAGGATTTTATTCTTGAAGACCTTAGGATCGACGAAGATGCTTTAGAAAAGCTGGACTTCACAAGCATGCAGGAGTTGGGCAGGATATTTGAGTCGCCAAAGATCACAAGGCACGTAAATTGGTTTCTGAAGCATTTCGGAATCCTAAATAAATAGCAGTTTCTCGAGTGCTAATCTGTCTCGTGTAACCTCCTGACGAGAAGTGGTTGGAAAGCATCTGTAGAGTTGACAGCTGCCGTTGTATTGACATTGTCTTTATAATTGCTATGTTGCTCAAGTAAGAAACAAAAAGGAGTGACATAAATGCCACAGGTGCTTGTAAACATTCGTATGGATGAGTTGCTGAAAATGGGATCCCCTTTGAAGTATCCGTTGACCCCTTTTACTCCGAGTGCAATACGGAGCGCATAAAAGAATCCACAGCACAGTTTAAAGAAGGGCAGACAGCAACCAAAACAATGGAGGAACTATGAAAAATCTAACAATACGTTTGGAACAGCCTGAAGATCATAATGCAATCCTTCGGCTGACATATGAAGCTTTTTTGACGCTTGACTACCCAGGACGCCGGCGAATAGATGAACCTCATTCATCTCTTGAAAAATTCGGCATCTGTTATCCGGGAACTATGTTTTGTTGCAGAGAATGATGGCGAAATCATCGGACACATACTCTACACCGGGAGTAAATTCAAACGCCCGTATGGTACCGAGGCAGACACAATTACATTCGGTCCCGTCTCCGTTTTGCCGAAACACCAAAAGAAAGGGATAGGGAAAACCCTCATATTGCACAGCATAGAAAAAGCACGGGACATGGGGTACGGAGCAGTACTGATCGTGTGTGTTCCCGACTATTACCCAAAGCTCGGATTCAAGCGGGCAAGTGATGACGGACTGGTGATCGGAGGCGACGGCTTGACTTGTGCCGACCAAATGCTGATGACAGATGCTTTTATGACCTACGAAATAAAACCGGGCTATTTGAAAGATGGCGGGGTTTTTCACTTTTTGGCTCCTGAATATGACCGGGCGGAAAACGATGATGAAGGTTACGAAGTATTCAACAAACTATTTATGGCTGAAAATTTCCCGAACGAATTAACTTTGCGGCCGTTCTTTGACAACGACATTGTACTGATGAATCGCTGGTTTTATGCAGGCCATGTGAGGCCATGGTATGAACATCAGGAAGACTGGATGAACGAGATACGGGAGCGCCGCGGCGAATTTTTGTTTATTTCTCACTTTATTGCCGAGTACAACGGTGTCCCGATCGGTTTCTGCCAGTATTATGATATGTTTGACGGGCAAGAGCATGAGAATTGGGTAAAAACCTCTGAGCGGGGTTTGCTCTTCTCGATCGATTATCTGATCGGCGAGCCGGAATACCTTCATCTTGGGCTGGGACAAAAGATGATAGCTGAGTTGCTCAGCAAATTGCGTAAAAAGGGAGCAACAATCAGTGATTGTCCGACCGGAAAAAAAAACTTTAAATCCAACCGCGCGATCGAGGCAAGCGGTTTTAAATGGGACGGCAATAATTATATGCTTGACTTACGACAACCCCGCTGAGCTCCTTTATACGATTTATTGCATCCTGTAATTGCAAGCATTCATGCCCGTATTGATCCCGTCGGCGGAGCAGTGGGGGAGGGTATTCTTCTCTGGCTTGCAAAAACACCTTCTGTCGTTTCGAGATTTTTAGTATGTCACTTCCTTTTTAGAAAAGTTATTTGTCCTTTTCTAAATATAATGGAATCTCTTTTTTTGTTGACCCAGTATCATCCAAAAGATAGACCGTCATGGAATCAAGATAATGGCGGATATCACTTTCATAAAAATCCATAAGTTCCTTTGTATTAAGAAAATAAAATTCTAGAAATACTTCTTTGCCGCCACATACTATTGTCTCGCATCGTATAATTGCGTCTACTTTTTTTATGTACTCGTAAAACTGTGACAAAGATTTCTTATAAACACCGCCTATCAAAATACCGTGGACACAATCCATTATTTTTGTTGTGTCAATTTCTGCTGTGTATTTTTTTATCACACCATAGTCCTCCATCCGTTGTAATCTACGTATTACAGATGGAAGACTTAGATTAATTTCGTTTGCAATAGAAGATATTTTTCTACGTGCATCAAACTGAAGCTTACGTAAAATGTTTATGTCTATTTCATCAAGAGGCAATTTAGACATGTTAAACCTCCCCAAATCGGAAATAAAAAAACAAGGTAATTTAATAAGTTCCACTAATTGTCACTTTTTTATTAAAAACCTCAATTATATGCAGGTATATCGTTAACTAAACCATATGATTATAGCACCTCCACTCCTAGAATATTCTTTGGTTGGTTATGCTTCATGTGTTTCAGTGATGGGTGCGCAACGTCATGATGATACGGAAGCAAATTGCAAATAGGAGGAGTAACAGTGCGAAAAATTAAAATTGAATTTCCTAAATGTAGGATAACTGTTTATGCCGTACTCCAGGAAGATAAATTTCCTGATTTGGCGAATGAAATTTGGGATAGGATCGCTACGCCGATTGAGTGTGAGGCACATAACACTCTCTCTACCGGAGATTTTGTACAGTGCCGTCCGATACCGCCATATCATGCCCCCCAATACGTTGGAGATCAATCAAATCCTTTAGGCGGAGAAGATGCAATAGCGCTATGTAAGATGAAGCTTGGCGAAATACTTTGGTCGGGCTGGTATTTTGCAATGGCTTATGGTCCCTGCACTGAACCGCTTAAAGGAATGGGACCTATTATGGCAAAGGTTGAGCCAGAGCATCTCGAGGATTTCCGTCGCGGAGGTTTGGACTGCTGGAATCACACTTACCTGTATCACGAACTTGCAACAGTAATCTTCAGCAGGGGGGAAGAATAATTATGGCACAGAACTGGAAGGACCTAAAAAGGGAAATTCATGATGAAGTAGAAAAAATATGGTTGAATGAACCATCAGAAGTTACAATGAGCAAACTTGGAGTTTTTCCAAGTGGCGCCGGAACAGATGGTCAGTTTTTTGGAAATTTGTTCTTCCTGAATGCCGACACTCAGGCAATGGGATGGTGGACAATTGAACCTACCATGTACTGTGTCCTTGGTGATCCCAGCTTCTCTCTTGATATATGCAAACAGCTTTTCGTTTATCTTAATGGACCAATGGCGCATTTAATGGGCGATGTAATGGAGCCAGAGTGCCCGGCTCCATGGATGAATTTGCCGAAATTTCCCTACTTTCACGATAAAATCGTTGAATCCTATGATTCCATAGAGACAAAGGATGAGCTTCGTGACCTTCTTTGGTCATGGTTCTGCTACGTCAACAGAATTAACAGTTGGTTCTACACAGTACTTCCATGGGAACTAGGCAAAAACCTGCAGCGTAAAGACAAGGCAGCGGTAGAAAAACTTGCCAGTTTTATTGGTTGCAAGGTCGTAGAAAAATAAATTAAATTTATTGCTCCAAGATTTCTTCTGGAAAATCTTGGAGCAATTTTTGTTTTATATATAATAAGGGAGGTATGTTTGATGATTAAACAAAAAATTGCTAGATTGCCTAATTTCGCAGAGGCGTTAATAATTTTCTTTGCGGTAATCTTGGGAGTTTCTCTGAGCATTATTGTTATAGGTATTGATACTCAGGTTGCACTCTTTTATTCTTTAATCTTATCAATCATGTTTGCAATATACCTTGGTTATTCTTTCAATGACGTAGAAAAAATGATGATAAAGGGATTGGAAAACAGTTCGCAAATGTTGCTATTCAACGTTTTCATTGGAATGATAGTTTCGTCATGGATAGCTGCTGGAGTAATACCTTACATCATTTATATTGGACTTAGTTGGTTTACTCCATCATTAGTTGCTTTTTGGGCTTGTCTGCTTTGTTCAATAATGTCAATGTTGATAGGCAGTTCATGGACGACCGGTGGAACAGTAGGGTTAGCTTTTGTTGTTATTGCAACCACCATGGGAATTCCGCTTCCGCTTATTGTTGGGGCAGTTATTACCGGTTCAATGTTTGGCGATAAACAATCACCTCTTTCTGAAACAACAGTATTTGCTGCGGGGACCTCAAAAGTCAAACTAATGGATCACGTATCCTCTATGAGGTACACATCAGTACCATCATTAGTAGTTTCGCTTATCATTTATGCTGTTTTAGGGTTTCGTTTTGCTTCAACTGGTTACACTGATTTAAGCCTAATCGAAAATATCCGCTCTATCCTTGCGGAAAGCTTTAACTTTAACCCTTTAATTCTGCTTCTTCCAATTGGATTAATAATTTTGATCGTCAAAAAAATTAATGCGTTATTCTGTTTAGCTGCTGCAATTGTAGCAGGGGTAATTGTAGCAATGCTATTCCAGGATATGTCTGTCTATGGAATATCTTCAACCCTGATGACTGGCATGAGTGTAAAAAGCGGTTCAGATATTGTAGATGCGATTTGTGCTAAAGGTGGACTAAATTCTATGTGGTTTACCATTTCGATCATACTACTTGGGTTTTGCATGAGCGAAATTCTTGCCTCAACTCGTGTTTATGAAACTATTGTGAATCGTTTCTCCCACAAATTGACTTCAGCAAAATCGATTATTATCAGTAGTTTGTTAGTTGGAATAATACTTAGTATTGGTACAGCTGCACCATATGTTCCTGCGATGATAACGGGAGCCTGCTATTTCGAAATTTATAATAAATATGGTATTGACCGCAGAGTACTATCTAGGACTCTAGAGGACGGAACAACAATCCCTCAAGCAATGGTGCCATGGTGCGCCTCTGCCATGTATTTTTCAACACTTTTTGACTGCAGCGTTGGGGCTTTTCTTCCTTATTACTTAATTGGTTATCTTAATCCTTTAATGGCAGTGCTGTGTGCTGTTACTGGATATGGGGTAATGTATACAAATCACAGAAAGGGCTGGGGGAAAAATAAATACTCCATAGAAAAAGATGGAGTAATACCTCTTAGTGTTACTGAGAAATATTACGAATCAATTTAATAACTTTACAATTCAACTACGCTGTATAATTATTTAAAATATTATTTAATGTTAACATGTTCCAAAGTAAGTATTAGTTAATAAAAAATGTTTAAAATAGTTTTAATTGTCAATAAAATAATTTTTAAAATAAAAAGTTGATGTTTTATAAAATCAATGATGCAGCATAAATTGTCTTATCACTTTTGTCCTAGGCCTGTTAGTAATCTTTACTGCCAGGCCTTATTTTTTTACTGTGTTGTCACTGCTGTCCAAGATAGCTCAAATTTCCAAACGCCCTTCTGTAATAGCAAGGCTTTGTTAATCGTTTTTGGACGCATTTAAAACCAGGTGCAGCCATCTTATTATCAGAAGAGATATCATGGCTGTCCAAATCTGTATGCGTAATGCATTTTCACTTGTCCCGATGAATGTCTTTACATTCAGTGTCTGTTTCAGTGTCTTGAAAAAGAGTTCTATCTCCCAGCGTTCTTTGTATATTGCCCCTATGGTCGATGCGGAGAGCTTAAAGTTGTTGGTCAGTATTTTTATCTCTTCCTGCTTCTCTTCGTTCCAGACTGTCACAAGACGGAGCTTCTTAGGGTATTTGCTTTTGGTGTTTATGCCTGTAAGAATGATTTCATCATCTGAACGCACGTTGCTGCCGTATGCACCGCAGCCGTGAATTATGGTTTTGTAACAAATCTTGTCTTTCATTCTGGTAACAAAGAAGATCTTGCTTCTGTTCCACTTGCTGAATTGTTCAAAGTCGAGATATCCTCTGTCTGCAGCTATTATCGAACCAGGCTTCAGGTCGAGGGTCTTTGATATTGCGCTGTCATGTGTCTTCGCATCTGTTATGCGTAACGAATGACGGCATATAGTCACTCTGGTCAAAAAGTACGTGTACCTTTACTCCTCCCTTGGTCTGCCTGTAGTTTGCCCATGGGAATAATGACAGGCAAAGGCTTATCGTTGTTGAGTCAAATAGAAAGAGCTTGTTCTTGAATTTAAATTTCTTGCTGCTCTTCTCCAGCATGTCCCTTGAACGGAAATGCTTAAGCTGTTTCCAGAAGTATTCTTCATACAGATCTGCGCTCCTGTGTTCGTTTGCGTACGCAAGCGTTGATCGTTTGGGAGCGGCGTTTATTCCAAGGTGCTTTACTTTGCCGTTACAGCATAAGAGTCCGTTTGTTATTTCCCTGAGTGAATCAGCCCTTGCAAGGTGAGAGAAGATCATTGCCACCAACTGGGCTTTTGACGTGAATCCCTTTGCATTTCTGTCATTTCCGTGCTTCATCACCAACTGCTCGAAGCTTACTGAAGATAATGACATCTCAGATAGTATTTGACTGAATAGGCTCATGCACTTTATCATTGTCTTGCCTCCGTGTTTTCTTTGGGATTCTTTTTGGTTCGCAACTAAATGATATCCCTATAACGGAGGCTTTTCTATTTCATTTTCCTATCTTGGACACGTGTGTCATTTAATATACTTTTACGTAGGAGATAGGGGATTCCATAACCTGTCCTGGTTTTGAGTTATAGGCTGGTATTTAGGAATTTAAAATAATAAACAAGAGAGGATAGTATATATTTTAAAGTGTCTTCACGAGGATGCGACTTTTTTCGTTTGTTTCGTTCGTTCCATTTAAACTTTTTTATATTCTTGCCACACCGCGTTCTTTTGTGGCCTGTGCGACTTCCTTGGAACGGCCTTACCAACTCTAGGGTCAAGGGCAGCCGGAATAATGTGACCAGCGGAGAGATCTTCGTCTGAGATAAGTCTGACAAGGGCTCTTGACGCAGCTATCTTCATTGCGTCGTTTATGTCGCTGGTACGGACATCAAATGTTTCCCTGAATATCCACGGAAAAGCCAGAACATTATTTATCTGATTCGGTAAATCATTCCTACCTGTTGATATTACTTCATCACGAGCTGCCTTAGTTTTATCCGGGAATATTTAAGGTGTCGGGTTCGCACAGGCAAAGATTATCGGGGTACCCGCCATTGAACGCACCATATCCTGTGTCACTCTATCAGACGCAGATACACCGATAAATACATCTGATCCAACCATGGCATCTGCCAGGCTTCCCTGTCTTTTATTCCTGTGTGCAAGACCAGGGGTATATGCAAGAGGCATATCTTCTTTGATTTGCACAGGTAGGGTAGCTATGACCTCTATCTTACCCTTCCATTTCCGCGACATCAAAACAATGCCTATATATTTTCCTCCGCGATGTCAAACATTTCTGCATCAGCGCAGTTTAGGATTTTATTTATGAAACGGAACTCGAAATCCCTGTTCATTTGTTCTGACAGGCAGCTTTTATATTGCGGATGCGCACATTTTTCAATGATGAGACGAGCCCGGTCTTTTCTTGTCAGACCTCTTATATCGGCCACGCCGTTTTCGGTGATCAGTATGTCCACATCATGTTCGGTATGGTCTACATGGGAGCAATGGCATACTACACTTGACTTATTTTTCACACCTCTTACAGACGGACATATAAAAATAGTTAAATATGCATTTCTTGCGAAATCACCGCTCCCGCCTATACCATTTATAATTTTATTTCCTGCATAAGTTGAATTAACGTGCCCATATATATCAAATTCAGCAGCCGTATTAACTGCAATAACACCCAGTCTTCTGATTATCTCAGGACTATTGCTAATTTCCTCGGATCTCAGCACAATGTTCTTTTTATAGCTATTTATGTTTTTCAAAAATCTGTCCCTGCCGGAAGGGCTCATTGTAAGCGACGTGCCTGATGCATAATCAAGCTTACCGGCATCAATAATATCTAAAATACTGTCCTGCAGGACTTCACTGTAAAAATTCAGATTACCGCCAGGCCATTTTACTAAACCCGCCATGGTATCATTAGCGATCCTCCCGACTCCGAATTGCAGCGGCAAAAGATTACACGGCAATTTGCCGTTTTTTACTTCAATGTCCAGAAAATCCAATAAATGCATTGCTATCTTATTTGTAATTCCATCTCCGCCTGCCAATGAAACACCCTGGTCCGGAAGTGATGAAGGAACTATCCCTGCAATTTTGCCAACCGGGCATTTGATTGCAGTATGCCCAATTCTGCTCCTGACGTTTGTAACCATAAGGGGTTTTCTGAAAGGCGGGTCTTCAGGAATAAAAATATCATGAATTCCTTCAAGCTCTGCAGGCAGATTAATGTTTATTTCTACAAAAACGCGATCAGCACACTTTATAAAATTCGGGGCATCACCAACAGCAAAACCAGGGATAATATCTCCCTCTTCAGTAATCGCAGTTGCTTCAATCAGCGCATAATCCATCTTTCCATAAAAGCCGTACCGTAAATTTTGCCCTCCCATTGAAAGGTGATAATCGGAATAATCAACAGAACCTTCATTGATCATTTTCCTTAAAATTTTATTCGACTGATACGGGTAGCGGCATTTTATACATCCTGCAAGAGCTAATGCTTCATCCAATTCTTTTCCTGAAGACGCGCCGCTCCAAACTGATAATGGTATAGGGCCATGCATTTTAGCGCGTTCTGCAATTGCCATAGGTATTGCTTTGGGGTACCCGACAGGAGTAAATCCGCTGCAGCCGACGGTCATATCAGGTTTAAAAAACCTGGCGGCATCATCAGGAGATATAAGTTTATCTTTCAGCACACTGCAGCGGACTCTATCTTTATATTCATTGTGTTCGGACAAATCAATCACCTACTGTATAAAAGGTATTCCCTCTGAAAAAAGGCCTCCGTCCAGACAGTATTCATGAGTTTTGGTGTCACTCTCACACTGTCCGCGGAGGCCCTGTATTAACCAGAGAAAGCGGATACTATCCTAAATTGTCGCCGAAAGTACCGTGAATTACAGCTTCTCCGTTTCTTACCATTACCTGACCCTTTGCAATGACATCACGAAGCTTAAGATCTCCTTTCGTCATAACGATCAAATCTGCGTCCCGGCCTGGAGCAATACCGTTCTTGCGGTCCAGTTTTAGATGGTTAGCTACATTGGTATTAAAGACTTTCAGTACCGTCTCTATAGGAAGTTTTTCAACCAGAATCGAATCTGCAAACTCTTCAAGATGTGCCGGAATATAGGAGGTGGTCATTCCGACAACCGCTCCGCCTTCTCCTATAACAGCCATTGCCCCGTTACCATCCGAACTTACTGTTATACGGTCAGCAGGAACCCCCTTTTCGAGCCAATATTTGATACATTCGCTTGGTTTTTTAGCTGTTCCAAAACCATATTTTGGTGAAACCGCAGTACTTATATCAACATATCCATCCTGCTTTGCAAACGCTATCGCCTCTTCAACAAGCCTGGAAGAGCGGTTAAGATGAGTTGGAAGAAATGTCCCGATAGGAATATCGGACCTTTTAACTGCCTCAAAAAGTGGTTCAAGTCCGGCCTTTCCAACGCCTATATGAGTCATTACCACTCCGGCCTTTCCGGCAAGCATTCCGGCTATCCTGGTATCTGTCGCGACCTGGATGATATTTTCAACAGTAGGATTGTTGGAACGGTTATCCGAAATCGCAATTTTCGTTCCCAAACATTTATCAATAAGAATAATATCGGAACGAACACTGCCCGTAGCAGTCGGGGTAGGGTTCATCTGATAAGCGCCCGTGTATATGTAAGTACTGATTCCTTCTTCTTCAAGTGCGACAGCCTTTTGCAGAAGCTCGGTAACATTGCGCCATATTCCGTCTGAACCTAAAAGCGCGATGGCCGTTGTGATACCTGCAAGTGTAAGTGTGCTCAGAGGAGTATCTATCGTACGTCCGCGTGGTCCTATCGTTCCGCCTGCGCCGTTAAAATGAACATGGTGGTCTATAAGGCCGGGGAATACATAACAGCCATTGCCCTCAATAACAGTGGCATCATCGCATATTTTTGAGATGGAGTCCGGGTTTATTTCCGGTTTTATTGCCGCGATCTTATCATTGATGGCAAGGACATCACACTGTCCCATATCCTGCGGTGCATAAACATTTGCTCCTTTGATCAATACAGCTTTCATAATTATCCCTCCGTTTATGATTTTGATGAATTTTGCAGTCCGTCAATAAGAATGACCGGATTTCATGCACACATCCAAAGTTTGTTTTCAGTCCATGATCAGCCTGTAAATAAGATAAGTATTTTCATGACCCATAATGCAAGCAATCCGTTCATCACAGAAATTACGCAGTGAAGCCACCAGTATTTTCTTAATGCATCCGCTGTGCCGAGGCATCGCCCCATATATTGGATCATCGAACCCATCAGGATAATGCACGGAAGCAGTTGGGTTGCATGTACGTAAGAAATTGCGCCGGAAACCGCCAAAGCAGCAGCACTTCCGCAGCCACCGCCTGTACTCATAAAGGCGGTGACAAGAACAACGACAGCTTCTCCGGGCAATCCGAAAACAGCCATCAGCGGAGCAGCAAATTTGCTGATAAGTGTTAATAATCCGCTGAGATTCAAAAATCTGATTACCACAAATGCCATTACAACGTTGGGCAGCATTCCTGTCATGCTGATGTTGAATCCGCGGCGGGCGCCAGCGACAAACATATCTAAAATTCCCAGCCTTTTTTCAGCCATAAAATTACCTCCCTTGATAAATACTTCCTTTTCCTGTCAGTGCGCTGTATTACCAGCCTGTCTTTTAAAGTCCATGTTGATAATGAAGCGCATTATGTTTGCCCCTAAAATTTTGAAAAAGAAAATCACAAGGAGCGGAAGACCCAGAGGTAAAATTAGAAAAGGGAACAAGGCAGCGCCCGATCCGAAATAATTAGTGATAGTCGCGTCTCCGCTTAATTGGAGCTGACAAAATATCGTTCTTTCCCGATCGCTGATAAAACCACTGTCAAAAAGTTCCTTTGTCATTCCTCCGCCGGTATCCGTGCTCTGAAGGCTTGCAATAAAAGCAAGGCCGCAGATACCCGGGATACCAAGAAAAGGTCTGAATAGCGGAGAAAGCAGCCGATGTGCTGCCATAAGCCCGCCATAACCTTCGCATATGGAAACTATGCCTAATGCCAATATAACCGGAGGAGTAAGCTGCAAAGCCATGAGGAAGCCATCTTTAGCACCTGACCCGCCGGTTCCCCTGAAGTTATATCCTTTTTCAAACGGAATCTTCCCGAAATCGCCAACTAACTGTCCAAAATCAACAGCTTTAAAAACACCGGTACTTTTGGCAAATATCCCGGAAAATACTATCAGTACTATAAAAAGCACCAGATAACTTACCCATGTCACATTAGTCTCCTGTTTTATATTGCTGTCCATAATTTGCCTCCCTTCATGCTTTTCATGCGGATCAAAAGGTTAATATGCTAATTATTGTTTTCAGCAAACATATCCTTTGTCCGAATACAGGCTGAATAACGAAAAACGATCTTGCCAAGCTGTGATATACAAAAAAACGAATTGACAGTATCAGCGCATATCCATCACCGCCTTTTGTTCACGTCAGGTTTTTACAGTCAGACCCGATGTGGTCATTTAATTTGTCTTTGCGGGCAGAACCTATAACACCTGAAGTATCAATTAATAAAATCACTGCGTTCGCTGTTTATGGATTTTCCTGCATGGCTTCCGAAACGGCAGGAGACGACGCAGGATTTCGGCCTTGTAAGACCTTGTAAAGTTCCCCTCTTTCAAGACGAAAAACATCCTCCAGCGCCGCAATATTGTTTGCGTCCGTAGGAGGGTACTTACAGCTCTCCCAGTCATACACAGTTGAACGTGAAACTCCCGTTTTTTCTGCTAATTCAATTTGAGTAAATCCTGTTTTTTGCCTTAATTTCCGCAATATTTCATTGTATACCATGGTTTCACCTCCAATATTCAAGTTATACCGTGAATTATATGCAACCTGTAAAATAAGTCAAGTGCAGCATGATTAATTTTCATGGTTTGCTTGTGTTGATTTATTGATTTGTAGTGTGTACAGTGAACTATGAAAAGGGGTGAGCTGATGAGAAACGGTGCTATGTTGCGCTTATTACGAAAAAATAAGAAATTTACACAGGCGATATTATCTGAAATCATCGGTGTATCAAGGAATACCATTTATGATTGGGAAAGAAATGCGTATTTCCCTGAGGGAGAAAATCTAGTACGCTTGGCAAAAGCACTTGGTGTTTCCGTAGCTTACCTAATAGGCGAAACTGATGATCCAACCCCGGCTGATCAGACGGCAGGAAAAGAACGGCCCCTTATAAAGTCAAATGTTCACTTTGAAATTGAAGAACCGATCCCAACGGATCAAATCATCGTCCCCGTGCTCTCTCCGGAACAGGCCGCATGTCTGGGCAAAGGGAAATTATTGTCAGAAATCACTGGTGAAAACGAAGAAAAGATACTCTTCTCCAAAAATGATGTCGGAACCCTTTGTGAAGGCAAAATGCCTTTTGCGATAATCATCGACGGCAGCGGCATGGAAAGATGGGGCATCAGGGACGGGAGCAGGGTAGTGATAAACCCTGCGGAAGAGGCAGAAGACTTTGACATCGCGCTTGTATGTTTCAAAGGCAAGGCTGCACTCAAAAAACTTCAGCGGATGAAGGATGCAAGCATAAGCCTTATCTCTTCAGACGGAAACATTATTACTGTCCCAGCTGAAGACATGTGCGAACCGGACCTTTTCGCAATATGGGGCAAAGCCATGACCTACACCTATAAAGAGTCAGGAAAAATTAAACACGGGCTTTAATAATCTCTGTTCCAGAAAACTTTCGGACGAATATGGAGGTATTTGTTTTGACAGATGCAGAATTGCAAAAGTTGATTGATACTCCTAAAAAAATGTCGACAAAAGGGCTAAAAAAATTGCTTGAGCGCAAAGAGGAAAACGCGTATAAGCGCAGCGACATAGAGTTGTCTTCTGAGGTAGAACATTCATTTTATCTTCGTATTCGTGAATCCCTGGATGATCCAACAGATTACTCTGCAATCCTATCTGTTAAACTTAAAACAGGCGAAACCTTTAATCTGGTCCGTTGCAACGGAAGCTCACACAACCACAAAAACAGAATAGAAAAAACCAATTTATACGGCACACACATCCATGTTGCGACAGAACGATATATTGATAATGGGTATCAGCCTGAAGCTTTTGCAGAAGAAAGTGCTGAATATAACAACGTTAATGAGGCCATTGAATACTTGATGAAAATTACAAATATCACATATAAACAAACAGACGACAATACTACACTTTTTTAGAGATATAGACTATATTTATACGCAAGGCAGGTGATAACGATGACATCCAACGTTCATACTCTCGAAGAAAATATATCAAGCAGGCTCCGCGCAGCAGTATCTCTTGAACCAAGAGGCATAAACTCGTACCGTGTCAATACTCCATTCAATTTTTCCGATGGTGATGATTTGAAGATCATCATAAATAAAGCAGAGAACGGCAAATGGACTATTACGGACGAAGGACACACCTTAATGTACCTTAGTTACTACAACATGGATATTAATGCCGGAACAAGGGCCGACATACTAAGCTCTATTTTAATATCCCACTACATGCAGGAAGACGGTGGACGCTTGATTTTGGAGGCAGATACAGAAGCAGAGGCTGCGGATTCGATTTTCACATTCGCCCAGGGAATACTTAAGATTTCTGACATGACAATGTGGAAAAAAGAGCGTGTTAAAAGTATGTTCTATGAATATTTTCGCGAAGGAGTAACTCGTGGGGCTAAGGGGAGAGAGCTAAATTTCAGTTATAAGGATGATGAATATGATCCTAACAGCTTGTACCCCGTAGACTGTCTTGTAACATTAAAAAATGGTCATCGTGCTCATATTTACGGGGCAAACTCCGTAGACAGGGCAAATAAAGCTATTATCTCCATGTACCACTACGAAAAGACAGGACTTAATGTTCCAAACTGCATGATCCTCTCTGATGAGATGGATTTCGGAAAGACGAGAATAATGCTGGAAGAGGTAGCTGATAAAATACTGTCATCTCCAAAATCAGCAAACGACAGACTGGACCCGTTTTTAAGAAAATACGAAGAAGCTGCATAATCAAAAGGGGTGTTTGGGGTCTCAAAATTCAAAGCACCCTTTTTTAACAAAAATATGAATCTCTAATCGCCGCGAATTAGGCAAAGAGGCCTTCTAGGTGTCCATATTTCAAAAGTTTCATTTCGCACATGTTAAGATTTTATACAAAAGCTAGAATAGGCTCCAAATTCGGGAATGGAAGTTGTATTTGGTTTGTCCATGTTTTTCATGTCTCATTTTTTGAGAGGGCTATATCGCCTTGGGAATTTGCAGGATTACATTTACGGTCAAAATACATTTTTTTATTTAGTATTGCGATATCACAAAAATACTCATTAATTGCTAACGGATCTCCTAAAGGGTCTTCATTTGCATTCCTAACCATACACATAGTACAAAATTCATTTTCTGAACATTGAATGCATTTTGGAAAATCTCGTTTGCGTAAGTTTCTCAAATATTGTATCTTAGTTGAACCATTCCAAATATCATTGAGAGATGCTTCATTCATGTTACCAACTACATAACTCTGCCAACCAGGACATGAAAAAAAGGTAGATAAATATCTTAAGGAGTTGGAACTATGGACGGTGAAAACAAACTTGAAGGTATCGGCAAGATCCTTATTTATCAAACCGAAAAAGGTGACACAAAAATAGATGTTTATTTTCATGATGAAAACATTTGGATGTCACAGCGGAACATTGCAGAGCTTTATCAGGTTACGGCGAAAACTATTAACGAGCATATTATCAACATTTATAGAGATAAAGAACTTGAAGAAGTGTCAACTATCCGGAAATTCCGGATAGTTCAAATCGAAGGTCTCCGAGAAGTCGAGCGCGAGGTCAATCATTATAATCTCAACATGATACTTGCAATAGGATATCGTGTCAGAAATAATAGAGGCATTCATTTTCGGCGCTGGGCATCAAATGTGCTTACCGAATACATGAAAAAAGGGTTCGTAATGAATGATGAACGCCTAAAGAACCCTAAAGAATTTGGTGCGGATTACTTTGATGAACTGCTGGAGCGTATCCGTGAGATCCGTGCAAGCGAAGCAAGATTCTACCATAAGGTCAAAGAAATTTTTGCTACTTCAATCGATTATGACAGCCACAGCGAACAAGCCGATCTGTTTTTTAAAACAGTACAAAATAAACTGCACTATGCCACACACGGACATACAGCTCCCGAACTTATCGCAGAACGCGCAGATGCAGCAAAAGACAACATGGGACTGACTTCTTTCAAAGGTGCAAAGGTAAGAAAGAGCGACGTGACCGTTGCAAAAAATTATCTTAATAAAGAGGAAATGGACTTCCTTAACCGCATTGTCTCAATGTATCTTGATTATGCTGAACTGATGGCGAAAAGACAAATGCCAATGTACATGCGTGACTGGGAGAAAAAGCTTGGGGAATTTTTAAAATTCAATGAAAGAGAAGTGCTGGATAATCCTGGCAAGGTCAGCCGGGAAGCTGCTGATGCGCTTGCTGTTGGAGAGTATATCAAATTTGACGAGCAGAGAAGAATGATCACTTCAGACTTTGATGAACTGCATGATGAAGTTAAAAAATTAAAGGCTTATGATTAAACCCTCCGCTCAACACATTTAGCCCTTATGTCAGTGGTGTAAAACTCGAGCGGTCGCGGTGTTCAGTTGACGCGGCGGATGCAGTTATCCAATGAAAATTCTCGCCTATGACTGATTTTAAAGATTTTGAAAAAGATATATTTTTGGATAAATCGGTTACTATGATTATGAATTATCCATAACTTTTTTGTGCCTGCGTCAGAATCCCCATTCCCTTTCTCAGAGTTTGCCCGCACGAAAAGGGTATTTTGTCTTTGTAGTGCTTTCAGCTCCGGGCCTTTTGCAATTTTGGGAATTTTTAGATTGCAACAAATGTCAATTGTGTGGGTCTGACCGCTATGTACCTATATTATCCAAACAATCCAAATTCATTGCCTAAAGATTATTTACTATGGCTGATGCACCGGAATACTGGCTCATTTTGTGCTGGACAGATGGTTCTGACTCGCCGGAACACCGGCTCTTAAGAAGAGGTAATGCACACAGAATATTCCAACAATATTTTTCCAAGGTTAGCCATTTTGTTAATTATCCACATTTTGTCAAATGTGTAGGTCTGACCCCGCTGGTGGTCCATTATTGAATTATTAAGGTCCAGCAACCATTTCCTTGGTGCGAAGTTTGAGTTACAGACTAAAAAATTCAAACATATGCAGATAATTACTCTGGGATCTGTCCATCCTCTACCATCTTCTGTTTTACTTTTGCCCATATGCCTTCTTTTTTATAAATATCCCTTATCAATTCAAGAGAAGGAAATGAAATAGCCTTACCAGCACATAGATTTCCGCAAGTAGAACACCCGACCACACACTCTTCATAATTTTCTACTATGGCTTTTCCATCTCTCCACCCGAATACTTTTTTCCCGCAGTTCAGACAAAGTCCACATCCAACACACTTCTTATCATCGATAGTTGGTCCCCAATTTATCTTTTCCCTCGGATAACCTACAAACCATGGCATGTTAATTCCCCCTATGTTTGTCATTTGATATTGTTTTATAATGCAGTAATTTTTCCTTTATACTTTTTTCTGAATCTGGGCATATGCCAACTTACTCCTTGAAGCTGGTATTGCTTTTTTTGAAAGACGAAGTAATTCTTCAACTATCATTGGAAGCATTTCAAGCGGGAAACCCAAAACAGATTCTCCCGGAAGAATATCTGTTGCATCCCGGCAACCGTAACACCCATATGATAAATTTAACCGTTTTTCAAGGTAAGGAATAACTGTTGCATCAACACATACAGCCTGAAGAACAGCAGTAGATGTTTCAACCCTTGAGCCAAGGCTTATATTTAAATTAGCCAGAGCTATCCACATCAGGCGTTCAACTTCGTCTTCTACTACCACAACATCTGGTACACGCGAAGCTTTTTCAATTGGGGCAAGCTCAATAGCTGAAAATACACCTTGTTTAAGGTGAGGCATAAGTTCAAATATCTTTTTACCTGTAGTCGATTCTCCAACTATTCCAAATGCTTCCAGAGCCTCCCCTGATGCCATCTTTGTGGGTAATTCGGAGAACCCGAATGCTCTTGAAGCAGCTGGACACGAAATTCCCTTACCATTAAGCAATACAGTTGTTCCGTGTCTTGCCATCATAAGGGCTTGGCAGTAACGGTAATTTTGCAAAACCTCCCCTTTGGATAATTCTCCCTTAACTAGAAATGAAATTCCTACGGGAAAAGAACTTAGTCCTAATACTTGTCTCAATGTGCCCCCGAGACGTATCACTTCTTCTGCATTCACTGTTAAACCACCTACTCTTAATAAATTTTACCACTCGTGTCCAAGATAGGAAAATGAAACAGAAAAGCCTCCGTTATTGAGATATCATTAAGTTGCGACACAAAAGAATCCCAAACAAACAACGGAGGCAAGACAATGATAAAGTGTATGAACCTATTCAGTCAAATACCGCTGTTGTAGAACCTGAGACCCGGACCCATCCCCGTCATTCCCGTATGCCTTTACGATGGCAAAGTGCGGCGTAAAGATGCCGCGCGAAGAGTGGCGATTTTATCGCTGGGAAGCGGTCGGGAAATGCAGCCGGGAAAATCTCCGGCGGCAAGCAATCGGCAAGCATCGGCAAGCGGTTGTTAAAACCAAAACCTATGGATCCCGGCTCGACTGCATACCGGGAAGACGGAGGGGTCGGTAACGCTATGTATCGCGGGGGGCCCATCCTTTCCGTCTTCCCGGTATGCACCTGGTGTAACTACCAGCCGATTCGCGCAACTCGTTGGCTCTCTGGCCGTGAGCCGGGATCCGGGTTTGGTCTTGTTTCGGCCCCGCCTCCCCGTCGTCCCCGAGTGCTTCCATCGGGGATCCAGCGACTTCTGTTTAAGATCTTGTAAATACTCTAATAGTCTAAAATCAAAGCCACTGGGCCCCCGATTTCAAAGCGCATTCGAATGATTCGAGCACTGAGGTTGATTTAATAGCTTTCGTCAGAATATTTAACCATATTTTCCCAAGGTTAGCGACCTTGTCAGTTATTCACATTTTGTCAAATATGTAGGTCTGACCCCAATGTCATTTCCATAACCTGACATTGCCAATGTGGTGCATTTTTTGAGTCCATAAAGACAGTCTGTAACAAGAGATCAAGGCGCGGCTCCGGCATAGCTGTCAGTCTGTGCTTTATAGCAGCATTGCCATATATAACGGCAGATGGACTATGCCGTCCTTGACCATTACGTCATTAGTATAGAGAATGTATGAATTGCCGAGGCTTTTGGAAAATTTTTTTCTAAACTTATCCAGCGAGGAATGAGAGCGGTAATTACCGGATTTGACCTCTATCGGCGCAATTTTTCTTTCTTCGGTTATCAGAAAATCTATCTCCATGTGGTTCGCCCTGTTATTGGGATCGTTCCGTGAATAAAAATATAGCTTGTGGCCTCTGCTTCGCAACATTTGAGCGACCGCGTTCTCCATTATCATACCCTCGTTGATATTCAGCCTGTCAAAAAGAACGGCCCTGTACAGCTCGTTCTCAACGTATGGCTTATCCATAAAAGCGAGTGTGATCAAAAGCCCAGTATCGGCCATATAGCACTTCTGTGTTACTTTATCTGCGCTGAGCGCCAGCCCGACATGCGGGTCTGTCGCGTTCAGGCAGGTGTTTACTATCATTGCCTCGTGCAGCCATATAAAAGAATCCTCGAAACTCCTGAAGCGGGCCTGCTTTGAGACAGACGAAAGTCTGTACTTCTTCTCTTTCTTAGAAAGCTGTCCCGGGATCCCGTCAAAAACAGCAATGACCTTATCCTCATACCCAGCAGCAAACTTTGAAACGTCATTGCGGTATAAAGTTATTATTTGTCTCTTTACCGCGTCAACAGACTCAAATTCCTTCTGCCCAAGATATGCGAGCACTGCCTGCGGCATTCCCCCGACAATAACGTATTGACGAAAATCATTCATCACCTTGCGATGAAGGGTCTGCCCCAAAGGAGCCCTGTTATTGAAACAGCTTCTGACAAGCGGCATCGTGGCAAAGTCGCCCAGCGCCCACAGGAACTCCTCAAGATCCAGAGGAAACATCTCAACATGCTCCTCCTCAGACGGGATGATAATGTCCTGAACATTCTTTTTGATGCGAATAAGAGAACCTGTCTCAATATAGTCGTACCTGCCATCCTCCACCAGATATTTTATCAACTGCCTTGCGCGTGGATACTGCTGCACTTCGTCAAATATTATGAGCGACGACCTTTTGTGGAGCAATGTCGAGTAGAAGGCGGAAAGCTTCGCGAAAAAGAGGTCTAGATTCGAGCTCTCATAGGCAAACAAATCAAGGATCTCCACGGGTGCGTTCCCAAAGTCGATCATTATATAACTCTCGTACTCGTTCTCAGCGAATTGCCGGCAGAGGAAGCTTTTTCCAACTCGTCTCGCACCGTCGATCATAAGCGCGCTGGTTCCTCTGCTTTTATTCTTCCACTCCAACAAACGGTCATACAGCTTTCGTTTGAGGACAACGGGATCCTTTTTCTGAGTCATTACAGGTCTCACTCCTCGCTGAAAATGAACTTGACATAAACGTATCACATAACCCTTGTCACGAAAAGGCAAGTTTAATATATACCAATTGTCACGAAAAGGCAAGTTAGATATATTGTAATTATCACGAAAATGCAAGTTTATGAAGTGCATAGCTTTTGACTGTTTTTTCTTTGTAAGGTGCAAGTTTCGGCTGTTCAATTTTGGTTGCCGGTTTCAATAGCTGTTTTGCAATTCTGGGGATTTATAGCTTACAACAAACAAATTATCCACATTTTATCAAATGTGTAGGTCTGCCCCCAATGGTGGCGTGCAAAGGTGTTCACGGCGAAGTGCGGCGTGAAGATGCCGCGCGAAGTGGCGATTTCATCGCCGGGAAGCAGTTGTTAGGGGCAGCCGGGAAGAACGCCGGCGGCAAGCAATTGGCAAGCGGTTGTAAAAACTCACCCCCTGGCCCCTTTCTGTCTTCCCGGTATGCACCTAGTGTAACTACCAGCCGATTCGCGCAACTCGTTGGCTCTCTGGCCGTGGGCGGGAATCCAGGTCTGGCCTTGTCCCCGGCCCCACCTCACCGTCGTCCCCGAATGCTTAAATCGGGGATCCAGCGACTTCTGTTTAAGATCTTGTAAATACTCTAATAGTCTAAAATCAAAGCCACTGCGCCCCCGATTCCAAAGCGCATTCGAAATGGTTCGGGCACGGAGGTTGATTTAATAGTTTTCCTCAGAATATTCAAATTATATTTTCCAAGGTTAGCCATTCTGTCAATTATCCATATTTTGTCAAATGTGTAGGTCTGACCCCACTGGTTTTCCCTATTTAACCTTATCAATTTCCTTTGCAGTCTTCATAGTTACAACTTTTTTACCTGTAGTCTCTTCGAGTTGCTTCTTAGCTGCATTAGCTACCAGTCCACCTTGCTGAGCCACAATTTTATTTTCTTCAAACGTATCAGGCTGCTTTTCCTTAGAAATTTCAGTTGTTGATGCTTCTGCTAGCATATTTAGAACTAGCTCAAGGTTGGTCATATTATCTCGTAGATTTTCTTTTTTCAAACCTTTGAGATTCTTATATTCCTTTGTGCTTAATCCTGCCCACGCTTTTGTAATCTCATCAGTCAAGATTGCATATTCAACGCCCTTTTGCACTCCTCGACTATCCCATTCATCCGTTAGTTCTTTTCTGACTTCTATTGTTTTTATCCTTTGGTCAATCCATTCTTTTGAATAGCCTTTCCTCAGATATGTTTCTAGGGCACGTTCTATGGCAAGCTCTGGATCAGCAGTTTCCTCTATTCTTTCACTGCCGACCTTCGCAAGCCACATTTTAAACGGCTCCGCTTTGGGTGATGGTATCGATTGGATGAGCCTTAAAATTTCCTCGGTATCCGCAATATCAGTCAAACGCATTTTTCCATCTTCAGCTTTCATTTTCAACTGGCTACAATTTGTAGCCAGTTGACTTCCTTCAGCTTTCAATCTTGTTTTAAGCACACTCCAGTATTTCCTTGGGTTATCGCTTTCACTAAGAACACCCACAACGTCGATAATCGAAAAAAACCATTTTTCTAGATCTTCATCCCATAAAACACGAACTCTTTTATCTTCAAATAGTTTAATTGCAGTCTCCTTATCCATAGCGCACCTCCAACGAATATTTCATCACCGAATAGTTGCCTTTTCAAAACGCTTCAATTCATTATTTACATTTCAGATACTCATTTTTAATGGCAAACAGTGCACATGACTCAGAATGTTCTCTAAAAATTCTATCGCATATCTTCTTTTTAATATGCCATGATGCTTTTGATTATAGAGGAAACTTCAGTTGGTTCGGCCTACATAATTCACAAATCCAGAATTCCCTGGATATCTTCAACCTTTTTTCCACTTGATCTTCTGGTTGCCTGGATAAAATCAGAATCCGACAGAAGGGACGGGACTCGGATGACAGGAATAAATTCCCACAAGCCTTGCCTGCCTCCTGTTGTCAACTCAGAAAGACATTCAGGGAGATCTCGGCGGCATAGGCGTCAGCCTCCAGCAAGATCGCATTAAAGACCTGGTCCTGTTTTCACCCCATTGATCGCTGTCTGCTTGCATCATAGTCCAACCCTATTTTTCAGAGAGTTAGCCAATCTGTCAATTGTGTAGGTCTGACCCCTCTGGTGTTCCTCCTTGTGGGCATAAGTCCCACCACCACGTCCGGCTTTTACAAACAGGCCACAGCGTTTGTCGAGTTAACCCATTTCATAGGCGACAGGGTGAATGCATTCGCTCCCGATGCTCTGATAAACCCCTCGAATCCGAGGGGTTTAAAATTTGGATTGTAGAGTTGTTCCCAAATCCCTAAATATTCAATTGTGTTGCGGTTACGAAGCCAATTCGCAACTACTCCCTTTGAAAGTATACCGCCAACTTTGGACTTTGTTCACAATATGGAATCCCCGCAACAAGTTAAAAAAACATCTTCGAGTTCGCGACTCCGTTTGCCCATTACATGGCGCCCCTTACCTCTCTATCATTTTCCCAAGATTAGCAATTCTTTCAATTATCCACATTTTGTCAAATGTGTAGGTCTGACCCCAGGTCTGACCCCACGAACTTATCGCAGAACGCGCAGATGCAGCAAAAGACAACATGGGACTGACTTCTTTCAAAGGTGCAAAGGTAAGAAAGAGCGACGTGACCGTTGCAAAAAATTATCTTAATATCTTAATAAAGAGGAAATGGACTTCCTTAACCGCATTGTCTCAATGTATCTTGATTATGCTGAACTGATGGCGAAAAGACAAATGCCAATGTACATGCGTGACTGGGAGAAAAAGCTTGGGGAATTTTTAAAATTCAATGAAAGAGAAGTGCTGGATAATCCTGGCAAGGTCAGCCGGGAAGCTGCTGATGCGCTTGCTGTTGGAGAGTATATCAAATTTGACGAGCAGAGAAGAATGATCACTTCAGACTTTGATGAACTGCATGATGAAGTTAAAAAATTAAAGGCTTATGATTAAACCCTCCGCTCAACACATTTAGCCCTTATGTCAATTATGTAGGTCTGATCCCGTGCAATCCCCTTGAGGTAACATGATAAAAAGCTCCCGGATATTCTATCCGCAAGGGCCTCGCCATGTTTTCGCCTCCTTGATTGCTGTATTTTCAAACAATAAACAGATTCAATTTTTATTGAAACAGGGTATTATGTCAAATATGTAGGTCTGACCCCTGTTGCGTTTTTTTCAAATGCTTCACGGATCGTCGCACAAGGAAGGAAAAGTTTGTTTTTTGTGTCATAGAAGCTGCAAAATCCATACTTGAGATAAAAAGGGATCGATCCTTCTTTTGAATCAACGACCATAGCCCACCATGGGATCTGACTATCGAGAGCCCTATTCATAGCGTCAAGCAGCAGAAGCTCGCCAATTCCTTTTCCACGAAACCTCAAATCAACAGCAAGCCTGCCGAGTAAAACGGCAGGTATATGTGGGTATTTAGGAAGTTTTTTTCGTATATGATCCGGAATATCTGAAAGATAGACCGAATACATGGACAGAGTATAAAAACCGGCAATATGATCTTTTCCGGGGCTAAGTGCTGTGAACAGAGCGCAGGCTCTTTTATCAATATCCTGAGATGCCTGTTTTTTCAACCATGAGTTCAGATCATCTGCCCCACAGTCAAAACTGTCTCTAAATTCTTTTAGTTTTCCGGACCATGGTTCTATCTTATAGTCCAAATTGTCCCGTGCACTCATCACCTAGCTGTTTTTCCTTTGGGCAAAGCGCTCCGCTGCCTCCCTGAGAGCATCTTTTGGCGCCTGAGGAGTTATCAGTGCTTGGGCAAACAGCACCTGATCCTTCGTGCTGAGCTCGAGGATCGCATTATCCCTTAGGACACTTTTCGCTGCAGACAAGGCAGAAGAGATAACAAAATCACTTAAACTGAGACTCTCCAGCTTAGCTGCCGCCAAGATAAGGTCCTTTACATCCCCGGGTATCCTCGCCTCGATCCGCTCCTTTTTACTTGTTCTGTTTTTAATACATGTCTCCATGGCTCGTTCCCCCAAATATTATCGTATTGCATGCACTATGCACCTTCAAATTGTACGGCAAATAACCGTACAAGTCAATCTTTTGGGATCTCTTCATTATGAGGGATAGATTTCCGAATAGTTTAGGTCTGACCCTGGACCCTCGACATTCGATACGTAAAGGCCCGGCCAAGTTTTTGCACCCTTTATAACTGCTCTAATAAACAAAAGCCCAAACCGTATTTTCCAAGGGTTAACTAAATATGTCAAATGTGTAGGTCTGACCCCCCAATGGTGGTCTTAGAGCCTCCTATATATTTTCTCGCTTCAGTTTCGTCTGCCAAGCAGGTCAATTAATCTCATCAGCGAGGATGTATTCAAGCGATTTATGATCCTGCGACAAACATCCTTTTAAAGTATACCGCCAACTTTGGATTTTGTTCACAATATGGAATCCCTGTAGCAAGTTAAAAAAACATCTTAGAGTTCGCTACTCCGTTTGCCCATTACATGGCGCCCCTTACCTCTCTATCATTTTCCCAAGGTTAGCACCCCTGTCAATTATCCACATTTTGTCAAATGTGTAGATCTGACCCCACTGGTGTTCTCCGACTAGATAAAAGTTATAGGTCAGAGTTTAGACATGCCAGCCTTTGGGTCAAATCCCAACCGACGATTTGTGGGGACATACGAAACAGAATCTTTTGAAAAAAGAGTTTTATAATGGGTTTCTCCGGTAAAAACATTTGGATATTCTCCACAAAGACTTTCTTTTTGCTTGTCAATGCGGAATTTTATTTGTATTTTTCAAAAAGTAATAATAATTTGCAGAAAATGCCTAGAGACATGGTTTTGGAGTATTAACTTGCAAAGGCTGGTTACCCTATTATATGGAGCATTAAAACCAGGAACTGTTAATTAATACATGAAGCAAAGTTCAAGCTATCAAAAGAAAAATAAAAAAAAGAAGATATAGTTATAGTTTAAGGTATCTGACTATACAATTATTTTAATAGCGGAGTAACAACTTGCTACAAGTACTGTTTTTATAATAAATTAAAAGAGTATGATCAATTTAAGGAGCCTCGCTACAATACGCTAAAAACTATTCACTGCTAAAAAATTCTCATTCAAATTTTTTTTAAAGGAGGAATATGAATGGATAATAAGTTAGTCGGAGTTTTTAAAACTGAAGAATCAGCTATTTTTGCAATTAAAAAACTTAAAATGGACGGATATGCCAGCGAGGATATTTCAGTCATTGCAAAACAGAGAGGTAAGTTGGACAGAATTGAAGATATAACCCATGTACATGTTGAGACCCAAGCTACTACTGGGGCCGCAGCCGGAGCACTTGCGGGGGGTATGTTAGGCGGCATTGCAGCCTTGTTGGTTGAATTCGGTGTATTTACAATACCTGGAATAGGTCCATTGTTAGCAACCGGCCCAATAGCAGTGACCCTAGCTGCAATACTGGCTGGTGGAGCGGTTGGTGGAGTTTCAGGAGCTTTAATTGAATTTGGCTTTAGTGAAGCAGACGCCAAAGAATATCAAAATTTTATAAATGAGGGCAATATATTAGTGCTCGTTGACGAGAGAAATAATAGCGTAATAGTGAATGAAAACTTCTATCAAAATGATAGTTTGATTAAGGATAGATATAAGAAGGAGAAATTACAATGAATAAGGATATTTTAGAAGGAAAATGGGAACAGACAAAAGGTGAGATACAGAAAAAATGGGGTAAGCTGACAAATGACGACCTTGATGTAATTAAGGGTGATACTAAAAAATTAGCCGGTAAACTTCAAGAGTTATATGGATTAAGTAAAGAAGAAGCTGAAAAACAAATAAAAAACCATAAGGGGTAATATCACCACATTAACTTTGTATTAAAGGCATCTAACCCATGGGACTAGGTGCCTGTTTTTTTCAAGCCAAAAATCCCCCCTGGTCGAATGAGTCCGCTGGAATATAGGCAAAAGTTGAACCTAGCGCTTTTCTTACTACTAGCTTACTCTGACATCTTTTTTTCTATCTGGCCAACGGATTAGAAAACATAGCATTCGCTCCCAATTCATCTTCAATTTCCAGGAGTCGGTTATATTTGGCAATTCGTTCACTGCGACAGGCTGAACCAGTCTTAATCTGCCCACCGCCCATAGCCACAGCAAAGTCAGCCAAGAATGTATCTTCTGTTTCGCCGGAACGGTGGGAGATAACATAACCCCAGCCGGCCTTACGACACATTTCTATCGATTCGATTGTCTCTGTAACAGTGCCGATCTGGTTAAGCTTTATCAACGCAGCATTGGCGCTCTTTTCTTTTATTCCTCGTTCTATGAAATGGGTATTGGTTACAAAAAGGTCATCGCCCACGATTTGAATATGCTCACCCAAGGCTTCAGTATGTTCGCGGAACCCCTCCCAGTCATCTTCTGCTAGGCCATCCTCGATTGAAACAATTGAATATTTCTTCACCCATAACCGATAAAGCTCCGTCATTTCCCGGCCGGTCTTTTGCCCCTGCCCGGATTTTGTCAAATTGTATCTGCCATTTTCATAAAATGAACTGGCAGCCGGATCAAGAGCTAACGCAATATCTTTGCCCGGCGTATAACCGGCACGCTGAATCGCTTCGATGATTAGTTCGCACGCCTCATCGTTGCTCTTTAAATTAGGGGCAAAACCGCCTTCGTCTCCTACACTGGTCGCATATCCCTGTTGCTTAAGAATCTTTTTCAGAGTATGAAAGGTTTCCGCTCCATACCGCAGTGCTTCGGCAAAGGTTGGTGCCCCAAGCGGCATGACCATAAATTCCTGAAAATCCACGCTATTGTCGGTATGCATTCCCCCGTTGAGAATATTCATCATCGGCATTGGCAGACGCATAGCATGACCGGCAGCCAGATATGAATATAGGGGCGCTCCTGCATCTATAGCTGCCACCTTGGCGACAGCCATGGAAGTGCCAAGAATAGCATTTGCACCCAATCTTGCCTTATTTGGTGTTCCATCCAATGCAATCATAGTTTCATCAATTTTTCTTTGTTCATTTGCGTTCATCCCGACCAACGCTTTGGCAATGTCCTCGTTTACATTTTGAACAGCGTTGAGAACGCCTTTTCCGTCATATCTTTTCTTGTCTCCGTCCCGCAGTTCCAGAGCTTCATTTATCCCGGTGGAAGCTCCTGAAGGAACTGAAGCCTCTGCTGTCACACCTGAAACCAGTCGAACTTGCACACGCACTGTAGGATTCCCACGGGAATCAAGTATTTCCAAAGCTTTTACCTCAGCTATTCTCCCGTTCATAATGTCTTTGCCTCCTCAATTTTTGGTTGGAACGCAATCTGTGTTGTTTGAAATGACGGCAGTTTTGTCAAAACCCACATCATTAAAAATCCAATCACAACTTCTGACTGAATAACGTATTAGCATACGTT
Organism: Synergistaceae bacterium; assembly: GCA_963682045.1. Classification (GTDB taxonomy): domain Bacteria; phylum Synergistota; class Synergistia; order Synergistales; family Synergistaceae; genus Caenicola. The sequence continues at coordinate 2,400,572 of OY821326.1, forward strand.
TGCACATGGGACCACGCAACAGATCCCGCTATGATTTAGCCCAGCCAGCCATACTTAGAAAAACAACCAGAAATAGACAGTTATTCGTGCAATCTGCCAATCCACAAATTTTGCATTCAGTTGTTGCCATTGCTCTAGCCCATGGCAGAACACCCTTTGCGCAATTTCTGAATATAATTAATAACAGGCAACAAAAACATCGTTGCATAAATTGCCCGCAAGATATTAATATGCTCTGTCTAAGATATTATATTCGTGTTTTTATGTGTTGTGATTCTTGAGAAATTAAATTTATTCCCTAAGTTAATGAAGCGGAAGATGAAAAGACCATGTTGACAAACATGAAATCAACATTTGAACAGTACTTTTTTAGTATACAATATCTCGTGCAAAATTGAAAATTTAGGAATTATAATAATTGACATGGGTTTTGTCCTATCGGTTCTTTACTTAGTCATCGCTGAAAAACAGCACCGGACCCATATTTCAAGCGCTTCATTTTGCACCTGTTAGGACCTTACACAAAATCTAGGATTGCCCTTTAAACACAGCTTGGTGAGCTGACGGTGGACATTCCCACAGTATAAGTTGGGGTGAAGCGGGATATGAAACCACCAATTTAAATCTACCGGCAAAAAAAAGTGAGCTTTACTCGTGTGACCGAAAACTGAAAAACCGGCTTTTTGTCCGCAACCCCAACCGGGGATTTTTAGCTTGCAACAAACACTTTTGCAATAGCGACTTTTTTACAATTCTGCAATGATTCGAGAAAAGCACTCTGCGACCTATGTTCCTTGAAAGGTCCGGTCGTAGAGCGTATAATATTTTTGTAACGAAGGTTAGTTGCGGATTTCCGCAATAATCCTCCTCTAAGGACCAGGGACCAATTAAACCTCTCATTTAATTGATCCCGATTTTTTTGCCAAAATACTGATCATAGTTTTTAACATTTCACACATCTGCGGAATAGTGGTGTAGGGGCAAATTCCCAGTGGCGGGATGAAAAATGGCTGTTTTGCAATTCTGGGGATTTCCTTTTGCAAAACGGGGGATTTTAGGCTTACAGAAAACAGAAAGGGGAGTGCTTAATGAAAAAGTTTGAAGATCTCGCGTGGGAGAAGAAAGAGAAAATCTACAGGGCAGTCATTATTATTTCAATGATAGTCCTTATAATTTCCACTGTCTGCAACATTTACGCCTATCGGACATTCAACACGGTTTATGAATTGATGGAGATCGAAAAGCCTATAGCATTTTAATGCAATTACCTCCTAAAGTTGCAGTAAGTTTCAAAAATCAGCCTCAGCAATTAAAAACCGCCGGTAATTGCAGCTCCCCGAGCTTCTTGCCGATCTCGCCCGCCTTGAGAATATCAGCAATGCAAGCTATAATTACCAAACTACCTTTGGAACTCAACTTGGTTATCCAATTTGATTTCCCTTTCTTAAACAGGGTCGTCCAAGAAGAATCGTAGCTTCGAGGACAACCCTGTTTTTTTTTGATCATTTTACCCGGCTGCAAAATAGTGGGGCAGGGGCACATTCCCAGCGGCGGTATGAAAAATAGCCTTTTTGCTATTTTGGGTAATTAATGTTACAAAGTTGAGGAACTATCAAAAAATATTATTACAAAAAAGAGAAAAGGCTTACAATTAATAAAAATTGATGTACAATCAAATGGTCATTCTTAAATTCGACATATTAACAATTTCTTTCCAGCAATCGATTTATCAAACATTCTCTGTTTGTTTCGCGATGTTATAAATGAGGAGGAAGTTGATGGATACTTTTTATGTCCGAATAAAAGACTACATCGTTCTTATCATCGAAAGGTCTTCATACACCTCCTATGCCAAAATAGACTTCAGGAAAGTTGCTTCATTCGGACTTTGTCTGAAGAAACACATACATCTCTACTACCAACTCCTTGCAGAATTAAAGTTTGACCCCATGCACGAAGACAAAAGCTTCTTGCTCTGTGTCTATCAAGACCAAAATTCTTCTATCTCAAACTTCATAAATGAAACCTTGTACGATTGCATTATAAAAAGGGAGAGAGAATATGTTTAATTTCGTCGTGACGCTTGGCAATTCTAGTAGGTTCGAATAAAAAACAGATAGAAACCATTATATATGAAAGCAATGGCGTTATTTATAAAAAGACTATACAGACCTGAAGCGAAAGTAATGTGTATTCTATAAGTATATGGGGCTTTTATTTTAGTTGAGGACTCTATCTATGATTATTAGTGTTAGTAAGTTATTTAACATTGACGATAATTATTAAAATAATATTTATAAATATATCAAAATAAGAAGAAGGAATACAGCAAATGACAAATACACAAGAAAAAAATGTTACCTTAACTAAAGGAAATAATGTAAAACTGATTTCGGTAGAGGAACTTAGAAAAGAAATATCTCAATGCTTGCAGATTGAGAACCTTAATTTTTTGATGGGTGCTGGATGCTCCAGCTATTGTACGGAAGATGGTAGTGAAAAGGCCATACCAACGATGAAAGAGCTTGCCAAAATCTTTTACGAAACATATCCAGATTTTAAGATTGACTCCAAGAATGAAGCAATTGATAGATTTCCAGATAATCTTGAGGCACTGATAAACCATTTGGTATCAATAAGAAATATTACATCTGAAAAAAAAAGAAAAACTGTCAATGGCAAAATAAAAATAATCAACGAATTTATTTTTAATCAGGTTTGCAATCCTCAACAATGCATAGATCTGCTTCAGCTTTATAAAGAATTTTATTCACGCATTGTTAAAAAAACACGTCAAGTTCCTGTAAATGTGTATACGACAAATTATGATTTATATAATGAAACTGCTTTGGACGATTTAGGCTTTATGTACAATAATGGATTTTTAGGCAGCACTAGAAGGGCCTTTAACCCAAATTCTTATAATTATGTTGTGGTTGAAAATCTAAATTTAAGCCACGATGTATGGAAAAGTGTTAGTAATTTCATTAACCTATACAAGATACACGGCTCAATTAACTGGATCAAGGAAGATAATCTATCTACTGATATGCCACGTATTCTTGAAAAAGACATTGATTTGATACGCAATAGAAAACAATTTGACTCATTAATGATATACCCAACCCCGCAAAAAGACCGTTCAACTTTAATGACACCCTACTCAGATTTATTTAGAATGATGCAAAATAATCTGCTAAAGCGAAATTCAATCTTAATTACAATGGGTTATAGCTTCAGCGATGAGCATATTAACAGACTTATTCTTAACGCCCTCTCTGTCTATGATTTTCACCTTGTTATTTTTGGCGATTCAGCGATGATTAATAAGCTAAAAGAAATTGGCGACAATAGAATATGTATTATTAATTCGCCTGGTCCTGAGAATATCCATTATTTTAAAAACCTCGTTGAAAAGGCACTACCACTGTTAGATGATGGACAACGAGAAGAAATGGCTATTAAAAGCTCTATTAGAAAACTGATTTTTCTATTAGGGGAAAATAACAGTAATGACACTGTCGATGGTAATTACAATGAATGACCGTGTAATTGGGCGCATAGTGACAATAAGTCACAATAACGTTATTGCTGAAATTTCAAGTGATTTAGGTAGTTATATCTGTAATTACGATGGGATACGTTTTGTTGGAGAAATTGGTTCCTATGTTGCAATCGATGATTTAAATAGACGAATTATCGCAGAGATTATCGCCGTTGACGAAAGAAATGAAATGGCTTCTGAACATTTGAAAAAAGTTGGAAGCAGTAGATATTTAAGAATAAGTTTGATCGGTGAAATTTCTAATAAAATATTTAACTTCGGTGTTACCAAAATGCCTCCAATTTTTTCTGAAATAAAGATAATAAGTGAATCTGATTTGCAGCTTATGCTAAACACAAGCAACGAGGTTGGAATAAGTTCTGAAGATAAAAAAACGCTTGAAGTAATGCCAATTGGCACATCTGTTATCTTCCCTGAATACGAAGTAAAAGTCAAACTTAACGAGTTTTTTGGGTTTCATTTTGCTGTATTTGGGAATACCGGTTCTGGTAAATCTAATACTATTGCACATATTATTCAGAGTGTATTCTCCAGAAAAGATCCTTCTGCTCAAGGCGCAAAATTTATAGTATTTGATTCAAATGGAGAATACGAAGCAGCTTTCAAAAGCATACCAGAAACAAATACTGACATATGTGTTAAATTTCTTAGTACAGCAATAGACGCTGACCTTAGGATTGAAATTCCTGTATGGGCATTAAGCGTTGATGATTGGGCAATTTTGCTCCACGCTTCAGAAAAAACGCAAGTCCCAATTATCAGTAGAGCTTTGGATATAATTCACATCTTTGATACGAATGGCCCCAATGAAGAGTCCCTAAAAATTAAAAATCACATTGTAGCATCGGTCATTAAAGATATATTATTGAGCAACGAAACTCCCACAGTACACAATTCAAAAATCCTAATGACATTGAGCAAATTTAAAACCGATGGTATTTCTCTAACTACAACTATTCCAGCAAATAGAGATACCGATGTTAATATTGTAAGCGGCAGTCAGAATATCACACCAAACACAGTAACTATCTCAAAAGCGATCAGCATCGCTTATTCAAAAATGTTTGCACCTCAAAGTCTAATTGAATACTGTGATACATTAATACTACCAAATATTAACGAACTATTTAAAAATAGATGCATGACACCTTACTCATTGGAGCGTTTTGTGGAAGCAGTCGAGTTTGCGGTTCTTTATGAAGGCAGTATCAATTCTTCGAGAATCCATGAGTATACGTCTATGCTAGTAACCCGATTGAAACATCTATCTGAGAGTGAGCAAGGAAGTTTTTTTACAAAAACTAATTTTTCATCGTTAGAAGATTATATTAATAATATCATTGGTGATACTCAGTTATTAAATATTGATATAAGTAGTTTAGATGACACAGCAACCGAAGTTGTAACAAAAGTGTTTTCTAAAATGTTATTTGACCACATTAGAAAGCTAAAACCTCGCAATGCAATGCCTATAAACCTTGTTCTTGAAGAAGCACACCGCTTTATCCACACTGACATGGATTATGGAGTGCTGGGCTATAATATTTTTGAACGAATAGCAAAAGAAGGTCGAAAGTACGGTCTTTTAATGGTCATTTCTTCTCAACGTCCAAGTGAACTTTCAAAAACTGTAGTATCTCAATGTAGTAATTTTATTATTCACAAGATTCAAAATCCAGATGACATACAGTATATTTCGAGAATGGTCCCCTATGTTAATCAAGGTATTGTAGATAGAATAACGTACTTGAGACGTGGGTACGCTCTTGTTTTTGGTACAGCAATAAATCTACCTACTTTGACAACATTTGAACAAGCAAAACCAACACCAAACAGCGGAAATTCAAATATTATGGAAAAATGGTACTTTAGAATAAGCAAGTCCTAATTATTTAGTAAATAAACAAACGTAATAAATATGTTAGCAAAAGGATTCAGAAATGGCAGAAGAAACATAGTTTACGGCACCAAATTTTGATATAAGGGAAAAAATAAATTATTAAACCTGTGCTTACTATAATTCCTATGTGAGTTGATTATATTACGTTCAGCTATTCTGATTAATGAAAAGAGGAAAATTAATGGTTTGGATCTCTCCAGACATGCCATGTAAAGGCAACAACCCCGAAGAGGAAGATTTGCTCGGTTATTATCCTTTTTCTGAAACATTGGCTGAAGGTATTTATAATTGCCAACCTGCAGACGGTTTGGTTATTGCACTGTATGGTCCATGGGGTACAGGCAAGTCAACTTTGCTAAACTTTGTTCAACATGCTCTCACTAAAAAAGAAAAACCTATTACAATTGTTAGATTTAATCCATGGTGGTTCTCCGGAAGAGAAGATCTTTCACGCGACTTAATAGATCAAATTGGACTAGCTTTCTCTCCAGATGGTAATGTGTGTAAGAAAATCAGGACATTAATGCACAAATATGCAGAAGGAATAGGCCGTATTGCAGACCTGACTGGAGTTACTGCAGGATGCGGAAAAGTATTTGGGAAAGCCATTTCAACAATTGCATGTCCTCCAAACATACCAAAGTTAAAAACCGATATAAGTAAACTACTAGCTGAACATAATGGGAAAATCCTTGTTATGGTTGATGATATTGACCGTTTGAATCCAGATGAAATACATGAACTTTTCACAGTTATTAAGGCTCTGGCGGATTTTCCCAATGTCATCTATTTAATGGCTTTTGACAAAGAAATAGTTGGTTCAGCGTTAACAAACAAATTAAATTACAAAAATGTAGCTGATGGGGAACGATTTTTGCAAAAAATCGTCCAAGTCGAGTTTGTGATGCCAATAATTGATAAGGTGAAAATATCAAACATGCTGATCGGACGTCTTCAGGAAATTGTTGAGGAAACCCTTTATCATGAACAAAATCAAGAATATTGGAACGAAATCTATAGCGATATGAAGTTTTTATTTGAGTCGCCAAGAGATGTTTTCCGTTTTACAAATGCTATTTCAGTCACTTACCCTGCCGTTAAAGGTGAAGTTAATACTGTCGATTTTATTGCAATTGAAGCAATTAGAATATTCATTCCAACACTATATTCAAAGATAAAAGACTATCCTGATCAATTTACGAAGATGGAGTTTTGTAATACTGGACAACCAGACATGGATGAAGAAATTAAAAAAACTTTTGAAGAGGATTGGGTAAAAAGTCTTCCACAAAAAATAAGGGTAAATACCCAAGGCCTTATGCGGACGATTTTCCCTTGCTTAAAAGGCATTCATTTTAACGCTGATGATATAAAAGAGTGGGCAAACGAGCTGAGAATTTGCCATCAAGAAATATTGCCGGTTTATTTTAAATTTGCTCTTCCTGATTCAATGGTTCCAAAATCTGAAATAAAAGTAAGCGTCAAACCTTCCGTACCTACCTAAAATAATATCAAACGTCTAAAGTCCCCCAGTAACGTAACAGTCAGGGGGACTTTTTATGTTCGATCACAATGGCAAACAGATTTATCTTATCTGTGGCTCTACTGATATGCGCAAAGGAATAGACGGCCTTGCCGCCATTGTGAACCTTCAGAATATCTGCGACTCATTTGATTCTGCAATGTTTATCTTCTGCAACCGCAGCCATAATAGGGTAAAGATCTTGGAGTGGGATAATGATGGTTTTTGGCTATATCAGAAACGTCTTGAGAAGGGAACCTTCCCATGGCCTAAAGAGGGTACGGTGAAGAAGATAGTTCTGAGTGGGGATGAGTTTTCCTGCTTGCTTGCGGGAACGAAACTTCGCCGCAGGCTTGCAATGGATGAGGTGTTTAACGGACTATCAGTATAACGTAATAGTCTGAATTGTGAATCCTTTATATGACTGGATTTATGCTGCTTTTTTCTGTATAATCTCACTATGAAAAATGTCATATTTGAACTGGAAGAAATGAAGAATAAATACGAGGAATCTGAGGCGAAACGCCGTGAGCTCGAGGATAAGAACTCTGAGCTTGCAAAACTTGTTGCGTACTATGAAGAGTGTTTCCGTCTGAACCAGCACCGCCAGTTTGGTCAGTCGAGCGAAAAGACAGATGCTGACTCGCGGCAGATACTAATTGTCTTCGATGAGACGGAAAATGAAGCCCAACTAAAGAAACCTGAACCGTCTGTTGAAGAGATAACTTATACCAGACACAGGCGCAGCTGCACAGGTACGGGCGAGGAGAATTTCGATTCACTCCCTGTAGAGAAGGTACTGCACTCAATCCCGGAAGAGGATCGTATATGTCCTGAATGCGGAGACACTATGCACATCATGGGACATGAGAAGAGACGCGAACTTACGATAATCCCGGCGCAGGTGAAGGTTGTTGAGCACGAACGGGAAGTATACTCCTGCCGCCGCTGCGAACATGAAAACACAAAAGTTCCGGTCATAAAGGCTCCGATGCCCGAAGCTGCAATAAAAGGCAGCGCTGCCTCGGCAGCCTCCATTGCCCACATCATGGTACAGAAATACATGTACGGGGTACCGCTTTACCGTCAGGAAATGTCGTTCCTTAATGACGGCTTCATTCTTAGCCGCCAGACCATGGCAAACTGGCTCATTCGTGCATCTTCGGACTGGCTTGAACCTTTGTACGAACAGATGAGAGAGAGTCTGCTTAAAGAAGAAATACTTCATGCCGATGAGACTGTGGTACAGGTACTAAAGGAACCGGGCAGATCTCCGGGCAGGGAATCATTCATGTGGCTCTACCGCACCGGAAGATATACAGAAACACCTGCGGTCCTTTATGAATACCAGGAGACCAGATCGAGCGCCCATCCAAGAATATTTTTGGAAAACTTCAAAGGATACCTCAATACAGATGGCTATTCGGGATATAAGAGACTGCAGGAAGGCATCCGCCTCTGCGGCTGCTGGGCCCATGCGAGAAGAAAATTTTACGAGGCGGCACAGGCCGCCCCTCCTGAAGAAAAGACAAACAGTGCTTCGCAGAAAGGACTTGAATTCTGCGACAGATTATTTGCTCTGGAACGTGAATATGAGCAACTCTCTTCAGAAGAACGTCATAAAAAACGTCTTGAACAGAGCAAACCTGTCTCTGAGGCCTTCTTTACATGGGCATCCTCCACCATTGCTTTGCCGAAATCCGCACTTGGCAAAGCCCTGCAGTACGCGCTGGGACAGAGACCATATCTTGAGACCTTCTATCTTGATGGAAGACTGGAGGTCTCCAACAACAGAGCGGAGCGCAGTATAAAACCCTTTGTTATAGGCAGAAAGAACTGGCTCTTCTGCTGTACTCCCAAAGGAGCAAAGGCCAGCTCAATAATCTACTCCATAATTGAGACAGCAAAAGAAAACCGGCTCAAACCCTTTGAATATCTCAAATACATCTTTGAGACGATGCCCAACATTCCAAAAGAAAACTACCATACGCTGCTGCCATGGAGCAAGAATCTGCCCGACAGCTTACGCCTTCCACCCGGAACATAAAAACGGCCCCTCTAAGAGAGTAACGATTGAGACCCTGTCATGCCGCTTGTCTTTTGTACAAAAAAATAATATCCTGGTCCTTGGATTATATCTAGGTCCGGGATATTTGACGCTTACAAATAAAAAGACTTTTTTCCTGTTCATCAGATGAAATTGCATCCCGCTTACTGCAATACAAAAGTGCTTCAGGGAACAAATTGGAACAGGCTATTGAAAGGTTATCACAGTCTCTAAATGATATTCCCAAAGACAATGTTCATAGTTTTGTTTCAGCATTTTTCGATATTGGAGATAGTCTTATTGAGGATTCTGATCTTCAATGGTTCTTTTGGAAAGTCCGAGATTTAGCCCTTGAAATGCTTCAACTTATTGGTACAGGAGAATATAAAGATGTTCTAACAAAATCAATAAAAGAAGGAAGAGCTTTTACCATTCCTATCCTTACAATTTCAGGTTTGCTATTAAAGCAACCGAAAACACTTGAAAAGAGTGAAAATGTTAAGGTTGTTTCAGATGATGTCAAGAATATCCTAATTGAGTCGATAAGAGAAAAAATCACAGACACAATTAATAACGAGCCATACTGGATACCGCAATGTTTACCAAGTGTTTTATCAGCTTGGGAGATTCTTGGAGGAATGGCAGAAGCCAAGGAATATTGCAAGAGACAAATTGATTCAGATGAAAATATGCTTTTATTTCTTCGAGCATGTGGAAGTGGATCACTTGTTTATGGAGAAAAATCGCTCCGTTCTGTACGTAGGGTATTCAATCTTGACATTGAATATCTAGTTAGGTTTATTGATTTTAAACAGTGTGTTGATAGGTTAAAAACAATAGAAAAAGAGCTTTCTGACGAAGATAATGAAATTCTCAAAACGTTAGAAAGTGCCATAAAAACTACAACAAATAAGTAAAAATTTCGAACGGTATTTTGGGGCTACAGAATCAAAGCTTGTTTTCTTGGAATGCACAATTTATGCGGTAACTATGTTAAGTTGAAGCGGAATAGGTGTTCAACTTAATCGGTGAATATGCCGTGTCAAATTGAACACATCGTCCGCTTGAATTGAACACCCTTTCCGCGTTGCATATACCTCTTCTTAAGAGCCGTCGTTCCGGCGAGTCAGAACCATCTGTCCAGTACAAAATGAGCCAGTATTCCGGTACATGAGCCATAGCAAGTAATCTTTAGGTGATGAATTTGTTTTGTTTGGATGATGGGGCATCGTGAAAATATCCATCGACACCCCTGATTCTTATGCTTATTTCTTGCTTTTAAGTCCGTAAATTTCCCTCATGGATAACTCTTCCTTGCCCGATTTTAGTTCAAGTATATGGGAGTCATGCACGATCCTGTCAAGGATCGCATCTGCCAAAGTAGGTTCACCTATTTTCATATGCCATCCTGCAGGATCAAATTGTGAACAGAAAATGGTCGACGCACGTTTATGCCTGGCATGGATAATTTCAAGAAGATCGCGGGCCTCTCCTTCTTTCAAAGAAACCAACATCCACTCGTCCAATATAAGAAGATCTACATTGGCATAAAATTTCAATAATTTCTTGATGACGCCCTCCCCACGTGCTATTGCAAAATCAGTCAGCAGCTCCGGCAGACGTACATATCTTACACTGTAGAGCCGCTTACATGCTTCAAAGCCAAGAGCACAGGCTATATAGGATTTGCCTGTTCCCGAGGCCCCCATAATTATAATGTTGTGGTTTTCTTCAATGTAGTTGCACTCGGCAAGGGAAGAAATATGTGGTTGTGATATCCCCCTGCGGACTGAGTAGTTTATGTCAGCAACGCTAGCCCCAGGCTGATCAAATTTTGATTTCTTTATTAGCCGCATAATACTATTGCTTTTTCTGCTTGTCCATTCAGTGTCGGTCAAAATACCAAATCGTTCCTCAAATGAGAGGTTGGAATATGAAGGATCGTGAAGTTGCATTCTAAAAGATTCAGCCATTGCTGAAAGATGCATCTCCATAAGCTTTCTTAATGTCGCCTCGTTTGTCATATTTTCTTCCTCCCATAATATTCTGCCCCTCTGGTAAAGCTATATTCTTCCGCAGAATTGTTTTTATCTTCGAATCCTATAGGCGAAGTCTCGATTTCTATTTTATCCTGACCGGTAGAGAGGATTGTTTTAACACTCTTAAAGCTTGGCTGTTTAATGCATAATAAAAGTGTAACGAAACGCAATCAAAAAGTGTAACAGTAGGCATAGTGCATATTCCACTCAAAATAGACACCTTGTCCGTTAGGAGTTGAACACCATCTCCGGGTGAAATTGAACACCCCGTCCGTGTCAATTGAACATGGCAAAATTGCCCGGAGGAAAATCCCCCGGGCCAGTAACTTTACTTTTTGGTCTTTATCCCTTTCTTCTTACGCATTGATTCGCCTTCGATCATGATTGTATATGAATCATGTACTATCCTGTCACATATAGCATCGGCCAAAGTTGGTTCGCCGATTTTGAGATGCCATCCCGCTACATCAAATTGGGAACAAAATATAGTCGACGCCCTTTTGTGCCGTGCTTCTACAATTTCAAGCAGATCTCTCGCCTCGTTTTCTTTCAGAGGGAACAGCAGCCATTCGTCCATGATAAGAAGCTTTACCTGCTTGTATTGTTTAATAACCTTGCGATATGAGCCGTCACCTCTTGCTATAGCCAGCTCTGCGAACAGTTCTGGCAAGCGTATATATTTTGAGGAATAGAAATTACGATTAGCCGCCATGCCAAGAGCACAACCAATGAAAGTCTTTCCGCTGCCGGTTGCGCCAAGAACACGCAGATTATGATTTTCCTCAATATAAGTGCATGTGGCCAACCTTGCTATTTGAGTTTTATCCAGCTTCCTGTCTGGATGATATTCAATATTTTCAATACACGCACCTGAAATTGAATAATTAGCTTTCTGTATCAACCGCATCAAACGGTTGCTCTTGCGTACGGCCCATTCTGAATCCACAAGCATGCCGAAACGTTCTTCAAACGACATTTCGATAAAGCAACCATTCTTAATCTGTTCGTTAAATGACTGAGCCATAACAGAAAGCCTCATCTCATGCAGTTTGGATATAGTGTTATCATCCAGCATTATCCGTTCCTCCTGTAATATCCGGCCCCGCGTGTAAAACCATATTGGATCGTGTCGCCTGTTGCTGAATCCTCAATTTTGCCTGTGCTCTGTGTAAGTTTGTCCTGACCTGAAACAAGAATAGCTTGTATGTTCTTGAGGCTTGGGCAGGAAGTAAACGACAGGGCTTTCACGCATGATGCTTCTAGACGCAGGGCTGAATATTTATCCGCAAGCTTGAGCATCGCCATGCATGATTTGTATCCCTGC